>NZ_JBBOVU010000005.1:0-8674 GCF_038006725.1 Bacillus sp. FSL W8-1127 | reverse complement strand
AAAATGTTCCCGTTGTGGGAACGAAAAAGAAATGCCATTATCTGAACGTGTATATAAATGTACTTGCGGCATTGTATTAGATCGTGATCACAATTCAGCAATCAATATCAAAAATGAAGGATTGCGCTTGTTAGAATTAGCATGAAAATACAAACTCCCGGAACAGGAGGGTTAGCTCGGTCAATTTCCTGTCATGAGACAGGATTACCCGAGAAGCCCCCACTTCAAGCAACCCGAAAGGGTGGTAAGTGGAGGGTAGTTCACAGTTTCGTAGGTTTTTAATTAGAACTTTTATCTTTGGGTGTTTTCCGATAAACAGTAAAATAAATAAATGCAAAAAGGAAGAATAATGTTTGAATCACATTTGTTACTATTTTTAATTCCGAATAATCAAAAAAGATATGACCGAGACAATACGAACCTGTTACAACAATCAGAAATTTCAAAAGGGATTTCATTATTTCCATCTCCTGTTATTTGCTTAGAATAGTAAAAATACAATTGCTCTAGCTGTGATTCCTGCTAACCAACTTGACACGCCAATACTTTTCAATCGTTTTTCTATAGCATCTTCTATTGTTCCACTAAAGTCAATAACAACATTAAGAGTACTCATAACAAATTGATATGCTAAGTATTTTTTTAGTGTGCTTTTTGCACTACTTGAAATTGGAAGTTTGGCTATGTAATTTCTAACTGTTCTATCCCAAGACACTTTTCCAATTTTTTGCAGTTTACTAATCATAGATTTTGCGGCAACTTTTGCAGCAGTTGATTTTACACCTAGAGTAGTAATACCACTATCTTGTTGTGCTTGTTGTGGAAGATTGGATTGGATACCATATTGAATATCTTCTGCCGAAATTCCATGTTTTTGCAATTCAATTTCTAACTCTATGAGCTTTTGAATTTCTTTTTGAGATAGTTTTGTATTCGCTTCTTGGTTTGTTACCGTCTGTGCTTTTGCATTTACTGCAAAAGATGTAGATACAGAAAGTAAAAGTGCTGTTGCAACAGTTACGTGGATAATTTGTTTTTTCATTAAAGTTTCCTCCTATAAATATCTGAATCTCTTGATACTCTCCCACCCTTTTAAATAGAGTTGGGAACATGATATTTAATATAATTACTCCAGTATTAATAATTGAAACAATTGTCTGAATCATAAAAACGACTCCTTTCTTTAAATTCAATTTCAAATACTTTAGCAGCTGAATTGTTTCTTTTTAAGAGCATAAGACGATTTTTTTCATGAATTTAAAAAAGCGCCACTCTCTGCCGTTATTCATCCTTAGAAAGGAGCCTATTGCAGACAAATTATTCTTAGATTCATAGCAAAAAAAGTGGGACAAACGTGGGATAAGCGTGGACCATTTATGGGATTTTAGTGGGCTATTCGTGGGACTTTAGTGGACTTTTTGTGGGCGAATCGCCTTTTTTATGTACCCATCGTTTTATCAGGCACTGCCTGATCCCACACCTTCGGTGGGGGCAAAAACTCCTTATGCTCTTGCATTTTTCTACCACGCTGAAATCTCAGATATTTCAGAATATTTTTATCAGTTTCGTGATACAATTGTAATCGTGTATAATACGGATACGATCTTCAAGGGGGGATCGGCTTTAGGCAGAATAATCCACCCGTGGCCTATAAACTCAAGGGTGGATTATTTTTTTTGGTTAAAAGACAGTATTGAAACAGAGGTCGAGGGCAGCATACCGATTCACTGTTTCCCTGCCAACCTAATTGCTTTACGTTTAAACTGTTCAAAAGAAATCTCTCCTGCTGCTTTTGCAATGACTAGATCCTCAATTTCTTTCGTTACTTTTAAGCCTTCGATTTCAAGTGAAGCTTTTACAGATGCAAATTTCTTTTGTAACGTCTCCTTTGAATATTTCATGAGTCTTCACTCCCTTCTAACCACTGAGCAAGGTCTCCAAAATTCGTCGACAAAATGAAGCCGAATTTTGCATTTAACAAAACACTTATACGCATAACGAAAAATAAATTTGTCTTAGAGCCCCATAGTGCACAATTTTCGAGGTTCGATACACCTTTGTATCAGCCTTCTTATTTTCCTTTCCTTTTTTTGGAAAGGAAACGTGAAAAAAAACCTTTTTGTGTCTCTTTTTCTGCTATGGCGGCTTCGATTCTAGCTTGCCTAAATTCTAAAGCGTGATTCAATGATTCCATAAGTTGTCGATCACGTTTCTCCAATGACTCTTTGATGAATTTTTCTTGTTCTTGAACTCGTTCCGTTAATTGTCTATTGACTTCCTTGATCTCTTGAAGCTCTTTTACTATATCTTCAATCATGTTGAGTTTATCCAACTGATCCATCAACTTATTGAATCGGTTATCATATTGTGCTATATCGCTTGACTCTTGTTGATTTGACTGGATTTTTTCAAGTGTATCGCTTTCCGCTTCATCTCGTATCTTTTGTTTCTGATTGAATACGATCATTTTCGCAATACGTTCCACTGGCATGGCGTTCTTTTTAGATAAATTTTTTACTTCATTGAAAACAAAAACATCGTTATCCGTATAGATCCTGAATCCATTTTCGTTTTTTATGAATCTATAACCTGCTTTTTCCAATGCTTGAGCGTATTTTCTTACCGTTGATTCCGCTATGTCGACCATATTCGCTATATCTTTAGTGCCGTATTCTTTCCCAATGTTGTTGTTATTCATGACCCATTCACCTCTAGATACATATTTCAACACAGGTCATATCGTATCCTTTAACGTCTTTCCGAAAGAAGTCTCCCATCCTCTAGGAATGTGAAGGTGCGAATAGCACCAATGAGTAGGTGGGAGATGAATTTCGGTTGGCTTTAGCCAAAGTTATTTTTCCAATCCCTTTCTCAACAATTCTAAGATTGCGGCTGTTCTAGTTGGAATCCCATTTTCTTTTTGATATTGCTCCAATTTTTCTAATATCGTCTTAGGCATACGAATTTCTACACGTTCTTGTCCGATTTACCGTTGACACTTCCCCATAATTTGCCCTCTCCCGGCGGAAAAGAAAGAGGACTCCCATAATCATAATATAGGAGTCCTCTCCAGGAGCGCTTATTAGCGCTAAAGGCTTCTTGCTTCCGTAAAATTAACCAAATTTACCTTTTTCCTTGCCTACACGAAAAACAAATACACCCCAAGCAATAACAACTAGCAAATTATAAGCTTTAAGCAAACGAGGTCTAGGATCAAGTATCATATTAATAATGAAACCCAGCACAGATAAAAATAAAAGTATAGCTAAAAAAATTTGATTTTTTTTACTCATCACCTATCAATCCCTTATTTAGAAAACGACCAAAACAAAAGCTTTAGAAACATATTTAGCAACTGTTTTATTAAAACCATGTTTAACAAGATAACTTGTCAATGCACCCTCTATGGTATCACCAGAGTTTGCAGCAAAATCTAAGAATTTATTGATAGACTCCCAGTGAAAAACAACTAGTTCAGTCCCGGTCATTGACTCTACTTTGCTGATCATTTTATTCCAACTATCCGAAAAATGTATCACAACAATTTTACAATAATATGGAATTGTTTGTCCAAATAATTGTTTCTAATAGGGCTTATTCGCCCTATATTCGCCCATATGGCGATTTTTATAGACTACTAGACTTTTTTATAAGGGGTAAGCCTTAAAAAGGCCTAGAAGCCAAAATAAAGGCTTCTACGGTTTTGCCTTTCCCCTCGTTTTGAGGTGGGAGGCTGGCTGGGGGTGTGGGGGCTAGCCCCCACGGTCTTTCTGCGTGTTTAAATATGGCGTAAGAATACCCATCACGGACGGATGAGCTGGGCGGTTCGGCGGGTACAATGGACGGAGCAAGCTGACCTCCGAAAATCCTCGTTTTGAGTCTGGTCGGCTTGGCGACAGGCCAGCACCCGCCGAATTTCGGAATGCAAGGGTTTAGGGTGGAGATTTTTTCGGCGTAGCGAACCCGAAGGGCGAAAAAATACTACCCGTCCAAAATATAAAAGTGAATTTCCATTCCTAAAAGAAGTGGATTCTTTAGCTTTGGCAAATGCACAAATGAACTTACAGACTGCTTATAAGAATTTCTTTGAAGGAAATGCGGATTTTCCAAAGTTCAAAAATCGTAAAGCAAAACAATCCTATACAACTAATATGGTCAACGGAAATATTAAGCTAGAAAATGGTCATATCAAACTGCCAAAAATCAAAAAGCCAATAAAAATGAAACAGCATAGAGAGATACCTGCTGATTATAAAATCAAATCTTGCACTATTTCTAAAACAAAGACAGGCAAATACTACATTTCAATTTTGACAGAATATGAGAAAGATATTCGTCCAGTTAAAATACAGAAAGTTGTTGGTTTGGATTTTGCTATGGATGGTCTATATGTCGAGAGTGAACAGGGTAAGAAAGCCAATTACCCACGTTACTATCGGCAAGCCTTAGATAAATTAGCAAAAGCACAACGAATTCTTTCTCGAAGAAAGAAAGGTTCTGCAAGATGGGAAAAACAACACCTGAAAGTGGCTAAGCTACATGAAAAGACAGCGAATCAGCGCAGAAACTTTCTTCATCATAAGTCAAAAGAATTAGCAACAAACTATGACGCTGTGATTATTGAGGACTTAGACATGAAAGGCATGTCTCAAGCCCTCAACTTTGGAAAAAGCGTTCATGATAACGGCTGGGGGATGTTCACTACTTTCTTAGCGTATAAGCTAAAAGAACAGGGGAAACAACTTGTGAAAATTGATAAGTGGTTTCCCTCCACTAAGAAGTGTTCATGTTGCGGCAAGGAAAAAGAAATGCCATTATCTGAACGTGTATATAAATGTTCTTGCGGCTTTGTATTAGATTGCGATCACAATTCAGCAATCAATATCAAAAATGAGGGATTACGCTTATTAGCATAAAGAATAATAACTTTCGGAACGAGAGGGTTAGCTCGGTCAATTTTCTGTCATTAGACGGGATTACCCGAGAAGCCCCCACTTCAATCAAACCGTAAGGTTGATAAGTGGAGGGTAGTTCACAATCATGCTTCAATCTTGTTTTCAGAAGATCTCCCTTTTTGATTAATAGATACCTAGAGTATCCAGATCACTTTTATTTCCTTTCACGTCTTCAAGCCAGTTATAAAACACAGGACGAGGAGAAGGTTTGACCGTTATATGATTTTGTTGTTGGCGTTTAAGTTCCTCGATTTTGGCTCGTCTCATTTCATCAGAGAGTACACGGTCAACATAAGCCGATAGATACTTAATGCCACGGTTAGTTCGTTTTTGTGTTTCATTGATTTTAATCGCCACATATTTAACAATTTTTTCCAAAGGTTGGATTTCTCCTTTAACATAACTATTAATCTTGTTATCAAAAGGTAAACCTAAAATGGTAGCAAACGTATTTAACGGTGAATCCTTTGGCGCCGTAGGCTTTTCGGTGTTTTCTACTTCGCAAACTTCTTCGCAAAGTGACAAATCCAAAATAGATGCAATACGTTCAAAATTCGCATGGCTGCGGAAAATGAATACAGGTGTTTTGGCTCCGTTGGACTTCGGATTTTCCCTATAGCAAACAACAACTTCGCCAGAATCTTTTAAAAGTCTGATAGCGTTGTCTACTGTTCGCAATGAGACATCTAATTTTTCTGCTAGTGTTTCACGTCCATTGAACGAAAAACCGCGATCAGTAGCCTTCCACACAATTTCATCAATAACCAATGTTGTTTTTTGGGCTTTACGGAATTTGCGGCCTAATGATTCAGCAATACGGTTCATCAGTTCATTTTTGATTTTTCGTCTCTTGTAAATGAATTCTGTCACTCTTTCAATCTCTTTAAGTTCTGTAAATTGTTCGTTAGTGATGATTTGCATTTTTTCGTCTCCTTCTAATTTTTCGGAAACGAAAAAGGACGCGCCGCCATCTCTTGGCAAACACGTCCTAAATGTTCTAAAATTAACCCCTTGCGCAACTGACTGTTTCCAATGTACAATATGGATATAAAAACAGTAGTTAATGCAGGGATTCTTGACAGGTGTTTGCCGTAGGGTGGTTACGGCGAACGGTGTAAGAGTGTTGGCGCACTACTTACACACGTCGAGAATCCTTTTTCATTTTCCGTTCCTATTAACTTAATTTTAATGTTACTATCAGTCTACCATTTCGACAAGAACTTTTGTGTTAATTTATGGTTTTTTTTTATGCAAGAGCATAAGGAGTTTTTGCCCCCACCGAAGGTGTGGGATCAGGCAGTGCCTGATAAAACGATGGGGTCAAAAAAAGTGAGTTTTCTATATAGTTTCTATATAGTTTCTATATAGTTTCTATATGGTTTCTATATGAACTCTATATATCATTCTATATAGTTTCTATATGCTTTTTTTGCATTTTAATGAAAAAAATGAGAGTGCCCATTTACATACCTTACATGCAGGTATTCAATAGGGTTCGAATGTTTCGAATAATATTGCGCACAATAGGACCCGTAGGGAGTAAGATATGAGCTACTCTGGAATAGTTGAATAGAGTTTTTGGGCTGTATGAACAGCCCAATTTTTTTATTGACCCTGAAACACGCTAAAATGTTTCAAGACATTTTGTGTTTCTTCTTCTGTGATCCCGATATACCGGAGAGTCACGGAAGGATGAGAATGGTTCAAAATTTCTTGCAACATGGCAATATCCTTCGTGGCTTTATAAAACCAATAGCCAAATGTTTTTCTGAGCGTATGATTGCCAACATGCTCCACTCCGGCAAAATCAGCCGCCTTTTTCAGCTGGCGGTAAGCCTGTGTCGGTGTAATCGGCCGGTTTCCTTTCCTGGATGGAAAGAGCCACTCACTGTCTAATCCAGCTGCGTATTCATACACTTCCTCAAAACAATGGCCAATATAAATATCGCGGATTTTTTGGGTTTTCCCTTCTTTTACTCGTAAAACCTTCTCTTTTTTGTTTTTCAGCCTCAGAATCGCTTCCGTTTTGATTTTAAGCAGGTCTCCAACCCGTAGGCCAGTTTCACACCCTAACACAAATAAAATGTAATCTCGGGGCAAACAGTGGCGTTTTAACGCCCATTTCATATCGTCTAATTGCTGCTGACTACGAATCGGCTGCACATTTTTTGGTGTCGACATCTTTTCTCCTTCCCTTGAAAATCAACGATTTGAATGTACGATTTTGTAGGATACCTCGATCATATCGAAGAAAAAGGGAAAAGACAAGAGAATAAGCGAAAATGAATGTATGATTTTATACAAATTCGTACATTTGTTCAAAACTAAAAAAGGTAGGGGAAAGTTAGGGAACTTGATACGTATCATTTTTTGTGAAAATGTATATACTTTGTATATACTTAAAAGACGGAAGGTGGTATAATTGAATTCCAATAAAGGAGAAGGGGTGGAAACTATGGCAATGGCAACAACTGTTCAAAAGTGGGGAAATAGTCTTGCAGTTCGTATCCCTAAAGATGTTGCTGAGCGAGTTGCGATTCATCAAGGCTCCGAAATCGAGTTAAGAGTTATAGATGATAAGAAAATCACATTAGTTCCAAAACAGAAGAAATACACGTTAGAAGAACTTTTAAAGCAAGCAAAGCCGGAAAATCGTCATAAGGAAATTGATTTTGGTATTGAAGGGAATGAATTAATTTGACCCAAGCACCAGACCGTGGGGATTTGGTTTATCTAAATTTCAACCCACAATCTGGACACGAACAAGCAGGACGTCGCCCAGGTATTGTATTGTCCCCGAAAGAATTTAATGAAATAACACGATTTGCACTTATTTGTCCAATTACAAACACAGTAAAGGGTTGGCCTTTTGAAGTAGAGCTCCCAGAAGGTTTAGCCATTCAGGGAGCTATTTTGACTGATCAAGTTAAAAGTTTAGATTGGGTATCCAGAAAGATTCAAATTAAGGATCAAGCACCACCCGAAATTGTAACTGAGTGTTTGAACAAAATACATACTTTTTTGTAAAAAGATAAAAAGCATCAAGAGCTTCTCTCAATAGCCTTACAGAGAAAAAAAAGTTAAAGCTGAAAAAGATGCTGCCACTCGCTAACCTCTACTTCTGTCTTCGGGGTTCGGGACTTACACCCTATAGTTCATGTACATGCCGGGCGCACATAGAGGGCTAATGCCAAGAGGGTGTAAATCATGCGCTCGTGTCAACTCCTTAAATTCTCCCTCGTTCGTTCCTCACTCAGTCCGATTTACCGTTGACACTTCCCCATAATTTGTAATCAAAAATAAAAGGTGCTATAACTGATTACAGAGATTGTGCCTTTTCCATATCTTTTTAACTTCGTAGATATGGAAAAAAAGAGCAATTCCTCATAATAGGAATTGCTCTTTTTTTTATTTACCTATATCATCGTATTCTTAAAACCACGTACAAGCCCAAATAAGAGATTTTTAATGTTTTTGTTTATCTTTGATATGCAACTGAAAAAAGATTAGCGCTAAAACAAATAAAATTATCGGAATAACTATTAAACTAGAACTTAATAGAGTATAGGTCGTATCTCCATCCATTCTCCCCGTTTTTATTTGTAAATTTCTATAAAATGTTGCTAATTGAATAACAAAAATCATTATTAGACCAGTTATAAAACTAAGAAGAGAAAACTTGAAGTACATAAATAACCTCCAAAGATTTTGGTATAATC
>NZ_JBBOVU010000004.1:0-11915 GCF_038006725.1 Bacillus sp. FSL W8-1127 | reverse complement strand
TTGTCATCTATTATGTCAATGCCTTCAATAAAAAAACTTAGGTACTCATTGTATTTACTATTTCTAAATTCAACTATCTCCTCGAATTCTTCTGCTTCAATTTCTTCCTTAAAGTCGTCATAAACTAAATAAAAAGTATAGTCATTCGGATCATATTCTTCAGCGTAAATTTCACCTGTTTCACTATTGACTGACCGATGAGGAATTTTTTCTTTTTTTGGGGGAAGAATTTTATATTCTCGAAAAAGATCAATGTACTTCCCCACCGTATGCCTTTCAAGACCAACTTTAAAGCCAATCTCTTCATTGTTAAGAATAGTGCAATCTTCTTCAAACAGGACTTTTAACAACTTTTCAGCTGTTTTTTCATTAGGAAATTGCACAGAGCATGCGGCCACTTTTTCACATAATTTTATGAACTCTGATTTTTGTTCTTCTTTATAATCAAAAATTCGATAAGCAAATGCACCTTTTTTCACTTTAAATCTTTCATACTTATAGTTTTTTAGATGTTTTGGATGTGTCCTTCTTAAAGTATTCTTTTTGACACCCAAAATTTTAGCCAATTCTTCTTCTGAATAGGTTCGCAACTCCAACATTTTGAGACATTCCTTTCTTATGAATCGAAAAAAATGTCATAACCAAATTACCATTATTAATATATATACATATACTGTGGTAACTTTCAGATGACATTTTTTTAAGAGCGTGACAAATTTTTGATTCTTTTGTTTCTCTCAAAATCCATCAATTGAATAGAGTGGAGATCTTCACGAAGTTTCAAAGTATCTTTAAAGATGTAAACTTGCTTGTCCTTATGAAATTTATTGGATCCAATGCTTACAAGTTGATTTCCTCTTTTAAGCAATTCAATGGCCAATGATCTTTTGAAGATTTTTTTCATTCTCATTTTGAATGCCACTCCCTTGAACAAAATTCGTTATTTTTATATCTAAGAAGTGGCAAATGTAAATTTAAAAAGAAAAATTGTCAGCATGATCTGTTCTCATTCAAACTTACATAAATTGGAATGCAGAGAGACGCGAAATTTTGCATTTAATTACGGGCTGAATGGGTAATCCATTTCTAATTTTGTCCCACAAAAAATAGAACGAATATTCAAAAATTATTTTTGTTTTTATCCATAAAAAAAGAACGGATTTTTCGCTCTCAACTGTTTTAAAACGTCTTTAAATTTGCACCAGATTCGATTTTAAGGCTATCAAAAGAAAAGACTAATAGAAAAAACACTAGGAATCATTTTGGAACGTTTCTGGCGTGAATCTGGGCTTAAATTCGGCTTAAAAATCATAAAATTTGCCCAGATTGGCCATTCTCCAAGAGGAGGGAGGATGTTGGTCAATCTGGGCACTTTGGGGATGATGAACAAAATTCAACAAATTCTCGACACAATCGAGAAGATAACAAGGATTTACAACCAAAACAGTGAAAACTATTTTTTAAATAGCAAATTTTATTTTTAAAATCAATAGTCTAGGATGGCTCGTAGGATGGTTTTTGGAGGCCATCCTATGCTAAGGATATTACTAAAAATTCAAAATTATGTTTATAATTAATACAAATCTGAAAAGAAAAACTCATTTATTGAATTTTTTATTTAAAAATCATGAAGGGATGGGGAGCATGAAGATCGGGGAGATCTTAGAGCTAACGCAAACGGAAAGATTAAGCGATATTGCAAAGGAACGTCTTACAATCGGAGAAAAAGCAGCAAGACAAGCCTTGAAGGCAGCAGGGTGCTATTCGATTAGTGGGAAAAGAGGGTGGCACTGCGATAACCCAAACATTTTAGACCAATCAATTTATGATTTTGTTGAACGAAAAGTAAAAAACGATATTAAAAAGGCTCAAATGGAGGTTTCGGCGACAGTGGAAAGCAATACAATTTTAAAACAATCTGAAAAGACAGAAAATAAACAAATAAATAAAAAATCCAACCAGTTTGAAAACAAACCGACCAAAAAGGTTACCTACGAGATTGAGGAAGATCTTCACGATCAACTAAAAATTAAGGCTATTATGGAAAAAAGAAAAGTGTCCGAGATAGTAAATGAGATTTTAAAAAATGCCTTGAGTTAATGACCGAAGGCAAATGATCGAGAAAATAGACTCGATCATTTTTTTCTTTCTCTCTTTAATTCTTCAACATCCTTCTCAATTTGCATGATTTTATGCTTCAGAAATGCTGATGTTAATTTTAGATCATCATCTCTTTTGGCTCCCGGAGCGAGATGGCTCGTATCATAAAATTCATCATACATCATTTCTAAAAATCTCCATCTTTCTCCATTCTCCATGTTCTTAACAGCTTCGAACAATTCATCTGCGGTCCACTTTTTGTCCATTATTGGGCTCCTTTCTAATAATACATAACGCCAGAGAGTGTGGATTCCGTTCTCTCATGAAACTTATGCGAAATTTTCAGACGAACTACTATATTACTAGAAAGCATTTTGGAGGTGAACTTTGTTATTTTTCACTTTATTTAGATTAAGACAAGGTAAAACCCACACTCGTAATTTTTTAAAAGTCAATCATCTATAATTCTAAAAATAAAAAAGAAAGGAGGCATTTCTATGCCCATTCAAATACTCGCTTTAATTGTTTCAGTTATTGGTGTAAGTGTAAATATATTAAATGCAATGTTTCCACATTTTTTTCGAAAAACAGGAGAGTTTCTACTCCATCTAGATATGTATGTGTGGATCATTATTGTTTTGCTATTAATGATTGCAGCACAGCAAGTATTTATATATTTCAAATTCCGAAGGTCTAAATCTTAGAATTAGCCCTTTATTATACGTGTCACCAAAGACAAGTAGAGTAGCAACAGATTTTTATGTTTGTAAAAGTACACCTTTTAGACCTTTCTCAAAAACTATCATTTCAACGTTTATTAAATATCAATAACATTTTTACAAACGTTTATTAATTATCATTGATTTTATAAACAAATTTCTTTATATTGGTTACAAACCAATAGTAAGGAAATTGAGGGATTAAATGAAATGAAAATTGGTTATGTTCGTGTTTCTTCTCAAGATCAAAACATTGATCGCCAACTTCAAAAAATGATTGATTTAGGTATTGAAGAACGTTTCATTTTCGTTGATCGGCAAAGTGGTAAAGATTTTGACAGGCCACAATATCAAACTATGAAAAGGATCATTCGTGAAGGTGATCTCGTTTATGTAGACGCTTTGGATCGTCTTGGGCGTGATTATAATGGGATTATTCAAGAATGGAAACATATAACGAGGGAATTAAACGCCGACATTGTAGTCTTGGAAAATGAATCATTGTTCGATAGTCGTAAATTCAAATCAATGGGCGACATAGGAGAACTAATGGAAGATCAGTTCCTTTCTTTGCTTGCTTATGTGGCAGAACAAGAACGAAAGAAGATCAGACAAAGACAAGCTGAAGGAATCGCATTGGCAAAAGCAAAAGGGAAACAATTAGGTAGGCCAAAGATCAATTTAGAATCACTTTCCAAAGAACAGCGCCAAGTATTAGAGAACAATTTCCCTAAATGGAAAAATAAAGAGATCACAGGCGTGGAATTCATGAAGATGTTGGGCTTAAAGAAAAATACTTTTTATAAAATCATGAAGGAATATTCCAATATATAAAATAAGATCGAGTGAAGGAAGGTGAAAAAGATAGTCACGCAAGTGGCTGTCTTTTTTGTTTGAAATTGAAAAAATCAGCAGAAAAGTTATACAATTAAGGAAAAAATAACTAAAAAGGTGAGGAAATTGTCACTTGCAAAGATTCTGAAAGACCCAAAATTCTGGCTTGAAGTAATCATTTTCGTTTTGTCGCTAATCAAGAAAGGCGCAACCAAACAAGAAGCAGTTAATAAAGCAGCTAACCAATTTGCGGTCAGTCCATCGGAGATTTTAAAGAGAATGAAATGATAGTCGCCTAATGACTATCTTTTTTCGTGTTTATTTGGCCTTATTTTGGCTTTTAAGCCATCCTAGTAGTCTTTATTTAGGAATCTGTTTGAACATGCTCAGAACGCCAAAATCGTGCAAATTTCGCTATTCTATGAGTGAGCAAACAGGTTATAAAATGATTGTTTTATAAATTTTATCAATATTGCTGAAGATTGGGAAAATGACTAGAATTTTGGTGTTTTTGGAGTTAAAATATTGATCAGAGTAAATAAAAAATAAAAAACGACAAAATAAAAAGGCTGTTCGGCTACCACCCCGAACAACCTGCCCTGTTGCCTACCACAGAAAACAGGGTAAATCACCTTATCGATAAGTTTATTATAAATGGATTACATAAAAATTTTCAACCGTTATTCATAATTTTTTAGACTTGTAAGGTGCATTTTACCCTTTTTCTAACATGTGCTGTGGTTGGTGAAGGGGTAAAGTGCGCCTTTTTGTTTTTGTCTAAGGAAAGGGAGATAAAAACAATGAAAGATGTCATTATTGATTTGCTTCGTTCAGACGGATCTATTGTTGTAAATAAACGTTTAGCAAAAGCTATCGGATTGACGGAAGCAGTCGTATACAGCGAACTTGTGAGCTTGTATAAATATTGGGCAAATCGTGGAGAACTAACAGATGGCGAATGGTTTTTCTGTACGGATGACAATCTTGTAGAAAATACAACTATTCCAAAAAACACTGTTAGAAGAAAAGTAAATGAATTGGTAAAAATGGGACTTATCGAAAAAGAGTTAAAAGGATTGCCAGCTAAAATCCATTACCGTATAACAGACAAAATTTTTGAAGTATTAGGTTTGTGGTCAAGCAAGGATAACCAAAATGGTCAACCTGATGAAATCAACGTTTCTGACGAAAAAAGTGCCGAAAAACCGCATGGTTATCAGCTTACCCAAAATGGTCAACCAAGAGTAACCAAAATGGATAAGCAAGGATCGCCAAAATGGTCACCAAATAATACTAAATTAAATAATACTAAGATTAATAATACTAATAAGATTAGAGAGAGAGACTTACTTATGGGGGCTGAAATTGAAGAAGAACTGAAAGATTACATAGAAGAACGATTAGAAGAATTCGAGAAAAAAGGAATCAACTTACAAACAGTAATCAATTGGATTGAAGCCAACAAAGAATTTTATAGCTTCTCTGAATTTGCTGTAGGGATCAATCAGCTTTTGGAATTCCCTGAACCAATTAAAAATCCTATTCGATTCTTAAATAGCACTTTTGCTGAAATTGAAAAATATGTTAAAGACTTTCGTAAAAAACAGATGAAAAAAGGTAAAAAGGAAATGGCAGCGAAAAAGAAACAACAAGTACAACCACAATTTCAACCACAACCACAAGCAGTTTTCTTTAATTGGTTGGAGCAATAGGAGTCATAAAGATCTAGGAGGATAAAAAAATGAACTGGGAACGTAAAGCGCTTGAAAGGATCATTCAACTTCTTCTTAAAAAGGACAAGGAATATTGGGAATTGGCTTCCGCATTATCTAAATTAGGAATTGAACTAAACTTCGCCGGTACTTCTTACTATGTTTTACAGGAAATTACAGAATGGAAACAGTTACCTGAACACATGGAAGCTATGGAAGAAGGAGACATGAGCAAAGAAGAATTTGTTTCTGCTTGTTTGGAACATATAAAGAAAAATTTTAGTTGATACAAAAGGAGCGATTTTAACATGGAGAAAATTTTCATGGCATTTAAAGAAGAATTGCCTGTGATTATTGGTTTTTTATCTGTTGGGCTCATTGCTGTATTTTTCTTATTTTTGTTTTGTAAACAATTGGTTGATTTAAAGCGTGACAAAAAATGATAAACAAATTAAAAGTCTCTCAAAAAAGATTGAGAGACTTTCTACACATTACCAATGTCCAGTAGCTTTGCAAGCTGATTTTACTGCTGAATATTTTGCTCCCCATTTATGACAAGCTGTATGTAAACCATATGCATACGCATCTTCTACAACTTTTGTAGCTATAGTAAGTCCTACTACACCAACTAAAACAGCTTTAAAAGTTTTTATAAGGGCATTATCGTTACCTGCGGCAAAAGCTTTATTTAAAGATGTTAGACTAACTAGTTTACCATGTTCTTTAACATAATCTTTTACCTCATTTTTAAAATCATCTGAATAATTAATAGCTTCTTTTACTTCACTTGGTTTTACACTATGTAAATACTCTCTTAAATTATTTATTTGATCAGTTGTTAATCCTTTTTCTTTGGCATAGTCCACATCCAAAACATAATTTGAACCTTTTTTCACAAAGCCATTTTGAACAACATCGGCCACGTTTAATAAATCATCACCGTTGATCGTGCTCGGATCATCTGAAGCAAAAGTTACTTTTAAAGACAGTGGAGCAAAAACAGCAAACACTAATGCTAAAGCTGAAATAATAATAAAACTGTTGAAAATATTTAGTTTTTTTAACACAATATTCCCTCCTAAATCCTATTACTTTTGTATCCTACTCTATCACTAATTGGTATTTTTGGCAACATTTTCTATTTAAAATAAAAAATGCAAATAGGTACACTCCTATTTGCAAAATCTTATTTCCCTTGATCAGCAATTTTTTCAATAAACTTAGGAAGTCCATTCATAGGTACTTGAAAATAACGGAGTGTTGCTCCGAAAATTATAATTACCACTAACAAAATTATTGAAAACATCATGCTTATTCTAGAATTGGCTTTCATATAATCCCCTTTTATTTCTAAAATTGTTGTTTTTTACATTATAACACTACCAAGTATTGAATAAAATGTATAATTTAACTAAAAATAGTTACTTTAAGACGATTGGATTTTTCTGTCTGGCTCTATTTTCGAAGTGATGAGCGATGATAATATGGTTTATAATCATTGATAAGCAAGTAACGAATAATGATGAGTGACTATCTGAAATATTCAATGATAGATGGTGATTATTAATGAGTGAATATCTAACAATTGCAGAATTGGCAGAACAGGCAGGCATTCCGAATTCAACTTGTAGGCGCTATTTGGCTAATTTTGAATCATTCTTCGTGGTTAAAGGTGGCAGTCGATTAAAAAAATATGAAGGCGAAGCTGTGAACATCCTCAAAAGAATAAAGCAACTTTATGATGAGGGAAAAGACACGAACGAGATCCGCAACATTTTGGCCAATGAGTTTCCTTTGGTGATTAACCATGATGATCAACGAGAAACAAGTGAGAAAGTTGCAAACACCCCAACATTGGCAACCAGTGAGGATGTTGAGGAAATCAAAAAAGCACTGGAAGAACAAAAGAAATTCAATGAAATGCTATTAAAAAAGCTAGACGAACAAAACCGATACATCAAAGAGTCATTGGAGAAACGAGATCGACAACTCATGGAATCGTTGAATCACGCTTTGGAAATTAGGCAAGCTAGAATCGAAGCTGCGGCAACAGAAAAAGACCAGCCAAAAGGATTTTTTGCACGATTATTCTCTAAAAAAGGGCAAAAAAAATAAATGGTCGCCACTCAAAACATGTGACGACCAAAAAAATTGTGCAATATGAAGCTCTATGACGCATTTAATTTTGAATTTCTGTATAACTGCCCATCTAAATGCAAAATTCAAGCCCATTTTTTAACGATTTTAGCGTGTTTCTAGTCGTTTACCAATGATTTTTCCAGTATTTTCCAGATATTTTCACACAAAAATCGAGTTTTGGGATGTTCGGTGTGAGCGAGGGGCCGCGCCGTATCGTTTCCAGAAAAAGGATTTTTTCCTGCGGACATGGGGGATCAATTTCTTAAACTTTCATCATTCCCAACAAACCACTGAAAATGTAAGGCAATTCGTTCATGGTGCTATCTGCGCTTTGAATTTGCCGATTTTCGCACCAATGCGCCAACCTTGCTATTGTCGTTCTTGAATTTTTTAAACAAGTGAATAAAATAAAAAATATCTCCGGCATCTTTTTTATGAGGATTTTCAGTAAGGATTATGTTTCTTAATTCATTCACTGTTGGACAAAGTGTGTGTAGGACACCTTTGTCCAAACCTCTTTTTAAAGCTTCAGTTCATAAAAAGGATTAATGGAATAATAAACAAAGCTGTAAGATACCTTGCCTAGTCCACGTTGTTTAAGTTCTTTGTTGACCATGCTCCATATCTTCTTTTTGGATTGGGTTTTTAGCGAAAACAATAGGACAAATGCTTCAGCTAATCGATATTTATAGCGCTTAGGATGAAATGAATCTTTAATTGATTCCAAAGCTTTAATGTAGTTCAGTATATTTTCTTCGTTTGTCACATGACTTCACTCCTTTAACTTTCAAGGAAAAGAGAGCCACCAAATTGATGACTCCCTATCCAAACATGTGAAATATTTCACAAGATTATCCAGCGTTAACAGTCAATTTAACAACTGCTTGAGGATTGACAACCGCCCCATCCATGTAAGCGTCAAGAAGGAACATCTTAGAACCTTTTAAAGCCAATCCAGAATCTTGAATTTCTTGGAGCCCCATGTCTTGTTTAACCAGTACAGCATAAGCCTCTGCAATATTACCGAACACCACTGGTGTAGTTTCTGGAAGTGCGTCAGTCGTATAAACAGGCAAGCCAAAGAGTGTGTGTTGGATTGCACCATTCACAACTCCGTTTTGGATATAATAGTGTCCATTTTCGTCTTTTAATTTGGCAATTTGATTAAAAAATTCGCGTTGCATAATAAATGAAGCGCCATTCAGAAAATCTGAATGAATTCCTAAATACAGCGATTGCAGATCATCCAAAGTTACTGCACCACTGATATTGACACTGGCAACATCAGCATCATTAATAATTCCCTTGAATTCTTCATTTCCATTTCCTGTTAAAATAGCTTTCTCAACAGCTTTAGCAACACGACGAGCCAAAAGATTTTGAACGTAATCCGTAATACTTACAGCAGAATCATTGATCAATTGATTCGTAATTGTAATCGCTGCGCCCACACGTTTTTGTTGCAATTCCACAAATTCCAAGCCTAATTGCCCTTCGATTACGTCATTTCCTTCACCAACAAAGCCTGCAACAATAGAGTCATTTTCTCGTGCTACTTTAAGATTTCCAGTGATGGAAGTGAATTTGCGAGCTTGAGCGAAAACAGGTGAAATATTTTCCATTTTCAAGACAATTTCATTTGCAACGTTTTCTGGAATGAGCACTCCACCGTCTGCGGTTGTATTTAAGGAGCGAGATTCACCACGAAGAATTTTTTCAAATTCTTTCACATCAGCGTTTTCAGTAATTTTAATCATGTTTTCAACACCTCTTGTTTCACTTTTTTCTTTTTTCAAAAGCTCAGAAGGAATCTTGACATCTTCAACGACGTCAATTCCCCTTGCTGCAATTGTTGATTGCGAATAAGCAGGATTCTTCACTACACTGACTTCAATTAATTCAAGTTCTTCAATTGTTCTTTCATAAACTCCATCGTCTCTGACATCCCAAGAGTCTTTAAGAGCAACAAATCCAAATGACATGTTTCGTAAAATCCCATCAGAAATAAGCTGATAGTAATCTTTTCCCCAAGAAGTTGGAGCGATTGTGGCTTCCATGTAAAGACCTGTGTTGTCCTCTTTGAGCGTTAAAGAGTTGTTTCTTGTAGATGCCAAAATTAATTGGTCATTGTGTTCGGCCAAAAAATCAATGTCGTTAGTTGCATTCTGAAGCGCTTTAGCGAATGCACCTGGCGCGATTCGTTCAACAAATTTGGTTGTATTGCCGAGAACTTCGGACCATTCACCAGTTTTATTGACGTAACCAGAAACGGTCATGGCTTGTCCGTCTTGGCTATCGACACGAAACTCAATCTTGCTGTTGCGGATCTCCATTTTCATTTAGTTGATCATCTCCCTTGTTGAGTTGTTGGCCTAAGTTGATGATTGTTAATGATCCAGTTTTCGGATCTTTCAAAGCACTTCCAAGCGACAATTTAAAGTAATCTTCATCAACTTTTGGTAGATCTAATTTGGCGCGTGCTTCGTTGAGCGAGATTAAGCCACCATCGACCAATTTGGTAACAACATCGACTTTCTCTTTTTCTGTTGTTCGGAGAATCTCGGAAGTATCGAAACGGAAATAGAAGCCGGATCTTTTCTCGAAGTCATTCAATAGTTCATCATTAAGAGATGATTCGATAACGTTGATAATGGGGGCAATGGTGTATTGCAAAAATTGGATGTTTTGCATTTCCAATGAGGAATATTTGTTGGCTGAACTGTTCACCATAGCTTCGGGGATGTTGAATAAGCGACAAATAGAAGAAAGAGTGTTTTTTGAGGTTTCATTTAATTGAAGATCGTTGGGATTCATGGAAATAGGCTCATATTCCAAGCCTTCTTCCAAAATGATTGTTTTTCCAGCTTTGCTGGTACCACTATATAAGTTCTCCCATGATGCACGTAACCGATCAATAGCTGTTTGTGTCAATCGGGAAGATGCTTTCAATATGCCAATTGGCAAAGCGCCGTTTTTGAGAATGTTCTTTGAATATTCCAACTCGTTCAAGGCTTGTTCTAATACATCAGAGCCATCAACTAGAATTCCTTCGTTACCAACTTCAAAAATGATTAATTGATCGGATGAAAGCGTCACAGTTTTAACAGGAGAGGAATATACAAAATCAATTTTTCCAACTCTGATACCATCTTCGTACATGTATTTTTCTTGGCGGATTTTGTTGGCAGGTAAATAGTGGAGTTCATTTTGACTGGCTTTGTAGAGATAAGCTTTGCCATAGAGGAGAAGATCTTTAACGATTAATTTTTTAATCTTGTAGCCAGTTTCAAACTGATTAGATTTATCATTAAGCAGCGAAATTCTTGAATCATTGATCTTGTTAACTTCACCGTTTGGAGTTTCTTCATATAAATAAATTGGCAATTGAGCAATGGAGGAAGTAATCAATTCCACACAACTTTTGACAGCCGGAATGGACAAGGCTTGTTCTTCCGAAACGGAATAAGAACGACTAGGACTAATGAAAACAGAGGAAAAATAATCTTTTCCTGAGTCACTTCCAAAGCGTGAACCAAAGTTAAATAATCCCATTTAATTCACTCCCATTTGTTGTGGAGTCTCTAAATTTAAAAAAGAAGTTCAAAAAAAGAGAGAGCCAAGAAGGCTCCCTCGATAAAGAAAGGATAACGAATATAGACCGTTCAGCAGGAGGCGTTGAAATTCGAGCCCCGAAAAGGGGGTGGAGAAATTAGTAAGGAGGTGAGCTATTGAGGAAAAACGAAAACATGAAAGGATGATTTTAATGATGAAACAAGAAAGCACTCAAAGGAGATCGAAGGAGGTTGGAAATGAAGCTAAAAGCTCCTGCTGCTGAAAAAGAAAATATAAAAACCGCCAACAAAAGGCGGCTTAAATCGATTCTCAATAAAAAATTAGAAAATTTTTAAATTTTAAATTTGCTAGACAAAAAAATAAAAGCAACCCCTAAAAAGCACCCTCACTATTAATGTAGACAACTCGGCATTTTCAAACACTTTTTCAAAGATTTTTTTAAAAAAATTGATCCCTCACTATATACAGTACACAAATCGCAATTTTTATTCACTTTTGGAGGAATTTTTTTTAAAAATTTTTTGCCCCTCCACTATAATACGTGCGTTTCTACCTAATTTTTAGACACTTTTTCAAAAATGTTCACAAAATGTTCATAATTTAGGAATTTTTTACAAATCAATTAGTAAAGGCAGCATTTTCCGCCTTTTTTCATGTTTTTCTTTAAGCTGTTAATCTACTATCATCAAAATAATCCTCAAAGATCTCCTGCGCTTTTTCTGTTGGAACTTTAGACAAAGCTTTTTTTGGAATGCCTCCAAAATTTTTTATACACTCATAATAGGAAAAATCTTTGGCAGTTTGCTTATATTCTTCAATGGCTTTAATTTTTTCGTTT
>NZ_JBBOVU010000003.1:0-16992 GCF_038006725.1 Bacillus sp. FSL W8-1127 | reverse complement strand
CTTCGGCTACTGTCAGTTGAACTTACGTCAAGGGTGCCCACCAATACCGACCCCCTCTCATTGTCGTCTAATTGATCTTGTTGCAACTGATTCATTAACGGTAGCAATCGATCACCGCATGAGCGATTTGTTTTAGAACGGGGTTGCCTTTTTCCCACTCCTTTCGGTACCATTCTTTCCGTTCGTCAGCACTCATGAGTACCAACTGGGAGTAGATCACAACAGTGGTGTTGCCAATTTTAAATTTTTTCACGTTCCAATTCACCCGCAATCATGAATAATTCCTGTTTTAATTGTTCATTTTTCTCAACCGGAATAAAAATAGTTCTTTCTTTGTCGATGATTAAGTTAATCGGATCATCTCCCTCAATCAATCGAGCCATTGAACGTAATCCATTAGCTTTATACGCTCCATCAACTGGATATCCAGCAATACTTCTCATAATAAACCGATCACCATCAAAATAACCGTCTATGATTTCTAATCGATCAATAACAGACATTTTCGAAGACCTCCCTATGGAATTTTTATATAAATTACTCATTTTCATTATCCCTTTCATTTAAGCGAGATTGCGCCTTATGCCACATTTGGCGGCTTATAATTCGAGGAAATACCCCTTTTTGTTTTATCCCATTTTGCTCTTTTTCCCCGTCATAAGTATTGAATCCTGTATAAGTCTCTGTATGTACTACATTCTTAACCGTTTGTGGAGACCAATTCTTACCCGTTTTTGTCGGGACACCCTCTTTATTAAGCAACTTTGCTATTTTGTAGTAACTCTTACCGTCAATGAATTCTTGAAAAATCCTTTTAACAACAAAAGCCTGATTATCAATGACTTGAATTTCTCCATTTATTACCTCGTAACCATAAGGGACCTGACCTCCGGCATATTTATTTTTCTTCGCTGTGGCCAAGCGTCCGCCCTTAGTACGCTCATTAATAACAGAACGCTCGAACTCTGCAAAGCTCCCGATCATTTGAAGGAAGAGCATTCCTTGGGGTGTAGACGTGTCGAAATGTTCTGAAACGGATATGAAAGCAATTCCGTTCGGTTCCAGTACATCCTCAATCAAGATAAGCAGATTTTTTAATCTTCTATGGATACGGTCTGCTTTCACTACAACTATTGCTGACACTTCGTTATCAGGATCCTTAATGTACTCCATCATTTCTTTATATCCGTCACGGTCATCATTTGAACCTGTAAAACCTTCATCTACAAAAATGCGATCCAACTTCCATCCCTGACTTTTTGCATAAGCCTCAATCCGTTCCTTTTGTTCCGGTATAGAAGTGTTTTCTATTTGAGAATCCGAACTAATACGAGCATAACCGACAACCCTTTTTATTTCAGTCTTAACCATTATATCCAGCCCCATTTTTCCATTTTCTTCTTGAGAAGAATATACCACATATTAAAAGTAATTGTAAATACTTTTAATAAAATAAACCTTAAATTATTGATTTATTAATATTTATGTTTTATTTTTATCGTGAAAATTGTTGTTGTTGTTGTTGTGAAATTGAAGGAAAATGAAGGTAGACATCTAATCTATAAAAAGAACGTTTTATAGAACGATTTTGAAAGGCGGCCGGAACAATGAACGAAGAATTCGAAAAAGCTTATACACCAAAGGAAGTAAGCTTGACATTAGATATTGGAACCAGCACTCTAAGGAAGTGGTGTCTTGCATTAGAAGAGAACGGATATCATTTTACAAGAACGGATACTCAAAGGCGCTTGTTTGTGGAACAGGATATAGTTGCTCTTAAATACTTTCAAAAGTTAGTTCAAGGAGAGAATTTTTCATTAGAGAACGCCGCCAAAGTTATTGCATCAAAGTATAAAACAGAAGCGTCCGAAACAAGAACGCCTAGCGTTCTCCCTGAAAATGAAATTGCAAAGCGTGATTTTAAGCGTTCTAATGAAATTCTTGAAGAACTACTGGAGAGATCCAAAAAACAAGAGCAATTCAATCAGGAGTTATTAAGAGCTAACCGGGAATTAATGCAGCGGCTCGAAGATCAACAAAAGTACATAGACGAGCGGTTGAATACAAGAGACCAATTGCTTATGAAGTCTCTTAAAGAATCAATGGAAACTCGGAAAATGATCGCCGCAGCAAAAGAGGAAAGGGAAAAAGAGGAAAGAGAAAAAAAGAAGGGGTTTTGGTCCCGTTGGTTTGGTAAATAGCTCGGATGAAATGCAAGAGCATAAGGAATTTTTGCCCCCACCGAGGGTGTGGGATCAGGCAGTGCCTGATAAAACGGTGGGGACAGATTATTTCAGTTTTCTATATAGTTTCTATATGGTTTTTGTATGGTTTCTACATAAACTCTACATATCATTCTATATAGTTTCTATACGCATTTTTTGCGAAAAGGGTGTACAGTTATCCGGATTTCAGTTTCAAAGAAGATCCGGATATTTTTATATTCTGATTTTTTGATTCAAACATGCTTACCAGTTCTGAAATGTTTGCAACCTGAAAGAACCGTATATATGAACTTTCAATGTTATATCGGGTATCGGTTATTATGATCACGGCCGGGAACACCTTTTTGTTTTGCGGTTGCCAGGCTTCTTGCTGCCATTCATTAGAAAAGAAATATTCCTCATAACGCTTCACTTTTTCATCCATTACCCGTGCCGAATAAATAGAACGCTGAATCTCCACGAAGAACGGTGCCCGTTTCCAGATCATAAAGGCATCTGGTTCCATATATCCTTTTCCGTATTTCGGTTCGACAATAAATGTTTTTGGCTCCTCAAATTTCAGGAGTGACTTATAAAACTCAACGATTTTCAAAAAATGAGGTATTTTAGTTGAATCCTTTTTAATCGATGCAGGAGAAGGAAAGTACAAATAAGGTTGATGATTCGTATTTACTTCGATATATCCATCCCTTCGCAACCTTTTCAGAACGGTATTGCAGCAAGTAACCGGCTGTTTCAAACGTGAAAAATGAAGATCAATAATATCATCACGGGTCAAACACCGAAAACGTTCCAAATCCCTCATGATTGCTAAATCCCTTTTTCTCATTCATCTAACACCTCAAAAATACCATTCTTATTTTCTTTTAAATCGATAACGTCTCCAGAAGCGTTTAAACCGTGTTTATAGGCATTTTTCCTTTTTGGAGAGTAAAACCCTTCAAGAATTTTTTTCGCCTCTGAAATCGCCAAATACGGGGCCTGAATTTCTTTCAGATCGGAATAAGTTGGTATTTTTAGTAACATTCTTCCTTCTTTTTCTAATTTTTCGCTTCCTGGTGTTCCTATAATGCGTGAATTGATTAAATCAGCACATTTGAATCCCATCCGAACGGTTAAATTGTTTTTTAGCTTCCCATCCAAGACATTACGGTCCGGCCGTTGCATGGATAAAATCAAAAATACACCTAAAGCCCGGCCAATAGCACTAATTTCCTCTACAATTTCCATCAGTTTTTTCTCTTTTTGCAGCAAGGCTACTTCGTCGATACAAAGGACGATATAAGGCGGTGGATCGGCTAAATCATCGATATGAGCGACCTCGTTTGTATCCAGGGCGTCGCCTCTTCTTTGCATTTCCTTTTGCAGATATTGAAGCATTGGCCACATCTCTCGAGCGGTGTAGAACAGTCCTCGAACGTGTTCCACCTGCCGAAAAATATGGAATTCTGAACGTTTTAAGTCACAAAGGAACAGTTGTAACCGTTCTGCCGGTAACGCTTGAATGAGCGTTGTTAATATGCTTCGCAGCTGTGTTGATTTTCCGGACCCCGTTTCGCCAGCGATTAATATATGCGGATTTTTCACCAGATCAAATACAACAGTACTTCCATTTAGGTCCATGCCAGCTACGATTGGCAGTGACATTCCCCTGAATTGGGGAACGTACTTTTCATAATCGTAACGGAGAACGGTAGGAAGAACGCTTCCGTAAACTATTAGATGAAATTTCTTTATTTCCCCTTTTAATTCAATGTTCTTCCCAAATACTTGTTGAAAACAGTACAGTTTCTTTTTGATTTCCTTTGGATCCATCCCTATAGGCAAAGTAAAGACATAACTAAGGCATTTGTTGTTGGAATCAAACTTAATAGAATGAATCTTGGGATAAATGCGTCCAGAACTGGACCCATAAGAATACGGGATCCATAAATCAGCATTTCGAAATACTTGCAACAGGGCGGATTTTGCTTTTTGTTTTGCTAGCCAATCTTTAAGCATGGGATCACCTCGCAGCAGCAGTAATCTGTTTTCGTTATTGGCACGACCATAGTGACAAGTTGGCACGACACATAGTGACAATTTGTCCCCACCAATAACCAGAGAATACTTCAGAAAAAGTAGTAGTAGACGGTATTCTTAATAATGCGCTCAAAATTGAGCGTTGAGCACGCTATAACAAATAGGGCGCATGGGAAAGAAGGTAAATAATCGAACCGGCTGCAGTCACTGGAAAGGCTATGCGAAGAATACTGGATATGGAGGATGCAATATTTAGAAGCCCCTTTTCTGCTAGCATCTTTTCAAAGATAGCAACAAGAACAATACCTGTAGCGATTAAAATAAAGTTCACATCGATAACGGTGAGCGGATGCAAAGAATAAGCCGCCAATGCGTGTTGTTTAAGGGAGTAAGGATTATTCACCCCCTTTTTGTTTTTCATAAAATCCTTAAAATTAATGATTTCTGTTCGTTTTTTCATGTTAATCACCCCCTTTTTTTGAGCGGAATTTTATTCCGGTCATCGATTTTTCGGTTCATCTCCCTTTAAACAGATTTGTTGTCTTCGGCCTAAGTTGAACATAGACCGTCATTGCTTTGATAAAGGTACATTGTTAAGTATCAAAACAAAAACAAGTGTCAGGTTTTGTTAGGTTCTTTGGTTTCAATCAGAAAAAAGCTTTGATAAATCCTATGATGAACGGCTTGTCCATTTTTCTCATTTTCGTAAAGTTTAGAAAAAGTAACTTTTGGACAGACTGGTGCCTAAGAATAACTTAGGGAGGAAACGAAGGTGTTCGGATTAGGAAAACCCAGGAGTAAATTGGGAAAGTTTTTAGATAGGCATGGTATTTCGCAGCAGGAGCTTGTAAAAAAAAGTAAGGTAAATAAAGCAACAATAAGTCGTCTTTGCAGCGGTGACGCTTTTCAGCCATCCATGAAAAACGCACAAAAGGTCATAAAAGCCATTCGTGAGCTTACCGGTAAAAACGTTGATTATGACGACTTCTGGAGTATGTAAATAAGCCCTTGCATAACGCAAAGGCTTATTTTATTTGATTCTTCCTAATATACTTCTCCAAGAGTCTGAAGAGCACGTTCCATCTTGTATAAGATACGTAAATCCAAGTAACTTATATTCTTCGTTGGTATCAATGCTCTGATGCGATTTATCTCCTCTTCTGTAAACTGAACGGTGTATCGTACTTCGAGCTTTAATTGCTGGTCATCGAACATATTTTTACAACCCTCCTTTCCGGAATTTCAAACATTTTACAAGGCAAAAATGGATATTCGAATACTTTTTGATAAAAAATTCAAAAAAAATAGAATGGCCGATAACACGCAGGAATCGACGTGCATATTTGAATGCACACGTCAGGGGGATCCGTTCGAAGGACTTATTTGTAGATGCTTCAAATTCAAGAATGGAAATGGTTTGTCCTAACTACAAAGACACTGAACAAAACCCGACTATATCTAAAAGAAAGTACCGTGAACGAGCGGTTAATCACTTTGCGACAATGTTATATTTTACTAATCATCTAGAGTTAAATGTGCTAAAGTAACCTTAAGGATCGCTATATAAACAAGGGGTTGGCACACGTATGTTACCTTATAAAGAATTATGGGCATTGATAGGAGAGATCATTTCAGAGAGCCCTTGGTTCCCGGGTAGCAAAAGGGTCAAAGGCTTCGATGAAGAGATTTTTCAGAAATTGCTCGAACTAACAGAAGATTTCTATCTAAAAACTTTCGAAGTTCCTGCCAAAATGGTCGAAATGCTCGGAGGATTACCCGGCGTAGACTTTACATATAGATATAAAGATGCTCCTTCCATAAAGTTAAAATTTGAACGACTGAATATGGAAAAGAAACTTTTCAAAGTGGCCAATGACATTTTAGGAATGCGATTTGTTTTAAAAACAGACATTGAAACCCTAAAAAAAATCGTTGAAGAGTTTGTCTCTCATTGTCCATTTAATGATGCTTGTAGCATAGTAGACCAAACAGAAGGTAAAAAGCATGATGACGGATATACAGGTATACACGTTAATATCAAGCCTAATAATTTTGTTTTTCCCATTGAAATCCAGTTTTGGACAAGGGCTCAGGCATTGTTAAATGAATATTTACATGCTAATATATACAAAATAGACAATGCAGAACTGAATCAATACGCGATAGATTTAAGGAACTGGCTTGAAGATGTTCCGCGTTTACCTGATAACGACGGTCTGCAGATTCAATCATATGTTGATTTTATCTATGAGAAAGCTTTTGCTGATGAGGATGACGAAGACTTTATTGACGATTTAGATGACTTTTTAGATGACGAGGATGAAGATTTCTTCCTGTCATCAGAAAAAGAGGTGGAAGTTGATGAAAAGTAGCAAGGTTTACATTTCCTTAACAACAAAAAATATCACGGTAATCTTAGAAGCTCCGACTCCTGTTGATGGAAGAAATGCCTATCGGTTTATTAAGGAACACGTACCTTCAGCAAACCTTAGCATCTATGGAGCACGTGACATTCAAACTCTTCGTCGGACTCACAGAGAATTAAAGCCTACGCGCGTTGTAAGAGATGTAAATAAATTTTTGCAAGCTGTTACTTCCACAATGAAGAAAACCATTTTGGCCTAAATATATCCCCTGCTGAATTTTCGGTAGGGTTTTTTTATTTCTAATATTTTTAGTAACGTTGCATTTCTTTACCGTGTTCGTTTCGAAAAAAAGTTAGCATTTGTAAGCATGTACTCCAAAAAAACGTTGTTAAAGGCCTTATCGAACGTTTGCGTTTTTTCTCGATTTTTTGCATGATTTTTGTCCCGGATTTGTCCCAACTTTGTCCCGCTTTTTGGTATGGGAAAAGTATGATAAAAGTTTCTGGAACACTCTTTTTTGTTGAAAAAATGTTGCTTAAATCTTCTATAGATGTGAGTCAAATGTGAGTTTTTTTCTTTGTAGTTTCTTTGTAAATCCTTTGTTTTTCCCTTACGTTTTCCTTATGTTTTCCCGCTTAAAATCCGCATAAAAACCACATTTTCTCTATGTTTAAAGGTGCATAATTGCAACATTTTGCAACGGTAAAGGTTGCATGAGGTTGCACACAAAGGTTGCATCCTTTTGTAGTATTTCTTCGGAGTACTACAAACAGTACTGCAATAAAACGCAAACGTTACCATTGAATAGTAACGTTCCCAAGGGCTCAATCCTTTGCAACCCTTGGCTTATTTGAGTTTTGTTTTGGAAATTGAGTTTGTGTTAGTTTTGGAATACCATGATTCACCATAGTGCAACGTTGCAAAAACCTTAGCATCTTTTTTGTTGTACAACGTTCGGAATAAGGAACGTTTCAATAGTAACGTTACCTTTCAAAAGGAGCGCTCTATATATACAAAAAAGTGAGGTTTTATCAGGTTTTGTAGCATTTATAAGCCTTACTAATAGCTAGCCAGCATCTTACATTTATTAGGATTTATTAGGGTTTGTAGCATAAAATTCAGGCAACATTTTGCAACAGTTTGTAGCATAAAAATTTGACCATGATTTACCATGCTTTGTAGCATTTAATCTCTATTCATTACATCCTCATATGAAGCCTTTAAATATTTCTCAAAATCCATTCCATGCTTTTCTTTAAACCACGCTCTATAACGTTTGCTATGCCATTTATGAGCCGCTGCATATCTTCTAACGGTCTGATAAGGGATATTAAACCGTTCACTAATATCTTTTAAAGAAAGTCGACTCTCATATCCCGAATCCATGAAAAACTGCTCAGCCTTTTTCCAGTCATATTTTTTAATGGCCACAATTTAAGAAATCCTCCTTTTCATTTTCTTTAACGAGGCTTTCTTCTTTTTCAAGAGCAAGAATACGTGGTACTGATGTTTTCATGAAGAACTCAACAATTTTACGTTGCGTTTCTTCTGATAGTTGTTTCATTTGATCGTCTTCCTTCCTCGGTATTCAGTATTGTTTTTAACTCCTGTTGTTTTTTATTATTCCATCAAGGGTGTCGAGTGTTACACCCTTACGGTGACCTCGTGGACCGCTAGGTCATCTTCATCAACGTGTAATACCGTCATTAAAATGAGAGTCTTCTAAGTAACTGATTCATCCGGAATCCTACTTGGTTGAGTCTTTTGATTTTGAGGTTTTTACTTTAGACAAGAAACTTATCCAAAGTTTCAAAGTATGTTCTTTACTGGTCTTGTAAATGAATTTGCATCCATCTATTTCTTCTTGCTTGATCGGTTGCTGCATTTAGCTCACCTTCTTATTCGAGTGTTTTCGATTCATATTCGGGGTTATCCAACTTTGGACAGGCCCAATAGAAAAGAACGCTACTCACCTAAGCACAAATCCCATCTCCCTCAACTTTTCTACAATGTCATTACGAAGCATAATGGATCCATCCTTATCTTTTATGAATCCACCGGGCTTTATAATGACCGCTAATCCGCCACTTTGAGATATACGGAGATTCCCATCATTCTGCACTTTCCAAAGTGATACTTTTCCATAAAATCCGTGCTTTAATGCGTTCTTGTTACCCCATTTCGGATTGCGATTTCCTCGATTACCAACCGCTGCTTTATTGCCAGGAAGAAAGCGGCCTGTCTTTGGATCACGGTCCATTATTTTCTACATCCCTTCACATAAAAATTGTGGGCTATTCGTGGGACTTTAGTGGACTTTTTGTGGGCGAATCGCCTTTTTTCTGTCCCCACCGTTTTATCAGGCACTGCCTGATCCCACACCCTCGGTGGGGGCAAAAATTCCTTATGCTCTTGCATTCTATTGGTCATGAATTCGCTGCCCTTTTATGGCCAACATATTTCTTCACTCTAGACGTTCTGATACCTAACAATCTCCCAATTTCTAAATACGTCATGTCATACGTTTCATAAAGACGAATACACCGTTCTTTTAAGCGTTCTTCATTGATCTGTTCGTCTAAATCCCAATAATCCTCCATCAATTCTTCCATACTCATGTTTTCAATGCGTCGATCCGCTTCCTCCATGTCTTCTATTTCATCTAATGAAACAGATTGACGTTGTAACTCGGGTCTAGTTGAAACAATTTCTGTTAGAATCTGACGCAATTTTTTACGGACGTTTTGACGCTTTTGATAATTGCCATATTCGTAGGGACTTATATAATTGCGTTCTTCTTCAGTAAGCAATTCCAAAGCTTCTCTGTAAGCAGAAGCTCGTAATTCCCACCACTTTTCCGTTCTTTCGTGTTCCTCTCTCAATTCAATTAAATAGATGGCGTATTTTTCTGGATTTACACTTTCCCAATACAACGTCCCTGTTTGATAATCAAAACACGTTCTTGTTGGATGGATGTTATCGTATGCCTGCTGCAATTCGATAGCATGTTGCTTACGTAAATCATGTAATCGTCTTTCGGCCATTTCATACTGCATAAATTCAGACTCACTCATGTGATACATGCAGGCACTTCCTTTACTTACGCAATATTTTGATTTTTAGCGACTTCAGCCATCTTTTTATAGGCAGACTCTAAAGTTTTTCTAATACTTTCTCTGGTAACTGAAAAAATTTCTCCAATTTTTTCATACGTAAATCCGTCCCTTCGGTAATCTACCGCAGCCGATTCCCTAATCGTCAAAATATCTTCTTCATATATGGCGTAATCAATGAATTCTATCATTTGTTCTATGATTTGTAATCGCTGTAAAACTGCTATTTCTTGTTCTGGATCTCTGCCGCTTAAACGAATCAATCTTTTCTGCAGTTTTTCTTGCTTAATCAATAAATCGTGATAATTCTCTACGGCTTTTCTTATTTTTTCAGGAGTCATTTTTTATCCCTCCATTCCACAATAAGGAGTTAAAAATAAGCCCCATTTTGCCGATTTAAGAGTCTTTGATACGTTCCAAATGTTTTTTATATTAGCAACGGTCAAAAAACCGAAATACGGCAAATTTGAAGCGAATATGAGGTGAATAAAGTGGTTCTGGTGCAAAAACTGCAAGATACTTGCAAATAATCTCTAAATCTTGGACATACTGATACTAGTACTCCAAAAAAGGACGTGATCAGTATGGAAAAGCAAAATCTATTCAAGTGGAAACATTATCAACCTGATATTATTTTATTAACCGTAAGATGGTACCTACGGTACAACCTCAGTTTTCGTGATTTAGTCGAAATGATGGAAGAACGCGGCTTATCCATTGCTCATACAACCATCATGCGTTGGGTTCATCAGTATGGTCCTGAATTAGATGAGCGAGTACGGCGTCATCTTACGCCAACCAATGATTCTTGGAGAGTCGATGAGACGTATGTGAAAGTCAAAGGTCAATGGATGTACCTATATCGTGCCGTTGATTCAGAAGGAAATACGATTGATTTTTATTTAAGCAAAACAAGGGATCATAAGGCTGCAAAGCACTTTTTCAAGAAAGCTTTGCGGTCTTTTCATGTTTCAAAGCCCCGTGTTATCACAGTAGACAAGAACCCAGCCTATCCTATGGCGATCGAAGAGTTGAGGAAAGAGAAAAAGATGCCCGTAGGCATCCAAATAAGGCAGATAAAATATCTGAATAACATTGTAGAACAAGATCATCGTTTTATTAAAAAGAGAGTTCGTTCGATGTTAGGATTAAAAACATTTCGTACCGCCAAATCTATTCTTTCGGGAATAGAAGCGATGCATACCATTAAAAAAGGACAACTTGCTTTACGGGACAAGTCTGTCCAAAATCAAGTGAAGTTCATTCATCAATTATTTGGAATGGCTGCATAAGAACAGATTCCATTAGCAATCCATATACCTCTTTCAAATAAATGCAATCTTTGCACCAGAACCCAATTTTATATATGAGCCAAGACCCATTTCCAAAAATGGGTATTTACTACCATTTTTCTAATATTTGAAATTTGATAAACAATTTTGAAATATTTCCGTTATAATGAAATTGTTTAAAACAATTGGAAAGGAAATGGTAGTTTTGAAGTTTAAAAAAGGCGTCATTAGTTTTGTCTCTGCGGTCACCCTTTTAGGTTCTAGTGTTCCTATTACATCATTTGCTCAAGCACAGGATTCCCCACCTTCTACAATCCAGAAAGTAGACATAAAGGAATTGAAAAAAAGTGTAACTAAAGAGCAAGTCGCCGATGTTCAAAAAATGGTAAATGTTATTTCGGAGCTAGATCGGAAAGTCAATATGGACAACTTATCTGCGAATACTCAAAAAGACATCAATAAATTGAGTAAAGAAGCAAAAGAGTTTTATTATTTATATGAGCAAGTATATAAACAAAACGATGGTAAATTCGATGTTGAGCTAACTTTGGCTACCCTTAATTATTACTATAATTCTATGAACAACACTTCTACCCAGAGTGGAACAGAAGTTAAAGAAAATACATTCTCTATAGCTTCGACTATTGGGTCCGTCAAAACATATAAACTTTCAAACCAACAGGTTAACGATATTATTAAGATGATAGGAGTTCATGGAGCAGGTTGGGGTCTGATGACGGCTATTGCTAAATACTTTGCTAAAAGCCCTACCTGGATTACTGCAATGATTATTGCTATTCCTACATTAGGTGCAGCAGTGTTAAACGCATGCAATAGATATAATAAAGGTGTAATCATTAAAGATGTTAGAATAGGAGCAACTCATAACTGGTCTTGTTCTGCAGTAAGATAATCAAAAAAATCTTAGGCTAAAGTATACAGCCTAAGATTTTTTATGTTCTTTTTGATTCTCTCTTCATTCTATTTAAGTAATCTGTGATAAAGAAAATGATTAGTCCTGAAATTAGAATAATCCATGAGTTAGAAATGAAATCTCTATTAAAGAAAGTTTCAAAAATAGAATTTATAAAAAGAATTATTCCCCAAAATACAAAGGTTACGAAGTACGCGATATTCGCATCTTTTTTTCCTTCCTTACTACTTTCCTTAAAGAGCATCGACATTCTCCTTCTCTATAAATTTTTCAATTACAAAATAAACCCATTTTAATTTTACCATATTTTATCCTTTTCAAAAAATTTATCCCTTTAATTTACGTTTCAGATCCCCCAGATATAAAAAATATGAAATTCAAATAAGTGACCGGAGGATAAGAAATGGTATCAATATATCTCACCATAAATTATATAGTTAATACCCTTCTAGTTATAATGGCTATCTGTGTTTTCTTGGGAGCTATCTACGATATTTTTAAGGATACAATTATTTCAATTAAAGATTTATTTAAAAACTTATTTAATAAATTATTTAAAAAATGATAGGTAATTATCCATCTTTTTTTGTGTTCGAATTTACGTTTCCAATGGCCCAGATATAATAACAAAAATTGAGAAACGGAGGTTCGATCATGAGCAATAGATTACTTAAATGCTATGGGTATTGCAACAAAAAATACCCCAAAGAGGTTCTGATTAAATATTCTCCCACCGGTGAAGGAGCAGGAAAAAATCACTGTCCTGAATGTTACCAAAGAAAAGTAAAAGAAACCAAAGAACGTGAAGATTTATATAACTTCATTAAAACCACCTATAATCTCAACTTCCCTACTGGAAATATGCTGAGACAAATAAAACAGTTTCGAGAAGAAAGAAATTACACTTACATCATTGAATGGTCAGACGGCAGCCCTACTGGATGTTTAATTCATTCAGAACCTGTAGAAAAAGGCGATTTTCTCGGAATCGCAAGAACCGTTTTGATTAGAAACGTAAATGAACAAACTCACCGTAGCATAAACAATATTGCTACTGATATCATCGAAACAAACAAACCCCCACTAGGGTTTATCGTCCAAGAAAGCAAAACAACTAATTATTTAATCAATGCCATTTATTACGACCTATGGGATCTTATTTCTAAAAATGAACCTGTTTATATCTGTGCAAATCCTAATTGCAAACTCCCATTCAAAAAAGTCAAAAGACAGAAATACTGCTCTAATGCCTGCAAACAAGAAGCTTACCGTATCAGAAAAAAACAAAAACAATCATAATAAAAAAGCATGGTCGCTCTTATTCCAGTATTGGAAAATGAGTAACCATGCTTTTTTGCCACATAAGGCAAAATTGAAAATTAATACATCTGTATAAATAATCAGGGGAGCAGGCTACGCCCATAATATAAGGGCGACGAACCATGTTACACTTTTATAATTGCTTCAACAAACGATATAAATGCACACGGGAAACCCCGAGCATCTTGGCCAATTCAGTCTTTTTGGCATTTGGATGCTTCTCTAATAATTGTTGCAGCTTAAAAAGTTTATCGTCTGTCTTATCATGCTGCTGTTTAATGTACTCTGAGCGGGTCATATCGCCACGCTCACGCCTTCTTTTCTCTTGGTAAGCCCTATCCCTTTCACGCTTTCTTCTCCGCTTCTCTACGCCGTCTATGATGGTGGAAAGGTGCCGTTGCTCTTCCCTTGTAATATCGAGCCAGTCAATGATTTTAGAATTTCTTAGATTATATCCGGCACCAGGATATCCTTTTTCGATGGCAATTCGATTAGCTTCTTCATTATTTCGTGCTTCCCACGCTTTTTCTGCGCTTCTGGTGGCTCTTTCAACCTCATGGAAGGGTAAAGGTACCGTAAACTGCAAATTAAGCGTATGCGTTTGATAAAGGGCTTCTTCAGGATCGTTCGTATAGCAGCACAACCAATAACGGTATAAAAAGCAAATGATTTCTCGGTAGCCAGTTACTTCGTAATTCCGCAGCTCCACCAGTTTCACTAAGTCCAATAGCCGTGCGTAATGAAGCTTGTATGTATTGAATAACTGAACTACTTTCTTTTTGCGTCCTCGTTTTTTCTTTTGTGGAACGGGATTGACGGCTTCGTTAAGTTCCGGAAGGTAATCAAATTGGATCTGCCTTAACTCATATTTGTAATCATGCCGATATTCCGCTCTTACTTCCGCCCCATTTTTACTATTAATGCTCCCAGCAATCCGAAAAACACGCGCTGCATCTGTTGCCTTCGGATCCCCGCCCAATCCCTTTAGCTGCTCTAATAAATGATTTTGAACCGCCTGCCATAGCGGAAGAGCCTTATACGGAACCGGATCGAGTAACCATATCAATACTAATCCTTGTCCACTAAATATAAGAATATTAGGTTCGGGAATCAATTCTCCAAAATATTCGTGTTCTAATTTTCCCAACACCCACGACGGATCATAATTGAAAAGATAAAAATCCAAATCAACGTATAAAGACTTTAATTGGCGTATATTTTCGATTTTTCGCTGAGGCTTATAAAATGTATTCTGACTGAAATAAACGTCCTCTCCGAGCCATTTCGAAAGTTCTGCAGCTAATTCTTGCGGTTTGAAGTGAAATTGTCTGAATGTCCCATTCTCTGTTTTCTTTGCTACAGTAATCCAACCGTCGGAATCATGATGGTGAAACCACGCATGATACACGGCTTTGTCTATATTTTTGGCGGAGTTTCCATCAATCTTCACAAAAAAATTCCTCCTCTCCATAGTGGAAAGGAACGTATGCCTGTGATATTATAAAAGCAACAAATTGATAAAAAAGGGCATAACTTGTCCTTTCCCAAAGGGTACACTTACCCCTTTCCAGAAGAACCTCGTCCGGTCGCCAAACTAGCGAGGTTTTTCTTATGCCTATTATTCTATCAAATATTAAAAAAAATTGCTTATCGAGTTAAAAATTGACGAAAAAACAAGACAAGAGTTTCACCTCTTGTCTAAAATGTAGTCTTCTTTAAAGCTACCCCGTATGTTATAATGATTTCACTGATTACTAATTAATTAACCGAAAGCCATAGTGTTCCCAGCACTGTGGTTTTCTTTATTTATAAATGTTCCGCCAACAACCTTTCCTACAATCTCTACGTGTTCCCTTCTTACGACTACAATAGGTGCATTATCATGGAGCATTAATATTTGACGACCAAAACGTGTGAACCGGCAAACATGGTATTTGTCATGTACTTTTAAAACAGCGAGATCTTTACCATTTGATTTTGGCTCTTGGAGCGGATCTACTTCCAAAATGTCACCTTCTAAGATAGTTGGTTCCATAGCATTTCCTTCAACTTCTAACGTGTACGTTTCTTGTGTACTGCATTCATCCCTCATCATTATCACAATCCATTCCCCCAATCGATTCGATCTGATGATTTTCCATAAGTTTGCAAGAAAGTATAAAATACTCGCATTCCATCCACGATCCCTTTGATATAAAGTTGCTCTGGATCTGTTTCGTCTTCAGTCTTAACGGCATATTCTGCGTCTTTGTATTCCAGAAATGTTCTTCTGATCCCCGTATTTCCGTAAAACACGTTATAAACTTCCTGCAACTTTTCGGGTTCTCCCTTAATGATTCTATAAATAGTATGTTCAATGTTTTTGTACAAGACAGAATCGATTTCAAGTATTGTTCCATCAAAATTCCTTAATATCGCGATATTCACTTTTAATTTTCCCCTTTCATGATCTTGGTTAAATTGCTGATTTAATAACCTTTTAACCTCCTTATTCCTTAATCTATCATCATTTTAAAACGGTATATCCGTTTTTTCAACCATATTTTACATTTTTATTTAAAATTCAGTTATTAAACCGTAATATTGTTTTTGAAAACGAATATATGAGTCGAATAAGGGGAGAATGATACTATGAAGAACATTAGTTTAGATGAAATAAGCTTAAAAAACTGTTTACGCTTAATGATGGAAGGTACTGATTATAAAACCTTTAAACAAGTGGCAGAAGCCTTGGGAATCCCAAAATCGACTTTTCAATCGGCTTTAGATAATGATTATTTAAGGGTTAGGGACTTTCTGAAGATAGCGGACCTATTAGGTTATACAATCAAATTAGAGAAAAAAGAAAGCCGCTCCAGCACGAACTGAAAGCGGCTTTTCTCCAACATAAAACCCTCTTCACGATGAAGAGGGCCGTCGATCATAAAGGTTATTCGCAGGGCGGCAATCCTGATCTCTGGTAACTACCCAATGGGTAGCGCGTGGGGAACCTTTCCCACCTCAAATAACCTTTATGTTTGTTAATATATTCAATTGCTGATTTAAAATGTATCGCTTGTCTTGCTTATATGATAACCAAAAATCGCATTTTTGTAAACTAATCGCACGGAAAGGATCAAACATAATTAGGTAAAGAACGAAAACGGATGAATACGACCAACACGTAACCGCTTTTGAATCTTGTCTGCTCCGTTATCCAATATATAAAATGAACTCAAAAATAAGCCGTTCGCCGTATTTAATTTGATTGGTAAAAGAACGTGATCGTTAACCACTTTATATATTTCTACCGTATTAGGCTCTTTGGGATTTTGGCCAGCGTAATCAGGATTTGCAATCATATCGGGAATATCTTGATGATAGGTTAAAAAATCGTTCCAATGACCGCGCCTTTTTAAATGCTTTAAAACACCAGGTGGCATATACACTTCAAGACTAGCACATTGAATAGAATAATAAGTGATAATACATTCAGGGATAATCCCCACTAACTGTGTATCTGTAGCGTATGGATTTATCGTTATTTGCATAAATATTACAACCTTTTTAGAATTCTGTCCCCAGTATAAAGCAAAAACATGAAATTGAGTATAATAAACTAACATTGCTCTTTGGCAAAAGCTAAGTGCAGCCCAAAAATTGTAATTGATTGCCACAGAGCGGTCCTAAAAAAGAAAAGCCATCCTCTTAGTAGGGTGGCTTTTTACGTTATCTAAACAG
>NZ_JBBOVU010000002.1:0-66852 GCF_038006725.1 Bacillus sp. FSL W8-1127 | reverse complement strand
ATTAATTCACTCCGATTCCGGAGAAGACATTCGTCACCATGGTGTTCAAATTAGCACCAATTTTACCTACCAACGGCTGAACGACTCCCGTGGAAAAAGCCACGAAAATACCGAAAAGCACGATAGCGACCACCACCAAAAGAATAGCCCCTTTATGTTCTGACAAGAACTTCACCCCCTTTCAAGGCCCCCTTTCAAGGCATAAAAAAGAACAAGGATTCAATCCCTATTCCTGTAAAGACGATCCTTCATAAATACAGTCTTTTCTATTTCCAATTGTTAGAAGAGAAGTCACAACAGCACTCGCTCCAATGACGAGTAAAATGGCTCCTTTATGAGCGATCACTTCAATCACCTCCTTTAAATTCACCTAATTTTACTTACCCCAAGGGTTGGATGCCCCCTTAGAATGTAGAAAAAACACGAAAATACCAAAAACCGCGATACCGAATCCCACTAACCACCATGAAGGTTCTTTACCTCCATCCAAGTATCACACCTCCCTCTTTTGAGAGTGATCAAACCAAAAGATTAGCCTCCATTCCCATACAAATTGGTCATCATTTGACTAAATCCACCTCCAAGAGTGTCAATAATGTTTGGCATATTATCTGAATAAAAAGCAGCTAAAATCCCAAAAATGATTAGCGAAACAATCATTAGAAAAATAGCACCTTTGTGTTCTGACATCTAACCTCCTCCTATATTAATTCACTCCGATTCCGGAGAAGACATTCGTCACCATGGTGTTCAAATTAGCACCAATTTTACCTACCAACGGCTGAACGACTCCCGTGGAAAAAGCCACGAAAATACCGAAAAGCACGATAGCGACCACCACCAAAAGAATAGCCCCTTTATGTTCTGACAAGAACTTCACCCCCTTTCAAGGCATAAAAAAGAACACAGCCTTTTGGCTATGTTCTCTTCTCAATTTACAAACCTAGATTTATTATTTTTTGCAGTTTTTGATAAAAATCTCGATCGGTTACTCTATAACCGAACAAAAAGTCTCCAGGCCGTTCTCTTGTGATCTTTCTTATTTCTTTGGCCTGATCTTGTGTAATGGTTAAGCTATGAGGATAATTTTTGATGTTGACTCTTGGGTTCCGTTGTTCCACCACAAAAGCGTCATCCTCAATCGCTCCCAGGAGATAATGGTCAAAAGAAAATTTTTGGCCAAAAACAAGGTTTAAATCATTTAAACCCATATTGCTTAGAACAACTTTGTTTTCATAAACTTGTTTCGGTTTTAAAGGCGATTTAGCATCCACCGGAACATAGTATTGAGGTGTATCTTGATTTGTCAAAACCTCATCATCAAAAGTTTGCCCCGTTTCTTTTTTAAAGTTGTCCTTCATTTGTTCTTTGACCGTACCTGCCATTTCTTCTTTGGATGGAAGCTTACTATCTGTCACATAATGATTCTTAGCATCTTTGGCAAGAGGATAGGACCCTAAATATCCTAAATGCTTGGATACAAAAAGAAAGTCACTGGTGATGTCCACTTCATATTGTCGCTTTTTCCCATCCATTTTTTGATCTTTCATTTCAACTTGCTGCAATGGTATGGCATACTTTCCATACTTCCAAACAGTATTATTAGGATACAGACCTTTTAGACTTTCATCTAAATCAACTGGAAAATAAGAACCGTAAGCTCCCTCTTTTATAAAAGGTTGATAATTAGAATTTTGCTGCTGACCAGAAGGCAACTCTACTTTATACGTGATTGGCCCCGGTGCTATAGGGAAATGGGTTTGAGTTTTCAGTTTGTACATAGAATCCACTTTAGAGTTTGTAGCCTTCTCAAACGTTTCATAATACGTTTTTTCCACTACCGGATTGCTATTCCGATTATCCCAATCGGCTCTTTTTCCGACCGGAAATTGTTTATTCGCTAAGTCCTCAATAGTATTTACATACACAGAATTATGCTGCATTGGATCAACTGTCAGAGAAAGTCCACCACTTTTTCCTCCGTTTTGACTATACCAGTCTGCTAAAGAAAAAGTTTGGGCGTATTCCCACGCCGGAGTATCTCCTGTGTACTCCCATCTGAAGCATTCGCCTCCTTGGTTTTCCGTACAAACATAATTCTTATGATAGTAGTTGGTGTACTCAAACTTCACGTTATAATCAATTTTTGGATTATCCTTAAATTTGTCAGTGTCCACCATCAAAGATACTGGAGTATTAGGATTGGTACTAGTTTTGTCAAATCCATTTCCTTTTACTTCAAGTTGGTAATTCCTCATGGCATAGTAGTTTCCGACCGGCGGAAATTTACTTTCGATGTACACCTTTGATGCCTCGTTTTGTTTGTCTCTTCTCAATTCCCAAAAAATATACCCGGTCAATTCTTCCCCGTTACCAGGCTTTTTCACCACGGTACTTGGATCGGGAAGCGATACGCGATAAGTAAAAGTAATGGTCTTATTTTGATCCGCGACCCCACTATAATACTGATTTTCTGGGGATGGCACATAAGGGTTACCTTGTGAATCCTTAAAATATCCTTTTGGATAACTCGAATAGCTATAAGAGTTTCCTTCTTGAATTGCATCTGTTTTAGAACTTAGCACTCGACCAGTATCGGAATCTACATGGCGAACAGTGATATAAAAGGTTTGCTTTTCTGGAGGATTGGATGGATTACTTCCGCCACCTCCATCACTTGGAGGCGTTCCTCCTCCACCACTTCCACCGCCACTACTACTGCTCTTAACCGTAATGGTTTTTTGAACAGTAGTGGTTCTTTCTACTTCATCCGTGACCGTCAGTTTTAATGTATAGGTTCCCGGCTGAGTAAAAGTTTTGGAAACTGTTTTATTAAAGGTTGACGAGTAGACAGTACTATTTTGAACACTTTGACCGTTGATGGAAAAATTCCATTCAATATAATCTCGATACGGACTAAATTCTTGCCCACTAAGGTCAATACTGACGCTATCACCTGCATTTACAGTGGAAGGAACCGAAATCTGACCACTTGGGTATGGCGTTGGTGTAACCACAACATATCCTTTAGTTCCACCTTTTCCGTCTGGAATTCCAAACGAACCCATTGAAATGTTGGCCCCAGACTCTCTAGCAATATCTCTCGAATATGCACGAAGGTATTCTCTCTTCGTTTTTTGATTTGTAAGCGTATAATAACCACCATTATAAAAAAAATTTTCTACAAAATCAGGATTTCCGTTGAAAACTAATGCCCAATCTCTTACCAAATCCGGATACGCAAACGTTCTTCCTAAGTTACTCAAAGCAGGATTTTGCGGCTTTTGCAGCATCATGTATCCTCTTGGTGTGGCAGTAGGAGAAATTTTGTCTCCACTTAGAAACACAGGCCATGTATCATGATAGTAATAATCCTTTGTAACAGGAAAATCTATCGTGTATTTCTCGCCTTTTTTCATTCCGTCATAATCCAGATTTGGAATCACGTATGCCAGAGTTTTAGCATTTGGAAACAAAAACCAAATCAAACTAAAAAGAGATAGAATCGAATAAATTTTTTTGTACTTCATTCACTCCCCCCTCTTTCATTTTAAGAACAAAAAAAGAACACAGCCTTTTGGCTATGCTCTCTTCGTTTTGTATAGATTCACTTATTCTGTCAATCCTTCATACTGAGGTAACGAATAAGTAGAAAATTCCAAACGTTTAAAAATAGGAATATAGCGAGTATACCATCCTAATTCATTCGCAAACTCTCGTCCTGGAACATAAATGGTTCCATTTTTTGCTTCTACATTGACAGATAAAGTTTTGGATTCACCGTTTACTTGAATTTCATTACTTCCTGGTGTGAGTTGAATCGTGGTTCCATTATATCGAACAGTTTTGCCATCATTGGACACCGTGACAGTTGGCACTTGGGCAAACAACCCCTTGACATCGACCATCACTACACCAGATTTTATATAGGTTGGTTGAACTTGCCCGACTGTCACCTTATCGTGTCCATATACACCAAACTGCGTATAAGGAATATGCAAGTCAATTAGATATTGATTTTCTTCTTTTGGTTGTGTTGGAAGAACAACATCTGTAACTTTATCTACTGCTCCATCCATCCAAAGCTCCGAATCTTTGTACGCTTTTCCATTAAAACTAATGACCTCATAATCAGGATAATGGGCGCTTATAAGAGTTTTTTCAGGTTTCAAATTTTCAGTTCGTTTTTTTAGATAAGTTTCAGGATCAGGTATGCTTTTATAAGCGTCTTTCGATTGATGCAATTCATTATAGTAATCCTTCAGCAAATCTTCCGCAACGACTCCTCCTCCCCGGGCCACACCGTCAACTCTTCGAACTATTGTCCAGTCTCCATATTTTGCATGAAGTTGCGCCAATGACATATTGACATAATCAGGCACTTTATCCGAAGGATTCGACGGTGTAGATGGACCTGTTGGATCGCTTGGTTCAGTTGGATTCGTTGGTGTAGATGGACCTGTCGGATTGCTCGGTTCGGTTGGATTCGTTGGCGCCGGTGTTGATGGACTTCCTGGATTACTTGGTTTCGTTCCATTTTTTTCTAAGACTTGCAGCACCCGGCTCACCAAAACACTGGAAGAAGCACGATCAGCTTTCTCGCTCGGTGCAAAGGTACCGTTGGTTTTTCCTTTAATGATTCCGTAATGAACCATCCGTTTAACAGATTCCAAAGCGTAAGGCGGAATTTTGTCCTTAAACTTCAAATTTCCCTTTTCCTCGAAGTTCCCTTTCAGATTCATCGCCCGATCTAACATGACAGCCATATCGGCTCGTGTCACAGGAAGATCAGGATTAAATTTACCACCTGTCCCCTTAACAATTCCTGCACTCGCAGCACGACTAATTTCATCATAAAGTGCCTTCGATTCTGGAACATCTTTGAAACGACTCGTTCCCTTTGGTAACTTCAACGCTCTAGCAACCATGCCAGCAAATTGTCCTCTTGTTACCTTTTCATCTGGATGAAATTTGCCATCAGAATAGCCAGTGACAACACCACGTTCTACTAATTTCTCAATATCCGAATAAGCGTATGAACTTTTCGGAACATCTCGAAAGTCTGTATTAGCTGCACTCGCCCCAACAGCAGGTATAGCACCCGTTAAAAAAGTCGCAAATGCCAAAGCTCCTACAAAACTCTTTTTCTTCAATTCAAACGCCTCCTTAAAAAGATACCATTAATTTCATTATACACAACTATCTACCTATATTGGTGATATGTTCCACTAAATCCTCTTTCAATCGGGCTGTAGCTACTAACTGTTTCAATTCATCAGTAGATAAATTTTCAATAGGCTCTCCTTTATGGGTGTAAAATTGCAGTCTTTTCAGTTCTTCTATAAGAACTGATTTTACGTCTGCTTTTACCACTTTCTATTCCTCCCGATTTATTATTTATTATGCAATCCCCTTGATGTATCTTTATTATACAATTATATAATTGTATAATCAATATATTTTAAATTTTTTTCATTTTGTTCTGCAAACCCCCAACGAAGCCCCCTTTCTTTTACTCGAACAATGCTTTATATTTACAGTAGTTAAGAAACTCACGATAATAACTTGGAATCTCCTCATAATTCCGAGCAAACAAAATTCGTTGAGGTAGTTGGAAGAAATCTTCTAACTTGTTGAGTTTTTCTCGGTTGCAGAAGCTCAAGCCGGCTTCTATCCGTTGATATTGCCGGATCGTAGTTCCGATTGCTTGAGCCACATCTTCTTGAGTAAAGTTTAAATTCTCACGTATTTTTTTCAAATATGTTGTCATGTACCACCACTCATTTTTAAAGTCAAACGACATTTAATGTCGTTTTATAAGTTCATTATATGCGACGTTTTATGTCGTGTCAACATTTTTTTTGGAGGATTTTTCTATGGCATCATTAGGCGAAAGAATTAAAGAATTAAGAGTTTCGAGAGAGCTAACTCAAAGTGACATTGCAAAATTACTTAATATCACCACTAGGCAAGAACAGCGTTATGAAAGTGACAAAAGCGATATGCCCATTTCAAAAGCCGTCACTCTTGCCGACTTTTTCGATGTTTCACTCGACTATCTAGTAGGACGTTCGGATGATCCAACACGAAAATAGCAACGAAGGGAACAAGCCCTCCGTTGCTACTTCCTTTGAAATATTCCAATAAAAAAGCAACTTGTAGTCTCACTGTCGTGTTTTTCATGGTCATTGACACAGGACTCACTCAACTGCTATTCAATAAAATTGAGTACCACGCATAATTGAATCGGAAACTGTTTGAGAATCATTGCGGCAATTTACTGGATTTTTTGAAACATCATCAATCATTTCATTTTTATCATCCCCTTTTTGATTAGCATAAAAAAAGAACATAGCCCTTTAAGCCGTGTTCCTTTTTATCTCACACTATCATAATAGCAGATTTTTTTCTGTTTTCCGTACCAAAAAAGTATCAAAAAAATCTCATAAAAGTTGCAAAAAAATCTCATAAAAGTTGCATGAAAATCTCATAAAACTCTCATTTTTTATTGGTAGTCAAACAGTAGTTGTAGATGTTCGTTATTATTAAAACCACCCTTTTTTACGACGGCGCAGGGTGGTTTTAATTTCTAATCAATTTATTTTATACGCACTTTTAGTCCTTCAATTGATCTGTCTTTTCCCAATTCTACAATGTAGTAATCATCCCCATTATGCTCCAATCGGCTAGGAACATAATAGCCCCCATCTTCATCGGAAAAATATTCTACATACATGCCACTAGTCAGTTCTACATCACCAATTGCATAACGGCCATTTTTTTGCTTATCTAAATAGCCTTCTGCTTTAACGGGCTTGTCCAAATTTTTTAAAAGGATATAAGCATCGAAAAGAATATCCTGCACTTGATATAAAGTGACACAATCACTTCTTTCCTCCAACGATAAAGATGAAAGTGAGATGTTCTCTGCTGCAGCTTCGTATTTGTCTAAAAACTTTTTTAAATTGTGCCTCAAATCCTCACTTGCTTGAAGTAACCCCCTCAATTCTTTAGACATATAAATTCCTCCTATTAAAAATGATTTTTAAAAAACTTACTCTTGTGATAAGGTTTCCACCGCGTCTTTCAAGCCCTTTTTTCTTGGTGATGTATATACTCGAGTGGTATCTAAATCATCATGGCCAAGCAGCGTTGCAACATAAGGAAGTGGAACACCATTTTGAACTAGGTCATGGGCAAAAGTATGTCGTAGTGTATGTGGGGTCAGATCAGGAATATTCGTGTTTTTAACAATGTTTTCGAAAATTGGATAGATCCCTGATGGCGTTAATTTTCCTCCCTTTTGAGAAGTAAAAAGGGCATCGGTTGTAGGATTTTTCTTTTCCCGTTCTTTCATCCATTCATTGAGTGCTTGAGACAAAGTTTTATTTATAGGAACGTCCCTTGCTGCTTCCCCTTTTCCTTCTCGGACATTGATATAACCATTTTGAATATCAAAAACGGTTAAACTGGTCACCTCACTGATCCTTAGTCCGGCATATAGCATTGTATAAATGATGGCCTTGTTTCGAGTGTATCTCCAGGCGTTTTTTTGAGCTAATTCCGGATCTTCAATATATCGCAAAAGGATTCTTTTTTCTTGAGTATCTAACCATCGTGGAGCATATACTTTTTTATTGGTCTGTGGGATTAAATATTTTTTGGGATCAAAACGAACAATCCCTTGAATGTATAAAAAATGTAAAAAAGTTCTCATGGCTTCAATGTAACTATTGATGGTCTGGGTGGCAAAAGGCTGTCCATTCTTTTTTCTGGCATGGTGAATTAAGTAATGACGCCACTCCTTTAAATCCATCGGATTTAATCGAGCATAATCGATTTCTTTTTGAATATTATCGAAATACCACGTTTCAAAATATGAAACTGCCTTTAGATAACTTTTAATGGTGTGAGAACTTCTTCCCTCTTCTTTCATCCACTTGATAAAAAACTCCATAGTAACCAACCTATTCATCGTAATTATGATTTCTTATATCGATTTCGATCAAACTCTTGTTGCAAATATTTCGCTTTTATCGCCTTATCAATAAGAAATATCAAATCATCTAAATCTATAATAACCGATGGTTGTCCTTCCATTAATGCAAATTGATATTTACAAATTATTTCTAATAATTCATCATTATCGGTTCGTAGTTGTGCGCTTTTCATTTTTCTTTTTTTCACTCCTTTAAGCAAAATAATCAAAAATTCCTCTTTCTTCCACCGGGACCTATTTCAAAAAAATAACAAATAAATTTACCTTAAAACACCATTTTGCTCTCCCGGACAAAAAATAAGAATATTCTAAAAATCAATATTAGAAAGCGACCGAATTATCTACTGTTTTTATACATTTATTATACCGAATTATCTACTGTTTTTCCATGAATAAAAACAAAAAAATAGAAGATAATTCTGCATTATCTTCCGTTTTTTAAAACTCAATTTTATCGGATGAAACCGTCTAATCTTCCAAAAGTTTTAATATGTTTTCGATTGATTTGTTATTTTCTCCCTTTTTCAATTTTTCAATAAAATCGCAGTAAAGTAATCGGAATATTTTTTCAAGCGTAAATCCGTGGTTAGGGAATATTTCTTCCATGTCAGCTAGAAGCACTTCTCCACGGAGAGCATATTTTTTTCGCAAGGTAATGTATAAAGTTTGTTGTTGTATCGGTTTTTCTGTTCTTTGAAAAGTAGAAGAATTTGGTTTTTTCTGCAAATGTATTTTATTTCCATGACTTGGATCAAGTGACGTCAATAACTGAAATATATATTGTGGATCTGGATTTTTTTGGGCATACCGTAAAAAATCATGGTATAGCAAATTCATTAAGTCTTGTTGTCCGAACTCTGTTTCGGAAAGATCCCGAACATCCTCGCAGAATATTTCTGCTCTGAGATAAATGTTTAAAGGTACTTCTATCACTAGAAAGGTTGAAGACATTCGATGAAAGCGATATATGAGTTTCCCTAAAAATTTATTAGTATTAGGAAGGAGGGAAAATTCTTCTCCCAATACATCAGCTTCACTATACTTCTTCATTTGACCATCCTCCGAATTTTTTCGAATATGCTTCCATGAAAATACGGTATGCAGCCTTTCTGATACTGCATCTCCATTGTGTTGAGTAATCTCCGATTCTTTGGAAAGTAGCATGGTCCACTTTTATATGAACAGTTATAGGGCTATCTTTATAGGTTACTTCTGGATAATGAAATACATGGTTTAGTCCATATAGAAATATTTCCGTTCCTAAAGCCGTTTTGGAGCCATTCCAAAATTTTCTCGATTCCCTTCGCAAAGTAAGATCAACGGTATCATCAATAGGTATTTTGATGTCATGTAGTTTATCCTTACGGATTTTTCTTTCATTTAATATTTGCTTTTTTTTCGATGAAGAAAGTATTGGATTTAAATGCTGCTCATTCTTCCCCACTTGTATCCTCCTCGCTTTTTTATTTTTATCTTTGGGTTGGTTGGTCGGTTGGTCGAAAATCTCGCGACAGGGGAGAGTATAAAATTCTCTTTTCCGGGCATAACTGAATGAAAAAAAAGAAAATTGAGGTGTTATAAGTGTCTAAGACCAACGGATTGACAAAAGAAATTGCTTCTAAGCTCGCGAACAAAGCTAAAACGTTACATTATGTGAAAAGTGTTAAAACAGCAAAAAAGAAATAATAAATCAATCCACGACAAATTTAATTCCACCTTGATTCACTATCTTGATGGGACGACGTTGAGATTGTTCATATGAAGGTTTTGTTTTTGGAATATAGCTTGCTTTTTTCCAGCAATCTTCTTCCTCCAGCCCCCAATCCGGGTGGGGGAGAGAGACGTCACCAATTTTATATTTTTTTAGGATATTGATGTATTGAGGCGAATGGGCTGATACAAAGAGTGCTAATCGGATTATTTGATTACGGTCCAATGTCGTTGCTTTAAAAACAGCATCTACATATTTCTTATAAACTGTGGAATATCGAACTGTAGGTCGATAAGTCATTTTGGCTCCCTCCTTGTCCTTTGTAAAAGATATGTCGGCCCTCACAAGGTTATGACGTCTTTTGGACAGTTGGTCAAAAAAAAGATCCCTGACGTCAGTCAAGGATCTTAGTTTTTTTTATTACTTCTAATTCCCTTAAGCTCATAATTATAGATGAATTCCGACGAATATTTATCTTTATCCCAAACATCAATACGATTTTCGTCTACATCTACATCTCTTACTTGTACAATATCACCATTTTCCCATGTTTCATCACCTCGTTCTATTAACTCAACATTAATAATCTCAATGAAATCATTTACTTTAAAATCCTTAATATCCACGATTATTACCTCCTTGTGTCACAACATGAATAATCTACATTAGATTGCCTGATTTTTAATTATCCTTGCACTTTACACAAAGTCATATCAAATTATAGAGTTTTTATTTTTTTTAATAGATATCCTTTCATAAATTATTCAAGTAATTCAGGAGCTTATTTTTAAGACGCATGTTTCCATACACTTTTCTGTACTCTTCTAAAGCATTATTTAAAAGATCATCAATTTTTTTACTTTGAGATTCATTGGATATGAAATCAATGAGCTGATTTACCACGTCCCTCATGATAGCACTTCTTGAAACACCTTTATTTTGATACTTACCTACATAGTAATCGAGTAAATGAAAGGCTTTTTCGCTTATATAAATGTGTAAAAATTCTGGATTTTTAGGTTTTTCCTGAAGAACTTCAATAGGACTAGGAATATATTTTTCTAAGATAAAGTCCTCGATGACCGTATTTCTTTCTTTATATTGAGTAAGCAAATCTAAAGTGTAATTAATTTTTTTTTCAAGTACAACGGGAAGAGCCCTTTTTCTTTTTGATTCCGATTTTGATTTTGTGTATAGTTCTGTTATTTTTATTTGCTTATTATTCAGCCGGTTGATTAAGTCATCAATGAGATGCCGAATAATCAAAGAACGGTTACATGGAAGCTCATCCTCTTTTACTATTTTTACTAAATGATTCAGTCTTTCATTTGCTTCATTATTAAATATAAATTTTACCGATTTAGGTTTAGTTCCCCTTTTCATTTCATAAAGCTGCAATATGCTTAAATCTTCGGGTAATCGATAATGATATAAAAGATAATTTCTCAAAACGGTTGACTTTATTTTTTTGTCAACAAAAGATAGATATTTTTCCATCTGACCAGGAAAAAGAGAAAAGGATACTTGAATAGACATGAGTACCTCCCTTTCACAAACCTATAGTTTAATTATACCGTATAAAAATATAAAAACCAAGTGAAATTCCATATAATTCATGGTATAATATAAATATAATAGATATGGGAACTCAAGGGTGGTCGGCTAACCTACCCCTAAGAAGGGGGGTGATGCCGATGACAGTGTTTGAAGCACTAATGTTTAGTGTCGCTTTTGCGAGCTTAGTTGTTTCTATACTGTCTTACAATCAAAAAAATAATCCACCCTTGAGTTTATAGGCCACGGGTGGATTATTCTGCCTAAGCCGATCCCCTTGTAGGGACCGTATCTATTACGTGACCGATGGTGTTGCAGCACCGTCGGTCATTTTATTTATACGAACTTTCTGTATTTATTATACATCCTTTTACTCATTTTGTCCAAAGTCCATTTTTTTAATTTTTTGTTGACTAGGTACGAATTCGTATCATATAATAAAGACAAGAAACGATACTAATTCGTATCAAAAAGGAGTGTAGACGGATGAAAAATATAATGAAACGCGCTTGGGAAATCGCTCGTGAAGGTGTTAAGAAGTTCGGCGGAAAAGTTAAGGAATATTTTGTAGTTGCTCTAAAATTAGCGTGGAAAGAATTTAAAGACACAGTTGCAAACGAAAATGGGTACGTGAAACTCGTTGGTTCAGAAAAACAAGTAAAATGGGCTAATGATATTCGCGAAGATATTAGCAAAATGGTTCGCACGGTTCTCGATTACTATAGCGTTAACGGACGCAACATCGATAAACAAAGAGACCGATTCAATAAAGTAGTTGAACTAATTGAAGAAAAGGTTTTAAATAACGAAAAAGCCGACTTTTTTATCGGTAATTTTGCTTACACGCGTGATTGGGATTCAATCGGAATTATTTTCGAGGACCTTGAGTGGATGACTGGTATTAAAGAAGATGAAAAACTACTTATTATGCTCCGTAAAATTGCGCGCAGCGTTAAACATATCAACAAGGAGGATTTGAGATGAAGCAGGCTCTATACAAAGTGGCGACACTTAAAGAAATTGAAGAGGAGTTAAACCTTCCCGAAACTACCGTAAGACGTGACATTTCTCGAAATCGTTTTTGGTCCCATGAGCTACGAAAAAGTGGGTCAACATGGTTAATTATGAAAAGAGAGGCATATCGAGTGTATAAAAAAGAATATGAAAACGTTAAGGTTAAATGTGACTTGAGAGCAATCAATGAGTACGTTTATTCAATATTAAACGATGACGATGAACTATATGAATTAGCGTCAGATCTTTTCAAGGAACAAGACATTAAACAGCTTTGCAAACTCGTTTCCGAATCTTATGCTGATGCGATTAATGACGCTGGCTTATACGAAGATGGGAAAGTGGTTGAGTATATATGCGTTGAACAATATTTGTTTTTGTTAAATGAAGAAGAAAAGAGCGCAAGCAATTTCAAAAGGAATTAGAATAAAGTTAAGTCATTCAATTACACAAAAGATAACGCCCCGACTAACAACTGAGGCGTTTTTCTTTTTAAAACGGTATTCTTGCGATTTGTTTATACTGATCCTTGTTACAAGCGATATGAATTTCGTGTTCCGTTCCGTCCTCGTCGACTTCTTTATTTTTCCTATCTCTTAATCCAGTTTTGTATAATCATTTAGCCCACCCCTATTTTGATAAACTAACGCAAAGTTGACATAGGAAAAAAGATAGGTGTAAATATTGATGTGGAATAAGTGGCTCCGTACATGTTTTCTTCAAAATCCTTATTTTTCTCTTGGCTTTCCAAAGTTTTGACTACTTGAGGAGACACTTTTTCAACTCCGCTGATTTTATCGTCTGCAGCAAACGAAACTAAATAATTTTGATGATCTTTTGCTGCAATCACATCTCCGTTACTTAAAAATTGGCTGACAACAGCTTCATTTCCCAGTTTACTGACGATAGCTTTTTCTTTGGACTCCCTTTCTTTTTGATATTCTTTGGCTAATTGTTGAAAATCATGTTCTTCAATTTTAAAAGTTTTGTGTACTTCAAATAATCCCCAAGCAAAAACAGCTAAGATAATCAATAGAAATGTGATAACTAAAATGCTAATACTTTTCATAGAATCCATTAATGATCATCTCCTTAAATGATGGTTCAATAGGATTACCTCCTTCGATTCCTTTCAGTTCTCACTGTCAACTTCTGTAAAGCTATCATTAATTGCCTTCATAACAGTATCATCGATCATTTTTGCAAAGAACATTTTGATACGTTTCATTTTGAATCCTCCAATACTTGTTCCGCCCATTTTCTGACTTGCAACCGATCTTCCATTCTTTTTCTTTTTTCCTTCTCAATTTCATCACTGGTGGCCATTCTACATTTATCCAGTAAAAATACGTCGCCACAGTCTATATAATTATCCCTTAACACACAATCACCCCATATTTTTTCTACTCGAAAAACATCACCTGTAGGTTCGTGTGTTAACCAATCACCAATTTTGTAACTCATACATAACCTCCTTTTTATTCTCCACGGAAGGGCAGCTAAACCGATTCTAAAAAACCGTCTAATAAGTTTGTTGACTTAATAAGCCCATCTTTTTCGGATCGATATATTACTTCATACCAAACACCATTCCGATCTAACCTAATACTATTGACATAGCCTTTAATTGGATAACCTCCGTTGATTCCCTCAAATTCTCTTTTTAGCTGGACTTTTTGGTCCACTTTAAATCGAATTAAAGGACTATCTTGTATCTTCATTGATTTTTGCACCGGAGTTAATTTCAAACCATTCACCCCTTTTTAGACAATGGCCATAACTACATATCCTTCTTGTTGAGCGTAGTCTGTTATATAAGTGACTTTTCTTTCAACAATTCGACCAGTTAATTACAACGATTTAATTAGCTTATATAACCCAACAACCATCACAACCATCAAAGCGAGAGAAATAATAATACATGCCAATCCTATTTGATAACTGAAATCATTGTCATCGCTGTTTCCACTTGAATGGGTTACATGTGCAGATGTTGCAGTAGAATGAGTTGCGATATGATTTATTGTTGGATGATGAATTGGAACACTATGGCTAGTCGAATGAAAACTTTCTGATTCTTCAACATGCGGTGTAGTAGTAGTTACATGAGGTTCGGAAGGCACTGAAACTGGATGTGCCCCCGAAACAGCAATTCCTAATTTCATTTTTGATCTTTCCCTTCTCCGATTTTCATTTTGTAATAATCAGGTTATTCTATAGTTTTGCTATATCGCGCTTTGCCTTTTCGATAATCCCCTCATGGTAAAATGAGATTGGGCAGCCAGGAGAGATCCTGGCGTTTTTGTACATTAACAGTTCGTCAGACCAATGCAGGATCAATCAATAAAACCGAACTTTCCTCACTTTGAAAATCATCAAGAATTTCTGAAATAGGAATTTCTTTTCCGTCTTCTGATAACCCTCTGCTATACTTTGCAAGAGCGTAATCGCGCTCAACCTCTTTCATTTCTAAGTGCAACGTACCATCATCATCTGCAACAAACTTTACATATGTTTTCATAGCATCCTCTTTATTCTCATCCTTAACTAGTGCGTAATATGGATAATATGTTTCAAAATATTTCATTGTTTAACAACTCCTTTTTTAAAATGTTCCTGGCGTTTTTTATTCAATTAATAGAATTTCTTTTATTCGATAATGTGCTGTTTCTGGATTCAATCGAATTTTTTCTTCTGCATCCGTTGTACTGTCTGCATTTATTTCTGTATGAAAAATCCCTCTCATGGGTGGAACTTCATACACAACTAAAAACTTCATTCTCCCTCCACTTCCTTGTGTTCAACGTAATACCCGCAACAGATCTTGATCACCGGTTTAAAGTCCCAAACTTCCCACCCGCAGTCGGGGCAATAGGAGATGATCACTTTTCTACCTCCAATGCTTGTCTCGCTATATCAAAACACCGTTGTACTCCTTTTTGTGTTCCTAATTCATTCAAATCTTTTGGCACTGGTTGAGAAAAATCGAAATAGGTATTCCAATGATTCAACACCTTTTCATACTGTTCCACTTTGCCTTGTGTTTGTCGGAGTTGTCTTTGTAATTCATACATTTCCTTTGTTTGATTCAGCCCAGCTTCCCAACTTGCGAGATCTTCTCGTAAATGTTCAATCTCTTGTTGTTGCTGTTCAGCTATATTCATAAATTTTGTTAACCCATCGACAATTCGATTAGCTACATCAGGATAGATTTCGTTAGTCGAATAGTAGTCGATTATGACTTTTTCGTAATATCTTTTTTCTTTCCACAATTCCACTTCATCATTCAAATACCTTTTATTACTCATTCCGCCGCCTCCAATTCAATGTTCACCCCTACCGAAGGCTTCTTGTGCTTGTTGAAGTATTCCATTCCCTCCTCTTTGAAATCCAACAAATCTGCAATATTATCTAAATATTGTCCTGTTTCTTTCTCTGATCTACTCCAAATAGATAACATTCTGTGGGCTTCTTTTAATGCAGAATCGAATTGCACTACTTCTGCGTTGTCATCCATAAGAGAAAGCATTTGATTCGCCACATCGTAATCAGTTAATTTGCGATCCCAAAATAAATCGTTCAATTTCTTTACAAGAGTTTCGCTATTCATTTCTTCCGATCCCTCCAATGTTTGTTGAACTTGTTCGTATATAACTGTTAGTAGACTAGTCATTTCTCCAAGTGCAATTTCTTCTTGTGTGTAATCTGTTTCTATGTCGTTTTTAATTCCTTTCAACGCCTTCTCATATCGTTCAATTTTTGCTTGCGCTTGTTGGAGTTGTTGCTCTGTCTTTTTCAATTCATCCATGTAGAAATGCTTGTCGTTAAGAAACTGTTCCGCCATCTCCGCTGCATCATTTAACGATTGCACTAGCTCCTCTGCTTTCTCCACTTGTTCGATGAGCCAATCAAAATGTTCCCGATCAATTTTGGCTAAATGCCCCTCACTTACCCAGCTTTCTTTTATTTCTTGTAAACGCTCTTTATCGCTCATTCCGCCACCTCCAATGCTTTTTCATATTCGCGCCAAGCAAAAAGTTTTTCGAAAAACAAAAAATCACGGTCAATCTTTTTGGCATATTTGTCCTTCAATTTGTCGTATAGTTTTCGATAATCAATGATTTCCCCCTTTGTTTCGCTCATTTCGTTCCCCCCGTCATTTTGCAAGTGTGCTGAATATTCTCCAGATATATCCTGACCACATATTAATCTGTTTACTTTTCATAACTAAAAACCCGAAACTTAATTTCTCTCATATTTTCACCCCCGATTGTATATAGCTGCCTCCATTACTCGGTTTCTATCATCGATGGAACGCCAAATCCAATGACGCCCCTTGTTTTCATACCAGTCGAACCAATGTGGTTCAAAGTCCGTTCGTTGTCCATATGCAACTCGATTTTTCCCATCATGATATAGTTCTGCGTGGACCATTTTGAATACACCATCATGATGGACAACAACTGTGTAGTCATCACTTTTTCCCCATTCCCATGCTCGAACATATCCAAGCACTTCCCAATCAGGAAAAATGCTTTGTAGTCTACTTAATATGACGTTATCGACTTTTCTTCCATCTTCTACAAAATCAAATATTGTCATTTGCATGGAATCAGCTCTCCTTTTGTGATTCTATAAATCGCTTGATTCTTGCATCCGCATAAGGTTTGCCCGACCAACTAGAAATTTCTTCAAAATAGAAAGGCTCATTGCATCGAGGACATATCGGCACCATTTTTCGTCCACGGTAACGTTTTTCTATTTCTTTAATGACGGTTAAATGCGGCTTATAGCTTGCGATCTGTCTTTTCTGATTTAACAACTGTTGTACCTGTTTTTCCATTTCTTCCCGTTTCTCCGCAATTTCCAAAAGGGCATCATACGGATCAACAACGGCCCCACAGCTGCTACATGTGACTCTCCTATTTGTCGTATCGATGACAAAATTCCGTCTCTGACATTGGCATATCTTTTCAAGCCCACGATTGATTCGTACTTGATCCAAAGACACTAATTTATCCGGTAATCTATCACTCAAGATAATCCCCCCGATAGCACTTTGTAATCAGCCGCGAATTTTCCAGCCCTTACGTAATCTAGCATTTAGTTCATGACGCTGTAACCGTTCATACAGCCAAACACGATTTCCGTTCTCACGACGATATAGTAAATACCATCCAGGTTTTCTCTTCGCTTTTCTCATACACTCACCCCGGAATTTTCCTATTTTTCTGAACTATGTAAAACTAAAGCCTGGCATAAAGTGTCGTAATCTAAATCAAAAATGGATGTACCCTTATATTGTTGAATTCCTTGATCTAACAGTCTTCTAATCGCTATTTGTTTTTTTAGTTCTTGACTGAAAGAAATTTTTTGATAAATTTTATTGTCTAAACGCAAACTGTTCCCAACATTTTTTCGAGGATGTTCATTTTGAAAACGAGTGTCAGGATAGAGCTGCATATCAAACGGTTTTGAAATTTTTACTGTATTCTTCATTTCTACACTCCCTCGCAAGGAAATTAAAGATTCAGCCAACACTTAAAAAACCACAATACTTCAACATCACTTAAAATTCATCAAATAAATAACCGCAGCAATCTCAAAGACTGCAATGAAAACGTAAGCAGCCCATCTTTCTATCACATTCAAATGATCCAAATTTTTAAACAAAATGAAGAAAAAAGGGATGATGACAATCGAAGAAACAAAAATTTCAAAAAGAATATTTGCAGTTAACATTTTTTTCACCTTATCATAAGGATTTAATGACTAATCTTGAAAAAATTAATAGAAAGCATAAAAATAGCAACAATACACAAAGCCCACAATGACCCTATCGTTAAGAACAGGTATTCTTTTCTTAATCCAACTGAAACCCCAATGATCGACACTATCCCGATAATGACAGCTATTGAGATAGGGAATACAAACGACAATTTTTATTTCTCCTTTAAGTTTTCTTCAAAAAGGTTTTCTTCAAAAAGACGAGCTAACTCATCGTCTTCCTTATTTTCCCAATATTCTTTTGTATAACCCGTCATGGCATATAGCCACTCAATAATTGTCTCTCGTTCATTATCTAACAACACGCCGCAAAACCTCCCTTCAGAAGTGGGACCTTCGATCTTCATTCCTCCAACTCAATAGCGTCCATATATTTTCCGCATTTTGGACAAGTTTTTTTCGGAATAACTCCATACAAAAGTTCCGATACCCGACATTCATAGCAAACGTACTCAATCATAGGCTTATAATCTTCCTTTGTTGATTTTCGAATCGTTCCGATCAACACTATTCCCTCCTCAATCATTTTCGGTTTCTGATTCATCAATTTCCTCGACAGCAAACCCCATCGCATATCCCAGGATGATAAGAGCTGTCCGTTTCATTCGATGAAAATGAGATGGCGTAATGTGTAATTCATTGCAAATCTCTTGAACACTACGTTTTGGGAGCCGTAAAAAATATTCATAGATGATGATTCGATGATCTGGTTTTAAGCGTTCTAATTTTTTTAAAATAGAAGCACAAAAATCGTATGCTTCTATATTGGCCATAGCATGGCTTTCCGTTGAAGAATAAGAGTTATATACGGGTCTTTGGGATTCATTCAAGGTGTAGCTAGATGTGATTTTCGGATAATGTTTATCACCCAATACCCAAAGACACCGTTCATACTTCTTAAATTCATTAAGAACCTTTTTAATAATCATGTCTTCTTGTTCCTTAGACGGTTCAATTAGCAACAAGTGCATCATCTCCTTGGACGTTATTATCGTTGGAAACGTTCATCAGCACTTTTCGCAACGAACATAAGTGACATAATAAAAACTCCAGCCATTCCACCTATAAAAAAACCTGTTAACATTCCCCAAAAAAATGATGTAATCATATCCATTCCTCCATTTATTTTCATAGGAAACAAGACATTTAATGTCGTTATTAAACACATTCTATACGACATTAGATTTCGTGTCAACGCAATATGGAATTTACAAAAATCAACTATAACCAGCAACTATATGTTGCCATCTATATCAAAAAAAATAGTCCAAGAGACTTCCAAGACCGGACCTAGCTTTTTGGCCACTTTTATAGACGGAGATCTTACACCGTTTTCAATCATTCCATAATACTGTCGCGAAATACTTGCTTTTTCCGCGACAGCTTTGTGACTTAAGCCTTTTTTGGCCCTTTGAGTCATTAAAATGGTTCGAAGTTCCTGTCTAGTCAAATTCCATAATCATCCCCTAATAACGCCACTTTTTGTTTCGTGTAAAGTAAAAGTTCACAAACGAACGAAGATTTTAGCAATTTTCACTTACCTTTATGTAGTATGATATACATTTTTTTTATGGACTGTCAATATTTGTTGAACATTTTTTTATTCATTTGTTTAAAAGTAACCTAAAGTTGCGGTAAAATAAATTTATGTATATCCAGTACACGTATCACTGTCAAAAAAAGGAGGAAGTTTATGTTTCCTCAAAGGCTTAAATCTTTAAGACTATCAAAAAAATTATCCCAACAAGATATGGCAAATCTTTTAGGCATTACTCGTCAAGCATATGGGAGGTACGAAAGTGGTCAGTCTGAACCTGACATTGAAAATCTGAGAAAACTGGCCAAATTTTTTGATGTAAGTATTGATTACTTACTAGATGGCCAAGAATATAAAAAGGTAGTCGTCGCCGGAGAAGAGATTCTACTATCTGAAAAAGAATATAGAACCTTTCAAGAAATGAAAAAATATTCCATTCTGTTTCACGATCTTGCCACTGCTCCAGAAGCAAAGGTAAAACAATTAATTAAAATGTGGGAAATAATCAAAGAGGATTACGAAGAAGAACAAGAAACAAATAATGATAACTGATAAAAAAATATGGGGAATTATTTGGATTATTGTGATTAATATGTATACGTTGAACTCACTATATTAGTGGGTTCTTTTTTATTTTTAAATCCTTTTTTAAACCCATGCCCGTCTATTACATACAAATTTTGCATAAATTCCATATTTTTTATATTATTTCTTTATCAAACACAATTAAGCCAAAAGTTATAGATCAATAGTATCAGGAATGGTGAATATCCAAATATATTTTGTACAAGGAAGTGGTGACTTTGCAGCTAAAAGAACTATTACCTCATCAATTAACTTTCGATATTTGGGAAGAACATGCAAACGATGTTCTTTCTCAATTCAATTTTGCATCACATGATGAAATTGACCTCTTCGAAATTTGTACAAGGTATGGCATAAAAATTAAAAGCATAGATAAGAGCAATTATGCCATAAAATCTTTTGCCATTCCGAAAAAAAAGGGGAGAACAGGAACCATATACATATATCCTGGGCTTAACGCTATTGAAGAAAGAATCCTTCTTGCAGAAGAATTTTGTCACTGCTACTTACACAATATGAATCAACTACAGTGTAATAAACAAAGCCGCAACAAAACAGAAGCGCAAGCAAAGAAAATGTCTGCATACCTGTTAATTCCCAGTTCTTTTTTAGAGAGCATTGATCTTTCTGATGACGAAAATGTATGGAATACCGAAATTGCCAACCATTTCATGGTGAGTGAAGAGTTTGCTAATTACAGATTGAAATTAATCCGCCAACGAACACAGTTCCCACATCAATATGTTGCATACGCATAATGCTCGATAAAATAACTAAACATCCGCACAAACTGTTATTTGACTCTCTTAATTTAATTAAGAGAGCTTTTTTAGTGCAAAAATTCTATGCACATCGGTATAAAAGGCACAGTTCTCCCTTTGCTGCAACGATTGGAATTATTTGGGGTCTACGGTTAATAAACGCCTAGCGCGTCCAGATCGGCGCTTTTCGGCTTTGGTTTTTCGTTGAGCCAGTCGTAAAAAACGACCCGAGGCGAAGGCTTAACCGTTTGTTGTTTTAGTTGTTGCTTGCGTTTAAGTTCTTCGAGTTTGGCTCGTCTCATTTCATCGGAAAGCACACGATCCACATAAGCCGATAGATACTTAATACCATGGTTATTCCGTTTTTGTGCTTCATCGACCTTAATTGCTATGTATTTTACAATTTTTTCAAATGGATGTATTTCTCCTTTTACATAACTATTAATCTTGTTATTAAAAGGTAATCCTAAAATGGTAGCAAACGTTTTAAGCGCTTCATCCCTTGTCGCTGTAGGCTTTTCGGTGTTTTCTACTTTTTCATCTACTTTTTCATTTAACCCCAAAATAGAAGCGATCTTGTCAAAATTTGCATGGTTGCGGAAGATGACAACCGGAGTTTTTAGGCCGTTGCTTTTCGGATTTTCACGGTAACAAACGACAACCTCGCCGGATTCTTTAAGTAGACCGATTGCTCGGCTAATCGTTGATGTCGATACACCGAGCTTTTTTATCAAGGTTTCGTAGCCGTTAAATGAAAAGCCGCGATCGGTAGCCTTCCATATGATCTCGTCGATGACAAGGATCGTTTTTTTGGCTTTGCGGAGTTTGCGGCCAAGCGCGTCGGTAATACGGTCCATCAATTCGTCTTTAATTTTTTTGCGCTTATACACATACGTTGTAACTCTTTCGATGTTTTTTAATTCGGCGAATTGTTCGTTAGGGATAATATGCACATTTCGTTTTGATTTTTTTGAAACCATATAAAAAACCTCCTAATCCCCCCTGAACACGAATTTCCAAAGGGATTGAGAGGTTTTTCCATACTCACAAACAATGTTTACAGGACATCTAAAAGAACATCTAAAAAAACTAAAAGAAATCCTGTAATAATAAGATTTTAGGGTTTACATTATCACCATTTTATCGTAAAATAAAGACAGTGATAATCCTAAAAATCTTAAATAGTTTTGTTTGTTTCTCTCAATCCCTGTTTAAGTGTATTAGTGTTTCGAGACGCCAATCTTTCCACACTAATACAGCCGGCAGGGGTTTTATTTTTTATTAATTATTGAAATTGACAAAAATTACAAGTTGTCCAAAAAATGTCAAAGTTTGTCAGGAAATTTTTTGTTGCCTTTGTGTTTTTTATTCTATCATTCTTTTTTTCATTTTACAATAACCATTATTTCTATTATTTTGATAAAATGGTTATTGTAAAATGAAATTCACAGTAATTCTACTATATCTCTAATACGTAATCTAATTTTTTTTGTCCTTTTTTGCAAACAAACGCGCAAAAAAGCCTTTTGGTGTCTCTTTTTCTGCTGCTGTCTGTTCAATCATCATTCTTCTTTTTTCAAGACTTTGTTTAAGAGATTCCAATAAGAATTTGTCTCTTTCTTCAAGTCGCTTATTAATGTATTCGTTTTGCTTTTGGATCTGTTCGAGTAACTGTTTATTAAATTGTTTCTGTTCTTCTAATGACTTCTTAATATCCTTTAATTCTTCGGCCACATTAACGGTCATCCATTCATCATCATCACCTTGAACCGTTATGGTCATCGTAGCTCCACTTGTTGCAAGGATATTTTCTATTTCTTCCGCATTTTTACCTTCCGCATATAGTTGCCTAATTGTCTCCAGTACAGTCAAAGAGTCGTCATGAATCAGATACTTTTTATGCATCTTTTTAACTTTCAAATATATAGAAAACTGTCTTAGATAGCGTCTTACCGTTTCAACAGGAACATTTATTTTCTCGCTGCACTCTGAAACAGTCATCCATTCTTGATCGTTCATTGCTTCACACCCTTTCATATATCGGTCATTCAAACATACGTCATTCGATTATACTCCTATATTCGTTGAAAATAAAAGATTTTCCTGCTAAAAAGTCATGATTGGCTACAAGGATCAGCGATACAGTCATAAAAAAATAGATCATTCAATTAGGTGGTCATGAACTACACATGAACGATTGACTTTTTAATAGAAGCATAGTAAAAGAGACAGTGCAAAAGGTCTGTCTCTTTTACTACATGCGTTATCAAAAATTTTCCAGGTCAAGACTTGAGAAGTCAATTTTATTTTCTGTATTTTGTTGATTTATCTCTTTTTGTTCTGTAGCTAAGGTTGGCTCATTATAAACGATGTTTGTATTTTCGTCAGATTTAGCATTGTTGTTCTTGTTGTCAGCATTATCATTACTTTTGATCTTTGGATTTGGAATGAATTCTGGGAAGAACTCTCCATCTTGAGAAAAGACTAGCATTTCTGTATGCAGTCTTTTCTCGATTTCATAATCTGTCACATCACAATATCCGAATCGGTAAATAGCGTGTTCAATCAGCTTCAAAATACTGTTTTTGTAATTTAATTGGGCGTCGACCCATTGATTAATTTTCTTTTTTTTCTCGTCATTCAGATTGTCTAAACCTATCAAAAGCTGTTTTCTTTCTTTTGTCATGATTGTGGCACTTCCTTATTCTCAAACAAGATTTTTGCTAATCTCAAGCAACCACGACTGTTCAACGAGGCTGCATATTTTTTCGGGATCCAGACGACTTTTGCTTTAACTTGGTTAGCGAAATTAACCAAGTTATCATACATATCTTCCTTAAATACAATACTACCTCCACCATGTACAAAGAAAAATTCGGCTTCACTAGATGTTTTTGTTTGAAAAGCTTCAATAATGGTTTCTAATATTCGTTCAGATTGAAGAAAAGTCGCTTCTTTCATTTTTTGTTTAGCAATTTCAGCACGTTCCCCATCTTCACTCAAGAGTTTCATATAGTGCTGCCGTGTGATGTCTCCGATGTGATTACCCAATTCCTCGCGATAAAGTCGGATCGCTTCTTGAGTTGCGTGTCCGACACCTAAGTGTCGACCGAAGCTTCCATTAGGAACAGGGTTCATTCCAATGGTGTAAATAAATTCAGTTGTTCCATCGCCAATATCTGCATGCAATACTCGCTTATCCACGAAGTCTTTTACAGACATTTCTATTTTTTTCTCACTTTCTTTGTTGTAAGTTTCATGGAAGATGGACAGGATGTCCTCGCCACTTTCCAAAAAGGCAAGCATAGTCGTTTTGCCTTCCTCTGTTACTTTTACCCGACTAAATTGAACTACTACTTGAACTGGCCGATCAGCGACATAAACTGTTATAAGATGTTCTCCCGATAGAAAACGATCTTCCAATATTTTGGCGTTCGTTTTCGTAAATTCGCTAGATGGTATGGCTGTAGCCATATCACATTCTAGCTTTAGAGGAGAACTAGGCAACTCTCCATTTTCTTCATAATAGTCAAGAATGGCAATACCGGCCAGCATTGAAAGAGACATTATCACGGGTATATCATGTTGATGCTTATTTCCAAGTTGGATATTCATGTTCCGAATATTTTCGGGATTTTTCAAGGCTTTATTGCCTATGTAAAACAAACCGTCTCTTTTAATCGCCTTACTAGTAATATGCACTAGTAAATTATCGATTAAAGTGGCTATCGCTGCTTTTTCAGAAATGTCACTTGCATCAGGCTTGGACAAAAGAAAAGAAACGACGGATGGCTGCTTAACGATACGAATTTCCTTTTCATTCTTTCCATGTTCATAGACTATTTCAGTTTTAGCATTTCCAATATCGGTACCAATTAAATATTTCATATCCATTTTAATCGCTCCTTTAAAATCATTTTCTGATTTCATTATAATCCAATTCATTAGTTTTGTCTATATTTTAAATATATTTTTTATATGTTTTCTATATTATTGGAATATATTTTTTAATTTTTCCCGTTTTTCCGGAACAAACATATCGATAAATATCTTTTGAATTTATTTTATATATTAAATTGATATAATATTTATATGTTTTGAATATAAAATGTATATTGTATACTAATGAAGACTATTTTTAAACTTGAATTCACTAAGGATCCTTTCTTCCGTTTGAAAGGCAAAAGAAAAAAGAAGAAAACCAAAATATAAAAAATAAAATTAGTTGCAATGAAATTTTGACGTCACCATTAGGTGGAGAATTTTTAGACAGTCAGAAAGATGTTCTCAAATGGGAAGGGTTTTCTTTTTTTTAAAAAAACAATTCATAGATAGGTTTAAAATGAAGATACCGAATAACGAAAGGGGACCGGAAAAAATGGCAGTAAAAGAAGGGAGCATTAAACTTAGCAAAAAAGAAAGATTCATCCGTATTGGTCAGCTTGAAAGGGAATATCTTGAATACGATGAATTTGTTCTTTATGAAGGTGAAATTTGTATTGATCGTGAAACAGAAAAGGCGATTAAAATAAAATTCACTGGATCAGCAACTATCTTAACGGATTCACTCGAAAATGGTGGGAAAAGAACTGATGAAGTATATGAAAAAGTTAAATCTGTTTGGCTGCCAAAAAGTCAGTGCCGTATTGAATCTGATACGATCATCATTCCGTTGTGGTTAGCAGAGAAAAATGATCTCTGCGCTTACCTTATGGAGGCATAAAATGTGGGAAACCGATAACTATATGACACTAAAAAGCTCTTCTCAAATAAGAAGGGTTTTTTCTTTTTTTAAAACCACCGAAACAGTGGCCAAAAGAAAAATATATCTGCTTTGGAAAAGTGGAATGTGGTATGCACCTCAAGATATTATGTTTCTTCTACTTCCACGTTTATAACGTTTTCAAATTTCACACGCTCCACATTTCCCTCTTTGTCCTTCACTCTTATCTCTTTCTGTATTGGATCCAAATAGTGAATATATCCACGAACTTTCTCTGTGAAGCCATCATACCAGATTTCAAATTGCACCGGGAAATGGTATTCCACAGCATAGTGGATCTTTTCCTCTATTTCCTGCACCTGATATGGATCTAATAAAGGTTTTGGTGCTTTGTAATAGTCCTTTTCGTTAAATTCACGTAGCAATTCCATATGCTCTGGAATAAAAAACGAAGTCCATTTCTTTTCGCCCCGATCGTAATGAAGATATCTTGTATCCATCTTCTTCATTGAACCACCCCAACAAGAACGTTTGTTCTTATTATATTACGAACATAGGTTCTCATTCAAGACGAAAATAACATCAAAATATAAGAAAATTACAGAAAAATTTAAAAAAGATGTTGACTATATAATTATATAAATGTATAATAAAGATACAGCAAGGGAGGTTAAATAAATTAAAATGAGAGTTGAAAATATCGCCGGAATTGAAGTAAATGTCGATGAAGCGTTGCAATTCTTGCTTGGTGTTGGTGAAACAAAAATAGATCAAGAAGATGGTTATTATCTTTTGAAGTTTGACGATGAAGGTTATCGTTTAGTCTTAACAGTTGACTACGAGCGTACCGTTGCCGATCCCGAAAAAGGATTATCGGCCATCGGCCTAAATACTGTATTTAATGAAACATATTTTGTTGATGAATTTTCGTTTGATCAGCTTATCGAAGACTTACATGCTCAAAACCTCGAAGATGTAGAGTTTTGGGTATTAAATTCCCTGGAAAAACAGCAAAAATTTTGAAAGGAGAATGAAAAATGAATTTTGTAAATTTGACACCTCATACATTGACTATCGTTGATGATTCCGGGCGCGCTATTCTTTCCGTTGCTCCTAGCGGAAATGTTGCTAGGGTAGCAACACAACAAACGGTTGTTGGAAACGTTGCAGGAATTGATGTTGTTCGCACTGTTTTTGGTGATGTTGACGGATTGCCGGCACCGCAACCGGACACTGTGTATATTGTCTCGACGCTTGTTTTGCAAGCGCTGAAAGCGAATGGTGTTGATCGTGACGATGTTGTTGCACCAGATACGTCACCGACATCCGTTATTCGCAATGCTGATGGGCAAATCGTCGGCGTAAAAAGATTTCAAGTATTATAGGCATATGGCTTCGTGCCATGCCTCCAATATATTTAATTATGAAGTGTATTGGAGATGTGGCATGAAGACGCTGAGTAGATCCTGGAGGGCGTACCAGGGTTCGAGTCCCTGGCAGGAAGAAAGGCTATTCGCTTCATGCGTGGGGCCAGTCACAGGGTTGGTAGGTTCGACTCCTGCCATCGCTAGAACAGTAGTTAGGGACTGGTAGCAGTGAAAAATCCGTTCAGGGTAAGTGACGGTCAGGTGGGAGACGCTGCAATAAGATTTCAGAAGGTGAGAAAGATGTTATTACATAGAAGTATTTCTCTGGTAGAGTTGGCGAAGCTCTACCGAGATAAAAAAGTAGATCCGAGTTTCGAGTTTGAAAATGAAGATAGCACGTACAGAAAAGAATTAGGAGCTGTTACGTGCTGGTTTACGGAAGCGTATTCGCTTCCAAACCATCATGGTTATGACTTTGTTGTTGTTGCTGATATTTCCGAATCTGAAATTGTCGGATTCGGAAAAGGAACATATACGCGCAAAAAAGTATGTGGAGATGACTTTGATATTGCTATGATCGACGAGGTATATACGAAGGGATATACCTTGTCACAAGTGAAGGAAATCTACACAAATTACTTTGATTGGGATGTGATTTTCGGCACTATTGCCGAAAACATTTCCGACTGGACAGGAAAGACATATTCCGAAGTGTTAGATTTCTTACGTGAAAACGTCGATGTCATGTACAACGAAAATTTCGTCTGCTGCTATTACAATTTTAGCAGTAAAGAAAATGAGGATTTCTTCGCAGCAAGAGAGCTTGTCGCGAACCATTTCGATCAACTTCAAAAAATCAAACCCGGTTGGTTTGTTCGACCGGTATAGGGGAGGAAATAAAAATGAAGATATACAGAGTGTGTACTCTTTCGAAAGTAGACGAAAAGATCGAAGCTAGTATTGGAAATCTTCCGGGATGGCGAAATTCATTCACAGGATTTTGGACATCTTGTTTTCATGAAGCAAAATCTTTATTGGATGCCCGCAACGAAGCAGCAGTTGCGGCAACCAATGGACTATCTTGGTCAGTTATCGTAGAGACCGATATAGAAAATGTGGTCATCGATGATGACCACGAAAAATATAAGGTCTCACACGATTCTAAATATGATTCTCATGAATTATTTGTTTTGAAAATTCGTGATGAATCAAAAATAAAATCTGTGAGGGGATAAAAATATGATTTTGAATGATTGTGTGGTATTTTACCACGCTTCTCCCGTTCCAAACTTAAAAAAGGTTGTTCCAACGAAAGATATTAAGAACAATCATAACGGGAGAGTTCCTGGTATGAAATATGCTTGTTTGGCTTCTTCACCAACGCAAGCATTTTATTGGGCAAATGCCTTAAGAAACAGAAACAGAAGCAAGCAGTGGTACATCTATCAAGTCCGACTCGAACACCAAACGATTGTTGAGGATTGTCAAGGTGGATACCACTTTGAAGGAAGTGGGAGGATTACAGAAGCCATCAATGTAAACGATCACGAAAAAATGGATGGCGAAGTAAATGTGTTTTCACCTGTACCAGTTACAGGTTTATATGCAACAGTAAAATTTTAGGAATAGGAGGAATTACAAGGGACTACGGAATAAATAAAAATCGAAAAATCGGGAGGAATAAAAATGAGAAGTATAGAAGAAATGCAAGAATCTTTAAATAAACGGAAGGAATATATTAAAAAATTGATGAAGGAAAAAGGATATGATTTTGTAGGATATGACGTATTGGATTCAAAATCGTATGGGGATTTACTTGAACAGCATGGTAAAGATTATGAATCTATAGCGTATCAGGGGGAAAGTTTCTATAGATACAAAAGCGAAAATGGATATGACCTTTATGTTTATGAACAGTATGCGGGAAGAGATGTAGACGCCTATTATAATCGTGTTGTTGTTTTAAAATCATTGCCAGAAGTTGATGTAACAAAAGTTTTTAATGATTATGATGAATGCTATGAGGTTGCCCTTAAAATGTATCCTTAATAAAAAATTAACCGTTGCCAAGACAGGTTGGCAACTTGTTTAAAGGTGTTGGCTTAAAGTCAGCACCTTGGCAAAATAGGGGCGAGGATACGAGGATATACCTTAACAAAGAAAATTGAAAGGGGATATAAGAATGTTTATTCCAGTAGGAACAATTTTAAGGAATAAAGAAGATGTAAAAAAGTATTGTCATGGCTCTGATATTTCAATCAGAGAGTGTTGGTTTAACGACAAAAAAGAATTTTTAGTTTCAGAATATTACTCGTCATATTCAGCTATACAAAGTCGTGAATATACAGTAAGATGCCAACCTACAGAAGAAGGATACAAGGTTATAAAAGTTATTAGATGAAACGGAACAGCTCCGTTAATTTATGCAAATTCTTTAGAGATACTACCAAAAGTATCTCTTTTTTTGTAATCTAGCGAATTAAATTAATATTCGATATGATTTTAAATAAGTATGTATTCTATCTTTTGGAGGGAATGTCAATGGGTGATATTAGACCATATTTTAAAGTAAAGACACATGTCACAGTTTGGCTTCATGGTCGTTGTAAATATTGCAATTTTCACAACGAAAAAAAGATATATGATTACGGAGTATTAACTTTAGAAAATCTCGAAAAGAAAATGGATGAGGTAAAGCATCCAATTGTAAATCTTGTTTGCAAAAAATGTGGATCAGAAAGTACACCGGAGGCCCTCATATATCGAGATGAATTGAGTGGGCAGATAATCAGTGATGTAACGATCAATTATGGCCACACAATTGAAGGCGTTCAATCGCAAGAAGTGGAAAACGCGCATCAAAATCGATATAAAATTTTCGAAAAAAACAAAGATGAATTTTGGGAAAAATACACGGATTATGCTATAGCGAATTGGCGTGATGTGGTGAATGAATTGCAGGATTTTGAGATTCGTGAAGCTTATCAAAAATTAGGAATTGGAGCAATAAATGCGCGCACTGTTTTGCAGTACCGGAGGGATGTGTTGAATCGATTCAAAACGATAGAAGAAAAACAGAGTTTTTGGAAAGCAGCAAATGAGTATTTTGTTTATACACATTTGTTAGACATCGGCCCACTCGGATGGATCGTTAATGAGGATGCGAAAGAATTCGGACCAAAACGTATGCGATTTATCGTCCTTCATTTCCCGTTGGGAGAAGCGTTGGAAGGAATGCGTACTGAATGGATCGGACAGCTTGTGAGAAAAGAAAAAGGCGACAATGCCTTTTTATTTCGGCGTATTGCTATGTTGACCGATGAGTTGAGTCGCACACGTCAAAAAATCACAAAATACGTCCATCAAATCGAGGAACTGAAAGCCGAACAAGCAAAATTGCAAAATCGATTGGCTTCTGCCTATGAAGATATACGGAAATTACGGGAAGAAAAACATGTTTTCACTCGCGATCCTGCTGATATTCAAAAAATTCATGAATTGAAATCCTTTGTTGGTGAATTAATCAATGAATTGAAGGAAAAGGACCGACTGATTCATGAATTGCAGCCGGCGCAAGAAGAAATTGTTGTACCTCAATTAGAAGAAACACAAGGTGATGTAGAACAAGAAACATTAGATGTTCTCTCTGAAAAAACCGTTGCTATCATCGGCGGCCGTCGCCAAGAACAAGCCAAAAGAGAATATTCTTGTACCATTTTAACACACACAGGAGAAACATTTGATCCAGATTTTTATCAAGCTTTGAAACAGGCCGATATCATTATCGTTCTTACTCAGTTTATCTCCCATTCTGCAATGTGGGAAGCTAAAGCATTTGCGATTGAAAATAATGTGCCAATCTTTTTCCTAAAAGGTGTGAACATTCCCAAATTATTAAATGAAATATCTGCGATGATATAATTATAAAAAGGAGGTATAATAATTATATAATTGTATAATATGGTTTCGGAGGAAAGTAATAATGAAGATGACCAAAGAAGAATTTTTAGAACAGCTTATGACGAGACGCGAAGCTGAAAGCTATGTTGGACTATCAAGCGTGGCTTTTCAACACCACTTGCGACAAGGAAATATTAAGCCAGCCAAAGAAAGTGGTCACGGTAAAGGTAAAGTCCAGCTTTTTTGGAAAGAAGATCTGGACGAATTGAAAAAACTATTGAAATAGCTAGAAATAGCTATTGACTATATAATTATATAATTGTATAATAAAGATACATCAAGGGGATCGCATAAAAAATAAAAAACAGGAGGATTGGAAGATGGCAAAAATATTTTATGAAGACATTTTGGTAGGGGAAGTTTTAACGAATCGCTCTTTAACGGTAGATGAAGCGCTTGAACTGGTCGGATTTGACGAAGAAGCATTTGTTGAAGAACATCATTTTGACGGTATTGACTACAACGACTTTATATTGGTTTATGAGTAAGCCCTTCTCTTTTGTGAAGGGCTTACTTTTTTAAGCATTTACCTCATCTATCTCGTTCTCCTAAGTTTAGATTGCGTCTATTTGTTTTTTGATGGTGGGCTGCTTTCGTCAATTCAAGGACTTCCTCTTCCGACATTTCTTGCACTTGTTCTGTTCTGGGATACTCGTTCGAAACCTCGATCCCCTCCAATTTTAAACGATCCAGATCCAGTAAATCTCGCAAGTCTAATTCTGCTATATAATGCTCTAAACTTAATTTTGCCCATTTTTCCTTGAATTCTTCCCATTTTTCTGGGAAGTATTTTTCAAATTCATAGGTTTGCAGCGCAGCTTCTTTTTCATCCTGTAAAGTTTCGCCCGTTTCTTCCTTGTATTTTTCGATAAAGGATTGTAATAAATCCTTGTTTTCATATAATTCCGATTCCAACCATTCGGATAAATCTTCGCCATCCAAAGGCTTAAACCATTTTTCTGTATATAAACCAACAATATTGTCGCCCTCAATCCAGCTATTGTGACCGGCGAATGTTTGAGTGAAAAATTCGGTCACATATCCAGTTTTCTCGTCGTAACGAGCATATAATTGGATTTCCCCGCCTTGATTCCCCCATTCCCCGGCATCTTTCACAACCTGTGCAATTTGTTCTTGTAATTCATCCCGATTCAATTTAATTTTCATAATATTTTTCCTCCTTAGATATTTAATGACGTTCTATAAGTTTATTATATACGACATTTAATGTCGTGTCAATTTATCTTTTTGTTTTTTCATAATATTTTATCTAATTTATTAATCGTTCACTTTTTGGTGTAAAAAAAAGAAAAGACCATTCTCAAACGAGAAGGGCCTTTTTCATCTTATAGGTCTCTGTCATTGGCTTTTACCAAAGGTTTATCAAAGTTTATTAAATTTTTCAGGTGTTTATTATATTCTTCTTCTGTGATCTCTTCATCCTCGAATCGCTCGTATGCTTCAAACACTTTTCCCATAAACTCGACTGCATCTAATTCAGCAATCGTTTTTTCACAGGTAGCAATATCCTCCCAATCGCTTCCCATACCAATTTTCTTACCTTCAAAGATCGTTACTTGCATTCCTTCAAATCGACTAGCAGTAGTAAACCTGGCGATGTCGTACCAGTATTGACGAAGGTTTTCAATTCCTTCCGACTTATTTTTAAGTGAATAGCAGCTTATTCCATCTTCCCAGGAAGATTTCTTTGTTTCATGGTCCCACTCGCCGGCTAAACCATTCTGACTACTTCTATGTTCCCTTCCTTTCCAATGCCCCACTAAATCAATTCTGATAAATTTCTCCATCATTTTACCCCACACTCTATCTTTTTAGTTAGTAAGACATTTCAAAAGAAAGGGTTTTTTTCTTTTTCTCACTTAACGAATTCTGTATTTGTTTTTCCTGTTTATCTGTTAGTAATCGATCTTTTTTTAGTTGGTCCATAATATCGGTATAAAATCCATCTCCGATGTCATGACGTTCAGGATTGATGAGATTTAGACCCATTTCCTGATCCGGTAATAAGACCGAATATCGGGTTTTATAGTATCCATCTGATTCCAGTTCTTGTTTGTTCAATTTAGCGAAAAGCTGATTAGCTTCTTTAAACGAGAATAAATGGTTGCTTGGGAGAAGTTCATGTTCGGACCAACGAATCAGCACCATAGGTTCTTTCAACTCGTTTTTAGGCAAAATAAAAAAGCGTTTTTTATATTTTTCGTTGAACGCTTGAATAAATTCCTTATTGTCTAATTCGGGATAGTTTATTTTTTCTCGAATTTTGGATAAAGAAACAGTCGAGGCCGTCATGGATAATGCCGATCGAGTCATATTAATTAAATAGACTGGATCGTCTTTCTTTTGCTGTACTTCGTTCTCCTTCCTTATCTCGGCGTTTTTCTCTTTGGTAAAGTGTTTTTCAATCGTATCGATGAACTCTTTGGATGTTTCTCGAACTTCTTTAAGTAATTTAGTCTTGTCTTTCAGCTCCTTTCCCTGTGTCCAGTGGCTTAAATAGGACAATGATTTTCTTTCTTTCGCACCTTCTGCATTGTCCAAACCAAAATAGGCAGAAACGACATAAGAGACCATTTCTGCCTGGAATTCTTTTTCACTTGTAGACGTTTCGTATAATTTTTCTTTCGTATGCAGCTTGGCATGAGCTAACTCATGAATTAACGTTGTGACATTTTGCAGCTCACTATTCCTTGGATTCAATGAAATGACGTTGTCGAGTGGATAAAACACTCCCTTTGCTGCTCCTAATTCATGCCGTGGAGGAACAATTTTGACACCCATTGAGTCAGCCACCTTATTTAAGGCATCCATAAATGCTTTATAATTTTTGACTTCCCCTTCCAACCACTTATTGGGAAAGACCTTTGGCAATTCGCTTTCCGGACAGGTTGTTTGGCTTACATCAAAAACATGGCCGATACCAAAAACGGTTCGGCCAGGATAACTTTTCAACTTCTTTTGTTCAATAAGCTCTTTTTCTTTTTCAGTGGCTTCTTCAAGATACTTCCATTGTCCATTTTCGTCTTGGAATTTCCCTTTCACTTTTTGAGGAACCAAAATTTTGATTCCTTTTTCGCCTTTTTTAACGGAGTATCCTTGTTCTTTCCAAAATTTATAAGAACCTACTGCTTGTGCGCCGCGAAATTGACTTTGAATTAAGGCAGCGTTGCTGTAAGAATAGTTATAAAACTTGCTCATGTATGTTAAATATTCGAGTAAGTCTTCCTGCGATTCGAAATACTTTTCAACCGATTGATCCATCTGATCAATTAAAGACTGAATTTCAGCCTTTTTTTCTTCATTTGTTTTTTTCTTGTAGACCAATATTTGCTCCCCCTTTCAAATAATTTAGCGCTCCATTTCATGAGATTTCATTCTTTTGGTTATTCCAGCTTTTATTCGATTCACCAATCCCTTACCCTTCTCATTTTTGTCTTGATTTTGACTCCGATCATATGCTTGCTTTTCAGCGTCAAGGGCCTTTTCAATTTTTAATAATTTTTCCATTTGCTGCTCTGTCAAATTTAGCTGTTTCAACTCTTGCAGCACTTCTTTTTTCAACCGATAAACTTCGTCAAACGTGTGAGTTTCTTCAAAACGTTTCATTGCCTGCACACGTTTTTCACGCTCTTTTTTTTCTTGTTCAGGATCTTTGATCTCCTGTTTTGTTTCCTTTGCTTCCTCCTCCTTTTCGTCCCAGTTCAACATAGAAAGGATTTCTTGCATGTAATTCAACTTATACATCTCTTCTTCTTTTTTCATTTGGTCTATTTCGTCGAGCACATGATCCCGATAATTCTCTTTAAACTGTTGTTCGGATTTCGATTGCAAATCTTTACGCATCAGTTGAATTTTTGATTGAGAATTCAATTCTTTTATGGAGTATCCATGGGCTTCAACAGAATCTTTCATGATTTCAAGTGCATCTTGGAAGTTATCGCACCATTGAATCCCATTTTCTCCATCAGATATGTTATATTGAGGCAAACGATCATCATTTTTATAAGAATGCCCCCAGACGAACGCAAAACGTTCGTCACTTTTTACGACACGATATACTTCACCATCAATCGGAAAGTCATCTATCATCACAACATCTTCAACTTTCACAGGTTCTAATTTTTTAGAATCACTCACTGCTTGCACGAATTATTCCTCCTCTTCTTCTAATTCATCTGTTGCCCCAAGCAATGCCGGATTTTCAAGTTCTCCTCTAAATTCATTTTCATCAAAATCAATAAGTTCTAATGTCTCTGTGTCCACTTTTAAAAGAACCGGTTCCCCCTGATCTAAAAGATTGGAAAACAGGTTAACTTGGGATTCTGTTGCCGGGACCCGTATCTCGTTTCCTTGCGACACAAGAACTAACTCATTGTTATCGATTCCTTCTAAAAAGCAAAATTTTCTCATGTTATCCTTTCTTCCCCCATTTTTACAACGTTTTTTTCTTTTTCAAAATTGGCCTTGGCTTGAAAATATTCAGCAGCCGTAACGGATTCTAATTCCTCATGTTCTACCGGGATTCTCATTTCCAAGTAATAATATCCATCCATTTCAGGATTGACTAATTTCAGGCTATTGAGTGGAAAATTCCAGGCGTAATGGCTTATTGAGAGTTTAAGAATATCTTTCTCCATGCCTATATCCTTTAGAAATTGAACCCAGGCTTTATGAGGATTACTGTTCTTTTTGAAAAATCGGACCCCATTCACAGGATGTTTTTTAAACTCATGCTCCCTATCTTCATAAAGATGAAAAAAACGAGTGTTAATGCCAACACCACTAAATTCAGCCGGTGCCGCAATAAACGACAAATGCTTTATGTCTTTTAAACCGAGTAATTTTTTGATTTTCTGCTCATGAATAGATAAAAACTGATCACCTTCAAAAAGGAATCTTGTGTCTTTTTCCAAATTAGATCCTTTTTTCACGCGGTAATAAAAAGTATCAGGCACTCAATGAACCCTCCTTCCTTTTCATTTTTAAGAAACATGGTATTTGTTTTTGAACATCACCTCCTTTCATGAAAATATCCATGAAAAAAATCCCCTATCTTTAGATAGGGGATTTTTCACCATATAAACCGAAGAACCGGAATTTTTCATCTTTCTAATTCCTGCAATGGTTTGTGAGAATGTGAGATTTTTTTGCTATTTCCTTGATCTTGCTCCATAATGTCAGAACTAAACTCCATTTTTAAGTTCAATTCTGTCTGTTTTTTAAGCAATTTTTGATACTCATCTTCATAAATAAATGGTTGCTTAAGTTCGTTTTCAGTGTCTCTGATTTGTTGTTCTGTTGACTGAATTTTTTGCTCGATTTTCTCGATTTCTTGAGGAAATGTTTCTACCAATTTGGTTAACCGTAGAATATTCCCCTTTTCATCTTTCAAAAATTTGCATTCATAACTTTTTTGGCCTTTTAAACCTATCCGTATTTCATCTAAAACGGTTCGGGTTACATATACTTCTAAACCTTTATACGTTCCAACAGGTACCATATTTCCCTCGTTAATGGCCTGTTTATTGATTAATTCACGTAAGGCAACGCCTGCCTCTTTTGCATCAAAATAATGATTACCGCCAATGGTCATTTTGAAGTTTTGGTCTCCGTGTTTCTTCACAGTTTCTATATCAGACAAAATAGCCTGTTTTTGTTTCGCATAATTTTTCAACCGTTCTGGATATACTTTTTCCAAATTTCTTTGCATGGCGGCTTTTTCATTCAACCAACGATTTCGAATGAGACGCAATCGATTGACTTCATTATCGATGGTCATCTTTTCAAGTAAAAATGGATTATCCGTGGCAATCGCCTTCACTTCGGCTGCCGTTAAAACCGTTTCATCTAAATCATCAGCAGAACGAGTAATACTCTTTCCAGTCATAATTTGAGAAATGTATCGATTTTTTTGCTCTTGAATCTGCCACAGATAGGCATCAAACGTACCTTTAGTAACATAACGATAAATTTGAACTTTTTTGTTCATATTCCCCTGCCGTAAAATACGGCCATCGCGTTGAGTTAAATCGGCTGGCCGCCATGGACAATCAATATGGTGTCCTGCGATCAATCGATCCTGAATATTGGTTCCCGTACCGACTTTACTCGTACTTCCTAATATCACTCGGACTTCACCGTTACGCACTTTTTCAAATAACTGATCTCGTTGAGCTTCTGTTTTTGCGTCGTGGATGAATGCAATTTCTTTTTCAGGTATGCCTTTTTCCATCAGTTGTCTCTTAATTTCGTCATAAACATTAAACTTGTCAGGTCTTGGTGTTCCACTATCGCAGAAAATGATTTGTGTGGACTTATTTTCTTTCGTTTCATTCCATATTTCATAGACTTTATTGGCACATTTGCTCAGTTTTGAATTTTCATCTGCAGGCGCATCTTCATCGATCAAACGAGGATCAATGGCCATAAGTTTCGCTTCGTGCGTGAGTTTTAACATATTATCCTCGGACGGATCAACCATGCCATTTCTAATCGCTTCGGAGCGCTCAACAAATTCATCCATTTTGCGTTTTTGATAATCGGAAATGGGGGACACAATGATTTGTGCTTTACCACCTTCCAATTCAGGTCTAGGTAAATTCAACATATCAGCCGTTTGAATATCTGCCACTAAACTAAAGGTGTTCATCAGTTCAGGTAAATTATGGAATTTTGAAAATCTCGATTTCATTCGATAACCCGAACCTTCAGGTGTCATTTCAAGAGAAGATGTAACTTCTCCAAAAGTTCCAGCCCATTTGTCGAAAAACTCTAGTCCCATACGTTTTAAGGTTTCTGGCTGTAAAAAGCGTTGCATAACATGAAGTTCAGACATACTGTTGGTGACAGGTGTTCCCGTTGCAAAAACGACTCCACGTCCTTGATTTTGCTCTTGAATATATTCACACTTCATTTTCATATCCGTTGCTCGTTGACTACTAGAAGTACCAATTCCAGCAACATTTCTTAATTTCGTAACAGTATATAAATTTTTATACAAGTGCGCTTCATCGACAAATAGAGCGTCCACACCTAGATCTTCAAAATTCAAAATATCATCTTTTTTATAATCGGCTTGTAATTTTTTTAAACGGTCCTCTAATTTTTTTTGAAAGATGACCAATTGTTTAACGCTCCAATCATTGCCATCCCGTTTTTTTGCTTCTTTGATTTCATAAGTTAGCGTTGCGATTTCCTTACGCAAAATGCTTTCTTGCCGTTCCTTGGATAGTCTTATTTTTTCAAATTGGCTATGGCCAATAATCACCGCATCATATTCGCCTGTCGCAATTTTAGAAACAAAACGCTGACGATTTTTCTTTTCAAAATCTTTTTTCGTGGTCACTAATATATTGGCATTTGGATAAAACCGCATGAATTCATTGGCCCATTGTTCAATGGTATGGTTCATCACGACATACATAGGCTTTTTAATAGCCCCAATTTGTTTTAATTTCATTCCAGCTGCTATCATGGCAGCTGTCTTACCGGCACCTACTTCATGAGCGATGAGGGCCGTTCCTGTGCTTAAAATCCTTGCCACCACATTTTTTTGGTGTGGTCTTAGTTCCATTTCAGTGTTCATATCCGGAAAGGTTAGGAAACTACCATCATACGTTCTAGGGCGAATCGTGTTAAAAGTATTGTTATAAATGTCAAGCAATTCTTTACTGCGTTCAGGATCCTTAAATAACCATTCTGAAAAGGCCCGTTGTATATCTTGTTGTTTGGAACGTGCAATCATGGTTTCTTTAGGATCAACTACGTATCTCACTTGTTCACGTCCGTTTTGATCAATATACGTTTCAGGATTACGGACCGTTGTGTCCTGCAAGTTTAAACAATCCTCAAACAGTTCATAAGCATTTTTTCTGCTTGTCCCATAAACGGAATTCACTTTTACCGAAGTTGGCTCGGCGTGTTTCCCTTCTACTTTCCATGTATTAGTGTATTCCGAATAATCCAGATAAATAGTAGGATATTTTCCAATGCGATTATATGGTTCTGTCCCAAACAATTCATACATAAATTCTTGATAATATTTTTTAGGAATCCATGATGATCCAATCCTAAAATGTATATCCCCCGGTCCTAAACGTGGTGGTTGAACATCTTCAAGAGCTTCTACATTACGTTGGAAAAGTTCAGGATGTTCTTTAGCTTTTTGTTTAGCATATTGCAACTTATCATATACGTTGCCTGTCAAGTATTCATCTTTAAATTCCCAACCCGTTGTTATATCACCAGTGTATTTTTCAGGATTCAAATAGATCAAATCACCGAGTTCATCGATGATTGTTTCAGGATCTTTGCCATATATTTTAGACATATATTGAAGATCCACTTTCATTTTATTGTTTAAAGACATTTCTAGCGCTTCTTTAGCGCTATCAGCTTTCGTTTTTATTTCTTGTGGACGAATGGTTGCCTTATAAAAAATGGGGGCTTTTTCATACGTCTTATCTTCGGTTAAATTCTCGATCGAGAGTAATAAAGGCAGCTGATCATCTTCCATAAAAGCTTTTTGATTTGCGCGATCATTAATGTAACCAAACTTAGATACAAAATCATCGTATCGTTGGTTTAACACCTTCTGAAGCTCTTTTAATGTTTCTGGATCATATGGCTTGGTTTGAATATTAATTACGTCTCGCAGCGCTTCTCTAATTCCACATAATCCTTTTATGCGTTCTGTTGTTTTTTGACTGAAATTTTGAGGAATTAATTGATTATTTTCAACGTAATAAAGTTCATCATTATGAACGATATAGGTAAAATTTTTGGCACCTTCGGGTGCTCTTAAATATGCCTTAGAAGGAACTGTCGTTTCCTCATATTCATTTTCATCGGTTTTGGCCTTAAAAGTACCTTCTATACGTTGAATGGCGTTGTCTAATAAGGGTAACAATTCTTGATCTTCTCTTAACACACAATCATATTGACTGGAACCATTAAAATAACCGGAAAACTCCATCTCACCTAACATCATTTCTTTGTTTTCAGCAAAATACCGATTGATTTCTATACCATTGGGCAGTTCCACGGTGTCAATCCAAAGAGGCCGTTCTTCTTCTAAATTACGTGGAGTTTCCCGTTTCTGTAAAAAGAGAATATCCGTTGTAACCTCTGTGCCGGCAATAGCTTTAAAAGCATTATTCGGTAGTCGAATGGCGCCAAGTAGATCGCTTCGTTCAGCAATATATTCTCGAACGTCTGTATTTTTTTTATCCATTGTTCCCTTTGACGTGATGAAAGCTACGATACCGCCCGGCTTCACAACATCTAAGGATTTTGCGATGAAATAATCATGAATTAAAAATTTATACTCATCATATCGTGCATCCGGAATTTTAATATTGTTAAACGGAATATTGCCTATCACCACATCAAAATAGTTATCTGGAAAGGAAGTTGTTTCAAAGCCTTGAACCTTTATATCAGCTTTAGGATAAAGTTTTTGAGCAATTCTCCCCGTAATGCTATCCAATTCTACACCGGTTAATTCCGATTCTTGCATGCTTTCAGGAAGAACAGAAAAGAAGTTCCCTGTTCCCATTGCCGGATCTAAAATTTTCCCATTTTCAAAGCCAAATTGATGTAAGGCACGATACATCCTTTCTATGATGGCAGGATCGGTGTAAAAGGCTGTAATGGTACTCTCCATAGCTTCTCGATATTCTTTTTCTGTAAGAAGCATTTTGAGTTCTTGTTGTTCATTTTCCCATTTCGGATTATCTGAAAAAACATTGGCTAACCCACCCCATCCTACATATCGGGCAAGGATTTTTTGTTCTTCTAAAGTGGCTTCTCTTTTTTCAGATTCAAGCTGTTTCAGCAATCGAATGGCAGCTACATTGTTTCTATATTTTGTTTTTTCTCCACCAGGATATAAATTATCTGACTCATCGTAACGATAATTTTGTACTTCAACTTCTTCTGTTGCGTTATCAGGACTAATTTTTTGTTCCTCAACTTCATCAGTAGAAGATTGATTGGTACTTTCAGCTTGTTCAGTTAGATTTTTGGCTGAGTTTTCTACTTGTTTTTGATGATAAGATTCCAGTTCCAACTTTTCTTGAGGGCTAAGATAGCGATCAAGAATAATCAATTCTCTTATACGTTTAGCAGCGTCTGACCATTTAACCGTTATTTCATCATCAGGCTTAACTAGGTCTCCTTTAGTAATAGTGATACCTTTACTATCATGTGCGACATTCAAAAGACCAGGGCCACCCCATCCCCCGGTGCCATATTCATTTTTTAAGAAAGTAACGGCTTCCTCATTAGTTGGATTGGTTGCATAGAAATCAACTATTCGATACTTTCCATTCTCAAATCCTGACCCCTGAACTAAAACATCATCAATTTCTTTTTGAGAAATAGAAAAAGCAGTGGTTTCTTCTTCCACTGCTAAATCAACACTATTTTGTTCATCTTCACCATCTTCACCGACAGAATCCCAATCATTGAATAAGTCTAGTTGTTCGTCAATTTGTTCTGTTTCGTTATTTTCTTCCGTTTCTGTTTCTAATTGGTTTGAGTTTGATACAATACTTCGTTCAAGACGATTTCCTCGGCTTGAAGATGAATTTGATTCAAATGACGAGTCTTCTCCAGAATATCCTCCGTCGTCGGCACCGGATTCTCTAGTAGTAATTGTTCCTGAAGATTGAGGATCTTTTCCTTGATCATGTCGTCCATTTTGTGCATTTTCTCGTGGAGTGTCCCGTTCATTTGAAGTTCCATGAACAGAATTGGATCCGTTTCTTGAAGATAGGTCAAAGCCATCCTCCCGTATTTCCCGATCGGACGATCGTCCTCCGGATTGTTGCTCGTTTGAATATTCGGAGCTAGATAGCCTTCTTTTGTTTTCTTGTAAGTAAATTCGACTGGCATTGAATTCATTCCTTTCTCTTTTAAAGGATTTTTTTAACTCTGCAACACTACGCATCACATTTTGAGTCGTTTGCTGCATTACATATCCAACAGCTAATAGGGTTTTTCCTTTCTTCAAGTCTTCTAAAAAAGAAAAATCCATATCTTCTAAGGAAGGTTGTAATCCGGAGCGTTCTCTAACCATGAATTGAGCGCTTTGAATTACAAACTTTGTAAAAGCTCGTTCATCAATTTCACTTACATCAATTAGATTTTGGATGTCTCGTATGTAAGTCAAAGCTATATCTGCTGTTAAACGGTCCATTTTTCCTTCTAACGTATTTTCATCATAATTTCTTTCTTCGTCAATGTAACGGAAAATATAATCTTTTTCCTCTTCTAAAATCTCCCACTGAGGCCGTTGAAGGGCTGGACCTGACGTTTGAGTGACATCGAATAGCAACTCCGTTGTCTGTTTGCCAGAAACATACTTAAAAACCATGATCCCTTTTGCACCTTTATTCACAGTGCGACCTACTTTTTTCCAAATGGAAGGTGAAGCAATCATTATCGCTTTGGGATTTTGTGCATACGCTAAAACTGCTGCATTAAACGGATACTTATGAATGCGAGCATGATAGCGTAAATAAGAAATCCAATTTTCCGGTGATGAAATGATTTCTGACAATGTCTTTTTGTAAATGTCCAAAAGATGTACTGCATCCAATTTATCTTTCACTCCTATTTTACCATTAAATTACTTATTTTCCAATATCTCCGCGCTGATGGAGAGAATTTTTACTTTATAAATTCTATCCATTGTTTTTCTGGATTATATCGAACTTCCTTTTCATATGGATTACCGGATTTGCTTTTTAACTTCACTTTTATGATTTTACCTTCCAAAAGTTTTTTGGCTTCTGTTTTGGAAATTTTCTTTTTTCCAAAACGTTCAAGGCCATTTTTCCAAACCGTAATTTTGCATCCTTCTCTAAAACCACTACAACTATAGGCTTTGCTATTTTCATACACTGGCTTTCCGCACTGAGGACATTGGCAGATTGCTTCTTTTTGTTCACTAGCAGCAGATTGAATGGGCTTCATGTTAGCACGTATTTCATTGGCAATCGTTTCGATTAGCACTTTTAATTGATCGTAATATTCTTGTTTTGTTAAAGTTTGATTTTCAATCATAGACAGTTTTGTTTCAAAATCGGCTGTCAGTAATGCTGAATACAGCGAAAAATCATCAGGCATCATATGAATCAATTCACGGCCAAGTGGAGTAGACACTAAATGTTTTCCTTTTTCTTCAATGAACTTGCGAGTTTTTAAAAGTTCTATAATCTCTGAACGAGTAGCCGGAGTACCAATTCCTTCAACCTTTTTTAGTACAGCTTTATCCTCTTTTCTTTCTACGAGTTTAGCTGCGTTTTTCATATCTTCAAGCAAGGATTTTTCAGTGTATCGCTTTGGTGGTTGTGTTTCTTTTTCACGAATTTCATAGTCTCCAATGTCTTCTAATTGAAGAGATTCCAATCTGGCTGTTCCGGGTTTTTTCCCTTCCAAAACCAAAAATCCTGGTTCAATCAAAACCTTTTCCCCGGTTTGAAAAGTTTCTTCTCCATCTTGGAAAGTAGCAGTATATTTTGTGTATACAGCTTCTGGATAGAAGCTCTGTGCAAAACGGAGCATGATTTCTCGATACAATGTTTTTTCATCCTCAGATAAATCGACACCTGCAGCATTTTTCGTTGTAGGAATAATGGCTTCATGATCCGTTACTTTGGTAGGATCTATGAAAGAAGGTTCCATTTTCCATTCATTGGCCACAACTTCTCGAAGAAATTCATGATCTTTATGGGCGGCTAAAATAGCCGGCAAATCTTCATCACTGGCCAAGTGTTCAGCTTCGGTCCGAGGATAGGTTACAAGTTTATGTTTTTCATATAACGCTTGTAAGACAACTAATGTTTTTTTGGCGGTAAAGCCATACTTTCCATTCATGTGCATTTGTAAAGTGGTTAAACTAAACAAATTCTTAGGTTTTTCCTTCACCGTTTGAGTTTCTAAGTTATAACGAGTCCGATTCGCTACAGACAGTCCTTTCAAGCGTTCCATTGCTTGGTCTTTTGTTAATTTTTCATCTTTCTCCAATTTCATTTCAAAGACTTTTTTCTTTCCTTCTTCGTCTTTAAGACCAGTTGGAGCGACTATATTGTAATGTTTCACACTCTTAAAATTTTCGATAACTTCATCTCGTTTGACGATCAGCGCCAAAGTGGGAGTTTGTACTCGCCCAAAGGAAATGACGTGCTTGCTGCCACTTAGTTTTGTGGCCAGTTGAGTGGCGTTCAATCCAATTAGCAAGTCGCTTTCTTCTCGTAATTGTCCTGCTAACGTCATTCCAGCATAATCTTCATTATCTTTCATAGCAGCATATGCTTTTTTAATGCCGGATTCCGTTTGATCTCGCACCCAAAGCCGTTTCACTTTTTTCCCTTTTACATTGGACAATTTGTAAATTTTCATAAAAATGTGTTGACCTTCACGTCCGGCATCTGTTGCATTTACAATAATGTCGGCTTTTTTCATCCAATCCACAATAATCTTAAATTGTTTCTTGATTCCATCATCCTCTTTGATTTTTAAAGGAATATCTTGAATAAAAAAAGGAAGGTGACTGATGTCTCCTCCCCATCCCCAATTTGGATTGATTTCTTCTGGCTTTTTAGCTTCGACTAAGTGGCCAAACGCATGAGTATAAATACGTCCATCCATTCCTTCATAATATCCATTTTTACGTTTGATCGATTTACTCAATGCTTTTCCGATGGTTTCTGCTTGACTCGGCTTTTCACACACAAATACTTCTAACAATTTATCTTTCCACCTTTCTGTTTTTAAATTCCTTCATCACAATGCGGGAAGAGTTGCAAAATCCGGCATTTTTATGACCGAGAAGGAAGGGAAATATGAAAGGTCCGGTTGTTCTTGAAAAACTAAATAAATATGCTTAATGGCTCCTTTTTGAGACAAAGTACGGAACTGTTCATAATCCGACATTTTTTTAAAAAGAGAATCTGCATGATCAATAATAAGATAATCAACGGAATTGTTGAGGTTTTTAAGAAAAGCTCCCATATCAAAATCCTGTTGTGGAATCACACGATAAGAACGATTGTCGTTAAAAGGTTGAGTATAAATAGAAGGAACATAAGAAGCATAAGCATCACATTCGTCTATAATAACAACTTGATTTTGTTCCCTGTCCACTCTCTTTAGTAAAGATTTAATAAAATGAGTTTTTCCAGTTCCTTGTCCCCCGATAAGCATCAAATAACGTGGATTTTTTCTTGTTTTTTCCATGAATCACAGCTCCTTTAATATGATTTCATACTATCAGTTTACTCTTTTTTTAGGCTTTCGCCGTACCAAAAAAGTATCAAAAAAATTGCACGAAAATCTCACGAAAGTTGCATTTTCATCTTCCCATAGAATTTTCTCTGATTTTTTCACAAAAAGCAGAAAAGGGCATATAGCGATTTGGATAGGGAGTTGGTTCTTCCCACTCTCGATCTATATTTTTCTTCAAAAGATAGTATCTTTCGTCTTCTTTTAGCCAATCCATTCCTTTCTTGGCTTTTCCCCATTCTTTAGCAATTTGTTTTTCCTTTTTCATGGTGAAAATGGTACAAAAAAAAGAATCCTGTGTTTCTACGTCTGTTAATTTTACAGCGTACACATGGATTCTTTTATTGGCAGCCAGTTTACCCATAGGCTGTATTTTGTTTATCCTCAACAATGAATGTTCCTCATGTTCATACATACATTTTCCCGAATCGGTTGAAAGAAATTTTAGTTTTTCTGCTATGATAGCTTGTTCAAATATCTCCATTGCCTTTTGATGATGGGGAGACTCTTTATTCATAGTTTTGACATAGATAGGTATGGTCATGATATGTTTGTATCGTTTTAACACGGCTATTTTAGTTTCAAGATCAATAGTCGTTAATGGCTTAGAAATTTCATCATCATCAAAGAACTCAATTCTTTCAGTTTTGATAACACCATAGATTGGAACACGTCCTTTTGACCGTTTGAAATAAGTGACACCTTCCGGTATTCTAACTTCATCCTCCCTCAAAATATAATCAGGGCGTTGTGTTTTACCTTGATGAGAAACAATTTGCAAAATTGGTAAAGCGACTGTTGAGTTGTTCCCTGCATTAATCACAAGACCAAATCGGTTTTTACCTAGATTATTGTTTCCTTTTTGCATTACTTTTGGAGTATACGGATAAAAAACTCGTACAATATCTCCTGAATGATACTCAATCACATTGGAACTCCTTTCTTTTTAATTAACGATCCAAGAAAATAACATCGTCCGGATTAAAGTCATCATCTTCTTCCATATCTAATCTTTGAAGGATATAGCGATCTAAATCCCAACCTGTAAATTTCTTTTGTGGAGCAAGTTCTCTCATGGCATCTTCTAAATACACTTGCTCATAATCAGGAAGAGCCATTTCTTTAATAATTTGTTCTTTTGTCTTTCCTTCCCAAGAATAAGCACATAGAAACTCAGCTGATTTAGTATAAGACGATCGATTATTCTCCATGATTGAACCCTCACCCTCGTTTCAATTCGTTTTTCATATTATACACCATCTAGCGTTCCAACTCCTCTTGCAATTCTTCATAAGCTCGTTGGTTTTTCCAGCTTTCATATTCGGAATTCATAATGTAATTGAGTCTTCTAAAACTCTTTCGAAGCATAAGATTTTCCCGAAATTTTTTTCGCTGGATCTTTAACCTTGAACGATGAATAGCATTTTGTTTTTTAGCATATTGTTTTTGCCATGTATCGTAATTTCTCATTTCAGCTAAAATAGCATTTCCCAACCTGGTGTATAATTCTTTTATTTTATTGTCGTAATAATCAAGGTATCGATTTTTTTCTTTATCTCCTTCACCGTACGCTTCTCTTTTTAATTCAGTTTCAATCATGAGTCTTTTTTTCAGTTCTTCAAACTCTTTTTTATGGTATTTTTGAAGGTAAATAGTAGATAATTGATCGATTTTAGGCCGTATATCTTTTAAACTGTTGTAATTATATTTCCATTGCCTTTTGTCTTTAGGCAGCTCTCTCATGATTTCAAGGAACAGTTTTTTTGTTTTTTTATCTTCCAGCAAAGAGACTTTTTCTTTTTTATGTTTGACGATGTTTTTTCGAATCAATTCATCTATTTTTTTTAATTCTTCCCCCCGATCCATAATCTTATTGATCACTGTTGCTTTCATCGCTTCGATGGATTTTTTCTTACGGCCTCCGCGATGAAGACCTTTATATTTTCCTTTTTGAATGATTCTTTCTTTACTCGGAAAAGGTTCGCACATGGCAATATGAACATGAATGTTATCGGTATTGTAATGGATTGCTGCACTCCAAATAGCCGTATGAGATAAATTTTCTTTTTCCATCATCACCTCCATGGCCGAACGAGTGACCTCTTTTATTTTTTTTTCATCCAAAATTTTTGTTTTGCTATCGTAAATTCCATGTTTTTCGAGCCATGCATTGTTAAAACTTATAACATCTTGCCACATGACTGATCCATTTTTTTGAGCTTGCAGAAAAGCCTTTTTTAATTTTTTCTTTCCATCTGGCGAAAGATGATCTTCATCTTTTGTAAAGAGAGCCGTCGTTTTTTCTTCATTGGCCATGTAGTCTTGATAAGAAGAAAAATCGTTTTCTTTTTTATTTACGGCTTCTTTCCTTTCAATGTATTTTATATAGTCGTCATATGCTTTTCGATGATTTTGTTTGTATTTATTTGAGGAAAACACAAACTTTGATTTAATGACTACACCCGGTGGAGTGGACAATATCATCACTCCTTTTATGATTATTCATGAAGCTGCCTTTTTTGTTCCCGTTCTAATTTTTTTAGCCGTGCTTCTGCAATTTGTTTTTTGACTACTTGTTCAGCTTCTATAATTGCACGTGATTTAAATTTCTCTGTTGTAATCAGTTCTTGGTGTTTTTTTGCGACAAAAAAATGGTTCATAAATTCTAAAATCATTCTGGAGTTTCGATCAGCTAAATTGGTACCGGCCCTTATTCGATTCAAGTCTTCTTGAACAACTTCTTTTACTGCCAGTTTGATTTTTTCTAACAGTTCATTGTTTTGTTTGGCATGTTCTTTTACAATTTGGGATAAAGCTCGACTTGGTTTAAGATTTTTTTCTTTTCCATACTGTTCAATGTATGAAATAACAGATTCATCAAGATAATAATTTTTTTGCTTATACATTTTTGATATCCCCTTTTTATTCCAATTCTTCGGTCATTAATTCCTCAATAAGCTCTATCATTTTGTTCATTACTATTGTATTTTTTTGAATGACCTCTAACGTTTTGTGTTGCAATTCTTCATATTTTTGCTGCTGTTCTTTGATTTCTTTTACAACAGATAAATTGGAAATGTAGCGTCTTAAATATTCGTTGCGAGAAAGATTTTTGGCTTTCGCTAGTTCATCAATGTGACGAACAACGGCAGGATCAAGTTTTCGAATTTTAATATCCACAAACGCTCTTCCTTTTTGAATTTTTGTTTGTTTTTCAAACGGTAGAGGATGGTGTTTTGTTCTTTTTCTCTAATTGTGTATTTATTCCAAATTCGGTGTTTTAGAAAAATGCAAGAGCATAAGGAGTTTTTGCCCCCACCGAAGGTGTGGGATCAGGCAGTGCCTGATAAAACGATGGGGTCAAAAAAAGTGAGCTTTCTATATAGTTTCTATATAGTTTCTATATGAACTCTACACATTTTCTATATAGTTTCTATATAGTTTCTATATGAACTCTACATATCATTCCACATGGTTTCTTACACTTTTTTTCAAAAATCGGATTCTATTTTGTGAAAACGGTAAACTTTTTTTCATCTTCTTTAACTACCAAATGTATATTTATTTTGTTCATCTTCTAGCTGTTTTTGAAGAATGGTGGCTTTTTCTCTTGCTTCGTTTAGTTGATTAAATAGCTCTTGTTTTTTCATTTCTATTTCCATAATAGTATTTCGTTTAGCTTGAATATCTGCATCACTTTTCTGCTTTTCAGATTCTGTTTGATACATTTGCTCTTCTTCTATTTTGTTAATATCTTTCAACAATTGATTTTTCAAATCATCTTGAAGAGAAATCTTTTTTTCAAGTTTATGAATCTCTTTTTCTTGTAATTGAATATCCATTTTAATTTCTTCTAATGCGTATTCATGCTTTGATTTTTTCTCTAAATGTGTTTTTTTCACTGTTCGATAATCACAATAAAGGACAGCTGTGTCGTCTAAGCCTTGTGTATCTTGCGTAGCTTCTTGATCATCTGATAGTGGATTGGATTCTGTTTTTTCCCCAATGATCAAACTAATTCTTTTGTACTTTTCAGGGATGTTTTGAATCCAAACCACATATGTTTGATCGTTGTGATACACAACTTTAACTGGTAATTCTGTTAAAGTGTCTTTCTCTCTTGCTTTAAAAGTTAAAGAAGAATTTAAATCACCTACTGTATCGTCTGCATCAATTTGCACTTCCATTAAATTCTTTTCCGGATCATATACCCACTTTCTCAATGTGATCGTCGTATTTGTTAAGCCCGTTACTGATTCATTAATTTTGGTTTGAACAATTGGATCAGCGTCAAACATAAAAGTTTTAGACAAAATAAAGAACATAAAAAGAGCCAAAAATCCAAACAAGATGGTAGAATAAATTTTATTTTTTCGCCCATTGGTTACTTTATATGCCACGCGATCACCTCCTATTTGATCTTTATTTTTTACTTAACTATGAACGATAGGGTCGAAATTTCCTCCATATTCAAGGGAAACAATTTTAAGGTTTTGTTGGTCTTTTGAGACTTTCACTCGGTATATACCGTTTTGTTCAACCGGATCTGCTCCTTCCACTTTATAAGAGCTTTTGACGATTACTAAAGCTGTGGTATCATCTTTTGGATTCATATAAACTTGCATGTCTTTTACTGTGTTTTGAAAATTAATTTTAGGCGTTGTTTGAGACATAGCTCCTTTTAAACTTTCTACTACTTCAGGAGTGGCTGCTTTGCTCAAATCATCATAACGAGTCAAATAATTTTTGTTGTTGTAGTTGAAAAAGCGAGTAAAGGTGTCAGTAATAAATGTTTCTGTCGCATTATTTTGAATCGGTTTGACTACATTTTCTTGCTGATTCAATGGTTGTTTTGTCTCTTTTGTCGGAACTGTTTTTTCTTGTTGTTTTGATTCAGTCGGAGTATTTCTGACGCTGGAAGATGGAATGTTGATAGCATCTAATTTTTGATCTTCTAATTTTTGTTTCAATGTTTTTATTTGTTTATTGGCTGTTGCCAAATCATTTGATACTGTATGAGTCGTATGGACTTGATAAAAAAAAAGCGCTGCAAAAAGCAACGCAATGGAGGATGTAAAATATAAAACTTTTTGCATAATGCTCCTTCCTTTCATTTTAAAGTTTTATTGCATAACTCTTCCAAATCCAGCAAAATGAGCAGCCCAATATGGATTCGATAACGATGAATATTCAATCCCTGATCCATTGGAATTGTAGAATTGATCATTTCCAACATATATTCCCACGTGTGTAATTGGAACACCCGCGTTATATGTCCCTTGGAAGAAAACAAGATCGCCAGGCTGCGCCTCGCTTCGAGAAATCTTTTTAGAAACGTTATATTGTTCATTGGCTGTGCGAGGAAGATTGATTCCTATTTTTTTGAAGCACCATTGCACGAGTCCCGAACAATCAAAACCAGTAGTAGGGTTCGAACCACCGAAAACGTAAGGTTGTCCTTGATATTTCAATGCTTCAGCCATTACAGCTTTAAAAGCTTCACTTCCCTTCAATGCAGGAGTTGATCCGGGAGTACACCCCCCTGTTAAACCACCTAAACTGGCAGCAATTTGTGTAACAGCTGGAACCCAGTTTGCATTTAAATTGTTTGGGTCATTGGCAGCACCAATTGGCGCATACACAGAACCTAATTTTTCAATTGTATTCAAGCCATCTACAACAATTCTGTTATGTAGGGTTTGTCCCATTGCTTCAATGCCGGCGTCTAAGGTAGGGAATACCATCAGTCCTCCACTCCCCATTAATCCGCCCGGATTATTTTTTTCAATGACAGCTTGGGACTTTCCATACCCCGTTTCATGCAAAGAAATGGCCGCAAATAAAACAGGGTCAATGCCCTGTTTTTCTGCTACTGAAATAAATACATCTTGTTTTCCACTTAGGACACCTGCGTTAGCAAAGACTTGATCCCATGCCGATTTATTAATTGAACCACTACTGGAACAATAACTTCCAGAAGAATCATCTTGATTGTTTTCGATAATGATTGTGAATGCAAAAAACAACATAAGCAGCACTAACAATGCTGGGATAAGGGTTGGTGCTAGCCAAAGAAGAAGCTTTTTTTTCAAAAGTTGCTTTGCAATTTGCATTACAAACCACCTTCGAACATCATTAACTCCTCATTCGAGGCTTCAATTTGCATGGTCAAGTTTTGAAGTCCATTAATGGCCAAAACACATTCTCCTTGGCTTAGATAAGGAATCTGTTTTAACTCACTATCACTTAATTGTCCCTGGAATACGCTCGCCAACGTGTCTAATGAGTTTGGATCTTGTTGCATGATAAATTTATATTGAGTTAATTCAAAAAGAACCTTTATCTTATTGGCCACCACACTGTCATGAACATCTATGACAAAGTCACGAATAGATTGAGAAGCAAAAATCAGCCCACCAAAATACTTACGAGCTTCCCGTGCAAACTCGGTTAAATAGTTCACAGCTAATGGATTTTCTGAATTAACAAAAAGGTGTGCTTCATCAATCAGAACGAGAAAGCGTATGACCGAATCAATATCAAAACCATCTTTATAAATAGCTTTACGTTGAGGTTCACCTAATTGGATTAAGTGGTCCCAAAGCATAGTCAAAGTGTTAAACATTTGAGCGTTGAAGGCTTCTTTTTCTAAGTTACGTAGGGATTTCACCGAGAAAAAAACAATTTGTTCCTTGGTAATATCCTGAATTGTGGTATGGCCATCAAACAAATGACCAAACCCATGAACAATTCCATCAATCACTAATTCTATTTTTTCCAACCTTTCAGCTCTTGTTTTGGACATATCACGTTTAATAATCTTATTTTCGACATCTTCATATAAAATATTTTTTACAAAAGTCAATAATTCAGAGAACGTTGGATATTCTTCATTATTCAGTGTAGTAACACCTGTTGTTTGTATTTTTTCCAGAAATCCAAGAGAATCATAAAAATCTCTTAATACTTTTTTAAACTCTTGAATATCACTATCATTAGAATTCGGAGACAAAAAACGATAGAAATTAGCAACTTTAGATAAATGTTTCAAAAACGCATGTTTTTCTTGATTTTCAAAAGACATTATCTTTCCGTCAGTATGTGACCGATAAATTTGCAAAGGATTAATCATTCCATCGGTTCCATCTAAGGCTATGATTTTTCCATTTAACTTAGTAACCAACGTCTCAAACTCTCCCGTAACGTCAAAACCTCTGATAAAATTACCACGCAAGGCGTTATCTAAAAGTAATTTTTTCAACGTGGTACTTTTTCCCGATCCCATCTGTCCAACAATAACGGCGTTATAAAATTTTCTTTTTTTGTCTTTATGAAAAAGGTCAAACAACACATTTCCGCCTGTAAAGGTCGTCCCCAAATAACTTCCGCGAGGATCATTTAACTCGGCATAATGAAAAGGAAGGCCGGCTGCTAATGTGATGGCTGGCATTCCCCTTCCTTCACGATGATTAATTTCTTTTGATTGTTCAGAATAAGAACTGGTAAGTGCCTTGAATTCATATTCTTGTTCATTTAGAAAGACAGTCCCTTTAAATCCTTGCGCTTGTAATTCTATCAGAATATCCTCAACGTTTCGTTCTAATTCTGATACTGTTCTACCATGTACGAATAGCCGAATATGAACCTCTTTAATGACTTCTCCCAATTGGGAGATTTCTTGGTACAAGTTTTGTAATTGTTTTTGAGTATTATAAGCATCCTGTTGAGCTGTGGCTTGCCTTTCGTTCATTTGACGCATTTTTTGTTCAAGGATAGATTTATTGATGGCTGCAATAGTTTCACTACGATCCATGGTAGATACATCCACAACAGATACAATATTTTTCATAGTGACGATTTTCTTTAACCATTTATCATTTACACGAGAAGGATAATTGTAAATACGAATGCACGCTTCATAACCATCTCCTTTTCGAATATAGTTTTCTTTAAACGAAACCCCTCCTTGTGGTTGGATCGCTTGTATAAATTCAAGATCATATTGTTCTTTCAAATTCTGGCTTTGCGATGATGGATCGTCTTTCTTAGTTAAAAAAGGCAGCTGAAGTTGTAAACTAGGCATCATGCTGTCTCCTTTCTTTTATAATTTTGTATTTTGGTTGTATAAAATAAACAATATCGATTTTTTCTTTTCTGGAGTTAGCTCTCGCAAAGGGAAAGAATTTTTGAAAAAGTTTTTACAGATCCTTTTTCTTTCCGACAACTTGTATTTATCCTCTGCATATATAAAAAGGAAGAACTCACGATTAGTGCGTTCTTCCTCTAAAAACTTTAATTCATATAATTTTTGATCAATGAACTTTAATCTTTGTTCATCTGTTGTTTGTTCCCTTTTTTTTAACCAATATTCCTGTTGAACTTTTGTGTTGGAAGGAAAATTCATAGAGACTTCTTTAAAATCAAATTGATAACTTCGCAAAAAACGAGTGTTTTCCCAAATAAGTCGGTTAAGATCATGTTGGCTTAATGATTCAATATCCAAGCTGCTAATCTGCAAAATATCCATAACCCCTTCTTTTAAAACAATATGATCCTCTTCGAGCTTGACAAAAGGTAAAATATCTATTGTTCGTAAGGGTACACGTGTTTTTTTCTTCTTTTCCTTCTTTTTTTGTTTGGCTGCGTCCTTAGATTTATTTGATATTGGAAAAGGAACAGTTATCCTCTTTTTTTTGAGCTTTTGTTGTTTTTTCTTATAGTTAGAAACCTCCGGATCAACAATAATTGGTTTCGGTTGTTCCATACTTATGTCTCCTTTCGAAACAGTTTATCATTCAAGACTTTGTTAACATCCATTGCATGATACGTAAACCTGTTTCTTCTTAATAAAAAGTAAAAGGTGTGATAATATTTTTTCCCTGGATTAGTGGTGGAATTGGCCAACATGAATAATAAAAATCCAAACCCTACGATGTAGTATGGGATTTTAAACCAAGCATGGACGTATTCACTTGTGACATTTAACAGAATAAATGCCCCCATGAGCAGAATGAAAAAGTCTTTGACATAAAGGGAAAAAAACAGTTTAGGCTTTGTTTTAATTTCCTTTGGGATTTCATATTGCATGACTCCTACTCTCCTTTCTGATCAAAAGGACTTTTTACATGTTCCGGTTCTTTAGGTTCTGTTGGTTTTATAGGTTGCACATGATTATCTTGATCCTGGAAGGGTTCTTCACTCATTGAAAAGGTTCTACTGGCATAATTTTTTAGATTTTTATACTTTTGCCCAACGTATTTTCCAGCCTTAATGGTTCCTTTCGCAACATCGTATCCACCATTGTAGCCCATAGCATGTTGATTTTTGATATTCTGCATCGTTTTTGTTTGGCCCAGTGGTGTTAAGTAATGAGTTGGTTCGATATGTCCTGGTTTCAAATAACTTCCTGATCGGGAAAGTCGGCCTTCTTTAGCTGCTCCATTGTTTCCTGCATTGTCAGAAGAATTATTTAAATTTTGCAAATCTCCTTGTTCATTGATACGTGGAGCAAAAATCTCAGCTTCACTTAATTTAGACTGATCGGATTCAGACTGTGGCATTCCCTGTTCTGTATCAGGATTAGATCCAACAGTTTCTGGGACTGTATCTGCAGCTTGATTCACTGAACCGCGATCGACACTATCGACGTTAGATACCATAGATGGAACGCCGTTACTGTTAGAATCCATAGGCTCAATATTAGATCCTATAGAATTATTTTCAAGATGTTCATCACTTGATGGATTTTGTGTTTCTGTCATTCCGGCATCTGCCGAGTCTTTACCCCCTAGGGAAGGAATAGATTTCGTAGAGTAATCTCTGGAGGAGCCAGGTAGATTGGAAAGTTTATTGCCCTGTTGTCCTTTTTTCAAGTCTTGAGGCAATTTAGGTTTATTATTGGTATTAATAGTTCCAAGGCCTTTTCCAGAAATTGATTTTTCGGCTGCGTTTGGACTAGGCACATCTTCTTTTCTTCGAATCCCTTCTTTTCCCATACCTTCGACAGCCTGATCACCACTATTGCTATTTCCACCCGAACCTAATCCATTCTTTGAAGCGTATGGAGATGGAGCATTCCCCATTTCATCTTTCCAGGCTGACCTCACACCTTGAATTGCACCAACAGTAGACGCTACTTTTCCTGCAGCCGAGTCCATAAGTGCTTTTCCACCTTTTGCAGCCGATCCGGCCATTTGAAGCGCGGCTGCCGTACCCGTGAGTGCTTTCCAACCACTTTGAAGTCCGGCATCAATACCCAGTAACCGTTCCACAATATTAGGACCATCAATGACTAACCAAGAACCACCAATCAGAATGAGCATATTCCCCCATCCCAACGCTCCAAATTCCTGTGAAGCTGTCCATGCCGTAAAGATAGTGTAGATTTTCAGCAACAAAGCGATACAAAAGACCACGGCATAAGTTGAGAAAATTTCATTTAAAATCTTTTTCAATCGCTGTCCGCCCGAAATATCAGTGGCCGCGACTAACATTCCAAAGATATTGTGGAACCCCATTTCCATGGTTAATCTCGCCAACTTGATAATCGTCATAATCATCGTGAACGCAGCAACTAAAAGCGAAATAATAACGGTAAACCAATTGATATGCCAACGGTAATATTTTTCATCATATTTAAACAAACCTGAACTTAGTTCTTCAAGTTTCTGTTTATTATCACTGTCGATGGTAATTTTATTTTTCATAGCCTTTTGCGTCTCATCATTAGCATCACTGATCAAATCATCATCAACCGGTTCAGTAAAATCAATGTACCGAATATTGTCGGGGGAAATATTGTTGTATAGTTTTTTATCAGGAGGATCAAGTTCAAAGTTCTTTTTCACATAATAATCAATATCAGCTAGATTGTTTTTCACAATCTGTTCTCCACTCGTTCCAACTTTCCCATTAAAAACCGCATTAACTCCAGCACTAGTAAGTTTATTAAGATAATCCATTAGCAAGGGACCACTTATGATAAACATGAAAGCTAACAATCCATTTAAAATCACGTTTGATCGCTTTTCAATTTTGTTAAAAATAAGTTGGTACCCTATAAGGACTAACGTTAGCGCCAACAACGCCCATACTACAGCCGCCATTCCCGAACGAAATTCAGTTAACTGACCGTATTTGTAAAAGTCATTCGTTGTAATAATCTTTTCGACAACGGTTTCGATCCCATCGTTAACATACAGTAGCAATTTCACAATCCATCCACCGCAGGTTCGAAACATGTCTTCTAAAAGCCCTGAATAACTTAGTATGTGATCAAATTTTTTGAGTATATCTTCCCCACTCAAATCGACACCCCCAAGACTTAGACACGAATGTTAATGTCATTCACTTTTTTTTGCACCGTATGAATGTTCCAAAGAAAACTAAAGTAAAAGATCAGTAAAATAATCGACGAAGCCGTACGTACCTCCAAAAATTGGTCATACAAGTGGGCCACAATAAACGTCATCATAAGGGGAATAGCGCCAACCAAACCTACGTTAGTGTAAATTTGCGCCGCCATTCCTCTATTCTTTCTGTAATGCTCGTCACGCTTCGTAAGTTCAAAGTTCATACTCTTGATGACTTCACTAAACATCCTTTTTGCGGATCCACCATGTTCATATTTAATTTGTAAAATCTGATGAAATTGATCCAAGGCAGGAAAGTTATACTTTTTAAAGTGACTCGTATCCAATCGGGCTTCTTTTTCCAAAATATCAATGGTTTTTTGAATATCCTTTTGAATGATAGGATCAACCGTGTTTTTTGACTCTTGAAGAGAATACAAAACATTTTTATCCGATTGCAGCAAAAACACCATGTTCGAGGCATACTTTAAAAGCTCCGACAGTTGGTGTTGATACACTTTCGTTTTTTGGTTTCGAACGACAAGAGAGAAAAAAAGAACAATTGCCCCTATTATTCCCACCACGACACTTAGAAATAGATCTTTGGCAGTCAAATAAAAATATCCAAAGTTTAAAAAAAACAGTAATAAAAGAATGACTGTCATTCCTGTTCCGTTAAATAAGGTTTTTGCTTCTTTCCATTTAGATTTTTTCATTTACCGAATTTTACCTCCTTAATTGAATAATAAAAAAAGAACCTATTCCGAAATGGTAATAGGTTCTTTTAATCTTTTCTTAAAGCGATTCTTATGTCCGTCCCAAAACTTCCTGGTTTGGCAGAATTATCCGCACTGAAAACATTAGTAGAAATTACTTTGCCATTATGAATGCAATAAAAACGCGAATATAGCCCACCATCGGCCCCTAATTCCTTTTCCAAAAGTTTAGCCCATTTTGGATTACGGGAATCTTTTATATGATCCTTATTGATTAAGAAAGTTTTTATTTTGTATTTTTTTGAATCTTGGTCTAACACGACATCGTAATTGGACCCAGTTAAAGATCTCGTGTTTCCAACTAACAATATCGTATTTTTCTGCTCTTTGATGGCCTTTATCAATTCTGGAATATCCGTCATTTCTACTAATCCTACATAGCCGTTCTTATTTTCAGTAGCAATTCCCCTTTCATTTTTTTTAGGTTCACAGCCAACCAAAAGCATCACACAACTAAAAAAAGCGAGAAGACCCATCCATATTCTTTTCCGTTTTTTATGCAAATATTATCTCTCCCCTTTTATGGGTTTCTTACCAAATTATTGTAACATAAAAAGGAACACAGCGCTTTAAGCCGTGTTCCTTTTTATCCCACACTATCATAATAGCAGATTTTTTTCTGTTTTCCGTACCAAAAAAGTATCAAAAAAATTGCAAAAAACTATCCAAAAAATCTCACGAAAGTTGCATGAAACTAGCATTTAAACACGTCGGGTAATAAGTGATACAATTCTTTTTCAATTAAGTGTTCTTTTGTTTTTTCCGAAACGGGATGAAAAACATCTTCCGTACTGTATTTTCCTGTTTTTTCATCATATCGTTTTTCACGCCGGAATAAATAAGTATATTGTGCTCCCTGATCTGTAAAATCGGTAAATTCTACAATTTCCTTAGGGAAACGTTTGATTTCCCCATTTTCAAACTTTTGTTCCATATGAACGCCAAAAGGCAAAAGCTCTACAATATCCTTTCCAAGTAACATATCTGTAGTATTTGCATAGGACGCCGATTCACGTATCATGGAAATCAGTCGGGTAGGAATGTTCGCTGCTCCTTTGGCATGAAGTGTAGTAATAAGGGAGTGATCTGTTTTTGCGCCATCCAGCATGTCGGCAGCTTCCGAACCTCGCGTTTCTGATACAATGAGCCAATCCGGATTATTTCGTAAAGCAGCCTTGATTAATTTGGAAACCGTGATTTTATTCGTCCTTGTTTCATCTGTCAGTGATTGCCAACTGTTAATATCTAATTCAGGATACAAGAGCTTAATGTGACTATCCCTTGTGTCTTCAATCAAAGAGATTTTTTGATGTTTCGGAATAAAAGAAACCAATAGCTTCTGTAATTCTGTTTTTCCTGATCCTGTCGCCCCTGATATGAGGATATTACTATTTGACCTTATTAACAATTCTAACAGCTTTGCTACATTTTTATTAGAAATATCTTCTATTTCCGTTAGAGCTAATCGTGCGCGAGAAACACGAATACTAAATGTCATTCCGTACGGTGCAGCCGCCTCATGAACGGCATTCACTCGTAAAAAACCAAACTCTGTATCCAGGATTGGTTCACCACTGGTAAATTCTTTTCCTTCCACATCCGCAATTTGTTTCACAAGAGATCGTACTTGTTCAATAGTAGGTTGTATTTCGGCTTTCATACGCCCTTTTTGATTATGCTGCAATCGCAAATCCGTTCCATTCCAAGAAATATCTGTAATCCCTTCGTCTTCTAAATACGGCTTTAAAAAACTATTATTTATGATACGCTCTACTGTTTGCTGCTTGTTTTGTTCATTCATTGTTATATATTCCATGCTTTACGTCCTCCCTTTTATTGATGAAACGCTTGATTTACGTTGACTGAAATACCTGTCCAGTAATGGACTAATATCGTTCCAGCAAAACCTAGGATGAAAAAGGTACCTAGTATAATAGCTGGAAAAGAATAAATATCCATGGATCGTACCTTTCTTTCAATTAATTCGTTAATTTTATTTTCTTGTAACTTATCGATATATGACGCCAATTCAGCTAATGTTTCTTGTTTAATTCCTACTTCGGTAAACTCATAGATCATACCCATAATCAATTGAGCTTCATTGTTGCCAATAAAGTCAGCAAACTCCATGTACGCCTTCCGGTCATTTTTTTGCTCAATTTTTTTTACTAATTTTTGAACTTCCGATCGCAACGGTTCTTTCAAATAAGGAACCGTTGCTTGTAATGTGAGATATACATTTCCACTTGTATGAATAAGGCTAAGAAAGTACCTCAAAAATTCAGGAAATAAATAAGACTTGAGTAAATCAGATCGTTTTTTTTTCATGACCATTTCAAAATAAGGATACCTGAAAGCTATGAAGCTGAATAAAGGAGCCAGTATTAGCAGCCAATATTTTTTGATGAATAAAGCACCGAGTGCATAGATCAGAAAAATCAAAATCGCCAAAGTCCATTTCAATATCGTATAGTTTTTCTTTTTCTTGTTGAAATATTCCAAGTAAACTTCAAGGTCTTTTTCCAATAATAGATTCATGAACACAAACATCATCCCTTCTTTCTATACTTCGTGGGACTCTCCCACTGCTCTTTTGATCCAATCATCATACTCATGAATTTCAACATTACTTGGAGCCTCATTTTCTTCCGATTCTCGTAATTTGGCAGCTTTTTCTTTCCAAGTTTCAATCACCGATTTTGGCAAATAGGCTCCCATGTACTTAAAAATATCCAGTCTGGATCGCGTTGATAAAGGAGCATAATAACAAATAAATGAAAAAAATTGTTGGAACGTAAAGAGATCCAACATGTCCAGCATTTGTATACTTTCTTCTGCATTTAGGCGAATTGAATTGGAAAGATCTTTTCTAATTAAAGATTTGAGTCTATTTACAGTCGTAGTGTCTAACATATCCCGCATTCTGACATAAACATCTTCATCCGATTTTGCAGTATAAACGATGTCTTCCAATCGAATTTGATCATGATTAGAAACAATGGGAAGATCCAAGAAAGACTTACTATTGTCGAAGTCATCTGCTAAATACTCATACCGGGCCTTAGAAGCCGTAACACCCGTATTGAAGATGGGTTTTGGCACAATTTTACGTCCTTTTTTGTCTTGACGTTTATTAGCACGGACAACTACACTTTCTCCTTCTTTCAATTTCATCAATTCATCAGGCATTAGAAGAGCACGTTCTTTTAAACTTTCACTCACACTTTTATCGGTTGATAAAAATTTTCCACTCCGTGAGCGATCCGTAATGGTTTTCTTCCCAAGCATGGATGAAAAACGTTCTGCTGTTGATACATCTTCCGTTAAAATGTACAGTTGGTTCGAACAGTTCCCAATGATGGTATCAGCGTCATCACCATACAGAGTCTTAATTTGGCCATAGGATTGAATAACTAGGTTAAACCGAAATCCTCTACCTGCACCAACAGTAACCATACTTGCCATTCCTTCTATCGGAGGCATGTTTCCGAATTCATCTAAAAGCATCACCACATTTCGTTTCATTTTTCCTCCTGGAGTCATGGTGGCCTTTTCAGCATTCATCCGATACAGTTGGCTAACAAAAATCGAACTCAAAACGTGATTACTCTTATCTTGGTCAGGAATCACCATAAAAATGGCAATTGGTTTTTCTCCAAACCCTACTTCTGTGAGATCCAGCGAGTTATAAGAAGTGAATTTAGCATTAGGGGTCAGCGTGAAAATTTGTAATTTGTCCATCGCCGTTGAAAAAATACTGGCTCGTGTATTTCCAGCTGCAAAATTACTTGTTGCATACATCAAACGGGCAGGATTGTTTTCATCTCTAGCCCTAAAAAATAAATCAAGTTCATTCTCATCATTTTCGTTATAAGCGCTGCCTTTTGTGTTTAAGAAATGGGCTACAGAATACATGTTAATTCGTTCTTCTTTTCCGAGTTTGATACAATCTTCTGTAATCGCAAGAATAATCGCGGTAACTAACGATTTTGCAGAGTTATTCCAAAAAGGATCCTTTGCATTCGGATCATGATACAAAGAGAATGCAATACTGTTCGCATATTGTTGTGCCAAAGATACATCCCCTTTTTTATACGCATCGATCACTGGTTGCAAAGGATTAAATCCCATCGATTTGCTTTGCTTAATAAGATTAAAAATATAAACATCGTAACCTCGTTTTTTCAAAGTATCATAGGATGCCGCAGCCAGTTCTCCTTTCGGATCATTAACAACCATACTAGACTTCTTACTAGCTCTTGAAATGACATCAATCATAGGGAAAACCCAACGTTCCCCTTTACCTGACCGAGTAATCCCAATGATTAAGGTATGCACAGGACCCGTATCGATAAGAAGTTTATAGTCATTGGTTTTTTTATTGAAAAGTATTTTAAAACGATTGTTTTTTTGAATAGCCGATACAATCGCCCCACTATCTCCCTCATAAGGTTCCTTGCTTCCTGGTATAATTTTGTATTGTTGTTTCAACTCTTTCACTGTCGCAAACTCACTTGTTCCATGTTGTCCTTTGTTTAAATCCCCATAATTCATTTTCATATTAATGATGAACTTCAAGAGTATAAATAGAACGAGACCATAAAAACCGATATAAAACGCTTTTAGATCCGGCTGAAAATGGAGAAAATCTTGAAAAGAAACATGTAACCTTCCTAATTCACTCGTTTTAGCAAATCGACCAATAAACCTTAATATCTCTTGCAGCAACGAAAGAACAAAATTGGCAATAAAAAAAGAAACAAAGAGAACTACCAACGCAATCACGAGGAGAACCTTTGTTTCAGCGATTTTTTCTATGGCCAAAAACTTTTTATGATTCAAATTCAACCACCTTCTTATTCTCTTCGATTAATTTTTGCGAAATCGGTCGTTTTTAACGTCTGCTCCTTATAAACATTGTTATACCTGTACAGATAATCAATCTTTATAACTGTTCCAGGCGCTTGAGTTCCCACAACGCTCTGACCTGTTTGACTATTAATGAAAGAAATCTCGTAACCTTTTTTTCTCAAACTATCGACAACTGTTTGCACTTCATCCGTTACACCACCGTAAGACTCTACCATTTCCTGTACTTCTGTGGTCGTTTTTAAAAACGCATTTTCTTGTAAGCTCTGTATACCAAAATAGAGCAAAAACGGTAGAATAAATAAAGAAAAAAGAATCATAGAAAGAACAGCGCCTTTCATTTCTCCCAAGGGTGAATCATCCTTTCCTTTTAGGATTGAGGAAGTTCATTTAACGACAATCGTTGTTCTGCCGTTGAACGTACTTCTTGTTTATCGTTTAAATATTCAATTTTGAATTGAACACTTGTGATGCGATCATCATCTTCGGTCGGTTGATTATTTTTATCTAAAAAAACATAACTGATTCGAATATTTTTTCCATGATTTTTTTGTTCTTTAATCACATTAGAAACGAGATTGGCAACAAACTCTTTTTTGTCTCCACCTATGGAAAGACTATCTCTCATATCCCCCACGCTCGCCGATGACAGCATGGTTTTTACTTCTTCAGTCGTTCGTGTATTACTATTTTGCGTAATTCCAAAATAAGAACAAGCAATGATGATAACCCCTGCGATAATGGCAGCAAATAAATACTTTAATCCAGAAAACAACGGAAATACACCTTCTTTCTTGAATTACGCTCGTTCATATTCATACAACCTTGTTTTTCGTTTTGTTTTTTTTTCATACTCTTTTACCTTTTGGATTAAAGATTGTTTAAAATCCTTATCATGGACTGAACATAAAACCGTTTTGCCACGTTGCAAAATAACAGGATTTTTATCATCATAAATAGAATCGATTACAAAGCTCCCTTTTGTTCCATCCTCCCCTTCCACTTCAATGTACTTAGAATAGTCATCTTTCTTTTTATAAAAACGAATTTGACTGGTATCCTTTTGCAACTCTAATAGTTTTTTAGTTTCTTCATAAACTTCTCTAAATTCTTCACGATTGAACAACAAATATTCATTCGGATCTTTTATATTTAACGGAAAAGACAAGATATTAACGGAAGAATAGCCTTCTTGAGACAATACATCATGAATTTCTTGATAAGCTTTTCGTCCGGCTTTATCTTGATCCAAAGCTAAAATAAATCCTTTTGTTTTCAATTGCTCCTTATTTTTAACCAAATATTCTCTAACTTGCCTTGTCCGATTAGTGCTCGTCAATCCTATGATTCCCACGTCTTTATCTATTTCACGGAATGATAAGGCGTCCAAAAGGGATTCACCTATGACGACATATTTAGATGTTTCTGGAATATCCATAAAAAAATCCCTGGCGTCTTTGCCGGGATTAATGATAAGGTTAATTTCTTTGCGATTTATATGTTCAATATTGGATCTTAATAGCATTCGCTCGATTAAGCCATCTTCTCCATAAACGGGGAAGATCAAATTTCTTTTCGTCATAAAATCTGTTTTGGAGTAATCTTTCCCAAATAGCTCTTTATATTTCGAAAAAAGGTGGGCGACTACCTTTGGATTTTGAAGGTTAGCAATAAAAGGCTCCGTTACTTCCCTTTTCAATCCGCGATAGTTATCTAAATTATTTTCCGTATGAAATTGAATATGTTTGATAAACTTTGTCATTTCTTTTAATTGCTCTTGTTGAATCGCCGTTAAGCCTTTCCTTTTTTCAGGAATCGAGTTTTTTTTCAAAACGACAGGTTTTGATCTTTGATTAAATTTTAAATAAAAGCGCGCGCCACACTTATTTTCCCTATTACATTTGAGAAAATGAGGATTGTTTTTATAAATAAAAGCTTCATGATGAGAACATTCTGGACACTCACAGATATAATAACGTCCTTTATCCTCCGCATTTAGATACGAAAGAGCTTCCTCTAAATTACGATATGTGAGGGTTTCATAATCTTTATTCATTGGTCCTTCCCCTACCATCTTGTTTCAATTCGCACTAAAGATTGGCAAAACGCTTTTTCTTCTTCCGTAATATTTTCTTGTTCCAATTCTTTTTTCAAAAACTCATTTAATACCTTTTGAATAATCCATTCCACTACTTCCTTTTTGTTAATCAAAGTACCTTCCATTAGTGATTCCGTCCAAGCCTTCTGTAGTTGTCTTTGAATATCTGAATGAACGTTCAAAGCAAGTTGGAAATCTCGAACGGCTTTTCGTTCAAACAAATAATCTTGAACGGATTGATACAATTTATCTTTACTAGCGAAAATAGGAAGATTTGATCGATTAAGCGAAAAATAATCAGCCGTTACAAAACGAGTAAATTCCATAAACTTTTCATCATTATTAAAGTGATTTGCCTTGGCCTGTTGGATTTCATCATGAGTACCCTCAAGCAATTCATAATAGTCTACAATCTGTAAATAAGACTGATAAATGGAATCCACAATATCTTCTACATGGGAGAAAAAACCACCTGAAAGTTTGGCATATACATTTTGAAACAACTGCTCTAATTGAGACAAAGAAAAAAGCCAATCGGCTTTCTGTTCAAACGTATCACGCATTAAATAAGCAAATACACGAAATTCTCGATTTAAAAAACATTCTTTTTCCCTTTTGACTAATTCCGAAAATTCTTTCAATTTTTCTTGCCGATAACTTTCATCCCATTCTTCTGTATATTCCAACATCACATGTCGTATCTGATTTTCCAGTGAATCCGGATTTGAGAAAACCAATTTTGTATCAATTAAGTATTGGCCATTCAAATAAAAGCCGAATCTTTTTGGTTCTACTTCTCGTTTTTGATTTTTTAAGCGACTTCTCAACTGCTGCACTACTTCTTCGGCTTCGGTTAAAAAATAACTTTTATGTTCATTTAATTCGCGAAAACGTTCGCCTTCTGTAGAGAATCTGATCATTAACTCTTGCAAGGAACTTCACTTCCTTTCTGCTCGGAAAAACGATTCTCTAGCCATTCGTAAAAAGCAATATAACAATAATTTTTTCCATTTTCATCTTTAGTGGCTTCATTCAACAGATCATTCAAATATTCTTCACTCAGCATAGAAAGGTTAGATGGTGTAATGAATTTAAATGGATATTCATCCTTATCATCGATCTTTTCAAATGAGTTTTTGACATATTGATAAACTATTTTTTTCAATTTATCTCTTTCCACAATAGGAAACTGCACAAGATGATGAATTTCGCCAATCGTTGTTTTTAATTCTTTCAACGTAGACCATTCTGGATAACGAAAAGTAGCATTTCCTTTTTCATCTACTAATAATTCAAATGTACGAATGCCGTTTTCTTCTAAAACCAAAAAAGTACGTCTCTTTTCTCTAATATTTTTCAGAAATTCCTGAAAGTCAGTAGGATCGCACAAAAAATATGAAAACGTCACTTCTTTTCCGTCTTTTATTTCCCTTACATCGACAATACCACGATTAAATTCGTCAATTGTACAATAATTAATGTTTAATTGACTCATCTTCATACCACCTCCATGAAAAAATTGGGTATTCCCTTACAAAACCAAAAATGCTAACTTATTAATCTCATTTTTTTTAGACAAGATTTCTTTCGAAATATTCTTAAAAGCCAACAAATATTCATTATTACTATTTACTATTTCTTGCAATAAAGTAGTGAGAGTTAGTCCGTCTTTAATATGTTTAGCAGCTATTTCTTTCACAACTGCCCGTTGTTGTTGCTGAAAAAAATATTCCTGTTTCCCAATTAAAAACTCAAAAACCTTCACCAATTTATCAACTTGATTTTCTTCCTTAATCAATAATAATCCAGACATATTTATGACTTTTCCAATCACCAATTCATTTAATAAACTCATTCTGTAAAACCTCCAATAATGAAAATCAGAGCAATCAACTATTTCTTAGTAACAAATAATCTAATAATTAAAGAGCCTCTTAAAATATTAGAGGCTCTTTTTTAAAATTCATTAGCCTTTAGATATTAGACCTCCAAACCAGTTAACTAATGAGACAGCGATATAAACAATTGTAATTCCGACAGCAACATTAAATATCCATCCCATTAACTGTTGCTTTTTATTGGGATCATGTGCTAAAAAGTATGCAAAACCAATGATTGCCAATATTAGACCACCTAGTGGAAGAGCCAGTGGCTGAATACTCTGCGCTATTTGTTTAAGAGTAGCTATAAGTGCTTGCAAATCATTGCACCCCTTTCTTTTCTTCAATTAACAATCCCAGAAGATTGGAGTTAGTAATCACGACTGATTCAACCAATTGTTGATGTTGTTTGTGTAACCACTCATAATAATCAATCCCTTTAGCTTCAAGGATACTTTTAGCTCCATCTTCGTACTCTTTAAATCGTTCTGGTTTTTTTTTAGCCACTTATTTTCATGACCTCCTTCTTTTAAGCAATAAAAAAAGACCTTCCATTTGAAAGGTCTATTA
>NZ_JBBOVU010000001.1:3165000-3493762 GCF_038006725.1 Bacillus sp. FSL W8-1127 | reverse complement strand
GCCGTCCCCTCCTTAGGGCATGATCAACTTTCATATTTTCATAGTAGGTTTCAAAATAAAATTTATAAATATGCATACCATGCATAGTGGATAACTATATAATAAAGATAAAAATAGCTTTTCGACAAAATCCGCAATATGTGGATAATTTTTTTGCAAGCCTGTGGAATAATTTTTCCACAGGTTATTCACAATTGTGGATAAGTGTATATATTCCGAAAAGCTATCCAGAGTGAAAACACATTAATAATAGCAAATAATATAAGCAGTTGCAACGACTTTCTCTATTTATCCACAATATCGAAAATATGTTCAAAAAAGTTTTCCACAAGCAGGGGATGTGTTAAAAACATGTTAGTATCCTATGTGGATAAGAAAAAATCTGTCGAAAGATATCCACAAAGTAATGAAGATGTCTTTTTGGATAAAATGTTAAGGAGCATTTTTTTCATTTTCAAATTTGAAAACTGATAGAAATCGTCGGCGGGTGTTTCAAAGATTTTGGGAAACGAGTTGACAATGAAGCTGCGACATCTTTATAATGAATTAGACTGTCTATTATTGTTGACTAACCGATCCTCAGGGAGGTGTTATCAAAATGAAAAGAACTTATCAACCAAATAAACGGAGAAGAAGCAAAGTTCATGGTTTTCGCAAACGCATGAGTACGAAAAACGGACGAAAAGTGTTGGCTCGCCGTCGTAGCAAAGGAAGAAAAGTATTGTCTGCATAGGCCACTGAAAACCTCAGTGGTCTTTTTTCACATTTAGGCTAGACGGAACAGCTTACGAAAAAGCGCAGTAAAGAAGCAAATAGGTGGGCTGAGAAAAATGAAAAAGGCTTTTCGAATTAAGAAAAATAAAGAATTTCAAAGGGTGTTTAAAGGCGGAAATTCAGTGGCGAACCGTCAGTTTGTTTTGTACTATTTTCCAAAAGAGCAGAAGGTGCCCTTTCGGATCGGGTTATCCGTCAGTAAAAAAGTAGGGAAAGCGGTCATTAGAAATCGGATTAAACGATACATAAGGCAAACATTCACTGATTTGAAAGAGGATATTAAACCTGGGTTCGACTTTGTGGTGATTGCGAGAAAGCCTACGGCGGAAATGGATTTTCATGAAACCAAAAAAAGTTTGCTTCATGTCTTAAAAAAAGCGAAGGTTTTAAACAAGAATTCAAGTGAATGTTAGTCCTAAAGTAGGATGGCAGACATCCATTGATTGATAAAGGTATGCATTGCTGACTTTTTCGTGCTTTTCATTTTTCAGACAGAGGTCCGTTTTTTTGCGGAATCAGCATAGAGAATACAGTCAGGTACAGGAAGAAAAATATGAAAGAACATACGGTGATCGGACAAATCGTTAAAGAAGCCGTGCAAACAGTTTTTGGCACGATTGAGAGTGAAACGGGACGCCGTTGAATAAGGAGTTTTGCAGAAAGCGAAAAAAGGGATTTCGCTGATAGAATCAAATCATTTAAAGGGAGATCGTCCATTTTCGCTTGTATGATGACTCATTCAGAATAAGCGGAACGCCATCTCTTTGTCGTCATTTCTCTCAAATAAAAGAAAATTTTCACCGTTCCGTCTCCAAAAATCGGGTGGAAATTAATATTTGGAGCGTGAAAAAGAAGCTCTAATTTCAAGAAAAGTTCATAACTGTATAATATAGGAAAATTTTAAGTATAAATTTGTTGATTTCTATAAACGAAAAACACAAGCTAGAAGGCTTGTGTCAGAGTGTAGACAAAAGGCATCCGAATGTGCGCTTTCGGATGCCTTTTGTCACTTTTATGCTTTCAAATGTTTGGAATAGACCCCTCCAGGGGTCTATTTTATGTTATTGCTGGACTTTTCCATGTCCAGCAAGCCATCTTTTTCAAATTCATTGCAGCAAAAGTTAGCATCGCCTGCATGGACAATTTTTTTAGACCTCTTAAGGTTGTCCAACGCATACCATGCTTTTCCTTTGCATCAGCAAAAACACGTTCAATGGTTTCTTTCCGTCTTGCATAAATGCTCTTATTCTCTTGTGTATGCCGAAGATGATCAGCTTCCTCTAAATAAAATTCCCATACATGTCGCTGAATCAGTTTTTTATGCTCCTTACTTTGGGTGCACTTCGAGAGGAATGGACAATCTTTACACTGGACTGGATCAGAAAAATATTGACGATAGCCTTCCTTCGTCGTAGTTGCATATTTTAACACTTGTCCTTGCGGACAAAGATAACAATCGTAGTATTCATCGTAAACATACTCATGTTTTTTGAAATAACCATCCTTTGTACGAGGGCGAGTATAAGGTAAAGCAGGGGTCATATCATTTTCAAATATGTATTGGGCAACGGCGGGAGTTTTATATCCAGCGTCAGCAGCAACTACAACCGGTTTTCCATGTTTTTCGATGACTTTTTCAAGAAGTGGCTCCAATACGGAACTGTCATGAATATTCCCTGGCGTTACAATAGCCCCCAAAACAAAGCCATTTCGATCCGCAGCAGCATGGAATGAGTAAGCAAACTGTTTTGTTCGCTCGTCTTTTACGTAGTAACCACTTTCCGGATCAGTGGTACTTTCTTTTATTTCTTTATATTCTTCTTTCCCAAATTTATCTGGAGGAAATGGCTTTTTTCCATGTGCTTCTCGATCAGCATTTATCTCATCTTGTAGACGTGCTTGATAGGCTTTCGTTTCTTTTCGAACCACTTTCTTCTCAAATTTATGCTTATTCGCACTCGCTTTGACATGAGTAGAATCAATAAAGACATGCTCACTGCTTATCAGCTTCTTATCTGCAGCTTCTTTCAAAATGCGATAGAATATCTGTTCAAATAAGTCTGTATCCTTAAAGCGTCGCTCGTAGTTTTTCCCAAACGTTGAAAAGTGAGGTACCTTATCATAAAAACCAAATCCAAGAAACCAACGGTAAGCCAGATTCGTTTCGATTTCCTCTATAGTTTTTCGCATGGAACGAATACCGAAGGTATATTGGATGAAAGCCATTTTAATCAATACAACTGGATCAATACTTGGTCGACCTCTTTCCGATGAATACATGTCTTGAACAAGCGAATAGATAAATGAAAAATCAATAGCAGCGTCGATTTTACGAACCAAATGATCTGCAGGTACAAGTTGGTCTAAAGCTATCATTTCTATTTGATCACGATTCATCTGTGTATTTTTTGTTAGCACTTCATCCACCTCAATTCATTACGGTATCTTAATTATACAAAAAAAGACTGTCGGCAAATCCGATTTTTTCGGATTTGTCGACAGTCTGACACAAGCTAGAAGGCTTGTGTCGTTTTTTGTGAAAGTTTTCTCCTTATCCCTCATTTCAATCCTTTCTCTTTCCCGCTCACTTAATTCTCTTCGTTTTACTTTGATAACTTTCTTTTCTTCCGAAGATATTCACATGTTTATAATGCCCCTGTTCGAAGGTCGATTTGATTATTGTTATTCACATGTGAATAAGTTAAAATAATACCATTATCCGTTTATACTGTGGATATTTTTTGATACACTTATGGGTAGAAAATCATAAAATGAGATCTGAGCCAAGCCTTGACAAAAAGCAAGGTTCTTTTTTTGAAATACCTTATGTGGTAACCTAATAATTTAGAGGATTTAAAACTAATCCAATTTATTTATATAGATCAAAAGTTTGAGACGAAAAGAGGTGAGTCGATATGGATATCGACACGATTGCGGCTATTTCGACACCGCTTGGGGAGGGAGCGATCGCAATCGTTCGTTTAAGCGGCCCCGATGCTGTTTCTATTGCTGATCGAGTGTTTCACAGCCCCAATGGAAAAAAATTGGCGGACGTTCCTACCCATACGATCCATTACGGACAACTGCATGATCCACAAACCGGAAATGTTGTCGAAGAAGTAATGGTATCGGTCATGAGGGCTCCCAAAACGTTTACAAGGGAAGACGTGGTGGAAATTAACTGCCACGGAGGCCTTGTTTCGGTGAATCGTGTATTGCAGCTAGTACTAAATTCGGGAGCCCGGATGGCAGAACCGGGTGAATTTACAAAAAGAGCCTTTTTAAATGGACGTATTGACTTGTCGCAGGCAGAAGCAGTGATGGATTTAATCCGCGCCAAAACCGATAAAGCGATGAATGTGGCTCTTAATCAAATAGAAGGACGCCTTTCCAAGTTGATCCGTAAACTTCGTCAGGAAATTTTAGAAGTGCTCGCTCACGTGGAAGTGAATATTGACTATCCGGAATATGATGACGTGGAAGAAATGACCCACGAGCTGCTTTTGAAAAAATCTTTATACGTCAAACAAGAAATTGAAAAACTGTTACGGACGTCTCAGCAAGGAAAAATTTTAAGAGAAGGATTGTCAACGGTTATTATTGGCCGGCCGAATGTAGGAAAATCATCGCTGTTGAATGCTCTTGTTCATGAAAATAAAGCGATCGTCACCAATATTCCGGGAACAACGCGCGATGTAATTGAGGAATATGTAAATGTAAGAGGCGTGCCTCTTCGATTAGTGGATACAGCGGGGATCCGGGAAACGGAAGATATCGTCGAACGTATAGGGGTGGAACGGTCGCGGCAAGTACTAAAAGAAGCAGATTTAATTCTACTCGTATTAAATTATTCAGAAGAGCTGACGCCGGAAGATGAAAAATTGTTTGAAGCGGCAAAAGGAATGGACGTCATTGTCATCGTCAACAAAACCGATCTTCCCCAAAAAATTGATATGGAACGGGTACAGAAACTGGCAAACAACCATAAGATCGTAACGACATCTCTGTTGGAAGAACAAGGAATTGATGAATTGGAGGAGGCGATTGCTTCACTATTTTTCGAGGGGTCGATCGAATCGCAGGACGCTACTTATGTATCCAACAGTCGCCATATCGCTTTGCTGAACCAAGCGCTTAATGCGATCAATGATGCGATTGCAGGAGTGGAAGCGTCTATGCCGGTCGACATGGTGCAAATCGACTTAACAAGAACGTGGGAATTGCTCGGTGAAATCATTGGGGATAGCGTCCATGAAAGTTTAATCAATCAGCTGTTTTCACAATTCTGTCTTGGAAAATAATGATCAGTACTTTTTAGAGGAGGAATATTACGATGCAGCAATATGAAGCAGGCCAATATGATGTCATTGTCGTCGGTGCCGGACATGCTGGAGTCGAAGCAGGCCTGGCTGCTGCCAGAATGGGTGCTAAGACGTTAATGATTACCATCAACTTGGATATGATCGCATTTATGCCTTGCAACCCGTCAATCGGCGGTCCGGCAAAAGGAATTGTTGTCCGCGAAATTGACGCATTGGGCGGGGAAATGGGAAAAAATATTGATAAAACCTATATCCAAATGAGAATGTTAAATACAGGTAAAGGTCCGGCCGTCCGTGCGCTAAGAGCGCAAGCGGATAAAGTTTTATATCAGCGGGAAATGAAAAAAACGCTGGAAAACGAACCGAATTTAACATTAGTTCAAGGAATGGTTGAAAAATTAATTGTCGAAAATGATGAATGTAAAGGGGTTATAACGAAAACAGGTGCGGTGTATCGTTCAAAAACAGTCGTTTTAACGACAGGAACCTATTTGCGCGGGGAAATTATCATCGGAGACTTGAAATATTCGAGCGGCCCGAATAATCAACAACCTTCGATAGGCCTTGCTGAGCATTTAAAAGAACTTGGATTTGACATTGTTCGATTTAAAACGGGTACACCACCGCGCGTCAATAGCAAAACTATCGATTACAGCAAAACGGAAATTCAACCGGGCGATGAAGAACCAAGAGCTTTCAGTTATGAAACGACCAAATTTATCACCGACCAGCTCCCTTGCTGGCTGACATATACCAATGAGGAAACACACAAAATCATTAATGCCAACTTGGACCGGTCTCCAATGTATTCCGGTATGATTAAAGGGACTGGACCGCGTTATTGTCCGTCCATTGAAGATAAAGTCGTTCGTTTCCATGACAAACCACGTCATCAAATTTTCTTGGAACCAGAAGGACGAAATACTGAGGAAGTATATGTTCAAGGTTTGTCTACGAGTCTGCCGGAAGATGTGCAACATCGTATTTTGCAAACTATCCCCGGTCTTGAAAAAGCACAATTAATGCGTGCTGGCTATGCCATCGAATATGATGCGATCGTGCCAACACAACTGTGGCCAACTCTAGAAACGAAAAAAATTAAGAATTTGTATACTGCAGGCCAAATTAATGGAACATCCGGCTATGAAGAAGCAGCTGGACAAGGGATTATGGCAGGTATTAATGCAGCATGTCGGGTTCATGGAAAAGAAGAAGTGATTTTAAGCAGATCCGATGCTTATATTGGAGTGCTTATCGACGACTTGGTGACAAAAGGAACGAACGAACCGTATCGTTTGCTGACATCGCGGGCTGAATACCGCTTGCTGCTCCGTCATGATAATGCCGATCTTCGTTTAACGGAAATTGGCTACAAGCTTGGATTAATTAAAGAAGAACGCTATCAAGCCTTTTTAAATAAAAAGCAAGACATTGAAAATGAAATGAAGCGGCTGAAATCCACTATCATCAAGCCGAATGAAGAGGTACAGCAGCTGATTTCAGAAGCAGGAGGAAGCCCGCTTAAGGATGGGATCCGAGCTTCAGACTTGCTGAAAAGACCGGAAATGACATATGACCATATCAAAAAAATCGTTCCGGCCGAAAAAGAGTTAAGCCCAGAAGTCGAAGAACAAGTTGAAATTCAGATTAAATATGAAGGATATATTCAAAAATCGCTGCAGCAAGTTGATAAGTTAAAAAAAATGGAAAATAAAAAGATTCCGGAAGATATTGATTATGATGCCATCAACGGTCTTGCCACAGAAGCTCGACAAAAATTAAAAAAAGTGCGGCCGTTGTCGATTGCTCAAGCGTCACGTATTTCCGGCGTCAATCCGGCGGATATTTCCATTTTGCTTGTTTATATTGAACAAGGAAAAATTGCACGCATCGCTAATTAAAATGAATATGGATCGGATCATTTTCCCGGAAGCGTCAAGCTGAACGAATGCGTTAGCATGTGGGAGAAAGGTTCCATAAAAGACACTGCAAATAGTTTTTTTCAAAAAATGTCCCCCACTTTTTGTCGATTTGAACAAGTGGGGGATGACTGCCTATAAGTGAGAGAATCAAAATAGGGAATGATGAAGTCATGAACATTGATCAATTTCAAGAAAAACTTAAAGAAAAAGGAATTATATTGACTTCTTTTCAGCTTGAGCAATTCGAACGCTATTACGAAATGCTTGTGGACTGGAACGAGCGAATGAATTTGACTGCCATAACCGATCGGGAAGAAGTCTATTTAAAACATTTTTATGATTCGATTTCCGCTGCTTTTTATTACGATTTTCGCAAAGAATGGTCGGTATGTGACGTGGGAGCGGGGGCCGGTTTTCCAAGCATTCCTTTAAAAATCGTATTTCCATCGTTAAAAATAACCATTGTCGATTCTTTGAAAAAACGAATTACCTTTTTGGAGGAATTAGCCAAAACATTGAAATTGGAAAATACGTCCTTTTACCATGACCGCGCAGAAAGTTTTGGACAAAAGAAAGAGCATCGCGAGCATTACGATGTGGTCACGGCTAGAGCCGTTGCCAGAATGTCGGTGTTGAGCGAACTGTGTTTGCCGCTTGTGAAAGAAAATGGAGCCTTTTTGGCGATGAAAGCTGCCCATGCCCAAGAAGAACTGCGTGCGGCTGAAAAAGCCATCTCCACTTTGGGAGGCAAAATCAAAGAAATTGGATCGTTTCTGTTGCCGTACGAACAAAGCGAAAGAAATATTATCTGGATTGAAAAAGTAAAACAAACGCCTAAAAAATATCCGCGCAAGCCTGGAGTGCCTAATAAAATGCCGTTGGAATAACGTTCCATAATAAGGAGAAAAAAGTTATTATAGAGAGGGAAAAGTCCGGACCGTCAAAATATTTTCCGGGAAATATATAAAAATATGTCGAAAGAAGATTATTGAAAAACACGAATTGACCATTGGTTTTGCAGGAACTTGTCGTCAAGATAAAGAATATGTAATAAGGGAGTTTCCTAAAGGTGGTGGAGGACGATGAAGCATCCTTTCTCTCGTTTTTTTGGTTTGGGTGAAAAAGAAGTTGATGAAACGCAAGAAATAACGAGTGAGAGAGAAGAAGTAAAACACATCCCCATATCCCAAATTATCCCCAATCGTTTTCAGCCGAGAACGATTTTTGATGATGAAAAAATAATAGAATTATCCAGAACAATTCATACGCATGGGATTATTCAGCCGATTGTTGTCAGGGAATTTGAGCAAGGAAAATATGAAATCATTGCTGGCGAGAGACGTTGGCGGGCTGTCCAGAAATTAGGATGGGAAACGGTACCGGCTATTATAAAGAATTTAAATGATACGGAAACAGCTTCTGTGGCCTTAATCGAAAACTTACAGAGGGAAGAGCTTTCACCCATAGAAGAGGCAATGGCTTACGGCAAGCTGTTAGAGCTTCATAATTTAACTCAAGAGGCTTTAGCTCAAAGGCTGGGAAAAGGTCAATCCACTGTGGCCAATAAGCTTCGTCTCCTAAAACTGCCTCAAGAAATCCAAGAGTCTTTATTGAAAAAAAACATTACAGAAAGACATGCGAGGGCGCTCATTCCTCTCAAAGATCCTGAAAAACAAATTCAGCTGTTGAATGAAATTATCGAGAAAAATTTGAATGTCAAACAAACCGAAGAACGAGTTGCCAAAATGTTAGACAAAACACCGGCAAAACCGAAACCGAGAAAAAAAGCAATCAGCAAAGATATGAGAATTGCGGTTAATACGATCAGACAGTCCCTTACCATGGTTGCAAAAAGTGGAATCAAGCTGGATTCAGAAGAAAAAGATTTAGGAGAGTTTTATCAAATTACCATTCGAATCCCGAAAAAAAAATCATAGATTACGTGAGTGAGAAGCATTCAATTTCATAAATGTTTCTCACTTTTTCATGGACTTTTCACATTTGTCTTCATTGCATCGATACAACCAGTCTCCTCTTAATCTTTCTCCCTCTTAAATAAACAAAAAAATTTGATTTTAAAAAATTAATTTAGATTAATTTAGATTTAAGAATCTTTTAAAAAAGTAAGTTTCGCTTTATTCTATCGTGGTTAAATCTGCACTGTACTTTAACACAGCCTTTGATAAAATAGATTACATAATTGGTAGAGCAAAAAGGTAGGTGAAAACCGTGGGCAAGGTCATAGCAATTGCAAATCAAAAAGGAGGAGTGGGGAAAACAACGACATCCGTCAATTTGGGCGCTTGTCTTGCTTACATAGGAAAAAAGGTTCTGCTCGTAGATATCGATCCTCAAGGAAATGCAACGAGCGGTGCCGGTATTGAAAAGGGAGAAATTCAGCAATGCATTTATGATGTTTTAGTTGATGATGCTGATATAGCCAAAATAGTGAACCCGACCGCTGTTGAAAATTTGTATGTTGTTCCGGCAACGATCAATCTTGCAGGTGCTGAGATTGAACTCGTCCCCACTATTTCCCGGGAAGTGCGATTGAAAAGCGCATTGGATAAAATCAAGCATGAATATGATTTCATTATTATAGATTGTCCCCCTTCATTAGGTTTGTTAACGATTAATGCATTGGCAGCAGCTGATTCCGTAATTATTCCCGTTCAATGCGAATATTATGCTCTCGAGGGGCTGAGCCAACTTTTAAATACCGTTCGTCTTGTCCAAAAACATTTAAACCATGATCTTACTATTGACGGCGTTCTTCTTACCATGCTGGATGCTCGGACGAATCTGGGTATTCAAGTCATTGAAGAAGTCAAAAAATATTTTCAGGATAAAGTCTATCGAACGATCATTCCCCGCAATGTCCGGCTGAGTGAAGCGCCTAGCCATGGGAAGCCTATTATACTTTATGATCCCAAATCAAGGGGAGCAGATGTTTATTTAGATTTTGCCAAGGAGGTGGCCATGAATGGCTAAGGGACTCGGGAAAGGAATAGACGCCCTATTTAAAAATTTGGAACCGGCCAATGAAGAAGTCATCAAAGAAGTAAAATTAAAAGAACTGCGCCCTAATCCTTATCAGCCACGGAAAATTTTCCATAAAGAAAAAATTAAAGAATTAGAGCAATCCATAGCAGAACATGGAGTGCTGCAGCCGTTGATTGTCAGAAAGAGTATAAAGGGATATGAGATTGTTGCAGGGGAAAGACGTTTTCGAGCGGCAAAAGAAGCGGGATTGGAAAAAGTCCCGGTGATTGTACGAGAAATGAAAGATGAGCAAATGATGGAACTGGCTGTTCTTGAAAACCTGCAGCGGGAGGATTTAACACCTATTGAAGAAGCAGCCGCCTATCAAATGCTAATGGATAAACTTGGTTTAACTCAGGAAGAATTAGCGAATAGATTAGGAAAAAGCCGTCCACATATAGCCAATCATCTTCGTCTTCTTTCTCTACCACCTGAAATTCAAGCTTATATTTCGGACGGGAAAATCTCCATGGGACATGGGAGAGCGTTGCTGGGGTTAAAGAAAAAAGAAAAGCTGCCTTATTTAGTCGAAAAAGTGATGAAAGAACATCTCAATGTCCGCCAGCTTGAAAAATTAATTCAGCAATTAAACGAAAATGTTTCACGTGAAACAAAAAAGAAAAAAGAAGAAAAAGATGTCTTTCTGAAAGAGCAAGAAAGCATTTTACGAGATCGACTGGGAACCAATGTGGTGATTCGCCAAGGAAAAAATAAAGAAAAGGGAAAAATCGAGATTGAATTTTTTTCAAAAGAGGATTTAAATCGAATCCTTCAGCTGCTCGATCAGCAAGAAAGATAAAGAAAACCATCCAACGATGGTTTATTTTTTGGGCTTTGTTTTAAATCGAGATTTCCTGCGAATTCTTATCGATATCATCGAAAACGCAAGATAATGACAATGCCGCTTCAAGATTGTAACAACTTCGGAAGTATTGGAGGAAATTGGAATGGTGCTTTTGGGCTCGTTGGTTAACGGATTGAGCATTTTAGCCGGCTCGATTATAGGGAAATTTTTACACAATATACCGGAAGGCATTAAAAATGCGGTAATGCATGCGATCGGATTGGCTGTATTAGTGCTTGGTCTGCAAATGGGATTGAAGAGCGAAAATTTTTTGGCCGTTGTGATCAGTTTAGTTGCCGGTGTTGTCATCGGAGAATGGATGGCGTTGGAAGACAAATTAAATCAGTTAGGCATATGGATCGAAAGAAAAATAGGCAATCATTCAAACCGTAGTGGGAGCATTTCTGAAGGATTTGTGACCGCTACGCTCATTTTTGTTATTGGCGCCATGGGCATTGTGGGTGCTTTAGACAGCGGTATAAGGGGAAATCATCAAGTGCTGTTTACGAAGTCCATTCTGGATGGATTTACGGCGCTTATTTTAAGCTCCACTCTCGGAATGGGAGTTTTATTTTCGGCTATACCTGTTTTTCTATATGAAGGTTTGATCGCTTTGTTTGCCACACAAATTAACCATTTCGTCCCAAAAGAAATGATAGATTCCTTTATTACCGAAATGACATCGGTTGGAGGAATTATGATCTTCGCGATTGGCTTAAACGTTCTTGGGTTAACGAAAATCAAAGTGGCCAATTTTTTGCCAAGCCTTGTGGTGACGGTCATTCTTGTAATTTTTTACTATTTTGTTTGATAACTGCTAATGATATGATCATAGTAAAGTGGGCAGCCAGTATTTTTATGGGAGCTGTTGCCTTTCTTTCAGTTCCAATGGATAAAAAGATTTTTTGACGGGATAAAGGTAGGACGCCTCTAAAATGCCTCGCGATATGATTTTGGCCATTTTCATCACTAAATTTAAACGGGTATTTTGAAGAACAAAAAACTCCATGAATCCGCTGACGTTCACGATGCCAGTTAAATGGGCATCGCCTACAGGGGGCAGATCTTTTTGAACACCCGCTCCAGGTTTGACGGGCCCTAGATCGATTTGGATACATCCAATGCTTTTTAAGCGGCCCAGGCATGCGTCGATTCCAATAATAAACGGATTGTCAAAAGTGCTGTGTACTTTATGTAATTTTTCCTGTAAATTTACCGCATGAACCGGATCGTCCAACGTTCCCAAAACATGAAAAGAAGAAAGCTGTTTTTCTTCCAGCAATGTCCCAACTAAAGGCCCTAATGAATCGCCAGTAGACCGATCGGTTCCGATACATATGAATACGATCGGCCGATTTTGTTTAGGCAGAAGTGAGACAAGCTGTTTTGAAATGATTTGGACGGCGTTTTCATCTTCATAGTGAATTTTTACAGGCTCTATTTTCTTGTCCAGCCAATTTTTTATATTCATTTATACCGCTCCCTTCCGGATGTATTATAGTATACGGATAAACCAATTTTTCTATACGTGGGAATGCACAATCTTGCCAAAATATCTATCTGCAATATCCATTACTGGATAAAAAAGGAATGTTCGTTTCGAAAATAGATCAATGTTTTCGTTAAATGATAACCAAAAGGGGGGGACCGACTTGAAAACTTGGGATAGATTGATTGAGCGGTTATGGGAAAGATTGACCAATGAAGATTTATGGCTGTCCATTGGTGAAGGAGCGCTGAAAATCACCGTAACGATATTGCTGGCAGCTATTGTGATTCGAATCGGAAAAGTGATGATCCGTAATATCTTTAAATTGCGTGCGAAATCTCCTTTAAACTTTTCGGAAAGAAGGGAAAACACCTTATTAAGGCTGCTGGAAAATGTTCTTACCTATGTGGTGTATTTTATCGCTTTTGTTAATATACTGTCGATTATGACATTTGATATAAAAGGTTTGATCGCGGGTGCTGGAGTAGTTGGTCTGGCTGTTGGTTTTGGAGCGCAAAGTTTAGTTAAAGATGTCATTACGGGATTTTTCATTATTTTTGAGGATCAATTCTCAGTAGGCGACTATATCCGTATTGGCAAATATGAAGGATATGTGGAAGAAATCGGGCTGCGGACGACAAAAATCAAAAGCTGGACAGGAGAGCTTCATATTTTGCCTAATGGCAGTATAACAGAAGTGACGAACTTTTCTTTGCACAACAGTTTAGCGATTGTCGACGTTACCGTTGCTTATGAAGAAAATATTGAGGAAGTGGAGCAAACGATTGAAGAGCTCTTAAAGACCCTTCCCGATAAATACGAAGAGTTAGTTGCTCCACCACAGCTGCTTGGCATCCAAAACATGGGGGCAACGGAAGTAGTATTGAGAATTGTTGCCGAAACAACTCCCATGAACCATATGTATATTGCCCGAATGATAAGAAAAGAAGTAAAATTGTGTCTAGATGAAAAAGGCATCGAAATCCCATTTCCGCGTCTTGTCATGTATTCGCGTGAAGAAAAAGAAAACATGATTGGAAGAAAAGACACGGAGACGAGTTAGGAGGGTGATCGTGTATGGACACCAAAACTTTTCAGCTGCATGATATTGTAGAAATGAAAAAGCAGCATCCATGTGGAACGAACCGTTGGCAAATCATCCGAATGGGGATGGACATCCGTATAAAATGCCAGGGCTGCGGTCATAGTGTGTTGATTCCAAGAAAAGAGTTTGTGAAAAAAATGAAAAGGGTATTGGAATCGGCTGATCAGGAAAACTAGACGAAAATGAGGCCATTTTCAGAGGATTGTTCCCTCTATCAAAATTGGCCTCTTATTTGTCCATTGAAAAAATGGAGAAATCTTACAATCTTTGATGAGAACCACTAAGTCTTTTTCTTTGTCAAAAAAGTTTTCCTTTGCCACACAGCTGTTTTGTAATGTTTCCACGATATGACAATGGTTTGTCATTTGAGATGCTTCTTGAATCACAAAAAAGCCTATCTCTTGATGACAAAGACGTTCACTCTTTTTCATTGGAAGTATTCGGAACAGGATTAAAAGAGATGCCAAGACGCGGTTCTTGTCATTTTTCTTTCTTATCTCTATAATTGGAAAAGGTTTTATTGTAGACTGACAATTTTTTATTCTTTTTTCAAGAGGAAAGAGGCTCATTTATAAATATCCTTTTCTTTGTTGCAGCCGTTTTTAGAAAGCAGAACAGTTATGGATGAAAGTTATATAAATAGAGGAGTGACTATTTATGGCTTTAACAGCCGGAATTGTCGGCTTGCCGAACGTTGGAAAATCTACCTTATTTAATGCGATTACAAAGGCGGGAGCGGAATCAGCGAACTATCCATTTTGTACGATTGATCCCAATGTAGGAATGGTGGAAGTTCCGGATCAACGTCTTAATCGATTGGCAGAGATCGTTCATCCCAAAAAAATCGTTCCGACCACTTTTGAATTCACAGATATTGCCGGAATTGTAAAAGGTGCCAGCAAAGGGGAAGGATTAGGAAATAAATTTCTTTCCCATATTCGCCAAGTGGATGCGATTTGTCATGTCGTAAGATGTTTTGCCGATGAAAATATTACCCATGTTGCTGGAAAAGTAGATCCGATTGCCGATATAGAAACGATCAATTTAGAATTAATTTTAGCGGACTTGGAAACAGTAGAAAAGCGAATTGGAAAAGTGGAAAAGATCGCGAAGCAAAAAGATAAAGCAGCTATGGCTGAATTTGAAGTGTTGAGCAAATTAAAAGAAGCCTTTGAAGCGGAAAAACCGGCTCGTACGGTAGAATTCACCGAAGAACAAGAAAAACTTGTGAAAGGTTTCCAATTGTTGACGATGAAACCGGTTCTTTATGTCGCCAATGTAGGAGAAGACGATGCAGCGGACGCCTCCAACAACCAATATGTACAGCAAGTACGTGAATTTGCAGAAAAAGACAATGCTGAAGTCATCGTGGTATGTGCAAAGATTGAGGAAGAGATCGCCGAATTGGAGGATGAAGAAAAAGCGATGTTCCTTCAAGAACTAGGCATCGAAGAATCAGGGCTTGATCAATTGATTCGCGCTGCTTATCATTTGCTTGGTTTGGCGACGTATTTTACGGCGGGTGAGCCGGAAGTGCGTGCTTGGACGTTTAAAAAAGGAATGAAAGCACCGGAATGCGCCGGTATTATCCATTCGGATTTTGAACGAGGATTTATCCGGGCGGAAGTGGTTTCTTATGAAGACTTAATCGAAGCAGGTTCTATGGTTGGGGCCCGCGAAGCCGGCAAAGTGCGACTGGAAGGAAAAGATTATGTCGTGCAGGATGGAGATGTCATTCATTTCCGTTTCAACGTATAATGAAGTTGATGGGAAAATCCGCTGTGTTTTTAGCGGATTTTTTCTTTTCAGTGTATATTAAGGAAACAAATTATTTTGTAACAGTTGAAAATACAAGCTTCAGTTGAAAAGCGATCTTTTTTTCAGATTTTAAAAAATAATCAGGAACATTCGTTCTGTTTATGGTATAATAAACAAGACAATGATAGATACACATTACCATCGTTTTTTTATACTGCACAACATTTATGGGAAATTGCTTTTTCGTTAAAACTATGGTATACTATCAAATTGTGAGTAATGAAAGATTGTTACTCCTTGCTCTTTTATGTGAAAAAGAGCCGCATAGACCATGAGGAGGTGAAAGAAAGATGAGAAAGTACGAACTTATGTATATTATCCGCCCAAACGTTGACGATGAAACGAAAAAATCAATCGTAGAACGTTTTGACAATATTTTGTCTTCCAAAGGTGCGGAAATCATCGATTCGAAAGAGTGGGGAAAACGTCGTTTAGCCTACGAAATTAACGACTTCCGCGAAGGAATTTACCACATTGTTCATGTGAAGTCGAATCCGGAAGCTGTTCAAGAATTTGACCGTTTGGCAAAAATCAACGACGATATTCTTCGCCACATTGTTGTAAAAGAAGATGAATAATTTGATGAAAATGAAATTTGAATCATATATGTTTCACGTGGAACACGTGTAAAAAAGGGGTTGATTCTGATGATGAACCGTGTCGTTTTGGTCGGTCGGTTAACAAGGGATCCTGAGCTTCGATATACACCGAATGGAGTAGCGGTTGCTACCTTTACTCTTGCTGTCAATCGAAATTATACGAATCAACAGGGCGAAAGAGAAGCTGACTTTATTAATTGTGTAGTATGGCGGCGCCCGGCTGAAAACGTGGCAAACTACTTAAAAAAAGGTAGTTTAGCTGGCGTTGACGGCCGTTTGCAAACACGAAACTATGAAGCACAAGATGGAAGACGTGTATATGTAACAGAAGTTCTAGCCGAAAGCGTTCAATTTTTAGAGCCACGCAGCGTTACCAATAATCGCGGCGGTGAAAACGGATTTTATAGCGGCCAGAAATCTCAGGATTTTCCGTTTAGCCCAAATCAGAATCAACAAAGAAATGAAAATTATACACGTGTAGATGAAGATCCATTTGCCAACGATGGACAACAAATTGATATTTCCGATGATGATCTTCCATTTTAAGCGAATAAAGAAAAGGAGGGAATCACATGGCTGGACGCAGAGGCGGACGCAGACGCCGGAAAGTGTGCTATTTTACAGCTAACGGCATTACACACATTGACTATAAAGATGTAGATCTTCTGAAAAAGTTCATTTCTGAACGTGGAAAAATTCTTCCGCGCCGTGTAACTGGAACAAGTGCGAAATATCAACGCCAATTAACTCGTGCCATCAAACGAGCACGTCAAATGGCACTTCTGCCATATGTAGCGGAAGATAAATAAGGTTTTCTTAGTAAGCAGCAGGGAATGGAATCCTTGCTGCTTTTGCTTATTTGTAAAATAAGCGCCATCTGTTTAATAGGATGAAATCTGTGTTTCTTCTGCACATTCCATAAAACAGAGCGATTTCAACAGTCTGCCAAGAATATTGAATCATCGTGATATGAAAGCTAAAATGGTAAGTGATGAACTTAAGCAACTTACCATGACATAGAGAGGTGTTTTTGTGAAAAATACGCGAATATTAACGGAAGGAGCGATGATGCTCGCTCTCTATGCAGTCCTGTTACTCATCACTCTTTACATACCGGTACTTTGGATTGCATCAAGCTTTTTTCTTATATTGCCGTTTTTCATATACAGCGCAAAATACCCTGCCAAAAACTCAGTCATGCTCATCATTGCAGCCATTATCATATCTATGATAACGGGAAATATTGTCGCTGTTTCGATTGGGTTTGCCTATGGAACAACAGGTGCGGCGATGGGTTATTTTCTTTATCGAAAAAAAGGGAAGTTCTCTGTTTATATGGCGGGAAGTTTGGTCTTTTTGGCCAATACGATCATTCAATACGTGGTCGCTGTTCTTTTCTTCCATTTTAATTTAATTGATGATTCCATGAAAATGTTGAGAGAATCGTTTGAGCGATCCGTTCATATGATGGATCAACTGGGAGAGCCCGTTCCTGACAAAGCAATGGAGCAATTCGAATTTGGCATGGACTATTTCCGTGCTCTTGTGCCAAGTATATTTGTCGTTTCTTCGTTTGTCATGGTTTTCCTGTTTACAGTCATCCATTTTCCGATTTTGAAAAGATTAGGGGTTGAGGTTCCCTCTTGGAAGCCTATCCGTGAATGGCAAATGCCGAAAAGCGTATTATGGTATTATATCATCGTTTTAATCGCAGCCATTATCTTTGTTCCTGAAAATGGGAGTATGTGGTATATGATTTATATAAATTTGTTATTTATGCTGCAAATCTGTCTCACCATTCAAGGGATCTCGTTTCTTTACTTTTTCGGGAACTTAAAAAATTGGCCGAAAGCGGTCCCAACAGCGCTGACAGTTCTTTCTTTTCTCTTTTTTCCGGTGCTTTATCTTGTCCGGATATTAGGTATAATGGATTTAGGTTTTGATTTAAAACAGCGCCTCCAACAAAAACCATGACTTAGGAGCTGAAGTTATGCTTTCTTATTATAACAGGCGGAACATAAGGTATCCGTTGATCGGATTAATCATTATGTCCATTGCTTTGTTATCTGTGCTAGCGCTATTTTACTGGTGGTTAAGCCTCATTGGGTTTATCATTATAGCTGCTCTATTTTTTCAAATTTTCCGTTCAGAGCGATTGATTTCCCACGAAATTGAAGAGTATATCTCAACGCTTTCTTATCGTGTCAAACGAGTGGGAGAAGAAGCTTTGATGGAAATGCCGATTGGGATCTTGCTTTTTAACGAGGATCTCTACATTGAATGGACAAATCCTTTTTTTGCTTCTTATTTTAAGGAAGAAACGTTAATAGGACGGTCACTTTATGAAGTAGCGGAAGAACTCGTACCGATGATCAAACAGGAATCAAGGGAAGAGATTGTGACTTTACATGACAGGCAGTTTCGGGTGGTGTTTAAGCCGGAAGAACGGCTTATGTATCTGTTTGATGAAACGGACCATCAAGAAATGGTCAGGAAATTTAAAGACGCTAAAACGGTGATTGCAATTATATATTTGGATAATTATGATGATCTTACACAAGGAATGGATGATCAAACTCGAAGCAGCCTAAATAGTATGGTGACTTCTCAATTAAATAAGTGGGCAAAAGAGTTTGGAATTTTTCTGAAGAGAACTTCTACGGAAAGATTTGTTGCCGTTTTCAATGAGGGGATTTTAAAAAAACTTGAAAAAGAAAAATTTTCTGTATTAGATGAAGTACGGGAATTGACTTCTAAGCATAATGTTCCGCTAACTTTGAGTTTTGGAATTGGAACGGGCGCAATGTCTCTGCCGGAACTGGGGACGTTGGCACAATCCAGTTTGGACTTAGCCCTTGGGCGTGGAGGCGACCAAGTTGCCATTAAAGAATCGAGTGGAAAAGTCAAGTTTTACGGTGGAAAAACCAATCCAATGGAAAAAAGGACTAGAGTTCGCGCGCGAGTGATTTCTCACGCGTTAAAGGAATTGATGATTGCCAGCGATAAAGTAATGGTGATGGGCCATAAATATCCGGATATGGACGCTATCGGCGCGGCCATAGGGATAAGCAAAATGGCTCGTATGAATCAGAAGGAAGGCTATGTCGTATTAAATTTTTCTCAAATGGATAAGGGTGTGAAACGGCTGCTGGCGGAAGTGAAGAAAGACCCTGACCTCTATTCGCGCTTTATTACTCCGGATGAGGCGTTGGAAATGGTCACAGAAAAAACGTTGCTGGTAGTAGTGGATACTCATAAGCCTTCGCTCGTGATTGATGAGAAATTATTGAGTAAAATAGAGAAGATAGTGGTAGTCGATCATCATCGCCGAGGGGAGGATTTCGTCCAAAATCCGATGCTCGTCTATATGGAACCATACTCCTCCTCTACTTCAGAGTTGGTAACGGAATTACTAGAGTACCAGCCAAAAGAAGAAAAAATCTCCATGCTGGAGGCGACGGCTCTGCTTGCCGGAATTACGGTGGACACCAAAAGCTTCTCATTGAGAACCGGATCACGGACATTTGATGCAGCTTCCTACTTGAGGGCACAAGGAGCTGATACCGTTCTAGTTCAAAAATTTTTAAAAGAAAATATTGATATGTATATTCAGCGTTCAAAACTAATTGAAACTGTATCCATCCAGCCAAATGGAATTGCGGTTGCCGTGGGAAGCGAAGAAGAGGAATACGATCCCGTTTTGATCGCGCAGGCAGCCGACACGTTGCTTATGATGGACGGCGTGAGAGCCTCCTTTGTCATTGCCAAGCGGAAAGATAACAAAGTGGGAGTCAGCGCCCGTTCTCTTGGTGACGTCAATGTACAGCTAATTATGGAGGAATTGGAAGGCGGAGGACATTTGACCAACGCCGCAACACAACTGGAGGATACGACCATCGAGGAAGTCGAAGTTCGACTTTGGAAAGCTATTCAAAAATATGTAGAAGGGGGAATGGAATCATGAAAGTAATATTCCTTCAAGATGTAAAAGGCAAAGGAAAAAAAGGAGAAATTAAAAATGTGGCCGATGGATACGCCCACAATTTCTTATTCAAAAAGAATTTGGCGATCGAAGCGACGCCAGCCAATTTAAAAGCTTTGGAAGCACAAAAGAAAAAAGAAGCGGAATTGGCAAAGCAAGAACTGGAAAATGCTAAAAAATTAAAAGAAGTTCTTGAAAACACGACGGTGGAATTAAAAGCAAAAGCTGGAGAAGGCGGGCGATTGTTCGGCTCTGTCACAAGCAAACAAATCGCGGAAGAATTAAACAAAACCCATAAAATTAAACTGGATAAACGGAAAATTGAATTGGACGATGCCATTCGTTCATTGGGATATACGAACGTTCCGGTTAAGCTTCATCCCGACGTTACGGCCGTGTTAAAAGTTCATGTTTCAGAAGACAACTAATTTTACCAAACCGTTCGGCTTGTTTTCATGATAAAATAGTTAAAAGAAAAGGGCTGATTCAGAGGGTTAAGATCCCTTTGACAATATATAGATAAACTATATCCATCATCCTTGTCTATATATTGTGAATTTGGAGGGCGAACTCTGTGAGTCGGCCTTCTTTTCATGAGGGACTCTGAATACCTTCTAACCATTTGGGAGTGGTTATGATGAGTGATCTATTGATGGATAGAATTCCACCGCAAAATATAGAAGCGGAACAAGCCGTTTTAGGGGCTATATTTTTAGAACCTTCTGCTTTGATCACCGCGTCGGAGATTTTAAGTCCTACTGATTTTTACCGAAGCGCCAACCAAAAAATTTTCAGTGTGATGCTGAAGTTAAGTGATGAAGGAAAAGCGGTGGATGTGATTACCGTTACAGAAGAATTGGCTGCTTCCAACAATTTGGAGGATGTCGGCGGGGTAGCGTATTTGACGGAACTTGCCGGAAGCGTACCGACAGCCGCCAATATTGAATATTACGCTAAAATTGTTGAAGAAAAATCGTTATTGAGAAGGTTAATTCGAACAGCGACAGAGATTGCCCAAGAAGGCTACACACGAGAAGACGATGTTGACGATCTGTTAAACGATGCGGAAAAAAGAATTATGGAAGTTGCCCAGAGAAAAAATACTTCTGGGTTTCACAATATAAAAGACGTACTCGTCCGGACGTATGACAATATTGAGATGCTTCATAATCGCAAAGGTGATGTAACCGGAATTCCGACTGGATTCGCTGAATTGGATCGGATGACCGCGGGATTCCAGCGCAGCGATTTAATTATTGTCGCCGCCCGTCCATCTGTCGGGAAAACGGCTTTTGCACTCAATATTGCCCAAAATGTCGCTACAAAGACCGATGAAAATGTAGCCATTTTCAGTTTGGAAATGGGGGCTGAGCAGCTCGTCATGCGGATGTTGTGTGCGGAAGGGAATATCAATGCCCAAAACTTGCGGACAGGGACTTTGACGGAAGAAGATTGGCGAAAATTAACGATGGCAATGGGAAGCTTGTCCAATGCCGGCATTTTTATAGACGATACACCGGGCATTCGCATCAACGAAATTAGGGCCAAGTGTCGCCGTTTAAAACAAGAACATGGACTTGGCATGATCGTCATTGATTATTTGCAGCTGATTCAAGGCAGCGGACGCTCTGGAGAAAACCGCCAGCAAGAAGTGTCGGAAATCTCCCGATCGTTAAAAGCGTTGGCAAGAGAATTGGAAGTCCCTGTCATTGCTTTATCTCAGCTGTCTCGTGGAGTGGAACAGCGCCAGGATAAACGGCCGATGATGTCGGATATCCGTGAATCGGGAGCTATAGAGCAAGATGCCGATATTGTAGCTTTTTTGTATCGGGATGATTATTATGATAAAGAATCTGAGAATAAGAACATTATTGAAATCATCATTGCAAAGCAAAGAAACGGTCCTGTTGGCACTGTTCAACTGGCTTTTATAAAAGAATACAATAAATTTGTCAATTTGGAACGGCGGTATGATGAAGCTTCCATTCCGCCGGGAGCATAAGAGAGGCATATCTTCTGAAAAAATGCCTCTCTTTTTTAGGCGGTTAAACAATCCCATGTCGAGATTTGTGAATCATTAGGTATTGAAGGAATAAAACGAAATTAGCCAAAAGGGGCCTTTTCGCTTGCTCTCTATTGTCATCACGGAATTTTTTTGCTCGTGAAAAATGATTTTTACGAACGAAAACAATTTATATAAAAATAAATGTTCGGATTTTGAATTGACTAACAAGAGAAGATATTGGTAAAATAAAAAAGGTGCCAAAACTGAAAAGTTCATCTTCCAAGTGATGGTGGTATCTTGAACATGGAAGTTGTTCAGACCGGGATCTCAAACATGACTTTTGAGTTTTCTGCCGGTTTAAACAATAGAAACGATTAAAGGACCTTGCGGAGGTGCGGAGAATGTCATCAGTAGTTGTGGTTGGAACCCAGTGGGGGGACGAAGGAAAAGGAAAAATAACGGACTTTTTGTCCGAGCATGCTGAAGTGGTTGCTCGCTACCAAGGAGGCAATAATGCCGGTCACACAGTCCGTGTGAATGGAGTGACATATAAACTTCATTTAATTCCCTCAGGGATTTTTTATAAAGAAAAAATATGCGTGATTGGAAACGGTGTGGTGATTGATCCCAAAGCGCTTGTTGAAGAGCTCAATTACTTGCGAGACCACGGTGTATCCACAGAAAATTTGCGTATTAGCGACCGGGCTCATGTGATCCTTCCTTATCATTTGAAGCTGGATGAAGTGGAAGAAGAGCGTAAAGGAGCCAACAAAATCGGTACGACGAAAAAAGGAATTGGCCCTGCTTACATGGATAAGGCGGCGCGAGTCGGCATTCGCATTGCGGATTTGCTGGATAGAGAAATATTTGAAGAAAAGCTTGCCCACAATTTAAAAGAAAAAAATCGTCTATTGGAACGTTTTTATGAAACAGAAGGCTTTAAATTGGAAGACATTTTAGATGAGTATTACGAATACGGACAGCAGATCAAAAAGTATGTGTGTGATACGTCCGTAGTATTAAACGATGCGATTGATGAAGGGCGCCGTGTGCTTTTTGAAGGAGCTCAAGGAGTCATGCTCGATATCGACCAAGGTACATATCCGTTTGTGACATCTTCTAACCCGGTTGCTGGCGGTGTGACTATTGGATCTGGCGTAGGTCCGACTAAAATCAATCATGTTGTCGGTGTGTGCAAAGCCTATACATCCCGTGTTGGAGACGGTCCTTTTCCAACAGAACTGCATGATGAAATAGGCGACCATATTCGTGAAGTTGGCCGCGAGTATGGAACCACAACCGGCCGTCCGCGTCGTGTCGGCTGGTTTGATAGTGTAGTGGTACGTCATGCTCGCCGTGTCAGTGGCATAACGGATTTATCACTGAATTCGATCGATGTGCTGACAGGGTTAAAGACGGTAAAAATTTGCACTGCTTACCGGTATAAAGACCAAATATTGAGCCATTATCCTGCCAATTTGCGCGTGCTGTCAGAATGCGAACCTGTTTATGAAGAATTGCCAGGATGGACAGAAGATATTACCGGTTGTAAAACGTTGGATGAACTTCCGGAAAATGCTCGCCATTATGTGGAACGTATTTCGCAGTTGACCGGTATTCCTCTTTCCCTCTTTTCGGTCGGTCCAGATCGTTCGCAAACAAATGTGGTGCGCAGCGTCTGGTCGCAAAATTAAACAAAAATAGGCTGACTTCTTAAAGATTGGACTCCTCCGAAGTTTACGATATATGGAGATGATCAAAGCAGATTATCGAGTATATTGTGAAGGAGGAGTTCAAACTTTAGATGAGGTCAGCTTTTTTTACATCCCATTCTTTTTTTCGACAAATCTTTTAAAAAGGTGTTGTCTAATTATCAAATGTTGTGTTATTATTAACAACGTCGCCGCTAATCATATCTTGAAAGATCATGCTCCCGGTGCGATTTCAGATACACAGTACAAACACCTATTGAAATTAGTCATTCGAGAGCCGGCGGCAAAGGGATGTTGGCAGCTTGAACAATTCATTGATGAAAAGACAGGACAAGCGGTTCTAGCCGTAATGATTAGATTAGTTCCTTTGTCCAAACTTCTTTATACATTAAGAAGCGTTAACATTTAATAATGAGCCATTAGCTCAGTCGGTAGAGCATCTGACTTTTAATCAGAGGGTCGGAGGTTCGAATCCTCCATGGCTCACCATTTCGGCCCGTTGGTCAAGTGGTTAAGACACCGCCCTTTCACGGCGGTAACACGGGTTCGAATCCCGTACGGGTCACTTGCCAGAAGAAAAAGCTTCTTGCTGCCAACTTCCTTTCATGATGAATATTGGTCCCGTAGTGTAGCGGTTATCACGCCTGCCTGTCACGCAGGAGATCGCGGGTTCGATTCCCGTCGGGACCGCCATTTTCAAAAATTGAACTTTTGCTTTGTTCCGTCAAAATTTGGTGCGGCAACCGTTGAATGAATGCATGGACGAATGAATAAGCAGGTCGAATTTTTTATTGCGGCTTGGTAGCTCAGTCGGTAGAGCAAAGGACTGAAAATCCTTGTGTCGGCGGTTCGATTCCGTCCCAAGCCACTCAAAGAAGCATTGCGATGACATATTGCTCTCGCAGTGCTTCTTTTTTCATATACCGCCGATGTCCATTTGACAACATTCAGAAATGACGAATAGCGTTGATTTTTCTATCAACAGGTCGGATGAAAAGGCATCAAGAAAGTGTTAAAGTAATAAATGACCTGTTCTATTTTACATTGAAATGATTTGATAATATATAAATAGTAGGATTCTCAATAAAAGAGGAGAGTAAGTATGCAAAAGAAAATTCTTGTTGTAGACGATGAAAAACCGATTGCAGATATATTGGAGTTTAATTTAAAAAAAGAAGGTTATGAAGTACATTGTGCTTATGATGGGGAAACAGCCATGCAAATGGTGGAGGATATCCAACCAGATATGATATTGCTTGATATTATGCTTCCGGGACGAGACGGCATAGAAGTTTGCCGGGAAGTGCGGAAAAAATACGAAATGCCGATAATCATGTTGACGGCAAAGGATTCTGAGATTGACAAAGTTCTCGGTTTGGAATTGGGAGCCGATGACTATGTGACAAAACCGTTCAGTACACGGGAATTATTAGCTCGTGTAAAAGCAAATCTGCGTCGCCATCAAAATGTGTCGACACAATCAAATGAAGAAGAGAATAACAGTGAGATTACGATTGGACCATTAGTCATTCATCCTGATGCATATGTCGTTTCAAAACGTGGAGAAACCATTGAATTGACACATCGCGAGTTTGAACTGCTCCATTATTTGGCAAAACATATCGGCCAAGTTATGACCCGAGAGCATTTGCTTCAAACGGTTTGGGGATACGATTATTACGGGGATGTTCGGACAGTAGACGTCACCATCCGACGCTTGCGTGAAAAAATTGAAGATAATCCAAGCCATCCGACATGGATTGTAACACGTCGTGGAGTAGGTTATTATTTGCGTACTCCGGATCAGGAGTAGAATTCGATGAAAAAAGTTGGTTTTTTTCGCTCAATCCGGGTCAAATTTGTTGTGATCTATGTCCTCTTGATTTTGTTTGCCACGCAGGTGATCGGGGTTTATTTTGTCCGTGAACTGGAAACAAAACTTGTCACCAATTTTAAAAACTCATTGAAAGAACGAGTCAACTTACTAGAGTATAATTTGCGCGAAGAAATGCTCAAAGACCGGAATGAAAATTCGGCGACATTAGAAAAAGACATTCGCAAAATTTTGGGGGATTTTGCAGCTTCTGACGTGTCAGAAGTGCGAGTGATTGACAACCACAATCGGATTATCGGGACTTCTGATCCTAACAACCAAGGAATTGTCGGACAAAGAACAACAGAGCTGGCGGTCAAGAGAACGCTTGCTGTCGGTTCGGAAGAAGACAAGATATATTTGGATCAGCAGACCCACAACCGCATTTGGGTGTATACTTCCCCCATTGTCTCCAATAAAGAGGTAATCGGGGCCGTCTATCTGGTTGCCAAAATTGAAAATGTCTTTAAACAAATGAATGAAATTAATCAAATCTTTATATCAGGAACCATCATTGCTTTATTGATAACTGCTTTTCTCGGTATTTTGATTGCCAATACGATTACAAAACCGATTACTGAAATGAGGCGGCAGGCCCTTGCAATGGGAAAAGGGAATTTTTCGAGAAAAGTAAAAGTATATGGCAATGATGAAATCGGTCAGCTAGCGATAACGTTTAATAATATGACAAAACGTTTGCAAGAAGCCCAAGCTTCCACTGAAAGCGAGAGAAGAAAATTATCTTCCGTATTATCTTATATGACAGACGGCGTCATTGCGACCGACAGAAGAGGGCGCGTTATTTTAATCAACAAGCCGGCTACTGAAATGTTGAATGTTTCACGTGAAACAGTAATGTCCGAATCGATTGTCACTCTGCTTCATTTAGAGGGCCAATATGAATTCGAGGACTTGCTGAATATGAAAGATTCCATTAATCTCGATTTCAGCACGAAAGATCGCCCTTATATTTTAAGAGCCAATTTTTCGATTTTACAAAAAGAAACCGGGTTTTTAAACGGACTGATTGTCGTTCTGCATGATATTACAGAACAAGAAGAAATCGAAATGGAACGTAAAGAGTTTGTCGCCAATGTGTCCCATGAACTGAGGACTCCATTAACCACGATGCGAAGCTATTTAGAAGCGCTGGCAGATGGAGCGTGGAAAGATCCGGAAATTGCACCGCGGTTTTTAGAAGTCGCGCAAAATGAAACAGAACGAATGATTCGTCTTGTCAATGATCTTCTTCAGCTTTCCAAAATGGACAACACCGATTTCAAACTGGAAAAAGAAGAATTAGATTTTGTGAAGTTTTTCCATAGAATTATTGATCGTTTTGAAATGACGAAAGAGCAGCATGTCGTTTTTGAAAGAAAACTTCCAAACTATCCGTTATATGTCGAGTTTGATCCGGACAAACTGACTCAAGTTCTGGACAACATTATTTCCAACGCCTTGAAATATTCTCCGGAAGGCGGTCAAATTACTTTCAAGGCGGAAGAAAAGAATCATTATATTGAGGTCAGCATTAAAGACCAAGGAATGGGTATACCGAAAAAGAACTTGGATAAGATTTTTGAGCGTTTTTACCGGGTGGATAAAGCACGTTCTCGTAAAATGGGAGGAACAGGACTGGGACTGGCAATCGCTAAACAGTTGATCACTGCTCATGGCGGAAAAATTTGGGCGACCAGTGTGGAAGGAAAAGGTACGACTATTTATTTGACGTTGCCATATGAACCATCAGAAGAGGAAGATTGGTCATGAAGAAGTACGAAAAAATCAAATCCGTCATTTTAGCAGTGTTGGTGGTTGCCAGCGCGATTTTAACGTGGAACATATGGACGTATCAGCCGGATTATGAGACGATTAACAATCACTATTTATATGAAGTAGAGATCAGCGAAAATCGCGATGCTTCCAGTTTAATTAAACCTGTCAAGATCATCTTCCATAAAGAGGGTGCACATTACGGCACTGTGAATGAGCGAGATATCGATACCATGATGAAGGAATTGATGAAGTGGAAATTTTATGATTTCCGCAATGTATCTCGCTATTTCAACCAGAAGGAACTGCAAAGGCTGGTCAATGGAAACGGCCGAGTGGATATTGAATATTCGGCACAAGTTCCGCTCAAAATGTATCAAAATGTACTGCACTTTGAAGATAAGAAATTGCCCAACGGCACTTTTGATCATATTATTTTGAACGATATGAACACGGCTGGAAGTGAGGCAACGGTCTATTTCGTATCTGTTCATAACAAAGCTGTTTATAAAACCACAATCGCTTCCAGTCAACTGAAAGAATGGAAAAAAATTTATCTAACCAAAGTCAATGACAAGAAGGAATACAGCGCCTATAAGTTTAAAACCGGCACCGTTTACTTGCCGAAAGAAAAAACAACGATGATTCGTTATAAATATATTCCCGATTTTATAGAAACCGAAAAATTTAAAGATGCCCTCTTTAGCGATCCCCATTTTGTGAAAAAGAATGTCAATTCCGAAGGGGAAGAATATACGGATGGTTCGAGTTTGATGAGGGTCAATTACACCAATAATATGATGTTTTATGTCAACCCTGCCCAGGAAGCGGAACTGGGCCATATATCCGATCTGAATGATTTAATGGGGAAAAGCATTCAATTTGTGAATGAACATGGCGGCTGGACAGATAAATATCGTTATTTTGACAGCGACTTGAAGGAGTCAAAGATTGTGTATCGGCTTTTCGTGAATGGGTATCCCGTTTTTAATGAAAATGGAATGGCGGAAATTCAGCAATATTGGGGAAAAGAGAAAATTTATAAATATGAGCGCCCTTACTTTACTCTTAATATTTCGCTGCCATCGGAAACTGTGGAAATCACGTTGCCGTCTGCTCAGGAGGCATTGGATTTTATTTCCAAACAGCCGGATTTTAATCCGGATTTACTGGAGGATATGGAAATTGGATACCAATTAATCCGTAGTCCACAAACCCCTAAAATATTGATCTTGGAGCCGGCTTGGTACTATAAGTACGGCGAGTCATGGTTCCCGCTCACGAATAAAAATTCGGGAGGAGGGAATCAAAGTGGATTGGAGTAAAACGAAAACCATTTTTATTTTTGTTTTTTTCATACTCGATATTTTTTTGCTGACGGTTTTTTTGAACAAACATTCGGCCAGCCAATTTGATATTATCGAAGAATCGTCTATTCAAGACAAACTAAAAAACGATGATATTAAATACGATAAGCTGCCGGGCGAGGTGGGGAAAACTCCTCTGATTACTGCCAAAGCCAAAACATTTACCAAAAAAGAAGTAGCCGGATTGAATAAACAAAAAGCAGCGTTGACGAGCGATCAAACGATGATCGTTTCCCATTTGGATAAATCGATTCCTTTAGATAAAGATTGGAAGGAAAATCTAAAGAAGTTTGTAAAAGAAGAAGTGTTGTATGGAGATCATTATGAATATTGGGGTTACGACAAGGATCAAAACCAAATCATTTTTTCTCAAGTATTCAAAGGAAATAAGCTTTTTAAAAACGGCAGCGGGCAGATATTGTTTGAAGTAAATAACAACAATGAAATTGATTCTTATGAACAGACCATGCTGGAAGAAATCGAAGAAAATAATAAAGAAAGCGTCCTTCCGGCAACGCAAGCAGTCAATAATTTATATAAAAATGGAATGCTGAAGCCGAACAGTACGATTAAAAAAGCCGAACTCGGCTATTATACGTTGGTTCAGCTAACGGAATCTCAAGTTCTTTCCCCTACTTGGCATTTTGCCATCGAACATAGAGGAAAAGTGAACCATCTATTTGTCAACGCTTTTGATGGCTCTATTCAGCAAACAGATAAAGAATGAATTGGGAGAGGATACCATGGCCATTCAATTTAGTGTACTTGCCAGCGGAAGCACTGGAAATGCCATTTACGTAGAAACAGATAAGCATTCGTTTTTAGTCGATGCAGGTTTAAGCGGAAAGCAAATGGAAGGATTATTTTCGAAAATAGGCCGCAATATTCGCGATTTGACCGGTATTTTGGTCACGCATGAACACAGCGACCATATTAAAGGCTTGGGAGTGCTGGCCCGCAAATACCAGCTTCCGATTTATGCGAATGAAAAAACATGGAGAGCGATGGAAGGGCTGGTCGGAGAAATCCCTACTGACCAAAAATTTGTGTTTGAAATGGAATCGGTTCAGACATTCGGAGACTGCGACATTGAGTCTTTTGGGGTATCCCACGACGCAGCGGAGCCGATGTTTTATATTTTCCATCATGAAGGAAAAAAACTAGCTTTAATTACCGATACCGGATATGTAAGCGACCGCATGAAAGGAACGATCCGGAATGCCGATGTGTTTGTTTTTGAAAGCAATCATGATGTGGAAATGCTGCGGATGGGGAAATATCCTTGGAACATTAAACGGAGAATTTTGAGCGATGTGGGACACGTATCCAACGAAGACGCCGCTTTGGCTATGAGTGAAGTCATCGGCGATCGGACAAAACAAATCTATCTGGCTCACCTCAGTCAAGACAATAACATGAAAGAACTGGCAAGAATGAGCGTTTCTCAAACACTGGAACAGCGCGGGATCGTTGTTGGAGAGCAAGTGAGGCTGATGGATACCGATCCTAAAATCCCGACGACTTTGACGGCAGTATAAAGCAACACTTTTCATAGCGTCAGTTGTATAAGATTCTATTTCACTTCCTTGTTTTGTACATTTTTCTTTATAACCGATGATAGGGTTCTGTCGGCAAAGAACTTTTTCATTGAAACGGTGCTTCGAGAAGCAAGCTTATTGCCTAGTGTGAACGGCTTCTTTATAGATTCCTGGTCAAAAAATAGATCTGGATCAGCTTATGAGCATATCATAAGCCGCAAAGATTCCGTTGCCTTTTTCGACAGCTAGAGCCTAATACATAACGACCCGTCATATTTTTGGAATGGGAAAGGCAAATCGCTTTGTGAATATTCCGATATTGTTTAAAATAAAAGCGGATGTGTGTTTTCATCCTTTTTTCACTATGAAGGGTTATTCTTATAGGAAAAAAGGAAGAATAAACTAACAGGTGAAAGCGATAAGAGAAAGGATGATAGGCAATGGGCTTTTACGATGAGGACCCGGCTCAAAAAAAGACAGGCCGAGGAAAAGGAGGCTATTTTTTAGCCAGCCTAGCTGGGCTTATTGTGGTAGCGCTCTTGGTCCTTATAGCGCTGCCGAGATTAACGGATCAATCTATTTTGAACAGTGGCACGGGTACAGACAATACCGCAACGAACCAACCTGTCCGTCATGAAAAAGTATCGGTGAATGTGACAACGGATGTGACGAAAGCGGTCAGCAAGGCAAAGGATGCCGTTGTTGGAATTAGCAACATTCAATCAACCAGCTTTTGGGACACAGGGGAAACGAAATCAGAAGAAGCTGGATCTGGTTCAGGTGTGATTTATAAAAAAGTGGGAAACCGTGCTTTTATCGTCACCAACTATCACGTCATTGAAGGGGCTGAAAAATTGGAAGTCACCCTGGCAGACGGCACAAAAGTTCCAGCCAAAGTCCGCGGTGGGGATATATGGACGGATTTGGCCGTTCTTGAAATTGACGGTTCGCACGTGAAGAAAGTGGCGGAATTTGGCGATTCCAGTGCTTTAAAACAAGGAGAACCGGTTATCGCTATCGGAAACCCGCTTGGACTGGAATTTTCCGGTTCTGTTACCGAAGGAATTGTGTCTGGGCTTGAACGAACCGTTCCGGTCGATATCGATCAAGACGGCGTAGAAGATTGGCAAGCAGAAGTTATTCAAACGGATGCAGCCATCAACCCGGGAAACAGCGGCGGCGCTTTGATCAATCTAGCTGGTCAAGTGGTGGGAATCAATTCGATGAAAATTTCCCAAGAAGCAGTGGAAGGCATCGGATTTTCCATTCCAATCAATTACGCTGAGCCAATTATAAACTCCCTTGAAAAGTACGGGAAAATACAACGTCCGGCAATGGGTGTAACCTTAAGGAATGTAAACGAAATTTCCGCCTACCATCAACAAGAAACATTGAAATTGCCGAGCAATGTGAAAGATGGCGTCATGATCGAACAAGTCTTGCCTAATTCACCGGCAGATAAAGCTGGATTAAAGGAATTAGATGTCATTGTTCAGCTGGATGATCAAAAGATCCATGACATTCTCGGACTACGCAAATACCTGTATAACAATAAGAAAACGGGAGACACCATCACAGTCAAATTTTATCGGGAAGGAAAACTGAAAACGACAACTGTAAAATTAACAAGTGAGAATTCCTTCTAAATTCTGAAGCAAAGGGGCGGAATCCATTTCCGCTCTTTTTTACTGATAATGGACTTTCCGGCACTTCATGAGTTTTGATCGGGTTATTAGAAGGGGGATACTATTGTTTCGCACAGCTTTTATTCGATAGGACGCTCATTCTTTTTTTCGTTTGTTGAAGTGAAAGGCCTGTCGAAAAAGGTTTTTGGACACGCCGGCAATGGTTTAAACTATGGACAAAAAGCATTTTTAGAGGAGGGGATTCAAATGATTTATTGTTGTGAAGAACATGTGGAATTGGCATTAGAAATTGCCATTGACGAGCATGGAACGGCTCCGAACATGGAGAAACTGCCGGAGGAGCAACAATTGTCAACAACCTGTGAATATTGTCAAAACCGGGCGATATATGTTGTGGCAAACTAATATTCCCCTACAATATGTGGATAAAAAATGTGGATATGTGGATAAGTGCTGTGAATAACTTGTTTGTAAAGTGAGGAGAAAGTGTGAATATCTCAATTGTCACGGTCGGTAAATTAAAGGAAAAGTATTTAAAACAAGGAATCGAAGAATATTTAAAACGGCTGTCCGCTTATGCAAAAGTGGAAATCATCGAAGTAGCGGACGAGAAAGCTCCGGAAACATTAAGTGAATCGGAAATGGAGCAAGTCAAACAAAAAGAAGGCGAACGCATCTTGGCAAAACTTCATCCGGACACTCATGTCATCGCTCTTGCCATCGAGGGGAAAATGTACACATCGGAACAATTTTCTGCCCACATCGATCAGCTCACTACATACGGTAAAAGCAAAATCGCTTTTATCATCGGAGGCTCTCTTGGATTAAGCAGCCAAGTGCTAAAAAGAGCCGACGAAACCCTCTCCTTTTCTAAAATGACCTTCCCTCATCAGCTCATGCGCCTCATTTTACTCGAACAAGTGTATCGAGCGTTTCGGATTATGAGAGGGGAACCGTACCATAAATAGTGGTAAATCCAAAGTATATAGGTAACTGTAAATAAGGAGAAATGGAAAAGGTTATTGGATAGGGTTATATTTATTTGGGAACTTCGGAGCAATAAAAGTTCTCTGCTTATTCAACTAAAGCTCCTTGTTACTTCAATAATTATTCATATATAAATAGTATTCGGAATTCGTCGTGATAATGGTTGCTTATTCAATATCGGTCAAGAAATCTATTACTAAGAATGAAAATTAGAAAGATCATTAATAAAAATCTTAAGAACATCCATTTCTTGCAAACAGGAAAATTTTAAAAGCGTGAATTGAAAAAATGCCAAAGAAATAATGATTCTTTGGCGTTTCAGAGTGTAGACAAAAGGCATCCGAATGTGCGCTTTCGGATGCCTTTTGACATTTTTATACTTTAAAGGTTGGGATTAGACCCCTCTAAGGGGTCTATTTTATGCCATTATTGGACTTTTCCATGCCCAGCAGGCCATCTTTTTCAAATTCATTGCAGCAAAAGTTAGCATCGCCTGCATGGACAATTTTTTTAGACCTCTTAAGGTTGTCCAACGCATACCATGCTTTTCCTTTGCATCAGCAAAAACACGTTCAATGGTTTCTTTCCGTCTTGCATAAATGCTCTTATTCTCTTGTGTATGCCGAAGATGATCAGCTTCCTCTAATGTTTTTTTATGCCGTTTGCATTCAGAATAATCAATTTATTGATATTTGGACTGGTTGACCAGTTTCGATTCTTGAGTTTTCAATGTGTTTGGTCATTCCAATTAAATTGAATCTTTTCATTTTCATTTTTTTGAGGGCTATAGTTATCAAATTTTACAAGTTTACCTGTCATACTAGATTGAGATTTTCCATAATGGCTAATTTCCTTGGCTAAATGTCAGGCCCTTTTTTATGTAAGGGTCTTTGATTTAAAGGAAATTTCGTTTTTTCTGCCCGTCGCTTTAAGAGAGATTTCATGATTTTTATCATGAAAAATGATTTTTGGTTACCCTTTTCTTTAAGTCAGCAAATAAAAAAGTTCAAATTAAATTCACAAATGAATGTGAAATATTTCACAAAGTAATGGTATATTAACATTGTGGAATTGATTGTGAAATATTTCACAATAATATTCAGACTAAGTTTATTTTAAAAGGCAAGAATAAAACGGAATTACTAATTAGGAGTTGAACGATCATGAGTGTATGGGAGCAATTATACAATCCATTGAACAACATTTGGTTGTCAGCTGCTATAGCAGCCATTCCAATCATCCTTTTTATTGTTATGTTAGTCTTTATTAAGTTAAAAGGATATGTCGCAGGTGGCTTAAGTGTTCTGGCAGCAGGAGCTGTGGCTCTTTTCGTCTATAAAATGCCGGCTGCTATGGTTGCCGCATCTGCTGTATATGGTGTTCTTGCCGGGATATGGCCGGTGGCATCCATTGTATTAGCTGCCATCTTTTTATATAAAATAACAGTGAAAACGGGACAATTTACGATTATCAAAAATAGTATTTCATCTGTAACGGAAGATCAGCGAATTCAAGTGTTGCTTGTAGCTTTTTCATTTGGAGCCTTTTTGGAAGGAGCTGCAGGGTTTGGAGCGCCCGTAGCCATCACTGCTGCGATTCTTGTTGGTCTTGGATTTCGTCCTTTGTATGCCGCAGGACTTTGCTTGATAGCCAATATTGCAGGCGGGGCTTACGGTGCAATGGGAATACCGGTAACCATCCCTGCACTGCTTACCGGTTTAAATGGCCTTTCTGTTGCAAGATACACTGCTTTGGTTCTGCCTTTGGTGAGCTTTATGATTGCCTTTTTGCTTATCTTCATTGTGGATGGCTTTAAAGGAATACGCCAAACTTTCCCTGCTATACTGGTAAGCGGTGGCTCATTCAGTCTTACTCAGGCTTTCGTATTGTATTTCTTGGGAGCTGAACTGGCAGATATTTTTTCTGCGATTGTTAGTTTACTTGCACTCATTCTTTTGTTAAGAGTATGGAAACCAAAAGAAATCTATCAGGTGAAACGCTCTGAAAACAACTCGGAAACAGCAACAGAAGAGACGGAAGCAACAGAAGCAATGGAAGCAAAGGAAGTATATCCTATTAATAAAATTATATTTGCCTGGCTGCCATTCATATTATTAACTGTATTCGTAACGTTGTTTAATCTATCTTTCATAAAAAAATTGTTTGAAGCGGGCGGTCCGTTGAATAAACTTGTTCTTCTTTTTCCGATTCCTGGGCTAAATAACCTAGTGATTCGGCATGCGCCGGTGGTGCCTGAAAAGAGCCCGTATCCTGCTGTTTTTAAACTTGATTTATTCTCATCAACAACGACAGCTATTGTATTAGCGATCATTTTTACTTTGCTGATACTACACTGCGATTGGAAGTTGATAAAAGAAACGGCTGTCGAAACAGGAAAGGAACTCATTTCACCTATATTAACCATTTGCAGCGTACTGGCATTCGCCTATATTTGTATGTATTCAGGCATGTCATCGACGCTTGGTCTTGCTTTTGCTTCTAGCGGAAAGATTTTCCCGCTATTTTCACCCATTCTTGGTTGGCTAGGGGTATTTTTAACCGGTTCAGTCGTGAATAGTGGATCCTTATTTGCTCCTCTCCAATCTGTAACGGCAACACAAATCGGAATTCCGCCAGAAACAATGGTAGCTGTTAACGTCATGGGGGGAACAATGGCGAAAATGATTTCTCCGCAGTCTATCGCGGTGGCTGCTGCAGCAGTAGGACTGGTAGGACAAGACAACGAATTGTTCAAGTTTACAATAAAGTACAGTTTAGTTTTACTGATTTTAATTGGTTTCATTAGCTGGTTTATTTTCTAATCTTTCACATTTGAAAAGAGCAACATCATCATGATGAAAGAAAAAATAAATTAGGTTGGCAAGGAATAGTGATATAAAAAAGAATGTTTAGGTGGTATTTTGGTACAGCCTCACATTGATCCAATTAAGATATATGCGATTATATGAATAATATTTGAGGAAAATTTATTCGAGAAATTTATATACGTTGCAGAAAACCGTATCATAAGCGAATGAGATGATTAGAAATGTTCGCTAGCGGAATGGTTAATAGAGCTGGATGATTCTCGTATCATCCAGCTCTTTTGTGCGCCTGGCATGGGTGCAGTCTATAGGGTGAAAGTCCTGAGCCACGAAGGCAGTAGTAGTGATTAGCTTAACGCAAGGGTGTCCGTGGTGACACGGAATCCGAAGGAAGCGAGCGGCAAACTTAGGGTCTCTCGGAACACGAACTTCATAGAAGGCTAGGTAACATTGGATGAGTCTGCAAAACAAGATAAAGTCCATACTGCCTTACCCAGGGAGGTCTGACGGACACGCCAACTGAGTTGGTAACCCATCTAGCGATGGATGGCTGAACCGTCAGAAGTCAGCAGACGTCATAGTACAAATAAGGTCGCTCCTTTGAGAGCTTCTGGTCAGCATCGGTTCCATCTGCTTCCGGCAACATCCAATCTGTTGTCAATAATGAACGGTTATTCTTTTGCTTCGAATATCCCATCTTATCCGTTTTTGCCGTTACGTTTCAAATCCTTCTACATTCTAAAAAGGTTTCATTAATGCAATGACATTTTCTTCGTCATCCACAAGGACTATTATTCAGCATTCTATCAAATCTCCTTTAAAGTATTAGACTTATTTTTCATCAAAACCGTAATCTTTCGTCATAAGTTCACAACATTTTGTTAGTAATATGTATTTGAATAACAAATGAAAATTCGGTAGCGAAGTGAGTAAACAGTCGTTTTTTTCGTTCGTTGGCAAATTTAATCAATACAGAAAAAGAGTGGTCTATAGGCAGTAAAGGTGTTTGAGAATTGAAAGAGCATATTGAGAAAAATGTGCATCTTTTTTAAGGAACTAGACAAACCTTATTCGAAAAGCAGAAAGAACCAGATTTTTATGAAAAATATGGTAGTACCATTACCCTATATGATTTACGTCATTTTTATCATACTTTTGCAATTACCCAATGGAGTTAGCTGGAAATTGATCCTCCGCATTCATCAATAAAAAGAAGAAAAGAGAAGGCAAGTACCCCTCTAAAAAGTTCCACTGTACATTTAACAGCAGCGCTAATATAATAGAATCTTGCGTAACAATGAGATAAACCTTTCAACAACGACTCTTTCTTCCTGCTGAAAAGTATACCTGATTCGTCATTCATGGACGGATTTACCGAAAAGGGAGTTCCAATAAATAATATCAACAAAAAATAGCAAAAGTTTTTCATTCATATCTCATGCTTATAAAAAGATAATGGGTATCGTTCGATTCAATTTAAGTGAAACCTATCTCATTCAAAGGTGCAAACTTAAGAAAAGTAGGTGACCTCTTTGTTTTACTACAACCAGTTGAAAATACTCAATCAAAAGAAGGGGGATTATGGGGACATGATCGTAATAGATGGAGTGGTAGGTGTTGGAAAGAGTACATTGATGGAAATTCTGGAGAAAAACGGGTACATAGCTTTTAAAGAGCCTGTCACTAATAATCCCATTTTGGATAAATTTTATTATGACAGAGAAAGATATAGCTTTCCCTTGCAAATTTATTTTTTAAATGAAAGGTTTAAACAAATTAAAAAAGCTTCTCAATATCCAAATTCGGTTTTAGACCGAAGTATATATGGCGACGTCATTTTTGCCAAAATGTTGCGCGACAATGGTGAAATGAGCGAGGTTGAATTTCAAATATACTTAGATTTATTCGGAAATATGATGGAGCATTTAAAAGCGCCTAAACTCTTGGTATACTTAGAAATTTCAACGGATGAAGCCATAAAGAGGATTAAAAAAAGAGGGAGAGAGTATGAACAAGTAGTAGAAAGAGAATATTGGGAAAGACTCAATCAAAATTATCGTGAGTATTTTGAGCAATATTCGTTTTCTCCTGTTTTAAAAATCAATGTGGATCAAATCGATTTTGAAAATAATCTTGAAGATAGAGAATATGTATTGAATTTAATTGAGAAATCACTACATACTGAATGATTGAAGATATGGATAAAAATCGCCGGAACATTATTGCATCTTATATTGTATATTTAAATACGTTTTGAGCCATGGATGTGCTCCTTCTCATTATTGTAAAAGGATCATTTTACAAAGAGGACGCAGCATACGGCTCTTTATTTATTACGTAATTATAAGGACAATGATGAATAAAATGAGGGAATTGCAAGCGGTTCTTATAGGGGAAGAAATATTATTTGCTTCCCTTTGTTTTTTATGTTATTTGCCTCGGGAGATGTTGCGGTGAGCCGTACCATAAATATATTAGCTTCTTGATAGAGTCTCGGATCCGCATCGATTCATAGTTAATATTTGTTGAGTCAGAAAAATGTACAATCTTGTTTTTGTTCAATGCTGATTTATAGATGCAACGGGGGTTGCGGTGCTTTGCAACTACGGCTATCTTTACTTTTTAAATCTAATGTATTATTAAGTAAGGATTAGGAGAATTTATTTCTATCGTTGGATCTTTTGGTTGTGGCAAGTCCGCTTTTGCTCAATTTAATAGAATGATTATTTTGAAAAAAGTAAGCATCAAGGTTCTTTTTATAGTTTTCGATTTACATCATCATCTTATGACTAGGCTTTAGTAAGAGGGTGATCATATGAACATTATTCAACTGTTTAATTGCTTTTATAGAGAAGATGTGGTTACGGATCTGATGGCAAATTTAATCAATATAGAAAAGAAGTTTGCGAACTGGTTTGTGGAACATGTATGTCATGTTTCTGGTTCATATAAGATGGTGAACGCACATACGCGTGTGGGATTAGGAAAGGGCATTGGAACTCCGGATTTAATTATTGAATTGAAAAATGATTCAGCAGCTGAAAAGATTTTGGTTATTGAAAATAAACTAGGTGCTTTAGAAGGCTATGAGCAAACAAATCGGTATGCATCCGACCAGGGAAAGGAAAAGCTTTTTAAAGCTCTTAAGATTTCCCCAGTTCCTATTGAGTTTTTCTTTCTTACTTTAGATCCTTTTACGCTGCCAAAGAATACGCAATTTCATAAAAGAGATTATCAACATTTTGTTGACATGAAATGGGATACACTGATCCAAGATCCGACAGCTGTTCTAGTCATGAAAGATTTTTCTTCTTACTTAAAATCGTTTTATGCCCCTATTTTAAATGTAGACTTAAAAGATCATATTGAAAAAGCGACGACTGGCTTAGATTCTTTGCAAAGAAAACTTTTATGGATACAAGTTTTTCAACAAAGTCAAAGTCAGCTTCCTGAATCGTTAAAAATGCATTTCGGAGAAGTAGAAGGATATGGAAGGAATTCTGCTGTGTTTTTATTTCAAAAAGAAGAATGGAAGCAAAATGAATTTAACGGAAAAGAGCTCCAAGCAAACTCAATCAATATTCATTTCGAAGTTACGGTTGATTTAGTAGGAAGTTCGCCCGGTAAAGTATCTAGCTTTTCGGTCCATTATGAACCCAATCCATACAAATCGAAAAAAACATATGAAGGGATTCCCGGTTATGAAAAATACACCATGCTCCGGTCAAAACGTACAAAAGCTTTTCATCAATCCGTGTTGAATTCGAATTTTTCGAATGAAGTATCATTGCGAAATGGCAGTAATTCGATTTTATTTGTTCCGTTAAATGACCATACTACGTTTGAAGGATTAATAGAAGAATTGCTGCAAAAAATGAAAAATATTGAACCATATATAGATCGTATGTTGCAAATAAAATGAAATAAGCAGAAACACTTTTTTTTTCTGCTTGTTTTTATGCAAGTAGAACACGTTGAGATGGGTTGATACACCTGCTGATTAAATTTGCGGTGTATAGTGGTATAAAAGAAAAATCATGTTATCGGTAGATATTATCATCATCTAATCCCTTTTTAGTTTGTCATTTTACAAATTTCGAGTTTGAATGAAGTTTTCTAGTTCCTGTTTTAAACGATCCATATTTTCCTTCAGGTGGATTTCATCTTGCAGATTATAATGGCTGATGATCTTTCTTACGTCGGAATTCAATAAAAATAAAGGTCCATGGTGTTCTCGCAAGTTATGGAACCATAATTGTTGTTTCAGTATTTCTATATTCTGATTCGTTCTTCTTTGTTTTTTTTTGAAGGTATTGAAGTTATACATAACCAAACGACGATATCGAAGAATGCAGCAATCAAAAGAAAGCCCCCTTTTTTATTTTTCGCTTCAAAAGAAGAATTGGAAAAAAGCATATAAAAAGAAAGCACCGCACTCTTGTGATTGAAAAAATTGGACATATCCGTAAAAATTCAGTACGTGACATGGCCTTATCTTAGTGCTAAAATTCATACGAAGGATGCTAGCCAATCTCTGTACAGGATGATTTAATATAATGATATTGAAAGATTTAGCCTTGTTTTCATCTCTATGTAACGAGGCTTTTTCCTTTTTTGAAGTTTTTGGAGTGCATGTTTGCAAAAAGTTTTAAGCGACGGTGTCAAAAGCGTAAAGGATTCCATAAAACTCCATGAGTAGGAGAATATTTTGTTCTTCACAATAAACATTGTTGGGAAATGGAGTTTCTTTATGGAATTTTTATAATGAGTTTTGAATTTTAGATTTTGAATTTATGACAACAAGGAGTTTGGCTTATGTACTGGTCAGATCGAAAAGAAAACGCCATTTATTTTTTGCTGGCCCTGATCTTGTTATCTGTTGCTTGCTATAATATCTTTTTCAATTTAGGTAAATTTCCTATTTATAGTTGGGATGAAGCAAGACACGGAGTAAATGCTTATGAGATGTTAAGACAAGGAAATTTTATCGTCAATACTTATCGTTATAAGATGGATTATTGGAATTTAAAACCGCCTCTTAGTTATTGGGCCATCATGCTTGGCTATAAAACGGCGGGATTCAATGCTTTAGGATTACGATTAATCTCAAGCATTTGTGCTATGTTGACGATTATCATCGTAGGCATTTTTGTGAAAAAGAATTTCGGAAATGCAGCTTCCTTATTATCGATGCTAACATTGTCGACAAGCACTCAATTTTTAATCAATCATAGTGCACGAACCGGTGACGCAGATTCTCTTTATGTCTTTTTATTTACAGTGGCTATTCTGTCTTTGTTGCTTAGCGAGAAAAAGGATTATTGGCTGTATGTATCGGGACTGGCCTTTGCTTTGGCTTTTTTAACAAAAAGTTGGCATGCAGGGAATATAGCCGTCATTATGGGATTGTACCTCTTTATTACTGGAAAATACAAAAAATTATCCTTTAAAAAATGGATGATGTTATGTTTGTGCATGATCGTGCCCATTTTGATTTGGGCGGTTATACGATATCAATATGACGGCTTTGCTTTTTTCCAAAATATGATTTCGTATGACTTGCTGCATAGATCAACGGTTCCCATTGAAGGTCATGTAGGCGATGAATCTTACTATGGAGTCATATTATCCCATTTTTACTTTTTGTGGTTCGCTGTTTTATTGGGAATGATTTTAGTCTATCATTTTCATCAAAATCTTTCGATTAATCTATCCAAGCATGAAAAACGATCTTATATAATAGGGCTCTGTTTATGGGTGATTGTTCCTTTCATCCTGTATACATTAGCTAAAACGAAGATAAGATGGTATATTTTGCCTGTTTATCCTCCGCTAGCCATCATGATAGGGATTTTGGCCAGCAGAATTTTGTTGAAAGGTAAATGGCTGGTCAAAATAGTTCTTTTATCGACCATTCTTTTTGTTGCTCATTATTATGAAGGGGAAATTCTAATGTATGTTAACAACCCCATACCGAATGATCAATTAAGTTTGATTGAAAAAACGAAGTCATTGGATGGAGTAAGGGGATACAGCTTATTTAAATACCATCCAAAAAGACATAAGGTGGTATGGGCTCAAAGTGCGGTTCTAACGGCTGAATTAGTGAATGATTTGAAAGTGCAAGGCGGAGATTTTCATGCCTTCTTAAAAAATGATAGAGCCTTGCTTTTAGTGAAAAAAAGGTCTTATACAAAACAATTGGCCGCTTCGAATCATTTAAACATCGTCGCCTCCAATCACTGGGGCTACATTCTTAGTAAAGAGAAGATTCGGATGAAACATCAATTGAATTGAATCAGAGAATGACACATGTGGGATTGGACACCATTTATCGAAGGAGCAGGCAAGAATTTATGGATTCATTCTTGCCTGCTCTTGTTCAATTCAAAAGTGATTGGTGACAAATATTTTCTATTCTTTAGGTCTTTAAAATGCCGAAATGCCCCATATATTGTTCGCATGTCCTTTTTCAATACTTATATCTGCACTCTCTAATCCCCAAATCTTCCATTTCAAACGTTGTGAAAAAAACAAAGTTCCATTATTTCCTCTATAATCCTATTCTTTATTCATTGTTAAAAAATTTAACATATCGTGTTAAGAACATAATGTCAAAACCATCGAAAATGGGAGAAATAATCTGAACTACAGATTTATATTTCGGAAAATTTAGTATTGACAAAAAATTAAGTTATACTTTATATTTATTTTGTGTTAAGTTATATAACATTTGTTTGAATTCTAACATTACCATCATATTAAAGGAGGGATAGAATGTTATCATCGAGTGTCGGGTATCTTATATTGCTTATCTTTGGAATTGTTTTTACAGTGATTACAGTTTTGATCCAACGTCGTCAAGGAGAAGTCATGACGGCAGAACAATTTAGCACCGCAGGCAGGAGTGTCGGGGTGGGTTTAGCGAGTGCTTCCATTATTGCCGCTTGGACATGGGCAGCGACATTAATGATGTCTTCTTCTACCGGATATCAATATGGAATTAGTGGACCTTATTGGTATGCTGCTGGCGCTACTATTCAAATTTTACTATTTGCGATAGTGGCCATTCATTTGAAACGGAAAGCACCGAATGCTCATACATTTTTAGAATTTATCGCTCAGCGATTTGATAAGAAAAATCACCGATTGATGCTCGTATTCGCTTTAATGACCAATATCATCGTAACGGCAATGGTCATTTTGGGTGGAGCGGTTTCTTTACACTCTTTAACGGGAATGAATGTATATATTGCAGCGCTTTTAATTCCTATCACTTTCACGATTTTCACGGTGATCGGTGGATTAAAAGCTTCCTTTATTGCAGACTACTTAAATACAGTTATTATCTTTGCCATTCTTGCGATTTTTGCAGCGGCTGTTTATTACAAATTCGGTGTTACGGATATTTATGAAGGATTACGTAAAATCCCTGAATCCAAACAAATGATCACAATGGCTTCGATACCAGGGCTGTTTTTTGGAATGATTAATATTATTGGTAATTTTGGAACCGTATTTGTGGATCAATCTTATTGGCAGCGCGCCATTGCAAGTACAGAAAGAGCGGCAGCGAAAGCCTATATTTATGGAGGGGTTGCTTGGTTTTCAATTCCGTTTACCATAGCCACTTTTCTAGGTGTGGGTGCAGCCGGGTTAGGAATTTCTGTTGACTCGCCGGACTCTGTTGCCCCTATTATGGCGGCCCACGTCATGGGGACTGTTGGATCTATCTTATTTTTAATTATGCTTTTTATGGCTGTGATGTCTACGGGTGTTGCGGAACTGACGGCTATTACAAACATCATCGTTACGGACATCTACCTTCACTCCATCCATCCACAAGCAAATAGTCAAAAAATATTAAGTGTTTCCCGCCAAGTAACCTTATGTGCCGGATTGGCAATGGGGCTATTGTCCATTTTGCTTTTTAAAGTAGGGATAAGCCTTAGTTTCGTTTATATGGCAATGGGAATTTTTATAAGCAGTGCTGTGATTCCTGTTACCCTTGGGTTGTTATGGAAACGGGCAACGAATGAAGGATCTTTTTATGGAGCTTTATTGGGAATGATCAGCGGACTCATCGCATGGGTTTCATCTGCCTATGCCACATCAGGAGAAATTACGATCGAATCGTTAGGCGGGCTTTATCCTATGTTGATTGGAAATTTAACGGTTTTTGTTATTAGTGGTGTTATTTCCATTGGTCATGGATTGCTGTCCAGTCAGGAATTTGATTTTGATTCTTTAAAAGATAAGTTTAAAAGCTACGATGATGACTTATCTGAATATGGAAAGGAAGTTAGCTATGGAGAAACAGCCAATAAATAAAGACGCAAAGTTGTGTATACAGTGGGCTATTGGATTAACCGTTATTTTGATATTTGTGTGGCCCGGGATTATGTTTATCACAGGATATCAGTATAGTTTATCGTTTTTTAAAGGTTGGACTGTACTTGCTTTCGTATGGTTAATGGTAGCCGGTATTTTTATCACGATCAGACCGTTGATGGAGCTTTTTAAGAAAGATCAATAATATATCACAAAAATTTTTTTAAAAATCGCAGTTGCTAGCGGGTTTGTAAAATGAGTGAGAATCTATTGGATGTATTAGAAGGAAATTTGATATAATTTTTAGATAGAAAATTCTAAATATTCAATCTTATAAATGGAGATTTATAAGATCAATTTCATAGTTTGGAACAACCACTTAAAATAGGAGGTTATCCATGAAACTGACTTCACGTGAAATGGAAAAGCTCATGATTGTTGTGGCGGCTGACTTGGCCCGTCGTCGTAAAGAGCGGGGCTTAAAATTAAATTATCCTGAAGCTGTCGCGATGATTACATATGAAGTGCTGGAGGGGGCGCGGGATGGAAAAACGGTAGCTCAATTAATGCAATACGGTGCAACGATTCTTACAAAAGAAGATGTAATGGAAGGGGTTGCCGAAATGATCCCGGATATTCAAATTGAGGCAACCTTTCCTGATGGAACAAAGCTTGTCACGGTTCATGACCCGATTCGTTAAATGAGGAGGACATACGTTGATACCAGGGGAGTATGTATTGAAAAAAGAACCTATTTTATGCAATCAAAATAAGCAGAGCATCAAGATTCGCGTGTTAAACCGGGGTGATCGACCTGTTCAGGTTGGTTCCCATTTTCATTTTTTTGAAGTGAATCAATCGCTTCAATTTCATCGTGAAAAAGCATTTGGCATGCATTTGAATATTCCGGCTGGAACGGCGGTTCGCTTCGAGCCCGGTGATGTGAAAGAAGTAGAAATAATTCCGTTTTCAGGTGAACGCAAAGTGTATGGTTTAAATAATTTAACGAATGGATCAGTTGAAATGGGGAAAAGAAAATGAGTTTTTTGATGTCTCGAAAGCAATATGCGGATATGTTTGGACCAACTGTCGGCGACGCCATTCGTTTGGCAGATTCAGAATTGTTTATCGAAATTGAAAAAGACTATACAACCTATGGAGATGAAGTAAAGTTTGGCGGCGGAAAGGTGATCCGAGATGGAATGGGGCAGCATCCTTTGGCGACAAGCGATGAATGCGTCGATCTTGTATTAACAAACGCGATTATTGTTGACTATACAGGTATTTACAAAGCGGATATCGGCATAAAAGATGGAATGATTGCCTCCATAGGCAAAGCGGGGAACCCGCTGTTAATGGATGGGGTCGATATGGTGATTGGGGCGGCAACGGAAGTCATAGCTGCAGAAGGGATGATTGTGACAGCCGGAGGAATAGATGCTCATATTCACTTTATTTGCCCTCAGCAAATCGAAACCGCTCTTGCATCGGGTGTGACCACTATGATTGGCGGAGGAACAGGACCCGCTACAGGCACAAATGCCACTACTTGTACACCGGGGCCTTGGAATATCCATCGTATGCTTCAAGCAGCCGAAGAGTTCCCGATGAACTTGGGCTTTTTAGGAAAGGGAAACTGTTCTGATGAGGCTCCTTTAAAGGAACAAATTGAAGCAGGAGCAGTGGGATTAAAGCTTCACGAAGATTGGGGATCGACAGCGGCGGCTATTGATACATGTTTGAAAGTGGCGGATCGATATGACGTGCAAGTAGCGATTCATACCGACACTTTAAATGAAGGTGGATTTGTCGAGGATACATTGAAAGCCGTAGACGGTCGAGTGATTCATACCTATCATACAGAAGGAGCTGGAGGTGGGCATGCTCCGGATATTATAAAAGCGGCCGGCTTCCCGAATATTTTGCCTTCTTCTACGAATCCAACTCGACCTTATACTATCAATACTTTGGAAGAGCATTTAGATATGTTAATGGTTTGCCATCACCTAGACGCCAATATTCCGGAGGATATTGCCTTTGCCGATTCACGCATTCGGAAAGAAACCATCGCGGCGGAAGATATTTTACATGATTTAGGCGTATTCAGCATGATTTCGTCCGATTCACAAGCGATGGGGCGCGTAGGAGAAGTGATCATTCGTACGTGGCAAACAGCTGACAAGATGAAAAAGCAAAGAGGGAAGTTACAAGAAGACAAAGGTGTGGGAGACAACTTTCGTGTGAAACGTTATATTGCCAAATATACGATCAATCCAGCAATCGCTCATGGTATTGCGGATTATGTGGGTTCTGTTGAAGTGGGGAAATTAGCTGATTTAGTGGTGTGGAATCCTGCTTTTTTTGGTGTGAAACCTGAACTGGTTTTAAAAGGAGGAATGATTGCTTACAGCACTATGGGAGATCCCAATGCCAGCATTCCGACACCGCAGCCGGTTTTATATCGTCCGATGTTTGCAGCGAAAGGAGATGCCAAATATCAAACGTCTATCACCTTTGTTTCAAAGGCAGCGTATGAAAAAGGCATTCATGAACAGTTGGGTTTGAAGAAAAAGGTGAAACCGGTCTATGGAATTCGAAAATTGACGAAAAAAGATTTAATTTTGAATGATAAAACCCCAAAAATTGACGTCGATCCTCAAACATATGAAGTGAGGGTAGACGGTCAATTAGTGACATGTGAACCGGCAGAAATCGTCCCGATGGCACAACGGTATTTCTTATTTTGAGGTGAGAAAAACATGATGGTTGAAAAAGTAGTCGGAAACATCACGACATTAGAGAAAAGAGTTCCACATATAGAACGGGTTTATATGCGAAGCGATGATTTAGTCAAACGGGTGAAACGGGTTGTGACAGATCATGGCAAAGAGATTGGCATTCGCTTAAAAGAACATCAGGAATTACAAGATGGAGATATTTTATACATGGACGATCACAATATGATTGTGATATCGGTCTTAGAAGATGATGTATTAACGATCAAACCAACATCCATGCAGCAAATGGGGGAAATTGCGCATCAACTTGGCAATCGACATCTGCCGGCGCAGTTTGAAGGAAATGAAATGATTGTGCAATATGACTATTTAGTAGAAGAACTGCTTCAGAAGTTATCGATTCCATTTACACGTGAAAACAGAAAAATGAAACAAGCATTTCGCCCAATAGGACATCGTCATGAATAGATTATTTTCACTTTTTCAGTTGTGTGATTCCAACTTTCCATCGGGATCGTTTTCTCACTCTTTTGGATTGGAAACATACATTCAAGAAAAAGTGATCACGGATAAAGAAAGCTTTAAGAATGCTATTTCCGTTTATATTCGGAAACAGCTGTTTTTCACAGAAGGCCTTGCTTGCAGACTTGCTTATGAAGCAATGGAGCAAAATGAACCATCCGCGTTGGTAGAGCTTGATCATATTTTATTTGCATCGAACATTGCGCAAGAAACAAGAAGCGGGAATCAAAGGATGGGGGAACGGATGGCCAAGCTATGTGTGGATCTGTATCCATCTCCTATTTTAATAGAATATACAAACCGGATAAAAGAAAAGAAAGCGTATGGTCATTCTGCCATAGTGTTTGCGATTGTCGCTTACCACTTAAAGGTGACAAAGGAAACGGCAGTTGGAGCCTATTTATTTGCCAATGTATCTGCTCTTGTGCAAAATGCGGTGCGTGGAATTCCGATTGGTCAAACAGACGGTCAAAAGATCTTAGTTGAAATTCAACCTCTTTTAGAGGAAGGGGTAAGAACGATTTCACAATTGCCTAAAGAGGATTTAGGAGCGGTAAGTCCCGGGATGGAAATTGCTCAAATGTGCCATGAACGTTTAAATGTGCGCTTATTTATGTCTTAAAATTCGGAATATAAGGAGTGAGAAACGTGGAACCAATACGTATTGGAATCGGAGGGCCTGTTGGAGCGGGAAAAACGATGCTTGTGGAAAAATTGACGAGAGCCATGCATAAAGAATTGAGCATCGCCGTTGTGACAAATGATATCTATACGAAAGAAGATGCTCAATTTCTTCTGAAGCATGGTGTGCTGCCGGCAGATCGCGTCATTGGTGTGGAAACAGGAGGGTGTCCGCATACAGCTATTCGTGAAGATGCATCCATGAATTTTGCCGCCATTGATGAACTAAAAGAAAGGCATCCCGATCTTGAGTTGATATTTATCGAAAGCGGCGGGGATAATCTAGCCGCTACATTCAGCCCGGAACTAGTCGATTTCTCTATTTACATTATTGATGTAGCGCAAGGGGAAAAAATTCCGCGTAAAGGTGGACAAGGGATGATTAAATCTGATCTTTTTATCATCAATAAAATTGATCTCGCTCCGTACGTTGGAGCCAGTTTAGAGGTTATGGAGCGCGATACTCTGGCAGCGAGAGGGGATAAGCCATATATTTTTACCAATTTAAAAGATGAAATCGGTCTTGCAGAAGTATTGGAATGGATTAAAACCAATGCACTTTTGTACGGATTGGAATCATGAAATATACAGGAGTATTACAAGTATCTGCCGCCAAAAAACGGCAAAAAACCATTATCTCATCTTGCTATCATGAAGGGGCCTTAAAAGTGAGCCGTCCCATTTATCTTGAAAAGGATCTACCTTTCTTATATCTCATTCATGTTGGCGGAGGTTATGTAGACGGGGATGTCTATTTAACCAATCTCAACGTGGAAGAAGAAGCTGAGCTGGCGGTTACAACGCAATCCGCCACAAAAGTATATAAAACACCAAAGAAGCCTGTTGTTCAGAAAACGAACATCCACTTAAAAAAAGGAAGCGTTCTTGAATACTTGCCGGATTCTTTAATTGCTTATAAAGAAGCACGTTTTATACAAGAAACGACCGTTCATATAGAAGAGGATTCCGGTTTTTTTTACAGCGATGTCATTACACCAGGTTGGGCGGAAGATGGGAGTTTGTTTCCTTATGATTGGATTCGTTCGAAATTAAAAGTATATAAAAAAGACCGGCTTGTGTTGTTTGATCATTTACGGCTTGAGCCGGATGAAGATATGTCCGGAATGTTGCAAATGGACGGATATACTCATATCGGCACTTTTTTGATCTTTCATCAGAAAGCAGATAAAACATTTCTTGACCGTTTATATGATGAAATGGAGGCTTTTGATTCCGACGTTCGATTTGGTATGACATCATTGCCGGCTAGCGGCATTATTTTACGTATACTTGCACGTAGTACGGGTATCATTGAGAACATGATTTCTCGCGCTCATTCATTTGCCAGACGAGAGTTATTAGGCAAGAATGGTGTCACTTGGCGAAAGTATTGAAAGATAGGGTGAGGAATAAACGATATTAGGAGGCTTATAGATGGACCAAGTAGACTTGCTTTCCGTTTTAACTTTAGGATTCGTTCTTGGAATAAAACATGCTATGGAGCCGGATCATGTGATAGCTGTATCAACGATTGTTTGTCAAAGCAAAAAACTTTGGAGATCCTCTTTAGCCGGAGTCTTTTGGGGGATCGGGCATACATCCACATTACTTATATTTGGAATGACTATTATTTTGATGAAGAAAAAAATTTCACAAGAATGGTCGATGTCATTAGAGTTTTTAGTCGGAATCATACTCGTTTATTTTGGAATTTCAGCCATTCTTTCTCTTAAGAAAACGCATGAACATTCTCATTCACGTCTTCATCTTCATACAGATCATCCTATTTATACATATAAAGGGATTCCCTATGTTAAATCTCTTTTTATTGGGATCATTCATGGACTTGCCGGTAGTGCAGCCATGGTATTGTTGACAATGAGTACAGTAGAAAAGGCATGGGAAGGTCTTCTTTATATTCTGTTTTTTGGCGCCGGAACGGTTTTGGGCATGCTTTGCTTTACGACTTTAATTGGGATCCCATTCACACTGAGTGCCAAAAAGATTCGTATTCACAATGCCTTCATTCAAATAACAGGCTTTATCAGCACGGTATTCGGAATTCATTATATGTATAATTTAGGTGTAACCGAAGGCTTATTTAAACTTTGGATACGGTAAATGGGAACAAGAAAATGTTTTTTGCTGCATCATGATAAGATCATTCGTTCCATCATAATGGCGAACGGTATTAAAAACTATTGGCAGGATGATGGGTGGTTTGACAGATGCTTGGAGATCTTTTTTCTAAGCCAAAAGCAAGGGCGGGGTCTTTACCGTTTTTGGTTAGGAAATAAAAAACAAGGGAATCGTGATTAGACGAAAGATTCCCTTGTTTTTCTTTTCTGCGCTTGCTAAGTGTTCCTACACTCTTTTCTTTTGAAAGGCTGCAATACTTTCATATTCTTCTTTTAACAGTCGAGAAAGACGAATGTAGATAGGAATTAATTCTTTATAGACGGATACATGTTCTGGATTCGGTACATGATGATGGGTGGCGCCTACCATTTCCGATACTACGTGTAATGAATGAATTTCACCTAGACTATATAAGCCAAGGATAGCAGCTCCCAAACAAGAACTTTCAAAACTTTCCGGTATATATACCTCTTGATCGAAGATGTCCGCCATCATTTGACGCCAGAGTGGGGATCTGGCAAAGCCTCCGGTGGCTTGAATTTTTTTCGGCTCACCGATTAATTCTTCTAAGGCAAGCAGAACGGTGTATAAGTTGAAAATAACTCCTTCCAAAACAGCACGAATTAGATGTTCTTTTTTATGATGCAAACCTAATCCAAAGAAAGAGCCTCTTGCATTGGCATCCCACAATGGAGCCCGTTCTCCGGCTAAATAAGGATGAAATAATAATCCGTCCGATCCGGGATTGACTTTTGCCGCTATCTCTGTCAACACTTCATATGGATCTTTCCCTAAACGCTTCGCTGTTTCGACCTCTGAAGAACCTAGTTGATCGCGAACCCATCGGAAAATCATGCCTCCGTTGTTGACCGGGCCTCCAATGACCCAATGGTTTTCAGTCAATGCATAACAAAAGATTCTTTCTTTAGGATCGGTTACAGGGCGGTTCGTTACGGTTCGGATAGCACCGCTTGTCCCAATGGTGACAGCCACAACTCCGGGATCTATTGCATTTACTCCTAAATTGGATAATACGCCATCACTGGCTCCTACCACAAAAGGAGTGGACGGGTGCAAATTCATTTCTTTTGCAAACGTTTCATCCAATCCTGTTAAACGATAAGTAGTTGGAACAGGACGTGACAACTGTTCTTCTGATATACCGGCGATATGTAGAGCCTCTTCATCCCATTTTAAGGAATTTAAATGAAACATTCCTGTTGCGGAGGCAATCGAATAATCAATCACATATTCCTTAAATAGCTTATAAAAGATATATTCTTTTATTGATATGAATTTATAGCTGCGTGCAAATATTTCGGGATGCTCATTTCGAAGCCATGTCAACTTAGAAAGAGGAGACATCGGATGGATAGGCGTTCCGGTCCGCCGATAAATCTCATGGCCATTCATTTCCTTTTTTATTTTTTCGGCCCATTTTGCGCTTCTGTTATCCGCCCAGGTGATGCAATTCGTTAAAGGCTTGCCTTCTTTGTCTACAGCAATGACGCTGTGCATGGCGGAACTAAAGGAAACGCAAAGAATATCAGATGGCTGAACATGGCTATCTTGTATCGTTCTCTTAATGGTGTTGACCACAGCGCGGAAAATTTCTTCCGGATCTTGTTCTGCCGTTTCTGGTGTAGGAGAGAATAAAGAATATTCAATTCCATGTCTTGAAATAACGGATCCTTCTGCGGAAAACAAAACGGATTTTGTACTGGTTGTTCCAATATCTACACCGATTACATATTTTGAACTCATGATTTTTTCCTCCTTACAAATACCTGACAACCTAAGTGCTCTCTTTTCCGATAAGCGCCTTTCTTTCTTTAGCAACAAGCTATTATCAGTAAGGTCCAGTCCTGTTTTCATCGGTTCTTTTCTTTACACAGGTTGATGACATGAACCGTTTTAAGCCACTCCATCTCTTAAGGATTAAAAATTTTTCCATCATTTCCTTTTTACAATCTTCTGCCATCGTTTGCATCATACCATATTCTGTCCTATTTTGTTTTCATCAGCTCATGTTGTTGAATTCTCAAAGAGATAAACTCCCTCTACGGATGTGTAGAAGGAGTTTTGTTTTTATACAAACATATTAAGCAGCAAAGCGCCTGCAAAAGCGGTAAATGAAAGGATTGTTTCCAATACGGTCCATGTTTTAAACGTTTCTTTCATGGATAATCCTAAATATTCTTTTACCATCCAGAATCCGGCATCGTTTACGTGTGAGAACATTAAGGAACCTGCACCCGTTGCGATCACGAGCAATTCCAGATTGACACCGGACATATGTTCAATAATAGGTGAAACGATGCCAGCCGCTGTGGTTAAGGCGACGGTTGCTGAACCTGTAGCAATACGAATTAATCCTGATATCATAAAGGCTAAAACAAGGGGAGACAGAGATAGATGTTGGGACATATGACCAATGGTCGTACCAACACCGCTATCGATAAGGATTTGTTTAAATCCACCGCCGGCTCCAATGATTAAAATGATGGAACCAACAGGCAGCAAGCATTGATCTGTTAATTTCTTAATGTCTTTTTTACTCATTCCTTGACGAATTCCAAGGAAGTAGAATGCTGCGAAACAAGCGATCAGAAGCGCAATGATAGGGCTTCCAATGAATTCGAAAAATTTCATGAAGCCTTTAGGCAGTGGCAAATATGGTGCAACGGCCGATAAAATCATTAACAATACAGGCAATAAAATGATGAAGAACGAAAGTCCTGTACTAGGTAATGTTTTCGCTGTCATATTGACGCGAATTAACTCCGGTTCGCTTTCAGGAATGACGCGTTTATGAACCCATTTTGCAAATAATGGTCCTGCGATAATGGCTGCAGGAAGCGCAATAATCAAGGAATAAAGAAGCACTTTTCCAAGATTGGCATTGTAAATCTGGATCGCGGCAATCGCTCCCGGATGCGGCGGCACAAGACCGTGTACGATCGATAAACCGGCAATGACAGGCAAAGCGATTAATAAAATGTTTTGTTTCGTCGTTTTATGAATAGAAATGACTAATGGCAATACAATCAAAATTCCGACTTCAAAGAACACAGGAATTCCAATAATAAACCCTGAAAGAAGCATGGCCCAGGGCAATTTCTTTACACCGAAAAGCCGAACGAAGAAATTGGCCACTTGCATTCCAGCGCCTGATTCTGACATCATCTGTCCTAAAATGATGCCTAATGCCAAAATTCCGACTAAATGGCCTAATACACCCCCAACTCCGGTTTCATAGGCAGTTACGATTTTATCCAAGGACATTCCGGACATGATCGCTAAGAACAAACTGGCGACAAGCAAGCTGATAAACGCATGCCATTTCCACCATGATACTCCTAAAATAACAATGAGAATGGCCAAAAATGTAATGGTCAACAAATATAGATCCATACTTCATTTCACCTTCCTTTTATACGGTAATCGTTTTCAAAAAAGTTGAAAACGATACTGTCATGTTTTTGTTGTGTTAGGGGGTCACAAATTTCCTTTTCGGATGGGACTGAATGTAATCACTGCAGCACAACTAATAATTGAAAGCATTTTCATTTTGTAAGTAAATTATATGAAAAAATTTTTCGTAAATCAATAGAATTTTATTTAAATATAATGATAGGATTTTTGAGAATATATGAACTTTTTATTTGTACAATGAAAATGCCATGAACATTGAAGCTTGAAATTCAAAGTCAAGAAGCCGCGCAGGTTATCGAGTTATTGCGTTCATCATTTAAATGAAATCATTCAGCTCAGCTTTTGAAAAAGAAGGATTTTTTCAAGTGGTTTCCCATAACTGTTCCAATTTTAGGGAGATAGGAGGCATTATTTGATAAGTTTCTTGGGAGTGTTATATTAGACGGCGTTGATTACACAAGAGCCGTTGTTTTTGCAAAAAAAAATAAGTGAACTATTACTTCGCCAAACGAAAAAAAGAAGCTATCCAAATGGACGGCTTCTTTTTCGCATGGCTGTTGCTAAGAAAAGATGGAACTTGTTATATTGAAATCATTGCAAACAGCCCTTTGATGAATGATATTTTCGTGAATTTAATTCGAATTGGTAGCAACGACTTTTTTTCTATTTTTCAGTTTCGATTCTTTTTCACCTTTTTTGTTCGACAAGTGGATTTGTTTTAAGAAAAGGGTGCACACTGCTCCAGCTACGACAAACCATAAACCTACAAAAAACACGCTGTGCAAGGAATCCATTAAGGATGTTTTTAAAATCGGCACCATTTGATTGGATAATTCAGGAGGCATCTGTTTCAACGTTTTTGGATTAAAGAGCATTTGGAACAAACCTTCTGGATTGTTTGCTATCGTCTGTTTAAATTTTGATACGATAGGTCCCGCCTGTGCAGGCAATGTATTTAAAAATGGAACTAGTTTGTCTGTCAATAATGTTCCGGATGTGCTATTCATGACAGCTCCTAAAACGGTAATGCCAAAAGTACCTCCAATAGAACGGAAAAATTGGCTGGAAGAGGTGACAACCCCCAGTTCTTGCTTTGAAAAACTTTCTTGAAGAGCCAAAGTAATTGTTGGCATCACGAACCCTAACCCTAAACCTATCACAACCATATAAGATGTTGCGACTAACTTGCTTGTATCCATATCTAAAGTAGTTAATAAAAAGAGTCCGCCGGCCATAATGAACATCCCTATCATGATTTGCAGTTTGATGCCCATCTTGTAAACGAACTGGCCGCCGATAATGCTTGTAATAATCATGGAAATCATCATCGGTGTCATGATCGTTCCGGATTGAGTAGCACTGACTCCAATAATGCCTTGCATAAAAAACGGAACAAACGTAACGGCTCCAAACATTCCAATCGTCATAAAGAATCCAATTAAATTCAAGAAAACGAATGTTCTATTTCTGAACAAATGCAAAGGAAGAATCGGTTCTTTCGCTTTCCTTTCCACGATCACGAAACTCACTAAACCGATGGCTGCCAATGTAAACAGACCGATAATTTGCCATGAATTCCAATCGTAGTCTTTTCCGCCTAAACTAAGCGCAAGAAGCAAGCTGACGGTTCCGACCATCATCGTAAACATACCGGCAATGTCAAAGTGAATAGGGCCTGTATGTTTGTGTTTTTGTAATCCTAAGGCGATAAAGATGGTGGCTAAAATTCCAACAGGGAGGTTGATATAAAATACCCATTTCCAGTTTAATGAGTCGACAATCCATCCGCCGATTTGCGGACCAATGACAGAAGCGAGGCCATAAATTCCGCCAAAAATTCCTTGGAATTTGGCGCGCTGCTCTCCTGTAAATGTATCCCCGATGACAATCATAGCCATCGGCATCATGATTCCGCCGCCAATTCCTTGTATTCCACGATAGATAATTAGCTCTGTCATGTTATGGGCCATTCCGCAAAGTGCTGATGCCCCCATAAAAATAATCAGTCCTGCAATATATACCACTCTGCGGCCTAATAAATCCGATAATTTTCCTGCGATCGGAACAATAGTAGTAGAAGTAAGCAAATAAGCGGTAGTAAGCCATGTCATCATACTTAATCCGCCTAGGTCTCCTACGATTTTTGGCATAGCGGTTCCCACAATGGTTCCGTCAAGCGCAGAAAAGAACATCGCAATAATAAGACCAATCAATAATATCGTACGATTATGATTTGTATCCATCGTTTTATCCATATCCATAGCTCCTTTTTCTTTTGTATCATCTATAAACGGGATGTTTCGTTATCTTAAGTTAACGAAACAACATGTTGATCCTTTATCCTTCAGTCTGTTCGTTCTTCTATTTGTTCTTTTTCTGTGTAATTTGCAAGTTTTTCGGCGGTCTCCGCCATAAACGAAAGTTCATCTTCTGTCAAATAGGAAAGGTATTTGGTTATGGTGGCTTTTCTACTTTCCAAAATGGTTTCCAACATATTTTCTCCTTGTTTGGTCAGTCTAATATTGACCACTCTTCTATCCTTTTGATCATGCTCGCGCATAATGAGTTTGTTCTGTTCAAGGCGATCCATCATAAATGTTACGGCACTTGGTTTTACACCCAGGTGATCGGCTAATTGAGAAATGTTGCATCTTCCTTGTGTTTTTAATAAAGACAGAACAAATAGTTGTGTAGGTGTTATCCCATGATCATGTAGACTTTCCGACATTTCCGGATGTATTTTTTGGTAAACGAAGTGACTGGCCGATTGAATTCGTGCAATGTAGTCGCAAACATCCCTCATAATAGGATTCCCCTTATTAATTAACGGAGATAAATATAAACTTTATAAATATTTATTTTATATAAAATTCCATGCCATTAAATATAAAGGGTATTTAAATAAAAATCAATGGTTTTTTTTAATACTAACGAGTTATATTCACTCATTTATGGAAACATCCTCTATTTATCGTTCTTTTTTCATGTCAAAAAAATCTGCAGGATGAACCTTTTCATACAAACGGTATTTTTTTCACAAAACTTTATATGATATTCCGATCAAGTTTTGAACATTCCTCTTGAGGATAGGATGCATCAGGAAATTTCATTTTATATTCTATTGACCTAATTGGTCAATAGGATTATGATGAAATTGACCAAATCGGTCAATAACGGTAAATAAATGGGGGGATCATCATTTGTTTTCCAATTTCTTTCAAATAAATCCAGAAAAGCAAGAACGAATTTTAAATGCGGCACTAAAAGAATTTGCCAAACATGGTTATGAAAAAGCGTCCACCAATGGGATTGTAAAAGAAGCCAATATCTCAAAAGGGCTGCTTTTTCACTATTTCAAAAATAAAAAGGAATTGTTTTTATTTTTGTATGACTATTTTGTAGAGATGATCATGGATGAGTTTTACGCGAAAATCGATTGGAATGAAAAAGACTTGTTCATGAGATGGCGAGAATGCGCAGTCCTGGAATTTGAATTAATGAAGAAATATCCCGATATCTTCAATTTCTTTATAGCCGCCTCTCAAGAAGAATCCGACGAGGTAAAAAAAGAGTTAGAGCAAAGGAATAACGAAATATTGGTCAGCAGCTATCAAAAATTATTTACCGATATTGATACTTCAAAATTTAAACAAGGCCTTGATATAAACAGAGCTATCAAAATTATCATGTGGACGATGGAAGGATTATCAAATGAACAGCAAAAAAAGATGAAGCAATTCTCTTTGAAGCATTTCGATATGGATGAAATATTATCGGAAATGGATCATTATTTAAATCTGCTTAAGGAATCTTTTTATGATGAAACCGAAGATTGAGAAAGTCTGCATTATTAAAAAAGGGGGTTCAAAGAATGAATGTCATTGAAATCAACCACTTGACGAAAACCTATGGAAAGGCAAGAGGAATTACGGATATTAGTTTTACGGTTGAACAAGGTGAGATTTTTGGATTCATCGGACCAAATGGTGCGGGAAAGTCGACGACCATAAGAACGTTATTGTCTCTCATTTATCCGACAAGCGGAAATGCCAAGATTTTCGGAAAAGACTGTATAAAATATGCTCCTGAAATCAAAAAAGACATCGGGTATTTGCCTTCAGAAGTTTTTTATTATGACAATATGAAGGTGATAGATTTGCTGAAATATTCAGCCAGCTTTTATAAAAAAGATTGCAGCAAGAGAATGAAAGAATTAGCTGAAATAATGGATTTGGATCTGAATAAAAAAATAGATGATTTATCTTTGGAGAACAAAAAGAAGGTTGGGATCGTTCAAGCGCTGCTCCATGAGCCAAAGCTGATGATTTTTTGATATAAAAAATAAATTGATAATCAGTTATTGACAAAAAGAGCGAAAACTATGACTAAAAAGTCATGGTTTAAACTTGTCTTTAATAACTGGATAAAATGCTTTGTGCTTGTTGGTTCAATAGGATAAAGTTGCGAAATCTTTGTGTAACAGTGAATGATTCAAATAAGGTGAAATGAATCATGGATAACCATTTGCGGAGGCAAGATCTGCTCACTGGGAGATTGAAGATGAGGGCAAGGAGTGAGACTTAGCGAATGCACAGGATTTTTCAATCTTTCCTTGTGTTTGTGATGTAAAAAATCATTATAAGCGACAGCTAATTTTGGAGTCGGCAGACAGCTCACAGAAATGATCAACGGTTTGGTCGTATTAAACTTGTCGTTGTTGATTGGAGTATTTAACAACCGGCCATTTTTCTTTACGTAGTGCGTTCATCAATTCTGGTCCTGCATGCAAGTTGTCCGCTACCAGCTCCCGAGGAGTAAGCGCCATCCACTGATTTAGTGACACATCGGCAAAACGGTCACTCTTGAACATCTCCAGAAACCATAGGCTTTGGTCACCGGTGTTCTGGATGTAGTGTCCGAAGGCGAACGGCACATATCCTACATCGCCGGCCCGGTAATTGAAAGTTCGCGCCTTGCCATTTGCTGCGAATACGGTCATGCGTCCCGTGCCCGATAGGTAATACTGCCATTCATCGTTATTCGGGTGCCAATGCATTTCCCTCATAGCGCCTGGCTTGATTTCTACCAATGCCGCCGCAACGGTAGTTGAAATGGGGAAGTTGGTGGAATCGACTATACGCACTGTCCCGCCCGGAGTGACGAGCGGTTCCTGCGCAAGCAACCGGTGTGTGAAGCTTTTGGGCACCGTTCCATAAGGGTCCGGTATCTTTTGGCTCTCCAAAGGACCGGGAACTTTTGATTGGTAAATGTATCGTTGTTTTTTGGGTATATGAGCAAAGGCGTTTTCTGATACGCCGAAATTTGCGGACAGTACGTCTTTCGGTGTGTGCGCGAACCAATCTGAGATGGAGAAGGTGTCGAAGTCGGAGAAGTTGCCGTCATCGAAAACAAGCAGAAACTCGCAGCCTTCTTCAAGCCCTTGGATGGAGTGTGGAATGCCGGGGGGGAAAGTACCATAGATCCCCGTGGCCGACGTCCGCAATAAAGTTCCGACCGTTCTGATCGACGGCGGTGATGCGCGCCCGGCCCATAATCATGAAGGCCCATTCCGCTTGTTTATGCCAATGCAGCTCACGAACACCCCCAGGGGTCAGACGCATGTTCACGCCTGCCAGTGTGGTTGCGATCGGCAGCTGTCTTACCGTTACTTCTCGTGACCAACCACCATGATTTAACTGCATATTGGTGTCGGAAAAAGAGAACTTCAAGTTAGGGATCGTTCCGGCATCGGTGGCAGGCGGAACCAGCATGTCGGGGTTCTCCAGGTCCCTCATGATGTCCCGCGGACCGAAATCGGTTGCACCGGCGCCATCATCTCTTATAGGATGAGGCACATGGCCATAATAATGCTGATTCCGAGTTCGATTGTCCATGAAACACGCTCCCCTTCCTCAGATCATGCAATAAGTCATTTATCTCCAGTCTATGATCGCTTTGTTGTGTGTATGTTTTATTCTTTATGGCTTGCATTTGGTTGGTGAAATCTATTTATGTGTCGCTATTTCGCACTTATTTTTTGTTGGTTTAACAGGGCGGCCTGTTCTTGCCTTCTTTTTTGGCTGGACAGATAGACGCCGATAAAGACGAGGAGTCCTCCTAAAATCTGCACGAAAGTAATAGGGTTCCCCATGAGCAGGCTTAGAAGAGCGGTAAATACCGTGATCAAATTCAAATAAATTCCCGCTCGGCTGGGGCCAATTTCCCGAATGGACGCATTCCAGAAAACAAAAGATCCGACGGAGGGAAAAATTCCAATATATAAGATTCCTATCGCGGCTTCTTTGCTAAGAGGAAAGTGGACGCCGGAAACAAGAATAAAAGGAAGAAGCATCACCAATCCCAATAATACGGATACCGCAGTAGCAGAAATGGGGGGAACGTTTTGAATCTTTTTCCCTAAAATGGAATAAAACGTCCAAACGAGGATGTCCAAGAGCATGAAGAGATCGCCTCGGTTATAGTCAATGAGAAAAATTTGCTCCAAGTGTCCTTTCGTTAAAACAAGAAGAACCCCCAGAAGGGAAATGACGAGGCCGAAGCCGTTCACCAGCGAAATTCTTTCCTTTAAAAGAATGGCGGAAAAAAGGACGATGACTGCCGGATTGATCGAATTGACCAGCGCTGCATTTAAGGAGGTCGTAAACCGCAAGGCCTCATATAAAAGAAGGTTATACCCTAAAATCCCCAACAGTGATAGAACGATGAGAATTTTCCACTGGTTCCAAACGTTTTTCCAATCCGGACGTTCAATCCAATGAGCGAGAGGGAATAAAAGAAAGATCGCAATCACCCAACGGGAAAATGTCATTTGTAAAGGAGACATTTCGGCCACTACATATTTTCCGAACACATAATTACCTGCCCAAAATAAATTGGCTAGGACTAGAAACAAAAAGACTTGGTATTTTTTCATCGCTATTCCTCGCTTTTCTTTCCGTTTTTCAATGAATCTTTACAATAGTTCCTAAAGATTCATTGAGTCGCATTCACAAAAATAAAAAATCGATTTCCGTTCATGATCCTTTTGAAATTTTTTAAATCATTTTGTGTTGATGGGAAATCGATCCGTTTCAGATTGGGGGGCAGTGTTGTTTAGAGAACATAAAATCGACGTTTCGGTTTCATTGATAAAAAGACATATCACCCGTGAATGCCGGAATGATATGTCTTTATAAATTCATTTTATTATTTCCATATATCTTGGGCAATTTGAACGACATGGCGCAGTTTCGCCCATTGCTGTTCTTCCGTTAACAAGTTGCCTTCTTCTGTTGAAGCAAAACCGCACTGTGTGCTTAAACATAATTGGTTTAAATCAACATAATGGGAGGCTTCATCAATGCGCCGTTTAATATCGTCTGGATTTTCCAGTTCTCCCGCTTTTGATGTGATTAAGCCGAGCACAATTTTCAAATCGGATCGATTCACGAATCGGAGCGGTTCAAAGCCGCCGGCTCGGTCGCTGTCATATTCGAGGAAAAAGGCGTCTATATTCAATCCGTTAAACAGGACTTCTGCTACCGGCTCATAGCCGCCGGAAGAAAACCATGTCGAGCGATAATTGCCACGGCAAATGTGCATGGTAATCGTCATATCATCCGGACGGACCGCCACAGCTTCGTTTATTAACTTCATGTATGTAGTGCTCAATTGATCGGGGTCTACTCCTTGAGCCAGCATTTCTTCTCTTTTCTCGGTTGAACACAGGGCGCCCCAAGACGTATCATCGAGCTGCAAGTAGCGACAGCCTGCATCATAAAAAGCTTGTATCGCCTTTTGATAAGTTTTAGCTAAATCATGGAAAAATTCTTCTTCGTCCCCGTAAGCGGTTTTTTCGATTTTGCCTCTTAAATGAAGCATGCTTGGACTTGGAATGGTCATTTTAGCAATATGGCTGCCGGCGATGCTATGGAGATATTGATAATCTTCCAGCATAGGGTGGTCTGTGAAATCCAATTTTCCTGTCACTTTAATTCCATGAGACTTTGTTTGCATTTGATGAAATGAAATGCCGCTTTCTGGTTCATAGCTTTCGACGCCGTCAAGGTTTTCAAGGAAATCAAAGTGCCACCATGCTCGGCGAAATTCACCATCTGTCACGGCTTGAAGCCCGATTTCTTTTTGTTTTTCAACGATCCGTGCGATTTCTTCATTTTCAATCAGCCGCAATTGGTCAGCTGTTATTTCGCCTGCTGCTCTTTGAGAACGAGCTTTTTGAATCCGTTTTGATCTTAACAAACTGCCCACTTGATCCGCACGAAACGGCGGTTTTTTGGTTTGCAGTGATTGAATTGTGTGTTGTTCCAAAGTTGTTCCCTTCCTTCCTTTAAATAATTAAATTAAATGGTATCAAATATTCAGATAGAAGTAAATATTTTGAAACATAAAACAGGTCTGTCATATCGATCGTTTCTGCATACTTGATTCTATTTCTCGGAAATGAGGCCCTATTTCAAAAAGAAATTGAAGGATCTTAGCTTCTTTTCTACCAAAATTCTGTTTTCTGATTGTCTGTAAAAAGAAAAACGAACCCGGATGTAAGATGGGTTCGTTTGATGTGTTTTTTAGCCAAAACATAACGGTAAGGATCATGCATTGGCCTTTTGTTCAAACAGTTTGATGATTTCAATAATCACGTTCGTTGCTTTTACCATATTGTCGGCGGAAATGTATTCATATTTGCCGTGGAAGTTTTCTCCGCCTGCAAAAAGATTAGGTGTCGGGAGGCCCATGTACGATAGCTGTGCGCCGTCGGTACCTCCTCGGATCGGTGTAACTTTCGGTTCAATGTCTAAATTTTTCATCGCTTCGTACGCAATGTCGACAATTTCTTTGACCGGTTCGATTTTTTCTTTCATATTATAATATTGATCTTTGAGTTCCAACAAAATATTATCTTTCCCGTATATATTTCTGAATTCTTCTACAATCTTTTCTAATTGGGCTTTTCGGGCGTTGAATTGTTCTCGATCAAAATCCCTGATGATGTAGTGCAAAGTTGTTTGTTCGACATCACCGTTGATCGCAAGCAAATGATAGAATCCTTCGTATCCTTCCGTATATTCAGGTGATTCCTTTTCCGGCAGTTTACGATGGAGTTCCATGGCAATCTTTGTCGAGTTCACCATTTTCCCTTTCGCTGTTCCGGGATGTACGTTGTTGCCTTTGATCGTAATTTTGGCAGCGGCAGCGTTAAAGTTTTCATACTCGAGTTCGCCGAGTGGGCCGCCGTCCACTGTGTAAGCATATTTTGCATCAAAAGCGTCTACATTGAATTTATGAGGTCCTCTTCCAATTTCTTCATCCGGTGTAAACGCCACTCTTACTTTTCCGTGCTTAATTTCTGGATGATCCAATAAATAAGCCATAGCCGTCATGATCTCGGCAATCCCCGCTTTATCATCGGCGCCGAGAAGAGTGGTGCCGTCAGTGGTAATCAACGTGTGGCCTTTATAGTTGGCCAGTTCAGGAAAATCTTTTGGCGAAAGTACGACATTTAGAGATTTATTTAAGATAATGTCACCGCCGTCATAGTTTTCGACAATTTGCGGTTGAACGCCGGCACCGGTAAAATCAGTCGCTGTATCCAGATGGGCCAAAAATCCAATGGTCGGGACATTTTTTTCCGTATTGGCCGGAAGGGTGGCCATCACATAGCCGTTTTCATCCACTGTCACATCTTCCATGCCGATCGCTTTTAATTCGTCCACAAGCATGCGGGCAAGCGTCCACTGGCCGGGAGTAGATGGACAAGTGTTGCTGTTTTCATCAGATTGAGTGTCCACTTTGACATAAGAAATAAATCTTTCCATTACTTCCTTTTTCATTTTCGTTCATCTCCTCACGTTTTATTTTATATTATACTCTTCCGAGAGGATACATACTTTCTCGGATGTTTTCTACAATCGAGAAAACCAACAATTTTTTCTTTCCTTTTTTCACTCGAACACCTTCTTTTTTGCTGACAAAGATCGTTTTCAATGAAACTCGTAAGCCGATTGAGATTTTGATCCAAAATGCAAGAAAAATTTTATTTTAAGTCCAACAATGGGTTTTAGCACTCGCTTTTTTATTTTCAAGGCTTTGAATCGACCGAATGTTTAGGCTTTCTCAATTAAAATCTATGGCATACGATTTTTGATATAATAATATGGTCTTTAAACATTTCATTAAAACTAAATAAGAAGTAGAGGTAAATGTATGAAAAAAAGAATTTTTGTAGTCGGAATCGTTTTCCTGGCCATTTTTCTTCTTTTGTATGGTACTTACAAATTAATGAATTCACGAACATACCAGCTATTCGGAGGGTTAACCAACCAGGTTGAAACAAGTCAAAAAGTTGTGGCTTTGACCTTTGATGATGGGCCTACAAAGAATGTCGATCAACTGTTGCCTCTTTTGGATAAATACAATGCGAAAGCCACTTTTTTTGTCATTGGGAATGAGTTGGAAAAGAATCTGGAGGAAGGAAAGAAAATAGCACAAGCAGGACATCAAATTGGCAATCATAGCTATTCTCATAAGCGAATGGTCTTTAAAACCCCTTCCTTTATTCAACAGGAAATTGAAAAAACCAATACATTAATTCGAAAAACAGGTTATAAAGGACCCATCGATTTTCGACCACCTTATGGCAAAAAACTGGTGGGATTACCGTATTACTTAAATAAACATCACATGGATACCATTACTTGGAATCTTGAACCAGACACCTATTATACTTCCGTTTCTGACAAAGTCGATTATGTAAAGAAAAACGTGAAACCCGGGTCTATTATTTTGATGCATCCAATGTATGATGATACGGGAAAAGAGTTAAAAGCCATTGAAGGAATATTAGCGGCCTTGTCCAAAGAAGGCTACAAATTCGTCACGGTGAATCAGTTGCAAAAATGGAAAAACAATTAGTCTGAAAATGGGTGGACATTCATACTATATGTAAACTATTGAGGTTTACATCACTTCATTGGTGATTTTAGGAAAAAAAGAAAATATTAGCAGATTCCTGTTATCATGTTAGCGACTTTGCCAATATATTGAATAAGCGTGTTCATATAACCATATAAAACTTTCCATAAGTTCTACGGAGGCTTAAACAGTTTTAAATAACTTATAAAAAGTTATAAAATTTTTATTGACTTTATAATTTTTTCATGCTATATTTAATTTAAGGAGGAATATAGCATGAGATATTATAGCATTCATGAATTTTCCAAATTAATCAATCGAACGCCACAAACTTTAAGAAATTGGGACAAAAGTGGAAAATTAAAACCACATCATACTGGCTCAAACGGCTATAGATATTATTCTCACGATCAACTTAAAGAGGTACTTGGTATTAAAGAAACTAGTCAAAAAGTGGTTGGTTATTGCAGAGTTTCTTCTAATAAACAAAAAGATGATTTGCAAAGACAAGTTGAAAATATGAAAAAATATTTAGAATCGTTAAATGTTGAATATGAAATCATTCAAGACATTGGTAGTGGGATTAATTACAAGAAAAAAGGTTTGCGTCAACTAATCAAAATGATAAATAACAAAGAAGTAGATAAAATAGTAGTATTCTATAAAGATAGGCTTCTTAGATTTGGTTTTGAATTGGTTGAGTATATGGCAAACCTTAATGGGTGTGAGATTGAAGTTTTAGATAGCACTGAAAAAACAGATGAACAAGAACTTGTAGAAGATTTAATACAGATTGTTACAGTATTTAGTTGTAGATTACAAGGAAAACGTGCTAATAAAACTAGAAAGTTAGTAGATGAATTAATTGAGGAAAATGAGGAGTTGCTAAATGATAAAGTCAATAAAAGTGATGTTGAAACCAAATAATAAGCAAAAAACTAAATTATTTCTATATGCGAATACAGCTAGATTTGCTTATAATTGGACAATTGCAAAGCAACAAGAAAATTATCAAAATGGTGGTAAATTCATCAATGATTCAACTTTGAGAAAACAGTTTACTCAAATGAAAAAACTTGATGAATTTAATTGGTTGAATTATGTAAGCAATAATGTAACGAAACAAGCGATTAAAGATGCTTGTGATGCTTACAAACGATTTTTTAAAGGACTATCAAAATATCCAAAATTCAAGAGTAAAAAGAAATCTACACCTAGTTTTTATCAAGACAATGTGAAAATTAAATTCACAAAAACACATGTAAAAGTAGAAGGATTTGCTTCAAGTAAGAAGTCGAATAAACAAAAGATAAATTGGATTCGATTAGCTGAGAAAGGACGTATTCCATTTGGTGAAAATGTTAAGTATACGAATCCTCGATTTACATTTGATGGTTTGAATTGGTGGGTATCTGTTGGAATAGAAACAGATAGTGATTATTCTCCTTCAAAAACAGAAGGGATAGGTATTGACTTAGGAATAAAAGATTTAGCTGTTTGTTCTGATGGTAAAGTTTATGGAAATATTAATAAAACAAAAAGAATTAGGCAATTAGAGAAGAAAAAGCGTAGGTTGCAACGCAAAATATCAAGAAAATATGAAAAAGGAAGGGAGGGAAACCGTTACAGGAAAACCAACAACATTATAAAAAGTGAAAAGCAACTTTTAAAAGTTTCACGAAGACTAACGAATATTCGTCATAACTACATACATCAAATCACTTCTGAAATCGTAAACAGAAAACCAATGTTTATTGTTTTAGAAGATTTGAATGTAAAAGGTATGATGAAAAATAAACATTTAGCTGAATCTGTTCAACAACAATGTTTCCATGAATTTAGAAGACAAATTGAATACAAGTCAAATTGGAATAATATTCGCTTCATTTTGGCGGATAGATGGTTTCCAAGTTCTAAGTTGTGTTCTTGTTGCGGAAAAGTTAAAAAAGACTTGAAGTTATCCGATAGAACTTTTGAATGCGAATGTGGAAATATTGTTGATCGAGATTATCAAGCGTCTATAAATCTTAAAAAATATGGTGAAAATGTTTTAGAATCTGCATCTTAACAATGCAAGTTAATGCAGACATGTACCGATTCGTTAGTCGGGAATTTACGACTTTGGAGTGTTACACCAAATGCAAGTAGCGATCTGTTTAATAGATAGACGTGAAAGCAGACACGATGAAGAAGTAATGAAACATAAAAGTTGTAGGAAATTATAACTTTTTATAAGTTTTCTGTAACGGTATTCAAAATAAAGACAAGGACTGTAATCGGGTTAATAAGTTCTCTTATTGTATGCGTTTATGGGGTGTATTGCTTGTTTCTTGAAACACCGTCATTTCATTCTACCTGTAATTCCTTTCACTTTTGCTATTTCTGGTCTTATTGGCATCATTGGATTTAGTGTCGAATTACGGAAAAGACATTCCAATTAAACGAATTTTAATAAACAAAATTCGAGTAGAGATGGGGCATTTCTAACCCTTTTCACCACAGAACGAAAGAGCTGTACGCGTGGATCTTCGCATACAGCTCTTACTTTTTTGTCTTGAAAGTCTTGGAATGAGAGACGTTAAAATAATATTGTCTGTTGTGCTAACAATGTTTTTATGGTTCCATTATTCTGAAATATTCATCTCCTTATATTGATCGTAAAAACACTTGAGTTCATTTTTGTACTGTTTATGCCAAGGCTTGTCTTTTCCGCAATAATGGATTAAAACGGTGTTGCGGCGAATCCAGTCGATAGTGTGTTTTCGCTTAGGGATCAGTTTCGAAAGTTCATAATAGCGGGCATCATAATTGTATTTCAGGCTGTCTGTCGGCTTGATTTTATCCCAATATAAAGCATTCAATACGTCTTGGTCTGGGAGAACGAGTTTTAATTTGTTTTTTTCGATAAACTGGTAGATCTCTTCGATATTCACTTCTTTTCGGATAGACGCCATGTTCATCAACAACACACCTGTATTAAAATAGCCCTTCGCATTTGGTGTACGCAACCGTAATTTGTTGATTGCCCGCGCCATTTTAGCAGAATGTTCGTGCTCGGCAGCGACAAATAAGCAATTTTCAAAATCGGTCCAATAAAAATCTGTGATCGGATTAATGCAAACAATATCCGGATCAAGATACAATATTCGATCGACATCCTCCGGCAAAAATTGATAAGCGGCCAGCCGATAATACATTTCGGATGTGTAGTGCCGAAATACAGGTGCATCTTGAAACCATTTCGAATCTACGAATATGGGAGTGAAACGATGTCCTTTTGAGAATATGTATTGCTCCAAAGTTTTTATGTCTTGATCCGGTATGTCGGAATATAGAAGATAGATGGAAAATGACTCGTTTTTGTTGTTGCAGAACAGTGAATGTAATAGTACTTTCAGCGGGGGTAAGTAATTGGCATTCAGTGTCACAAGAATGTTCATCATGTGCATACACCCTTACGAATTTACCTTTATTAAGAAAAACAAAACAGTCATATATCATTTTATTATAAAATGAAAATTTTTTCATAGATGAGAATTAATCTAATATGGGAAAATCGTTTGTTTTGAACGAGAAAAGGGGAATATAGACAAGGGGATCCGGGGGCATTTTATTTCTTTGGTTTCTAAATTATTTTGGAAAGTTGAAAAGGTTCTTTTTAACCGTTCATAGATTGAAAGAAGATTGTGAGATTTGTTCATTCATAAGGGGTCATAAGTACCCCTTCAGCAACAGCGATAACATAGTGTTTTTCATGATATGGAAAAGATTTATTAGATTCATAATGAAAGAAAAGGGCAAGTTGCGCCCCTTTCTTTTCAGCGTATAAAGTTAGCGTATGGTTTCCTTTAGTTTGTTTCTGATTTCGTCGGCTGCAGCCGTCATGTTTTTTAAAGAGGCAATCGCTTCTTTTTCACTTCTTGTTTTTAAACCGCAGTCAGGGTTAATCCAAAATTGGCCGGGATCCAACACTTGTAATGACTTTTCAATAATAGCGGCCATCTCTTCTACAGTCGGTATTCGAGGGCTGTGGATGTCATAAACGCCTAGTCCGATTCCTTTGTCGTACGTTTGTTTTGCAAAGACAGGGATAATTTCGCCATGGCTTCTGGATGTTTCAATTGAAATCACATCCGCATCCATTTTGCTGATGTCTTCTAAATAAGAAGCGAAATCGCAATAGCACATATGAGTATGAATTTGCGTTGTATCTTGGACTGTTGAGGTGGTGATTCGGAATGCCCGCACGGCCCAATTCAAATAGTTTTGCTTGTCATGATCCTTCAAAGGCAATCCTTCCAGCAAAGCGGGTTCATCTACTTGGATCATCGCAATGCCTGCTGATTCTAATGCTTCCACTTCTTTTCTTAAAGCGAGCGCAATTTGTTCGCATACTTCTTGACGAGATTTATCATCGCGAACAAACGACCAGTTTAAAATCGTCACCGGTCCCGTAAGCATCCCTTTTACAGGCTTGTCCGTTAATGATTGTGCATAGACGCTTTCTTTCACGGTCATCGGCTGCAAAAATTCTACGTCGCCGTAGATAATAGGGGGACGGACACAGCGTGAGCCATACGATTGGACCCAACCATTTTCGGTAAAAGCGAATCCTCCCAGTTTCTCCCCAAAAAACTCCACCATATCGGTTCTTTCAAATTCACCATGAACCAATACATCCAGTCCGATCTCTTCTTGTAGACAAATCCATTTTTGAATTTGCTGCTGAATAAACTGTTCGTACTGCTGTTCATTCCATTCGCCTTTTTTCCATTTTTGCCTTGCCTTGCGGATATCAGCTGTTTGCGGAAAACTGCCGATAGTCGTTGTCGGAAGAATAGGGAGGTCGAACGCTTCTTTTTGGACGGATTGGCGAATGGAATAAGGCGATTTTCTTGTCGCTGATACATGTTGTAAGTTTTTTTGAGCTTGCTGTACACTTTGGCGATGTCTTTCCGAATGGTTTTTCCATGTTTGGATGATTTGTTGGTTTTTTTGAAAATAAGCGTCGTCCACCCCGTGTTGATCTCTTGCCAGGAACACAATTTCGGTTAATTTTTCATCCGCAAAAGCCAGCGATTGTTTGATGATTTTGTCTAATTTTGTTTCGTTCTTCGTCGTTACCGGTACATGAATTAAGCTGCAAGAAGGTTGAATCCACAGCATCGATTCCGGAACGACAGAAGTGATCTTTTCAATGAGATGACGTTTTTCCGCTAAATCAGACCGCCAGATGTTCCGTCCGTCAATGATGCCAGCCGCGAGCACTTTATTGGCGGGAAAGCCGTGAGTAAGCAGTGATTCTAAGTTGTTTTCGCCGCCATGGACAAAATCGAGTCCGACTCCTTGAATCGGCAAGTCCATAAGCTCTTGGTACCAATCGACGGAATCAAAGTATGTTTGCAGCATAATTTTTAAGTTTGGTGCCGCCTCATGCAATTGATGATAAATGAACTGGATCGTTTTCATTTCCTCTTTGGAAATAGAAGTAACGAGAATAGGTTCATCGATTTGCAGCCATTCTACCTTTTCATTTTGCAATTCCTGTAAAATTTGTTCATAAAGAGGAAGAAGCTGCAAAATAAGGGCGGGGAGCTCTTTTTCCTTATATCCTTTGGACAGTTTGATGAAGGTATATGGCCCGATCAGTACAGGTTTTCCTAAGATTCCAAGCTTTCTTTTGGCTTCTTGGTACGCTTTCAGCGGCTTGTTTTCAATGAGTCTTGGTTGGGCGTTGTTCCATTCAGGCACAATATAATGGTAGTTTGTATTGAACCATTTCGTCATTTCGCAAGCATGCGCAGTGTCGCTGCCGCGCGCCATGGCAAAATAAACAGAAAGGGGAATGTCATTTCCTTTCCAATTAAATCGTTCCGGTACTAATCCAAACATAGTTGCCGTGTCCAACATTTGATCGTAAAATGTAAAATCGCCGACGGGGATAAGGTCAATCCCGATTTCATGCTGTTTTTTCAAGTGTTGATGCCGAATGGATTCCATCGTCTGTAGAAACTGGCTTTCATCCACTTGGCCTTTCCAAAATTGTTCCAATGCTTTTTTCCATTCTCGATTTTCACCAATACGTGGATAACCAAGATTGCTTGATTTCATGTGTTTTTTCACTCCCTAATTAATTTCCCCAAATAAAAAGGCATTTCTAACGTTCGATAAGGAGTTAGAAATGCCAAAAAAAGGGTGTAAAATACCCTGTTTTTTCCATTCATAACACCTCCCTATCTCCCGTAGGTAAAAGCAGTGTTGTCAGAACAGGCAGGTCTCCTGACTTAAGGGTCATCGCTTTTTGCCGACCTTCCCAGCCTTTTCGGCCAGTGGCTGCATCGGCATTGCTCGCCTCTTACAGTGGCGGGACCGTGCCGGATTTGCACCGGGCTTCCCTTTTCATCCAAGGACAAAAATCGTCTTTGGAACCTGTTCCCACAATATTAAATTGTAAAAAAATAATTTATATTATAAATTATAGAAAAACAGTAACGTCAAGATATCATGATCGGTGGTAATTGTCAAGGGAGCAAAAAATAGGAGAGTGAGGGTTCACTCTCCATCGAAAGTAGGATCTGTTAAGCATTTTTTCAATCGATTTCAGAATGGTTCGTTAAAGTTTAATGAGCCGGTTTTTTTTCACCCAATAAAAAGATCTTTGTTACAATCCGAGAAATTAAGAATGTGATCAAGTATACGATCAAAATGTGAAAATAGTTCACCCCGTCAAATACGACTAATAAACCAAGGCCGGCTAAAAGAGGTTTCACGATAAAAGCGAATACACAGGCGGTAAGAAAGGAATAGAGATAAAAATTTTTATTGTGATTCAACGTCCATTGATAGACGAGCATAAAGACGACCGGTACAAGAGAGGCATCCAACGAAAAACTGGGAAAGTAAGGGATGGCTTCATAGGGATATCCCCATAATCTTGTCCTTACGCCGTATGTATCAATATAGGCGAACCAAGCATGTATATTAAAGCCATAAAATCCAATTAAAAAAATTTTCTCTCTGTCTATCGTAAAAGCTAAAACAATTAAGGGAACGATGAGCATTAACACAACCACCCAAAATTGCCATGTATGAAAACTGGAATATTGTGCCCAATAGTCTGCATGTAAGATACTTACTTTTTGCTGTAATTTGGTTACATAATCAAATAATTGCTGTTGATGTTGGTTCATCAAATCTTACCCTCCTATTCATTTCTCTATAATTATGGTTACCTAAACGACGAAAAATAAACGACATGCACTAAGGAAATCATAATTAGATTTATTAGATCTTTGATCCCACATGAATCATCTTTTTTCTCGTTGCAGATGATGGAAAAGTAGAATTGGGAATAAGAAATAAAAGGAAAAATTACCACCGCAAAGAGAAGATTTCGAAGGTTGAAATGAACTCTCCGCTTCCCTATCCGGATTGAACAGATCAGGAAAAGATGTTATATGGTCGTTATGGGAATGAAGATCAACTACGGATGACTTGGCGTAAGAACAACGGCCCCAAAGTACCGATTAGTTCCACTAACCATCGGGGAGGATGAAAAAACTCCCCTGATGGAATTTTTATTTTATACAAATCGGCATTTTATAGCCCACAGCTTGAAAATTGGAAATGGAGGGGGGAAACTCTACGGTTTTCAGCCCGCATTTGCCGTTTGGATTAAAGGCTTTCAAGTGATGAACGTGGATATTTTGAACTCCGGCACCAATCTGAATGGCCAGAGGAGCGGACTGGCGGATGGTTGAATGGCGAATGGTGACGTCATCTGCCCGCTGTGGACCGCCAAAGATCTTAATATCCGCACCCGCTGTATGGAAATTCCGTATCGACACATGATTCAACACGATATTGCGCGCCCGATACTGAATGGCGATCACAGGATTTCCCTTGTAGTCATAATCCGGGTCGCCTATTAACGTAAAATGGTTGATGACTACGTTCCGATAGGCAGAAACAACCAGTCCCCTGGGGGAAGAATGCTGATATAAATCTGTATAGATCGGCGCGATTGACACCATCATTGTCGCCTTTATGTTATAAGCCGTCTTTGATTCGGGATCCGAGATTTTATGGTGTCCGATATGACGGAAGTTATAAGAACGGTTATCGTGGACGGATAAATGTCCGATGATGTAGATGTTGGATGCTGCCGAAGCATTGTGGTGGGCTTTAATTTCTACGCCGCCGAAGCATCTTGACGTCGAGTTATGGACGAGCCATATGTTTCTGGATCCATCATCCACTTCGATGCCGTTGGAATTGGATATCCCTTTTGGATGGGCTCTTCCGCTTGGATCGCACATGTGGCTGTTGGAAATAAAAACGTAGTCGCTGTGATGAGTGGTGATTCCATCATCGCCAAACCCATATCCGTTTAATTGGTCAAGCCAAATGTACCGGCTTCGGCCTCGGGCGCGTTTTCCGTCTCCTGCGTAATGATAGCGGGTTGAGGACACATCAAAACAATGCAGGCCGGGGTTAATGGCTTCCACCTGTTTGACCCATCCATATTTGACATTGGCGAATGTGAAGCAGCTGGAACTATGCCCGCCCGCGCTCGTACGCTCCGTGTTCCCGAGCCGTTCTATATTCCAGTCTAAACTCATCCCTTTTACCAAAATATGGTGATTTCCTTTCCGATGGTTGGCATTTGTCACTAATCTTGTCTCGATGGGGGCATCGGGATGAAGCTTGATGGTTGTGATGCCTTTTCCTTTTCCGATTAAGCATGTCCAAGAAGGCAGTTTGATTCCTTTTGTTAAAAAAATACCTTCCGGCACGTGCACTATTACCCGCCCGTTCCCAATCGCTTTTTGAAACGCTTTGGTGTTGTCGGTTTTTCCGTCTCCTATAGCTCCGTAATCTAACACATTTACGATCCTATCAATTTTGGACATTAAATGGATGTATTCTTGATCTAAAAGGTTTTTCCATATTGGATAAACAAAACCGTTCTCATCAAGATCTGTCTCCCATGAAATATCGTTCCTTTTTTGGACAGGTAAAAAGTTTGTTGTTTTTTTGATGACAGAAAGCACAGAAGCGGTGAAAGGATTTCGTTGCTTTCTCTTGTTGCTATATCGATCAAAAAGTTCTTCGGTCTCCTTGATGACATTTTTCAAATCTGTTTTCGTATCCAAAAGGTTTGCAATCAAATCTTTATTTTTGATAGGATCGTGATTCTTATCTAAGCAAAGCAATGTTTTCACTCCCTTGAAAAACTTGGCGACAAGGTTCATGTATTTTGTAGTATTCTCCATTTGGGCTTATATAACCTTGTAACAAGAAGAAGGATTATTTTGTTTTCAAGTTGTATTCATCCTTTAAAATACTTTCTTCTTGTTTTAGGAGAAAATCAATTCATAAGCTTATACCCGTTTTCTGCCGGAAACATATATTGACAAAAGCGGTTCATTTGCGGACATTTGCTTTTTTTCTCGAACAAACCGATTGCAAGACAGTTCCATAGTTTAAGAATCGACGTGTACACGGTTGCTGACAGAGAAATTTGACAAGAATGATCAATAGGGAATGTACGTTTTTTAGCGAGCTGTTTTCAAATGTAAATTTATTTCATTTTATATGCCTTATGAGAGGGAGAGTTCAACCAGCAGCGATCAAGAAAAGAATCATCGCCGTTTCAAAAAGATGGTGGGAAGAAGTCCATATTATAAGAATAGGGGATTATGTTTATGTTGAAAAAATGGTTAGCAGCAGCTTGTATCATGATTTTGACATTATCGGGATGTGCCGGCAGCGGCAAAGAAAATTCACGGAATGATCGAGACCGAATTCAAGAAAAAGTTTCCGACACGGACAAACACGAAGTACGATATCGTTACCCGTTGACTGGGATCTGGACCAATCAAAAGCCTAGTGATCGCGCAGTGGCTGTGGTCATAAATAATCATCCGAAAGCTCGGCCGCAATCAGGGCTTCAATCAGCTGATATTGTGTATGAAGTGCTGGCCGAAGGTGATATTACTCGGTTTCTGGCCATTTTTCAAAGCCAAAAGCCCGATAAAATAGGGCCTGTCCGCAGCGCGAGAGATTACATGATTGATTTGGCGAAGGGCTACGATAGCCTGTTTATCGCTCACGGCTATAGCCCGGAGGCGAAACAAATGCTCCAATCGGGCTTGATTGATAATCTGAATGGCATTCAGTATGATGGCACTTTATTTAAACGGTCAAAGGACAGAAAGGCGCCCCACAATTCCTACATCACCTTTGAAAACATTCAAAAAGGAGCTGCCGAAAAGCAATTCAAAATGACTCCTGCGCCCAGGCCGCTCCCTTTTTATACGGATAACGAATCGAAGCATCTTTCCGGACGCAAGGTAGAGAACGTTCATATAGCTTATTCCAAATATTCACTTTTTAATGCAGATTATCGGTTCGATGCTAAATCGAAAAAAATGGAACGCTATTCCGGTGGAGAGCCAACAATGGATGCAGAAACGAAAAAACCTGTTTTAGTGGATAATCTGTTGATTATCGAAACGATCCATCGTGTTATTGACAGCAAAGGGCGGAGAGAGATTGATTTAACTTCGGGTGGAAAAGCCTATTGGATTCAACGGGGCGTGTGCCGAGAAGTGGAATGGAGAAACGAAAACGGCAGGATTTTGCCGTACGAAAACGGGCACTCTCTTCCATTTGTTTCCGGAAAAACATGGATCAATATTGTCAAAAGCCTCGATTCTGTTTCATTTTCATAGGCAGCATTGAGCTTCATTTTTAGGGGAGGCTTTCTTTGGAAAAAGAAAGCCTCGGCAACCTTTTTAAATAAAGCTTAAAACGGAATCACTTGGATGATGACGGCTACGATAATCATGACAATGGTGGAACCACATGCCCATTTTAAGAAGGCTCGCTGCAAATCGCCGAATTCTTCGCCGACCATTCCAACCAGTAAATAGGTGGAGGGCACCAGAGGACTTAATAAATGAACGGGCAGGCCTAAAAGCGAGGCTCTTCCAATAGCTTCAGGATCAATTCCATAGGCGGAGGCTGCCTTTGAAATTAACGGAAGGACTCCAAAATAAAACGCATCATTGGACATAATGAACGTAAAAGGAGCGCTTAAAATCGCCGTTATAATCGCAAAGTGGGGGCCCAAAGCTTCCGGGACGTGGGATATCAATGCATTTGCCATCGCATCAATCATTTTCGTTCCCGATAAAATACCTGTGAAAATTCCGGCTGCAAAAATCATGGACACAACCGATAATGCGTTTCCTGCGTAAGCAGCAATTCGCTCCTTTTGATCTTCTAAACGAGGATAATTTACGATAGCGGCAATCGCAAAACCCGCCATAAACAAAATCGGAGTTGGAAGAATTTCCAGAATTAATCCAATTAATAGAGCAACAGTTAACAAGGCGTTGAACCACAGCAGATGTGGACGTTTATTGGAATCTTCTTCTAAAGCTGCTGCTTGCTCGACTAGAGTGCTTTGATCGATCTCCATAATACCGATTCGTTTTCGTTCTTTTTTTCCAAGCCAATAAGCCATCAATAAAACAAATATTACTCCTCCTATCATAGAAGGGACGATCGGTGTAAAGAGATCAGAAGTTTCCAGATTTAATGCACTCATTGCCCTGGCTGTCGGTCCACCCCAAGGGAGCAGATTCATTACGCCTGATCCGGAAACCGCAATGCCCGCCAAAATAAGCGGCTTCATGCCAATTCGTTTATAAAGCGGCAGCATAGCGGAAATCGTAATCATATAAGTGGTTGTGCCGTCTCCGTCCAGCGAAACAAGAAGTGTCAATACAGCTGTCCCGATGGCGATTTTTAATGGATCGCCTTTTACGACTTTCAGGATTTTGGCAATGATGGGATCAAATACTCCGGCGTCGATCATGAGTCCAAAATAAAGAATGGCGAATAAAATCATAATTCCGGTTGGAGCGACACTTTTAACCCCGTCAAGCGCCATCGTTCCAATGTCTTTTCCAAATCCGCCTATGAGAGCAAAAAGGATCGGGATGATCATCAAGGCGATCATGGCCGAAAGTCGTTTTGTCATAATGAGAAACATAAAGACAATGATCATGAGGAAACCTAGTACAGCAAGCATCTTATCACCTCAAGCAATGTTTTTTATTAAGTATATTAAATAGGGGGAAGTTTAGTAATCGTTTTCAACAAGAAAATTAAAGTGTTTTTAGAATATTTTGTTTTTTATTCGCGATCTCAAAAAAACCGTATTACCACTAGTGCCTCTCATATAAAGCTCAAGTCCTAAATATTATGTAAATCTCTTGATAGACTAACTAGGATGGATGACATGACGTATGGTTTTAGAAAATCCAGAAAGTTTCTCTAGCAGTCGCCTTCTCCGACAAAATATCATGATAGAAACGTTTGCGACTAATTCTTACTCGGCTCTGGATTCCACGTTCTCCTTGACACGGCGAATAATTTATCCCACTCTCTTAAAATTGGAGACTCCTGATTTTTGATTGAGCGTCTTGATTTTTCGTTCCAGCCATGCAGATGTATATCATCACAATATCTATTTTTTGGGAATTTATCTTATCTTGAAAGAGGAAAAGTATTCGGCAACGATGTAATAGCAACAGCCATTTCAGGTCTTTAACATTATAGGTGATTCCTACCATTTCCGCGAAAAAGAAAAAGCAGTCATTTATCCTTCGTGGTTGTCGAATTAAACGTTCATAATGTGGGGAATATCATCTCGTTGAAATTGGGTAATTTCAATTTACTTTCGCAAACAACTAGGCATTGTTCAAGAAATACATTTCTCCATTGCCAGATCTGATTCAAGTGAATCCCATTGAGAGAGGAATTTCATTCATCGTTTTTCCCTTTTTAGGACCTTTAGTACGAGCTGGAATTTATAATCTGTTGTATATCGTTTTCTCCATAAACCTACTTTAACGCCTCCTCATTTCGTGTCTAGTTTTATGGGGGGGACTATTATAAATTGTTTTAACAACATCTTGCCTTTTTTAAGCAACAACAAGACTGTTTTTTTATTTAAATTCGAATTTTCCTGCAATTTTATAGACAAATTTTGTTATTAACTCAACTTTCGCACACAGAAATATTTAAGCATTGCTTGATATAATTAGGTATAGTGGCCAACCATTTATTCATTTGATTTTTAAAGATGTCCATGTTCAAAGAAACCTCGGCTTCCGCCAAAGTTTGGAAAAGGTCAATAAGTGATTGAAGGGCAGTAATAAAATCTATGTCTTTTACATCTTCGCAAAGGATGTAAAAAAGGTTGCCAATCGTCTTAGGATCCTCCTCTTTTCGCATTTGCCAAGCAATGAGAATATATCGTGTAAAAACAATGGTTGTATGGCTAATTAACATGTCGTAGGAACGTCCCTGGAATTCTTTCTCTAAATTTAAAAGGGATTTATTGCATTTGAAGAAGACTTCAATGTCCCAACGCATGCCGTAAATACGAATGATCTCTTCATTTTCTAATGTTGTATCTGTGCTGAGAATGGCAAGCCATTCGCTCCGTTTATTACGGTTTCGTACAAATAGAATTTTTACTGGAATTCCATTGTCTAAAGTAGCATAAACGGATCCGCGAATGTCTTTTTTACCCATGTGAGGTTTTGCCAATTTGTAAAGTTGATTCAGTGTGAAACGTTCACCATTGTAAACGTATCGCTGCTTTAATTGCTTCACCAAGCCAATGACAAATAACCCTTTGTTCGTAATCTTCTCAATTAAAGGCGCTTGTGTAAACCAGGAATCCATGAGAACATAGTCAGCTATAATCCCTTTTTCAAGCGCATGATCAAGTAAAGCTGAAGCCACGTCCGGTTTTGATTTCAGAGCTTCCTGGCGACGCTTATAGCCAGATGTTCGTTTATCAATATTGGTATTGATTTCTTGCAGGCGATTTTCCTTTTTCGGTGAACTTAGAAGAGCAAAATCAACGGGAATAAAAGTAAAACTATCGGTCCAGCCAAGGGTAAGCATTTGAAACCCTTTCAAGTACTGATGGGTAGAGTGATCAAAAACCTTAGCCAACAGTTCAACCGACTTACTACGGTTTCTTGAAAAGACAGAATCATCAATCACAAAAGCTGTGACACGATCTTTTGAAGTTAATGGTTGAAGCAGACGGATCATTTCACTGCTTAATGAAAGCAGAAACTTTCTCCAATGATAGGTTGGTGTATTTAAAAAGCGATAGACTGTATCCTTTCCGGGCAGATCCTGAGATCGTTTACTCATAAAAGCACGAAACCAGTTCTTATATTGGAAGACTAAAAGAAAAATCAGTTTGAAAACAGTAAGACAAGAATACCCGGAAAGTTTCGTAATATTCGCTTTTCTTAAATGATATCCAATATTTAATTCGGAAAATCCTTGTTTAATTTCTTTTGGTAATTGCGCAAAGTAGTCTTTATTCGTTATCATAGTGGTGACACCTTTCTTTTGGATTTGGTTTCGTCACCAATATTTTACCAAAAGAATAGGTGTCTTTCTTTATGTTTTAAAAAATGTCAAATGATAATTTTGTACTTCCCAAAACCATTTACATCAAGCATTTAAACAAGATTTTGGACTGCGAAAGCTGAGTTATTAAAACTATTCTTTTGGTATGAAACATAAATTGTTTTTTATCGCAATGTTTGCAAGAAAAACTGAGATAATTTTTCTTGATGAACCATTTACAGCGTTAGACCAAAAATCCCAGGAAATAGCGATAGATTTATTAAAAACATATAGCAAAAATGGGGGAGCGATTTTATTTGTTAGCCACTTGAAAGATTTACAGCGTGAACTAGCAAATAAAATTTATTTAATGTCAAATGGAAAATTAAAGGAGATGTAGCGATGAGGATAATGTATTCTATTATATTTATTGTTTCTTTAATTATAATTGCATACTTTTCTAAGACGAATTATATAAATCAAACGTCAGGAAAAATAATTGTAGCAGTTGCTTTTGGTTTTTTAGTTTCGTCAATTTTAAATATTTTTAAAAAAAGAAAATGATGCGGTTTTCTGAAATCTTTCCCTTTCAGACAAGTTAGTTTAGTATACAATAACATCATCTTCATGAATAAGATTTTTCTGATGTACTGAATGTTAATCGACTACCAAGGTTGTCGATGTTTCTAAACCAAGATGATGTGACCCGACACCAATTGCACGGCGAGGAGATAATGGATTTGGAAAATGAAGTTCCAAACGAGTCTTCCGTGATTAGGTCATCTTTCGGGCAGACACCCCTATTCTTCACCATTTTCATTCGTGCTGGTATTAGAACTTGTTCACTTCGTTGGTATAGTTGAAACAATTCGGTGGTGAACTTCCATCTCTTATTCGTGAAACGCGCCAACTGACATGGATACGGACTGTTTCGATAGACTTTATGTTTATCCGTTTGTTCATAACGGAGGGCACCAGGCTGTTCTTTTGTTTGCGCCTAGAGGAATTAATTAGGAATTTATTCCAGAAGATTCCCTCATCCTTCGTCGATAATCCGTGCAAAAGTCTATCTTTTACGGGAATATGATATTGAGCCATTGTTGCATACCACCTTATATTTGGCGGTTATTGTTTATTCTATCAAAGGGAAGCAACATGGCTCTTTTCTTATTTCTCTTTTTACACAATTATACGACTAAACTGGATCTTGTTCTGATTGTTGGGGTGTAATTGTTAGTGGAAATTTACAAAAGGTATCTTAAAAACAAGTCAATAGCCATCTACTCACACGTGAAAAGAGTTGGGGGCTGACCGTTACAATACTTTCCGAACATCAAACAATTCACTGACAATAAATCCGGACTGAGGAAAATGCAATCCAAGCTGCCATGCTCCGACTCCTCTTAATCGATACCTAGGGACTAATAAAAGCTTCGCTACGCGTGCTCGGGCATCTTCATACCAGACAATATGCCTTCTCCCATTTTCATCGCGGAACGTAAAATGGGGCTGTTGGTATTCATTTGAATACTGGATGGGCACTTGGTGAGAAGAGGCTAGTTGTATGGCCATGTCAACCGAAACAGCACGGGCGCTTTGGACGCTTCCGTTTGACATAGTCCATTCATATCCGTAACGCGGAAAACCTAGAATGATTTTGTTTGAAGGCATTTGGTTGATGGCATATTCTATGGTTCTTCGCACTTCTTGAATAGGGGCAACAGGTCCTGGAGGAGAATCAGGAGTATGCCAATCGTAAGCCATGATAAACGTGAAATCAACAACTGATCCAATCCCTCCGTAGTCGTATCCTCTCAACCAAGGAATTTGATCGTCCGTTTTTGCTGGAAGGGCGACGGAAAGATAATAACGGCCGCGATTTTTCAAACGTTGATTTAAAATCCGAAGAAATCCTGTAAATAAGTCTCTTTCTGTTTCAGCCACTCTTTCAAAGTCGATGGTCACCCCTGAATAATTTTTTTGTGTTACAAGCGTGACAATTTCATTCACAACCCTGTTTCGGATCTGCGGGTTTGACAATACTTGGCGGATCAATGCTGAGCTGAATCCTTCTGAAGTTAAATTCGTAATGGTGGCAAGCGGGGCTACCCGAAACGAGCGAGATGTTTGAATGGTATAACGATCATTTAAGGTGCTTAAAGCGACTCCGGGCAAAATGTGATATTCAAACATGGCAAAATACGTACTGATGGGAGAAAAAGACCTGATCAGCTGTTCATCTTCCGTAGGTGTACCAGGATAAATAAAACTTAAATCTTCAGTTGAATATTTGGGGTGCGATGGTAAATAGAGGCGCATTCCCGGATAAATGACATCGGAAGTTAATCGATTGGCAGCTCGGATCGTTTGAACAGATAAAAATGCTTTTTGAGCGATGGTATAGAGAGAATCTCCCGGTTGAACAATGTAGGTGGAACTTGGAACAACTATATCTTGGCCGGGGACTAAACCTCCCGGATATACCCCGTTTATTTCTTGCAGCCTTTGAAAAGAAACCCCGTAATTTTGAGAAATCGAATAAAGTGAATCTCCGGGCTTCACGACATGGATAAAAAACATGGCCTCTTCTCCTTTCATTGTATAAATATGTTCAGAAAGAAAAAACATGTAATGATTTTGGCAAAAGCAATGATTCTTCTTGTATTGTCAAATGAATGCGAATTCAAGGAGAGCGGTATGACAAACATGATTTTTTAGAGACTTTTTAATCTCATGTCTTCGTGTTTACGTTCATGGAAGGCTAACATGTTGAAGAGTTTTACGTACAATCTTTCTTTAGTTTGCTGAAGCAATTTAGGCGAATCCAAACCGATGACTTTATAGGAGAGATCTTTTGTTTATGGAAATTTAGTCATATTTTTACTGTTTTTATATATTTTTTACATAATAGATATTTGAATTTTACAAATCGTCTTTAATCTATTAATAGATTTTTTTTCGTGAAAAAGATCGAAAGTTTTACTTGATTTTATTTCATGCAACAGTTGGATTTAAAAGGTTCACTACTGATATTCAGCGCCGGGAAGGAAACGAATGATATGCGGCAAGCATGCGGTCTTGCCATAAAGCAAACCGATATCATGCTTGTCCGACAGTGGCTATTATCGGTTTTCAACAAGATTTCACTGCTGTAGAAATATGTCTTTTGCTGCAATTTTTAACAAGGTAGTTGCTTGACCTTTAAAGATATGGAACATGACGTTGACAACAGCTACGAACGCTCCAGCCATTGCGAAAGAAGAGAGGACAAAAAATCGTTTCATTCCCAGTGCGTTCATCCATTCAAAATGAAAGGCTGGCACATAAAGTTCCAGCCTCTTCTAATGTTTTGGCAAGATCGCTTTCGTTTTAGATACCGCTTTTTCTTTCTACTGTAGGTGATGAAATAGGGGGTTATAAAGGGCTGCTTTCATTATAATCGTGGAAGCGAGTATGTTGGATTTTCCGTTTTTCTACTATTATATATGTCATGATTTGAATTTCTTGTTGTGATAAGATTTTGGATGAGAATAGGTATTTTAGCCCCGTCCGATTATCGAAAGCAACAAAGGAAGGTTAGTTATTTTGTCCTAATGGTCATATCGATGAAATGCCTAGTGTCATTGGTGCTGCTTCATAGCACAAACGTTAGCTTATTCAAAAATGATGTTGAAAAAAATCAAAACAAAAAATCTTGGCAGCAGATGTCGAAACGTCTGTTTACAGCCGACATTTAGATCACTAAGTGGATTCGTGGCTATTTTTTTCTAATCCGCATTTTTGTAGGGGAATCGATTAGGTGATTTTTAGAGTTGAATGACAAGAAAAATTCGTCTTGAATAACTATCCTCCCGTTAGTGGCGTTCACGCAGCAAACTAAAGCCAGAGACAAAGGTTCTGTTCTAAGACCGAAACAAATTTTTTCTGTATTTATGAGGGATGGCGAAAGGGATAATCTCGCACAGGTATCAGGTTTTGATCATTTATTCTTGATTTCTTGCTAAAGATGGACGAACAGCACGGTAGACACGGTATCCTAAAATGTTTTGATACAAACGGGAAAGATTCATATGTTCATGAAGCAATTCTTCCACTTGGGGATCCACAGGGTCTGAGATTTGATACTCCGGGTAGTCATCTTTTTCTGGAGAGTTTTTTTGAAGTTCCGATTGAACGGTGTTGGAAAAGATAACGGCAGCTTCGGCAAATCCGGAACGATGCAAGTGTTGGATCCATTCGGTCTCTAAAAATACGTTGGAAATTCCGTAAACTCTTTTCATGTCCTTCAATTCCAACGGCTGGAAAGGTTTTTCTGCTGTCATTTCAATCATCAATAAAACTCCGCCTGGTTTTAACACTCTACAGTATTCTTTTAGAGAATCTGCAATGTTTGTAAAAGCCGTAACGGATTCGGAAAGCACAAAATCAAAGGAGGCATCTGAAAAAGGAAGGCTTTCTACGTTCCCTTGAATCGCATGAACGGGAAGTCGTTCATCGGAAAACCTTTGTTTGGCTTTTTGAATCATTGTCGGATGATTGTCTAAAGCCGTGACCGAACATCGAAAAGATTTCGAAAGAAAGGCGGCCGTTTGGCCCGTCCCGCAGCCAGCGTCCAAAATTTTTGACCTCCGGCTGATGTTCTCCTTCTTCAGAATCTTTCTCGTTAACGAAAGCCCCCCCGGATGAGCACCGCCAATTCCATAAGCGGCAAGAGCGTCTTGATATGTTGGTTTCACTATTTTCACCCCGTTAGCGCAAAATATATCATCATGCTATGAAGAACAGCCGCTTAGAGTGATACGTTTTGCGGATGATCATTTAAAAGGGCCGTAACATTGGTTTGCAGTTTTCAGCCATAACGTCCGCTGTATGGCTGAATTTCGAAAAGGAAAAATTATCTAAAGGTTTTTGTTTGCATAATGACTGTAAACGTTGTATAAATGAGATTAAAAGAAGTAATTACATACAATGCTTCCTATTTGTAAAATTGCAAGTACAGTTTGTAAATTTTGTCTAAAAATATATTTTCAATTTCTTAAACAATGTATTATAATGGTCATTAGAGTTTTAATCCGAAGGAGTGAAACAAAGTTGAATATGGAAAAGATAGGAAAAAGAGGGTTGTTTAATATGAAACTCTCGTTTTTCTTTTTAGCTGTGATTTTGTTCTGGATTAAGACGTATATTGCTTACAAAGTAGAATTCAACCTTGGCATTAACAATAAAATACAAGAATTTTTGCTTTTTATAAACCCCATTAGCTCCGCTATCTTGTTTCTTGCCTTTGGATTGTTTTTTAAAGGGAAAGGAAGAAATATTGCGATTATAGTTATCAATTTTCTTCTTTCCTTTTTACTGTATGCAAACATTGTCTATTACCGGTTTTTCAATGACTTTATCACAGTGCCGGTTTTGACGCAGGCAAAAACGAATAGCATCGGAAATTTGGGAGACAGCGCATTTGCGTTGATGAAGCCGTATGATGTTCTTTATTTCTTGGACATTATCATTTTGATTTTACTGGTTGTCTTCAAAGTGGTAAAACCACAAGGGAAAATTGGATGGCGCCCGGTTGTTGGTGTTTTTATGTCCGGTTTTATCATCTTTATGGTCAACTTGGGACTGGCGGAATCAGATCGTCCTGAGCTTCTGCAGCGTACGTTTGACCGCAACTATATTGTGAAATACTTAGGTATGTACAACTACGCTGTGTATGACATGATTCAAAACGTCCGTTCTTCTGCACAAAGAGCACTGGCGGACAGCTCGGATATTGCGGATATTGAGAATTACGTAAAATCCAATTATGCAGAGCCGAACCCGCAATATTTCGGTAAAGCCAAAGGAAAGAATGTCATTTTCGTTTCTCTGGAATCGTTCCAGAACTTTATGATTGACTATAAATTAAATGGACGAGAAGTAACACCGTTTTTAAATTCGTTGGCTCACGACAACAATACATTTTATTTTGATAATTTCTTCCATCAAACTGGACAAGGGAAAACGTCTGATGCAGAATTTATGATGGAAAACTCGCTGTTCCCGTTACCTCAAGGGTCAGTTTTCACGAATAAAGCTTTGAATACGTACCAAGCCACTCCGGCCATTTTAAAAACGCATGGGTACACTTCCGCGGCATTCCATGGCAATACAAAGACGTTCTGGAACCGCGATGAAATGTATAAATCGTTAGGGTACGATTATTTCTTTGACTCTGCCTATTATGATATGAATGATAAAGACGTGCTGAACTATGGTTTGAAAGATAAGCCGTTCTTTAGAGAGTCCATGCCTCTGTTAAAGAGCTTGAAACAACCGTTTTATGCGAAATTCATCACGCTTTCGAACCATTTTCCGTTCCCGTTGGATGAGGGGGATACGGATTTTCCAGCAGGAGATTTTGGAGACTCGATTGTCAACCATTATTTCCAAACAGCTCATTACATGGATGAAGCGTTAAAGCAATTCTTTGACGATCTGAAGAAATCGGGTCTTTACGATAATTCCATCATTGTGTTGTATGGTGACCATTACGGAATTTCCGAAAACCATAACGATGCAATGGCTAAAGTAATGGGTAAAGAAATTACTCCTTTCGAAAATGCCCAATTGCAACGTGTGCCATTGTTCATTCACGTGCCGGGTGTTAAAGGTGGAGTAATGCATGAATATGCCGGTGATGTTGACGTTCGTCCAACGATTCTTCATTTGTTGGGAATTGATACGAAAGATTACATCGAGTTTGGAACGGACTTGCTTTCTAAACAACATCGCCAAATCGTTCCGTTCCGAAACGGCGACTTTGTAACACCTCAATATACGTATGTAAGCGGAAAATGCTACAGCAATGCTACTGGAAAACAAGTGCCAAACAAAAATGCATGTTCGCGTCCAAACAAACAAGTAAAAGCTATGCTGGATTTTTCCGACCGAGTAGTATACGGAGACTTGCTGCGTTTCCACCATCCAAAAGGATTTAAACCCGTAAATCGTGCAGATTATGATTACTCTGTCAAAAAAACAGAACAAAATATAAAAGAAAATAAATAAATAAAGGATTAAAACTTTCATCAGATGAGAAATCACCTTGCTGATGATGTGTTGAATATGTCTCCCTCCCTTGCAATAATTCAAGTTGTTAAGGGAGGGAGATTTTGTTTTTCTGTATCCGTGATCATAATCATCTATAGGAATCGGCTTTTGTTTCATTTATTTTGTGAAGCAGAATGAAACAAAAGCCATTTTTTTGACTCTGTACTGAATGAAGTAAAGGTCCTTTAAGTTTTATGTGATTGAAATATCCAACTCGATTTTTAATATCTTTGACTTGCGAAAAGGAGGAGGGGAAGAGTGTGGGTTATTTATGATGGAACGATTAGAGGCATATGAATCTAGGGATCATCAGTTGGTAGGCGGAAGAATATCATGTTTGCGGGCGGAGAAAACGGGGTAACAAAAGCGTATTTGGCAATTAAAAAATGTAGTAAAATGGCAAATAAGTGTATTCATCAAACTAAATACTACTTCAATGATTGACATGGAGCCTCTGCGGTCATGATTTTTGGCAAATGACAGCCTCAAGAAGCTTTGCAGGCACTCGAGAGCCTTATGCCCTCCGCTCCATGTAAGCAGCGGTTATGCAGTATTTTGTGCATGCTCTTAATTGCCAAACGATGCACTTTTTTGGTTATCGACACAACAAAAGCGTTCCCATGCATCCCTAAATAATAAGATCTTTTATAAAAACGATGGATGACTAACGGTTTTGACGGCCTTTATAAGATAGATTCTACCAATCTGTAAAAGGAGGGCTTTTGTTTTTAGATATTCGGTGGGAAGGTTTGCGGACGATCCTAAGCGCCAATCGTCGCCACCCACAGTGGTTTATTGCTTCGCACGCTATCGCTAGTTCAACTGATAAAGTGAAAATGAAAAACTCCCGTCTGGAAACGGGAGTTTAAAATTAAGAATTGATATATTGGTGATCAAACAGCATGGTTCCGTGTTTTAAATAATTGGCATGCCAAGAAAATGCCTTTTCTAAAACATGAGGTGTCTGTCCACCTACTTTTAAGGCTTCTTCATAGTACGCAAGCAGTTGTTTTTTATACATTGGATGAGCGCAGTTTTCGATGATCAAGCGTGGTCGTTCTTGAGGAGCGAGTCCTCTTAAATCAGCGTATCCTTGTTCGGTTACGATAATGTCCACATCATGTTCGGTATGATCTACATGGGAGACAAAAGGCACGATACTAGAGATTTTGCCGTCTTTGGCGATGGACTTAGTCACAAAAATAGAAAGACGGGCATTTCTTGCAAAATCACCGGAGCCTCCAATGCCGTTCATCATTTTTGTTCCTGTCACGTGTGTCGAGTTGACATTGCCATAAATATCAACTTCCAACGCAGTATTAATAGAAATTAATCCGAGGCGGCGGATAACTTCTGGATGGTTGGAAATTTCTTGTGGCCGCAAAATGAGCTTGTCTTTATAGCGGTCCAAATTTGAAAAAACGGCTTTCATTTTTTCTTCGGACAACGTGATGGAGCAGCCTGAAGCAAAGCGTACTTTACCGCTGTCAATTAGATCAAATACGGCGTCTTGAAGAACTTCAGAATATACTTCCAAATCTTCAAATTCGGAAACTAGCAAGCCGTGCAGCACCGCATTGGCTACGGATCCGATCCCTGATTGAATAGGAGCTAAAGTGTTATCCAGCCGGCCGGCTTTAATTTCTTTTCTGAGGAAATCGATTAAATGATTGGCCATAACAGCCGTCTCTTCATCCGGCGGCACGATGGTTGAAGGAGAATCAGAAGCGTCTGTAATCACAATGCCTTTTACTTTTTCCGGATCAAGAGGAATGCCGATTTGACCAATTCTTGAATCCACTTTTGTCAACGGAATAGGTTCGCGTTTTCCTTGTGGAGCCAGATCATAAACATCATGGAGCCCTTCCAATTCTGCAGGTTGGGCTAAATTAATTTCTACAATAACGGCATCTGCTTTTTCAATAAAAATAGAATTATTTCCAACTGATGTAGTTGGAATGAGAAGTCCGTCTTCGGTAATCGCTGTAGCTTCAATAATGGCAAAGTCAATTTTGCTTAATACATCGTTGCGAACATATTCTGCAACATGAGAAAGGTGCTGATCAACAAACAGCATTTCTCCTTGATTAATTTTTTTGCGCATTGCCTTATCTGCTTGAAATGGAAGACGTTTATGAATAATGCCTGCTTCGGCCATTAGTTTATCAATATCAAATCCGAGAGAAGCTCCTGTGAAAACGTTTACTTTGAATTTCTCAGTTTTAGCACGGTCAACTAAAGCTAGTGGAACAGCCTTTGCATCCCCTGCACGTGTAAAACCGCTCAACCCCAATGTCATCCCATCTTGAATCCATGAAGCAGCCTCGTGAGCTGGAACAATTCGATCAGCTAATCTAGGATCACGTAAGCGTTCTGCAATACGTTTCTCCACCAAAAATCCCCCCTTTGATTGTTTAAAACATTCTACCAATTTAAGGGGGAAATCTCATTATTTTTTGTATGAAAAGCCTTAATTTTGTTGTAAAGCAGAAAAAATTTCGCAAAAAAGAATTTTAGATACTTTAATGCTAGATGCATTTTTAAAAAAAGGCTTCCCTTTTGACATCGCAAGAGGGTCATATAAAAGAAAATGGAAAAAATTTTCATTGTTCTTTTAAAAGTTAAGGGATCTGCGAAAAATGCTAGCGTACGTTTGGCTGACAGGAATCTTTACGTTATTTTTCATAATCAGCAAAAAAGTGGAATGGGAATCAGGATGAATTTCTTTAATAAAATGAACATTAATAATATAAGAACGGTGAACTCTAATAAACAAGTTATTTGGCAATAGATATTCGAGTTCCGTTAAATTCAGTTTATGAGTTCCTTCCAATGTTTCCGACTGGACTTTCGTTTTGCGATTTTGCGCTTCTAAATAGACAATTTGCTCATAAGGAATAGGATACCATCTCTCATTAAACTTAATGGTTAAGAAATTCGCAGAAATGGGTGAAGGTTTAGCCTGCAGAATGGTTGTAATCGCTCCAGCAGGACGATCTTTTTCAAAAATAGGGATGCTCATGCCGAAATAAGGAACGCCGAACACTTCTTCATCAATATAGAGAGAAACTTTTTGGCCTGTTGACAGTGCTTTGTAGGCAGCGGTCCCTTGTTTTACGGGGTCCCCGGGCTTTATTTTTAAATCAACTGTTTTACTTGGTTTATAATAAATATATTGTTTGTGGTCGGAAATCGCGATTGAAGTGTTTTTAGGCAAGTATTCAGAAAGAATTCCCATTACAGAAACGACGGTAAATTTGTCCACTAGGTGTCAACTCCTCCAACTTTGTACTTCTGTATGAACGATGTCGAAATATTAGGTTTTTTTGAAAATCGTAAAACCTTTACCATTTATTATACCAACTTGATTCCGTGCTTAAAAGAACGTTTACATTAAAATTGATCTATTTTTGATATATATGATGGTCTTCCACCGGTTGAAGGTTCAAAAAATTGAAGATGCTCGAAATTTGTCGGATAATAAAGAGTGAAGAAATCAACGAAGAAGCGGTTTCCCAGGGGAACAGGAGATATGAAAACAGCGATATGTATTAGACGGCGTATGGAAGAATGGAATCTCTCGTTTTTTTTATGAGTGGCTGACGCGCCGGCGGAGTAAGAAACTAGACGGAAAGGTGATTAGGATGCCAAAAGCAAAAACGAACGCCATAAGGATGCTGGATACTAAAAAGATTCCCTATAAGGTTTATACGTATGAACCACATGGCGGAAAAATAGACGGTGTTTCGGTAGCGGAAAACCTCGGCAAAGATCCTCATTGTGTGTTTAAAACACTGGTGGTTCAAAGCGGAACAAAGCAGCTGTATGTGTTTGTCATTCCGGTGGCGTCTGAACTGGACTTGAAAAAGGCTGCTAAAGTAGCAGGAGAAAAAAAGGTAGAGATGCTCCCTGTCAACGAGCTGCAAAAGTGGACGGGTTATGTTCGTGGAGGCTGTTCGCCCATCGGCATGAAAAAGCATTACCCCGTTTTTATCGATAAGCAGGCGTTAAACTGTCATGAAATCATAGTAAGCGGAGGAAAAATTGGAGTTCAAATAGAATTGTCACCCGCAGACTTGCAAAAAGTCGTCAACGCCAAAATAGAAGATCTAGTTAAAGGGGCCTGACCCCCTTCACACTTTAATGTGTGAAAGGGGTCAGGCCCCATAAAAATGTTCCGATAAAATGGTCGACTTCGGTGCTTTCATGCAGGCCGCTATGTGTCACTTGTACATTCTGGACGATTTTGTCTTGATAATTGTGGCGAGGGACCATTCTTCGGATAGACAAGGCGCTTGAAATGTTGACTACTTGGTCGCCTTTTCCGGCAATAGCGAGTACTTTGATGTCTGGTGGGAAGTGGTTCGATTTTCTCCATAGGTCTTGTAGAGCTTTAGATCCAGGTTTTAAATCGAGAGCGGCTGGTCCGCTATTCACTTTAAAGTAAGAGGATTGGTCAATCCCCAAAAAAGGGCTGCCAATGGTGACCAATTTTTCTACTTTAGGATAGCGAAGCTGGTTGCCGTGATCCAGGAGAAACTTGGTTGAAATAATTCCCCCCATGGAATGGCCGACAATATTCACATTTTCAATCCCGTATCGTTCTTTTAACAAAAGCATCACTTCAGAAAGCCAATGGGAAGTGTCCTGAAAACTGGCTCGGTTGTTTTCAAAAACGACTTGAATGAACATTCTATGGCTGTCATTTGGGATATGTCCGTTCACGAAAAGATGTCCGTTTTTTGCCACTTTGCAAATCAGCACACGATGACCCCAATGATAGTTATATTCAAAGCGGTTCAGCATTCCGTTAAAAGAGTTGTAAGTTCCTTTATAGCCATGAACAAAAATGGTCGGTGGATCGATATAGGTTTGATTTTGCGAATTGACCGGTTCGGACCGATTCAATAATTGAAAACTGATATAAGCTAATAACAGTAAAAGTGACAATAAAAAAGGTATATTTTTACCGCTTTTACTCATTTTTGACCCTCCAATGCGTGTGCATTGTATCATATCTATATAAAATTGAAAATAAGATGTACATTCGAACATTTCATTTTTGGTATAAAACACCGTCAGGCATTGATCTTTTCAAAATTTATTTTGTCCAGCAGCATTCGATTGGATCATGTGTTTTTGGTGGCAATAATAGACAGAAGATGGTGAATGAGGGAGTTTTTTTGGAAATGGCGCAAAGAATTCTGTTTTTTGGGTGGATTTTTAAAAGGTGTCTGGGGAGGAGAAAGGCTTTATTGTTTTGATGGCAAAATAAATATAGAAGTGATTTATCGATTAAAAAGGAGATTTGCGTTTTTTGCAAACTTTTCTTGTAAGAAACGATGGTGGACAGACAAACAAACAGATGCTTGATCGTGAATGGCTATTCAAATCAAAAGGAAGGATGTTGAAAATTCTTTCGACCATGGAATGCTTTTTTTTGCTGATAACATGCAATCTTGTTCGTCAACGAAAAATCGCTTCTACTTAATGCATTCCATACAGAGGGAACATCAATTGAACATAAGCTGCTAAATGATGAAGACGCATTTCGGCAAAAAATGTGACAGCCCGATGAAATCTGACTAAATAGAAGGTGAAAATTTGAAATTAATGGATCGATGGATGTCAAGAATACGAGTGGAACAGTGAATGCTGGCTAAACGCTAATAAAGTCGAAAGAAAATTTTGTTGAATTTTTTGAAAAACCCTTTATTTCTATTAAAAATCATATTAAAATATCGATGTTAATGAGGATCAGGCCAGAAAAAACGATCATTACCCAGAAATTTTGAATTATTTCTTAAATGGTGAATACTTGATCAAAACGGGAATGTTGCCATATTTTTAAGGATCGGGTCCCCTTTTTTGTTTTGAGGAACTTTTCATGATTCAAAAGAAATCAAAAAGGGAAAAGAGGTTGGGAAAGGTGAATCCATCGCTTGTTTTGCTGAGGGATGAACAGTTGATGGAAGTATATGAACGAGCTAAAACGGAAAATCTCTCTAAAGATTTTATTCAATTGCTGGAAATGGAAATCGAACGAAGAAAAATTAAAAGTAAAACTGATAAACAATATGAAAAATTAAGGCAGATTATTCATTAATGATTTCACAAAAACGTATGTATAGGGACATACGTTTTTTTTATGTGCGCCCGGCATGTACATGAACTATAGGGTGTAAGTCCCGAACCCCGAAGACAGAAGTAGAGGTTAGCCAAGAGCAAGGGTGTCCGTGGTGACGCGGAATCTGAAGGAAGCTGGAGGCAAAACACCGGTCCGAGGAACACGAACCTCATATAAGGCTAGGTATGATTGAGTGAGTTTGCATAACAAAACAAAGCTCTTTCTGTCGAAGGTCATATCGAGTAAATGAGGCGGATAGATGGTGTGAAAGTGCATGTACTTACCCGGGGAGGTCTGGCGGATATGTGAAGTACTCTTCATAACCTACTTAGTGATAAGTAGCTGAACCGTCAGAAGTCAGCAGAGGTCATAGTATTAGTTGGTCTAGAACAACTAAGAAGGACCGAACAATTAAGAGAGAATAGCCCTTGGTATTCAGTGAGTCATGATGAACACAGAAAACGTAGTACCTCACTTGAGGGAGGAAGCGGTGAATCCCGTGGGAGACCTCTTGGAGGGTGGAGTGACCACTGGCATAAAGAGAACAGCTATTCACGGAAGTTATAAAGACTTGCGTCAATTATCTTAATTGAACCGCCGTATACGGAACCGTACGTACGGTGGTGTGAGAGGACGGGAGTTAATCGCTCCCTTCTACTCGATGGACTGAAGTTTCGACAGCCTTTAAACGGGTGCGGAAAACTGATCTTGTCTTTAAAAAATGGTAAGATAGAAATGAATTGCTGAAAGTGTAATGAGGAAATAGATAAGGGTGAAATGCATGATTAAATGTATTGCTACAGACATGGATGGAACACTGTTAAATAGCCGGCAGATGATTAGCGAGGGTAACCGTACAGCCATCAAAAAAGCCCAAGAAAAGGGAATAGAAGTCGTGATTGCCACAGGGCGTTCGTACGATGAAGCCCAAACAGTATTAGCGGAAGCTGGCTTACAGTGCCCAATTATTTGTGTGAATGGAGCGGAAGTGAGAACAAAAGAAGGCGAAATCATTCATACAAATGAATTATCGGCCAAACAATCCCTCGATATTTATGAAATTCTTTATCATTCGGATACTTATTACGAAGTGTTTACTAACAAAGGGATATATACGGATCATTATGAAAAAGGCGTTCAGACGTTAATGAACATCTTTCAAACGGCAAATCCAGATATGCCGGAGGATCAAATTTATGAAATGGCCAAAAACCGATACTCCAAAGGACATATTCAGATTGTAGAAAACTATGAACACGTTATCGAAAGCAATGATCAGCTTGTTTATAAATTCCTTGTTGTTTCAAAAAATCCTAGTGAATTGATGAGGGTCAAAGAGAAATTAGAAGCGATTCCGGAAATTTCGGTAAGTTCATCTGGAAGCGAGAATTTGGAAGTGACGCATAATAAAGCTCAAAAAGGAATCGCATTGACGTGGTTTACTGAAAGAATGGGCATATCTATGCAAGAAACAATGGCGATCGGCGATAACTTGAACGATCTCTCTATGTTTGAGAGAGTGGGGCGCTCTGTTGCGATGGGAAATGGCCATCCGGATATCAAAAAAATTTGCAGCCATGAGACAGCGGTGAATGACGAAGATGGGGTTGGAAAAGCAATACTGGAAGTTCTTTAAAAGTTCCCAAGACCGAATGATACGAATAAATTCAATAGAGACAATAAGCTATCCAAAAACAGCTTATCGAACTTACCGTCAGTAGGGAATGTAAATTCTTAGCTGGTGGTAAGTTTTCTTTTATCATCAGTGGCATTGGCTAAGATGATGTTATGTTTATTTTCGCGCTTGATTCAAAGGTGAGCTATCATAAAAATCATCATTTTAAGAAAATTTGTTCATCTATTTGACCGAAAATGTGTTAGAATTATTTTTAAAATTCAAATATTAAGAAGGGGCGTTATGATGAGCAAAGCTTTGACAAAAATCAGTGTGGAAGACATCGTAGTAGCCAATCAAATGCTGAAGGATGTAGTGGAAAAAACACCTCTACAAAAAAATGAACGATTATCCGAACGTTATCAATGCAATATTTATATAAAAAGGGAAGATTTGCAAATCGTCCGTTCTTTCAAAATACGCGGTGCCTACCACTTCATCCAGAGCTTGACAGAAGAAGAAAAGAAAAAAGGAGTCGTATGCGCCAGTGCCGGCAATCACGCTCAAGGGGTGGCTTATTCGTGCAAAAATTTGGGAATCTACGGAAAAATTTTTATGCCGACGACGACTCCACGGCAAAAGATTTCCCAAGTTCAATTATTTGGCGGCTCTTATGTAGAAGTGATTTTAACAGGAGATACATTTGATGATTCATATATGAAAGCAAGAGAATGTTGTGCTAAAGAAGATATGATATTTGTGCATCCGTTTGATGATTCTCGCATTATTGCGGGACAAGGAACGGTTGGGGTAGAGATTATGAATGACAGTGCTGAACCGGTGGATTTTGTTTTCGCTGCGATTGGTGGGGGAGGATTAGTTTCCGGCGTCGGCTCTTATATAAAGAGCATCAGCCCGGAAACAAAAATTATTGGCGTTGAACCGGAGGGGGCGCCAAGTATGAAAAAATCATTGGAAAACGGAAAAGTGATGAACTTAGAAAATATTGATCCGTTTGTTGACGGCGCTGCGGTCAAGCAAGTAGGAGATTTAACAATGGAAATCTGCAAAGAAGTTGTGGACGACATCGTGGTGGTGCCGGAAGGAAAAGTTTGTACGACGATTTTGAATTTATACAATGAAAATGCGATTGTGGCCGAACCTGCAGGGGCTCTTCCTATCGCCGCTTTGGATTTTTACAAAGATCAAATAAAAGGAAAAAATGTTGTCTGCGTTTTAAGCGGAGGAAACAATGATATCTCGCGAATGCAGGAAATCAAAGAGCGGTCTCTTATTTATGAAGGATTAAAGCATTATTTTATCGTCAATTTCCCGCAGCGCGCTGGTGCATTAAGGGAATTTATGTCTGATGTGCTAGGCGAGCATGATGATATTACAAGATTCGAATACACGAAAAAGAATAGCCGCGATGAAGGACCGGTGCTTGTAGGCATTGAATTGAAAAAACGGGAAGACTATTACCCGCTGATTGAGCGTATGAATCGCAAAGGCTTCCCGTATATGGAAATTAACAATGACCCGCTTTTATTTAATTTTTTAATTTAACTTCCCTCCGAAAGAAGTCTCCTACTTCTAAACGTGAAAGTGCGGAAGCACCAGTGAAAGTGGGAGATGAATTTCGGTTAGGCGTAGCCTAAAGTTGTCTCTTTTTTGTACTACGATATAATCAGTATTTATATAAATGAAAGACTGTTATATCAATGAAATTAGATAATAATAATCATTCGGTATTCCTTTTGTATTATCATCTTGTTCTGGTCGTAAAATATCGCAGACAAGTGATTGATGACCCCATATCTGACTATGCAAAAGATATGTTTATTCGACTTGGTGAACATTACAATATTTCCTTGGGCGAATGGAATCACGATCTTGACCATGTGCATATTTTGTTCAAAGCACATCCGAATAGTGAACTATCAAAGTTCATCAATGCCTATAAAAGTGCAAGTTCTAAGACTTATCAAAAAGCATTTTCCACAAGTGAAAAGAAAACTTTGGAAAGAGTATTTTTGGTCAAGAAGCTTTTGCTTACTTACAACAGGTGGTGCGCCCATTGAAGTGATAAAGCAGTATATAGAAAATCAAGGGAGGAAGTGAGGTGATTTGATATGGCAAACAAAGCATATAAATTTCGTCTGTACCCAACACAAGAACAAGAGCGACTTCTTACAAAAACCTTCGGTTGCGTTCGTTTCGTCTACAACAAAATGTTGGCTGAACGAATGGAAACATATGAACCATTCAAGGACGACAAAGAAGCCTTGAAAAAGCAAAAAAAATTCCCGACTCCTGCAAAGTACAAAAAGGAATTTCCATGGCTCAAAGAAGTAGACAGCCTTGCGTTGGCAAACGCTCAACTGAATTTGCAGAAGGCATACCAAAACTTCTTCTCTGGTCGTGCTGAATTTCCGAAGTTCAAAAGCCGAAAGGCGAGACAGTCCTACACAACCAACGTGGTCAACGGAAACATTATGCTTTTGGATGGTTATATCAAATTACCGAAACTGAAACTTGTAAAAATCAAACAACATCAAGAAATTCCGTCACATCATATCATCAAGTCTTGTACGGTTTCTCGAACAAAAACAGGAAAATACTATGTTTCTATTCTCACTGAATACGAACATCAACCTGTACAAAAAGAAGTACAAGCTGTGGTTGGCTTAGATTTTTCCATGAACGGTTTATTTATCGATAGTGAAGAAGGTAAGACAGCCAATTACCCTCGTTTCTATCGCCAAGCCTTGGGAAAATTAGCGAAAGAACAGCGTGTTCTATCACGCAGAAAGAAAGGTTCTAATCGTTGGCACAAGCAACGACTAAAAGTGGCGAAGCTACATGAAAGAATTGCGAATCAACGAAAAGACTTTCTACATAAGGAATCGCACAAATTAGCGAAACTATATGATTGCGTGGTTATCGAAGACCTCAACATGAAGGGAATGTCCCAAGCACTCAATTTCGGCAAAAGCGTTGCTGATCATGCATGGGGCATGTTCACGAAATTTCTCCAATACAAGTTAGAGGAGCAGGGGAAAAAGCTTCTCAAAATAGATAAGTGGTTTCCATCATCCAAAACTTGTTCATGTTGCGGTCGAGTAAAGGAGTCTCTATCTCTTTCTGAGCGCATATTCCATTGTGATTGTGGTTTTGTAGCAGATAGAGATTGGAATGCTTCTATCAATATCAAGCGTGAAGGATTGCGACTGTTGGCATTAGCATCATCATAAATAGAGCATGGAACAGGCTCGATAGCTAAGTAAATTTCGTACCGTTAGGTGCGATTACCTTAGAAGCCCTCACCTCTAAGCGAAGCGTAGGTAGCGGGTAGTTCACTATCTTCATCCAGCTCATGGCGCCTCATTAAGGGATGATGATCAAAGTCAAAGAGAAGACGCTCCAAAGAGTTTACATAGGATCGGTTCTTTCCTGTTTTGATGCAGGCGATGAGTGGATAAGAAAAATAATAAAAGCCAGTACCAACGTGAAAGAAGTGGGCTGGCTTTTTTGTGTAGAATTGGTTTGATAGGTATTGGTTGCGATCGAACTCTTTCTTGCGATCATTGCCTTTTTAAAATAAAACAATCGCTTAGAGATGAAAGGCAAAGTGCTGCTCTTTGACGAGCGTTTATGACAAAGATAGGATCAATCTACTTCGTCACGATCCCATTGATAGCTCCATAAACGTTCTGTTGTTAACCGTTCGCTGATCGGATTGTTTTGAGCTATGCTTTCCTCTAATCCCTTCAGCATCCAAGCGGTTTGGGAGATATGCGCTTTTAAAGCAGCGATCTTGATATCCTGTACTTCACGAATATCGTTTACAATATCGGGTTCACCTAGATTTCTTTCGCAGTCTTTGGAAAAGGCTGTGCAGTATAGCTTCGGCCGTTTTTCCACTGGAATTCGGCGCACCGCTCTTACAACCGCACGTCCGGTAGCTTCATGGTCCGGGTGGACGGAGTAGCCGGGATAAAAAGTAATGATCAACGATGGATTCAGCTCTTCGATTAAATCAGTCACCAGTTTGACCATTTTTTCGTCGTCTTCAAATTCCACCGTTTTATCGCGAAGCCCCATCATTCGCAAATCTTGAATGCCGATCACTTCAGCTGCTTTCTCGAGTTCCTTTTTACGGACTTTGGGCAATGTTTCTCGAGTAGCAAACGGCGGATTGCCTAAATTTCTTCCCATTTCGCCCAATGTCAGACACGCATAGGTGATAGGAACGTTGTTTTTCGCATAAATGGCAAGTGTTCCTGAAACCCCCATTGCTTCATCATCCGGATGTGGATAAATAACCAGCACATGACGCTCTTTTTCGATTTTGTTCATGTTCTAAAATCGCTCCTTTCCTTAGTCGAACGGTGTGTGGCTGATTTCCAAAGCAGCCGCTAATTTTCCGTCATGGCCATGCCCCGAAAGAAGCAGTCGTCCTTGGTCATCCAGTTCAAAATGGGTGAGGCCTTCTACGTAAATCCATCCGAGATCCAACTTCAAACCGATCCGATATGGACCTGTTCCTGCGATTTTGCCATGTTCATAGTTTACTTTGGCATTCCGGATAAAACAACCGGCCGAAAAAAAGCCTTCGTTAAAATGAGAAGCATAAGCGCCGTTCGTCGTTTCCACATGGATATACACATCTTTGCCGGCGAATTGATTGATATATTCTTGGACCTTGTCAGCGAGAATCGGCTCCATTTTCTTCACCTCTATACAAAAATATATAGATTCATTGTACTAGAAAACAGATAGAATTGCGAAAAGAGTTGGGCAATGAAAGACTCTCTGCAAAATGTTCGTAACGGTCGATGGTCCCCTTCTAAATTTCTTTTCTTTCACACTAATTGTTTGAACTTCTTTTCAAACGGTGCTTACTATAGAAGCGTTGCTGACGAGTGAACAGAGTCCGAAATTCGGCGGCTGACCGCAAAGGCTTCCGCTTACACAAGTTCTGATCGTTTCCATATGCCGCTGTGGGAGAAAATACTTTTGGACGTTTTGACGCTGTCGGAAAAATAAAGCGTTTTCTGTCAAAAGGTTTGTTCGTTGTTTAACGATATAGTAAAATCAAGGAAAAAGAACAACTGAAAGATGTTCATGTAACTTTTGAACGGATGCAACGCTACATTACACTATTGGGAAGAATGTTTATTTGTCAAAGAGGCAAAAACCATCGGAATAAATTTTAATCTGTGATTTTCATTTTGTGAATCTTCAATGTAAGCAGCGCAATAGAGGGGAACGAGACAAGTGGAAACAACGGTGTTTTTGTTGGCTGGCGGTCAATCGACCAGAATGGGGATGAATAAAGCACTTTTGGAAGTCGATGGGAAAACCATGCTGGAGCGATTAAAGGATGAGTTTCAACCGTTGACTTCTAAAATGGTGTTGCTGACGGGCAGTCATTCTTATTCTATGGATCTTCCCCAGCTGCCAGACGATGTGTCTTTTCGAGGATGCGGGCCGCTTGCAGGAATTTATACGGGTCTTCTTCATTCGGATACGGAGATGAACTTGTTTGTGGCTTGTGATATGCCGTTCGCTTCCAGACGTATCGGGAAATGGATGATAGACGAATTGGCAAAGACCGATCAAGATGCCATTATCCCTATGACGGATGGGATTCTTCATCCTTTATTCGCTGTTTATAAGACATCAGCGAAAGAAGCGGCCAAAATTCAGCTTAAGCGCAAGCAATATCGTTTGAAAGAATTCCTCCGCTTGTTGGATATGAAGATCGTGGCGGAACACGATGTTCCTGATGCTTTAAAAGCAGAATATGCGAATGCTTTTTGGAATATGAATGATCCCGAATCGTTCAAAGTGGTGAAAACGATAATAAAAGGAATGAAAAGAAACGATGTTTAAGATTACAAAACAGCCAATCAAAATGGAAGAGGTAGTCCAGCAGGTGGTCCGGCCTGAAGCAGGTGCGGTTGTGACGTTTTTAGGTACGGTAAGAGAATTGACAAACGGGAAAAAGACCCTTTATTTGCAATATGAAGCCTATGAATCCATGGCAGAAAAGAAATTGAGACAAATTGGAGAGGAAATTGAAAAAAGATGGCCGGGGGCTAAAACGGCGATCGTGCATCGAATCGGCCGGCTGGACATTTCTGATATTGCGGTAGCGATTGCTGTTTCCACTCCGCATCGGAAGGACGCCTATGAGGCAAACCGCTATGCTATTGAAAGAATAAAAGAAATGGTGCCGATTTGGAAAAAAGAGCATTGGGAAGACGGAGAAGAGTGGATTGGAAATCAGCAAGGCACGATTGCTTATTCCGATGGGAAACCACCGCAGGAATCATAATGTCCCTGGTGAAATGGATGAAGTAAACGTGCAAGCAATGCAGGCATGAAGGAAGAAATGGAGGATGTAGGATGATTCGTATTTTATTTTTTGCTCATCTTCGTGAAGAAACGGGGCAATCCGAAGCAGAAATAGAAGGAGCCGGAAAAACGATCAAACAAATAAAAAAAGAAGTGGTGGAACAGTTTCACGCCAGCCGGCTCGATTCTGCTATGACAGCTGTCAATGAAGAATTCGTTCCGGAAGACTACAGAGTAAAAGAGGGAGATGTCGTTGCCTTTATTCCACCTGTTAGCGGGGGATAACAAGCGCCACAGGATGCTATTTTAACGGAAAGAAGGTGCAGCAATGGAACGGTATTCCCGGCAAATACTGTTTGAACCAATTGGGAGAGAAGGACAGAAGAAGCTTTCCCAAAAGCATGTTTTGATCGTGGGGACTGGAGCTTTAGGTTCTGCAACAGCCGAAATATTGGCTAGAGCGGGAGTAGGCCGGATGACCGTCATTGATCGCGATTACGTGGAAGAAAGCAACTTGCAACGGCAGCATTTATATAGTGAGGAAGATGCTCGCATGCGCTGGCCAAAAGCGGCCGCGGCAGAAAAAAGGCTTGGAGAGATCAATGGTCTCATTGATGTAAATTCCATTGTCGGCGAGGCAGATGCTGCATTGCTGGAAGAGTTGGCGCAGGAAGTCGATCTCATATTGGACGGTACGGATAACTTTGAAACTCGTTTTTTAATCAATGACATTTCCCAAAAATATCGAATTCCTTGGATTTTTGGAGCTTGTGTGGGAAGTTTTGGAATGACTTATACGATTGTTCCCGGAAAAACTCCCTGTCTTCAATGCTTATTAAAGCAAATGCCGATGCAAGGATTGACTTGCGACACGGTGGGAGTGATCGGACCGGCTGTTCAAATGGTGGCTGCTTATCAGTCGGCGGAAGCGTTGAAGATTTTAACCGACCATCAAGAAGATTTGCGTCCGTCTTTTGTAAGCTTTGATCTTTGGAAAAACGATCATTTGGAAATCAAAGCGGGGGCATTAAAGGATGAAAGCTGCTTATCTTGCGGGGCACAGCCTGCTTATCCTTTCTTGTCGCGGGAAGCACGCACAAAAACAACTGTTCTTTGCGGAAGGGACACAGTGCAGGTAAGGCCGGGGAAAAAACGAGACATGGAGCTATCTGCACTCGCTCTTCAATGGAGAAGAGCAGGCTGGAATGTAGAGGGGAATCCTTATTTATTATCCATTGAAAAAGAGGATCTTCGCATCGTTTTATTTCAAGATGGCAGAGCTTTGATTCACGGCACGAAAGATGAAGCCACGGCAAAAAAAATCTATCAAACTCTTTTAGGATAGCTGTTAATGAACATAAACAAGCGGCGGCCCGTTTCAACATCCGGCCGCTCTTTTACTTTTGTATTTTTCTTAAACGAATGTTTGAAAAATTTTTTGAAATCTTTATTTTTCTGATGATGCGCTTTCTGTTGTGTATACAGCAACTTCGAAAAATTTTTTGATGGCGAAGATAACCGAATCCTTCTTTGCTCGTTGGAAGTAGCGCTTTTCGACAAAAATTGATAAGGTATAGTTGAATCAAGAATAAACATTTCATGGAAAAGGCAAAGGTGGGAACGAATGAAAAAGAAAATTCTATCCAATGACTGGGCTCCGTTATTGGAGGAAGAATTTGAAAAAGAATATTATCTACGCTTGCGTGAATTTTTAAAAAAAGAATATCAAACAAGAATTGTTTATCCGGACATGTATGATATTTTCAATGCCCTTCATTTTACTCCCTACAAGAACGTAAAAGTAGTGCTTTTAGGGCAAGATCCTTATCATGGACCTAATCAGGCCCACGGTTTAAGTTTTTCAGTCAAACCGAATGTTCCAATCCCTCCTTCTTTAAAAAATATTTTTCAAGAATTGCATGATGATCTAGGCTGCTATATTCCTGATAACGGCTGTTTGATCCCTTGGGCGCGCCAAGGCGTTTTGCTGTTAAATACAGTTTTAACGGTTCGCCAAGGAGAAGCCCATTCTCACCGCGGAAAAGGATGGGAGCAATTTACCGATCGGGTGATTTCGCTCATCAATAATCGAGAAAAACCGGCGGTATTTATTTTGTGGGGGCGTCCGGCTCAAAGCAAATTGCCGCTGATTGATCAGACGAAGCATTTTATCATCCGCTCGCCGCATCCTAGTCCATTGTCCGCAAACCGAGGATTTTTTGGCAGCCGTCCGTTTTCAAAAGCAAATCGCTTTTTGCGGGAAATAGGTGAGACAGAAATTGACTGGCAAATTCCCAATCTTTCATAAACCATCTTTCATTCTTTTGACAAATAACAACAAAAGTCGAAATGTTTCACGTGAAACATTTCGACAAAATGCTTGAAGGATTTTTTATCATCCAAACGAATCTATTGTGAATTTCCAGCTTTTCTTGCATGCATGGATATAGAAAGAAGTTTATTTCAGCAGGTTTTTCATTTGCTGAGGGAGAAGAAAACAGCTTTGGAAAATTTCGGCGTTGAAATATTTGGTATCAAGGTTAGGTACTTGTTTGCTGTTAGTATCAATCGGATAGACTTTTGATCCTAGCGTAAAACTCCACATTCCTCCTGGGTAGGTTGGAACAACAGCTTTATAGACACCGGCATAAGGGAATAAATTTTGAATATGATCAAACGTTTGTTTAAGAATCTCCTGATGGAACAAAGGAGATTGACTTTGACATACTATAATGCCGTCTTTTTTTAATACTTTTTCTACGCTTGCATAAAAGTCATGTGTAAATAATGCTTCTGCGGGCCCGACAGGATCGGAGGAGTCAATGATGACCACATCATATTCGTCTTGGCGATTTTTCACGAATTCAATCCCGTCTTCAAAAATAAATTGAACGCGGGGATCGGATAAGTTCCCTGAAACATCCGGTAAATATTGTTTGCAAGATTTCACTACCAGTTCGTCAATTTCCACCATATCGATTTGTTCGATGCCGGGATGTTTGGCTGCCTCTCTTGCTGCGCCGCAGTCGCCGCCTCCGATAATGAGCACTTTTTTAGGATGGGGATGAAGCAGAATAGGAACATGGGTAATCATTTCATTATAAATGTGTCCATCCAAGGAAGTCGTTTGTACAACCCCGTCTAAAACCAGCATTCTTCCGAAATCATACGAATCTACAATCATGACATGTTGATAGGGGGATTGTTCTGAGAAAAGAATCTCTTTTAGTTTATAACTGATTTTCAGCGTATTTCGGTCATTTTCTGTCAGCCATAGGCTCCCGTCTATTTCTTGCAGCCATTCGAGATTAGTGTTCATCATGATCGTCTCCTTTCTTTTTTGATTCCCATACAAATGTAAAAATTAGACCTGTTTTGATAGAATAGATCTATACGACCCATATTGTAGCAAAACAAAGCATACTGTGAAAATACTCGGTTTTCGGGCCTTGTTTTACGGATTATTTGAAAAAGTGGCGACGATTTACAGAAGAATTTTTTCGCTTGAATTACATATTTCAGAACGATCATAATGGAATTATGATGTCCTTTTCATTTTGAAAGCATACCGATAAAGCCAATAGAGGACTTTTAATCCGTGAAACAGAGAAGGGTTTAAAAATGGGCTTAGGGAGGTGGAGATTTTGCAGATCAGCCATTATCAACTTTTAAAGAAAATTGAAGAGGAAACAAAAAAGGCGCGCCAAGAAGAAAATAGCGATGCATTATATCAGCATCTTTATACCATAAAAACTCTGTGTGAAGTTGTGCTCGATTCACAATTGAACCCTGCGGCATTTTTGGAAGAGAACAGCACGCCTGTCAGTCCTGCTGAAGAAAGGGCTTTGCCTTTGCAAGGAAACAAGCTGGAAACGGATGATGGAGCCAACGGAGATTCCATTTTTGATTTTTAACGAATTTTTTGCCGCTGGACCCGGAGATGGAAACACTAAAATGCTTTTTAAGCAGATGGCTGTATAGATAAGTGGCAGCAAAACCTTGAAGGGAGAGGGAACAGGATGAAAATTTTTGTCATAATAGGGGCTATTAATGCACTGCTGGCTGTGGCGTTGGGGGCGTTTGGCGCACATGGACTGGAAGGAAAATTGGAACAAAAGTATATGGATATTTGGAAAACCGGCGTCCAATATCAAATGTTTCATGCACTTGGGCTGTTGATTGTCGCCATTTTAGCGGGAAAATATCCGGCTAGTTCACTTATTTCTTGGTCGGGATGGCTTTTGTTTATTGGAATTGTGCTCTTTTCGGGAAGTTTGTATGTACTCAGTTTGACGAAAATTCATATTTTGGGGGCCATTACTCCTTTAGGCGGGATCTCGTTTTTAATAGGTTGGTTTTTGCTTGTTTTGGCAGCAACCAAGTGGATGTAAAAAGATTGGATTGTCAATACAATCAAATATTAAAAGGAAGAGGCGATCCCATCCGCTTTTGTAGGGGCCTCTTCTTTTTTTGATTGTTTCTGTTTTGTGCTTGTGATATCCGCGAAGCTAGGGATAGAAATCATGCATTTGAATCGTTAAACGAGCAGGATCATCACGCTTAAAACACCCCAATAAAGGGCACGTTATCTTGGCTGGTACGATCCGCCTGGTCCGCCGCCTCCGCCTGCAAACGGATATTCATACTCAATCGGTTCTTCAAATGTAATGTAGTCCACGTATACCATAGGAAGCAAATAGCGTGTGCCTGTTTGCGGATCGCTTATAATAAGATGATCGCGGCCGGCTGCCTCGATAACTCCTTTGAAGATTTTGGCATTCCATTCTCGATTGTTTTCAAATGTCATATATACGGTGACGAGTTTCCCTTTATTCAGCCGTAAAATATTTTCAATATACGATTGCTCTAGGGGAAGCATTCCCGGAATATATTGAGCGACGCTGGTTGGAGTTTGTTGGCTTGGAGCAGCACCTCCTACTTGCTGCTGTTGCTGGCTCGCTCCAGGGTAAAAGGGTACATGAGGATATGGGCTTGGCTGGACCGCTTGAGCCGGATATCCTTGCGGATAAGTATAATACACTTGTTGGTTACCACTTGGTTGTTGCCTCATTCGAGATCCTCCTTATTCTAATATTCATACACCTTGGGCAAGAGGTTTAATAGAAAGTAAAAGGAATAGACCTGCCTGGTTCTATTCAGGAAACTGTTCATGAAACAACCACTTTTTAGTTGACGGGTGAAATGGTTCTTTTGCCAACCATTTTCTATTTCTGGCTCTTCTGATATGTCTTCGGAGGTTGGAAGCATGGCGCTGCCAATAGGTCTTATCAGTTGCAAACAGGAAAGCAATGGCATTGGAACATCCATCTTTTATGGATTATAGGCTTACCTTTCCTATAAAACAGACAGAAAAAGCACCATCTTCGCTATAGGCAGTTTTTCTGTATTTCACCTCACTTTTTGAAGAGCGTCTTTATGTTTTTTAATGAAATAGCCCATTTTCATACTTATGCAAGCATCTTCAAAAAATGAACAGCTTTCTTAATGAATTGTACAAATTTTGCGACAAAGTTTTTTAGGGGGAAAGAATACAGGTTTTCATAAACGGAGAGAAAGAAAAAGGTCCTTAAGAGTTTGGCTCTTAAGGACCTATCTCGATTTATTCATTGATATGAAAAAATTGAGGAAGTTTTTCTTTTTCCAACAACGGACCGACGAAGAATGAACCGAATTCGCCGTAGCGGGCGCTTACTTCATCAAAACGCATTTCATAGACCAATTTTTTAAATTGGAGAACATCGTCGGCAAATAAGGTAACTCCCCATTCGTAATCGTCAAAACCGACCGAACCGGAAATAATTTGTTTGACTTTGCCGGCATATTTACGTCCGATTAATCCGTGGCTTCTCATCAATTCACGGCGTTCTTCCATTGGAAGCATATACCAGTTGTCGTTTCCTTGCCGGCGTTTGTCCATTGGATAAAAGCAAATGTATTTCGATTTTGGCAGAATGGGATAAAGCCGAGAACGCACATATGGATTTTCATATGGATCTTCATCGGAATCAGAAGGGAGATAGTTGCTTAGTTCCACGACGGATACATATGAGTAGCTCGGGATCGTAAACTCCGCGATTGTTAGTTTATTAAATTCATTTTCCAGCTCGTTCAATTCTTCCATTGTTGGGCGCAATGTCATAAGCATTATATCGGCTTTTTGCCCCACGATGGAGTAGAGCGCATGGCTGCCTTTTTGTTCAGCTTGTGTTTTTTCTAATTTTTCTAAGAAACGGTTAAGTTCAGCCAGAGCTAATTGACGTTCTTCGCTGGAAAGAGTTTTCCACAGGGCCCAATCGATGGTTCGAAAATCATGAAGGACGTACCAGCCGTCCAGTGTTTGCGCAGCTTCACTCAACGATATCAACTCCTATTCAAAATGCTTCAACTTTCTCTTTTTTTAATATACCATAGTTTGTCCCTATTCATCTGAAAAGAAACCTGTGCAGTTGTGGCTAATTCTTGAAGCTTCATTTAGAAAGTGGGATTACAATGAGAGAAACCGAAAATTTCCTAGAAGTGGACCTTTATTTTAGGCAGGCGAACAATCGCATTCTATTCTTTCCATCCGTGAAATAGCGGTGATATAATAGGATCACGAAACGATGACTGAAGGAGAATTTTTTGATGAGTAATGCTTTGGCTCTATTACAACAGAAAGCGTGGAGGATTATCGACCAATCGAGTTTAGGGCCGATGTTTGACGCTTTGCAATCGTTCGCGGCTGATGATACGCTTTGCACTTCCGTTGGAGCAGGTGCTTCCCCTGCGACTGCAAGAGCGTGGGTTCACCATCAGACGGTAGTTCTTGGCACCCAAGATACGAAACTTCCTTTTCTTCAAGATGGTTTAAGAGTCTTAGAAAATGCGGGCTACCGCTATATTGTCCGAAACTCGGGCGGACTGGCTGTATTGCTTGATGAAGGAGTTTTAAATCTTTCTTTAATATTTCCGGATACGGAAAAAGGCATCGATATTGATAGAGGGTATGATGCCGTGTGGAAGCTGGTTCAATTAATGTTTCACGATTATCCTGAAGAAATCGAAGCGAGAGAAATCATAGGTTCTTACTGTCCCGGAAGCTATGATTTGAGCATTCGCGGAAAAAAGTTTGCCGGGATATCGCAAAGACGAATAAAAAATGGCGTTGCCGTCCAAATTTATATAGGCGTCACCGGAAGCGGGGCAGAACGAGCGGAGTTGATTCGAAAATTTTACCAAGCTGGGAAAAAAGACGTTGTAACCAAGTGGGAGTACCCCGAAATTCGGCCGGAAGTGATGGCCTCCCTCGCTGAGTTAATCGACCCAGCTTTATCGATGACGAAAGTGATGACCCGATTTTTCACGGCATTAAAAACGGTCAGTGAAACCCTTTATATGAGCCAATTGGAAGGGGAAGAAATAGAGCTCTATCAGTACTACTTAAATCGGGTAACTGAACGCAACGAAAAGCTCTTGGCTGCCTCCTGCTAATGCAAAAAAGATCCGTCCTCAACGCCAAAGCATCGGCGGAGGACAGATCTTTCTATAATCATTCAGCCACTTTTTCTAAATTTCCGTTTCGATCCATTTTAAAAGTAGTCGGAGCGGGTTCCTCGTCTTCAAACAAGACTAGTTTGCGGGCGCGGTTCATAATCTTTATTAAAGTTTCGTAGTCTTCTTGCATAATCATAGAATTTTTTTCTAGTTCTTTCACTTTCTTTTCCAATTCTTCTTTTTCTTGCTTTAAGGTCGCAATTTCCTGCTTCAATCTGGCATTCTCGCTTTTTAAAATATCTGCGTGGTAGTTGGAATGGGTCATGTTTTGCAAGAATGCAATGACTTTTTCCAGCGTGATTTCACCGCTTGGTGCGATAACGGCAGGCAATGCCGCTTCTTGTTCTCCGGTTTTTAGATTATCGTTTGCCACGGGCAGGGACATCGCTTCCACTTCCTCTATGGAAGGCACAGGCGGCTGATAAAGAAGTTTCTTTTTGCCTCCTTGGTCTTTGCCTAACAGCCTTTGCCGCTGTTTTCGCTGCTTTTTCGCAAGCTGAAGAGCTTTTTCATATTGATGGCGGACGACAGCGTTCCAGCGAAAGCCGCAAGCAGCAGACGTCCGGTTTAACTTGTCCCCAACTTCCTCAAAAGCGTTTAATTGAGTGCTTCCTTCTCTTACATGACGCAGTACAGTTTCTGCTAAAAGCAGATCATTTTCTTCAGTCCAGGCATCCTGGCGTGTTTTCATGGTTCTCAACTCCCTTTTGTAAAAATGTTCTTTTCTTATCTACATCTTGGTCAATAACGAATAGTTTTATACATTTGCAAGAAAATATTTTGAGTAATAGTTTGATATGGAATTTTGGACGGCGAAAAAAGGAGAGTAAATGACCGTTTCGGCGATAATCATCACTCTGCGGATTTTGGGAATGAAGGATTAATGGCAAAATTTTTCTTTGTTTTATTGGTGATCAAAAAGAAATCACTCTGCTAAGAAGAAGGCATTCATGAGACCGGGAAGATCAACCTTATCAACCTTCCAAAAGAACGAGGCTATTTCGAGTTCATTAAAAAATTCTGAGCAAGCAAAGCCGTTTTAAGAGAGAATGTATTCGTTCAACTTGGAGAAAGAGAACAAACTAATTTATCATGATTTTTTTACAAAAAATTAAGGATTGCACTTTTTAGCATGAAAGAGTAAGATATATGTAAACGGTTACAGTTTTCGTAGAGGTGAAACCAATTGGTGACGATTAGAGACGTTGCGAGAGAGGCGGGGGTCTCTGTAGCAACGGTTTCCCGTGTTTTAAACAAGAGCGGATATGTACAGGAGGATACGAAAAAATTAGTTCTGGAAGTCATTCAAAAGCTTAACTACAAGCCGAATGAAGTGGCTAGATCTTTATACAAGCGGGAATCCAAACTAATCGGTCTTTTGCTTCCAGATATCACCAATCCTTTTTTTCCCGAATTAGCCCGTGGTGTGGAAGATGCTGTTCAACATGAGGGATATCGTTTGATCGTTGGCAACAGCGATGAAGATATGGAAAAGGAGTTTCGTTATATTGAAACGTTTCTTCAAAATCATGTAATGGGCATCATTGCATCCACGATCCATTCAGATCGTTTTTTGAATTTAAAAATTCCTGTCGTGCTGCTCGATCGAACGACAGATCAATTTCCTTCTGTTTACTCCAATCATCAGCAAGGAGGGAGATTGGCAGCTAGAACATTATTGGAACGCGGGAGCAGAGAGATTACGGTGTTAAGAGGACCGCAGCATATACGTCCTGCACAAGAACGTTTTCTAGCCGCTCTTGACGTTTTAAGCCAATCCAGTGCTTGCTTCTACGTCATGGATACGTCCTTTACTTTTAATGGAGCAAAAGCCAGTGCAAAGGAAGTTTTTCAAAAGTATCCTAAAACAGACGGAATATTGGCATGTAATGATGTGGTGGCAACCGCTGTCCTTCATGAGGCGTTGAGAATCGGCAAAAGAATACCGGAAGATCTGCAAATAATCGGATACGATGATGTCCCCATTAGTGAACTAGTTTTTCCGCCCTTAACCACCATTCATCAACCAGCCTATAAAATGGGCGAAGAAGCAGTCAAGCTTTTGTTGGCTATTTTAAGAAAAGAAAAATGTATGGATACTCGGATAAAACTGCCCGTAAAATTAATAGAAAGAGAAACGACAAGAAAGGTGGAGTCTTAATGGTTAAAATAGTGGTAGTCGGAAGTTCGTCCATGGATTTAGTGGTCACTTCACCAAGAAGACCAGAAGCAGGAGAAACCATTATTGGTACTTCTTTTAAAACCGTGCCGGGCGGTAAAGGAGCAAACCAGGCCGTGGCAGCGGCAAGACTTGGCGCCGAAGTGACATTGATTGGTTGTGTCGGTGATGATCATTATGGAAGTTTGATCGTCGATAATTTACAAAAAAATGGTGTTTCAACCGATTTTGTGAAACCGGTTACAGGCGTGGAGTCAGGCACAGCCCACATTACTTTGGCGGATGGAAACAACAGCATTATTGTCGTAAAAGGGGCGAATGATTTCATTACTCCAGACTATGTAGAGATAGCCTTAGAGTCCATCAAGAAAGCGGATGTAGTGTTGATTCAACAAGAAATTCCGGAAGAAACAGTAGAATATGTGGCAGACGTTTGTGCTTCGAATGAAGTGAAGCTTGTCTTAAATCCGGCGCCTGCCAGAAAAATTAATCCAGAAGTGATATCAAAAGCAACGTTTTTAACGCCAAACGAACATGAATATCAAGTTTTATTTGACGGGAAAGAACGATCTGAGATGCTTGCCGCTTTACCGAATAAATTAATCATTACGGAAGGAGAGCATGGGGTGCGTTATCATAACGGAACAGAGGAAGTCGTCATTCCGTCTTACAAAGTCGATGTGGTCGATACGACAGGAGCCGGGGACACGTTTAATGCCGCATTTGCAGTCGCTTTGGCAGAAAGAAAATCGATAACAGAAAGCTTGCGATTTGCGAATTGCGCTGCTTCCCTATCGGTTACCAAGTTTGGGGCACAAGGTGGAATGCCGACGCGGGAAGAAGTGGAAAGGGTGGTTGCAAAATGAAACGACATGGAATCGTGAACAGTTCTATTGCAAAAGTCCTTGCGGATCTCGGCCATACCGATTGGATCGTCATCGGTGATTTAGGCCTTCCGGTGCCAAAAGATATTCCCAAAATTGATTTAGCCATAAAAATCGGAACTCCTACCTTTCAAGAGGTTGTGAAGGTCATACATGATGATATGGTCGTCGAAAAAGCCATTGCAGCTGAAGAAATCAAAACGAATAATCCCGCTCAGTTTCAATTTTTAGAATCTGAATTTAGCGGAATGGTGGATTTTATCTCCCATGAACAATTGAAACAGTTCATGAAACAAGCAAAAGCGGTCATCCGAACAGGAGAAGCAACTCCTTATTCCAACTGTATATTGCAAGCAGGCGTCATTTTTTCAACAGGAAAGGAGTGAAAAAAGTGCGGATTGAAATGAAAAATATTCATAAATCATTTGGTGCTAATAAAGTACTTGATGGTGTTTATTTTACGCTAGAACCCGGCGAAGTACATGCACTGATGGGGGAAAACGGAGCCGGAAAATCAACATTAATGAACATCTTGACAGGTCTTCATAAAAAAGATAACGGCAAGATTGTCATCGATGGAAAAGAAACGGATTTTCAAAGTCCAAAAGAGGCAGAAGATGCCGGAATCATGTTTATTCACCAAGAATTAAATATTTGGCCGGAAATGACCGTGCTAGAAAACTTGTTTATTGGGAAAGAAGCAACGAATAAACTCGGAATTTTAAATACGAAAAAAATGAAAGCGCTAGCAAAAGATGTTTTTAAACGCCTTGGGATGACTCTTCCCTTGGAACAAGAAGCGGGTCTTTGTTCTGTTGGAGAACAACAGATGATCGAAATTGCCAAAGCCTTGATGACCGATGCCAAAGTGATCATAATGGATGAACCTACCTCTGCTTTAACAGACAGGGAAATTCAAAGACTTTTTCAGTTGATGGAATCTTTGAAAAAAGACGGCGTATCGATTGTGTACATTTCTCACCGTATGGAGGAAATTTTTACGATTTGCGACCGCATTACCATTATGCGCGACGGAAAAACCGTCCATACTTCCCCGATAAAAGAAACGAACTTTGATGAAGTAGTGAAAAAAATGGTGGGGCGTGAACTAAAAGATCGTTTTCCGGAGAGACGACCTAAACCGGGGAAGATCGTGTTTGAAGTCAAAAATTTAACAAGAAAAGGCTACTTCGAAAACATTCATTTTTCGCTTCGTTCAGGGGAAATTTTGGGTATTTCCGGTTTGATGGGTGCGGGACGCACAGAGATCATGCGCAGCCTATTCGGCATCGATCCGCTGGATGAAGGGGAAATATTCATAGACGGCCAAAAAGTAACGATTAAAAATCCATATGATGCTGTGCGAAAACATATGGCTTTTGCAACGGAAAACCGAAAAGAGGAAGGATTAATTTTAGACTTTTCGATTAGAGAAAACATTTCCCTTCCTAACTTATTTAGCTTGGCACCTAAAGGAATCGTTCAAAGTGAAGAAGAGGAAAAGTTCGTCGACATGATGAGCAAGCGTTTAAAAATTAAAACATCTTCAATAGAAGAAGCTGCAGGAAATTTATCAGGCGGTAATCAACAAAAAGTGGTCATTGCGAAATGGATTGGCATTGGCCCGAAAGTTTTAATTTTGGACGAACCGACAAGAGGAATTGATGTTGGCGCCAAACGTGAAATTTACCAGCTCATGAATGAATTAACCGATCGTGGAATGGGGATTATTATGATTTCCTCGGAACTTCCTGAAATATTAGGGATGAGCGACCGCATTCTAGTCATTCATGAAGGGAAAATCGCAGGTGAACTTCAAGGAAAAGAAGCTGACCAAGAAACGATTATGACGTTAGCGACTGGAGGAAAATTACATGAACACACAAACAACTAAACGCCCATTGTCGCAAGTGTTCTCAAAATTGGGTCCGTTGATTGCACTTGTTCTATTGTTCGTAGTTGTAGCCATTTTAAATCCATCTTTTCTAGCACCATTAAATATACTCAATCTACTGCGACAAGTATCTATTAATGCATTAATTGCTTTTGGAATGACGTTTGTTATTTTGACCGGTGGCATTGACTTATCGGTTGGATCGATGTTAGCGATTTCAAGTGCTTTAATGGCGGGAATGATTGTATCAGGCATGGATCCTATTCTGGCCATCATCGTTAGTGTTTTACTCGGTACGCTCATGGGGATGTTTAATGGATTGCTTATTACGAAAGGAAAAATGGCACCCTTTATTGCCACTTTAGCAACGATGACGATTTATCGAGGACTTACGCTCGTTTACACAGACGGCAACCCTATCACAGGATTAGGGAACCATTACACCTTTCAATTATTTGGGCAAGGATACTTTCTGGGAATCCCTGTTCCTGCGATTACGATGATCATTACCTTCGCCATTTTATGGTTTGTTCTTCATAAGACGTCATTCGGTCGCAAAACATATGCCATTGGCGGTAATGAAAAAGCGGCCATTATTTCTGGTATTCAAGTCAATCGTGTAAAATGGATGATTTATGGATTAGCAGGTACGATGTCTGCTTTGGCCGGTTCGATTTTAACGTCTCGATTAAATTCAGCAGAGCCGACAGCGGGAACGGCTTATGAAATGGATGCGATCGCCGCTGTTGTTTTAGGTGGAACCAGTTTATCCGGGGGAAGAGGTAGAATTTTCGGAACTTTAATTGGAGCACTCATAATTGGAACATTAAACAACGGGTTAAACTTATTGGGGGTTTCCTCCTTTTACCAACAAGTTGTAAAAGGTGTCGTCATATTAATAGCGGTTTTAATTGATCGGAGAAAAGCATAAGGAAACAATCTTTTGAAAACCTATCAAGTTTTGAAAATAACATCGTAATTGAAGGAGAAAATCAAAATGAAAAAATTAGCAGGCATAATGATGATGTGTATCGTTCTCTTGTTAAGCGCATGTTCACTTGAGCCTCCTAATTGGGCCAAACCAGCCAAAAAAGACCATTTAAAAGACATGAAAATTGGCGTCAGTATTTCCACTTTAAATAACCCATTCTTTGTCACGTTAAAAAATGGCATTTTAAAAGAAGCCAAGAAAAAAGGAATGGATGTCATAGTCGTAGATGCCCAAAATGATTCCACCAAACAAGTCAATAATATCGAAGATTTAATTCAACAAGGCGTTGACGTTTTGCTCATTAACCCAACGGACTCAGCAGCCATTTCGACTGCTGTGAAATCGGCTAATAAAATGGGGATACCCGTTATTACGATCGACCGTTCAGCTGACGAGGGAAATGTCGCAACATTTGTAGCTTCTGATAATATAAAAGGCGGCAAAATGGCAGCAAACTATATCATCGATCAAGTTGGGGAAAAGGCAAAAGTGGTTGAACTTGAAGGTCAGCCAGGTGCTTCTGCTACACGTGAACGCGGTGCAGGATTCCATAGTATTGCAGATAAAAAACTGGATATTGTCGCGCGGCAAGCTGCCGATTTCGACCGATCCAAAGGCTTAAATGTAATGGAAAATATTTTACAAGCTCAAAAAAATATTCAAGCGGTATTTGCGCATAATGATGAAATGGCATTAGGCGCTATCGAGGCGATCAAAAGTTCAGGCCGCGATATTGTAGTCATTGGATTCGATGGAAATGACGATGCGATCAAAGCCATCAAAAAAGGGAAATTATCTGCTACCGTGGCTCAACAGCCGGAACTGATTGGTCAAAAGTCCGTACAGGCAGCCATTGATGTTTTACAAGGAAAGAAAGTAGAAAAGAAAATTGCTGTACCGTTAAAGCTCGTTACAAAAGAGAACGTATCAAAAATGAAATAAATATTTGCTTTTCAGGTCCCCATATAAATGGGGATTTTTTTATTGTTGACGATGCCGACAGCCGGGAAACAGGATCATAAAACGAATTCGTAAAGCAGATACGATTTTTTATGGATGAAAAAGAGAAAGCACGTTCAATTCAGACAAAGGAGCCCGGCATGTTTTTCGAGAGGGAATCAAAGTCCTTTTCATATGTCTATCATCCCGTCTCCCATTCGCAGAACATGATAAGAAATCACGATTTTTCCAACGAGACAGGCTGCCCGTTGAACTTGCAAACTGCTAAATTAAGGGGTAAAATACCGATAGCTTTAAGAGACAAAACAGAAGGGATTGTATGGAATGGCAAACGAATTTCGTGTTTGCGATGACTGTCAGGCTGTCAATTTGAAAACGTTGCTGCCTAAGCTAAAAGCCTTGGATCCCGATGCAGAGATTAAAATCGGCTGCCAATCCTACTGCGGTCCAGGCCGCAAAAAAACGTTCACCTTTGTGAATAACCGCCCGGTTGCAGCATTAACGGAAGATGAATTGATAGAAAAAGTAAAGAAAAGACTAAAATAGATGAAACGTGTCACCTCATTCCAAACGGAAAAGGTGATTTTTCATTATCTGGGATGGAAGACGGGGGATTCGCAAAAGTCTGTTTGCTGATACAATAGAAATAGGTTTGATGAGGAAAGAGAATTCCTTGCGTTTCGTTCAAATGACGTGGGTGTTGGCATAAGAAAAGCTTTTGATGCAAACATCCTGATGTCCCGCGATAGGATATTTTGTATATAAAAGGATCTTTGCAAAGTCTTTTCGTTTTTTTGGGATTATAAAGGATGTTTTTCCATTTTTGGTTGCAGGACAACTAGTGCTGCTCCCGTTTATCTAATGAACGGATCATACGTCATTGTTCAATCCGTTTTTATTTCACCATATTTTAATTTGAAAGGAGGAAGTACAGGAGTGTTTTGCCATTGCACAACACTCATTCCTCCCCCTGCTTTTACGGAGCTTTATCCTGGCTATTATGGAACAGTGGGGGTCTTCTGTGCGCAGTGAGATGGACTATTCCAAAAAAAAGTTAGATGAAGAAAAAGTGTTTAAAGACCCGGTTCATCGGTATATTCACGTAAGAGACCAAATGATTTGGGATTTGATCGGAACGAAAGAATTTCAAAGACTGCGGAGAGTCCGCCAGCTTGGTACAACGTTTTTGACATTTCACGGCGGAGAACACAGCCGTTTCAGCCATTCACTTGGTGTTTATGAAATCGTCCGCAGAATTGTCGATGATGTGTTTGATGGCCGACCTGAGTGGAATAAAGAAGAACGTCTACTTTCGCTTTGCGCCGCCTTGCTCCATGATGTCGGACATGGACCTTTTTCTCATTCGTTTGAAAAAGTCTTTGATTTGGATCATGAACAATTTACGAGAGAAATCATTCTCGGCGATACGGAAATCCATCAAGTCCTCTCAAGAGGGGGAAGCGATTTTCCTGAAAAAGTGGCGGAAGTGATAGCCAAAACGTACCATAATAAGTTGGTTATCAGTTTGATTTCCAGTCAGATTGATGCGGATCGCATGGATTATTTGCAAAGAGATGCGTATTTTACCGGCGTCAGCTACGGTCATTTTGACATGGAGCGGATACTGCGGGTTATGCGGCCTCGGGAAGATCAAGTGGTGTTTAAATACAGCGGCATGCATGCGGTAGAAGATTACATAATGAGCCGGTATCAAATGTATTGGCAAATTTATTTTCATCCTGTGACTCGAAGTGCGGAAGTGGTGTTGACGAAAATTCTTCACCGCGCAAAAGAACTGTATCGAAATGGTTATTCTTTTAAACAGGATCCCGTTCACTTCTATTCTTTGTTTCAAGGCGATATTACCCTTGAAGATTATTTGAAGCTGGATGAATCCATTATCCTTTATTATTTCCAAATATGGCAGGAAGAGGAAGATCCGATTTTAAAGGATCTCGCCAATCGCTTTGTCAACAGGAATCTTTTCAAATATATCGAGTTTGATCCGGCTAAAGAATATAAGAAATACAGTGAATTAGAGTCGTTGTTTCGAAAGGCCGGAATCAATCCGGATTATTACTTGGTGTTGGATTCGTCATCAGATCTTCCTTACGATTTTTATCGCCCAGGTGAAGAAGAGGAACGTTTGCCCATTCATTTGCTGATGAGGAACGGGGAATTAAGAGAACTGTCAAGAGAATCGGATATTGTGGACGCGATATCCGGAAAGAGGAGGACGGATCATAAACTCTATTATCCTGCCGACTTCCTCAAAGATGACCGTTCAAAACCGTCGATCAAACGAAAAATTCGCGAGATACTGGACATTTAAATGGTAAGTAAGGAATTTTGGAGTAGGAGATGACCACGTTGTTAAAAGAACATGTCAAATTGATGAGTGCCTTTTCCGCCTGTGGGGAAATTATCGGTCGAAAAAAATTGCAAAAAATGATTTACATTGCCAAGAAAATATCCTTTCCTTTTCAAGAAAAGTTTCAGTTCCATTTTTATGGACCCTATTCAGAAGAGCTGACGTTGAGAGTGGAAGAATTATGCAATATGGGATTTGTTCATGAAGAAAAGGAAAAGAAAGGCGGCTATTACCAATATCGCTACACCGTTACAAAAGAAGGAATGGATTTTTTAAAGCTTTATGAAGAGGAGATACCTAAATTAAAAGAATGCGTGCTCCATATGAATGAGCAAAGCGCCCGATTTCTGGAGCTGGTATCTACCGTTTTGTATTTCGATCATTTGTCCGAGGAAGAAGTAAAGGAGAAAATTTTCACCTTAAAAAAGAAGCAAAACTATACGGAAGAAGAAATTGAAAAAGCGTACCAGTATATTGAAGAATTAAAAGGAATCGCCAAGCCCCAGTGAGGCTTGGCGTTCCGGGATCAGTTTTCATCGCTCAGGCGTTTGCCGGCGACGGCATAATGGTTTTTGGACATTTCTTCAATAAAAACAGTCACTTTTTCTTTCGGAGCTCCTGTCGTTTCTGAAACTGCTTCCGTGACTTTTTCCACCAGCGCTTTTTTCTGTTCATCTGTACGACCTTCCAGCATTTTTACGGTTACATAAGGCATATGTATCACTCCTTTATACTTTCTTATCTCAGATTTTATGCTTTTCTTTTGGAAACAGCAAGGAAAGAACAATCTGTGATAAAATTTTCAAAGTTTTAGTATAAGATGTTGATAAAGGAAAGTTTTTCAAAAGGCAGGAAAACAAAAGATGCACGTTGAATAGGGGAAGCATCCGTCATTTTTCCTAATAGTTTGGCTGTCTAAAAATAACATCAAATAAAGGAGTCGATAGTTTGGATCGTTTTTTTGCTTATTCGTTTCAGGAACTTCCGTTTGTCATTATCTCTTTAGTGGTGGCTTTTACGGTGCATGAATTTGCACATGCTGCTGTTGCTTATAAATTTGGTGATTCTACGGCCAAAGATGAAGGAAGATTAACATTAAACCCGGTATCGCACTTGGACCTGATCGGAACGTTGTTTCTTTTGATTGCTGGTTTCGGATGGGCGCGTCCCGTACCTGTCAACCGCAGCCGCTTTCATAACCCAAGGCTGGCCGGTGTTCTCGTATCGATTGCCGGACCTTTGAGCAATTTTTTGATTGCGTTTCTCTCTTATGTGATCATGTTTTTTTTCATCCGTTCCGGAAGTGGTTCCGCATTGCCGCAGTTTTTCGTGGATTTATTAAATATGATGTTGTGGCTGAATCTTGTTCTTTTTGTCTTTAATTTGCTGCCGTTTCCGCCACTGGATGGATATCGCATTATTGAAGATCTTGCAACACCGTCTTTTCGGGTCAAAATGAGCCAGTATGAGCAATATGGGGCGCTGATCTTTTTAATTTTAGTCATTACTCCGCTTGACCGTTATACGATTCATCCCCTCTTCAATATGGTAGTGCCGGCGATTTTGCAAGGGTTTAGTTCGTTGTTTTCTCCGTTTTTTTAAAATGTGCGAATAACAAGTACATAGTCGTTGCTAATTGTAGATGCCATTGCAAGGCTATGGCTTGATTGCCGCTATTATGTTCATTGACTGAAAAAGGGCGGTTATGGAATGAGAAAAATTTATGAATATCTGTCCATCGATGAGAAAAAAGAAGCAGTCGAAAAATTGAGAGAAGATCTCAGAAAACTAAAAAAAGAAATCGATCAAAATCAAGATTCTTTTTCTAGTTTCATCCTTGAAATATTGTATAGTACACGAGATAAATGGAATTTAGAAATGGAAGAATTAGAAGCTGGGATAAAAAGTAAAGAATGATCTTGAAAGATGAAGATTCGATGGAGAAGGCATGGTTGACAAATCACAGCTTGGATGGCGCAGCCGCTTGATTCAACTGTAAATTCAAAATGAAAAAAATCTCTGTTTGGATATGGAAAGCGTTTGCGATATATTGAGAATAAAATCTTGTTCAAGGAGAGGTTGGATACATGGAGAAAAAGAAAAATATCGGGTTTCATATTATCAAAAATGATCCACTGGATGGCCATAGAGGATTCGGAAAAGGAGCGGTAAGCCTAGACAATGTTTCACCGGTCATCATTGACGTGGAGGCGGGTGAAGCGTTTGTCGATTTAGGCGCCATGCATGCGCGCAGTGAAGTAGAGAAGAGAATCAAATTTACTCCTCATAAGGAAGAAGTGCCGGATGGGAAACCGTACTGGATCGTTTGGGTGACCGTCCAGCAAGGAGAAGAAGGACCTTATTATTACGGGGCGACCGCTTGCGAAATGACCGTCAATCAAGAAACAAGAAGAGGCTACAAATCTTTGCCCGAACATGTGAACCGATTGGATAAATCGTTAAAGGGACATTTTATATTGGATCATATGGATGCCAAATCCAAAAAAGTGTTAAAAGACTTTTTGGAAAGCCATGATAAAGGCATGTGGGAGCGATCCAGCGAACAATTGAAAAATGGCTTGCAATAATTTTTTTGTGTGGAACGACGATTATTTTATAAATCTAAGATAGTTGTTAGAAAAAACAAGGATGTTCGAACCGTTTGCCACTAAGAATAATGAAGACACGAAAAAACCCGGTAGACAGATTCCGGGCTTTTTCTGTTGGCAGGCCGTTTGGTTACAAGCCAAACAACCTTTGAAACCAATTTTTTTCTTCTTTCTTTTTGGTTGGATTTGAATGATCTTTTTTCTTCAAGTGTTCCGTACAATATTCGGTCGGCTCGGTTCCGGCAACAAAATAAGTCTTTACGGAAACGGGGCAGTCTTTGGTTGCCAGTTTTCCGTTCAGCGGATTGATGGCGACCGCTTTCACTCCTTTTGGTGGTTTGAATGATTTCTTAGGCTGCCCTTTTAACGATTTTTCCATAAAAGCGGCCCAAATTTTTTTCGCGAGTTTCTTGTCCTCTGTTAATGTTATTTCTTTTCCGTTATCGTATCCCGTCCATATCCCTGTTGTCAGCTGAGGGGAGAAGCCGATCATCCAATGATCGGCGGAAGTCGAGCCTGATTTGCCGGCATAAGGTCTTGTCAGATCTTTCAGCATTGATGCTCCTGTGACCGTTGCGTAGCCGTTTAATTTTTTATCGAACATGCCCGTCATCATATGGGTCATCACAAAAGCGAGACGTTTATCCAATATTTGCTTTTGCAAAGGGTGATTATCATAAATCACATTTCCGTGGGAGTCTTCTACTCTTTTGATAAAAACGGGCTCGATTTGTTTCCCTCCGTTGGCAAACATCGAGTAGGCGTTCACCATTTCGATTAATTTGACCCCGGAAGTCCCAAGTGCCAAAGAAGGGACATTTTCCAATGGGGTTGTAATTCCGAATTTTTTGGCCGTTTCGATCAATGTTTTCGGCTTAAGAAAAATATTGGTTTTGACGGCGTAAATATTGTCCGATACAGCTAAAGCTTGTGCCATCGTAATTTCACGGTTGGCATACTGGTCGTTAAAATTGTGCGGTGTGTAGGTGTTTTGACCATGGTTGAAATGAAAAACAGTATATTCGCTTCTTAACGTTGTGGCAGGTGTAAAGCCGTGCTCCAAAGCAGCATAGTAGAGAAAGGGCTTCATAGTGGAACCCGGCTGCCGGATGGCTTGCACAGCACGATTGAAAGGGCTTTGTTCATAATTGCGCCCTCCGACAAGCGCGGTGACGTAGCCGGTTTTCGGTTCCATTGCCACGAGCCCTACCTGTATTTGAGAGTTTGGAGAGATTTGATTTTGGATTACTTTTTCTGCCAGTTTTTGCTGTTTCAAATTTAAGGTTGTATAGACTCGAAGCCCGCCGAATTCAATCGTTCGATCGTCCAAGCCCAAATCCGTTTTCAGCTTTTGTTTGACGACATCTTGAAAATAAGGGGCTATATTGTTTTTCGGATCCGATTGTTTTCCGACAATCGTTAGTTTCTCTTTTTCTGCCTGTTGGCGTTGTTTGGCAGTAATATAGCCGTCTTTCTCCATTTTGCGCAATATTAATAATTGACGTTCTTTCGCTTTTTGAAAAGAAATAAGCGGCGAGTAGATGCTGGGGCCTTTAGGAATGCCGGCCAGCATACTGGCTTCCGCGAGAGAAAGGTCTTTCGCATCTTTATTGAAATAAAATTTGCTGGCTGCTTCAATCCCATATGCGCCGTGGCCATAATAGATGGTGTTCACATATCCTTCTAAAATCTGTTTTTTTGTGTAATTCATTTCCAAGCGGATCGTATAAAATGCTTCCAACAATTTTCGGTTCCACGTTTTGTCGTGATGAAGAAATAAATTGCGGGCATACTGCTGGGAAATGGTGCTGGCTCCCTGAACTTTGGACATCGCTTTTACATCAGCCAAAGCGGCTCCGGCAATTCTTTTTAAATCAAACCCATGATGTTCGTAAAACTTTTGGTCTTCTATCGAAACGGTGGCATCGAGGAGGTAAGGAGAAATGTCCTCTATTTTCACCCAATATCGTTTTTCTCCGCGGTTGGATTCTCCTATTAACGTTCCGTCGTCCGCATACAAAAGAGTAGATTGAGGAACTGAAAGCGGCGGAGGACCTAAAAGTTTTGCATAGGAGAATATGGCGAGAACTCCGGCCGAAAATAATATCAATAAAAGCAGGGAAATAAAGAAGAAAGCTCGAAAGTATTTCACGGTTTTACTGGATCTTGAATTTGTGATAATTTCCATATTTTCACCCCGCTTGTATATAAAAGCAGTTTTCTCTCATTTTTTAGTATGAAAAAAAAGTCAGCTTTTTAAACATCGGCAGGTGAAAGGAGCGGCATAGGCAGAAAAAAACTCTTGAAATTTTGGCAGTTTCCAATATACTGATTGACATGTTTGGTTTTTTCTTTTAGGATTTATTGTTTTTCCACTCTTTTAATCAGAAAACTCCCATCTTGTAAATTTGATAAGAATGGGGAATTCTAATAAGCTAAACGATGGATAAAATCTATCGTTTCATGAGAAAAATGGCTGAAAATGTTTAGAACAAATTTAAAATGAAAGGAAGCAGGTTAATGGCTGGACTTTGGTTTACTGAAAAGCAGACGGAAAATTTTGGAATTACGATGAAGGTCAAACGGACTTTACATACAGAGAAAACGGACTTCCAATACTTGGAAATGGTTGAAACGGAAGAGTGGGGAAACATGCTTCTTCTCGACGGAATGGTGATGACCACTCAACGAGACGAATTTGTGTACCATGAAATGGTGGCGCATGTTCCGTTGTTTACTCATCCAAACCCGGAAAACGTTCTGGTCGTGGGTGGAGGAGACGGCGGTGTAATCCGTGAAGTGCTCAAGCATCCGAATGTGAAAAAAGCGACTTTAGTCGATATCGATGGCAAGGTCATTGAGTATTCCAAGAAATACTTGCCGGAGATTGCATCCGGGTTGGAAGATGAACGAGTGGAAGTAAAAGTCGACGACGGTTTTATGCATATCGCACAAAGTGAAAATGAATACGATGTCATCATGGTTGATTCAACGGAACCGGTCGGACCGGCAGTCAATTTATTTACAAAAGGCTTTTACGCCGGAATTTCCAAAGCGCTGAAAGAGGACGGCATTTTTGTCGCACAAACCGATAACCCTTGGTTCAAAGCCGATTTAATCCGCAAAGTTCAGAAGGACGTAAAGGAAATCTTCCCGATTACGAGATTGTATCTTGCCAATATCCCGACGTATCCAAGCGGTTTATGGTCATTTACCATCGGTTCGAAAAAATATGACCCGCTTGCGGTGCCTGATGAACAATTTCTTGATATTGAAACAAAATACTATACGAAAGAAATTCATAAAGCAGCATTTGTTTTGCCGAAATTTGTGCAAGATTTGACAAAATAAGAGGTGCCACAGGGAGGTCTTGAAACATGCGCTTTGACGAAGCTTACTCGGGAAATGTGTTTATTGGCAGCCATCCAAATTACGAGGAAAGTTCAGTCGTCATATACGGTATGCCGATGGATTGGACGGTCAGTTACCGGCCAGGTTCCCGGTTCGGGCCGGCCCGGATTCGGGAAGTGTCGATTGGACTTGAGGAATACAGCCCTTATTTGGACAGAGAACTAAAGGAAATCCGCTATTTTGATGCCGGCGATATCCCCCTTCCTTTCGGGAATGCAGAAAGAAGCTTAAAAATAATCGAAGAGTATATTGACCAATTGCTGGCAGACGGGAAATCTCCTCTGGGAATGGGGGGAGAGCATCTCGTGTCGTGGCCGGTCATTAAATCCGTCTATAAGCGCTATCCAAATTTGGCGGTGATTCATATGGATGCCCATACAGATTTGCGGACGGATTATGAAGGAGAGCCTTTATCCCATGCGACTCCGATTCGAAAAGTAGCTGAATTGATCGGTCCTGAGAATGTATTTTCGTTTGGCATACGCTCCGGAATGAAAGAAGAATTTCAATGGGCGAAAGAAAATGGTATGTACATTGCCAAATTTGAAGTTCTTGAACCTTTAAAAGAGATTTTGCCACGATTAAAAGGCCGGCCGGTTTATGTGACGATTGATATCGATGTGCTGGATCCGGCTCACGCTCCGGGAACCGGAACGGTAGATTGCGGCGGGATTACTTCAAAAGAATTGCTCGCATCCATTTTGGAAATCAGCCGTTCCGAAGTTCAAGTGGTGGGAGCCGACCTTGTCGAGGTGGCGCCTGTGTACGACCACTCTGAGCAAACGGCTAATACAGCCAGCAAATTGATTCGCGAAATGCTGTTGGGCTGGTTTTAATCATATCATTTTGGCTTATAAAAAAGGATCTGCTCAAGACGGCTGGGGGAAGGAAAACTTCCCGGCTAAGCTGTTTTAGGGCAGATCTTTTTTTTATAAAATTTGATTTCGTTAAGCAAGCTTTTAATTAGAAAAGGTGTGGAAAAATTTTTTAAAGACTCCCTACATTGCCTTTTGAAGAAATCCCTCTTATAATGATAAAGTTATAGTGAACGAAAAACGGAACGGTTTTTTTAGTTTGATTGAACAGGAATGAAAACATTGGGCATGGCACCGCAAAAGTGAAAACGAGTCATTGCACTTTCCAGAATATTGTCCCAAGAGGATTAAAAGTGCCGCTCGACATGACTGTTGACATTGATTTAAAGATGCAAATAAATGGAATGAGTCTTTTTGAAAGGGATGTGGAGGGTTTGGCGGATTCGATCGACCAAAAAAGAACAGTCAAAATTCATCTGTCTACAGTGATTACGAACGATGAGGAAAAGGAAGAATTTGAACTGGTTTTATTTGGGGAATACTTTGAAAAAGGCGGATCCGTTTACTTAAAATATACGGAAGTCCAAGAAGAAGGGACCGTTAGAACGATTGTAAAGATGTCAGGTGAAGAAGCCGTCATTTTAAGAAATGGAGCGGTAAAATCCAGGCTTGTTTTCGATAAAAATCACCCGATGAGCGGTTCTTACGACAGCCCTTATGGTACACTGTTATTAAATACGATCACCCGGAACATGGATCGATATACATACAGCGAGAAGCCGTTGAACGGCCGTTTGGCTTTGACATACGATTTATTTATGCAAGGAAAGTTCCTCGGAATATATTCCTTGTCCATCACGTTTGAGGAGGTAAAGAATGTATGAATATCGTAGGAAAGATTCAGGAACAGTTGAAATCGGAAATTAAAGCGGCTGTGTTAAAAGCGGGGCTGGCAGCGGAGGAAGAGTTGCCGGCTATTGTGTTAGAAACTCCAAAAGATAAAGCGCACGGCGACTATTCGACCAATATTGCGATGCAGTTGGCTCGAATCGCGAAAAAGCCGCCTCGCCAAATTGCGGATGAAATTAAGAATCAATTCGATCGTTCCCAGGCATCGGTAAAAGAAATCGAAATTGCCGGACCGGGTTTTATTAATTTTTTTATGGATCATCATTATTTAACAAAGTTAATTCCGGCCATTTTAGAGGCGAAAGACCGCTACGGCGAGTCCAACGCGGGAGCTAGACAAAAAATTCAAGTGGAATTTGTATCGGCTAACCCAACAGGCGATTTACATCTTGGACATGCCCGCGGGGCGGCAGTCGGCGATTCATTGTGCAACGTAATGGAAAAAGCCGGTTATGAAGTGACGCGCGAGTATTATATTAATGATGCCGGAAACCAAATCCATAATCTTGCCCTTTCCGTGGAGGCTCGTTATTTTCAGGCGCTCGGAAAAGATAAAGATTTGCCGGAAGACGGCTATTATGGAGAAGATATCGTCCAGATCGGGAAACGTTTAGCAGAAGAGTTCGGGGATCGATATCTTCATGTAGACGAGCAAGAACGCTATCAATTTTTCAGAGAATACGGCTTGAAATATGAAATGGAAAAACTGAAAAAAGATTTAGAAAACTTCCGTGTATCTTTCGATGTTTGGTATTCGGAAACATCTCTTTATAAAAATGGAAAAATCGATGAAGCGTTGGAAGTATTGCGCAAAAGCGGCTACACATATGAAAAAGACGGTGCTCTTTGGTTTCGCTCTACCGCTTTTGGCGATGACAAAGATCGTGTACTCATTAAAAGCGACGGTTCTTACACATATTTAACACCGGATATCGCGTATCACCGCGATAAATTCGAACGCGGGTTTGATAAAGTGATCAATATTTGGGGAGCGGACCACCACGGCTATATTCCGAGAATGAAGGCAGCAATCTCGGCGCTTGGCTTTAATGCAGAGAATCTGGAAGTAGAAATTATACAGCTTGTTCATTTATACAAAAACGGCGAAAAGATGAAAATGAGCAAACGTACCGGAAAAGCGGTCACAATGCGTGAACTGATTGAAGAAGTGGGTCTGGATGCGGTTCGTTACTTTTTCGCGATGAGAAGCGGGGACACTCATATGGATTTTGATTTGGATCTTGCCGTTTCTCAGTCTAATGAAAACCCGGTTTATTATGCACAATACGCTCATGCGCGCATTTGCAGCATTTTGCGGCAAGCGGAAGAACAGCAAATTTCTATTGATGATCAAGTAGATTTATCGTTGCTTGGAACGGAAAAAGAAATTGATTTATTGAAAAAACTAGGATATTTTCCACTAGTTATCGCTGACGCAGCAGAAAAGCGGACGCCACACCGGGTAGCCAATTACATTCAAGAGTTGGCTTCTGCTTTCCACAGCTTTTACAATGCCAATAAAGTTTTGGATCAAGATCATCTTCCTTTATCCAAGGCTCGACTTTCTTTAGTGAAAGCCGTTCAAATAACGCTTAAAAATGCATTAAGCTTGATCGGTGTTTCTGCACCGGAAAAAATGTGAGAAAAAAGCGATTCAAGAACATTTTTTGCTATTTCATTCGGCTTGCCCATTCCTCGAGGCGTTTTTTCGGAAGAAACAGCGATTTCGTCCAAAAAACGGGCCAAAACTGGAGGAATGGAGAGCCTTTCATGCAATAGGGGGTATACCCCCCCTTTTTTCATGGAAAGAAGAAGCTGAACGCCTCATTTTATAGCAAAGGAAGCAGCGTTTTAGCCAATGTGGCTTTTGCATAGGTTGCCGGATCCATTTTTTTGGCTTCTTTATACGTCATGATTTTCGATTGACGTATGTCTTCTTGAATCTCTTTCATGATCACGTTTTGGATAAAAGAAGGGTTGTAAATAAAGCAATTGCACTCAAAATTCAGGCTGACGCTTCTTTGGTCAAAGTTCGTCGTTCCGATAATGGCTTTCTCATGATCAATGATGATCGCTTTTGCGTGGTAGAAACCGGCTTGAAATTCGTAAACGTTTGCTCCTGCTTTCAATATTTGTTGAAGAAAAGGATAGGCGGCTTCCCGAACAAGCGGATGGTCTTTTTTACAAGGGATGATAACGGAGACACGGACGCCTCGTTTGAGAGCTTTTAATAAAGCATCTAAAAGGCGTTTCGTTGGAATAAAGTAAGGGCTGCCGATCAATATAGACTTTTTTGCTTTCAACAGCTCATTTTCTAATTGTTCATCAAGGCCGACTCCGTCCGAAAAGGTAAATTGATGCATGATTCCGCCATTTCCTGCATTTGGAACAGACGAGTCTGCAGGTTCCGTATCTTTTTCACCCGCCGCTTGCCAATCCATCCTAAATTCTTTTAGGAGATCTGAAACGCCAGGGCCTGTCAAGCGAAGATGGTAGTCGCGCCAGGGGGATAAACGCAGCTTTCTCCCGATGTATTCGCCGCCGATATTAAAGCCGCCGATATAAGCAATTTTTTTATCAATGATGGTGATTTTGCGGTGGTTCCGCTGCTGAAAAGTAAAAAAGAAAAAAGGGGGTTTCGGGCGGTTAGAAAAAGCAAACTGAACGCCATTGGCTTTTAACTGTTTGATCCTTTTTCTTTTTAAACCGAAGCTTCCGACCCAATCGCATAGAAGACGGACTTGTATTCCTTCTTTCGCTTTTTGCTCTAAAAGCTTTAAAAAATGTTCGCTAAGGGCGTCGTTTTTTACGATATAAAAGAGGATATCAATAGAACTGGTCGAATCGTTTATATCTTTAAACAAACGTTTGAAAAAATCCTGTCCATCCGTAATGAATTCAAGATCTCCTGTCTGTATAGGATAATTTCGCAGCGCGACGCGTTTTCTAAACCATTTTTTTCCGAAGTAAAAATCGATGGTCAACCAAATAATGAGAACGATAACCAATCCAACAGCCCACATCCATATCATAAAGCCATCCCCTTTCCATATGTCGTCATCTTTTTTTAGTCTGTCCCATTCCTAGCCATTTTACGTGCGAGAATGAAAGGATCTTGTTGCTTCAAGAAGCATTTAGCCTGTTATTGAAGATAAAATTCCAGGAATGAAAGCCTCGATCCGCTGTCTGTTTTTGGTTGATTGAAAAAGTTTGTTCGAGAAAAAGGTTGACTGAACATTCATTCATTATATAATAGAAATAAGTAAATTCAGAAAATTATATATTTTTACTCTAATATAATTGAAAAGAAGAGCTGTTCAAAGATAGGGGAAGGGAGTGCTGAAGAAGATATGAATGGATTATTATGGGTAAATTTGATTGCGGCCATTCTTGTCACTGCTTACGCTGTGTATTTGTTTGCCTATGTGGTCAAAACGCGAATAGAATACATCAAACTGGGAAAAAAAACAGAGTTTGACCACCGTGTTAAAGAGCGTTTGAACAAGATTTGGGTTTATGTTTTCGGCCAGCAAAAATTATTGAAAGACAAGAAAAGCGGAATATACCATGTGATTTTTTTCTACGGATTTATTCTTGTGCAGTTTGGGGCGGTCGATTTTATTTGGAAAGGAATTGCCCCGGGGTCCCATTTGCCGCTTGGTCCGGTGTATCCAGGTTTTACTTTTTTTCAGGAAATCGTCAGTTTGCTGATTTTATTTGCGGTAGGTTGGGCGTTTTATCGCCGATATATTGAAAAGCTTGTTCGTTTAAAACGAAATTTTAAAGCGGGACTCGTACTTCTCTTTATTGGATCGCTCATGATATCCGTATTGGCGGGTAACGGCATGGACATCATTTGGCACGAACCATCCATTAGCTGGACTTGGAACGAGCCGGTAGCTTCCGCCATAGCGGTGGCTCTAACGGGGATCGGCAAGACAGCTGCTGTCACCGTATTCTATATTTTCTGGTGGATTCACTTGCTCGTTCTGCTGACATTCCTTGTTTATGTGCCTCAATCTAAACATGCTCACTTGATCGCCGGTCCCGCAAATGTGTATTTAAATCGGCTGGACCATAAAGGAAAACTACACCCTATCAATTTTGAAGATGAATCTCAACAATCGTTCGGGGTCGGCAAAATTGAAGATTTCACACAACTTCAGCTTGTTGATCTTTATGCTTGCGTGGAATGCGGAAGATGCACAAATATGTGTCCGGCGACAGGGACAGGAAAAATGTTGTCACCGATGGATTTGATCGTCAAACTTCGGGATCATTTAACGAATTACGGAGCCTCGGTCACCTCCAAACAGCCTTGGGTGCCGGCGTTCGCTTTTCAAAATACGAAAGGAAATCAGCTTGCTTTGGCCGCGAAAAACGAAGGGTCCATAGAAGCCGCAGCCGCTGTAGACTATAACCCATCTTTAATAGGCGATGTCATCACGGAAGAAGAAATTTGGGCATGCACCACTTGCCGCAATTGTGAAGACCAATGCCCGGTGATGAATGAGCATGTCGACAAGATTATTGATTTGCGCCGCTATCTTGTTTTAACAGAAGGGAAAGTGGCGCCTGATGCCCAAAGAGTCATGCAGAACATAGAAAGGCAAGGGAATCCGTGGGGGTTAAACAGAAAAGATAGAGAAAATTGGCGGGATGCTCAAGAAGACGTTCATGTTCCGACTGTAAAAGAAATGAAGAAAGCGGGAGAGGAATTCGAGTATTTATTCTGGGTTGGATCGATGGGTTCATTTGACAACCGCAGCCAAAAAATTGCTTTGTCTTTTGCAAAATTGCTAAATGAAGCGGGCGTTAAGTTTGCCATTCTCGGAAATAAAGAAAAAAATTCCGGCGATACACCACGCCGCCTTGGAAATGAATTTTTATTCCAAGAGCTGGCTCAACAAAATATCGCGGAATTTGAAAAGATTGGAGTGCGGAAAATCGTCACTATTGACCCGCACGCTTACAATGTATTCAAAAATGAGTATCCGGATTTTGGATTCAAAGCGGAAGTCTATCATCACACTGAACTTCTGGCCAAGCTGGTAAGGGAAGGGAAACTCCGGCCGAAATATGAAGTGAATGAAACGATCACATTCCATGATTCTTGTTATTTGGGCCGTTACAATGATGTTTTTGACCCGCCGCGGGATATTTTGAAGTCCATTAAAGGGGTAAAATTGGTGGAAATGGAGCGCAATCGTGAAACAGGAATGTGTTGCGGGGCAGGCGGAGGATTGATGTGGACAGAAGAAGACACAGGTCAACGTATCAACGTGGCTCGCACTGAACAAGCGTTAGCTGTCCGGCCGACAGTGATTAGTTCAGGATGTCCCTATTGTTTGACGATGTTGTCTGATGGTACAAAGGCTAAAGAAGTGGAAGAGACAGTGGCTACACTGGATATTGCTGAAATTCTGGAAAGAGCAGTGTTTGGTCCGAAAGAAGCAGAAATGCCAATTTCATCTTGATCAAAAGACGATATAATGCATTAAATTTTGAATTTTCAAAAATGTATTTACCTTTCATCCGAATTTCATTTAAAATAAAGAAAAGATGATAAGGGGCACTTGTCCATTTCTCCTTATTCCATACATTGAGCGAATGTTCATTTGTGTGTAAGCGTTTCCTTTATAAGGGAAAGGAGATGGAAAAAATGGTGAAAACAGTGATTGTTGAGGGAGCAAGGACGCCGATCGGAAAACTTGGAGGGAGTTTACGTTCTTTAACGGCTCCCGAACTTGGAGCGGTCGCGATGAAAGAAGCGATGCTTCGAGCAAATGTTCAACCGGCGGAAGTCGATGAGGTGATCATCGGGACCGTTCTTCAAGGAGGACAGGGGCAGCTTCCGTCCAGACAGGCCGCGAGAAAAGCGGGAATTCCTTGGAACGTCAAAACGGAAACGATCAATAAAGTCTGCGCATCAGGAATAAGAAGCATCACATTGGCGGACCAAATCATTCGTGCGGGAGACGGAGAAGTAGTGGTAGCAGGCGGAATGGAGTCGATGTCCAATGCTCCTTACGTTTTGCAAAACGTCCGTTCCGGCTTGAGAATGGGCGATGACAAATTGGTGGATTTAATGATCTATGATGGTTTAACGTGCGCCTTTTCAGGAGTCCATATGGGTACGTTCGGAAACAAGACCGGAAAAGAACTGGGCATTTCCCGCGAAGAACAAGATGAATGGGCTTATCGCAGCCATCAGTTGGCCATTAAGGCAATGGAGGAAGGAAAGTTTGCCGAGGAAATTGTTCCTGTCGAAGTCCCGCAGCCAAAAGGCGAACCGGTGTTGGTGTCCGATGATGAAGCGCCGCGTAAAGATACGTCCATTGAGAAGCTGGCCAAATTAAAGCCGGCTTTTGATCGAGACGGAACGATCACGGCGGGAAATGCTCCGGGTGTAAATGATGGAGCGGCGGCTCTGGTTCTGATGAGCGAAGAGCGCGCCGAAAAAGAAGGCAAAAACATCCTTGCTCGGATTATTGCTCATGAGGCTGTGGCGGTAGAGGCGGAAAATTTTCCGAAAACTCCCGGATTGGTCATTAATGAGCTTTTGAAAAAAACCGGAAAATCAATTGATGACATCGATTTATTTGAGATTAATGAAGCTTTTGCCGTAGTGGCGCTGGCAAGCAGTCAAATAGCCGGGATCGATCTTGATAGAATCAATGTCAATGGCGGGGCGGTTGCTCTCGGCCACCCGATCGGGGCAAGCGGAGCACGGATAGTTCTCACGTTGGCATACGAGTTAAGAAGAAGAGGCGGCGGAATAGGAGTGGCGGCCATTTGCAGCGGCGGGGGTCAAGGTGATGCCGTTATGATTGACGTTCCCAAACAATAAAGTGTGGTTTTACCTGTTTGGTTGATGGACCTTTCGTCAGGACAGATGCGGCTCAGATATCGTTTTCACTTTAAAAGCGAGGGATTCAAATTCTATAGAAAAGATTACACGAATTCAATGGGGATACCGTTTTGACAACCGGAGAAGGAAGCCTCCGGCAGCTGCTCCTTTTTGCGCCTTTTTAGCTGGCGTGAAGGGGACGGAGGCTGTCTTCCTAATGAAAAAGAAGATTTGGAAGTGTCTGGTTCCCGAATGAATGGTTGAGGTGAAATGAATGGATATCAAAACGGTCATGGTTGTCGGCGCCGGCCAAATGGGGTCCGGAATCGCACAAGTTTGTGCGCAATCCGGCTATCAAGTTATCGTAAACGACATTAAGGAAGAATTTTTAGACAAGGGTTTCGCAGTCATTGCCCGAAATTTAGCCCGGCAAGCGGAAAAGGGAAAGATAACAAATGAGGAGAGAGATCAAACGCTTTCCCGATTAAGGAAATCGATTGATATTCAAGATGCCGGTGATGTGGATTTAGTCATTGAAGCAGCAGTAGAAAATATGGAAGTCAAAAAAAGCATTTTTGCTGAATTAGACAAATATGCGCCGGAGCACGCCATTTTGGCCTCCAATACTTCATCCTTGCCGATCACGGAAATCGCTGCGGCCACGAATAGGCCGGAAAAAGTAATCGGCATGCATTTTATGAATCCGGTGCCGGTAATGAGGCTTGTGGAGATTATTCGCGGATTGCAAACAGCGGAGGAAGTGTATCAATCCATTGAGTCCTTGACCAAATCTCTTCAAAAAGTGCCGATTGAAGTAAATGACTTCCCTGGATTTATTTCGAACCGAGTACTGATGCCGATGATCAATGAAGCCATTTATGCATTATATGAAGGGGTCGCAACAAAAGAAGCCATCGATGAAGTGATGAAATTGGGGATGAATCATCCAATGGGACCGCTTACGTTGGCCGATTTTATCGGCCTTGATACTTGCTTGTATATTATGGAAACCCTTCATGAAGGGTTCGGCGATGATAAATATCGTCCATGTCCGCTTTTAAGAAAATATGTAAAAGCTGGGTGGCTAGGCAAAAAAACGGGAAAAGGATTTTATGAATATTCTTAAACATTGTTTGAATAAGGACAAAGGGGTTTAAAACAGGGACAGCGAGAAGAGCTGTTTAGGCTGTCATCACTACTTTCTTGGGGGGACAGCGATGAAGCTTCACTTCACGGAAGAACAGGAAATGTTTCGAAAAGCGGTTCATGATTTTGCCAAGGAAGAAATAGAGCCGTATTTGGACCGAATGGAGCAAGGGGAGTTTCCGAGGCGTATTGTAGACAAAATGGCAAAAAAGGGGCTAATGGGCATTCCTATTCCGGAAGAATACGGAGGCCGCGGACTGGATTTTATTTCTTATATTTTGGCAATTCAGGAGCTGTCCAAAGTCAGCGCAACCATTGGAGTTATTTTATCCGTTCATACGTCCGTTGGCACGAATCCCATTTTGCATTTTGGAACTCCTCAACAAAAACATAAGTATATTCCGAAGTTGGCAAAGGGAGAGTATTTGGGAGCTTTTTGCCTGACCGAGCCAGGTTCCGGTTCAGATGCGGCTAGTTTAAGAACGAGAGCGGTCAAACGAGGGGATCACTATATTATAAACGGTTCAAAGATATTTATAACGAACGGAGGGGAGGCGAATACATACATTGTGTTTGCCTCCACTAATCCTGAAGCAGGAAGAAAAGGGATTTCCGCTTTTATCGTTGAAAGGGAGACTCCCGGTTTTCATATAGGAAAAAACGAACGGAAAATGGGGCTTCACGGCTCTCGAACCGTTCAATTGACGTTCGAAGACATGAAAGTGTCAGTAGAAAACTTACTCGGAAAGGAAGGCGAGGGGTTTAAGGTGGCGATCACCAATCTCAATACCGGACGCATCGGCATTGCGGCCCAAGCGTTGGGAATTGCGGAAGCTGCCTTGGAAAAAGCGGTCTCCTATGTCAAAGAGCAGCGGTCAACGGGGGAATCGTCCATCTCTGAGCAAGGCGTGGACTTTCGATTGGCGGATATGGCAACGAATGTGGAAGCGGCAAAATTGTTAGTATACCGGGCGGCGTTTTTGCATTCCCGGGGGCTTCCATGCGAGAAGGAAGCATCCATGGCAAAACTATTCGCATCCAATATCGCCATGGAAGTCACAACGGAGGCAATCCAAGTCTTCGGGAGGGAGGGCTATTCGAAAGACCATCCCGTTGAGCGCTATTTCCGAGATGCCAAAATCACCCAAATCTATGAAGGAACAAATGAAATACAAAGAATCGTCATTAGTAAACGGTTGTGAGAAGAGGTGCTGAAAATGAATTTTCAATTATCGGAAGAGCATGAAATGATTCGAAAAACAGTACGTGATTTCGCCCAAAAGGAAGTGGAGCCGACTGCAAGTGAACGGGACGAAGAAGAACGTTTTGATCGGACTTTATTTGAAAAAATGGCAGAATTAGGACTTGCTGGAATCCCGTGGCCGGAAGAATACGGCGGGATCGGCAGTGATTATCTTGCGTACTGTATTGCGATAGAAGAGCTGTCAAGAGTAGACGCTTCTATTGGCGTTACCCTTTCGGCCCATACATCTCTTGCCGGTTGGCCGATTTATAAATTCGGCAGTGAAGAGCAAAAACAAAAATATTTAAGACCAATGGCGGAAGGAAGAAAGATCGGAGCATACGGTTTGACGGAACCGGGATCTGGATCGGATGCCAGTGCAATGAAAACCACTGCGCGGCGGGATGGAGATGACTACATCTTAAATGGGTCGAAAATTTTTATCACGAACGGCGGTGAAGCGGATATATATGTCGTCTTTGCCATGATGGAACCGGAAAAGAAGCACCGTGGCATTAGCGCGTTTATTGTGGAAAGCGGATTTGAGGGATTTTCCATTGGCAAAAAAGAAAAAAAGCTGGGAATCCGCTCTTCGCCTACGACGGAAATTATTTTTGAAGATTGCCGGGTTCCAAAAGAAAATCTTCTTGGAAATGAGGGAGATGGCTTTAAGATTGCCATGATGACGTTGGATGGAGGGAGAAATGGGATTGCCGCTCAGGCGGTTGGTATTGCTCAAGGCGCTTTGGATGCCGCAATAGCCTACGCGAAAGAGCGTCATCAATTTGGCAAGCCGATCATCGCCAACCAAGGAATTTCTTTTAAATTAGCGGATATGGCAACCGGTGTAGAAGCAGCCAGATTATTAACCTATCAAGCTGCTTGGCTTGAATCGCAAGGTCTTCCATACGGAAAAGCTTCCGCCATGTCGAAGCTTTTTGCCGGAGATACAGCGATGAAAGTCACAATCGAAGCCGTTCAAGTTTTTGGTGGCTACGGGTTTACAAAAGATTATCCGGTGGAACGCTTTATGCGTGATGCTAAAATCACCCAAATCTATGAAGGAACACAAGAAATTCAAAAACTGGTTATCTCTAGAATGTTAACAAAGGAATAAAAATCGAAAAAAATATCAACGGCAAGAGCTTGCCTATAAAATAACCATGATCCCAATTGGACGAGAAGTCGGAAGTCTGACTCCTCTGCGTTTTTTTGCACAGTATCAAAAGGTCTCCGTCAAAGAGGGCGCCAGAATACGCAAAGGAGCGCAGACTTTTTTTACCGCAAATGGTCAAAAGCAGCCAAGACTAGAACAAACTATGCCTGATGAAAAGGCGGTCGATCGTATGAAAGGAAGAAAAGTTCATGCTTCTGTAAAAGATGAACAACTGATTCAAAAAAGGCGAAATGAGATGATTAGAGGGACGGTCCTTTTTTTAAAAAAGAGTTTCATCGCACAACTACTAAAGAAATGGCAAGTGAATTTAACTTCCCTCCGAAAGAAGTCTCCTACTTCTAAACGTGAAAGTGCGGAAGCACCAGTGAAAGTGGGAGATGAATTTCGGTTAGGCGTAGCCTAAAGTTGTCTCTTTTTTGTACTACGATATAATCAGTATTTATATAAATGAAAGACTGTTATATCAACGGAATTAGATAATAATAATCATTCGGTATTCCTTTTGTATTATCATCTTGTTCTGGTCGTAAAATATCGCAGACAAGTGATTGATGACCCCATATCTGACTATGCAAAAGATATGTTTATTCGACTTGGTGAACATTACAATATTTCCTTGGGCGAATGGAATCACGATCTTGACCATGTACATATTTTGTTCAAAGCACATCCGAATAGTGAACTATCAAAGTTCATCAATGCCTATAAAAGTGCAAGTTCTAAGACTTATCAAAAAGCATTTTCCACAAGTGAAAAGAAAACTTTGGAAAGAGTATTTTTGGTCAAGAAGCTTTTGCTTACTTACAACAGGTGGTGCGCCCATTGAAGTGATAAAGCAGTATATAGAAAATCAAGGGAGGAAGTGAGGTGATTTGATATGGCAAACAAAGCATATAAATTTCGTCTGTACCCAACACAAGAACAAGAGCGACTTCTTACAAAAACCTTCGGTTGCGTTCGTTTCGTCTACAACAAAATGTTGGCTGAACGAATGGAAACATATGAACCATTCAAGGACGACAAAGAAGCCTTGAAAAAGCAAAAAAAATTCCCGACTCCTGCAAAGTACAAAAAGGAATTTCCATGGCTCAAAGAAGTAGACAGCCTTGCGTTGGCAAACGCTCAACTGAATTTGCAGAAGGCATACCAAAACTTCTTCTCTGGTCGTGCTGAATTTCCGAAGTTCAAAAGCCGAAAGGCGAGACAGTCCTACACAACCAACGTGGTCAACGGAAACATTATGCTTTTGGATGGTTATATCAAATTACCGAAACTGAAACTTGTAAAAATCAAACAACATCAAGAAATTCCGTCACATCATATCATCAAGTCTTGTACGGTTTCTCGAACAAAAACAGGAAAATACTATGTTTCTATTCTCACTGAATGCGAACATCAACCTGTACAAAAAGAAGTACAAGCTGTGGTTGGATTAGATTTTTCCATGAACGGTTTATTTGTCGATAGTGAAGAAGGTAAGACAGCCAATTACCCTCGTTTCTATCGCCAAGCCTTGGGAAAATTAGCGAAAGAACAGCGTGTTCTATCACGCAGAAAGAAAGGTTCTAATCGTTGGCACAAGCAACGACTAAAAGTGGCGAAGCTACATGAAAGAATTGCGAATCAACGAAAAGACTTTCTACATAAGGAATCGCACAAATTAGCGAAACTATATGATTGCGTGGTTATCGAAGACCTCAACATGAAGGGAATGTCCCAAGCACTCAATTTCGGCAAAAGCGTTGCTGATCATGCATGGGGCATGTTCACGAAATTTCTCCAATACAAGTTAGAGGAGCAGGGGAAAAAGCTTCTCAAAATAGATAAGTGGTTTCCATCATCCAAAACTTGTTCATGTTGCGGTCAAGTAAAGGAGTCTCTATCTCTTTCTGAGCGCATATTCCATTGTGATTGTGGTTTTGTAGCAGATAGAGATTGGAATGCTTCTATCAATATCAAGCGTGAAGGATTGCGACTGTTGGCATTAGCATCATCATAAATAGAGCATGGAACAGGCTCGATAGCTAAGTAAATTTCGTACCGTTAGGTGCGATTACCTTAGAAGCCCTCACCTCTAAGCGAAGCGAAGGTGGCGGGTAGTTCACAGTACATAAAATGGATTTTAAAAACGTTGGAACAAGGAAAGAGCTAAAAGATTTGGCAGGTTTCTGTGTATTCTTTCCGATAAAAAACTGCGTATTGTAAAAAACCAAATCAATTTCGTCTGTCCAAGACATAAACATAAATTGTGAATATCTGTCTTTTTTACAAACCACCCTTTCATTTGGAACGAAAGGGTGTTAAAAGAAGAAGAGGAAAGGATGAAATCAATTTTGTCGTACGGATGGAAAGGCCGGTCGGTTTCTGATCATTCATAAGACATTTCAATATTTTGCTCATCTCTTCGAAAGACGGGACCAAGCACGTCAAGTGATGATCAAAAGAGGGGTCCCTCTCTTTTGCTGAAGCTGCAGTAGGGAGTAGTATATGAAGAATATTCGCGCTATAATAATACAGCGAAAGATAACTTGGGGCGTGGAGCGATGAAAATTTTGCGAAGATGGGTCGCAATCGGTTCCTTTGTAGCTGTCTCCTCCTTTCTTTATGAAAAACAATTGGGAGCTGTTCCTTTTTTGTTTTTATCTATTTTTTTCCTGACGGCTGCTTATCGAGTGAAGACAAAAGATCGGAAGAAAATGAATGTGAGCATCTGGGGAACTTCTTATAAGAGTGAAAAAATGAGTGAATAAGCGGATTATATATGGCATAAACAAAGCATTATTGTTTATAATGGAAAATATGTATTCTAGTGTTCAATAATGTACAGAGCGTAATTTCAGCATAAGAAAAGGCTGGGTTTTAATCCGTGTTCTTTATGTGCTCTTGAGCAGGAAGCACCCGAATGGATCAACACTTTGTTTTTTTCGCTCCTTAAAGAGTGTGGAAATAGAGAAAGGAAGTGCGAACAGTGAATCTTGAACAGTTGTCGAAAGATGAGTTAAATGAAATGTCTTTTATTGAGCTGGCCTTTGCCATTCTAGAAAACAAAAAACAAGCCATTCCATTCCAACAATTACTGAACGAAATTCAAAAAATATTAGAGTTGTCCGATGAAGAAATTCAGGATAAAATGGTTCAGTTTTATACGGATTTAAATATTGACGGTCGTTTTCTTGCCTTAGGTGAAAACCAATGGGGGTTAAGAGCGTGGTATCCAATTGATCAAATTGAAGAAGAAACCGCTCCGACGGTGAAAGTACGAAAGAAAAAGGCGAAAAAAGCGGTGGAAGATGAACTCGAAGATTACGATGATACGGTGGAGGATGGTGATTTCGAAGATCTGGATGATTTTGATGACAGCCTCGACGAAGTAGAAGATGATCTGGATGACGAAGAGGATTTTGACGATTTGGATGAAGAAGAAGATTTTGATGACGATCTTCTGGATGAAGACTATGATTTGGACGAAGACGAATTGGACGAGGATTTAGACACTATTGACAAAGAAAAGGAATTATAATTCTGCGCTTGACTTCTTTTAATGAGAATTGTAGTATGTTATCTGGGCTCTATAAAAACTTTTTTGTATATAAAGAAGAAAGAACGCTCCCTTACTGTTCATAGGTAAGAGGGGCGTTTTTGTATTTTACCCAAAAAACTAAGGAACATTATATACAACAGTTGTTTCAGATATCAGCGAACATTATGAAGGGGGAACTAAATTGACAAAATATATATTTGTAACTGGCGGTGTGGTTTCTTCTTTGGGAAAAGGAATTACGGCTGCATCTTTAGGCAGGCTTTTAAAAAACCGAGGATTAAATGTGACGATTCAAAAATTTGATCCGTATATCAATGTGGACCCAGGTACAATGAGTCCATATCAGCATGGAGAAGTGTTTGTTACGGATGATGGAGCGGAAACGGATCTTGACCTTGGGCATTATGAACGTTTTATTGATATTAATTTAAATAAATACAGCAACGTTACAACCGGGAAAGTGTATTCGGCTGTATTAAGAAAAGAAAGACGCGGTGAATACTTAGGCGGAACGGTGCAAGTTATCCCCCATGTAACGAATGAAATTAAAGATCGGGTATTTCGGGCAGGAAAAACGACGAACGCGGATGTGGTGATCACAGAAATCGGCGGAACAGTCGGCGATATCGAGTCGCTGCCATTTTTAGAGGCAATCCGTCAAATTAAAAATGATGTTGGGCGTGACAATGTGATGTACATCCATTGTACGTTGATTCCTTATATAAAAGCAGCTGGTGAAATGAAAACGAAGCCGACCCAACATAGCGTAAAAGAATTGCGCAGCCTCGGCATTCAGCCAAATGTGATTGTCGTGCGTACAGAAATGCCGATATCGCAAGAAATGAAAGATAAAATTGCTTTGTTTTGCGATATAGATCCAAAAGCTGTCATTGAGTCAAGAGATGCCGATACATTGTATGCCGTTCCGCTCGCTCTTCAAGAACAAAAACTAGATGAAATTGTTTGCCAACATTTGAAATTGCAATGTCATGAAGCGGATATGACGGAATGGAAAGAACTTGTCGACCGCGTGAGAAACTTATCGCGGAAAACAAAGATAGCTTTGGTCGGAAAATATGTGGAACTTCAAGACGCTTATATTTCCGTTGTTGAGGCCTTAAGACATGCCGGGTACGCTTTTGATTCAGAAATTGAAATTCAATGGGTCAATTCGGAACATGTGAACTCGGAAAATGTATCCGATTTGCTCAAAGAGGCAGATGGAATTTTAGTTCCGGGCGGATTTGGCGATCGGGGAATTGAAGGAAAGATCGTTGCCATCCAATATGCCCGAGAGAATCGGGTTCCATTCTTGGGCATCTGCCTTGGCATGCAGCTGGCGTCGGTGGAATTTGCTAGAAATGTACTGGGATTGGAAGGAGCTCATTCTTCTGAAATTCGTCCTGATACAAAATATCCGATTATTGATTTGCTTCCGGAACAAAAGGATGTAGTGGATCTTGGCGGAACTTTGCGGCTTGGATTGTATCCTTGCAAGCTTTCGGAAGGGACAAAAGCGTATGAAGCTTATAAAGAAGAAGTCATTTATGAGCGTCATCGCCATCGATATGAATTTAATAACGAATATCGGGAACAAATGGAAAAACATGGTTTTGTTTTTTCCGGTACAAGTCCGGATGGGCGTTTGGTTGAAATCATCGAATTAAAAGATCATCCTTGGTTTGTCGCCAGCCAATTCCATCCTGAATTTACTTCAAGACCTACTCGTCCGCAGCCGTTGTTCCGTGACTTTGTAAAAGCCGCTATAGAAAATCAAGCATAAGAAAGTATCTTATTCAGATATAGATCAAATGAATGTGTGGAAAAACACATCTATCATTTGACATGAAATCGTTGAAAGAGGACAAGGCTTTTTAAAAAGATCAATAGAATGATGGTCAATCGAACTTCTGTGCAGAAATTGGTTAGCCGCTTCTGCACAGAAGTTTTGTTTTTTTGGATCGCTTTCAAACAGTCAATCAGCACGATTATGGATTATTTTTCCTTTTTGAGTGAATGGGCCATTCATCCTTTCAGAAAGGTCGCAGACAAACGGATGGAATGAATGGAAAATGAAACGTGAAAAAGGGCCTTAATTTTGTGGAGGATATTTTTTGTTTAAAATCTACTTTTATAATACAATATGGCAAAATTATGGTTTTAAACATCTCCAGAAAGAAGGAATTTAATCGTAAAAAAGAGAAGTATAGTTTTGATTTAGAGAGATAGATGTGGTTCAGGATAGGAGGAGGTACCTCTTTCGCTGTTCATGTTTCATTGTTTATTTAGTTGGGATGGGGCATCAATATACATACCGGTACGAATTCAAACCATTGTAAGGGGTGGGATCCATATGGCAGAGAAAATATTAATCGTCGACGATCAATTTGGGATTAGAATTTTGTTGAACGAAGTCTTGCAAAAAGAAGGGTATGAAACGTACCAAGCCTCCAATGGCGCACAAGCTCTTGAAATTGTCGACCGGTATTCTCCTGATTTAGTGTTGTTGGATATGAAAATTCCCGGAATGGATGGCATTGAAATACTCAAAAGAATGAAACAAAAAGACCCGGATATCAGGGTGATTATTATGACCGCTTATGGAGAACTGGATATGATTCAAGAGGCAAAAGAATTGGGAGTTCTCACACATTTCGCAAAGCCGTTTGACATTGATGATATACGCAATGCCGTTAAGCAATATATTTCTTAATTTCGGGTATATTTGAACAAGTGAAGAATTTTTTTTGTGAAAACGTACCCATGTTGGTAAAAAAGATATGAATTTGGTATCATAAACAATGTAAATTCCATCCGTTGGTTTAGGTAAGGGAGGGTCCTTTGCCGATTAAACTTCCAGGGAATGAGTTAAGGAGGAAAAATTATGCCTTTAGTTTCCATGACTGAAATGCTTAACAAAGCTAAAGATGAAGGATATGCTGTGGGTCAATTCAATATTAACAACTTAGAATTCACCCAAGCGATTCTACAAGCAGCTGAAGAAGAAAAATCTCCTGTTATTCTTGGAGTTTCTGAAGGCGCAGCTCGCTACATGGGCGGATTTAAATTGGTTGTAAACATGGTTAAAGCATTGATGGAAGAATATCAAATTACGGTGCCAGTGGCTATCCATCTTGACCATGGTTCCAGCTTTGAAACATGCGCAAAAGCGATTCATGCTGGTTTCACTTCCGTTATGTTTGACGGTTCCCACTACCCTCTTGAAGAAAACATTGCGCTGACGAAAAAAGTAGTGGAACTTGCCCATCTTTTTGGCGTCTCCGTTGAAGCGGAACTTGGCCGCATTGGTGGACAAGAAGATGACCTTGTTGTTGAAGAGGCAGAAGCAATGTACGCTATTCCTTCTGAATGCGATCGTCTTGTGAAAGAAACGGGTGTAGACTGCTTTGCTCCTGCACTGGGATCTGTTCATGGTCCGTACAAAGGAGAGCCGAAACTTGGTTTTGACCGTATGAAAGAAATAAGAGATTTAACAGGAGTTCCGCTCGTGCTTCATGGTGGTACAGGAATTCCAACAAAAGATATTCAAAAAGCCATTTCTCTTGGCACTGCCAAAATTAACGTAAATACAGAAAACCAAATAGCTTCTGCAAAAACTGTTCGCCAAGTTCTTGCAGAAAAACCGGATTTGTACGATCCACGTAAATACTTGGGACCGGCCCGCGATACCATTAAAGAAACGGTTATCGGCAAAATCCGCGAATTTGGTTCTTCAGGAAAAGCATTTTAAAATCATGAATAGTCAGTTTGAAACCGCCTTATCTTAATAGGGCGGTTTCCGTACATTACTCAATTGAAAATAATGGAAGAGGTGTGGTGGCGTCATGAAATTTTTTATTGATACAGCTAATATAGAAGAGATTAGAGAAGCCCATTCGTGGGGGATTCTATCAGGTGTGACAACCAATCCTTCTTTAGTAGCAAAAGAAAATGTTTCTTTTCAAGATCGCCTTCGTGAGATTACATCCCTTGTGGATGGATCTGTCAGTGCAGAAGTGATTGCGACGGATGCGGAAGGAATGATTCGGGAAGGACGGGAATTGGCTCAAATTTCTCCTAATATTACGATTAAAGTACCTATGACTCCCGATGGATTAAAAGCCGTTTCCACTTTTAAAAAAGAAGGCATTAAAACAAACGTAACCCTTATTTTTAACGCCAATCAAGCCCTTTTAGCCGCTCGTGCCGGAGCTTCCTATGTTTCTCCGTTTTTGGGACGACTGGACGATATTGGGCATGATGGTTTGGAATTGGTCGAAAAAATTGCTAATATTTTTGCGATCCATGATATTGAAACCGAAATCATTGCTGCTTCTATTCGCCATCCTCAGCATGTCACCGAAGCTGCCTTAAAAGGCGCTCATATCGCCACTGTTCCGTTTAAAGTATTGAAGCAAATGTTCCATCATCCGCTTACTGACAAAGGTATTGCTGCTTTTCTTGCCGATTGGGGCGGAAGATCGCTGAAATAAAATAAATTTTTCATCAGCGGGGCGCTTCCCCTGCTGATGTATAAGTTTTTGGAAAGTCTGACTTTCCTTGATTTGCTTAGCCGGAGCACCTTCTAGCGGAATAGCGGTAATCCCAAAGAATGCATCAAAAGACAAAAATCTATGATTTGAAAAAAATTCCAATATTTATACATGAAAAAAGATATTTTGTTTAAACTAAAAAAGAATCCATGAAATCCTCTGTTTGAATGGATAAATATAAGTTCTTAAAAGTAGTGAAATCGTTATCTTTTGTTTTAGCAGGAAGGCAGCAAACTGCGGCACCAGAACAGTTGTGTTGCAAGTGATAGAGCCATCCTATGAAATAAAAATCCCGATCAATCACACTTGTCATCAATGAATGATGAACAATAATGTGATGGAGTTTCGTTTAATTTTTTCAACAAGGTAATCGGAAGGGAGTCTACCATGGAAAAGCTAAAAATCGCAGGAGGATATCCACTAAAGGGAACGGTAAAAATTGACGGAGCAAAAAACAGCGCTGTGGCTCTTATACCGGCAACGATTTTAGCAGAGTCTCCGGTAACCATTGAAGGATTGCCTGATATTTCTGATGTCCAAATTTTAAAACATTTATTGATGGAAATTGGCGGTAAGGTTACCTTTGAAAAAAATGAGATGACAGTTGATCCAACAGAAATGGTTTCCATGCCGCTCCCCAACGGCAGGGTGAAAAAGCTGCGCGCTTCCTACTATTTAATGGGTGCGATGTTGGGCAGGTTTAAAAAAGCCGTTGTTGGACTCCCTGGAGGCTGTCATCTTGGACCACGCCCTATCGACCAACACATTAAAGGTTTTGAAGCGCTCGGTGCTGAGGTAACAAACGAGCAAGGAGCCATTTACTTACGTGCGAAAGAGTTGCGAGGGGCGAGGGTGTATTTGGATGTGGTCAGTGTAGGCGCCACGATCAATATCATGCTGGCAGCAGTGAAAGCGAAAGGGCGGACAGTGATCGAAAATGCGGCGAAAGAGCCGGAAATTATTGATGTAGCCACCTTGCTGAATAATATGGGAGCCAAAATCAAAGGAGCCGGGACAGACGTGATTCGAATTGATGGAGTGGAACATTTGCACGGGTGTCGGCATACCATTATTCCTGATCGAATTGAAGCAGGCACATACATGATTTTGGCTGCGGCGATTGGAGAAGGAATTCTCATCGACAATGTCATTCCCCCTCATTTAGAGTCCGTCACAGCCAAACTTCGGGAAATGAATGTACCCATTGATATCGGAGATGACCAAATATTTGTCGGGAAAAGCGGCGAAATCAAAGCAGTTGATATTAAAACTCTTGTTTATCCAGGATTCCCAACAGATCTGCAGCAGCCATTTACCACTCTTCTTACTCAAGCTAAGGGCACATCAATTGTGACAGATACCATCTATTCCGCACGCCTCAAACATATAGATGAACTGAGAAGAATGAACGCCAAAATTAAAGTTGAGGGCAGTTCCGCCATCATTGACGGTCCGGTTAAGCTTCAAGGGGCGAAAGTAAAAGCGAGCGATTTACGCGCCGGTGCTGCACTTGTGATCGCAGGCTTGCTCGCGGAAGGCATTACGGAAGTGACAGGTGTCGAACATATTGATAGAGGATACAGCCATATAGTGGAAAAATTAAACGGCCTCGGTGCGACAGTTTGGCGTGAAAAATTATCAGAAGAAGAATTAGAACAAATAAAAAGTTCCTGATTCACTCTATTTTCCTCCTAAATGTGTTACAATAAATCTGTAATTATGTTATACAAATTCTAGTTATGTGTAATACAGGAGGAACCCATTATGGAGAGAAGCTTATCGATGGAACTTGTCCGCGTGACGGAAGCGGCTGCTCTTGCTTCAGCGCGGTGGATGGGACGAGGAAAAAAGGACGAAGCGGATGACGCTGCTACAACGGCAATGAGAGATGTGTTTGACACGGTTCCAATGAAAGGCACCGTGGTTATTGGCGAAGGCGAAATGGACGAAGCACCGATGCTTTATATAGGAGAAAAATTAGGGACAGGCTATGGCCCTCGAGTGGATGTAGCAGTAGATCCGCTGGAAGGAACGAATATTGTCGCATCCGGCGGCTGGAACGCTTTAGCGGTCATTGCCGTTGCGGATCATGGCAACCTTTTGCACGCTCCCGATATGTATATGGATAAAATTGCGGTCGGTCCGGAAGCTGTTGGACAAATTGACATCAACGCTCCGATCATCGACAATTTAAAAGCAGTAGCAAAAGCAAAAAACAAAGACATTGAAGATATCGTGGCAACGGTTTTGAACCGCCCGCGTCACGAGCATATCATCGCCGAGCTTCGTGAAGCAGGAGCTCGCATTAAATTAATCAACGATGGAGATGTAGCAGCTGCCATCAATACAGCTTTTGACCATACAGGCGTTGATATTCTTTTCGGAATTGGAGGGGCGCCTGAGGGAGTAATTGCAGCCGTAGCCTTAAAGTGTTTAGGCGGAGAAATTCAAGGAAAACTTATGCCGCAAAATGATCAAGAATTGAATCGGTGCAAAAGCATGGGAGTCGATGTCAATCAAGTTCTCCGCATGGAAGATTTGGTGCGGGGCGATGACGCCATCTTTGCTGCTACCGGCGTCACGGATGGAGAATTATTACGAGGAGTTCAATTTAAAGGCACTTATGGTTCAACACACTCTGTGGTCATGAGAGCAAAATCAGGCACGGTTCGTTTTATTGAAGGACGCCATAGTTTAAACAAAAAGCCGAACCTCGTCATAAAACCTTAAGGAACCGCCCAGAGAATTGAACAGTTCTTCCTTTTGATCGTACAGGCTCCCGGCTTGTACGATTTATTCCTTTCTTTTTTGTTCTCTTATTGATACATCCCTATGAACCAGTTAAAATAGATATGGCTTTCGCGAATTTTCCGTTCTATCTCTTCCTCATATATTTGATTAAAACTATTGCCATTTGATGAAGAATAAAATGTTGTGAAAAACTGAATAATAAAAAGTGTGGTGTCAAAATGGAAGAACTAACAATCTCATGCTTAGAAAACATGAAACTGAAAGAATTATATGAGTTAGCCAAAACGTATAAAATTTCCTACTACAGCAAATTAACCAAAAAAGAATTAATTTTTGCCATACTGAAAGCAAGGGCAGAACAAGAGGGCTTTTTCTTCATGGAAGGCGTTCTTGAAATCATCCAGTCAGAAGGGTTTGGTTTTCTCCGTCCCATTAATTATTCGCCAAGCTCTGAAGATATTTATATATCGGCATCCCAAATTCGACGATTTGATCTCCGAAATGGTGATAAAGTTTCCGGAAAGGTTCGTCCTCCAAAGGAAAATGAACGTTATTACGGCTTGCTTCATGTAGAGGCCGTCAACGGGGATGATCCTGAATCAGCAAAAGAAAGGGTGCACTTTCCGGCTTTAACACCGCTCTATCCTGACCGACAAATAGAACTTGAAACTTCACCATCCAATCTATCCACCAGAATCATGGACATCATCACTCCAGTGGGATTTGGCCAACGCGGACTCATTGTGGCTCCGCCAAAGGCAGGTAAAACCATGCTTCTAAAAGAAATTGCCAACGCTATCACAACCAACCACCCTGAGGCAGAATTAATCGTTCTGTTGATAGATGAAAGACCTGAAGAAGTGACTGATATTGAACGGTCCGTTCAAGCAGAAGTCGTCAGTTCTACATTTGATGAAGTTCCGGAAAATCACATAAAAGTAGCTGAACTTGTTTTGGAAAGAGCCATGCGTCTTGTAGAGCATAAAAGAGACGTTGTGATTTTAATGGACAGCATCACCCGGCTTGCCAGAGCTTATAACTTAGTCATTCCGCCAAGTGGAAGAACGTTGTCCGGAGGAATTGATCCGGCTGCTTTCCATCGTCCGAAGAGATTTTTTGGAGCTGCCCGCAATATTGAAGAAGGCGGGAGCTTGACGATTTTGGCAACTGCTCTTGTGGATACGGGTTCACGCATGGACGACGTGATTTATGAAGAATTCAAAGGAACCGGCAACATGGAACTTCATCTCGATCGGAATCTTGCTGAGAGAAGAATTTTTCCGGCGATTGATATTCGTCGTTCCGGAACGCGTAAAGAAGAATTGTTGATTGATAAAGAACGGCTGGATGTTTTATGGGCGATTCGAAAAACGATGTCAGATTCTCCGGATTTGGCAGAGAAATTTTTGCGCAAGCTTAAACAAACCAAAACCAATAGTGAATTTTTTGAGCAAATTGCTGAGGAAATGAAAACGAATGGGATGTCTAAACGGATTTTGATGTAAAAGCATTGAAAATGAACACGTGATCTGGGGAAAGATTTGGTGGCTTTTTTCACCAGAAGAGGCAAACACTTTTGTTGCAATGAAATACATTTTCTGCTATAATCCTACTAGTGTTTTTTGAAAAAAGAAGTATGCGGTTGTTTCCGCACTTTCATAGAACTCTGTTTCAGATGACTCAGGGCATAAAAGGAGATGAAAAGAATGAAACCAGGTATTCATCCTGAATACAAAAAAGTAAAAGTAAAATGCGCTTGCGGAAATGAATTCGAAAGTGGTTCCGTGAAGGATGAGCTTCGCGTTGAAATTTGTTCTGAATGCCATCCTTTCTACACAGGACGTCAAAAATTCGCTTCTGCAGCCGGTCGTGTTGATAAATTTAATAAAAAATACGGTCTTAAATAAGAATCGAAAGAGTGACAGGCGAGTTTTATCAACTGCTTGCCTGTTTTTTGTTCCCGGCGGAAGCAGCTATAATAGTCTCTTGTTCGTGGAAACAATGGTATAGGGGCAATGAACGATATTGCCTCTATTTTTTTGCAGCTGCTTTGCCCGGAGAAGGATCTGCTTTCCGGGGCCGGGAAAATGGATGGGGCTGCATCCTGGACATGCATGACGGCAGTACGGGGTATAAAAGGATCATTGCCGTTTGCAATCGTTTTTTACTTATTTAGATCGGACTTCGTGTCTAAAACACAAAATCGTTTTTTACGGGAAATGATCCGTAAAAGCTTATGGAAATCTTGAGAAGGCAGTGCGGGATGCAGGCCCCGGCTGCTCATTGGTTTCTTAAATTCTTGAACGGAATTTCTTGGAAAGTGGGGCTCTTTCTATGTATGTCATGGAACATTCCGGTTGGGTGGAAGTCATATGCGGCAGCATGTTTTCCGGGAAATCGGAAGAGTTGATTCGTCGTGTTCGCAGAGCAGAATTTGCAAAACAAAACATCCTTGTATTTAAACCAAAATTGGACAATCGTTACAGCGAAGAAGCGGTTGTCTCTCATAACGGAATATCCTTTGAGGCAATCCCGGTAGAATCTTCTCAAGAGATTGTGGAATTGGTCACGGAAGACATTGATGTTGTAGCGATCGACGAGACCCAGTTTTTTGATGAAGGCATTGTTGAAGCCGTAAAACATTTAGCGGATCGAGGACACCGTGTGATCGTGGCGGGATTAGATCTCGATTTTCGCGGAGAGCCTTTTGGACCCATGCCTGCTTTAATGGCGACGGCAGAAATGGTCACAAAACTACAAGCTGTTTGCACGGTTTGCGGCTCGCCTGCAAGCCGGACACAACGGCTTATAAACGGTTCGCCGGCTAGTTATGATGATCCGATCATCTTGGTAGGAGCGTCCGAAAGTTACGAGCCGAGGTGCCGCCATCATCACATCGTTCCTGGATCAGAGAAAGAACTACAAAAGAAAAGCTTAGCTTCCTCTCAGGAAATATAAAGCAATAGTACCCTCCTTTTTATTGGTTATCCTAAGAAAAGGAGGTGTTTTTTTATGCGTTTTTTCCTGATGGCCGCTGTGGTGTTTTTGCTGTTGAACGGCTGTGGAATGATTGAAAGGGATTCGACCTATGGAGAACGGGAAGACCGTCATGGAGTTCAATTTGTAAGCCATCGAGATCGTCTCGGCAGCCAAGAGCGCAGGGAGCGTGACGACCCGACAAACACAAACCAAAATCCTAATTTTATTGATCGAGCGCCCGATCAGCCGAATTTAGGCACTGATATTGAGAAAGCAAAGCAAGTGATTCGCAATGATACAAATCGTTATGAGATTGATTCCGTTTGGATCAACGGACGGACGATGTGGGTAAAAGTCAATACCCACAGAAAACTGTCCGATGAAGACAAAGCGGAAGCAAGATTGCATAGAAAGCTCATCCAAGCCCTTCCGCGTTACCGGATCGAGGTGGATATCAAGCAGCGATAAGCTCCCTTGCGTTAGGGAGTCCTTTTTATATGTATAAGAAAAAGGTCCAACTGCCCTTAACTGCTCGATAAGTTCAACTAACAAAATCCCCGCTTATGAAAGTTTCACTTAATTTTTTGGTGTTGTGGCTGGCCATCCTGTATACTATAATAAGAACGTTTAAGACTGAACGTAGAGGTGACATGAATGTTTGATCGTTTGCAGGCAGTGGAAGACAGGTACGAGAAATTAAATGAACTGCTGAGTGATCCCGAAATTGTGAACGACCCGAAAAAGCTTCGGGATTATTCAAAAGAGCAGTCGGATATAGCCGAAACCGTGCAAACGTACCGTGAATATAAAAAGAAAAAGCAGCAATACCAAGAAGCGAAAGAAATGCTGGAGGAAAAGCTTGATCCGGAAATGCGCGAAATGGTAAAAGAAGAACTGCATGATCTCGAGGGTCAACTGGAGGATTTGGAAGAGCAATTAAAAATCCTGCTGCTTCCGAAAGATCCGAATGATGATAAAAACGTTATCATGGAAATCCGCGGAGCGGCAGGGGGAGAAGAGGCAGCCCTTTTTGCGGGAGATCTGTACCGCATGTACAGCCGCTATGCTGAATCAAAAGGTTGGAAAACAGAAGTAATCGAAGCGAATCCAACAGGACTTGGAGGATATAAAGAAATCATTTTTATGATTCAAGGTAAAGGAGCTTTTTCTCGGTTAAAATATGAAAACGGCGCTCACAGGGTTCAGCGTGTTCCGGAAACAGAATCGGGCGGCCGGATTCATACATCCACTGCGACGGTTGCTTGTCTGCCGGAAGCGGAAGAAGTAGAAGTGGAAATCAATGAAAAAGATATTCGCGTCGATACGTTTGCTTCCAGCGGTCCGGGCGGGCAAAGTGTAAACACAACCATGTCGGCAGTCCGTTTAACTCATATTCCAACCGGAATTGTTGTGTCTTGCCAAGATGAAAAGTCGCAGATCAAAAATAAAGAAAAAGCCATGAAAGTATTGCGCGCCCGCATTTATGACAAATATCAGCAGGAAGCGCAGGCAGAGTACGATGAAAAACGCAAATCCGCTGTCGGCACAGGAGATCGTTCTGAACGCATTCGCACGTATAACTTTCCGCAAAATCGCGTTACCGATCACCGAATCGGTTTGACGATCCAGAAGCTTGATCAAGTGCTGGAAGGAAAACTGGATGAGGTGATTGATGCTCTCATCTTGGAAGAACAATCGAAAAAACTGGAAAATTTAGAGGACTAGACATGGCGGGATGGAAATTATACGAAGCCCTTAATTGGGCTTCTTCTTTTTTAAAAGAGCATAAACGCGATCAAAATGCGGGAGAAATTTTGCTTATGCATGTCATGAAAATAGATCGAGCCAAACTGTTGGCTAATTTGCGAACAGATTTAAGCCGAAAAGAACAAGAACAGTTTGTTGACTGGGTGCATCGTCATAGCGAGGGCGTCCCCGTCCAATATTTAGTAGGTTCTGAAGAATTTTTCGGCCGAACTTTTGCAGTGAATAAAAACGTGTTGATTCCGAGGCCGGAGACGGAAGAGTTGGTTTATTACGCTTTAAAAAGAATGTCTGTTTTATTTGACGGCAAAAAGGGATTGACGATTGCGGATATCGGTACCGGGAGCGGAGCCATCGCTGTTACCGTCAAATTGGAACGGTCGGACTGTATCGTTTATGGTGTGGATATTTCCCGGCCGTCGCTCGATGTGGCTATCCAAAACGGAAACCGTTTAGGAGCTGATGTTCAATGGGTGGAAGGAGATTTGTTAACGCCATTCATTGATAAAGGAATAAAATTGGACGTCATTCTTTCGAATCCTCCTTATATTCCGCTGGCCGAAAAGGATTTATTAGCCGATGTCGTGAAAGATCATGAGCCGGAATTGGCTTTATTTGGAGGGCAAGACGGATTGGATCTATATCGCCGGTTTTGCACCCAGCTTCCGCTTGTATTAAAAGAACAGGCTCTTGTCGGTTTCGAAGTCGGTGCCGGCCAAGGGCAAGTTGTAGCGGATATGCTGAAAAAAGTGTTTCCTAAAGGGGACATACAGGTTGTGTTTGATATAAACGGCAAAGACCGCATGGTATTTATGGAGATGAAGAATCATCAGTGAATGCAGCTGGCGAAAGGGTTCCTTGAATGGAAACAAACAGAGGCTCTGAAGTTGATAGAATAAAGAGATCCTATTTGAATTTCTCATCAAAAAAGAAACCCCCTTATGCGCCATGCTTTCTGATTTTTGTTAGTCCATTTAAGTGAATAAGCCTGTAGGAAGCCACTTGGGGAGGAAGATCGACGACCCGGGTGGCTTTTTCGTTTTGTCTGATAAGGCTTGTACTGAAAATAGGTTTCTATGAAATTTTATTTTCCGTGTTTAATTGCCGGTGATTATGTCCACACTGCTTTTTAGAGGGGAGAGGTGGATGAAATGAAAAAGTATACGGCAGTATTCTATTTATTGATTCTTTCAATGGGAACCATTTTCAGTTTATATATACCGAAGCAGGAAACAGCCGCGGAGGAAACAGTGGTTATCCCGGATCAGGCGATTCGATTAAGGATTTTGGCCAACAGCGATAAGCCGGAGGACCAAGCAGTGAAAAGAAAAATACGCGATGAAGTGAATGCCCATATTCAGTTGTGGGTGAAAGATCTTACTTCTATCAGCCAAGCAAGGAAAGTGATCAAAAGCAAACTTCCGGAAATACAACGTATTGCTTCCCGCGTCATGGACGAGGAAGGAATTCATCAATCGGTGAAAGTTGAATATGGGAAGCACATCCAGTTTCCAACCAAACTGTACGGTCAATATTTATATCCGGCGGGAGACTATGAAGCGGTTTTAATTACATTAGGAGAAGGGAAAGGAGCCAACTGGTGGTGTGTTCTCTATCCTCCGCTTTGTTTTCTTGACTTTTCTAACAGTGTGGCCGTTCGCAATGAAGCGGAGGCAAATCCGGGTGTGAACGAGAAAAAAGAAAAGACCGAAAAAAGAGAAACGAATAAGAAAGAAGAGGTCGAGTCGGCACCATCGACAGTGGACAAAGAGGACGATTCAACGGTGACTGAAAAGAATCCAATCGAGGCCCCGAGAAAAAAAGATGAAACAGAAACAAGTTCAACGGGAGAAGGTATCGAACAGCCTTCTTTATCTGCCGCGGGCGCAGACGGCCAAATGGAAAATAAAAGCGAGTTGTCGAGAGACCATTCGGCAAACGTAAAGGAAACAAAAAAGAAAAAGGAAGAAGATCCTATCAAGAAAAACAGCGTCTCTAAGAAAAAAAGCAGCAAACCCCCTGTTTATGTCGGCGACGAAGAGAAAGTAAAGGTTCATTTTTTAATCGTGGATGTCATGAAAAAGCTCTTTTAATCGGAAGCACCTCGAATGGGTTGTCGAGGTGTTTTTTCATGTGCCATTTTGGGAGCATCGGCAGGAAAAAGAGAAAAAATTGGGAATTATAAAAAAACAAGAAACTTATTTTCAGCTTAAACGTAAATGTAATTTGGAGCAAGATTTTTTCGAGTCTGGGTCCTTTTCCCGAAGAAAGAGGTGCTGAAACCAGCTTCCGGCCTTTACTCAGTTAAGAGATTTTCACTCTTCTTCACTGGAGGAAGGATCTAAATAGACGGTTTGTTTTCAAAAGGAGTGATTTCATGTCTTTGAAACTGGAAAATGTGACAAAACGATTTGGTTCTTTGACAGCAGTAAATCAATTATCGTTAGAAATTCCGTCCAATGAAATTTTCGGATTTCTCGGAGCGAATGGTGCAGGAAAAACGACCACATTTCGAATGATTTTGGGGTTGTTGGATTTGTCGAATGGCTCCATTCTGTGGGACGGGAGGCCGATCAACTACGAAACCAGTCCTTACATTGGATATTTGCCCGAAGAGAGAGGGCTGTATCCGAAATTAAAGGTGAAAGACCAGGTGGTGTACTTGGCACGGTTAAGAGGCATGGACAAACAAAACGCCGAGAAGGAATTAAAAAAATGGCTGGACCGCTTTCAAGTGCCTCAATATGAAATGAAAAAAGTGGAAGAACTTTCGAAAGGAAATCAGCAAAAAATTCAATTTATCACAGCCGTTCTTCATAAACCGAAACTGTTAATTCTCGATGAACCGTTCAGCGGTCTTGATCCGGTCAATGTCGAACTATTAAAAGAGGCCGTTCTGGATTTAAAAAACAGCGGGACAACCATTGTGTTCTCCAGCCATCGTATGGAGCATGTGGAAGAACTATGCGAACATGTATGCATCATGCAAAAAGGCAGTCCGGTTTTATCAGGGTCTCTTCGTGAAATCAAGCGTTCATTCGGGAAAAAGAACATTTCCATTGCGGCCGATTTTTCGCTTGATTATTTAAAGGAGTTTCCGGGGGTATTGAAATGGAAAAAAACAAGTGAAGGAGCTCTTCTTCAAGTAGAAACGGAAGAAGTCGGACAGCCGATTTTGGAAAGTCTGATCGGAAAAGGATTTGTTCGCAAATTTTCAATAGACGAGCCTTCTTTGAATGATATTTTTATAGAGAAAGTGGGGCTTTCTTATGAATAAGTTTTGGATGATGCTCGTACATACTTATGGAACTAAATTAAAAACAAAATCGTTTATAGTGACAACGATCATTTTGGTGGCGGCCATTTTTTTGATGGCCAACATTAATAAAATCATTTCTTATTTTGACGGCCATGAAGTCAAACACATTGCTGTACTTGATGAAAGCAATGGCGTTATCTTTGCGCCTTTAAAAACGAGCTTGGCAGCCGTAGACAAAGACATAAAACTTGAAAAATCCGGCGATGACGAAACCGCTTTGAAAAAACAAGTAAGTGAAGGAAAATTAGATGGTTATTTGGTCTTGTCGCTTGATGAGCGACAATTGCCGAAAGCCGTTTACCGATCGGAATCCTCTGACTCCAATACGGCCGATCGGTTGAAAAATGCTTTGCAAACGGTGAAGGGGCAAATGGTCGCCGGAAAACTTCAGCTTACCTCTGATAAGCTGGCTCTTTTAAACTCCCCTGTTTCATTTGAAAAGGTGCCTCTTGATCGAAAGGCCCAATCAAAAGAACAGCAGGGAGCGGCGAGTGCGCTCGTATACGTTCTGTTAATAGCCATTTATATGTCTGTGCTTATGTATGCCAACATGATTGCCACAGAAGTGGCCGTTGAGAAATCCTCTCGAGTGATGGAAATTTTGATTTCCAGTGTGTCGCCGATCAAGCAGATGTTTGCCAAAATTTTGGGTGTAGGGCTGTTGGGGTTGACGCAAATCATAATCGCAATCGCAGCCGGTGTTCTGGCACTTCAAACAAATTCGGAAGTATTGTCATTTATTAAACATTTTCATATTTCCAGCATGGCTGCTTCCACGATTGGATACGCGATCGTGTTTTTCCTTCTTGGATATTTTCTTTATGCTACATTGGCTGCTTTGTTGGGATCGCTTGTCAGCAGGGTGGAAGATATTCAACAAATGGTGCTTCCAATGACGTTTTTAGTAGTGATCGGCTTTATGGTGTCCATGTATGGGATGAATCAGCCGGACGCTGCCTTCGTTACCGTTGCATCTTATATTCCGTTTTTCACCCCGATGATTATGTTTATGAGGTATGGACTATTGGGGATTCCCACTTGGGAAGTTTTAGTCGGCATTGCGATTATGATCGTTTCCATCATTATTCTGGCCGTCATGGGCGCTCGAATTTATCGAGGGGGAGTGCTGATGTACGGGACTTCTTCTTCTCTGAAAAATATAAAAACCGCCTTCCTGTTGACAAAAAAAGAACCAACGTCCGAAAGAAAGAAAAACATTCCTTTTTAATGCGGCTATGGATTGAAAAAGCGGCGAAAAAGTTTGAATATCCACTTTTCTCGTGGCATGCTTTGAATTCAATTGGAAGCCCAAACATCAAAATTATATCGTCATAAAGAACCGGACCCGCTCAAGGGTTCGGTTTTTTAACAGAGATAGGAGAAGATTCAACTTTTGATGAGGATGAAATAGCAAAAAAAGCGTAAATTCTGAAATTTATCCACTTTATCCACATAGTTATCCACTGAATAAACATTATATTATCCACATATGTGGATAATAATGGGGAATTTGTGAATATGCGTTTTTATGATAAAATAAAGGAACGCCATAATATAATTAGGATAAAGAGCGGTTGAAAACGAAAAAGAACTTTGTGAAATTGTAAGGTGAATAAGGATGGAAACAAAATGTTGGATTGTGGATAAAGAAGTGGACAACGAAACTCGTTATCCACAAATTGAAGAAGCAGCACAAGCTCTTCGGTTAAATGAAGTGGTGGCCTTTCCGACCGAAACGGTCTATGGATTAGGGGCCAATGCTTTGAGCGATGAGGCGATTGCCAAAATTTATGAAGCGAAAGGGCGGCCAAGCGATAATCCGCTTATTGTTCATATCGCCGATACATCCCAATTGGAACCACTTATTGTGGACATTCCTAAAAAAGCGAAACGGCTGATGGAAGCTTTTTGGCCTGGTCCGTTAACCATTATTTTTAAGAAAATGCCAGGGCGCCTATCCGAGAAGGCTACAGCCGGTATGGATACGGTGGGCATTCGCATGCCTGACCATCCGGTTGCGCTTAAATTGATTTCGGCGTGCGGCCTCCCCATTGCTGCGCCAAGCGCCAATCGGTCCGGAAAGCCGAGTCCGACTTCTGCTAAACATGTTTGGGACGATTTAGCAGGGAAAATTGCCGGTGTCGTGGACGGTGGAGAAACGGGGGTTGGGGTAGAATCCACTGTGCTTGATTGCACTGTAGAGCCGCCCGTCATTTTACGTCCCGGCGGCCTTTCAAAGGAAGAAATCGAAGATGTCATTGGACATGTAGAATTTGACCCGGCTCTAAAAAATAAAGACAGCAAGCCGAAAGCTCCGGGCATGAAATATACTCATTATGCTCCGAACGCACCTTTGTATTTAGTGGAAGGACCGATCGAAAAAATTCAGCAGCTGACGGATGCTCAAAGAAGTGCGGGAAAAAAGGTCGGAATCTTAACGACAGAGGAGAACTCTTCCAGCTATGATGCCGATATTGTTCTCTCCTGTGGAAAAAGATCCGAATTGTCCACGGTCGCTCATGAACTTTATGGCGTGTTGCGCCAATTTAACGAGACGGAAGTGGACATTATCTATTCAGAAGTTTTTCCAAACACGGGTATTGGTGCAGCGGTGATGAACCGTCTGGAAAAAGCGGCGGGTCATAAATGGATTCGATGACGGATGAATGTTGTCAACGTTTTGACGATCCTCCTTTGGTAAACGATTGGGCAAACATTCGGAATCTCAAAAAAGAAGGACGTAATGACGACCTGGCCATTCAATTAAATAAGAGATAAGGGGATTGGTCTATTTTCAGCCTCTTTTCTTACCAGTGGCTTATCATTCTAAAACCTTTCGGACATGCATAATCATGAATAGGGGATGTCCGAAGGGGGATGCAGAATGACAAGCTATATGGGGGAAATCATAACATTAGTATTAATGGCGTTTGCGCTCAGTATGGATGCGTTTTCTGTTGGTTTGGGAATGGGAATGTTTGCGCTCCGCTCTAAACAAATTTTTTACATAGGAATGATGGTTGGGATCTTCCATGTTTGGATGCCGCTGATGGGAATGATAGCGGGCCATTTTTTATCGCACACATTCGGAACGGTTGCCGGATATGCCGGAGGGATTCTATTGATTCTGTTAGGAATTTCCATGTTCCTATCTTGCTTTAAAAAAGAGGAATCGTTTGTGACGCCTGTTGGTTTTGGGTTGATTTTATTTGCTTTAAGCGTCAGCCTCGACAGCTTTTCTGTCGGTTTGACGCTAGGGATATTAGGCGCAAAAACGGTCGTTTCTCTTGTTTGTTTTGGGGTTACAGCGGCATTATTAACTTGGTTTGGTCTTTTGATTGGTAGTAAAGCGAAGAGTGTAATCGGCGTTTACAGTGAAGCGATCGGCGGGAGCATACTATTGGCGATAGGGCTTAAACTGATTCTCCCTTTTTAGGCAGGGAGCAGATAGGGTAAGCTTACGTGGAGAGATGGCAGAAGATGATCAGGATAAAGGGAGTAGGACTTTTGTTTGGTTCCGCTTCCTTTTTCTTTTAAAAAAGGAGAAAAATTAGGAAAATTTATGAATTCAATCTGTATGAAAAAAGTAGGATTCGATATAATAAGAGTAAGAGAGGGAGGCATAAAAAGTGAAGGTTCTCTTTGTTTGCACAGGTAATACTTGCAGAAGTCCGATGGCCGAGGCCATTTTAAAAAAGATAAACGAACAGATTGAGGTGAAATCTGCGGGTATCTTTGCAGCAGATGGCGCCGGCGTGTCCGTGAATGCCCAAACGGTTTTAAAAGAAAAGAATATTCCTTGCAGCCACCAAAGCCGGACGCTGACAAAAGAGGATATTGAATGGGCTGACTATATTTTCACGATGACAACCAGCCATAAAAATTATATTATGCAAATGTTTCCAAAAGCAGCGGATAAAACGTTTTCTATTAAAGAGTTTGTATTGGGCCGACATGAAGATGTTATCGATCCTTATGGAGGTCCCGTTGAATTATATAGGAAGACGTACAACGAATTGGAAAGCTTAATTCGTCAATTGGCTGCTAAACTATAAGGGTAGGGAGAGAAAACAATGAAAAAACGGTTTAAATTCGGGCTGAGAAAAAAGTTGGTTTTGTTTACCTATTTAGTAGCACTTATCACATATTCCTGCTCCGCCTTTTTCATTTACATAATACGGCCCATATTTTTCTCAAGTGCCGACGACAGGGTCTTCACGATTGTCACGCTTCTGTTGGGAATTATTTGGTCAGGCATCCTGGCGTTTTTTGCCGCTCGGATCATTGTGAAGCCTTTGCAGCTGTTGGAACAAGCGGCTCTTGAGGCGGCTGAGGGAAATATTGTCCATGATGTAAAAGTGCCAAAGAGTGATGATGAAATCCGTTCACTGGCTTTGGCGTTTAACGGTATGCTGCAAAATTTACGGGAAATGGTACGGCAAATCGAGACTACCTTTACTTTAACGAACACGAAAGTGCTTGAAATTTTAACAGAAGTCGAAAGAGCGTCCAAACATGCGGAAGACATTGCCCAAACGATTGACGAAATTTCTGCGGGCGCAGAAAGTTCCGCTGGAGCGATCCAAGCCACGGCCGAATCGATGGAGGATGTCACCAAAATTGCCCATGAAGTTCAAACTCAGGCAAAATCTTCGGAACAAAAAGCAGAGGAAATGGTCAAAGAACTGCAAAACAGCAAGGAAGCGATGCAATCTCTTATCGACGGAATTCAACAGCTTGCATTGGATAATAGGCAGTCTTTGCAAGCGGTAAAGCGCTTGGAAGAAAATGCGGTAAAAGTGGGTCAAATCATACAGTTGGTCGGGGACATCGCCGCACAGACCAATCTGTTGGCTCTCAATGCTTCTATTGAAGCTGCACGGGCAGGGGAACACGGAAAAGGATTTGCGGTCGTTGCCGAAGAGGTTCGGAAGCTCGCGGATGGAAGCGCTAAAGCTGTTCAAGGAATTTCTGAATTGATAAAAGACATTCAAAAAGAAGTGGAGCATGTGGTCGGCCAAATTACAAGACAGGTGGAATCGGCTAATGAAGAAGCGGAAAAGGGCAGCCTCACCAACTCCGCGATAGAAGAAATGACATTGGTCATTAACGAAGTGGCGAATGCTGTTCATACGATTTCAACATTAGTGGATGGACAAATGGAAGGAATTCAAAAAACTTCCCAACAATCTCAGGAAGTAGCAGCGATAGCGGAAGAGACGTCGGCAGGAGCTCAGCAAGTGACAGAGTCGACAAAAGAGCAGGCGGCAGATATGGAAAAGGTTGAACAAGTTGCCAGGGAGTTGAAAGAACAGGCAAAACAGCTTCAATCTACGATTACAAGATTCCGTATTGAAGAGGAGCAGGTCTGATTTCAACAAAGCCGGCTGCTTTTCTCTTCTTTTTATTTTGTCAAACGGCGTCACCTGCCATCTAAAGTGCGACATTCGGCAGATTTTGTGGAAAGAAAGGACACATCTGTGCGTATACTGCCACTGTCGGTTTTCTGTCGTTTGAAAACAGCCGGCATCTGGGACGGAAGAGATCTCAGAGCGAATATACTTTATATTTTTTGCAGGGTGTGCCAAAATAAAGTTACAAGAAGAAATTTCTGCGAAAGTGGCTTCGGCTTTGGCCGAGAAGGAGGAACAAACATGAAAGTAGCGATTGCGTCCGATCACGGCGGAATTCATATAAGAGCAGAAATAAAAAAATTACTGGAAGAACTAGGAATAGATTATGAGGATTTTGGTTGCAATTGTGAAACGGAAACTTCTGTCGATTATCCGGATTATGCTTTGCCTGTTGCTGAAAAAGTGGCGAACGGAGAGTTTGACCGCGCCATTCTCATTTGCGGAACTGGAGTTGGGATGAGTATTTCGGCCAATAAAGTAAAGGGAATCCGCTGTGCTCTTGTACATGATGTTTATACGGCAAAATTAACCCGCAAACACAACGACAGCAATATTCTCGCCATGGGCGAACGCGTCATCGGACCGGGTCTTGCCAGGGAAATTGCCGAAGTGTGGCTGACCACGGAGTTTGAAGGCGGTCGCCATGAACGTCGAATTGGAAAAATTAAAGAATATGAAGAAAAACATTTGACAGATAAAAATGACCGCTCATAACAGCTTAGGAACAGGTTTTGGAAAAACGAATAGAAGGACGGTGGAAGGCTACGGAAGAGGAAAGATTTGAATGGGAAAAACAACTTTCGCTCATTTTGCGGGAGTTTCAAGAACAAGCGCAGTTGAAAAAAGGCCAAATTTTTGTAGTAGGCTGTTCCACTTCCGAAGTAGCGGGAAAGAAAATTGGCACATCAGGTACAATCTCCATAGCGGAAGCCATTTTTAACAAGCTTCAATCCTTTGCGAAACAGAACGGAATCTTTTTGGCATTTCAGTGCTGCGAACATTTAAATCGTGCGCTCGTCGTTGAAAAAGAGCTGGCCATTCGGGAGCGTTTGGAGGAAGTATCCGTTGTTCCCGTGCCGCAAGCGGGTGGTGCTATGGCAGCTTTTGCATACCGACATTTACAAGACCCTACGGTTGTAGAATTTATAAAGGCGGATGCAGGGATAGATATCGGCGATACGTTCATTGGAATGCATTTGAAACATGTGGCTGTTCCGGTTCGGGTATCCGTCAAAACGTTGGGCGAAGCACATGTTACGCTTGCCAAGACACGTCCGAAGCTGATCGGCGGTCCGCGGGCCGTGTATGATACCGTTGAAACAAGCGAAAACGACGCCTGCCGTTGAAAATTTCGCCGTATCGTGCCGTATCGTATCGGTTCAGAAGGGCACTTCACTTTGTTTTATACACGATGGATGGCAGTCCATCCATTGTTAAGAAGAAATTTTATTGGAAAAGGCTGTTCCAAAGGGCTCTTATTGGACTTTTGGAACAGCCTTTTCTTTAAAGAATTTGTTCTCTTTAGAGTTTGATAAAATGAGTAGGGCAAATGCGGAAACGTATGAAGACATTGTGCGCTGGATGATAAAATAAAGCGGAACGGAGATTTGGATTTTCAGGCACGATGCTGCGATTGGGTCTCTTCTTTGATACAGGCACGATTTTATCAAAAAGTCCATTTTGCTTAACACTTTCAAACGGTGAGGTGAAATGGAAGGACTAGGATGTCCCGTTTTATTTAAGAGAAAAATAACATCCGGTAAACCAGGATTTGGATAAAGCAAAAAATCAAAAACCGCCTTTAATAACCCGAAAAAATCATGTTAAAATAAAAAAGAATTTGAAAAATGAGAAAAGGCTTTGTGTTGCTATAACTTAAAGGAGGAACAAGAATGGGTAAACTTGCTGAACAAGATCAAGCTGTATATGAAGCTATCCAAAAAGAATTGAACAGGCAAAGAACGAAAATTGAATTAATCGCTTCAGAAAACTTTGTCAGCCAAGCTGTGATGGAAGCGCAAGGCTCTGTCTTAACGAATAAATATGCAGAAGGTTATCCGGGGAAACGTTATTATGGCGGCTGCGAATATGTCGATATTGTAGAAAACATCGCACGCGAACGGGCAAAGGAAATCTTTGGAGCAGAGCACGTTAATGTTCAACCGCATTCCGGGGCTCAAGCAAATATGGCGGTTTATTTCAGTGTTTTGGAACATGGCGATACGGTTCTAGGGATGAATTTATCCCACGGCGGCCATTTAACACATGGAAGTCCGGTAAACTTTAGCGGTGTGCAATATCAATTCGTGGAATATGGCGTGGACAAAGAAACGCATCGAATTGACTACGAAGATGTTCGGAACAAAGCATTGAAACACAAACCAAAGCTTATTGTGGCCGGTGCCAGCGCCTACCCGCGTATCATTGATTTTGCAAAATTCCGGGAAATTGCTGATGAAGTTGGCGCATATTTAATGGTGGACATGGCTCATATCGCTGGTCTTGTAGCAGCTGGTTTACACCCAAATCCGGTTCCGTATGCTCATTTTGTGACCACCACTACGCATAAAACGTTGCGGGGGCCGCGTGGTGGAATGATTTTGTGCAAAGAAGAGTTTGCCAAAAAGATCGATAAAGCCATTTTCCCTGGCATTCAAGGCGGTCCGCTCATGCATGTGATTGCAGCGAAAGCGGTGGCTCTTGGGGAAGTCATGCAAGATTCTTTCAAAGTGTATGCACAAAATATCATTGATAATGCAAAACGGCTGGCGGAAAGGCTGCAAAAAGAAGGATTGAAATTAGTTTCAGACGGTACGGATAATCATTTGCTTCTTGTTGATGTCCGTTCATTAGGGCTGACGGGAAAAGAAGCAGAAAAAGTGTTAGATGATATCGGCATTACTGTCAATAAAAATACGATTCCGTATGATCCGGAAAGCCCGTTTGTGACAAGCGGCATTCGAATTGGAACGGCTGCGGTCACTACTCGTGGATTTGGTTTGGCGGAAATGGATGAAGTGGCGTCCATTATTGGCTTCGCTCTAAAAAATCGCGAAAACGAAGCGAAATTGAACGAGGCAAAAGCAAGAGTGGCTGCGTTGACAGAAAAATTCCCGCTTTACGAAGGGGCTTCTGTACGCTAAAAAGTTTGGGCATTTTCTAATGCCCATAACGGACGATGACCTCCGCCTCAATCGAAGAACAGCATCCGGTAGCGGTATGGCGGCTAAAAGCCAGATAGGTCAACTTGCCATCAGTGGGGGATAAGATGAACTCCCACTGATGATTTTTACTCTATTCGGCTATCGCCGAGATCCATAAGGGGCTGCGAAAGGAGAGCTGGTTGGTGTTAAAGGATGAGTTGCTTGGCATCATTCCTGATGAAGCGCGGGTAAGCGCAAATGAAACCGTTTTAGATCACCATAGCAAAGGGTTTTCTTACCATACACCCGTTTTGCCGGATGCGGTGGTATTTCCGAAAACGGAAGAAGAAGTCGTCAAAATCGTCCATTTTGCTAAAGAACGCAGCATACCGATTGTACCGTTTGGAGTGGGCACTAGTTTGGAAGGGCACGTCATTCCGGTGAAGGGCGGAATCAGCATCGATTTTTCCTTGATGAACCGGATTGTGGAGCTGCGCCCGGAAGATTTTATCGTCAAAGTGGAACCGGGTGTCACGAGAATCCAATTAAACAAGCACTTAAAAAAATACGGCCTTTTTTTTCCAGTGGATCCAGGGGCAGACGCAACGATCGGCGGGATGACGGCAACGAATGCGAGCGGAACAAACGCAGTCCGCTACGGAGCAATGAAGCAAAATGTGCTTGGACTGCGTTGTGTCCTTGCTGACGGCCGAGTGATTCCTATGGGAGGAGAAACGGTCAAATCATCAGCAGGTCTGCATTTGGCGGACTTGATGATTGGTTCGGAAGGGACGCTCGGAATTTTTACCGAAATTACACTAAAACTTTATGGTATTCCTGAAGCAATTGTGGCTGCCAAAGTCGTGTTTCCAAATTTGAAAGCGGCAGGGGGAGCTGCTACCGCTGTTTTGCAAGGAGGCATACCGATCGGAAGAATAGAGCTTGTGGATTCTCGGACGATAGAAGCGATTAATCTTTATAAAGGAACCGATTTTATGGTGCATCCGACATTATTTTTAGAGTTTGCCGGAAGCCGGGAAATGGTTCAGCATGATATCCAAATGACGAGAGAGATCATGGAAGACAACGGATGCCTTTCCTTCGAATTTGAAGAAGATTCCATCAAACGAGCTCAATTGTGGGAAGCAAGGCATCAAGCGGCTGTTGCGATTACAAGCAAATACCCCGGGAAGCTTCACGTTTCTACGGATGTTTGCGTTCCTATTTCCAAGCTGACAGGTGCATTGGAAAAGGCTAGGCAATTGGCGGAAGCCTATCATTTGGACGCCGCCATCCTTGGTCATGTAGGGGATGGCAATTTTCATACGTCGCTTGCGATCGATCCGAATGACCAAGATGAAGTGGGCCGTTTCCAAAAGATGAATGAGGCGCTTGTGGATTATGCCCTTCAACAAGGGGGCACATGTACAGGAGAACATGGAATTGGGATCGGGAAAAAGAAATATTTGCTGAAAGAGCATCCGGAAGGACTCGATGTGATGCGCACCATTAAAAAAGCGCTTGATCCAGAAGGAATTTTGAATCCAGGAAAAATCTATTAAAAGAGTTTAAAATAAATGGAAAAGGAGGGGGCTTAAGTCTCCTCCTTTTCCGATTCGGCCGGCCTTTGTATATTAAAAGGGAAAAAGTGTGTTTTCCTCATTTAGAAAGAAAATGGTTTTCTCTCCCGTCAGTGATCACGTTTTCGTGATCCTTTCTTGATGATCCATATGTTTTTTTGTAAAATAAGTTGAAGTATGTAGAACTTTGTCAAGGTTATATTACAGTTACATAGTGAAAATCATCAAAGGAGCGAGATTCGTGGCGAAAGTATATGTATTTGATCACCCGCTGATCCAGCATAAGCTAACTTTTATACGAGATAAAAATACCGGAACAAAGGAGTTTCGGGAACTAGTGGATGAAGTGGCTACTTTAATGGCGTTTGAAATTACCCGTGACATGCCTTTGGAAGAAATTGAAGTCGAAACGCCTGTTGGAAAAGCAAATGCAAAGATTTTATCAGGAAAGAAAATAGGTGTTGTTCCGATATTGCGTGCCGGTATTGGAATGATTGACGGCATTTTAAAGCTCATTCCTGCCGCTAAAGTAGGTCATATCGGACTATACAGGGATCCCGAAACGTTAAAGCCAGTTGAGTATTATGTGAAGCTTCCATCCGATGTGGAGGAAAGAGATTTTATTTTGGTGGACCCGATGCTGGCAACGGGCGGATCTGCCGTTGAAGCGGTGAATTCCCTGAAGAAACGCGGCGCCAAAAACATTAAATTTATGTGCCTGATTGCTGCTCCAGAAGGGGTTGAAGCACTAAAAAAAGCCCATCCAGATGTTGACATTTATATCGCTGCTTTAGATGAAAAACTAAACGAAAAAGGATATATTGTTCCAGGTCTCGGAGATGCAGGAGACCGATTATTCGGTACAAAATAAGGTAGAGTAGGTGCGAATATGAGTGCTCCAATTAAAGTAATGACCATTTTCGGAACCCGGCCGGAAGCCATCAAAATGGCTCCGCTTGTGCTTGAATTAAAAAAGTATCCGGAAGATTTTGAAACGATTGTGGCAGTGACGGCCCAGCATCGCCAAATGTTGGATCAAGTGCTGGATATTTTCGGGATTCAACCTGATTATGATCTCAATATCATGAAAGATCGACAAACGTTGACAGATGTGACGACAAAAGGCTTGGAAGGCCTGGATAAAGTGATGAAAGAAGTCAAGCCTGACATCGTTTTAGTTCATGGAGATACGACAACGACGTTTATTGCAAGCCTGGCGGCGTTTTACAACCAAATTGCGGTTGGTCATGTCGAAGCGGGGCTTAGGACGTGGAATAAGTACTCGCCGTTTCCAGAAGAAATGAACCGGCAGCTAACTGGTATTCTTGCTGATATTCATTTTGCGCCGACAGCCAAAGCGGAAGCCAATTTGATTCAGGAGAACAAAAAGAAAGACACCATCTTTGTAACGGGAAACACAGCCATTGATGCATTAAAAACAACTGTCAAAAGCGATTATCAGCATGAGATCTTAACGAAGGTTGGCACGGACCGCCTGATCTTATTAACAGCCCACAGGAGAGAAAACTTGGGCGAACCAATGCGCAATATGTTTCGGGCCATTAAGAGGATTGTAGAGGAAATGAAAGATGTTCAAGTGGTTTATCCGGTTCATTTGAATCCAGCAGTACGGGAAATCGCAATGGAAATTCTCGGAGATAACGAAAGAATTCATTTAATTGAACCGCTAGATGTGATTGATTTTCATAATTTCGCAGCCAGGGCCCATCTAATCTTAACGGATTCAGGAGGGGTGCAGGAAGAAGCGCCTTCCCTTGGCGTGCCGGTCTTGGTGCTTCGTGATACAACAGAACGGCCCGAGGGGATTGAAGCGGGTACACTGAAACTTGCCGGGGTGGAAGAAGAGCGTATTTATCGATTGACTAAAGAACTTTTAACGGACCCGCATGAATATGAGAAAATGGCAAAAGCCGTCAACCCTTATGGGGATGGAGAAGCATCCCGCCGAATTGCGGAAGCGGTGCGCTATTATTTCAAAAGAACGAGCCAAAAACCGGATCGTTTTTCATAGAGTCTCCAAGCAGGAGACTCTTTATGAATGCCGCTTTCATCGCAGTCGGAAGGAACAAAAAGCGGACGAGACTTCTTAATGTCGAAAGTTAAGGGATTTTTTGCAAATCGGCCATTTGTAACCTAACTCTTTAGTTGAATAAAATGAAAAAAATTCACAGAATTTGCGAAAACTTTGTGAAAACTTTGTGAAAATTTGTGAATGCTTTGTGATCTTTTTCACTGTAAACACATTGACATTGCAAGGTCTCTATTGTATCCTTACAAAGGAAATAATAGAAGTTATTTGAATAAACTGAGCGTGGTGAAAACGCTTGTATTTTTTTGAAGTTCGGGTCAGCTCCCGCTTGAATGTGAGGGTGATGAATGGCTCAAAAACATAAAAGTCCATTTCGGGCAATGGCTCTCTACAGCACCATCTTATCTCAGCTGGCAGGATCTGTTTTGATCGGGATATTTCTCGGTAGATGGATCGATGGCAAATGCCAAACAGAACCTCTGTTTTTAGTGATTGGGCTTTTATCGGGATTAGCGGCCGGAATACTGGCGATGCTGCGTACAATACGCCGTTTCGATTCAGGGGATTAGTGCGTTAAAATATTTGAAAGCTATGAATGGCATTATTACTGTGAATTCTGCCAGTTCTCCATTTATCTGCTCCGCAAGGCATTTTCTATAGCTTGTATACAAGCATAGCCTGCCAATGGACAAGCTTGGAATTTATCGGGGGTTCGGTGAGCCTGTCCGATATTGTCAAAAAGCTGAGGCCTTGACGTTTTACCTAACAGGCAAAACAGCCTCATTGCTGCCCTTCGCTTTCCGGGTTGAATTCTTCTCCTTATATTTCAATATAGAAATAATGGCAGTAAATGTCATTATGATAGATTTAATGAATCCATTCTAATTTAGGTAACGTGGAAGAGAGGTGATAAGAATTGGAACATGAAGCTCCAATAGTGGAATTTATGGGTCTTACTTTTAACCTGTCCAATGTTTTAATGATCACAGTGGCAAGTGTGATTGTATTCTTAATTGCGATCATCTCCACACGGAAGCTTGCTTTGAAACCGACAGGAATGCAAAATTTCATGGAATGGATCATGGATTTTGTAAAGAATATCATTCAAAGCAACATGGATTGGAAAACGGGCGGGCGTTTTCATATTCTCGGCCTTACTTTGATTATGTATATTTTTGTATCCAATATGCTAGGTCTTCCATTTTCCGTTGTGGTAGATCACAAGTTATGGTGGAAGTCGCCGACATCCGACCCTGCCATTACACTTACGCTTGCAGTTATGATTGTAGTATTAACTCATTATTACGGCGTAAAGATGAAAGGGTTTGGCGGATATGTACGGGGATACTTTGAACCGATGAAATTTTTATTCCCTTTAAAAATAATCGAAGAATTCGCCAATACATTGACTCTGGGGCTCCGGCTTTACGGAAACATCTACGCGGGGGAAATCTTGCTTTCGCTGTTGGCCGGTGGTTTGGCGTCAAGTGTCGGTGGCACTATTGCGGCCATTATTCCGACAATTGCATGGCAAGCTTTCAGTATTTTTGTCGGTTCAATCCAAGCATTTATTTTCACGATGTTAACAATGGTTTACATGGCTCATAAAATCAGCCAAGACCATTAAACATAAATTCATTATATCATTATTTGAAAGAAGAACTTTTTATATATTTTAAAGGAGGAACTTAATCATGAGTTTAGGTGTAATAGCAGCAGCAATTGCAATAGGGTTGGCAGCAATTGGGGCAGGTGTCGGTAACGGTTTAATCGTATCTCGTACGGTACAAGGTATTTCTCGTCAACCAGAACTACGCGGGATGCTTCAAACGGTTATGTTCATTGGGGTAGCGTTAGTTGAAGCGATTCCGATTATTGCCGTAGTTATCGCATTCATGGTTTTGAATCGATAATCACTGGAATTAAGTTGCAAATGGCGAAGATCATTCCATGCGAACCTTCGCCATTCCTTTATGTACCGTATTCCTGCTGGATTGTTATGGTTAGGGAGCTGACTCTTGAAGGGAGTGAATAATACGTGTTGACAAACGCGCTTGTATTGGGAGAAGCACACATCAACAGTGGAGATATCATCTTCCAATTATTGATGTTTATTATTTTATTGGCGTTGTTAAAGAAATATGCATGGGGCCCGCTCGTGGGAATCATGAAACAGCGCGAAGATCATATTGCGAATGAAATTGAAGCGGCGGAAAAGAGCCGTGTTGAAGCGAATAAATTTTTAGAAGAAACTCGTCAAGAACTGAAAAAAGCTAGAGAAGATGCCCAAGCTCTAATCGAAAATGCCAAAAAACAAGGTGAACGGCAAAAAGATGAGATTATTGCCGCAGCTAGACAAGAAGCAGAACGCTTGAAAGAGTCCGCAAAAGCTGAAATCAATCGTCAAAAAGAACAAGCAGTGGCAGAATTGCGTGATCAAGTGGCCTCTTTATCTGTATTGATTGCTTCGAAAGTCATTGAAAAAGAATTGAGCGAGCAAGATCAAGAAAAATTAATCCAAGATTTTATTAAAGAGGCAGGAGAAGGGCGATGAGTAATTCTATAGTAGCCAATCGCTATGCGGCAGCTCTTTTCCAAGTTGCAAAAGAGAACGATCAAGTAGCTCTGATTGGGGAACAGATGAGTGTAGTAAAAGAGGTTTTACAGCAAACTCCGGAATTGCTGTTCTTCTTGAAACTGCCGAAAGTGGACATGTCCAAAAAGAAAGAATTAGTTAAACAGGCGTTTTCAACTGCTTCTCCGTTTATTGTCAATACATTGCTTCTTATGATGGAAAACCACCGCGAAGATCACCTGTTGGAAATGGCTGAAGAATACATAGCCTTGGCCAATAACGAGCGTGGAATTGCAGAAGCGACGGTGACGAGTGTACGCCCATTAAATGAAGAAGAAAAATCTTCACTGTCAGCTGTATTGGCTGAAAAAGTCGGGAAGCAAACTTTGAAAATTGAAAATGTTGTGGATCCGAAGCTTTTAGGAGGCTTGAAAGTCAGAATCGGGAATCGCATTATTGACGGCAGCCTTCGCGGAAAGCTTGATCGGTTAAAACAATTGATTAGCTAGACTATACAACGTATACGTATAAATCATTAAACGGCGAGCAGCACTCGTTGCAGAGTCTCTCGCTTATTCGTTGAATGAATGGCGTGAAATAGCGGGACGACAACTATAACGCTATTTCCTTTCATTCTGCTCTATAAATAAGAAGGGGTGAAACGCATGAGCATCAAAGCTGAAGAAATCAGCGCGCTGATAAGAAAGCAAATCGAAAATTATCAGGCGGATATGGAAGTAAATGATGTAGGCACTGTCATCCAGGTCGGTGACGGTATTGCTCGTGCCCACGGCCTTGATCATGTCATGGCTGGCGAGCTTTTGGAGTTTTCAAATGGCGTTATGGGATTGGCGCAGAACTTGGAAGAAAATAACGTAGGGATCGTCATTTTAGGACCATATACGGATATTCGTGAAGGAGACGAAGTTCGTCGTACAGGACGTATTATGGAAGTTCCGGTTGGAGAAGAACTCATTGGTCGTGTTGTAAATCCTCTCGGACAACCGGTTGATGGTCTTGGACCGATTAATACGAAAAAAACTCGTCCAATTGAAAGTCCTGCTCCAGGGGTAATGGATCGTAAATCTGTTCATGAACCTCTTCAAACAGGTATTAAAGTCATTGACGCTCTTGTACCGATCGGAAGAGGACAACGGGAGTTAATTATCGGGGACCGTCAAACAGGTAAAACATCCATCGCGATTGACACGATTATCAACCAAAAAGACCAAAACATGATTTGTATTTATGTGGCAATCGGTCAAAAAGAATCGACGGTTCGGACAACGGTTGAAACGCTGCGCAAAAATGGCGCATTAGATTACACGATCGTGGTGACAGCTTCTGCATCACAACCAGCACCGTTATTGTATTTGGCACCTTATGCCGGCGTTGCGATGGGCGAAGAATTCATGTACAACGGCAAGCATGTGTTGGTCGTTTATGACGATTTATCCAAACAAGCTGCTGCGTACCGTGAACTTTCCTTGCTGCTCCGTCGTCCACCTGGTCGTGAAGCATATCCGGGGGATGTATTCTATCTTCACTCTCGTTTACTTGAACGTGCTGCAAAACTTAGCGATGCGAAAGGCGCTGGTTCGTTGACAGCATTGCCGTTTGTTGAAACACAAGCAGGGGATATTTCGGCCTATATCCCAACAAACGTTATTTCCATCACAGATGGACAAATTTTCTTGCAATCGGATTTATTCTTCTCCGGTGTACGCCCGGCTATTAACGCTGGTTTGTCTGTATCCCGTGTAGGGGGAGCCGCTCAAATTAAAGCCATGAAAAAAGTGGCCGGTACTTTGCGTTTGGACTTGGCATCCTATCGTGAATTGGAATCATTTGCTCAATTCGGTTCTGATCTTGATAAAGCGACTCAAGCAAAATTGGCTCGTGGTGCCCGTACCGTAGAAGTATTAAAGCAAGATTTAAATAAACCAATCAAAGTAGAAAAACAAGTCATGATTCTCTATGCGTTGACTCGCGGATTTTTAGATGACATCCCGGTAGAAGATATCCGCCGCTTTGAAGAAGAATTTTACGCTTGGTTGGATGAAAACGGACAAGCGGTGCTTGATCAAATCCGTTCCACAGGTAACTTGCCGAGCGACGAAGAGATGGCAGGAGCCATTAACGGCTTTAAGAAAACCTTTGCGAAATCCGAGTAACAAAATGGAATTCATTAAGTATAAGGGTGGTGAGAACGGATGGCATCGTTACGCGATATAAAAACTCGTATTAATACTACAAAGAAAACAAGCCAAATCACCAAGGCTATGCAATTGGTTTCCGCATCGAAATTCAGCCGCGCGGAACTAAATGCCAAAGCATTTGTTCCGTATATGGAAAAAATGCAGGACGTCGTTGCCAGCATTGCGGCCGGAAGCAAAGATATCAAACATCCGATGCTGGTCTCCCGCCCCGTTAAAAAGACCGGGTATTTGGTGATCACCGCAGACCGGGGTTTGGCGGGAGCATATAACAGCAACGTTCTTCGCCTCGTTTACAACACCATTAAAAAACGCCACAAATCAGAAGATGAGTACGCGATTATTGTACTTGGACGAGTGGGCAGAGACTTCTTTGTAAATAGAGGAATGAATGTCGTCTATGATATGGTGGGAGTGCCCGATCATCCGAGTTTTACGGATATTCGGAGCATCGCGAATAAAACGGTGAACTTATATATAGACGGAACGTTCGATGAGCTTCATATGTACTACACTCATTATGTCAGCGCCATCGAACATGAAGTGACAGAGAAGCAGCTTTTGCCTTTGACGGATGTTGCACCGGCGAATAAGCTTACTTCTTATGAATACGAACCTTCGGCGGAAGAAATATTGGATGTGCTGCTTCCGCAATACGCAGAAAGCCTGATATTTGGCGCCATTTTAGATTCTAAAGCGAGCGAACATTCATCACGGATGACAGCCATGAAAAATGCAACAGATAATGCTTTGGAACTGATCGACACTTTAACGCTGTCATACAACCGTGCACGCCAAGCTTCTATTACCCAAGAGATCACGGAAATTGTCAGCGGAGCGTCTGCATTGGAGTAACTCTAGTTCGTTGCGGAAACAAGCGATAGAATTTTTGAATGTGGCAGTCTTTGATCTGCTAAAAGCTAGTTAGGAGGGAACATAATGAGCAAAGGACACGTTCTTCAAGTAATGGGTCCGGTAGTTGACGTGAAGTTCGAGAGCGGCCAGCTTCCCGATATATACAACGCGTTAAAAGTACAATACGAAGCAAAAACGGAATCAGAAGTAAGCATTGATCTCGTATTGGAAGTAGCGCTTCACTTAGGCGATGATACGGTTCGTACGATTGCCATGGCTTCCACAGACGGTCTGCAACGCGGAATGGAAGTAATCGATACAGGAAAACCGATCTCCGTTCCTGTCGGAGACGTAACATTAGGACGGGTATTTAACGTATTAGGGGAAACCATCGATTTAGATGAACCAATTCCTGAAGATGCACGCCGCGATCCTATTCATCGTCCAGCGCCAAAATTTGAACAACTTTCTACCGAAGTGGAAATATTGGAAACCGGAATTAAAGTAGTCGACTTGTTGGCGCCTTATATTAAAGGTGGTAAAATCGGTTTGTTCGGCGGTGCAGGAGTAGGAAAAACGGTTTTAATTCAAGAATTGATTAACAACATCGCACAAGAACACGGCGGTATTTCCGTATTTTCCGGTGTAGGAGAACGGACTCGTGAAGGTAATGACCTTTATCATGAAATGAAAGATTCCGGGGTTATCAGCAAAACGGCGATGGTGTTCGGGCAAATGAATGAGCCGCCTGGTGCCCGTATGCGTGTAGCCCTTACCGGTCTTACCATGGCTGAATATTTCCGTGATGAACAAGGACAAGACGTACTTCTCTTTATTGACAATATTTTCCGGTTTACGCAAGCAGGTTCTGAGGTTTCCGCATTGTTGGGACGTATGCCTTCTGCGGTAGGTTATCAACCTACGTTGGCAACGGAAATGGGACAACTTCAAGAACGGATTACATCTACAAATGTTGGTTCGGTTACATCAATTCAAGCGATTTATGTGCCTGCCGATGACTACACTGACCCGGCTCCAGCGACTACTTTCGCTCACTTGGATGCAACCACCAACCTTGAACGGAAACTTTCTGAAATGGGGATCTATCCGGCAGTAGACCCGCTTGCTTCTACGTCTCGGGCGTTGACACCTGAAATCGTCGGCGAAGAGCATTATAAAGTGGCTCGCCAAGTTCAGCAAACGCTGCAACGCTACAGAGAATTGCAAGATATCATCGCCATTTTAGGGATGGATGAATTAAGCGACGAAGATAAACTTGTTGTACATCGCGCTCGCCGCATTCAATTCTTCTTATCTCAAAACTTCCACGTGGCGGAACAATTTACGGGACAACCTGGTTCCTATGTGCCTGTAAAAGAAACGGTAAGAGGGTTCAAAGAAATTCTGGAAGGAAAATATGACCATCTTCCGGAAGATGCATTCCGTCTTGTAGGTCCGATCGAAGATGTAATCGAAAAAGCGAAAGAAATGGGAGTAGAAGTATAATAAAAGGGTTCAGGAGGTATTCATATGAAAACAATGAAAGTCACTGTCGTCACTCCTGATGGCCCGGTTCATGAATCAGAAGCGGAAATGGTAAGTACCAGAGCGACCAGTGGGGAGCTCGGTATCTTACCCGGACATATTCCGTTGGTTGCTCCTTTAGAAATCGGTGCTGTTCGTTTGAAAAATGGCAATAATACACAATGGATTGCTGTCAGCGGAGGCTTTTTGGAAGTTCGTCCTGATCGAGTGACGATTTTGGCGCAAGCTGCTGAAAGGGCGGAAGATATTGATATTGAACGTGCTCAAGCAGCAAAAGAACGAGCAGAGCGCCGTCTGCGGCAAGAAAACATGGATAATAAGAGGGCAGAATTGGCATTAAAGCGGGCTGTGAACCGCATCAATATATACAAACATAAATAATTGGAATGACCAACCTAGGCTGATCTGAACAGGAAATTTCCGCTTTCTTGTTTGGATCAGCTTTTTTATCGGACTAATGAAATGATCATTCTGCTTTTCGTTTATCTATTGCTCACCGTAAAAAAGAATGGTTGCTGACTTTTTTCGTTTATTTTAGGTAAGACGTTAAACGGAATAAAGGCTGATTTTATGGAAAAAATGGTCATATCAGCGGGAGTTTGGAACGAAAAATATGGAAGCAGGAAAGAGAAGGCATGGTCTTTAGAGTGAGAGGAAGGTTGACCTGTTGATTTTTGATTGAATCGAAAGAATAGGAATGATTCATGGGGGAATCAAATCTCTTTTTTCAAAAGAATGAAACCATCATTCTCAAGAAGAGACTATGTTGTTCGGCCAATCATCGGTAAGGATGGATCATCGATTAGAAAGTGGAATGACAGTCGTTCTCTATGTAAGATTTATGCTACAATAGCTGGCAGGTGGAAAACCTGGAAGGAGAGGTCAGGATGGTTGCACAATTTGGACAACAAGCGCTCCTCAGCATTCTTTCCCATTTGGTGTTTATAGCGATTACATTTTGGGCTTTGCAAGCGCTAAGGTTTGAGAAGCTGATTAAACCCAATAGAGTCTTTCAAGCCAGGCTGTTATACGTCTTGTTGACAATTGCTATTGGTTCAGTGGTCAGCCAATTTTTCTTGGATTATTTGCTATGGTCGCAGCAGCTGCCAATGATGTTTCAATAATTTTTGTTTTTTTGGATCGGAAAAGCGGCCGGAAAGATGACGATTCCTCTTGATCATAGGGAAAATGAATCGATTTTCAATTTTGGATGGTCCTGAGAATTTAGTTCGTTCTTCACACTTGAATTTTTAAAAATTTTATTTATTATTTTCTTTGGATGCAGTTTTTTTAAACTGCTTTTTGTTTGCTTGATTAGCAAGTGAAAATGTACACAAGACTCATTGTTGAAAGATGACGATTATTCCCACGTATTTCTCCCAGGTAACCGGAAACACTGTTACCAAAGGGGAGAAGATGTATGAAAGGAAATTATATCATTTTCGTCATTATTATTGGCATAATGGGTTTTTCAATCGTACTTTTGGGGAAAAACACGATAGCGGTGAATCCGAAACCGGAAATCGAAACACTTGCTAATCTGGCGGAAAGTATGAATGGAACGATTTCTTCATGGTCTTTACACACGAGGGAACCGATTCAAAGTGAAAAAATTGGACAAACTGTACGGAAGCTTCAGGCGGAGTTTTCACACTGGGCTTGGTCCAAAAATACAAATAGTAATGAGAGTTCATACTCTGCTGTATCAACCAAAGGAAATATCCGCCAAACCATTCAAATTGTTTCCAATGAAAACGAACAATCGTATGTCCTTTATACAGTTGAAGGAAGTGACCTGAAAAAAGAAAATCTTTCTTTTATTCATGGAGGGTTTGAAGAAAATTACTCGAAAATTTTTATTCACCACCCTCTGGTTTTCTCTTGTATAAAGGGGAAGTTCAATGGTAAACTTAAGGAAGTTTTGTCAAATCAAGTTTCCTCTATGATGACGGCATTAAATGCAAAAGAAACGGAAGCACTGAAAGAAGACGATCTCTATTCCATTTCAGCTTATTCAAAACAATTCAGTCAGAGCTTACCTCTGAAAGAAAAACGGATGAATTTGCAAATTGGATTGAGAGAAGAACAATTGGACGCCAATACATCCTTTGTCATTGGCACACCAATCATTACAGTTGAATATTAATATAGAGAATTAGGACGCGGAGGGGAATACTCTTGGAAAAAATCATCGTCCGCGGCGGAAAAAGGCTGAACGGCACAGTGAAAGTGGAAGGCGCAAAAAACGCCGTTCTCCCTGTTATCGCTGCAACAATATTAGCAAGTAAAGGAAAAAGTATCATTCGTGATGTACCTGCTCTCTCCGATGTGTATACCATTAACGAAGTGCTGCGTCATTTAAACTGTGACGTGAACTTTGAAGACAATACAATCATAGTAGACGCATCTAGAGAGGTTTTTGTAGAGGCCCCGTTTGAATATGTACGAAAAATGAGGGCGTCTGTATTAGTCATGGGCTCGTTGCTTGCCCGTACCGGTAAAGCGCGGGTAGCCCTTCCCGGTGGCTGTGCAATTGGATCCAGACCGATCGATCAGCATTTAAAAGGCTTTGAAGCAATGGGGGCTGTTGTCAAAGTTGGCAACGGTTTTATAGAAGCGGAAGTTCCCGGCCGATTAAAAGGTGCGAAAATTTACCTTGATTTTCCTAGTGTAGGAGCGACCGAAAATATATTGATGGCTGCTGTATTGGCAGAAGGAACAACGATCATTGAAAACTGCGCCAAAGAACCGGAAATTGTCGATCTAGCGAATTTTCTCAATAAAATGGGAGCAAATGTTAGAGGAGCAGGTACAGGTACGATTCGTGTAGAAGGCGTTGATTATTTGACCGGGGCGGAACATGCCATTATTCCAGACCGAATCGAAGCCGGCACTTTTATGACAGCTGCGGCTATTACGGGAGGAAATGTACTGGTTCAGGGAGCCGTTCCTGAGCATCTTACCTCTCTTATTGCCAAATTGGAAGAAATGGGCGTGACTGTCATTGAAGAAGCGAACGGCATCCGAGTCATCGGTCCGGAAAAGTTAAAAGCTGTGGACATTAAAACGATGCCGCATCCCGGTTTCCCGACAGACATGCAATCACAAATGATGGCTCTTTTGCTGAAAGCAGAAGGTACCAGTGTGATTACGGAAACTGTATTTGAAAACCGGTTTATGCATGTGGAAGAATTCCGACGCATGAATGCGAACATTAAAATTGAAGGACGTTCCGTTATTATTAACGGACCGTGTAAGCTTCAGGGAGCTGAAGTGACGGCTACCGATTTGCGTGCAGCAGCTGCGTTGATACTTGCAGGCTTAGTCGCTGACGGATATACCCGTGTAACGGAATTAAAGCATTTGGACCGGGGATATGTGAATTTCCATGGTAAGCTGGCCTCGCTGGGAGCCGATATTATCCGCGTTAACGAAGAAGACCAAGAAACCCTGACGGAAAAAGTTGCCATCACAGATGTGAAAGCGTGATGGCCGGCCCGCTTGATAAAAGCGGGATTTTTTCATGTTTTCCACCAACGGGCGGCCTCTTTTATTTCCACGTTCGAAAAAGAATCCATCCACCATTATGCCCCGATCATCCGGACTCTATTCAACAAATTTCTGACATAAAAGCTTGTCCTCCGCCATATGTTGGAGATGAGAAAAGCTATTGCCCTTTCTGTCTCAAAAAACGTTACTGGAGGACGTAATACATGATGAAGAACTGGAATCCACTTTTTATTTTATTAGCTATTCTGACTACATCAGCGATGATTATACCGGCCTTGCTTGTCATTCCGTTTTCCGATCAAGGGACGAGCGGAAAAATGACTGAAAAGATTTCAGCGAATAAGAGCCAGTCTCAGTTGGAAAAACAATCAAGCGTAGAAGTGGCGGTATATAGATCTCAACTTCATAAAACGGAAAAAGAGCCGTTGGAAAAATATGTGGCTGGTGTGGTGGCCTCGGAAATGCCGGCGGATTTTGAAATGGAGGCATTAAAAGCGCAAGCCTTAACGGCTAGAACGTTTATTGTCAAAAAATTAATGAAAGGTTCTGATGCGCCGGACGGAGCGGATGTCACCGATACGGTGAAAGACCAAGTGTATAAAAGCCCTGAGGAATTAAAACAAATATGGGGAAAAGATTATCAGTGGAAGATGAAAAAAATAGAAGAAGCGGTGGGCCAAACGGCCGGAAAAATTTTAACTTATAATGGGGAACCTATCTTAGCTTCGTTTTTTTCGACAAGCAACGGTTATACGGAAAACTCGGAGGATTATTGGAAACAGCCGATACCGTATTTAAAAAGCGTCAAAAGCCCATGGGATAAAAAATCTCCGCAATATTACTCCAAGACGGTCATCCCCGTAAAAGAGTTTGAAAAAAAATTAGGGGTTCATTTAAAAAATAAAAAAGATGCCGGTACTGTCATCCAACGGACAGCTGGCAATCGAGTCGGGAAAGTCTTGATTGCTGGGAAAGAATTTACGGGAAGGGAGATAAGGGAAAAGCTTGGGCTGAAGTCTGCAGATTTTTCCTGGGTGATAAAAGGCGATCATATGACGATTACGACAAAAGGATACGGCCACGGGGTTGGTATGAGCCAATATGGTGCTAATGGAATGGCAAAAGAAGGGAAAAATTACATACAGATTTTAAAATATTATTATCAACATGTGCAAATTGCCTCTTCAGACGATTATTTGAAAAACCGGATCACCGCGCAAAAATCAAGTGAAAACGGAAAGAAAACGGCGATTCCTTAAAAGGTGAGGGATCTTCGCCTTTTTCATAATGAGACTCACTTCTTTGGAAGACAAGACAGGCAGCATTTTCTGGATGGGACCATTATTCGGGAAATGCTGCCTTTTTTTAACCTTATAATATAAAACCCCAGAATATGGTGTCGCGATTACGTGAATAATTTTAAATGGATTATCGAAAAATAAAAAGTAAAAAAATTTTTTGAAAAAAGGTATAGAATTCACCCGGCCTGTTCAAAATGGTAGCTGAGGTGATGAAAAGTGAGAGAGGAAGAAAAGAAACGAATTTCTCTAAGGATGAAAACTTTCTTTAAAAAACGTTGGGTATTTCCGAGCTTATATCTTGTCATTGCTGCCCTTTTAATAGCCGGTATTGTATGGTATCAAACAACTGAAGATAACAATGCGACGAAAGATCAGGGCCAACAACAATCCGCTGACAACAGCAGCCGTGAGCCTTCGGTGGAAGTCAATACGGCGATGGAAACCGTGAAGCTTCCATTGGAAAATCCGGATGAAGCCGTTATTAAGCAAAAATTTTATGACAAAAACGCTTCCCAAAAGGAACAAGAAGCCGCACTAGTAGTTTATAACAATACGTATTATCCCAATACAGGAATTGATATTGGTGTGAAAGATGGAAAAAGCTTCGATGTAACGGCGGCGTTGAGCGGAAAAGTAACGAACATTCAAGAAGATGCTTTGCTTGGCAATGTCATTGAAATTGAACATGAAAAAGGAATTGTCACACAATATCAATCTGTGAAAGACATACAAGTCAAAGAAGGCGAAAATGTAAAACAGGGGCAAGTGATCGGAAAAGCAGGAAACAGTGTGTTTAACGAAAAAGCGGGTGTTCATGTCCATTTTGAAATTCGCAAAAACAACACTCCTTTAAATCCTGAACAATATCTCAACAAAACCATCCAGTAATTTATAGATGTACAGAGAGTGAACGGAATAACTCTCTGTTTTTTTATTTTCATTTGAACCTAGAAGAAGGAATCCATCCGTTTTTTGAACTGCCACGCTGATTTTCACGACTGATTCTGTATCCGCCCGTAAAAAAGTCCCTTCATGCCTTGTCCTTAATACTGATTTCGTGCATATATTTTTAACCAAGCTAATAAAATGATTACAAACCTGCACAAAAATTAGAGAGAGTGTTTGAGGTGAGGAATCGTTAAAAAAGCAAATATCCAAAGGCAAAAAGACTTGATCAGTCGTGGTAAAGATAGAAAGCGATCTCGCTTTCTGCCGCATGCGCGGGGGAGGACCACCAATTTATTTTCATGCGGGAATACAGTACTTAAATGAAGTGAAAGCGAGTCTCATTTCACACTTCTCACATCCAATTTAGGGAGGGCGAGTGGTGTGCACGATTACATCAAAGAGAGAACGATCAAGATTGGAAAGTATATCGTGGAGACGAGAAAAACGGTTCGCGTGATCGCGAAGGAGTTTGGCGTATCCAAAAGTACTGTCCACAAAGATTTAACGGAACGATTGCCTGAAATAAATCCTGAACTAGCTAATGAAGTGAAAGCCATATTAGATTACCATAAATCGATCCGCCACCTGCGGGGTGGAGAAGCGACAAAGAAAAAGTACCGCGGGCATAATCCTGCCGCTTTGAAGCGGTAAGGGGAAAGAGGTGACCTGTTGCTGCAAAGGTCACCTCTTTTTCAGTGTGCGCCCGGCATGGGTGTAATCTATAGGGTGAAAGTCCCGAGCTGCGAAGGCAGAAGTAGCAGTTAGCTTAACGCAAGGGTGTCCGTGGTGACGCGGAATCTGAAGGAAGCGGGCGGCAAACTTCCGATCTGAGGAACACGAACTTCATAGGAGGCTAGGTATCACTGGGTGAGTTTGCACAACAAAACAAAGCCCTTTCTGCCGAAGGTGATACAGAGTAAATGAAGCAGATGGATGGAAGGAAAGATTACACTCTTACCCGGGGAGGTCTGATGGATACGTGAAGTACCCTTCATAACCTACTTAGTGATAAGTAGCTGAGCCATCAGAAGTCATCAGAGGTCATAGTATTAGTTGGTCTAGAACAACTAAGAAGGACCGAACAATTAAGAGAGAATAGCCCTTGGTATTCAGTGAGTCATGATGAACACAGAAAACGTAGTACCTCACTTGAGGGAGGAAGCGGTGAATCCCGTGGGAGACCTCTTGGAGGGTGGAGTGACCACTGGCATAAAGAGAACAGCTATTCACGGAAGTTATAAAGACTTGCGTCAATTATCTTAATTGAACCGCCGTATACGGAACCGTACGTACGGTGGTGTGAGAGGACGGGGGTTAATCACCCCCTCCTACTCGATTTCATGTCTTTTTCGCTCTCCTTTTGGAAAAACATTTATGATAAAATAGATAATTGGGGATATAGAACTTCATTTCAAAAAATTGTACATAAATGGAAGAAAAGAGGAAAGGAGCCCTTATACAACATGTTTTCAAAGGATATCGGGATTGACCTGGGGACGGCCAATGTGCTTATTCATGTAAAAGGACAAGGAATTGTGTTAAATGAACCATCAGTCGTTGCGATTGACCGAAATTCAGGAAAAGTGCTGGCAGTCGGAGAAGAAGCGAGGCGTATGGTCGGAAGAACTCCGGGCAATATTGTCGCTATTCGGCCGTTAAAAGACGGAGTGATTGCTGATTTTGACATTACAGAATCCATGTTGAAACATTTCTTAAATAAGTTAAACGTAAGCGGACTTATATCCAAACCGCGAATTTTAATCTGCTGCCCGACGAATATCACGAGCGTGGAACAGAAAGCGATCCGGGAAGCAGCTGAAAAGAGCGGCGGGAAAAAAGTCTATTTAGAAGAAGAACCGAAAGTAGCCGCAATCGGGGCGGGAATGGATATCTTTCAGCCGAGCGGCAACATGGTGGTGGATATCGGCGGAGGAACGACCGACATTGCGGTGCTTTCGATGGGGGACATTGTTACTTCCGAGTCCATTAAAATAGCAGGCGACAACTTTGATATGGAAATTTTAAATTACATAAAAAAAGAGTATAAGCTGCTGATTGGAGAGCGTACGGCAGAACAAATTAAAATGACCATCGGAACGGTATATCCGGATGGTCATAATGAAGAAATGGATATCCGCGGCCGCGATATGGTCACTGGCCTTCCACGAACTTTAACGATTAACTCGAAAGAAATTGAAGGGGTTTTAAGAGAGTCCGTTGTATCCATTGTCCAAGCAGCCAAAAACGTGTTAGAAAAAACGCCGCCGGAGCTTTCTGCTGATATCATTGACCGCGGAGTGATGCTGACAGGAGGAGGAGCGCTGCTTCACGGCATTGACCAGCTGCTTTCGGATGAATTAAAAGTGCCGGTGCTCATTGCTGAAAATCCGATGAGTTGTGTAGCGGTAGGTACGGGAGTCATTTTGGATCATATTGATAAAATATCCAATCGGAAATTCATTTAAGGATGCAAGCCATATGGCGGGCATGGACTTCTACTACAGTTGGCAGGGATGAATTTTTTTCTAAAAAAGAGAAAGCATTGCCAAATGGTTTCCTGTATAATAAAACCAGCAATCCATTGCAGAGGTGAATCAATATGTTCAGAGGGTTTTATACAGCGGCTTCGGGCATGATCGCTCAACAAAGAAGAACAGAGCTGCTGACGAATAATATGGCTAATGCTAATACGCCAGGATATAAAACGGATAAATCCTCGCTTCGGGCTTTTCCGGAAATGCTGTTAAGCCGCTTGGACGAATATGGCAAGCTGGCGAAAATCCCTTCTTATACAACGGTTGGGAGCTTAAATACGGGTGTCTATATGCAAGAAACCATTCCCAACTTTGTTCAAGGAGACTTGCAGGAAACAGGAAACAAAACCGATTTGGCGCTGTTGGATATATTCGTGCCGGGAAATCAAGGGGCTAATTCAAAGGGAACGGTCTTTTTTGCTGTCCAGGGGCCAAATGGCATACGGTATACACGCAATGGAAATTTTACTGTCAATGGACTTGGCTATTTGACAACGGCTGACGGTTTGAATGTTCTCGATACGAACGGAAATCCAATCAGGGTTCAAACAGATAATTTGAAAATTGACGAACAAGGGCGAATTTTTGATAATGGGGAGTATGTGGCGCAATTAGGCGTGTCTTATGCGGCCAATCCCGACTCTTTAGTCAAAGAAGGGGATGGGCTTTATCGTTTGGATAACGGGACGCTTCCAAACGCTTTTCAAGTGAATAATATCCGCTTTCGAATTCAGCAAGGATTTACGGAACGATCCAACGTGGATGCCGCTCAAACCATGACCGATATGTTAGCCGCTTATCGTGCGTATGAGTCGAATCAGAAGGTGTTGCAGGCTTATGACCGCAGCATGGACAAAGCCGTCAATGAAGTGGGGAGAATCAATTAGTCGCCTGAAGAGGAGGAGCAGCAGTGAACCGCATAATGATCAATGCTACTAATACATTGGGCCAATTGCAAAAACAGCTGGACGTCATTAGCAACAATTTAGCGAACGCTGACACGAATGGCTTTAAAAGCCGTGAAGCCACTTTTTCCGACCTGCTAGTCCAACAGTTTCAGAATCAGCTTCACCCAAACAGAGAGATGGGAAGAATGACACCGGAAGGGATTCGATTGGGAACGGGAGCCAAATTGGCCCAAACCAAAATGAATACGAAATTGGGACCTATTCAAACAACGGGACGTTCCTTGGACTTGGCATTGACAAATGAAAATCAATACTTTAAAGTTTTGGTTCAGGAAAATGGACGGGAAGAGATTCGTTTTACGCGAAATGGTGCTTTTTATCTTTCCCCTGTGAACGGCAATCAAGTCATGCTTGTCACAGCCGAAGGATATCCTGTGTTAGATGAACAAAATCGGCCTGTTCAATTGAACCGGCAAGCGGGTCAAAACATAACAGTGGATAAAACGGGAAGGCTTTCGGTCGGAGGAGGACAAGCAGTGAATTTGGGAATCGTGTCCATTGAAAGGCCTCAATATTTAGAACAAAAAGGAAATAACTTGCTTGGTCTTCCTGCTGACAGCACAGTAGCCATTGGGGAAGTCGCACGCGATTTAACGGGGGCTCTTCGCAGTGAAATCAGCGTTCAACAAGGAGCGCTTGAGAAGTCCAATGTCGATATTTCCAAAGAAATGACGGATATGATCAACGTCCAGCGTTCTTATCAATTTCAATCCCGGTCGGTTACTCTTGGCGATCAAATGATGGGGCTTGTGAATAGTCTTCGCTAAAGGTGATCTTATGACAGAACAGCAGAGAAAAGTTAGAAAGAAAAAGAAATTAACGCCCCTGGGACGATTTATAGTGAATCTTTTCTTAGTCGCATTCACAGCGTTTGTCGGGGCGGTCATCGGCTATAGCGTCATTGGACATGGGAAGCCGATGGATGTTTTAAAGCCATCGATGTGGATGAATTTATTTTCGACGATAAAGGACTTGTTATTGTCTAAGGAGGCATAAGGTGCATGTTGGATTTGCAACAGATCAAAGACATTATCCCGCACCGCTATCCGTTTTTGCTGATTGATCGGATCGAAGAATTGGAAGACGGCAAAAGAGCGGTGGGAATTAAAAACGTAACGGGCAATGAAGAATTTTTTAACGGCCATTTTCCCGATTACCCTGTCATGCCGGGAGTACTTATTGTAGAGGCGCTGGCTCAAGTAGGAGCAGTGGCGGTTTTGAATAAGGAAGAAAACCGGGGAAAGCTCGCTTTTTTTGCCGGAATCGACAAATGCCGTTTTAAAAAGCAAGTAAAACCTGGAGATCAGCTTCGCCTTGAAGTGGAACTTGTGCGGGTTAGAGGAAGCATCGGCAAAGGCCAAGCGACGGCTACAGTGAACGGGGAAATCGTTTGTGAAGCGGAAATTACGTTTGCACTAGGGGATCGTTCGCAATCGAAATAAAGCCATCCCGATCATGCTTAGCCGCTTGGATCAAGTTTTGGCTGAAACGGTTTAACAGGCTTCGTTTTTGGGAGTCTTTCATATAGTCGACTGAATGGGTCGCCATATGAAAGATTTTCAAATAACGGAGTCTTTTTTTATGAAATTTTTTCGGGCGAAAGGAAAAAATAAGCGGAAGCATTGTAAAAAAGATGGTTTTCGCGCTTGGTTTACACATTTTCTGATGCCGACAGGTCGGCTTTTGCAATCTTTTTTTCAAATCGGAATAGATTTCATGAAACTGGCGCATGATAACAACCGACCAGTAATATCCGGTCTACCAATGGATGGAATAATGAAAGGAGAAGGATAGAAATGAGTAAGTTTTTGCAATTAATGGGAGGCTCGCTGTTAGCTATTTTGCTTTTAGCCGGCTGTAACACCAATCAAAATCCTCCGCCGCCTGCCAACGACAACGACAACGGTGTAATAGACGATAACCGCCGCGATCTTAATGACAACAATCGCCGCAATAACAATAATGACCGTAATGATTTAAACAGAAATAACAACAATGATGGGCCTGATCTCAACCCTAATGACAATAACAACAACGGTATTTTAAACAACAATAACCGAAGAACCAATGATAAGAACACCAATAATGATTGGGACATGACGAAAGACAGAAATACTCCGGGAGAAGAGCCAATCGAAGATAAACGTGATGTAAGAGATAAAGACAATAAAGATGAATGATGGCGAAAAAGGGAACATCAACGGTTGAATTCTTTCGTTGAGCCCCTCTTTTACAGGAGGTGCTTGGTGCATCCGACGAAAAGATGGAGGAGTGCCGGCTGCTGAAAAGAGGCGCTAGGAATGAATCGGAAGCCTCCATTCCAATGGAGGTTGCCAACCGCAAGGATTCACAAACTCACCGTTCTAAACGGTGGGTTTGTTGCATTTTAATGAAAAAAAGAAAAACTTTGTCAACAACTTCCTAATTATGATAAAGTAGATACGATATATGTATTATGTAGGAGGTACTTATTCCATGTTGCAAAGTTTACCGCACGGCGTAAAAATAAGTATCACTCGCTCAATTGCGACTGCGTTTGAACAATATATGGCTAAGATTCAATGGGAGGATCATCGTTTTTCTTTTGAAGAGTTTATGCAAGAATGGAAAGAATATATTCAATCCAATTCGTCTTGGTATCATAAAGTGAGCAATGAAATTAAAAGCAGCCCTGAATTTCACGAAGAAATAGCGTCCAAAATGAATGAAATCATCGAAAAAATCATCTCGGAAGAACCGACTCCTGAGCAAATTGAAACGGTGGATGCCCTGCAAAAACAATTGGGAACCGACTACGATTATTCCTGTAAAATGGAGGCAAAGTTTTACATAGATTTTCTTTCGAAACAGTTGAAAGAAAACGCCGCCTATAAATAAAGCAGGAGAAAGAACCGGTTTTCAGCTGGTTCACTCCCGCTTTTGACAGTCAAGAAAAATCAAAAGTCAAAAAACGGAAAAAGCGAGCCGAAAAGCCATAAAAACGAAAACCCGATCATTTGAAGTCGTGACCGGGTTTTTTTATGTGCGCCCGGCATGTACATGAACTATAGGGTGTAAGTCCCGAACCCCGAAGACAGAAGTAGAGGTTAGCCAAGAGCAAGGGTGTCCGTGGTGACGCGGAATCTGAAGGAAGCTGGAGGCAAAACACCGGTCCGAGGAACACGAACCTCATATAAGGCTAGGTATGATTGAGTGAGTTTGCATAACAAAACAAAGCTCTTTCTGTCGAAGGTCATATCGAGTAAATGAGGCGGATAGATGGTGTGAAAGTGCATGTACTTACCCGGGGAGGTCTGGCGGATATGTGAAGTACTCTTCATAACCTACTTAGTGATAAGTAGCTGAACCGTCAGAAGTCAGCAGAGGTCATAGTATTAGTTGGTCTAGAACAACTAAGAAGGACCGAACAATTAAGAGAGAATAGCCCTTGGTATTCAGTGAGTCATGATGAACACAGAAAACGTAGTACCTCACTTGAGGGAGGAAGCGGTGAATCCCGTGGGAGACCTCTTGGAGGGTGGAGTGACCACTGGCATAAAGAGAACAGCTATTCACGGAAGTTATAAAGACTTGCGTCAATTATCTTAATTGAACCGCCGTATACGGAACCGTACGTACGGTGGTGTGAGAGGACGGGAGTTAATCGCTCCCTCCTACTCGATTTACGGATTGAAATATTTCAGACGGACAGCGATGGGGGGATATTAACGAATCTTGGCAACGGGATGGCCGGGTCTTTTTTTTAAGTTGACGGAAAATTCTCGAACAAGCTGTTCACCGCTCAATCCCATTTGGACCAAATCCGTAAGAAGACGTTCGGCAAATTCGTTTTGTCTGTTGGTTAAACGTCCTTGCAATAAGACGCTTACGTTGGATTCCATTTTTTTGATGCAATGGATATGTCCGAAAAAATAAGCCGGGCTGTTTTCAGGGCGGGATATGATGACTTGAATTTCCAAGTCTTTATCTCTTTGTTGAACGTCACGGAAATAATCGTAATAGGATAGATCCGTAAAAAGCTCAATCAGCCACGTCCGCTTTTCATCTTCTTTATTAATAATTAATCCATCAATGAAATCAATGTCTTTAGCGTCTTGATCCTCGATAAATTGAAGACTGACTAATTTAAAGGTTTTCATTTAGAAGACGGCCTCCATTGATTCGCTTTTCTTCCATTATAACATAGCCGAATTGACAGCACCTAGAAAGCGTGGGGAGATAAAAATGGAAAGAAAAGCAAAAAAGGTTGATTGCCTCCGAAGTTGTCGAAAATATTCGCTTTTTTCCTTGACAATAACAGCGAAAACAAAAGATCGTGTCGAAAAAGCGGAAAGTAGCGATTTTACGAATGCGTCTTTTCCCGATAAGATGAAAATGCCTCCCGAAAAAAGAAGAAGGAGTTGATAAATCATTGATCAATCAAGTGACGTTAGTCGGGAGACTGACAAAAGATCCGGAGCTGCGTTACACGACGGAAGGGAAAATGTTTCTTCCCGTCATATTGGCGGTTCAGCGTCCTTATCGCGGCCAAGAAGGAGGGGGAAAAGCAGATTTTGTTCTGTGTACATTTTGGAACAAGATTGCGGAAAATACGGCCAAATATTGTAGCAAAGGATCTTTGATCGGGGTGCTGGGCAGTATTCAGACAAGAAATTATGAAAATAAAGAAGGAAAGAAGGTGCATATCACGGAAGTCGTGGCCAAATCGGTGCAGTTTTTAAGTTCAAAGCCCCAAGAAGAAACGTTTCCATTAATGGAGCTTGAATGAAAAGAGGTGAATGTTTTCTGGATCCAAACGTTTATGCCAAAATGGAAAAAATGGAACGGTTGATGGAAAAAGTGGTTTACTTGCTTGGAAATTGTCATTCCTCCATACACCTTCTCGAACAGCGCATCCGCCGGCTGGAATCCAGTCAATCGCTTTCCGATCCAATCGTTTTTCTGTCTCGTAAGAATGAAAGCAAAATGGAAAGAAGTTTAAAAAAATAAACTACTTTCAGTTCTTCCTTTTTTAAAAACGGGTTTCATGCCCGCATTGCCCTCTTATTATCCTCAAAATGGCCTTTCTGACTTTCCTCTAGAGATAAAAGATATTGAAACCTTCCATCTTTCCCTCAAATAAAAAGAGCCGGCGGGAGTACCGGCTCTGATTTTGTTTGGTTCAAATAAAAAACAAGAAATAGTGAAAAAAGGGTTTATCCTTGCGGTTCCAATTTGAGCAGTTGTTCCAGCTCTTGGTTGGAGAGCTCCGTGATCCATTGGTCGCTTTGGATGATTTTCTCGTTCAGTTCTTGTTTTTCTTCAATCATTTTATCAATTTTTTCTTCCAACGTACCAGTGGCAATCAATTTATGAACATGGACAAAGCGGTGTTGGCCAATGCGATACGCACGATCGGTTGCCTGGTTTTCAACAGCCGGGTTCCACCAGCGGTCATAGTGGATGACGTGGTTGGCGGCCGTTAAATTCAATCCGGTTCCGCCGGCTTTCAAGGATAAGATAAATACCGGAAATTCTCCGTCCTGAAACTGGCTGACAAGGCGATCACGCTGCAGCTTCGGCATGCTCCCGTTCAGAAACGGTGCTTTGATTTGAAATCGGCTCTCGATTTCCTGCTGAATCATCTCTCCCATCGTGATATATTGGGTGAAAATCAAACAAGCTTCCTTTTGTTCCAAAATTTCTTGAACCAACTCCAGCAGTTTGGCCAACTTGTGCGAACGTTCAGCAGCGCGACTCGGACGGGTTTCTTTTAAATATAAGGCCGGATGGTCGCAAAGTTGTTTCAGCTTATTTAACATTTGCAAGACAACCCCTCGGCGTTCAAAAGCGGACAATTGTTCAATCCGGTTTAACGTTTCTTGCACGTATTCTTCATATAAAGCGGCTTGTTCCGCTGTCAAAGGACAATATTGCTTTTGTTCCAGCTTATCCGGCAAATTCAATTCCACTTCCGGGTCTTTCTTGGTCCGACGCAGCAAAAACGGGCGAATTCTTGCCTGCAGGAGGCGGATTTTTTTCTCTGAACGCTCTTTTTCAATCGGGATGATATAATTCTTTTGAAATTTTTGGTAGCTTCCTAAGTAGCCATGGTTCGTAAAATCAAAAATCGACCATAGTTCCGATAAGCGGTTTTCCATCGGTGTACCGGTTAAGGCGATATGATGATTTCCCGTTAATTTTCGGATGGCCCGAGACTGCTTTGTATGGGCGTTTTTAATGTTTTGGGCTTCATCGAGCGCGATGGTGCTCCAATGAACGGCTGAAAGGGTCTCAAAGTCCAAATGGGACAGACCGTAAGAAGTGAGTACGACATCTTTATTTTGAATACATTCGGCAAAGTCTTCGCCTTGTAGCCGGTTCTGGCCGTAATGGAGAAGAACCCGCAAGTCGGGAGAGAAGTGCTCAAGCTCTTTTTGCCAGTTTCCAAGTACAGATGTCGGACAAATGATCAAAGCCGGCATGTCCGGCTTTTCTTTTTCTTTCACATGCAATAAATAAGCGATCAGCTGAATCGTTTTTCCAAGCCCCATATCGTCGGCAAGAATGGCGCCAAAACGAAACGACCGCAAAAACAAGAGCCAGCTCATTCCTATTTGCTGGTAGGGACGCAGAGTTCCTTTCAAGGAAGCCGGAGCCTGCTGCAAAGGAATTTGTTCGATATGCTGAAGCTTGTCGATCATTTGCTGCAATGAACGGTTTAATTGAATTTGGACCGAAGCGAGTTCGTACAAGTTTGACGGTTCTTCTTGATTTTCTTCTGAATCACCGGTGAACTCTTGGGTCAAAACGTCCTGCATTCTGATCCCTTTTTTCTTCGCTTCTTCCATTAACTGTTGGATTTTTTGAATCATTTTCGGATCAAGCGGCACCCACTGGCCGTTCACCTTGACAAGCCGGCGTTTTTCCGACACTAATTTTTGAAATTCTTCTTCTGCCAGTTCTTCTCCATTCAGAGAAATCCGCCAGTCGAAATCAAGGATCGTATTTAATCCGACAAATGTCCGCTGATAATGTGATTGAGAGCGGACTCGGGCAGAAAGGGAAAAGGACGCTTGGCGTATCGATTCCCACCATGAAGGAAGAAGAATGGCAATACCCAGGGCAATCAGTTTTTCGCTCGTTTCGGTCAGAAAAGTCCAAGCTTCTTCTTCGGTCAACGCTGTTTTCATTTTTCCGTTTTCCTGCAGTTCAGGCAATAAACGCAGCCAGCGCGTTTGTTCTGCAAGCACAGCAGGAAGATGCACTTTCCAAGTAGGAGGAATTCTGCCATTTAAGCTGTAAATTTTTTCTGGATTTTTTTTGTTTTGCAGAACCGTTTCTAATAGCCATGAATCTTGATCGTTTTCAGGTTCTGACAGACGCAAGCCTATAGAGAACGGAACAGGATCTTCCACGAAACCAGCCCATTGGCGAAAGTGGCCGTCTGCCCAATAAGATTGGAGATCGTCGGCTGACAATTTCCCGTTTTGAAGATAATCGGCGATCTCATGAAGCTTTTGAAAAACAGGAGAATGGGACAAAAAATCGTGTACGCATCTTTGAAACAGGTCGATGGTCATTTTTCTGGCTGATATTCCTTTCCATACGTCCTGCTCCCAAAAATCAGGATTGAACTCCTCCCAGACGGCGGCCGGAGGTTCCCAGTAAATGTCTGTTTCATGAAAAACGGGCGAAAATTCGCCATTCACCACCGCTTCATAAAGAACGGGCGCCACGGACAATCCATATTGAGTGAGCGGGTCAAAATGCCATTGGATAAACGAATGAAAACGGTCGTTTTTTAACAGACTAATCCATTGCCAAGCGGAAAGCATAAACCCTTTCATACCATCCGCTTCCTTTACTTCCAGTTCCGTGCCGAAAAAGCTTTCTTGATGCCAAAGGAACAGCTGTTTTCCTAAGGAATAGTCAACTGCTTTTCCGCTGTCAGAAGTAAGAAAAACAAAGAAACGATCATCTTCAAATGGCATCGTATGAACAGTCAACGTTTTTAATTTAAGCATCGATCAGTTTACCCTTTCTGCATTCTTCGTGAAAAGCGCGAAGACGTTTCGTTTTTTCTTGCAAACCGGCCCAGTATCGTTCCCAGTCTTGCTCACGTTTCAATTTTTTATAGAGGCGTCGAAGCTTCTTTAAATATTTAACCGCTCGTTGGTAGCTGGAACGATTTTTGCGCTCGATCAGCTTGGAAATGCCCCAATGGTAAAGGGGGAGAGCACATTCGGGAGAAGCTTTTTCGAGTTTCTTTAATCCCATTTGCTCAAGCTCTTCCAATTCCGCTCCCATCAATAGCTGCAATTCCGTCCATTTTTGATAATGTTCGGTGATGATATAAAATTCATGAAGCACGGAATAACTGTAGGGAAAAAGCTGAAAAAGCACATCTTCCAATAGATGCGGCCGATTTTCCGCCAGCCAAGGGGCATCAATGAATCGCAAAAAATCTTCGACAAATGTGCGTTTATGATAAGGACTTGTGAGGCTGTCTAAATAGGCGGGCAGCTTCTCTTTCACAAGTTCGAGCAAAAAGCAAGCTTTTTGATAAGGCGGTTCGGAAAAAAAGTAACCCAACCATACTAACGAAGCATCGACAATCGATTCGTCAAGACGTTGAAAAAGAGCGGAAAACTCCTCCTTTTTATTCAAAAAGAGAAGTTGATGCAATAAGGCGGTGGCCTTCCCGTATGAAATGGGACTCTCGCTTTCCAGACGATTCCATTCTTGTTTTCGCCAGTCTTCTTTTTTCAAAAGAACGGTCCAAAGACGCATGTACAGAAACATACAAGTATTTGAAAACAACCGGCCATCGCGGTCGACGAGTCTTAAGAGATCGTCTTTTAAATAAAGAAGATAGCGGTCAAAAGCAAAGGGAATGGCATGAACAGAAAGCTCTCTGGCCGCATGTTCGCATTCTTTGGCAAAAAAGTAGACAGTGGAGGAACAGGCCCGGTCAATCAAATTCCAATCTTCCCCCAATGTTCTGCATAATTCCACCACTTTTTGAAAGAGAAAGTAGCTGCAAAATAATTGGTAGAGCGGCTTCCATTCTCTTTCAAACGGACCTTGTGTCATCAATTGTCGATAGAGGCTTTGGGCTTTCATATCCAATAAGTAGGGATTCTTTTTTACCGGAGACCAATCCGTTTGTAAAAAGGCGCGATCGACCATTTTTCCCCACTCTTCAGGGCCGTCATTGGCCGCCCGTTTTTTTAGCAGATCGCTGGCATAATATACTCCCGGAATATCAAGAGGCGGTTGTTTCTTTGACGGAACGCTTGTGAGCGTGCGCCATTGTTCCATCCAATCTTGGAGATTTCCCGTTTGGCTGTATAATGCAAAAAAAACGGCCATTTGATGAGAACAGGTTTTTTGGCGGCAAGAACAAAAGCTGAGTGACGGAAAGGTTAAATCGAGGTTGACCTCCCATCGGCCGTTATCATGGACAAAAGCATGAATGATCTGGTTTTCTATATGAAAGCTATCCACGTTTTCGTGGCGGAATAGCCGCAATCCTTCCTCGATAGCGGAAGAGTTTAGATCAGCGGGGTGCTGCAATAATTCTTCGGAATAATACAATATGGCGTCTCGCCATTCCAAAGCGTTTTGTGGCATTTTTTCATCTCCCCCATAAGATGTCTGGGAAATATCTTATCCTTTAATTATAACAGGGATCGATGAGAAAAAAAACGCTCCATCCAAGGAGCGTTAACGATTCGGAAGTCCAATATAAAAATGTGTTCCGTTAAAGAGGTTGACGGCGGAAAGCGTTTCTTCTTTGCCGTCGACAAAACGGATATTTTTATTGACAGGGTAGCGGATCGTTTGCCCGCCCTTTTGCACCACTAATTCCGGATTTCCCTCTTTTTTTCGATAAATGGTTGTCTTAAATCCCCGCTTTTTATAAAACTGAATCCCATCTTGATAGGACGATTGGAGTTTCAGACCGAGTGTTTGGCAAACGGATTTCGGCAAATCTGTATTTTCGACAAGTCCGGTCGGTTTGCCGGGGCCGTAAGCGAATAAAAAGACATCTTCGCCGGTATGACCGGTGGTTGTAAAACCGATTTTTGCGCGTTTAGAAAGCAAAGCGGCCATTTCTTTTTCCGGATGTTTCGATTTTTTGACGAGATTGTATTCTTTATGGCTTAAAGAATCTAATCCATACGATTTCAGCACTTCTTTCAAGTTGGAGCGGTCTTTTCGCAATCGGGAAACGGCTCCGGTTACCGTTAAATGGGCTTTTTTAAGCGGCTCAATAAAATGTTCTTTCGGTTCACTCGCATAGGAAAGATTGGTGGAGCGGTTTCCCATCGTTAACCCGCTGTTGCCGTGGTCCGCAACCGCAATGACCAATGTTTGCTGATCTTTTTTGGCAAATTGGAGCGCCTTTTGAACGGCCTCGTCAAAACTTAGCACTTCGCTGATCATTCCTACCGGATCGTTTTTATGGGCGGCCCAATCGACTTTGCTTCCCTCCACCAGCAAAAAAAAGCCTTTGTCGTTTTTGGACAGAGTTTGAATGGCTTTTTCGGTCATTTCGGCAAGAGAAGGCTGGTTCGGATTCAGCTTTTTTCGGTCGAGCTCATAAGCGATATCTTCCCGGGCAAAACTTCCCCAAATTTTTTCTCCGCTGCTTTGAAGAAGTTCTTTTCTTGTAGTCACGTATTCATAGCCTTTCTTTTGAATGACGGAAATCAAGTTTTCGCCGTCAGGACGGGATTTGATTTTGTCATCCCGTTTTAGCCACGCTTTTCCTCCTCCCAATACAACTTCCATCCCTTGATAAACTTGCTGTTCCGCAATGTCGTCGAATTGATTGCGATGGTTCACATGCGCAGAAAAAGCAGCCGGTGTGGCATGTTGTACAGGGGAAGTTGACACGATTCCGGTCGAAAGCCCTTTTTTTTCCGCGGCTTCCAAAATATTAGGAACGGGATAAGCGGTGTAAGGCTTTCCTTCTTCAGGAAAAATCGGAATCATTCCTATATGATCCACCAACGTTTTTCTGCCGGTGGCCAGAGCGGTTCCGGCGGCGGCCGAATCGGTAATGGCAGACCGCAGCGAATAGGTTCGTACTCCTCCGGTCATCATTTCATCAAGGGCAAGTGCTGAACCTTTATACCAACGCGACAAGGCGAGGACATCGGAATTGGTGCCGTCCATGATCATAAAAATGACGTTTTTGGCTTTTGGGCGAGAATCGTAAGCCGCAGTCGGCGAACTTCCATTGGCCAATAGCAGCAAGAGCACAAAAAACGCTGATAAGTGTCGAAAAATGTTTGTCATATTCCAAATCACCTCATAATTATGCTTTGAAAAAAAAATGAAAATATGCGGATAATCGCGAAATGTTCCATTAATTAGTTGAAAAATCATAAATTAGCAGAAAAATAGTCAGTGAGAATGGTTTAGACTTGTCAACGAATATGTTAAAATGTAGAAAACTGTGGAAAGGAGGGAATATTAGTGAAAAAGGCCCATTTTCTACTGGCAATTGCCTTTTTGCTTTTCATCCCTTTATTTGGCGTGAAGCAGGCAGCGGCCGCTACATATTTTACAGATGTGGGAACGACCCACAGAGCCGCTGAAGAAATTAATTATTTAGCCGAAAAAGGGATTGTGACAGGAACAGCCGACCATCGTTTTCTGCCTGAAAAGACAGTGACTCGCGCAGAGGCTGCCGCCATGATCGGACGGGCTTTAAAACTAAATGGTACACAGCGTTCGACTTCGTTCCGCGATGTACCGGCAAGCTCATTTGCATCGGGGTATATTCAATCGGCTGTGGAAAAAGGATATTTGTCCGGTTACAGCGATGGCACGTTCCATCCTGAGAAGACGTTGAAGCGCGGCGAAATGGCGCTTATGATCAATAAAGCGTTCCATTTCTCCAGCGAAACGACGACGGGAGGAGCAGCCGAAACATTAATAAAGCTCGGCATAGCCCAAGGAAAAGGAGACGGCACGTTCGGTCTCGATGACCCTATCATCCGTGCGGATTTCGCTGTTTTTTTAGCAAGAGCGATGAATCCTGATTTTCGGGTAGATCCGTCCAATACAAATACGGCCCGATTCACCCAACCGTTCTATGTCAATGTGGCGAGCAACGATAAGTTGAATGTCCGCAAAGGACCGTCGACAAATTATGCGGTCATCGGCACGTTGACCCGCGGTACGAAAGTGTATGCGGCAAATAAAGTGAACGGCTGGTATTACATAAAATCCGGCAGCTTGATCGGATATGTCAATGGTGCTTATCTTCAATCCACACCGCCGTCCTCTACCGGACAGTACGACCGCCGTCTGAGTAGCCAAGTGATTATTATCGATCCGGGACACGGCGGAACGGATCCGGGGGCAATCGGCTATGGATTGAAAGAAAAAGATGTTGTTTTGGATACGGGATTAAGGCTGAAAAATATTTTGGCCAAAAGTCCGTTCCAAGTAAAAATGACGAGAAGCACGGATACCTTTATTAGTTTGCAAGGCCGCGTTAATTTCGCGATCAGGAATAAAGGAAATGTATTTTTGAGCATCCACGCCAATGCCGGAGGCGGAACGGGTTCGGAAACCTATTATTGGAGAGGTTCCGGAAAAAACCCGTATAAGGCTGACAGCCAATTGTTAGCGACGAAAATAGAAAACCGTCTCCACAGCGCAATGGGTATACCGGACCGTGGCGTTAACAAAAGTAACCCCAATGGAGATTTGCATGTATTAAGAGAAAATAACATGCCTGCCATGCTGGCAGAGCTAGGGTTTATCGATAACCCGTCTGATAACGCGAAGCTGGCTTCAAGCGTTTGGCGTCAAAAGGCAGCCAATGCTATTTATCTAGGCTTGCTCGATTATTACAAAGCCAAAGGATACAATGTTTCGAGCTTGTATAGCCTTGTGAATCAATAGATAGCTAGAAAGAGGAGAGCGCGATCACCGCTCCTCTTAATCTATAAATAAAATAGGGTTCAGACATTTCGTCTGAACCCTGTTTTAGTATGTAGCTATTTATTTTTTAAAAAATGATAGAGCTCTGTGTACATTGCTTGATAACGCGGGTCGGTATAGGTGGCCAAACGGTTTACCATGGAGGCGCCTTGATAGATGATCAAGCTTTGAGATCTTGCCCCGTATAGATCGGCAAAGTGCAAATATTGGCGAAACTTTTCCAATCCAATGTCTACCGTCGCGTATCCGTGATTTTCAATTTCTAAATTCACACCGCTGTTTCTCGTTTGCGCTTCAATCAAACTGTTATGTAATTTGGCTTTTGTTTCTTCTTCGCTCAAATTCGTAAAATGAGCGTTGCTTTGCAAATAAGCCCCATCAAATCCGTATGATTGCCAGTATTCAAAATTAGTGGACTGCGCATGCGGCGAATAGATGAATTTTCCTTTCTGTTGGTGAATATAATCGCTGACCATGAGAAGAAGCTGTTCATCATCCGGGTTCGTGACCGTTTCGTTTAACCAATAAAAGCCTTTTAAGATTAACCCGTTGTGTTGGGTGTTTTCCCATTGGTCATACACTTGATCGATGTACCATTTAACGAGTTGGAACCGTTCGTCCAATGTGTTGGGGTGCGTTTGACCGTTTAGATCGACAATCGGATCTTTCCGCTGTGGATAAGGAATGGCGATAAAAATGTTCACATGATCAACGACCGGAATCTCTTTCATGCTTTGGTCGATGATGGAAATCGTTCCGTTTTCGCCGAACAATTTATTCAAATACCACAGCCATTCGTTATAACCCGCTTCATTTCGGCTGGACTCGGTAAATTCGCCTCCCGGATATTCTCTTCCTGCCAGAATAAGAGAATCGAACATGGAATCTACATATTGTCCATTTTCTTTGTAGGCCAAATACGGCTTGAAAAATTCTTTATTTTGAAGGCTATTGTATAAAGGATTTTTCTCAATCTCGTATCCGTTGTACAGTAAAACGCCGTTTTTCACGCCTGATTTCTCCGGTGACAAAAATTCATTGGAAAAGGTTTGATATTGGTTGCTGACAGGTCGGATGACGGCATTGTCGTAAGGCTCTGCAAATAGAATGGCTTCTTGCTTGGAACGAAAGGTCGTTTTTTTCTTTCCGTCAATCAACACTTCATATTCGCGGGGATTGAACAGCGTTCGAGCGATAAAAGCGGCAAATTGAGCACGATTGACTGCACCTTTCGGCTGAAAGGAATGGTCAGTATAACCGGTCGTGATGTCATTAGCGGCCAAAGCATCAATGTAGCGATAATAAGGGCTGGTTTGAGGAACATCGGTGAATGCGCTCATTTGGTCCCCTTTTAACCGAAAGCCAATGGCGAGAGCTTTAGCCATATCTTCTCTTGTCAGGGGTTCATCAGGTTGAAACAGACCGTCTTTCAGGCTAAATAAACCTGCTGATACCGCGGCCTCTATCTCCTGGTAGCCATAGGTGTTTTCGGTCACATCTTTGATCGCGATCGTTTGATCGGAGGATAAAGAAAGGGTGCGGACTAGCATAATGGCAGCCTGTTTTCTTGTAATAACGGCTCCTGGTTTAAATCTTCCATCGGAATATCCCGAAATGATCTGTTTTCCGCTCAACTGCTCAATCGAATGGTAGGCCCAATATGTAATAGGCACATCTGTATAAGCAGCGAAAGAATGGGACGGAAACAGGCAAGCAAGCGCCATAGCGACGGGGGCTATTTTTTTGTACACAAATAGGATTCTCCTTTCTTTTTGCGACTTTTGAAATGAGCCCTTTCTATCAGATTACCAAACTCGACTAGCAAATTTAAGGATTTTATTGAAATTTTTTAGCGAAAAGGGAATTTTTTCATATATACTTTTTTCATATGTTCTTCTTTTTCATGAACTGATAGACTAATGAACAAAGGACAAAACCGATGACAGGGCAAACCGTGGCTGTTGATTTTTGGCTGAAACAAGAACATATCGGCGAATGGGGGAAAAAAATATTCATTTAACAGCTGGAAACATTCCAGTATAATAAAGAAAAAGTTTAAGAGAAAGGGTAGGCTGCTGGATGAAAAACACGAAATGGCTATTTTTTTTCTTATTTTTGCTGGTCATTTTGCCTTTCAAAGCTTATGGTGCGGAATCGGATGAATATATGATTCTCTTTCGCCACCATATAGATGATGGAATTTTGAAAAAATACGATATTCATGCACAGAAAAAGTATGAGACCATTCCTACTGTTTTAGCCGAACTGGATAAGAGCCAAGTCGACAAATTGCGCAATGAACCGGAGATCGCCAAAGTTCAAGCCAATAAGACATATAAGGTTCAGAGCCAAATAGAAACGTGGGGCTATAAAAAAATTTACGAGGACAGCCAATATCGATCTCCTTTTACGGGAAAAGGGGTGAAAGTGGCTGTGATTGATACGGGTATAGCGACGAACCATCCTGATTTGAAGGTGAAAGGGGGAACATGCGTCATCCGCTCCGATTGCGGCAAAGGATATAACGACGACAACGGCCACGGAACCCATGTAGCGGGAATCATCGGTGCTTTAGACAACGGCGTCGGTATTGTTGGAGTCGCACCGGATGCGGATCTTTACGCGGTCAAAGCTTTTGACGAATTTGGAGAAGGGTCGACCAGTTCGATTACGGCAGGGGTGGATTGGGCCATTCAGCATCATATGGACATTATCAATTTAAGCGTGACGACCGTATCCGACGACCCGGTGTTAAAGAGTGCTTTGGATAAAGCGTATAACGCCGGTATTCTGATTACGGCGGCAGCCGGAAATGACGGGGATTCGGTCGGATCGAAAAATACCATTCTATATCCCGCCAAATACAGCAGTGTCATTGCAGTCGGCAGCGTCGATAGCCGCTTGCAGCGTTTGCCTTTCTCGGCGACGGGGCCGGAGCTTGAAATTGTCGCTCCCGGACAGTATGTGTTCAGCACCTTTCCGATCAATCTGGATACAACCGACGGCAAAAAGGACGGTTATACGGCCTTGTCAGGAACATCGATGGCTACCCCATTTGTCACAGGGGTGCTGGCGGAGCTGAAACAGCAGTATAAAGACAAATCGGCAGCGGAAATCCGCAAAATACTCGATCAAAACGCCAAAGATTTGGGGACAGCCGGAAAGGATTCGCTTTACGGCTACGGATTGGTGCAAATTAAAACGTTCCAACCTACGCTGTCATCCGATATGGCCGTCAAGGCAGTAAAGGCCGACAACGGCCTCGTGGAGTTCCAGATCGATAAGCCCGATTCCATTCAAAAAGTCTACGTGAAAAGAAGAGGAGGAATGGAGGGCGACATTACAAAACAAATAACCGGCAGCATTTGGGATGATTATGTGCCGGCCGGAACTTATTATTATTTCTTTACATTGACGGACTCCCAAGGCCGCGAGTACCAGACACAAGTGAAAGTGACGATGAGCAAACCGCAGATCGAAGATGTCTCTGCCTACGACTGGTTCAGTGAAAAAATGCTTTATCTCTATCATCGCTCCATTTTAAAGGGCGATCACAGCGGCCAATATCTATGGCCGACGAAGAACATTTCAAGAGGCGAGGCAGTGGCGCTTGTCGGCCGGGCGCTTGGATTGGACGGAACGAAAAGAAATACGGCTTTTAAAGACGTTCCGAAAGATTATTATGCTTCAGGATATATTCAGAGTGCTTTAGAGCAAGGAATCATTAAAGGCTACCGCAACGGCACTTTTCATCCAACGGAACCTGTAACAAGGGCCGAAATGGCGGTTTTGATCAGCCATGCCTATCGTCTGACGGATAACGGAACCAATCATTTTCAAGATGTTACAACAGGCATGACAGGTTACAAAGAGATCAATGCTCTGGCGGATGCCGGCATTACCAGCGGCTATTCTAACCATACTTTTGCACCGTATAAACCGATTTCCAGAGCTGAGTTTTCCGTCTTTTTGGCCAAAGCGGAAAACCCGCTTTTCCGATAATCCATACTTTTCATAAATAGAAGGCTGGAAAGCCCGCCTCTTTTCGAGTGTTTTCGAAGAGGGCGGGCTTTTTGTTTGCAAAAAAAGAGAGACTTTGATGATTTTTGCTAATTTAACAGAAATCATGCTGGAAAATGGCTAAATTTGTTACATAAATGTAATATTGCAGCAAAAAAACTGTTTTATTATTCTGATAGACTATTATTTGGAAAAATAAGAATAATGAGGAGTGACCATGAAAACAGGAGGGAAACTGATCAAAATAGTCTTTTTTGCTTTTGTTTTATTGCTTGCATTTCCGTTTAAGCAAGCATTTGCCGCTTCTTTTACAGGATATCAAGTAGTAGATTATGCAAAAAATTTTTTAGGAGTACGATATGTCTACGGGGGAACGACTCCTAACGGCTTCGATTGCTCAGGATATACATCGTATGTATATAAACATTTTGGCATTTCGCTTCCACGTACATCGGGAGGCCAATTTTCGACCGGAAAAAGCGTATCTAAATCTTCTTTGCTGCCGGGAGACTTAGTGTTTTTCAAAAATACATATCAATCAGGCATTTCCCATGTCGGAATCTATGTCGGCGATAACAAGTTCATTAACGCGGCATCATCCGGCGTGGAAATAGACTCTCTCAGCAATTCTTATTGGAGCAGCAAATATGCGGGGGCCAAGCGGGTGCTGTCTCAGCCGGTAGGAACCCTTTTCAAAGATCTTGGCGATACCCATCCGGCGTTGGTTGCCATTAAAGAATTGAACAGTGAAGGGATTATCAAAGGATATTCCAATGGACTTTACCATCCAGACGATGAAGTTACACGCGGACAAGCAGCTGCTATCATCAATCGAGCGTTTCATTTAGCGGCGCCGTCATCCGCAAGTTTTAAAGATGTATCTTCTTCTAATCCGTTTGCAAAAGATATTGCCGCCATTGAAAAGGCCGGCATTATTAACGGTTACAGCGACGGTACTTTCAGACCTTATGATCCGATGACAAGAGCGCAGATGGCTGTGATTGTGACAAAAGCCTTTAAAAAGAATGTGGCATCCGTGTCATCATCCAAACCTGCTTATCAGGATGTTCCATCCAGCTATTGGGCTTTTGCCGAAATTAACACCATCCACAATATTGACAAAACAACGGTCTATCAAACAAGCAAATACCGCGCCGGCGACGAAACGACCAGAGCAGATTTTGCAGCGGCGATTTACAATGCCAAATAAAGAAATAGACAACAATCGAGGCCATAAAGAATGGTTTCGATTTCTTTTTACCCATTTATCGGTGAGGGGTCGTCGGTCGGGAAGTTCGTCCTCTTTGATGAGAGGGAAACGTACGGACAGGATCGCTTTCGATCTTGACCTGCTTGCTGCGTGAAAGCAGATTTCGGGCGAATCTGAAATCATGGAAAAGCTTCTATATAAAGGCACCAGCTGTGATGAATTATATTTCGCACAGTTTTACATATAAAAAGATTACTAGTGTAGGAGGAAACTAGATGAAAATGCGAAGACGCATGCTGCTTATGATGATGTTTCTCCTTGTTTTTTCGGCTGCGGTCCCGCCTCAGCCGTCCAGAGCGGCGAGCGATGACATTTCGGGGATTACGCTGGAAAAGGAAATGAGAGATTTAATTGCCAGAGGGATCATTTCCGGTTATGGAAACGGCAGCTACAAGCCGGGTAAAAAGGTGACAAGAGGAGAATTTGCCAAGTTTATTTCGAGTGCGTTAAAGCTCGATATGACCAATACGTCCAATGTCTTTAAAGACGTATCTCCTAATTCGGCATTGGCGCCGGGCATTAACGCGGCTGCCAAAGTGAACATTATCAAAGGCAGAACAGACGGAACCTTTCATCCGGACGATACCATTACGCGGAAAGAAATGGCGGTCATGATTAAAAGAGCCATTCAATATTTGAATGTCCCTTTAGAAACGGGAAGCACGAAATTCACGGACATTTCCAATTTGCAGGATGAATTCAAAACAGCGATTGCCGAAATAGCTCAAGCCAATATAATCCACGGCTATCAAATAAATGGCAAATGGGTATTTCAACCTGATAAAGAAGCTACAAGAGCGGAAGCGGCAGCTTTTATCAGCCGGATGCTTTCCTATGTAGAAAATTATAATGAATCCGGTCCGGGAGGAAATGAGCCGGCTCCTGTCAAAAATCCTTATGAAACGGCTGTCGTCTCCAATCATGAAGTCAAGCCGACCGGAAAGTCGTACAAGACTTTTGACGAAGCGAAAGACGCCATGAATGCCGGTCAATTGGACGCTGTCACCTATAACGGCCGAGTCGTGTATATGAAAAGCGGGATTGTTGTACCTGACAGATCCACGTTGCAGAAATTAATTTATTTATACTCCGATGCATCTTTAAAAACTCAATATACTTATGTGACTACAGATCCTTTATATTCTACTGAAATGAAATATCTAACATCTACAGAGAACTATGTAAAAGTAGAAGTGGGCGGCAAGCAGTTATACGCCTCCCCGCAAGACGTTCTTTTGGAGCCGGACGGCGCTGCGCCGGGGCAAAACTACTATCAAGCCAAAAACGGAGAGCTGGTCCATTATTTGTACGTCGACACAGGGAATAGCAGCTACTACACATCTTATACAGTCGGAAAAGCGCCTAGCTTTTTAAAGGAAGGGCAGCCTTATTACAGCTGGGACGGCTATACGTTTTATGATGCCAATCATCGAAAAGTCGGAACAGCCTGCCAATATTTTCAATTTTTATCGGCGAGAACTCCGACAAGCTATACCGCTGCACAGCTGGATCAAGCGATTATGAACAAATTGGCGGATCTGGAAAAACTGTATCAACAAAATCCAACCCCTCAAAATGCCATCTATAAAGATGCAACGAAAAGAAGCAAGCTGATCGGCCTCGGCAGCCATTTGAAAAAAGTAGAATCCGAGAAACATATTAATGCGTTGTTAATTCTAGGATTGGCATTTAATGAAAGTCAGTATGGATTAAGCGACATAGCCCAACAAAAAAATAATTTATTCGGCTATGGTGCCGTCGACAGCAATCCGAATCAGGCCAATCCTTTTCCATCTCCGGCAGCCAGTGTGGATGCATTGGCGAAAAAATTCAATGACAGCTATCTTTCTTTCGGAGATTTTCGAGCAAACGGTGCTGTTCCGGGCAACAAGGGAACGGGCTTTAATGTCAAATATGCTTCCGATATGTTCTGGGGCGAAAAACTGGCCCGCCATATGTATAGCATCGATAAAATGCTCGGCGGCAAGGATTTCGGTAGATATTCAATCGGTTTGACGGATGGCTATGATCCAAATGATGGATTAAATGTCCGATCCCAACCGAAAGTTTCTTCCAGCACGCTGTTATTTGAATACAATAAACTGGGAATGCCGGTGACAATTATCGGAACATCCGGCTCTTGGTATAAAATCTATTCCGATGTATTAAAATTTGCCGATCAATATAAAGACGGCGTCTATGTTTCCGGCGCTTACGTCGATATTTTGCCGATTGCCGGTAAATAATGCCTCATCTTGAAGCTGACCCGACATTGAAGGGTCAGCTTTTTTGTGCGCTTTTAGTGAGTGCGGACGGAAAGCTTGGAGTCAGCGGCTCTGCAATAAATTTACGCTTCGGGTAGCGGAGAGAAATGAGATCTACAGGCATATTCATATTCTTTTTAGAATATGTCGACTATAATAAAGGCTAGTAATGGAAAACAAGGGGGGATTAAGGATGTCGCTTTATGAAAAAGGAACATTGCGTCATCTTGCCAAATTAAATGAATGGACGCCGGAACAGGCGCAAGCATTTGATCAATTTAACGTCTTTCCGAAAGAAGTCTCCCATCCTCTAGGAATGTGAAGGTGCGAATAGCACCAATGAGTAGGTGGGAGATGAATTTCGGTTGGCTTTAGCCAAAGTTATTTTTCCAATCCCTTTCTCAACAATTCTAAGATTGCGGCTGTTCTAGTTGGAATCCCATTTTCTTTTTGATATTGCTCCAATTTTTCTAATATCGTCTTAGGCATACGAATTTCTACACGTTCTTTCTCTTCTCTCATGATTATCACCTCATATTGATTGTACGGATTTTTTACGGTATAATCAATATATACGAAATTTTTCCGCACAAAGTGAGGTGAATTGATATGGCCAAGCAAAACAAAGCTTTCAAGTTTCGTTTGTTACCAAACAAAGAACAATCCGCATTATTAGCTAAGACATTTGGTTGTGTTCGCTTTGTCTACAATAAGATGTTAGCTGAACGCAAAGAAACGTATGAAAAGTTCAAGGATGATAAAGAATTGCTTAAAAAGCAAAAGTTTCCGACCCCTGCAAAATATAAAAGTGAATTTCCATTCCTAAAAGAAGTGGATTCTTTAGCTTTGGCAAATGCACAAATGAACTTACAGACTGCTTATAAGAATTTCTTTGAAGGAAATGCGGATTTTCCAAAGTTCAAAAATCGTAAAGCAAAACAATCCTATACAACTAATATGGTCAACGGAAATATTAAGCTAGAAAATGGTCATATCAAACTGCCAAAAATCAAAAAGCCAATAAAAATGAAACAGCATAGAGAGATACCTGCTGATTATAAAATCAAATCTTGCACTATTTCTAAAACAAAGACAGGCAAATACTACATTTCAATTTTGACAGAATATGAGAAAGATATTCGTCCAGTTAAAATACAGAAAGTTGTTGGTTTGGATTTTGCTATGGATGGTCTATATGTCGAGAGTGAACAGGGTAAGAAAGCCAATTACCCACGTTACTATCGGCAAGCCTTAGATAAATTAGCAAAAGCACAACGAATTCTTTCTCGAAGAAAGAAAGGTTCTGCAAGATGGGAAAAACAACACCTGAAAGTGGCTAAGCTACATGAAAAGACAGCGAATCAGCGCAGAAACTTTCTTCATCATAAGTCAAAAGAATTAGCAACAAACTATGACGCTGTGATTATTGAGGACTTAGACATGAAAGGCATGTCTCAAGCCCTCAACTTTGGAAAAAGCGTTCATGATAACGGCTGGGGGATGTTCACTACTTTCTTAGCGTATAAGCTAAAAGAACAGGGGAAACAACTTGTGAAAATTGATAAGTGGTTTCCCTCCACTAAGAAGTGTTCATGTTGCGGCAAGGAAAAAGAAATGCCATTATCTGAACGTGTATATAAATGTTCTTGCGGCTTTGTATTAGATTGCGATCACAATTCAGCAATCAATATCAAAAATGAGGGATTACGCTTATTAGCATAAAGAATAATAACTTTCGGAACGAGAGGGTTAGCTCGGTCAATTTTCTGTCATTAGACGGGATTACCCGAGAAGCCCCCACTTCAATCAAACCGTAAGGTTGATAAGTGGAGGGTAGTTCACAAGCGGGCAAACTGTCTGCCAAATTGAAAGAATTGATTGCTGTAGCGGTTGCTCATATTACGGAGTGCCCTTATTGCATCGATGTGCATTCCAAAAATGCTGAAAAAGCAGGCGCAACGAAAGAACAGCTTTCCGAAGCCATCCTTGTTGCGGCTGCTGTAGCGGCCGGCGGCGCTTATACTCATATCGCCAATATGATCGAAAGCTATGGTGCTGAAGAATAAAATCTTAAAAAGCAGAAAAAGGCTGTCCCCAAAGCCGATGAACGGATGGGGACAGCCTTCTTTCTTAGGGCGGAAGTTCTATGTGGCAAGCAGTTCGATGCTGATTTTCGCCAACTACGACCGCATTTTTCTTTTCACGATGCCCACGAGCTGGTGATAGCCTTCTCGGTAGAATACATACAGCCCGACTATGTAAAGAACGGCTCCAAGTATGCCAAGGATGGCCAGCTGCCAAAGCGAGTAGAGATGATCGATCGGTACATAGAGCTTGAACAAGTACAGCGGCACGATCATGACGACTGTTGGCAGCAATACTTTTCCGAACAGGACAAAGAGCCTCCGCTTTTCGCCGGGTTCAAAATCTTTGTACATGAAAGCGGCGGTAGCAACCAAGTAATAAACGGACACAATCGAATTGGTCAATGCTAAGCCCGGATAGCCGAATGGCTTGATAAACAGCCAGTTTAAAATCGCATTTAATGCGATAGTCGTCACGCTGATTCGGAATACGATCGCAGTTTTTCCCCGAGCGTACATTGACTTCGATACAATATATTGCAGACCTTGCGTCACGATGGTTGGCAAATAGTACACGAGCGCCAGATAGGTTTGATACGTGTCCGCGGCCGTAAATTTGCCGCGTTCAAAAATAAACGCAATCGTTTCCCGTCCTGCCACGATCAGCCATGCAGTGATGGGCATTAAAGTTAAAAGCGACAGCTGCATTCCTAAGAAAAACGTGTCTTGGAATTTTTTTTGATTATCCAGCTGTTCAGATAACAGCGTAAAAATAATCACCGCAATCGATGTCGCATAGACGGTTTGGGGGATGGAGGTAATGAGCGAAGCGTCGTTTAAATAGGTGACGGCTCCCTTAATGTCAGACGCAAACGCCTTATTGACGAACACGTTAATTTGCCCCACAACCGAGTTCAATAAAGAGGGGACGAGCAACACAAGAAAAGTCTTGCGAAATTCGCGTTCGACTTTCCAAACCGGCCTCCAGCGGTACCCTGTCCGAAACAAATAGGCCAGCTGAAGAATCGTTCCTAAAATCGTTCCGAAAATAAACCCGTAGGCAAGACTGTTAATTCCCCATTTTTCTGAAAACAAAAAGGCAAAGGCGACGCCCATGATCGTTTGCAGCAGTTTGGCGATTTGTGACGGAACGAACACCCTTCGGCCCTGCAAATAGGAATCCAATATTCCGCTCAGCGCAATAAAGCTCATAAACAGGAAGAAAAATTGGGTAACGGCAATCGCCGTTTCTTTCGTTTGCGGCTTCATGTCCCCGTAAATCCAAGGGACAAAGTCGGGAACGAAGAAATAGCCGGTCACGGTGACCACAAGGAAAATGAGCACCGTCCAGTTCATCACTCCGTTCGCGTTTCGTTCCGCCTGCTTTGGCTGTTCTTTCAGCTGCTGGACGTACATAGGAAGGAACACATTATTGAATCCGCCCGAAATCATGGCGAGCGCCAACGTAATAAACGAAAACGCAAGCAAATACCCGTCTGTATATTGGCTGACCCCAAACTGGTGGGCGATGATGCTCTCCCGGACAAAACCGGACAGCTTCACCACCACAGCCAAGATCGTCAGCCAAATGGCTGTTTTTTTCAATGACATGAATGACACCTCTTAAGTAAGGAAACGTGCAGAAGAGCTTGCATCTGCACGTTTCGGAGTGGACTGGTAAACTAAAACTTCAGTCAGTGGCGATTTTTCTCATCCACAATGATCGCTTGTTGGACCAACCGGACATCAGGAACGGTGATCCCGCAGGACTTTTTTCTGTCCTATACGGTCTTGAAAAAGAGACTGCTACTGGCCAAAACGTTCCTTCAGCAAATCGATATTTTTCATTGCTTCTCTGCGCATTTCTGCAGCATTCTCACGGATCATCTCTTTCAGTTCTTCCTGGCGCTGCAATACTTCCCGGGCATTATCCGCCAGTTTTTCCGGATCCAAGTTTTCAAGTGTGAAGGAATAGTCCCACATCCCGGAACGCTTCAGTAAACTTTCGACCTTTTTGTCATAGCTGATCCCGATATGGGGAACACCTGCCAAACAGGAAAAAATCAAGCAATGCAGACGCAGTCCGATCGTCATTTCGCAAGCTGAGATAAAATTCAAATACTGATTAGGGGTAAAGTCGGGTCCAAGCAGAAGGCTTTGATTACGATGTTTCATCTGCTGCCGGACTTTTTCAGAGGCCCGGACGTCATAATGCCCTTCCATCGGGACGAAGACAGGAGTGACGCCTTCGGATTCGATCAGGCTATCCAGCGCTTGGGCGATATGCCCGTAATAAGACGTATCTCCGAACCAAGGGCGGACACTGACCGCGACCAATCGCTCCCCGCCTTTTAACGGCAAGCTGTCCAAACAGGCGCTGTCCTCCTTTTGGTGAAAGGCAAAGACGATATCTGCCGTTACCACTGATTCCGGCCTATTAACACCGAGTTTGTGAAGAAGCTCCTTTGAAAATGGATCTCTTACTGTGATGAAATCGGCCATATTGGCAAAGACTTTCATGAGAATTTTTCCCCATGTCGTATTGACAGGACCAATGCCCTGGGAGAAAAACATGACTTTTGCTCCGCACAACTTGGCTAAAAACACGATCAATAAATAATAAGGAAGCGGTCCGAACAAAAATTTCGTCGGATATGTGTCCTGAAGGAGACCGCCGCCTCCGGAAATCAATAAATCCGCCTTCTTTAAAGCTTGTACTTTTTGTTTATTTTCACGGCGCCACCCGCGGTACACGGACCGGACATTGTGGCGTTTTGCCGTTTTCTCCGGGGAAAAGGAAAAAACGGTGATATCCACCTCGTCAATCTCGTTGCGCAAGTTATCGAGAATCGCTTCCAATATCGCTTCGTCCCCGGTATTGCCAAGGCCGTAAAAGCCGGAAATAACTACTTTCAATTGGTTTCCTCCTTCTCATTTCCTCCTTCATGCAAGGCTTGATTTTCTCGAACCTTTTTTGTTGTGGAGAATGAGACGTCCTGTCTATTATGCATCATCTGTAAAGAGGAATAAGTAGAAAAAAATAAAAGAGAGAATGACGAAAAACCGCCTTCTCCACCCTTCCCACACTGCCCTTCATTGTATCATTTGCCATAAACACATTCAATGGATACATAAGGACTAGTATAAAATGGAACGAAAATGAGGGAGTGAGATAGATAGAGAGATTGGTTCGTTTATAAAGAATACTTAGTAAGGGAACACACCAATAGTGCTATACATCTCCTCGGGTGACATCATTACCCAAAAAACTTTCTTTTTCAACCAAAAAAGACTATAATTTGGTAATGACATGACAATTCTATCTATCCAATAGTCTATACGATAGTGTTTAAGAGTGATATTAAGAACTATTTACAAATAAGTAAAAAATCACAAAAAAATCCTCAAGTTCATAAAAAACACTTGAAAAAAAGACTTGGTTTGATAGAATAAAAGAAGAGTTTAAATCTGCCAATTTGCCCATATTGTTCATTTTTATGGAACAATTGGCTTATGGAAGGTTTAGATGGATTTGGTAAAAACGATTGTGTTTTTTTCAGTCGTTTTCATATGTACTATTACAAAACGGGGAGGAAATAGTGAATGGCTTACCAACCAAAGTCTTATCGCAAATTTGTGGCTACGGCTGCAACAGCAACATTGGTAGCAACGGCTGTTACGCCGGCATTTGCTGCTGAAAATCTTCCATTTAACGATGTAAACAAAAATTATGAAAAAGCTGTCAGCGAATTGTACAGCAAAGGCATCGTTAAAGGAGTCAGCAAAACTGAATTCGGTACGTACAAATCTTTGAAACGCGGCGATGCAGCTGTCATCATCGCTAGAGCGTTAGAACTTGACACGAAAAATGCTCCGGATGCTGGTTTCAAAGATGTGAACAGCAAGATTAAAGGTGCTGTGAACGCACTTGTGGCTAAAGGAATCATCAGTGGGGTTTCTAAAGATAAATTCGATCCGAATTCTCCACTTACACGCGGTCAAATGGCAAAAATCTTAGTTAACGCTTATCCTACTTTGAAAGATGAAGCGAAAGAAACACCTTTCAAAGATTTAACAGCTGACTTCAAACCTTACATTGAAGCTCTTTACGGTGCTGGAATCACTGGTGGTACTTCCGATACTACATACGGAACAACTCAAAAGATCACTCGTGGTGACTTCGCAAAATTGCTTTATAAAGCAATGAACTATAAAAAATCGGTACCAGAAAGCATCAAATCTATTGATGACATTACCGTTGACGAAGGAACAAAATTAGAAGATGTTAAGCTTCCAGAAAAAGTAACGGTTGTTTACTCTGACAAATCCGAAAAAGAAGCATCCGTAAAATGGGATACTTCTAAAGTGGATACTTCTAAACCAGGTACTTACAAAGTTGAAGGAACAGTTGACGGTACTGATCTGAAAGCTTCTGTTAACGTTGTAGTTAAAGCAGTAGCTCCAAAAGTTGAAAGTGTAAGTGCGATTAACGTTAATAAAATTAAAGTAACTTTCAGCAAAGCTGTTGATGATAGTAAAGCGAAATTTGCTGTAACTCGCGGAACTGTTACTGAAGATGTAAAAGTAACTTGGAACGCTGACAAAACTGAAGCTACTTTAGAAAAAACTGCTGGAAACTTCACTCCTGCTGATTATACTGTGACAGTATCTGGAATCGATGGGCTTCAAAACGCTACTAATACTGTAAAAGTAGAAGCAGAAGAAGTAAAATCTATTTCTATTAACAATGAAGCACTTCAAAAATCTGATACTGCACCATTACAAATTGACTTTATTAATCAATATGGCGAAAAAGCAACAGTACCAGCTTCTGATGTGAAAATTGCTGCTTATGATAAGACAAAAGGTGTAACAATCAATCCTGTTGCTGGTAAATTCCAATTAGATGCAAGGGGTGCTGATCTTAAAGACGAGGTTCAAGTGACTGTAATTTACAATGGTGTTACAGCTACAAAAACATTAAACGTTGTGAACAAAGCAACTGTTGGAACTGTAACCCTTGGTAATGTAGTATTACCAAAAGATCAAACGATGTTAACTCCTAAAGATAGCACAAATGTGGAAGTAACATATACAGCTAAAAATACTTTAGGTGAAGATTATACTTTAACTCAAAATGATCTGGATTCTAAAGCTGTACAATTCATTTCAAGCGATGATTCAATCTTAAATCCAAATGATATCTCAGTTACTGATGAAGGTAAATTAAAGATCAGTAAATTTGGTAAAGCTGGTAATGTAACATTAACAGTATTAACACCGGCTACCGGCCAAACTTCTAAACTGGATATTACTGTAAATGAAGATAAAGGCGCTCCATATACTATTGCTTTGGATAAATCTTCTGCACAATTTGCAGCTGGTTCTGATGACACAATCTATGTACCATTTACTGTAAAAGACAAATATGGTAATAAAGTTGAACCGAAAGACTTAAATACTACAGACATCACATTATCTTCTGATAATAAAAAAGTAGTTGACGCTAGCGATTCTGCTAATCTGCATTTAGTTACAACTGCAGGCAATGATCATTATGGTCAACTAGCAATCAAACCGAGTGCATCTGCTAAAAAAGGTGACTCAGCTAACATCACGGTTACTTTAGCTAATGGTCAAAAAGCTACGTTAACAGTAACGGCTAGTGATGAAGCAGTTCCTACTGTAATTGATACTAAAAAGGATACTACTGTAGATACGAGTCTGCTTGTAGGTGCTACAGAAACATTATCATTTGATGTAAAAGACCAATATGGTACTACTTACGATAAACCTAAAGATGGTTACACTGTAGAATATACAACAAGTGATTCTGACGTACTTGCTATTACTTCTGATGAATCTACCAAAGACGCTGTTAATAATGCGAACGTTGACGTTCAAGCTAAAAAAGCAGGTACTGCTACTATTAAAGCTCAACTTAAAAAAGGTAGCACAGTTGTAGCAGAAAAATCATACACCATCAATGTGGTTGCTAATGATTCTACTAAAGTGTCGTATAGCATCCCAGCAATTGATCCGCTTTATAAAAGTGTAGAAATTACAGATCTTAGTACATCTACTGCTAAAAAAGCTGCTGTGGATAGTGGATATGCAGAAAAAGTTCAATTAAATGCAACTGATGCTAATGGTAATGTAACTAAGGTTCCAACTTCTGCGGTAGTAGGTAGTCCAAAAATCACATTGAAAAATGCTTCAGGAACAGATGTAGCTGATCATGTTGGTTTATTTGAATACAACGGTAGTTACTATCTATACACGACAACGGCATTCGACGATGATGATTTTACGAAAAAAGATGGAAGTACTACTGATTTGACTGGTAATATCAGCTTTACAATTAACGCTGATGATACTGTTAAAGTTGTGTCTCAAAACTTCACAGTATCTAAAGACGATGCAAAAGCACAATCCATTTCATTCAAAAATAAACCTGTAGGTACTTCGGATGCGTCAGACGTTTCTACTGCAACAATTGCCAACAAGAAAGCTTACACAGATAGCAATGGTTTAGATGGTGGTACACCTGCCTTCTATGTTTGGGTAAAAGACCAATTTGGCGGATATAAAGCTATAACTCAAGATGATGTTTCTTATAGCTTAGCCAATGTTGATGGTGTCACTGGTATTAACGACGATGAAGTAGCTCCTACTACATTAGCTGTTACTGATGTTAAAAATGATACAGTATTTACTAAAAATGATGCTAAATTCCGATTAATTGCTGAAAAAGATGGAGTAATTTCATATCTCACTATTACTGCTAATGATGCAGTTGCTCCAGCTGCAGCTTCGACTGGTGCTGTAACAGTATCCCAAGCTAATACTGGTACTTATGCTGATAATGATACAATTACACTTAAATTCAGTGAACCAGTTAAAGTTTCTAACTTAGTAGATACTGGAAATGTAATTAAAAACATCACAATAGCTGCTGGAAGTGCTACAAATACTCCGAATTTAGGTGCTTCTACAATTAATGCTGTAGACGCAAATGCTGATGGATATGCTACAACTTTCAAAATTACTTTGAAAGCTGGTACTTCTAATGCATTGAGTGTAGTTTCCGGCAATAAACTTGAAGTTGCAGCAGATAAAGCTGAAGATGCTAATGGTAATACTAACGCTGATGTAATCGATTTTGTATTACCGTAAATAAGGTAAGTGGTGCCTTTCACCGCTCTAAAAATATAGAAAAGCCCTGTAGAGAGATATCTACGGGCTTTTCTTTTTCTTCTTTTTTCTCATCTTAATGGTAAAAGATCCATCTTGTGCTGATACATACTCTCTAATGTAATGACTAACTATGTTTAGAGTATAATCACTCTCAAATCATAAATATAGTGGTTGAATATTCATAAATTTAAACAGAAACTGTCGGTACCTCCTGATGACTTCTACGATCTCTGTCATTATTTTCTTTTTGTATTGTTCTTGACTCAACTAAATTTTTAATTCATTTCATCACCAAAAAAAATTGCAAGCAGCATAATCATGTCAAGAGATACTCCCAACGATTTACGTTGCGACGTTCATTTTATTTTTGGTTATGCATAACTGAACAAATTGGATGTCCTTGGGATCTTTTTTCCTGTTTCTATTATACAATAAAGATAATCAAGAATTATGGAAGGAGCAAATCAATGATGAGGCGTATAAGCCGTGAATCTTTGCAAAAGTATATAAGTATGACTGGAGAAAGGGCAAGAATTGATGCAAAGATACACAATACCTACATCGTGTACAAAAATGAAAAAGGCATTGTTAAAGAGTATCCAAACGGGAAAATAGAAATAGTGAAAGAAGGTGATGGTGATAAAGAGAAATAAACTCCGGAATATCCGGGCAATTGATCCCCTTATTCATTGATTCACGTACTTGTCGCTTGAGCAACTTTTGAAGCAACAGCAATAACTTACGCATGGTAATCAATTAAGGTAAGAGTATTCTCTTCTTTTTTGTTACAGCAGGAGTTAAAACGTCGCAGGAAAGAATGTATAATGTTTAAAATCATCTAATTTCTTATCATTGAAAAGAGAAACACAAATAAAAGCGGCCTTTTGGTGTCAGGTGAACGCAGGTTAAAAATCATCGGGATAGGATGTGCAGCAAAAATGCGGTCATTCTGTTTCGATGTTTTTTTATTTTACACACATTAATCCATAGAAGGAGAGAGTTCTGAGCATGAAAAAGTTTTATCTCATTCGTTCAAAAAAAGAAATGGATGTAAAAGAGAAAATCGTGAAGGCTTTTTCGCTTGCTGAAGCGTGTGACATTGTAAAAGAACAATATATGGAGACATTGCTGGAAGGCGAATCATTTTACATTTTTCCCTTTGTTCGTCAGTTAGATTTTGATGATAACAAACGAGTTGTTTTGCCGGTGGAAGGTGAAATGGTAAGTATCGCTCGATTAGAGTAAATGGTTAATTAAAGTGAATTTTATATTGGTTCAAAAGCAAAGTTTCCCTCCTTTTGTATGTTTTGTGCAATTGGAAAATGCAGAGTTGTGCAGCGAGGAATGAAGAGTATTGCAACTTGACATGGAGCTCAGCGGGCATAACTATTAAGCCAAGAAGCCGGCAGTATCATGGGCTGGCTTTGCACAACATGGCTATCATGCCCGCCTGTTCATGTAAAGTTGGTCTAAGCCAAATTGTCTTCAAATTACAACCTGATTTAAAGAATTATGGAATAATGAAGAATTTCTTTTCTGTAAAAAAGACATATAATAAAAATTAAAGATGATGTGCGTTTTAATCACTGGAGGGGAATCGAGAATGAATTTTTCAAGAGAAAATCATTCAACCCTTGAAGAATTCTACAAGCTGAGAGAAAATACAGAGCAATTATTAGAGTATATAGATGGAGTCATATTTATGTCACCTTTTCCATCTACGAAACATCAAAGGATATCAGGAAGGTTACATGCACAATTATTCAATTTGTTAGAAGGTAAAGATTGTGAAGTATTTCATGCTCCTTTTGATGTAGAGTTGAAAAACGAAAATATGGTTGGTACAAAAATTGTAATACCGGATCTATCCGTCATTTGTGATAAAACCGGATTAAATGAAGTCAAATACGTTGGAGTTCCAACCATAATTATCGAAATTATCAGTCCATCTAATCAATCACATGACTTAGTTTTTAAATTGAATCTTTATATGCAATACGGTGTCAAGGAATACTGGATTGTAAATCCACTTCTGAACACGGTTCAGGTCTATGCGTTGGACGAAGAAGGTCAATATCGACAAGCGGATGTAGCAAAAGACGATGGAGTTGTGCACTCTACCGTATTGCCAAATTTCAAGGTGGATATAGAGAAGTTATTCTCTTGATTCGATGCTAAAAATCCTTTTCCTTTGGGTTTTTACATTATGATTTGTTGTATGACTCAGGAAATGTTCTTCCGGCTTTTTTATTCGCATATGATCTACAAATTGTAAATGATGAGGAATATAAGCCGTGAATCTTTGCAAAAGTATATAAGTATGACTGGAGAAAGGGGGAGAATTGATGCAAAGATACACAATACTTATATCGTGTACAAAAATGAAAAAGGTATTGTGAAAGAGTATCCAAATGGGAAAGTGGAAATAGAGGGAGACGGAGAGAATGAATAGAAAGTTCATTCTCTTCTTTTTTGTATACAGTGGAGTTAAAACGGCGTAGAAACGAAGGTATAATGTTTAAAATCATCTATTTTCTTATCAATGAAAAGAGAAACAAATAAAAGCGGCCTTTTGGGTCAGGTGAACTCAGGTAAAAATCATCGGGATAGGATGTTCGGCAATAAATCAGTCATTCTATTTTGATGTTTTTTTATTTATCAACAGAAAGTGGGGATTTAGGAATGGAAAACTATTGTGTTGTTCGATCAACAAAAGAAATGGACTATCAAGAAACAGTGGTGGAAGCTTTTTCTTTGGATGAAGCGAAGGAAATAGTTAGAGCGCAATATATTGAAAAGTTGTTGGAAGGGGAATCCTTTATTGTCTTTGCTATGTCCAACTATCTGGGGTTTGATGAACACAACCGGTTGATTTTTCCTTCAGGTGAAGTGTCGATTATGTTTGGGCGGCTATCGAAACAAAGATAAAATCAGCAAGATAGAAGAATTGCTCTATGGAGATAAATCTCTCCATAGAGTTTTTCTTTCTCCTCTTATTCTTTTATGCTTTGATTCGTTCCTTTATTACAATAGATGAAAATAGATAAGGGTGGAGGAACATGGAAAAGTCTGCATACACTTTTGGTAACGAAATATTGGAATGCGTTCTACTAGTTTTAAAAACTATCTTCTCCGGTTTCTAATGAACAATTTTGAGAGTTGGTTTCTTTAAGAACTAGGAAATTTTTTCTTGAAATGGGTGTGGAAAAAGAACCAGTCAATTCCTTTATAGAGAAAGTGAAGTAGCAAGTGGAACAAGATGAAAAGAGCGATAAAAGCGGACGATTGAAAGATACAGCCATTATAGTTGGTTACGTTTATAATGGTTGACAAGAAACCGGAGAATAGATACTCATTGTTCCTTTTATTAGTAACCGCACATCGTAACTAATATTAAGACAAAAAAACCGACAAATTTTATTGTCGGTTAATTGTAGATGTTAAATTACTTCAAATAAGATCATTTTTTAGTCTATCGTTCCGTACTTAAACTTTTACAAAGGATAATCCATTTTACATTGGCGTAGATTAATAGCTTCCTTTTCTTAAACTTGGATTTTTAGAGTAAAACCAATCTAAGAATGCTTTTGCCTTTTGGTAGGCCTCGGAAAATGAAATCCTTTCACGCAAACCCTTAATATTTATTGTTTTTCCGTCTTGATTAAATTGGCAGCGGTAAACATTAACGGTTTCGTCCTCATTACGCTCGATAAAGACATAACCATTAAGGCTATATTGATAGGCATACACCTCACCAAAATTGCCAACGAGCCAACCGCGGCTTTTAGTAAATTCGTTGTTTAGCAGCCGCTTTTTTAAGGCTTCTTTATTTGCTTTAAACTTTGGAAGTTCAAAATCTCTTTCCGAGCCTATATATAACTTGCTGTTATCGATCCAAATGTCAACATCATTAGTTTCTAGGTGATGAAGGAACTCTGTAATGGTCAAAGTTCCTGCACCACTTTATATTTTTTCTGTATTTCGGCATTATTAATAGGGAAATTAGGAGCCTTTAGGTCGTCTTGTTTCCCTTCTTTTACCCTTGTATTCCCAACTATTTTAAATATGTTAGGGCTATTAGGGTTTAAATTCGTTGATTGAAACAAAAAAGGGTTCACATGAATAAATTCTTTTCTACCCGACTTTCCGCCCCATACTCGTTGGATATAATAACGTGATTCTAAAACATCAAAGGCCCTACTTAATCGTTCAGCAATTTCGATTCTTTTTCTTGTTTTTTGCCAAATGGTTTGTCTACTGATGATTAATTCTTTTTCATTTAAAATCTTCTGTAAGATAAATTGAGCATCTACTAGTAATGGATTTTGCTTCATTATTCCAAAGGCTTTTTCTGCGTGAGAAATAAAATAATTCTTTAATTGAAAAGCATTGACCAATGTTTCTATATTGATGGTTGTTGGTATTTCTGCGATGCTAGTGGCTGTTTCTGCATGATGAGAAACATGCAGAAGTCCTGCAATTCGTACCAATTGTCCAACCAGTTTTCCGCCCCAAGATTTTAATCTATCATGCAAAACCCCGCCTTCTCGGAACTCCATTTCAACTTCAGATTGAAATTTGACTAATTCCATTTTGGCCGCTTCATCAAAGCGTAATATAATTGGATCTTTCGTCTTGAAATTTAATAACTTCTTTATTAAAGCAGTGTATTGATTTCGTATCTCTTGCGGAATGGGTGGTGAATTTGGATCACGATAACCAACGTAATCATTCGGAACAGCAAATAAGAAACGTGGGATAAATCCACGATCATGCAGAGATTCTGGCATACTTTGTAAGACACTGGGTTGTGCCGATATACAAATTGTTAACAATGGCTTATTCAATCTTTCTGTTCCACGTCCAACTCGGTCTACCCTGAGTGGATCACCACTGTATCCTTTCAGAAAAACATCTAGCTTTACTTTATCTGTACCCTTTCCTTTTAGTTTTTCCAACAAGTCTCCTTCTGCTGACATAATAGAGATTTTCTCGTTGTTTTCTTTTAGTCTAGTTACTACTATTTCTGGGGTTACATCATCAAGTAATAAAGATGGTAAATACAATTCAGGTAGCTGTTCTAATTCATCGACAACATCTTTTATTTCTTCTTTGATTGCGGGATCCTTCGTTTTTGCGAAGTCATTTTGAAGTTTTTCAATTCGCTTTTCTAAAGCGGTTCGTTCAACTTTTCTTTTTTTTACTTTAGATTTCATTTCTTCAATCAGTTCATTTTCAAACGAATAAATTGGCTCTGTCATACTAAGATAAACAGGAGTTTTCCGATTTGATGACTCCATCAATGGCATCGTGTAAGTGTTGAGGCTCTCCTTCCAGCCGGCCTTTGGTTCTATCACAAACTTTTCACTTAAAACAGTAGATAACACTCCTATTGCCACCATTGCTGCTAAATCAGGAGGCGTTTGAGTGAATTCTGCAACTGCATTGATCATATTTCGAATTATTGGAGTGTGGACCTCAATTGGAAATGCAGGAGTGTTATATTCATCAATGATTACTGGATCCTCCCACTCTACTTCCTTATAGGCATAGTTGTCAGAACTAATTCTTTTATGCTCTTCATTGACCTCTATCATTACATCGTTAAACAATTTACTTTCTTCTACACTCGATAATTTTCGGTCCTTTCGAACTTCTTCTTTGTCCTTATTAGATAATTTAAGAGGCATATCGGTTAAATTGCTTTCGTTTGTACGCATTTGCGCATTCAATCCTTTCTCTTTTTAGATTTTTGTTCTGTTTTAAGCTTAAATAAGATAACAGCAATCGTTAGCCATTCGAATACTTTGGAATAACTTTTTTTGAAAAAATATTAACTTTTTTTCAAATTGGCGAAGAAAGATTGAAAAAACAGTAAAGTTGGCCCTAAATTCCCTAAAATATTGGAATTACTTGTTGCTCAAGATGTTCCTCTAGGGAAAGGCGATTCCTTGATAGACCCTAAAGCCCCTAAAAGGAAAGGTATAAAGCATTTTATGGATAAACTTTCATATCTCAATTTTTAATCGAATATTTTGGATAAAATCATTATCAAGTGGTTGAAGTGTTCGGAGGGGAAGAAGGCTATCAAGAATGCTTGGATAGGGATCGAATGAAGACGAAATATTGTAAAGTGAAAAGAAACCATTGCTGCGAATTCCGTAATTCAAAATGAAAGAGTTAAAGGAAATTATAGAAGGGTTTCTCAAGGAACGTCAGTTGAATATTGATTATTTGTAAAGCCGGTAAAACATGGGTTTACTCGTTTTTATATTTTGAAAAAACATCGTGGTTGTTCAGGTATTTATTTGTTTATCGAAATAGCCTTAAAAAGAAAAAAGAACATCGGGGTAAACCGATGTTCTAAAGAGATAACCATGTTAATTTATCATGAAGCAACTCAATAGCAGTTTGCTGCTTCTCTGGCCATTTATCTTCTGGAAAGCGGAGTGGTAAACAAGGTAAATGGCTCTTATAGAATAAAATAGACTGCTCAAAACCCAATGGACTTAACGTAGAAATATTTTCCGTTTTAATAATAGCTTTGATGTTCTGGAAAAGGTAAATAAAGTAGCTATAGGCACCAGATTCGTATTCATTTACAACTCGTGAGAATACTAGCTGTTGCCTATTGCCATTCGTTACTATAGCATACAAAAGTGAACGATCTATGCCACTTAGCTTAATTCGGTAAGAATGATTTCCTTGACTAGCCAGATAATCTTTCAAACTCTTTGCTGCAATCTGGTTATATTTAAGTCGCTTTATCTCAAATAAAACGGTTTCTTCCAACTTGTTAAGAGGAGAAAGAACTAAGTTCACCCTTACAGCAAGTTTGTCCATTGCATTCATATAGGCGGTTAAAATTGTTGTCCATCTTCTTTTCAATCCATAAATTTGTCTTTTCGCATCGGTGATAAATAAGATTCCTGCTGGAAACTTGTTAATGTCTATTTGCGATAAATAATTCCTATAGTTGATGAATTTTTCATATAGTTGTTGATAACTTTCCGTTCCTTTGTCGATTTCTATGAAGTAGTTTCGGCCATCTGAAAGATGTAGTTCACTGTCAGGTCTTAACTTTCCTTGTATTTCCTTATATTTATATTCCCTTGTAGCATACATTGATAAACGGTAATCAATCTGCTCTTCTGAATAGAGGAATTCAAGTTTGATCAATGAATCGATTAGTAATAAATGATGCGAGATTTGTTCTAGCGGTGGTTTATAGATGCTGTATTCAAGATCTGCGTGGGTATGAAATCCTTCTATTTCATCAGCAAACTTGAACCCTTCTCCTACCTGACCTATTTCTATATTCAATACATCTTTTGCTAGTTGAAAACCCTTCGGTGTTAAGTAATAGATTGACCCCAAGCTAATCTCATCTTCTAGTTTTTTGGACGTGATGATTTTTTGTTTTTTAAGCCGTTTTAAATAATTGTGAATCATAGATTTTTGTGAATTTTTAGGTTCCCAGCTGTTATGCACTATCTGTGTTAATTGTAAGGCTGTCATTCCTCGAAAGCGATATAACGTTGTCAAGATGTCTTGATCACGACCTGATAACTTAATTTTACTCATACTGTGAAAATCCTCCTTTTAGTTGATATCAAGCTGTGGGAAAAAGAACTAAGTCACGGTTGTCCCGATGATTACCCAAGCCAACTTTATTCATTGTCATTTCGCTCCCAGTAAGGGATTGAAAGGCAATGAACTATCGTGACTGTGCTGGTGAATAATAATGAACCGTTCACAAGGTTATTAATAAGGTGATTCATTTAGTGACTGGGCTTCAGGAAACAAAAAACACTCTTCGGACAAGAAGAGCGTTCGCTTAGAGTGATCTATTTTTCATAAATCATCGTACCTTTATTTTCCGTACATTCGAATACTTAATAGAATGTTTATTAAAGTTTATTGCAGTAAAGTTTCACAACATGGTATTGTTTCATGAAATGACAAATGTATACGCTAATTTATTTTAGCCTCCTAAAAAATTTTTTTAGCAAAACCTTAAAAAGAAAAAAATACGAAGGTATACTCTTTAAGAATTTCAGCAAACCCTAGAAAATTATATTAGGAGGACAACATGAAAGTAAAAGAATTAATTCAAATGGTGAACGAAGAAGGAATGGATATTTATCAATTAAGCGAAGAGAAGGGTTTTTCAAAAGGAACATTGCGCCAGCGAATGATTAAGGAAGGTTATAGGCAAGATAAAGCAACAGGCAAGTGGATATATGAAGGTGATGAAGAACTGGAGCCGCTTGAAAAGGTCATCACGTACCCGTCAAAAAGAAAGCGTTCTGTATTAGAACAAACAAATCAATCAAATGTTAGTGGGAAAGTTGATCTCTTAACGGCTTTAATTCAGCTACCGCTTGACTATGAAACTGTGACTGGATCTTTCAAAACGGATAAAGCTCTTTTAGAACGGATGAAGAAATTCATTAAACAAGTTTCATTGCCTGCCGGCAAGGTTTATTCTCTGGCAATTCTTGAGTTTCTTGAAAAGTATGAGCCAGTGATAGATAACTTGAGACAACAAAAAAATAATTTTGAATTTATTAAAAACTCAACTTTCGCAGTGAAAAATTTATGAATAATCCTTGATTTGATAGGTTTCTTTGGGTATCTCATATTCACTTGACACTGAAAAAATTCGTCTAAAAAACAAAAAGACACCTCTTTCTTTTGGTAAACTATTGGTGACCAAACCAAAAAAACCAAAGAAAGAAAGGTGTCACCATTATGATAACGAAAAAAGAGTATTTTGCGCAATTACCAAAAGAAATAAAAGACGGATTTTCTGAATTACAAATTGGTAATCATTTAAGAAAAGCAGGAATTATCAAGGCTTGTGGTTATTCTTGTTTATCGATTTTTCAACTATTATTTCTTCTTGTTTTTCAATACAGAAACTGGTACCACGCCTTACAAAGCAAAAAGGCTGCCGATTTACCAGGAAAAGATACCATTTATCGTTTTTTGAACTCGTCTACGTATAACTGGAGAACCTTTTTACTATCTCTGAGCTCCGAAGTGATTCGTCGTGTGAAACAAACGATTTCGAAGCGCCGTGTTACCGTGTTTATTGTAGACGATTCGATTTATTCTCGTAACCGTAGTAAATCGGTTGAGCTTCTAGCTAAAGTATTCGATCATTCCACTCGTCAGTTTGTCAATGGTTTTCAACTATTAACGCTCGGATGGTCCGATGGCTTTACATTTGTACCTATCGATTTCGCTCTTTTGAGTTCAGCGAACCAAAAGAATCGCTTGAACGAAATCCATTCGTCCATTGATAAACGAACCACAGGCTACAAACGACGGCTCGAGGCATTGGAAGCAAAACCAAACATGGTGTTGAAATTAGTAGAACATGCATTGGATAAAGGAATTTTCGCTGATTATGTGCTCATGGATACATGGTTTACTCATGCCCCGTTGGTGGAGAAGATTCACTCCAAAGGCCTTTTTGTCATTGGTATGGTCAAACAGCTGAAACAACGGTATCTTTTCAACGGAGAACGTTTAACCTTGGAACAACTGTATCGAAAAGCGAAACGAGACATTGGCAAAAAAGAAACACTCGGCTCGATTCACGCAACCCTTCATACGGGTTTACCAGTGAAAATCGTGTTTGTGCGGAATCGAAACAACCAAAGTGAATGGCTAGCCATTTTGAGTACAGATACCACGCTGTCTAATGAAGAAATCGTTCGAATCTATGGGATGCGTTGGGACATTGAAACCTTTTTTAAATTCAGTAAATCGTTTTTACATTTAGCCAAAGAGTTTCAAGGTCGTTCCTATGACATGATGATTAGCCATACTACCATTGTCTTCACTCGGTATATCTTGATTGCTTGGCAACTTCGGAAAGAAGAGGATCCGAAGACCATGGGCAACTTATTCTTGTTTCTATGTGACGAAGTAAAGGAGATGGACTTTAAAACGGCTTTACTACAATTGATTTCTCTTTTCCAAACTTTGGCTGAAGCTAAGGTTTATTTGAGTATGGACATTTTTCAGTGTCAACTGTCCAATTGGATTACTTCTTTACCTCGTTATATCAAGGACTGTCTCCATATTTCTGTGTGCGAAAGTTGAGTTAAAAATATAAAACTCTAATTTTCTGAAAGAATGTATTCATAATATGATATTTAACATTAAGTTTATATATTTTCACTAAAAGTTAATTTCAGTGAAGGATGATGACAGTTGAAGCCTTGTAAACTTAGCAAGTTCAAATTAATTTAAATAAAGTTAAAAAAAGATAAAAAAGTTCTCAAAAAAGCTTAAAAAGAAAAAAATCGCTGATAAAATGAATCATGTCAAAGAGATCAACCAACTAAATAACGACTACTTCTCATAAAAAGGGAAAACCCCAAGAGAAGAAAGTTTGTAGAAGATACAGTGTGTAAATCCGCTGATTAGTGTGTTACAGACACACATCTATTAACTTTCCTTTTGGTGGTTTTCCCTTTTATTTTCTTGAGTAGAAGAAATGAATTCCTCAAGAAGATCCATCAACAACTGTTTCTGCTTGAGAGTTAGCTTAATTCCCTTATAATAGATGGTTTGATTCTCTCTAAAGACACTAAATAAATCGTGGGAAGGAGGCGAGGCTTTTTTCATATAACCTGCTTTTTCCATTAAATGCTCATAAGCAACATCCAAATGAGCATGAAACTGCTTTAACAGTTCTGGAGAGGGAATTCCCTTTTTACCAGTTTCAATTTGAGAAACGTAGGCGTTACTGATATCCAACAATTCAGCTAGTTGGTCTATCGTCAGTCCTTTCCTTTTTCTCAGTGAACGTAAATAAAGTCCAAATTCCTTTGCATCCAAAAAAAATCACCAACCAATGCTACACTTTCGTTTGCAGTGGCAAAGAAAGGAAGATATAATAATAACAAAAAGTTAATTTTTTATAACTAATAGTTAAATAAAAGGAGACCGTAGTATGAAAATTGTCTTTAAAGATGTAGAACAATTTCGCATAACATTAATTCAAAATGGTTATTCTCAACGGCAATTTTCGAAAAAGATTGGGGTGAGTGAAGCGTACTTGCATCAAATCATCCATCAAAAGAAAAATCCAAGCCCTGCGATTGCTAAGAGAATAACGGGCCAACTTGGACTAGATTTTCAAGATATCTTCATCGTACAACCGTAAAGAAAAGATGTTGTCGATGAAGATATTTTAAAGACCAATTATAACCCGTACTGGACCGTAGTTGTCTATCTATTAAGTAATCATAGCAGACTACAGAAGTATTTAACAGATGAATATAACAATATTCGAGAAGGATGACTTCGTTTATATTCTAACCATGCCGAGCTGGACTTAAACGAAATAGATTTCTTAGACAAAAATAAATAAGCACCTCGTCATAGAGGCTATGACTAGGGAGTTTAAGGGAGGCGAACTACATGTTATTTAGTGAAGCACAAGAAGCATTTAAAAAACATTTGATTTATCGTGAAATGAGTGGAGAAACAGTCAAAGGTTATATGAAAGATCTACGATGTTTTAATCGATATATGACAGATGTGTACAACGGAGCCATTTATGTTGAAGACATTACTACAGATGATATTGAAGAATATATGCATTATTTGCTTGACGAACGGGAACTCGCCCCTCGTAGTCGAAATCGCTATTTATTTAGCTTACGTTCGTTTCTAAACTATGCAGTGAAAAAGCAATGGGTCGAACATAATGTTGCCTCAGAAGTGGATCCAGTAAAAGTAATGGAAGAGAAAAAGGTGGCATTAACTGAAGAGGAAATAGATGAATTGCTGGCGACTATTAAGCATAAAATCGTAAAGTTTTCAGTCGCTTTCCTATATTATACGGGAATGCGAGTGAATGAAGCACACAACATAACTTTTGAAGACATTGATAATGAACGAAATCGATTATTAGTGAACGGAAAAGGGAAAAAACAACGTTACATTCCAATCGCTAAATCTCTCAAACCACATTTGGAAAATTATTTGACAAATATTCGCGGACCAATAGATTCACCGTATCTCTTAGCGACAAAGAAAACAGGAAGGCTTTCTGCAGGATATATTAATTATGAACTTCATAGAGCTACTAAAGAGCTTGGATGGGACAAGAATGTTACCTGTCATGCATTAAGAAGAAGTTTTGCTACCAATCTATTACGTAAACGTGTAGATGTTTTTAAGATTTCTAAATTATTAGGACATTCATCCATTAAAACAACTACAGTTTATTTGCAATTAAATGAAAATGAGCTACAAACAGACATTGATAAGCTTTAAGGAGGTATAATCGTGAGTATATCAGCAAAAAGTATGCCAATTTATGATGATAAAGTGAATTTAATCATTAGAAGCTTAGGAGATGGAATTTCAAGAGAGGAATTGGCTGCGCAGTTAAAATATCGTGATTATAAAGGTTTGGATATGTACATGCGTCGTAGAAATTTTACATGGGATTCTGATGCACAAAACTATAAACCGGTTGCAACACGTATTAATAAAAAGAAGACTATCCAAGAGGATACTCATAAGGGGAAAGTATCTCGAATCATGCAAGCGTTTAAAGGTGGAATGGATCCGAAAGCGGTAGCTAAGGAATATGGGTTTGCTAGTCATAGAGAATTAGCAGATTATATGACTAAAAAGGGCTATGAGTGGAACGGTGAAGAAGGAAATTATGTTCGTAAAACAGGAATTGAGAGCGTTGAGGAACTACAGAGTAAAGCATCTTTAACTTCAAAGGAACAAAAAGAGAATCAGGACAAAACATCCACAGATAAAGATGATGAATTATTTCATTTAGTGAAAACTCTTTATGAAAAGTTGAATATTACTTCAGATCCAATTGTTGATAGGGTTCCCCGATATCTAGTTTCGGGAATTGCCAAAACAAAATCAGTGCAGTTGAGTCATTTACTACATCAGTTGGTAGAAGATTTTAGTTATGAAAAGAACATTACACAGCGTCAAATTTTTGAGACAGCTATTATTGATTTCTTAAGAAAATACGGATACAAACATGAAGTTGACACTCTGCTTCGGAATAATTAAACCAAGAGGGATCTACCCTTCTTGGTTATACATATTTATTGTTCGTAGAATTGTGATTCTCTGATAAATCTAATTAAAATAGCTCTAATATTGTTCGTAGAACCTTTGAAAAGCAAAATAGAGATTGTTCGTATAATTTTTTTGATTAGGAGGACTGCAATGAAGGATTGTATTGAACATTTTGTCCGTTATCTATACGAAGAAGCAAAAGATCCAAAAACAATTACATCTTATCGAACAACTGCAAACCACTTTTTAAAATGGAAAGAGCAACGAGATGGAGTTTCTTATATAGAAGAAACTCGTCCGATTGATATTAAGGAATACATAAGTTACTTAAAGCATCAGTGTAAACGGAAGCCGGCAACCATAAATAAATATATAGCAGGATTAAAAGTCTTCTTTGCCTATTTAATAACAGAGGGAGTGATTAAAGACAACCCTATGACCCGTATTAAGATTGAAAAACTTGAATATGCCGGCAGTCCGAATCAAACAAAATGGTTAACAAAAGAAGAACAAGATCGCTTCATTAGTTATGTCGATTTAGAAAGAAACGAATTCCAGCGGCTTCGCAATCTTGCCATCATCGATTTGATGTTATATACAGGGCTGCGGGTTAATGAAGTGACATCTTTAGAAATAATGGATGTTCAAACAAAGGAAAGAGATATTAAAGTAATTGTACGTGAAGGAAAAGGCAATAAATATGCTACTGTTTTGCTTGTACAGAAACATGCGCGTAATTTACGAAAATGGCTTAAATACAGGAAACACCTTGTAAAACCAATTCATCTAGAATCTTCCCGATTATTTGTCTCCGAACGATCTCCATTTTTGTCTGAGCGGGGAATCCAAAAGATGCTAACCAAATACGCTCGGCTAGCAAACATGGAAAACATAACTCCCCACCGCTTCCGCCACAGCTTTTGTAAGAATTTAGCCAATGCTGGAACACCGATTGAGATTATTAGACGCTTAGCACGACATGAAAGTATCCAGACGACAGCTATTTATGTGGATTCTTCACAAGAAGAACAATTAGAGGCATTAAGAAGGTTGTGATATTTTTTTCACTAAGATCATTGATCATTGCCTATAATCTATTAGGATTCTTGAGCAATTAATAAAGGACATAAACAAACTGTGTTATTAGAAATATTGCGAAGAGCAAAGCAAGGTCCTTTATTTAAACCAGATGGTGTAGCAGAGTCATTGCATGGTGATTTACATGGTTTTGCAAAAATTAAGTCAAAATCACTCAATATACGAATCATTTATCGTCCTATGGATGGACAGCCAATTCGAATGGAAGTGATTGCAATCGGACCAAGGGATAAACAGAAAGTATATCGAATGGCGGCAGAGCGCTTGCAAAAATTTTTTGATCAAATGAAATTACTTAAAGATTGAGAATAAATATTAATTGAGCCTAAGCTTAACTAAAGTGGTTAGGTTTTATTGATTTGATTGATGATATTCTAAGCATATTTGATCATGTTAATGATCTTTACATACGTTGGTTTTGGCATTACTAACAACAATAATGATATTGAAACTTTAGAGAAATATTAATTAAATTAAAAGGTCCCTTTTAGGATCTTTTTTATTTGTCATTTTGTGCATTATTTTTTTGATTGAATATTACTCACTTCTCTTTTAAGTGAAATTGTAAACTCATGTCCATTTAATAATTTAAAACTATGAATAAAATCACATATTTTTACCAATTAATAACTATAAAAAGTTATTTTAGGTGATTAATGTGATTAAATGGACAAATGAAAAGGTCGAAAACATGCTGTTAAGTTTAAATAAAGGTTATCGGCTTCTAGAAATTATAAGGGAAAAAAAGGCTACATTTTTATTTATCAGTTGTCCGCAAGAAAATCATTCACCACAAAAAATGAACACAAGGTCTTTTTCTAAAAGAATAGATGAAAAGATTGAACTTTGCGATCAATGTGCTGGTAGAAAACATCATCATTTTGATGAAGTAATGTCAAAGGAAAAATTATTTCATTTATATGTTGAAAAAGATATGAGTTCTACAGAGATTGCATTAAAGCTGGGAGAGGGGGTTACAAGACAACATATTAATTATCTTCTACGCAAGTATGATATTCCTAGAAAACAACAGCACTTTAATCGTCCTAAGCCGTTACAGCATAGATTACCAAGAGAAAAATTATATCTCCACTATGTAACTGAGGGTAAAAGTCAGATAGAAATAGCTAAGATATACAACGAAAATCCTGCAAGTATTAAATATTTGATGCAAATTTATCGTATACCAGCAAGAAATAGAAAAGAGGCTAATAAGCTTAGATCTTTAAAATATGCCAAAGTCAATACAGGCTTTTTTGAAAAATTTTCTTACGAATTTTTTTATGTATTGGGTGTATTTCTTTCTGATGGATGGAGATCTGGTAATTTAATTGGAATTCAAATGACTGATAATGATGTTATTGAGTATATTGCAAAAGTCATTGGCTATACTGGGGAAATCCGTACTAGAAAGCCAAGATATGGCGGAAAAGTAAATGGCAAACAGATTTATGGAAGGAAAATAATATATGAAATCCAATTTCGAAACTTTAAAGTAGCGCAAATACTTAATGATTGGGGGTTAGTTGAAAGAAAATCAAAAAAATTATTATTTCCAAAAATACCAAAAAAATTTGTGGGGGCTTTTTTAAGGGGCTTTTTAGATGGAGATGGATCAGTCATTATAGAACAGCAAAAAAATAGTAAAGGGACGTATAAAACTAAGCAATTTAGATTGGTTTTTTACACTTCCTCAAAACAATTTAGGGATTCCCTATGTGAATTATTAAAGAAAGAGTACACAATCACTGGAGGGAGCGGATTTGAGAAAGAATCCAGTAAGTACTACCTTTCAATAGGTAATAAGCAAAGTGTATATACTTTATGTAGACTATTATATGAAGACATTAATGTATTCGGTATGGAAAGAAAAAAGAAAAAAATAAAATACATATTAGATTATCAAAAAAGCGATAAAATACCCGAATATAAAAGGCTTTCAATAGAAGAAGTTAAAATAATCAAACAACTTTTAAATCAAGGAATACCTATTGTTAAAATTGTTAAAAAAATTGGCTGCTCAACATCAGCCATTTACTCAATTAAGATTGGAAGAACACATAAGGATATTACTATCTAAAAAAGTTTCGTTTTTGCAGAGTTATGAATGGTCATTTATGATGAAATAAAAGAATACGTTAAATGACAGTCAAAAATTTTGACAAGAAAGGATAAAGAATCATGAGGACATCTAAATTCATAAACTCTATTAACATTGACGAATCATGGAAACCTTTTTTAAACAGACAAGAAGTGATAGAGGAATTATTTAAAATTGAACAACGAATTGGTAGCAACTACACCCCACCCGCTCCATTAGTCTTACGATTCGCTACCACGGATTTAAAGACGATTAAGGTTATAATGATAGGCAAGGACCCTTATCCGGAAAAAGGAATTGCCACCGGGAGAAGCTTTGAAGTTAATGGGGTTAAAGATTGGAACGATAAACAAGTTTCTCGTTGTTCCCTTCGTAACATTATTAAACTCCTTCACAAAACATATCTAGGTTATGAGAAAGCGAAAGGAATTAAAGAAATAAGAAAGGATATTCAATCGGGGAAATTTCCTATCCCTTCACCAGATCAAGTATTTTCGTATTGGGAAAGACAAGGAGTTCTCTTTTTAAATACGGCTTTTACATGTGAAATAGGGAAAATCGGAAGTCATCTTAATGATTGGAAATGTTTTTTTAGAATGCTGCTAACTTACATTGTTTCAACAAATAAAAATATCCGCTTTTTTTTATGGGGTAAAGAGTCCAGGAAGTATTCTCCATTTCTAACTAAATTAGGAGTAAGTCCAGAATATCTTTATGAAAGTACACATCCTTGTAACAATAGGGATGATGGAGATTATCAGAAAGGAACCAATTTCTTGAATAATCCATGCTTCAAAGATACCCTTCATGACATTAACTGGACATTATGATGATATTCGCATTGCCTATCTTGTGTCTGAGAAGAAAGTACAGCCCCATAACATATTGGGGATTACGTTTACCAATAAAGCGGCCAATGAGATGAAAGAGCGTGTATTCTTGTTTTCTTCCGGAAAACCTTCTATTAAAGTCTTGTGCAATCACAAATGAGGTATGTCAAAGATGCGTCAGGAATCTATAAACAGAATGGAACGGTGTCCTGTTTAAAAAGTCATGCTTTAAAGTATAGGTGTATTTTTTGGAACTTCTCTACAAATCAATTACGCCATATTCAGTAAATCGTTTATTCAATTCGTTCATTAAAAAGTTGTGTGCTTCTTGAGTAATTCGAATATGTGATCTTCTAAAATGCATGCTTTGAAGGGTTTTTTGACTAACATTGGTTCTTTTTCTTAAAGATGGAAAGGCTGCTTTACCAATACTATTGTATAAATCTATTAATCGGATTCCATATCGAATAGGAGCATTAATTACTTTTCCGCTTGTAAACTCAACATAGTAAGGAAACCGGTGTTTCCATGGCGCATTTTTAATATCAGTATCGCCAACTATATTATCCTTATGGAAACCATCTGTCTTAGCATATCCAACAATCATCGGAGTAGGGCGATCATTTTCATCGAAACTAACAATTGTTAAGAATAGAGTGTCATCCTTTACAATTCCACTTGGTCTGCGAGGAAAGTAAGTAGTATTTAAATCTCGACGTCGTATCCCCTTCATTTGTTGATAATTCAAATTATTAGGAATTCTATCCTCTCCTGTTCCTTCAAACTTTAACCAATAGCCAGTACTTTCTTCATCTAATTCATATGTATTTTCTAGGATGGATTCGAATAAATCAGGGTGTACAATTTTTTTCAGTTCTACACCCTTCTTTTTATTATTTGAATATGTAACGGTTTTATCTTTTTGATTGGCTGCTAATTGAGGAACATGTTTCTTTTCTTCATCAATCCATTCTTGTGTAACAATTCCTTCGTCCCCTGATAGTTGAATTTGTTCTAGTAAGTCATAGAAATATTCTTGTGCTTTTTCTGCAATTTCTGGTTCGTCGTCCATTAATACACAAATTTCATGGTTAGATACAAAGCCACCTTTTGTGAAATTGGCTGATCCAATAATGGTAGAATGTGAATCGAATAGATAGAGTTTTGAGTGTAAATCTACTAACGCATAAATATTCGCTTTTGCATGTAATAGATGCTCTAGCCCGTAAATACTACTGACACGTTCAATGAAATCTTCACGGTAAAATCGGGTAATGATATTACAAACGACTGAAGGATTCTCATTTAACCAATCTGCTAATAAGTTTGCTGTTTGTGTGCCAATAAAAGGTGAAACAATATTTAATTCGCCTTCTGTTTTCTCTAGGAGTTCTTGAAATTGATTTAGCAAGTTTTTTGATATTAAATTTACTGGCATCTTTTAACCCTCCTTGTATCTTTTTTCTCTTTCAACACCATACCTTGAATGTTACATGCATACTTTTTTAAGTAAATCAACAAGTCTAGTGAGAATAGCAAACTATTCAACATGCCCTCAAAACCTATTATATCAAGGGTTGATGCCATAATAATATTTTTTTGTGTAAAAAAATGGAATGTTGATGGAGTATAAGTGCGATTACTTCTAAAAGTTTAAAAGTTGAATTCAACAAAGCGGTTGATGATACAAAAGCTAAGTTTGAAGTGAAAAAAGGTTCTGTTACTGTAAACGTAGCAAAAACTACTTTCTCTGCGGATAAAAAATCTGTTGAACTTGAACTTGCTAGCAAATTATTTGAAGGCGAGTACACTGTTAACGTAACTGGTCTTGCTGATCAAGCTCTTACAGGTTCTGTTAAAGTTGAAAATGAGAAAGTAGCTAAAATCGAACTCCTTGGTGAAGTTGCTCCAATTAATGCACAAGACAAAAAACAGGCAACAGTTGCTTATCGTGTTTTAAACCAATACGGTGAAGATATTACAAAATCTCCAATTGCTACTTCTATTGAATGGCATGCATCTAGTGGTGTAACAGCAGCTGATGATGATAAAGGACTTTTAACTTTAACTAAATCTGATGGCTTTAAAACAGGAGATAAAGTTGCTTTAACTGGTATCAATACATCTACAAATACAGTAGTTTCTGATGTTGTAACAGTAAGTGATGCTTCCGCTACGGATACAGTAGAATTCGATGGCGTTTATAATAAAGATGGTAAAGAATTCTCTGGTGATCTAGACGTTTCTGATTTTGCTTTATTGTTAACTGCGAAAGATCAATATGGCAAAACCGTTAAGGCGGATCAAGTGAATGATGATGTTGTATTCACCTCTTCAAACCCATCCGTTTTGACAGTTTATAAAGCATATGATGAACAAGGAAAAGATAAGAACCAAGTTGGTTTGAAATTTAAAGCTGGTTCAAACTATGCTAATGGTGGTAAAGTAATTATCACAGCAATTTCTAAATCAAGTGGTAAGGTATCTCAATTTGAAGTGAATGTTAAAGCAGCTCCAAAACTTGATACCTTCACTTTAAGTGCACCTACTGATGTAGTGGCTGCTGGAGAAACTGTAAAGATTCCATTTACAGCTGTTGATCAATATGGAAATGCGATTACAAAATATGATGATCTTGAAAATAAAGTTACTTTCTCCTCTAATAATGCTGAGTTGAAGAAAGATGCATCAGGAAATGCTTATCTTGAATACAAAGCACCTGATACTAAAGGTTTACAAGTATTAGTAGCTACAGTTGCTGGAAGCGGAAAAGTTTCTCAATTAACTATTGATGTTAAAGATGCTGCATATCCTGCAACTATCGAATCTCTTAAAGATGTAACAACTACTGTATCGAAAAATGGTAGTGTAAAAATTGGTCTTTCTAACCTTGTAGTAAAAGACCAATATGGTCGTACTTTTGATCTTAAAGGTAAGTTATCCAATACAGCAGGTCTGGGTAAATACCGAATTGTTGCAACTGACTCTGAAAATGGTGCTGTAAAGGTTGACAATGCAGATACTTCAGCTGAAATCACGGCTGACGATGGTATTATTACAATTACAGGTCTTGAAAAAGGTTCGGAAGATGTAACATTTAAACTTCAGCAATCTGTAAAGAATAGTGATAACACTTATTCTTTTGAAGATGTAGCAACAAGCCCATTAAAAGTAACATTTAATACAGTCGATAAATCTGCATTTACTTCCTTTGAAGTTGGGGATATTGCACCGTTGTATGCTGATGGTACTGCTACAACTTACAAACGTGATCTTAAAGTTTACGGTGTGAAGGCTGATGGTACTAAAGTTGAACTTCCATCTTCTGATTACACAGTAATTACTGACAACAATGTCGCTTATGATAAAAATACAGGCACATTAAATGCTGTTTTAGATGCGACAAAAGACGCGGGTAAATTTGGAACAAAAGATGAAATCACTTCTAAAGTTACAGTAATTGTAGATGGATTTGATACACCGAGCACTATTACAAAAGATGTTGTAATTTCAAAAGAAGCTCCAAAAGCAGATAAAATTGAATTTACAGATGCAGTTTCTAACGGCGTAGCTTCTATTCCTGCAAGTGTTTTAAATGACGATTCTGATGATGCTTCCGATTTAGACGCAGTTCTTAAAGTTACTGACCAATATGGTGTTAAAATCGATTCTCCAAAACCAATTATTACTGTTACAAATGTAAAAGAGAAAACTGTAGATGCAGATCCTAATCAACGATTCAAGGTTGAAAGTAATGGATCTGATACAATTGATATTCAAAATGCAGAGGCTGGAGATACATTTACTGTAACTTACCTGTTAGACGGTAAAACAGTGACTGTTAAGTTTACCGTTGAATAATTTAAAAGCTATTACTTCGAAAATGTCGAAAAGCTCTGCGGAGAGAAATCTCCGCAGGGCTTTTCTTTTTCGATTCTATGTTATATGTTGGGGTTAAGAGACTTTTCAGGCAAAAATAAAAGCACTTACGAAGATCTCCCTTTAAAATGATAGTCGGCGAATACATCAAAAAGGAGATTTCGTAAATGCATTCTCATTTTATCACAAAACTGCTTGGGTTAGAAGATGTTGAAATCACTCATGTAGAGGATCAAATCACTCACTTTGAAATCCATATTCAAACGCCTGTAAAAGTTCAAAAATGCCCCTGCTGTCAGAAGGAAACTTCCTCTGTCCATGATGATTGGATTCAAAAGATTCGGGATGTAAAGGTCTTTGAAAAATATTGTTTTCTCATCTTGAGAAAGCGCCGATACAAATGTAAGTCCTGTGGAAAACGGTTCTACGAACTCTATTCTTTTCTAGAACGTTACCAGCGCCACACGAAAAGGCTCCTTCAAGCACTTTTGGTTAAAGTGAGGGAGTATAACTTTAAGCAGGTTGCCAAGGAAACAGGACTTGGGCATTCCACTGTCATTCGGCTCTTTGACAAGCACTATTCCTATGACAATAAGGCCCTCCCGAAAGTTCTGGCCATTGATGAATTGAAAGGGACTTCTGAAACGGGCAAGTACCAATGTATCATTGGCGATCCTGTAAACCGAAGGGTTTACGATATCATTCCTAACAGGAATTTATCCATTCTAAAGGAATATCATGAAACGAATGTCATATGGCATTCGGAATTTTAAGAGACTAAGAAATAAAGCTTTATGTTCACTCATCTAGTCAACTACAAAAAAAGGGGCACTTCGATAAGTGTACCCCAACAATTGACATAGAGCCTTCTTTTTTATTTTTAAAAGATAAAAAGGAGAAGCTGTACGTACTTCTTCTTCCTCACTCCCGCTTCCATTCTCCCTTACAATCTGGACATTGCCATTTAATCACCCGGTCTGCTTCCAGATTGGATATGCCGATTTTTCTGCTAAAGTGGGTGGCATTACCGTAGTGGTGCTGCAGTTCTTTCGGAATTGGGTTTCCCTGTAGATTGGCTCCGCAAAAAGGACAATCTTCTTTGCGATCATCCATGTTTTTTCACGTCCTTCCCAAGGTAAGAATGTCCTTTTTTATTTTCAGAAACGACAAAAGTTCTGTAAATAATCCAGTTTTAGACGATTTCCGGGTACCGTCAAGAATTTTGTGTAAGAGAGTATTCTCAGATACGTTTTTTTAATCTTGGAGGAGGTGTTTAGTTGTCTTATATGAGACTGAATATTCAGTCTCATATAAGACAACTTAGTCTCCCTAGACTCTGTTCTTCATGAACAAAATTTGGTCTTTCAGTATCTTTCTTCAAACATATCTTGAAGTGCCTTGTATGCCGTAGAAAACCCTTTAAGTTTTCTAGTGGACCATTTTTCATTCAAGTCCTGTACCGTTAAGAACGTGATTTTTTCTGCTGCTTCAATACTGGTTAAGCTGTTCATCGTTTTGAGTCGTTTACGTATATCTTTAATCGTTCGTTCAATCGCATTGGTCGTGTAGATGACACTACGAATACTGGTCGGATATTTCATGAATGTTAGGAGGACATCTAAATCTTGTTCCCAAGATTGGACTTCTCTAGGATACTTTTTAGACCACTTGTCTTTAAACTCATGAAAGGCTTGAATGGCTGCGTCTCTTGTCATCGAACGATAGATCAGCTTTAGGTCTTCAGCCACTTCAAATTGGTCTTTTTTCCTTACCTTGTTTAACGTATTTCTTACTTTGTGGACCACACATCGTTGAACATCGGCTTTCGGATAGACGGCTTTAAAGGCTTCTTCAAGACCTGGGAGTCCATCAAAAACACCAAGTAAGACTTCATGAGCACCGCGTGTATAAAGGTCTTGGAGAATCTCTTGCCAGCCATGCGCGCTTTCTTGACCTCCAACGTAAAAGCCAAGAATTTCACGATAACCTTCTTCATTGACACCAAGAACAACGTAAATGACTTCTTTGGCATACGTATCACGACGAACTTTTATATAAAACCCATCAAGATACAACACAGAATACCGTTTGTTTAATGGACGTTGTTGCCATTTTTGAATATCCTCCAACGCGGCATCTGTAATATGACTAATCGTGGTAGGAGAGTAGGTTGAACCAAGAATTCTTTCGATAAACTTCCCAATTTCTCGAGTGCTCATCCCACTTTGATACATTTTAATAATCGCCTGTTCCAGCCAGCCGTCTTGACGTTGATAAGGCTCAAACAGTTGAGTCTGGAAATCCCCGTTGCGATCTCTTGGAACCGTAAGAGCTTCTATTTTCCCGTACTTTGTATCAAGAGTACGGTGATAATAACCATTTCTTGAGTTTTGAACGTGTTCCTGTTCCACTTGGAGGAAATTTTTGATTTCTTCTCTCATGATGAATTCAAGCTTTTCTTGAACAAAATCTTTTATCATATTTTCCAGTTGATTTGCGAAATCTGAGTTGAGTATACTATTACTCATAAGGTAGGGTATCTCCTTTCAGTTTTGTTTGGTCGCAAATCTGAGAATACCCTGCCTTTTTCTTTTTTTCTAGTAGAAAAATTTGCTTACACAAAATAATTTACATCATCGATTTCCGATATGACATATTTTTTGCAAGGGTCTAGCAATTAATATTTTCTTAATACAAATATACAAAAATATAAAAATAAAGAACAAAAACATTAGAAAAATATTAGATTTTCTATTTAACTTAAATATCGAAAAGAAGTTTTCAGATTCGGCATTAACTGTCTTTATTTACCAACAACAACAGAGAAGAAGAGCAACGGTTAAGTTTAAATGATATTTTGATCGGCATCGAAAACGATCTTTTTTATGCGAAAAGCAAAACGCTCAATAAACAATTGCTGATTACGATCAATAATATGCTGAATACAAGAACAGCCCCTAATCCGATACGTTTATTGTACGATTTAAGCTTGGACGGCAAAAAATTTGGTATAATTTTCTTTAGGATATAATATTTTCTGAATGTTCGTACATACCAAAAAATTGGCCGTCCGGTTTCATTAACATCGGGCTCTCTCACGGCATACCTGCTTTATTAATTGTTTTGTGCAATGGCAGGAATTTTGTTGACGTTGTTAGCGATCCAAAACGGTAAAAAAACGCCTTGGGACAGCGCGTTTTTATTATCCAAAGTTTAAAATATGGATAAAAGAAAAAGGCAGGGTATTCTCTGATATTTTAAGAGGGTACCCTATCTGCATGAATACGGAATTACTTGAAAAATGTTCAAATTTCAATGAACGATAAGGTGGGATCTGGAAGCATGCATTTGAAGAAAATTTTAGTTGTAGATGATAATGAAGATATTTGTCTTACAATCAAGCAATATTTGGAACTTTATAATTACACGGTGGAATATGTACATAACGGCACCGAGGCATTGCAAATCATTAACAATGATTTTGATTTGATTATCTTGGACATTATGATGGAAGGCCTTGATGGAATGGAATTGTGTGGGATTATCCGTGACAAAGTGAATTGTCCGATTATTTTTGTCAGCGCAAAAACGCTGGAGGAAGACAAAGTTCAAGCTCTATCCATCGGCGGGGAAGACTACATGACCAAACCTTTCAGTTTAAAAGAGTTGAAAGCAAGAATTGATTCCCATTTAAGACGGGAAGAGCGGATCCGTTCGAATGACAGGCATTTGTTAAGTTCTAAAAATATTACCATCGATCTTTTGGCCAATGAAGTCTTTTGTAAAGGGGTTCAATTGCATTTAACAAAAAAAGAATATGAGATTATTAAATTGTTAATGTTGAATAAAAATATGGTCTTTTCTAAGGAAAGAATTTTTGAACGGGTATGGGGATTGGATTCGGAAAGTCAATTAGAAACGGTGACGGAAAGCATTAAAAACATTCGGAAGAAAATCCGGTCTTTGGATAAGGAAAACTCCTATATTAAAACATTATACGGATTAGGCTATAAATGGGATGTTACAAATGAAAAAGGATAAAACAATAAAAAGAGATTTTTATTTATTGGTTGTAAAGGTCTTTTTATCAACAATTTTGTCTTCGGCAGTTACTTATTTATGTTTAATCTATTTTATCTTTATGTTTACCGAAAATAATATGATTAAACCGACGGATTATTTTGTGAAATATTTGGATGTTATTGAAAAAAAGATTGAAGAAAGCGCTCCGGACATTTTAAACGGGGAGCTAATTAATCTAGATCAGTACAGTAAAAAAATTGAAGGGGAAGTATTGGATATCAATGGCAATCATCTTTACGGCGATCAGGATGTTGCGGGATATAAAGTGAAAGTCGGTGAAGTAATTAATCGTGAGATTGTAAAAGGAAGCTATGTTTACAGATTTATCCCCATTAAACATGATAATGCCATTCAAGCGGTGTATGTGCTGAAAGCTCCTTTCGGGTTTATCATTAATAATCAGGATCGCCTCGGAATCGTGTTGATTTATGTTGTGTTGTTGATTTCTCCGTTAATATTTTTTGTGATTTATTTAATTTTTTATACGTCCAAGCTGTATAAATCCTTGTTTAATAATATTAAAGTGTTGCTTCAGGCTGCGGATAAAATTTCCAACGGAGATTTTGATTTTAAGATCTCGGGATTGAAAAGAAAAGAGTTTATGAGGATCCAAGATTCGTTTAATACGATGATCGACGCTTTGAAAGAGATGATTGAAAGTATATCCAAGATCGATGATGAACGAAAAATCATGGTGTCGTCGATTGCCCACGACATACGAACGCCGTTAACTGTTATTCAAGGGCAAATGGATTTAATTAACGATTTGAAAGACATAGAAAAATTTGATATTACCCCGCATTTAGATATTATTCGGAAAAATTGCAGCAAAATGAGCATGCTTACGGACAATTTGTCGCTTCTTTATAAAGTGGAAAACGTCGACTTTTTGTTGAATATTAAAAGAGTTGATTTGGGTAAAATGCTTCATGAGAAAAAACAAGAAATATCAACCATGGCTCATTATAAAAAAAACGTTCATATTCATTTTGATGTCCACTTAAGCAAACGATATTATTTTCTTGATGAAGCCATGTTAATGAGGGTTTTGGATAATATTTTGTATAACAGTCTGAGATTTACAACTAGCGGGGAAATTAAACTTGAAGTACATGATGAATCCGACGGTCATTCAAGCAAAATTTATTTTAAATGTTCGGATACGGGGACCGGATTCAAGGAAAAAGATACGTCTCGGTTATTCAAGGCATTTTACCAAGATGAGCAATATAAAAACCATGTCGGGTTAGGCCTTTATATTTCGAAAAAAATTGTCAATAATTATGACGGACAGATTCAGGCGTACAATAATGAAAACGGTGGGGCAACCGTTGAGTTTTATATCAAGGAGCTATCCAATTATTTGTTGTAAATCGAGTGGAACTGTATCATCTTTTAAAAGAAAGGTTTCGACATATAAGGATTTTAAAAAATTTTCGCATTTCACAAGAAGAGGCGTCTCATCATTCGTTTTCGGATGGGAGATTCCCCTATTTTTATACCTTCAAAAAAGTGATGAAAAAATATAGGTAGCCAAAATAATATATTCGTAAAGAAAAAAGGTCTGGATTTTGTAATGCTCCGGGCCTTTTATGTGTCGGGAACTTTTAAGCTTTGAACAAATTGCTCAGAAAGTTTTTTATAATAGCGAACGCAGGTAAGGTAAAACCCACACCAGTTTTCCTCACTCACCATTCCACGGTCGCCAACGAGAAGCACTTTGTCGATCGGGTAACGCTTTTTCATATCCTCAATAACTTCCCGAACGTTTTTGTATCGTGCATATTGCCAGAGAAGACTTGGCGACCAATCGGAATGCCTTGTTTGGTCATGAGGAGTTCAATCAACACTTATTTCCGATCGGAACGGTGGTCTTTGGAGAAACCTCGTTTGGCAATCTCTTCATCAGCCTCTTCCCCTTCGAAGCAGGTGCTTGTCGTATCATAAAACACGATATCCACGTCTCAAGAGAAATCAAATCCGTTAAATTCCCATATAACTGCATTTCTTTTCTTTCTTCCAAGAAGTCCAAGGCACGATAGTAGTGTTGAAGCTGGATTTCGGAAAGCCCTTCTGCGTAAATGGTGTTAACTCACCGCTTGAAAATCCGATATTTACTTCCCGGATCCATCAGGCGATTTAATACCATGGCCAAAATAGCTTCATCATATTGTGAAGCTATTTCCGCGTCATCCATCAACTTCTTCAGAAGACGACCTAAACCGAGCTTGTCCCAAATTTTACGGAACAGATAGACCGGACCGAATTCCTTTGTCCATTTGACTGTAACAGAAGTTTTAGTTTGGTTATGGATTCGCTCAAAATAGCGCTCTGAAAATTTGGCCAGCCCTTCAATCAGCGTATCAAGAGAGCCGCTTTCCAATAAAATTTCCAACCTCCCCAAGTTATAGAGCGTCTCTTGGCGAACCTTATTTCACAATTAAGTTCTTGTTTTGTAGTAGGGTGGTATCAAACTTAAGTCAAAATAATTATAAAAACTTTATATTGAAAAGGTAGTATGAAGTTGGAAATGATTGATGGAAGTATCGAAAAAAATTGGGTGAATCCGTAAATGGTAAAATTGCAGTAATTTTCCGGATTCCCCTTAATACAAAGGAACAGAACATATGGCTTTTAAGACAGATCTGAGCTTTTTTAAATATGACTGTAAAAATATCGGGTCGGCAACATTGATCAAAGATGATGCTGATCAAGGAAACAGGGCGTTTTCCGGGATAACTTATCAAGCCGCCGAGTCGTTAAAATTTAATTTTTTTAACGTTGAAAGGAGAATAAAAATGTCAGAGTATTTTTTGGAAACGAAACAATTAACCAAAGCTTTCGGCAAACAGCTTGCCGTTGACAATGTATCAATCAGGGTCAAGGAAAACACGATTTACGGATTGCTTGGACCGAACGGAGCCGGGAAATCAACCATTTTAAAAATGTTAACGGGTCTTTTGCGGCCGACAAAAGGCGAAATTCTCTTTAATGGGCATCTGTGGAGCAGAAAAGATCTTAAGGAGATCGGCGCGCTTATTGAGTCACCGGCCCTTTACGGCAATTTAACGGCTTATGAAAATTTGCTGGTTCATGCAAAATTATTAAATCTTCCGGATTCAAGAATTAAAGAAGTGCTGAAAATCGTGGATTTGGAAAATACAGGAAAAAAGAAAGCCTCGCAGTTTTCCTTCGGGATGAAGCAACGATTAGGGATTGCCAAAGCACTTTTAAATGATCCGAAGCTTCTGATTCTCGATGAACCAACCAATGGACTGGACCCGCTTGGTATTCAAGAATTACGAAAACTTATCAGATCTTTCCCGAAACAAGGAATGACGGTCATTTTATCAAGTCATATTTTGCCGGAAGTAAAACAATTGGCCGATCACATTGGCATCATCCAAAACGGAAAACTTAAATATCAAGGAGAAATCGAGGAAGATCAAGATCTGGAAAAATTCTTTATTGATGTAGTCAGCGGATTATGAGGGAGGCTGTAAATCATGCTGAATATGATACAATCTGAACGTTTAAAATATAAGCGGACTTTTGCGAAAAAGCTTGTATATATTGCACCGTTTTTCTTTGTACTATACGCCATTATTACCATGCCTACGATCCATTCCAAATATAATTATTTCGAATACACGGTATTTAATTGGTGGCCGTTAATATTTCTTCCTTTGGGGACGGCATTGATCGCGTCACTGGCCGCCATGCGAGAAAAAAAGTCAGGAAATTACAGAGCTTTACGTTGTCACGATATCAGCATTCCGCGAATGTGGTTCAGTAAAATCATTGTGATTGCCTATTATACATTGCTTTCATCCATTGAACTGATCATTTTGTTGATCCTGTTAAAATTATTTTTACCCAACAGCATTTCATCAGCAGCTGTCGTTGTAATGGCCAGTCTTACCATATGGATCACATCGTTGGCATACATCCCAATCGGGTTGTTTTTTGCTGAACGATTCGGAACCGTTATTTCCATAATTGTCAGTTTGATAGGGATTGTATTGGGCGTGGTCATGGCTCCGGAATCATACTGGATGTTTATTCCTTGGAGTTGGGGAATGAGATTGATGTCTCCGATCGTCGGTGTTCATCCGAACGGAGTACCGTTGAAAGAAGGGAATCCTTTGTTGGATCCTTCCGTTATTCCAATAGGCATTCTTGCCTCCATTGTTATTTTTGTTTTATTATCTCTTGTTACCGCGTTTTGGTTTTCGAGAAAAGAGGTGAACTGAATTGTCTTTTTTGCATGTTTTGTCATCCGAATGGCTAAAGACAAGGCGTACAACCATTAGGCTGATCGTGTTTGTGATGCCGATTATTTATCCAATTTTTATGTTATGGTATTTTTCCAGATACAATGATCCATCTTTTTGGCAAGTGAAAATATATGGAGGATTTTTTGAGGTATTGAGCGTTTCGTTACCGATTATTATTTCTTTGCTTACCGGTTTGATCGCCTATCAAGAAGAAAAATCGGGAAGTTTCATGAATGTGTTGACTGGTCCTGTTTCAAGAGCGAAATTTTACTTTGGGAAACTTTCTTTGCTTATTTTTGCCGCCATTACGGATATATTCTTGGCAACTTTCCTTATGTTGTTGGGGATGAGATATATTTTGAACGTAGAAAATGTGCATTACGATTTATTTTTGCAAGGAGCGCTTTTGTCCTTGGTCGGATCACTTATTCTTTTTTCCTTGCATTTGCTGATCAGTTTTGCATTCGGGATGGGTGCGTCTATTGCGATCGGTGGCGGAGGATTCCTTGTTTCAGCAATTATTGGGGCAACGGTTGTGGGTGATAATATTTGGCAATATATTCCGTGGGCTTGGACCGTTCGCCTTTCGCAAGTTCCTATGTTATTGATGCTTAAGGTCAAACATGCATTCGGAATGGAGTTGTCGGACTTGTATTTTCAAGAGTTGATGAAAGGGATCATACCCGCAAGTATATGTTTTATTCTCGTAACATTACTAGGTTTAGTTTGGTTTAATCGTTGGGAAGGGGGCAAGTCCTATGAATAAAGGAAAAAATACAGGGGAAGGAGGAGAAAAGAAAAGTGAAAAATTCCGTCCTGCTTATGGCTGTTGCCGGGGTAATTCTTTTGGGAGGCTGTTCCCTATTAAAAGATTTGAAACAAACCGCCTCCGAGAATATGGAGATTGATAAAAGGTTGCCGAAGTATAAGTTGAATATGGAAAATTTTAAGGAAATCAGCTATGAGGGTAAAACCTATGAGATTCAAGAAGCGGAAGTTACGAAAGAAGATTTGGATGAACCGATTGGAAAGGTTACGGAAACAATCACGATTAATGAAAATAATGAGATATTAAGCAAAAAAGAGCTTAAAAAAGTTGAAGTGGTTCCAAAGGAAGAAGACGAGAAACGAACGCATTTAAACTATGGTTGGGTATACAGCATAAAAGATGTAAGTCCGGATGAAGAAGTTGCGGTAGTTATTAACAATAAATTTCATGTAGCCAAAATGAAATAAAGTTCATAGATGGTATGTATTTGAAAAGTACTTTCCTCTTTGGAGGGAGTGCTTTTTTTCGAGAGCTTAAAATATTTTGTGTAAACATCAACAATTGTTGCATTGAATATTGAATAGTGGAGCATCGGAGAATTCTAGCGTTGCCAAAACTGTTACTGCGGTAAATGCCGCTGCGGCCTTTTGGATCAGGTGAACTTAGGTAAAAATCATCGGGATAGGATGTTCGGCATTAAAGCCGTCATTCTATTCCGATTTTTTTATTTATCCAGAAAACGGAGATTTATTAAAGATGAAATTAAATTTGACACGCAACGCACTTTTATTAAAAAAAATTTCAAAATAATCGAAAACAGTCGATAAAATAGATGTCGATATTTATATAAAGAAAAATATTGGAAGGGGAAACACCTTAGATGAAAAAACAGTCATTAATATTCTTTGTGATTATTTTTTTCCTTACGACCGTCATAAGCGGGTGTGGCGTGAAAGAGGAAGATCCTTTAAAACACAAAACGAAGGTTGGCATCATGTTATCGGATGATGGCTTGGGGGACCAGTCCTTTTCGGATGCGGCTTTTCGAGGATTAATGAAAGCAAGAGATGATTTGGGCATTGTATTTGATTATCGTGAGTTGAAAGATACGAAAACATATGAACAAGGATTGAAAGAACTGGTAAAAGAGAAAAACGATATCGTGATTGGTTTAGGATATATGGTGCAAGAGGATTTGGAAAAAGTGGCCAAACAATATCCGAACCAAAAATTTGTGCTGATCGATGCCGTATCGGATTTGCCCAACGTCACTTCCATTACGTTTAAAGAAGATGAAGGAAGCTATTTAGCAGGTGTCATTGCCGCGTTGACGACCAAAACGAAAACAGTCGGTTTTATAGGCGGGGATAATGTTCCTCTTATTCAAAAGTTTGCGAGAGGTTTTGAAGAAGGAGTAAAGTCGGTGGATCCAAGCATTAAAATATTGACGAAATATGCCGGCGGCAACTTTGGCGATGATAAGCTAGGCGCTCGTATGGCTAAAGAAATGATTGCGAATCATAGTGACGTACTCTATGCGGCTGCCGGATTTACGGGGGTCGGAGTTTTGAAAGAAGCCGAAAAAAACCACGTATATGCCATCGGTGTGGACAGCGACCAATATTTTTATGCAGAAAAAGCCGTTGTCACTTCGATGATGAAAAACGTGGATGTCGCTATATTTAATATCATCAAAGATTACAAGAAAAACAAAGAACTGCCTTCTCATCCGATCGAATTAGGGCTGAAAGAAAACGGTGTGGGTCTTGCTCCTATTCGAGTCATTCCTTTCACGGATAAAGATAAAAAAGCGCTGGAGACAGCGAAAGAAAAGCTCATTAACGGAGAAATTACTCTTCATCAAAACTAGATACTGGAGGATATCATGACGATTAAAAAGAAAATTTTACTGAATTCATTGCTCATGTTAGCTCTCTCAATATTCATGATCGCATTCATCATTATTCGTATGTTATCCATACAAAGTTCGAACCAAGATTATATGAAAGTTTTACTGACTGTCCAAGAGTTAAGGGCCGAAACGAAAGCGACGATGCAAAGTTTAAATACTTTTGCCTACAACATGACAGATGGAAACAAACAAGATGCAGAACAACAATTAGAACTGACGGATAAACTGTTTAAACAAGCGGACGGACTGTTAAAGGAAAAAGAATCAAAACAAATTCTGAGTAAAGCGCAAGCGAAGTTTACGGACTTAAAATCTCAATCATTGGATGCTCTTAAAGATGAAAATGCTCCTGAAGTAAAACGGCAGTCGCTGAGAACCCTGGGTATCACAAATGATTTATACATGTTGGATCTCTATACATCCAACCACTATGAATTTTTGCAAGCATCATTGAAGTCTAAAATCAGTTTTGTCATCACGTTTGCTCTTATCGGAAGTATAATCCTGCTCGTCGTTACAGCTGTTGTCGTTATGAGAATGGCAAACGGTATTACGAATCCTTTAAAGAAGCTGGCGAAAAACGCACAAGAAATTGCTTCAGGGAATCTTATAGTCGACCATGTTGAATACAAACATCATGATGAACTCGGTTTATTAAACGATGCTTTTTCTAAAATGGTCGATCACCTATCCAATTTGTTGACTTCCATCGAACATGCCAGTGAAAAGGTAGACTTGTTCGCCAAAGAATTAGAAACGGAGAACCAAACGTTAACGGAGTCAAGCAACCAAATTGCCGTTTCCACCGATGAATTATCAAAGGGAGCGCAAAGCATTTCAGAGGATTTGCAAAGCTCCGTAGAATTAATCGAACAAATGGACCGGCAATTTGCTGACAACGTTGAAAAAGCAGGGAAATCTGTTGAGTTTGCGAATGATGCCAATACGGTGATCATGGACGGCAGAAATGCCATCAATGAACAAAAATCATTCATCGAGAACAATGTGAAAGCGACACGTACGATCGAACAAGCTACCAATAACTTTATCCAATATGCTGTCAAAATCGAAGATATGGCCAAAGTCGTTTCGGATATTGCAGACCAAACGAACTTGCTTGCTTTAAATGCGGCAATAGAAGCTGCACGAGCAGGGGAAGCAGGAAAAGGATTTGCCGTGGTTGCCGAAGAGGTCAAAAAGTTGGCGGAAGATTCCACACAGGCTACGAAACAAATCTTTGAGATGGTCAATTTCATTAAAAATGGCTTAACATCGATTACTTCTTCCGTTGAAGAAGGGGTTAAAATTGCAGATCAGCAAAATAGAAACATGAACCGCACCTTGGAAGTCTTCGAACAAATCGAAGAAAAAGTAAAAGGAATCACTTCGGTGCTGGAAGAGTTGGTCAGTGGGGTTGATCGTTCTAAAAAATCCAACGAATATGTTCTGCAAAATGTAGAGAGCATCAGTGCAGTTGTGGAAGAAACAGCGGCAGGAAGCGAAGAAATCTCTGCCTCCACTCAGGAACAGAAACATTCTATTAGTAAAATGGTGGGAAAAGTGTCTTCGCTAAGAGAACTGACCGAATCCTTAAATGCAACGATGTCTCAATTTAAACTGAAAGAATAGCAGATTGGGTGTGGGGCGTCTGCACCCGATCGTGGTTGAACAAAACATGTCGAAGAAAAGCTCTGCGGAAAGGTCTCTCACGAGGCTTTTCTTTTTTTATTTTCTTAGCGGAATGGATCATTCTTTGTTTTTTGTTTGAAGCGTCGTTCTGGCTGCCGCTTGGCTAATCGGCAAGAAAGATGATAAAACTTCATTCATTTTGATAGAAGTGATTTATAATATGTATGAAAGATTACGTATTTTAAGAAAAATTTACAAAATCCGACATCCTCAAGGAAATGCAAAAGTGGATAAATGGACATCTTTTACTGTTTGCGGCAAGGATTGAACCGGTGGTGATTTCGGAGTTGGATACATAAGCAGGGCATATTAATTCATTTCTTACAGCGCGAAGCCAAGAGAATCAGTCCGCTGCAACACTTTTTCTCGCTAAGCTGTTTGTAATGAAAAAGAGGAGATGCAACGAAGAAGAGCTGAGAAATGAAGCAATAAAAGACGTGATTTTTACGATAGGAGGAAAAATGAATATTCGCAAGCTGATTATTCCTGTTTCTTGTCTTGCACTTACGCTTATTATTGGTACATTCGGCTATATGTGGACAGAGCACCTGTCTTTTTTTGATGCGGTATGGCTGACGGTCGTTTCTGTGCTGACGATCGGCTACGGGGATATGACACCGACGACGATTCAAGGGAAGATTTTTACCCTGATTATTATTCCGGTTGCGATTGGGATTGTGACGTATATTTTGGCCCGATTTGCCAGTGCGGTGATTGACGGGAAATGGGCGGATGAGGTGAAACGTAGAAAAATGAACCATAAGATTGATCAACTGGAACAACATATTATTGTATGCGGTTTGGGAAGAGTCGGCAAACAAGTGGTTGCTCAATTAAAACGGGAACATCAGCCGATTGTAGCAGTGGAAAAAAACGAGCAAATATTAGAAAAAACAGAAGATCTTCTTTATGTAAACGGAGATGCCACCGATGATGATGTTCTCATCGCGGCCGGCATTGAACGGGCTTCTTGTATTGTCATCATGCTGCCAAGCGATACCGATAACGTGTTTATTACGCTCACGGCACGAGGAATCAATCCGAATATCCTCATTGTAACGAGGGCGGAGAAAGAAGAGGCGGAAAAAAAGTTATACAGTGCCGGTGCGGATAAAGTGATTAACACTTCCAGCATCGGCGGAAAACGAATGGCGATGTCCGTATTGAAACCAGTCAGCATGGAATTAGTGGATACCCTTTTGCAAGATTCGGAAGGAGCCTATAATGTGGAAGAAATCGTGCTGAGAGAAGATTCCAAGCTGGTCAATCAAACGTTAAAGCAGTCGAAACTCCGTCAAGTGTGCGGGGTCACCATTGTGGCCATCAAGCGGGGAAATACGATCATCAGCAACCCGAAACCAGATGAACAACTGTTGGCCAATGATTTATTGATTGTCTTTGGCAGAGAGGATCAGCTGCGGAAATTCGAACAATTGTGATGCGACCTTATCACCCGCCGGAATTTTTCTGCGTATGTGCTCTTAATATTTGAGACCATCTATTGATGGATGCTGCTTCCGCTAACTTTATTGCATTTGACTCTCGCTCGACGGTTCGCCATTCATGGTACTGACCGCTGAAAAGAATGGAGTAGTTTCTTGAACAATGGCAGACAATAAAGAGGAAGAGTTGGATAAGGAGAGAAATGTTTGAAAAAAATCATTTTATTCGGTGCTTTATTTCTTATTTGTTTGGGGTGGACAGATCAAACGAATGCGAAAACCATTTTAAATGCACCCTATATTCAGCAAATGCCCCAATTGCCTCGCGGCTGTGAGGTCACATCTCTCGCGATGCTTTTGCAGCACGCAGGAGTGAAAGTGGACAAAATGACATTGGCCAAGCAAGTGAAAAAAGTTCCTTTTCGTCAAAACGGCCTCTACGGCAATCCTTACGAAGGATTTGTCGGAAATATGTACACGTTCACACAAAGCGGCTACGGGGTCTATTATCCCCCCATTTATGAATTGGCTCAAAAATATATACACGATCGGGCTGTCAATTTGTCGAATAAAGATCTGAAGACGATTTATCAATTTATCGATCGCGGTGCCCCGGTTTGGGTCATTGTCAATTCAAAATTTAAGAAACTGCCTTCTTCTGAGTTTCGTATTTGGAATACCAGAAAAGGCAAAGTTGCCATTACTTATCGGGAACATTCCGTTCTTATAACGGGGTATGACGATCGTTATATCTATATCAATGATCCTCTGTACCATCGGAAAAATCGTGCGGTCAACAGGAAAGGCTTCGAAGCGGCCTGGATACAAATGGGCAGACAAGCGATCAGTTATTTGCCAAAACCGAATTGGAAGAAAGAGTTGAAAAAAGGACAGATAGGGAAAGTGACGATTTTAAAACCGATACAGCTCCAAAGCAAGAATGAAGCAGGTCAGCTCAAGTTCGTCCGAATGCTTTACCCATATGAGACCTATCGAGTGTACAGCTACAGCAAAGACAACGGAGGAATGTATCAGGTAGGAAGTAATCTTTATGTCAAAGCGTTGCAAGGATATTTTCTATATGAAACGCCTTAGTATAAGTGTCTGTTGTGCTTCGTAAAGTATGCTGAAAAGCTCTGTTTAGGCACTGGTATGTTCTTATTGATCTAGACAATGCCGCTATGAAAAATGATTAGGTAAGCCTATTGTCCTTCCGACACAAAAAGTCCTGTAGAAGCTTCTACAGGTTTTTTTTTCTTGTATTTGAAACTTTATTTTGTAAGGACAAAAGTAAAGAAGTTCATTTTTGAATTTCCTTCGATGGGAATTAGGCGTCGGAGTCTTGAATTATTTTCTATAAGTTCAATAAAAAAATGTTATTTAGGACATTGTGCCCATAAAATATGGTATAATTTAACTAGTATGGAAATACCACTACATAATTCGATAATATGAGAAAGGAGGAAATAGTAGTGAAAAAGAATCCATACATATCCTTTATCGTTGTAATATTTTTATTATTTAGTAATTTGATTTTTAACTATGGAAAGGCTGAGGCAAAGAATTCTTTTAAAGATGTACCGACGAATTATTGGGCGGCGGATGAAATTGACTATTTAAGCTCAAAAGGTATTATTAGCGGGTTTAATGATGGATCCTTCAAGCCCGGTCAATACATAACCAGAGGACAAGCTGCCATCATGTTGACGAAAGCTTTGAGCCTAAGTACCAAAAATCGTCCGAACCCTAATTTAAAGGATGTCAGCACGCGCAGCCCTTATTACAAACCGGTAAGTGCTCTAGCAGATGAGAATATTATCGACGATCTTATTAAAGATGGTTATTACTACCCTGGTCAGCTGCTGACGAGAGGAGAGATGGCGGCTATTTTGGCAAAATCTTATGGATTGGGTGGAACATCCACTGAAAAATACATCGATGTTCCAGATTACTATTGGGCGTATGAATACATTCAATCGTTGGCCGCAAACCATATTACAACTGGTTTTAGCGATAAGACTTTCAGACCCAATCAGCCTTTAACAAGAGCCGAATTTTCGGTGTTTTTATCAAGGATCATGGACAGTAAGTTCAGAAGTGTCGGCAATCGAACAGTCTATTTGGATAATGGGATTGAAGTGATGAATTTTCAGTCAGGGTCTTCGCAAAATTCATATAGTTCTGCTTATGCTGATCCATATTACACTGTAGAAAGCAATACGGGTGAAAAATACAAAAATTATTTGACTATGCATATAAGTTCCTTTGCAGATGCCGGACAAGGCTGGGAATATGTAGAATTTCCGTTAAATGGAAGATATGAAACTTTCAGTGCCATCGTCGGTTTAACCAAACAATACCAAAATACAACCAATGAAATTCATTTAAAATTTACAGCAGATGGACAGCCTTTAAAGAATATGACTTGGACTGCAGGAATGCTGACGGAAAATGTTACTGTAAATGTTAAAGGAAAGAAGATTTTAAGAATTTATATGGAAGTGGAAGATCCAAAAGACACTTCCGAAATAGGTTTGTTTAATCCTGTTTTTACCTTAAACAATGAACCTGCTCCATTAATCAGTGCGCCGCGTCCGTCTAAAACCGTTATCTATAATGAAAATGGGATTAAAATAATGAATTTTCAGTCAGGTTCTTCGCAAAATTCATATAGTTCTGCTTATGCTGATCCATATTACACTGTAAAAAGCAATACGGGTGAAAAATATAAAAATTATTTAACTATGCATATAAGTTCCTTTGCAGATGCCGGACAAGGCTGGGCATATGTTGAGTATCCTTTAAATGGAAAATACAAAACCTTTAAGGCGACAGTTGGATTAACCAAGATGTATCAAAATACAAAAAATGATATGACTCTTATTTTTTCAGCCGACCAACAACCTTTAAAAACCATGACATGGTCTGCGGGCATGCTTACACAAGATGTTTCAATTGATGTGACAGGGAAGAAAATTTTAAGAATCTATGTTGAGGTACCTAACCCGACGGATACTTCCGAAATAGGGTTTTTCAATCCCATTTTTATTAAAAATTAAAATGTGTGCTTGTCTCATCCTTAAGTCTGACGGAAAACACTGCAGAGAGAAGTCTCTGCAGTGTTAGTTTTTGTTTTTATAAATAAAAGATTCTGTATATGGCGAAAAGACAACTTATTCACTGATTTTAAATAGAATAGGAATAAGAACCAAATGGAAAAGGAGCGGTTTTATGGCAGTATCCTGTATAGAAGATACGTATAGAGGTCACAATGATAAAAAAGATCCTATTTATTCATCGTTATTATTATGCATGCGTAGGGTAGAGCGAAAAAGGATCTCAAATTTAGCATTTCTTTATCGAGTATTTGTCGAAAAATTTTTACGATATTTTTAGTATCGTTTTGGACGTATATTCTATATAATAAAGTTAAACAGCACGTTCGGAAGGAGGAAGGACTATGAACGTCAATGTTTGGGAGTTCATGGGAATTCAAAGGACGGATCAAACTGAATCTGATCGATTGTTGACTTTCATTATGAATAGTATGATCAGCAGTTTATTTCATTGTATGAAATGGTCACCTGCTAATTTTGTTTCGTTCCCCCAAATGGTAAAATACGGAATTGATCTTGACGATGAAAATTCGTATTTTTGGGACTGGATGAATGAGTACGGTATAGGCTATGTAAAAAACATTGGAAAAACGACGTTACCGGATACAGAGGAAATATTAAACTTTTTAACATATAGACAGATGCTTTTAGAGATAGACATTGAAAATGAAATCCATTCTAATCTGTTATTGTCTATTTCTGAATTACTTACAGCACTAAATGAATTTATAACGGGTTGTATGGAATCGTCTGCCACTGATTTAGTAGATGTTTTTGAAGAAACCGTTTTTTTTAATAATAGGCTGAAATCTGATTCGGATCATATAGAATGGGAATTTATATTAAGCTCTGCTGTAAATCAGCAGGGCTTTTGTTATAATTATACAAAAAAAGAGTGGATATTATTGGATAATCAACAGGCTTACGAGTTGTATACATTGGCTAAAACAAAAATTCAGTTAATAGAAGCAAGTCTTGAATCTGTACATATAGACAAGATGAAACCGTTTCAAAAGGGGAAATATGTAAATGAAATTGTTTTAGGTAAGCGCTTAGAACCAATTAGTGAAAAAGAAGTTAACACTTTTTTAAAAACCGTTGTGAATAGTAGGGAAGAGGGTAGTGGTGATATAGTATTAAAAATCGAAATTGTATACAAAGGACGTTTTAAGGCTAATACTTCTGCTTCAACAGAAAAATTAGAATACTGGACAGATATACAAACGGTTCCACAGTTATTGCCATATACTCGTAGTTTAATAACTTCTTTAACTTCTCATATGCTAATCGCACCAATTGTGTTACCAACGATGGATATCTTGGAATCAATGAAACTGAATCATGAAAATCAATCGGTCGGTGAGTAAATTGAATGCTTTGATGCGAATACAATTCTGCCATTCAGATTATCCATACCCTAATCTTGAACCAACGGCAAAAAAGATTGCCGAATTTTTATTTACTTATAGAAGTCAATTTAGGCCTTTTTGTGAGTTTATGAGGATCAGCAGTACATGGACGCTTGATAATTATAAAACAAAACTCCAAAAATGGTCTCAAGCCATAGCTCCTAATCGCAAAAAAGCAGCTCCAGATACTTTACAATTGATTAATTTAACTCATGAATTCTTTTCAGTGTGCCAAAATGAAGAAGATCGAAAAAAAATGCGCGGGCTAGTTCCGGAAAAGTTATTTGAAAAAGTCTTTAGTTTAAGGCACAGTGGTAAAAAAGGTGTTTTTGGATATGGGGTAATGGTAGTGGTTGATGGCAAACCGGTAAAATATATTCCGTCGTTTTCTTATAAAAAAGAAGATGACAGCGATGTTTATCGGCAAACGGTCGATGCTGGATTTTGGGATGGAGAAGTGGGAGAGTTTGCAGAGGTTAAATTCAGCCCAGAAGCCTTCCATACGAAAGACATTAAATATTTACAGTTACTAGCAAATGAGTTAAATACTGCAGGTCTCAATTATTCGATATTGTTGGTATCTTTTGATAATAAAGAATTAATACGCTTTAAGTTACAGCGTCTAGGTTTATGGAAAAAGGAGGATTCATTTTATTTAATTGGACGAGATGAGTTATTCCAATGGGGGATGAATTCTTAAAAGATGACTATAATGGAAAATAAAAAGACCTTTTCCTTCTAAATAAAGTGTAGATAGTAGAGATTCATCTTTTATACAAAGAATGGAAATAATATAGGAACAAAAGTATAATATAAGAAAGGAGGGATGTTTGATGATAGATGTTGTTCAAGTAAACCGAAGATCGATGTTTCAAAAAGTTCTTGTGACGTTTGTGATTTCTTTATTATTCGCAACGGTCGGTATGTATGCAGGGAAATTTGTTCCTCCGGTATTGATGTTTCCGTTGGCCGTAGCGGAATTTGTCATGATTTTCGCAGCGCTTTTATTAAGAAGAAGCAAAAGCGTCGGCTATACGTTTGTTTATGTTTTTACCTTCCTTTCCGGAATCACTACTTATCCGATCGTGAGCCATTATATTTCCGCAGCTGGTGCGCAAGTGGTTTTGATGGCTTTTGGTTCGACATTCGGGATATTTGCCGTCATGGGCTTGATCGGGGCCGTCACCAAAAAAGATTTATCGTTCTTGAGCACCATTTTATTGGTCGCCTTATTAGCGTTAGTGTTCATTAGCATTTTTAATATTTTTAGCCCGTTAACTTCCAGTGGAATGCTCGCATACTCGGTCATCGGGTCCATCGTTTTCTCTCTTTATATACTTTTTGATTTCAACCAAATGAAACACCATCACATTACGGAAGAAATGGTTCCGTTATTAACATTATCTCTGTATTTGGATTTCATTAACTTATTTATCAATATTCTTCAAATCCTCGGTATTTGGCAAAGCAAAGATTAGGCTGCTGTCGCCTGCAATATGTCAAAAGCTCTGCGGAGAGAAATCTCTGTGGGGCTTTTCCTTTATGTGCGCCCGGCATGTACATGAACTATAGGGTGTAAGTCCCGAACCCCGAAGACAGAAGTAGAGGTTAGCCAAGAGCAAGGGTGTCCGTGGTGACGCGGAATCTGAAGGAAGCTGGAGGCAAAACACCGGTCCGAGGAACACGAACCTCATATAAGGCTAGGTATGATTGAGTGAGTTTGCATAACAAAACAAAGCTCTTTCTGTCGAAGGTCATATCGAGTAAATGAGGCGGATAGATGGTGTGAAAGTGCATGTACTTACCCGGGGAGGTCTGGCGGATATGTGAAGTACTCTTCATAACCTACTTAGTGATAAGTAGCTGAACCGTCAGAAGTCAGCAGAGGTCATAGTATTAGTTGGTCTAGAACAACTAAGAAGGACCGAACAATTAAGAGAGAATAGCCCTTGGTATTCAGTGAGTCATGATGAACACAGAAAACGTAGTACCTCACTTGAGGGAGGAAGCGGTGAATCCCGTGGGAGACCTCTTGGAGGGTGGAGTGACCACTGGCATAAAGAGAACAGCTATTCACGGAAGTTATAAAGACTTGCGTCAATTATCTTAATTGAACCGCCGTATACGGAACCGTACGTACGGTGGTGTGAGAGGACGGGAGTTAATCGCTCCCTCCTACTCGATTCGCGTTCGCTGATATGACGCAAGGTTTAAAAGGAAGTATGGTCATAATAAAGAGATCCTGAAATTTCTAATAAGGAAAGGTGCGGAAATGAGAAAAGATCGTTTTTTCTCCCATCAGCTGGTTCAATCGTATCTTGATGATGTGTGCAAAAGGCTGCATGGTTTGCCTCCAGGTGTAAAACACCCCTTTATTCAAAAGGTTCGTACTGATTTATATGAAAAGGCATTGGAAAAAGAAAAGAAAGGGATTGGACAGGAAGAAATTCCTCAAAGTGTGTTAATGGAATTTTTGTCTCCGAATGAATTGGCGGTTGATCTTTTAAAAGAGTATGATAGGGAAGATTTGAATCATCATGTCATAAAGCTCAGCTACTCTACCGTGTTAGCCACAGGTTCTTTTGGTGCTCTTTCGGTGCCCATTTTGTTAGGGTTCGTCAATGTATCTGCCATTTTGCCTTTTGTGATCGGATTTATTATAGGGAATATCTATCTCCTATTCGGAAAGTTCACGTGGAATAGAACCCTTCTCTCTCATTTTCAAAAAACGATGAGATTCATCCCTTGGATGTTTGTGCTGCCTTTTGTTCTCTTTGCGGTCCGCACCATGATCGTCCGACAAATCGATCTGTTTTCTTTCTATTATTTAGTGGGGTATCTTATCGTGTCTATTTTATATATTCGTTTTCTTAAAATGTTGCCCAAACATCAAGAAACCAACACGGATTTATCGCGATGATATGCCCGCAAACCAATCATATGCGGGCGATGACACAGTAAATTCTCAAACTGTCTAATAGGTTTAATAAAATTTGGTTGTTAAAAAGCAGATCGTATATACCTGGCCGCTCTGGTGTCCTTTCATCACAACACGGATAAAAAAGTTGAGGGCCAGGTGTTGATCGGCATTCTCATTATTTCCCGCGGAATAACTGTCTTGGCAAAAGAGAAGAGAGAAAGTAGCCGCCAAAGAGCAGATAGACCGGAATAACCGGAACGCGGTAGCGTTGTCCGCCGACGAGTAGACCGAGGGAAGTCAAAACGGCAAATCCCAGTATAAATAAGATCAGAAATAAAATTTCCAGCCGCATTTTCTTTTCTTTCCATAAACTCCAGACGATTCCGGCTATGCTGATGAAGAGAGTCATCCAATCGAGGGCGTCAATCCCTTGGAAGAACAGACCGGTTTTCAGCACAAGCCGTTTGATCGTTTCGCCGGGGTAAGAGAGCATGTAATGAACGGCTTTTTCTTTTAACAACTCGCTTTTTTCTGATAAGCTCAATCGGCTGTATGAAAAATACTCAGGCTCTACAAATTGGTCGACGATGGTCGTTGCAAAGAACGCCACTTTCGTATGAGGATTATTGGCGATATATAGATTTTGCCCGCTATAGTTTTCCAAAAGCACAAATTTCCCGTGAAGAGACCAGTTGTGAAGCCCATTGGCGGCTAAACAAACAACGGGAATCAAAAAGGCGAGAATCGTCGCGGCTCGCAATTTTTTTGTCCGCCAATATAGGAGCCATAACAGGCCGAGCAGCAAAAACACATACATAAGATGAGGCCGGAATAATAAGCTAGCCGACAAAAGCGCTACGGACGTTATCAGCCATTTTGTTTTCTTTTCGTCGCGAATAAAGCGCAAGATGCTGTATAGGATTAAGAGAATAAACGTAATAAAAAGCGTTTCTGTCAGCAAATATTGCGGACCGTTCAACAACAAGACAGGATGAACAGCATACAGAAGCCCGGCCGCCATGCCCGATTTGAAACGGTGAAACAATTGTTCTCCCAAAAAGGCAAGAAGGACGCCGTTGAATCCGTAAACGACATACTGAAAAAGAATAAAAAGTTTAGCGCTGTGGAAAAACGCAAACGGCACTAAAAAAATGGAGAACAGCGGGGGCACAATAATGTCCTCTTTGCGGACGGTGTTGATCATCCCGTTTCCCTTGACGAAATTTTCGGCTATATTAAAATAAAGCTGACCATCCGGAGTAATGCGAAAGAATTGTTTTCCGGTTTGATATAAATAAAAAAGTAGTATTGCTTCCGTAAGAAGAAACAAGAATACATAACCGATTATGTTTCGTTTATGAATCGTTGGCATATGGAGATCCTTTCTATTGTCATTTTTCATTTGCATTATATCATGAAAATTCTGCTTTGAATTTACAGAGCCGGAGGATTTTGTCTTATGGAAAAAATCTTGATCATCATCCCTGCCTACAACGAAGAGGACACGATACACCATACTGTAAACCGGCTTCGAAACTCCTGCAGCTATGATTTTATTGTCGTGAATGATGGGTCCACCGATCGGACGGAAGAAATTTTAAACGAACATCAAATTCCCCATATCAGTCTGGCGGCGAATCTCGGGATCGGCGGAGCGATGCAAACCGGCTATATTTATGCGTACAGGAACGGATACGATTATGCGATCCAATTGGATGCCGACGGCCAACATGATCCGAAAGACTTGGAAAAATTAGTTCAGGCCATCACCGGCTCCGATTACGATATGGTCATCGGGTCTCGATTTGTGGAAAAAACCGGGTATAAAGGCAGTTGGATCAGGAGATTGGGCATTTATTATTTTTATTATATGTTAAAATGGATTGCTCACATTAAAGTAACCGATCCGACATCGGGCTACCGCATTGTCAACCGCAAAGTAATGAAAGAGTTTGTCCGCCACTATCCGGTTGACTATCCGGAAGTGGAAGTATTGGTGAGATTGGCGCACCAGCATTTCAAAATAAAAGAGATTAAAGTGGAAATGAATGAACGGCAAGGCGGACAATCTTCCATTACACCGTTTCGATCCATTTACTATATGTTAAAAGTCACGTTTTTTTCTTTAATTCGATCGGTTTTTTAAAGGAGCGTTATGTATATGGGGTTTGTGCAAATCATTTCGATTGTCATGGCCGTGTTGTTTTTCGTGCAAGTCGTGTGGCTGACTTCCAAAAATAAACTGCAGGATCAGCAGGCGTTCCTTTGGCTGGTTTTGTCTGTTGCGGCGATCTTGATTGCATGTTTGCTTCCGGTTTTAAATCGATTGGCACGGGCCGTTGGCATTTCGTATATGCCGTCTTTTATTTTTGTGGCGGCTTTTTTCGTCGTGCTGACTTTGCTGATGTATCATACGATTGTTTTATCCAAACAGCAGGCAAAGTTGACCAAAGTCATTCAAGAACTGGCCTATGTAGAAAAAGAACTGGAAGATCTGAAACATTCGCTCAGAGCGGAAAAGGAGGAACGCCATGACGCCGATTAATTTTGTGCTGATATTGGTCAACACTCTCATATTGGTGAGCGGACAATTTTTATGGAAATACGGGATGATGAAAAGCGGCCAAATTTTTTCCTCTCTTTTGGGGATTTTGAAGCTGCTGCTATCGCCGTATATATTGACCGGTTTGATTTTGTACGGGGCTGCTACGGTGTTGTGGCTGTTTATTTTATCGAAAGTTCCGTTAAGCGTGGCGTACCCGATCCAATCGCTTGCCTACGTGTTTGCATTGTTTGGGGCCTATTTCTTATTCGGAGAAACGCTGACAAGTTGGAAAATAGCAGGCGTGCTGCTCATTGTGGCAGGCGTAGCCATGATTAGCGTTCATAGCGGAAGATAACCATTATATGTCTAAAGAAAAAGACGAGGGAGCAGCTCCTTCGTCTTTTTGTCTTTTGGATGAATCTTAATAGAGTTCTGAAAAGCAACGGATCACACCGCTTATGCTTGTCCCGTTTCCGTTTAAATGGCACGTTTTTTTCTTTTTAAGAAATTCAGCATTTGGTAGAAACCTTCCCGATAAAACAGATACAGCCCTGCGACGTAAAAGACGACTCCGAGCGGCACCAAAATCAGGATCTGCCATAAAGGATAAAGATGATAAAGCGGCAGCGTTTCCTTTATGGCGATCAGTACGACCGACATCACAATAGTCGGCGGTAAAGCTTTTACGATCAATCGAAATAGCCGCACTTTTTGGGACGGATGAAAATCCTTATAAATCACAATGGCCGTGACGATCAAGTAATAGAAGGAAACGATGGAACTGGATAAAGCAAGCCCTTTATATCCTAATGGTTTGATTAAAATCCAGTCCAACAGTGCGTTCAGCAGGATCGTCGTAACGGTCACTCTGAAAATGATTTTTGTTTTCCCCAAGGCGTACATGGCTTTAGAAACGATATATTGCATGCCTTGCGTAACAATAATGGGCAGAAAGCAAACAAGCGCCATATAAGTGTAGTGCGTGTCCATCGCTGTAAACTTTCCTCTTTGGAATAAAAAAGCGATTGCTTCTTGTCCGACTAAATAAATACCTGCCGTAATGGGCAATAGGGTAACCAGAGAAATTTGCATTCCTGTATAAAAAATATCTTGAAACTTTTCCGGATCATCCAATTGTTCGGATAAAAGCGTAAAGATAATCGCCGCAATCGAAGTGGCGTAAATATTATGCGGGACGGATGTCATAAGCGATGCGTAATTTAAATAAGTAGCCGCCCCCGGAATGCTGGAAGCAAACGCCTTATCGACAAACAGATTGGTTTGGCTGACAACCGAGTTTAACAGCGAAGGGATCAAAAGCACCAGAAACGTTTTCCGAAATGTCGCATCTACATGAAGAGTAGGCTGCCAACGGAATCCCGTTCGATACAGATAGCTGAATTGGATGACCACGCCGATGAAAGTTCCGATGATAAACCCGTAAGCTAAACTGTTAATTCCCCAATAGCTGGAAAACACCAGAGCGAAAAGCGCACTGGTCAACGGCTGGACAAGCTTAGCGAATTGTGAAGGGACGAACACCCGATGCGCCTGTAAATAGGAATCTAAAATTCCGCTTAATGCCACTAAACTCATAAATAAAAAGAAAAATTGAGTGATAGCCACAGCGACTTTTTCTGTCTGTGGTGCCATGTGGCCATAAATGAACGGCACGATGTCAGGAACAAAGAAATAGCCGATCACTGTAATCACGAGGAAAAGCAGAACCGTAAAATTCATGACGCCATTCGCATTTCGTTCCGTTTGTTTAGCGTTCATTTTGGAATGGCTGACGTACAGCGGCAAAAAAACATTGTTAAAACCGCCGGAAATCATGTCCATTGCCAGGCTGATAAAAGAGAAAGCAAGAATATAACCGTCCGTCAGATGACTGACTCCAAATTCCCGCGCAATAATGCTTTCTCTCAGGAATCCCGACAGTTTAACAATGAAAGCTAAAATAGTCAGCCAAATGGCTGTTTTTTTCAAGGACATAACGAGACACCTCTTCAAAAATAAAATGCAACAGCCTTCCGAAACGGCAGCCGTTCTATAAGTAACGACTGTTGGAAGAGTTCATATGTTCATGTGTCATGTAATGGGAACAGCGCAATCGATGTCCAATAAATGATGGAATGTCGGTCCTGCCCTCTTTTCGATCCAATCAATCCACCTAGAAAAGCCGCCTCGCAGTAAACACGATCTCGTGTTTTTGCAACGCGGCGGGGAACGGTTGATTTTGGTTATGATGGAGAACAGTCTTCATCCTTTATGACGAGGAAAATTTTCCTGCAAGGTGGATGGAACCCCAACAATTTCACAAGGTATACAAATTTTAAATTCTATAAATGATTTATAATGATAGAGTAAAATAATGGATAATTTGGAATCCACTCAAGATGGTTTATATTTTACCATTGGCCTTATGAACATTCAATGTAAATAGTGCAAAGTATCAGTGAATTTGCTATACTATTTGAGTTGAGTACTATGCTTATTAATTTTGCGATTAAAAACAAATTTTTTGTTTTTCAATATCATCATAAAGAGAGGTCTTTCACATGCAAAAAATATGCGTAATGGGATTAGGATACATCGGACTTCCTACTTCTGCAGTTTTTGCGCAGGCAGGCTTTGATGTCGTAGGTGTAGACGTAAACGAAAAAGTGGTGGAAACGTTAAATAGCGGCGGGATCCATATAGAAGAAAACGGTTTGGAAGATGTCGTCAAAGAAGTGGTAAAAAAAGGAAAATTGCGCGCATCTACACAACCGGAAGAAGCGGATGTGTTTATCATTTCCGTCCCGACTCCTATTCATCAAGATGAAACCGCGGATGTAAGTTATGTGATCAGTGCGACGAAGATGATCCTCCCTTATTTGCGCAAAGGCAATATCGTCATTGTGGAATCGACCATTCCGCCAAGAACGATGGATGATATTGTCGCTCCTTTGATCGAACAGGCAGGATTGGATCCAAGAAAAGACGTGTATGTTGCCCACTGTCCGGAACGGGTGCTTCCTGGCCGAATTTTAATCGAGTTGGTGGAAAATACTCGTATTGTCGGGGGGCTGACGCCGGAAGCAGCGAAAAAAGCGGCAGATGTATATCGGAAAGTCGTGACAAAAGGCGAAGTCATTGAAACCGAAGCGTTGACGGCGGAAATGTCGAAGCTGATGGAAAATACGTTCCGTGATGTCAATATCGCCCTTGCCAATGAGTTGGCCAAAATCTCCAACCGACTTGGAGTGGATGCTCATAAAGTAATTGAACTGGCCAATAAGCACCCACGTGTCAACTTGCATCATCCCGGTCCGGGCGTAGGCGGCCATTGCTTGGCAGTAGACCCTTATTTTATCGTCGAAAAGGCGCCGGAAGAAGCGAATTTAATCAAGTTGTCTCGAGATATCAATAACTCCATGCCTGATTTTGTCGTAGAACAAGTAGAGAAATTGACGGCGGAATTGGCGAAACCGACGATTGCTCTTTGTGGACTGACTTACAAAGGCAACATTGACGATATCCGCGAAAGTCCGGCTCTTGAAGTAGTAGAAAAATTGATGCAAAATCCGCGCTATGAAATCCGGATTCACGATCCGCACGTTCAACCGGATCAAGTGCCATTTACGCTGCTTCCGTTTGAAGAAGCGATTCAAGATGCTCATCTTGTTGTGATTTTAGCGGATCACAATGAATTCAAACAGCTGGATCCTGCCGTATTAAAACAACGTATGAAAACGCCGGTAGTGTTTGATACGAAAAATTGCACGAATCTAAAAGACGCTGAGGGGATCACCCTTCATCGAATCGGCGATTTGACCAAATTAAAAGCAATTCAGGAATAAAGCAAGGGATGTCAAAAATGGAAAAGGAACAATATTTAGGCGTCTCCGTTTCACCATTGACTTATGAGGAAATCATTGCCGACATTAAAAAGCGGATTGCCGCGGGAAAAAAATCGACCGTCATTGCTGTCAATCCGGAAAAAGTGATGGCGGCGAACCGCGACCCGCTTGTAAAAGAATTAATCAATGAATCCACTTACCAAATACCCGACGGAGTTGGCATGATTATTGCTTCCAAGTTAAAAGGCGGAAAAATTCGCGAACGGGTGACAGGTGTCGATATGATGGGGCGGCTTCTTCGTTTTGCCGCAGAGGAAGGGCACGGTGTATTTTTGTACGGTGCCAAAGAGGAAGTCGTCTCAAAAGCAAAAGAAAATTTGGAACGGCAAATTCCCGGTCTGATCATTTCCGGCTATGAAAACGGCTATGTTCAAGACCAATCAGCTCTTATTCAAAAAATCAACGATTCCAAAGCTGTCCTTTTGTTCGTCGCTTTAGGAAGCCCGAAACAGGAATTGTGGATAAGAGAACATATGAATGAGCTGAAGCATGTGAAAGTGTTTCAAGGAGTGGGCGGCAGCTTTGATGTCTATTCCGGGATGGTCAAACGGGCCCCGGCCTTTTTCCGAAAAGCAGGCTTGGAATGGTTGTATCGGTTAATAAAAGAACCAAAGCGGATAAAGCGTCAAATGGCGTTGCCGAAATTTGTCCTGAAAGTATTGGCCAGTCGTTGAAGAGGAAGATGGCTGGCCTTTTAAAAAGCAGAAAGCGCCACTTGGAGGGGAAGTTCGGATGAAAGTACTCCATGTTATCAGCGGAGGAGAAACCGGGGGATCGCGCAAGCATGTGATTACCCTTCTAAAACAATTTGCAAAGAATGAAGTCGTCTTGGCCGTATTCCAAGAAGGAGCTTTGTCGAAAGAAGCCCGGGAAAACGGCATTCATGTCGAAGTGTTTCAGCAAACTTCCCGCTATGACCTTTCTGTTTTAAAAAAACTGGCCCGATATATTCGGCAAGAACGGTTTGATTTGCTGCACACTCATGGCCCTCGCGCCAATCTATTCGGTCTTTATTTAAAGAAAAAAACCAAAATTTGCTGGGTGACGACGATTCATAGCGATCCATCCCTCGATTTTATGAAAGCAGGAGTGAAAGGAAAAATTTTCACGGCGCTGCATCTTTATGCCGTGAAAAAGATGGATCATTACTTTGCGGTGTCTGAGCGGTTTAAGAAAAATTTAATGGCCGCCGGCATTCGTGGAGATCACATTACCACTATTTACAATGGCATTCATTTTACAGCAGAAAAAGCAGTTCCGGTGCCCAGAGCCGAACTTGGGGCGGACAAGGATGACATCTTGTTTGTCATGGTGGCGCGTCTGCATCCGATTAAAGGCCATGAAATCGTATTGGAAGCTCTTCAAAAGTTGGGGAATTCACAGGTAAAAGTGCTCTTTGTCGGCGACGGTCCGATTCGAAGCGAGTTGGAACAAGCCGTCGAACGGCGCGGCCTTTCCGAACAAGTCCGCTTTCTCGGCTTTCGAAAAGATGTTGAAGAAATTTATGCGGCGTCGGATGCGGCTTTATTGGCTTCCTATAGCGAAAGTTTTCCGTTGGCGCTGCTGGAAGCGGCCAATCAACATTTGCCCGTCATCACCACCGATGTAGGGGGAGTAAATGAATTAATTACGAACGGAAAAACCGGTTGGATTGTGCCGACTGGTGATGCCGATCTTTACAGGCAAGCAATGGAGGAAGCGATTTCCCGCAAGCAAAGAGGGGAGTTGGCAAAGATGGGCGATGACCTTTACCAACATGCCTCACGACATTTTTCCTTGACGAATTTGTACGAAATGATTCGAAATACATATGAACGTTTGCTGTCTTAACAGTCGAAAGTGACATGCTGATAGGACATATGGTGTGAGGGTCTGATCCCTCCATGCTTTGTGAATCGATCAGGGGATAAATGATGTTGTTATCCTGTTTTAGCATGGTGGATCCGGCCCTTTCCAATTGAAGAAGCGCTCCTTTTAGATTCAAAAGTTTAGCAGGAAAGAATGATCGTAAAAGGGGTTCTCGTTTCCTTAAACGGAGCGTAAATCATCATTCATTCCAGTCGCTTGTGCCGTTGACGACCATCTTAGGAATCATTTATAATCGGAAAAGTAGTGTTGCGAAAAATTGCGTTTTTCCTTAATATTTCGACAAACATTACGTGTCGAAAAAATAGAGTAAAAGGAAGGTTCAAATAGATGGCTGGTTTTCGAGAGAAGTATCAATACATCCTTGTTATGGCTTTATTTGTTTTGGTGGCACTCTTTTTTCCAAACAGTATGATCGGTTTGGCCGTTTCGCTCATAGTAGCTGCGCTGGCGTTTATTCGGCCGAAAGACGGTCTGTTGTTTTTGCTCATCTACTTTCCAACAAGGGCGTTTTTAATAGAGATAAATCCCTCTTTGAAAATAGCCGGTGATTTAATCGCCATTGCTGCCTTTTTAAGAGCGGTTTGGGATCAACGAAACGATTGGAAAAAGATGTTCCAATTTTCGCTGTTTGAATGGGGATTCTTTTTGTTCATTCTTATAGGTTGTGTGTCCGCGCTTATCACGGGGGTTTCCGTAGGGGCTATTATTTTTCAAGTTCGGGCTTTTGTGATTACATACTTGATTTTCTATACAGTGAAGCGGCTGTCGATTGAAAAAGAAGATATTCACCGCTTTTTATGGATTACTTTTACTATGTCTATGATTCTCTCCGTTCAAGGAATTGTCGAAAAAGTATCATTGCGGACTTTGTTGATGCCGGAAACATGGGTGGAGCGTTATATTTCTCCGACGAACCGGCAGCGCATTTACGGGTTGATCAACAATCCAAATGTTTTGGCTGTTTACTTAACGCTCGCCTTCATTTGCACGCTATACTTATCAACCCTTGTTTCCAAAAGAACGAAGCTGTTTCTCCTTATTGGTTCTGTTGTGATGATGGGTGTTTGGATCTTGACGTATTCAAGAGGAACGGCTATTGGGCTTGCCGTTGGCTTGATCACCTATTTGGCTTTGTCGAGAAATTGGAGAACCGTTGTGAAAGCTTTGCTGATCATCGTGCTGAGTGTAATAGTGATCAGTATTCCGGTGACAAAAGCGACGGAATTCGTCCAGAATATGAACGTGTTGAAAGAAAAGCCGATTGCGGCGCCTGATCAGCAAGGAGATGAATCACACGCGGAAAAACGGCTGAAAGAGACGTTTGAAGGCAGTACGATCGAGCAAAGTAAAAATACCGGCCGCTTGTTCATTGTCAAAAAGGGTCTGCAAATATTTAAAGACCATCCTGTTATTGGTTCCGGATTTTCGACATTTGGCGATTCAGCGTCAAAATCGTATTCATCGCCGATTTATAAACATTATGGGATCAACTTGAATATTTATTCGGATAATCAATATATTCAAGTAATTGCCGAAACAGGGGTGCTTGGCGTTGTTGGCTTTGCCGTTTTCCTGCTGGGAATGCTGGCTTTTCTCTGGAAAAACAGACATACGGCTTCCCCGTACGCCGATGCGCTTATTTCGATATTAATTGCCGTTTATGTTTGCGGACTGCTTTATAATATTTTGGAAGACAAAACGTTCACCGCCTATTTCTATATGATCCTTGGAGGAGTGGCTTCTATGGCGGCAGAAACGTTTGGGCGCCCCTTAAGATTTAGATGAGAAACGCATCAGCAACAATTTTTGTAAAAAAAGGAGAGTATATGGCTGGCAGCCTGCTCTCCTTTTTTGTTTATATCCGTTCTTGGTTTTGGCGGAATTCGATCTGTTCCTTCGTTTTCTTCCGGTGCAGAGGGACAACTTTTCTCTTTTTCCGTATCGCTTGCGATACTATTTTCTGCTAAACTCTTATATGTAAGGTGGATAAGCGAATGGCCGGCGCTTTTTGAGTATTCGGTTTTTCTTTCAGACGTGCACTCGTTTGTTTATATCCGCCTACAAGAGAGAAAGGTGATATAGGGGTAACGTGGATAAAGAAAGTGCTGCTCCTAATGATGTATCACGTAGACACGATGAATGACCTTTTTGTGCAAGCAAGAAGAAGGAAAAAGCATGAAAGCACAGTCATAAAGGGTCACCCGTGCGATAGCTGAGAAACGATGGAATGAAAGATTCATTTTATTGATAAATAAGAGGAGGCAAATCATGAAAATTTTACTCGCCACGGCTTATGATTATCCTCATGCGGGAGGGTTGTCCACTCATGTGACGACATTGAAAGCGGGACTTGAGGAGCTCGGCCATCAAGTGGATATCCTTTCTTTTTCGGACGTGCCTGCATGGAAGCGGAAAGCGCTGGCACAAGGACCAAGCTTCATATTAAATAAGTTCAAAAAAGGAAAAGGCATTGTATGGTCGCACAAGATGAGGAGAAAGTTTCTTTATGGGTTGATCGAAGCCAACAAACAGAAAGGATATGACCTCATCAATGCCCAAGATCCTTTCACTGTATTAGCCGCATTGGCGACCGGAATCCCGACAGTGGCTACTGTTCACGGTTATATGACGTTTGAGTCCATCAGTAAAGGATCGTTGCTGGAAAACAGCGCGGAAGAAGAATACATGAAAGATATTGAAGTACAAGCCTATCGAGGTGCGAGAAAGGTCATCACGGTTGATCAGCGCTTGAAGGAGTATGTGAAAGAAGTTTCCGGGATCGATGCCACGGCGGTGCGGAATTTCATCGATATCCATCAATTTAAGCCGAATAAAGAGAAAAAACAAGAATATAGAAAGAAATATGGTTTGTCGGCGGATGACCGTGTTTTATTTGTGCCTCGCCGGTTGACCAGAAAAAATGGAGTGATCTACCCGGCTCTGGCGCTTCCAGAAGTATTGAAAGAATTTCCTCAAACCAAGCTGATTTATGCCGGCAGCGGAGAAGCGTTGGATGAATTGAAAGAGATTGTGGAAGAAAACCGTCTCAACGATCATGTTGTCTTTTTGGGAGCCATTCCGCACGATCAAATTAAGGAGTTTTATGCCCTTTCTGATGTCGTATTAGTTCCTAGCGTCCACTCTGCAGGGGTAGAAGAGGCTACTTCCATTTCTGCTTTAGAGGCGATGGGATCCGGCTCTCCTCTTATCGCCAGCGCGGTTGGCGGTTTAAAAGAAATTGTCAACCACCAAGAAGACGGCTTGCTCGTGGAGGAGAAAAACATCAAAGAACTAGTCGAGTCTATTGTTTACTTATTCCAACATCCTGAAAAAGGAGAGGAATTCGCAGCCAAAGCCCGTCAAAAAATCGAGTCGGAATACTCCCATATCTCCGCAGCGAAAAAATATGAATCGGTGTATTTAAAAGCCCTTTAAGATTGGATGATATGGAAATAACAAAGCGGTCCCTGTCAACGCGGGGACCGCTTGCAACATCAAGACCGATAACCCGATTAAGAGTTTTCGGGCCGATCAGGTTTTAAATTCCAAAAACCAGCGGCAATTAAAAAAATCTTTCTTATCCTTTCAAACGAAAGACTGCGACCATCCTTTGAGATTAACATTTCTTAATGATCCGGTTTAAGATAAAAAGTTTCTTTGTTATTCCTGTTCCAGCTAATGGTCACCTCGATTGGTTCATTGTCCTTTACTGTACAACCATTGCAGCTGGAGGGGATTTGAATGGTGGTCCCCTTATGCTCCTCATCGTTCAAAGAAGGTTCCTCGTCGTTAACGATAATTTTAAGATTCTTAAAAATCGTCGTATCATCTCCGTTTTTATAATGGAAAATATATTTTCCGTTTTCACTATGGCTATCTATGGTCGCCGAGTATTGATCTTCCCAGTGATCGCTATTTCCGGAAAACTTCATATAATTATTATGGCTACAACCAATAAGGAATGACACCAGTGAACTACCCTCCACTTATCAACCTTACGGTTTGATTGAAGTGGGGGCTTCTCGGGTAATCCCGTCTAATGACAGAAAATTGACCGAGCTAACCCTCTCGTTCCGAAAGTTATTATTCTTTATGCTAATAAGCGTAATCCCTCATTTTTGATATTGATTGCTGAATTGTGATCGCAATCTAATACAAAGCCGCAAGAACATTTATATACACGTTCAGATAATGGCATTTCTTTTTCCTTGCCGCAACATGAACACTTCTTAGTGGAGGGAAACCACTTATCAATTTTCACAAGTTGTTTCCCCTGTTCTTTTAGCTTATACGCTAAGAAAGTAGTGAACATCCCCCAGCCGTTATCATGAACGCTTTTTCCAAAGTTGAGGGCTTGAGACATGCCTTTCATGTCTAAGTCCTCAATAATCACAGCGTCATAGTTTGTTGCTAATTCTTTTGACTTATGATGAAGAAAGTTTCTGCGCTGATTCGCTGTCTTTTCATGTAGCTTAGCCACTTTCAGGTGTTGTTTTTCCCATCTTGCAGAACCTTTCTTTCTTCGAGAAAGAATTCGTTGTGCTTTTGCTAATTTATCTAAGGCTTGCCGATAGTAACGTGGGTAATTGGCTTTCTTACCCTGTTCACTCTCGACATATAGACCATCCATAGCAAAATCCAAACCAACAACTTTCTGTATTTTAACTGGACGAATATCTTTCTCATATTCTGTCAAAATTGAAATGTAGTATTTGCCTGTCTTTGTTTTAGAAATAGTGCAAGATTTGATTTTATAATCAGCAGGTATCTCTCTATGCTGTTTCATTTTTATTGGCTTTTTGATTTTTGGCAGTTTGATATGACCATTTTCTAGCTTAATATTTCCGTTGACCATATTAGTTGTATAGGATTGTTTTGCTTTACGATTTTTGAACTTTGGAAAATCCGCATTTCCTTCAAAGAAATTCTTATAAGCAGTCTGTAAGTTCATTTGTGCATTTGCCAAAGCTAAAGAATCCACTTCTTTTAGGAATGGAAATTCACTTTTATATTTTGCAGGGGTCGGAAACTTTTGCTTTTTAAGCAATTCTTTATCATCCTTGAACTTTTCATACGTTTCTTTGCGTTCAGCTAACATCTTATTGTAGACAAAGCGAACACAACCAAATGTCTTAGCTAATAATGCGGATTGTTCTTTGTTTGGTAACAAACGAAACTTGAAAGCTTTGTTTTGCTTGGCCATATCAATTCACCTCACTTTGTGCGGAAAAATTTCGTATATATTGATTATACCGTAAAAAATCCGTACAATCAATATGAGGTGATAATCATGAGAGAAGAGAAAGAACGTGTAGAAATTCGTATGCCTAAGACGATATTAGAAAAATTGGAGCAATATCAAAAAGAAAATGGGATTCCAACTAGAACAGCCGCAATCTTAGAATTGTTGAGAAAAGGATTGGAAAAATAACTTTGGCTAAAGCCAACCGAAATTCATCTCCCACCTACTCATTGGTGCTATTCGCACCTTCACATTCCTAGAGGATGGGAGACTTCTTTCGGAAAGACGTTAAAAGGATAATGGTTCTCCTTTTTGTTCTTGGCTATTGTTGTTTCGTTTTTTCTTCAGACAATCCGTGATTTTGTTTGTATTGTTGAATGATAAGGGCATGTTGTTGGCTGCCGACTATTTGATCTGCTTTATTCGCATCCACTATTGGTTGGTCAATGGTGGAAAGCTTAAATAGCAGTATTCGTTTGACGGCCTCGTCAATGCGTGATGGCTTCACTTCTCCCTTGTGAACCGCCTCTATAATCCCGTTATACACTTCCAATTGGTGCTCATACTCATGACAGACAAGGAGAAGATCTGCTCCGGCATTTAAGGCATCTTTTCCTAAGTCTTTGTATGAGTAGTATTTATTGACTGCGCCCATTTCTAAATCATCGGTGACGACGATTCCTTTGTATCCAAGCTTGTTTCTCAACAGCTTTTGAATAATAATCGACGATAAGCTTGCCGGTTTTTTTGCGTCGTAGGCAGGATATTTTAAGTGTGTCACCATAACAAAGAAGTTTTGCGGATCCGTTTCCTGGATGATCCTTTTAAATGGGTAAATATCCGAGTTTTCCAAGTCGAGTTGATTGGCTTTAACGCTTGACGTATCAATATGCGGATCGATTGAACTGCGCCCGTTTCCCGGAAAGTGTTTTAAGACGCCGGTAATATGGGAATCGTTTAATCCTTTTAACACCATTGTTCCTTTTTCATAAACGTCTTCGGGCTGGCTGCCAAGCGAGCGGCTATCTTTCGCCGACAAATCCAAAACGGGAGCGAAATTGATTGAAATACCCATAGACGCTAATTCTTCGCCATTGAGTTTAGCGATCGAATAAACTTCTTGTGGTGAAGCGTATTTTCCTAATTCCTGTTGGGAAGGAATAGGCGATACTTGATTTCTCATGCGCAGAATATCCCCGCCTTCTTGGTCCACTCCAATCATTAATGGAATGGAAAAAGGATTGGATTTAAGAGCAGACTGCTGCAACGAATTGGACAATTCCGCTGTTTGTTTTGCCGATTTCATGTTTCGATCATAATAGATAACACCGCCGATATATTTGTGTTCAATCAGATCGGCAATTTTCTTGTTTGGAACAGGGTTTTTAAACCCTACCATCAGCAGTTGTCCCACTTTTTGTTCTAATGTCATGGCTTTGACCAGCTGTTCGACCTTTTCGTTCGGGTCTTGAATTTTATCGATTTTTTTCTTGGCCTCCATTTGGGCATTCGCTGTTTTCAGCCGCTCTTGTTCTTGATCAACTCGCTTTTCTTTGTTGTTTTGTTCGTTTGTTTCAGAGGCCAGTTTAGCCGGGTTGGGAACAGATTGAAAATGCCAAACAGCCAGTGCACATGCAGCTGCGATGACGAGGCAAAGAATATAAAGAGTCTTTTTCTTTTGCATTATTCTATAACCTCTGAGTTTATTTTTTTAATGGCAGGAGAGTCTAACTTCCATTGATCTCCTTCTTTCACCATGCCCCATGTTCCCTCCCACTCTTGTTTCAGTGTACCTGTTTCTTTGGAATCGTATGAAGTAAGGTGGAAGGAGACGGTTGCCCGATTGTTGTCCAAATAGACGACTGAAAAAGAATCAACATCGTTTTGATAATTGTCCTTTATTCCGTTTACCCAATCATCATAGTTTCTTTTTTGTTTCTGTCTAGCGGAAAACAAATCAAAGGCTTTTTCATATTCGTGGCTGGAAATACACGCATAATGGGACATTAAAACGTCTTCCAGCTCATTAGCAGTATTTGTACTATCCGTAAAGCTATCCATATCGTCTCCATCTTCAGCGAGAGGAAGATTGTCGAAATGGAGATCTACTTCTTGATCAGGTTCATGAATGGCCACTTCATTGCTTTTGAACGTTCCGGCAGGCAATTTTAATTTTGCGGAAATTTTCGTTGAACCATCCGTTTCCACGGGGCCGAACTCATCTATATCTCCCACTCGCTTGCCGGTGCTTTTTCCGTTCACATAAACAACAGCATCATCATAGTCAGAATATATCGTGACGTGATCCCCTGTCAGATCCAGATCAGCGTATAAATTATGATCGGTTGCATCCGTTTTCGGATCGAGTTCTTTTTTGTCGGAAACATTGGCGTATTTTCCCTCATAAAAAGCTTTGACCGTATGTTCCGAAGGCAGGAAGGGGCCGAAAGTTCGTTCTTTATCTTTTTCGATGTAACCCATTTTTTTGTTGTCAATGTATAAAAGAGAATGATTTCGGTTAACCGTTACTTTAATAAAAAACGGATGAGGAACAATTTTGTATTGGTCAATCAGATTCCATTTTTTATCTGATTTTTCGATGCTGACAAATGGTTCGTCTTCTGGTTTCACAACTTCGACCCCGTTTTCCAAAAGACGAGCATCATTCCTCAGTTTTTTGATCATGCTCGTATACTCGTCCGGATTTTTCTTTAAATACTGAATGAATTGTTTGGCTCCCTCTTCGTCAACTTTCATTTCTGTTTGGCCTGAATTGAACAGGTTGGCAAGTTCTTTGGCATTTCCCTGTTCGACTGTTTTATTGAAATGATCCACTAATTTGGACGGTTTATGGTTCGATTCCGCTATTTTGTAAGCAAAAAAAGCGGCTGCCAATACAATCACAGATATGGACAAAATGATTTTGCTTTTCTTAGAAATTCCTTTTCCTGAAAATGATTTCAATCTACGGCTCGGGCTTGGTGTTTCCGGCCCGACAGGCTCAGAGTTTTCTACTGCGGCGCCACAATGAGTGCAGAATCCTTGCCCTTGCTTTAATTTTTGGCCGCATTGCTTGCAATAAATTTCCAAATAAGCCCCCTCCTTTTTAAAATAAACCATGACAATTGGACTATTAATATATTACTTGAACAAGATAAAGTTCACAATGTTTTCTGGAAATGAAGTTATATTTATCCAGATTCATAAGCCTATAGTTATATACAATAATGGATCTATATGATAAATTTGTAATATCTGACCATAAGGAGGTATGGAAATGGGCGAATTGCAAACTAGAATTGGAGGGGGTTTGTTTAAGATCAAAGGTGGTCTTGAGCAAGGTAAGCAGAAGGTCCTATTGACCCAGGAAATCCTCCAGCACAAAAAAGTGATCGAAGAAGCCGGAGCCAAGCGGGCAGATTTTATTCTCCAGCTAGGGGAAGAGGTTTATAGAAAAATGAGATCCGGCGAATGGGAGCATAAAGAGTGGAGTGAGAGAATAGCTGAGATTGCTGGGCTTGATCAAACCATTTATAGGGCCAAACAAGAATTACAAAGACTGAATCAAAAGTTTGGATCTGATAATGTTTGCCGGCAATGCGGGGCTCAAGTGACCCCTTTGGACAAGTTTTGCGGCTCCTGCGGTGCGAAGGTAGTTCGGGAAGAAGACGTAAAAGAGACCGAAACAGTGGCTTGCTCTTTGTGTGGTGAACAAGTTCCTGTATCCGCCCAATTTTGCAAATGTTGTGGGACAAAAATGCATTGACAGGAGGTGGAGCAATGTATTGTAAATCATGTGGTGCGGAAAATAGTGATTCTAGTAATTACTGTTGGCAAGATGGTGCGTATTTAGCGGGAGATGGAAGAGCGTATCAACTGCTAACGCCGAAAAATGAAAGTGTCTATTGTTCGAATTGCGGTGAAAAAGTGGCGGAAACGGACAATTATTGCCAATCCTGCGGCAAGGAGTTATTTCTTTATAAGGGTGCTGAACGGGAAAAGCAAATAAAACCTGCTGTTTCATTGGGATTTCCTGCTTTTCAATTTTCGTATTTAAAAAAAGCCTTTATTCCGTCTATTAGCGCTTTTATACTCATGTTAATTCTTAATGCTGCGTTATTTCTTTTTGAGCAGCACAAGTTTGATGACCTGATCCAAAACATAAGCGAAAACAATCAATATTTTAATTTTGTAGAGGATCTTTCTCGTGAAGTAAACACCGATTTATATCCATTAAGTCATCCAATAGGATTGACCGATGTCGTGATGTTTACTCATTTGGTGGAGCCTACCTTTCACTTTAGCGTCAATGGATCTGCAGGTTATGGAGACACAGGTTCAATGAAGGGAACATTACATATTGATACTTTGTTTTTATTATTGATTTTTATTCCGATTTTTTCCTCGTTTTGCATCGGGGTTTTCAAGGGACGGAAGCAACGGACTGATAGCTTTTATGAGCAAATCTATACAGTTGCAGCCATTGGATTGATTTACGGTATATTTTTAAGCGTGTTTTCTCTTTTTAGCGGTTTTTCATTTGATCGATCTTTTGCAAGTCAATATTATAAAATTCATTTGGACTTTCATACTTCTTATTCATTTATTCAATGCTTTTTTACGGGTGGCTTCATAGCAGCGATCTTTAGTTTGATCGGCATGTTATTTGCCAGAGATTACCGCCATTTTACCAGCCATTTAATCGGGAATGTATCATTTGGACATGCCATTCACCAAGGGTTTTCAACGTTTATTCGCGGACTCGTCAGTGTGATGGCGGTCACCGTTATCGTTGTTTTGATCCAAGTAAACAAGTGGAAGGAAAATTTAGCGCTCCTTTTAGATGTCTCTGGTATGGATAAAATGACGGAAAATACGTCTATGTTTGCCACATTAGTTGGAACGCAACTAGGGGCGTTCATTTGGAACTTATTGCATTTATCACCGCTCACTAATCATTGGAAATGGGAAGACAGCGAGGGGGAACTTACATATTCCTTGTTTTCCGGTTTAAATAGCTCACATCCGGAATTCCTTCCATCGGATGCGGATTTGATGAATTTACTGGATCCTCCCATTTATTTAAAACTTGCGGTTTTAATCCCCATTTTCTTGTGTCTTTTCGCCGGCTATCGGCTAACGATGAAAAATGGATTATCCTTTAAGGAAATCGCAGTTTTTAGTTTGACTTACAGTTTTTTTATGCTTTGTTTGGCCGGAATTTCTAATTGGACTGTAGGAACCACTTTCTTTTCATCTGATAATAATTTAGAACAGTCCTTTCATTTTTCTTTAGGATTTCATTTGTTTGGAGTCTTTATTCGCAGTTTGCTTTTTTCTTATCTGTTTGCCGTTTTGGGAGGCTATTTGGCCAAAAAGAAACACATCGTGAACTGAGTTGAGACAGAATAAAGAAAGTAAGCGTTGAGGCAAAGCTCGCTTGTAAGCTGGTCTCTGGAACGGAAAATACTTTTTTCGGAAAATCCCGGAGAAAGATCACTGACTCTGGCGCCATGAGGCAGTTGTTTCTTATTTGCGAACGATCGATTAAAAAACTTCTGCGGCGGGAAGAGTATAAGATAGAACACGGAAAATGGGGAGTGATAAGATGAAGAAATTAGCGTGGACAACGTTGGCTCTGGGAGCTGCCTATTTGCTTCGAAATAAAGAATCCCGCCAAAAACTCATGCGCCAGTTTCAAGGGCTTAATCCTAATTCTGGAAACAGCCGTAATGCTCGATAAAAGAGAACTCTTCCCTTCATTGGGAAGGGTTCTTTTTTTGTCCAAAATAAAAGGCGGTTTTTGAAGATTGTTCATATAGTTCTTTCTTGTTTTTTGGGATGGTCGCTAGGTAAAAAGAAGCAGTATTGAAGGTCGCAACACACATAGGATTTATTTTATGTAAGAAAAGCTAACGATGTGACTGATTTGAATACAGATTTTTCGGATTTTTTTCAATTTATAGTCTTGATTCAATAGGAATAACGTATTATGATAATAATACAGACATAATATGATAGAAAATATAACATAATAAAAAGGGGAGATGGGAAATGGATATCGCCACTTCTGCATTTATGTTTCTTGCTACGCTTCTTGTTTGGATTATGACACCTGGAATTGCATTATTTTACGGCGGAATGGTGAAAAGCAAGAATGTTTTAAGTACAACGATGCAAAGTTTCAGCTCTATCGCCATTGTTTCGATAATTTGGATTATAGCGGGTTATTCACTTGCTTTTTCCACTGGCGGAAATGCTCTTATCGGAAATTTAGATTGGGCGGGTCTGAAAGGAGTCTCTTTTAAGCCGAACCCGGATTATAGTTCTGATATTCCACATAATCTTTTTATGATGTTTCAGCTCACGTTTGCCATTTTGACAGTAGCGATTATTACAGGGGCTTTTGCGGAAAGGATGCGCTTCTCTTCTTATCTTATATTCATTACTTTATGGTCTTTGTTCGTTTATTCGCCTGTCGCTCATTGGGTGTGGGGCGTCGGCGGTTGGCTTCGCGAATTAGGTGTTCTTGATTTCGCCGGCGGGAATGTCGTTCATATTTCTTCAGGCGTCACAGGCCTTGTGCTGGCTATTGTATTAGGCAAACGTAAAGATGCGCAGAATACGACACCGCATAATTTGCCGCTTACCATTATGGGGGGAGCGCTCGTTTGGCTTGGCTGGTACGGTTTTAATGTCGGCAGTGCTTTGACCCTTAACGATGTAGCAATGATCGCTTTTATTAATACGAATACAGCGGCAGCTGCCGGTATTATTGGATGGGTAGTAGTGGAATGGCTGGTGAATAAAAAGCCGACGATGCTTGGAGCCGTTTCTGGCGCCATTGCTGGACTCGTAGCCATCACGCCCGCTTGCGGATTCGTAACACCGTTCGCTTCCATCATCATAGGACTTGTTGGAGGAGCCCTTTGTTTCTGGGGAGTTTCTTACTTAAAAGCAAAGTTAGGCTATGACGATGCTCTTGATGCATTCGGCTTACACGGAATCGGCGGTACTTGGGGAGGAATTGCTACCGGTTTGTTTTCCACCGTTTCTGTCAACTCTGCGGGGGTCAACGGATTGTTTTACGGCGGTGCCAGCTTGCTTTGGAAGCAGCTTGTAGCCATTGGCGCGACATATGTATTTGTTGCACTTGTTTCTTTTATCATTATTAAGGCAATCGGATTGGTCTTGCCGATTCGAGTGAACGAGGAAGAAGAAACGGTTGGGCTGGATATTACCATTCACGGTGAAAAGGCGTATCACGACTAATTTTTTATAGGGGTGTGGTGTTTGTTATGAGTGATGTATTGACGAAAATCGAAATCATTACCCGTCCTACCAAATTTGACGAATTGAGACAGGCTTTGGCCAAAATAGGCGTCAGCGGCATTACCGTAACCAATGCGCTTGGGTGCGGATTTCAAAAAGGGTTTACCGAGCTGTACCGCGGCAAGAAAAAAGAAGTTGACATGCACGAACGAATTAAAGTAGAAATTGTCGTATGCGAGGTGCCTGTCCAACAAGTCGTAGATACAGCCAGAAGTGTTTTGAATACCGGCAAACCAGGCGATGGAAAAATTTTCATCCACGAATTGGCCGACGCCATCAAAATACGAACAGGAGACACAGGCTGCGCCGCACTCAATTAAAGGGGCCAGACCCTCATGGTGCATTAAAGTATTAATGTATAGAAGTTTTGGTTGAGTTGGTTGGATGTTCATCTTGCTTTTGGTTTGAACGTTTTGTCATAAACAAACAGGGACCGGATGTGTGATTCCGGTCCCTGTTTGTTTGTGGTTGGTAAAAGTGCAGTCAAATATGGTGAGGATACCATCGATGTGTAGTGTCCGTAACAAATATTTAAAGGAAGTGAGCGTAAGTTTCTGATCTGAGGGAGATGAACTTCATAGAAGCTTGTTACATTGAGGAGTATGAAAAACAAGGTAAAGTTCTTACTGTCGAAGAAGTTACAAAGTAAAAAATAAATAGATGGATAGAAAGACTGTACTCTTTTCTAACAAGAAGGTTTGTTTCGTTTGGAATGTTAAAGTGTTTCTAGTGAAGATTAGAGAGTTGATCCACTAACTAATCATTTCTGAACTTGTCTCAGTGGTAACTTCATTTCTTGTTGGTTTCGATTCACCGAGGCTAATATGGTTTGTTTATGCAACATTAGTGATGATGAGGCTGCAAATAATTATATATTCAGTAGAGAAACAGGGTGGGAAAAAATAATGATTACGATTAAAAGACAAACTCCTTTTTAAATAAGAGCATATTCATTGACATTACTATTACTAAAAAAATATGCTACAAAAAAATTGATTCATGACATGGACAAGAGTGAGAGAAGGACAGGAATTATTGGAAACATTCTCTTTATTTATTTTAATTACTCAACTTTCGCACACAGTAATATTTAAGCATTGCTTGATATAATTAGGTATAGTAACCAACCATTTATTCATTTGATTTTTAAAGATGTCCATGTTTAAAGAAACCTTGGATTCCGCCAAAGTTTGGAAAAGGTCAATAAGCGATTGAAGGGCAGTAATAAAATCTATGTCTTTTACATCTTCGCAAAGGATGTAAAAAAGGTTGCTAATCGTCTTAGGATCCTCCTCTTTTCGCATTTGCCAGGCAATGAGAATATATCGTGTAAAAACAATGGTTGTATGGCTAATTAACATGTCGTATGAACGACCCTGGAATTCTTTCCCTAAATTTAAAAAGGATTTATTGCATTTGAAGAAGACTTCAATGTCCCAACGCATGCCGTAAATACGAATGATCTCTTCATTTTCTAATGTTGTATCTGTGCTGAGAATAGCAAGCCATTCGCTCCGTTTATTACGGTTTCGTACAAATAGAATTTTTACTGGAATTCCATTGTCTAAAGTAGCATAAACGGATCCGAGAATGTCTTTTTTACCCATGTGCGTTTTTGCCAATTTGTAAAGTTGATTCAGTGTGAAACGTTCACCATTGTAAACGTATCGCTGCTTTAATTGCTTCACCATGCCAATGACAAATAACCCTTTGTTCGTAATCTTCTCAATTAAAGGCGCTTGTGTAAACCAGGAATCCATGAGAACATAGTCAGCTATAATCCCTTTTTCAAGCGCATGATCAAGTAAAGCTGAAGCCACGTCCGGTTTTGATTTCAGAGCTTCCTGGCGACGCTTATAGCCAGATGTTCGTTTATCAATATTGGTATTGATTTCTTGCAGGCGATTTTCCTTTTTCGGTGAACTTAGAAGAGCAAAATCAACGGGAATAAAAGTAAAACTATCGGTCCAGCCAAGGGTAAGCATTTGAAACCCTTTCAAGTACTGATGGGTAGAGTGATCAAAAACCTTAGCCAACAGTTCAACCGACTTACTACGGTTTCTTGAAAAGACAGAATCATCAATCACAAAAGCTGTGACACGATCTTTTGAAGTTAATGGTTGAAGCAGACGGATCATTTCACTGCTTAATGAAAGCAGAAACTTTCTCCAATGATAGGTTGGTGTATTTAAAAAGCGATAGACTGTATCCTTTCCGGGCAGATCCTGAGATCGTTTACTCATAAAAGCACGAAACCAGTTCTTATATTGGAAGACTAAAAGAAAAATCAGTTTGAAAACAGTAAGACAAGAATACCCGGAAAGTTTCGTAATATTCGCTTTTCTTAAATGATATCCAATATTTAATTCGGAAAATCCTTGTTTAATTTCTTTTGGTAATTGCGCAAAGTAGTCTTTATTCGTTATCATAGTGGTGACACCTTTCTTTTGGATTTGGTTTCGTCACCAATATTTTACCAAAAGAATAGGTGTCTTTCTTTATGTTTTAAAAAATGTCAAATGATAATTTTGTACTTCCAAAACCCATTTACATCAAGCATTTAAACAAGATTTTGGACTGCGAAAGTTGAGTTAATTATAAAATTAAAAATTTTTAAATTTTCGGTTGAACTGGCAGTTATTAAATGATATATAGTGAATTATAACTATTAAAAATGTACTAATTTTACTATGAAGGGGAGCTGGATGTGAAAAAAAGATTCCTAGTATTTTTCGTTTTTTTCTTACTTATAGGTAATTTGTATTTGCCCAATATACAAGTTCATGCGAGCACACAGTATTTAGATGTTCCAAATAATTATTGGGCAAAAAAAGAGATTGAATATTTGGCGAATACTGGTATCATCAAAGGATATAAAAACGGCAATTTTGGAATTAATGAGAAAGTCACTCGTTCTCAAGCCGCAACAATGATTGTTCGTGCGTTAAAACTAGATATGAGAAATCGTCCTAATCCAGGTTTTCAAGATGTACCAAAAAATTATCCTGCCTATAAAGAAATTGCTACAGCGGTTGATGAAGGTATTTTCAGTAAAAGCAGAAAGTTTTATCCAAACAAATCACTAACTCGCGCTGAAATGGCAAAAGTACTAGTAAATGCTTTTCACCTAAAATTTGAGCAAGATGTTAATTATAAAGATGTTAATCCTAGTAATTGGAGCGCAAAGTTTATTAGTATTTTATCTACAAATGGTATTGCAATCGGTTACACAGATTTAACGTTTAAAGGTAGTCAGCCAATAACTAGGTCCCATTTTGCTGTATTTTTAGCAAGAGTACTAAATGAAAACTTTCGACCAAAGATCATTATTTTTCCAAAAAGAATTGCTCCGGATGTGTACTATCCAATAGTCAAAGGAATTGGAAGTACGGCTGAGGAAAAGATTAATAACGCACTTTATCAAAAAGGATTGCAAGGGAAACAAGCCTATCAAGAAGTTCAAAAATCGAAGCAAGATTACTCGGATGACCCTTTTTCAAAATATTATACATATAACATGACTTATGAAGTGATGAGAAGTGATTCCCAGTTTATTAGTATTAAGTTCAATGATTATTCTTATATGGGAGGAGCTCATGGGTTATACGATTATACTAGCTATAACTTTGAGACAAGTTCCGGAAAACAATACCATACTTTAAAAGAGTACTTTGGCAATTCATCTGATTATGTAAGTGTTATTAATAATGAAATAAGGAAAAAAATATATCAACGACAATTGACTGACCCGTATTATTTTGAAAACTTTGACTCAATTGACCCTGAAACAGATCGCTTTTATTTAACAAATAAAGGAGTTGGAGTTTACTTCTCCTTATATGAATATACTTCATTCGCTGAAGGGATCCCTGAGTTTGTTATACCATATAGTTATTTTGAATGATAAAGGGGCCTGACCCCCATGGTGCATTAAAGTATTAATGTATAGAAGTTTTGGTTGAGTTGGTTGGATGTTCATCTTGCTTTTGGTTTGAACGTTTTGTCATAAACAAACAGGGACCAGATGTGTGATTCCGGTCCCTGTTTGTTTATTTTTGTGAAAGTATTCTAGCTCCGGATGCAAAATACGGTTTCCAATATTTTGCTCCGAGGGGTTGGATTTTTACGCCTTTGCTCGTTGCGGCGATAAATTGACTATTACCTAAATAAATTCCAACGAAAGAAACTTTTTTGCCGTCCAGTTTAAAGAATACAAGATCGCCAGGCTGGAGGTGATTATAGTCTACCTTTTGGCCTTGTTTAAATTGATCAGCCACTGTGCGCGGTAATTTCACATTTGCTGATTTTAAGTAAACATATTGTACAAAACCGGATGCATCAAATCCTTTTTCGCTTGTACCACCGTATTTATAAGGTTTTCCAACCAGTGTTTTGGCGTAAGCGGCAACTTTATCCCCTTTTACAGGAGCTGCAGCTTCTGCTTTGCTTGACAGAGGCGCCAAAAGGAAAGATACGGCCAAAGTCAAAGCGGCTGCAAGAGAAAACGCCCATTTAGATTTTGATAGAACTGGAACCATCGTTATATTCAACCTCCTTAGGAAATAATGTACTCTAACGATTTTTATTATATTTATCTTTTTACAAAATTGCAATATAAATGTAATAAAAGTAACAAAACAACCAAAACATTCCTTTAAACATCCTTAATCGTGAATGGAAGAATCGAAAAGTGACAGATCAATAGAGATCAAATGAGGCCTGCCATTCATACAGTTTTATTTCAAATATATGGAAATTAAAATGAAAATGGTTTCATTTTAATCTTAAGGAATTATTCCTAATTCTTCCTTTCTATTCGTTGACGAATAGACACTAATCCAATTATGATAGTGTTAATATGAATAATGGATCATATATTATCCTAATAAAGGGGAAGAATCGATGAACAAAATTATTCACTTTGTGTTAAAGAACAAATTGGCAGTTTGGCTCATGACCATCATCGTGACGGTAGCAGGTCTGTATGCCGGACTAACGATGAAATTAGAAACAATTCCGAATATTAATACGCCTATTCTAACGGTAACGACCGCTTATCCAGGTGCAACCCCTGAAGAAGTGGCTGACAAAGTAACAAAGCCGATCGAGCAAGCACTTCAAAATTTAGACGGGGTGAACGTTGTCAGTTCTTCTTCCTTCGCAAATGCATCTTCTGTCCAAGTGGAGTATACATATGAGAAAAATATGGATGATGCTAAGAGAGAGGCGGAACAAGCCCTTTCTGATGTGCAGCTTCCTGATGGCGTCAAAAAACCTGACATCAAAAAGCTGAGCATCAATGAAATTCCTATTCTTTCGTTAAGCTTATCGAGTGACAAAGAATCGTTGTCGCAATTAACGAAAAAAGTACAAGAAGATATTGTGCCGAAGCTTGAAAGAATCGACGGAGTCGCGAATGTGCAAATAAGCGGACAACAAGTAAATGAAGTCCAAATCGACTTTAATCAGGAAAAACTGAAAAAGTACGGTTTGGATGAAGAATCCGTTCAAAACTTTATTAAAGGCTCCAATGTCTCTCTTCCTTTAGGATTATATACGTTTCATAACAGCGAAAAATCGGTCAAAGTAGACGGAAATATTTCCACCATTAAAGATTTAAAAAACATGGAAATTCCGATTGGACTATCGGCAGGAGCATCTATGGGAACCGGACAATCTTCCCAAGTGCAGCCGGGTTCATCTCAAGGTGGATTACAAGGCGCCGGGCAACAGTCAACCGCCGTCCGAGGACCGCAGCAAGGAAATGTTTCGTCGGCCGGTATTCCGACCGTGAAATTATCGGATATAGCTGATATCAAGCTAGTCGGAAAAGCGGAATCTTTTTCCCGCACAAACGGGAAAGAGTCGATCGGACTGGAAATTGTGAAAGCGGCTGATGCCAATACGGTGGATGTGGCGAATGCCGTTAAAGATAAAATGAATGAAATCAAAGGGAAAAACAAAGATCTTCACGTTATTACGGCAATGGATCAGGCTAAGCCTATAGAAGAATCTGTGCATACAATGCTCAATAAAGCTGTTTTCGGGGCAGTATTTGCGGTGCTTATAATTCTTTTATTCTTGCGAAATATTAAATCGACGCTCATTGCCGTTATTTCCATCCCGTTGTCTCTAGTCATCTCTTTGTTTGTTTTGAAACAAATGAATATCACACTCAACATGATGACTCTTGGGGCGATGACGGTAGCCATTGGACGGGTAGTGGATGATTCGATCGTTGTCATTGAAAATATTTACCGGAGAATGTCCTTAAAAGAAGAAATATTGAAAGGAAAAGAGCTAATCCGGGAAGCAACGAAAGAGATGTTTATTCCTATCATGTCATCCACCATTGTTACGATTGCGGTATTTCTGCCTCTCGCTCTTGTTAAAGGAATGATTGGCGAGCTGTTTTTGCCTTTTGCATTGGCGATCGTGTTCTCGCTGCTGGCTTCTTTGCTGGTTGCCATTACCATCGTGCCAATGATGGCGAGCATATTGTTTAAAAAAGGGATTCATCGTCCAGAACAGCTAAAGTCAGGACAACCTAATAAATTATCGTCCTTCTATAAACGGGTATTAAATTGGGTGTTAAATCATAAGTTTATTTCATCGGCAGTAGCCATTTTACTGTTGATCGGAAGTTTATGCTTGATCCCGGCCATCGGTGTCAGCTTCCTTCCGAATATGGGGGACAAAATGGTGGTGGCCACATACACGCCGGCTCCGGGCGAGACGTTTGCAGACGTCAAAAAAGTGTCGCTTAAGGCAGAGGATTATTTACGCGGTCGAAAAGGAGCGGAAATCGTTCAGTTTTCAGTGGGCAGCGATAATCCGATGAATCCGGGACAAAGCAACAGTGCCATTTTCTTTGTTCAATACGACAAAGACACAAAAAATTTTGATAAAGAACCGGATCGAGTGATTAAACACCTGCAAACTTTAGGTGGAAAAGGGGAATGGAGCACCCAAGATTTCTCAGCGAGCGCAGGCAATAATGAAGTAACGGTGTATGTTTACGGAAATGATATGAAAGAGATTACCCCTGTAGTTGATCAAATAGAAAAGAAAATGAAAGAGCAAGGGGATTTTAAAGACGTGGAGGCAAGTACGGCTAAAACGTACGATGAATATGTGCTCGCAGTAAACCAACAGAAATTAAGTCAATTAGGGCTGACAGCCAGCCAAATTGCGATAGCTCTGAATCAACAGAGCGATCAGCCGGCTTTAACCACTGTTAAAGAAAAGGGTCAAGAGCTCAATGTTTATGTGGAAAACAACAAGAAAAACTATCAATCTGTTCAAGATTTAACGAATCAAACAGTACAATCACCGCTTGGAATGGACGTTCCAATCAAACAACTCGTCAATGTGAAAGAAGGAAAAACATCCGATACGGTCACGCGCCGAGATGGACGTTATTCTGTTCAGGTGAGCGGAAAAGTGAAAGAGGACGATATTTCTAAAGCTTCCATGAATCTGCAAAAGAGACTTGATCAAATTCATCACCCGTCAAGCGTTGATATTTCAATGGGCGGGGTGACAGAGGATGTAAAAGATTCGTTTACGAAGCTTGGATTGGCAATGGCTGCGGCAATTGCGATTGTGTATCTTGTTCTTGTGATCACTTTTGGTCAAGGTTGGGCGCCGTTTGTGATTTTATTCTCGCTGCCATTTGCGATCATTGGCGCTTTAGTGGCATTGTTCATTGCGGGACAAACCATCAGCGTTTCAACAATGATAGGTGCGCTGATGCTGATCGGAATTGTAGTAACGAACGCCATTGTTTTGATTGACCGAGTGATTCATAAAGAACGGGAAGGTCTCAGCACCAGGGAAGCGCTGCTGGAGGCGGGCGCCACTCGTATCCGTCCGATTTTAATGACAGCAATCGCTACGATTGGTGCATTAATTCCTCTCGCGATCGGTATGGAAGGAAGCGGATTGATCTCTAAAGATCTCGGCATCACTGTCATTGGCGGATTGACAAGTTCGACTTTGCTGACATTGCTCATTGTTCCAATCGTCTATGAATGGATGAGCAAATTGAGAAGAAAACGTTTTTTCAAACGTAAAAAGTCCGTCACTTCTGAGCAGATCGACCACGCATAAGATTGATGATTCGAAAGGAGGTCTAGCGCCATTGGGCAGCTAGGCCTCTTTTTTACCGGAAATTTCCTCTATACTCATTAGCCGCAATGGGATTTAAAAGGATGTTGAAGACTTTTTATGTCAAACTTGAGGATGATCGTATCAGTTTTCAAGAGAATTCGTGAACGATCAGTGATGAATGAGAACTCTTTTTTCTCAAATGAAAAGATACTGAGATTTGATCGATCTTCCATCGCTGTGGATATCATGAACCGCAGAGCAGGAAGAGCCTTTTTTGTGATGATGGATAAAGTGTCTCCGGAATGAATTTGAGCGATTCTTCTGACGAAACGGATGCACGGCCATCTGCTGTTTAATTGCTTTATGAACGGTTGAATGTATCCATTGGAAAGTGCATCCATTTTTGAGCACAAGAGAGGAATTTTTTTCATAAAAGGTGAATAATAATAAAGAATGTGGATTGACTAAGAGGAGGATAGGCAATGACAAATACATCTTATTCTGATGTATGGGATTTGAACTCTATATTTCCGGGCGGAAGTGAATCGCCTGATTTTCGTCGATTTTTAGACGACTTAAAAGGGAAAGTGAACATATTTTCTGATATGGTTTCTAACGGTCAACCGTTGAAATCAGTGAATGAAAGCGAGAAAACTGCCTTTCTAAAATACATAGAATCTATCAAAAGTATATTGGTGGATTTGGAGGAAGCGGAGTCTTTTATCAGCTGCTTGGAAGCTGAAAATACATCCGATCCGAAAGCCGGAGCTTTGCGAAACGAACTAACATCCCTTGCTGCCGAGTACCAAACAAGCTTTGTGTTGTTTCAGCAGATTCTCAGCCAAACAAAAGAGGATGTTTGGGCACAGTTGGTTCAAGACGAATCTTTAAAAGAAATCGAATTTGTGCTGAATGAATGGCGCGAAGAAGCCCGTGAAAAGCTTTCAACAAAAGAAGAGGCTTTAATCGAGGCCCTCGCGGTTGACGGCTATCATGGCTGGGGACAGATGTACGATTCAATGGTCGGCGGCATGCAAGTGACAGTGGGGGGAAAGACGCTTTCGATCGGCCAGGCCAATAATCTGTTTTCTGAGCCGGACCGCAGCCTCAGAAAAGAAGCGTTTGAAAAGCTGGAAAAAGCATGGGAAGAAAAAGAAGGATTATTCGCTGATATTTTGAATCATTTGGCCGGATTTCGTTTAAATGTTTATCGAAAAAGAGGATGGGAGTCGTTCCTGAAAGAGCCTTTAGAGGGGAATCGCATGTCGAAAGCAACACTCGATGCGATGTGGAAGGCCATTGCGAAACATAAAGAACCATTTGTCCGCTACTTGCGTCGGAAAGCGGAGCTTCTTGGGGAGGAAAAGATCGCTTGGTATGACCTTGAAGCGCCCATTGCTTCTGCAGCAGAGAAACGATCTTATTCTGAAGGGGCCGCTTTTATCATTCGCCATTTTGCGAAATTCGGACCGAAGCTTTCGGCATTTGCCAAGCACGCATTGGAGTCTTCTTGGATTGAAGCGGAAGATCGACCCGGAAAACGTCCGGGAGGATTTTGCACCACTTTCCCGAAAACGGAAGAATCGCGCATTTTTATGACGTATTCTGGCACTCTTGAAAGTGTAGCGACCCTTGCTCATGAATTGGGGCATGCTTTTCACTCCGATGTCCTGCGGCCGCTCAATATTTTAAATCGCCAGTATGCCATGAATGTAGCAGAAACGGCTTCTACTCTTGCCGAAATGATTGTCTCTGATGCCGCCTTGCAAGAAGCGGAAACGAAACAAGAAAAAATCGCTTTGCTGGAAGATAAAGTTCAGCGCAGCGTTTCCCTGCTCATGAATATACATGCTCGCTTTCTGTTTGAAACTCGCTTTTATGAAGAACGTCAAAAAGGAGTCGTATCCGCGGAAAGATTAAATGCTTTGATGGAGGAGGCGCAGCAGGAAGCGTTCGGCGGCGCTCTCGGTGTGACCCATCCGCATTTTTGGGCTTCCAAGCTTCATTTTTATTTAACGGATGTACCTTTTTACAATTTTCCGTATACTTTTGGCTATTTATTGGCCTTAAACATTTACGCGAGGGCTTTGGAAGAAGGGGCGGAGTATGAAGAAAAATATATCGCTCTGCTTCGTGATACAGCGGTTATGAAAGTCGAAGATTTAATCAAAAAGCATTTAGGAGAAGATCCGACAAAAGAAGAATTTTGGGAAAAGGGGATCCGCTTCTGCATTCAAGACGTCGAAGATTTCTTGCAGTTAATAGAATAAAAAAGAGGGCCCCGTCCGCTGGAACTACACCTCCAATTGTTCGTTGTGTCCAACAATTGGGGTGCAGTTCACGCTTTAACGGCAACGGGGTCCTTTCTAAACAAGTCAGCAGCAGCGATTCACTTTGCCGCTTTCATATCGTTCTTTCAAGGCAAACAGATAATATTCTTTTTCAGACATTATCGGTTTGTCAGGATGCGCCTTTTGGTGATGCTCCAAGTACAATTCGTAGTTAGGAAGTCCAAAAATCGTTTTGATGTTGCATCTTGTTTTTTTGATCCATGTCCTTACTTTTTCCAAAATGTTAACCTCCGATCGAAGTGTTCGAATATTTGGATTGAACAAACGGAGCTTCTCTCAATTCAATCTTTTGCTTTTTGATGATAATGCTGTACCATACCCGGATGGAATCAAGAATCAATAGAATGACGATAGCGATAAAGATTGCTGTAATGACAGCATCTAGCCGGTCGTTAAATACAATCTGCTTCATGACATCCATATTGGGGGCAGGTGCCAGTACTTGACCTGCGTCAATGGCTTTTTGATAAATTTTTGCGTGCGCCAAAAAGCCGATAGCCGGTACAGATGAGAACAGCTTCATGAAGGCAGCAACCAATGTGGTGACGCACAAGAAAACGAAAGGCACGATTGTGACCCAGCTGTATTTGGCTTTGCCCATTTTAATAATTAACGTAGTTCCCACGGCCAGCGCGATCGCAGCAAGCATTTGGTTGGAAATTCCAAACAGCGCCCAAAGCGAGTTGATTCCTCCGAATGGGTCGATCGCTCCTTGATACGTAATGTAAGCCCAACAGAGCGTAATCAGTGCGGATGCAATGATATTGTACAAATAATGATCAGTTCGCCCGAACGGTTTATAAAAGTTGCCGATAAAATCTTGCAGCATGAAACGACCGATTCTCGTTCCTGCGTCAATGGTCGTTAAAATGAAAACCGCTTCAAACAGAATGGCAAAGTGATACCAGAATGCTTTAGCCCCTGAAAGGAAATTCGTAAAAATTTCGGCCATTCCCACGGCCAGCGTCGGCGCTCCTCCGGTACGAGACATAATCGTCGCTTCTCCAATTTCTTTAGCCGCATTCGTAATTTCATCGGGGGTGATTTGGAATCCCCATGAAGAGATGACAGATGCGGCGTGAGCAGCGTCAGTTCCGATCACCGAAGCCGGAGCGTTCATGGCAAAATATAGTCCCGGATGGATAGCGCAGGCGGCGATCAAGGCCATAATGGCGACCCCTGATTCCATCAGCATGGCTCCGTATCCGATGGTGCGTGCATGGGATTCCTTTTCAATCATTTTAGGCGTCGTTCCCGAAGCAACGAGAGCGTGAAATCCGGAAACCGCCCCGCAGGCGATGGTAATAAATAAGAACGGGAACAAATTACCGGCAAAGACCGGACCTGAGTCGTCAATAAAACGGGACACCTTTGGCATTTGCAAATCAGGAAGAACGACAATGATACCGACAGCCAACAGTACGATGACTCCGATTTTCAGGAAAGAACTCAAATAGTCCCGTGGCGCCAACAGCAGCCATACAGGCAAAATGGAAGCGATAAAACCGTAAATCCCAATCATGATGGCAAGTTGAGGCGCTGTAAACGTAAACATTTTGGCTAAAACAGGAGACTCAGCCACAAACTGACCGCCCCAAAGCGCCAACATTAACAGAACGATTCCGAGCAGCGATCCTTCCAGCACTCGTCCCGGACGGATGAAGCGCATGTAGAGACCCATCAAAATGGCGATTGGAATCGTGGAAGCAATAGTGAAGACTCCCCAAGGGGAATTGACAAGCGATTTCACGACAACTAATGCCAGAACGGCGATGAGAATGATCATAATGGCAATAACGCCGATAGAAGCAATTAGCCCCCCAAAAGGACCTACCTCTTCTTTGGCAATTTGTCCAAGCGATTTTCCGTCACGACGCATGGACCCCATCAAAATCACGGCATCTTGGACAGCTCCACCGAGCACGACACCGATAATAATCCAAAGCATCCCCGGTAAATATCCCATTTGAGCTGCCAAAATCGGACCTACAAGAGGACCGGCCCCTGCAATGGCTGCAAAATGGTGGCCAAACAGCACCCACTTGTTGGTCGGAACAAAATCTTTTCCATCGTTGTGAATTTCAGCAGGAGTTGCCCGCTGATCATTCAGCGCAAAGATTTTATTGGCAATAAATTTACTGTAAAAACGATAAGCTACGGCGTAGCAGGATACTGCGGCTACTACTATCCAAGCGGCGGAAACGGTTTCATTATTGGCCAGCGCGAGAATGGCTAGCGCCGATGCGCCTAAAATGGAAACAGCCGTCCAAATGATAATAGAAATAATTCCGTTTTTCATAGAAGTACCTCCCTGTAGAAAGAAAATAATTTAAATATTCAATTTTAAATATATTCTAACTTTTTTGCTTCTTTTCTTCCAGATAAATTTTTCATTTTTTTCAAGTTTTTTTGCTTCTGTTCTATAACAGTTCCATATTATGTAATATTAGGAAAATAGTTCTTTGGATAGATAGATCAAAAGGCGAGGAAATTCGTTTTCACCATGACCTGTATCGAAATAATTGGAAAAATTTGATTTGACTCTTCCATCAAAAGCGGCCATTCACCATGGTTTTAAAAAAACGAGAACAGCCATACAGGCTGTCCTCGTTTGGATAGCAATGCTCGGCACTTTTATGAAAGGACTCTCCGTCCATCGAGATCTCAAAATCCGGTCGTCTTTTCGCCTCGAAGAATTTCATAAATGTTTCTTTTCCAATCAAAAAATTCACTTTCCAAAAAAAGCGATGACTGACGCGGTCTTGGAAATGGCACGGAAATATCTGCCAGCATTCGTGCCGGCCGTTCGGAAAATATCAGAATTCGATCCGATAAAAACAGCGCTTCTTCAATATTATGAGTGATAAACAAAACCGTTCTTCGGTATTGCTCCCAAATCGACATCAACCACTTTTGCATTTCCAAGCGCGTAAATTCATCTAAAGCCGAAAAGGGTTCGTCTAAACACATAAGCGATTGCGGACTGATCAAAGCGCGCAAAAAAGAAGCTCTTTGCTGCATTCCGCCGGATAGTTGATGGGGGTAGGATTTCTCGTGGCCTTCAAGACCGGCTGCCGCCAGCATGTTTCTAGCTTTTTCTACCTCTCTTTTTCCTGTCAGTTCTTGTCCAAGAAGCACATTATCCAGCAAGTTTCTCCATGGAAGGAGAGAAGGATGTTGAGGCATAAAGCTTACGTGTCCTTTTTGACCGGTGATGTTTTTTCCGTCCAACACAATCTCTCCGCTGTCTGGCACGATAATGCCTCCGATTAAATGAAAGAGAGTGGTTTTCCCGCTTCCCGAAGGCCCTAATATGGATACAAATTCCCCTTTTTGGAGGGAAAAGGAGAGATCCTGGATAACCGGCTTGTTTTCAAAGCTTTTATATACATGTTTCACTTCCAGGTGGGTCACCTTTTATCGTCTCCTTTCGGCTGCCATTTCATCAGCCTCTTTTCTAACAGGACGATAGCGAGAAAGAAGAGGAGGCTCAATGCCATAATGACAAATATCGCGACAAACACTTTTTCCGTTTGAAAAGAGGAGGAAGCAATCGTCATGAAGACGCCGATCCCTTCTTGAGCGCCGATCCATTCCGAAACTACTGCTCCCATTACGCTGTAGGCAGCGGAAATTTTTAATCCGGAAAATATGGACGGAAGGCTTCCGGGAAGCTCCAGTTTTAAGAATAATTGCGATTTCGTAGCTCCTGCCATTTCCATATAATACCTCAGTTCATGCGGCACTTGCCGGAAACCGTCCAGGGCAGCGACGGCCACTGGGAAAAAGCAAAAGAGAGTAATTATAATGATTTTCGGAAGAATTCCAAACCCAAACCAGATCACGAGCAGAGGCGCCAATACAATAATCGGGATATTTTGAGACAAAATCAGAAACGGGTATACCGCTTCTTTAAGTTTTGGCAGCAAATGAAGACAAACGGCAGCTAAAAAGCCAAACCCGCAGCCGATCAAATAGCCGGTTAACGATAGTTTTACAGTAGCGATAAAATGCGGAAGAAAATCCGGAAAAACTTTCACTCCAGTTTTGACAATGGCGGAAGGGGCGGGCAGCAGCCAGTTGGGAATATTCACGAGACGGGTTATCGTTTCCCAGACAGCTAAGAAAAGGAGGAGGATCGCAGCGGAGCGACCTCCCTTTGAAAAAATGCGTTTCATCGATATTTCTCCGTCAATTCATCCATGGTTATCCCATCTGGCCGAAATAAAATTTTCACCTGTGAAATAACGCTTGGACATCCTGCTTCCACCATTTTTTCATTCATTTTTTGAATAATGGGAAGTAAATCTTCCAAGTTTCCTTCCATTGTCGTTTCCAGCGGATGGACTTCATATTTCACTCCTGAGTTGGCTATCACTTCTATCGCTTCATCCACATAGGGGATCACGTCTTCTCCATTTTTGGTATGGGGAATGATTTGAATACTGACTAATGAATTGCTCATTTTTCTCCTCCTTTTGCATTCGGCAAGAATTGATTTGTGAAGGCTTTTTGGACGTCAATTCGCTTGTCTAATACGTGATGGTCGTACATCCAATCAGTGTAGTTTTCCCAAACTTCTTTCTTTTGCTCTCCCCAGCGCGGGGCATCATCTTGATATCTTGGGGAAAGCCATTCTTGGCTCTTCATGACGAGCTTTTTATCCAAATCGGGAGCTCCTTTTAACAACAAATTGGCCGCTTCTTTTGGATGGTCGATGGCATACGTATAGCCTTCAGAAACAGCAGCCATAAATTTTTTGGCGATATCGGGCTGGGTTTGAATCAGTTTTTCGTTCGTGATGATGACAGGGGTGTAGTAATCTAGTTTTTTGGAAAAATCCTTCAGATACAACATGTTGAGTTTTTCCCCTTTTAATTCGGCGTCGATTCCTTCCCATCCGTAAAAAATCCAGGCAAAGTCAACATCCCGTTTTACAGCGGTTAAAAAGTCGGTATTACCGATATTGAGAAATTTCACTTTGTTAACATCAGCTTTTTGCAGCTGCATGATCGATTGTATAACCGCTTTTTCAACAGGAGATCCCCAACTGCCGTATGTTTTTCCTTCAAAGTCTTTCGGTGATTGGATATGCTTGGCTACAGGAGAAGCAAATCCGGATGTATTATGCTGGATCACAGCTGCGATGGATACGAGCGGAATTCCTTGAGCACGCGCTTGTGTTACCTCTTCTTGCGAGCTGATCCCAAATTGAGCTTTTCCGGAAGCTACCAGTTGATTCGGTCCGCTTTCTCCAGGCTGCAAAATCGTGACATCAAGACCGTGTTTTTGGAAAAATCCTTTTTCTTTCGCCACGTAAAGACCGGTGTGGTTGGTGTTGGGCGTCCAGTCAAGTACAACAGACACTTTTTTTACATCTTTCGTGTCTTTGGCTGTTTGATCTTTTCCCCCTTGTTGGCCACAGCCGGCAAGAAGAAAAACAGCCGACAGAGCAAGAAGCCATTTTTTCATTTTTGTTCCTCCTAATCTATTTTTTAAGATGTTGAACCGCAATCAGGCAAAAGTCAATCTTTTCATGGAGGCAAATGGGAACAAAAGAAAAGCGTCCGGGTTGATCCCGAACGCCATATTTTCAAACAAGAAAAAACCGCCTGTTTGAGAATATGTTCCCTACGCTGGCATCAACCAGATCAGGTTCGAAGGGTCAGCATCTAGCGGATGCTTTCTCAGCCGGCACTACCGGCTCCCCTACAAATTCTCATCTTGGACCTATCAGCGCAAGATTCAACTTTCCGCTGATTGTGGTTACGTTATTCCATTTTCTATTTTTTAGTATGACTGAAAAATCTTTTCTTGACAAGGGGTTTAAACAGAAGAGTGCATATGCCGCGTTTTGAGTTTTCAGAGTTTTAGAGAGATAGAGTTACTTGCACGGTGTCTTGTCCGGTCATTTTTTTCTATATAAGGAGTGAAAGGAGGGGAGAACATGGCAGAAGCTAATTTGAAAGCATCGAGTTTGCGGTTGGTGTTCGATTATGGTTTGGATGAAAAAGGAAAGCCGGTTTATAAAGCGAAGACTTTTTCCAACATCCGGTTGGAAGCGACACCGGATCAGTTGAGCCAAGCTGCCAATGCTTTAGGTTCGTTGTCGGATAAGCCGCTTGTGAGAGTCGAACGCAGTGATCAGTCGGACATTTTGTAATGAATGAAGGAGGGGAGAAATATGGCTAAAACGCTTGAACTGCAGTTTAAAACGGAACTTGGGAAAACAGCGTCCATTACGGTGGACAGTCCGAAAGAAACGCTCAGTCCTGCAGAGATGAAAATGGCCATGACCAGCATCATCGCGGCTAACATTTTCCAAACGCCAAACGGTTCATTGGTTGGAATCCAAGGTGCGCGGTTGGTAGAACGTAATACTACTGACTATTCACTTGAGTAATTTCCGGTCCATCCATGATGAATGATCCCGTATGATAGGTTCATGCGGGATCATTCTTTCCGAACATTGACGAAGAATAGGAGGGGGAAAATGGAACAATTACTTTCATTCATCCAAGATGTAGGGTTTCCGATCGTGGTGACATTTTATCTGTTGTATCGTGTGGAGACGAAGCTGGATGACGTTATCCATTCGATTCAAACCCTCCCCGAACGGATGCGGATGAAAGCTTAGCCTTAAACCGATTCCATTCCAATGGCAGAGCCCTGCGCCTTTGAATCTATTGGTAGAGGCCGGGGCTCTTGTCTTTCAACGACATCAAAAGGGACAACAGAACCCTCCTGTTTTGATAGGAAAAGATGTGCCGGCTTCTCTTTCGGTCTACCATAAATAACGAAGATAAATATAGACGCTTGAGATAAGAATCGAAATAAGCATAAGCGGAAATCCGATTTTTAAAAACGAAGTGAAGGTGATTTTGACGCCTAGTTGGGCGGCAAGACCGGCTACGATTAAGTTGGCGCTGGCGCCGATCAACGTACCATTTCCGCCAAGACAGGCACCAAGAGATAAACTCCACCACAGCGGTTCGAGATTCTTAATTCCCAAATCGCCCATCGTTTGGACAAGCGGGATCATGGTGGAAACGAAAGGAATATTATCGACAAACGCCGAAACAATCGCGCTTAGCCATAAAATCAAAAACGATGCGATCGTCACATTCCCGCCGGTTATTTCTATCGCCTTTTTGCCGAGTGCGGAAATAAGTCCTGTTTCGACCAGCCCGCCCACAATGACAAACAGTCCTATAAAGAAGAAAAGGGTTGTCCACTCCACCTTTTTCAAAGCTGATTCCAAATATTCTCCTCCCGTCCATAACAACAGTATGAAAGCTCCTAACAGAGCGATCACGGCTGTTTCAACATGCAGAAGCGGATGGAAAAAAAAGCCGACAATCGTGATAAGCAGGACGGACAAACATTTTTTCAAAAGTACTGCATTGGTTATTTCTTTTTTTTCATCCAAAGCGAGCAGCTTTTCTTTGAGAACTGCCGAGGTGGTGAGCTGTTTTCGAAACAAAAAGGCGAGAATGGCGATCGTAACGAGCAACACAAGGAAACAGACGGGGGCCAAGTTATTCATAAAGGACAGAAAGGTTAATTCCTTAACGGCGCTTCCGATCATCATGTTCGGCGGATCGCCGATTAATGTGGCGGTTCCGCCGATGTTGGAAGCGAACACTTCTCCTAATAAATAAGGAACCGGGTTGATTTTCAAGCGGTTCGTAATGTTGAAAGTCATCGGCACGATTAAAAGCACCGTTGTCACATTGTCCAAGAATGCGGAACCGAAAGCTGTAATTAAGGAAAGGATAATAAGCAATTTGATTGGATCTGCCTTCACTTTTTTGGCCGACCAAATGGCAATGTAATGGAACAAGCCTGTCTCTGAGGCAATCGATACTATGACCATCATGCCAATCAACAATCCGATCGTATTAAAATCAATATGATCAATGGCCTGCTCCTGTGTCAATACGCCAAATACAATCATCAACAATCCACCGATTATAGCAACAATGGTTCGATGAAATTTTTCTAGAATAATAAAAATATAGGTAATGATAAAGATGCTCAATGCAATGATAGCTGCTTGGCTCAACGTATATCCCACCTATTCAACCACTCTTCAAAATTCTTTCCATAATAAAAATACTACTCCTATGCATTTGAAAATACAATTCATTTTGTGCGGAATTTTTCTATTTTTTAAAAAACAGGACTTCATCGTGTCTATGTATACATAAAGAGGTCCTGACCCAAAGGCAGAACCTTTCTCTATATGACTTATGAAAAATCTTCCGTTTGATGATCCGGTTCGTCCGTTTTTTTCGTGATTAAAATTTTATCTACACGGACATCGTCCATATCGATGACTTCCAGTGTCAAATGTTCAATATCGATTTTATCTTTGACGGCGGGAATTTTTCCTAAATAAAGAATCATAAAACCGCCGATCGTATGATAGGAGATTTTGGATTCAATATCAGGAAGCTCTTCGATATCAAAATACCGTTTAAAATCTTCTATGCTGACAAGCCCGTCAGCAAGCCAAGTATGGTCATCCCGTTCTATAATTTTCGGTTCATCGGGGTCGTCTTCCCCGGGAATATCCCCAATCAGTTCCTCCATAATGTCATGGAGAGTGATCAGCCCTTCAATTCCTCCGTATTCATCAATGACGATCGCCTCGTTGCGGCCTTCTTTTTTCATCGCTTCCAAGGCATGATACACTTTCATTGGCTCTGGGAGGAAAAGAGCGGGCCTTAATATGCTATGTAAATCAATCGGTTCTTGGCTCAAGCTTTGAGTGAGCAAATCTTTCGTGTGGATCATTCCGGCAAAGTTATCTAAATCTCCGTTTCCTGCCGGATAAATGGAATGGCCTCCTTCAATGATTTTTCTCAAATTGATTTCTAACGGATCTTCCAAGTCGATCCAAGTCAACTGAGTGCGGGGCGTAAAAATATCATTTAAACGCAAATCGCCTAAATTAAATACTTGCTCCACAATTTCATGTTCTACTTCTTCTACGATTCCGCTTGATACACCTTGTTCAATCATGTGCCGAATTTCCTCTTCCGTAACCGAACGGGTCGGCATCAATTGAATGTGAAACATCTTTAGAACAAAACGAGACAGAAAAGTAAAACAGCGCACAATCGGTTTGGTTATTAGTGCTAGCCAATACATTCCGTTGGCAAGAGCAATAGCCGTTTTTTCAGGATGATTTAATGCGACTCTTTTCGGAACCATTTCTCCAAAAATAATGGTCAGCAATGCAATCAAAACGATCACGAGAACATAACTGATGAGATCGATATATGGCATAGACGGGAAAACGGCGAAAAGCCAGCGAGAAAGCTCTTTAGCAATAGATATGCTGCTGATGGCGCCAATCGTCATCTCAATCAAGGTCAGACAAATTTGAATCGAAGATAACAGCTGATTTGGTTCTTTTGCTATCCGAAAGGCCCTCTTCGCTTTTTTTGCACCTGATTTCGCTTTTTCTTCCAATTCCGATTTGCGTAAAGCGACAATGGCCGTTTCCATCATGGACAAAATTCCGTTCATGAAAATGAGCAATAAAATGATGATCATGGAAGTCCATATCCTATCCAACGCGTATTCACCTTTCTTCTGTAAGAAATACAAGGTCTACTTTGAACATACACAAACTTTTCCAAAAAGTACAATAGAAAGATTATTCAGTGTGGACCATCCAACTTGCTGTAGAACGATTTTTGTCATAAATATTGGCTCTGACAGCAAGGGATCATGTTTGGAGAAAGCATTGGTGAAACATGTATAACCAACGATTTTGTGCTGCTTGGCTCCATCATCTTCTCGTTGATTTCCGTAAAAGTAAGCGATTGATGATAGAAAAAGTCCATAAGTGTTTATTTCATTAGTATGGAATTTTCGACTGCAAACAAAACATTCCACGCCCATTTTCCCGAAAAAAAACGGAATCGTTTTCGTTCGGATGAAAAGTATGGAAATTTTGAAAAATACCACCGGCAATGTCATAATAAAAATGGAGGAATGAAAGGAAAAGGGGATGAAAACATGTTTGAAATTGCCATTATCGGCGGAGGCCCTGCCGGCGGAAGTGCTGCTCTTTTTACCAGCAAAGCCGGAAAAAGGACGTTGGTTATTGATAACGGGAAAAGTGTAACCAAAAGAGCGTGGATTGAAAACCATTACGGTGTTGCGGAAATAACGGGACCGGATTTAGTAGAAATCGGTCGAAAACAATCAGAAAAATTTGGTGCGGAATGGGTGGAAGCGGAAGTAACAGACGTGAAGAAAACAGACAATGGTTTTGAAATTGTGACAGAGAAAGGCCGCTACGAAGCGAAACAATTGATTATTGCTACCGGAATGCTGACGAAGATTGCCGAAACGCTTGGATTAAAGGTGAAAGCAGGAACGGAACCGCGCGTCAAACAGATCATTGAGACGGACGGTCAAGGGCGGACTAGCATGGAAGGTGTCTGGGCAGCCGGAGTTGCGGCAGGGACAAGCGTTCATACAATTATCACTGCAGGCGACGGAGCCAATGTGGCGATTAATGTCTTGAGCGAGATGAACGGCGAGCGCTATGTCGACCACGATGTATTAAAATCGTCGAAATAAAAAAGTTGACTCCACTAGGGGTCAACTTTTTGTCATTCTTCGCATTTTAACAACTGTTCATTCAAATATTTAAGCTGGTCTTCCATTTGTTTTAACATCTTTTCCGCATTGGAGACGCTTTGGCCTGTAGATTCCAGTTTTTCTATATCGCCTTGAATGCGGATATAATCCATCTTGATTTCTTTTATGGCATATTCAATGTCGGCCCGTTTCAATGTCGCCCCTCCCGATCAATCGTTATTCCCATTATATAGAAATTGAGATGAGATTGCTATCTTTATTTTTTTATCAAATAGGCCAAACACGGCAGAGATGGAAGCGGACGACAACAGAAAACAACAGCCTTATAAAATTGGTGAGAGCAGCCGCGAAATCGATTCTTTAAAGCGAATTCTGAGAGGACGTAATTGATAACGATCAATCGTTAATTCTTGGCATTTCGTTAAATCTTGCTTGAAAAATTCCGATAGGTTTTGAGCTGTTTCTTCATGATAAATAAAGGCATTGACTTCGAAATTTAACCGGAAACTTCGGACGTCAATGTTCGCTGTTCCAACGGAGCTGATCTTTTCGTCTACGATAATCGTTTTAGCATGAATAAAGCCATTTTCGTAAATGTAGACTTTTGCTCCAACTTTCAATAGCTCCCCGATATAAGAAAGGGTCGCCCAATAAACAAAAATATGGTCAGGTTTGTTAGGAATCATGATGCGAATGTCTTTGCCGGACAAAGCGGCGATTCTAAGAGCGTCGAGTAAACTGGCATCAGGAATAAAATAAGGAGTCTGAATGTAGATTGATTTTTCGGCATTGGAAATCATTTTGATATAGCCGTTTTTAATGGCTTCCCATTCCGAATCAGGACCGCTTGTCACGATTTGAATGGGGATTTGTCCGGACGGACGGGATTCCGGAAAATACCGGTCTGAATATTGGATATCGTAGCGTGTCGGCGCCGCTTGATTCCAATCCAGGATGAAGCGTGTTTGAATCGCATGAACTGCTTTTCCGGTAATTCGTAAATGTGTGTCACGCCAGTAGCCAAATTTGGGATTCAATCCTAAGTATTCATCCCCCACGTTAAACCCGCCGACATACCCAATTTTCCCATCGATAATGACCAATTTTCTATGATTGCGGTAATTTAATCGTAAATTAATTAAAGGTATGCGGGACGGGAAAAACACTTCCACTCGGCCTCCGGCGGCTATTAAATGACGGAATGATCTTTTCGACAACCGCCTAGACCCCATTGCATCATAAAGAATTCTAACTTCGACTCCTTCTTTCGCTTTTTTTGTTAAAAGCTGAATCAGCTGTTTTCCGATGTGATCGGCACGGAAAATGTAATATTGAAGATGAATGTGGTCTTTTGCTTTGGCGATGTCTTTTAGTAATGCCTCAAATTTTTCTTGGCCGTCAACAAATATGTCTATATCGTTGTCTTGAGTGAGCACCGCGTCATTGTTGATAAGATGCATGTAAATTAAATCGCGGTTTTTTGCGGCATGTGGATCGCGAAAATCAAATCGGTCTTCTTTTAAAGCAGCGATTTGCTGGTCAATCATTTTTTCTATCCCGATTTTTTTAATATCATCCCAATCAAACAATCGGCGTCTTGTTAAATTTTGTCCAAAGATTAAGTACAGAATAAATCCTACGAGAGGGATAAAAAACAATACTAACAGCCATCCCCACGTAGCGCTTGGTTCCTTCCTTTCCAAGAAAATAATGACGCCAGCAAAAAGGATATTCAGAAGAAACAAGAGAATTAATAAAATTGCCAATATTTCCATATTCATCCCTGCCAACTTCCAGCTATTGAATTGGTTATTCTTCATCCCTGTTTTAAATGGAAATAGCAGCAGCCATCTTGTATAAAGAAGGGGACACTTTATACTTAGCATATTTTATCAGTATATTCCTTTGTTTGCTATAACGATACCTTATTTTTCTTTTTGTTTAGGAAAGGATTCGATGATTTTTCATTAAATGATAAGAATTTATTAAGGAAACTGTACTATCATGGTTTGCAAGAGGACCGCCGCTTTAAATGCAAGGATGGGGGAGGGATGATGGGCTGTTAAGAAGAGGAGATAAAGGTCAATATTTTTTCAAAAAAAAGATGAAACTGTTTGCCGTTTGATTCGTAGAAAAAGTATAAACTTCAAAATGAAGAGGTGTCTGTTGTGGTGAAGGACAGTGAGCGGATCGCAAGAGTAATCAACAAGCTTTCCAGTTTGGGCGTTAAAGTAACGAAAACGAAGTCTCGCTTGGATTTGTTCCGAGCTCTACAAGGATATAAAGATATCAGAGGAATTGTAAAGTTGTAAAGGTGTTTACATAGTTTAGTATGCGCGTATAAAAAAATCCACCTTATGATTGAATGGATGTTGAAGGTCATTCGTTGTCTGAGAATTCAGGGTAAAGACACCGTAAGAATCGTGAAAAAGGCGCCGGGATGAATTCCTGGCGCCTTTTTCGTTAAGAGATGGCTTCATTTTCCGCGAGCGAAATTTGTTTGGTCGGTGCTATTTGCTCTTCAGGTGATTCTTTTTTTAGAACTTCAATATATTTGATATGGTGATCCTCCATATCTAAAATACGAAATTCATAGTTTTCATAAAAAATAACATCCCCTTGGCTGGCATCATAGTTTTTCGTTAAAACCCAGCCGCCAATCGTGTCGACGTCTTCCTCTTCAATTTCCAGTCCAAGCAGATCATTTACTTCGCTGACCAGCACCTTCGCATCCAATATAAAATGATGCTCGTTGATCTTCCGAATCAAGGGAACTTCATCCAAATCAAATTCGTCGCGAATTTCGCCGACAATTTCCTCAAGAATATCTTCTACCGTAACCAAACCCGCCGTTCCTCCGTACTCATCCATTAAAACGGCCATATGGATTTGTTCCTTTTGCATTTTGATTAACAAATCATGAATAGGAATGGTATCGATCACTCTTATAATGGGGCGGACATAGGATTCGAGCGTTTGTTGGATGTTTTCTTGGTTTTGCACGTAATCTGTAAGGATTTCTTTTAAGTTTACTAATCCGATAATGTGGTCTTTATCCCCATCAATAATAGGGTAACGGGTAAATTTTTCTTCTTTGACGGTCTTTATAAAGGATTCTATTGTTTCATCTTTGGAAAGAGAAATGATTTCGGTACGGGGAACCATTATCTCTTTTGCAATTCGATCACCGAATTCAAAAATGTTGTTGACATATTTATATTCGGACTGGTTAATTTCGCCGCTTTTATAGCTTTCAGAAAGAAGAATGCGCAGTTCTTCTTCCGAATGGGCCAGTTCACTTTCCGATGTCGGATTTAAATCAAAGATTCTCGTTACGAGTCGGGATGAACCGTTTAACAACCATATAAATGGGAACATGATCCGATAAAACCAAATGAGCGGCTGCGCCACAAATAGAGTGATAGCTTCTGCTTTTTGAATGGCGAATGACTTTGGCGCTAATTCTCCTACCACTACGTGGATGAAGGTAATCAAGGCAAAAGCAATTCCCACTGACAAAATGTGTTGAACGGAATCGGCTAAATTCATGCTTTCAAATATCGGGTGAAGCATGCGGCCTACAGCAGGTTCGCCTAACCATCCAAGCCCAAGTGCGGTAATCGTAATTCCCAATTGGCAAGCCGACAAATATTCATCCAGGTGCGTAATGAGAGTTTTGGCGGCAACGGCTCGTTTGCTGCCTTCCTCAATCAATTGGTCGATCCGCGAGCTTCTAATCTTTACAATGGCAAATTCAGAAGCTACGAAAAACGCCGTTATTGCAATTAACATAACGACAAGAACCAGACTAAATATGTCCAAATAAATTTCCTTATCTCGCTGAGACGGCGAGTAAGGAGTCACCTCCTAAAGTATTTGAATGGCTTTATTGTTATATTTTTTCTTTATTGTGAATAACAAATAGTTCTTAAGTCGAAAGAAACAGGTGAACGGACGTCAAGAAAAAAAGCATCAATGTCCCATTTTATCACCCCAAATTCGTGTTTAAATTAACAATATTATAAAAAATACTTGAACTCCCGTCAATTGGAGGCTTTATTTCCCTATTTTATGGCGGGGAAAATGGTTTTATTCTAAGTCATCTTAAGATGGTTTTCAAGATTTATACACTTTTATCTAAAAAAGTATTGGCGTCTTTTTGAAAACAGGAGATTATCGCCTATGAACTCATTGGAGAGAGGAGACTGGTGAAATGAGCGACTTTAAGCATCTTCGCCTTTGAAAGGATGGGGAGGCATGGATGCTTAAAGTCTGATGAAAAGTTAAACCCTTGAGGGAGTGGTGCTGACTTTAGAAATTTCTACATACAAAATATGGTGTCCGTCCATTTCTGCAATCTTAAATTGGTACGGAAGATATTCAATAATATCTCCTTCGGCTAAATCATATTTTTGTGTGAGGAGCCATCCTCCGATAGTATCAACATCTTCTTCGTCCAAAGCGGTTCCGAGAAGATCGTTCACGTCTTCGATCAGCACTTTGGCATCTAAGAGGTAATGGTTATCTCCAATTTTGCGGATAAGAGGAACCTCGTCTGTATCAAACTCGTCCCGAATTTCGCCTACGATTTCTTCCAGGATATCTTCAACCGTTACAATTCCGGCAGTGCCGCCGTATTCATCCAGAAGGACGGCCATATGCGTCCTTTCCTTTTGCATTTTTACCAAAAGGCTCTGAACAGGGATCGTTTCTATGACGCGGATGATCGGCTTGACATAGTGTATAAGCGGCTTTTTCTTATTGTTTAAATTAGACACACAGTCTGTCAATACTTCCTTCATGTTAATCATGCCGATAATGTTATCTTTGTCTCCGTCCGTAATCGGATATCGGGTATACTTTTCCGCTAAAAGCGTTTCTAAAATATCCTCTAACGTATCGGATTGATCAAAACTGACAATTTCCATCCGCGGCACCATAATTTCTTTTGCCAGGCGGTTGTCGAATTCAAAAATTTTATTGACATATCGGTATTCCGATTGGTTGATTTCACCGCTTTTATAGCTTTCTGACAAAATGATCCTCAATTCTTCTTCAGAGTGAGCGATGTCGGTTTCGGTCGCAGGCTTTAAACCAAATAAATGAGTAACAAGCCGTGCGGATTGATTTAATACCCATATAAAAGGGAACATCACCCGATAAAAACCGATCAATGGCTTTGCAATCGCCAGCGTAATCGCTTCGGCTTTTTGAATGGCTACTGATTTAGGAGCAAGTTCTCCTAAAACCACGCTTAAAAACGTGATAACGGAAAAAGAAATCAAAAACGAAAGCACATGAGCGATGTTGTTTGGCAAATGCATCGCGCGGAACAATGGATGGATGAGAGCCTTTACTGTAGGCTCTCCAAGCCAACCAAGTCCTAAAGAGGTAATGGTAATCCCTAATTGAGTGGCGGATAAATAGGAATCCATATGGGTAATAATACGTTTTACGGCCACTGCTTTGTTGTTTCCTTCTGATACGAGTTGATCAATTCTAGAGGATCGCACTTTTACGATGGAAAATTCTGCTACTACGAAAAACGCTGCGAAAGCGATGAGCGCAAGAATAGCTATGATTTTGACGGTAATCAAAGCGTGAGGCTAGTTCCTGAGGGCGATCCACCTCTTGAATCTTAGCGTTCCGATTCAACGGAAGCCATTAACAAAGGGAAGATCGGCTCTTTTTGAAAATAGCCTCCCACACCTCCTATAATAATTTTCATGTCTATATCTATTGTCCTATTGTATCATAATTCCGATTTAGATCAGCAGTGAGAGCACCAAATTGGTAAACTTCATCGATTAATGGAAAAATATAGAGTAACGAGAGCTCTATATATAGGTTCTCTTTATCTTTCCCAAATAGCAAACTTTCACACCTGTTTAAATTAACCGATCCAGGAACCAGGAAGCGATCGTAAAATAAATGAGAAGTGAAAAAATATCGTTAATGGTCGTAATCAGCGGACCGGATGCTACTGCCGGGTCAACTTTTAATTTGTACAAGATCAGTGGGATCACCGTTCCGGCCAAAGTTCCAATGATGAGCGTGAGAAGAATGGAGAGGCTGACCACCAATCCGAGAATGGCGCTTCCTTGCCAGAAAAAAGCGATCGCAAACAAAAGAACAGAACAAATCGCACCGATAATGACGCCGACAACGAATTCACGTCCGACTAATTTTAAAGCTGTTTTCATATTAATGTCTTTAGAAGCAAGGCCCCTCACCACCACTGCCAATGATTGTGTTCCTGTATTTCCGGTCATGCCTGCAATCATAGGCATGAAAAAAGCTAAAGCGACTACTTTTTGCAATGTTGCTTGGAATCCTGAAATGATGCTTCCGGAAACGAGGCCGATAAACAGCAGCAAGATCAGCCATGGAAGCCGTCGAAAGGCAGCTACAGGCGCTTTTGTATCAAAATCGATCGCTTTCCCTGAAGCGGAAAGTTTTTCAATGTCTTCATTCGCTTCTTGTATGACAACGTCGATAATGTCGTCGAACGTGACGATTCCTTGCAAAACTCCTTCTTCGTCGACAACCGGTATCGCCAAAAAGTCGTAACGTTCAATGAGCCTGGCAATTTCTTCTTGGTCGGTTAGAACGGATACTGAAATGACACGCTCATACATGATATCCTTGATTTTGGCGTTTATATCAGCGAGAAGAAGATCGCGGTAGGAAACAACGCCCACCAGTTTTCGGTTTTCATCAATTACGTATAAATAGTTGATGGTTTCAGCATATTCTGCAAACGTCTTTAACTTATCTACGGCTTCTCTCACCGTATAATAATTGCGAATCCATACGAAACGGTTCGTCATGAGACGGCCGGCCGTTTCAGAAGGATAATTCATCATGTTTTTAATGATGGTGGACTCTTCTTTTTTCATTCCGGACAAAAACGATTTGATTCTTTCGGGAGACATGTCGTCGAGCAAGGACGCAAGGTCGTCGTTGTCCATATCGTCTAAGACCTTCCGCGATTTTTCTCTCCCGAGCTTTTTCAAAACTTCAAGCTGTTCTTCATGACCCAGCTCTTGAATCATATCGGTTAGGACGGGAATGTTTAGCTGTAAAAGAAAACGCAGTTTATGTTTTTCCGGTAAATTTTTATAGATCGTAGCCATATCGTAGGGATGCAATTCTTCCAAAAGCTTTTGAAAGTCTGTTTTTTTCCCTTCTTTTAAGGCTTTAATGACAAGAAGCGTCATTTGATCTTCTGTCAAATTTTGAATCACCGTCATTCCCTCCTTTAATGGGCTAAGTCCTTATTATAAATCGAAACATAAAAAATGGAGTCGTATGTTTTGGAATTCCCGGCTCTTTCTGTTCTCCGGCGTGATGAAATGCGGAGGAAGAATAGCCTATATTCCAAATCACAATAGAAATAGAATAAATCTAATGACAGAACGAATTTTTATTGCTTCAATCATATTTTATCATACGTCTTTTCACCTAATTTTGCTAAAATAGTAATGAGAATATGTGTATCGGATGGAAAAAGGAGATTGGGAAGATTCGGAGGTCATAAGATTGAGAAATCATGGGATTATGAAGGAGCTTATTTATATTCATTTAAATGCGGTTCATCAATATACGATGTCATATGGAATTGAGTTCCGCGAGTTTGTAAAATGTCTCCCCAAGGAACTGAATAATGTTTTGCTTTTGAAGCATAACTTTGACTACAGCGATTTTAACATGCACACTCTTTTAGATTATGCGGAAAAAGACAATTTGGATCGGCTGCTGAAAGAAGATGTGTATGAATATGGCGACTTTTGCTGGCTTGACTTTGAAGACACGGACGGGCTGAATGAATTGGAGGGGCAGGAAATCGCCGAGCTCCTTTATTTAGGACACAGCAAACAGCATTTAAGCGATCCTTTTTACAGCAAACTGAATAACCGCTACGTATATTTATCCCATGATGATGGCTGGTTCAATAAAACCTATTATCGATTTTTAACCGATTTTTATTATATGCTCGGACATGTGATTGCTTTGAAAATGAGCCATATAAGAGGAGAAAAGGGGCTGTTTAATCTGAAAAGAGGGAGAGAATTTCCTTCGGTTCCGAGGGATGTGATCGCTTCCTTCAAAGACAAGATGAAAGAAGGCATGGTCATCTCCATATCTAGAGCGGTTCAAACTCGACATAAAATTGAAATTCCCGTTTGGGTCATAGGGGATTATATCAATATGGATGAAATGGTGGATGACTATTTGGATAAAACGGGAGAGACTCCGGACGGGCAGCTGGTCTATGATAAAAAAATGCGGGAATGGAGCGCTTTATTTAAATAGAGAAGCCGACAAAACAAACGAAGGAACTCTGTATACCAGGCGAAGGTTAAGCAGCACTTGGCTTGCGATCTTTGTGAACCACCATGGCCAAATGATGTTTTGACCAAGACAGTAGAGCAATAGAATGGTGAAAGCCAATACTGGAAAGAGAAGAGCTCCGAATTCTCCTTAAGACGAAAAAAGATCTGAACTGCTAGTATTTTCTGACGGAAAAATATGCGTTTTCCTAAATGAGTGTAAAAGCCTCTTACGAAGACTGTAAGAGGCTTTTATGGCAAGTCCTTTTTCGGCTTGGAATTCGTATACAAGTTTAAGCAATTTTCTGAGCGAACTTTATTATTTGGCGATGGTTTTGCGGACAGAAACTTTTGCTTGCTTTGGCTTAATCATCATCAACAAGATGGAAATAATCGCAAGGGTACAGGCAATGATAAATGGCGTGTGGGCAGAAATGGATTCTCCTAGATATCCTGACAACACAGGAGCAACGGCTGCCCCGATCCAGCGGATGCAATTGTAAGTACCGGATGTAACCCCACGTTCATAAGGAGATACTTCCACCACGTAGCTTGTAAACAAGGCGTTGTTTAACCCGCATGCTAAACCGGAGACGATGACGATGGCAATCAATGCGATGCTGGAATGCACAAAGAATAAGGCCCCGACTAACATTGCAAAAACAAGTAAACTAAACGGCAAAATTTGTTTTGGAGAATATTTTTCTTCTAATTTGTGAGCTAAACCGGCAGATCCGTATGCAAGGAAAAGCCCCCATCCACAAAACACCAAGCCGATTTGAATGGCTGAAAGTCCAAGAGTAAGCGGCGTATAAGCCAGAACAACGAAAAATCCATAATAATAGAGCATTCCCGAAAGCGAGGCAATCAAAAAAGGCGGGAACGTAAACAAGTTTTTAAGGTCTTTCAATCCGGCCGGTTTACGCGTTTGTTTAGACGACGGTTCAAATACAAAGAACGCCACTAGCAGAAATGCAGTAAAAATCAGAATGCCGGTCGCAATGAAAGGAAACCGCCAGGAAAAATCCCCAAGCAGACCGCCCACTAAAGGACCGCCGGCCATACCTAAACCGATGGCGGCCTCATATAAACCAACCGCTTTTTGGGCATCGTCGGACAGAGCGATTAATAATGTCATAGCGGTAGCGAAAAACATCGAATTGCCGAGTCCCCAGCCGCCTCGGAAAATGGACAATTCCGGTATATTTTGGGAAAGCCCGCATAACAACGAAAAAATCGTTACCACGATAAGACCAGCAACCATAAGCCTTTTATCTCCGGCGCGGCTGGCCAAAATGCCGGCGGGAATCATCATAACGGACATGATGAAAATATAGGCGGTAAACAGCATTTCCACTTGCCAATGAGAAGCCCCGATTTGATCGGCAATAACCGGCAGGATCGGGTCCACAACTCCTATCCCCATAAACGCTAGAAATGACGCAAATACGGTAATCAATCGCGCGCGTGCAAAGTTTCTTTCTTCCATGAAAAATCCTTCCTTTCTGTATTGGTTTAAAACGATGGACCAAACAAAATCAGGCTCGTTTTTAGGTCGACTCACTCGTTCGCTCGCTCGTTTTTCATTGAGAGTGGCCAGACGTTTGCACTTGCTTGTTCCATCGTTTTTTGAAACGAAACGCATGCGGGAAAAAACAAGCCTCCTTTTTTGCCGAAAAACAAACAGCTTCTTTTTTCACGTCCTTTCCGGCGCTGGAATGATGTTGCCCAAGATCGTTTTTTGCCGTTTATTCCTTGTAAAAAATCATGTATTCATCCAATATGGCATCAATTTACATTTAACGTTAACGTCAAGGTTATATTTTGTCAATGATAAAAAAATCAAAAGGCTTATTTGTTTCCATTATTTTTGCATTCATGGGCTGTTCTTTTTAAGGCTGGCGTTTTTATAATGCGAATATAATAAGAATAAAAACAATCTCCACTTTCTAATCTATTTTCGGATTGACCCTTGATTTCCGGTTTCTTGTGGAAAAAGCAATGGGGAGCTTTTAAAGAAATTTTTTCCAGACTATGACCATTTCAGGAAAGTGAGGCGGACCATTCCAAATGGAACCTTTCTGCCTTTCTTTAGTAAACAGGAAATCTTGAATAAAGAACGAAAAGCCATGTATTATCCAGATTTTCTTAAAATTTCATAGTGTGATTGCATATAATCATATGAAGAAACGTTTTTCCGGCATGTAAAGAAATGATAAAATAGAAATGTTATTCAATGAACAGGAATAGAATGATTTTTCTTAACGAAAATCAACAATATTGGAGGTTCGTGATGAAAACGAAAGTTTGTTTATTATATGGCGGGAAATCAGCGGAACATGAAGTTTCCCTTCAGACAGCCAAAGCGGTGACGGAAGCGTTGGATTTGGAAAAATTCGACGTGTATCCGGTTCATATAAATAAAGAAGGACAATGGATTAAAGGACCGAAATTGGAAAGACCGGCAGAAAGCGTGGAAGATTTGCAGTTTTCGCCTCAAAACCAAGAGTCCACTCATCCGTTAGCGGCTTTCCTGGAAGGCGGTGAAGAGTTTGATGTGGTCTTCCCGCTTTTGCACGGACCAAATGGTGAAGACGGCACAGTTCAAGGGATGCTTGAACTTTTAAACATTCCTTATGTCGGAAATGGAGTCTTAGCCTCGGCGGCGGGAATGGACAAAGTGATCATGAAACATATATTTGCAGAAGCAGGCCTTGCCCAAGTCGATTATGTTTGGTTTACGCGCAGCCATTGGGAAAAAAATCAAGAAGTAACATACGAATTAACGGAAAAAGAAATCGGCTATCCTTGTTTTGTGAAACCGGCCAACCTCGGCTCCAGCGTGGGAATTAACAAATGTTCCAATCGAAATGAATTGGAAAAGGCCTTTAAGGAAGCTTTTCAATATGACCGTAAAATCATTGTGGAACAGGGAGTAAAAGCGAGAGAAATAGAAATGGGAGTGCTCGGGAACGATGATCCGAAATGTTCCGTACCGGGAGAAATCGTTCCTAAAAAGGAATTTTATGATTATAAAGCGAAATATCAAGATAATAGTACGCAATTGATTATACCGGCAGAAATTTCTGAGAAAGTTAAGGCAGAGATGGAGCAAATAGCGATCAAAGCTTTCCAAGCTTTAGATTGTTCCGGACTGGTTCGTGCCGATTTCTTTTTGACAGAAGACGGCCGAGTTCTGATTAATGAGGTCAATACGATGCCGGGATTTACCCCCGTCAGCATGTTTCCGCTTCTTTGGAAACATAGCGGTTTAGATTACCCTCAGCTGATTGAAACATTAATTGATTTGGCCATAAAAAGGCATGAGGAAAAACAAAAGATCAAATACACCGTTTAAAAGATCAAATACACAGTTTCATAGAGTGGACGCGGTTTTTCAAAATGCCGCGTCTGTTTATTCCGAGGAAGAAAAGGTGAAGGGAAATGATTGTCAAAACGATTCAACAAGTTGCTGAAATGATGGGAGCACCATATGAACTTTCCCATAAAGACATTGTGATTCAAGGAGTGAGTATTGATTCCCGAAAAATCGAAAAAGGGAATTTGTTTGTCCCTTTAAAGGGAGACCATACGGATGGGCACCGTTACGTCGAAACAGCGTTTCAAAATGGGGCAGCTGCTTCCCTTTGGCAAAAAGATGTTCCCAATCCACCGGAACATTTCCCGATCATTATGGTGGACGATACATTGGAAGCGCTCCAACGTCTTGCCAAAGCATATCGTGATGAACTGTCGATCAAAGTGGTAGGTGTAACCGGAAGCAACGGAAAAACGACTACAAAGGATATCATCAGCAGCCTTTTGTCGAGTCGATACCGCGTTCAAAAAACGGAAGGAAACTACAATAATCATATCGGATTGCCTTTGACGCTGCTTTCCTTAAAACAAGATACAGAAGCAGCGATTTTAGAGATGGGAATGAGTTCAAAAGGGGAAATTGATTTTTTGACGCGGATGGCTCGACCGGATATAGCCGTTATTACCAATATTGGAGAAGCTCATCTGTTAGATTTAGGTTCAAGAGAAGCGATCGCAGAAGCAAAATTTGAAATTATTAACGGCTTAGACAAAAATGGTGTGCTTGTTTACCACGGCGATGAACCGCTTTTGGAGCGACTAGTCCAAAATACGCCTCATTTGACGGTGAAAACGTTTGGGGAATCGGCAAAAAATGATTTATACCCGACGAAAATCCGTCAGACCAATGAGGGAAGCCGGTTTTCCATTAATACAGAACCGGAACGAGAATTCTTTCTTTCAGTGCTCGGTAAGCATAATGTGTTTAATGCATTGGCTGCTATTCTCGTTGCTCGTGAATTGGGGATCTCTTACGATGAGATTGAAGACGGCTTAAAAAAGATCGAATTAACTAAAATGAGATTGGAGCTTGTAGAGGGAAGCAAAGGAGAAAAAATTATCAATGATGCATATAATGCAAGTCCTACCTCGGTAAGAGCAGCGATTGATTTGGTTTCCGAACTTCAAGGCTACGAACGGAAAATTTTAGTTCTGGGCGATATGCTTGAACTCGGTCCGAAAGAAAAGCAATACCATGAAGAGATTGGAAAAGAAATCAATCCACATGCTATTGACTATGTGTTCACCATTGGTGCATTAGGCCAATATATTGCGAAAGGTGCGAAAACCGTATTGCCGGAACACCGCGTTTTCGCTTTTATGGAAAAAGAGAAACTCGTGGAAAAGCTGAAATCCTTGTTAACGGGAAATGAACTGATTTTAGTGAAGGCATCACGAGGTATGAAATTGGAAGAGGTCGTCCATCTTTTACAAGCGTAATGCTGTTTTTCGATGAAAACGGAACGCTTTTATTTGCTTTACGGAATAAAGTCCTTGCTTTTTTCCACTAAGAAGGATAAAGTTATCAGGATGATGGAATTGAATTTTATTCAATGAAATGGTACGATTACCGTAAATTGTTTATTACGCTTTCATGGGCAGCCCCTGCCCATGAGGCCAGGCATAAAATGTAGTTGCACGTCAGTTGCCCGCAAAAGGCCGATTGTTTCAGCGAAAAAGGCTGCCGCTAGTGGGAGTTTCACTTTGTTATTCATCTTTCATATCAATCCGCCAAAGGAGTCGGCATACCAACCGGAGGTCTCCTTTCATTTCCACCATTAAGAGGGTTAGCGATTGTGTACTTCTAGACTATAATGGAAAGTTCAAGCTCATTGCTTTTCGATATCTTTACTCGTATCCGTGTGTAGGAAACTGAGTTAGCGGATAAAAGTGACGCTAAATATCGCTCTTCAGTGGGAAGAGTATTTTTTTGTTTAAGGTGTTTTATTCATGTTTTTTTGAAAAACTAATTTTAAGACCGTTTCATGTGATTGAAACTTCCATATTTTTTCTTGATTGACTGTTCTCATCCATATCATTTTCATCAAAAGGAAAAATATAAATAAAAGGAATTTATCGTGAAACAATGAAGGCCTTTTTGAAAAGTAAGACGAAAAAAACTGCATATTGTGTAACAAACATTTATTTAGGTTTAAGAAGGAGAAGAGAGAATTGACAAAATTTGTAGAATTAGGTTTGAGTCCAGCTCTATTGAAATCGATTGACCAACTGGGTTTCGAGGAGGCGACTCCGATCCAAGCGGCCACGATTCCAAAAAGCTTAGACGGAAAGGATTTGATCGGACAAGCTCAAACGGGTACAGGGAAAACCGCCGCTTTCGGTATTCCGTTAATGGAAAAAATCGATACGAAAAATCATCATATTCAAGGAATGATCATAGCCCCTACACGGGAATTGGCCATCCAAGTATCAGAGGAATTATATAAGATCGGCTATCATAAACGGGTGCGCATTCTTGCAGTGTACGGCGGCCAAGATATTCAAAGACAAATCCGCGCTTTGAAAAAACAGCCGCATGTGATTGTGGGGACTCCGGGAAGAATTCTTGATCACATCAATAGACAGACATTAAAATTAGACCATCTTCATACGCTCGTTCTTGACGAAGCGGATGAAATGCTCAATATGGGTTTTATTCAAGATATTGAAACCATCCTTTCCCATATGCCGAAAGAGCGGCAAACCCTTCTTTTTTCTGCAACAATGCCGGAACCGATCCGTGCTATTGCCGAAAAATTTATGAAAAATCCGGAATTAGTTCAAGTGAAAGCAAAAGAAATGACGGTTCCGCAAATTGAACAATATTTTATCAAGATTCAAGAAAGAGAAAAATTTGACGTTCTTTCCCGGCTTCTGGACGTACAATCTTCTGAGCTTGCGATTGTATTCGGCAGAACGAAGCGTAGAGTGGATGAATTGACAAGGGCGCTTACTTTGCGCGGGTATTCTGCTGAAGGGATTCACGGGGACCTAAGCCAAATGAAACGCTTGAACGTCCTGAAAAAGTTTAAAGAAGGAAAAGTCGATGTTCTTGTGGCGACCGACGTTGCGGCACGGGGATTGGATATTTCCGGGGTTACTCATGTTTATAACTATGATATTCCGCAAGATCCGGAAAGCTATGTTCACCGTATTGGCAGGACCGGACGAGCCGGAAAAGAAGGAATTGCCATTACGTTCGTATCCCCTAGGGAAATGGGCTATTTAAGAGAAGTAGAACGAACGACGAAAAAACGGATGACGCCGATGCAGCCGCCGACATGGACGGAAGCGCTCATCGGACAACAAAAAGCAGCCGTGAATGAAATTGAGACATGCTTAAATAATGAAAATTTAGAGGACTATCAAGAATTAGCGAACGAGTTGCTGGCACAGTTCCCGCCAAGTCAAGTGGTGGCCGCTGCCCTTAAACTCCTTACAAAAGAACCGAACCGCACTCCTGTCCATATTACGGAGGAAGGGCCGCTGCCAATGAAAAAAGAGAGCAGACGTTCTTTTAATAAAACACAAGGAAATCAACGCAAAAATCAAAGATCGCGCGTGAGCCGAAGAAAATCCGTTCCAAAAGCATAGGAATTCCTATGCTTTTTTGTTTGCAAATATCTGGAGCGAGAAATGCGAAAACGGCTGGTTGCTTTCCGCCATTGTCGTTCTTAATAGGATGATCATTCAACAAGGAGTTTCTTTCGATACAGGATGCCCATGAAGAATCCGCAAGCAAAACCTGCCAGGTGGGAAACGATATTCACTTCGGTTTGAATAAACGTCATCAATAGAGCGATGAGTACAACCGGAAAAATGATTTTTTGATGATGATCGGCTAGCAAAGGGGGCTTCACCAGCAAGAAAGCGGCAAAGGACCCGAATAACCCGAAAATGGCTCCGCTTGAACCGATATGAGTGTAGGTTAAAGGCATAAATAGAAAGGTGGCGGCATTTGCGAAAATCCCGGATAATAAGTAGAGTAATAAAAACTTGATTTTTTTTAACATAATCTCTAAAGGAGGAGCGAATAAAACCAGTGTGATCGTGTTGAAGAAAAAATGGGAGAATCCTCTATGAATGAAAATGGAGGAAATGAGTCGCCACCATTCTCCATTCGCAATCGCGATATTGGTTCCGGAAAAAGATTGGTAGAAAGCGACAGCAGGGAAAAAAGGAATCCATGTCGCCAAATAAAATAGAGTCTGAATACCGGCTAATGTGGAAACGCAAGGATAATAACGGATAAAATCTGCCATTCGTTCACTGCGCTGAAACATGGACTTCACCTCTGGTTAAGGGAGTGACGAAGTTGGGGCAACAACGAAATGCTTTTCGATCCTGCGTTCCAAAAGCATTTCGATGCAAGATTCTCACATGCTACCTCCATTTATATGCGGCCGGAAATCATTTAGAAGGGACGAACTGTGATGATTATTGGCATTGGTTTAGATATTGTGGAAATGGAAAGGATTGAAACGCTGATTCGTCGTCAACCGAAATTTCCATGTAGAATACTGACTGCAAATGAAATGAATATATTTCAATCTTTATCGTCAAAACGGCAAGCTGAATATTTGGCAGGGCGATTTGCGGCAAAAGAAGCTTTTTCCAAGGCCTACGGAACGGGAATCGGAAAAGAGTTGACGTTTCACGACATCGAAATTCAATATAATGAGAACGGAAAACCGATGATCGTCAAGCCTTTTAAAGAAGGAGTTCATTTAACTATTACGCATAGCCGGGAATTTGCTGCTGCTCAAGTGATCATCGAAAAAATGGGAAAAGATTTTTAAAGTACATATTCCCTATGGTTGTCTCATATATTGGATAACAGCAGGAGAGACAAGATCGAAAAGCCGAGATTGCAGGCAACAGCGCTGGACGAAAGAGGCATAAGTGCCTGTTCATCTTAGGTTATTGAACATCTTCTCTCTCCCTTTCATGTTTAAATGAGACAAAGGGGAAGTGAAAAGAATGAAAAAGAATGTGGCGCTCTTATTCGTTGGCTTATTGACAATGATTGTTCTCGCTGCCTGCGGTTCTAAGACAAAAGAGGAGGTTGTTTCCGATCTAAATGAAAAAATCGGCAAATTAAAAGGGTATAAAGCAGAAGCGCAAATGACCTTAAAAGTGGGAGAAGAAAAACAAACGTATAATGTGGAAGTATGGAATAAAGAACATCAATATTACCGGGTAGAACTAAAGGCGGCCAAAAGAGACCAGAGCCAAATGATTTTGCGAAATGATACCGGTGTGTACGTATTAACTCCTGCCCTTAATAAAAGCTTTCGATTCCAAAGTGATTGGCCTAAGAACAGCAGTCAAGCATACTTATATGAGTCGTTAGTGAAAGACATTTTAGAAGATAAAGAGGCGAATTTTAAAGAAACGAAAAACCACTATGTATTTGAAACCAAAACCCGCTATCAAAACAAGCAAATCCTTCCTTACCAAGAAATCGTTTTTAACAAAAAAGACTTAACACCTGTCTCCGTAAAAGTAATGGACACCGACCACAATCCATTAGTCACCGTCAAATTCAAAAATTTGGATCTACATGCCAATTTTGATTCGTCGTCCTTTGATATGAAAAAGAATATGACAGGAGCTCAGCTTGAAGTACCGGTTGCTGCAAACTCGGGTGATCAAGATTTTTCCGTTCAATATCCTCTTGCTGATTTAGAAGGAACAAAGCTGGTGGAAGAAAATGAGTTGTCATCTGATAATGGGAAACGGGTTGTTCTTACCTATGGCGGGAAAAAATCGTTTACGATTGTTCAAGAAAAAGCTCACGCTGTTGAGGCTTCCGAACCAATTGATTTGGATGGTGAAGTGGCGGATCTTGGCTTTGCCATCGGGTCCATAACGGATCACTCGCTCTCTTGGACGTATCAAGGGGTTGACTATACGTTGGCATCGAAGAACCTCACGAAGCAAGAAATGATCAGAATTGCGAGTTCCATGCAAGGAAATCCCGAAAAATAAGAGGGAATACTTTTTTAATTGGTAATTTTACCCTATTTAAACAACGGAAACTCATATGATACAGAAAAGGCTGGCTCAAAAGTCATTTTACTTTTAGGCCAGTTCTTTTTTTGCATTTAAAAATTCGACAATATTTGTCATAATGAAGGGGAGTTTAGTGGAAAGAAGGGTCATGAGTGGATACATCTCAGTTTTACAGGGATACATGGGTTGAAATTAATTTGGATCACATTGCTTATAATGTAAAAGAAGCTTTGCAACTTTTGCCGTCTACAACGGATTTATTTGCTGTGGTAAAAGCCAATGCATACGGTCACGGTGATGTTCAAGTTGCCAACACCGCTATAAAGGCGGGAGCCAAAGGTTTGGCTGTGGCCTTTTTAGATGAAGCTTTGAAATTAAGGAACAGCGGAATCGAAGTGCCGATTTTAGTATTAGGAGCTTCCAGGCCGGAAGACGCCAAGTTGGCAGCAGACCATCGTATTTCGTTGACGGTGTTTCAGGAAGAATGGTTGGAAAGAGCGGAACCATTTTTGAATGGCTCCTCGTTAAGTGTGCATATGAAAGTAGATACGGGAATGGGCCGAATCGGTGTAAGGACCGAAAAAGAGTTGAAAGCATTGGAAAAACGAATTATGCGTTCCCCTGCCTTTCGATTAGAAGGGATTTTTACTCATTTTGCGACAGCCGACGAAGTAGATACAGATTATTTCCGGAAACAATTTGAAAAATTTCAAGTGATGGTGCAACTTCTGGAACAAAAACCAAAATATATTCATTGCGCGAATAGTGCAGCTACTTTAAGGTTTAAAGAAACATCTCATGCTTTTAATCTCGTTCGCTATGGAATTTCGATGTATGGGCTGTCGCCTTCTGCCGACATCCAATCCCTTCTTCCTTTTGAATTAAAACCGGCATTATCTCTGCATACAAAAATTGTTCATGTGAAAAAGGTGAAGAAGGGAGAAAGAATCAGCTACGGGGGTGTATATGAAGCAAAGGAAGATGAATGGATCGCTACTTTGCCAATCGGCTATGCAGACGGCTGGATTCGCAAGCTTCAAGGCCAAGAAGTGCTGGTTGGCGGGAAAAGAGCTCCTATCGTAGGACGAATTTGCATGGATCAATGCATGATCCGCTTAGATGAGGAAGTGCCCGTAGGAACGGAAGTCGTTTTGATCGGTAAGCAAGGCCGGGATGAAATCACGATGGATGAAATTGCGGCAAAGCTTGAAACGATTCATTATGAAATTGGTTGTATGATTTCCCATCGAGTTCCCCGTGTCTATATAGAATCCGGAAAGATTGTGGACGTTTCAAACCCACTTTTGTCTTCTCACCGGAAAATGTAAGCAGTGAATTTTTTTCTTTGTCAATATAAATGCATAATTTTCGTGTTTTTATGACGATAATAGGTGAAGAATTCATAATTTATCTTTTCGGGCGGCTCAATTGATGGTATCATGGATTTGGTAGTGTAAAGAGACGGTTATTGCAGTGAACGGTGGAGGTGTAGTTCGTGTCTGAATCCAGCACAACGACAGAAATCTTAATTCGATTGCCGCAGCAATTTTTAAACGAATTAGACGGATTTGCTGAGCAGGAAAATGTGAATCGCAATGAATTTATTTATCGCGCCACAAAAGCGTATCTTCGAGAACGCAAAAAGCGTCAAATAAGGGAAACGATGAGACGAGGCTATATGGAAATGGCAAAAATCAATCTTGCTATTGCCTCCGAGGCTATTCAAGCGGAATATGAGGCAGAGAATACGGTAGAACGATTAGTAAGTGGGGGCTAATCCTTTGATTGTTAAGCGTGGTGATGTGTATTTTGCAGACCTTTCCCCTGTTGTCGGCTCGGAGCAAGGCGGAGTGCGTCCAGTACTAGTCCTTCAAAACGACATAGGGAACCGGTTTAGTCCCACTGTAATTGTTGCTGCTATCACAGCGCAAATCCAAAAAGCCAAACTGCCTACACACGTAGAAATTGACGCAAAGCGATATGGTTTTGAGCGGGATTCCGTTATCTTGCTGGAACAAATACGCACAATTGACAAACAACGCTTAACGGATAAAATTTCCCATTTAGATGAAGAAATGATGGAAAAAGTGGACGAAGCCTTGCAAATCAGTTTAGGTCTAATAGACTTTTAAATGAACGCTCCTTGGTTGTCTAAAGGGGCGTTGTTATTTACTCACATTTAAAAACGTTTGCGGTTGCGTGTAAATGCAAAAAAAGCCGTTTATTTGTCGGAAAGTCTACTTTAATAAATTGGCTCTTATCTTTAGAGAAAAAAGATTTTTTCTTTGGACTGCCTATCTGCTTCAAAAATCTTCACCTTAACCTTCGTGTAGGTGTGTGATTGCCGTCAAGCAAAGCATACTCTGCGGATTTGCAAGGATAGCATTCAACATGAACCCGCCTTTTACTTCCGTTTGTTTGAGTCAGTCAAGACTTTGTGGGAATTTTTTTGGTTCGCTGAAAATAGATGTAAGTCATAGGTTAGCGAACCATTTTTTTGAATTTCATCCGTAAGCGCTTTCGGACTCTCATCCCTTGCCATGACAGACGAATATGTATACCTTTTTTTACCATCCCTTGAATTCAGACAGGGCATGATAGATCGGAGTCCCGGACGATTGCTGTAAATATGGCACGTTATTCCGCGTTACCTCTGGAAGAAGACGGCGGATGCGTTGTTTCGCCTTGTTCACGATCGTCTGTTTGGTAGATGCCGTTTCCTCCGCCGGATGCGACGATTCTTCTCCTAAACGATGTCCGAAAAGACGAATCCCATCCATCCGGGCAATCATTGCCTTGAAAAACGCCCTGAGTCCCTTGTCTGTCCAACTGCGGCGGTATTTCACCCGATACGCCAGCTGGCTCATCACGCTTTCAGCCCTCCCCATCGGATACATGCCCGTTGTGTCCACTCCTTGCTCCTTCAGCCATTCCCGGTAATCACGGATGCATCCCGGCATCGATTCGATCCGGTGGATCAAGGCAGCCAGCTGTTGTTCTTTCGCTTCGTCCCCCAGCGTGCCGAGGGCGCTGTTCAGTTCCACAAGCAGCTTCTCTTCATCCTGCTTCGCCAGCTTTTGCCGAATCGCCTGCCACCGTGGATGGCCCGAGAGGCATTGGCGCAACTCACGCGCCACGTGGAATCGATCCAATTGGAAGCAGACCCGTCCTTTGAAATACTCCCGGCACGCGGTAATCCATGGAGCGCCGTCCCCGTTGATGACAAGAAGATCCCGACACGGATCATAGGCATATTCGTTCATCAAAAATTCCTCGAAGCCTTCCCACACCTCCCCCTTGCCTTCATGGACGTAATGGCGCTGATTCACGAATTCGATCCGTGAGCCGTTGCGCTTCCATCCTTCGTGAACGGTCAGGATTTTGTCTTCCTTGGCCCGTTTTCCCTTCCCTTGGAGAGAGACAAACAGTCCATCGGCCTCCACAAACAGCACCCGTCCATATCGCTGGTCAACCGGGCAGTGCAGCGGAACTTCAGCCTCGAGCACCAACTGGCGGATCGTCTCATGGCTCATCACCGGATACCCGACCATCTGGGCAAGCGTATGAGCCGCTTTGCGATAGGAAGAGCACTCCACAGCCAATCCCATCGCCGTTTCTTCTAGACAAGGGCTGATTGACTGCGATCCATCAAACGCTAAAAAGGAATCAAGCAAAAACGTGTAACGGTTTTGTTCTCGGTCTAAATAGTAGTTTCGCTCAAAGGTAACTTCGCCAAACAAGGTTTGAATCGTGGTGCGTCGTTTGTCTTTCAAGTGGTACCGGCGCTTGTCCCGGGTTTCCGCCAATTGTCGGTCGATGTCCTCCAACAGAGCCGTAAACAGCTCGGTGAAGGCGTTTTGCAAGGCTCGAAACAAATCAAGTTCGATCTCTTTCCATGTCAACGAATTTGTGGTAAGATGTTGTTGAATATTCATGGGACTCTCTCCTCCTGTTTGATGGTGTGAACAATGATCATCTTACCAGGGAGAGAGTCCTTTTTTCATGTTTCCTGCTTGGGATCCTACCGCGCTTTGCTTGGTGGCCCCGATGAGGGGGATTGCGAACCTACGTTCCCAACCCCCTCATCGGGGAATTCTAAGAATTTCTCCCACAAACATTTTACTCACACCGTTTGTTTTGATCTATTTACCCGATGCACGCATTTCAGTCAGCCTTGTTTGAAAAAGGAAAACCGTTATTCTGAAAATTAGAAATATGACTGAGAATAGTTTATGATTGACTAAAGTGGTTTACATGACAGAAATCAGCAAACTTTCAATAGTACTAAAATGACTCGTTTTATGTTTATAAGCGGATGTAATTATCCGAAAATATAGAAAATTTTAGATAAAATGAAGTGGGGGATTCTCTATTTGTGTTGGAATTTTAGAGTGGGAGAGAAATGGTTTTTCGTTTTTAAACACTTCAAGGAGGAATGATATGAACGTCTTTTATAAGAATTTCATATTATCCATCGTATTATATTTTGTTTTAGTTATTTTTGATTATGTTGAAAATAATACATTCAATTGGACTGAAAACATGATACAATCTTTGTTTTTCGTTGTATTTTTTAGATTGTTTGTGTGGTTATTAGACGGGAAAAAGAATAAAAAAAATAAAACCTGACCTCTTAAAAATTAAGGGATCAAGGTTTTTATTTTTACCCCCGTATGCTGTGTGCCTCATCATTACATTTCATCAAATAGTACGCAAGTTGGGCCGCAATAGATACAGCCTTTTAAACACCCAGTTTTGCAGCTGCCTAACACGGGTTATAGGACTAACTGATAGAAATTCTCCAATTCGGTTTTTGGTTTTTTATTGAGACAGGCGTCTACCTTGGCAACCAGTTATACCATTCATTGTACTTCGATCATTTTAATATCTAAACCTATGAGATATAGCCGAATAAAGAACGGTATGGAAAAAGAGCAGCGATTAAGAAAAGATTGCGTTTTCCATGAGTTAAGAAAATTACGATTCTTATGCGGAGGAAAAGGAGAATTAGGTAGTTGTGGATTGGTTCGACTTGAAATAATTGGATAGTACATGCCTCGAAGTATTTGTTATTCTTTTTACAAATGGCAGATTCATTAGAAATTTTATTGAATGGGGCTTACAGAACGATTCAATAGATGATTTGACATCATCAGATTTTGTGGATATCTTGAACATGTAACAAGAAAGCAGAGGATGGAGTGTCATGGGGCAGCCTTTTGATTATATCGAGATGAAAATACCTGCCAAGCCGGAGTATATAGGAGTAATCCGTTTAACGCTATCTGGGATCGCAAGTCGAATGGGTTTTATGTATGAGGCTATTGAGGACTTGAAAATTGTTGTCAGCGAAGCGATTCTCAATGCAATACCATTTGCGTACCAAGAACAAGGAAAAGGAGAAATGGTCATTGGATTTTCTCTATATCATGATCGATTGGAATTAATGGTGGCCTATAGAGGTCAAAGTTTCCATTCATCTGATTTGAAAAAGGAGATGTGCCATCTTGAACAAAGGGAAGGAGAATTTTTTCGTGAAGGAGGATTAGGATTATATTTGATTGAAACGCTTATGGATGATGTGAAAATCCATCACCAAGAAGGGGTATCCGTCTTTATGACAAAATACCTTAAAAGAGAGCAGGTGGAGAGGGATGCGAAAACCATCTCAACCTAATGAATGTCCTTTTAAACAAAAGGTTATGAAATGGATCGAAGAGTTTCAGCGTCATAAATGCCAAGAATCGCAGGAAAAAATCGTGACGCATTATCATCATTTGGTTGAATCGATTGCACGAAAGTATTCCAAGGGAAAATCTTATCATGAGGACATCGTACAAGTTGGAATGATCGGGCTTTTAGGGGCCATCCGCCGCTATGACCGATCTTTTGGCAAAAGCTTTGAAGCGTTTGCGGTACCAACTATTGTCGGCGAGATCAAACGCTATTTGCGGGATAAGACATGGAGTGTTCATGTTCCCCGCAGAATTAAAGAACTGAGCCCTAAAATTCAATCAACAGTCGAAAAACTGACAAGTGAAATGCAAAGATCACCGCAAATAAAGGAAATCGCTGATTACTTGGATATCTCGGAAGAAGAAGTTTTGGAAGCGATGGAAATGGGGAGAAGCTACCAGACGTTATCCGTAGATCGTACAATTGAAGCTGATTCTGAAGGTGGCACTATGACACTGCTTGATATGGTGGGCAATGAGGAAAAAGGATATGAAAAAGTGGATCAGCGTCTCGACTTGGAAAAGGTTCTTCCTGTACTGAGCGAAAGAGAATGGAAAATTATACAGTATACGTATTTGAAAAATATGAGCCAAAAAGATGTAGGCGAAAAGCTGGGAATTTCCCAAATGCATGTGTCCCGTCTTCAACGTCGCGCCGTTCAAAAATTAAAAAAAGCCATTCGATCCGAAACGATGAATTCGGAAAAATGAAACCGATGCATAATTGGAAACATAGTGTGTCATTTGCTGCTTCCCAATCTCATAAAAAATTTGGCATAGACAGTTTTTCTGAATATAGAGATGGGGAAACCAAAAAAGCATAATTTTTCGTTTGAAACCAATGATAAGAAAGTATTTTTTGAGAGGAATTAGCAGTTTGATTGATTTTTTCTAAAAAAGAATGACGATGGGGATCACGGGCGAGAAGGGTTCTCTCGTCATTTTTTTTGGAAAAAATTGAATCAATGAGCTGCCAGAGTCCCAACCAACCCCCTACTTTCTTCCTCATTCCGTCTCACCTTATCTGCTAAAGAGGAAATTATGATAAAATGGGAGAACACATATATGATCAATCGAATGTCTATTAGAGCGGGTGTATTAGCTCACCTTGATGTTTTTTGAATCATCCGACTAGAGGGCAGCTTAATCACTCAACGGATAAGAAGAAGCTTTTGCTGCTCATCGATAGTGTATCGATTGAAAAGGACTTCCTCGATTCTCCATTTGGAAGACTTTTTTGCTTTTTCTAGAAGTTTAGGAAAAGGAGTGAACTCCGTTTTGAACGGAACGAATATGATTGAACAATCGACTGACAGAGAAATGAATTTACTAAAAAAGATAGCTGAAGAACAATCACTAAAATGGAAACAAGTACAAACGGTTATTTCCATGTTGGAAGAGGGCAATACAGTCCCGTTTATCGCTCGTTACCGAAAAGAAGCAACCGGAGCGCTCGACGAAGTTCAAATTCGTTCGATTATGGAAAGATGGGACTACCTTCAGAACTTGGAGAAACGAAAAGAAGAAGTTTTGCGCAGCATTGAAGGACAAGGCAAGCTGACGGAAGAATTGCAGCAAAAGATTTTAGCTGCTGATAAACTGCAAGAGGTAGAAGACTATTACCGCCCGTATAAACAAAAAAGACGGACAAAAGCGACCATTGCCAAGGAAAAAGGCCTGGAACCTTTCGCTCTTTGGCTGCTAAGTTTCCCGGTGACGGGGTCTGTTGAAGAAGAAGCAACGAACTATTTATCAGACGAAAAAGAACTTTTCTCGATAGAAGAAGTCATCCAGGGTGCCAAAGACATTATTGCGGAAATGATCTCGGATGATGCTTCTATAAGAGACTGGATTCGAAAAGAAACATTTCGAAATGGAACGTTAAAGTGTACGGTGAAAGATGCGGAAAAAGATGAAAAAAAGGTTTATGAAATGTACTACGAATATGAAGAACCGGTCATTAAAGCAGCTTCCCACCGTGTATTGGCCGTGAACCGCGGAGAAAAAGAAGAGATTTTGCGGGTGTCAATTCAAACAGATGCGGAAAACATTTTACGCTTTTTACAGAAAAAGGTCATTCAAAATAAGGAAAGCATATCTGCCCGTTTTGTTCAAGAAGCGCTGGAAGACAGCTACAAACGGCTCATACAACCTTCTATTGAGAGGGAAATTCGCAATCAATTGACGGAAAAAGCGGAAGACAGGGCGATCCATATTTTTTCAGAAAATCTGAAAAGGTTGTTAATGCAACCACCTTTAAAAGGAAAAACCGTTCTTGGAGTGGATCCGGCTTATCGTACGGGATGCAAACTGGCCGTAGTCGATGAAACGGGAAAAGTGCTTCATATCGGAGTGATTTATCCCCATCCTCCGAAAGCAAAGAAAGAAGAAGCGAAACGCCTTTTTATTGATCTCTTGGAACGTTTTCCAATTGAAGTAGTAGCCATTGGCAATGGAACGGCTTCTCGGGAAACAGAACAATTTGTGGCAGACATTTTAAAAAATATGGAAAAAGATATTTTTTACCTCATTGTAAACGAGGCCGGCGCGAGTGTTTACTCTGCTTCTGATTTGGCACGCGAGGAGTTTCCCGATCTTCAAGTGGAGGAAAGAAGCGCCGTATCGATTGCCAGAAGGCTTCAAGATCCTTTGGCGGAACTAGTCAAAATCGACCCGAAATCCATTGGCGTAGGACAATATCAGCACGATGTTTCACAGAAAAAATTGCAGGAATCCCTTAATTTTGTGGTGGAGACGGTTGTGAATTCAGTGGGGGTAAATGTCAACACGGCTTCAGCCTCTTTGCTTCAATATGTTTCTGGACTTTCTAAATCCGTTGCCAACAATATTGTGAAGTATAGAAATGAAAATGGCCGGTTTACTAATCGGATGCAGCTAAAAGACATTCCGAGGTTAGGAGCAAAAACGTTTGAACAGTCTATTGGCTTTTTAAGAATTTTAGATGGGGAAGAGCCATTGGACCGGACTCCTATTCATCCGGAAAGCTATCCGCAAGTCCGCCAATTGCTTGAAAAACTAGGATTTACGACAGCTGATCTTGGCACGTCTGAATTGCGGGAAGCGTTGGAACGGCTTTCCATTAAAGATGCAGCTGAATCGTTAGGCATCGGTGAACTGACTCTGAAAGACATTGTCGATGCTCTTATTCAACCGGAAAGAGATCCTCGTGATGAACTGCCTAAACCGCTTTTAAAGAAAGATATTTTGAAAATGGAAGACCTCAAACCGGGCATGGAGCTCGAGGGAACGGTTCGCAATGTAGTAGATTTTGGAGCTTTTGTGGACATCGGAGTGAAAGAAGATGGACTTGTTCATATTTCCAAAATGAAAAAAGAGTTTGTGAAACATCCTCTCGATGTAGTGTCAGTGGGCGACTTGGTCACTGTCTGGGTCGATCAGGTTGACTTAAATAAAGGAAGAGTTTCATTAACGATGATTGCTCCTAATGAGTAGACATGCACCAGAGTGCATTATCGCAGTGTGGGATGTCATCAGTCTATACTGACTTGAGCGGTTTTACGTTTTGCTTCAATTCTCTTTCCGTGTAAAAAAACCAGCATTGGTTCAATAACTTGATTTGGCTTCGGTCTTTTTGCAAAAACGCCATTCGCATTTGATTTTTTAGCCAATTAGGCATATCAAACCCTCCCAGTGTTGATAATCAACCGTCTAAACGGGCCGCAGGACTCTAGCTTTGAAGGCGGGTGCTGCGGCTTTCTTGATGCCATAAGCACAGGATTCTTTTGCGGTCGAAGGATGAGCACGTTTTTTTACCGAGTGGCACGAAATACAGTTTGTATGAAGCGATCAAACGAAGGCGCCGGATGTTGTGACAGAATATGCCAAGCTTAAAATCAAAAGAAAAATCCGGATACTAATAAGTATGCTGAATAGGTTTGTCAAGTTTCCAGAGGGGTGTTGAGGTTGGATAACAAAGAATTGCAGTCTCTAGTAGAGACTATTTCGCAACAATGGTTTGGTAAAGCATTTACTCATAAAGCGCTTTTTAACCCGAGGCTTAGAACTACCGGCGGAAGGTATTTGTTGAATTCTCACAATATAGAGGTGAATAAGAAGCATTATGAAGAGTATGGCTTAGAAGAATTAATAGGAATTATAAAGCACGAGCTTTGCCATTATCATTTACATCTAGAGGGGAAAGGCTACCGTCATCGTGACAGGGATTTTAAAGAATTAATGCATCGCGTGAAAGCGCCTCGTTTTTGTTCCACCTTGACCACTGTTCAGAAAAAGCGCTCGACAAAACAATATATTTATCAATGTCAATCGTGCAAACAAATTTTCAAGCGTATGAGAAGGATGGATACTAAGAAATTTGTTTGCGGAAAATGTAAAGGGCGACTCTCTTTAATGGAAAGTCATTTTGTAAGGCATTAAACAGAAGACGACTTTCCATTGACTGTTCAAAAGTTTTTTATATCATTTTTGTTATTTTGAAATAACCTGAGGCGGGAATGGAGACAGTAAGTGACAGGGTGTAATGGAACCTACATAAAATTTGTTGCAAAGTGATGGTGGGATCCTAAATAGAATGCCCATTTGAAGAACATGGTAATAAAAAAATTTTTCATTTTATGCTTGACTTGTTAAATATAGGTCATTATAATATGAAGAGTCGACAAGCTAATAAGTTATTTCAATTGTTCCGCAGTAGCTCAGTGGTAGAGCAATCGGCTGTTAACCGATCGGTCGTAGGTTCGAATCCTACCTGCGGAGCCACTTTATGAAGGAGAAGTACTCAAGTGGCTGAAGAGGACGGTTTGCTAAACCGTTAGGTCACAAATATGTGGCGCGCGGGTTCGAATCCCGCCTTCTCCGCCACCGTGGCCCGTTGGTCAAGTGGTTAAGACACCGCCCTTTCACGGCGGTAACACGGGTTCGAATCCCGTACGGGTCACTTCCATCTATAATCGGCAACAGTTGGACTGGCTGTTGCTATCTACGGTCCCGTAGTGTAGCGGTTATCACGCCTGCCTGTCACGCAGGAGATCGCGGGTTCGATTCCCGTCGGGACCGCCATTGTTTGTTGGGCTATAGCCAAGCGGTAAGGCAACGGACTTTGACTCCGTGATGCGCTGGTTCGAATCCAGCTAGCCCAGCCAACTTCTAAATGAGCCATTAGCTCAGTCGGTAGAGCATCTGACTTTTAATCAGAGGGTCGGAGGTTCGAATCCTCCATGGCTCACATTTTGCGGGTGTGGCGGAATTGGCAGACGCACCAGACTTAGGATCTGGCGCCTTCGGGCGTGGGGGTTCGAATCCCTTCACCCGCACCAAAAAAATTATTGACTTATTCTAAAAAAATAGTATAATAAGAAACGTTCTTTAAAATGCGGTCGTGGCGGAATGGCAGACGCGCTAGGTTGAGGGCCTAGTGGGGGCGACCCCGTGGAGGTTCGAGTCCTCTCGACCGCATCGGCAAATGCGCCCATAGCTCAATTGGATAGAGCGTCTGACTACGGATCAGAAGGTTAGGGGTTCGACTCCTCTTGGGCGCGCCATGTACAATTAAAAAATGTCGCATCGGGAAGTAGCTCAGCTTGGTAGAGCACATGGTTTGGGACCATGGGGTCGCAGGTTCGAATCCTGTCTTCCCGATTTGGAGATGCGGGTGTAGTTTAGTGGTAAAACCACAGCCTTCCAAGCTGTTGTCGTGGGTTCGATTCCCATCACCCGCTCCAATACAATAGATGGCTCCTTGAAAACTGAACAAAACGAAGCGTAAACCAATGTTTCAATTGAAACAAGCCAAGTCAAATTTCTTTTTGGAGAGTTTGATCCTGGCTCAGGACGAACGCTGGCGGCGTGCCTAATACATGCAAGTCGAGCGGACTTTCAAGAAGCTTGCTTTTTGAAAGTTAGCGGCGGACGGGTGAGTAACACGTGGGCAACCTGCCTGCAAGACGGGGATAACTCCGGGAAACCGGGGCTAATACCGGATAATATCTTCCTTCGCATGAAGGAAGGTTGAAAGGCGGCGCAAGCTGCCGCTTGCAGATGGGCCCGCGGCGCATTAGCTAGTTGGTGAGGTAACGGCTCACCAAGGCGACGATGCGTAGCCGACCTGAGAGGGTGATCGGCCACACTGGGACTGAGACACGGCCCAGACTCCTACGGGAGGCAGCAGTAGGGAATCTTCCGCAATGGACGAAAGTCTGACGGAGCAACGCCGCGTGAGCGAAGAAGGTCTTCGGATCGTAAAGCTCTGTTGTCAGGGAAGAACAAGTACCGTTCGAACAGGGCGGTACCTTGACGGTACCTGACCAGAAAGCCACGGCTAACTACGTGCCAGCAGCCGCGGTAATACGTAGGTGGCAAGCGTTGTCCGGAATTATTGGGCGTAAAGCGCGCGCAGGCGGTCTCTTAAGTCTGATGTGAAAGCCCACGGCTCAACCGTGGAGGGTCATTGGAAACTGGGAGACTTGAGTGCAGAAGAGGAGAGCGGAATTCCACGTGTAGCGGTGAAATGCGTAGAGATGTGGAGGAACACCAGTGGCGAAGGCGGCTCTCTGGTCTGTAACTGACGCTGAGGCGCGAAAGCGTGGGGAGCGAACAGGATTAGATACCCTGGTAGTCCACGCCGTAAACGATGAGTGCTAAGTGTTAGAGGGCTTCCACCCTTTAGTGCTGCAGCTAACGCATTAAGCACTCCGCCTGGGGAGTACGGCCGCAAGGCTGAAACTCAAAGGAATTGACGGGGGCCCGCACAAGCGGTGGAGCATGTGGTTTAATTCGAAGCAACGCGAAGAACCTTACCAGGTCTTGACATCCTTCGCTACCTCTAGAGATAGAGGGTTCCCCTTCGGGGGACGGAGTGACAGGTGGTGCATGGTTGTCGTCAGCTCGTGTCGTGAGATGTTGGGTTAAGTCCCGCAACGAGCGCAACCCTTGACCTTAGTTGCCAGCATTCAGTTGGGCACTCTAAGGTGACTGCCGGTGACAAACCGGAGGAAGGTGGGGATGACGTCAAATCATCATGCCCCTTATGACCTGGGCTACACACGTGCTACAATGGATGGTACAAAGGGTCGCGAAACCGCGAGGTGGAGCTAATCCCAAAAAACCATTCTCAGTTCGGATTGCAGGCTGCAACTCGCCTGCATGAAGCCGGAATCGCTAGTAATCGCGGATCAGCATGCCGCGGTGAATACGTTCCCGGGCCTTGTACACACCGCCCGTCACACCACGAGAGTTTGCAACACCCGAAGTCGGTGAGGTAACCCTTACGGGAGCCAGCCGCCGAAGGTGGGGCAGATGATTGGGGTGAAGTCGTAACAAGGTAGCCGTATCGGAAGGTGCGGCTGGATCACCTCCTTTCTAAGGAAGAAGAAAAGCAGAGGCGACTGTTCAGGTGCGACAAGCACAAGACAGCTTGCGAGGAGGTAGTATTTCAACCACCGCAGCAAGATGGATTGTGACCTCGAGCACCTAGGAGCCGGAGCTGGACAGATATCAATTGTACGCTTTCGTTTTGTTCAGTTTTGAAGGATTTCATCCTTCCAAGTTGTTCCTTGAAAACTAGATAGAAGAAAGAAGTAGCATAAACCGAGTATCGCCATCTAGGATAAAACCAACATGGTTAAGTTAGAAAGGGCGCACGGTGGATGCCTTGGCACTAGGAGCCGATGAAGGACGGGACTAACTCCGAAAAGCTCCGGGGAGCTGTACGTAAGCGTTGATCCGGAGATTTCCGAATGGGGAAACCCGCTGCCCGTAATGGGGCAGCATCCTTGCCTGAATCCATAGGGTAAGGAAGGCAACCCGGGGAACTGAAACATCTAAGTACCCGGAGGAAGAGAAAGCAACAGCGATTCCCTGAGTAGCGGCGAGCGAAACGGGAACAGCCCAAACCAGAAGGCTTGCCTTCTGGGGTTGTAGGACACCAATCGTGGAGTTACAAAGGAACGAGGTAGACGAAGAGGTCTGGAAAGGCCCGTCAGAGAAGGTAACAACCCTGTAGTCGAAACTTCGTTCCCTCCCTGGTGGATCCTGAGTACGGCGGGACACGAGGAATCCCGTCGGAAGCTGGGAGGACCATCTCCCAAGGCTAAATACTCCCTAGTGACCGATAGTGAACCAGTACCGTGAGGGAAAGGTGAAAAGCACCCCGGGAGGGGAGTGAAAGAGAACCTGAAACCGTGTGCCTACAAGTAGTCAGAGCCCGTTTACGGGTGATGGCGTGCCTTTTGTAGAATGAACCGGCGAGTTGCGATCTCATGCGAGGTTAAGTCGGAAAGACGGAGCCGCAGCGAAAGCGAGTCTGAACAGGGCGCATGAGTATGGGGTCGCAGACCCGAAACC
>NZ_JBBOVU010000001.1:0-3162500 GCF_038006725.1 Bacillus sp. FSL W8-1127 | reverse complement strand
TCGTCGGGCTCATAACCCGAAGGTCGCAGGTTCAAATCCTGCCCCCGCAATTGTTTCATCATAAGGATGGTCCCGTAGTGTAGCGGTTATCACGCCTGCCTGTCACGCAGGAGATCGCGGGTTCGATTCCCGTCGGGACCGCCATTCACTAAGTTTTGTTGACGAAACGTTGTTTCGTTCTTTTTTATTTTTGAAATGTAGGGTATACTGCTTATAATACGATGAACGACCTTAGGATTCGCATTATCCTAAGGTTTTTTTATAGACAGAAGCTAATAAAAAGGAATCTTGAGCTAAAAGGAGATTAAGGATGGGCCGATATGAAACTGTAACGAAAAGTCCGGAAGAAACGTTTCGTTTGGCAGAATCTCTTGCAAAAAAGTTGGATGCCGGGGATGTTCTTCTGTTGGAAGGTGATTTGGGAGCCGGGAAAACGACGTTTACCAAAGGCATTGCGAAAGGCTTAGGGGTCGAAAGAACGATTAATAGTCCCACTTTTACGATTATTAAGGAATATAAAGGAAGAATTCCTTTCTATCATATGGATGTCTATCGAGTAAGCGATCCGGAGGAGGATCTTGGATTTGATGAGTATTTTTTTGGACAGGGTGTATGTGTGGTAGAGTGGGCCCATTTAATTGAGGACCAGCTTCCGGATGAATATTTGCAGATTTCTATTTATAATGAGGATATGACAACAAGACGCTTTGTGTTTGAACCTGTTGGAAAAAGATATGAACGGTTATGTGAGGAGCTTTTTTTATGAAAGTGTTAGCGATTGATACATCAAATTATCCGTTAGGCGTTGGATTAGCAGATGAGAATAAAGTGATTGGGGAATATATCAGCAATACAAAAAAGAACCATTCCATCCGCGCAATGCCGGCCATTGAGTATTTATTAAAAGACTGTGAGACTTCTCCCCAAGAATTGGATAAAATCGTCGTAGCAAAAGGACCGGGATCTTATACCGGAATTCGTATAGGCGTGACCATTGCGAAAACGCTTGCTTGGTCCTTGCAAATTCCGATCAGCGGGGTTTCCAGTTTAGCTGCTATTGCTGCCGGCGCCCATTACTACCCGCATTTCATTTGTCCAATCTTTGATGCCAGAAGAGGACGAGTCTACACCGGTTTATACCGTTATATAAATGGTCAGCTGACGACTGAATCAGAAGATCAAAATGTCCTTTTATCCGATTGGTGTGAAGAATTAAAGAGGAAAAAAGAACCCGTTTTATTTATGGGAAACGATCTTTCCCTCCACCGTTCTTCGATAAAAGAAATGTTGGGAGATCAAGCCGATTTTGCGCCGGACACTCTTCACAACCCTCGTCCGGGAGAGCTTGCCAAAATGGGCATGAACATGCCGGAAGAAGACTTGCACTCATTTGTCCCGAATTATATTCGTTTGGCTGAAGCAGAGGCAAAATGGCTTGAAAAGCAAAAGGAACATGAAGAGGGCTGAAGATCAATGGAACGCATACAATATCGATTTATGAGAATCGAAGATATTGATGAAGTGATGGAGGTAGAACATTCGAGTTTCACCCTTCCTTGGACGAAAGAATCGTTTTATTATGAACTGGAACAAAACCATTTTGCCCATTATCTTGTGGTAGTGGTCAATGACAAGGTAGCCGGGTACTGTGGTTCTTGGATTATTTTGGATGAAGCTCATGTCACGAACATTGCTGTTTTGCCTCAATATCGAGGAAGAGGATTTGGCGAAGCTTTGCTGAGCAAAATGATGGAGTTGGCAAGGGAGCTTGGGGCGAAAACGATGACGTTAGAGGTTAGGGTAAGCAATATGCCAGCTCAGTCTCTTTACAAAAAATTAGGGTTTCAAAAAGGAGGTATCCGTAAAGGGTACTATACGGATAATCAAGAAGATGCTTTGATAATGTGGGTGAACTTATAATGGAAAAGGATATGTACATTTTAGGAATTGAAACAAGCTGTGATGAAACGGCTGCTTCCGTTGTCAAAAATGGCAAGGAAATTCTCTCCAACAAAGTGGCGTCTCAAATAGAGAGCCACAAACGATTTGGGGGCGTTGTCCCGGAAATCGCATCACGCCATCATGTGGAACAAATCACGATTGTCATTGAAGAAGCGATCAAGGAAGCCGGTCTAGATTTTTCTCAATTAGACGCGATTGCGGTGACGAAAGGACCCGGTCTTGTCGGGGCGCTGCTCATTGGCGTCAACGCGGCAAAAGCGCTTGCCTTTGCTCATCAAATCCCTCTTGTCGGTGTGCATCATATTGCGGGCCATATTTATGCTAATCGGCTCGTAACGGATATGCGCTTTCCGTTGATAGCGCTGGTAGTTTCAGGCGGCCATACGGAATTAGTGCTGATGAGAGAGCACGGAACATTCGAAGTGATTGGGGAAACAAGAGATGACGCGGCCGGAGAGGCTTATGACAAGGTAGCCAGAACATTGAATCTAACCTATCCCGGAGGGCCGGTCATTGACCGTCTTGCGCATGAAGGAAAAGCATTGATCGATTTTCCGAGGGCTTGGCTGGAAGACGGATCCTATGATTTCAGTTTTAGCGGATTAAAATCAGCAGTCATTAATACTTTGCATAATGCGGAGCAAAGAGGGGAACAGTATCGCCCTGAAGATGTGGCTGCAAGTTTTCAGGCGAGTGTGGTAGAAGTATTGACTGAAAAAACAGTGAGAGCCGCCAAACAATTTCAAGTAAAACAAGTTTTACTTGCCGGGGGCGTGGCAGCAAATCGTGGTTTGCGTAGCGAATTGCAAAAGAAAATGGAAGAATTGAAGGATGTAGAGTTAGTCATACCGCCTTTATCGCTATGTACGGATAATGCAGCCATGATTGCGGCTGCAGGGACCATTTTTTACGAAAAAGGAAAACGAGACGGCTATAACATGAACGCCTATCCCGGATTGGAACTGGATCACGTTTAATCTCATTCTTAGATGTAAAAAAAGGGTTTTTGCGGGGATCCATCTTTAGAAAAATAGTGCTGTTTCTAATCGAGATGAATAATGACGTTTTTTGACCGGCAGAAGGGCGCTGCCGGTTTTTTTGTCTTCCGGTGAGAATCGTGGAAGGGCTTTTTGGTGAAAAGCTGTGGAAAATAGAATCGTCAGGAATCACTATTGTTCATAACATGTGGATAATATGTGGAAAACAAAGTACGTTATGTTAAAAACTTTTTTTAAATGTGGATAAATTTCGAGGATAAATTTGGAATGTTGTCAATAAGTCTGTGGATAATGTGGAAAAATGTGACTTTTGCGGTTGTTTCAATGACAATAATGTGATTTATTTTGTGGATAATTACGATGGTATCAATCCGTCTTGGCAGCGATTTTTTTGTTGATAAAATATCGGAAATAACGGTGTGGAAAAATCGTGTATAAGAGGATTTTCATTTATGGTGTAAAAATCTAAAGAGGCTGTAAGCAATGATGCTACAGCCTCTTTTTTCATAGAGAATACAGGATGTCCGAACAATGAGAACTATAAACTTTCCTGCAATTCCGTCCATTCCTCCATAAGCTGATCAATTTCTGCTTTCAGCTGTTCGATTTCCTGATTGATGGCATGTGCCTTTTCATAATCTTGAAATATGTCAGGCTGAACGAGAAGTGCTTCTTTTTCTGAAAGGAGCGTTTCTTTTTGTTCAATCGTTTGTTCAATTTCTTCAATTCGTCTTCTTTTTTTTCTCTCCGCTTTTTTCGCTTCTTTATCCAGTGCAAACGTGTTTTTCGAAGCGGTTGTGTCGTCATCAGAGGTACGGCGATTTTCTTGTTGTTCCAAAAGCGATAATTCCAGCTGTTCTTGTTTTTTGTTTACATAGTAATCGTAGTCTCCCAAATATTCAGTGGTCCCGTTAGGAGAAAGCTCGATCACTTTAGTGGCAATTCGGTTGATAAAATAGCGGTCATGGGATACGAACAATAATGTTCCCGGATAATCGATCAAAGCGTTTTCGAGTACTTCTCTGCTGTCAAGGTCAAGATGGTTCGTCGGCTCATCGAGAATTAAGAAATTGGCTTTCTTCATCATGAGTTTGGCAAGGGCCAGCCGTGCCTTTTCCCCGCCGCTTAAAGAGGAGACGGTTTTCAAAACGTGATCGCCTGAAAAGAGAAAATTCCCTAAAACGGTCCGAATTTCTTTTTCATTGTAATCAGGAAAATCATCCCACAGTTCATGAAGGACGGTTTTATTTGAAGTTAAATTGGCTTGTTCCTGATCATAATAGCCGATTTCGACATTGGTGCCGAATTGAACAGATCCTTTGATCGGCTGCAGAAGCCCAATAATCGTTTTTAATAGAGTGGTTTTTCCGACCCCGTTCGGTCCGACAAGCGCAATGCTTTCCCCGCGGGTTATGTTCAAATGGATATTTTCACTCACAGGACCGCGGCCGTATCCAATGGCTAAGTCTTTAACGCGCATCACTTCATTGCCGCTTTGCTTTGCAATTTCAAACGAAAATTGAGCCGATTTTTCATCCCCTGCAGGTTTTTCCATCAGCTCCATTTTTTCCAGTCGTTTTCTTCGACTCTGCGCTCTTTTTGTCGTCGAAGCGCGAGCGATGTTTCTTTGGATGAAGTCTTGGAGCTTTTCAATCTCCTCTTGCTGCTTTTCGTATTGTTTCATTTCCCGTTCATATTGCTCTGCTTTTTGAATCAAGTAATCACTGTAGTTTCCATAATATTTTCTAGCCTTATGCCGGGAAATTTCGTATACTTGGGTCACTACTTTATCAAGAAAATAGCGGTCATGGGATACAATCAGAATGGCTCCGGGATAATTTTGCAAATATTGTTCCAGCCATGTTAAAGTTTCAATATCTAGATGGTTGGTCGGCTCGTCCAATATGAGAAGATCCGGTTTGGAGAGCAAAAGTTTCCCGAGGGCCAACCTTGTTTTTTGACCTCCGCTTAATGAGGAAATTTTGGTTTCATAATCATAGTCTTGAAAATGAAGACCGTGCAAAACGGAACGAATATCGGCTTCATACTGATAGCCGCCTTGTTCTTTAAATTGAATTTGCAATTGGTCATATTCTTTCACGATTTTCTTAAATTTTTCCGGATCGTTATAAACGGTCGGATCGGCCATTTGATTTTCCAAATCTCTCAGTTTCTTTTCCATCTCCCGCAGTGGGCCAAAAACGGACAGCATTTCATTCCAAATTGTCAAATCCGATTCCAAGCCGGTATCTTGAGCAAGATAGCCGATCGTCACATCCTTTGGCTTGATGATTTCGCCGGAATCATATGACAATTGGTCCGCGATGATTTTCAGAAGCGTAGATTTGCCTGCTCCGTTTCGCCCTACTAAAGCAATCCGGTCACGTGATTGTATTTCCAGTTTAATATTCGATAAAATAAGTTCAGAACCATAATATTTTGTGAGTTGAAGAACTTGCAGTAGAATCATTGTTTTATTCACCTCAATTGCTATAGTGTAAGTGTACCTTATAGCTCCTTAAATGGGCAATGGAAAGAAACAGAACGGGGGAAGTGTGAGACGGAAAGAACGGGAAATCGAAGCAATCTCTTCGGTCGTTAAGTCAAGCTGCCGGCAGGAAGCCACAACGAAGCATGAATTGACGACGATCTTACATCCGCTGGACATACGTTTTAGATCGATGTCCACATTATACACAGACATTCGCAAAAAAATAGTGTATCATAATGGGGAGGCATTCATCGTGTCGAAATTTACTCATTTTAACGAACAGGGAAGGGCTAAAATGGTTGATGTCAGCCATAAACCAGAAACAGTCCGTACAGCCGCCGCCTGTTCAAGCATCCAAGTAAATGAAGAAATTTATGAAGCCATACAAAATGACCGGATTCAAAAAGGGGATGTGTTGGCCGTAGCACAAGTGGCCGGAATTATGGCGGCAAAGAAAACATGGGATATCATTCCAATGTGCCATCCCATTCCCATTAAGGGGATCGATATTTCCTTTTCGTGGGAGACATACAACGAGAAATTTACTTTGAAAATTTTGGCTAAAGTAAAGACCGTAGGAAATACAGGTGTAGAAATGGAAGCGTTGACAGCCGCTTCTGTTGCGGCTCTTACCGTTTATGACATGTGCAAAGCCGTAGATAAAGGGATGGTCATCGGACCGACCTACTTGCTCGAAAAAACGGGCGGTGTCTCCAGTCCGGACTATAACAGAGATCATCATTCATAGTTTTTGGAAGTTGTGGAGGAATGAGTATGAGTCAAGAAGCCATGAAAATTCCACAAGCGACGGCTAAACGTCTGCCTCTTTATTACCGATTTTTGCAGAATCTGTACGCCTCAGGGAAAGAACGAGTATCTTCAGCAGAATTAAGTGAGGCGGTCAAAGTGGATTCCGCCACGATCCGCCGTGATTTTTCCTATTTTGGCGCCTTAGGGAAAAAAGGCTACGGATATAATGTCAGCTATTTATTGTCGTTTTTCCGAAAAACGCTTGACCAAGATGAAGTGACAAGCGTCGCACTGATTGGCGTGGGGAATTTAGGCACAGCGTTTTTAAATTATAACTTTATGAAAAACAACAATACGAGAATCGAATGGGCGTTTGATATCGACAAAAATAAAATTGGCAAAAAAGTTGGCGATGTAGTGGTATATGATTTAGCTGAATTGGAGGAGCGATTGATGGGCGAGAATGTTCCGGTAGCCATTTTAACCGTTCCGGCTTCGGCCGCCCAAAGTATTACAGACCGTCTAATAAAAGTGAACATCAGTGGAATTTTAAATTTTACGCCGGCAAGAATATCCGTTCCTCCTTCCATTCGAGTCCACCATATCGATTTAGCAGTTGAATTGCAATCATTAGTATATTTTCTGAAAAATTATCCTGAAGAGGAAGAAGTGGAAGAGAAACTCGATAGAAAAAAGGATTTACATCATTTATGATAAAATGAAAGAGGTGGAATACATTGGGAATGGGACCGGGCAGCCTTATTTTAACTGCGATCGCAGCTTTATTAATCTTTGGACCGAAGAAACTCCCTCAGTTGGGGAAAGCAGCCGGGGATACATTGCGTGAATTTAAACAAGCAACTAAAGGCTTAGCAGAAGAAGAAAAAACGAAAAAGAACGACGACAAGTAATGATAGGATGAGCGATCATGAATCGAAAAGACATGACGGTACTGGAACATATCATGGAATTAAGAAAACGTCTCATCATTGTGATCGTTTTCTTTGTGATCGCTGTAATTGTGGGTCTATTTACAGCGGAGCCGATGATTAAATTTCTGCAGCATGCCGATCTGGCGAAAGAGTTGACGATGAATGCATTTCGCATTACGGATCCTATGAAAGTTTATTTTCAAATGTCCTTTGTGATCGCATGCATCTTAACTTCCCCAGTTCTTCTTTACCAGCTTTGGGCCTTTATCAGTCCCGGGTTATATGAAAAAGAGAGAAAAGTCACGTTAAGTTATATTCCTGCTACGGTATTGTTATTTCTTCTCGGCGTTGCTTTTTCCTATTTTGTTCTTTTTCCGTTTGTTCTTCGTTTTATGACAAACTTATCTGAAAAACTGGGGATTCATCAAGTCATTGGAATTTACGAATATTTTCACTTTTTGTTCCAACTCACTATTCCTTTTGGGATTTTGTTTGAATTGCCTATCGTGGTCATGTTTTTAACCCGGCTTGGCATCGTTACACCCAAGTTTTTGGCCAAAATACGTCGTTACGCCTATTTTGTCCTGCTTGTCATCGCGGGAATTATTACGCCGCCGGATGTGATGTCACAGCTCATTGTGACCATTCCTCTTTGTTTTTTATACGAAGTGAGCATTTGGATTTCGCGGATGTCCTATAAAAAAATGCAGAGATTAGAAAGGCAAAGAAGCGAAGAAATCGTGAATGAAAATTAATATCACGATCCGAGAGAAAGGCTGCTCGAGTTTCAGTGGAAGATATATCCCATATTGATTGCGTGAAACGTTCAATAATCTGCTTTATAGTCTGTTCAAAAAACATATCCAGTATATCCTAAAAGAATATACTAAGAGAAAAATAAAAACGAATCCTCTGCTCAAGCAGAGGATTTTAGTTTTGGCGCGAGGAGGGTGTTTACGAAAAAATGAAAGCGATTTCTTTTTTGTGAAACAAAGAAGGCTTTCTAAACGAGAAGTGGTGATGAAAACATGGCGAATTTCGGTTAGGTTTTTTTAAGAAAAAATTAAGAAAGGACCCGCATACTAGGCTTATCCAAATGACCAATGGATAAGAAAGGAGCAGGGATGTTGAAAAAATGGTGGATCCTTTTTGGGATTGTGATTGTCGTTATTGGAATAGGTGGATGGTTTTTTGCCAAAGGAAAAGACAAGCCGACAATGGCACAGGTTCAAACCGCTTCTGTACAAAAAGGAAAATTGCAAGTGAAGGTGAGTGGTTCTGGGACTGTTCAACCTGTTACGAGTACGGATGTCAAAGCTGCTTCCAACAACGAAGTAGACGAAGTGCTTGTTTCTAAAGGAGAGAAAGTAAAGGAAGGACAAGAGTTGGTTACATTTACGGACGGCAGTGATATTACTGCACCGGCAGACGGAACCGTTACATCGATTGGCGTTTCGGATGGAGATCGTGTATCGAAAGGCCAAGTCATTGCTCACATTACCAATTATGATGATTTGCAAACAACGGTGCAAATTGATGAATTAGATATTCCAAAAGTAAAAGTGGGGCAAACGGCCAGTATAAAGGTCAATGCCTTCCCTGATACAACCTATACGGGGAAAGTGACAGCGGTTGCCAATGAAGGGACGGTATCCAATGGAGTCTCGACATTTGATGTAACGGTTCATATGAATAAACCAACGAATGTAAAAGTGGGAATGACAACCGAAGTCAGTATTTTAGTGCAAAGCAAAGACAATGCTCTCTATGTGCCGATTGAAGCAGTACACTCAATCAATAACGAAAAGTATGTAGTGGTTGAAAAGGGAGATGGCTCTGTCGCGCGGCAAACCGTGAAAACGGGAATAAGCAATGAAGATTATGTAGAAATCACAGATGGTTTAGCAGAAGGTGAGGTTGTCCAGCTGCCGAGAGTATCTGCATCGTCTTCGAGCAATGAACAAATGAGCGGCAGAAGAATGATGGGCGAAATGTCTGGTATGGGTGGATTTGGCGGCATGAATCGCGGATTTAACAGAGGGAGATGATCGATGATGACTGAACCGATTATTCGGATGGAAAATATAACGAAATCATATTCGCTTGGGGGAGAAGTGGTTCATGCCCTGCGGGGGGTCTCTCTCCAAATTGGAAAAGGAGATTTTCTTGCGATTGTCGGTCCTTCCGGTTCCGGGAAATCAACATTGATGAATATCATTGGCTGCCTCGATCGTCCTGATGAAGGTCGTTATATCCTCGATGGAAAAGAAATAGATAAAATGATAGACAGTGAACTGGCAACTGTTCGAAATGAAAAGATAGGATTCGTTTTTCAAAATTTTCATTTACTGGCAAAATTAACGGCGTTAGAGAATGTAGAACTGCCTTTATTATATCGAGGAGTAAAGACAAAGGAACGACAAAAAATCGCTTATGAATACTTAGAGAAAGTGGGATTAAAAGATCGAGCCCGTCATTTGCCCAACCAGCTTTCTGGCGGGCAGCAGCAACGGGTGGCCATTGCACGGGCTCTTGTCGGCACCCCGCCGATTTTGCTTGCCGACGAGCCGACAGGGGCTCTCGACAGCAAGACAAGCAAGGAAATCATTCAATTGATGAAACAATTAAATGAGCAAGGACATACGATTCTTCTCATTACACACGATTGGGAAGTGGCTAACGAAGCAAAGAGAATTGTTCGCATTCAAGACGGGCAGCTGTTTGAGGAGAGAGGTGATTTTGTTGGCAATTATTCCATCCATTAAAATGGCTTTCCGCAGCATTCAAGGCAATAAGCTTCGCTCCTTTTTAACGATGCTTGGCATTATTATCGGCGTCTCTTCTGTTATTGTTTTGATCTCAATAGGTCAAGGTTCGAGTAAAGAAGTTGCCAGTCAGATGAACCAGTTAGGGAGCAATTTATTAACAGTGAATGTGATGGATTCGGATCGTGTTCAATTGAAAATGGATGATATCGAAAAGTTTCGCGATATTACAGGCGTAAAAGAAATTGCTCCCGTTGTTTCCGGACGGGTCTATGTAAAAAATGGTACGACTTCGACACAAGTTTCTTTATTGGGAACGAGCTCTTCGTATCAAACCGTACGCAATGCACAAGTCAGCCAAGGTCGCTTTTTATCTGATATCGATGTAGAGTATCGGCAAAAAGTGGTGATTTTAGGATCTGACACAGCGCAAACATTATTTGGTTTTGATAATCCGGTCGGAAAATATATACAAGTGGAGGGCACATCGTTCAAAGTAATTGGAGTTCTGGCTTCAAAAGGCAGTTCGTTTGGACAAAGCGGTGATGATGTGATCATAATGCCGCTTTCGACAGCCCAGCGATTGGTTAAAAACACAAGTATTCAGACAGTATATGTTCAAGGAAAAGATGAAAGTGAAGTCCCGTTTGTTATGGCGCAATTAAAAACAACATTAGCACGTCTATTCCCCAATGATGAAGATAGCTACAGCGTCTTTAACCAACAAGATTTAATGGAAACGATGAGTTCGGTTAACAATACGATGACGATGATGCTGGGCGGAATCGCAGGAATTTCCCTTTTAGTTGGTGGAATTGGGATTATGAATATTATGCTTGTGTCTGTTTCAGAGCGAACGAAGGAAATAGGAATTCGAAAAGCGATTGGAGCGAAGAGAAGAGATATTTTAATGCAGTTTTTGATTGAAGCTGTTGTGCTAAGCGCTCTAGGAGGTGCGATTGGAGTGGGATTTGGATTGGTCATTGGAAAAGGGCTTGCAGCTACGATCGGACTGTCTGTTTCTTATTCTGTCTCTGTTTGTATGGTTGCCTTCTTATTTTCTCTATTCATTGGAGTGGTGTTTGGTGTCTTCCCGGCTAACAAAGCAGCAAAACTGGACCCGATTCAAGCTCTAAGATATGAATAAAGTAAAAAGGCGCAATATGGCTGCATACGGATTGGAGAAGCAAGTTTTAAGAAAAATAGATATCTTAAAATCTCCTGCGAATGTTTTTTATTCGTAAAAGTGACTGGTCTTTTTAAGGGCAAATTCTATGGCGTAAGAAAATAGACAATCGAGCGGCAGAAAAAATAAAAAAGAAATTCTAAAAAGCGATCGCTTTTGGCGACCGCTTTGTCTTATGTGCGCCCGGCATGTACATGAACTATAGGGTGTAAGTCCCGAACCCCGAAGACAGAAGTAGAGGTTAGCCAAGAGCAAGGGTGTCCGTGGTGACGCGGAATCTGAAGGAAGCTGGAGGCAAAACACCGGTCCGAGGAACACGAACCTCATATAAGGCTAGGTATGATTGAGTGAGTTTGCATAACAAAACAAAGCTCTTTCTGTCGAAGGTCATATCGAGTAAATGAGGCGGATAGATGGTGTGAAAGTGCATGTACTTACCCGGGGAGGTCTGGCGGATATGTGAAGTACTCTTCATAACCTACTTAGTGATAAGTAGCTGAACCGTCAGAAGTCAGCAGAGGTCATAGTATTAGTTGGTCTAGAACAACTAAGAAGGACCGAACAATTAAGAGAGAATAGCCCTTGGTATTCAGTGAGTCATGATGAACACAGAAAACGTAGTACCTCACTTGAGGGAGGAAGCGGTGAATCCCGTGGGAGACCTCTTGGAGGGTGGAGTGACCACTGGCATAAAGAGAACAGCTATTCACGGAAGTTATAAAGACTTGCGTCAATTATCTTAATTGAACCGCCGTATACGGAACCGTACGTACGGTGGTGTGAGAGGACGGGAGTTAATCGCTCCCTCCTACTCGATTATTAGAAGTAAGAGAAAGAAGGGAGATCCGTGAGATTATTAGTAGTTGAAGATCATGTAGATTTGTTGAAATCGATGATTGACATCTTATCGGATGAGTTTGAGATCGATAGTGCCACAGATGGCGAGGAAGGGTTATATTTAGCTTTGCAAAATATTTATGATGCCATTATATTGGACGTTATGCTGCCGGGAATGGATGGTTTTGACATCGTGCAACGAATTCGGAAAGAAGAGATTGATACACCCGTTTTATTTTTAACGGCAAAAGATTCTCTCGAGGATCGGGTAAAAGGCTTGGATTTTGGCGGAGATGACTACTTAGTCAAACCGTTTTATGCTTCGGAGCTAAAAGCACGCATTCGAGCGTTATTACGGCGCAGTGGCAGTTTTACAACCAAACAGACTATTTGCTATCGAGGGATTGAGCTGTACGGAAAAGATAAGGATGTCATGGTAGATGGGCACCCTATTAAATTAACGGCGAAACAATACGAGCTATTAGAGTATCTTATCCATAATAAGGGAACCATTCTAACAAAAGAACAAATTTATGATCGGGTGTGGGGATTTGATTCGGATACAACGATTGCCATTGTCGAAGTATTCATTCATCATCTCCGCAAAAAGCTTGAACCGTTTGGCTATCACACAGATATTCAAACGGTTCGTGGCGTCGGATATAGGTTAACAGACCAATAGGCAGGAGAGAAAACGATGTTTCAACGCACTCATCTTCGATTGACGCTGTTAAATTCTCTTGTTTTTTTCGTTTTAATTAGCTTATTAGGGACGGCTCTCTATTCATACATGCATGCTCGTTTATATAAAGACGTGGATGCATCGCTTATGCATATAGCGGAACGAGAAGCAGATAATGATAGACCGTGGGAAAAGGACGTTCCTTTTTTTCGGGATCCCCGTGTGTTTATCGTGTTTTGGAATGAAAAAGGAGAAATAATCGACTTAGGTCACGACGCAACCATTTTCACCCAAACGCCTATCGAGAAACCTAAACAATTGAACAAACTGTATGATATGAAGATTGAAAATTTTTATTTCCGAACGATTGCATTCCAAATGGATACGGAATTCGGAAAGATTACGGTACAAATTTTTCGAAGTGTCAATTCCGAAAAAGAGATTTTAGATAAGCTTTTATTGATCATTGTGGCGGGATGCGTGATCGGAGGACTGTGCGCCGTAGCAGCGGGATATTTTCTTGCAGGGCGAGCACTGGTGCCGATTCAAAGAGCATGGCAAAAGCAGCAGCAATTTGTTTCGGACGCTTCTCATGAATTGCGGACGCCATTAGCAGTGATACAGACAAAAACGGATTTATTGTTCCATTCTCTTTCCTCGACCATTGAAGAAAAAATAATGGATATTTCCGTAATCGCGAAAGAATGTAGACGACTTTCCAAATTAGTCTCTAACTTGCTTATCTTGGCACGCTCAGATTCCAATCAAATAGAATTAAAAAAACAATCATTTCGATTGGATGAGTTGATTAGAGAGATTGCCGATACTTATTCAGAGATTGCTTCCTATCAACAGAAGGAAATAACGATAAACGTAGAATCCCCGATTTTATTTACTGCGGATAAAGAACGAATCCATCAATTACTGGTCATCCTATTGGATAATGCGATCAAATATACTAAAGAAGGGGGACGCATTTACATCTCTTGCCGTCAAACTTCTTCTTCCATTACCCTTGAGGTGCAAGATAATGGAATCGGGATTGCCAAAGAAGAGATTCCGAAAATTTTTGATCGTTTTTATCAAAGCGATAAAGCACGGACGAAGTCAGATGGGGCAGGATTGGGACTTTCCATTGCCAAGTGGATTATTGAAAAACACAATGGAAAAGTAAAAGTGGACAGCCAATTAGGAGAGGGAACTCGCTTTGAAATGACCTTTCCAAAACAATCAAAAAGATGAAGGGACACCCGCATTTCTTGAAGTGACCCCTGTCAAGTAGACAGGAAATAAAAAAGGACACTTAAGTAGCCTGAGCCTTATATTCATAAGGGCTCGGGCTATTTTATTTTTTTAGTAGCGTTGGACGTATTTGTGTACGGCATCCTTGACCTCTTTGACTTTGCAAAAAGAGTGCAGAAGAAAGCACTCTGTCTTGAAATAGCTGAATAAGTTCTCTATGCAGGCATTGTCCAACCAGTTTCTTTTCCTGGATATTCGGGTCCTTGATCGACCGTGACGGCCTCTGGGAGAATGACCATAACGTTCTTTATATTTTTCAAGTGCTTCCTGTCAAGTTAGAGCTTTGTTACAGAAAGGCTTGGTGTGCCCTTTTTACGATAAGTGTACGACTTCTTAGAGGGCCTGCGGAGAGGCTCAAAAAGGACGTCGATGAGGCGTCCCACGGATTTCGTTCTAAAGGATCAAGTCCGTGGGATAAGAGATATTGGCTGCTTGCATATGTAGTATCCAGCATTCGTTTTCCTTCAATCTGGGGCAGATACGATATAGCCGTGATCATTTTCCGGGGATCCGAACCGGCTGGGGATTGATCACCTTCATCATCGTTGAAAGAATCTTGAGCTTTCTGACGTTCTTGTTTCCCCTCCGCTGTCCGAGGTTTTCCCTTCCGTATCCGATTCCTGCCAATCTTTGCATACGTCGATCCAATCCTTGGCACCGGAATAATTCCACAGATCTTCCAGACTCACTTCAATGGCGGAGTTGATGCTTCCGCATGCGGGAAAAACGGTTTTGAACCGCTTTAAGGACAGGTCTAAAAAGATGTCCAAATCATTGGCCAATCCAAAAGGGCAAACCCCTCCGACCGCATGGCCCGTTTGTTCGAGCACTTCCTTGGCGCTTAACATCCGCGCTTTAAAACCGAAAGTATGGCGGAATTTTTTGTTGTCGATTTTGGCGTCGCCGGCGGTCACGACCAACAGCGCACTGTCTCCTTTGCTCCGGAAGCATAAGGTTTTGGCGATGCGGGCCGGTTCTACGCCGATGGTCTGGGCGGCTTGTTCCACCGTGGCGCTCGAAGTATCGAAGACCATAATATCCTGATCCCGATTCCATTTTTTTAGATGGGCTCTAACACTTTCCAGGGACATCTGTCTTTCCTCCTTCATAGGTTCTATATGATTAATGTCTATCTTATCATAATGATTCGAATTTTGTGAGATTTGAGTCTTTTGGGGGCGTGATATTACGGAAGGACGCAAAAGGGACATCCTTGTATGCAGCCGCCGCAGATCGGATGTGATCTTACGGAAGGCATATATAAAGCCAGACCGGTGGCAATGTCCTCTATCCCTTCGTGAACTTTCTTTTTTCTGTCCACTATTATAAGGGGATCATATCAACTTATAGGGTGTTTTCCTTTTTTAAGAAAAAGTTAAGCAAGGCTTGGCATAATGATGGCATCCTCAAATAAATGAAGAAAGGAGAGTCGCATATGAGAAGGGTACGTGCCCTTCATTTTTGGATCGGAGTAATAGCATCTTTGTTTTTGTTCATTGAATCAATAACAGGTCTCATTATGTATGTAACAGGAGAAGAGCGAGGAAAGGATGGTAGAATGGAACAGTTTCATGCAGTCAATACACAGCAAATGGCAACGAACTCTCAACAAAATGGACAATCAGGGCCTCCAGCTGCAGGAGAAATGAATGGGGGTTTTCCGAATAATGGGGGAGAGGGCCATTCATTACAAAGAGTGGTTCGTGAACTTCATACAGGCCCCATTGGTCTAGTGAGTTCGATCGGAATGATCATCATGACCGGGACTGGACTGGCTATTTCGATTCATATACTTCTAAGAAAACGAAGAAAGGCGAGACTTCGAAAATCTCTCGCTACATAAGATGAAGAAAGGGGGAGATTTTCCTTTTGACGCACTTCGTAAAAAAGGAATAAAGAGGTTGGCTTTCATAAATTAGCCGAGCCGTTGATAAAGGCTGCTGCCATGTTTGGTTTTATGTTTTGGTGAAAATGGGAAGATAAAGGGGGTGAGAAATCATCAATGGGCTGAAGAAAATCGAGGCTGTTAAATAATGTGAATCATTCTTTTTTTTGCCGTATATGGGGAGCCTCGGCGAGGAGCGAAGATACGAACGAATGATCACATTATTACACTGAAGCCTCCATTTTGCCCATGCAGAAATAGAAAAAATTCGATTGTCAAAGAAAGATAGCATTCAATTGGCAGAACAATAAAATGAAGGTGAAAGGTAAGCAAATAGGATGGGTATATCGGTTCATGCTTACCTTTTTTCTTTTTGTGAAATTCGTGCCTTATTTTTTGTATCGGCTCTTCATACGGAAATAATAAAAAATGACTCGAATGCCAGATCCCACATCCAACGTCGCCAAAATGATGAGCAAGTACGTAAAAAAACCAAATCCATTGGAATTTACATTTTCAATAGCCATATAAGTAAAAAGGGAACCAAAAAGCAAATAGATGATCCCTGAGGATAGCAATGTTTGTTTCATTGGAAAAATCCTCCAATTAGTCCTTGAATGTGCTGAAGTTGGTCACGATAGAAAAGCTGTACGACGACCACAAGAGTATTCATGGCTACGTGGGCGAAAATAGGAACCAGAATTCTGCCTGTTCTTACATATAAAAAAGCGAATGTGAACCCCATCGCGCTATAAAGAAGAATATGTTCAAATTCCATATGCGCCATGGCGAAAATGACGGAACTGATCGTTGCGGCGATCCAAAAAGAAAAACGTTTGTATAAAGAGCCAAAAATGATTTTTCGAAAAACAATTTCTTCTAATATAGGTCCGAAAATGGATGAAACAAGCATGGAAGCCGGAAATGTTTTGATAATTTGAAGGATATTTTCCGTATTTTTCGAACCGGGATCCACCCCGAAAAGGTTTGCTTCGATGTTGGCGGCGATGCCTTGGGCAAACAGTGCAAGAAATACTCCGGCGATCGCCCATACTATCGATTCTCCTGGAGAAGCCGGAGCTTTTCTCACCAATAAAGCATCAGTACGTGCTTTTCTTAAAATCAGCAAAATAATGATTAATGTAATGGAAAAACTGATGACAATCCAATATCCGGGGGCCGCTTGCCTCATAAAAACGGGGTCTTGTCCTGCCCTGATTCCGATTCGATAAACGAGCGGGACACCGATGAAACTGGATAGCTGCATAAGAATATAAGCAATTAAAATATAACCGTATTCTTTTTTCACTTTTTTATACTCCTTCTCTTATTCATTCATTATTTTCATTCTACTAGCAATTTACATCCCATTCAAATTCAAGAAATACAGGAATAAAACTAGTGGCCGGGGAGAAGATAACATCGGGCATTTTCCCCTCGCGCGGATAAGAGAATTCTGGCGAAAAATCTCGAATAAAATTTTTTGCATCATACTTGCAAAAGAAAGGGGTTTTATTTATTATTATTAATGTGTTAGCACTCGGGTGAATAGAGTGCTAACAATATAAATTACATATGAAAACAAGGAGGTTGTTTCACTTGTTAAAACCACTGGGTGATCGCGTCGTAATTGAATTAGTTGAAACGGAAGAAAAAACTGCAAGCGGCATTGTATTGCCAGATACGGCAAAAGAAAAGCCACAAGAAGGCAAAGTGATCGCAGTTGGAACAGGCCGCGTTCTTGACAGCGGTGAACGCGTTGCACCAGAAGTGTCTGTTGGCGACCGCATCATCTTTTCTAAATATGCTGGTACAGAAGTGAAATACCAAGGTACAGAATACTTAATCCTTCGCGAAAGCGATATTTTAGCAGTGATTGGAGAATAATAACGATTTTTATCATAATGACAATATTTTAACTAAGGGGGTTTTACAAAATGGCTAAAGATATTAAATTCAGCGAAGACGCTCGCCGTGCGATGCTCCGCGGTGTAGATAAACTAGCGGATGCAGTAAAGGTGACTCTTGGACCAAAAGGACGCAACGTGGTTCTTGAGAAAAAATTCGGATCTCCTTTAATTACGAACGATGGGGTTACCATTGCGAAAGAAATCGAATTGGAAGATCCATTCGAAAATATGGGAGCTAAATTAGTTGCTGAAGTAGCCAGCAAAACGAACGATATTGCTGGGGACGGTACTACGACTGCAACTGTACTTGCTCAAGCCATGATCCGTGAAGGATTGAAAAACGTAACAGCCGGTGCAAACCCTGTCGGCATCCGCAAAGGAATTGAAAAAGCGGTTCAAGTGGCTGTTGAAGAATTAAAAGCCATTTCAAAACCAATCAAAGGAAGAGAATCCATTGCTCAAGTTGCTGCTATTTCTTCTGCTGATGAAGAAGTTGGCGAATTGATCGCAGAAGCAATGGAACGCGTTGGCAACGACGGTGTTATCACGATTGAAGAATCCAAAGGTTTCACGACAGAATTAGATGTCGTAGAAGGTATGCAATTTGACCGTGGCTACGCTTCTCCATACATGGTAACAGATTCTGACAAAATGGAAGCTGTTCTGGAAAACCCATATATCTTAATCACTGATAAGAAAATCTCTAACATCCAAGAAATCCTTCCTGTTCTTGAACAAGTTGTACAACAAGGCAAACCGCTTCTTTTGATCGCTGAAGACGTTGAAGGGGAAGCTCTTGCAACACTTGTTGTAAACAAATTACGCGGTACATTCAACGCAGTTGCTGTAAAAGCTCCTGGATTTGGTGATCGTCGTAAAGCAATGCTTGAAGACATTGCTATTTTAACTGGCGGTGAAGTGATTACCGAAGATTTAGGATTAGATCTTAAATCTGCGACTATTGCTCAATTAGGTCGTGCTGGAAAAGTTGTAGTAACGAAAGAAAATACAACGATCGTAGAAGGAGCTGGCGAATCCAGCAAAATTGCTGCTCGCGTAAATCAAATCCGCGCTCAATTAGAAGAAACAACTTCTGAATTCGATCGTGAAAAACTTCAAGAACGTCTTGCTAAATTAGCAGGCGGAGTGGCTGTGATCAAAGTGGGTGCTGCCACTGAAACGGAATTAAAAGAACGCAAACTTCGCATTGAAGACGCTCTGAACGCTACTCGTGCAGCTGTAGAAGAAGGAATCGTTTCCGGCGGTGGTACTGCACTAGTGAACGTTTACAATAAAGTCGCTGCTATTGAAGCAGAAGGCGACGTAGCGACTGGTGTGAAAATCGTTCTTCGCGCATTAGAAGAACCAATCCGCCAAATCGCACAAAACGCTGGTCTTGAAGGATCTGTCATTGTAGAACGCTTGAAAAAAGAAGAAGTCGGAATCGGCTTCAACGCTGCTACTGGCGAATGGGTAAACATGATCGACGCTGGTATCGTAGACCCAACAAAAGTAACTCGTTCCGCACTTCAAAACGCAGCATCTGTTGCCGCTATGTTCTTAACAACAGAAGCTGTTGTAGCTGACATCCCGGAAGAAAACAAAGGCGGATCAATGCCTGACATGGGCGGAATGGGCGGAATGATGTAATATCGTTAAAAAGCCTTTATAATAGCAAAGCTTTCAAAAAGGCACCAAGAATCTTGGTGCCTTTTTGGTGCCGATAGATAATTTTAGAGGTTTCTCATGAGTTATCCGAACTTTTGGGAAGCATCTTTTTTTCTGATCAGCCTTAAGAGATGATTGACATCGTTGACCTGTTGTTTATTTTTGCGAGAAACTTATGGAAATAAGCCAATGCCCCAACATCTTTTGGAATATGGTTCGGCTCGGAAAGCATTTGAATTAAAACCGAATATTTTATATAATAATAGTGGAACTGAAACCAGGCTAGACTTGGGAGTAGGCTCCTACCGGCCCAAATCAATGGGCCTTTTTATATGGACAAAACACCATCCTGTGTTCGTGAAATGGCGGTGCAAAGCACTTTATCAAATTTATTTATAAAGTTATGGGCTTTTTTCTTTTTCATGTATTTCGTCGGATCATATTTTTGTTTCATAAAGTATGCATTCACGTCAACTAATTGATGTATATATGATTCTGCTGAATCTTTACTGTATGGATCTTCAATAATGTATTTTAACGGCAAGTTTCTGAATCCTCCTCCAAAACGACTAGGAATTGGGTTATATCTGCGCATTCTTCGTACCAATTGCTTCAACTTTTTATCATCTGTTTTATCTGGAATCAAAATAAAACTTTCGTTCCAAGTATGATCAATGTCCTTAGCGATAACATCGAAATTTTTGTGTTCTAATGTATTATGAATTCTTTGGATTAGGTACTTCCATGCCATATCAAAAATATCTTCATTTTGATGTGCACTTTTATCAATTACAACAAACATAACCTGAATGTAGTCCAACGATTCTTGAAATTCAATTGCCTTTTTGCAAATCTGAAGTTTAACATGTTTTTTTAAGTGATCGTATTTTTTGGATGACTGAAAAAATTCTGCTGCGTGGATTTCCTCCCTCATTTTTAGGTGATATGTATCGCGTAATTTTCTTCTAAAGTCTACTAAATCATCTAAAAATCGAATCCAATTGCTTTCATGAACAATCAGCGCGCTTAAAATAAAATACTTTGTTGGGCTATTAAATGTTCCAGTATCTCCACTTTCATCAACATAAACCATATACATATTGATTGCTCCTTTCCAAAGAAGATATGTATATTTGTTTAAGAAAAAGCCCCCGAGAGGGCTATCTTAATTTCTTTCACACGCATAATTGTCGTGATCTCTATCGAATTTAGGTTGATAAGCTGGATGACCAGCGGGAACTCCATCTGGATACACTTCTCTAAGCTCTGTACAATTTGCAAAATCTGTTTGGCCAGTACTTGGTGTTGTTGCAGAAGGAGCAGTTGGTTGTGTATTGGCGTTGTTATTAGAGCTAGAGCTTGATCCAACGCTTGTATGAGAACTTTGTGTTGAATGTGTTGAGTGTGATGTGTGTTGACTTGCGGTTTGATTAGCTGCACAACCATTGAATCCTTTGTCCGTCACATAGCCTGGATCTGACCATATATTTAAGTGCTTGTTTTGAGCTGCTTTTTCATCATTTTCATATGTTGATAGATATTTGTACGGCGGGTCGTATATGTATGCAACACGTGCATATCCTTCTTTCAACAGTTCTTCTTGTACAGATTTACCGTCAACAAACACATATGCAAGTAGACGTCCGTATTTATCTCTTTCGCTGCCCTTGTCAAATTCAAGGTACAGATTGCCGCTATTTACTAATTCACGGTTTCTTTCTGCTGCAGCCTTAGCGTACGGTTGAACACATGTACCAGGCTTTTTCGATTCTGGCGTATCAACAAGTAAATAGCGAACCGTTTCTTCTTTGCCTTTGTAGTTAACTTTGATGGTATCACCGTCTACAGTTTCAATGAGAGTAACTGGAATTAAGTTTTTATTCGCATCATCATGAGACGATGACTTTAAAGAAGGGGTAGAAACAGGTGTACGTTTTTCTTTGGAAACATTATGTTCTTTAGTAGTTTTGCTATCATCTGATTTTTGTTTCGTCTCAGTAGAAGCAATTTCTGTTTTATTTGGATGTGATTTTTCATTCTCAAGATCTGGTGCATTTGACGCAAAAACTACAGATAGAACCAATAAAACAATTGATGCTATGGAGAGTTGCTTCCAAGCCCGATTTCGTTTGATTCCAAAAATAATTGTGGCAATTAAAGCCGCAAGGAACGCAACTATAAAAAATACTGCTAATGTATTGAATGGTTCCTTTAGCGAAAACCATAAAAGCGTTAATAAAGAGCCGAAAAGAAAAGTGGATATCGAGATGGATTTTTTATTTTTTTGACTCAATAAGCCAATGCCTGCTACCATGGCTATAATCCCGATAACTCCCAAAATATTAATAAATAACCATTTAATGACTATTATTGCTAGAGATAATAAAACTAGCAATAGTACGATCCCCAAGCAGCCTGCTATAATATTGGGCATTGAATAACACCCCTAACTGAAAGATTTTGGATACAGAATTTATCTTTCACACGCGATAAAATCGTGCTCCCGATCCAATTTTTTGTTTGCATCATATAAAGCTTGTGAAACATATGGCTTATAGCGCGTTTTTCCACCCTTGTTTTTTACGCTTGCAGAACGGGCAACTCCACCTTTGTATACTTTGTTCATTTCTGTGCAGTTTTTGAACGTTTTGGTTTTGACTGCTGCCTCTGTATCGTGGCTGGAATAAACAGAAAATCCTAAAATCAAACAACCAGAAGCTAAGATTCCAAACCATTTTTTCATGATGATTCCCCCTAAAGTAAATTTTGTATGTGAATTATAAAGGTTATCATAGCCGTTTCATTATTTACTTTTAAAGGGCAGGCCTCGAGAAAAGAGCTATCTTGGATAACACTCAAGCAAAGTTAATGAGTGTTTTAACAACATGATCTGATAAAAGTACTTAATTAGCACGGTCGTTATTGGAATGAAATAGCCTTTTCTCGTACATGAATTCATCTCCAATAGACCTATGAATATAGTACTAGATAACATGCAAAAAAATAAATCTTCAAGATAAGCTCATCGAATACTAATGGATCCGGTCTTTTCCCAGTTACCATGTCTGCTCATTACGCTGGAATGGAGGGCAGCACGCCTAGCAAGTTCTCATTTATTCCAAATTATTATTATCTTAATTTTGCGATTTTTTCAATATACAATTCCAATTTTACCATGTTTTTATTTTGGAAAAAATAAAATGGCTAGTAAAGCAAATAGACGGAACGTTTTCTTTTCGATTTAACTAGTAATTTTCTTTAAAATGGGAATTAATTCATGAAAGAAAGGTTTTACAATAAAGTCAGTGGCACCTAGCTTAATAGCTTCCATGATCAAAGTTTTTTGTCCCATGGAGGAGCAGATGACAACTTTGGCTTTCGGATTATGCTTTTTGATTTCATTTAAAGCGTCTAATCCATTTTTATAAGGCATGATGATGTCAAGCAATACAACATCAGGACGAACTTTTTGAAAGAGTGTAATGGCTTCACAACCGTTGGAAGCCTCAGCCACAACCTTGAAGTTGTCATTGGACAAAAGATGTTTTAAATGATTCCTCATAAACTGAGAGTCATCCGCAATAAGGACAGTTGTAAACATTTTTTTCAATTGAATCCAATCCTTTCCTAAAATTTAGGCAAATTTTTAAGAAAGGAATGCAGTTTTGAACAAGATTTATCAAGAATAAATCTTGGCAGCCCGGCTACCATGACAATCTATAGATTGTTTTAGGCCCGTGGCTTTGCGTCTTTTACTTTCGTAAAATTTGCCCAAAAAAATCATAACACATCGAATATTGTCGATAAAGTTTTGTACTTTATAATAAAATGTTTACTTTTACGTCAAGAATAGCAAAGAGCAGATGGAAATGAAAAAGAGGAAATCGTATAAAACGTGATTGTAGCGGCAGCAAAAGCAGAAGAACATGAAAAAAGAGGAGTCTCGCTGCAGCGAACAGCATTCAGAAGAGATATAATTTACAACACTTATGCTCATCATGTATAATAGTATTGAGTAATTCCATATGATAATAAAAAACGAAGGTGCGGCAACACCTTCGACTATACAATAGACGGTTCCCTTCAAGGGGGATCGACAAGGCAGAAAGAATCCATAATCCACCCGGTCTCGTTAACTCAAGGGTGGATTATTTTCTTTGGTGATATGACAGTATCGAAACAATGAGACTTGCAAAAGTGAGTGCAAACATCAATGCTTGAAATACCGTCATCGGCATCACCCCCTCTCTTTTAGGGGTAAAATGCCGACCACCCTTGAGCTTTTCCCGTAGCTATTGTGTTTCTATTATATCACGTGTTTATTTTTTTCATAGATTATTACGAACGTTTGTTCCTTTTTACCAAGTTAATGATTTGATTTCGCGAATTTTGCATGTGATGAATTGCTTTTTTTAATGATGGCAAGGGGGAGTTGTATTGGTAAAAAATAGATAGTGCAAGGGGAAGCAGCGGAGAGTAAATATCTTTTGCTAAGTGAGATGGCTAGTCGCTTTTACCTATTTCGATTGAAATATAAGAAATGCCTTTTACTAGAATGTCGAGGGCTTTGTCACTGTTAATTCATAACAACACCCCTCTTCTGCTTTAGTAGAAGAGGGGTGAGGGGATATTAGGCTTTGGTTTCTTCTTTTTCATAAATCGGCACCCAGCCTTCGGTTGTGACAAAAATGCGTATGGCGACAACGCGACGATCTTCTTGCAGTGTAAAATAGTGGCGCGTATTTTCGGGAACGGAAATTAAATCGCTCGGCTCTAACTCGACGTCAAAAAACTTTCCGTCTTTTCCTTGAATCACAAAGATTCCGTGGCCGCTGACAATAAAGCGGACTTCGTCATCTGTGTGATGGTGTTCACGCTTGAAATTTGTGAGCAATTCATCCAAGTTCGGTGTATTTTCAGATAAAGAAATGACATCTTGCGCTTTATAGCCGCGACGTTCGGAAATATCCGCAATTTCCTCTTTAAACGTTTCTAAAATTTCATTTTTTTCTTCTTCCGTAAGCAAATATTTCTCACGCAAATGTTCCGGGAGTTTGGTAATATCCCATTTTTCGTAAATAACGCCTTGCTCGTCTAAAAATTGGATTACTTCTTCTTCCTTTGTAATTCTTTCATTTGTTTCATGTAAACGAATCGTTGCCATTTTTCTTCCTCCTTTATTTTTGCTTATCCCTTTTGTACTTTAAAGCGCAAGTGGGGTCAGGCACCTTAATTTGATATGATAACTGAATAAAAATTCATATGCTTCCAAATATTTTTTCGCTTCAAATGCGGTGCGTCCCCATACGGTAATGCCATGATTGCGAATGAGGACGGCGCCTGCATCGTCGTGCACATGCCGGGCGAATTCTTTCGCCAGCGTTGGAATATGGGCGTGATTTTTGATGATCGGAATGCGAATCACAGCGTCTTCTTCCCAAAGTCCGAACGCTTTTATAATTTCTTGATTGCTAAATTCCACTTCTCCAATGTCACCGTATAATTCAGAAATGACATTATTATCGATGGTATGGACATGGAGGCCGCAGCCTGCATTGGTTCTGTTATAAATTTCCACATGCAAAAGCGTTTCCGCTGAAGGTTTTAAATGGGTTTCTTCAGCCGGATGGCCAAGCGCATCTACGAGAAGGAAGTCTTCATCGGTTTGCTTTCGTTTATCTTTTCCGCTCGCGGTAACAAGAAAGTGGAGAGGATCATCGGAAACTTTAATCGATAAGTTCCCGCTTGTCGCAAAAAACCAATCGCGCTCGGCCAACTCCGCTTTCACATCGGCAAGTTCCTTCCATTTTTTCTCAAGTTCACTCATGCTCCCACCTCCAGCTTCTCAAGCACCTCCACTACATCAAAAAACGTGTTGAATGGTGAATGGGAAATGCCTAGTTTCTTGCACTTTTCCAGTAAAAAGTCGCGAGCAATGACATGGTCCGCTAATTTTGCCACAGCTAAATCCGTAATGGAATCTCCTATGACGATATGGAATCCATCCGGTTTTGAGTGCTTCCGCAGCAGCGACGGCTTGCAACAGCCGCAACCGTTTTGGCAATGTTCATCACACGAATAAGGCCAAACAATTTGAATGGTTTCATTGCTAAAGTCTGAGCCGTTGCAAAAAATGCGTTCTTTTTCGATAAGTCCTTCCAGAATCGGATAGACGAAAAAATCAATGCCGCCGCTCACTACATAGAGCGGAATGTCGTGTTGTCTTGTAAAATCGACAAATTCCCGAAAGCCGTCGCGAATACAGGCCGTTTGTAAAACGTAGTCTGTAATCTCTTCTTTCAATTCGGAAGAAAGGAGGGAAAACATGTTTCCGACACCTTCTTGAACGGTCAGCCGCTCCGCCAATATATCGTCTTTTAGCACTTCCCATTCCGGAGGAGCAAACTGTTTCATAATCGCAGCGATATTATCTTGGGTGGTAATAGTTCCGTCGAAATCGCAAAAAACGATTGGTTTTGTCATACTGTCACCTCGTGAGCGCCCCATAAGTCAATAGCCTTTTTCAGCTCTTCATGGTCTTTGGCGGATTCTTCCAGGGTTTTTCCTGCCAGCACTGCCTCAATCGCCGCACGGAATGCTTTTCCTCCGCCTTCAGCTCCATCCGGGTGGCCATGTATCCCGCCGCCGGCATTAATGACGCTATCGATTCCAAAATCGCGAATTAAAAGCGGCACTAGACCTGGGTGGATACCCGCAGATGGAACCGGGAAAGATCGTTTCCAATGCTCATCTTCTTTCGTCAACTCGTCGGCAATGCCGAGCGCTTCACTTCGATCAAGGGCGACGCTTCCATATGGCGATGGGAAAAGAGCAAAATCGGCTCCGGCTAATCGAAGCAATTTTCCAAGCAAGAGCGGGCTTTTGATGCCATAAAACTCTGATGGTGTAAGTGCACCGCTGACAGCTGGATGGGCCATAATCGGAATGGCAATGTCTTCATCTTCGCGCAAGCCTTGCAATACGTCTAATCCATAAGCGAACACGTTAAAAAGAATCACATCGGCACCGATTTCCGCCGCGCGTTTTGCTTTTTCTTTTAACTCGAATGTTTTGCCCGTTAAATTGACCGCATACAACGTTTTCTTTCCTGTTTTTTCGTATACATCGTTCAGCACGGCTTTCCCGTTGATGATTCGCTTTTCAAACGGAGTTAAGTCGTTTTCAAACAAAATTTCGTCGTCTTTCACGAGATCGACTCCGCCGAGGGCTTGTTGTTTTAACTGTTCCGACAAATAATCTAAATCACGCCCGATGACGCCTTTAAAAATACTCATGAGAAGCGGACGATGATCGGCGCCGACTTTTTGGCGAATTCCGTCTATTCCGAAGCGCGGACCGGGAAACTGTTTTTTTAATTCTTCAGAAAAAGCAAGATCGACCAGTTTCACTTCGCCATCGAGCGACAGCTTGCCGAATACGGTTGTTAAAATCGCCGGTAAATCGGCGCTGAAATTGAGGCTTGGATACGCAATGCGGACAAGTCCTCGCTTCACACGTTTGCCCAGATACTCATTGACTCGCTCGTCCTCTTCCAACGGTGTGACGCTCTCGACTTCTCCTTTATGCTTCTGCAATTGTTCTTTTTGCAGCTGCGGCAAATTGGTCCAAGAACCAACCGTGAGGCCAAGAGCAATTCCTTCTGCTTTTTTCTCCAAATCTTTCTCATCGTGAATAAGATAGGTGGCAATGACTTGGCTCATGTTCATCCCTCTTTCTAAGTTCAATAAAAAAACCTCTTCATAAGAAGAGGCTAGAGGTTCACACTCTTCTTATCTCTCAGCATATCGCTGCAAGAATTAGCACCGTGCTTAACGATTGTTAAGTCGGTTGCCGGGCTTCATAGGGCTCGTCCCTCCACCTGCTCTTGATAAGAATGCTTGAATCATGTATTGACTTTTCAAAATTTTCTTAGTATCGGTAAATTTGATTTGTATTATGACAGGAATTTTTATCGGTGTCAATCATTTTTTTGCGACATGGAAAAGACCAAGCTTCGCAATACGTTGGACAGCTTCTTCCAGCCGTTCTTCCCTCGTTAATAAACCGACGCGCACATACCCTTCTCCGTGTTTCCCAAATCCGATTCCGGGAGCAACCGCCACATGCGCTTTTTCAAGTAGAAAGTCAGAAAATTGCTCTGATGTCCAGCCGTTCGGTACAGGCAGCCATGCAAAAAATGAGCCAGAAGGAGGCGTGACATCCCAACCGATTTGCGAAAGAGCACGAATAAATGTATTCCGTCTCGACTCGTACAGCGAAACAAGCTTTTTCACGCTCTCTTGTGAAGAAAGAAGCGCACAAGCCGCTGCCTCTTGAATCGCACCAAACAAGCTGACGTATAAATGGTCTTGAAGCAAGTTAATCGCTGCGATGACACTTTCATTACCAACTGCCGCTCCCACTCGCCAGCCGGCCATATTAAAGGTTTTCGAGAACGTATATATTTCTATGCCGACGTCTTTAGCCCCTTCTGCTTGGAGGAAACTGACCGGTTTTTTGCCGTCAAATCCGATTGCCCCGTAGGCGAAATCATGCACGACGCAAATATCGTGTTTTGCGGCAAACGAAACGGTATCCATAAAAAATTCTTTCGATGCCGCCGCTCCGGTAGGGTTATTTGGATAGTTTAAAAACATTAATTTTGCTTTTTCTGCCACGTCCTTTGAGACTTCGTTGTAATCCGGCAAAAAATGGTTTTGAGCGCGAAGCGGCATCATCGCCATTTCGGCTTGTGCCAAAGCGACACCCGACCAATAATCCGGATATCCCGGATCAGGAACGAGAACAAGATCACCCGGATTCAGCAAACAGGTCGGAATTTCCACAAGTCCTGCTTTTCCTCCAAATAAAACCGCCACTTCTTTTTCCGGATCCAGTTTCACCCCATATTCACGTTCATAAAAGGCCGCGACCGCTTCTTTAAAAAACGAATAGCCGCGGAACGGCGAATATTTATGATAACGGGGATTGGCGACTGCCTTTTGCATCGCCTCCACAATATGGGATGGCGTCGGCTGATCCGGATTCCCTTGACCGAGGTTAATGACATCATGTCCTTGGGCTTTCACGTTTTCCACTTTGGCGACAAGAGACGCAAAAAACTGTTTTGGCAGTTTCTGCAGCAGTTCCGATTGTGCGAAATGTTTCATCGTTTACACCTACTCAAAATTTTCTTGAAATTCTAGTCAAACATCATATATCGTAAAAATCAAATTGTAAAGTCAAAATTTTTTGAGGTGAATGATTATGACATTCAAAATTGCTTGTCTTCAACTGGATATTGCTTTTGGCGCTCCGCTGGAAAATCGACAGCTTGTTCAAAACGAAGTAGAAAAAATAGCCGCTCAACACCCTGACATCATCGTTCTTCCGGAATTATGGACAACGGGCTATGATTTAACGCGTCTGGATGAAATTGCGGATAAGGAAGGCGAAGAAACAAAAGCATTCATTAGTGAGCTTGCGCGTCGTCATCGCATCCACATTGTCGCCGGTTCCATCGCCAAAAAAACAAATGATGGAACGACGAATACGATGTACGTGGCCGATCGAAACGGCGATATTGTAGGCGAATACAGCAAACTGCATCTTTTCCAACTGATGGATGAACATCTTTATTTGCGATCCGGAGATACACCAGGATTATTTACACTTGAAAATACATTATGTGCCGGTGTGATTTGCTACGACATTCGTTTTCCGGAATGGATTCGCGTACATGCCTTGCAAGGAGCAGAAGTGTTGTTTGTCGTTGCCGAATGGCCGTTGCCGCGTCTGTCTCATTGGCGTACGTTGCTTCAAGCGCGTGCCATTGAAAATCAATGTTATGTTGTCGCCTGTAATCGCGCCGGCCGCGACCCGAATAATACGTTCGCCGGACATTCGCTTATCATCGATCCGTGGGGGGAAATTCTTGCGGAAGCAAAAGAAGATCCTTGCTCCCTCATAGCTGAAATCGATTTGCAAAAAGTCAAAGAAGTACGTGAGCAAATCCCGATTTTTAGCGACCGTCGTCCGGAACATTACAGAACAAATGAAAAAATTTTTTAAAAAAGGATTGACAATCACTCGAACTTCGATGTATGATTTCACTCAAATGAGAATCCGCCAATAATTAAAGCAATAACGAAAATTCGAATAATAGCTGATCAATACTCTTATCAAGAGTTGGCTGAGGGAATTGGCCCAATGAAGCCCAGCAACCGACCGTAATACTATCGTGAGATAGGGCGCAGAAAAGCGCCGGAAGGAATCTTCCGCAAGGCACGGTGCTAAGTCCAACAGAGAGAGTCATTCTTTCTGAAAGATAAGAGGTGAGAAGAAGAATCTTCAAGCCTCTTTCGATAAACGAGAGAGGCTTTTTATGTGCGCCCGGCATGTACATGAACTATAGGGTGTAAGTCCCGAACCCCGAAGACAGAAGTAGAGGTTAGCCAAGAGCAAGGGTGTCCGTGGTGACGCGGAATCTGAAGGAAGCTGGAGGCAAAACACCGGTCCGAGGAACACGAACCTCATATAAGGCTAGGTATGATTGAGTGAGTTTGCATAACAAAACAAAGCTCTTTCTGTCGAAGGTCATATCGAGTAAATGAGGCGGATAGATGGTGTGAAAGTGCATGTACTTACCCGGGGAGGTCTGGCGGATATGTGAAGTACTCTTCATAACCTACTTAGTGATAAGTAGCTGAACCGTCAGAAGTCAGCAGAGGTCATAGTATTAGTTGGTCTAGAACAACTAAGAAGGACCGAACAATTAAGAGAGAATAGCCCTTGGTATTCAGTGAGTCATGATGAACACAGAAAACGTAGTACCTCACTTGAGGGAGGAAGCGGTGAATCCCGTGGGAGACCTCTTGGAGGGTGGAGTGACCACTGGCATAAAGAGAACAGCTATTCACGGAAGTTATAAAGACTTGCGTCAATTATCTTAATTGAACCGCCGTATACGGAACCGTACGTACGGTGGTGTGAGAGGACGGGAGTTAATCGCTCCCTCCTACTCGATTTTTTCCAAAGGAGGCGTTCCTACATGGCCGTTTCAAATCCATCCGCTTACGAACCATTAACAGAAAAAGACGCGATTTCTCTTGCCGTTCGATTGCGCTTATTTTCAGAAGAAGCCCAGCTGGTATGCCGGGAAATTGGCGATGGAAATTTAAATCTCGTTTTCCGTATCGTTGACCAAAAAACAGGCAAAGGAGTGATTTTCAAACAAGCGCTGCCGTACGCGAAAGTCGTTGGTGAAAGCTGGCCTCTTACGTTAAAGCGTGCGACCATAGAAAGCAATGCGTTGCGTACATTTGCCGGCTTCGTTCCGGAATACGTTCCGGAAGTGTACCATTCCGACGAATCTCTTGCCATTACCGTCATGGAGGATTTATCTCATTTACAAATTGCTCGCAAAGGGCTTATAGAAGGAAAAACGTATCCGCTTTTGTCACGGCACATCGGTGAATACGTAGCCAAAACGTTATTTTATACGTCTGACTTCGGGATGAATCAACAAGAGAAAAAACAGCTTCTTCAAAGTTTTATCAACCCTGAACTATGCAAAATCACGGAAGATCTTGTCTTTACCGATCCGTTCTTTGATTATGATACAAACGATTTTGAAGAGGAGCTGCGTGAAGATGCAAAAGCGCTTTGGAACGATGATGAGCTTCATCTTGAAGTGGCAAAATTAAAGCGAAAGTTTTTAACAGAAGGGGATGCGCTGATTCACGGCGATTTACATACCGGCAGTATTTTTTGCAGCGATAAAGAGACAAAAGTGATTGATCCGGAATTCGCCTTTTACGGTCCTTTTGGTTTTGATCTCGGTCAATTTATCGCTAATTTGCTGCTGAATGCGCTGTCCCGTCCGCAACAAGACCAAGAGTTTTTATTTGACCATATCGAAAACACTTGGGAAGTATTTGCAAGCGTATTTTCCGACCTTTGGGAGCAGCACAATGTCGAGCCTTACGCCAAGACATCGAAGTTATTGCAGGACGTTTTGCACCATACATTTGTCGATGCGATTGGATTTGCCGGATGCGAAGTGATTCGCCGCACCATCGGTTTAGCACATGTCGCTGACCTTGACGGTATTGAAGACAAAGAGGAACGTCTTCGTGCGAAACGCCGTGCCCTTCGTCTCGGACGCAGCCTTATTTTACAGCGACATTCGCTCAATGACATTCAAGAAGTTCGTCCGCTTTTCCTACAGGCATCATTGACACCGACTAACTAAACGAAAGGAAGACAGCTATGACTGAACGATTCATGATTCCGCGTTCGGTTGAATGGAACGATACGCATATCACAATTTTAAATCAGCAAAAGTTGCCGGAGGAGACTGAATATTTAGAATTAAAGGAAATTGAAGATGTATGGGATGCCATTTCAACCTTGAAAGTTCGAGGGGCTCCTGCGATCGGCATGACGGCTGCCTACGGGCTTGCTCTTGCGGCTCAACGTTACGAGGCAAGTTCGATGGCTGAATTTAAACAACAGCTTCAAAAAGACATCGACTATTTAGCCAGCTCGCGGCCTACGGCGGTTAACTTGTTTTGGGCGCTGAACCGTCTTGCATCAAGCATTGAAGACGCCATTTCTGTCAACGAAGCGAAAACGATGCTCGTTCATGAAGCGATTCGCATCCAAGTGGCGGATGAAGACGTATGCCGCCGCATCGGAGAGCATGCATTGTCGCTTTTTAAAGACGGCGACCGCATCTTAACGATTTGCAACGCCGGTTCCCTTGCAACGGCTCGCTACGGTACGGCGCTTGCTCCATTTTATCTAGCCAAAGAAAAAGGAGTTCATCTTCAAGTATTTGCCTCAGAAACGCGCCCGGTTTTGCAAGGAGCAAGACTCACCACGTGGGAGCTCATGCAAGCCGGTGTGGATGTTACGCTTATCACGGATAATATGGCGGCGCAGACGATTTACGCCAAAAACATTTCGGCCGTCATCGTCGGTGCGGACCGAATTGCCGCTAACGGAGATACCGCTAATAAAATCGGAACATTTGGACTGGCTTTACTGGCACAATCGTTCGGCATTCCATTTTACGTCGCGGCGCCATTATCCACGATTGATTTAGAAACCAAAACGGGAAGAGATATTCCGATTGAAGAACGGAATCCGGAAGAAGTTACCCATATCGCAGGCAAACGCATTGCTCCTGAAGGGGTGGAAGTCTACAATCCGGCTTTTGATGTCACCCCCCACGAACTGATTACAGCGATTATTACCGAAAATGGAATCATTGGCGAAAACTATGAAGCAGAATTGCCGGCATTATTTGAGAAGAGCGAACAAGTGGGATGAGGAGATTAAAAAGAGAGACAAAGTTTGGTGGAGAACTCAATCTAATCATGATGACCAAACTTGTTGTTTTCAACAAAGGGCATAGAAAGAAGTCCCTTTCCATCTCTGAAAAACAGGAGGGAGAGGGACTTCTTATAAGTCTTACAAAGCAGACCACTGCACCCCGATACCGAAGTTTAATCAGCCTGCCTTATTTTTCTCCTAAAATAGCGATCGGACTGAATGCTTCAAAATGGATGTGCTCATTCGGAATTCCCCATTGTTGCAACGCCGATTGAATGTTTTTCATAAAAGGAATCGGTCCGCAGAAATAAAAAACGGATTCTTTTGATGGAACGATAGATTGTAGAAAGTCTAAATCAATGTACCCTTCTTTATCGAATTTTTTAGAGTTCCGATCTTCTTTTGTTGGTGAATCATAGCATACATATGATTTGATGTTTGGGTGACTTTTTTCTAATTGATTCACATGGTCTTTAAAAGCGTGTGTTTGGCTGTTGGCTGTTGCGTGTACAAATGTAACCTGACGTTGTGACTTACTTTCTGCAATGGAATTTAACATGCTAAGTAATGGCGTAATGCCAATTCCTCCGCTAATCAGAACTACAGGTAAATCACTGTCATCGAGCACAAAGTCTCCAGCAGGAGCAGAAAATTGAAGAGTATCTCCAACTTGGACTTGTTTATGTAAATAATTCGATACAATTCCTGGTGGAGCATCCCCATGTGCATCTTCACGTTTTACACTGATTCGGTAATAGTTTTTTCCAGGAGAATCAGAAAGACTGTAATGACGAATATGCGTATATTTTTCTCCAGGAATTTCAGCTTTTATAGTTAGATATTGCCCAGGTTTATAGGTAGGGATTGCTTTACCGTCCTTCGGCTTTAAATAAAAAGAAGTTACGGCATCCGTTTCTTTTACCTTTTGATCCACTAAAAAGCTTCGATAGCCGCTCCATCCACCAGGCTGATGATCTGTTTCTTCGTAGAGTTTTTTTTCAATGTCAATGAATGCATCTGCAATATAGTCATAAGCTTTTTTCCATGCATCGAGAACTTCATCCGTGACGGCATCACCCAGAACTTCTTTTACACCTTGCATCAACGCTTCGCCTACAAGTGGATCCGTTTACTGGGGCTTCGGTTCGCACCTTCAAGCAACCTTGCATCAACGCTTCGCCTACAAGTGGATACTGCTCAGGTTTAATCCCTATGGCGCGATGTTTCTCTGTAACCCTTGTGATCACTGGCTTGATAGCATCTAGATTGGTAATGTGTTCCCCAGCAGCATAGACAGCGTAACCTAATGCTTCCTGCTGAATTCCTCTTTTTTGATTGGTTTGATTAAAAATATTGTACAAGTCAGGAGCTTTTGAGAATAGGATTTGGTAAAATCTTTTTCCAATTTCTTTACTGTGTTTTTTTAGAACCGGTGCAGTGGATTGTACGATTTCAATAGTTTTAGCATCAAGCAAGTGAAGTCCTCCTATTTTAAAAAATGGAATGAAATCTAGGAGTTAATATGCTCAATTGAGTTCAAATCTATGACTTCCTTTAAAAAATTTTTTCTAAATATGTCTTTCATGAAGGTGAATGGTTTTTTGAGACTGATAAAAGCAGCAAAATAAAAATAGACCAATGCGATCATCGTTGCTTCGGGAAGCCTCTCTAAATACCAAATATTGAAAACGAAACGTTTTGTCTTTGAGAGAACACTATCTGATCATCTTAATTAAAGAAAACTTTGCAGGGAGGTAAATCCTACAATTTAAAAAAACGGTGTAAGAAAGATAAAAACGCTGAAAGGGTGTGCCTTCAGCGCTGTTCGTTATCGCTGTCATCATGATGATGTTTATGATGCCAGTGGCCTTTTTCCGAGTGATTCCAATGAGGGGAAAAGCCGTTTTGCTGCAAGTGTTTGTAATGTTCTTCCAAATGGGAAATGATGTCATCTCCTTTTTCTTTAGAAATGATTCCGTATTCTACATATTGGCGAATTAATTCTTTTCTTTTTTCCAATAGTTCTTTGTGAAGTTTGTTCAGTTTGGCTTTTTGCTGTTCGGTCAGCTGGACAGGTTTTTCGTTGCTTTTTCCTTGATTTGTTTCTGCATGCACGGTTGAGGCAGCAAACATCGCAACGGACACGAAGATGATGGCCATGATTTTTTTGGAAAATGTAAACATAGGTCTATTCTTCCTTTCCTTTTTATTTGTAAGGTTCTGTTTTGAGAATGAGAGAAACGGTCAACCCATTTTAGCTTTCATCCACTTCATCGTAGGAAAGATGCGTGACTTCGGTAAATTCTCCCCTTTCTATTTCTTCTTTTGTTGCCCGCTGTTCCAATTCTTCTTCATCGTCTATTCCGGGAGCAAGCGACGGCTGCTGTTCTTTTTTCTTATTCAACATCTTGATTCTTACCTCCTTATGGCTGTTTTTTTTCTCGTTTCTTCTTTATAATGATCCTAAAAATAGATATTATACAAATAAAGCCATTTTTGAACGCTCTGTGAACGAAATCGGTAGACTTGTCTTATATTTGGGTTTTTGGCGCACTTGATAGACATTATGAAACTTTGACGATGCTGAAAAAGGTGTCTTGGATATATAATGAGAATCAAGAGTTTTGCAGTTTGATCACGTATAAAGTTCTTTTCCGGCTTTCATGTTCAACATATCACAGAGCCTCTCGAAGCAAATAGGGGAAAAAGGAGACTTTGGCAATGGGGAAAAAAGCGTTGATCAATATCGATTACACTGTCGATTTTGTGGCGGATCATGGTGCTCTCACGTGTGGAAAGCCCGCTCAAATGATTGAGAATTTCATTACTTCTTTGACGGACACGTTTATTCAAAACGGCGATTTTGTGGTATTTGCAGTGGATATCCATAAGGAACAGGATCCGTATCATCCCGAAAGCCAATTATACCCGCCGCACAACATTGCCGGTTCGGAGGGAAGGAGGCTGTACGGTCAATTAGGGGAACTGTATGAGCGGATGAAAAACAAGGAAAATGTATATTATATGGACAAAACACGGTACAGCGCGTTTGCAGGTACAGACTTAGAGATTCAGCTGCGAGCTCGAGGCATAGATGAACTTCATTTATGCGGAGTTTGTACCGATATTTGTGTGCTTCATACCGCTGTAGACGCTTATAATAAAGGGTTTAAACTGGCTGTATACGAAAAGGGAACGGCAAGTTTTAACGAAGCAGGACATGATTGGGCGTTGAAGCACTTTCAACATGCACTCGGAGCAAAGGTAATTTCATGACGGAAACGGGGTTTGGACGATGAGAAAATATCAAGATGACAGTCTTGCTTTGCATACAGATTTATATCAAATTAATATGGCTAAAACGTACTGGGAAGACGGTGTCCATGAGAGAAAGGCGGTGTTTGATCTTTATTTCCGGAAAATGCCGTTTGGAAGCGGATACGCAATCTTTGCGGGGTTAGAAAGAATTGTTGAATTTTTAAAGAATTTTCGGTTCAGCGATAGCGATATCGCTTATTTGCGCGAAGTAGAAGGCTATGATGAAGATTTTCTTCAATACTTGTCGAATTTAACTTTTACAGGAAATGTACGGTCGATGAGGGAAGGAGAAGTGGTTTTTGAAAATGAACCAATTGTTACAATAGAGGCGCCTTTGATTCAAGCGCAGCTGATTGAAACGCCTTTATTAAATATAGTCAACTATCAAACGTTGATAGCCACGAAAGCCGCCCGCATCAAGCATGCCGTTGGGGAAGACTTGGTCATGGAATTCGGGACAAGAAGGGCTCAAGAAATGGATGCGGCCATTTGGGGAACTAGAGCGGCCTTTATCGGTGGATGCGGGGCTACCAGCAATGTCAGAGCCGGAAAGCTGTTTGGCATTCCGACAGCCGGAACACACGCTCATGCCATGGTACAAGCTTATCAAGACGAATATACGGCATTTCGCAAATACGCTGAATCCCATAAGGATTGCGTCTTTTTAGTGGATACATATGACACGCTTCGTTCCGGTGTACCGGCAGCGATTCGAGTCGCTAAAGAAATGGGGGATTCGATCAACTTTATTGGTATTCGTTTAGATAGCGGCGATTTGACCTATTTATCGAAAAAAGCGAGAGAAATGCTGGATGAAGCCGGATTTCACGATGCGAAAATTTTTGCTTCGAATGATTTGGATGAATACACCATTACGCATTTGAAAGCTCAAGGAGCCAAAATCGACGCTTGGGGGGTCGGGACGAATTTGATTACGGCGTACGACCAACCGGCGCTTGGAGCAGTCTATAAGTTAGCTTCGATAGAGAATGAGGTAGGGGAAATGATCGATACGGTCAAAATTTCCAGCAATGCCGAGAAAGTAACCACTCCGGGAAAGAAAAAAGTATATCGAATCATCAATAAAAGCAACCAAAAATCGGAAGGCGACTATATCACCCTTTATGACGAGAATCCCGCCGCAGAAGAAAGAATTAAAATGTTTCACCCTGTTCATACCTATGTCAGCAAATTCGTGACAAACTTTGAAGCGGTGGAATTGCAAAAAGATATTTTCATCAATGGCGAGCTAGTATATGAATTGCCATCGCTGGCAGAAATCCAATCTTTTGTCCAAAAAAATTTAGGCTATTTATGGGATGAATATAAACGAATTTTAAATCCGGAAGAATATCCGGTGGACTTAAGCGAAAAATGCTGGAATAATAAAATGAAAAAGATTCAAGAAGTGCGGGACAAAATTGTATCTAGTTTGTCAACCAAAACGAAAGGAGAAGGAGAAGATGACCGATTTACAAAAACGGATTATTGAGGAATTAAAAGTAAAACCGGTGATTGATCCAAAAGAAGAAATTCGCAAAAGCGTAGACTTTTTAAAAGCTTATTTAAAGAAATATCCGTTTATAAAAGGCTTCGTTCTAGGCATTTCGGGTGGGCAAGACTCCACATTAACCGGGAAGCTGGCTCAAATGGCGATTAACGAAATTCGTGAGGAAACAGGAAAACAAGATTATCAGTTTACGGCGGTCAGATTGCCATATGGTACACAATTCGATGAAGAAGATTGCCAAGTGGCTTTAAACTTCATCCAGCCAGATGATGTCGTTACGGTGAATATTAAAGAAGCGGTAGATGCCAGTGAAAAGGCATTAAAGGATGCCGGCGTGGAAATTTCCGATTTTGAAAAAGGAAATCAAAAAGCTCGTGAACGGATGAAAGTTCAATACAGCATCGCAGCAATGAGAAATGCAGTCGTACTGGGAACCGACCATGCGGCAGAAGCAGTCACAGGATTTTTTACAAAATACGGAGACGGCGGTGCGGATCTCGTTCCGATTTATCGTTTAAATAAACGCCAAGGAAAGATGCTGTTAAAAGAACTTGGGTGTCCGGAACGTTTATATAAAAAAGTGCCGACAGCCGATTTGGAAGAAAATCGTCCACAGCTTCCGGATGAAGTCGCACTTGGTGTTACCTATGAAGAAATTGACGACTACCTGGAAGGCAAAACCGTTTCTGAAGAAGCGAGAAAAACGATCGAAGGATGGTTTTTAAAGACAGAGCATAAACGGCATCTTCCCATCACGATTTTCGATGACTTTTGGAAATAATTTGTGGATTCTTCCTTTAATAGAAAAGACAGAGAGCCTTTTGTGGAGCTCCCTGTCTTTTTTGGTTTGAAGAAATGGAAAGAAAGCAGGAGAAGAGTTTTCTTCATTGTGAGTTATTATCTGAATAATAAATCAATTGCAAGGCGGGTTGACCGTGGTTACAGATAGATATAAAATGATGACAAATTTGTTGCGTCTATGGTCTATCAGTATTTCATCTTCAGTTCTTTAGAAAAATTGGATTGCTGCCGGATGGCTGCAATGAGATGGCAATAGTGGCCGCAGGAGACCTCCGTTGGTCTTCTTGAAAAGGCGGGTTTATAAAAGTCTATTAAGGACTTAATAGAGGGGGAAGGAATTCCCCCTGAATACTTTTTTGTGATCTATTGGCTCTGTTACATGATTATTTGCTGGAGAAACTGTGCTGCATGGGAAAAGCTTGCGTCATAGGAACAGAGCTTATTTTTCATACATAGAGAGGTGGATATTGTGGAAAGAAAGAAGGAATGGGAAAACCAAGAGATGGTTGTCGTACTTGATTTCGGCAGCCAGTATAACCAACTGATTACGAGAAGAATTCGGGAACTTGGCGTCTATAGCGAACTTCATCCCCATACTTTGACGGCGGAAGAAATAAAAGCTATGAATCCAAAAGGGATTATTTTATCTGGGGGACCTAACAGTGTATATGCCGAAGATGCTTTTCGCTGCGACGAAGACATTTTTAATCTAGGAATCCCGGTGCTAGGAATTTGCTATGGAATGCAGCTGATGACAAAGCATTTCGGTGGAAAAGTGGAACCTGCCAGCAAACGGGAGTACGGAAAAGCGACCATCCGGGTACAAAACCAAAATCCTCTTTGGGATGGACTACCGGAAGAACAAGTGGTATGGATGAGCCATAGCGATTTAGTGATGGAAACTCCTGAAGGATTTACTGTAGATGCGGTAAGTTCATCATGTCCAATCGCGGCAATGAGTCATCAAGAACAACAATTATATGGGGTTCAATTCCATCCGGAAGTTCGCCACTCTGTCTACGGAAACGAGCTGCTTCGCAATTTTGTGTTCAACATTTGCGGCTGCCGGGGCGATTGGTCCATGCAAAATTTTATTGAAATGGAAATAGAAAATATTCGAAAAACCGTTGGCGATAAAAAGGTTCTTTGTGCCTTGAGCGGCGGAGTCGATTCTTCTGTTGTGGCTGTTCTTATACATAAAGCCATCGGAGATCAATTGACATGTATTTTTGTCGATCACGGCCTTTTGCGCAAAGGGGAAGCCGAAAGTGTAATGAAAACGTTCGCGGAAGGTTTTCACATGAACGTGATCAAAGTGGATGCAAAAGATCGCTTTTTGAACAAACTGAAGGGAGTTTCCGACCCTGAGAAAAAACGGAAAATTATCGGCAATGAGTTTATATATGTGTTTGATGACGAGGCGGCCAAACTGGAAGGAATTGAATTTTTAGCGCAAGGTACTCTGTATACGGATATTATTGAAAGCGGAACGGCCACAGCCCAAACGATTAAATCCCATCACAATGTGGGCGGGCTGCCGGAAGATATGGAATTTAAGCTGATTGAGCCGCTGAACACGTTGTTTAAAGATGAAGTGCGAAAATTGGGCACCGAATTAGGAATTCCGGATGAAATTGTTTGGCGTCAGCCATTCCCGGGACCGGGACTAGCCATTCGGGTTTTAGGAGAAGTAACGGAAGAAAAATTGGAAATTGTTCGGGAATCGGATGCTATTTTAAGAGAAGAAATTAAAAAAGCTGGGTTGGATCGCGACATTTGGCAATATTTCACTGTTCTTCCTAATATCCGCAGCGTCGGGGTAATGGGAGACGCGAGAACATATGATTATACTATCGGGATTCGTGCGGTTACTTCCATCGATGGAATGACCTCCGATTGGGCAAGAATTCCGTGGGATGTGCTGGAGACGATCTCGACACGCATCGTCAACGAAGTCAGCCATGTGAACCGTGTAGTCTATGATATTACCAGCAAACCGCCGGCCACTATTGAGTGGGAATAAAGACCCGCTATTCATCCGTGAGATAAGGATGATCAGCGGAACGAATCGGGCATTTAAGGGCAGCCGGCCTCCGAAGGAACTCTTCGCCTTGCTGCCCTTAATGCAGAATGAGACAAACACGAATGATAATAAATAATTTTAAAATAATGTTCGTATTTTGTTGACATCGTCGTCATTTAGCACTACAATGTAGTTGAATTAAATAATTTGTCGCATTACGTCGTATAATTACGGGGATATGGCCCGGAAGTCTCTACCAAGCTGCCGTAAATAGCTTGACTACGAGGTAATGGAATGTAAACAGGATTGGATTCCCATCCTTTTATCTTTCTATCCTCAAGCCATGCCCCGAACGAATGTTTGGGGTATTTTTATTTTGCTTGGTGAATAGCTTTATCACCCGAATGGTGATTTCACCCGGCGGCATCCTGTTGGCCGGTGTGGTTGCCTCGTGACGTATTTGTGATAATGGCGGAGGGGAATTATGAAAAATTATTTTCATTTTGATGAATTGGGGACGAATTACCGCAGGGAAATTATCGGTGGTATTACGACCTTTCTTGCTATGGCCTATATTTTGGTCGTGAATCCGCTCACTCTTTCGCTTGCATCAGTGAAGAATCTTCCGGATTCCATGCGAATGGACCACGGAGCGGTGTTTGTTGCGACGGCTTTATCTGCTGCTTTCGGTTCCTTGTTGATGGGATTATGGGCGAAATATCCGGTGGCTCTCGCGCCGGGATTGGGTTTGAACGCCTTTTTTGCCTATACGGTTGTTTTGAATTACGGCATTTCTTGGCAAGTTGCGCTGACAGGAGTATTTTTGGCAAGCCTCATATTTATTTTGCTCACGCTTACCGGAATTCGGGAAAAAATTATTAATGCTATCCCGGCTCAATTAAAACACGCAGTAGGAGCAGGAATTGGACTTTTTATTACTTTTATTGGTTTTCAAAATGCTGGAATCATCGTGAATAATGATGCGGTTTTAGTTGGGCTTGGCGATTTGACAAACGGCAATACGCTTTTGGCCATTTTCGGCATCATCATTACGGTCATTCTCATGACGAGAGGCATTAACAGCGCTGTGTTTATCGGAATGGTCATTACGGCTATTGTCGGGATGTTGACCGGTTTAATCCCTCTTCCGAAACATGTGATCGGCAGCATTCCAAGCATTAAACCGGTGTTTGGCGTTGCGGTGACTTCGATTTTCCATATGCCGGATCAAATTTTTACGATGCAAATGTTGATGGTGGTTTTGACCTTTTTATTTGTAGCCTTTTTTGATACGGCGGGGACTCTTTTGGCGGTTGCTCATCAAGCCGGATTGATGAAAAACAATCAATTGCCTCGAGCCGGAAAAGCGCTGTTTTCAGATGCTATGGCAGGAGCGATTGGTGCGGTGCTCGGAACGTCCACGACGACTTCTTTTGTGGAATCAACAGCGGGGGTAGCTGCCGGGGCCAGAACCGGATTTGCTGCTGTTGTCACAGGTGTGTTGTTTTTGCTGTCGCTCTTTTTCTACCCGTTGCTTTCGGTTATTACCTCACACGTAACGGCGCCTGCTTTGATTATTGTCGGTGTGTTGATGGTATCGTCTCTGGGAGAAATTGACTGGAAGAAATTCGAAATTGCTGTTCCGGCTTTCTTGACCGTTATTTGTATGCCTTTGACATACAGTATCGCGACAGGAATCGCGATCGGATTTATTTTCTATCCTATTACGATGATTGTAAAAGGAAGAGCCAAAGAAATTCATCCGCTTATGTATTTCTTGTTTGTTGTTTTCTTATTATATTTTATTTTCTTGAAATAGTAGGAAGGACGTCCTCCAAATGGGGGACGTTTTTTTGTAAAAAGGTTTTCATTGTATAAAGGCAAATCCTTGATTACAATATGGGTAGACTAATATAAGGAGGACGAAGCTGTTGCTTATTGCAGCGGTGAATCACAAGAGGAGATTTCAAATGGTTAAATATGTAGTGAAAAAAGTCCTTAATAATAATGTTTTGATCGCTGCTGATGACAAGAACAACGAAGTCGTACTAATTGGGAAGGGAATCGGTTTCCAAAGGAAAAAAGGAGATGTGATCCATCAAGATATTATCGAAAAAATATTTGTCCTCAAAAATGAAAATGAACAAGAACATTACAAAAAATTATTGCCCTACCTCGATGAAAAAACGCTGAATGTAATTATTTCCTCTTTAGAAATCATAAAAAAACGAACACGCGGCACTTTAAATGAGCATATCCACGTTGCGCTCACGGATCACCTGCTTTTCGCGATGAACAGGCTTATGAAAGGAATGGTTATTAAAAATCCTTTTCTAAATGAAACAAAAGCGATGTATCCTTTTGAATATGAAATCGCTGAAGAAGTAGTGGATTTTATTCATGAAGCGGCCAACATCAAGCTGCCGGAAGGGGAAGTAGGCTTTATTGCTTTGCATATTCACAGTGCCTTAACAGATAAACAACTTTCTGAGATTAATCAATATTCCCAGTTATTGTCCACTCTTGTCCGCACGATGGAAGAAAATCTTGGAATGGAAATCGATAGAAATAGTGTGGAATATATGCGACTCATCCGCCATCTTCGCTATACCATTGACAGGGTGCAAAAAGGAGAAGCATTGGAAGATTCAAAAAAAATAAAAGAACTATTGAAAAAAGAATACCCTCTATGCTACAATCTTTCATGGAAGCTAATCAAAATTATGCAGCAGACGCTGAAGAAACCGGTTTATGAAGCGGAAGCCACTTATTTAACGATGCATTTGCAGCGTTTACGTGCGAAACAAAAGAATAGCAATTCTTTACGTGTTACTGATTCGATCAGGCATGAGTAAAGAAGTTGATAGAAACAAGAACACAAGGGAACACTACCCTTTGTACTGCTTGTTTTTATTGCTTCTTCACTCATGCTTTTTTGTTTATGCAATAACAGAATGGAGGTAACGTATATGTTTAAGAAATTCTTCGGCGTTCTCCAAAAAGTGGGTAAAGCTTTGATGCTTCCAGTCGCCATTTTACCGGCTGCCGGAATTTTGCTTGCTCTTGGAAACGCTTTACAAAACCCGACGCTAGTCGATATTGCTCCGTTTCTGCATACCGGTTGGGTGGAAATGGTAGCAAAAGTAATGGAAGAAGCCGGTGGAATTATCTTTTCGAATCTAGCCCTTCTATTTGCCGTCGGGGTTGCCATTGGTTTGGCCGGAGGAGAAGGGGTAGCTGGACTTGCTGCAATCGTCGGCTTCCTGATCATGAATGTTACGATGGGAGTTGTGCTTGGTGTCACTCCTAAAATGGCTGCTCATGATCCTTCCTATGCAACCGTTCTCGGCATTCCTACGCTGCAAACCGGTGTATTCGGCGGGATTATTGTTGGTATATTAGCTTCAATTCTCTACAATAAATACTTTAATATTGAGCTTCCATCTTATTTAGGATTTTTTGCGGGAAAACGTTTTGTTCCGATTGTGACGGCTGTATCTTCTTTAATTCTTGGATTGATCATGATTGTTATTTGGCCGCCTATCCAATCAGGTTTAAATGCTTTCTCCAATAACTTGTTGAATGCAAACTTGACGTTGTCTGCCTTTATTTTCGGTGTCATTGAACGTTCGCTGATTCCATTTGGATTGCATCATATCTTCTATGCTCCGTTCTGGTTTGAGTTTGGACAATATACGAACAAAGCAGGAGAAGTGGTTCACGGAGACCAAGCGATCTTTATGGCTCAAATTAAAGATGGAGTCAAGAATTTGACGGCTGGTACATTTATGACGGGTAAATATCCGTTTATGATGTTTGGTCTTCCTGCTGCTGCGCTGGCTATTTACCACGAAGCTAAACCTGAAAAGAAAAAAGTGGTTGGAGGTTTAATGGCTTCAGCGGCTTTGACTTCTTTCTTGACAGGGATTACAGAGCCGATTGAATTCTCCTTCTTATTCGTAGCACCTGTGTTGTTTGCGATTCACGCTGTTTTTGCCGGACTGTCATTTATGATTATGCATATTTTAAATGTCAAAATCGGGTTGACATTCTCAGGGGGATTAATTGACTTTATTCTCTTTGGTGTTTTGAATCCACAAACTCATTGGTGGCTCGTGATACCGGTCGGATTAGTCTTTTCCGTCATCTATTATTTCGGTTTCCGATTTGCCATCCGCAAGTTCAATTTAAAAACGCCTGGTCGCGAAGATGATGAAGAATCGAACGATGGAAAAGAAACAGCAGATAGCGGATCTGGAGACCTTGCCTACAATATTTTGGAAGCAATGGGTGGACAAAGCAATATTGCTTCGCTGGATGCTTGTATCACTCGTCTGCGCGTTCAAGTAAATGATCCTAAAGAAGTGGATAAGGAACGTTTGAAAAAACTGGGCGCTTCCGGAGTATTGGAAGTTGGAAACAATATTCAAGCTATTTTCGGACCACGTTCCGACACGATTAAAACGCAAATGCAAGATATTATGAAAGGCAAAGCGCCGCGCAAAGCAACAACTCCTGATATGAATCAGGAAGTTAAACAGCAAGTAGAAGAAGTGAATCCAACGCCTCTTCAAAATGAAATTGACCGAAATGAAGCGATTATTTCTCCATTAAAAGGGGAAATTAAGCCGCTTGCAGAAGTTCCTGATCCAGTCTTTGCAGAAAAAATGATGGGAGACGGCTTTGCTATATTGCCGGAAGAAGGAACTGTTGTATCGCCGGTTAACGGAAAAATTGTGAACCTGTTCCCGACTAAGCACGCAATCGGTATTTTGTCCGACGGCGGAAGAGAAATTTTAATTCACGTGGGTATTGATACAGTGAAACTGAATGGCGAAGGTTTTGAGGCGCTTGTGAACCAAGACGACCATGTAGAAGCCGGACAGCCTTTGTTGAAAGTGGATCTTGATTTAGTGAAAAGCAAGGCACCGTCTGTGATTACTCCGATTATTTTTACAAACCTTCAAGAAGGGGAACAAGTTGTAATTGAAAAGCAAGGTAAAGTCGATTTGAAAGAAGAAAACATCATTTCGATTCAAAAATAGCCCATCAGGACAGAAAGCGATGATTGCATTGCTTAACGTCCGCTTCATTGATAAAGATGAAATATCCGGGTAAAGAAAGCCGTTCATGCTTTTGGCGTGAACGGCTTTCTTGTGTGCGCCCGGCATGGGTGTAATCTATAGGGTGAAAGTCCCGAGCTGCGAAGGCAGAAGTAGCAGTTAGCTTAACGCAAGGGTGTCCGTGGTGACGCGGAATCTGAAGGAAGCGGGCGGCAAACTTCCGATCTGAGGAACACGAACTTCATAGGAGGCTAGGTATCACTGGGTGAGTTTGCACAACAAAACAAAGCCCTTTCTGCCGAAGGTGATACAGAGTAAATGAAGCAGATGGATGGAAGGAAAGATTACACTCTTACCCGGGGAGGTCTGATGGATACGTGAAGTAGCCTTCATAACCTACTTAGTGATAAGTAGCTGAGCCATCAGAAGTCAGCAGAGGTCATAGTACGAATTGGTCTAGAACAATTCGGAAGGACTGAACAATTAAGAGAGAATAGCCCTTTGCATTCAGTGTGTCATGTTGAACACAGAAAACGTAGTACCTCACTTGAGGAAGGAAACGGTGAATCCCGTGGGGGACCTCTTGGAGGGTGGAGTGACCACTGGCATAAGAAGATAAGCTATTCACGGAAGGAAGAATAACAATGCTTTTGAATCAAATCCTGTCACGGGAGAATATGCTTTTAGCTTTACAAAGAGTAGAAAAGAACAAAGGTAGCCATGGAGTAGATATGATGCCCGTACAAAACCTCCGTCAGCACATAGTCGAAAACTGGATATCTATGAAAGAGGCAATTCTCAAGGGTACCTATGAACCAATGCCTGTTCGAAGAGTCGAAATCCCGAAACCTGATGGCGGTGTTCGGTTACTAGGTATTCCAACCGTAACAGACCGTTTGATTCAACAAGCAATTGCCCAAGTATTATCGAGGATATATGACCCTATGTTCTCCGAACATAGTTATGGGTTTCGTTCAAATCGAAGTGCTCATGACGCAGTTAGGAAAGCAAAAGGCTATATCAGAGATGGTTATAGATGGGTAGTAGACATGGATTTAGAAAAGTTCTTCGATCGAGTGAATCATGACAGGCTGATGAGTACATTAGCCAAGACTATTAAAGAAAAGCCACTATTGAAGCTAATCCGCAAATATCTACAAGCTGGTGTCATGATTAATGGTGTGGTATCTAGGACAGAAGAAGGGACGCCGCAAGGTGGCCCCCTAAGCCCTTTACTTTCGAATATTGTACTAGATGAACTAGACAAAGAATTAGAGAAAAGAGGGCATAAATTTGTTCGTTATGCCGATGACTGTAATATTTACGTGAAGTCAAAACGGGCTGGTGAAAGAACCATGGCTAGTGTCAAACGATTTATTGAGGGAAAACTTCGTCTAAAAGTCAACGAGAAGAAATCTGCGGTTGACCGACCATGGAAACGAAAGTTTCTAGGATTTAGTTTTACACCTTCAAAAGAGCCAAAAGTTCGGATTGCCAAGCAAAGTCTAAAACGAATGAAGAAAAAGGTGCGAGAAATCACGTCAAGAAAAATACCATACCCAATGGAATATCGGATTAAGAAACTTAACCAATATCTACTTGGATGGTGTGGATATTTTGCATTAGCAGACACAAAGAGTATCTTTGAAGATTTGGATGGCTGGATTCGACGAAGACTCCGGATGTGTTTATGGAAAAACTGGAAGACCTCAAAGACCAGGATACGCAACCTCATAAAACTAGGAGTTCCTGAATGGAAAGCTTATGAATGGGGGAACAGTCGCAAAGGTTATTGGCGAATCTCAAAAAGTCCCATATTACACAGAACCCTTGGAAACTCCTATTGGAGTAACCAAGGGCTTAAAAGTCTACAGAAACGTTATGAATTCTTGCGTCATTTATCTTGATTGAACCGCCGTATACGGAACCGTACGTACGGTGGTGTGAGAGGACGGGGGTTAATCACCCCCTCCTACTCGATTTCAAATCGTCAGGATCAAAAGGAGCTCAAATATTCTATAAACACAAATTGCCATTCGGTAAGAATTTAGAATAAGTAAAGGGAGGAAAGAAATCACACTTTAAACTTTGTTCATGGCCAGACGACTTTGTCATTTGGCATGAAGGTCCTCTTTTATTATGCGGTTTTGGGTTAGGTTGTTATATTCATCCTGATGATAGTAGACGAATGATCTCCTTCCTTTTGGCTGTACAGGAAAGCTTTTTTACATCATGATCCTTTTAAGGGGGTATGAAGATGAAACTATGGACTATCCATCCTGTTGAAGTGTGGGAATGGTTGCAGCAACAAGGTTTTTATCGTGGTGCGAAGGAGCTTGTTTATGAAGATTTCCTCGATTCGTACGACTGGCTTATCATTGAAATGGAGAAACGATTGGGGCCAAGACCGGAAAAAGAATCGTACCCTGTCTGGGCATGGAAACAATGGAATGGCGTGCATATTCGTCCGGACCTCCGTTTTTCGGGTTTTCTGGAGAAAGGAACGAGAGGTGTACGTCTCGAAATAGACATACCTGATGAACAGGTTGTTTTGAGCGATTTTGATAAATGGCATTACGTACTGAATTATTGGTACCTCGAAGAAAATGAAGAAGACGGGGAATTATTCGACAAAGAAATAAAGAAAAGAGGGCTGGATTATTATCAGCAAAAGCCGCTTCCGGACCCTTATTATCATCAGAAAATTGTGGATAGCTGGAAACGTATTTTTGATATTGAGCCAAGGAATGAAGAGGAGAAAAGGAGCTTATCGATTCAAGCTACTTTCTGGGAGTTGAAATTGGAGCAGGTAAGGAAGGTGGATTTTTTTGTTGCAAGGTAGTGATTTTGTAAGAAGAGAGAAATTTTTTGTTTGATGGATTTCGAGAATGATTTTGTTGATTATTGCATCATAAGATCCAAAAATACCTGAGTACGGGAACCTCCTCAAAAGATGAATGACGTTTTCACGGATTAATCTGGATTAGCTCGGCGCATGATTTCTCTGACTTTTCCCGGTCCTTCTAAAAAGATTTTTTTAAAAATGTGCTGTACGTCTCTTTTACATTCCAAAATCCTGTTGATAATAAAGTAAATAATTATTTATTATAAACGCAGGTGATAGGTAAAAATAATTTACTTTTCTACCTGTTTTTATCGATATTTTAGTATATTGTTAGTATGGAAATTAAATATATATTTATTGTTTCATATAAATAATAAATATTTATTTACTATTTGCTTTATCCAATACAAGAAAAAGGAGCGTTTTTTATGCTTTCATCCGGGTTGCAGTTTGGAATCTATCCGCTTAGTGTAGCCGGTACGCCTGCCGGTTTAGCTGTAGGACCTCAAGACAACTATGAGCAAATTCAAATGGCCTTAAAACGTCTTCGAGGAGAATCTAAATCGCTGTTGCCAAGAATTTATCTCGTTTATACAGGACCTGCTGATTCGGGAGAGAAGCTTTTGTCGATCGTGGAGAAATATGTTCGTTTGGGATTAATGGGGGACTTGGTAGTAGGTTCTTTGGCTCCAAACATAGAAATGAATCACTGGCTCGCGCTTATTAGGAAAATCATTAGAGAGTATGGTTCTTATATTGACTCGCTGCAAATTACGAATGAACCTAATTTGAGCTTTATGGACGGATCAAACCCTAACATCCTGCCATTGTTGGTGCAAGGGGTTATTGCAGCAAAAGAAGAAGCAGAAGCAGCGAACGTTCGTGTGGATATCGGATTTGGATCTGTGCCGGATAACGGTCCGAAAGTGGTTCCGCATTTCTGGGAAAACCTTGCTGAAATTGGCGGAGAGGTTTTCATAGATTCTTTGGATTATGTCGCGCATAATTTTTATGTAGATGTATTTGAACAGCCGCTCTCATTGGAAAAAGTCCCAGCTTCCGTTGAGGACTTGCTGCGGCGTTTTCGTGAAGTGAATCTGAAGACAGCCGGTATACCTGATTGCATCCCTATTCGCATTACCGAAAACGGATGGCCTACGGGCAAAAACCCTTTTGTAGGCAAAGACAGATCTTACGAACATCAATCTGAAGTACTAGAGACGATCATACGGACCGTTTATAATCTGCATCAAGAACTCAATATCACACATTATGAGCTTTTTGGTCTCAGGGATGCAGACAGTTCCAAAGATGATCTCTTTCACCAATTTGGCATCATGCGGGATGATTATACTCCGAAACCGGCGTTTTATACATTTCAGCATTTGATACAGGAGTTGGGAATTTGAAATGGTTCACAAAGCCGAGAGGCAGGTGCGGCAGATGATTATAAAGTTTTTACAAATCTATGTGGATCGGCTGTTACTGCTATAGGACAGAGAAGAACAAATCGTTATAGCATCTTGACAGAGAGGCTGTATGATTTAAAATAAAACGCAACAGTAAAAATACTCTATCCATAAATTGTACAGGTATCAATCGATATGGTCGAATGATGGAAAAAGGAAGCTGCTCTGATGAGTAAAAAGAAGATATTTGAGATGAAAGAAAATGAAACCATTGATCAATTATTGGCACGAATGTCCGAAGAAGGATATAAACCCGTTAGAAGAACGGAAGAACCCATCTTTCAAGAAAAGAACATAAACGGAAAAATAGAATATGTTCCTGTTGGGCGAATTATAAAGTTTGAAGGGAAAAAAGAAGGTTAAACCCGAACGTTTTCTATTGAGACTGTTTTTATTGTTCGAAAGTGTGAGTAAAATGTTTGTGGGAGAAATTCTTAGAATTCCCCGATGAGGGGGTTGGGAACGTAGGTTCGCAATCCCCCTCATCGGGGCCACCAAGCAAAGCGCGGTAGGATCCCAAGCAGGAAACATGAAAAAAGGACTCTCTCCCTGGTAAGATGATCATTGTTCACACCATCAAACAGGAGGAGAGAGTCCTATGAATATTCAACAACATCTTACCACAAATTCGTTGACATGGAAAGAGATCGAACTTGATTTGTTTCGAGCCTTGCAAAACGCCTTCACCGAGCTGTTTACGGCTCTGTTGGAGGACATCGACCGACAATTGGCGGAAACCCGGGACAAGCGCCGGTACCACTTGAAAGACAAACGACGCACCACGATTCAAACCTTGTTTGGCGAAGTTACCTTTGAGCGAAACTACTATTTAGACCGAGAACAAAACCGTTACACGTTTTTGCTTGATTCCTTTTTAGCGTTTGATGGATCGCAGTCAATCAGCCCTTGTCTAGAAGAAACGGCGATGGGATTGGCTGTGGAGTGCTCTTCCTATCGCAAAGCGGCTCATACGCTTGCCCAGATGGTCGGGTATCCGGTGATGAGCCATGAGACGATCCGCCAGTTGGTGCTCGAGGCTGAAGTTCCGCTGCACTGCCCGGTTGACCAGCGATATGGACGGGTGCTGTTTGTGGAGGCCGATGGACTGTTTGTCTCTCTCCAAGGGAAGGGAAAACGGGCCAAGGAAGACAAAATCCTGACCGTTCACGAAGGATGGAAGCGTAACGGCTCACGGATCGAATTCGTGAATCAGCGCCATTACGTCCATGAAGGCAAGGGGGAGGTGTGGGAAGGCTTCGAGGAATTTTTGATGAACGAATATGCCTATGATCCGTGTCGGGATCTTCTTGTCATCAACGGGGACGGCGCTCCATGGATTACCGCGTGCCGGGAGTATTTCAAAGGACGGGTCTGCTTCCAATTGGATCGATTCCACGTGGCGCGTGAGTTGCGCCAATGCCTCTCGGGCCATCCACGGTGGCAGGCGATTCGGCAAAAGCTGGCGAAGCAGGATGAAGAGAAGCTGCTTGTGGAACTGAACAGCGCCCTCGGCACGCTGGGGGACGAAGCGAAAGAACAACAGCTGGCTGCCTTGATCCACCGGATCGAATCGATGCCGGGATGCATCCGTGATTACCGGGAATGGCTGAAGGAGCAAGGAGTGGACACAACGGGCATGTATCCGATGGGGAGGGCTGAAAGCGTGATGAGCCAGCTGGCGTATCGGGTGAAATACCGCCGCAGTTGGACAGACAAGGGACTCAGGGCGTTTTTCAAGGCAATGATTGCCCGGATGGATGGGATTCGTCTTTTCGGACATCGTTTAGGAGAAGAATCGTCGCATCCGGCGGAGGAAACGGCATCTACCAAACAGACGATCGTGAACAAGGCGAAACAACGCATCCGCCGTCTTCTTCCAGAGGTAACGCGGAATAACGTGCCATATTTACAGCAATCGTCCGGGACTCCGATCTATCATGCCCTGTCTGAATTCAAGGGATGGTAAAAAAAGGTATACATATTCGTCTGTCATGGCAAGGGATGAGAGTCCGAAAGCGCTTACGGATGAAATTCAAAAAAATGGTTCGCTAACCTATGACTTACATCTGTTTTCAGGAATCAAAAAAGTTCCCACAAAGTCTTGACTGACTCTGTTCGAAAAATTTTGTTGACAATGGCTTGTTTTCATTGTTAAGATGGAGTTGTCAACTCAATAGCCCTCATATAATCACGAGAATATGGCTCGTAAGTCTCTACCCGATTACCGTAAATAATCGGACTATGAGGGAAAGTAGCTATCTGGAAAACTGTGAATGAAAGAGGCATCTTCAGGATGGCGATTGCACTATGTTCTGAAAGCCGTTCATTCCATGTGCAGCGCCATTGGAAGAAGAAATCTTTCTTCGATGAGTCCTGCCATAAAAGGCTTTTAATTGGTCTTTTCTTACCCGGATTCACTGCTTTCTCTCAAAGAAAGTATGTGAAGCCGGGTTTTTTTGTTATATAAGACTGCATCACGTGGAGGGATGGAAATGCCGGCGGAAGTAGGAGTGATTATGGGAAGCGCATCGGATTGGGAAACGATGAAAAACGCCTGTGAAGTATTGGATGAATTAGAAATTGAATATGAGAAAAAAGTCGTTTCGGCACATCGCACTCCTGATTTGATGTTTGATTATGCCGAAAGTGCCAGAGATCGAGGGATCAAAGTGATTATCGCAGGAGCGGGTGGAGCCGCGCATTTGCCGGGGATGGTAGCGGCTAAAACGACTCTTCCCGTGATCGGAGTTCCGGTTCAATCCAAAGCATTAAATGGTTTAGATTCCCTGTTATCGATCGTACAAATGCCCGGCGGCATCCCGGTGGCTACAGTAGCGATTGGGCGTGCCGGCGCCACGAACGCCGGTTTGCTGGCAGCGCAAATATTATCGATTGAGAATCCCGACATTGCCCGCAAATTGGAAAACCGACGAATTGAGCTGAAAGAAAAAGTACTAGAAAGCAGTGATCAACTTGACTAATCCAGTCATTATGCCAGGAAAAACGATTGGAATTATTGGCGGCGGCCAGCTAGGCAGAATGATGGCACTGGCAGCAAAAGAAAAAGGGTTTCGAATCGCTGTATTAGATCCTGCGGAAGATTCTCCGTGCGGTCAAGTGGCTGATGTGGAAATTACGGCGGCCTACGATGACCAAAACGCTTTGGCGCGGCTTGCTCAAATAAGCGATGTGATCACGTACGAATTTGAAAACATCGATTATGAGTCATTGCGGTGGCTCGAGCAAAGAGCCTATCTTCCGCAAGGAGCCGAATTGATTCGCATTACTCAGGATCGGATTTTAGAGAAAGATGCTATCACAAAAGCGGGTGTGCCGGTGGCCCCTTATAAAGTGATTTACGAAGAAAACGAACTATATGATAAGATAAAAAAGCTTGGTTATCCTGCTGTTTTAAAAACCTCAAGAGGCGGTTATGACGGAAAAGGCCAGTATGTGATTCGCCGCGAAAGCGAGATCGAAAAGGCAGCCGAATTGCTGCAATCAGGTCCGTGTGTATTGGAAAAATGGATTCCGTTTACGACGGAAATTTCAGTGATTGTATTTCGCAATCCGGATCGCGAAGTCAGCTTTTTGCCCGTTGGCGAAAATATTCATGTCGAGAATATTTTGCATCAAACCATTGTTCCGGCAAGAGTGGACGGGGATGTCAAACAAAAAGCGGTGAAATTGGCGCTCAAGATCGCCGACTATTTGGAACTGATCGGAACGCTGGCGGTGGAGATGTTCGTGTGCTCAAACGGTGAGATTTATATAAACGAACTGGCCCCCAGACCGCACAATTCCGGCCATTATTCGATCGAAGCTTGCGAGGCGTCTCAATTTGAACAGCATATACGAGCGATTTGCAATTGGCCTTTCCAGAAAACGGAGTTGTTAAAACCGGCTGTTATGGTCAATGTTCTAGGCAAGCATTTAGAGGGGGCGTTAAACGAATTCCATCGCCACCCGGACTGGTCGTTTCATTTATACGGAAAAAAAGAAGCGAAAGAGAAAAGAAAAATGGGGCATATCACCGTCTTGACCGACGATCTTGAGAAAACATTGCAAGAAATAGACGATAGCAGGATTTGGAGCGCAAAAGAAGAAAAGATCGGAGGCAGTATAAGATGATCGATCGTTACACCCGCCCGGAGATGGGGGCGATTTGGACTGAGGAAAACCGCTTCAACGCTTGGCTGGAAGTGGAAATTCTTGCTTGCGAGGCGTGGGCGGAACTGGGAGTCATCCCGAAAGAAGATGTGAAAAAAATCCGGGAGAATGCAGGCTTTGATATTCGCCGCATTAAAGAAATTGAAGAAGAAACTCGCCATGATGTAGTGGCCTTTACAAGAGCCGTATCGGAGACGCTTGGCGAAGAGCGAAAATGGGTTCATTATGGATTGACGTCTACTGACGTTGTCGATACAGCCCTATCGTACTTGCTTAAGCAGGCAAATGAGATTTTGCTTAAAGATTTGGAAAACTTTATTGAAATTCTTCGCCAAAAAGCGAAAGAACATAAATATACCGTGATGATGGGAAGAACTCATGGAGTCCATGCGGAACCAACTACTTTTGGGTTAAAGATGGCGCTTTGGCACGAAGAAATGAAGCGGAATTTGGAACGGTTCAAACGAGCGGCTGAAGGAGTGCAGTACGGAAAAATCTCCGGAGCCGTTGGCACTTATGCGAATATCGATCCATTTGTTGAACAATATGTATGCCAAAAATTAGGCCTCAAACCGGCGCCTATTTCCACTCAAACGCTTCAGCGCGACCGTCACGCATACTACATGAGCACGCTCGCTTTAATCGCGACGTCGATCGAAAAATTTGCCGTGGAAATTCGCGGACTTCAAAAGAGCGAAACGAGAGAAGTGGAGGAGTTTTTCGCGAAAGGCCAAAAAGGATCATCGGCCATGCCTCATAAACGGAATCCGATCGGATCGGAAAACATGACAGGAATGGCCCGTGTGGTAAGAGGGTATATGCAAACTGCATATGAAAACGTACCGCTATGGCACGAACGGGATATTTCCCATTCTTCTGCGGAACGCATTATTTTGCCTGATGCGACGATTGCCCTTAATTACATGCTCAATCGCTTCGGCAATATCGTGAAAAATTTGACCGTCTATCCGGAAAATATGAAACGAAATATGGAAAAGACGCTTGGTCTTATTTATTCACAACGCGTTTTGCTCGCCCTGATTGAAAAAGGCCTTACACGTGAAGAGGCATATGACACCGTTCAGCCGCGGGCCATGGAGGCTTGGGAAAAACAAGTGCCGTTCCGTCAACTAGTAGAAAGCGATGAAAAAATTACCTCGAAGTTGACAAAAGAAGAAATCGATGATTGCTTCGATTACCACTATCATTTAAAACATGTCGATACGATTTTTGATCGTCTCGGTTTGAACGACTAAGCAAAAGAGGCTGACTTTTAGGCTGTTTCTTGTGTTTGCGAAAAAGGCAAGAGGGCTTAAAGCGGTCGGCCTCTCTTAAAACCGCTGTATTCGGAAGATTATCAATATTCCAAAATGAGGTGGACAACTTGAAAAAAGGCGAGCTTTTGTATGAAGGAAAAGCGAAAAAGATTTATGCAACCGACCAAGAAGATATTCTATTCGTGGAATATAAAGATTCCGCGACCGCTTTTAACGGAGAGAAAAAAGCGGAAATTGCCGGAAAAGGAAGCCTCAACAACCAAATTAGCAGTTTTATTTTTACGAAAATGAAAGAAGAGTTGGATCTGCCGACTCATTTTATCCAACAAGTTTCAGATCATGAGCAGCTGATCAAACGAGTGAAGATTATCCCGCTTGAAGTCGTGGTTCGAAACGTTTCTGCAGGAAGCATGGCGAAAAGGCTGGGGATAGAAGAAGGGATCCCGTTAGAAGAGCCTATCATTGAATTCTACTTAAAGGACGACGAACTTGGGGATCCTTTGATCATAGAAGACCATATTCGCTTCTTAAAAATCGCTTCTTCCGAAGAAATGGAACAAATCAAAAAGATGGCGTTGAAAGTCAATCAGTTTTTGATTTCCTTATTTGATTCCTTAAATATTCGTTTGATCGATTTCAAATTGGAATTTGGCAAAGATCCTCAAGGAGAAATTTTGCTTGCGGATGAAATTTCGCCTGATACATGCAGGCTTTGGGAAAAAGAAACGAATCGAAAGCTGGATAAAGACGTGTTTCGCCGCAATCTTGGCAATTTAATCGATGCCTATACCGAAGTGCTTACGAGATTAGGAGGGAAAACACATGTATAAAGTGAAAGTTTTTGTGACACTCCGTGAAAGCGTATTGGATCCTCAAGGGGGAGCTGTACAGCGTTCCCTTCACAGCCTTGGATTCGGACAGGTGGAGGATGTCCGTATAGGGAAATACATGGAGCTGACTGTGAAGGAGAGCGATCAAGACATCGATGTCGTGGTCAGAGAAATGTGTGAGAAATTATTGGCCAACCCGGTGATAGAGGAATTTCGTTATGAGATAGAGGAGGGTGTCATCCAGTGAAATTTGCGGTGATTGTCTTTCCCGGTTCCAATTGCGATGCCGATATGTACCACGCCGTCAAAGATGAATTGGGGGAAGAAGCGGAATTCGTTTGGCACGATGCTGATGATCTGAGCGGATACGACGGTATTTTGCTCCCGGGGGGCTTTTCATACGGCGATTATTTGCGGTCAGGCGCCATTGCCCGCTTTTCTAAAGTGATGGAAAAAGTGGTCGAAGCGGCAGAAGAAGGGAAACCGATTCTTGGCGTTTGCAATGGATTTCAGATTTTGCTGGAATCAGGGCTTTTACCTGGCGCCATGAGAAAAAACGATCAATTAAAGTTTATTTGCAAAACGGTAGAACTGACTGTAGAAAATAATGAAACGATGTTTACAAACGGTTATGAATTAGGGGAGACAATCCGAATCCCTATCGCTCATGGCGAAGGCAACTACTATTGCGATGACAAGACGCTTGAAACGTTAAAGCGTAACAAGCAAATTGTCTTTACGTATCAGAACAATCCGAACGGCTCAGTTGCCGACATTGCCGGGATTATCAATGAAAAAGGGAATGTTCTTGGGATGATGCCGCATCCTGAAAGAGCGGTGAACGAACTGCTGGGCAGCAGTGATGGCCTTAAGCTTTTCCAATCGATTGTCAAACAGTGGAGGGAATCGTATGCTACTACGCACTGAACCAAAACCGGATGAGATAAAAGAAAATAAATTGTATCGGCAAATGGGTCTTAGTGACGAAGAATTTGCGCAAATTGAATCGATTTTGGGAAGGCTTCCCAACTACACGGAGACCGGTCTTTTTTCTGTCATGTGGTCGGAACACTGCAGCTATAAAAATTCAAAAGTAGTGCTAAAAAAATTCCCCACAGAGGGAGAAGGAGTTTTGCAAGGACCGGGGGAAGGAGCCGGCATTGTCGATATCGGTGATGGCCAGGCAGTCGTTTTTAAAATCGAAAGCCATAACCATCCTTCTGCCATTGAACCGTATCAAGGTGCGGCAACCGGTGTGGGGGGAATTATCCGCGATGTGTTTTCCATGGGGGCAAGGCCGGTAGCTTTGTTGAATTCTTTAAGATTTGGAGAATTGAAGTCTTCCAGAGTCCGATATTTATTTCAAGAAGTAGTGGCAGGCATCGCCGGCTATGGAAATTGCATCGGCATTCCAACGGTTGGGGGCGAGGTGCAATTTGATCCTTCTTATGAAGGGAATCCGCTGGTGAACGCAATGTGTGTCGGCTTGATCGATCATCAAGATATTCAGAAAGGCCAAGCGGTAGGGGTAGGCAATTCCGTCATGTATGTCGGTGCGAAAACAGGTCGCGACGGAATTCACGGAGCCACTTTTGCTTCGGAGGAATTAAGTGAGCAATCTGAAGAAAAGCGCCCGGCTGTTCAAGTGGGGGATCCCTTTATGGAAAAGCTGCTGCTAGAAGCCTGTCTTGAATTGGTGAAATCAGATGCACTTGTCGGAATTCAAGATATGGGAGCAGCCGGATTGACCAGTTCAGCGGCCGAAATGGCAAGCAAAGCCGGATCGGGAATCGAAATGAACCTCGATCTTGTACCTCAACGGGAAACGGGCATGACTTCTTATGAAATGATGCTGTCTGAATCGCAGGAGAGAATGCTGATCGTTGTCAAAAAAGGAAGAGAGGAAGAAGTCGTTTCTCTTTTTCAAAAGTATGGATTGGAAGCAGTCGTCGTCGGAAAAGTAACGGATGATTCCATGTTGAGACTGACTCATCGCGGCGAAGTCGTAGCGGAAGTTCCGGTCGATGCATTGGCGGAAAATGCTCCGGTTTACCATAAACCTTCTAAAGAACCGGACTATTTCCGTGAATTTCAGCAAATCGATGCACCGGCACCTGAAGTGAAAGATTTTAAAGAAACGCTGATCAAACTGCTTTCGCAGCCGACCATTGCGAGCAAAGAATGGGTGTACCAGCAGTATGACTATCAAGTTCAAACGAATACAGTCGTAGCGCCTGGCTCAGATGCGGCGGTCATTCGAATCCGCGGAACGAAAAAAGCGCTGGCGATGACAACAGACTGCAATTCCCGCTATCTCTATCTTGACCCGGAAACAGGAGGAAAAATTGCAGTCGCTGAAGCCGCTCGCAATATTGTTTGCGCAGGCGGTAAACCTCTCGCTATTACGGACTGCTTGAATTTTGGCAACCCGGAAAAGCCGGAAATCTTTTGGCAGCTGGAAAAAGCGGTGGATGGAATGAGCGAAGCCTGTAAGACGCTTCAAACTCCGGTCATCGGCGGGAACGTATCGCTTTACAATGAAACAAACGGCACGGCAATATATCCGACTCCTGTCGTTGGCATGGTTGGACTGATTGAAGACGTGGCTCACATTACTAAACAAACGTTTGAACAAGCGGGCGATTATATTTACGTCGTGGGGAAAGCGAACAACGATTTCGGCGGCAGCGAACTTCAAAAAATGCTGGAAGGTCGTATTTTCGGTAAAGCGCCGGAAATCGATTTAGCGGTAGAGCGAAAAAGGCAGCAAGCTATTCTGCAAGCCATTAAAAGGAAAACCGTACAATCTGCTCATGATATTTCCGAAGGGGGATTGGCTGTCGCGTTGTCAGAGTGTTTGTTTGGCACTGGTTTAGGAGCGGATATAAAAATTGAAGGAGAGGCCGTTTGCGAACTGTTTAGCGAAATGCAATCACGTTATGTGCTATCGGTGAAACCGGAACATCGCAGCCTTTTTGAAACGATTGTGACGGACGCGGTGTGCGTAGGCCGCGTTGTCGACGAACCGCTTTTAACGATTCGATCTGCTGAAAATGAATCGATTTTGCAGGCGCAAGTGAGTGAGCTTGAACAAGCCTGGAAAGGAGCTATCCCATGCTTGCTGAAATAAAAGGATTAAACGAAGAATGCGGAGTGTTTGGCGTTTGGGGACATGAAAATGCTGCTCAGATCACGTATTACGGCCTTCATAGTTTACAGCACCGCGGTCAAGAAGGAGCCGGAATTGTCGTAACGGACGGCTGCGAATTAAAGGGGTTAAAAGGGAAAGGGTTAGTGACAGAGGTTTTCAGTCGTGAAGCCATCCACAATTTGCATGGATACGGTGCAATCGGCCATGTCCGTTACGCGACAGCAGGCGGAGGAGGGTACGAAAACGTTCAGCCCCTTCTCTTCCATTCCCAGACCGGGAGCTTGGCCCTCGCTCACAATGGCAATTTGGTCAATGCCACCATGCTCAAATATCAGCTGGAAGCTCAAGGAAGCATTTTTCAAACCAGTTCGGATACAGAAGTACTTGCTCATTTAATTAAAAGAAGTGGTTTTGTCCATTTGAAAGATCAGGTCAAAAACGCGTTAACCATGCTAAAAGGCGCATACGCATTTCTGATCATGACGGAAACGGAGTTGATGGTTGCCCTCGATCCGAACGGATTAAGACCGCTTTCCGTTGGACGGCTTGGAGATGCGGTGTGCATCGCTTCGGAAACATGTGCATTTGATGTTGTCGGTGCTCAATTCGTCCGGGAGGTGGAGCCGGGGGAATTGATCATCATCAACAATGAAGGAATGTATTCGGAGCCGTTTGCGTTAAAAAGCAATCAAGCCATTTGTACAATGGAATACGTTTATTTTTCCCGCCCTGACAGCAACCTTCACGGGATTAATGTGCATAGCGCCAGAAAGAGCATGGGGAAAAAATTAGCTGAAGAAGCGGGCATCGAAGCGGATGTCGTCACGGGAGTGCCGGATTCCAGCATTTCCGCTGCCATCGGCTATGCAGAAGCTTCCGGTATTCCGTATGAACTGGGCCTCATCAAAAATCGCTACGTCGGACGCACGTTTATCCAGCCATCCCAGTCGCTGCGCGAACAAGGAGTGAAAATGAAGCTTTCTGCCGTTCGCGGTGTCGTCAATGGGAAAAGAGTGATTATGGTGGATGATTCGATTGTCCGTGGTACGACCAGCAAACGAATTGTCCAGCTTTTGAGAGAAGCAGGCGCCAAAGAAGTTCATGTCGCCATCAGTTCGCCTCCCATTACCCATCCGTGTTTCTATGGGATTGACACATCAACGAAAGAAGAATTAATTGCTTCTTCTCATTCTGTAGAAGAAATCAAACAATTAATTGGCGCGGATTCTTTAACCTTTTTAAGCCTTGAAGGAATGATCGAGGCCATTGGCCATGCAAAAGACGGAAATCATTGCGGGCAATGCTTAGCCTGTTTTACCGGAAAATATCCGACGGAGATATATCCGGCAGGAAAGGAACAGATGGTGACTTTATCTTAGTCGAAATGGTTTCCCAATACATTGTTAGAAGGGCGCAAATGGAGGAGGACCGGGAATGGCAAAATCATATAAGTCGGCTGGAGTGGATATAGAAGCAGGGTATGAAGCAGTTGAACGAATCAAAAAACATGTCGAACGGACGAAAAGACTTGGGGTTATGGGAGCACTTGGAAGTTTCGGCGGTCTGTTTGATTTATCCGTCCTCCAGCTTAAAGAACCTGTTCTCGTATCAGGTACAGATGGTGTGGGGACCAAATTAAAAATTGCTTTTATGATGGATAAGCACGATACGATCGGCATCGATTGCGTCGCCATGTGTGTCAATGACATCCTCGTTCAAGGAGCCAGTCCGATCTTTTTTCTCGATTATCTCGCTTGCGGGAAAAATGAGCCGGAGAAAATAGAACAAATTGTGAAAGGAATTGCTGACGGCTGCGAACAAGCAGGGTGCGCCTTAATCGGAGGAGAGACAGCAGAAATGCCGGGCATGTACGCTCCCGGGGAATATGATCTGGCCGGCTTTGCGGTAGGGGCGTGCGAAAAAAGCGAGCTCATTTCGGGAAGTGCAATTAGGCCAGGTGATGTTTTGATCGGTCTTCCATCAAGCGGAATTCATAGCAATGGCTATTCTTTGGTGAGAAAAATCTTCTTTGAAGAGCATCGATTGCACATCGACTCTCAATTGGACGGTTTGAAGGGGACACTGGGAGAAGCATTGATTGAACCGACACGAATTTATGTCAAGCAAATCCAAAGTATTCATAAAAAAGGTACAATTAAAGGGATGGCCCATATTACAGGCGGAGGCTTTATTGAAAATATACCTCGTGCTCTGCCGGCCGGATACGGTGCGGAAATTGCAGAAGGCACATGGGAAATACCAGCCATTTTTGAAGTGCTAAAAGAATATGGAAAACTGGATCGGAAAGAAATGTATAATATTTTTAACATGGGAATTGGGCTGGTCTTGATCGTCGCAGCGGCGGATGCGGAGGCTGTTTTAAACGATCTTGAACAGATAGGAGAAAAAGCGTTCAAAATCGGACAGGTGGTTCCTCAAGAGGGAATCCGCATTTCCTGATTGGAGAGGTTGGAAACAGATGAAAAAAGTGGCGATATTCGCGTCTGGAAACGGCAGCAATTTTCAAGCGCTGGCAGAAGCAAGTTTGCGAAAGGAACTAAACGCGGACATCTGCTTGCTTGTATGTGATCAGCCGGAAGCTTATGTAGTCAAACGGGCACGCAATTTAGGGATTCCTGTGTTTTCCTTTCGGGCAAAAGAATATCCTTCCAAAGAGGCGTTTGAAAACGAAATTGCATCAGAGTTAGCCAAAAGGGGAGTCGAATGGATCATCCTTGCCGGCTACATGCGTTTGATCGGCTCTACACTCTTAAATCGTTATCGCAACCGTATCGTGAATATTCATCCTTCGCTTTTGCCGGCGTTTCCGGGAAAAGATGCCATTGGACAAGCTTTGGACGCCGGGGTAAAAGTGACGGGGGTTACCATCCATTTTGTCGATGAAGGAATGGATACCGGGCCGATCATCGCTCAACAAAGCGTCAACATTTTGGCTGAGGACACAAGAGAAACGCTTCAGAAAAAAATCCAGGCTGTTGAACATGAGTTATATCCGAAAACCATCAATGAATTATTGGATGAATAGAAAGGGAGATCAACTATGAAAAGACGGGCATTAATCAGTGTTTCCAATAAAGAAGGGATCGTGGAGTTTGCAAAAGGACTGGTTTCTTTAGGATTTGAGATTCTTTCAACCGGCGGCACCAAAACGATCTTGGCGGAAAACGGAATCCCGGTTACAGCCGTCGAAGAAATAACTGGATTTCCGGAAATATTGGAAGGCCGTGTGAAGACTCTTCATCCTCTTATTCATGGCGGGCTGCTGGCGAAATGGGATCACGAACTGCATCAACGGCAAATGAACGAACAAGGAATTGAGCCCATCGAAATCGTTTGCGTCAATTTGTATCCTTTCCAGCAAACGATTGAAAAAGCGGATGTTACTCCGGAAGAAGCTATTGAAAATATTGATATCGGCGGGCCGACTATGCTTCGATCCGCAGCGAAAAACCACGAGTATGTCACGGTGCTGGTCGATGCGGCTGATTACGGAAAAGTGCTGGACGAGCTGAAAGAAAATGGGAAAGTCAGCAAAGAAACTAAGAGAAAACTGGCTGCCAAAGTATTTAGGCATACGGCTGCTTACGATGCTTTAATTTCGCAATATATGACCCGTCTTGCCGGCGAAGAGAATCCGGAGAGAGTCACTTATACATATGAATTGAAACAAACGCTTCGCTATGGTGAAAACCCGCACCAAAAGGCGGCTTTTTATCAAAAACCGCTCGGTTCGGATTTTTCCATTGCCAGAGCCAAGCAATTGCACGGCAAAGAACTTTCTTATAATAACATTCGCGATGCGGACGCTGCTTTGCAAATCATTAAAGATTTTCAAGAACCGGCTGCCGTTGCGGTCAAACATATGAATCCGTGTGGAGTGGGCATCGGGAATTCAATAGAAGAAGCCTACGCAAAAGCTTACGAAGCGGATCCGGTTTCTATTTTTGGAGGAATTGTGGCGCTTAATCGACCGGTCGGAAAAGAGCTGGCGGAAAAACTGCATGAAATTTTCCTTGAGATTGTGGTGGCTCCTGAATTTACAGAGGAAGCGCTGGACATTTTAACCAAGAAGAAAAATATTCGGCTGTTAGTCCTTCCGTTTACGGGTGAGAAGAAGAAAGAAGAAGTATTGACATCGGTTGAAGGCGGCCTCTTAGTCCAAGATCCGGATACGTTCTCGCTGGATGAAGCTGAGCTGAAGACGGTGACGAAGAGAGAGCCTACTGCAGAAGAATGGGAAGCTTTGAAGCTTGGATGGAAGGTAGTCAAGCATGTGAAGTCCAATGCCATCGTAGTGACCAACAAAGAAAGAACGTTAGGAATCGGAGCAGGACAAATGAATCGCGTCGGCGCTGCCAAAATTGCGCTTGAACAAGCCGGCGACTTGGCAAAAGGAGCTTGCCTGGCTTCAGATGCCTTTTTCCCGATGGACGACACGGTAGAAGCTGCTGCCAAAGCAGGAATCACCGCTATTATCCAGCCGGGAGGATCGATCCGTGATGAGGATTCCATTAAAAAGGCGGATGAATACGGAATCGCAATGGTGTTTACAGGCGTTCGTCATTTTAAACATTAAACGGTTTGGGGAAGTATGAAAAGGCCCGACGAACGACAGTCTTGTTTTGACCGGGCTTTTTACCTCCCCTAATCTTTGAGGGCGAATGAGAATATGAGAAAAGAGGTGGCTGGTTTGAAGATCCTTGTGGTCGGCAGAGGCGGACGGGAGCATGCGATCTGCAAAAAGCTGAATGAAAGCGTGCTTGTTGAAAAAGTATTTTGTGCTCCAGGCAATGCCGGTATTGCTGAAGATGCGGAGTTAGTGAATATAGACGAAATGGATTTTGCCGGTTTAGCCGATTTTGCGGAAAGACAAGGCATCGAATTAACGGTAATCGGTCCGGAAAATCCATTGGCTGCCGGGATTGTGGATTATTTTCAACAGCGTGGATTAGCGGTTTTCGGACCTAATCAAAAGGCGGCCCAGTTAGAAAGCAGCAAATCATTTGCAAAAGAATTGATGAAGAAGTATCAGATCCCCACAGCATCCTATGCCGTATTTGAAGAGTATGAAGAAGCAAAAGCTTATATTGTCCAACATGGGGCTCCTATCGTGCTAAAAGCAGATGGGCTTGCAGCCGGAAAAGGGGTTACCGTTGCCATGACGTTGGAAGAAGCGTTATCGGCCCTGGAAGAAATGCTTTTGAATCAGAAATTCGGCGAAGCGTCGTCCAAATTGGTGATTGAAGAATATCTGCAAGGGGAAGAATATTCTCTGATGGCCTTTGTTCATGGCGAAAAAGTATATCCCATGGTCGCTGCTCAAGACCATAAGCGGGCGTATGACGGCGATAAAGGACCGAACACAGGCGGGATGGGGGCTTATTCACCTGTCCCTCATTTGCCGGCTGACATCGTCGAACAATCCGTCCGCGAAATTTTGGAGCCATGTGCAAAGGCAATGGTGAAAGAAGGATGTCCGTTCACAGGGGTTATCTTTGCCGGCTTGATGATGACAAAACAAGGTCCTAAAACGATCGAATTTAATGCCCGTTTTGGAGACCCTGAAACTCAAGTAGTTTTGCCGCGATTGGAATCCGATTTGGCGCAGGTATTTTTAGATGTGCTGGCCGGAAAAGATCCACAACTCAAATGGAAAGAGGAAGCGGTTCTTGGGGTTGTATTGGCTTCAGAAGGCTACCCGGGATCGTATCAAAAAGGAGTCCCCATCAAGGGATTAGATGAAATTGAGCAGGCGACGGTTTATCATGCGGGAACGATTCGAAGTGAGAAAGGAGCCATTTGTTCCGACGGCGGCCGCGTTCTGTTGGTTGCGGCTAGCGGTGCATCGGTAGAAGCAGCCCAGCAGCAAGTCTACCGGGAAATGAAAAAATTGGATCAGCCCGGATTTTTTTACCGAAAAGATATCGGTGCAAGGGCTATTGCTCGTTTCTCCTCTTAGACATGCGGAAAAAAATATAGATGAGAGCAGCAATACTTCCAATGAGAAGAATAAGTGCAAATGACGAGTGTGTGATATATTCCATAAACGTCCGATTGTACATTTTTCGTTCACTCCTTTTGGTCAGTTGAAATTGCCTTTCATAGTGCTTAATGCTTAACTCTTGTCATCAACCGCCTGATAGTTTCTTTTGAAACATTCAGGCGGCATTTCAAGATTGTTCAGGCTATTCGCTTTCTGTTTAAGTGCCTTCTTGTTTGTAGACTGCGCCCTCCTATTTGAAAAAAACGTTCTGACGCAATTTAATGTTATTTAGACTGTCATCAATCTCGTGAAAGCTGATTTTGAAAAAAACTTCTCGAGGATTTAGATATTTATGACGGATTGTAAGGAATGTCGATGTCTTCCTTACGGTTCGCCTGATTTTGTTGATTCTGTTGGTTTTGCTGATTTTGCCGGTTTTGGTTATTCTGCTGGTTCATGAAAGAACCGTTTTCCCATAGGTCGGTCAGCGGACAATATTGTAAAATTCCTTCTCCAACCCGCATGGCCCCTAGGAAAGCGATGAACAAATACGATTGCCGCCAAGGCTTTTTGGAAAGCTTAGCTGTCCCCCATGCAAGCATTGTGAGTCCGCAGGTTATTCGAATCAAAGCATTCAAAAGACCGATATTTTGTTTTACTTTCAAAGGGATCGCCTCTTTTCACTAAATTTTCAAACTTTACATTCTTTTTACCCTGAGTTTGTCGCCAAAATATGGTACTATTAAAATTAACATTTTTCCTTGAATATCAGTAAACATCGCCACTGCAAAAAGCGGTAAAAGGATGATTCCGTTTTTGACATAGTACCGAATGAAGCAGGCGGAATGTTTAGCTATTCACTTCATCTTTTCAGCAAAGGACAGTTTTTTCAATGACAGCCTTTTTTTCATTCAGCAAGAGCTTTTGTGTATGACATTCATCCGTTCAGCATAAACCCATATAAAGAAGAGAACGGGAAGAATCCATAGTAGAAAGTTTTAATACAATTAGGAGGGCCCTTAATTATGTTAGAACAGCATTATCGGTGGAAAAACAGACAGCTCAGAGATCATGTGGCAGTGATTGACGGAGAAAAGCCTCCGAATATATTGCTGAAAAACGCGCGATTTTTGCATTCCACAATGCGAAGATGGGTGGAAGCCAATATTTGGATCGCAAACGACCGCATCGTTTATGTCGGGGAGAAACTGCCGCAAAAGCTAGACGAATGTGAAGTAGTAAACTGTGAAAATTTTACGCTTGTGCCTGGTTACATTGAGCCGCATGTTCATCCTTTTCAACTTTATAATCCCCAGTCATTTGCCGAATATGCATCTCAATCAGGAACAACGAGTTTCGTCAGCGATAATCTTGTGTTGTTCTTGTTTTTGAAAAATAAGAAAGCGTTTTCTTTGATGAATGAGTTAAATAAGCTTCCGTTCTCTTTGTTTTGGTGGTGCCGGTATGATCCGATGACGGAACTGAATCAAGAGGATGAAAAATTTTCGCATAGAGATGTCAAATCATGGATTGAAAGCGGATTTGTTATCCAAGGGGGAGAACTGACTGGCTGGCCAAAATTGTTGGACGGAGATGATATGATTCTTCACTGGATACAGGAAACAAAGAGGCTTGGAAAAAGAATTGAAGGACATTTTCCGGGAGCTTCGGAGAAAACGCTTACGAAAATGACGCTTTTAGGAGCAGATGGCGACCATGAATCGATGACCGGAAAAGATGTGTACAAACGACTGATGCAAGGATATACGGTAGCTTTGCGCCATTCTTCCATACGTCCAGATTTAGAAATCCTTTTAAGAGAAATTCGGGAAATGGGTTTGGATCAGTATGATCAAATGACGTTTACAACGGATGGCTCTTTTCCCTCTTTCTATGAAGACGGGGTGATCGACCGTATGATCGCCAAAGCGTTGGAATTTGGCGTTCCGACGATGGATGCTTACCAAATGGCCAGCTATAATGTCGCAAAGCATTATCGAATCGATCATTATTACGGTATGATTGCTCCTGGACGAGTAGCCAATATTAATTTTCTGGAAAACGAAAACAATCCGACGCCTGTTTCCGTTTTGTCGAAAGGACAGTGGGTCAAAAAGAACGGAACGAAGGTGTATCATGGCCATCCGATCAAATGGGAAAATTGGGGATTGAAACCAATATCGTTCCATTGGGATTTAAAAAAAGAAGATCTGCAGTTTTCAATGCCGTTTGGCATCCAGATGGTCAACGATGTTATTACGAAGCCATATTCACTAACAAGGGATATTTCATTGGATCAACTTCCGGAGGATGATGAAAGCTTTTTGCTGTTATTGGACCGAAACGGACAATGGCGGGTGAGCACAGTGTTAAAAGGTTTTGACAATCGAGTGCAAGGTCTTGCTTCATCCTTTTCAAGCACTGGCGATATTGTATTGATCGGAAAACGCAAAGAAGAAATGCGTCGAGCTTTTCAAAGAATGAAAGAGATCGGGGGAGGAATTGTTCTTGCGGAAAACGGCAAAGTCATTCATGAAATCCCCCTTAAGCTTTCCGGCATGATGTCAGATCAGAGCATGGAAGAGTTGATCAAAGAAGAAAAAAGGATGAAAAAATTGTTAATCGACCGCGGCTATTCTTTTTCTGATCCTTTTTACACACTGCTTTTTCTGTCAGCTACCCATTTGCCGTATATTCGTGTTACTTCGCGCGGCATCTATGATGTCATGAAAAAAACTATACTCTTTCCCACTATAATGCGTTAAAATAATGAAATACAGACATATCAATTCCATTTTCAAAAATATCGGGAAAAGGAGTATGAATCGTTGATGCAAATTGATAAATTGCGCGGCAAAGAGTTGGATCAGCTTTTTCAGGCAGTTTTATCGTTAAAAGATTTAGAAGAATGCTATCGTTTTTTTGATGATTTGTGCACGGTTAATGAAATTCAATCTCTTGCGCAGCGCCTTGAAGTGGCCAGAATGCTCCAGGAAGGGAAAACGTACCACAAAATTGAGAATGAAACCGGCGCCAGCACCGCTACCATTTCCCGCGTGAAGCGCTGTTTGAATTATGGAAATGATGCTTATCGAATGGTATTAGATAGAATCAAAAATGAAAAAGAGCAAAGCGGCGAATGATGACGGGGGATTTTCCTCCGTTTTCTTGCTTCTAGCATGGCTTATTGGAGTTTGAAGCGATAAGGATTGCCCTTGAGTAGCCTTGCTACCAAGTATGAAGTTATTGAAAAAGAAAGACTTAATTATAAAAAATGAAGCGGGTGGCAATTATGTCAATCTTTCAATTAACGAATAGAAAATATAAAAAGGCTGTGGAATGGGTTAGAGAACATAGTTATGGTATAGACTCCCTGGAAAAATGTGAGATTAATGACTTTAATTTTTTAGAAAATATATTAAAGGATAAGCAAATCGTTTGGTTGGGTGAAAATGGACATGGAATTGCAGAGCATAATCTTTTAAAATCTAAACTTATTGAATTCTTATATCACAAAATGGGATTCAAGGTAATAGCATTTGAAAGCGGCCTAAGTGAATGCTATAGCGCTAACTACTTTAAAGATGATATTTCTGTGAATGAACTTATGGATAAATCAATATTTTCTTTATGGAAAACAGAAGAAACGCTACCTTTGTTTGAATTAATAAAAGGATCTGATTTGAATCTTATAGGATTTGATTTTCAACCTTCATCCAAACAAAACTTATTTGTAGATCTGTTGGACAAACTGGATATTGATTTACCCTTAAAATTCAAATTAAGTATAAAAGCTTTGGATAAAGCAACAATGGATTGGTATATGCGTATTGGCAAGTTGAAAGGAGAGAGGAAGAAAATACCAAGACATATTATGCAAGAGTATTTGGAAACCCAAAAAGAATTAACAGAATTGTTCTCCTCGCTACATAAGACATTAGAGGAGTTGGAAAAAGAATTTATTAGGAAAGATATGCATATATATTTTCAATTAATTCAAAGAGTCATAGAAAATAGACGACTTTTATTATCAAACCTTGCCACTGGACATCGTACTTATCAGAAAATTAGAGATCAAATTATGGCATACAATATAGAATGGATTTGTGAAAAATTATACCCGAATGAAAAAATTATAGTATGGGCACACAACTCCCATATTTATAAAAATTATGAAAATCTAATTAAATATAAACCTATGGGATCATTAATGAGTCCAGAGATGGTTAGTAAATCCTATTATCTCGGACTGTTTATGTATGAAGGGAAGGCGGCCTTAAATAATAAAACAATATATGATTTAGTTAAACCTCCCAAAAAGAGTCTTGAAGATTATATGAACCATAATAAATCATCGATATCTTTCATTGATTTTTCAGATGTATCACCCAACGAATTGAACAAATGGATTTTTAACAAAACTCTTATATTAGAATCAGGAACAATGCAAAAATTAATTACTCCAGCGCAGCAGTTGGACGGTATTTTCTTTGTAAAAAAAGTTTCACCGCCTCATTATCTTTAAGCTGACTTTCATTATATGATCATCAGAATTCTTCCTATAAATTGCCGTTTTTGGCTTTTAGCGGTCTATGGCTTATTTTGAAGCATTACAAATCAGTATATTTGATGTCAAAGTGAACTTATATTTTTTCTTGTCTTGTAACGTACGTTGTTTAGTTGGATTACTTCTTTAGATATGCGTTTACTCTTTCTATCGCGGTGCAACGTTTGTCTCCATACCACAATACAATTTTGACTTCTTTGATCTTTTGGACTTCTATTTCTCATGGTTCTAGAGTATCAAACTCATCATCCAATTGAAGATTAAATCAAACAATCAGGAAAAGAGATTAACTTTTATACCCGAAATATTGACTCCAATCCACTTAAAAAGACAATCGGCTATATTGACAATTCCGTCATTTTATTTGACGAAGCTATTTTTCTTGGAGAGATTGAAATAATGTGCGTTCCAGCTTCCAAAAACCTAACCCGCTTTTTTCATAATAACGTAATTCTTCTTCTGCTTTTTTAAGTATTTTATGGTTGTCTCTAAATCGTTCTCTAAATATTTTATCATCACAAGAGATCTATAATAGAATATAAACTGGTTTTCGGTACAGCTTTAAAATGTTTTTTCATATCCGCTAATGTAGAACGTTCTGATTCATGTAAAAACTTATAAAGCATGTAAGAACTTTAATAATCTCCTTATAACCTTCCTTGGCTTTTCCCGTCAAGGCGTTGATTTTTACGCTAACAAATTCGTATTGGTACAAAGCGATTTCACCCCAATTTTTATATTCTGATATTTTTGAAAAACAATCCTTTTATTATCCAATAAATGAGTATAAATCTTCAATATTTTTCGCTGTCCGGATAGGAAAAAGGCGTTCACAAATCAAAGGAGAATCGTTCGATGACCTGTGTGGGTGGTTTTTGTCACCAAAAAGAAAACTGGTGTTTTATATTTTTAGGGATTTATAACAAAAAATAGAAACGCTTCATTTCCTTCTTTTCCGGTTTTAGCAGAGCAAAACAAATGCTATAATGGTTAGATGAAATCATGAAATGGAGGGCATTTGGATGTATGATGTGCGCGAGTGGCGCCATGTGTTCAAACTGGACCCAAATAAAGAAATAGATGATGATAGTTTAGAGAAAATTTGCGAATCAGGAACGGACGCGGTGATCGTCGGCGGCACGGATGGAGTCACGCTCGACAAAGTGCTTCATTTAATGGCGAGAATCCGCCGCTACACGGTTCCTTGTGTATTGGAAGTTTCTACGCTTGAAGCGATCACGCCGGGGTTTGATCTTTATTTTATTCCCATGGTATTAAACAGCTCCAAAGTCGATTGGGTGCTGGGGCTTCATCATCAAGCGTTAAAAGAATACGGCGAATTAATGAATTGGGATGAAGTGCTCGCGGAAGGCTACTGCATTTTAAATGGCGATTCCAAAGCAGCGCAATTAACCGAGGCAAATACGGAATTAGATATAGAAGATGCTGTTGCTTATGCGCGTTTGGCGGAAAAGATGCTGCATTTGCCAATCTTTTATTTGGAATACAGCGGCACATATGGGGATCCCCAGCTTGTGAAAAAAGTAAAAGAAACATTGACCGATACGGTTGTTTTTTACGGCGGCGGCATACAATCTCCTGAAGAAGCAGCCGAGATGGGGGCGGTTGCCGATGTTATTGTGGTAGGAAACGTCCTTTATACCGATTTGGAAAGTGCTTTAAAAACCGTTGAAATGGTGAAAAAGATTCCGCGCCGGTAGAGAAAAATCGGTTATAATAAGAACAAATGTTCTAACGGTGGTGAAAACATGCAATTTTTAACGGAAAAGCTGTTAAGCGGATTGAATAAAGAGCAGCAGGAAGCGGTGAAAACAACGGAAGGGCCGCTTCTTATTATGGCCGGAGCAGGTTCCGGAAAAACGAGAGTACTGACCCACCGAATTGCCTATTTAATGGTGGAAAAGGCAGTCAATCCATATAATATTCTGGCGATTACTTTCACCAATAAGGCAGCGCGCGAAATGAAAGAACGTGTTGGCCAATTGATGGGCGGCGCGGCGGAAGAAGTATGGATCTCAACCTTCCATTCCATGTGCGTTCGCATTTTAAGAAGAGATATAGACCGGATTGGCTTTAACCGGAATTTTACGATTTTGGACACAACCGATCAGCAGTCCGTAATTAAAGGCATTTTAAAAGATAAAAATTTGGACCCCAAGAAATTTGATCCCAGAGCCATTCTTGGCACGATCAGTTCTTTAAAGAATGAATTGATCGATCCGGAATCTTACAGCAAACAAGTTGGCAGCTATTATGAACGGATTGTCAGCGAAGTATATGAAGAATATCAAAAACGATTGCGGAAAAATCAATCGCTTGACTTTGATGACCTCATTATGACGACGATTCATCTGTTCCAACGAGTGCCGGACGTTCTCGAGTATTATCAACGCAAATTTCAATATATACATGTGGATGAATATCAAGACACAAATAAAGCCCAATACTTGCTCGTAAAGCTTTTGGCATCGCGTTTTCAAAATTTATGCGTGGTCGGAGACAGCGATCAGTCGATTTATCGTTGGCGCGGGGCGGATATTTCCAACATTTTATCGTTTGAAAAAGACTATCCGAATGCCCATGTCATCCTGCTTGAGCAAAATTATCGCTCCACTAAAAGAATTTTGCAGGCAGCGAATGAAGTGATTAAAAACAATTACAACCGCAAACCGAAAAAGCTGTGGACGGAAAATCCGGAAGGGAAGAAGATTGTCTACTTTCGGGCGGAAAATGAACAGGCGGAAGCTCAGTTTGTCGCCGGTAAAATTAAAGAGCTGGTCGAAAGCGGAAAAAGACAATTATCCGACTTTGCCATTTTGTATCGAACGAACGCACAATCCCGTGTAGTCGAAGAAGTGCTGATGAAATCCAATATCGACTATACGATTGTCGGGGGCATTAAGTTCTATGACCGAAAAGAAATTAAAGATATATTGGCTTATTTAAGACTGATCGCCAATCCGGACGATGATATCAGCTTGCTTCGTGTCATCAATGTACCAAAGCGGGGAATCGGTTCCACTTCAATGGACAAAATCGCCCGCTATGCTCAAGAAAATGATCTTTCTCTATTTCAGGCATTGGAAGAAGCGGATTTTATCGGTTTAAGCCCGAAAATCACCAAAGCGGTACTTGAATTCCGTGATTTAATTAAGGGCTATACCCAAATGCAAGAATACTTGTCTGTCACGGAACTGGTGGAAGAAGTGTTGGACAAGTCCGGATACAGGGATATGCTGAAAGCGGAAAAAACGCTTGACGCCCAAAGCCGTTTGGAAAATATCGATGAATTTTTATCTGTTACAAAAGGATTCGAGGAAAACAGCGAAGATAAAAGCTTGATCGCCTTTTTAACGGATCTTGCTCTTGTGGCGGATATTGACCGATTAGATGAAGAGGACAACAATCAGCAATCGGTTGTATTAATGACGCTCCATTCCGCGAAAGGGCTTGAGTTTCCGGTTGTCTTTTTAATCGGTATGGAAGAAGGCGTTTTTCCTCACAGCCGCTCGCTTATGGATGAAGAAGAAATGGAAGAAGAGCGGAGGCTCGCTTACGTGGGGATTACAAGAGCGGAAGAGGAGCTGTATTTGACGAACGCTCAAATGAGAACGTTATACGGTAGAACCAATTTGAATCCTGTTTCCCGATTTATTCAAGAAATACCCGAAGATCTATTGGACGAAGTGGTGGTCGAGAAAAAACCTTTTACTCGTTTTCAATCCAATCTTTCAACTTCTTCTCAAAAAGCCTCTATTCGGCCAATGGCAGTTTCCACGGGAGGAGAAGAAATTCCATGGAAAGTCGGGGATAAAGCCGAACATAAAAAGTGGGGCATCGGAACCGTAGTCAGTGTAAAAGGCGAAAAGGAAAATATGGAACTCGATATTGCGTTTCCAAGCCCGACAGGAGTAAAGAGACTGTTGGCGAAATTCGCTCCCATTCAAAAAGTATGAATGGGGAATAATAGACTCATCTATCGTGAATATGAACATATGAAGCTTTTTTGAACTCTTTTCTTTTTGGAGGAAAAGAAAAGACTCGCATGCGAAAGCGCATTTTCGTTGATGAATCATCGATTCGCCTTTGGCGAATCGATAAACGCTTGGTTTTGGATAAGTAGCAAAAGTAAGACAAAGAAAGGGCTGGCAAAATGGAGCGACATACGGCAGAAAAACGAGTAAGAGAACTCCATGAACGTTTAAATCAATACAGCTACGAATATTATGTGTTGGATCAGCCGACTGTTCCGGATGCGGAATATGATCGGCTCATGCAAGAATTGATCGAAATAGAAAATGCTTTTCCTGAATTGAGAACGCCTGATTCTCCGACTCAGCGCGTCGGCGGCCAGCCGTTGGAAGCTTTTCAAAAAGTTCGTCATGATATTCCGATGCTAAGCTTGGCGAATGCGTTTGGAGAAGGCGATTTGAGGGATTTCGATCGCAGAGTTCGGGAATCTTTAAACGAAGAATATTCGTACGTATGCGAGTTGAAAATCGACGGATTGGCTGTTTCCCTTTCCTATGAAAACGGAGTGTTTGTCCAAGGCTCTACTCGCGGCGATGGTGCAATCGGCGAAGACATTACGATGAACTTGCGAACCATCCATTCGATTCCTCTGAGGTTGAAAGAGCCGGTTTCAATCGAAGTTCGCGGCGAAGCGTTCATGCCTAAAAAATCGTTTGAAAAGCTGAATCGTGAACGGGAAGAGAGAGGGGAAACGCTGTTTGCCAATCCTCGCAATGCCGCTGCCGGATCGCTTCGGCAACTGGATCCCAAAATCGCCGCTTCCCGAAATTTAGATATTTTTCTTTACGGCATCGGCAACAGTGGAAATGTCAATATTCAATCCCATAGCGAAGGATTGGACTATTTGGACAGGCTCGGCTTTAAAACGAACAAAGAGCGGAGAAAATGCAAAGACATTGAAGAAGTCATCCAATATATCAAAGAATATACGGAAAAACGATCGACTCTTCCTTATGAGATCGACGGGATTGTGATCAAAGTCGACTCATTAGCCCAACAGGAAAAATTGGGGAGTACCGCCAAAAGCCCTCGATGGGCCATTGCCTACAAATTTCCTGCAGAAGAGGTGGTCACTAAGCTTTTAGACATTGAATTAAGCGTAGGACGGACAGGCGTTGTGACACCGACTGCCGTTTTAGAACCGGTCCGTGTTGCCGGAACAACCGTGCAAAGAGCTTCCCTTCATAATGAAGATTATATTCGGGAAAAGGACATCAAAATTGGAGACGAAGTCGTCATCAAAAAAGCCGGTGATATCATCCCTGAAGTCGTGCGGCCGATCAAAGAGCGACGAAAAGGGGAGGAAAAAGAGTTTCACATGCCTGGCCATTGCCCGGAATGCGGCAGCGAACTGGTTCGTCTCGATGGGGAAGTAGCTCTTCGCTGCATCAATCCAAAATGTCCGGCACAAATTCGTGAAGGACTGATCCATTTTGTCTCCCGAAATGCCATGAATATTGAGGGACTTGGTGAAAAAGTGATTGCTCAACTTTTCCGGGAGCAATTAGTGAAAGACGTAGCGGATATTTATCAATTGACGAAAGATCAACTGCTGCAATTGGATCGAATGGGTGAAAAATCTGTATCGAACTTATTAAAAGCCATTGAAGATTCGAAAGAAAACTCTTTGGAAAGATTATTGTTCGGCCTCGGCATTCGTCATGTGGGGGCCAAAGCGGCGAAAACGCTGGCTGTTCATTTTGAAACACTGGATCGATTAATGAAGGCAGACGTGGAGGAACTGACGGCGATTCCGGAAGTTGGGGAGAAGATGGCGGACGCCGTTGTCACGTATTTTCATCAACCGGAAGTACTGGAACTGATTCAGGAGCTGAAAGAAGCGGGTGTCAATATGGAGTATAAAGGGCCGAAGCCTGTTTCCGGAGATCAATCCAGCTCTTATTTTGCCGGAAAAACGATCGTGCTGACAGGAAAACTGGAAGCTTTGACAAGAAATGAAGCGAAAGAAAAGATCGAGGCACTCGGAGGAAAAGTTTCCGGAAGTGTCAGCAAAAAGACGGATTTAGTCATTGCCGGTGCTGATGCTGGCTCGAAATTGGCTAAAGCTCGAGAATTCGATATTGAAATCTGGGATGAAGAGAAACTGTTGGAAGAACTAAATAAATAAGAGGTGCGTTCGATGAAAAAGTGGTTAACGGTTGCCTTAGCGGCCTGCCTTTTGGCAAGTATAAGCGGCTGTGCACCGTCGTCCATTGATAAACAAAATCAGGTCGTTCAGAAAAAGAATGATAAAAAAGAAAAAGCGATCATTCCTAATTACCAAATTTCGGATCAATATTATAAAACGATTTTGCCTTTTAAACCAGGAAAAGCGCAAGGAATGGTCGTTCAAAATTTAAACACTCGCTATGACATCGATGAGTTTGAAACGGGATTAATGCGAATTGCAAAACAAGAGTTTTCGCCGGAAAAATATTTGTTCCAAGAAGGGCAATATTTGAGTAAAAAAACGATTGCTGCCTGGCTTGAGCGAAAATACACAAAGAAGCAGCTGAAAGAGCATGGACTTAAACCATCTGAAAATCTAGGATTAAATCCGATTGATGATGAAAAAGGTTCGATCGACGAACGGAATAAAAAAAGCCCCATTTATTTGGCACACATTTCGGAACAAGATTATTTAAAGCAAATGGATGATAACACGGTACAACTGGGAGGAGTCGTGATCGGTCTCGCTCTTAACTCGGTCCACTACTATCAGAAAGAAGAATACGGTGCTACGTATGACTTGAAAATTCCGCATAAACAAGTGGAAGAGCAAGGAAAGAAAATAGCGGATGAAGTAGCCAAACGAATTCGCAAAATAAAAGGCTTGGAAAATGTTCCGGTCGTCATCGCCCTTTTTGAACAAGCAAGCAAAGATTCTGTCGTGCCCGGACACTTCTTTGCCTACACTACGTTAGGAAAAGGAGAATCGACGATCAGCCATTGGGAAGGGCTTGATGAAAAGTATTATCTCTTCCCGTCAGACCAAGCAGATGCAGACCATCGCGATGACAATACCTACTTTTTGAATTTTAAAGAAGACGTCCAAAAATATTTTGACAATACGACAGGTGTTGTCGGCCGTGCTTTTTATAAAGATGGCCAGCTGAACAATTTGCAAATTGACATCAGTATTCAATTTAATGGCGAAGCCGAAGCGATTGGTTTTACGCAATATGTTTCCGGCTTGATTCTCAACCATTTCCCGGATTATTACCCGATTGAAGTCAATATCAGTTCCGTAGAAGGACCGGAAGCATTAATTGTGAAGAAAGCAAAAGCCAAAGAACCGTTCGTTCATATTTATGGGCAGTAAAGCCTTCCGAGAGCGTTGCTGCAGCTTTGCTTGATCCCCGCCTTTTAAAAAGAGGCGGGGATTTTTTGATGTCCGGGTAAAAGGGATGAACGAAAGGAACGGAGAAACTCAATTTTTTTCACGTTGGCTTTTTCAGTGTTGCTCAAGAGAAAAAAAGAGTCTGTTTTCGAGCTGGTAAGCTTGGAGGGAGGCTCTTTTCTTATGTCGAAAAATATCGGTCAAAAATTTATAAATAATTAGAAAATTCCACTTCCTTTTCTAGGTTATCTGTTATATAATACAAATAACAGTTAATAACTGTAATATAACAAAGAGGTGATAAAGAAGATGGCCACTCAAATAGCTGGGATTCAAGTAACTGGTCCGATGCGGCCCGGATATGAAGAAATTCTTACTCCGGATGCTTTGCAATTTATTGAACAGCTAGAAAGAAGATTTGGGCAGCGTCGAGTGGAACTTCTGAAAAAGAGAGAAGAACGTCAACGAGAGTTCGATCAAGGAAAATTTCCGACGTTCTTGAAAGAAACCGAATCTATTCGGAATAGTGATTGGGAAATTTCTCCCCTTCCTGAAGACTTGAAGGATCGCAGAGTGGAAATTACCGGGCCTGTTGATCGCAAAATGGTCATTAATGCGTTAAACTCTGGCGCCAAATGTTTTATGGCCTGTTTTGAAGATGCTACATCGCCCACTTGGGAGAATATCATCGAGGGACAGATCAATTTAAGGGACGCTGTAAACCGCACGATCACTTTCAAAAATCCTAACGGAAAGACATACGAATTGAAGGACAAAACCGCTGTATTAATTGTGCGCCCGCGCGGTTGGCATTTGGAAGAAAAGCATGTGTTGGTGGATGGACAACCCATCTCCGGGGCACTGTTTGATTTCGGGCTGTTTTTCTTTCATAATGCCGTGCGATTAGTGGAGAACGGTACAGGACCTTACTTCTACCTTCCGAAAATAGAAAGCCATTTGGAAGCAAGGCTTTGGAATGATGTCTTTGTTTATGCGCAAAAATATGTCGGCATCCCTAGAGGAACGATTAAAGCAACGGTTCTTATTGAAACGATCACGGCAGCTTTTGAAATGGATGAAATTTTATACGAATTGCGCGAACATTCCGCCGGTTTGAATTGCGGGCGTTGGGATTATATTTTCAGCTACATTAAAAAGTTCAGGAATCATAAAGATGTTATTTTGCCGGATCGTTCTACTGTCACCATGACCGTTCCGTTTATGCGCTCCTACTCGCTTTTGACGATCAAAACATGCCATCGCCGAAAAGCACCGGCCATTGGCGGGATGGCTGCGCAAATACCGGTCAAAGATGATGAGAAGAAAAATGAAGAAGCCTTTGCCAAAGTGCGGGCAGATAAAGAACGGGAAGCAAGAGACGGACACGATGGCACATGGGTGGCTCATCCGGGTCTTGTGCCGGTGGCAATGGAAGTGTTTGACCGGGAAATGAAAGAACCGAATCAAATTGAAAGTAAGAAATTGGAGGATGTCCATGTAACGGAACAAGATCTCGTCGAAGTTCCGGAAGGGAAAATCACCGAAGAAGGCGTCCGCATGAATATCAATGTCGGGATTCAATATATTGCTTCTTGGTTAAGCGGTCGGGGTGCTGCGCCGATTCACAATTTAATGGAAGATGCGGCGACGGCTGAAATTTCCCGCGCTCAGTTATGGCAATGGATCCGCCATCCAAAAGGAATTTTGGACGATGGGCGAAAGGTGACGAAAGAAATGTATGAACAATTTAAGCAAGAAGAGCTGGAAAAAATCAAGCAAGAAATCGGCGAAGAAGCCTATGCTTCCGGAAGATTCGATGAAGCCGTCGAATTGTTTGACAGACTGACGTTAAACGATGAATTTGAGGATTTCTTAACCATTCCTGGTTATAAAATTTTATAAATATGAATCTATGAAAATGGGAGGAATTGACAATGACAGATCCACGTGTACAAAAATTAAAAGAATCATGGGAAAATGATGAAAGATGGAAAGGGATTACTCGTCCATATACAGCGGAAGAAGTGATCAAACTTCGCGGTTCGATTGATATTGAATATACACTGGCTCGCCGCGGTGCTGAAAAGCTTTGGAAACTGCTTCATACGGAAGACTATATCAATGCATTAGGAGCGTTGACCGGAAACCAAGCCGTGCAGCAAGTAAAAGCCGGATTGAAAGCCATCTATTTGAGCGGATGGCAAGTGGCAGCCGACGCCAACCTCGCCGGCCAAATGTATCCTGACCAAAGTTTGTACCCGGCCAACAGCGTACCGCATGTGGTCAAACGGATTAATCAAGCTTTGCAACGCGCCGACCAAATCCACCATTTAGAAGGAGACGACTCCATTGATTGGTTTGCTCCGATTGTGGCAGACGCAGAAGCCGGTTTCGGAGGACAATTGAATGTATTCGAATTAATGAAAGCGATGATCGAAGCAGGGGCTGCCGGTGTCCATTTCGAAGACCAGCTTTCTTCTGAGAAAAAATGCGGGCACTTAGGCGGAAAAGTGCTGCTGCCGACTCAAACAGCTGTACGCAATTTGATCGCTGCTCGTTTGGCGGCTGATGTAATGGGCGTACCAACTATTCTGGTAGGCAGAACGGATGCTCAAGCAGCTGATTTGATCACTAGCGATATTGACCCATATGATGCTCCATTTATTACAGGGGAACGCACGGAAGAAGGATTTTATCGCACGAAAAAAGGAATTGAACAAGCGATTGCTCGCGGACTTGCTTATGCGCCTTATGCTGACCTTATCTGGTGTGAAACTTCTGAACCGAACGTGGAAGAAGCTCGCCAATTTGCGGAAGCCATCCATGAGAAATTCCCAGGCAAGCTATTGGCATACAACTGCTCGCCATCGTTTAACTGGAAGGCAAAATTGGATGATAAAACGATTCTCAACTTCCAAAAAGAATTGGCTAAAATGGGCTATAAATTCCAATTTGTTACACTTGCCGGATTCCATACGCTTAACTACAGCATGTTCGAATTGGCAAGAGGCTATAAAGACCGTGGAATGGCTGCTTACTCTGAATTGCAGCAAAAAGAGTTTGCCAGCGAAAAATATGGATACACGGCTACTCGCCATCAACGTGAAGTCGGCACCGGCTATTTTGACGAAGTGTCCATGGTGGTTACAGGCGGAAACGCTTCTACTGTTGCCCTTAAAGGCTCTACGGAAGTGGAACAATTCCAAACTCAACCTCAAAGATAATAAAGAAAAGAGCTTCGGATCTCATTCCGAAGCTCTTGTTCTTCATGTAGCCGTCACTTAATCTTCCGCTTCCAAGCCCCTTTACTCAACTAAAGGGGTCTGACCCCTTTTTTCAATTCTTTTGCCAACGTTTCTTCCATTAATTCAAACGTTTGTTCAATTTCATTTTCTGGTTTGGATGTAAGGAGGCTAACTATCAAAATCGCCAATGTGCTTAAGAAAAAGCCTGGAATCATTTCGTACATAAAGTGTTTCAGGGCGGGGATGCTGATCCAGATGATCACCGTTACAGCTCCGACTATCATGCCTGCAAGCGCCCCCCATTTATTCATTCGTTTCCAATACAAGCTCAGTAAGATCGCCGGACCGAAAGAGGCGCCAAATCCTGCCCAAGCGTTGCCTACTAAAGCTAAAATCGTATCGTTCGGCGAATACGATAAAATAATCGCGACAACGGCTACTAAAAGAACCGAAAGCCGTCCGATCAACACCAATTCCTTGTCAGAAACATTCCGCTTCACAAACGCTTTATAAACGTCTTCGGTCAAAGCGCTGGATGTGACCAAAAGCTGTGACGATATCGTGCTCATGATGGCCGCTAATATAGCCGCTAATAAAAAGCCGGTGATCAACGGGTGGAATAAGATCCTGGAGAACACGATAAAGATGGTTTCCGGATCGTGAAGAGGGTAATGTTTGACGGACATATAGGCAATCCCTGTAAGTCCGACAAGAACAGCGCCGCCGACCGTCATGATCATCCAGCCTATTCCGATCCGACGTGCCGTTTTCATTTCCTTGACAGAATGAATCGCCATAAAGCGGACAATGATGTGTGGCTGTCCAAAGTAGCCTAGCCCCCAAGCTAGGAAGGAGATAATGCCCATGATCGATGTACCCCTAAACATGTCCAGCAGTTTCGGATCCACCGAATGAATCTCGCTGAAAACGGAGACGGGACCGCCCAAATCCAGAAAAACGACAAGCGGTACGAGAATAAGAGCAATAAACATGATCGTTCCTTGGACAAAATCGGTTAAACTGACAGCTAAAAATCCACCTAATAAAGTATAAAAAATGACGACTCCTGCTGTAAGAAAGGCACCTAAATGATAGTTGAGGTGAAAGGCCGATTCAAACAGTTTTCCTCCTGAAACGATCCCGGCGGATGTATATAAGGTAAAGAAAATAATAATGACCAGCGAAGAAACAAGGCGCAGCAGCCTGGAACGGTCGATAAACCGATTTTCTAAGTAGTTTGGAATCGTAATGGAATCATTGGCGACATATGTGTACATTCGCAATCGCGGCGCCAAAAATAAATAATTGGAATACGCCCCGATGACCAGTCCGATGGCGATCCATGAACCGGAAATTCCGGTTGTGTACAAGGCGCCGGGAAGCCCCATCAATAGCCACCCGCTCATATCCGAGGCGCCAGCGGAAAGAGCGGTGACAGCAGGCCCTAACGATCGGCCGCCAAGCATATAATCCGATAAATTCGACGTTTTTCTGTAAGAGTACCATCCGATAGCCAGCATGGCCAAAAAATAAATCGATATTGAAATATAAACGCCGCTCTCCATAAAATCCTCCTCTTGTAATATTTTTTTGAATTTTCAAATTTAAATCTTTCTATTATTTTATGAACCATAAAGCCGTTTATACGGTGGCCGGATTCTGTAGATCGGCCATTTCGTCCTTGAGAAAAAGGTCTTATAGAAAAATATTATATAATTTTGTATTTTAAGAAAACAAGTCATATAAAAAAGATTTTGGAAAAGAAATAGACGGAGATTTGTTCTCTACTCCGTCGACAATGTTCGTGGTACAATAAACATTGAGTGAGAAATTACGCTAATTTGTTGCTTTTCCATCTTTTATTTTGATATCATCAATATTATTGCAATGGCACGAGAATATTCTGGAGGTGAAGGAAATGTCACGAATTTCCATTGAACAAGTAAAGCACGTTGCTGATTTAGCGCGATTGGCGATTACGGAAGAAGAAGCTGAAAAATTCGCTACACAGCTGGATGCCATTATTTCGTTTGCGGAACAGCTGAATGAATTAGATACGACGAATGTAAAACCAACTTCTCACGTGCTGGAAATGAAAAACGTGCTGAGAGAAGATACTCCGGAAAAAGGGCTTCCTCGCGAAGAAGTTCTAAAGAATGCGCCTGATCACCAAGATGGGCAAATTCGTGTTCCGGCCATTATTGAGTAGAGGAGGGGTATGAATGGCACTGTTTGACCATAAGCTGACAGAATTGCACGATCTTTTACATAACAAAGAAGTAAGCGTCTCGGACTTAGTCGATGAAGCTTATAAAAGAATCAGTGAAACGGATGAAAAAATACAAGCTTTCTTAACTTTAGATGAAGAAAACGCTCGTAAAAAAGCGCAAAAACTGGACGAAAAGCTTAGCAGCGACGAAGAAAAAGGCCTTTTATTCGGAATGCCGATTGGAATTAAAGACAACATCGTTACAAAAGGTCTTCGCACAACTTGCGCCAGCAAAATATTAGAAAACTTCGATCCTATTTATGATGCGACCGTAATCGAAAAACTTCGGGAAGCAGAAGCCATTACGATCGGAAAATTGAATATGGATGAATTTGCGATGGGATCCTCCACTGAAAATTCCGGCTTCCAGCTGACTCGCAACCCATGGGATACGGAACGTGTTCCGGGCGGTTCTTCAGGAGGCTCGGCTGCGGCAGTGGCAGCGGGACAAGTTCCTTTTGCTTTAGGATCTGACACGGGTGGATCGATTCGCCAGCCTGCAGCCTTTTGCGGAGTCGTAGGATTAAAGCCGACCTATGGACGGGTTTCTCGTTTTGGATTAGTAGCTTTTGCTTCTTCTTTGGATCAAATCGGTCCCATTACACGCAATGTAGAAGATAACGCTTATCTTCTACAAGTGATCGCCGGATTGGATCCGCATGACTCTACATCGGCCAATGTGGAAGTGCCGAATTATGCGGCTGCACTAACCGGAGATGTGAAGGGATTAAAGATCGCCGTTCCAAAAGAGTATCTTGGCGAAGGAGTTCAAGAAGAAGTTCGACAATCCGTATTGAATGCTTTGAAAGTGCTCGAAAAACTAGGAGCCACTTGGGAAGAAGTATCGCTCCCGCATTCAAAATACGGAGTAGCCACGTACTATCTGTTGGCTTCTTCTGAAGCATCGTCCAATTTGGCTCGCTTTGACGGCATCCGCTACGGTTATCGGACGGAAAATGCCGAAAACTTGATTGAACTTTATAAGAAAACGAGAGCAGAAGGCTTCGGCGACGAAGTAAAGCGCCGCATTATGCTTGGAACATTTGCGTTAAGCTCCGGTTACTATGATGCTTATTACAAGAAGGCACAACAAGTGCGTACGCTGATCAAAAAAGACTTTGAAGATATTTTTGAAACTTATGATGTCATCATCGGGCCAACGACTCCGACACCGGCATTCAAAATCGGCGAAAATATAGACGATCCGTTGACGATGTATGCAAATGATATTTTAACGATCCCTGTGAATCTTGCAGGTGTGCCGGGAATCTCTGTTCCATGCGGATTTTCTGCGGACGGATTGCCGTTAGGGCTTCAAATTATCGGAAAGCACTTTGACGAAAGCACCGTTTACCGCGTGGCGCATGCATTTGAACAGGCAACGGACTTCCATAAACAAAAACCGCAACTGTAAGGGGTGAAAAAGCGAATGAATTTTGAAACTGTGATCGGATTAGAAGTGCACGTAGAACTCAAAACGGAGTCGAAAATCTTTTCGCCTGCACCTGCTCATTTCGGAGCTGAACCGAACACCAATACGAACGTGATCGACCTTGGATATCCGGGTGTGCTGCCAGTGTTGAATAAACGGGCGGTAGAATTTGCGATGAAAGCGGCGATGGCGTTAAATTGCCAAATTGCGACTGAAACGAAGTTTGACCGCAAAAACTATTTTTATCCGGACAATCCGAAAGCCTATCAAATTTCCCAATACGATCAGCCGATTGGCCAAAATGGCTGGATTGAAATTGAAGTGAACGGCAAAAAGAAAAAAATCGGCATTACTCGCCTGCATTTAGAGGAAGATGCCGGGAAATTGACCCATGCCGGAAACGGTTATTCATTGGTTGACTTTAACCGTCAAGGGACACCTCTGATTGAAATCGTTTCTGAACCGGATATTCGCAGCCCGGAAGAAGCATATGCCTATCTGGAAAAATTGAAATCGATTATCCAATATACCGGCGTGTCGGATTGTAAAATGGAAGAAGGATCGCTTCGCTGCGATGCCAATATTTCACTTCGTCCTTACGGTCAAAAAGAATTTGGAACGAAAACGGAACTTAAAAACTTGAACTCGTTCAACTTTGTTCGCAAAGGGCTGGAATTTGAACAAAAACGGCAAGAAAAGATCTTGTTGTCCGGCGGAGTCATTGAACAAGAAACTCGCCGTTTTGATGAAGCGACCGGACAAACGATCTTGATGCGCGTGAAAGAAGGATCGGATGATTACCGCTACTTCCCGGAACCGGACTTAGTAGAACTGTATATTGACGACGAATGGAAAGAACGGGTGCGCGCTGAAATCCCGGAACTTCCGGATCAAAGGCAAAAACGATATGTGGAAGAATGGGGTCTTCCAGCTTATGACGCCAAAGTTCTGACCCTTACAAAAGAAATGTCCGATTTCTTTGAAGCAACCGTAAAAGCCGGAGCCGATGCTAAGCTCGCCTCCAACTGGATGATGGGAGAAGTGTCTGCTTATTTAAATGCGCAAGGAAAAGAATTGCATGAAATCGCCTTGACGCCGGAAAGTTTGGCAGGCATGATTCGCTTGATTGAAAATGGCACTATTTCTTCTAAAATTGCCAAGAAAGTATTTAAAGAGCTGGTCGAAAAAGGCGGAGATCCGGAAAAAATCGTCAAAGAAAAAGGGCTTGTCCAAATTTCTGATGAAAATGAACTGCGCAAATATGTGCTGGAAGTGCTCGATGCCAATCCGCAATCGATTGAAGACTTTAAAAACGGAAAAGATCGGGCGCTTGGATTCCTTGTCGGTCAAATTATGAAAGCGACTAAAGGACAAGCTAATCCGCCGATGGTGAATAAGTTATTGCTTGAAGAAATCAATAAACGTTAACATGCTTTATAATAAAAAGGAGGCGGCTCCGTTTAAGAGCCGGCCTCCTTTTTTGTGTGCGCCCGGCATGGGTGTAATCTATAGGGTGAAAGTCCCGAGCTGCGAAGGCAGAAGTAGCAGTTAGCTTAACGCAAGGGTGTCCGTGGTGACGCGGAATCTGAAGGAAGCGGGCGGCAAACTTCCGATCTGAGGAACACGAACTTCATATGAGGCTAGGTATCACTGGGTGAGTTTGCACAACAAAACAAAGCCCTTTCTGCCGAAGGTGATACAGAGTAAATGAAGCAGATGGATGGAAGGAAAGATTACACTCTTACCCGGGGAGGTCTGATGGATACGTGAAGTAGCCTTCATAACCTACTTAGTGATAAGTAGCTGAGCCATCAGAAGTCAGCAGAGGTCATAGTACGAATTGGTCTAGAACAATTCGGAAGGACTGAACAATTAAGAGAGAATAGCCCTTTGCATTCAGTGTGTCATGTTGAACACAGAAAACGTAGTACCTCACTTGAGGAAGGAAACGGTGAATCCCGTGGGGGACCTCTTGGAGGGTGGAGTGACCACTGGCATAAGAAGATAAGCTATTCACGGAAGGAAGAATAACAATGCTTTTGAATCAAATCCTGTCACGGGAGAATATGCTTTTAGCTTTACAAAGAGTAGAAAAGAACAAAGGTAGCCATGAAGAGTCGAAATCCCGAAACCTGATGGCGGTGTTCGGTTACTAGGTATTCCAACCGTAACAGACCGTTTGATTCAACAAGCAATTGCCCAAGTATTATCGAGGATATATGACCCTATGTTCTCCGAACATAGTTATGGGTTTCGTTCAAATCGAAGTGCTCATGACGCAGTTAGGAAAGCAAAAGGCTATATCAGAGATGGTTATAGATGGGTAGTAGACATGGATTTAGAAAAGTTCTTCGATCGAGTGAATCATGACAGGCTGATGAGTACATTAGCCAAGACTATTAAAGAAAAGCCACTATTGAAGCTAATCCGCAAATATCTACAAGCTGGTGTCATGATTAATGGTGTGGTATCTAGGACAGAAGAAGGGACGCCGCAAGGTGGCCCCCTAAGCCCTTTACTTTCGAATATTGTACTAGATGAACTAGACAAAGAATTAGAGAAAAGAGGGCATAAATTTGTTCGTTATGCCGATGACTGTAATATTTACGTGAAGTCAAAACGGGCTGGTGAAAGAACCATGGCTAGTGTCAAACGATTTATTGAGGGAAAACTTCGTCTAAAAGTCAACGAGAAGAAATCTGCGGTTGACCGACCATGGAAACGAAAGTTTCTAGGATTTAGTTTTACACCTTCAAAAGAGCCAAAAGTTCGGATTGCCAAGCAAAGTCTAAAACGAATGAAGAAAAAGGTGCGAGAAATCACGTCAAGAAAAATACCATACCCAATGGAATATCGGATTAAGAAACTTAACCAATATCTACTTGGATGGTGTGGATATTTTGCATTAGCAGACACAAAGAGTATCTTTGAAGATTTGGATGGCTGGATTCGACGAAGACTCCGGATGTGTTTATGGAAAAACTGGAAGACCTCAAAGACCAGGATACGCAACCTCATAAAACTAGGAGTTCCTGAATGGAAAGCTTATGAATGGGGGAACAGTCGCAAAGGTTATTGGCGAATCTCAAAAAGTCCCATATTACACAGAACCCTTGGAAACTCCTATTGGAGTAACCAAGGGCTTAAAAGTCTACAGAAACGTTATGAATTCTTGCGTCATTTATCTTGATTGAACCGCCGTATACGGAACCGTACGTACGGTGGTGTGAGAGGACGGGGGTTAATCACCCCCTCCTACTCGATTAAGCTTGAGGGGTTTATAATTCATCGAATCCGTTGTCAATTACATTGACTTTTGTATATTGACGCGACTTTTGTTCAAAGAAATCCGATTTTCCTAAGTCTACTTCTTCATACGCTTTAATCCACGGAAGCGGGTTGGTTTGATAGCCAGGAAACGGTTTTGAATCTGGGTATCCAAGCTGTTTGACGCGGAAGTTGGAATAAAACTTGACATAGGCTTCTACATCCTCAATGAAAATGCCATTTATTTTATTGCCAATCACTTCTCTTGCCCAATCAATCTCGAGTTCTGCCGCTTGTTTAAAAGTTTCTTTCACAAAGTGTTCCATTTCTTCATTATCATATTCCGGGTATTCTTTTAATACTTCTTTAAAGATTTTCACAAACAAATCGACATGAATTTGTTCGTCCCGGTTAATGTAATTAATCATCGTGCTTGTCGCGACCATTTTTTGATGGCGAGCAAGATGGTAAAAGAAAGCGAACCCTGAATAAAAGAACAGTCCTTCCAAAATGACGTCAAACACGCAGGATTTCAATAAGTGCTCCACAGTCGGCTGTTCCACGAAATGTTTATACCCATCGGTGACAAACTCATTTCTTCGTTGCAAAGTAGGCTCGGTCCGCCAAAACTCAAAAACTTCATCTTGTTTTTGTTTCGGAACGAGGCTGGATAATATATAAGAATAAGAATGATTATGAATCACTTCCTGCTGAGCCAATATAATCATCAGCGCGTTTAAGCTGGAATCGGTCAAGTAATCGGCCACTTTTCCGGCATAGTCGGTTTGGATGCTGTCAAGCAAAGCAAGAAGGCCGATGATTTTCAAAAAGCTGTCCTGTTCAGCAGGAGGCAGCTCAGGAAATTGTTTAATGTCTTGGGACATATTGATTTCAAATGGCGTCCAAAAATTAGCCAGCATTCTTTTATACTTCGGATAAGCCCAAGAAAAGCGGACATCATCCCAGTTTAAAATATTGGAGCTTTCACCGTTGACAATTTTCGTCGAACGGTTGGGAGCTTCGCGATTGATTAGTTCTCTCTTTTTTAATCGTTCCATTTTCATATCCTCCTTGAATATCCAATGTCAGCTTGAGCACGATTCGCATTCTTCCATGATTTCCGACGAAGTGGACCGCAAATAATACGTAGATTTCAGTCCGGATTTCCATGCTTGCAAATGAAGATCCAGCAGCTGTTTCGCTTTGATCGTGTTTTGTACGTACATGTTAAAGGAAATCGATTGATCAATATGGCGCTGACGAACGGCGTTTTGACGGATGCTCCAATGTTGGTCGAGAAGATAGGCTGATTTATAATACCATGTCGTGTCGGCGTTCAAGTCGGGCGCTGTCACCGGTATCTTGTAATCTTTCTTTTCTTCGGCATAAAATTTTTGGAAAACCGGATCAATGCTCGGTGTGCTTCCGGCTATCAAGGAGGTGGATGAATTCGGAGCGATCGCCATTAAATAGCCGTTTCGAATTCCGTGTTCTTGAATGCTGCGGGCCAGCTGTTTCCATTTTTCATCTTTCAGATAGCCGCGTACTTCAAAATAGCGTCCGCTTTCCCAATCGGAGCCTTCAAAGTAAGGATAGGAACCTTTTTCTTTCGCTAATTCCATGCTGGCTTGAATGGCATAGTAAGCGATAGTTTCATATAATTCATCCGCATATTGAACGGCTTCATCACTTTCCCAGCGGATATGTTTCAAAGCGAGCAAATGATGCCAGCCGAACGTGCCTAATCCGACGGCTCGATATTTTTGATTCGTGATTTGAGCCTGCAAAACAGGAAGATGGTTAATGTCGATCACATTGTCGAGCATTCGGACTTGAATCCGGATGAGACGTTCCAAGCATCCATCTTGAACGGCCCTTGCTAAATGGATGGACGACAAATTACAAACGACAAAATCTCCCGGAACTTTCTCCACGTGAATGCGGCCGTCTTGGATATATTGTTGGGTCATGACGGTCGGGCTCATATTTTGGGCAATCTCGGTGCACAAATTTGTGGCGTAGATCATTCCTTTATGCTTGTTCGGATTCATGCGATTGGCCTCATCACGGTAGAACATAAACGGCGTTCCCGTTTCGAGCTGGCTTCTCATAATGGATTTCATAATTTCAATCGCAGGCACTTTTTCTTTGGAAAGCTGTGGATGGTTGACACATTCTTGATATTTTTCACGGAAGCTTCCCCGGCCTTTTTCTTCGTCATAATAATCTTCCAATGAGAAGCCCATGACGGTTCTGACCTCATGAGGATCAAACAAATACCAATCATCCCGGTTTTCGACGGCTTCCATAAAGAGATCGGGTATGCACACGCCCGTGAAGATATCATGGGTACGGAACCGTTCGTCGCCGTTATTCAGCTTCGCGTCTAGAAATGCAAAAATATCTTTATGCCAAACGTCCAGATAGACGGCAATCGCTCCTTTGCGTTGTCCGAGCTGATCGACGCTGACAGCGGTATTGTTCAATTGTTTCATCCATGGAATAACTCCTGATGAAGCGCCTTGATGGCCGCGAATGGCGCTGCCGCGGCTGCGGATTTTTCCAAGATACAGACCGATTCCGCCGCCATGTTTCGATAGATTGGCCGCATCGGTGTTGCTGTCGTAAATTCCTTGCAGGCTGTCGTCTACTGTATCGATAAAGCAGCTGGATAATTGACCGTATTTTTTGCCGGCGTTGGCCAAAGTCGGAGTGGCTACGGTCATATAGAGATTGCTTAATGCCCAGTAGGCTTCTTTCACAAGCGTTAGACGTTTTTCTTTCGGTTCCTTTTGCATCAACGTCATGGCGATGATCATCCAACGTTCTTGCGGCAATTCCATCGTTCGTTTTTCATAATCTTTTGCTAAATACCGGTCATTTAATGTACGCAGCCCGATGTATGTAAATAGCTCGTCTTTTTTCGGATCAATAATAGATTCCAACTCTTCTATTTCCTGTTTGCTGTAGGTTTCAAGCAGAACAGAGTCGTAAATTCCAATCTCCGTCAAATGTTGAATCAACGGATAAAAAGGCCCGTAGCCTGTCTCGCCCGGATCATAGCCTCTGTTGGCAGCCGCTTCTGTATACAATAGACCGGCGAACAGCTTGGCGGCTACAAACGTCCATTCAGGTTCTTCTACAGAAATAAAACCGAGACATTCCAAAATCAATTCCTCGGTTAACGCTTTGGTCGAAAGCCAAGGTTTTTGCTCCGCCATCTGTTTGGCTTTTAAGGATAATATCGAAAAATCAAGCTGTGGATATTGGTGAGATAGTTTTTCAAATAAAAGCTGAAAAACTTGTTCTTTTGAATTGGTTGAGATCATGGTTTGGTCCTCCTTATCGTTTGAAAGAACAAAAAAATCCGCCCGGAAATATGAGCGGATCAAACGATAGACAAAAAAGGCAGAGGTAACCTTTTTTCACTATCGTTTCATCTTCCCAAATCCCCGGAGAATTGAAACTTGACAAGGATGGCAGGTCTCCTGGCTTGTGGTCATCCTACTAGGGACCTTCCCATATCAGCACCGAACAGCAAACTGATACAGTGGTATTCCCGTTCGTCTCACTTACAGTTGCGGGGACAGCTCCGGAATTTCACCGGATTCCCTTTTAAGTCCAACGACACCATCGCTTGCAGCGAAACAATATATTGAAATTGTATGGAGTTGTCGATCTATATATTGTGATGATAAACTTTGCGCAAAGAATTGTCAAGAGGGCAGAGCTCTTTATCGATAGTGATAAAGAAAGAAGAGAACCTGAGTGAAGAAGTGCAAAAAAAGAAATCCCCCTGTCATTTTCAAAGAGACAAGGGGAGAATGATGTGGAATATTCATTTACGATCCCAGAACTTTTGACAAGATGTTGACGGCTTTTTCGATTTCTGAATCTGAGACCGTTAATGGAGGAAGGAGGCGGAGGACATGAGATCCGGCTGTTAAAATCAGCAGTTTTTCTTTTCTTGCTTGAACGAGGAAAGGTTCTGCATTATCTGTAAGCTCTATACCGATCATTAACCCTTTTCCTCTAATAGATTTAACTACTTTTGCATCGGATAATTTCGTTTTCAACAAGTTTTGGAAATAAGCTCCTTTTCTCTCTACTTCATTCAGAAAATCGTTTTGGAAAATGATTTCCAATGTGGCTTTTGCGGCTCGGACAGAAACCGGATTGCCCCCAAAAGTGGAACCGTGAGAGCCCGGAGAAAAGGCTTGGCCTAGTTCTTTTTTGCCGATGATGGCACCTAAAGGCAGTCCGCTGGCGATTCCTTTTGCGACCGAGACAATGTCGGGATGCAGGCCATAATGTTGGAAGGCAAACGGTTTGCCTGTCCGGCCGATGCCGGTTTGGATTTCATCGATGATGAGGAGAGAACCGTTTTCATGGCATAACGTTTCCAATGACTGTAAAAATTCCGGCGTGGCCGGATTTATGCCTCCTTCTCCTTGGATAATTTCGGTCATCACCGCCGCCGTGTTTTCATCAAGCGCTGCTTTTAAAGCTTCGATATCGTTGAAAGGAACGTATTCAAATGTTTCCAGCATCGGGCCAAAGCCGATTTTGACTTTTTCCTGTCCGGTTGCGGCCATTCCGGCAAAAGTCCGTCCGTGAAACGAATGTAAGAACGTGATGATTTTCGAGCGGCCGGTTGCCTTTCTGGCTAATTTGATCGCCGCTTCGTTTGCTTCCGCTCCGCTGTTGCAAAAGAATACAAGATCAAGACCGGATGCTTCCGCTAAAAGCTTGGCGGTTTCTTCTTGAAGTTTGCTTTGAAACAGATTGGAAGTGTGCCAAAACAGGTTGAGCTGGTCGATTACCTCTTCTTTAACAGTGGATGGTACATGTCCGAGATTGGTCACTCCGATACCGGCTGTAAAATCGAGATACTCATCGCCGTTTTGATCTGTCAGCCGCGATCCTTTCGCTTTTACGGGCTGCACTTCCCAGCGAGCGTATGTGGGAAATAAGTAACTCATATTGTCACCTTCTCTTTTGCAAATTGTGTTCCATGCCAATGGCCGCTTTTATAAAAACGCTTTTTCCCTGATACAATATGCACATGGCCCGTATTTTGGGAAGCCGCTTTTAATGCCGATTGGACTTTTGGAATCATTCCTCCTGTAATGACTCCGCTTTCCATAAGTTGATGGGCTTTTTCTTCTGTCAAACGGTCGATCAATCGGCCGTTTTGGTAGACCCCATCGACGTCCGTCACCATTAAAAAATGGTCCGCGTTGAGAGCCGCAGCCACCGCACAAGCCGCATGATCGGCATTGACATTTAAAATCCGGCCATCCGGACCGGAAGCAATCGGCGTTAAAACAGGCAAAAGTCCTTGTTCGGTGAGGCTGGACAGAAAATCGGCCTTGACGTTTGTTACATCTCCAACTAGTCCGTATTCTTCACGATTGATATAATCCGCTTCAAGCAAGAAAGCGTCGCTTGAATTTAAACCGATCGCTTGGAAACCGTGCTGCTGCAGCAGGTGGACCAATTTTCGATTGGTCTTGCCTGAAAGCACCAGCTCGGCTGTTTCCAGCACTTTTTCGTCGGTTATTCTTAAACCGTTTTTAAATTCAGATTTGATCTTGAACAGGTCGAGCATGGCGCTGATTTCCGGACCGCCGCCGTGCACGAATACAAGGCGGTAGCCGTCTTTTTCCATTTCTTTCATGCTTTGGAAAAAATCTTCTGATAAATGGTCCACCACACTTCCGCCGCATTTCACTACTGCCGTTTTCATTGGGATCCCCCTTTGTCATACCTTTCGTTATGTTCGATAACTGGCATTAATCTTCACGTAATCATAAGTTAAATCGCAGCCCCAGGCTGTTCCTGTCCCGTTTCCGACATTCAGACGGATCTGGATCACAACCGTTTCATTTTTTAAATACTCCGTGACGGCTTCTTCGCTGTAGGCTTGAACTTCGCTATTTTTCAGTATCCAATAAGGACCGATTGCAATGTCTATCTGATCCGGAAGAACGGTGGCTTCACTATAGCCGACAGCGCAAACCACTCTTCCCCAGTTCGCATCGTTGCCATAGACGGCGGTTTTCACCAAACTGGACCCGACTACCGTTTTGGCGATCTTTCTGGCTTCTTCGTCATTGGCTGCTCCTTCGACGTTGACTTCCACCAGTTTTGTTGCTCCTTCGCCATCGCGGGCAATTTTTTTCGCCAAATCTTCGCAGACCATTTTGAATGCGGCTAAAAACTTCTGCCATTCCGGATGTTTTGGGGAAAGCGGGTTATTTCCTGCCAGTCCGTTGGCCAAGACGAGGACCATATCATTGGTGGAGGTATCGCCGTCTACGGTAATTTGGTTAAAAGTATCATCCGTAATTTCTTTCAGCGCCTGCTTCACATATCCGTCTTCAACCGCGGCATCGGTCGTAACAAAAGCGAGCATGGTGGCCATGTTCGGCTTGATCATGCCCGATCCTTTCGCCGCGCCTCCGATCGTGACTTTTTTTCCGTCAATGGTCGTTTCGACCCCGCAGCTTTTTGTGACAAGATCCGTCGTCAAAATAGAGGTTTCAAACGAATTCGAATGCTCTTTAGAGGCAGCCGGTTTCAACATCTGAATTCCTTTTTTCATTTTTTCCATTTCTAAATATTCCCCAATGACGCCGGTGGACGCTACGGCTACATAGTGATCGGGAATGCCGAATTTTTTGGCTACCCATTCGCGCGTTTGATAGGCATCCAGCAGCCCTCTGTTTCCGGTGCATGCGTTAGCGCAGGCGCTGTTGACGAGAACGGCTTGCAGTTTATGTTCCTGGGCAAGGCTTTCCTGAGTAACCTTTAACGGAGCAGCTTGAAACACGTTCGTTGTGTAGACAGCTGCAGATTGGGCAGGCACTTCGCTAAAGATAATACCGAGGTCTTTTTTGGCATAACGCAGCCCGGCATGTACTCCATCAGCGGCGAACCCTTTCGGGGAGATGATAGATCCGTTTTCCAGCTGATGGATATCGTACGGTTTTTTCAATGCTTGCATGTAAAACTCCTCCTGTTCATTTTCACGGGTATAAAGGAAAGCCTTTCAATCCGCTTGTTTCGTCAAATCCAAACATCAAATTTGCATTTTGAACCGCTTGACCCGCGGCTCCTTTCATTAAATTGTCAATAACCGAGACGATGGTGAGTCGGTTCGTTCGTTCATCCACGGCGACCCCGATGTCACAAAAGTTGGAACCAGCTGTTTCTTTCACACTTGGGAACGTACCAAGAGGACGAACGCGGACAAACCTTTCGTTCTTGTATGTTTCTTTGTACAATTCATATACTTGTTCGGATGTCGCTTCTTTGGCTAATGGAGCGTATATCGTGGCCATAATGCCTCTTGTAATCGGCAGCAAATGGGTTGAAAAGGTGATAGGTCCACTAGCCTTGTTCCAAAGTTCGAGCTGCTGTTCGATTTCAGGTATGTGTTGATGAGCATTGACTTTATAAATACGGAAGTTTTCATTCATTTCCGCGAAATGAACGTTCAAGGAAAGCCCTCTGCCCGCGCCGGAGACGCCGGATTTCGCGTCAACAATAATTTGCCGAACATCAATCCAATGTTCTTTGACGACGGGAGCGAGCCCCAGCAGTGTGGCGGTCGGATAGCAGCCCGGATTGGATAAAAGTTTCGCCTTTTTGATGGCTTCTCGGTTCCATTCGGTCAATCCGTACACCGCTTGTTCCAAATAGAAAGAATCCGCCGGTGTTTTCTTATACCAATTTTTATAATCTTCAGGATTTTTCAAGCGCAAATCGCCCGATAAATCGACTACTTTTACATCATTCTTCAATAGTTCGGGGACCAGTTTTGCTGATGCTCCCGAAGGAACAGCTAAAAAGACAACGTCTGCTTCTTCTGCGATCTGGTCAGGATCTAATTTCGTAAGCTCTAGATCACATATATCAGATAAATGCGGATATTCTGCAGAAATCGGAACGTGGTCTTTGCTTGAAGAATACATTTTATTCAATTTCAAATGGGGATGATGGATTAATAAGCGTATCAACTCGGCTCCTCCATAGCCGGAAGCACCGACAACGGCAGCTTTCATCAGAAACCTCCTGGATTGTATTTTTATTTATAAAATCTCATAATTATAAGTAATTTTTTATAATTATAGAATTGTATGAAGCACAAATCAACTGTTTTTTTCTTGGATGAGAAAAATCAGGCGCATGACAAAAATAAAATTTCGGTTCATTTAAGCAGCTAATACTCCAATCTTTTCTGTTTAAGACGTATTTTTTGCTTGATTGCACGGCCAACGCTTATTTCACCTTATGACTTGTTTTACGGATATGATTGTATATTTATTAATCATTTTGATAAAATATTCAGATTATTTCATCTGCTTTATAAGAGAAACTTATGAGTATAGCTTGAAGTTGTGCTAAAATAAAGGGAAAGTCAATATGCATCATTCATGTTTCCGGTTAAAGAAGAAACGGAGGAGTGTCGATGAATTTAGAGAAATGGTTTGAAAAAGGCATTACAGCAGAGCAATATGTCAAACAAATGGACGTAAACAAAGAAAACCTGCTTTCCATATACAAACAATTTACCATTCCGGAAGGGGAAGAGGATTTTATTAATGGTTTAAAAGAAAAAAAACTGCGCGTGATTGTGTTGACGGAAGACTGGTGCGGTGATTCGATGCTGAATGTTCCGATCTTGTTAAAGTTGGCGGAAGCCGCAGAGATGGACGTGCGCTTTTTGTATCGGGATGAAAATCTTGAACTGATGGATCAATATTTAACAAACGGCACAACAAGGTCGATCCCCATTTTCATTTTTTTGAACCAAGATGGAGAAGAGGAAGCTGTTTGGGGACCTAGAGCGTCAGAAATTCAGCAGCTTGTGATCGAAAAACGTTCGGCGCTTCCGCCAATGGATCATCCGGACTTTGAGAAAAAGCATGAAGAAATGCACCAACAATTAAAAAACAGCTATTTGGAAACTGAAGAATATTGGTATGAAGTTTTTGACAGCCTGAAAACAAGGTTGGCTGAACGATTGTTTTAAAGCAGAAAAAAAGGGCCGGTAAGAGAGCTAAGGGTTCTGTTTTCTTGACCATGCCGATACATGAAAGGGATTTCTTTGGCTTTTGAATCACCCGTCACTTGTCAGCATTTTTTTCGATCACGACGGCCGACGGTATTTCGTAGTCTTTATTCATGGGACGGGGCATTTTTATTTTGTATTCGCGCGGCAAGAGAATGGTATTGGAAATCTTTCCGTTTTGGACAAATATTAATAAATTAATATCGTCCCGGTTTGCTATACCAATATTTTGGATCTTTTTCCATTCCTGGCCGAGCACTTTTTTCTGTTCCTTTTCAACCGTATAGGGCGGGAAAAGAAAGACGTGGTCGAAATGCATATGTAAGTCTTTATTAAAATCGACGTAAACGGAATTTTGATCTTTTTTTTCTATTAAAGAAAGCATAGTAGTTTCCGGACTTTCGTTGCTGGCTCGATCGCTTTGCGTATGTCCAAATAAGAGAAGCGAAAACAACAGCAAGTAAATAGGCAAAACGATCCGCTTGGTTCGTTTCTTCATATATGAAACTCCTTTCAACGGAAAGGTTTCCCCCGAGCAAAGAAAGTAGAACCCTTCACCATAATACCATTGATTGCCACAGAATGTGTAACATTTTTGTAAATAAAAAGAAATCCGTGCCATGTTGAACATTATTGTTCTATTATTCTTCCTCCAATCAATGAAGGAATATGAAGAGAGTGAACGGTAAGATAGCCGGGCTAACTCGTAGGCATCTTGTTTTGGAATCATCCCTTTTTTTGTTCCCAATGCAACCCTTTCATCCATTGCAAATCCATCGTTGTTTGATCCAACAGAAAATAGGAAGAGATTTATTTGTCGCTCTGATGTACTGTTTTTCTTGAACGATAGACGAACGCCTTTTTTGATATTGTATTTTTCGTGCTTCAACTCGTTTATCCTTTTATTTTTATCCGCAGTGGCCCGCATTTGATATGCTGCCGCTTTTATCATCAACAGTCTTTATTTGAATATGGTTTTGCAAAAGATATACAGGCAGTTTACGCAGATAGAGATGGTAGGATGAGCGAGCGCAGGCGTATGTTAAGGAAAATCTATTTTATGTGAGAAGAATTTTTTGCGTCGTCCAGAGAAGTGAAAGGTTTCTAAATATTCCTTCGATGTTTGAAGAAAGTGGATAAGCATTTGCACTTAGAGCTGCCAGTTGAAAGGGATGGGGGTGAAAATGAAGGGGGTTACAAAATTGATTCCTTCGTCTTGATAGGCTATGATGTTAGAGGGTAAATGCAAACACATACGACTTTAACAGATTAGGATGGGGAGTTATGAAAAGAGCGAGAATTATTTATAATCCGACATCAGGACGCGAATTGTTTAAAAAACATTTGCCGCAAGTCTTGCAGAAGTTGGAAAATGCCGGTTATGAAACATCCGCTCATGCGACCACCGGTGAAGGCGATGCGATCAGAGCTGCCAAAATCGCGGTGGAACGACGTTATGACATTGTGGTGGCCGCAGGAGGAGACGGGACACTCAATGAAGTCGTAAACGGGTTAGCAGAGCAGGAATATCGGCCAAAACTTGGAGTTATTCCCATGGGAACGACCAATGACTTTGCCAGAGCTCTTCAAATACCGCGTGATATTGAAAAAGCCGTCGATATCATTGTGAAAGGCGATACGCTTCCGGTTGATATCGGACGGATGAATGACCGCTATTTTATTAATATTGCCGGCGGGGGCCGGCTGACAGAACTGACATATGAAGTGCCCAGCAAACTAAAGACGATGATGGGCCAGCTTGCTTATTATATCAAAGGAATTGAAATGCTTCCGTCGATAAAGGCGACGGAATTGACGATTGAATATGATGGAAAATTGTTTGAAGGCGAAGCCATGCTGTTTTTAATTGCCCTTACCAACTCAGTCGGCGGCTTCGAAAAACTGGCTCCCGATGCGTCCATCAATGACGGTCTCTTTACTATTTTAATTTTAAAGAAAACGAATTTAGCCGAACTTTTGCGAATTGCCACGCTGGCGCTGCGGGGAGAACATTTATCCGACGATCACGTCATTTATACGACAGCCAACCGGGTAAAAGTTCGTTCCTCTGAAAAAGTATTGATTAACTTGGATGGAGAATTAGGAGGAGAAGCACCAGCCGAATTTGAAAATCTTTATCGCCACTTGGACGTATTTGTACCCATTGAAAAAGTTCGTCCGCAAGATCGAGTGGATTGAGGTTGGCGAAAAGAATCTCATATAATGCGAATCCATTTTTAGATATTGGGGCAGGCTTAGGAAGCAAAGTCCGCCCTTTTGTTATGTGCACAAATCTAATCGGATATTGCAAATGGGAAATTGAGATACTGATTTTATAGGAGATACCAAAGAAGGTGATAGGTTTGGCGAAAGTACAAGCACCGGTTCAATTAAATGAAAAGATCGATGTTGTCTTTGATGATGTCACGCATGAAGGGCAAGGAGTGGCCAAGGTAGACAGCTATCCGTTGTTTGTTCCCGGAGCTCTGCAAGGAGAAAAGGGAACGATTCAAGTAACCAAAATCAATAAAAGCTACGGTTTTGGCAAAATCCTCGACATTTATGAAGAAAGCCCGGAACGCATGAATCCTCCGTGCCCGCTTTACCATGAATGCGGCGGCTGCCAGCTTCAGCATGTAAGCTATGAGGGGCAATTGAAAATAAAAGAAAAGCATGTGCAAGATTGCCTTGTGCGAATCGGAAAAATAACGGATGCGGAAGTCCTTCCGGCATTAGGAATGGAAACACCGTGGCATTACCGCAACAAGGCGCAAGTGCCGGTCGGTCAAAGAAACGGCAAGATCATTGCCGGTTTTTATAAAAAACGCAGCCACGAGATCATGGAAATGGACGCTTGCATCATTCAGCAAAAGCAAACCGACGAAACGATTCAAGCCGTAAAAGACATTTGCGCCCGCTATCGCATTCGTCCTTACGATGAGAAACAACATAAAGGCATACTCCGTCATATTATGGTCCGCTATGGCCGGACGAGCGGTGAGATCATGGTCGTCTTGATTACACGGACAAAAGACTTGCCGCATAAAAAGAAGATCGTACAAGAAATCAAAGCACGTGTGCCCGGGATCCGTTCGATTATTCAAAACGTCAACAGCAAGCGGACGAATGTCATTCTCGGCGACGAAACGATCGTTTTATGGGGACGGGATGTTATTTATGACTCGATCGGCGATGTTCAATTTGCCATTTCGGCCAAGTCCTTTTACCAAGTGAACCCTGAACAAACGAAAGTATTGTATGACAAGGCTTTGGAATATGCCGAATTAAAAGGCGATGAAACGGTCATCGACGCTTATTGCGGCATCGGCACTATTTCGTTGTTTCTAGCCAAAAAAGCGAAAAAAGTGTACGGCGTCGAAATCGTCCCCGAAGCGATTGAGGATGCGAAGAAAAATGCCGAACTAAACGGCATCACCAATGCCGAATTTGCGGCGGGGAAAGCGGAAGAAGTCATCCCGGAATGGTACCAAAGAGGAGTCAAAGCCGACGTTCTTGTCGTCGATCCCCCTCGCAAAGGATGCGACCCGGCTCTATTGGACACCATCCTGCAAATGAAACCAAAAAAAGTCGTCTACGTCTCCTGCAACCCCGCCACACTCGCCCGCGACCTCCGCATCCTCGAAGACGGCGGATACAAAACCACCAAAGTCCAACCCGTCGACATGTTCCCGCAGACAGGGCATGTGGAGGCAGTGGCGCAGATGGTGTTGAAGGAGAAATAAGCAGAGGAAGCCGGAAATCTGAAAAAGATTTTCGGTGTTCCATCTGCTTTTTTTCAATTCGCTCAATATCATCGATGTAGGATTTCAGGAGCCAATTCTTTGAAAAACCATAAAGGCTTCCAGTAACTGTTTTAATTCCTCAATGGCAAGTTCATCATGTGTTGTTTGAAGGGGATGCTGCCCATATGAAATAGGAAAGTGATTTGTTCGGCACTAGGTGGGATATAAAAGAAAGGCACTTTTAAATTTTAATGTTGATTTTTTTGTATGTCTTCTTCAACGAAACCCCCATTTGCACAATAAAAAAGGCGGCATCACTTATTGTAGTAGTACCCTTAGTTGAACAAGCGCCTATTCCAATGATTCAGAATAGTACGTACTATGTGTACAGCGACGAACTTCTCTTTTGTTTTCTTTGATTTTCTCGTGCAATCGCATTATTTGTCAACCGCAATAACCATTTGAATTTGTCATACAGGGCTTGAAATATTTATAACCTTTAGAAAGAAGATGCTTATAATCAGCAGGTTATAAAGGAGTGGAAATATGATTCTCTCCAAATTTGTAGATGAGCTCTCCATTCCCCCTGTTTTAAAACCTCGATGGAAAGATCGGTTTCATACTTATTATGAAGTGAATATGACGGAATTTAAACAGTCGCTCCATAGCGAATTAAACGATACAACTGTTTGGGGATATGAAGGCAGTTATCCAGGACCTACAATTGAAGTAGAAAGCGGAGAAAAAGTGTTTATTAAATGGATCAACAATCTTCCCGATAAGCATCTTTTGCCGGTAGACTATACGGTGCATGGTGCCCACATGGATGTCCCGGAAGTACGAACGGTGGTACACGTACATGGCGCTAGTGTTGAATGGGAAAGCGATGGCTACCCGGAGGCTTGGTTTACAAAGGGATTCAAACAAGTCGGTCCATATTTTAGAAAGCAAATATATCGATATGATAATGACGATCGAGCTTGCACCCTCTGGTATCATGACCATGCGCTTGGTATCACGAGGCTCAATGTGTATGCTGGATTGGCAGGATTCTATCTTATCAGAGATCATCGGGAACGTTTATTGAATTTACCAAGTGGGAAATATGAGGTCCCTCTTATGATACAAGACAAGACATTTAATAAAGATGGTTCTCTTTATTACCCGAAGCAACCAGAAAAACCAGTCCCGGAATTAGAAACGTCGATAGTTCCTGAATTTATTGGAGATACCATCTTGGTGAACGGAAAAGTATGGCCGTATCTAAAAGTGGAACCCCGTAAATATCGATTCAGGTTGTTAAATGCATCTAACACCCGTTTCTATAGGCTAAAGCTTGATTCGGGACAACTTTTTTATCAAATCGGAACGGATGGAGGATTCATGCAGCACCCGATAGGCGTCAAAGAAATCATGTTGGCACCTGCAGAACGAGCAGATGTGATCATTGATTTTACCAATCTTGAAGGCAAGAATATTATCATGACAAATGATGCCCCCGCGCCATTTCCAACCGGAGATCCACCAAATGAAAATACAGGTACTGTGATGCAGTTTAGAGTGACTCTTCCACTGTCAAGTGTTGATACGAGTGTTATTCCGGCTTATATGATGCCTCTTCCAAAAATAAAAGTACAGTCAGCTTCCAAGATACGATACCTAACATTAAATGATAATATGGATAAGTACGGTCGTGAATTCATGCTATTGGATAATAAACACTGGGATGCCCCCATAACAGAAAATCCAAAATTGGGATCAACTGAAATATGGTATCTAATTAACTTAACTACGGATACACACCCTATTCATCTTCACTTAATTGATTATCAAATATTAGACCGGAGAGATTTCGATGTAGAAAAGTATAAAAAGGAGAGAATGATCCATTATACGGGTCCGGCGATGCCTCCCGAACCACAAGAACAAGGATGGAAGGACACAGTAAGAGCTAATCCTAACCAAGTCACTCGAATTATCATGAAGTTTGGTCCTTATACAGGGTTGTATGTATGGCACTGTCATATCTTGGAGCACGAGGATTATGAGATGATGAGACCGTATATTGTTATCCGATAATAGACAGTTCTCCGTGAGTATGTACTTGAACTGTATCTATGCTCGTTAATCCTGTCGATAAAATCCTTTTCTCGGATGAAATGTATGGGTATCATTCAAAACGTCAACAGTAAGCGGATGAATGTCATTCCCGGAAAAAATATGAGGACGGGGTGCCATTTACGACTCGGCAAAGTTCAATTTGACATTTCGGACAAATCCTCTTACCAAGTGAATGCTGAACAAACGAAAGTATTGTATGACAAGGCTTTGGAATATGCCGAATTAAAAGGCGATGAAGCGGTCATCGACGCTTACTGCGGCGTCGCTTTTTTATTTCGATTCGATCAACTAAACTTCTTCAGCACGGTAATAAAGGATAGTTGATGGAAAAGAATCGCCAAGGAAAGCGCTTGACCGCTTTTTTTCATCAACTGGCTGGTCAGTAAGTTGAAGAAGGAGAAGGTTTGAGTGTATCCCATTCTAATTAACTTATTGCCAAATTCTATGCTAATAACAAAAATGGTGAAGAGACTTTAAACTTTATTATTAGAAAAGAGTATCAATTAATAAAAATATGAGAGTTTTATGAGATTTTCGTGCGACTTTTGTGCAACTTTCGTGAGATTTTTTTGATAGTTTTTTGCAATTTTTTTGATACTTTTTTGGTACGGAAAACAGAAAAAAATCTGCTATTATGATAGTGTGAGATAAAAAGGAGCATAGCTTAAAGGGCTATGTTCTTTTTTTATGCTAATCAAAAAGGGGATGATAAAAATGAAATGATTGATGATGTTTCAAAAAATGCAGTAAATTGCCGCAATGATTCTCAAACAGTTTCCGATTCAATTATGCATATTTCAAAGGAAGTAGCAACGGAGGGCTTGTTCCCTTCGTTGCTATTTTCGTGTTGGATCATCCGAACGTCCTGTGAGATAGTCGATGGATACATCGAAAAAATCGGCAAGAATAATAACTTTGGAAATCGGCATATCGCTTTTGTCACTTTCATAACGCTGTTCTTGCCTAGTGGTGATATTAAGTAATTTTGCAATGTCACTTTGAGTTAGCTCTTTTGAGACTCTTAATTCTTTAATTCTTTCGCCTAATGATGCCATAGAAAAATCCTCCGAAAAAATTGTTGACACGACATAAAACGTCGCATATATTGAACTTATAAAACGACATAAAATGTCGTTATAACATTGAAAATGAGTGGTGGTACATGACATATTTGAAAAAAATGCGTGAAAAGATGGATTTTACTCAAGAAGATGTGGCTCAAGCAATCGGAACCACGATCCGGCAATATCAACGGATAGAAGCCGGCTTGAGCTTCTGCAACCGAGAAAAACTCAACAAGTTGGAAGATTTCTTCCAACTTCCTCAACGAATTTTGTTTGCTCGGAATTATGAGGAGATTCCAAGTTATTATCGTGGGTTTCTCCTTAACTGTAAATATAAAGCATTGTTCAAATGAAAGAAAGGGGGGTTTTCGTTGGGTGGTTTGCATAACAAAACAAAATCAGTTCTTATAGAAGAATTGAAAAGGTTGCATTTTTACACCCATAAAGGCGAGCCTATTGAAAATTTATCTATCGATGAATTGAAACAGTTAGTAGCTACGGCCCGATTGAAAGAGGATTCAGTGGAACATATAACCAATATAGGTAGATAGTTGTGTATAATGAAATTAATGGTATCTTTTTAAGGAGGCGTTTGAATTGAAGAAAAAGAGTTTTGTAGGAGCTTTGGCATTTGCGACTTTTTTAACGGGTTCTATCCCTGCTGTTGGGGCGAGTGCAGCTAATACAGACTTTCGAGATGTTCCGAAAAGTTCATACGCTTATTCGGATATTGAGAAATTAGTAGAACGTGGTGTTGTCACTGGCTATTCTGATGGCAAATTTCATCCAGATGAAAAGGTAACAAGAGGACAATTTGCTGGCATGGTTGCTAGAGCGTTGAAGTTACCAAAGGGAACGAGTCGTTTCAAAGATGTTCCAGAATCGAAGGCACTTTATGATGAAATTAGTCGTGCTGCGAGTGCAGGAATTGTTAAGGGGACAGGTGGTAAATTTTATCCTGATCGTCCCGTAACACGCGCTGATATGGCCGTTATGTTAGATCGGGCCATGAATCTCAAAGGGAATTTCAAAGAAGAAGGAAATCTGAAATTTAAAGACAATGTTCCGGCCTATGCTTTAGAATCAGTCAAACGAATGGTCTTTTATGGCGTGATTCAAGGAAAAACAAACGGTACATTTGCTCCTAGTGAAGACGCCGACCGTGCTTCATCCAGCGTTTTGGTGAGCCGGATGCTGCAGGTTATCGAAAGAAATGAAACGAAACCAAGCAATCCAGGAAGTCCATCAACACCGGCGCCAACGAATCCAACTGAACCGAGCAATCCGACAGGTCCATCTACACCTACGAATCCTTCGGATACGGTTCCTGATTATGTCAATATGTCATTGAGTGAGCTTCACGCAAAATATGGAGACTGGACATTAGTTCGGAGAATTGATGGTATGGTGCCGGGAGGGGGCATTGTAGCAGATGTTGATTTGTTAAAAGATTTTTACAACGAACTACATCAATCAAAAGATGCCTATAAAAATCTTCCAGATCCTGAAACCTATTTAAAAAATGAAACACAGTCTTTACTATCTCAAAAAACGTTGATAAGCGCTCATTATCCAGACTATGAAATTATTTCATTCAACGGTAAGGCTTATAAGGATTCAGAAATTTATAATCCTCCTTTTCCGGAAGATCATCCGGTAACGGTTACTATGCCTTCTCAACCGAAAGAAGCAAATCAATATTGGATTGACTTGCATATTCCATATACTCAATTTGGTGTATACGGTCATGACAAAGTGACGGTTGGTCAAGTTCAACCAACCTATACAAAATCTGGTGTCGTGATGGTCGATGTCAAAGGTCTGTTTGCTCAAGTGCCAACTGTCACGGTGTCCAATGATGGCGAAACCGTTCAATATAACGGAACCACGATCAATCTCACGCCGGGAAGCAATGACATTCAAGTGAATGGGAAAAGCAAGACTTTATCCGTCAATGTAGAAGCGAAAAATGGAACCGTTTATGTCCCTGTGAGAGAGTTTGCAAAAGAATTAGGCTGGTATACTCGTTCGATTCCAGTAATGAAGCGATTAGACATTTCAACCTATCCATTACCGCAGTATGAGGGACTAACGGAATAAATATTTGTAAAACAAGAAGAGAGCATAGCCAAAGGGCTGTGTTCTTTTTTATTCCTTGAAAGGAGGTGTGATCCATGTCAGAAAACAAGGCGGTTATAATTTTAGTTGTGGTCACTGTCGTGTTTTTCGTGGTCATTGACACAGGAGTGACTCAACTGCTATTCAATAAAATTGGCGACCTTTTAACCACGATGGTTACGAATGTATTTTCCGGAGTGAATTGAACAAAGATCTTTCATTTGAAAGGTCTTGTTTTATTGCTCAAAAGAAGGGTAATGAAAATCCGGGCAAAAAAACGGATCGAGTTAAAGGGTATGAGGGTAGAGCTAAAAGTATCCTTGATGCTCAAGGGATTGATTATTATGAATTGGTTACACAAGCGACATCAACAATTGGTTGAATAGGTGGTGATTACCAATTGGTGGTCTTGACCCGCAAGCAGAGAATGAGGCATTTTCCGAGTTTTTATCCAATGAACCACTTAACTTTAACCAAAGTCATTTTTTTAAATGAATTGTCGATTACATTGTCAATAACGGAGTCATGGATAAAAAAGTGCTGCAGGAATAACATTTTAATGTGTAGGAAAAGCATTGTAGACTCATTTAAAGAAAAACAGAATGACGTAAGGAAAATCATTGGCATTATTGACGAGATTAACAAGAACTCTGGGGATATTGTCAGGGCCTAGCTGAATATTTTACGCTTAACTATTAAAGGCGTCTTAAGGGTTTTTATAGCCACTCTTAGATGCCTTTTTCATTAGTAAAATGGAAGATATATGTTTATAAAATAAAGGATATGGAAATGTTAAAGGAACTGGGTGTTTACGATCAAATTTATAAATTTATAGAGAAAATTGAGCAGATCTACTCACGATTTTTAAAGAAAGACTTTTCACTCATAAATTGAACAATTATAAATAGGTGATCTTTTTATGAATTATTGTATTGCCAAATACGGCTGCATCAATATTCCATTATTTGCTGATCGGCTTTAAAGATAGGCTTATTCCTTGTTTTTAAAAGAAAATATAATTAAAGATAAAACAAAAGGGCTGTCCTTAATGAACTGCTCCCTGTCATGTGGAGTGCTTGGAGAGATTGTATTGAGAGAAAATTAAGCAGAGGGAGCCGGAAATCCGTAAAGATTTTCGGAGCTCCCTCTGCTTTTATTCGATTAGCCGATGAAGAAATTCAGGTATTGCCTCTTTAAAGGACAGGAACTTTTAAAATTGTATTTTGATTATTTGTTGGCTAATCCATTCAACCAAATTTTGGTTAGAGATTGGTGTATGGAAAGAGGTTCCGTTCAAACTATATAGGATATTTCTTGATTGATTACGATTACTTTTTTCAATCAAATCGATCAACTCTTCTTTACTTAAATCAGCTTGATGAAAAAGAGAAAGAATTAAGGATTCATAGGACATGAATTGATACAATTGAATAAAGTCAAAAGTATTATCGATATTAATTAATTCCATTAACCTCTCATTGTTTAAAAATGTCCTAAAGGGTCCATAAATTCCCTTTTCATCTTCACTGACGATATAAACAGGACCGAAATACAAGCTCAATAATGCAAGGGAAAAAATAGTGATAAAACGTTCGCCGGCATTTTTTCCATTGGCAATAATACAACCAATTAATGTTTCTAAAGCAGCTTCAGAATGAGAATCGATTTCTTTAATGGAATCACGTATTGTTTGATTTGTTCTTACAGCTTCTAAAGATATGTTTTTCAATATATTGAATGCGGCTTCTTTTGTGCCAATCATATCCCTTAATAATTCAAATATGATTTGTAAATCTGCTACGTATATTTCATGCTCTGTAGATAGAATTCGAAATAATTCATAATAGTATTTTTCAAATGCCTTTTCATCGGGTAAGTTTTTTGAGGCTTCTTCAAGAATGATGTCTGGAATGAGAATGATTTTAGATAGTTGAAATCCCTTTTGTATAATAAAAGGATTACACACAGCGTCCTTCCTTAGCTTTGACAGCATCATATTATCCATAATATACAGTGCTTGATTGGCGTATAAAGATTTTTTTAGGCTATCCAAATGAAATTGGATAAAAGGTTTTATGGGACGGATCTTAGGATTTTCGATAACCTTCATTTTCACTTTCGCCCGCTAACTCTTTTCGCCAATCTAGCACTAATTGATATAATTTTTTATATTTATTGATGATGGATTGATAGTCTTCTTCATTTAGGTTTTTTTCCGCTTTTGATATCAAGTTTTTATAATCGTCAATTTTAATTTTATTGCTAGCTGCAAATAATGTACGGTCTATTTCATCAGGCAGGTTATTTTTATAATCATAATCAATAATATCTTTAGCTTCATCAATGGTAATGAATTGATTTTGAGCCAGTTTTATTACGATTGCCTTATAAGGAACTTCAAAAACAGGAATTAAATGAACTGCAATGTCGGTTAAACTAAGACTGCTATCCTTTTTTAAAGATAGATATTTCCGATTTAAAATATGATCATTAATTAGAATTTCACCTGCAAAAAGATTTGGCAGTCTCTCCTTTTCATCAAAAATACTGTCTATCTGAACAAAATTTTCTTCTTTTTTCTTCACCTTATCTTTATCAAAATAAAAGTGATAGAACTCATGCGCCCACATAAAGTTCTCATAAATTTTAGGTTGTGCTGTGTTGATTTGTATATAAAAATCCTGATTGTAATAAAAAACTAAACCACCATAATCTGAATTTTTAATGGGAAATTCTAATACACGTGCGTTTTCATATAAATAAGTTTTAATGAATTCTAAAGGCTTAGATGCGATAAGAGGATCACCGGAAGACTTTAACATCTCAATTTTTGATTTCACTTCAGGCAAATAATCTCGGTTAAAATTGACTACTTTTTCTATATTCTCTTTATTGATCACGATGTTCTCCTCCAAACATAACTGGTGAATGAGACAAAGGTTTGAGAACATCAATCAATTCTACAAATTCTCTAAAAACTTTCATCCCTTCTTTAAATGCTTCATTCACTTCCCCATTTAAAGACAGTGCAGCAAAATCCATAAAATTTTGTTCTTCCATTTTTTCATTGACACCTTTAGGCAAATCCATTTCTTTACGATGAAAATAAAACGGATCTTTAATTCTAAACAGCTTTAACATTTTCTCCTCAAATTGATCCACATTTCCTTCACCTTTAAGAAATCTATAAAAAGCACCTTTGCTTATTCCTAATCGATCTATAACCCAGTTATGTTTAATACCTTTCGCATCTAAATATTTCCTTATATTTTCTCCAATTATTTTTTTGGCCTCGCTCATCATCACACCTCCAAGTCTTTTGGTATTCATTTTGTATACTTCTATATATTATTATACGCAATAAACGTAAAAAAGTACATTATGTTAGACGAAATAGTGCACGTTTTAAATACTATTATAAGATGAAGATGGGAACCATAAAAAGTCCGTACTTCAGCTAAAGCTTCTCCATTCTGAAGTTATTATTAACTTCTATCGGTAACAATATGAATTGTCTACACTCTCGGCGACGAAACGATCGTTTTATGGGGACGGGATGTCATTTATGACTCGATCGGCGACGTTCAATTTGCCATTTCGGCCAAGTCGTTTTACCAAGTCAACCCAGAACAAACGAAAGTATTGTATGACAAGGCTTTGGAATATGCCGAATTAAAAGGCGATGAAACGGTCATCGACGCTTATTGCGGCATCGGCACCATTTCGTTGTTTTTAGCGAAAAACGCGAAAAAAGTGTACGGCGTCGAAATCGTGCCGGAAGCGATTGAAAAAAAGAAAAACGCCGAACGAAACGGCATCACCAATGCCGAATTTGAGGCAGGAAAAGCAGAAGAAGTCATTCCAGAATGGTACAAAAGAGGAATCAAAGCCGACGTTCTAGTTGTCGATCCCCCTAGAAAAGGATGCGACCCAGTTCTATTAGAAACCATCCTTCAAATAAAACCAAAAAAAGTCGTCTACGTCTCCTGCAACCCCGCCACACTCGCCCGCGACCTCCGAATCCTCGAAGACGGCGGATACAAAACCCTCAAACTCCAACCCGTCGACAAGTTTCCGCAAACAAGGCATGTGGAGGCCGAGGCGGAGATAGTGTTGAGGGGAAATTAAGTAGAAGGAGCCGAAAATCAGTAAAAGATTTTCGGTGTTCCATCTGCTTTTATTTCGATTCGGTCGATGAACCGCGAGCGATAGCACTTTAAAGGATAAGAACTCTTCGAAGTTTTTCTTCAACTCTCAAAAAAGACAGAAGGCTAAGGCATTTCTCTATCTCTATCCATCTTCGACAAATTTTGAGGCGTGACAGGCACAGATCTCAGGACTAGGTTTGACACATTCGCCTTTACAATAAGGGCATTGTCATTTCACTACACGATCTTCCTCTAAGCTATATATCCCGATTTTTCGAGGGCTGTAAGTCGCATTGTAATGATGTTGGTCTTCCTCTGGTATTGGATCACCTTGAAGACAGGATTCGTAATGTGGACGGGTATTTCAAGTCATCAACCAAATTGACCACTACTTTACTCAAAAGGATTTAACAAAAGAATCAGAGAGTATAGTACATGAATCCATATTGAGAGGGAGATGAGCATATTTCAAAAAATGTCCGATTTTACCGGAAAATCTAATAGAATATACCGGTTATTTAAAACTTCAATGCAAACGAAAACCTTCCAACATTTATAAATATATTGCCGCATTAAAGGTATTCTTTGCATTTTTGCTTTCTAGAGGGATCATTAAAGACAATCTGATGGCACGTATCAAAATCGAAAAATTGGAATATGCTAATGGGGCTAATCAAATAAAATGGCTTACAAAAGAAGAACTAGACCGATTCATTGGTTATGTACAATTGGAGCCAAACGAATTCAAACGGCTGTGCAAATGCCATGATCGACTTAATGCTGGATGCAGGACTTCGGGTAAATGAGGTTGCTCCATTAGAAATAAACGACATCATATCTAAAGATAAAGGTGTTCAAGTGTGATCACTCGGGAAAGCAAGGGGAATAAGTTTGCCACTATATTACTGGTTCAAAAGCACGCCAGAAATTTACGTAAATGGCTGAAGTATCGAAAAAATTTAGAAATGTACATACATAAAGAATCCACACGGTTATTTGTATCCGAGCGTTCCCCATTTTTATCCGAGCTAGGAATTCAAAAAATGCTGACTAAATACGCACGTCTTGCCAATATGGAGAACAATACTCCACACCGCTTTCGACATAGCTTCTGTAAGAACTTGGCCAATGCCGGAACGCCGATTGAAACTATTCGGAAATTTGCACGACATGAAAGATTCAAATAACAGTGATATATGTTGACTCATTATAGGAAGAACAGTTGGAGGCGTTGAGGAGGATATATTAATATTTGGTTTCAGTGAATAAAAATAATATATAATACTAAAGGACATAGCATAATAAGGGAATCAAAACTTTGACCCATTTCATTATGCCATGTCCGATATTTGCAATATTATCTTATTCAACATCTTATAAATTTATTCTTCATTTTAATACTATATTTTTTATCTGTATTTGTCAATGTAATTTTTTGTAGAAATTTATGGTATACTTTAAAAAAATCAATTAGGTTGAGGGGAAAGAAGTGTCAGAAGAAAAGTTGTTAGGTGGTCAACGTTATTTTATTAGTAAGATCATGGAGTATTTTAATTATTCTAAATCCCAACAATCTCAAATGTTTACAAAAGCCTTACAGGAAAAGAGATATGATAGCATAACATTAATGTTTAGCGAATTTTTGGAAATTGAGCAAGATATTAGGGAAGGAACTAGTGATAAAACTAAATTAAAACATAGTTTAATCAGTTCAATGAAAAGTATTTTATTTCATTGTAAACAGAATCCTTTATTAATAAAGGGAGAGTTAGCCAGGGATATAAGTTTTCTAGTTAAGAGAATTCAGGAATTTTTAAATGAAGGAGAAAAAGAAAAAGTAGATCAAGAGAAATTAAATACTATACGTATTTCAATTTCTAGTTTAGTAAAAAGATATGATTCTGAAAGTTTAATTGAAGAATATATTGATTTAATTTTAGAGGTTCCATTATCCTACAAAGAGATCGATTTAATAGTCCAGTATTTTATTAGTGAGTTATTAAATTTAGGATATTCGTTTAAATATCTGAGTGAATGGAAACAAAGTTACAAAGAATTATATCAATACATAAAAGATTTGGATAGAGAAGAATTGAGTAAGGCTCTATTAGCGTTTAAAGATTTGATTAAAGAACCTACTAAGTATTCTATAATTATAAATAGTTGGTTACCGGATGAATTAAAAAATGAGTTGGAAACGGAAGGATGTATTAATTTAAAATATAGGTATTGTAGACTGAATGAAAGTGAAGAGTATATCATTCGTGAAAGAAAAGATAAACTCCATTTTCGACAATCTGATAAATATCATAATTTAAAAGTCGAAGTTGTTGCTTATGATAAATATAAGGCTATAGAAAAAGTAGTTAAAAACTTAGAAAGTTATCTTGGAATGTATAAACATTATTATAATTTTGATAAAGTTGCGGTCAATGTACAATGTCTTTTATCAAATGGTTATAATGAATGGGTACAAATGAGAACTGATAATACTGACGCACAAATTTTTAATAATAGTATAAGTGCCAGAGAAAATGAAGACATTAAAGATTTTTTACTTTTAAGAGATAAAGTGAGAAAAGAAAATGGCCGTATTACAACTAGTATTAAGCAATTGAATAATTCACTTGAAATGCTAAAGAAGTCTATTGAAACATCACCAGAAAATCGATTACTCAATAATTGGTCCAGCCTTGAATATCTTTTAAATTCCTATGAGGGGAAAAGTATAATTAGTAAAATAATAGATATAGTGCCTAAAGTGATTAGTTTATATCTTGTAAAAGAGCGGCTTAATATATTTTGGGAGAGACTTTTAGCAAATAAGAGATTTCATGAAATAAATATAGTAAAAGAATTATTTTTTAAATGTTCTAAAGAAGAAGGAAAATACGATAAAAATAAGTTAGTAGATTTTTTAGGAGAAGAAGATAATATTAAAAGTTTATTTGAAAGTTTAGAAAAGGATGTAGTAATGCATAGAGAGATTGCTTTTATAAGAGAGGTTTTAACAGATTTAAGTAAACTTTTGAGAAATATCGAGAATTTACATGAACTGATTGAACATGATTTAACGCGCATATATAGAGTACGTAACAAATTAGTTCATTCTAATAACAACATCTTATTTAATAATATCGATATATTTACAATCCGTTTAAATAAATATATTAATTCTTTAATTGGAACTATTATACATTATCTAAAAAGACGTCCTGATCTACAAATATCTGAAGTATTAAATTCAATACATGAAACTTATGAATGGTATAAGAATTTTCTGAAAAGTGAGAGTGAAAAAACTAAAGCTATTAAGAAAGCAAAAGAGGAAGGCAAAGAAACGGGTAAGATAAGCATAGATATAAAAACAGCATCGTTTCCACCGTATTTATACATGTAGGTTGCAAATATAAAAACTTCAATTGATGGACAGTTCAATAAATTTTTAAACCAATACTATTTAGCGAGGAAGCAAATTATTTTTATGGAAAATGAAGAGTATGTAGCAAGATAAGTAATATAAATGAAAATTATTTGGAATAATTCGGAAAGCAAAGAGGTGAAGTTAATTGAACATGGTTAGAGTATTTGAAGAACAAGTTATTAAGATAACAGAACAAAAATTGAACGAAACATTAGAGAAGTTGAAGGGAGATAAGTTACTTCAGCGGAAATTCAGGGAATTGACTGATATTTCGGCAACATTAAAAAGGCTTGACGTAATTATAAAAGAAAGTTCAAGTTTGGATAGTAGGGGAAAATGGATAGAAAAAAGAGATAAACTTATGGAGAAACGTGATGAAATATACTTTAAGATAGAAAACGAAGGATTTGAACGTGAGTGGATAATAACAATTGTTAAGTATGAAAGTGAAAACTTAGAAAAAGTTCTAAATGATGCAAGGGAAAGTGCAAGAAAGAAATATTTTTGGGATGCAAGTTTTGATGATATTGATATATTTGATAAACGATGGGAGCTTGTAGAACAACAAATAAAACAAGCCAAAATGAATTATTTAGAAGGTGTATAGTAAGCAAAATGCAAGATTAGTCTTCTTACCTCCTAGTCTCTTTTTTTTCTCCTATGTAACCCCAAAATAAACAATTGCTAGTTAAAATAAACTCTTGCTATTCCGACTCTGATTTCGTTAAAAAAATCATTTGCGATTTCGGTTTTTTTCATGCCAATCCCTTGTCCCATCATTCTTTTCTCAATTTTCTCTTCTCTCCAAATATAAGCAAAACTATTTTTTAATGCGAAAAAAGAGGCGAAAAAACGGTCATTTTTGCATCAAAAATTGTCCGAAATTAGGTTTCTATAGCCAAACTGTATTTTAACTCGAACTTAAGAATGCGGGGTTGGGGCGGGGGACAACAACGATTGAAAATTCCCCAATTTCAACAAAATGAAATTCCCCATTTTGAACGTTTAATTCGATAACTAGGAAGGAAAAAGGCCTGCTTTTTTCTTTTCTCGGAGGCGGTAAGAATCGCCTTTGATGTTAAAGGTAATGGGGTGATGTAATAGACGATCTAAAATGGCTGTTGCTAATGATCGTCGCCGAATACTTTTCCCCATTTGAGATAGGATTTATTCGATGTAAGAATCATCGTTCCTTGTTCATATCATTTCGATTATGATTTAAAAAAACACATTCTCCGTTAGTTCATCAAAAGGGGATATCCTACCTCATCTATAAAGTATGTCTGGGCGACTCCAATGATTGACTAAACGTTCGAGAGTCCCTTTTTCGTTTGCCTTTCGGCGTTCTGCCACTAAATCGTCTAAAGCGGTGTATTCTTGAGTAATGGCTTCAATCGAAAAGGAAATGGCTAAATGTGTTTTTCCAACGCCCGGTGGTCCAAGAAAAATAGATTTTCTCCGTGGGCAAAACCGACATTTTGATAGTGTCATTGTGAAGAACGTTTATTTATTCAATGCGTACTATTCCTTTATATAGTTCATGTACACAGAAAAAATTTTTGGTTGTTGCTGCACATATAAAAGAAAACGATTGACGCGCTAGTCAAAAAGTCATATACTTTATTTAACACTGTTGTTAAATATTGAATTTGACATTTAAAAGGAGGTGCAATATGCAGCTCGGTGATATTGCTGACATAAAGACGGGTCTAGTTTTAAGCAGGAAAAAAGCGGAGATCGAATATACGGCAAAGGCCACATATAAACTGCTGTCTCTTAAAAATATAAGCGAAGATGGATTCATCGAAAATGATTCGTTTGAAGAGTTTGTTAGTAATGATGAGTTAGAAGATCATTACTTTACCAAAGAAGGCGATGTATTGATGCGGTTAAGTCAGCCGTATACAGCAGTCTGTATCGATAAAGAGTACAGCGGCTTATTGATTCCATCCTACTTTGCCATTATCAAAGTGGATCAGTCAAAAGTTATGCCCCGATACATAGCATGGTATCTTAACACGTGGAATGTGAAAAAAGAATTGGAGCGTTCTCAAGCGGGCAGTCGGATACCGAGTACGAATCAGCAAGTTTTAAAAACCATTCCTATTATAGCTGCATCACTTTCCAAACAAAAAGCACTAATAGAACTATATCAGCTTCATCAAAAAGAAAAACGATTGTATAAGAAGCTGATTGAAGAAAAAGAGTTGCTCTTTCAAGGCATTGCTCAACAAATTTTAAGTGGTAAGAATCAGGAGGAGAAATAATGGTTGAACAGACAACACAAGAGAAAATTAACAGCGTTTTATGGCAAGCTGCCGATACGTTTAGAGGAAAAATCGATTCATCAACTTATAAAGATTACATTTTAACCATGTTGTTTATTAAGTATCTGAGTGATACGTATAAAGAGAAATTAGAAGAATATACAAAGCGCTACAATGGAGATGAACAACGCATTCAACGTGCATTATCGAGAGAACGTTTTGTATTGGATGAAACATCCACCTTTGACTATTTATATAGTAAAAGAAATGATCCGGAAATTGGAGAGATTATCAACAAAGCGTTGGAACGAATTGAAAATGAAAACTCGGGGAAACTTCGTGGCGTTTTCCGCAATATTGATTTTAATTCAGAGGCGATTCTAGGAAAAGCAAAAGAACGGAATGCCATGCTCCGTTCATTATTAGAGGATTTTAATCAATTATCTCTAAGACCGTCGCAATTAGGAAATGAAGATATTGTCGGAAATGCTTATCAATATATGATCGGGCTTTTTGCTTCAGATGCAGGGAAAAAAGGCGGAGAATTTTATACGCCAGCAGAAGTTTCAGAACTTTTGGCACGATTAGTAAAACCGCAAGAAAACGATCGCATTTATGACCCGACATGTGGTTCAGGTTCATTACTGATTAAGGTTGCAAAACAAGTGCCAAGCAAAAAAGTGGCGATTTACGGTCAGGAACGGAATGGTGCAACACACTCATTAGCGTTAATGAATATGTATTTGCATGGCATTGATGATGCAAAAATTGAATGGGGAGATACATTAGCGAATCCACTGCACTTGGAAGATGGCAAGTTAATGAAGTTCCAAGTCATTGTTGCGAATCCCCCATTTTCATTAGACAAATGGGCAATGGGATTTGCCGGTGAAGGAAACACAGATAAAAAATTTAAAATGGAAGCAAGCCTTGACCCATATAGAAGATTTGAATGGGGAGTTCCACCAAGCTCAAAAGGGGACTACGCTTTCGTTCAACATATGCTGTATTCATTAGCGGAAAACGGAAGAATGGCGACGATCCTGCCTCATGGTGTTCTTTTCAGAGGATCGAGTGAAGGAAAAATCCGTAAACAAATTATTGAGTTGAATCTGTTGGATGCTGTCATCGGGCTTCCGGAAGGTTTATTCTACGGTACCGGAATCCCAGCTTGTATCATGGTATTTCGAAAAGACCGTACACGAAAAGACGTCCTCTTCATTGATGCTTCTGGTGAAGAACATTATGAAAAAGGCAAAAACCAAAACAAATTAAGAGAACAAGACATAGAAAAAATCGTTGAAACGTATGAGAAAAGAGAAACAATTGATAAATACTCCTATGTTGCTACCATTGATGAAATTCGCGAAAACGACTATAACTTAAACATCCCTCGCTACGTCGATACATTTGAAGAAGAAGAACCTGTGGATATGGAAGCGGTGAAAGAAAATATCGCCAATATTAAGAGGGAGCTACAAGAAGTAGAAAAGCAGATGGCGAAATACTTGGAAGAATTGGGATTGTAGGAGGGATTTTTATGGGAGCTGTGCGAAAAGCGGACTTTTATTATGGTTCTATGTTGTCTTGTTTCGTCAATAATGGTCTTGCTCCAGCCATTATTGAACCCGGGGATTCTCGTAGGATATACAAGATGACAACCGACAACGGGGACTATCAAATTTACGCTAAATATGTGTCTTCCCCTTTAAGAAGACAGAAAAAGGATGCTCAGTTATGGCAATTTATTTTCTCACCTGATGAAGTAGAATATTTCAGGAAATATAAGGAGAATGGAACCAAGCTATACTTTGTTTTGATTTGTGGGCGTGATAAGTTGCAAGATAGCGAGATTGCTATATTATCTCTTGATGAAGTGAAAGACTGTTTGGATATTGATTATGATCGAGAAAGCTATCGAATCACGATCAAATGGGAAAAAGGAATACATGGTTTAAAGGCATACGGTACTGGACGGGCAGATATTCTTGATGGTAAGGACAATACGATTCGTATCTCAAGAGATATGCTGTCCTACTTTTAGGGGGATTGAATATGAAACCTGAGATTAAAGAGAGAATTGATAAGATTAAACGTGGGGAAATGCCAGATGGATATAAAACTTCAAAAATAGGTGTAATTCCTGAAGATTGGGATGTGAAACATTTGGAAGACATCTCAAATATAAATCCAAGAAAAGAAGTTTTAGATGAAAATGATACTGTCTCTTTTATTTCAATGTCCGATGTTTCAGACGACGCTAGATTAATAAGCTATCAACCAAGATTATATAAAGAGGTATTCAAAGGTTTTACTTCTTTTAGGGACGGAGATGTTCTTGTTGCTAAAATAACACCTTGTTTCGAAAATGGGAAGGGTGCTTTGGTTGATAACCTGATAAACAAAACAGGTTTTGGAAGTACAGAATTTCATGTATTAAGGTCAAAGAAAAATGGGGATGAACTTTTTATTTATTATCATACTGTAACTGATAGGTTTAGGAAAATTGGCGAAAAAAATATGACAGGGACGGCAGGCCAAAAAAGAATATCTACTGATTTTGTAAAAGGGTTTCTTATTCCATATCCTCGCAATGATATCGAGCGTAAGAAAATCGCCTCCATCCTTTCCACATGGGACAAGGCAATTGAGCTAAAAGAAAAGCTAATCGAGCAGAAAAAACAGCAGAAAAAAGGATTAATGCAGAAGCTGTTGACGGGTGAAGTGAGATTGCCTGGGTTTGAGGGAGAGTGGGAACAAGTAAGGTTAGGTGAACTTGCTAAATTACAAGGTGGATATGCTTTTAAATCATCAATGTTTAAGGAAAAGGGTATACCCATTGTTCGGATTTCAAATATTCTTCCAGAAATAACTGATTATAATCAAGAGTTCGTATACTATGATGAAATTAAAATCTCGGATAATTTTATGGTTCAATATGGGGATATTCTAATAGCAATGTCTGGGGCAACAACCGGTAAAGTGGGTATATACAAAAAAAATGAAATTGCATATTTGAACCAGCGTGTTGGGAAATTTGTTAACCTTGATAAAAGTAAATTAGATTATGGTTATTTGTATTATTTAGTAACGTCTACTAAGTTTAAAACTCAACTAACTGAAGAATTGGCAACGGGTGCACAACCGAATATTAGTAGTAAGCAAATTGAGAATTTCAAATTTAAAATACCATCAATAAATGAGCAGATTAGTATTTCGAAGATCTTAGCCCAATTTGATAAATTTATATCTTTACAAGAAAAAGAATTAATCTATTTAAAACAACAAAAGAAAGGCCTTATGCAATTACTTCTTACGGGAAAAGTCCGAGTAAAGGTATAACCCCCTTTACTCTTCCCTTATTTTTTCAACAGGAGGCGTGAGGATGTCAAGGGAGAAGAGTTATGATGAACGGTTTATAAGCCAGGTTCCGGCGATTGAGGTGTTGCAAAAGTTAGGGTATCAATACCTATTACCGGAAGAAGCAGAAAGAATGCGGGGAAACCTGCATCATGTATTGTTGACAACCGTTTTAGAGGAAAAGCTAAAAGAATTGAATTCCTATGAGTATCAAGGTCAAATTTATCAATTTAGCGAATCCAATATTCGCCAAGCCATTCGTGATTTAGATGAGCCGCTGACCAATGGATTGGTGAAAACAAATGAAGTGATTTATGAGACCATCATGAACGGGAGAAGCTATACGGAGTTTTTGCCGGATGGATCGAAAAAATCGTTTACCATTCAATATATCGACTGGAACAACATCGAAAATAATGTCTTTCATGTAGTGGAAGAGTTTGAAGTGGAACGAATGGATGGGCGTGGAACTGTAAGGCCGGATATTGTGTTGTTTGTGAACGGGATTCCTTTTGCGGTCATTGAATGTAAAAAAGCGTCGATTTCTATGAATCAAGGAATCAGTCAAATGATTCGCAATCAGGGGAAAGATTACGCCCCACAATTATTTAAGTTTATTCAAATTGTGATGTCCACGAATAAAAATGAAACCAAATACGCAACATGCAATACTCCGAAAAAGTTTTGGTCTGTTTGGAAAGAAGAAAAAGAGGAATGGCTGCAGAACTGGCTGGATAAAACAGTGGAAGGCAGACTGCCAACCATGCAAGATAAGAACATCATTTCACTGTTTCACCCCGAGCGTTTGTTAGAGTTAACCCAGTTCTTTACCTTATTTGATAAAGACGTTAAAAAAGTAGCCCGTTATCAACAATACTTTGCCATTAAAGAAATTATAAAAACGATTGAAGAACGAGATGAAAACGGCAATCGTCAAAGCGGCGTGATTTGGCATACACAAGGTTCAGGTAAATCACTAACGATGGTGATGTTAGCCAAGTATATTTTATCTGAGCTGCGCGGTTTCAATCCTAAAGTCATTGTTGTAACAGATCGGGTTGAATTGGATAAACAAATACATAAAACATTCAGCCATACAAGATTAAAAGCAAGTCGTGCAACTTCAGGAAGCCATTTGGTAGATTTAATAAATGATAACCATTCTGATATTGTCACGACTTTAGTTCATAAGTTTGATACAGCGTCTTCCAAACAAAAGCCAATTGAATCAAGGGATATCTTTGTTTTAGTCGACGAATCACATCGTACACAGTATGGCGAGCTTCATCTAAAAATGAAGAAAGTATTCCCAAATGCCTGTTATCTCGGCTTTACAGGGACACCATTAATGAAAAAAGAAAAAAACACATTGATTAAATTTGGCAAACTTATACATAAGTACACAATTGCGGATGGTGTTCGGGATAAAGCGATTGTTCCCCTTTTATATGAAGGAAAAATGGTCGAACAATCGGTGAATCAAAAGGCGATCGATCATCGTTTGGAAATGATTACACGCAATCTGAATGACAAGCAAAAAGAGGAAGTAAAGCAAAGATGGAGTAAATATGAAAAACTTGCTTCTTCGGAACAGAGAATTTATTTAATTGCGGAAGATATTAACAAACATTTTGTAGAAAACTATAAAACACAAGGAAGCCAATTCAAAGCGATGTTGGCCACCAATAGTAAAATTGAAGCGATACGCTATCTTGAGGCTTTTGAGGAACTGGGTGATTTGAACTGTGCCGTTGTCATATCCCCGCCTGATCAACGGGAAGGACATGAAGTAGTCGATCAGGAATCGAAAGATAAAGTCCAGCAGTTTTGGAAACGAATGATGGATCGCTACGGAACGCCTGAAAAATATGAGGATGCGATCAAAGATGAATTCGTAAACGGCGACGAACTGGATTTGCTGATTGTCGTGGACAAATTGCTGACGGGTTTCGATGCGCCAAGAGCAACGGTACTTTATGTCGATAAGCCTATGAAAGAACATACGCTTCTCCAAGCCATAGCCCGGGTCAATCGTCTTTATGAAGGAAAAGATTATGGTTTAATCATCGATTACCGCGGTTTATTGGATAAACTGGATGAAGCCATGCAGATGTATTCCGGCGCAGGTTTGGAAAACTTTGATCCGGAAGATTTAAAAGGTGCTATTTACGATGTCATAAGCGTAATTGGATCATTACGGCAATATTATTCCGATTTATGGCAAATTTTTGCACCAATCAAGAACAAGAACGATAGAGAAGAGTATGAAGTATGGTTGGAGGACGAGGAGCGCAGAGAAGAGTTTTATGGCGTTTTAAGCAATTTTGGCAGAAACCTTGGGATTGCGTTAGAATCGGAGAAAATCTATAATACTTTACCACCTGAAGAACTTCAAAAGTACAAAAAGGATTTCAAGTTTTTCCAAGATTTGCGGAAAAGTGTGAAGCTGCGTTATTCGGATACCATTGACCATAAAGAGTATGAAGCGAAAATGCAGAAATTAATGGATAACTATATCGCTGCCGAGGAAGTTATCCGCATTACGAATCCTGTAGATATTTTAAACGCAAAAGCTTTTGAAGAGGAGTTGGAGCGTTTACAGTCAAAGAGAGCCAAAGCGGATGCGATTCGTACTCGTTTAACGAAGAGCGTTCATGCAAAGTGGGATGAAAATCCATCCTACTATAAAAAGTTTTCTGAGCGCATACAAGAGGCTATTCAAGAATACAAAGATAAACGCATTTCGGAAGCAGAGTATTTAAACCGAATGAAGGACATCATGAATGATTATCGTCGGGGTGAATCATCAGAAAGATATCCTGAAGTAATAAAAGAAAATTGGAATGCACAAGCCTTTTACGGAGTAACAAAAGATATTTTGAGCGAAACAAAGGAAACGGCTGCAAGTTATGACACGAATACTCTTGGTGATTTAGCATTAAAAATAGATGAAATCATTAAAAAACACCAAAAAGTGGATTGGCATGATAATGTAGAAATCCACAATCGCATTGCTCAGGAATTGGATGATCTTCTTTTTGATTTTAAAGAAAAGCAAAATTTGGAAATCGACTTTGATACGATTGATAAAATTATTGAGCAAATTAAAACGGTTGCTCTAAGACGTTACTAAGGGCGGGAACAGCATGGAAAAGCATCAAATCGAGTACGCCAATAAAATCATTGACTTCGTCGTGAAGCGGAAAAAAGTGAAAAATGTTAATCTTAATATCAAACCGGATATGACAATTGAAGTCACTGCCAATGACAGAGTGCCGCTTGACTTTATTTGTGATTTTGTGAAAACAAAGGGTGCATGGATATTAAAGAATGTCAAGACGTTTCAAGATGTTCAGCCATATAGGCAAAGTGAAAGAGAATATGTAAGCGGCGAAACCTTTAAGTATTTAGGAAAGCAATATCGCTTACGGGTCATACAGGCAGAGAAAGAAAAGGTGAAATACTTTCGGGGGTTTATCTATCTTTACGTTAAAAATACAGAAAATGTTAATCGTAAAGCCAAACTAATGGATGAATGGTATCGTGAAAAAGCTCAAAAAACATTCCATGAATCCCTTGATAAAATGTTTCCATTGGTTCAAAAGTATGGAGTCGAAAAACCAAACATGGATTTGCGGTCAATGAAAGCACGATGGGGCTCAGCTTTGACAGAAAAAAACACAATCTTATTAAACACCGAGTTGATAAAAGCTCCAAAATACTGTATCGATTATGTTGTACTGCATGAGTTGATTCATTTTAAATACAACGACCATAGCGACAATTTTTATAAAATGCTGTATTCTCTAATGCCCGATTGGGAAAAGAGAAAGGCAATATTGGATGAAGAAGTAGTTAAAGACTTATAGAAGTGAACTACTCGGTATAAAACAACTAGATAAAACAACAGAAAGCAGTTCCGACGTATATTAACTAATTATGGAACTGCTTTTTTTCCGTCATTTAATCATGAATTTTTAGATTACATTATGAGGAGAGTGTTCTAATTGAAAAAAGTTGTTTTAACTGGTAATGGCTTATCTGTTGGTTTAAATAGAGCATTTGCATTACAAAATATTACTCAGACTTTTTACAATAAATTAACCCCAGAACATCAAAAGTTTATTCAGCATCACATGGAAAGAATTCAAAAGGATGAGTATATTCAAGTTGATTTTGAAGAGGCTATCGCAAGTATAGAGCAAGTTCATGATGCACTAGATAGCTATGTGAATTTTTTAATAAATGAGGAAGAAGGTAAAAAATATCTAGAATCGGAAGGCCTTGACGTTGAAGAATTACAGAGTCATCTAACTAAAATAAAGGAAATAATCATTTCTTATACTTCTTCAATAGTTGAAATTATAGATGGAAATGTACACTGGGAACAAATAGGTGATAGACTATCAGGATTCATCAATTGGTTACAAGCAGAGCTTCAAGGTAATGATGAAATTGATTTATTTACTTTGAATTTTGACTTATTATTAGAAACTATTTTACTAAGAATTGTTGGAACTGATGAATTTACAGATTTTCATGTTAAACGTGGTAAAACTCCAGATGGCCATGATAAGTTTAACTTTGATCCACAGCAGACTTTAAATGATTTTGGTTATAGAAGAATACGGCTTCACCATTTACATGGTTCTCTTTCATCATTTAAACGGCTTTCTGATGGGAGAATTTTTAAACTAAGAACTGAGGATATAAGATTATCTGATTTGTATAAAAAGTTAGATGTAAACGAGCTCTTCCCTTCCATAATTACGGGAGGATTTAAGAGTAAGAAGATTCAAAGTTTACCATTCAGTTTCTACTATGGGAAGTTTAAAGAAAAGATGGTGGACCCAGAAAATCTTTGCGAAGAATTATACATTATTGGTTACAGTTTTAGAGATGAACATATTAATGAGGCAATTAGTGAGCGTTTGAAAATACACAGAAAAAGAGATGGGATCCTACTTAAAAGGTTTGTAATAGTAGATTATAAATTGACTGAGGAAGAACAAGATAAGTTTATAGAAGATGTAAATAAGGCTTTAGAATTAGGTCGAAAAACAAAACTTAAAAAAGAAGATGGTATTTTTATTTTTAATGGTGCGGATGCAATTGATGGAATTCTTCATGCAAGCAATTAACCCTAATACTTTAATACATTTGAAAACGTTACCTAAGGAGAGTTGAAATGGTTGCAAATTTAATTGAAAATCCAAAGGAAATTAAAAGACATGTAGTTATTTTGGGTGCGGGAGCAAGTCTGGCTACAACAATACCAACAAATGGTGATAGAAATGGTAAAAGGCTCCCAATAATGAATAATCTTATTAAGGTAATAGGTATAGAAGACCTTGTACACCAAATTGATATAGATTTTAAAAGTGATAATTTTGAAGATATATATAGTGAACTGTATTCAAAAAGAGATTATACAGAGGTATTAGAGACCATTGAGAAAAGTGTGTACGATTATTTTAGCTCCTTGGAATTGCCTGACGAACCTACAATTTATGATTATCTTGTTCTCTCGCTGAGGAGGAAGGATGTTATTGCAACATTCAATTGGGATCCTCTATTATGTGATGCTTGGCAAAGATGTCATAAAATTACTACAAACTTACCTCATCTATTATTTTTACATGGAAATGTAAGAGTTGCTACTTGTGAAAGGTGTAAATTGATTGGAAAGATAGGTAATAATTGTTCTTATTGTGGTGAACAATTAGTTCCAACTAAATTACTATATCCCATAAGTGAAAAAAACTATAATAGTAACCCTTTTATCAAAGATCAATGGAATATTTTGGGGCAAGCAATTGATCAAGCATATGCGTTAACTATTTTTGGATATGGTGCACCGAAATCAGATATCGAGGCTGTTAATTTAATGAAAAAAGCATGGGGAAAAATTGAAGATAGAAGTATGGAGCAGATTGAGATTATTGATATTAAAGATGATGAGGAATTAGCAAATACGTGGAGTGAGTTTATCTTTTCCCACCATTATGAAACACATAAATCATTCTTGGACTCGCATCTTTGTAAAGTTCCTCGAAGATCTATTGAGGCTTATTATGAAATGTTTTTCAATGCTAATTTCATTGACTTACATGAATATCCTAAAAATGCTTCATTTGAACAACTTACTACTTTCATTCAGAATTTAACTAAATATGAAAATTAAACTGTAGGGCGCTTTTACAAGGAAGTGAAAAAATGAAAAATAAAAACAAATTCAAATCAAAAAGGAGATTTGATTACGGTTTTAGAGACCAATATACTAAACGAAAAATATCTTATTATCGTCGATTACAAAAGGAAAATGAAAAGCGCAGTAAGAGTATAGATATTGATAAATTACTCTCCATGGAAAATATTTCAGTGGTATATGCTAATTCAGAAGGTGTAGTTGAAGTAGACTTAGAAAATCCTGCACATCGTAGGTGGTTGGAAGATTAATGGTAAATACTAAAAAGCGGGAGTTGTCTTAAACTTTATTAAGGGCATCTTTAAAATTTTGCTCTTTAACAATTTTTTGCCCTTTTCTGTTAAAAAGAAATCTGAATTGAGTGCACTGTTATTCATGAGGTAGGGTATTTCCATTCAGTTTTGTTTTGTTGCAAATTTGAAAATACCCTGCCTTTTTCTTTTTATCTAACAAAAAAATTGCTTACACAATATTTTTACTTCGTCTAATACGTCTTTGAAAATTATTGGCTGTTTTTGTTTGGAAAGGTGTTTTTGACAAGTAAAAAATGCATGAAATGGCAATTAAAAATGAAACTTGCCAAATTCCGTTATTGGTTGAGTGAGATTGAATCTTTATAGCGATGACTATCGCCTTTAAAAATGATTAAATGGGAGTGATGTATCAATCTATTAATTACTGCTTTTGTTAATATTAGATCACCAATATATGGTTCATTGTTCAAATTGTAAATTTGTCGTTACGATGGTACTTTTAGCTTCATACACATTGAAATGATTTAAAATAACATATAAGTCCTGTTGCCACAGAATACCATCTCAACATATACCTGTTACACAAAAGTTTATGCTGACTAATGCAGAATGGGAATTATAGGAAAACGTATCTTCATATTTTGCAAAGGACTTATTCATTGCTCTACCGAATAGACATTTCTAAAACGTTTTCTTATTAAAATTTGTTAGATTTCCTTACAATAATATTGAGAATGCTGCATTTTAGAAAGTAATCTGTTTAAAGACATAATGATCTTTTTTTAAAAGAAATGAAATAAAAAATGGTTTGGAGGCAATCAAAGCTCTTTAACTCTCCATAAATTTTATGCTTGGTTTTCTATGATGCAAAAATAGTAATTGCTGGAGACATCAGCATTGGCATAAACATAAGCGTGCGGTGTGCAACAGGAATTTTAAAAAGGTTTATGTAAAAAAATCTTGCAAAAATAAGCGGCAAAGAATTGATCAACCAAAAAGGAAAGGCACGCCTTATTTATGAAATTAAGATCACGGAATTAGCAAAATACATAAATGAAAAAGAAACTATTACTAACTTAACATTCTTAGAGAATGGACTGTATTTACAGCAGCAAATAATATATTGCCTGATTTTTTCTTGAATCGGTGTTTTGACTTACCGTTCAGGAATTCATTTAAAATTTGCCATATTACTCTTTACGTTCATTTTTGGCGATACAAGCTTCTGTTGAAAAAGATTTTAGTACGAATTTTGTTTATGTTCTTCCAATTGTTCGAAAATTTTCTCATTAAAGATAGATGAAGATCATTCAAATAACGAAATGGCGGATTCTTGTTCATTTTGGTTGATCCTTGCTTTAGGAAGTTTTGGGAGAATGCAAAGGGGGAAGCGTTAATGAAGAATTCACTAGACTATCCAGAATTACTTTCGCAACTACACCAAGACAATTCCAATTCCCTAGATCTTTTGGCAGATCGAATTGGTGAAATGCTTGAATGTCCAATTACAATAGAGGATTCCACTCACCAGATTATTTCCTACAGCAGACATAAAGAAAATGTAGATGAAGCAAGAATAGCCACGATCATAAGTAGAAAAGTGCCAGATAAAATCATTAATAGTCTTTGGAAAAATGGTATTATGGCAAAACTGTTTGAAAGCGATGAACCCGTTATTGTCCCTGCAATCGAAGAAGTTGGACTTGGCAACCGTGTTGCCGTCTCGATCCGAAAACATAATGAGGTCTTAGGTTTTATATGGGCACAAATCAATGATAAAACAATGGGCGACGATCAAATGCGTTTGCTCAAGGAAGCCGCAAAATTTGTGAAAAATCATCTCCTTCTTCAGCGAATGAGAAATCGAAAAGAGGAAGAGAGTCATCAAGAATTTCTATGGCAGCTATTAACAGGCCATCTGAACGATGTGTCTAAAATTAAACGCCAGGCTAAACGGGTCGGAGTCAATCTGGATGGAAGGCTTGCTGTTGCCATCATTGAATTTGATGATGATATATCGCAAGCTATTGAAAAACATGCCTATTATTTAGCTGAGACATTGCAGCATGTCCAAGTCGTCGGCCGGCTATTTGATCAAAATCAATTAATATTGCTCACCCGGCTCAGAACAGAACAAGAGTCGAGAAGCGCCCTTTCCAGCTTTATTAAAGATTTTATCCACAAAATAAGTATGCGTTTACAAATTCGGAAAATAACTGGTTCTTTTGGCTCCGTTTATAATTCTCCGGAGCATGTTCAATACAGCTATAAACAAGCATTGAAGGTATTAAGACTTAAAGAAAAATTCCCCGATGAATTACAGCAAACTTATAGTTTTCAGGAGATCGGCATCTATCAGTTTTTAGATGAACTTTATCAAATCCGAGTACGTGATCACTATCAGAGTGAGGCCATTACAAAATTAAGAGAGTATGACCTCAAGCATCGCACCGATTTGTTGCTTACCCTTAAAACTTATTTGGAATGTGACAGCAATGTTTATCAAGCATCGCAATTATTACATATTCATCCGAATACGTTAAATTACCGTTTGAAAAGAGTAGTAGAATTAACAGAAGTAAACCTGAAAGATCCAAACCAGAAGATAATATTATATCTGGATTTAAAACTTGAGAGCATGAAGGTCGAGTAATTTGTGGATTTACACAAATTACTTTTGATATTTTCTGATTTTTTAATAAAGTATGGTTCAAATAAAAGATATATGATAATGGTGCAGATGTTATTTTAAGGAGATGGTAAGGATGATCATCGGGGTACCGAAAGAAATTAAAAATAATGAAAATCGTGTGGCTATCACACCTGCAGGGGTTATTCATTTAGTTAACGCAGGACATAAAGTTCTTATTGAGGCAAACGCTGGAATCGGAAGTGGTTTTACCGATGAAGAGTATAAACAGGCTGGGGCTGAGATTCTGGAAAGAGCTTCAGAGGTTTGGGAAAAAGCAGAAATGATTCTGAAAGTAAAAGAACCACTTCCGTCTGAATATGGTTATTTCCGAAAAGGACTGATTTTATTTACTTATCTCCATTTGGCAAATGAACCTGAATTGACTCAAGCTTTAGTGGAAAATGAAGTAACCGCCATTGCATATGAAACGATTACCGTATATAATTCATTGCCACTGTTGACACCAATGAGCGAAGTGGCCGGTCGAATGGCAGTTCAACTCGGTGCGCAATATCTTGAAAAATCTAAAGGAGGGAAAGGGATTCTGCTAAGCGGTGTTCCTGGTGTCAAACGCGGGAAAGTAACGATTATTGGCGGTGGTGTGGTTGGAACCAATGCGGCAAAAATTGCACAAGGTCTTGGTGCAGATGTAACGATTATAGACTTAAATCCTGCGCGCCTGCGTCAATTGGAAGACATTTTTGGTTCAAATGTGCAGACATTAATGTCGAATCCGTTTAATATTGCAGAATCTGTCCAAGACTCCGATTTAGTGATCGGTTCGGTACTGATCCCTGGCGCAAAAGCGCCTAAACTTGTAACAGAAGAAATGATAAAATCCATGCAGCCTGGTTCGGTTATCATCGATGTTGCTATTGATCAGGGCGGAAATTTTGAAACGGTTGAACATGCAACCACTCATGACAATCCAATTATCGAAAAGCATGGAGTGCTGCATTATGCAGTTGCTAACATTCCCGGTGCGGTTCCAAGAACCTCAACAATAAGTCTTACAAATGTCACGATTCCATATGCTGTGCAAATTGCTTCCAAAGGCGTTGTCAAAGCAATAAAAGAAAGTGAACCGATTAAAACAGGTGTGAATGTAATGAATGGAAAAGTAACATTTAAAGCAGTTGCAGATGACCTTGGCTATGACTATGTTCCAGTCGATGACGTTATCTCCGAACGATTGTATTCAACATCATAAAAACACCCTTCTAGCTTAGCTATGAAGGGTGTTTTAAAATAAAAGGTTCCTTAAACAACCTTCATTGACATTAATAAAAGTTCGAAACCGCAAAAAGTTGAAGATGGAAAAGGTTGATTTAAATAAAGAAATGGCATTCATTGCTCATCTTTCTGAAAAAACCGGAAAAAATAAATATGAAAGCGCCTTGATGAAAATGGGAGTTGAACAATTGAATATCAAATCGTAAACCGAAATAGATTAACAGGAAACGCTGGCTCCGCAGGAGAACCTTTTTGAATAGAGCCAGCAAATACGATTATTTTTCAGAATTTTATATCAATCAAATGGACAATCAAAAGTTTGTTTAAAACAAATTTCCAGATTAACTGAAAAGGCAAGCTTTTATCAGATTTTCTTTCCAAACAAATTTTCCGCTGCCGATAAAGTACTTCAACATTCGTTTGAAGAAAGAGATCTAATCACTCTTTCATCTACAAAATAAGATAAAAATTCCAAAAAGCTTGTTAAAAGTTTGGAAAGAATCTCTTCGTTATTATATTTTGACTGAACTTCCTGAATTTTTAATCTTATTTTTAGAATGATGAAAGTAAATAAATTATTCATTTATTATCTGATGCATACCGCCAACTTACAAAAACCTGAATCTGTTTGTTATGGGGGAGTTTATCATGAAAGTTTTTGATCTGCATTCTGACCTGTTTACTGATATTGCATGGCGGAAAAGCCGTGGCGAAAAGAATATATTTGATCGATTTCATTATCCTAAACTGAAAGAAGGCGGAGTCGATTCTATCATTTGTGTGTTTTGGGTAGAGCCAAAATTCCGTAATCATCCATATGACAGGTTTCAAACATTATTTCAATATGTAATGAGTGATTTAATGGATTCTAAACACGCAATGATTGGTCATCCTTTGTCTGATCAACGGAATAACCCTGATTCGGAAAAAATCAAAATCTTTTTTGGGGTTGAAGGCCTTACTTTTATGAAGGATTGGAAAGGGGAAACAATTGAAGCCAAAATCGAAAATGCATTCAATTTCCTTCATGAAAATAAATTTATTCATTTGATCTTTGCATGGAATGAGCGCAACTTTTTGGCAACCGGTACTGGCGCAGAAGATTCTAAGATCAAAGGTCTCACAGACTATGGGAAAATTGCCGTTCAGATGGCAAATAAGAAAAACTGGATTCTTGATGTTTCTCATTTAGATGAAACATCTTTTTGGGATATGTATAATGCCAGCGAACTTCCAGTTATAGCTTCTCATAGCAATGCAAGAGCTCTTTGTCCCCATGAGAGAAATTTAACAGATGAACAAATAAAAGCGATTGCGGAAAGAGGTGGAATCATCGGTTTAAATACTTATGGTTTGTTTGTAGATCACGAAAATCCAACGATTGATAAATTCATTGATCATGCGATTTATATAGCTGATCTAGTTGGTCCGGAGCATGTCGCCTTTGGGTTTGATTTTGCAAATTACTTAGAATCCTATGATTTAGGTACAGAATTTAATGTATACACAAGAGATCTGGAGGATGCGACAAAAATTCCATATCTTTTGGAGAAAATGAGCAAAAGAGGGTTCACACCTGAAGAGTTAGAATCCATCAGCTTCAACAATGCTGATCATTATATAAAAAAATTATTTTCAAAAGAAAAAGATAGGAGATGATTAAATTGGAGAAGACACTTATTCAAGCGGATGACTATATAACTTTGTGGGGCATTATTGTAGTTTTGGCTTCGATAAGTATTTATCTAGAACAGCGTTACATTTGGGCATCCAAAATAACAGGAGCCATCATTGCACTCATTGGGGCGATCGTTTTATCAAATACTGGAATCATTCCTACAGCATCTCCAGTGTATGATGCAGTTTGGACTGTTATTGTTCCAGTAGCGATACCATTGTTGCTTTTCCATGTTAACATTAAAAAAATATTTAAGGAAACCGGAAGATTGCTTATTATCTTCCTATTAAGCTCGATAGGGACAATTGCCGGCACCATTGTCAGTTTCTTTTTATTAAAAGATTATATTCCAATGCTTGACAGACTAGGTGCTATGTTCAGTGCAAGCTATATTGGCGGCGGAGTGAATTTTGCCGCAATGGCCGCTAAGTTTAAAACACCTGGTGAACTAGTCTCTTCTGCGGTAGTTGCCGATAATTTAATGATGGCCATACTCTTTATTATTCTAATGATTATTCCAACTCTTTCATTTTTCAAGAGACGTTACAGTACTCCCCACATATTGGAAGTAGAGCGTGAGGGTGCAATAGAAGATGGAAAAACATTGGCGGAAAGCTTTTGGAAAAGAAAGGATATTTCTTTAAAAGATATTGCACTTTCTGTTGGGACAGCCTTTTTGTTTGTCATTGTATCATTTAAGATCGCCAAATATTTTGACCAGTTGATTCCATCTGGGGAAGATGTTTCGTTCTTTATGAATTTACTGAATGGACTTTTCGGTGATGGATATATTATGCTGACAACGATGACGTTCATGGCACTGACGTTATTTCCGAAATACTTTGAAAATATTAACGGGAGTCAGGAAGTTGGAACATTTTTGGTTCATATATTTTTCGTTGTTATCGGCATCCCGGCGTCCATACCACTCATTATTCAAAATGCACCATTGTTGTTATTGTTCGCTTTTATTATTGTCATCATTAATTTAATCATTTCTTTAGTTGCCGGAAAAATATTTAAATATGATCTTGAAGATATACTTTTAGCAAGCAACGCTAATATTGGAGGGCCAACAACTGCAGCTGCATTGGCCATTGCGAAAGGTTGGAAAAATTTAATTGGACCGATATTAATAGTCGGAACATTCGGCTATATTATTGGAAACTATGTTGGCACAATTCTCGGCAACTGGTTCTCAACTTTTATGTAAGTGAATCACTTGACCCAGCATTTCAAAAAATGCTGGGTTTATAACAAATACTTGAAATCAGAAACTGTGGTCATAGCAAAATTTTTGATGTGAATACGTTCAATAATCTTTACTCTCATATAGCAGAAACTATTTCTAAATGGAAAAACTAAAGAATCCTTAAATGAAAATGCCTCAAATGACTTTGCCGAAACATTGCATTGTTGTTTCCATGAAGTTTAGAAGGATTAAAGCCTTTTGAAAAATATTTCAAACTATGTGTTCCAAGATTAGAAATTGAGAATCTGCCAAGCTGTCCCCTGCATGAATTCATTTAGAAAAAACCATTTTATCAGGTACTCTTATCGAAGATTTTGTTGTAATCTGGTAATCTTTTCTCCATAGTTGGGACACCAAGGCAATTTTATCATGATTTTTTAGACGGAAAAAACTTGTGTTTATCCATTAGTTAATAAAAATGCATTTTATACAAGAGTAAATCCTGAACTTTGTGTAAAGCGGAATCTAGGTTCGGTTCGTTGGGTTGGATGTGAGATTTTACTTAATAATTAGGATTTGGCCAATAATCAGTGATATTACGCAAACAACTTTTTGCTGTTTGAATTGTATATATCCTAAAAAGCATATTGTTGTTCATTTCACCAAGGGGGAAAACGCAATGAATCATGGAAGTTATCGAGACACATGGGTTGAAGTGGATTTGGGAGCGATCCAGCATAATGTAAAGTCCTTTAAAGAACATATTCATAATGAATGTAAGCTGATGGCTGTCGTGAAAGCGGACGGATATGGACACGGTGCCATCGAAGTGGCAAAAGCTGCAATTGGAGCCGGTGCTGACTATTTAGCGGTTGCCATCCTTGATGAAGCAATTTCCCTAAGGGAGGCAAATATTAAGGCTCCAATTTTAATTTTGGGTTATACCTCCCCAAATGCCGTAAAAACTGCAATACAACATGATATTACACTAACTGTTTTTACGCAGGATGTGTTAGATCAAGTGATACAGACTGCAGAGGAACTGAAAAAAAACACCCATATTCATATCAAAATTGACAGCGGGATGAACCGGATCGGCATTAAAAATAAAGAAGAAGCTCTGAAACTGATTCATTCCAATACTTCTTCTTTTGTAACGGTGGAAGGGATATTCACTCATTTTGCACAAGCGGATGATCCAGATTCATCCTTTACAGAAAAACAATTTTCCCATTTTCAAGCAATTGTTGATTACTTGGAACAACATGATGTACATATCCCAATAAAACATTGCTGCAATAGTGCCGCAACGATCGCATATCCGGAAAAGCATTTGGATATGGTCAGGGTTGGTGTCAGTCTGTATGGGCTTTATCCAAGTGAACATTTGCGAGACAAAATTTCCTTGAGACAAGCGATGAGTTTTAAAACAAAGCCGGTTCTGGTCAAAATGGTGAATGCCGGTGAATCAATCAGCTACGGCTGTACATTTACAACTAACAGAGTATCAACGATTGCAACGATTCCTGTCGGCTATGCAGATGGGTTATCCAGATCCATATCCAATAAGGGCAATGTTACTGTAAAAGGAAAAAGGGCGCCTATTGTGGGCAGAATCTGCATGGACCAGTCGATGATTGATGTAACAGGTGTTGGAGCTGTGAATGAAGATGACATCGTCACTATTTTTGGAGATCCAGATCATGGCTATATTTCATTAGGCGAAGTAGCGGAACAAATGAATACGATCCACTATGAAACAGTCTGCCTCATTGGCAAAAGAGTGCCAAGAGTTTACGTGAACAACGAAAACAAAACCTAAATATCATTGTTTACGAACGGGGTCTCTGCCCCCAAAGTTCAAAAAGAGCGGCACATTCGAAAATATAGTCATGAATCACATTGTTAAAGGCATTTAAGAAATGTAGTGTTTGGCAATAAAAGGTTTGCATATTATATTAATTTTATATAAATAAACTTGTCAACTTATATTTTAGACGAATCCGGTTATTCTGCAAAAGAATTTTTATTTGAATATAAAGATCAGCAAGCTGTTGATTGATCAAAAACGTGAAGATTTTGTATCAGAAAAATAAAAGAGTATCCGGAAAAAGTGAGGAAGATCAGCGTCGTTTGACTATAGGAGAGGGAGGAAGAAGTTTTGTTAATGGGCATGATTTTTCTTAACAATGATCATTTATGTAAAATGCAAGGAACAAATTCATTTTTTTGAAAAGAGATTGAAGGAAACATTCAACCAGTATGATGAATCCAATCATGAGAGCTTCCTGATAAAAACCGACATGCTTGCAGCAAATAGTAAAACTACTCCCATACCGAACTGGGAGTAGTTCAAGCTACTTTCTGAATCTATCATTTCTGCCGCATCCGAGTGTTTTTAATTGCATAAATCGATACATAAGAATGGCATGTCTTCCTTTTTGGGTATGTGGATTCATTTTAGAACGGAGGCAATCCATAAATTCATAATCGCACTGGCAAGCAGGTTTACCACTTCTTAGACACAGGTCGTGCTTCATACAGCAAGCATCTACATCGTTCACGGGCGCACCTGGTCCGCTGCATCCCGGCCCGCACCATCTATATCCCGGGAAAATACAAAATCCTGGTGATCTTTTTCTTCTTGGATCCCTATGCAAAATGACACCCCCTAGAACTCCTTTTTTAATAAAATATGAAAAAATGTGGTTCGTGAAATTCCAAAAGCCTTGATAAATGCCAAATGGGTGCAACAACCTTTAAATCGGCATTAGCAAGCTCTGCAACACAACAAAGAAAGAGTAAGGGGGTTGATGGTGATGTTTCGTTGAATGCAAGCAATGGGTGGAAACTTTTTTGAAGATGTGGGGATAAAAGGGGTTCTGTTAAAAGAGGCAAAATTCAAATGGACAGCGATTTCGGCAATCGAATGGGGCAAGTATGAAGAAATCAATAAAAAGCAGTAAATCGAGTAGGAGGGAGCGATTAACTCCCGTCCTCTCACACCACCGTACGTACGGTTCCGTATACGGCGGTTCAATTAAGATAATTGACGCAAGTCTTTATAACTTCCGTGAATAGCTGTTCTCTTTATGCCAGTGGTCACTCCACCCTCCAAGAGGTCTCCCACGGGATTCACCGCTTCCTCCCTCAAGTGAGGTACTACGTTTTCTGTGTTCATCATGACTCACTGAATACCAAGGGCTATTCTCTCTTAATTGTTCGGTCCTTCTTAGTTGTTCTAGACCAACTAATACTATGACCTCTGCTGACTTCTGACGGTTCAGCTACTTATCACTAAGTAGGTTATGAAGAGTACTTCACATATCCGCCAGACCTCCCCGGGTAAGTACATGCACTTTCACACCATCTATCCGCCTCATTTACTCGATATGACCTTCGACAGAAAGAGCTTTGTTTTGTTATGCAAACTCACTCAATCATACCTAGCCTTATATGAGGTTCGTGTTCCTCGGACCGGTGTTTTGCCTCCAGCTTCCTTCAGATTCCGCGTCACCACGGACACCCTTGCTCTTGGCTAACCTCTACTTCTGTCTTCGGGGTTCGGGACTTACACCCTATAGTTCATGTACATGCCGGGCGCACATAAAAGATCCCCTCAAGTCAACTTGAGGGGATTGGCTTCTTATTTTTGAAGCAAGCGAATGAATTCGCGCATGAAACCAGGGAGGTCTGGCCAAGCATGTGCAGAAACAAGGTTTTGGTCGACATGTACGTTGCTGTCGGATACATACGTTGCTCCTAATGCTTCCACACCTGGTCTGCAAGCGATGTAAGCAGTCAAGCTGCGTCCTTTTAATAAATCTGGCATTGTTTCAAAAATGAGAGACGCATGGCAGATTGCAGCGATTGGTTTATTCGCTTCAAAGAAATGTCTAACAATGCGTTGAAGGTCTGCATCAAGACGGATATACTCCGGTGCTCGTCCTCCTGGAATGACGATTCCGTCGTATTGCGTTGGATCGATGTCAGCAAATGCTGCATGCGCTTCAAGAAGGTAGGCTTGTTTTTCTTCAAATGTATCCCAGCCGGTAAAATCATGCGCAACCGTATGTAATTTCTTTTTCTTCGGCGCGGCAATCGTGACATCATATCCTTCTTCTAATAAGCGATAGTATGGATAATATACCTCAAGAGCTTCTACCGCATCTCCTGTTACAATCAATAGTTTTTTGCTCATGATCTTGCCTCCTTACCTGTTAGACTCAGATTTTATAATACTGAAAGACGGAAAAAATTAAAAGAAATATGCTCGGATTATAGGGGTTTCTTATTTTTAGTAAAAAATACGGGAAGAGCAACATGATGGTTTTATGGTGAGCGTCAATTCGCTATGCTGTCGTCGTCAGAAAGCGAACCTCTCAATTTTCACTCCTTCAATTCTCAACTTTTGGAAGAACAATGAAAAGCGCTCAAATACGCTATTCTCTGCCTGAACTTATTCCACAAACGAAAAACGGAGCTTTTCTTATTTTGCGAAACTGTGGATGTCAATGCGTGAGTCATTCTTTAAATTCTGTTGCTCCTTTCTTCTTGCGGCTATTCTAATATGGACAAGAAATCTTTTGGAAAGGAGCTGCATTTTAGAGGAAATTTGTTTTTATTGTGAAAACCATTGAACCCAAGTCAACTCTCTCTCCGCTTTTAAATTCAGCATCTATATCTTATTGCTTTGTCCTGATTTAAGATAGGACATTCACCTATATTTTCACTCTGAATACAATGTGGTGGAATGCGGAGGTGGAGATATAATGGGATTATTCAAAGACGAAAAAAACAATAGGATTCATTTGCAGTCATGGAAAAGGGATGCGTTGGAGAAATTTGAAGCAAAGATATTGGATAAAGAAAAGCCATTCCCGTGTATCCCTGCGACGCAAGGATATTCCCTCAATCATTTGCGCTACGGGTTTGTAGGAGACCCTCGAAAAAGTTCTTCTATTCAAGAAACGGCTTCATTACTCACAGAATTCACCCGAGCTTCTAGGGAGCTTGGAAAATATACCTCTCTTATTATATTTTTCGAAACGCCTATGGAATGGATTCGTTCTTATAGTGTGGAACAATTTGAACAGCTATTTTGGAACTTGTTGAACGGTTTAAGTGATATGGACCCGTTTGATTGGCCTAGCCATATCCCAAAAGATCCTCATGATTCGTTATGGGAATTCTGTTTTCACAATGAACCGTATTTTATGTACTGTGCCACCCCATCACATATTAGAAGAAAAAGCCGGTATTTTCCTTATTTTATGTTAGCCGTCACACCGAGATGGGTGTTGAAAGAATTCAATGCTTCCCCAACATTGGCCAATAAAATAAGGTCCAAGATTCGTAAAAGACTGGAAAATTATGACTCCATTCCGGCACATCCAAACCTAAACCAATATGGATATGAAGACAATTATGAATGGAAACAATATTTCTTGCACGACGATGACACCTCTTTATCAAAATGCCCCTTTCATTCCATAAAGGGGCCTGACCCCAATGATGCTTTAAAGCATTAAATTTTGACGAGTTGAAGTTTGGCGAATGGAAAGGGTTGGATATGCGGGCATCCGAGCCTGAATGTTTGTGACGGGGGAGCATTCGTGCTATGATTTTGGGTAAACGACAGACAAGGAGGAATGGATGGCATGGTGACGAAAGTAGTGTTGAACGGTGTTGCTATTCAAGCAGAGGAGTTTGAAGAGGAAGTGATCCGTCAAAACGGCGTTCCTTTACATAAAATTCGTTTTGCTTTTAAGGTGAGAAGCGATGAATATCATGACATTGCGACGTTGCTGTATGAGAAAACGTTTGATGTTTCGGTTCCTGAAAAAGATTTGAATTTTAGGGGGACGATTCAAAATTATTCCACCTCAGTGACGAATTTGTATAAAGAAAATGAAGTTGCCGATTATCGATTAGAATTGATCGAGACCAATTAAAAAGGGTTTTGCACCTGCAAGACGTTGTTGGTAGGAACAGAGGGAGGCCGTATGTCGATTCAGGTAGAGCATTTGTACAAGCAATTTCGCGTCCATGTTCGGCAGCCGGGTTGGAAGGATGCGATACGCAGTTTGTTTAAACGGGAATATCGTACAGTGGAGGCGGTACAGGATATTTCCTTTACCATTCCTTCCGGAGAAATTGTCGGATTTTTAGGGCCGAATGGAGCGGGAAAAACAACGACGATTAAAATGCTGGCCGGGTTGCTTTATCCAACCGCCGGGCACGTTCAAGTGGCGGGATATGTTCCGTTTGAGCAGAAGCCGGAATTTAAGAAGATCATTAGTTTAGTGATGGGTCAGAAAAGTCAGCTCATATGGGATATTCCGCCGATGGAGACATTTCTTGTCAATAAAGCGATCTATGAAATAGAAGACCGTGTGTTTCGACAAACGTTGCATGAACTTGTCGAGTTGTTGGAGTTGGAGCCGCTGTTAACGAAGCCGACCAGGAGTTTATCGCTCGGACAACGGATGAAATGCGAATTGGCCGCAGCGCTTTTGCATCGGCCGCAGGTTTTATTTCTCGACGAACCGACCATCGGTTTAGATGTCCATACGCAGGAAAAGGTTCGCCGCTTTATCGGCGAATATAATCGCGAGCACCGCACGACCGTATTGCTGACATCGCATTATATGGGCGATGTGACCGCGCTATGCGACAGGGTGCTGATTATTAATCATGGAAAGCTGTTGTATGATGGCGGACTGGATCGGTTGACGGAAAAATTGACGCCGTATAAATTGCTGGAAGTTCGTCTTGCGTCAATCCCTGATATATCATGGGAGGCGTATGGCGAATTGGTCGAGGCCAAAGAGGGAAAAGTCACGCTTCGTGTAGCGAGGGAGCGCATTCCGGAGGTGTCCTCGCAATTTTTGCAGCGGTTTGACGTCCGCGATTTGAACATAGAAGACCCGCCGATGGAAGAAGTGATAACGCTCGCTTTTCAGGAGGGGTCTCATGTTTCGTAAATACGTCGTTCTTCTTCGGATGAAATATGTGGAGATGTTTGCTTATCGGCTGGCAACAATTGTCTGGATGACGGGAGCCATGGTTCAGCCGTTGATTACGATGATGGTATGGATGAATATCGATCCTCATCAGGAGAATGCGTTTATTTTTTACTTTGCGGCACTCATTTTCGTTGAGCGGATGACAAGCGCTTGGGATGTTTGGGAGATGGAGAGGGAAATTCGGGAGGGAACCTATTCTTATCAAATTGTCCGTCCGTTTCATCCCATTCATTGGGCAATTGCTGAGAATATTGTGTACAAGGCGTTATTTTTCGTTATTTTAGTTCCGGTATGGAGTATCCTGGCGATTTTTGTTCCGGCGCTGCGGCTGGGGCAAATAAGTGGGACGCAATGGCTGCTCTTTTTTTGTGCGCTGTTATTGGGCGCGGTCATTCGATTTTTATTTAGTTATATGTTCGGTCTCTTAGGTTTTTGGATCACTAAAGTGACGGCCGTGTATGGCATGTTCGAAGCGGTGTCTCTCTTTTTATCGGGACGCATTGCACCGCTGTCTCTGCTGCCGCCGTCTGTAAAAACGCTCAGCTTGTATTTGCCGTTTCGATATATGGTCGGGTTTCCGATCGAAATATTGAATGGGGATATCCGAGGGCTGGATATCGTGTTCGGATTCGGATGGGCGGTTGCGTGGAGCCTGATTTTTATGCTCGCAGTAATGTTGCTTTGGAAGGCCGGACTCAGGAAAAACCAAGCGGTGGGGGGATAATGTGCGACGGTATTGGCGCGTTTTTCGCGAATTTTTTCGAACTTGTTTGGTAGAAGAACTTGAATATCGAAGCGAATTTATGGGAAATTTGCTGTCCAGTTTGTTTGGCATCGGGATGGCCATTTTGACAATCCAGGTGTTTTTTTACCAAACAGATCATCTCGGCGGTTGGGGATACGCGGATGTGTTGCTGCTTCTTGGTATCTTCAATGTGCTTCAAGGATTGATCGATTTTGCCTTGCGCCCGAACATGTCCCGTCTGCTGCAGCATATTCGCACAGGCACGTTTGATCATATATTGACAAAGCCGGTGGACAGCATGTTTTATGTCAGCTTCCGCCATTTAGTATTTTGGCGCTTGATCGATGTTTTGCTTGGCATTGGTTTGATGATCTATGCGTTGATAGTGAAACATTATATGCCGTCTGTGTTGGATGCAGCGATGTTTATCACAAGTATCGGGGCTGCTCTCGTCTTGATTTACGCGCTGTGGATGATGTTGATGACCACCTCTTTTTGGGTCATTCGCATCGATGATTTATCTTTTGTTTTTAATTCATTTTTTGAAACAACGAGGTTTCCCATCAGCATGTATCGCAGCTGGCTCCGCATCGTGCTGACATACGTTTTGCCTGCCGCTTTTATTACCAGTACGCCGGCATTGTCTTTATTGGGAAAATGGAACGGGATGACCACCATCGCATCCATTATCCTTGCCGGACTGTTCTTATGGCTGTCTCGCCGGTTTTGGCGATATGCACTCCGGTCGTACACCAGTGCATAAAAGGGGCCTGACCCCTTTTGTGTTTTAAAGGGATAAAGTTTGCTTACGCCTATTGTCAAGAAGAAATAAATGATTTATGAAATCGCTAAGTTTAGAAGCTGGCTGGATGCGGTGTTCCAACAGAAAAGAGCGCATGAAAAAAGAGGTAAAAGAAATGTTATGAAAAATGGTTGTGATGGCGCGGTTAGACCTTTTTTTAATTCGGAAAGTTACGTTCTGCTTGCTCGGCGATGTTTCCACATCATGTATTGATAACGAATAAAGCAGCCAATGCAAAATCCCATTAGTGCAATACCTGCTGCCAAAACCACCATGATATTGAACACATAACCGGCAACATCCCAATGCAAATAATAGAATAAAAGCGATAAACCTAAGCATATCGTTGCAATCCATTGGTTAAAAATTTGCTGATCTTTATCTTCCTGAGGATATTGATTGAGAGGCTTCGATAAAAACCGTTTACAGAATACAATAATGGGATTTTGTTTTGTTGCGAGCGTATAGACTCCGATTAAAAATGGCAACAACAGCCACATATGAAAGAAAATCCCCAAAAGACCTGTCACAACAATAAACGTCTGATTGATTTGGACAAGCGGTTTCGGAATGCTCACCGCAATTCCTCCTTTCATTATAATTTATATTATACATAGTTTATTAGTCGGAATAAAGCCTCAGCCCTTATAGAAGGGGGAGGTCTGAATCCCCCGAAATGTATGAGACTGCAAAAAAGACCGTTAAGGGAAAAAAGAAAATCCGAAAGCGATCGAATAAAACATTGGCTCATTTTGTGTACGTTAAAAATTTTTTCATTTTTTACGTAAGAGCATGAGCAATTTTTGTTGTCCGGCAAGGGTGAGAAACGGTAAAGACTCTGTTAAACGGATTAAAATGATCATATTAAAGCTAACTTATAATATGCATCAAGCTTTTGATTGCTTTGTAGCCAAAATTTATGCCAAAGCCTATTAAAACCAATCCCGCAATGACCGATAGCCATTTTATGAAACGTTGATTCGTAAATTTTCGCCCGAAATGGACGGATGCGGCAACGGTTATATCCCAAAGTGCAATTCCGATAAAAATAGCGCTGCTGTAAAGGAAAGACTGGCCTTGACTTACGGTATTAAGAGTAGTTGTCAGAACAGAACCATAAATGCCTATCCAAAAAATAATATTGAGCGGATTCGAAATAGCGATTAAAAATCCCGATAAAAAAGCCTTCGATATGCTTTCTTTTTGTATTTCGTCGGATATATGGACTTCTTTAAAAGCATCTCTTATGCTTTCGTATCCCAAGTATACCAGTATGATGAATCCGAAAATCCACATGATCAACTGGGCCACCGGGGTAGTCAAATAAGTAGATACACCAAAATAGATGAGAAACATTAATACGATGTCTGCTGACATTCCACCTAGACCAACTGCCCAAGAATGCCAAAATCCGTTTTTAATCCCCCTCTTAATCATTTCTATACTGATGGGACCAACGGGTATAGAAAGCGAAAGACCCAGTACGATGTAGCTGAAAATATTCACAATAAAAACACCTCTCCCTGTCATTAAACGTCTTGCTGCACTTTTTTGGCAGTGTGTATGTATGGATTTCATTTTGCATTTATTTTATCATAATTTTTTTATTATTCTTAAAAATTCTCCTTTCGCTTATCCTTCTAATTTCGTATCCGCTGTAAGATTGCAAGATGGTTGTCAAGTGCACGACGAGGAAGCATCTTTATTTCAAGGCCGAATACTCGGTAATTCTAAGGTCGAATATCTGATTTATGAAATTAAATGTTTTACACCTAAATACTAATCTAGGGAGCGCAACTCTTTCTATTGTAAATAAAGGGGAACATAAAAAGACCACCGAATTAGTGGCCTCATTCTTCAATGATTTAATCCAGAATTAGCATGTCTATGTTCTATCTCATTTTGAATGTTTGGCAATCAAAGTCTCCCAATCTTCAAATGACAATGTTTCAGTAATATGTTTTAAATCATTCGGGACCTCTACGTAACACATTAATTCTAAGCTATTGCCATCGGGGTCATGAAAGTAAACCGAAGCATTCCCTTGATTGGGTCTTATAAAAGGCTCGTTAGTTGTTCGGCCGCCGTGAGGTACCGCTTCAATTTGCAGTGATTTGAGCCATTTTAAAGAATTCTTTAAATCCTCATAAGATACTCGGAAAGCAATATGCCTTAGTGATGGATGGTATGGAGTCCGGTATTCCTTTCCTTCCCACAGACCTAACCAGCTTTTTCCTTCTTCTATCCAAAAGAAAGCAATCTTTTCATAGCGCAAAGCTAATTTCAATCCTAATTTTTGATAAAATTCGATTGAAATGTTTAAATTTTTTACAGGCAAATGCGCTTCATATAACCCTTTTATCATTTCTCCCACGCCTTTGTCATTGAATATACTCCCCATATCATTTTAACTAATAAGTATTCCGCCCCTCAAGAAAATATTTACTTTATTGTATTATACAGGTAATCTGATTAATAAGATGATTGAGAAAATAAATATGAAGGGAGAACAATGAGAAATAAAAAATGGGTTTTCATTATTGGAATGTTGATTCTTATCGGAGGCGGCATTCTTACATACAAATTTTACTTTCAAAAAGCATTGACAGAAAAAGCAATCATGGACCACATAGAGGAAAAAGGATATACCGACAAGATTGAAAATAAAAAAATGGTTTACGACAGCAAACAAGGGGTTTATTACATGGTTGTTTACTACAAAGATGAAAAAGGAATCCGCTACGAATATTTTTGCAATGGCGGCTTGATTCCCGATAAAGTATTCGTATCAGCATACGATCAAACCAATGCAGAAATAACGAAAAGGAAAGAGAAAGGAAAATATTTAGAGGAATGACTCTTGTTGTATCAGGCAAATTCTTCACGCTCTTAAAAAGATGGTTGCTATTTAGTAATCCACTGCATTCATGCATAGCCTCCCTCAAACAAGTAGGAGTTCCCTTTCAAATGCCGTGATTTTTACTGTTTTCAGAACGGATGGTTGGAGACCGCGCTCATTTCATTTTTTAAATTTGGCAATCCAAACCTTTTTAGTAGGTTTTTCCAGCAGAGGTTTGTTATACTGTTTTTAATAAATGAAAAGGAGATGAGGGACTGATGGTGGAAAAGGTTCAATTAGGAAAAACGGATTTATATGTCAATCCGATAGGGTTAGGAACGAATGCGGTTGGTGGCCACAATCTTTATCCGAATTTGAGCGAAGAAACAGGGAAACAAGTCGTTCGCACTGCTTTGGAAAACGGCGTCAACTTTTTGGATACTGCATTTATCTACGGTCCTGAACGTTCTGAAGAATTAATCGGGGAAGTGTTGAAAGAGTTCCGCCGGGAAGATACGGTGATTGCAACGAAGGGAGCACATAAATTTGTAGGCGATAAGATTGAGATTGACAACTCTCCTGCTTTTCTTCGCCAAGCGGTGGAGGACAGCTTAAGACGGCTGCAAACGGATTACATCGATTTGTTTTACATCCATTATCCCGATGAATCCACGCCAAAGTACGAAGCGGTCGGTGAATTAAAGAAACTGAAAGATGAAGGAAAAATTCGAGCCATCGGCGTATCCAATTTTTCGATTGAACAATTAAAAGAAGCGAATCAAGACGGTTATGTGGACGTGCTGCAATCGGAATATAATTTGTTTAAGCGGCAAGCGGAGAATGATTTATTGCCTTATACCGCGGAGCAAGGCATTTCATTTGTACCGTATTTTCCTCTGGCTTCAGGTCTTTTAGCCGGAAAATATACGAAAGAGACGAAATTCGATGATCTGCGCGCCAAAAATCCGTTGTTCCAAGGAGAAGAATTTGTCCGGAATCTGGAAAAAGTTGAGAAGCTGCGACCCATCGCTGAAGCGAAAAATACGGAAATTGCCTATGTGGTGCTAGCTTGGTATTTAACGAGAGATTCCATCGATGCACTCATTCCGGGTGCAAAGAAACCGGAACAAGTCGTGAACAACTTAAAGACACTCGATGTACAGCTGACGAAAGAAGAAATTGAAAGCATTGATCGTATTTTTCAATCATAGCCATAATGGAAACAAAGCCGTGTTGAAGATTGTCAGCACGGCTTTGCTTGCACACAGAAACGGCTGATATATAGGAATGAGTATGTATTAAGAGAATCGATGATAAATAAAGGGGGTGCCATCTTGGAGAATCCTCCATTTATAAAAACTCTTTTATGGTATTCTCAAAGTTGAATGTTTCAAGGATAGGATAATTCTTTTGAGATATGTTAATGCCGTATTCAGGAGTACTTTTTTGACCAGGCTTATCGTAATTCCTGTCTACAAACATTTCATTAGGCATTTCCCATGCTTTCGCAGGTATGAGAAAAATATCGGGCATTTTTCCTTCCTCAAAAATTAATAGAGTTACTCAGCTTTCGCAGTCCAAAATCTTGTTTAAATGCTTGATGTAAATGGTTTTGGGAAGTACAAAATTATCATTTGACATTTTTTAAAACATAAAGAAAGACACCTATTCTTTTGGTAAAATATTGGTGACGAAACCAAATCCAAAAGAAAGGTGTCACCACTATGATAACGAATAAAGACTACTTTGCGCAATTACCAAAAGAAATTAAACAAGGATTTTCCGAATTAAATATTGGATATCATTTAAGAAAAGCGAATATTACGAAACTTTCCGGGTATTCTTGTCTTACTGTTTTCAAACTGATTTTTCTTTTAGTCTTCCAATATAAGAACTGGTTTCGTGCTTTTATGAGTAAACGATCTCAGGATCTGCCCGGAAAGGATACAGTCTATCGCTTTTTAAATACACCAACCTATCATTGGAGAAAGTTTCTGCTTTCATTAAGCAGTGAAATGATCCGTCTGCTTCAACCATTAACTTCAAAAGATCGTGTCACAGCTTTTGTGATTGATGATTCTGTCTTTTCAAGAAACCGTAGTAAGTCGGTTGAACTGTTGGCTAAGGTTTTTGATCACTCTACCCATCAGTACTTGAAAGGGTTTCAAATGCTTACCCTTGGCTGGACCGATAGTTTTACTTTTATTCCCGTTGATTTTGCTCTTCTAAGTTCACCGAAAAAGGAAAATCGCCTGCAAGAAATCAATACCAATATTGATAAACGAACATCTGGCTATAAGCGTCGCCAGGAAGCTCTGAAATCAAAACCGGACGTGGCTTCAGCTTTACTTGATCATGCGCTTGAAAAAGGGATTATAGCTGACTATGTTCTCATGGATTCCTGGTTTACACAAGCGCCTTTAATTGAGAAGATTACGAACAAAGGGTTATTTGTCATTGGCTTGGTGAAGCAATTAAAGCAGCGATACGTTTACAATGGTGAACGTTTCACACTGAATCAACTTTACAAATTGGCAAAACCTCACATGGGTAAAAAAGACATTCGCGGATCCGTTTATGCTACTTTAGACAATGGAATTCCAGTAAAAATTCTATTTGTACGAAACCGTAATAAACGGAGCGAATGGCTTGCCATTCTCAGCACAGATACAACATTAGAAAATGAAGAGATCATTCGTATTTACGGCATGCGTTGGGACATTGAAGTCTTCTTCAAATGCAATAAATCCCTTTTAAATTTAGAGAAAGAATTCCAGGGACGTTCCTACGACATGTTAATTAGCCATACAACCATTGTTTTTACACGATATATTCTCATTGCTTGGCAAATGCGAAAAGAGGAGGATCCTAAGACGATTGGCAACCTTTTTTACATCCTTTGCGAAGATGTAAAAGACATAGATTTTATTACTGCCCTTCAATCACTTATTGACCTTTTCCAAACTTTGGCGGAAGCCGAGGTTTCTTTGAACATGGACATCTTTAAAAATCAAATGAATAAATGGTTGGCCACTATACCTAATTATATCAAGCAATGCTTAAATATTTCTGTGTGCGAAAGTTGAGTCTTTAACAATAAAATCTACACCATGGTCATCCACCTCGGTTGTGTAAACTTCTAATCCATATGATGCAAACTCCATTTTTGCAAAATACTCTGCATATCTCCCTAATTGTAAAGTACTAAGTTTGGTCCAATTGGTATTTGGCACGTATTTTCCTCCTTGGTTACTGCTTTTTCCCTTTACGAGCAATTTTATCCTGCGACTATTTTCCTAATACCAAATCATAGCATAGAATAGTAGTGGATGAGTCCTGAAAATTTCGATTATAAGTGCTTGAATACACACAGCCTAATGCTCATTTTTTGAAAACATGTACGGAATTATCGAAGAATGGATTATACCGTTTGCATGATCGTTCTCTGTTCGCCAAAAGAGAAAATAGATTACTTTGCTAACCTAGATGAGATAATGTTTTTGGACGCATTAATAGAAGACTTTCAAGACAGATGGATTTGTTTTAGTAGAAGCGAGATACCTAGATTTCTTTCCTTTATTTAAAACGAAGAAAAATCAAAAATAAAGATGTCGATCCTATTGGGAAATTTCTTTCTATAAAAGAAGGTTATATTCGCATGACCATAGTCTTTCCTTATTTGAACAAAGAGGGACGCTTAGGAGGGAACATAACATGGAAATAGAAAAATTGAAAAAGGTCATTAAAGGGTTGTCAGAAGGGGAAGCGAAGTCACTACTATTTCATATTTTGCTTAGAGTCAATCTTTTGAAAGAAACAGAATATTCAGAAGAAGGGTTTGTTAATGATGTAAGAAAGATATATAGAACTATTTTTGATTTAACAAATGAACAGTCGGAAAGTAACCAAGAAGGAACTTTTAAGATGGTTCATATTCTTTTTGGTGATTCTCCTGCAGGTAGTTTAAAGGTAGTTTTAAAGGATTTGGGTGTACATAAAGAGGAAAATGTCATTTCTTTTGAGGATATATTTTCCGTTGGTCCAATCCGGCATTTGCACGAAGAGAGTGGGAAAAAAACAAGATTTGATTGGATAAAAAATCATTTCAACTATACATATGATGAATTTTTTGAATATAAACAAAAATCCCAAAGGACGATTCATCAAATAAAATCCATTCCGGAAGGCAAATCGATTGCGATATGGGTTGCGGAAAACTCCCACGAGCAGACAGGATTACGATATGTTCTTCATTTATTAAAAGGGAAAAATAATGAAGTCAAAGTGATTAACACTACAAAGACGTATGCTGAACATTTTAACCGACTTGACACCGAGTATGTTGTACTGCATACAGGGGAAATACCCCCTGAGAAACTCCAAGTGATTTATGGGCAAAGTAAGCAAAAAGCTCCATTGTCACAACTTGAAAGAGAGCGATTTGAACAAGAATGGCTCAGCCTTGCGGAAAACGGTGAATCATTAAGAATATGGCAGAAAGGAAGAATATTGAGCGTCCCAGAAGATTATTACGACCAATATATGATAAACAGTGCTAAAAAGCTGCATGGCAAACAAAAGACAAATGACTTTATGAAATCGGCGAGATTAATTGGTGAGGTTCTTGGTCATTTAGAACAGTATGTAGGGGATGAGTTCTTGGAATATCGGTTAAGGAGGCTAATAGAAAAAGGGGTTTTCGAGATGGAAGGCAGTCTAGAAGCTATGAGATGCTATAGTATTAAATTGAGATCGAAAAAATGAGATAGGGTTCACACTGTTATTTTATTTATTATTCTTACAGGTTGAATGAAATTGGCTGAGATTAATGAGGAAACCAATATTGATACGGAATAGAAGGGACTTAATAAAATGAAACAGGAGAAAAATACCTCCTGAATTTAAGTGGTATGGCCGTCTCCATATTGGATAGACAACCTTAATTTTTAAAGAACAATCTACAAGCTATTCTGGGAGTAGCAAAAGATAAACTTGGACTTTGGAAACGCGCACCAGAAATTCATTTCCCGCTGTCACTGGTGCTATCGCAACTTCAATGAATAGAAGAGGGGACCTCTATTGGAAGATTGTTAAAGAATAGACAAACCTTTTTAGTGGAAGACGATTATAATAGAAGTATATAAAATACTACTTTTATTTCATTCGTGGTCATTGTAAAGTGGACGGGATAAAACAAGAGAGCGGAATAAAAGACGGTGTCTGATTGGTTGGTGGTATGTTTTTCTCGCTTCGACACGTCTATGAACTTTCGCAGGAATCGAACAAGAGGAGTGAGAAGTGATGTCTTCTACTAAAAAATGGCTCATTCCAAAACAACATGGAGCGTGGGCGATGCTGACCATCCCCTTTTTTCTTGGAGCTTATGCGGGAGGGTTTACTTGGCTGCATATTCCGTTATTTATCGGTTGGCTGGCTCTGTATTTAGCCACCTACCCGTTATTAACAGCTATAAAATTAAAACGTAAGGAATACTTGCCGTGGTTTTATCGTTATAGTGTTGTTGCCGTCCTGATGTTTGTCATCCCCATCTATTATCAAGTAAAACTTCTTTATTTCGGTATTGCCATGGTTCCGTTCTTTATTATCAATATTTATTATGCGCGAAAGAAAAAAGAACGCGATTTTGTGAATGATGTTGCGGCCATTACAAGTTTTTGCATCGGCGGTCTTGCCAGTTTTTATATGGGGAATGGCCAATTCACTGTGACTGCGTTGGAATTGTTTATGTTTTGCTTTTTATTTTTTATCGGAAGCACTTTTTACGTAAAAACGATGATCCGTGAAAAAAATAATCCTGTCTATAAATGGCTTTCCTGGGGATATCATTTATTATTGATCTTTGGATTAATCTATGCGCACTACCCGTTATTTGTACTTGCTTACATACCAAGTGTCATTCGAGCCTTTTATTTATATGGAAAGTCATTGCCTATAAAGAAAATAGGACTTTCAGAGTTTGCGAACGCCATTTATTTTTTTGCCGCTATGCTTCTACTGTTTCATGTTTAACGAAAAGCGGATTTCTTTGAATACTGTTCTATTGCCAAGTAAATGAGAAGAGGGATGAAAGAGTCCCTCTTCAGGAAATAAAATCGCCAAAGAACCGGTGCGAACTTTTTGAAATTAGTTCTTTTTGAGACTTTCTCGCAATTGGTCAGCCGCTGATAATGCTTTTGGATCTTGAAGAATATCCCCCGGTTTGTTTCCTTCACCAAGAATATATCCTTTAAAAGCGATTCCCATAAAATCAAAGATATGCTGAAACTGCTGAACGAGCGGGAGTGCCTTCAAAGTTGGATGATCTCCCCCGACCGCAATGACATACGCTTCTTTTTCAGCCATTTTCGCTTTAAAGTCAGGATATTCAGGGTCTCTTAAGGTTTGTGACCAACGATCGATAAAATTTTTCATCGTTCCCGACATGCTGTACCAATAAACGGGGGTAGCAAAAATGAGAATGTCATGTGGTAAAACGCGATCAAGAACCTTGTTGTAATCATCGTTTACTTTTGGAAATCCCCCGTCTGCATGACGGCCATCTACAATCGGCCGAATGTCGTACTCATTTAAATAAATTCGTTCTGCTTCCAACCCTTCAATCGCCCGATTCGTCAGAATTTCGGTGTTGCCATTGGGGCGGGTTCCCCCGTAAATGACGGCGATGGACATGTTTTACACTCTCCTTTTTTTATCTTTAAAAAGCAATTCAATTATTTTGCCCTTATGATCAATGAATAGTGAAGCCTGACAGTCCTAGTATACTATGAGAAATGTATTCCTGTCGCATTTAGACCATTCGCCCAATTTTAAATGAATTTCTTGACATTGCTATTTAGCCGTGGCGCGGCCTTTTTCCAGATTTTTTAGTCTATCGGAAATCAGAAAGCTTTGATATGGTATTGGCAAAACCAAATTCTTCTCCGCACAATGAAATGTTATATTATATAACGCAATAATGTTGCATTATTGACGATTATGTGAAATATGATATATTATATTATAAAAGCATATATGCGAAGCGTTTGAGGAAGTACTAAACGAAGTATTCAGGATATTTTAAATATTGAATAAGGTGGTGGGTTTTGGGGGGCAAACTAGTTCAACGTAATGCCGTTTCATTGATAAAAATACATTCTTTTTATTACAGAAAGCAGATTTTGCTGAAAAACTATTTACGCATAAAGAATAAGCTGTTGACACTTATTCATACTTTTTGGAGAGAGTAATGTTTTATAGGAATGATAGATTAAAAGCGATTAGCGAATAAAGAAAAACAGTCGAGCAGTACAAATTTTTTGTCAAAAATATTCCGAAAAATAATATTTTTTTCAAATGTTTTACTCCCGAAATCCTTGGGAATGATTTCCTTTACTTTATCTTTGACAAGACAAAAGAGGGTGAAAGAATGCAAAAAAAAGTGGAGAATTTGAGACGGGAAATAGGGCTCTTCGCATTAACGTTGACGGGATTGGGCTCTATCATTGGTTCAGGTTGGTTGTTCGGTGCTTGGAAAGCGGCAAAAGTAGCTGGTCCTGCTTCGATCTTTTCATGGATTATCGGATGTCTGATCATCATTTGTATTGCCGTTTCTTATGCTGAGTTAGGAGGTATGTTTCCGGAGTCGGGAGGAATGGTGCGCTATCCTCAATATTCCCACGGCTCGTTTGTAGGGTTTATCGCTGGTTGGGCAAACTGGATAGCGATCGTATCAGTGATTCCAATCGAAGCAGAAGCTTCCGTACAATATATGAGCTCGTGGCCATGGGCGTGGGCGCAAAATATGTATGATGGAACCCATTTGACAACGTCAGGACTAGTCTTAGCGTTCTTTTTGGTTATCGGTTTTTTCTTGCTCAACTATTGGACGGTCGGATTGTTTGCGAAAGCCAACACCATTGTCACAGTGATCAAATTTGTCGTCCCGTTATTGACCGTTATCGGGATTTATGTCGTCGGATTTAAGACAACTAATTTTACGCATGTATCCGGTGGATTTATGCCGAACGGTTGGTCAGGCGTATTGACCGCGATTGCCACATCGGGTATCGTGTTTGCTTTTAATGGCTTTCAGACGCCCATCAATCTTGCGGGAGAAGTGAAGAATCCGGGACGCAACGTTCCTCTTGCCGTCATTTTATCGCTGCTTACGGCGGGAGTACTTTATTTCCTTCTTGAATTCGTGTTCATCGGCAGTGTTCCTTCCAGCATGCTGTCACATGGATGGACCGGATTAGAGATGAAGTCGCCGTTTGCTGATTTGGCGTTGGCTCTTGGAATCGGTTGGCTGGCGGTTGCGATGTTTGCTGATGCTGTGATCTCGCCTTCAGGTACAGGAACCGTCTACACTGCGACTACGGCAAGAATGATTTACGGGATGGAGAAAAACGGCTACTTTCCAAAGATTTTCGGAACCGTCCATCCATTATATAAGGTTCCGCGGCCTGCCATGTGGTTAAACTTGGCTGTGTCCTATTTGTTTATGTTTTTATTCCGCGGATGGGGAGAACTGGTGGAAGTCATATCGGTAGCGACTGTTGTCAGCTATATGGCGGGTCCGGTTACAGTCATGTCTTTGCGCAAGCTGGTTCCTGACTACCACCGTCCTTTGAAAACAAAAGGTTTAGCTGTCATTGCTCCGATTGCTTTTATCGTTTCTTCGCTGATTTTATATTGGTCCAGATGGCCATTAACCGGACAAGTTTTGTTCGTCATGCTCATAGGCCTTCCGATTTACTTTTATTATGAAGCGAAGCGAGGAAAGGAAACGTTTTTGAAAAATTTCAAGGCAGGGTTGTGGCTCGTTTGCTATCTTCTCTATATGATGCTCATTTCCTGTCTCGGCAGTAAACAATTTGGCGGATATAATATCATTCCGTACGGTTGGGATATGGTAGTCGTTGCGGTCAGTGCACTAGTGTTTTATGCGTGGGCGATTCGATCCGCTTACTTCACGGATCAATTGAAAGAAGCTGAAAGCCTCAATCAGCCAGTAGAATACGAAAACGAAAGCATAAAAAAAGTGGCTCAAAATTAAAAGTAGGAATGGCTTAGTTGGCTGAATAGAATCTAGGAATCGAAAAAATACCTTTATGGGATTGCACAAATGGCTTGAAGCGACACAATAAAATAATACAAGGAAAAAACACCTCCTGAATCGAATGGCCACTCCATTCGGTTGATGGGGGTGTTTTTGTTTGGTGTCTATAAGGGCAAGAATGCATTGTTGGAATCCGAAGGTGAATTTTATGTCTGGTCAAAGTTCACGTTCCCTCCATACTTTCTAATGCCAATGAAATGTTTTTGCTGTCTCATCGCTGCTTTTTCAATAAAATAGACTAGCGATCGGGAAAAAATCGGTTCCCCTACATGGTATTTTCTTTTGAGTCAACGTTTACTGACCGAGGGTTGCCTGAAATCCAGCTTACAACCACTGTCGCCACAGCATTCACGATCAACGCAATCATTCCGACGTTTAAATCTTGCATTGTCTGGGGCAAGGACGGGAACAAAGTACCAATGCCGCTGCCTGATAATGTCATATAAGCCGCCGTTGCAACCCCGGCTATAATACCAACAAACGCTCCTTGTTTCGTTACAAAATTGTTTTTCATCAAGCTTAGTACAAACGATGGGAACAGCTGCGTCACCAGACTATATCCCATGAGAAGCAAAGCAACGATCGTATTTCCTCCACGGAACGTAAAGTATAACGAAATCAAGGCAATGACAGGAACAAGATATTTCGCCAGCTTTGCAACTTGTTGGTCAGTGGCAGAAGGAGAAAATACTTTATAGACATTTTTCGATAGCAGCGTGGAAGCCGTCATTAATATCATCGAACCTGGAACCATAGCCGTCAACAGCCCGGCGGCGCCGATCAGCCCGACGACCCAAGGATCAAATGTCTGAATGGACAAACGCAACAGCGCCAAGTCGGTATCCGATCCTTCCAAATGCGGTATTTTTAAAATCGCCGCAAAGCCGACGAAAAAGACGAATAGAAGCAATAACTGATAAATGGGCAAAATAATGGCATTTTTCCGGAAAACATTGGCGCTCTTAGCCGAATAAATCGAACTGAACGTATGAGGCCACATATAAAAACCAAGAACCGTCAACAGTACGGTCGAAATGAACCATGATACGCTCATCCCCTTATTCGGCAAGGAGAGAAAACCTGGATTGGGTTTTTCGATCGCTTCAAACATCGGCCGAATTCCGCCATAGTAATGAAACGGCAGATAAAGACCTAAAAAGGCGATGACAATAAGAATCGTGATGTCTTTCACTAGCGCTGTCCAAGCCGAACCGTGGATTCCTGAAATAATTACATATACTGTAACGGCAACAACGCCGATCCAAATAGCCGCCGTTTCTGAAATCGTACCATATGAAGCTTCAGAAACGATGATGCCTAATCCTTTTAGCTGCAGTACCAAATACGGAATAAGTGCCAGCACCCCAACCAGAGAAACCAGCACTCCTAACGCTTGGCTGTTGTATTTGCTGGCGAAAAAATCAGACTGTGACATAAGCTGATGTTCTTTCGCATATTTCCATACTTTTGGGAGCATCCAATACGACAGAACATACGCCAAGCAACCGTACGCGATAATGTAAAACGCTGGCCCGCCTTTGCTGTATGCCCAGCCGCTGCCGCCTAAAAAGGTAAATGTCGTATAAATTTCGCCCGCCATGAGAAGAAAGACAAAAATGGTGCCAAACCCGCGGCCGCCGACTGTCCACTGTTCCAAATTCATTTCTTTCCCTTTCCGCGCTCGTACTCCTAAGAAAAGGGATAACAGCAGAAAAGCAAAAATCAACACCAACGATGTATTCATGTTTGGTCTTCCTCCTTCACTTTCGGATCAAAGCGATAAACAATCGCCATGATAATGGAAGTGATGATCACCCAGGCAACAATCCAAAAAAGAATAAACGGCAGGCCAAGTATATAGGGAGTCACTCTGTTGGCAAACGGGATACCGCCGAGAATGCCAAGAAAAGGGAGCAACATTAGCCAGCGGATTCCTTTCATTTTTATTTCCTCCTCTATGGAATGATAGAAAACCTTTAGAACGCTTTCCCAACGGAGCTGGCGGATATTTCTATTCCTGATTAAAATTCGAGTATGTTATATAATATAACATAATTATCAGAATATTAAAATTATTTGATCAGATAAAAAATGACAAAGTCGGTTTGTCTTCTTCCAAAGCGCCTTTTTCATCAGCGGTATTCCGGTATTTAGGAGAAATATCAGACAACAACAAGATTCTTTTTGTTATTTAGCTAAAACAACTACAGAGGACATTTTCTATATGCTCTAAATATCGATCTGCTGATGCAAGAAATGGCTAAAAACAGCTTCTAATAAAAGTGCAGCAGCAAGAGTGCTTTTTAAAAAAGCATATTGATTTTTTCATAAAAAAAGAATGGAGAAATGGACATTTCATTTCGACAAAGGACTGTCGAACAAACAAAAGGAAGGGGATGATATAGTGGGGAGGACCTTATCATACGTAGGAAAAGTTCGTGATATTCGAAATGGTCCATCGAAAACAATGGATAAAGGCAGAATTTTACCATTTCCTTCTTTTAAAATCATAAACACCGTTCGCATTTTTGAACGGTGTTTCATAATGGCTCTCTTTTTATTAAGGCTATGTTTTAAAATAGTGTTGAAAATTAAGCGATTTTTAAGGGAAGCCCTTTGACTTTCCTTAATTCGCCTTTTAAGAAGATAGCGAACCAACTTATACTTCGCATTATGCTTAATTTCTACGTTCTTTTTGTGTAGGGTATCTTCTTGAATATGAAATAAAGATATTCAGAATCTCATTCTCATCATGAATAAATAATATAATATACGAGGTAATCCGATAGCAGATAGTATTGTGATTGCAGTATGTACTTTTTTCTCATCTCGTAATATAAACAATAAAAACTTATACCCTGAAATACCAATCAATCCACCCAAACAATTTAGAATTATATCATCAATGTCTGATGCTCCAATGCCTAAAAGCCCCTGAATGATTTCAACAAACAAACTCACTATAAATATAAACAACAAATTGGTTATTACTCTTTTATCATTTTTGAATAATGACAAATATGTACCAAGGGGAATAAAAATAACTATATTGCCAACCACATTACTAAAAGCAAATGCTTTTATATTCGCAGATCTGCCAGATATATATTCCATTATACTATAAAAAGGAATGAGATTGATTGACCTATGCTCCAAATGCGAAATTCTTGATAAGAACAATATTTTAATTAACAAAAGTATGTAACAAATGAAAATACCATATAAAAAGACTGTTTTCATTCTCTCTCGTTTATTCATAATACCTCCATTTTTCATTTTATCCCTGCTTATTCTCTGAAGTTCAGTTTATAAATAATCTTCAGTTCGCACTTATCTTCGATTGTGTAATAAATTATAGTTAACTTACATTCAAATTGTCACGAAATTATATCAAATTTCAACATTGATTTAAAACATAGCCTTTATTAAATAAAGGAGTTGTTTAATCGATTCAATAAATTTTTGAATATTTCGCATTCTTCTTCTGTCCATTCTTCCAACCATTGATTGTATCTGGATAATCGTATTTTTTTGTCCATAGCAAGTTTCTCTTTTCCCGTTGCGGTAAGGTGAAAAAGAGTGGCTCGTCCATCGCTCGGATCTGCTAAACGTTCGATTAGTCCTTTGGATTCAAGTGAGGCCGCTTGTCTGCTGACGGTTGAAATATCAAGTTTCAGCACATCGGCCAGTGTCTTCAGCCGTGCGGATCCTAATTTATCGAGTTCTCTTAGCAGTAAATAAGTGGCACGTTCAAAGATGCCTACTTTTTTAGCTGTCTGGTCCACATAAGTGGCCATACGTATAAAGGTCGTCATTTCGTATTCGATTTGTTCAATGGCACGTTCTTTTTTTGACAATCTCATATTCCTCCTTAAATTGGCGCCGCTTTCAACTTCTAAATTCATTGACAAGGAAAAATATCATTTTATAATAAATATTGTGTATGTAGTTGTATTATACAAGTATTTGAGTATTTTCTATTCCTATCATACATGATTACTACTCAATTTAAAGAGAGTGGGAGAAGGATTTTTGCGGATGAAGTGGATTCAAATTATTATTCAAATTTTTATTCTATACGGGTTTTCGTTTATTGGTGAAATGATTCACCGTGCTTTGCATTTATTGATTCCCGGAAATGTGCTGGGACTTTTATTATTGCTGCTTTGTTTATCTTTAAAACTATTTAAGCTGGATTGGATTGAACAAGGGGCTGGCTTCTTAATAGCGTTTCTGCCTCTTCTTTTCGTTCCGTCCATGGTTGGTATTATGAATTACCCTACTTTGCTTTCCAAACAAGGAATATTATTGTTTATCATTATTGTTATCAGCACCGTTATCACCGTCATTGTGGCGGGCCATGCCAGTCAATTATTAGAAAAAGGGAAACGTAAAAGAAAGGATGAGCAACAAGCATGATGCAACAAGTTCTTGTCTCTATTTTCATGATCCTTATGACGATTGGAATTTATGTCGTGATGAGCCGGATATATTCCCGCTTTTCTTGGCCGCTGTTATTGCCTGTTTTGACCACGACCGTTGTGATCGTTGCCTTGCTGGTGAGTTGGCATATACCGTATAAAACGTATATGGAAGGCGGTAAGTGGATTAATTTTTTGCTTGGACCGAGCGTCGTGGCATTGGCCTATCCTTTGTATAAGCAGCGTTTTGTTTTGAAAAAATATGTTGTTCCTATTCTTGTAGGAGTTAGTGTCGGGTCGATGACCGGAATGTTGAGCGGCCTTTTCTTTGCCGAATTTTTTCATTTTGATCGTACTCTTATGTTATCAATCCTTCCAAAATCCATCACGACGCCGGTGGCCATTCAAATTACATCGAATATCGGCGGAATTTCCTCGATGACGATTGTATGTGTAATGGTGGCCGGTCTTACCGGTGCCATAGCAGGTCCTGCAATCTTAAAATGGATGCGGGTGAAAAGTGTACTTGGAAAAGGAATTGCACTCGGAAGCGCGTCCCATGTATTTGGCATTTCCAAAGCATCGGAATACGGTGAACTAGCCGTTTCCACAGGCTCCGTCGCCATGACCTTAAGTGCTTTAATAGGCTCCATTATCGCTCCGTATATCACCATGTTCTTTCATATTTAAAAGGGGACAGACCCCCATGCTGTTTTAAAGGATTAAAGTGGTAAATTATTGGGAATTAAATGCGATGGATTGTGTTTTTCAATTTGTTGTATGTGAAAAGGGGCAATGAAAGGGAAAAGAGGATCTCAAGTACTACATTTTATGAAACGGAGTCGTTAGTTGTTGGACGTTGGCTAACGGCTCTTATTTTTTTCTCATTAGATGAAAAAAGGGATAATTGTGGATTGACAATTGTTATTTTCTTTATTATTATCATTATCAATAATGATAATAATAAAAAGAGGTGAACGACGATCAAACAGTCAAAGGCAGATTTACTTCTTCATCCGATCCGATTACGTATTGTTCAAACTTTCACTGGGGGGCGGCACCTAACTGCTCAACAATTAATCGAGTTGTTGCCGGATGTTCCGCAGGCTACATTATATCGACACCTTCATAAGTTGCATGAAGGCGGTATTATTCAAATTATTGATCAACGACAAGTCCGTGGAACGACAGAGAAAATTTACACATTGGCAGAACAAGGAGCCAATTTGACAAAAGATGATTTGGCAAACTTCAGCCGAGAAGATCACATGCGGAATTTTTTGGCTTTTTTAGCTTCCATTCAATCTGACTTTCACAGATATTTGCAGCAAGAACACTTTGATCTGGAGGCGGATGGAGTCAGCTATCGTAAGGCTTCATTGTATTTAAGCGATGAGGAGTTTTCCCGATTGTTACAAGCAATTCGTTCTGTTGTTGAGCCGGCTCTTAAAAATCAACCGGCTCCTGGCAGGCGCCTTCGCACACTTTCAACGATCTTCATACCTCAGCCAGAACAAAAACCTTCAAACCATAAAGGAGAGGGGGAATAATCAATGCCGACACCTTTGAAAAACGAAAATACATTATCTGATCCATCCAATCAAAAAATGGCTCGTAGATTTATCCTTGCAATCCCTTTTTATTTAGCAGTTCCTATATCATTTGGGTTGTTTTTTTACCATGGTTTTAGCCCTATTCAATGGAAAGCATTTAGTTTGGGAGCTCTTGGTTGGGTGATTGCCCTTTTTCTACGCGGTCCAGTCACTGTATTGTTTAAGGGATTGTCTAAAGAAAAAGCCACACTTTTTGTTGGTTTATCTTCCGGACCTTTGGAGGAAGGAGTTCGTTTGATTCTCTTGTTGCTTACTGGAACCTCTTTCTCCTGGGCGATTTCAGTTGGTCAAGGGTGGGCTGCGATAGAAGTATTATTTACGATCATCAACGGATTCGTTCTAATCCATATCATACAACGACAAGATGAAAAATCGATTCAAGTAAAAGAATTATTAGAATCAAATGGACAACTTCGTTTAAGTCCATTGTGGGGTGTGGTGGAACGGATCTTTGCAAGTGCCTTTCATATTGGAGTCACACTACTTATAGCGAAAATCCCTTTGCTAACGTTCATTTTTGTTATTGTCCATAGCTTATTTAATTTAGTAGTTGTTTGGCTATCTAGTAAAAATATGTTGGCTGCACAATTATTCGTAGCCGTTGTAGGGACAGCATTATTAGTAACGGGACTTATTGCATGGTAGTAGTAAAGAGTATGTTATCTATAAAGGGAAAAGGAGAAAAACGTATGTCTGCTAAACTATTCTGGAAGCAGTTTTGGGTTTTATTTACATTTAGTCTTTTAGGGGTGTTCATGATTATTCCGACCATTGAAATTACCCTTTCTCAAGTATTAAAAGATATTCCCAATAAACCTGATCTCCCTTTAGCTGTTTTAGCCGGATTATCTTTGATCAATCCGATTATTCTTTTAATCGTTGCGATTGTCATTGGCATTTTCCTCACGCCTCGGCTAGGTTTAAAATCGCATATCGTTGAAAACATGGCGAGAAAAGCGAAATTATGGCCTTCCCTTCGATCAGACATAAATCAAGCTATCATGTTAGGAATGATGGTTACCGTCATCTACTACTTATTTGATTTGATCTTTCAACAGTGGCTTCCAAGCAGTTTTCATCTAAATACACAGTCCCGCAGCTTGGTCGTGACTTTGGGAGGTATTTTTTATGGAGGAATTAGCGAAGAAATAATGATGCGATGGGGACTCATGTCTTTCGTTGCATGGATGGGGTGGCGTTTCTTTCAACACAGAAAAAATCGGCCGAAACCGTGGATCATGTGGCTTTCCATTTTGATAAGTTCCCTTTTGTTTGGAGTAGCTCATTTAGGGGCAAATACAGTTCTTGCACCACTGACATGGTTTATTTTCTTTCGTATGATGTTATTAAACGGAATAGCCGGAATCGCATTTGGCTGGCTTTTCTGGAAGAGGAGTTTGGAAGCGGCCATGATGGCTCACGCAACGGTTCATATTGTAATCACTATGATGGTATGGTTAAAAGCAATGGTTTAACGGGTTCCTCTACCAAAATACTTCAATTTGTATGATATCTGTTTTTGCTTGTCCTTCCTTGAAGCACACTGCTAAAAATAAGTTCAATGATCGGAGTAAAATTAATTTCCATTCTTTTTGTGTTTCGCTGAATACGGCCAGTTGAATCAATCATTTTCTATCGGTATTCCAAAAATGAATGAAATGACTTAAAAAAGGGAACCTAAAAAGGATAAGTCTCCTGCTTACAATCCAGTCTCTTTTCTGCACCAAATTTCCCCATTTTTAATAATGTCAACAATCAAATGGACAAATTTGATTTTTGTATTTATTGAACCTGTCATGAAACCGCTTTATTATGATAGTGCAATCATTATATTTCAATATAGTATGAGAGGAGTTATAAGATGACGACCAATAGTCAGGCCAACTCAGGTGTTAAAGTCAAAGTTCAGCGATTTGGTAGTTATTTAAGCGGCATGGTTATGCCGAATATAGGAGCATTTATCGCTTGGGGAATCATTACTGCTTTATTTATTCCGAAAGGCTGGCTTCCTAATGAAAGTTTAGCGAAGCTAGTGAGTCCAATGATTACTTATTTGCTCCCTATTTTAATTGGATTTACGGGAGGAAGAATCGTTCACGATATACGCGGCGGCGTCGTTGGCGCAACTGCAACGATGGGGGTCATTGTCGGATCGGATATCCCTATGTTTTTAGGAGCTATGATTATGGGGCCTTTAGGTGGATGGGCCATCAAGAAATTTGATCAGGCGGTTGAAGGAAAAGTAAAGTCTGGATTTGAAATGCTGGTAAATAACTTTTCAGCCGGTATCATTGGAGGCCTTCTTACATTACTTGCTTATAAAGGAATTGGCCCGATTGTTTTAGCGCTGGACAAAACGTTGGCAGCTGGTGTTCAAGCTATTATAAATGCGCATTTATTGCCGCTGGCCAGTATATTTATAGAACCTGCTAAAGTGTTGTTCTTAAACAATGCGATCAACCATGGTATCTTAAGCCCGCTTGGAATTGATCAGGCAGCAAAAGCCGGGAAATCAATGTTGTTCTTATTAGAGCCAAACCCAGGTCCTGGGTTGGGAATACTGTTAGCCTACTGTTTATTTGGAAAAGGATCGGCCAAACAATCAGCTCCGGGAGCCGTTATTATTCATTTCTTTGGTGGAATTCATGAGATTTATTTCCCGTATGTATTAATGAAACCGATTCTCATTCTTGCGGCTATTGCAGGAGGAGCAACGGGTGTATTTACTTTCCAATTATTCAATGCTGGTTTAGTGGCGGCACCGTCACCTGGAAGTATTTTTGCACTGATCGCTATGACACCGAAAGGTCATTATTTGGGTGTTATTGCCGGAGTACTTGCAGCAGCTGTTGTATCTTTCTTGATCTCTTCGGTTATCTTAAAAACATCGAAAGAATCCAGTGAAGAGGATTTAGTAAAAGCGACTGAAAAAACTTCTGCGCTGAAAGGAAAAGAAAGCAGAGCTGCCGCTTTAATCAAAACAGGTGAAGCGAATAAGCAAACAGCAGCAGCAGAGCAAACAACGGCAGAAGAGCAAACGGCAGTAAATGAAACAACATCTGTTCAGGATGAACTGCCTGATAAAGTCAACAAAATTATTTTTGCTTGTGATGCAGGGATGGGCTCTAGTGCGATGGGAGCTTCTATCTTAAGAAATAAAGTACAAAAAGCACAATTAAATATCACGGTATCAAATACTTCTATTAATAATCTTCCTGATGATGCCGATATTGTCGTTACGCATAAAGATTTAACGGATCGTGCGAAGGCTAAGCTGCCGAATGCCTATCACATTTCTGTAGAAAACTTTTTAAACAGCCCGAAATATGATGAGCTTGTCGAAAGCTTAAAAAGAAAATAAGCCATTTAATCTTAGCCAGTGAAGAATCTAAACAAGATCTTTAAAAATGGCAACAATACTGCGGACAAAATGATGTTTTTCTATTGTTGTCATCAGTGATGAAATCGTTTTATTTTAATAATGAAAGAAATGGATTGGAATTCACAAAGTTCCTAGTGGAGTGAACATTATGTATGTTTCCGCAAGAGAAAGACTGATACTGGAAATGTTGCTGGAAAAAAAGGAAGAAGTGACGGTCAAGGATCTTGCGAAGGAAATGGATGTAAGCGTGCGCACCATTCATCGAGACTTAAAAGGAGTCGAAGACATTTTAAAGGACTACCATTTGAGTTTAGTTAAAAAATCGGGTGTGGGCATCCAAATTATAGGAGAAGAAGAAAAGATGGAAGAGTTAAAGAGGGCTCTTTTCCATTTAACTAGCCAAGAATATACACCTGATGAACGTCAAACGTTTATTTTATGTACTTTATTAGAATCGCCGGAACCAGTTAAGCTCATTTCTTTGGCCAATGATTTAAATGTGACCATTGCTACCGTCAGCAACGATATTACGAAGCTGGAGGATCGCTTAAGGGCTTTCGACTTGTCCATTCTGAGAAAAAGAGGCTACGGTGTTGAATTGATTGGTACTGAAACCGCCAAAAGAAGAGCAATGAGAAGCATTATTGCGGATAATCTCAATGAAGTAGAATTCTTATCCTTGGTGAGAGAGAACATTCAAAAAAAATCAACTCAACAATCGGATATTATCTCTGAAAGATTATTAGGTCTGGTAGAGAAGAAAAAGCTTCTCATTGTGGAGAAAGTCATTGGAGAAATGAAGGATGAACTGCCGTATCAAGTTGCCGACAGCGCCCATATCGGATTAGTCGTCCATTTAGCATTGGCCATTGAGCGTATTTTACAAGGGCAAAACATTCAGATTGATCAAGAGTATTTAGAACGTTTAAAGGCAACCCAGGAATACCGATTAGCTGAGAAGATCATTCGCAGATTGTCCAAAATTTTTAAAGTTCCCATTCCGGCGGCTGAAGTGGGATATGTCACGATGCATCTGCAAGGAGCAAAATTAAGACATGACAAAGAGTACCCTATAGAAGAGTCCAGTATCAAAGTTGCGATAAAGGCGAAAAGCCTTATACATTTTGTGGAAAATCAATTGCAGGTTGATTTATCGAGTAATGTCTCCCTTTTTCAAGGGCTGGTGATACACTTAAAACCGGCGCTTTATCGAATAAAACAAAATATGGGAATTACCAATCCATTGTTGCAAAAAATTAAAGAAGATTACGAAGATCTATTCATGATCGTTCAAGAAGGAGTAGAGAAAGTTTTTCCGGAATTGTCCGTGCCGGATGAAGAAATCGGTTACTTGGTCATGCATTTTGGCTCAGCCTTATTAGGCAGGAAAGCAAAGGATTTAAGCGCTTTAATTATTTGTTCAAGCGGAATCGGAACATCCAAAATGTTGGCGACAAGGCTTAAACAGGAACTGCCCGAAATCAAAAACTTTCAAATTGCTTCAGTATTTGAATTGAATCAATTGCCAATAGATGATTTTGATTTAGTTATTTCAACGATAGAGCTGCCTAGTTTTCCAAGTGATTATATTGTCGTCAGCCCGATATTGACCAATGAGGAAATGAAAAAGCTTAGGAATTATATCCGTCATCAAATGATGAAGAAGGTTCATAAGGAAACCCCTCAATTGGACAGGCAGTTCCTTGATTCTCAACAGGTGGATAAAACCATTAAAAGAATTGAAAACATATATGAATATACCGCCGCCATTTCGACGATTTTAAGAGGATTTCAAGTGTTGGCAGTCAATGATCCTCAAACGGTTGAACAAGTTCTAAAGGAAGCTTGCCAGTCCTTATATAAACAAGGGGTCATACAGGATGTTGGATTCATCACACAAGCTTTGTTGGAGCGGGAAAAAAGAGGCGGATTAGGCATTCCCAACACAAAGCTCGTATTGTATCACACGAGAAATGAAAGGGTCTTACATCCTTCTTTCACCATCGTCAGTCTGAATAAACCGCTTCGAGTCAAAGCGATGGATCAGTCAGAAATACAAGCAGAGAGCTTCCTTTTGCTGCTGTCGCCTGAGCAGCTGCCAAGCGAAGGGTTAGAGGTCCTAAGCTTTATCAGTACAGTCATTATTGAAAACGAACAAAGTATCAAGATATTTGAATCAAATAATGTTCATTCCATCTCATCCTATTTGGCCGCTAAGTTCGAGCAGTTTCTTGATGAAAAAATCAAAAAATAAAGGAGTGTACAACATGACTTTGCCTATTTTATCACCAGACAATATTTTATTAAACGCAGAAATTGACAACAAGGAAAGTGCCATTCGATTAACAGGAAGTGTGTTAGCGGAAAATGGGTATGTAGATGATGACTATATTGAAAAAATGCTGGAAAGAGAAGAACTAAGTTCCACTTATATGGGAAACTTTGTTGCGATTCCACATGGAACGGATGATGCAAAAGAATCCGTAAAAGAATCCGGAATTGCCATTATTCAAGTGCCGAATGGTGTAGATTTTGGCAACGGCAATATCGTGAAATTATTAGTTGGAATCGCCGGAAAAGGTGGAGAGCATTTAGAAGTGCTGTCCAAAATCGCCATTGTTCTTTCGGAAGAAGAAAATGTGCAAAAGATTGTCAACGCTTCTTCAAAAGAAGAAATCCTAGCGATCTTTGAAGGAGTGAACTAACATGCTAGCTGTTCATTTTGGAGCAGGAAATATCGGCAGAGGTTTCATCGGCAATCTCTTATATCATTCAGGTTATGAAATTTGTTTTGTGGATGTAAACAGTGAAATTGTTGATTTATTAAATGAAAAACGGGAATATCGCGTAGGGATTGCGGACCATTCCCAAGAAGAATTGACTATCAAAAACGTCCGTGCCATTAATAGCCAGAAAAATATGGATCAAGTGGTAGAGGCTATTGCCCAGGCGGATTTGGTTACAGCAGCTGTAGGTCCGAATATTTTGCCGCATATTGCGGGCGCGATTGCGGAAGGGCTTCGAAAAAGAATTCAAACCACCGATAAACCACTCAATATCATTGCGTGTGAAAACATGATCGGAGGCAGCACCTTCCTTAAAGAAAAGGTATATGAAAAATTGAACGAAGAAGAAAAAGAATTGTTTAATCAACGATTCGGATTTCCGGATGCGGCCGTTGATCGAATCGTGCCGAATCAATCCCATGAAGACAAATTGAAAGTGACGGTTGAACCGTTTTATGAGTGGGCGGTAGATCAAACAAAAATCGTGGGAGAAAAACCTCCTGTGGAAGGAATTACGTTTGTAGACGACTTAAATCCTTACATTGAAAGAAAACTATTCACTGTTAACACAGGGCATGCTGTGGCCGCCTATTTAGGCTATTATGCCGGAATTCCGACAATAAATGAAGCAATGGAAAAAGAAGAAATCAGGACTCTTGTTGAGAAAACTCTTCAAGAAACAGGAATGCTGCTTGTAAAAAAATACGGTTTCGACATGAAAAAACACCAAGAATATATATCCAAAATTATGAATCGTTTTTCGAACCCTTATATTTCGGATGAAGTAACAAGGGTAGGACGTTCTCCGATTCGTAAGCTTGGTCCGAATGATCGGCTCGTCAGCCCGGCTAAACAATTTGCAAGTGTTGTAGGAGAACGGCCGGTTTACTTAGCCAAAAGCATTGCAGCTGCCCTAATGTATGACTATCCGCAAGATAAGGAAGCCGTTGAAATTCAAGAAAGCATTCAAAAGAATGGGTTAGAATACACGATCGAACATTATACGAAGATCGACAGAAAATCAGATTTAGCCGCCTTAATCGTGGAACAATACCAGTTATTAAAGAACAAGCAGCTTATATAAAAATTGATTTCTTCAAAAAAATTCCATCGTAAAAAACCATACACTAATAGATTTTTTCTGAACCTCTTTTGCCATCCGGCAAGAGAGGTTTTTTTCCTATTTAGAATTTAATCCCTCAATAGTTCTCATAAAAAATGAGTGAATGAGGCAATACGAGAGATGCAAAAGAGGGAGCGGACTAGAGAAAGGAAAAAATTCTTTCCTCCTCTAACGTTCTGCTGTTTTCAATCAAAACTTAAAGGGAGTGAAGTGAGGTCTTTTTAAGATACTATTTCAATTTGGGCTTTATTAAAGAATAATGTTGATATTGCAAATTGTTTAAAAGGAGCGCTGCAAAAATATCTCGACAATTATCTTGCTTGGTTCTTGTTTGTAGTTAATCGCAGTCATGAAAGTACTGAGCAACATATTAAAGAGCTTCTGTTGACATCATAGTGTTTGAAATGCAGAATATGATCGTTTGAGTTGATTTAAATCTTTAAATCTTTTTTCGACTATGGGAGTAAATTATTAACAGAATAACTACCCTTTTAGGCACCGTAATAATAAAATGTATGGAACAATACAGCAGAGAGTGAAGCCGTTTCTTCCGTTGTTGAGGCAATGTTAATGGTATCAACCGTCGAAATCTTTACCGAAAAAAGATTAGAAACCCTCGCAATTTCCTTATTATCACATTTTAAGTAACCAGTACCTGTATAATCTTTTTCGAAATAATAATCGTGATTGGCTATTTTAAACGAATACGCTGTTTCAATCAATTGAACTCTTTGGCGTGCAATCGGTACTGTCTGTGAGGATAAATGGTCAGTAATTTATAACGAATTCCGGGAAACGCGCAATCAATGCTATACAGAGGTTTTCCGGATAAATTGGTAATTTTATAAGTATAAGGCAAACCAAAACGTAATGTCGCATTGAAGACATTTGCAGGAAATTTATGTGGCTGTTTTTGCAACAAAAAAATGGTTTTACCTTGTTCGTCTATTATTGGCATTTTTGTTGAAAGAAGCACCGATTTAGGTACTTGATAAGTAAAGTGTTGCACCTTGATACTCCTTACCTTTGTTAACTCAATGTTTCGTTCGTTTGCTATGTTGGTCGCAAATTCTTTATTGCACGTTCAAATCTCTCTTGTTCGCTGATGTCGCGGATATTCACTGTAAATCCAACGATACAGGTATTTAGAATAAAAAAGCTATAGGCAATACGCCAATAGCTTTTTTGAGATGATCAAACCTACAAGAGGTAAATTTCTCATTAGAAACAATGAACAGCCCGGTACAGAATCCAAAGCAATCTCTTCTTTGCTGTTATTGGATTCCATCTGTATTAACTCAGATCTTTCGCTGCTTGATAGATCAGTTCAAACAAATCTTCCAGCTGATCTTCTTCTACGCAGGAGAAAGCGATTCTTAAATCGGTTGAATTGATCGAAACCGTACCGACCCCATAGTTTTCCAACAAGTGGATGCGAAGTTTTTCGGCATCGATGTTCTTTAATTTCAGGCACATAAAATAACCGGAATTAAAAGGATAGAAAGACCAAACTTCATTGAATTTCTTGTTATTCAATAAAATTTCTTTAACTTTATTGGCCCGTTTTTTCATAATTTGAAACTTGGCATTTTTTTGCTCAACAAATTGAGGGGATTGGATTGCTTTTAAAATAAAGGTTTGCGAAGGATGCGATGCACTGGAGATCGTCCCGCGAATGATTCCTTTTGTTTTTTCTTCCAGAACTTCCAACACCTTTGGACTGGAGCTTGCATAGGTGATAAAACCTACTCGAAATCCCCATACGAATTCTTCTTTAGTGGCTCCGTCAATTTTGATTGCCAAAACACGATCATGCAAGCCGGCCAGTTTAGCGAAGAGAGATTCTTTAATCGAGTCTTCATAGAACAATTGAAAATACGCATCGTCCGTCATGACGACAAGATTCATTCCTAGGTTAGCGCATTCTTCGATCACCGATACAATTCTTTCTGCTTCTTGCTCGGTAGGAGTATACCCGGTTGGATTATTAGGGAAATTCAACAAAATAACCGCTTTGCCGTGATCTTTTTCTTTCAGAATGGCTTCTCGCAAGGCTTCTGCATGAAAGCGTTGGTTTTCGTCAAATAACGGGTAAGTTTGTATTCTGGCTCCTCTTCTGATGCCAAATACGAATTTGTAATTGCCCCAGTATTTATCCGGTACAATGAGGGGATCATTTTGATCGACAAATAAATCCGCTACAATACTTAATCCATGCGTGAGAGCATTTGTAACGATAGGTTCGCCTATTGATTTCCCTTGTAAAGAAGGGTTTTCGATGATCATTTTGTCTTTCCACGCAGATCGAAGCTCAGGCTTGCCTGCCGGTGGAGCGTATGTATATAAATCTTCAGGTTCATATGCGGAAAGAGTATCTTGAATTACCGGAAGATACATCGGTCTATTGCCTTCCGTTGCGATGCCAATGGTTGCATTATATCGATAAGCCTTTTTTTTGGCTTCAGCAGACTGGCTAAGGATTCCTTTAGGATAATATAAAGATTTGCCCAAGTCAGACAGCATATCGTATACATGTTGATTTTCGGTGATAAGAGCGTTGTTTAACACGTTCGCAGCCTGATCCAATTCAACTCATCCCTTTCTTACTTTTCTCAATATTAACATATCGAACTGCCAAATTCACTACCATTTTACTTGCTGTTTTTCAAAAAATAAAATGGCGATCTTGTTAAAACTTTGCCGGTGAAATCGTTTATTAGGTCGATCACTGTAAGTACAAAACTCTTTATAGCCAAAAAGATTTTATTCGATAGGTTTTAAATATTCTGAATATATTATAAATCCTTATATAAAAGTAAATGAAATTTATCAATTCACAAAAAAGGTAGGTCCCGACTCTTGGATCAAAAAAATGATTGAAAAGAATAACTTTATTAAGGAAGATTCATCATCACATTTTGTGATGTTAGACAAAAAATAAGAAAACACCAACAGATTCCTGGCAATAATGCTAGCGTCACTAAACATAACAGGAGGTTCTGTCAGTGTTTTCCGTATCACTAGAATTGCCAGAATTTGAAGTTGTTAATCAAGAAATTTTGCCCACTCATTATCTTGTTCATGTTGAGAAAAAAGATGAGGAGGAACGATGTCCTCATTGTGGGTTTCTCACATCATTTGTTCATGACAGAAGGACAAGGAAAGTTAGAGATTTATCCGTGTTAAATAAACCATTATATTTACTGGTGCTTGTAAAACGTTATCGTTGCCGAAACTGTAACGAAGTCTTTACGTCTTCCTTTGAATCGATTGGTTCTCATCAACACTATACGAAGCGTTTTTGTCTTTTCCTTTATGAACAGGTTCTCGGCACCACCATTCAAGAGATTCGTCGAAAATACCAGATTCCTTATTCCACGGTGGAGCGAATTTTTTATTCCGTCGCTCATGATAAAGCGAAGGAACATGAATCTGTCATCCAAGAAACTCAAAGCGATCAAGACATGACTTTGAGTATGGACGAAGTCGCTGTTCGAAAAGGACACAGCTATGAAACGGTACTATATGATGCGAACCTCGGTGCTGTCATGGGGATGCATCACAACCGTGATTTCGATTCAACATTGGAACTTTTATCTTTAAAGGTCCTTCATCCTGAAAAGGTGAAAAACGTGGTCGTAGATATGTGGGATCCCTTTCACAAAGCCGTTCGCAAAGCGTTTCCTCATGCCCGTATGATCGTGGATAAATACCATGTTGTTCAAAAAGTGACTCAGGCGTTCGATCAAGTTCGTAAGAAAATCCCCGGATTAAAAAAAGCACGATTTATCCTACTGAAGGGCTATGAAAATCTGAAAGAAGAGAAACGAGAACGACTAAATGAACTATTAGAAAAACATGAAAACCTAGCCTATGGATATTATCTAAAAGAGCTATTTCGAGACTTTTATCGATCACCAAACTATGAGACAGCAAACCAGTATTGAAAAGAATGGCTTCAACTGGCTTGGAGTAGTCCTTTTCCTTCCTTCCATGAAGTGGCAAAAACGATCGAGAATTGGAAAGACCAGATTCTTCAATACTTTAAAACACCTTACACGAATGGACGAACAGAAGGCACCAACCACAAAATTAAGAACATCAAACGACGAGCTTATGGGTATAGAAATCTTGATCGATTTAGAACACGTGTATTTTTGGAGTGTACAGGAAAAACTTATAAAAAACAGGTGTCCTAGCCTCTCCTTCTTCATCACTTTGATAATCATAGTTGGTGGAAAAGAAGCCGTCAAGGAAAGCACTTGACCGCTTCTTTTCCACCAACTGGCTGGTCTGTAAGATGAAGAAGGAGAGGGTTTGAGTGTCCCCCACTCTAGCTAACTGATTGTCAGAATTCTGTGCTAGTCACAAAAAATGGTGAAGGACTTAAGGAAATTGCTGTTCTTGATCCACGTGTTTTCCAAAATCCTGAATTAGAAACGAAATTATTCCCACCTTTAAAAAAAGTAATCTATGGTAATTACAGTTACAAAGATTCGAAAGATACAAAGATATTAATCGGTATGGAGGAAAATAAATTACAAAAATACCATTATATTGAAAAATATAAAAATGAAAAGATTTATAAATTATTCATTAAAACTAAAGATGGACAAGTCATTTATATAGCCCTAGATTATGGAGCTTTAAGCGGACCACTTTACCGCCATTCAATAATTCTTCTTGTTACAGGTGTAATTTCTTTGATAGTTTTATTTCTACTAACGGCACGATTTTTTAATCGTATATATGAAAATATCCAAAAAATAAAACGTCAGATTCAATCACTAGAAAAGGGAGATTTAACGGCTAAAAGCAATGTAAATGATAGAAGCGAGTTGGAAAACTTATCGCAAAGTACAAATCGAATGGTGGACAAGTTAAATCAGCTTGTCAAGGACACACAAGAACAAGCAACCAAAGCGCAAAAACTTTCTGTATTGTTAGAAGCGGAAACCTCTCAAACGATAGAAAAAATCTATGCTATAACTACCGAAACAACGATGAAATCGAGGGAACAGCTGGACGAAATCATTTCGTTTTTAGATGAATTTGTAGAAACATTACAGCCGTATAAAAAGAATGAACAGGTCCTTCATATCATTGAGAAAGTAGAAGATATGAAACAGATTGCCAATGAACGAACTGCCGCTACTACAGACATGACCATTACTTTGTCGGATTTGATTCATTCTTTGCATGGGCAGTCAAGGGAGTTATCTGAAATTTCGAATGCATTGCTTGAATCTATGAAGAAATTCAAATTATAGGAGTGGGAATGCAATGTCCTTAAAAATTAAAAAAAAGTGAATGAAAAAGCTGTGATCCTTCATATAGATGGAATTTTGGATATATCGACCACTCATCTGTTAGAGCTTTATTTAAAAGAGTTGGATGATAATGTGGAAACATTAGTATTTGATTTTACAAATCTGGAGTTTATTGATTCGACCGGCATCGGCTCTATCATGAATGCGATTTATTTATCTCAAGAAAAACATTTTAAACTAAAACTTCAAGGGATTAATGACCTAACGAACCAATTTTTTGAGATGGTTGGATTGTATCAAATATTAGAAGAGATACAGGGGAGTGAGATGGATGTGTAAAAGCGTACAAACTTATACCCATCAACAGCTCCTTGAAGCGAATCCAGAAATGGGGAAAACTTTGCAACGAGAGATCAATTTAGCGAGAAATATTCAAATGCAATTATTAAATGGAAAAACCCCGAAAGTGGAAGGCGGTGAAATTGCCGGCTTTTCCCTTCCCGCACGGCTGATTGGCGGAGATTATTATGACTTTTATCCTTTAAAAAATGGAAAAATCAGAATGGTGATAGGCGATGTCATGGGAAAAGGAATCCCTGCGGCTATGCTGATGATTCTAACAAGAGGCGCTTTTCGAAGTACCGCTGAAAGTACTCGAGGTCCCGCGGAAACACTAACTTCCATAAACCAAGCATTGTATGAAGACTTACGGACATTAAAATCTTTTGTGACGTTGTTTTGCGCTGATTGGGATCCTAAAACAGGAGCTTTTACTTACGCGAATGCGGGTCATCACCTTCCTATTTATATTAGTGGGAAAGATCGAACGGTGAAAGAACTGCCAAAGGTACAGGGAATTATGGTTGGAGGGCTGCCTAAGCAAGTATATAAAGAGGCTTCTGTTCATTTAGTAGACCAGGATACAATATTCTTTTATACGGACGGTATTATCGAAGCCCAAAATAAAGAGGGGGAACAATATAAATTAGAGCGGCTTATTCAAACGTTGATCAAATATCAAGACCAAAACGTCCACGATATTCAGAATAGTGTTTTAGAATCAGTCAATCGATTTATAGAAGGCGTCCCTCAAAAAGATGATATAACAATGGTTCTGCTAAAAGTAAGTCAACCAAAAGTGGATATTTCAAGTTTAAACGCTCCAGTAATCAATTAGGGGGCAGATAGGGCGAAGCGTAGTTTCAAAAGGAAAAAATATAGAAGAAGCCATACAATTAGGAGTGAACTACCCTCCACTTATCAACCTTACGGTTTGATTGAAGTGGGGGCTTCTCGGGTAATCCCGTCTAATGACAGAAAATTGACCGAGCTAACCCTCTCGTTCCGAAAGTTATTATTCTTTATGCTAATAAGCGTAATCCCTCATTTTTGATATTGATTGCTGAATTGTGATCGCAATCTAATACAAAGCCGCAAGAACATTTATATACACGTTCAGATAATGGCATTTCTTTTTCCTTGCCGCAACATGAACACTTCTTAGTGGAGGGAAACCACTTATCAATTTTCACAAGTTGTTTCCCCTGTTCTTTTAGCTTATACGCTAAGAAAGTAGTGAACATCCCCCAGCCGTTATCATGAACGCTTTTTCCAAAGTTGAGGGCTTGAGACATGCCTTTCATGTCTAAGTCCTCAATAATCACAGCGTCATAGTTTGTTGCTAATTCTTTTGACTTATGATGAAGAAAGTTTCTGCGCTGATTCGCTGTCTTTTCATGTAGCTTAGCCACTTTCAGGTGTTGTTTTTCCCATCTTGCAGAACCTTTCTTTCTTCGAGAAAGAATTCGTTGTGCTTTTGCTAATTTATCTAAGGCTTGCCGATAGTAACGTGGGTAATTGGCTTTCTTACCCTGTTCACTCTCGACATATAGACCATCCATAGCAAAATCCAAACCAACAACTTTCTGTATTTTAACTGGACGAATATCTTTCTCATATTCTGTCAAAATTGAAATGTAGTATTTGCCTGTCTTTGTTTTAGAAATAGTGCAAGATTTGATTTTATAATCAGCAGGTATCTCTCTATGCTGTTTCATTTTTATTGGCTTTTTGATTTTTGGCAGTTTGATATGACCATTTTCTAGCTTAATATTTCCGTTGACCATATTAGTTGTATAGGATTGTTTTGCTTTACGATTTTTGAACTTTGGAAAATCCGCATTTCCTTCAAAGAAATTCTTATAAGCAGTCTGTAAGTTCATTTGTGCATTTGCCAAAGCTAAAGAATCCACTTCTTTTAGGAATGGAAATTCACTTTTATATTTTGCAGGGGTCGGAAACTTTTGCTTTTTAAGCAATTCTTTATCATCCTTGAACTTTTCATACGTTTCTTTGCGTTCAGCTAACATCTTATTGTAGACAAAGCGAACACAACCAAATGTCTTAGCTAATAATGCGGATTGTTCTTTGTTTGGTAACAAACGAAACTTGAAAGCTTTGTTTTGCTTGGCCATATCAATTCACCTCACTTTGTGCGGAAAAATTTCGTATATATTGATTATACCGTAAAAAATCCGTACAATCAATATGAGGTGATAATCATGAGAGAAGAGAAAGAACGTGTAGAAATTCGTATGCCTAAGACGATATTAGAAAAATTGGAGCAATATCAAAAAGAAAATGGGATTCCAACTAGAACAGCCGCAATCTTAGAATTGTTGAGAAAAGGATTGGAAAAATAACTTTGGCTAAAGCCAACCGAAATTCATCTCCCACCTACTCATTGGTGCTATTCGCACCTTCACATTCCTAGAGGATGGGAGACTTCTTTCGGAAAGACGTTAAAATTATTGGATACGAAAAAGGAAGAAGTAGATATTGAAATTATTCAGCACGAAACAAAAGGTTTTTTTGGGAATTGGAGCCAGAAAAGCAATTGTCAAACTAACGAAAGTTGACGCTTCCGTTAAAAAATTGAAGGAGAATGATAGGGCGGAAAGGGAAGGAAACGACAAAGAAATAAATTCCGAAATGCTTAATGATATAATCAGTGAAACATCCTCGTCGCAAGAGAAAACGAGAATCATCCTGTTGCCGATGAAATGGATAAAGAGGGAAAAGTATGGGTGAAATCTGGGAAATTATTTTTTACGACAACGCCAACTTTTTATCCAACTCTGACCATTGGCAAAGGGATTAAATTATATAAGAATAATGAACTTGTTAAAGATAAAAACATCGTTCTTTCAGAAACAGATCGGTATGAAGTAAAGTGTGAGAATGACGTACAAGAAACCAAATGGAATATTTCGATCGATAAGCTGAAATTAAAGGCGCTTCTCCATGTTGAACCTGGTTATAAAATGACAAGACGTATACCGGATATAGAGCCTAGCAAACATATTGAATTAATCGCTGAGGAATTGAAAGAAATTCAAAATACATTAAGCTTCGCAGAGGTCATTGAGGAGTTGGCTTCATTAGGAGTAATCTATGGAATCAATGAAGATCAAATTTTGAAAGCGATCGAATCTCGGCAACCAGGTACATTTGAAATTGCCACAGGTAAAAAAGCGACTCATGGTCATGATGGTTGGATAGAACCCAAAGTTCCTTTAACGATGCAAAATGGTCTAAAAGAAGACGAAGACGGGAAAGTAAATTATCGAGAAATAAGGGCTATTCCGACAGCGGAAAGAGGAGAGGTCATTGCCGTCATTCATCCTCCTATTCCTGGACAGCCCGGTATTACCATTACAAATGAACCTCTTCCTCCAAAGCCTTCCTATCCTATCAAGCTTCGAGCTGGTAAAGGAGTTGTCGTAGTGGATGATAAAATCGTGGCGATGGAATCGGGAAGACCGCATATTGAACAAAGAGGACAACTCGTTAAAGTAGATATTCTTCCAAAAATAACCCATAGTGGAAACGTGGATTTATCGTCTGGAAATATTCGTTTTGTAGGAGATGTCGATATTTTAGGCGATGTAGATGTTAGGATGACGGTCGAGGCGGCGGGCGCAATCTTTGTTCAAAAAAATGTCAATATGGCGACTTTAACAGCAGCAGGTGCAATTGTTGTTAACGGTAACGTCATAGGTTCTAAACTTTCAGCTGGAAAACATAACAGGCTCATCGCAGAACTGGGGCAATTACTCGAGGAAATGCATGTTCAAGTGAAAGGCATGATCGAGGTCATTACACAACTCATCCATTCTCCTGCATTTAAATCAAACGACTTTCAACGCGGCGGCATGCAGCCTCTGATTCGCATTTTGTTAGAGAAAAAGTTTAAGAGCCTGCCTCCGCTTGCTAAAAAATATGTGGATCTTGTACAAAAAGAGGAAAAAGACCTTGAAGATGATGACTGGAAAGAAGTAGCTGTCTTCGTAAGAAAGACTTTTTTATCCTTGACGAAGGAAATCACTTCTCTGGAGCAAATTAAACAGTTAGCCCAAAAAATGAAACAGCTTTCCGAATTTAGCAAAATACCTGTGGAACCCGATTCTTATATTATCATATCTAATGTTTTGAATAGTGATATTTATTGTAGTGGCGATATTATCGTAAGTGGACAAGGTTGTTTGAATACTAAAATCCATGCGGGAGGAAAATTGGAAATACGCGGAATAATGCGCGGAGGGGAAGTATATGGTAAATTAGGTGTTGAAATCCATGAAGCAGGCGCGGAAAGTGGGACTGCAACAATCATCGCTGTGCCGGTTGGCCAAACGATCAAAATCAATAAAGCGCTGGAAGGCACTATCTTAAAAATAGGAAACGTGAAGCATACTTTAAAAGAAAATCAAGATTCGATTGTTGCTCGTTTGGACGAGAATAATAGAATGATTTTTGAAAAGAAAGCCTAGGTGAGTGTATCATGATCAAATATTTTTATAACGAAGTAGAGGATCGTTTAGATGTAAAACTAGAAGGAGATTTTGATATTGAAGGAACTGAAGTCGTGGAAGAAGAGTTAATTCCGACTATGCTCAATTATAAAACAGTGAATATTGATTTTGAAAATGTTCCGTTTGTAGACTCATCCGGAATGGGCTTATTGATCGATATAGTGAAAACCCTAAATGATAAAGGAATAAAGGTTACAATTTCAAAAGTAAGACAAGAAGTTTTTGAAGTATTTGAGATCATACAACTACCCGAAATTTTAGGCGAGGAAGTCTTTGTTTAAACCCAATACAACCCGCAAGTTTTCCAATACATCTTCGATTAAACTTTAACGCATTAAAGGGGTCTGGCCCCTTTAATGCGTTATACTTGACAAGGACAATGGTGAGCGTATAGACTACAAAACATCATGAAAAAATGTTGCCTGCTCCGATTCGGCTCTTTTTATAAAGTTGATGTTTGAATCACCTTTATTGTGTTCTGGAATAAATAGACTTGTGCCATAAAGTTTTGCCGGTCTTGACACTTTGTGTGCCGATTTTCTAAAAGAAAACAGACTTTTTGAACTCCCGCTTTTAACTGCGGGAATTTTATTTGGCCGAGACGGCTGTGCTTATATGGCAATGCGTTAACCAATGTTGGTTTTCTTTGTTTCAAATAGATAAAGAAACACGGTTATTAATAGCTGTGTAAAAAATTTTAAGGAGGGGTTGCTGCAGAATGAACGTTGAAAACACATCAGTTCAATCCTATCGGAAAGCTCCTATATTGGGCGTTATGATGATAGGAGCTTTGATCGCGTTTTTAAATCAAACGTTAATTAATGTGGCTGTGCCGCAAATTATGGATCATATGCACGTTTCCGCGGATACCGTAAACTGGTTAATCACGATCTTTATGCTAGTGAATGGGATCATTATTCCAATCACCGCTTTTTTGATGAATCGATTTACGACAAGGCAATTATATATCTCTTCAATGGGGCTTTTTGCCGTTGGAACTCTTATTTGCGGCATTGCTCCTAGTTTCTCCGTGCTGTTGGTCGGCCGGGTAGTACAGGCGGCTGGAGCGGGGATTTTGTTCCCGTTGATCACGAATGTGATTTTTACGTTATTTCCGCCGGAACGCCGTGGTTTTGCGATGGGGATATTTGGCGTAGCCATGAACTTTGCACCGTCAGTGGGACCGACATTATCGGGATGGATTTTGGAACACCATTCGTGGCGGGTTCTGTTTTTCATTATATTCCCCATTGCTCTTGCTGATTTGATCGTTTCTCTGTTTCTCGTAAAAAATGTGACGGAAACGAGCCGACCAAAACTGGATACCATTGGCGTGATACTATCTACTATTGGCTTTGGCGGGATTCTCTATGCTTTTTCAACAGCAGGAACCAAAAGCTGGGAAAGCCCGGATGTCATGGCGCTTTTGATCGTTGGCGGAATCAGCTTGATTTTGTTCGTATGGCGCCAATTGGTGGTGGATGAACCGATATTGGAGTTCCGTATTTTTCGGTATCCGATTTTTACACTTACCACGATTATTAATATTTTAGTGACGATGGCTATGTTCTCAGGGATGATTTTGATGCCGATTTACATGCAAAATATTCGTGGATTTACTCCGTTGGAATCGGGCTTATTGCTTTTGCCGGGTGGTATAGTCATGGGATTGATGTCTCCTATTACGGGCAAGCTTTTTGACAAATTCGGAGCTAAATGGCTGGCCGTTGTCGGATTGGCGATTACGATCGTCACTACCTATATGCTTACCCGGCTTCAAACGAACACGACTTTTGCTTATGTAGTGGCCGTTTATACTGTCCGGATGCTTGGCATTTCCCTAGTGATGATGCCTATTTTTACGGCCGGTTTAAATGAATTGTCGCTAAGTTTGAATAAATATGGAACGGCGATGGTAAACACGCTGCGAATGATCGCAGGCGCTATTGGAATGGCCTTCTTTGTCACGATTATGACGAATGAAGGAAAAGCGCATATACAAAATATTGTCGCTTCTCAACATATTTCTCCTGCCGATAAAGTGCATATGGCGATGGCGATTCACCAAGGAAGTGCGATGGGGATTCAAGATGCCTTCATGGTAGCTACCGGCTTGACCGTCATTGCTTTTGTCTTGTCCTTCTTTATTCGGCGGGTGGAACCAAAAGAAAATAGGATAACGAATCGCATAAGAACGAGAAAAAAAACAATTGCCGATGGAAATTTAGCTAAATAGTTCAGCTATTTATAATGAAAAAAGGCGGGAAATCACTTGCTAAAAGGATTCCCGTCTTTTTTTCGCACATTAATGGACAGCAAATTCTGAAATACAGGGCTGAAAGAAAAGATAAATCTTAAAAGCGCTAGGGATTGAATGGAAGTTTTATACTATTGGCATGAATGAATGGAACAGTAATGGAAGAATAAAAGAGACAGAACGAAAAACTCTCGATTAGTTCCGGAATGTTGATGGTAATTAAGAGATGTAGTGTTTGGTAATTAAGAGTTTGCATAAAATAGTGCATATTCACAGCTTTACATGGAGTGACGGGTCTGATAGGCTAATCTGCCTATAAAAGCCATACGGACCGACACTTTGCGATGAATTATACCCGCAGAGGCTCCATGTCAAGCGACTTCGCTTATGAAAATTTATACAGTGAGATGAATATAATTATTTGCCATTTGATGCATTTTTTAATTGCCAAAAACATCCGTAAAAAATCAGAATTTTCATATTTTATCTAAATGTTAGGAAGAGCGGCACCTAAATCGTTTTCATGATGAAATTCAGGTTACTCTTACCATCATCAAAGAGAAAGGAAATACGATCTTTCTCCACGGTTCTATCATCCTGTGATGAAACATAGTCGAAAATGGGTGGAAAGCGTTTCTCAAATGTTCATACTTAGGAGAAAAATAGAAAAAGCACCTGCAAAATGGCAGATGCTTTAAAAGTAAAATGTCGAGTGAAGGAAGGTTATTGAAAATCTGTATGGAACGATCGGGATGACAGGATTTGAACCTGCGACTCCTAGCACCCCATGCTAGTGCTCTACCAAGCTGAGCTACATCCCGAAAGACACATGATTATTATAGTACGATTTTTTTCGGGTGACAATAGACATTCCTTCATTTCAAAAAGAAAATGTTTATCGATCTGTCGATCAAAGATAAAAGCTCCAACATCTGGTGTTCGCTTATCGAAAAATCTTTCATTCAAAAAAGGAAATTCATGAATTGTTTACACTCTCTCCGTTCAATCTGCCATTTTTTATATTATGATATACGGTAGGGAGGTATAAAAATGAAAAAATTGGGGTTCATCATGATTCTATCTATTTTGGTTGTCATAGCTGCCGCTTGCTCAAACACCAATGATAAAGCGAACAGTCATGATACGTCCAATATGGATAGCAAGAGTACGGAAAACAGTGATCATTCCCAAATGTCCGGTAGTCAAAAAGATTATTCGAATTTGCCTATGACCACTGCCACAAAAGAACTAGCGGGAAATAACATTACCATAACAGCAAAAGAAGCAGTGAATTCATTTGATTCTAAACATAAGTTTCCCGTTTGGACTTTCAACGGTTCTGTACCAGGACCTATTATAAAATTAAAACAAGGTCAAACCGTGAATATCACGCTTAAAAATGAATTGCCACAACCTGTGACCATTCATTGGCATGGGCTTCCGGTTCCTAACAGCCAAGATGGCGTTCCAGGGGTGACCATGAACTCAGTGCAACCCGGCCATTCTTTTACTTATCATTTTACTGCCACTGTACCGGGTACATATTGGTATCATTCCCACCAAGATAGTGTGAATCAAATCGATAAAGGTTTATATGGAGCCATCATCGTGGAGGGAGCAAACGAAGAAAAAGTCGACAAAGACTATACTCTTATGTTGGATGAATGGAATTCATCCGGCATAACGATGGATGAAATGAAGAGCGGCAAGAATCATACGGATATGAACAGCGATAACATGGGAACGTATGATTTGTATACAATCAATGGAAAATCCGGAGATTCCATACCGCCATTAAAAGTTCGCAAAGGAGACAAAGTACGTATTCGATTGATCAACGCCGGATATATCACTCATAATATTCATTTGCATGGCCATGCGTTTAAGGTGGTTGCCACCGATGGAAACCCGATTCATAATCCGCAATTAGTGAAAAATAAGCTCATCCCTGTCGCGCCGGGTGAACGATATGATATTGAATTTACAGCCGATCATCCCGGAACATGGTATATCGATTCTCATGATCACAATAAAGCGGACAAAAACATGGTGGCCAAAATCGTTTATGAAGGGTCAAACCGCCATACAGATAAGCCGGATTATAAGACTTCATTGCCGCAGTTGGATATAACAAAATACGGCGAAAAGGGACCGTCCAGATTTACTTTGAATCAAAAATATGATGTAAACTATACCATGGATTTAGGCGTAAAAGTGGACAAGAAAGGCACCACGCATTATACCATCAACGGAAAATACTATCCGAAGACGGATCCGATTTATGTAAACAAAGGAGATTTAGTCAAAATCACGTTACGAAATATTTCGACTGTTGATCATCCGATGCATTTACATGGCCACTCTTTCCAAGTATTAAGTAAAAACGGAAAACCGCTGACAGGATCGCCTTTGATAAAAGATACACTCAATGTCAAACCGGGAGAAGTATATGTCATCGCTTTTCAAGCGAACAATCCCGGTGATTGGATGTACCATTGCCATGAATTGCATCACGCTGCTGCCGGTATGATGATAGACGTGAAGTATCGAGGATTTAAGCCTTCTTTTAAGGTAGACCCAAATGCCGACAATCGTCCGGAATAAAATGTGAAAATAGATGGCTGATTGGCAAACCCGTTTCCGATTTCAATCGGAAAGCGGGTTTGCTTTTTTGGCTTTATAAGCATCGGATTGCCGTTTCTTTCGTTTAAGAACGCGAAAAACCCTCGATTTTTAACAAATAATGGTTTTCAAATGGATAGTGAATCTTTAATATAAAAAGTAGATAAAACTTCGATAAAAATAGGCTGGTCTGCTTGCTGATTTTCATGAAAATTCAAGCGAATAACACTGCCAAGAAAATGAATCTGATAGGTTAATACGAGTATTGTCCCTTGACTACATATTTTTGCAGCCCCGTACATATTATTGAAGTTGCCAGCAAATTGAGAAAAAGCAAGTTTACAAGGTTTGGGGTTTCATTGTGAAAAGCATATAGAACGGTAGATATCCTATCTTCATAAGCTTAACACTTCCTTGGACGGAAGAAAGGAAGGCTGTTAATACTCATACGGCTTCAAAACGAAACTGAGGCGGCGATTAAAAGGACAATCAAAGGGGGGGAGATTATGGGGGTTCAAGTAAGCGCTTTAGGTGCGATCGTCGCTTTAGCGATGGCGATCGTGCTTATTTTGCGCAGAGTTTCACCTGCTTACGGAATGATGGCAGGGGCTTTCATTGGCGGAATCGCTGGAGGAGCCGATGTGACCAATACGGTGGATGTGATGATGGAAGGAGCAGAAGGGATGGTCCCTGCTGTTCTGCGTATTTTAGCCGCAGGGGTGTTGGCAGGAGTGCTGATTGAGTCCGGAGCCGCAGCGTCGATTGCGGAAACGATCGTACGAAAGCTCGGAGAAGCAAGGGCGTTATTAGCGTTGGCTATTGCGACCATGATTTTGACGATGGTCGGAGTGTTTGTGGATGTCGCTGTGATAACGGTTGCGCCTATTGCGCTGGCGATTGCCAGTCGGGCACAGTTATCCAAACCCGCCATTTTATTGGCGATGATTGGCGGAGGAAAAGCGGGCAACATTATGTCGCCTAACCCGAATGCGATCGCTGCCTCAGATTCCTTCCATGTTCCGTTGACGTCTTTAATGGCTGCCGGGGTGCTTCCGGCTTTTTTCGGAATGGTGGTCACTTATCTTTTGGCGAAGAAATTGATGCGAAAAGGGACAATGATTGCGGAACAAACGGAATCAGCCGGCCATGAACAGAAAGAATTGCCCAGTTTTTTAGCTGCGATTACGGCTCCCATAGTAACCATTGCGTTGCTGGCGCTGCGCCCGACTTTTCATATGGATATTGATCCTATGATCGCACTTCCGGCTGGTGGAATAGTGGGGGCAATGGTGATGAAACAATCCAAGAAGATCAATGCTTATGCCATTTCCGGTTTGTCGAAAATGTCCGGCGTTGCCATTATGTTATTAGGGACAGGAACGTTAGCTGGAGTGATTGCGAACTCGTCGTTAAAAGAGGGGATCATCAGCGGCTTAACTCATTCAGGATTGCCGGCCTATTTATTAGCGCCGATTGCCGGAATCTTTATGTCAGCTGCTACCGCTTCTACAACGGCAGGGACAGCTGTCGCCAGCAGCGTATTTGGAGGCACGATTGTGGGGTTGGGTGTTTCTGCGTTAGCGGGTGCGGCCATGGTTCATGCGGGGGCTACCGTGTTAGACCACTTGCCTCACGGGAGCTTTTTCCATGCTACAGCGGGCAGTGTTCATATGAAAATGAAAGAACGTCTCAAACTGATGCCATATGAATCGCTTGTTGGAATGACATTAGCGGTCGTATCCACTTTGATTTATGGAGTATTTCACCTTTTCGGATCATAAAGAAACGGAGATGAAACGATGAAAATTGTGATTGCACCTGATTCGTTCAAAGAAAGTTTGTCTGCTTTTCAAGCCGCTCGTGCGATCGAAAAAGGATTTCGGGACGTATTTCCGGAAGTGGAGTACGTGTTAATTCCAATGGCAGATGGGGGAGAAGGGACTGTTCAGTCATTAGTGGACGCGACCGGAGGGACCGTCATCGAAAAACGAGTGACAGGACCATTAGGAGAGCCGGTAGATGCGTTTTTTGGTTTGCTTGGTGACGGAAAAACAGCGGTTATCGAAATGGCGGCTGCTTCCGGATTACATCTTGTCCCGAACGAAAAACGAAACCCTCTGCTCACAACGACCAGAGGAACGGGAGAATTAATTCGAGCTGCTCTGGATAAGGGTGTAGAACATTTGATCATTGGAGTTGGCGGAAGTGCTACGAACGACGGAGGTGCCGGAATGATTCAAGCGCTGGGAGGCCGGCTTTTAGATCAAAAGAGACAAGAAATTGCCCCGGGGGGAGGGCATTTGTCGGAATTGGCGGAGATTGACCTGTCATCGCTCGATTCAAGGCTGAAAAAGGTGAAAATCGATGTTGCTTGTGACGTCGATAATCCTTTAACAGGCCCGAACGGAGCTTCAGCTGTGTTTGGCCCGCAAAAAGGCGCCACACCGGAAATGGTTCGACAGCTGGACGAAAATTTAAGCCGCTTTGCTGATGTGGTGGAACAAACATTGGAAAAACCGATTCGCCATGTTCCCGGTGCCGGAGCGGCAGGCGGGCTCGGCGCCGGCTTGCTTGCGTTTCTGGATGCGGAATTAAAGCGAGGGGTCGAGATTGTGCTGGAGGCGGTTCAATTTCAAGAGCGCGTCAAAGATGCTTCTCTTGTGATTACCGGGGAAGGACGCATAGACGGTCAAACGATCTCGGGGAAAACGCCTATCGGTGTCGCCAAAGCCGCAAAACAATATGGTATTCCGGTGATCGGCATCGCCGGTTCGTTATCCGAAGACAGCGACATCGTGTTGCAGCACGGAATCGATACCCTTTATAGCATAGTCCCGGGGATCATCCCGTGGGAAAAAGCCGTTCAACACGCTGAGTTTTACCTTCAACAAACATCCCGCCATATCGCACGGACGATAAAGATGGCTAAGCATATCGATTAGGAAGGATTCATCACATATGGGTATGAAAGAGGTTAAAAATCATCGCGTTAATCATTGATCCATAAAAAAATCAGAGGACTTGGATGACCGTTGTTGATCCAGATCATTGAATAGCACGAAAATGTGAAACCGGCCGGATAATAATGAGTCCAATCCTTCATGTGATGTCTTCAAATACTGAAAAAAGGGATCATTCCCCGCTTGAATGGACGGGAAATGATCCCTTTCGCTTTTTGCGTTAGCATTGTTTCGAAGGGTCTGTTAAGTCTTCCCCGATGATTTTGACTTCTCTTTCGAGGTTGACGTTGAATTTTTCTTTGACGGTTTTTTGTACATGGCGAATCAAGGCGATATAGTCGGCTGCCGTAGCATTGTCGATATTGACGATAAAGCCGGCATGTTTAGTGGAGACTTCTGCGCCGCCGATCCGTGTGCCTTGAAGTCCGCTGTCTTGGATCAGTTTTCCGGCGTAATAACCGGGCGGCCGTTTAAACACGCTGCCGCAAGACGGATATTCCAAAGGCTGTTTGGACTCGCGGCGCTCTGTTAAGTCATCCATTACTGCTTTGATTTCTTCGTAGTCACCGGGCTGCAATGCAAAGGCAGCTTCCAGCACAATATAGCCTTTTTCGGCCACATTACTTGTACGGTAAGAAAGATCGAGGTCAGAAGCCGGCAGTTTTAATAAGTTTCCGTCGCGATCCACGACCATCACATAATCGAGCACATCTTTTATTTCTCCGCCGTAGGCACCGGCATTCATAAAAACAGCTCCTCCAACCGTACCCGGTATTCCGCACGCAAATTCCAGGCCGGTTAACCGGTTTTCCAAGGCGTATTTAGAAGCATCGATAATCGCAGCGCCGCTTTGTGCGCGGAGCTGATTTCCTTCCACAACGATTTTGTTCAAGTTTTTTAAACAAAGAACAATGCCTCGTATTCCACCATCTTTCACGATTAAATTGGACCCATTGCCGATCAAAGTGAAAGGAATTTGTTCTTTTTTCGCAAATTGAACCACTGCTTGAACTTCCTCAAAAGTAGTAGGTGTGACAAAAAGGTCCGCTTTACCACCTAACCGTGTATAGGTGTGTTTTTTTAGACATTCGTCTACTTTGATATTGTCTTTCATGACCACTTCTGCTAATTTATCGTAAAATTGCCGATAGTCAGCCACTTGCATCATTCCTTTATTCGTAATCTTCGGATGTCGAAATCATCGTTTATCCATCTGTCGACAGATCAGGAGTTTCTATATTGCATTATAGCAGTTTTCGTGTCGTTTCAGAATAAAGAATCTCTAATCGCCAAAAAAGTTTCTTGAAATCCTTGACAAAGATAATGATAATCATTATCGTTAAAAACGAAGGAACTAAATGAGAATCATTTTCGTTGAATGGAGTCTTCGATAGTTTAGAAAACTTTCTCGTTCCTGTTTTTAGAAATTTCCCCCTCTTTTTCTGCAACATCCTAGATGAAACTGAATTCAGCGGTCTGCTGTGGAAAACCAGGCAGGCCGCAGCTTTTATTCTATATATTCAAACCGGGCATTAAAAGGAAGCGGACCTAGATCAAGGATAGAGGAAAAACTAATTATACTGTATTTTTCAGAACAAACATTCGCCCACTCCCTTATAAGAGCGATGGGCGAATGTTTCTTTTGGACTGCTTTTTTGTGGGTCAGACACACAAAAGCGAACGGGCATAGCCAATCTTCGAGTACCAATTAAAAGGAACTCCCCTGTTATAATAGAGGAGGCATATGTTGGCTATCATGAGAAACGAAAAGCGATTGGAAAGCAAAGAAGACGGGGACTGAAAGAGGATGGTCGTTATGCAATCAACAAAAAAGATTCTGCAAAACTTATGGTTTATTTTGATTAGCAGTATTGGCGGATTTTTATTGTCGCGGACGGGAGTTTCCATCGGTTGGATGATCGGATCATTGATGTTGGCCGGGGTGCTGGCCCTTTGGAAACCGGCGTTTGTTTCTTTTCAACAAGTGGAAATCAAGCTGATGAAACATTGGATGTGGATCGGCCAATTTATTTTAGGAATTCAATTGGGACAACAAATGAATACCACTGTATGGCATGTCTTTCATGAGGACGGCTTGATTGTGCTGGCCATGCTGCTTTTATCGATCAGTTTTTCGCTATTGTCTGGATTCATTTTATGGCGGTTCAGCTCGACCGATTTCATCACGAGTTTTGTGGGAACGGCTCCCGGAGGGCTTTCTGCCATGCCGGGAATTGCGAGCGAGTTGGGGGCGAATGTAGCGGTTGTCAGCCTTACACAGATGGTTCGGGTGCTTCTTGTAACGGGGACGGTTCCTTTTTTTATTTCGATGTGGGCGCTGCATTCTTCACACTTTGTCGGTAAAGGGACGCGAACGATAGCCGTTCTTCAAACGACCGATCCTCATCTAGCTTGGACGGCAGTTTTGGTGGCTGTGGCGGCGGCTGGAGTTTTTGTCGCAAAATGGATCAGAGTCCCCTCTCCTTGGCTTGTTGGAGGAATGATCTTTGTGGCGATCGCGCAAACGTTAGGCGGAGTGCTGAAAGGGCACGATTTGAATGCATGGTGGCCGAATTGGCTGATGATCGTAGCGCAAATTCTCATGGGAGCAAGCATTGGCTCTTCTTTAAACAAGGAAATGTTTCAAGGTGCACGGCGTATTTTTCTTGTGGGATTGGCCGGATCGGTTGGACTGGTGATGGCTACAACTGTCTGCGCCTATATTGTTTCTCGGTTTACGGATATCGGATTGGCCACTTCGGTTTTGGCATTTGCTCCGGGAGGGATTGCCGAGATGGCCGCGACAGCCGTGATCCTTAACGCGGATTCTACTTTTGTGGTCGCCGTTCAAGTGATCCGCGTCATCATTGTCGTCGCTATCCTGCCATCGTTTTTTAAATGGGTGAACCGCAAATACGCCATGTAAGATCTATCGCTAAGCGAAGAATTCAATAGCAATGATTCAACAGGGAAGGCACTGCCATAGAGCGGGGCGTTCCTTTTTTTTATGACCATGGTTTTTCTTCTGTATCAACCATCATTTGCCCTCATCTTGAAATAGGCGTAAAATTCAGAATAGATGAATATTTTTATCAAGGAGGATTCGACTTGTCGATTAGATGAAATCAATCAGGGGGAAAGCATGCACGGTTCTCAGGTGAAAAAGACGAGTGACATGATTTGGTTTGATCGTTTAAGTCTTATCGGGCCAGAAACAAGGGTAGGAGGGTTCAGGATGAAAACAAAGAAAATAGCCGTGATACCAGGAGATGGGGTCGGCAAAGAAGTAGTTCCGGAAGCATTAAGAGTAATGGAAGCTTTGTCTCAACTGCATGGAGGCCTTTCCTTTTCTTACGATACATATCCTTGGAACTGCGAATATTTTCTGAAGCATGGAAAAATGATGCCGGAAGATGGTTTAAGCCGATTGGCTGACAGCGATGCCATCTTTTTAGGAGCGATTGGCGATCCTCGATTGGTGCCCGACCATGTGTCATTATGGGGGATTCTCATTAAAATCAGGAGAGAGTTTGAGCAGGTGATCAATGTCCGGCCGGCTAAACAATTGAAAGGGATAACATCGCCTCTGGCTCATCCGGCCGGTTTTGATTTTATCGTCGTTCGCGAAAACAGCGAAGGCGAGTACAGCGAAATCGGCGGAAAAATCCACAGCGGGGAAGACGAGATGGCGATTCAAAACGCCGTGTTTACGAGAAAAGGAATCGAACGAGCAGCGACATACGCCTTTGAACTCGCAAGAACAAGAAGAAAGCGAGTGACCAGCGCAACGAAATCGAATGGCATTGTCCATACGATGCCTTTTTGGGATCGCGTCGTTCAAGAAGTTGCGGCGAAATATCCTGATGTCGACATGAAGTCCTATCACATTGATGCGTTGGCTTCCTTTTTTGTGACTCGACCGCAGGAGTTTGATGTCATTGTCGCGAGCAACCTGTTCGGAGATATTTTGACCGATCTTGGAGCGGCCATCATGGGCAGCATTGGCATCGCTCCATCCGGAAATATTCATTTAAACGGAAAATACCCGTCCATGTTTGAACCTGTCCATGGCTCCGCGCCGGATATTGCAGGAAAAGGAATCGCCAATCCAATCGGGCAAATTTGGACGGCGAAAATGATGCTGGACCATTTTGGCGAGCAGGAATCGGCTGATTTGCTATTGGAAGCCATTGAGGCGGTGCTGGAAGCAGGAATCAAAACACCGGATTTAGGCGGAAAGAACACGACGAAAGAAGTAACGGATGCGATTATCCGAAAAATGAAGGAACTTGCGGAATGAAGAGAGGCTGTTTTATTTACGCTTAGGAGTTCAATGAATCTATGTTTTCGAATATCAGGGGTCGACTGTAAAGGGCCATGACTATGGCTTGTCAGTCGGCCCCATTTTTTTATGCCTGTTTTCAAGAATATATGGAGGACTTTTGAACGGTGGGATACATTTCCTCTTTCTTTATTATTCTACCACTTTACTAAACTAAAGAACTTGTTGTAAAATAGTAAAGTCAAATCAAGATCCTGATGAAAACGATCGTTTTTTCTTAATAAAGGAAGAAGGATTGGTTTTAAGATAATGAATCAGAAAGGTGAGCAGAATGAACAATAAAAAATGGGGATTATGGATTTTAACCATGTTTGTTGTTGGAAATATGGTAGGAGGCGGCGTTTTTATGCTTCCGACTAATTTGGCGCAAGTGTCCAGTCCATGGGGGGCCACTCTCGCCTGGATAGCAACCGGGCTGGGGGTTTTTATGATTGCGCTCGTATTTGGAAATTTATCCATTCGAAAACCGGAGCTGAAAGCTGGGCCGCAAAGCTACGCACAGGCGATGTTTTCTTCGCCTAATGCCGGACGGGTTGCCGGCTACAGCATGGCGTGGGGATATTGGGCAGCCAACTGGGCTGCGACCGCTTCGGTCATCATTTCTTTTGCCGGTTATTTAACTACCTTTTTCCCGATCATGCAAAGCAAAAAACTTTTATGGTCAGCCGGATCGTTTCAATTAGAAGTCGGCAAACTGATCACTTTTTTAGTGTGTACGGTGATGCTGTGGGGAATTCAATGGATTCTGACTCGCAGCTTTGACGGTGCCGGGAAAATCAATTTAACGGCGACTGTTGCGAAAGTGCTTGGATTTACCTTATTTGTCGTTTTGACTATTTTTGCTTTTGATCAAAGCAATTTGGGAAATGCCAAACATTTTGTGGATTCGACCGGAAAGGCAGTGTCTTTGGGCGGACAAATCAATGGTGCAGCTATTTCCGCGTTGTGGGCTTTTATCGGCATCGAATCGGCCGTAATGCTTTCCAACCGGGCAAAGTCGCAAGGAGATGTTAAGAAAGCAACCCTTTTAGGATTATTGATTTCGATGCTGATTTATATCGGGATTACACTGCTGACGATGGGGGCTCTCTCTCAAGATGAACTGAGAGAATCGCAAAAACCGCTTGTCGATGCTTTAGGACAAGTGATTGGAAGCGGCGGTACTTATATTATGGCAATTTTAGCGTTAATTTCTTTGTTCGGATCGACTGTAGGCTGGATTGTCGTCAGTTCCGAAGTGCCTTATCAAGCGGCAAAAACGGGACTATTCCCTGCTTTTTTCGCCAAAACCAATGGAAAAGGAAGTCCAATAAACTCTTTAACCCTCACCAATTTGATGACGCAGATTTTCTTGTTTTCGACCATATCCCATACGGTGAACCGAGCTTATAATTTTGTCATTGTAGTGGCGACGTTGGCCTATTTGATTCCGTATCTTGTGTCCGCCGTCTATCAATTAAAGTTGGTGATTACCGGAGAAACTTATGGCTTAGCGCAAGAAGCACGGAGAACAGACGGCGTGATTACCGTTCTCGCATTGGTGTACTCCATTTGGGTCATTAAAACAGGAACGGTTGATATGAGAACTTTCTTGCTAGGCATCGGTTTATTTGTGGTCGGATTGCTGCTGTATCCGTTCATTATGAGAAATCCGCAGCCGATCAACAAAGAAGCAGAAAGCCGGTTATAACATTGTCATGAAAGCCGTATAGGAGAAAAGAATGACCATCAACAGGCGGTCATTCTTTTTAGTGCGATTCCAATTTCTTTATCTTTTTGTTTTCATATGGTTCGAAGCATGTTCAAAGCCAAAGCCGATTTCTTGGAGTGCCTGCTGAAGGTCGGAGCGGGTTTCCAGCCCTTCTCCAATTTCGATGCCGAGTTCGATCATCGTATCGGCGATCTCCGGACTGATTCCGGTTAAGATGGTGGAACATCCCAACAGTTTAATCCCTCTCACAATTTTAAAAAGATGGTTGACGACAGCGGTGTCAACGAATGGAACTCCGGAGACGTCAATGATTAATTTGCGCGCTTTAAACTCTTTCACTTTAAAAAGAGTCTTCTCGCGAATTTTTTTCGCTCGATATGTATCGACAGTGCCCACAATCGGAAGAATACATATTTTATCGGTGATAGGTATAACGGGCACGGACAACTCATCGACGGTCTCGCGCTGGCTTTTCAGCAATTCGTCTTTATATTGAACATAATAAGCTGTGTAGGAGTTAATCATCATATCAATAATATTATTGACTTTCCGTTCGAGTGAAAAAAACTCATCGATGACCAGACTGGTGCCGGTTTGTTGATAAAAGGAATGAATGGCCTCCCAAATCATGCTTCGGGAAGATTGGAAAAATTCCCAAGCCAGATGAATGGGAAAATCGGTTTTGGCCCTTGATGTACCAAGCTCTTTCGACCAGTCCATGATTTCTTCCGCTTTAATTTCCGGAATACTTCTTACGACAAGGCTTATAAAACGCTTACAATGATTGAACTGTTCCTCTTCTGCGTCGCTGCTTGCGTGAAAGTGATTATAATAGCTTTTATGTTCTTGTAAATATTGAACCCATTGTTTCGCATATTGATCGATGTTTTGAATTAAAAATTCAGTTAACTCATTTTCTAAAGAAATTGTTTTCGCCATAATATCCCTCCTGGAGAATGGATCTAAATGCCGGATGCCTTTTGGAAAGTGCAAACAAAAAGCAGTCCCTTTTCCTTCTTCGCTTTCTACTTGAACGAATGCATTATTGTTTTGCATGGCTGAAAACACTTGCGCCACTCCCATTCCCGTTCCGTCTTCTTTTAAACTGAAGAAAGGGGTGCCAAGCATTCGTAATTTATCTTTCGGGATGCCGACGCCGGTATCCACGATTCTAATATGGACTCCCTCATGATCTTCATACTGTTCAATCGTCAAGATTCCGCCTTTGGGCATCGCTTCGATCGCATTTTTCACAATGTTGAAAAGCGCTTTTTTGATTTGGCCCTTTTTCCCCGTAATAACGGCGCTTGGATGTTCCAATTTTTTGACGACTTTAATGTTATAAAGTTGGTTTTGAAACAGCAGCAAAATCGATTCAATTTCAGCGGAGATGGAAAACGTGGTTCGTTTTTCTTGATCAAATTCCGGTTTGGAAACGCTCATGAGCTCATTTAAAATGGTAATCGCCCGTTCCAGTTCGCTTTGAGCAATTTCGATGTACTCTGGTTTATAGGATTGATTCAATAATTGCAAAAATCCTTTTACAGCTGTTAAAGGGTTTCTTACTTCATGAGCGATGCCGGCTGACATCTCACCGATGGAAGTTAATAAGCTCTCATTCCAATTATTGTGATTTTCTACATTCTTCAGCTGATCAAGGCTGAAGATATACAAATAATGACTTGAGGGCGGATGACCAATGCCTTTATGGAACAAAAAAAGATGAGGTCTTGAGTGAACATGAGCGACAAATTGTTCGCAAGTCCCATCCATACAGTCTTGAAGCTTTTTATTGATGTCCGGATGAGCAAAGCACTGAAAAATATTTTTCGGTTCGGACTGGCTTTTATGCCCTATTAATTTCTGGGCCTTATTGTTCATATATTCAATTTGGCCGTCCGGCTTAAGCAGAATCAAACCATAGTGTACTTCTCTAAATTTCAATTGTTTATAAATGATGGTTCCCCTGCCTTTCATTTAACCATTTCACGGCGCGGATTCTCGTTCCAAAGTCTTCTTTGCTGGTTATCTCAAATTCATCCATTAACCGCTGAACTCCTGATAAACCGAGTCCAAGCCCTTTTTTGGAACGAATCTCACTTTTCAGAACTTTTTCGATCTCTTTGATGCCCGGCCCATGGTCGATAGCCAAAATTTCAATTCCGTAGTCAGGAAAGGGAGTAATAAAAATTTCCCCCTTTACTGCGTAATAGATGATATTGCGTGCCAATTCCATGATCGAAACAACCAGCTTGGTTTGTTGAATTTTGTCCAGTCCAAATTCTTCCGCCACTTTTTTTCCGATGGAACTGGCCATGTACACATCTCTTTCATCATCAATCGCTATTCTGTACACATTTTCTTCGTCCTTTACTCTTACTAGTAATCGATCAAAGTGTAAGCGGAAGTCCTCACTACCGCTTGCTGGAAATTACAGATCAAGATTAATTCTATCAAAATAACTGGTTTTATCTAGTATTTTTTTTGAAAAAATCAAAAAATAAAATCATGATCGTGCAGTTTAAATGTGTAGCCATCTATAGATGGTTTTTTTGCTTCATAAATGATAGCTAGAAGAATGGAGCAAGGTGGAAGCTGTAGTTTGATTCCAAAAAGAAAAAGCCCCTTTCGAAGGTTAGGGGCTTTTGGCTATTTCTTGAAATGGTAAGGAACAGTGGAGACGACAACGTTTTTTGTACGAAGCAAATAGGCTCTAAGCAGCAAACTCGACTGGTTATGCAAAATATGGTGCCATCTTTTGCGCGGCAAAAACTGCGGTATCAAAACGGTTACTTGATAATTGTGATCTTCTGCTTTGTCTTCGATAAAATCAACGAGCCTTCCTATCGGATGAACCAAACTTCGATATTGAGACACAAAGGTTAAAAGCCGCACATCAGGCTGCCATTCTTTCCATTTTTCTTGCATGGCTTCTTCGCTTTCGCGGTCGAACGCCACATAGACAGCAATGACATAATCGCCGATCGATTGGGCATATTTTAATGAGTTTTCCACTACTTTCGTGATTCCGGCGACCGGAACGATGACGACATTGCCCGCAATAGGCGGAGTTTGTTCATCAGGGTTGATCCGCAATTGTTCTCCCACGTTGATATAATGATGCTTAATTTTATAAAACATGGTAATGATTACAGGCAAAAAGACGAAAACAACCCAAACATGAGTAAATTTTGTAATGAACAACGTCAGAACGACCGTAAAGGTTATAAACGCTCCGACAAAGTTAGTCACAAGCTTCCATTGCCATCCTTTTGGTTTTTCCCGAATCCATTTCACAATCATCCCGGTTTGAGAGAGGGTGAAAGGAATGAAAACGCCAACCGCATATAAAGGAATTAAGTTTTCCGTTTTTCCTTTAAACGCGATAATCAGAATCATGGAAGCAATGCTTAAAAACAAAATGCCATTTGAATATCCAAGTCGGTCGCCACGAATGGTAAACATACGCGGCAAATATTTATCTGTCGCCAAGTTGACCGCGAGAAGAGGAAAAGCAGAAAAACCGGTATTCGCTGCCAACACGAGAATTAAGGCGGTCGTTCCTTGTACAAAGTAATACAACGGCGTTCGGCCGAATGTTTCATCCGCAATTTGAGAAACGACGGTTTCGTCCGCTTTCGGACTGATACCGTACCAATAAGCTAAAAAGGTAATGCCGGAAAACAAAATTCCGAGCAAAACGCCCATCATCATAAGCGTGCGGGCCGCATTTTTTTCGGCGGGATCTTTAAAATTCGGAATCGCGTTCGAAACGGCTTCGACGCCTGTTAACGCAGAACATCCGGATGTAAAAGCTTTTAACAATAAAAACATGCTGACGCCATCCACCCAATGTCCCATCGGTTCATGGGCAGTAGCCGGGATTTGGCCGGTGGCGACTTTCTGAATTCCGACCGCAATTAATACAAGCAAGGCCAATACGAACAAATAGACCGGATAGGACAACACGGTTGCCGACTCAGACAGCCCACGCAAGTTTAAAATGGTAATAAAGAGCACAAGAAGAATAGAAATCAGAACGCTGTGGGCATGCAGGGAAGGAAATGCCGAAGTGATGGCGTCCGTCCCTGCGGAAATGCTGACGGCAACGGTTAAAATATAGTCGACCAAGAGCGATCCGCCGGCGACGAGACCAGTTGTTTCGCCCAAGTTGTTTCGAGATACGATATACGCTCCACCGCCGTGAGGGTAGGCGTAAATAATTTGCCGATAGGAGAGGATGAGCGCTATGAGCAGTATCAAAATCCCTACTGCGATTGGAATGGAGTACCAGTAAGCCGCTGCTCCGACAGTAGCTAAGACGATCAGCACTTGTTCGGGACCGTATGCAACGGAAGATAAAGCATCGGATGATAAAATGGCCAGCGCTTTCCTTTTGCTTAATTTATGCTCGCTAAGGGCATTGGTTTTCAGTGGCTTTCCTATCAGCAATCGTTTTAATGTCATATACATAATGGTTTTGCACCTCTTGTTTGAAAATATTGATAAAAGTGGAGATTTCATTTTGCGCAAACAAAAACCGCAGAGGGGAAAATGACTCTGCGGCACTAAAGAGCATAGGCAAAGAGACATCTCCTCTTTTCAAACGCCTACGAGGTTAGCTGTCGGATTAGGGTGGAAAGAGTCACCCCTCCTAAATATTAGGATTCACCCCATGCAGCCCATAAGGCCGCGATTGGTTTCCCCCGCTTCATCATCATGAATTAAGCGATAAAAGATGCTTGGATTAACTTTATTATTTTTAGAATGTTCATATCTTAATCCTGGAAGAGTGAGAATGTAAAGGGAAAAAAATGAAGAAAAACAATCATTTATCATTGTTAAAGCGCTTACAATATGTGTTATCTTTCGCATTCGCTTTTTCTTAAGGACTATCTGGTTCAATGTAAAAAAATAGCCTCTCCAAACTTTACAGTATAGAAAAAACGGACCGTTTTTCCATATATTGCAAGAAAGTTTGAAGGGGCCATTCTTTTCCGGAAGCGAGTCTCAGCTGCTTCGATAAGGTGTCTTCTATTTTATTGAAAAAAGTTCCGTATTCCATTGAGAAAATTTGGCTCGCCTTGAAGAAGGAATCAAAGAAAGAACCACACAATCTTCTTGATTGGAAGAATCTGTCGGACAAGGATAAGCATAAGCACTAGTGCAACAGAACACATACATCATTATTGTCGAGGGCTGGATAAATGGCTATGCTTTCTGGCGTAGATAAAGTAAACAATCGTTCCGAACGCCAGCCAAATGAGAAAAGAAATCCAAGTGACTTTTGGCAAGCTAAGTGACAAGTAAATACAGATCAGAGCACTGATAGCCGGAAGCACAGGAACAAATGGAACGCTGAATGAAGGTTTTAAGTCAGGATATTTTTTCCGTAATACGATAATCGAAATGGAAATTAACGAAAAGGCGGCAAGCGTTCCCATATTGACAAGATGGGCAAGAGTAGTTAAATCCACGAATCCTGCAATAAAGGCAGCGATAATTCCTGTGATCCAAGTGTTGACAAACGGCGTTTTGTAAGTTGGGTGAACACGACCAAGCACTTTTGGAAGCAGACCGTCACGGCTCATCGCATAAGAAAGCCGGACTTGTGCGTAAATCAAAGCGAGCAGAACAGTAGTGATTCCGGCAACGGCGCCTACAGATATAATCCCGGCCAACCGGTCTTGACCGACAAATTTAAGAGCAAAGGCAACCGGGTCGGCGACATTCAGTTTTGTATAAGGGATCATTCCCGTTAGAACAAGAGAAACACCAATATATAAGATCGTACAAATGGCTAAGGAAGCGATAATTCCAATAGGCATATCCCGCTGCGGACGTTTCACTTCCTCGGAAGCAGTGGCAATCACATCAAAACCGATATAAGCAAAGAAAACCGTCGCTGCACTCGTGACGACTCCGCTAAAACCGAATGGCATAAACGGTGTCCAATTATCCGGCTTTACATAGCCAGCGCCCGCAACGATAAAAGCGAGGATCACGGCAAGCTTCACAAGCACCATAATATTGTTGAAACGAGTGCTTTCTTTTACTCCTTTACTGACTAAAGCTGTAATTAACAAAATAATCAGAATTGCCGGTAAATTTACTGCTCCGCCATGTCCGGAACCGGGAGCTGAAGAAAGAATGGCGGGTATTTTTATACCAAATCCCTCAATAAGCGATTGAAAATAAGCCGACCAGCCTGTTGCGACTGCTGAAATGGCCAGCACGTACTCCAACATTAAGTCCCAGCCGATCAAAAAGGCGAAAATTTCGCCAAGTGTCGCATATGTGTACGTATAAACACTTCCGGAAATCGGCACAGCCGATGAAAATTCGGCATAGCAAAAGGCAGCCAACGCGCAGGCGATTCCGGCAAGGATAAAGGAAAGGATAATAGCGGGACCTGCGCTTTGAGCTGCCACAACTCCCGTTACTACAAAAATGCCTGTTCCAATTACACAGCCGACGCCGAGAAAGATCAAGTCCAGCAATCCAAGCGATCTCTTCAACTCTTTCTTCCGGCTCTGCATAAGCATCTCATCGATCGATTTTTTTCGAAATAGTGTACTCATGATGTCCTCCTATTAAAAAATAGTTGAATTTTCAGAAATCTCAATATTGCTACTTTTTGAGTATAATGTCGTACGATGTCGAAGTCAAGATGGAAGCATTAATGAAAGCGATTGAAAAACAAAAAAAGAAAAATTTAATGAAAAATTATTTTATTTAAAAAAGGATGCCGCGTGGATCGACATCCGAAAAGCTGGGAGATCATCAGTTGTAAAAGATGAATTTGGTCAGCTTAACTCTTTTTTCTTTGAGTGTAGAGGGCGCTAAAGAATTCTTTCACCATTTCCGGCGTTTGCTTCGCCGCTGTTGCAGCAGTTTCCAATGAATTCCTGGTGTCTTCGATCTTTTCCAGCATTTGACGCTGATATTCAGAAAGTTTGATGGCTTCCTCTTTGATAAGATCGGTTTGCTCTTGCATACGTTTGATCGTCCCTTGAATGTGTTCGACTTTCGGCCGGGCGGAGCGGTATGTTTTAACGGCAACGCGGTCCAAAAAGATCAGAACTCCGATAAAAAGAATAAGGCTTGCATATAAAATGAAAATCATGAACTTGTTTCCTCCTTCTTTCTTTGCGTCCACTGCATTTATGAAAAGTGTATCGGATTTTGGCGAATGAGGAAAGATCCACATGAAATTCTGTTACGCTTAGGCTAATGGAACTCGTTATATTCCATTGGAAAAATGGATTTTTGGCGATTTTCATCATTGATAATAGCTAAAAAATGAACGGAAAGAAAAAAGGGATAAGTACGGACAATCCATCATAAGAATAGTAAAAAACGTAAGGCCGGATTCTTTTTCAAGCGGAAAGGGAATTCGGCTTTTTCGCTTTAACGGATGGCTATAATGTTGGAGTCAAGGCGCCATTCGAAGGCAGGTTTGTCTTTCGGGATTTTGGGAAAAAGAAGAGAAGAAGTGGTTGAAGTAAAAGAAACATGGACATCGTGAATATGATCGGGGAGTGATGGGATGGCAGAACAAGACTCATTCATGCAGCAGCTGCAATCGCTGTTTTGGAAGCACATGGGAAGAGCCATAGGGCAAACGGAACGTCCCCATGATATTCTCTACCACTACACCAATTTGGATAGTTTCATGGGAATGATTGACAACAGAAGCATCTGGATGTCCAAAGGAAATTTCTTAAACGATTCGGGCGAGCTGGTCTATATTCATCATATTGCCCGCCATGTGCTTGAATTATTTGAACAACACATCAACCAAAAGTACGGAAATGACGTGGAACTTTTGAAATGCCGGAATCGATTTGTGGGAAAAATGAGATGGGCTCTTTCTAAATTTTTGCATGAGATTCATTTGGATCATTTGGAAGTGTACGTATTGTCTTTGACCCCCAATCAAGATTCGTTAACCCTCTGGTACAACTACTCGGGGGGAGACGGCTACAACATCGGCTTTTCTTACGACAAATTGCTGTCTGAAATCAACCGCCTTTCGGAAAACATGGGACAGGAATTCAGCGTTGTCTATGGAAATGTTCTGTACGAAAAAGAAAAGCAAGAACAGACTCTCCTTCATTCATTGATCCGATCGTTTGAATTCCTCCTGCAGCACCGCAGGCAGTTAGACGATGATGAAATGGTTGCCAAATTGCCGGCTTATTTTACGGAAATCATTACATCCTGTTCGATTTTTTTCAAACATGAAGCTTTCAAAAACGAAGAAGAATACCGCATCGCTTTTACACGCAGAAGAAAAGCAAATACCGGCGATGGCAAAGTCTTATTTCGTTCGGCAAACGGCATTATCATTCCTTATATTTCGATTGAATTGAAAGAAAAGCTGCCGGTGAGGCATGTCACCATCGGCCCTAAAAATAATATCGATATTGCCAAAAACGGCGTGGAATACTATTTGCGGAGCAGAGGGTATCCATTGGAGAACATCACCGTCAGCAAATCGGTCGTCTCGCTTCGATACTAAAACGGGAATGAGAATGTACCGGTCGGCCATTTTTACATTTCAGACGGGTGCTCCTATCTTTCTTTATTCACATTCGACGGCAAAAATCCAGCCAATTAAAAACCTCTCCGACAAACGTGTGTGAATGTCGGAGAAGGACGGTTTTAATCAGAAGACTGGGGTTGTTTTTTCAGGCGCAAAGAGGAAAGCATAACGCCGATTAAGCAAATCGCAAACGCCGCCCAGAAGACGGTATGAAGTGCTTGCATCATCAAAGCAGGGTCGCTTTCGTGAGCGGAAACTTGCCCTGAATGGCCGCTCAGCTGATTCATGCGGAACGTCAGCAAAGTGACGGAGAACGAAACGCCTAAAACCATTCCGACATTGCGGACAAGCGCATTCAGCCCTCCCGCCGTTCCCAGCTGCGGACGCGGAACGGCGCCCATCACGCTGGAATTGTTCGGCGACTGGAAGAAACCGTGGCCAAGCCCGAAAATCGCTAAGTGCAAAGCCACGATCCACATGCTTTCTTTCATTGACAACGTATTTAACAGTGCGAACCCAATCGCATTCAAAAGCAATCCTCCGGTCGTTAAATATGACGACCCGATTTTATCGGAAAGCCAGCCCGCAAACGGAGCGACAACCGCCATCACCATCGGGTAAACCATCATCGCATAACCGGTTTTTTCCGGAGAGAATCCGAGAATGTTTTGCAAGTAAAATGGCATCATTACGTTCGAGCAGAAAAGGGCAACAAACGACAATAACGCCGTGATATTGCCGATACGGAACGCGCGAATCCGGTACAGAGAAAAGTCAAGCATCGGAAAGCGAGTTTTTCGTTCCCAAATGAAAAACGCAAATAAGAAAATGATCGCCAAAAGCCCGAGCGAAAGCGTTCTGTTGGACCCCCAGCCCCATTCTTCGCCTTTAGAGGCCGTGTACAAGAAGGCGACCATTCCGATCATAAACAAAACCGAGCCCGTATAATCGAAAGGTTCTTGATGGCTGTTTCTTTTTGAGCGGGGCAAAATAAACCAGCCGGCAATAAAGCCGATGATCCCAATGGGAATGTTCACGAAAAAGATCGCCGGCCAGCCAAAATGGCCGATTAAAATCCCGCCGATCCCCGGACCCGTCAGCGATCCGATCGACACCATCGCTCCTGTAATCCCCATTGCCCGGCCGCGTCCTCCGCTGGCAAATGTCACCGATACAATCGCTTGGTTGTTCGCCATCATACAGGCCGCACCGATCGCTTGAACGATCCGGGCCAGTATCAATCCGGTTAGCGAATGAGAAAGTCCGCACCATAACGACCCCAGCGTAAAGATCAAAAACCCGTAATTATAAATCCGCGTACGTCCCACCATGTCGGAAATTTTCCCCACAACGGGCAAAAGGGCGCAAATCGTCAGCAGATACGCGTTTAACACCCACTGCACATCTCCCATGGACGTATGAGTGTCGCGGGCAATCGACGGCAGCGCCACATTGGCGATGCTGCCATCCAATGTGGCCATAAACGTCCCGACCGACACCGTCGCCAAAATCCACCAGCGCCTTTTCGACGAAGCCGCTTGCCCTGCTGCCGGACTGCCGTGTCTGTTTTCTTCCATATAAAAACCCTCTCCACCTGAGAATGAAAAACGGAATCAAGCATTTTTATGAAAAAATCGTCCTTAATTTTATGTAAAAATATCACAAATGGAAAGGAAATATCAACTGATGGGCATAGAAGATACAGAAAAGATGATATTAAAAAATCCGGCAGCTCGGCTGTCGGATTTTTTAAGTTAAATACTTACATCAATCTTATGTCCGGATGTCGGATGGGGAGCGGGAACGGCTGATTGCTGAATCATGTTGATCATTTCTTGGCTTTGAATCTGAACCGTATCCATCGCTTTCCGTGTCAGGGCAATCCCGACGCTTTGCTACAGCTGGATTTGATGTAAGCCAACCGATAACGCGGCAATATCCATAGAATATCCTCCTCTCATACAAATTTTGCTCATTTTACCATAACACCCAAAAAATTTTTTCAAATCTATTAAAACAATTTCCTCCCTTGCCGATATAAAACATGAACGAGGAAATAGGGCGGCCGACCTATTGTCCTCAACTTCACACGGATGTGAACCAAAACCAATTCAAGGAGGAAAAGAACGTGATTATCAACCACAATATCGCAGCGTTAAATACGTTGAACAGATTGAACATTGCAACGAATGCACAAAGCAAATCCATGGAAAAATTATCTTCCGGTCTTCGTATCAACCGTGCAGGAGACGACGCCGCTGGTCTGGCCATCTCTGAGAAAATGCGTGCGCAAATTCGTGGGTTAGACCAAGCATCTCGTAACGCTCAAGACGGTATTTCTTTAATTCAAACCGCTGAAGGTGCATTAAACGAAACTCATAGCATTTTACAACGTATGCGTGAATTGGCCGTTCAAGCTGCTAACGATACGAACACTGACACAGACCGTCAAGAACTTCAAAAAGAGGTAAACCAGCTTGCTAATGAAATTACTCGTATCGGAAATAACACAGAATTTAACACGAAAAAATTATTAGATGGAAATTTCACAGGTACTTTCCAAATCGGTGCTAACTCAGGTCAAAACCTTTCTATTTCTATTAATGATATGCGTGCAGAGGCTCTTAAAGTAGGTACTGAATATACAGTGAAAAATTCCGGTGCTGCGAATTTACTGATGTCAGGTACAAGTGTAATTGCTCAATGGGTAAGTGGTGGAGATGCTAGTACGGGAGTAGCTGGATTCTATACAAGTGGAGATTCCAGTTCTTTGTCTAAACTTGTCTTTGCTAGCGATAATAAATTATCTTCTGGTTCAAGTGTTGAAGTGGGTATCAAAATCTCTTCCCAATCTGAAGCTGATGATGCTATTACAATAATTGACAAAGCGATAGAAAAAGTTTCTGCGGAACGTTCTAAACTTGGTGCTACTCAAAACCGTTTAGAACATACCATTAATAACTTAAGTACATCTTCTGAAAACTTAACAGCTGCTGAATCTCGTATTCGTGACGTTGATATGGCAAAAGAAATGATGGAACAAACAAAAGCGTCCATTCTTGCTCAAGCTGCACAAGCTATGTTGGCTCAAGCGAATCAACAACCGCAAGGAGTGCTTCAACTTCTTCGTTAATTGGAATGAATAAGTGGTCTTCTCTTTGGGGAAGATCACTTTTTATCTTTCATTTCTCACTTCTACCCTCTTTTGATAAATCTTCAATCTTATTTTCACAAAAACTATCACTCAATTTTCCTTTTTAATGTCCGATAATATTAAGTAGGAAAGTTCTTTTTATGATAGTAAGTCGGAGGACAATTATGATTATAAAAATAAATAATAAAACGTGGGAATTGGATCAACCAAGTGTTAATGATGTGATAGAAAAAATCAATGCCGAAACGAATGATCACTACTTTTTTAGCCATTTCATTGCGGATGGAAAAGAAATCTATGAGAATCATGAATTATTTTTAGAAGATCATCTTACGGGCATCAGTGAGTTGGAGATTGTTCTGAAAACAGTGAAACAGTTTATTAATGACATTCTCCTTTCTGCAAGTGAGTATATCCAAAGAGCAAAACCGGAACTACCACCTTTAGTTGATGATTTTTACAACCATGCAGATAAATTTACATGGAATCGATTCGTCGCTTTTCTCGAAGGCCTGGAGTGGCTGAATCAAATGATTGCAGTAATTGATGGAACAAAGCAGCGTCCTATAAATTGGGATCAATATTTAATCATAGCGGGGGCGATGAAGGAACATTTAGAAACTTTGCAAGAAGCGTTGGAAAATCAAGATGAAGTGTTAATTGCCGATACGATTCAATACGAACTGCTTCCACTATTGGAAAAACTGGAAAAAGAAATTGGAATAACGATAGATCAAGAGGGATATCGCTATGATATTAGTTGATAATCGTACGTATTTAAATTTGTACCATCGAGAATTGTTTCAGAAATTGTTGCCGCTGGAATCGCAAGTGAGCGATCAAGTTATAGTGGAGCCGACCAAAAAAGGCTCTTTGACGATGAAAATAAAATGGAATGACAAAATTCGTTATCTTCACAGCAAATACGATCCGGAACATGAAGCAGCAAGGCTGATTGAAAAATGGACAAATGTTGAGCAATATGAACAAGTTCTTTTTGTAGGAATTGGGCTAGGGTACCATATAAAACAATTCGCCAATCAATATCCAGCTATGAAATTTTCTATTTATGAACCAAATCCAGAAGTGTTGGTTCAATTTTTTACGCACATCAACATAAAGGATTGGCCTTTAAAAAATGTACAGTCTATTTTTACTGGAACTGACAAGCAGCAATTAACAATCGAGATTCAAAAATTGTTGAATAACGGGAAAAATATACTCGTGATTCCTCTAACGGCTTATGAAACAATTTACGTGAATGAATTAACGTTTATTATGAAGGCATTGAAAGAACAATTGTTACATGAAAGAACTAATGTAGCAACGAATGCAGCGTTTCAAAAGCGATGGACGATCAACTCAATTAAAAATTTTCCATACGTGATGAAAACACCCAATATTTTACATGATGTCAATCCATCGATTTTTAAAGACAAACCAGCTATTATTGTGTCAGCAGGTCCTTCTCTTTCGGAGGAATTTGAAAACTTAAGATATATTAAAGAACATGGATTAGCCTACATTTTTTCAGTTGGGTCGGCTATTAACGCTTTGATCAGTCATGATATTTATCCAGATGCGGCGTGTACGTATGACCCGCAGGCTCACAATTATCGCGTTATCCAAATCATAAAAGATAAAGGAATTACGGAAATTCCGCTAATATTCGGAAGTACAGTCGGATATGAAACGTTAGAAAACTATCCCGGTCCCATGCTGCATATGTTGATTAATCAAGATACCATTTCTTCTTATTTTTTACACAGTAATGAGAGTAAAAATTTAGAAATATTGCATGATGCCCCTTCTATAGCAGTTGTAACTTTTGAACTGTTATGTAGACTAAGAGCAAGTCCTATCATTTTAGTTGGGCAAAATTTAGCTTATTTACAAAATCGCCATTATGCTGAAGGAATCAGTTATGGAAATGGTTCAGAATTTATTTCAGATGATAAACTAAAGAATTTACCAACTGTGAAAAATGTTTATGGGGAAGAAGTACCTACAAACGAAGGATTTAATCAAATGCGCCGTCAACTAGAACTATTTATTCAGTCTCATCCACGAGTAAAGGTCATTAACACAACAAAAGGAGGAGCACATATAGAAGGGACAGAATTTATCGAATTGGATCAAGTGATGCAGCAATACTTAACGAGTAAGTCGGTAAAAAACGACTGGTATAAAACTACCAATCAATATGAAAAAAAAGATCTATCCATTCACATTAAAAAAGCGGAACAAGAATTCCTTAATTTGGAAAAAAATTTCTCAAACCTTTATGAAGTATTGAACAATTTAGATCGATTAACAAAATTGAATTCTCAAAAGAACTTGGAAAATGAGTTCAAAAAATTTGATAAAGCCTTTGGAAAATTAACTAAAAATGTATTTTATAAAATCTTTATTCACCCGATGATGAAAGTCCAAAATAAACGGCTCGAAGAAACATTTCAAATGATTCGTTTTCACAAAAATGCGGTGGAAAAGGCTAAAATTATTGTTCAACAAACCAACAGGTTTATTGCGGATTGCCAGGCGCATGTTCAATTTGTGAAACCATACTATAAAGAGCTAAAAGATTTTATTGAAAGTGAAATTTAAAATATTACAATGTCCAGTTTTGAAGTTTTCTCCTTTTCTATAATGGTTTAATCTATGTTTTTTGATCAACCAAAATATGAGATTATGTACATTGAATTTTATATTATGTGAAATATCTTCCATAGTTTTTTACAGCGATGGACTATTCGATACTTTTAAAGCAAAACAAGACTACTTAGAGAGGGTACAGTATCATGTTTAGTTTGAATGGAAAAAACGTTCTTGTTACGGGTGGAACAGGTTCTTTTGGCAAAAAGTTTGTCAAAAAAGTATTAGAGTATAATGTGAAGAAAGTCATCGTCTTCAGCAGAGATGAATTAAAGCAATTTGAAATGTCTCAGGAGTATAAAGATCCAAGAATCCGATTTTTTATTGGAGATGTTCGGGACAAAGACCGCCTATACCGCGCTTTTGACGGAGTGGATGTTGTGGTTCACGCGGCGGCAATGAAACAAGTACCGGCCTGTGAATACAACCCGTTTGAAGCGGTAAAAACAAACATTTACGGAGCTGAAAATATTATTGAAGCCGCTATCGACCGCGGTGTTAAACGGGTGATTGCTTTGAGTACTGATAAAGCAGCTGCCCCCATTAATTTGTATGGTGCCACCAAATTAGCTTCAGACAAATTATTTGTAGCGGCCAACTCTTATGTGGGAGACAAAGATACCCGCTTTGCGGTCGTCCGCTACGGGAATGTGGTCGGCAGCCGAGGCAGCGTCATTCCGTTTTTTAAGAAGATGGCAAAAACGGGGAAACTACCGGTGACAGATGAACGCATGACCCGATTCTGGATTTCCCTTGATCAAGGTGTTCAGTTTGTCATTGATTCCCTTGCACGAATGAAGGGCGGGGAAATTTTTGTTCCGAAAATCCCCAGCATGAAAATTGTCGATCTGGCCAAAGCGATCGCACCGGATGCTGAAATCGAGATCGTCGGCATCCGTCCGGGAGAAAAACTGCATGAAACGATGATTACGGAAGACGACTCAAGACATACTGTCGAGTTTGATCGTTATTATGTCATTGTCCCTGAATTTTCTTGGTGCCCGCAAGAATATGTGAAACAGGGTAAAAATTTACCAGAAGGATTTAAATATACGAGTGATACGAACACGGAATGGTTGACGGTTGAGGAATTACGGACATTAGTTGAGGAATTTTAATTTTTTCATTTAAAAATAAGAAAATACGTCTTTATTCTTAATATATATTGATTGTTTTTGAGCACACCACGAATTTTAAAAAACTATATTAACTTTGAAAGGAAAAAAAAGATGAATAATGACGTAAGTATTTCAGATTTAGAAAAAGCTGTTCCTTTTGACAGTAAAATTAGGCGTCTAAATCAAGAAATAATTATTTTTGGAGCTAGTCAAGGAGGACTTATAGCTAAAAAATTTCTAGAGGAAAAGGGCAAGAAAATAATTCTATATTGTGATAACGATGAAAATAAATGGGGAAAATTTATTGACGATATCCCAATAATTTCACCAATGGAATTAAAGAATTTAAGAATCAAATCTTTTTTGATTGGTATTGCTAGTAAATGGTATGGACAAATAATGGAACAATTGAATAAAATGGGGTTCCAGAATTATTTTTATATTCCTGTTGATATTATTAAACTAGATGCTGAACGTCCATACAATGTTTTAAATGAAATAATAGATAACAAAAATAAAATTGAAGAAGTTTATTCAATGTTATCAGATGAAGAATCTAAAAAAATCTTTATGAGCATGTTATTACATAGAATTACAGGAGATTTTAACGTTATAAAAACGTCTTTATATAGACAGTATCTTTGTCCTCTAATTTCTAGTCAAAGGTATAAGTATATCATTGATTGTGGAGCTTTTGACGGTGATACTATCACGCTATTCTCTAATTTTTTAGCTGAAAGTGAATCTTTAATTTATGGATTTGAACCCTCTCCGTCAGTTTTTAGAAAGTTAGATAAAAATGTCAAAAAAATTTATCAAAAAAATATTGTAATAGAAAAAATGGGTGTATGGTCAGATAGTACAGAATTATATTTTTCAAATACTAGAGAGAAAGGATTAGATAAAATAGAAAATAATGGTAATATCTCTATTAAAGTTATTTCTTTAGATGAATATTTTTCTTCAATACCTTTACATAATCCTACTTTTATTAAAATGGATATTGAAGGAGCTGAATTACAGGCGTTAAAGGGTTCAAAACATATTATAAGCGAGTATAACCCTTATTTAGCCATATGTATTTATCATGATATTACTCATTTCTGGGAAGTACCTTTATTAATTAAAGAATTTAATGCAAATTATGAGTTTTATGTAGGTCACCATAGTAAAGATGTTACTGAAACAGTATTATATGCAATTCCTATAGGGAAAAAATAACACTATTTTAGAACTATATTTGTTAAAAAAACACTATAAAAATATCTAATGGTGATAAAGAATGACGTCTATTTGCGCGGTTATTCCATCTTTTAACTCAGAATTATATATTGAACAAACGATTAATAGTCTTTTAAATCAGACAAGACCACTTGATAAAATAATTATTGTTGATGATTGTAGTCAAGATAGTACAGTACAGGTAGTTAATAAAATGATAAAGAAAAACAAAAAATTAAAACTTATTCAATTAGAGGAAAATTTTGGTGCTGCGCATGCACGGAATGTTGGAGTTGAGCAATCAAACTGCGAATGGATTTTGTTTATGGATTCTGATGATATTGCCCATCCAACGTTAGTGGAAGAACTCGAAACATATTTGGATGATTTAAATAAAAAAAGCAATGAAAAAGAATATTTTCTTGTTCATCCGAACTATCGTCATATCGATGAGAATGGAGTAGTTGTTGATGAGTTACAATTCGGTCGTCAGTATAAAAAAGAAGAAGCTCTCGGTTTTCTGCTATTGAGAAATACGATTGCTACCACAAGTGGTGTGCTAGCTAGTCGAGAATTGCTTCGACGAGTCGGTGGTTTTAATACAAATTATCGTTATTCTGAAGATTGGGATTTATGGCTGCGTATAAGTGAACATAGTGGAATAGCACATATCGATAAATACTTAGTTGACATTAGAAGACATTCTAATAATTTATCTGCTAGTCTGTCGAAGATGAAATAAAAGTTCTATCTTCTTATTCTTTAGAAAAGATGAGAGATGCTATATTTAGAAGATCTTTATCTTATACTCAAAATGCATGTGATTATGTTTCTCTTCTTTTCCGCTTAGAAAAATGGCAAGAGGGATATAGAATTTTAATAAAATTAGAAGATGATAAAGATAATGAGATGATTTCATTTTTAAAAGGAATTTATTTTTTAAAAATGAAAGACCTTCTAGAGGCTGAACGCTCTTTTATAAATGTCATTAATATTAGTCCGAATGATGGGGCTTCATTGAATAACTTAGGAGCAATAAATTTAATTAATGGAAAAATAAAGGATGGAAAAATGTTCTTACTGAAAGCTATTGAGTTATATCCTAATTATTTTGATGCAAATTACAATTTACAGATGAAAGCTCCTTATACTTTGGAGTCTGTGAGGTTTACATGGAGAAAGCTGCGTTCTAAATTAATTTCTTATAGTCAACAATAAAGGATTAAATGATAAATAGTAAGCAAAAACTGTACGGTTGGAACGACGATTAAATATCTTGATAAAAATAAAATGAGGGTTTTTCATGAACGTTCTTATCACTAGTATTTCCGGAAAAGTGCCATTAATTCTGTTAGTTAAAGATGCTATGAATCGTCTAAATAAAGAAGGGAAATTGTTTGGGGGGGATGTAAATAAGCAGTGTATCGGCCGATATTTTGTAGACTATTTTTGGCATATGCCCTTGCTTCAAGAGCTGTCAATCAATGAAATTGTGGAATACTGTCATTCTCATAATATCTTTGCTATTATTCCTACGCGTAACGATGAACTTTTGTATTTTGCTCGAAATGAACATTTTTTTAAAAATAACGGTATCAAAATTATGGTTTCTAACCTTTCTTCTTTAGAAAAAACTTTAAATAAATTAATATTTTTTAAAGAAGGAAAAAAGCTAGGCTTCCCAATGATTTACACTTCTGAAAGTATAGATGCTATTTGTGCAGATTCTTTTGTTGTAAAAGAATGTTTTGGATCAGGCTCTAAAAATATTGCTGTTAATGTTTCCAAGGAAGAGGCAGTTTGTCGTTCAAAATTGCTAAATTCACCAATTTATCAACCTTTTATTGATGGGAAAGAATATAGTATTGATGTTTATGTTGACAAAAATGGAAAAAGCAAAGGAGTAATTGCAAGGAAGCGTGTTCTTGTTGTTGGAGGAGAGTCTCAAATTACACAAACGGTAAGAAATCTTGAACTTGAAGAGCTTGGTAAGAAAGTAGCTGAATCTTTTGAGCTCTATGGACATGTGATGTTTCAAGTCATAGTCGATAAAAAGGGAACCCCTAACATAGTGGAATGTAATCCTCGCTTTGGCGGTGCGTCTACATTAAGTGTTGCAGCTGGTTTGGATAGTTTTTATTGGTTTCTTCTTGAATCATTAGGGGAGAATCTTGATGCTTATCCGTTTAATAGGAGTGTTCGAGAGTTAACATTAATTCGGTATGCTAAGGATATGATAATATGAAAGTAGTTGTATTCGATCTTGATGATACACTATATGATGAACTAACGTTTGTGAGAAGCGGTTTTTGAGCAGTAGCCGCTTTTTTGCGTAATATAATTAACATAGGTGAAGAAGAATTATTCGAATGGATGTGGACGCGCTTACAAACAAATGGTCGCGGAGCCATTTTTGATGATTTATTACATCACTTTGGTGCTTACTCTAAAACAATGGTGCGAAAATGTATATCTGTCTATCGAATGCATAAACCGAATATTGTGCTTCCTGAAACAACGATAGCATGTCTTGAACAACTTAAAGATCGTCCCCTATATATTGTGACAGACGGAAACAAAATCGTTCAGCACAATAAACTGGAAGCACTTCATCTATATGAAAAAATGAAACACTGCTATGTGACTCATCGATATGGTATTCATAATGCTAAACCTTCTCCATATTGTTTTATGCATATAGTAAAGAGGGAAAGGGTTAACCCACATGACGTTGTCTATATTGGAGATAACCCTAAAAAAGATTTTGTAGGTATCAAGCCTCTTGGGTTTAAAACGATTCGGGTAATGACAGGGCAGTATCGATCTATAGAAATGCCAAAAGAATACGAAGCAGATATCCGTATTGAATCTTTAATACAACTAAAAGATGTGTTAAATGAATAAAAATGGTATTTTTAATAATCTGAGATCATATTACAAGAAATATTTGGAAGTGGTTGTATGAAAAATATTATCATCATTCAAGCACGAATGGGTTCTTCCCGTTTGCCTGGAAAAATTTTAAAACCATTGGGCGAGCATGATGTTCTTACATATGTAGTAGAACGTTGCAAAAAAATAAAAGGCGTGAGTGATGTCATTGTTGCGACTTCTACTTTGCCTCAAGACGGGAGAGTAGAAGATTGGTGTAAGCGTCATGGAGTTTCATTTTTTCGAGGTTCAGAAGAAGATGTGTTAGACCGTTACGTCCAATGTGCTAAAGTTTATGAACCTGACTATGTGATGCGTGTTACGGCAGATTGTCCATTTGTTGATTTTGAAATGGCTAATGAGATTGTCAAACTAATGGAGCAGGAAAAAGTCGATATTATTGATTTAGATGGGGAATTACCAAGGGGACTGGCTGTTGAATTGATCTCTTATCAGGCTTTGCAGTATATTCATCGACATGGTCATGAACCTCGCCACCGCGAACACGTAACCTATTATGCTTATGAATTTAAAGAAGAGTTTCAACGTGCTTCTTATTCAGTACCGGTTAATCGCCGGCATCCAGAGTTAAGAATTACTCTAGATACAGAGGAAGATTACGCTCTTTGCAAAGCGGTTGCTGATTATTTTAAAGACCCACTGGTTTCTAGTGTTGATGTCATTAATTTCTTATTAAAGCATCCTGAAATCGCAAATTTAAATAAACATGTCCAACAAAAACCTGTTGTTTGAGGGAAGAGATGAATATTTTAATACGAACAGATGCGTCTGTGCAAATAGGTACAGGTCATGTGATGAGATGTTTGACGGTTGCCCATGAAATGCGAAAGCGTGGTCATCAAACTACTTTTGCCATGAGAAACCTTCAAGGCCACTTAGCGGCTGTTGTTGAAAAACAAGGCTTTCACGTTGAAATGTTGCAGTACGAAGGTGATTTTCAATTCGAGAAAGATGTAATGGAAATTCGGCAATTGTTTTTGAGGCAAGATTACGATATTTGTATCATTGATCACTATAGGATTGATGAAAAATGGGAAAAAATGATTCGCCCTTTTGTTAAAAAACTGGTTGTCATTGATGATTTAGCAAACCGCTCTCATGATTGCGACATATTACTTGACCAAAATGTCGTAAATAATTATAAACATCGGTACGATCACCTTGTCCCGAAGCATTGTAAAAAGCTGCTCGGACCTAAATATTTAATTTTACGAGAAGAGTTTACAAAAATTCGTGAAAAGATACGCCACAGAGAAGGTGTTGTACGGAATTTGCTTATTTTTATGGGTGGAAGCGATCCAACTGGAGAAACGTTAAAAGTGATGAAGGCTTTCGAAAATTTTGATGGTTCTTTTCATCATGTGGATGTTGTTGTGGGACAAGCGAATCCCGATAAAGAAGCTGTGCATACATATTGTGAAAAGTTCGGTTTTGCGTACCATTGTCAAATCGATTATTTGGCATCATTGATGGCGAAAGCGGATTTTTCCATTGGAGCTGGCGGAAGTACTACATGGGAGCGTTGTTATGTTGGTTTGCCTTCTTCAAGCACAATTGTTGCGGATAACCAAATGGAAACAACGAAAATGGCTGCACAGCTTGGAGTCGTTATTAATCTCGGCTGGCATGAAGAAGTAACAAGCAAAACATACGAAAAACTGCTCTACCAGATAATTGAACAAAAAGAAACCATCCAAAAAATGAGTATAAAAGGTTTGCAGTTGACAGAAAATCCTGATGGACCGAATCCATGGGTGACTCCAATGTTAGAAATGTGGTGATAAGATGAAAACAATTCAAATAGGCAGTAGAAAAATTGGAAAAGGTGAAAAACCTTTTATCATTGCGGAAATGTCAGGAAACCATAATCAATCTTTAGAAAGGGCTTTGAAAATCGTTGACCTTGCCGCGGAAGCAGGTGTCGACGCAGTTAAACTGCAAACGTATACCCCTGATACGATGACTTTGGATATTCATACAGGGGAATTTTTTATTAAGAGCGATACAAATCTTTGGAAAGGTCAATCATTATATAACTTATATAAAGAAGCGTACACTCCATGGGAATGGCATGAAGCGATTTTTGAACGCTGCCAACAACATGGATTACTTGCTTTCAGTTCTCCTTTTGATGAAACGGCAGTTGATTTTTTAGAAACATTAAATGTGCCGGCTTATAAAATTGCTTCGTTTGAAAATATCGATATACCGCTGATCCAAAAAGTCGCGGGGACCGGAAAACCCGTGATTATTTCGACGGGAATGGCGACAGTCGCGGAACTGGATGAAGCGGTTCAAGCTGTTCGTTCACAAGGAAATGATCAAATTGTTTTGTTAAAATGTACGAGTACCTATCCCGCCACCCCGGAAAATTCTAATATCGCCACGATTCCTCATATGCGCGAATTATTTGGCGTTGAAGTGGGGCTGTCCGACCATACGATGGGCGTTGGCACTTCCGTTGCCGCTGTAGCGCTTGGAGCAACCGTTATCGAAAAACATTTTACCACTTCCCGCGCTGAAGGCGGTGTCGATTCGGCATTTTCATTAGAGCCTCAAGAAATGAAAATGCTCGTGGAAGAAACAGAACGGGCTTGGCTGAGCCTCGGTAAGGTTTCTTACGGTCCCACTGAAGTAGAAAAGCCTTCGTTGGAACATCGTCGTTCTCTTTACGTTGCGAAAGATATAAAAGCGGGGGAAATTATTACGAAAGAAAATGTTCGAGCCATCCGTCCAGGACACGGCTTATCGCCCAAATATTATGAGTTGGTTCTAGGAAGAACAGTAAAAAAAGATGTAAAAAAAGGAACACCATTAAGCTGGGACATATTATTGTAATGAAGGTGAAGAGATAAAAATGAGGAAAACTTTCTTATCGTACGGGCGTCAATGGATTACGGATGAAGATATTGAAGCGGTCGTTGAAGTGCTGAAGTCTTCATTTTTAACACAAGGGCCTAAAATCCAAGAATTTGAACGAAAAGTGGCCGACTATGTCGGTGCGAAATATGCCGTTGCATTTTCCAATGGAACGGCAGCTCTTCACGGAGCTTGTTTTGCGGCCGGCATCGGCAAGGGAGATGAAGTGATTACCACTCCGATCACTTTTGCCGCTACATCCAATGCGGTTCTTTATTGTGGCGGGAAGCCTGTTTTTGCCGATATTGATAAAAGGACATACAACATTGATCCTCAAGAAATACGAACACATATTACACCAAATACGAAGGCGATTATTCCTGTTGATTTTACCGGGCAACCTGTTGATATGGATGCCATCATGGAGATTGCCCGAGAGCACGACTTAATTGTCATTGAAGATGGAGCACACGCTCTTGGTGCGGAGTATAAAGGACAGAAAGTCGGAACTCGAGCCCATATGACGATGTTCAGCTTTCATCCCGTTAAACCCGTTACAACAGCAGAAGGCGGTATCATCGTCACTGATTCAAAAGAGTATTATGAAAAGCTAAAACGATTCCGTTCTCATGGAATCATAAAAGAAAATCTATCACGAGATGAAGGTCCCTGGTACTACGAAATGGTCGATTTAGGATACAACTATCGCATGACGGATCTTCAAGCGGCACTAGGTATTTCGCAAATGGATAAATTAGATCGCTTTATTGAAAGACGCCGGGAAATTGTCAACATGTATAATGAAGCATTTAAAACAATGGATGCCGTTATACTTCCGCACCAGCTCGAAGAAACCAAATCCGGATGGCACCTATATATACTTCAATTAAAATTGGATAAGTTAAAGCGTAGTCGCAGAGAAATATTTGAAAGATTGCGTGCGGACAACATTGGTGTCCATGTTCATTATATTCCGGTTTATTGGCATCCATATTATCAAAAATTAGGATATAAGAAAGGCCTTTGTCCAACAGCGGAACAATGGTATGAACAAGCGTTAACGCTGCCGATCTTTCCGAAAATGACGGATGAAGATGTTCATGATGTAGTGGAAGCGGTGAAGAAACATATCAAATAATTTGAGTTACTAACTTTTTAGTTAAATCATTATCGTATGAACTTCATTTTAGGAAAATGGACAATTTCTTAAGAGAATTTGACAAAAGAGACAAGTTCTTTTAGGACTTGTCCATCCATTATATTTGATGGTTGAAAAGAGATTCCAGACTCTAATGAGTTGGATAAATACTTTTGATAAAAAAACTTGGTTAAAAAATATTTATGGCGGTCTGCAAGGTGTTTTGTTTCAAAACAGATATTCTTTACTTTAAGGTTTTGGGAGTCGGTGTTCTGACAAAACTTTTTTATATCAAAATAATCAAATGAAGTTTTAAATTAAGAGTTTTAAAATGGTTGAAAGAGGTTATGAATTTAATGAAAAAAAAAGTCTTATTATGTTTTATAGATGACATAAAAAGTAAGGATGAATTTGATAAATTCATAAAAAGGTTTGACGACAATCAGTTTGAAGTGCATATTTTAAATGGAATAGTAGAAAACAATATTCAACCACATGACGTTATACATATTATTGAGACGATTTTCATGGATAAATTGGAAAACCATAGCTATTATTTTCTTTCGAATATCGAGGAATTTTTAATTTTAGTTTATAGAATATATCATCAAGTTTTCCAGCAGTTTATTTTCTTTGCGAATGATCAAATTCATTACAACGTTCATTTGGAAAAGATATATAACGAGCTTTTAAGGCATGAGTTCACTATAGATGAAAGTATTATTAAGCCAATTTATATTAATGACAGTTTTTACAAGGAAAAATTTAACAAATTAATCAAGGACTTTTGTGTTCCATTAACAAATTTTGAGGATTTGTCTAAATCAATACATGTTAAACCCATTCAAAAATTGTATTTTTTTAATAATAATTATTATTTGTTTGAACCAACAAGTGGGGAAGAAGTGATAATCTCTCTTAAAGGAACTAAAAATAAAGAGAAAATAAGTTATTTTAACACAAAAATATATAGTAAAAATTTATCTATTAATGATGCTCTACAATTAATAAATCAATTACATGAGTCTAAAAATAGTTATTTAAGGTCCTTTAAATTTTTCCGGGATTATTTTGAATCTTTAAAAAATTTCATAGTGAGTAGCAACTATTTTACAAAAAATTTTTATATAAAATCGTTTGAACTTTTAAGTCGATCATTTGATATATATGTAGAAATATTCATTCTATCATTTTTAGTGAATATTTTACCTAATTCTAAATATTATAATAGAATCCATTCAGTTTTGTTAGAAAGTCATAAAATAGGAAAATATGAAAAGTATTTTTATTTATATCAATGTATACGGTTAGGTTTTGTTAATCAAGATTTATGGGATTATCAAACCGCTATTTTGCAAAGAAAACTTTATAGGGACATTTACTACAGTTTTCGAAAAGAAATAAAAAATCGATATAAGTTTATCCCTAAAGAAGAACGGGACAAAAATTTTATTGTTGTTTTAACATCCCAATTTTTGAATTTAAATCATGCACCTACAAAAACCGCACTTGATAGATGTTACAGTTTAATAACGCATTTAGGTAAAAAGGTAATGTTGATAAATACAAAAGAGTTGTTAACATCGAAAGGTTTTTCTCCTTTTCATAATGTTATTATTGGGAATGAAGTGAAAGAATTAGAAAACTATAGAAATATAAAATATAAAGATATCGAAATTCCGTTTTATCAAACATCTTACCAAATGCCCGATATGGATGAAATTATTAATATAATGGAATTTATAGAAAAACGGAAACCGTATTTTGTTCTTCAAATTGGTGGAGGCAGTATCAATTCGGATTTATGTAGCCAAATAGTTCCTGTTGTTACTATTTCCACAGTTTTTAGTGGTTTACCTTTAAGCGAAGGAAATATGTATGTTATTGGTAGAAAAGTAAATGAAAATGATGTCAAGCTACTAAAAGAATTTGATTTTAATAAAGAAAAGGTAATAGAGAGTGTATTTACTTTTGATTTTAAGCCGCAGCAAAGAAAATATACAAAAACTCAATTAAACTTGCCAAAAAATAAATTCTTGATTGCAATTGTAGGAACAAGGTTAGATGAAGAGATAACGGAAACTTTTATAAAACTGCTTACTGAGATGATAAAACAATTAAACATTCATATTGTGTTTATTGGTGAGTTTAAAAAATACACTGATTTTGTAAGGGCAAATAATTATCTAAAAAAGAATTCAACGTGTCTAGGATTTCAAGAAGATGTATTGGCTATTTTAGAGTTGTGTGATCTGTATGTTAATCCGAAAAGGACGGGAGGAGGGAGTTCAGTGGCAGAGGCTATGTTTAAAGGATTGCCTGTTGTAACATTAAACAGCGGAGATGTTTTTATTGCTGCAGGAAGTGATTTTGGCGTTGATTCCTATGAAGAAATGAAACAAATGATAGTTAAGTATGTAAAGAATAAAGATTTCTACTCGGAAATGTCTAAAAAGGCATTGCAAAGGGCGCAATTGTTATTATCGACACATGAACAGATGAAAGATATTTTTTGTAAAATTGAGAAAAACAGATACTTCAAATAACACGAAATAGATATTTTGTCAGATAAAATGTGAGATGTTATTCGGCTGGATTTTTCCAAGGTTTTTGTAGAAATAGACATAAGCAGAGAAAAGTAAAATAGTCCTCATTTTTACTAAAAGGTGGGGGCTCTTCTTTTTAACTCTTAAAGAATAATAATATTCTCTTTTTATCAACAAAGTAGCCTTTTGTCAGAGTTCAGCACGTTTTCGAGTTAAAAATTGATTTAAACAAAAGGTGCAAGTTTCTAACGCTTTGAAGATGGGAATGCGGCTTGTTTAAACCTTCTTTGTTAGACTGGACCTCAGCTTCTTATAATCTTTCATAGCTCAAGCTTTTTTCTTTACCTTTACCTCCCGTTAAAGTGGCTCAACTAGGAATAAATGGAAAGAGATGGTATCAAGAATAGCGGCAATAAAAAATGTTTAGCAGTATTTAAATGCCGCTGCTCATGACGGGAGTGGTGATATGTTTATTTTACAATTATTTTCATTTACTTTTTCAAGAAACTGTCCGAAGAAGCCGCATGTAAATGTTTTTGGCAAGTAAAAAATGCATGAAATGGAAATTAAAAATGTCACTTGCCAAATTCCGTTATTGGTTGAGTGAGATTGAATCTTTATAGCGATGACTATCGCCTTTAAAAATGATTAAATGGGAGTGATGTATCAATCTATCAATCACTGCTTGTTAAATTTCTTAATAGTTTGCCTTAAACAGCAAGGAAACTTTAGTTGGAAAAAAATTTATAACATTTTTTTAGAAAAGAAAGAAAATAGTAAAATAGAATCGGTACATATTACTTATAGTTTGATTGGAGGATCATCAATGGAAGAGAAAAATTACGTTACGATTGGAAAAATTAGTCACATGAAATTTGACGGGAAAAAAATCCAAATCCGCGTAGCTTCTTTAAGTGAATATTCCATTAACACTAATACGATTAGTGATAAAGGAATTTATAATGTATGGATATTGACAAAAGATGAAGAAAATCAAAAAGATAATCAAAAAGTTGATCAAAATAAAAAAGATGATCTATGTTGTAAAGTTAAAAGGCAAAATAAGTGGTATAAAGTAAGTAATGAGGGTATGGAAAATTACCTGGCAGATCTGATATACAATCTTTACAAGAATCAAAATATTGTAAAGCTGGCACTAAGTAATGAAGATGATGGTAAAGTGATTGCCATTGAATTAGGTGGAGATTATGTACAATAAGTATGAACCTTATTGACCTGAAAATGTCATTTTTTGGGGATCTGGAGCAACGGCGCCTCTTGGTATGCAGACAACACTCCAAATAGGGAGCACACTTTTTTGTTTATCGAAGGACCATGAAATGAGTTTAAATGAACGGTTGAATCATGTTTTTCCTAATATAAATTATACAATTAAAAAACAATTCGGTGCCATGTTGACTCTTCTGTCAAACCGGGAAGATTCGGAAAGACAGGAAGCGGCTGAACAGCTTGGTTTTTCTGCGGAAAGAGTAAGCGAAATTCGCAATTTATATGATTGGGATACGCTGAAATTGGTCATTAAAAGATGTCCTCAAGAAAACGGACAACTTCAATTGCAAGATGTTTATAATTTATTGGATATGCATATACAATCGGGCAATGGGTTTTATGGGATGGACCAAACATTTATTCGCCCGGAAAAATTGATAATGGCGAGAAGAACATTGGATATGTTGGTCATTACTTTTCATAAAATCGGCTATCAGCAATTATTGTCGGATACGAAAAAGAAAAAAGTATATAGTCAATATTATGAATTTGCAAAAGTTTTGACCGAATTCATGATTGAAGAGGGGTTAATGAAAGAAAAACAATTTCGTTATAGTGATCGGAATTTTTACTTATTCAGTTATGCAGTTGTTTCTATGAACTGGGACCCACTGCTTCTATGGCTCATTTTTAATGCGCATAGAGAAATGAATAAATCGGAAATGAAACCTTACATTGGTATTCCGCCGCAGCCTATGAAGCTTTTTAATGATTTTGCCCATTTTATGGCCGTGAGAAAGATAGATTCAGATACACCCGGACCTTGGTTCCCGATGAATGAAACGGCTGTCCAACGGTTGAATGACCCCGAATATGATTCTAGAAGAGTACGGATTGGTAAATTTTATTTTCCGCACGGATCTCATGGATTTCGTCAATGTCCTAACTGTGGAAAATTGACGTTTTATTTAGGCAATCAGTGGAAGGTTGATTCGGACGATTTGTTTCCTCCATTGCTTTTGCCTTCTTTATCTCCAAGAAAACCGCGATCAGAAGAAGAGAAGAAGGCGTTAGAAGAAGGAAAATATGATGTCGTGCAATGTACACACTGTGGCTCTATCACAGAACTCCATCATACTTCGATTGTGATGCAGACTAATTTTAAAAACAGCTTTCCTCCGTTTATTGAGGAAATACAGAGAGATATGAAAGTGGCAATTGAAAAAGCAGAACATTTAATTTTTGCTGGATACTCATTGCCATCGGACGATTTTGTTTACCGGAGTATTTTCACGGCAAAAAGAAATATAAAAGAGAGCGGTACTAAATGTTCGATCATTGGTTATTTGGGCGAAGAAGGAAAAGACGAATGGTTTGAAGGAGATGCGCTTGAGGAGTTCATGAAACAGCACCCCGATACTTCTTTTACAAACACTTGCCAAAGAATTATAGATATTTTTGGAAAGGAAAATGTAAGAGGCTATTCAGCGGGATTTCCCCAAGTTTTTATAGAAAATGGCCGCGTGAGCAAAAGAAAGGTTAAAGAAATGTTATGGTGGCCATCTGAAAGCTAGTATTAGAGCTTACATTGTGATTTTTTATAGCATATTATCAAGAATAGTAGCCTATAATTCTTAGCAGCTTATAGGATATAAATGAGGATGGTTATTTTAAGGTTAATCAAATAATAAATAAGTATACATCTATCTTTTGAAGTATACATGTACATAATGTATAATCAACATTTTGGATTTCTCTCTTTGGAGCGAAATCCTTTTTGTTTAAAGCAAAATAAAATTTTCCTGAGTTTCATTATGGGACTCTTTTTTTCATATTCAAATACAAATTTTGGATGGGCATGTTTAAAGTGCTGAGCAAAATCTTTTCTTATTACACAAGACCAGACTTTTACATAAAAAGATCGTAATTCAAAAATTTTTTGTGCTATTATAGAATTTTTTAGAAATTCTTGAAAATAAGCAGTATAAGTAAGGAAAGAGATAAAAGATCTACTGAAAATTGATGTTAATCATTGTATATCTTTCTACATATTTAATGACGAAAGTGGCGCAAAACTAAAGGGTTTATTAAAATTAAATCAAAAAATTAAGAAAGCAGTGATTAAAATGTAACGACTAAAAAATTGATATAAGATGATTGAATTGCGTTTGAGCATGATTAAAATAAGTGGCTTGGATATCTACATCAGCTAAAACGTAAGTAGAAGAAACCTAAATGATTTATTAAAAAAAGATGTGAGGATAAAAAATTGGTGCCATTTGTAAAAATTATAAGTAATACAGATTTAACTATCCGGAATCAAAATTATTCAAAATATGAATCTCAAATAATAGAGTTAGCGACCAAAGTGTTTGGCTACCAAAATAAATTTGAAACTGGTTACGGATGGTTGCTGAATGCTGCTAAGCTTCGTAATCATGGAATTATTTCTGCGACATTTTTTGATGAACTTTCCAAATGGTTTTATACAGAATTCAAACAAGGTCAACAAGTATCTATAGAAGTCTGGGAAGATTATTGCAATCTTGATACTAAAATACGAAAACATCTATCGTATTTACTTTCATCAATAAGCAAATGTAAAAAGTGATATAACTTTCTAAATCACTAAGAGTATTACAATTTTTCGTTAGTCACAATAAAGTAGTTTACTCTTTTAGAACACCTTATGTGATCTCTTCTTATTTTCCTCATCAAAATAGATTATGTAAAGTAATCATTTTTCGTTGGATTTGTATAAAGTTAATCGCATTGTTGGATTGAGACTGTTTTAATGGTCGCTGAAGCTGGTACGTTAGTGTTGAAATTCTCGAAATAATTCATTCTGATGATAACCATAAATTAAATTCTAATACGTATCTAACTAAACATGTTTTCTATAATTTTTTAAGCGTATCAGAGGTGAAAAAATTATTAACGATAAAAGTTTTAAGGGAAATTCAAATCACAATACTAATGTATCCTCATAAAAGTTATGAAAGGGTTTGTTAATATGGAACAGTATAATATCCTCAATATTAATTATCAAAATAGATACGGTAAGGACATTAAATTAAGTTGTTTCTCCTTAGAAATAAAGCTTATGGATAATACTAATGAATATAAAGGGTATTGGGAAGTTAACATAAGAAAGATTAAAGACTTCTCATTGAATGAAGGTGATAGAACAACTTTTATTTTTGAAACGGATAAACGTATTCGGTTAATTGGTGAGGGAAAAGTACAGGGGTATTGTTTGATTGGGGACAATCTAAGGTTAGGATGATAGTTGGGTATTTTCTGAACCTGTAAAAGAAAAGGATTCGCATTAGTATTCACTTTTTTCTCATGATTGAAAGTGTTATCCGTAGAGTCCATTATTTATCGAATGTTATCTAAAGGAGTAGTTCATGCTAATTTCAGTGACGATGAATACTTTGAAGAAGGGGCCCAGACCCATTATTTTGTAACGACTTTCAGTATTATAAAATTCAAAAAAGAAATTAATATGAATTTTTAAGAAAAAGCAATAAAATTATCGAATCTAAATTTTGCACATGGGGGCGGGGAAAGTGAAATGGCAAAAAGTACGTGAAATTTATCCTGATCAATACGTTTTAATGTCAGTTATAGATGCCCATATAGTTGAAAATAAAAAGATTGTCGATGATGTCGCGTTGATTCGTCCAATCAAGGATTCACAAGAAGCAACGAAGGAATTATTAAAATCAAATAAAAATACCATTGTTTATCACACAAAGAATGATGAGCTTTTTATTGAACTAAGACAACCATCTGTACTAAGAGGATTCAACTGATGAAGTTGAGGTATGAACGTTTTGACGACATGAATCAATATGAGGACTTCATTCAAAAGAAGCCCTCAACAATTGGCACGTTCATTTATGTTTTATTCCTCTTATTATGAAAGCTTTCAGAAATGATTATCCCTTCGGTTTGTAAATTCGGCTTCATTTACGAGCTCCTCTTCTAACACGTTTTTCATATAAACTACTTCATTTCTGGAATTAGCTGCAATTTTAAAAATTGATATCATACGATCTACTTTTAATTGATTTTGCCATCCTCTAACGCTACTAAGACACCCTTTTTTCAAAAGCTTTAGCTTGTTTTCGATAATAGTGGTCCACGATGTGTCCGTATGTGGAGGCGAGGATTTGCTGGAAGAGCATGCCGATCACAACGGGAACGGCGGCTTTGGCCGGGAAGTAAGAAACTGCGACGACCGCACCTGCGCTGATGTTGCGCATGCCTCCAAGGAATGTGATCGCGACCACTGTGTCTTTTTTCTGTTTGAATATCCGGCCGATAATAAAGGACAGGTAGTAGCCGCTAAAAGCGATCAAAAATACAGCCGCCGCAATTTCGACCAGTTTCCAATCGATATGGCGCAAATACGGAGCAATCACTGAGCTGTTGATTAAGACGACGATTCCTAAAAAGATTTTCGAAAACGGGGCCAAGCGAGGGGCAAGCACTTCCTTGGCTTTTCCTTTTGAAATTTGGTTGGCCAGCATGCCGATCAGCGACGGAATGACGATCATTCCGATCAATCCACTCATAATATCCATCGTGTTCATTTCCACTTTGGCTCCGATGAAGAAGGAAACCGTATAAGGAACGATTAACGGCGAGAGGAACGTGTCGATCAAAATCACCGAAAGAGTAAGAGGAATATTTCCTTTATAAATGGAAACCCATATAAAGCTTGTGATGCCGGTTGGAATGGCCATCGCTAAAGTGAGCCCTGTGATCGTGTAAAGATCTCCATGAAAAGCAAGATGGCCAAAAGCCCATGCGCCAAGCGGCATGAAAATATGGAGGATGGCCATCGTCAGAAAAATAGGCAGCGGGTGCAGAACGGCCTCTTTAAACGATCGAAAATTCGAACTCAAACTGCCGGCAAAGGTCATAAATGCAAAAAGCCACGGAACTAAAAAAGCAAAGGAATGCAAAGAATGGGCGAATAATACGCCAAGGATCACGCTGACCGGCGTGATAATCGGCATTCTTTTTTCCAGCTGTGCATTGAACTGTTGTAACATGATTTTCGCCTCTGTCATCCAAAATATTCTGTTTCTTTATGAAAACGGATATTTCCATTTTATCGAAAAGACCGAAAAGAAAAAAGTTTAGATACTTCCTGTTCTTCTTTTTGGCCATGACGATAACGGTTCAACGACTATATCCTTATTGTATCCTTGTGGGGAAAAAAGAGTGCTTTTGAAGCTTAAGAAGTTCAGAGATAATGGAAGAGATAGGTACGAAATGAAGATGAGATTGGTTGGAAGAAGCAATAAACAAAACAGGCCGGCTTGTTAAGCCGACCTGTGAGGTGGTTATAGTCTTATGAAAAGCCAATCAAGATTATCCGGAGATTTTTTTGCTTTCCACGGGGGCGATGGTGATGCCGGTGGATTCCTCAAAATTATAAAGATTGCTCGGAATGTCTGCAAATCGTTCTAAATCGTTGTAAGCCGGGATTCCATGGTAAGCCATGTCCAGCCCTTCGTCTTCTTCTCGTTCTTCGACGCGGAATCCCACTGTTTTCTCAGCTACTTTCGCAATGACTGTGCCGCTGATTAGGCCCCAGGCGATGACCACGATGGATCCCAGCAGCTGAACGCCTAAAAGGGAGAAGTGCCCGGTGGTCAACAGCCCTTGCGTGGAATCGAACAAACCGACGGCGATCGTGCCGAATACGCCGTTAAAGCCATGGACGGCAACCGCGCCGACCGGATCGTCAATTTTTAAATTATCGATGAAAAGCGTCGCATAAATGACGATGATTCCGCTCGCAGCTCCGATGATGATTGCGCTCCACTCCGAGACATACGCGCAGCCCGCTGTGATGGCGACTAAACCCGATAAAACGCCGTTGATCGTTAAACTTGGATCTGCTTTTCCGTATTTTCCAATGGTAAAGAGAAGGGCGGAAGTACCGGCGCTTGCCCCGGCCAGCATCGTGTTTAACGCAATCGAGGCTAGATGAGTGTTGGAAGCGTCTAATGTGCTTCCGGCGTTAAAACCGAACCAGCCGAACCATAAAATAAACGCACCGCACGAAGCTAACGGAATATTGCTGGGAGCAAATACATTCACGCTGCCATCCGAGTTAAATCTCCCTTTGCGCGGTCCGAGCCATTTGACCATCGCTAAAGCAGCAAATCCGCCGACTGCATGGATGGCCGCTGATCCGGCAAAATCTTTCATTCCCATCTTAGCAAGCCAGCCTTCACTGTTAAAAATCCAGTGTCCGGAAAGAGGATAGATGATGCCCGCAATCAGAGCGGCTGTTAACACATAAGCTTTAAAACTTATCCGCTCCGCTACAGCTCCTGAAATAATGGAAATGCAGGCTACCGCAAATCCCATTTGAAACAAAATGTAGGCTGCACTCGGCAAATGGAGGGTTAGGTGGATTTTTTCAGGACTGCCAAAAAGGCTTGTGCCGATCAACCCGAAAGCGTCTTTCCCAAACATAATGCCGAAGCCGATGATCCAAAAGACCAGAGCGCCAACCGTTAAATCAACAAAAATCTTCATCGTGACATTCACCGCGTTTTTCGTGCGAACGAAACCGGATTCCAGCAAACTGAATCCGCCTTCCATGAACATCACCATCGCCGCTGCGAGACAAACCCAAACGGTATTGATATAGGTTAGTTGCATCGATCTCATCCTCCTTGATTGGCTAAATCATCAATGCTCCAATCGGATGTACCGGTCCGAATATTATAAGCTTCCAAAATCGGATAGACATAGATCTTCCCGTCGCCGTCTTCTCCTGTCTGTGCGCATTGAATAATCGTTTGAACGGTCGGTTCCACCATGTAATCCGATAGAACAATTTCTAATTTCACTTTAGGATGGAGCGTCACTTTATAATTTTTTCCCCGATACACCCCTTGAGTATCTTTTTGTTTCCCCCTGCCGACTACTTGAGAAACCGTAAAACCTGTAATCCCTATATTTTTTAATCCTTTAATCGTCTCGGTTACTTTTTCCGGTCGAATAATGGCTTCGATCTTTTTCATTTCATTGCACCCGATTCATGTTAGATTTTCTAACATTAATTTGATATTAATTATAACAATATTTTTGTTTCTGTCAACGACCAATGATTTGTAAAACGAGAAAAAAGCGAACTTGCCAGCCTGTTTTAGCTGGAAAGTCCGCTTTTTCATCGGAATAGATGAACATTTCGGCGAATTCTTTTTCGCTTTTTCGCGTTTATCGTTTTTTAGACGGACGGTTTAGTCCATTAAAACGGAGGTGATGAAAGATATTTGGATTTTTAGCAACATTATAAAAATTTAGTTTATAAAGCCGATAAAAATGAAGGATGAGTAGAATGGGCACTTTATGATTGAGCTTATTCAAGAAGGATAGGAACAACGCCGCCAATCCAATCCGTTCATAATGAAAGAATCTTTGTTATAGGAATCGCTGAAGTTGAAGGGGATAGATGGTTTACCATGTTGAAGTAAAAAGCCGTAGTGGTATTTCTGTTCAATCGTTATCCAAAATGATTCTTGGAATAGATGATTGTTTTTATGAGCATTCCATATCAATAAATAGAAAGGAAGTGAGAATCATGTTTAGTAGATTAAACCAAGAACAGATTGCCAATTTTCATTCTAATTGTCAACTTTTGTTGCTTCGTTCTCTTTATGGATATAAAGGACATGTAATAGAGGAAAAAAATAATTGGGTGATGTTAGATGGTAAAGGTTTTCGAGATATGATGGAAAATGCAACAGGCCCCATTCATACAGAAAATGTGATTCACATGTCAGCAGAAGAAGAACGTCGACTTCGCAGCAATGGGAACAGCGAACTTCTGATTCAAGCGTTAAAAAGAGCTGGCGAATTAGGAATACTAGATCCAAATGGTCATCAAAAATCACCTGTCGTCCAACGAATCAATCAAAGTTTGGGATATAAAGCCTATGGATGATAATCAAGAAAAAATAAAAATAGGACGTTCCATTTAGTCAACAATGAACGTCTTCTTTTGTGATTTCGTTAAATATACCAACACCTGTTACGACATCTATGATTTTGCTTTGGAAGTTTTGCTTCAAAAGATATTCAGATAAAAGAAAAATTCCTCAAATGACCGATTGCTCCACTAACCATCAGCGGGGTTTTTCTGTCACCCCGCTGATGGAAGTTGCACCGTACTTAAGTGCTGCTATTTTTCAAATTAGACAAGACATTGATGGCAAAAAGGATAACCGCAATGACCACGAGAATGAGTCCTACCAACGCTGCAGGTTCGGCCGACGGATATCCTGACTGCAAATAAGCGAGAGCAATTATCAACACTAGAAAACCAATGTTATACAGCCAAAAATGTGTTTTTCCTAGAGCATTGGTGCCGAGTTGAGGAAATTGATGATAAATCAGTCCGGCTAAGCCTAAGGATGTCCAGCCGAGCAAAAGAATGGATGTGTACACGTCGCTTAGGATGTATGAATGGGATAACGAAATATATAATCCTAATAAAATGCCAATGACAAAATAAACAACCGCGATTTTAATGAATCGGATTCCCATGTTGTTCACCTCCTTTTTCCTTTACCATATTATGTTGTTTGTTCGAAAAGATGAGTTGGAGGATGACAAAAAATGGTTGTTTTTGAGAAATAGGTAAAAAGCCTTCGTTTTAGCGAAAAAAGGACAAAATGTGGAAAATACGTATATAGGCGGAACAGAAAATGGACGTACATACATTTTGGCTTGGGAATCCAAAATAACGGCGGGCCTTGTTAGAGGAAAGGGAAAACAACATGAGCCGGCTTGTTTTTTTCAACTGATTGGTATAGGGGATCCAAGATTTAAGCGGACAAAAAAGGATGCTGATCATCTACTTGTCAGCATCATCCAAGTTCCTCATTAGGACGGAATCAAAATGTCCTTTCATCTATTTTTCAAAATAATTTCTTTATGGATGTTTTGTGCGGTTAAGCTTTTCAATACATACTCTGCATTTAAACTTTCTTTTATTCTTTTAATAGAAGAAGCGAATTCCTCGTATGTCTAATTTTTTGAGACCGAATGGATCATTTCTTTCGTTTCCTCGCTCGATAAATCATAATTTAAAATCATATGAAAAAAGGAAAAATCCGTATCTTCCTTATCTAAAAGCATCGTCAACAATAAACTTTGATGATACTTTAATTTTTCAATTTCTTGTTCGGCATTCAAAAAAACCTTACATTCGGTTGATTTCATTGGGGCGAGCAGGCTCCAAAATCAGGGACGGCGTTTTCGGGTCAACCAAGTTTTCCATGTTCCCATATGCAAATGTAAGTGCCATTTCGTTAGTCCATCACCAATCCGCCGTCGACAACTAAGTTTTGACCCGTGACGGCGCGGCTCCACGGCGAAGCGAAAAAGAGGACGGCGTCTGCCAGTTCTTCCGGAGAAGTCACACGTCTTAACGGAGTGGATGCTTCAATTAGTTTAAATACTTCATCCGAAGTGGCTCGGCTGGCATCGGTTTTCTTAAGCAATCCGCCGCTCACCATATTGACGGTGATGTTATATGGGCCTAATTCCTGTGCCATGTTTCTTGTCAAAGCAAGCAATGCCGCCTTGGCTGTTGTATAGTCATGATAGGGAACGACGGGATTTTGAAAAAGATTGGTTCCGATGGTGATGATTCGGCCGAATTTGGAGGCTTTCATTTTTTCTAAACCGGCTTGAATGATGTTCAGCGCTCCACGTACGCTGCCTTCCAGCTGCTTTTGAACATCTTCCCATTCAATCGTAAAGGCGTCTTTTTTGTTATCGGAATCAAATTGAAAATCAATCAGGGCATTATGAATAATGGTTGTGACCGATTTTCCGAAATGCTCTTCTGCTTTTCGAAACAGGTTTTTCATATCTTCTTTGCTGCGGACGTCTCCTTGCAGCGCCAATGTACGAGGTCCGAGTTCTTCCGCCAATTTTTCAGCTTTTTCTTTGCTTTGGTAATAATTGATGATGACTTGTGCTCCTTCTCGGACAAAAGAACGGACTATTGCCGCTCCAAGACCTCTGCTTCCGCCGGTTACTAATACGAGCTGCTCATTGATCTTCATTTGTTCTTCCTCCTCTTGGCAAAAAATTTTTGAAGGGGTTCCTTCATTCATCATTATGGATCTTTTCAATTTGTATGGCAGGATTGCCGTTCAAGCAAAATAAAAACTGCTTTCCCGAAAAAGGAAAGCAGTGCATGAACGAATGGATTTGCTTCCCTCTGCTGGTGCAAACTGGATCCGTTTCAATATTTGAAGTCTTCTTCATACGACCATTTCAGTACTTCCGTTGAAAGTGGCATATATTTTTAGAAATGTAACAAGCGTGGATGGAAGGACTATCTCGTTATGCTCCTTTTAGATGGGAAGCTCCTTCAAAAAAAGTTTGCAAAATTTTGATATTGGCGGATTCGTTTTTGCGAAGGGCTTCTTGAAAGTTTGGATCGAAATACTGATCGGGCGAGAATTTTGCTTCTCCGCAAATGTCCATTCCGTATACGTTTTTATATTGCAGCAGTGCCTCTATATAATGGAGCAATGAAGCGAGAGACATTTGTCCTTGATCCCAGTTGGTGATGGCGTCTGTTTTCTTGAGCACATCTTTATCGATGCTGATATAAACGGTGTTTGTTGGTATGTTGGAAAGAATCATCTTGGAAGAAACTCTGTGGCTGTTGTATGGAAAAATGGTCGCATTAGGCAAAGAAGAGTCCTGATTCTTAAGAGAGGTTGGTCCAATGATCACGGCTTTTTTCAGCATGGGAATGTTCTTTAGGGCATAGGATACCCATGATCCGCAAGAAAGCAATGTGTCTGATTCGTCGGAACGGCCGATGTCAGGATGGTGATCGAATAAGACAAGCGTAAAGGGCTCTTTGATTTCTTTTAACAAAGAGGATGTGACATAATGGTAGTTTCCGCTTCCGATCAGCGTCATCCCTTTTTTCCGTCTTTCGGCAAGACGTTGTTCAATTTTGGTTAAAGAATCTTGTTCGCAGTATAAGTTCACGTGTTGGAGATCGTAGAAGTCAATGTTTTCGTGAGGAAAAAGCTGAAGTTTTGACTGCAGTTTGTATGTTTCATCAAAATGTAAAACCGTCATACCCTTATTCACTAAACCCATTGTTTTCATCTCCCTTTGGTTGAATCATAGGTTTTGAGAATGAAGCGACATTCGGTTTTCTATTCTATTACTATAGCACAAAACTCACAGCGAATGAAAAAAGGACTCCTCCTTTATAAGGGGCATGGAGGAGACCACGTGCTTATTTTCTTTTCGTTAAGTTTTCTTCTGCCAATTCAATCAATCTTTTCACCATATTTCCGCCGATCTTTCCTCCGATTTTTCCGGCTTGTTCAGATGTCAGATCGCCGTTATCCCCTTTTTTTAACGGAACGCCCGCTTCTTTTGCCGTTTCAAATTTGGCATCTTGGGGACGAGAAGTGCCGGCGATATTCGCTTTCAGCTGGTCGAGCGCTTTCCTGGCACCAGGTACAAGAGGCCTGTTGTTCCTTGCCATGATCGCATTCCTCCTTTCGTTGATAGTGTGTCCGATTAGAAAAAATTTTTGCTTCACACATGGGAAAGTTTATACTTGAAGGGAGAAAGGCGTTCGGGAAGGGGAAATGATGAATGGCTGACATCCGGTTTGAACACGTTTCTAAAGTGTATCACGGCGGCATAGAGGCGGTAAGGGATTTTTCATTACATATTTCAGATCAAGAGTTTCTCGTGATTGTAGGTCCGTCTGGAAGCGGAAAATCAACGGTGCTGCGAATGGTTGCGGGTCTTGAAGACATCACGAAAGGGAATTTATATTTAGGCGGAAAATTAATCAACAACATTCCACCGAAAGACCGTGACTTGGCCATGGTGTTTCAACATTACGCTTTGTACCCCCATATGACCGTTTACGGAAATATGGCTTTCAGTTTAAAGCTGCAAAAACTCCCTAAATCAGAGATCGATAAGCGGGTGCGATGGGCGGCGGATGTGATGGGGTTAAAAGGAAAACTGGATCGGAAGCCGAGGGAGTTGTCGGGAGGCGAGCGGCAGCGGGTAGCGCTGGGAAGGGCCATCGTTCGTCATCCGCAGGCGTTTTTATTCGATGAGCCGCTATCCAATTTAGATGCGATGCTCCGGGTTCAAATGCGAAATGAAATTAAAAAGCTTCATCAACAACTAAAAACGACTTCTATTTATGTAACGCATGATCAGGTAGAGGCCATGACGTTGGGGACAAGGCTGGTTGTTATGAAAGAGGGGGAAATTCAGCAGGTGGGAACACCGCAAGAAGTGTATGAAAATCCGGCTAATCAATTTGTCGGCGAATTTATCGGTTCCCCCGCGATGAATTTTTTCGTTGGAAGGTTGGAAAATGGTTTCTTTCAGATCGGCGACCTGCTTTTTAAGCTGCCGGAACAGAAAGCATCGTTTCTGAAAGCACGCGGGTATGATCGGCAAACGGTCCTTCTAGGCATTCGCCCGGAGCACATTATCGCGTTTTCTGAGGGGATGACAGATTCTGCAACCGTGACGGCGAATATTCAATTAGTCGAGTTTATGGGGGCCGAAACCATCTTGTCTTTTCACGTCGGAGGTCAACCATGTTTAGCCAAAGTGCCTTCCGATAAAGGATGGAAAGCGGGAGAACAGGCGGCGTTTCGTTTTCAACTGGAGAAATCCTGCTTTTTTGATGCAAAAACGAAATGGCGGATCGATAAAGCCGGCTCCTAAGCAGGAACCGACTTTTTGTTCGACGTTGATCTATCCTGCTTTCAAAAGGGGATCATTTTTCTTCGGACAAAACCTCGTCGATGACTTGATCGAGCTTTTTATATAATTGGTAAAAGGTCATCAATTCCGCATTGGAAAAATGAGAAAAAAAGGTGCCCATCAGTTGACTGAAAGATACACTGACAGTTTCCACCAGCTCTTCGCCGGCTTTCGTCAATTGCATCATGACTACTCGTCGATCTGTGTCGGAGTGGCACCTTTCGACAAGCCCGCGTTCAATTAATCGATCAATGATCACAGTAATGGCGCTTGGTTTCACATTCATCATGTCCGCTAATTGAGTCGCTCGGGCAGGACCTTCGCGCTTCAACATTTTCATGATATGATACTGGGGCCCGGTAATCCCGAATGGCTGCATATTTTTTTCTATCAATGGGCGCAGTTTTTTACTAATAGAAACCATAATCATTTCCATTTTATCTAAAAACTCTTTTTCGTATTGGAGCATCTTCATTCGTCCTCTCATATCCCTGCTGATATTTTACCTAATTAAATATTAAACAATTTAAAAGGTGTTGTCAAACTTTCACAAGACAAATAAAAAGTAGGATGATTTGGCCAGAAGGTACTACTTTTATTTTTTTATTCTCATAAATGCGCTTTTATTGGGAGATCAGACGCATTTTTCTCGTTTCGAAAAGAGCAAGAATCCAAGAAAAAAAATTGTGACAAAATGGTTGACATTGTGAACTTGTCTGTAATAATATTTAAATCGCTTAAATTTTTATTTAGGAAAGGAGTGAGCCGAGTGCCATCAACATGACCTGATTCATTCCATCGCCGAGGAGTAGGCATGATGGGATCGCTGTCATCCATCCATAAAAAATCAAGTGCTCACTTCAATAAGAATACTTGAACCGTTCACCATCGGTCGTTTCCATTCCGTATGGTTGACGAAATTTCAAAAGCGGCGAACTTTTGTATGCAGACAATGGAAAAAAGGTTAACCATCCGTTTCAGTTCTTTAGCATGGTTTATGGCTAAAAAAGGGATTGTGAACTAATCCACAAATAGGAAGTTGGGAGATTGCTAGTTCTTTCGGAAATTTGTTTCGAAAGAATGGCATTAGTGAAAAATTAAACCGCTTGCGACTGGAATTGTTTTCGAACGGTTTGATTGAACGGCGGATCCTGGGTGGAGGATTTTTACTTATTCATGGTATATCCGGACGAAAGGATCCGATGATGGATTTCTGAAAAACCTGCATCACCAAGGAAGAAATGCGGAAATTAAGTAATGATTCTTTCGTTGAAAAACGGTTTTTCAAAGGGGTGGCGATAAGGTGTCTTGAGCAAAAAAATGACCTTTCACAGGAATTTTTTTGTTCTAAGGGATGGAAATGACTCATTTATACTGGGTTCGCTTCATGGAGGTTTTTTGTGAAAAACTTCCGGTTTCTATTTATGTTAAATGCATAGAGTAAGTATAAATAGATGAAAGGAGAAAAAGAGAATGTCAAGAGGACGTTTAGTTCTATTGAATTTAGTAGGGATCATTGTCGTGATCTTGTTGTTGGCAGGAGGAGCTTATTATTACTATCAAACCACGAACTACTTGAAAACTGATGATGCAAAAGTATCAGCGGATATGGTTCCGGTTGTGGCGACAACTTCCGGAAAATTAGTGGACTGGACCGGAGAAGAAGGAGATAAAGTTTTGAAGGACGATTTGCTTGGAAAAATTTCTGACGGCAAAACGACGATTCCGGTAACATCTCCTGAAAAAGGGACCATTATTAAAAATCAAGTGCAAAAAAATCAAATTGTTCAAGCGGGACAAACGTTGGCTCAAACAGCTGACTTGAGTCACCTCTACATTGTGGCCAATATTAAAGAAACCGATCTTAAGGACATTGAAAAAGGAGATAAAGTAACCATAACGGTGGATGGCGATCCGGATACAACATTTGATGGCAAAGTAGAAGAAATCGGCTATGCAACGAACTCTGTTTTCTCCTTATTACCTGAACAAAATTCCAGCGGAAACTACACAAAAGTTACACAAAAAGTTCCGGTGAAAATTTCGATCAAAGATCCATCGGATAAAGTTCTGCCTGGCATGAACGCAGAAGTGAAAATTTCTAAATAATCGTCATGAATTCAATCGGAAAGGAGGCAGTCGAGAATGGCTTCTGAATCAGCTGATACAACGAACCGAGGAATCCGGCAGCATATCCCGTTATTGGCGGTCCTCATGCTGGGGCTGTTTTTGGCCATCTTGAATCAGACGCTTCTAAGCGTTGCCATGCCCCATATGATGACGGATTTTGGGGTTGGAGCTACGACGATCCAATGGCTGTCTACAGGATTCATGCTAGTCAACGGAGCGTTGATTCCGTTGTCAGCCTTTTTAATCGAACGTTTCGGCACCCGGATTTTGTTTTTAGTGGCCATGGTATTTTTTACGTTGGGGACTTTTATATGCGGAATTGCCCCTAATTTTTCCACCATGTTAATCGGTCGTTTAATTCAAGCGATTGGCGGCGGAGTGATGCAGCCTCTCGTTATGACGATCATTATGTTTGTTTTCCCTCCGGAAATGCGCGGAAGAGGGATGGGGATTTTCGGTTTGGCGATGATGTTTGCGCCTGCCATCGGCCCTACTTTATCAGGATGGGTGATTGAAAACTATTCTTGGCGTATTATGTTTTACGCCATGGTGCCGCTGGGAATTTTAATCATTCTGATTTCCTTCTTTACCTTGCGAAACATTATGGAGCCGAAAAAGATCAAACTCGATTATTTGGGAGCTTTATTGTCTTTAATAGGCGTGGCTTCGCTATTATATGGAGTCAGTGAAGCGGGAACAGACGGATGGACGGATCCTGTTGTCCTCACAACGATTGTCATTGGTTTGATAGGCATTGTAGCCTTTGTCATTCAACAATTAACATCGAAAAAACCAATTCTTGATTTTCGTGTCTTTAAATACGACATGTTTTCGTTATCCAATGTGATTAGCGCGATCATCACAGTGGCCATGTTTGCAGGCATTTTCTTGCTGCCGATTTATTTGCAAAATTTGCGGGGATTTACACCGCTTCAGGCCGGATTGTTAATGCTTCCGGGTGCACTTGTTATGATGGTGATGTCGCCCGTCTCAGGTATGCTGTTTGATAAAGTAGGACCCCGGCCGCTTGCAGCAGTTGGCTTAATTGTCACGATCTTGACAACCTATGAATTTACTCGCTTATCCATCCATACTTCTTATGAACATATTTTAGGCCTTTACATGATTCGTTCTTTTGGAATGTCGTTATTAATGATGCCGATTATGACAGCCGGAATGAATCAATTGCCTAGACATTTGAACAGCCATGGAACGGCGATGACGAATACGCTTCGCCAAATATCCGGTGCGTTAGGAACCAGTTTAATTACCACTATCTATTCCAACAGAACCAATTTCCATTATGCGAACTTGGCGGATGGCATGAGCACAGCTGATCCAACGTTTATGCAGTCGTTTCAAGCTTTTGTCCATTCGATGGCGGGGGCGACGCATTTGCCGGTGGAAATGGCTCAGCAACTTTCTGTTTTTTCGCTTTACAGCCAAATCTTGCTGAAAGCCAATGTGAATGGAATTAATGATGCCTTTTATTGGGCAACCGGGTTATGTATCGTCGGGCTCATCCTAAGTCTATTTTTGCGCGATGTCCGAAAAGACAAAGTACGCGATAAAGCGGCAAAAAGAAAGCGGAATGTTCCAATGCTTCCTTCTCCTTCTGAGCGGCCGAAGGAAGTGTAAGCTTAAGTTTCAAAGAACAGGAGGGTAGACCCTATGAAAATTTATGTGGTGTATGACAGCGAAGGCGGGCATACCAAAACTCTCGCTGAAGCCATTGCGGAGGGTGCGAAGAAAGTGCCCGGAGCGGAAGTCCTCATCGATCATGTGAAGGATGCCGATATTTATAAACTTCCGGAAATGGACGCCATTATTTGGGGAGGACCGGGACATTTTGGCACGGTCAGTTCAGGCTTGAAAACTTGGATTGACCGTCTCGGCTACCTTTGGGCGGAAGGAAAGCTGGTGAATAAAGTTGGAGCCGTTTTTTGCACGACTGCTACGATTCACGGCGGTGTTGAATCCACCATGCTGAATTTGATCACCCCCATGCTTCACCATGGAATGATTGTCGTCGGCTTGCCGGGGAATATTCCTGAAAATGCTTTTTACGGTTCATATTATGGCGTGGGAATCAGCTGTCCGCCTGACTCCCCTGAACCGATTGACAACAATGGATTGGAATTGGGAAGGGCCCTTGGTGAGCGGGTGGCTCGGGTGGCCAAGAAAATGGCAGAGGAAGAATAGGGGGATGACCGGATGCTGACAACGATTATTTGTATCATCCTTTCGATTTTGGTACTCACCGGTTTAGTGACCGTCAATACCCGTGCCGTCACTAAGGAACCATCAGGCCGATCGGAGGAAGAACGTACTCAACGTCAAGAAGAGTCCGGAACAGATCGGCCGCCGCTCTCCCAATCTGACGATCATGTCCGGCATCACGAGGATGAAGATCTTCAATCGATCATGGCGGATGACGAGTATCGGCAAGTGCTGAAAAACTTTTGGAAGCAAGTTTCGAAAGACGCCGACCATTCAGATGAGGAAAATCCTTCAAAAGTGGAAGATCCCATAAAAGATGATCAATATCGGGAAGCTTTGCGTTTGATGAATAAAGATCAAGATGACCAATAAAAACCATCAGCAGAAAAGCAAGTTTCTGCTGATGGTCCTTTTTTTGCCGTTTCACCAATGTGTTTGGCAGGGATCTTGTCTCAGTAAAATTTAATAGCAAAAGGATCGTTTCCGTAAAGGATAAAAAACTTATCCATATTTTTCTGAATCGGAAAATGATAGTAAATTTTGCGTGAAAAGCAGCAAAAACGGCATTCCTTCATGTTTCATCCTGGAATAAGGAAAAAACAGGCGGAATAGAAGATATTGTATCTTTTTCTTGAAACGTATGAAACAACACTCGAAACCACCTATGCAATTGGTGTATAATTCAAAAGCAGATAAGTGCGTCATCTTCATATATGATTTAGTGGTTTTATGAAAAATTCCGTCTCCACACCTTGAATGGATGTTTTAAAAGTGTTGTGAATCATTTTGTGTCGGAAAGAGAGTGGAACTTCATGGGACGTAAATGGAATAATATAAAAGATAAAAAAGCTGCGAAAGATGCGAATATGAGTCGTATTTATGCGAAATTTGGACGTGAAATTTATGTAGCGGCCCGGCAAGGAGAACCGGATCCGGAAGCCAACCGTGCGTTAAAAGTGGTACTGGAACGTGCGAAAACGTATAATGTGCCTAAAGCGATTATTGAACGTGCGATTGAAAAAGCGAAGGGCGGTTCCGATGAAAACTACGATGAACTTCGTTATGAAGGATTCGGACCAAATGGATCGATGGTGATCGTGGACGCACTGACGAATAATGTGAATCGTACGGCGTCAGAAGTGCGTGCAGCGTTTGGAAAGAATGGCGGTAATTTAGGTGTGAGCGGGTCCGTAGCTTATATGTTTGATGCCACGGCGGTTATTGGAGTCGAAGGGAAAACAGCGGATGAAGTGCTGGAATTATTATTAGAAGCAGATGTGGACGTACGGGACGTATTTGAAGAAGATGACACGGTTATCGTATATGCTGACCCTGATCAATTTCATGCCGTTCAAGAAGCATTCAAGAATGTGGGAATAACGGATTTTAAAGTGGCGGAATTAACGATGATTCCACAAAATTACGTCACCCTTTCAGAAGAAGATCAAGCAAAATTTGAAAAAATGATTGACGCATTAGAAGATTTAGAAGATGTTCAGCAAGTGTACCACAATGTGGATTTAGGGGAATAACTTCCGAGTATTTGCCCAAAAAGAACGATCCAGCAACAACAAAGGTTGCTGGGTTTTTTTATGCTTTAAAAATGTACTAAAGGGAATAAATAGGATTTTTTCTCGAAGGATGGAGAGTAGACCAATCGAGGCATAAAGGGCGAGTGTTCTCAGCAGGATGTAATCAACGCTCTTTTCTTGTAAATAAGGGATAAATTTTCTTCCGTTTTTTGCGCATATTAAGGAATGCATGTTACCTATATGCGAAGGAGGGAGTTCGTTGGCTAAGAAAAAAGACGGCGGAACGAAACAAAACAGCAAGCAAAAGCCGAAAGGGAAAACATCCGGTTCAGCTAATGGCCAAAACGGCTACCATTAGGTACATTTTAATGTGACGATCTCAAAATGGGCGAGACTCTCCTGCGGGAAAAGCAAGACTAGGCGATACCTAGCAGCGAGGGACGAGCGAGAAGGCTGCGGTTCGCTCGCGGAAAGCGAATGAAATTCGCGATCATACTATAAAAAGATTTACATTAAAAAGGGTGCCCCGGGTTATCTAACTGACTTCCGGGGCACCGTTTTTTTGCGAGAAAAAATCGTTCAATATTCATTCAAAATAGCTTGTAATCACACGATAAAACGATCGAACCTATACTCGACCGCTTAGCTCTTGGCGTATTCGATTAAAACGAAAACGCCAGAAAAAACAATAAAAACGATCAAAGAAACGTAACAGATATGTACGATGTGTGAAAGATAAGAGGTACACCACTGCTTATTTAAGCGGTTCGCCAAAGCTGCCTTCAAAGATGGATTCTTTCACAGGCCGGCGAGTGGATGGCACTTCTCTTTCTTGCAAGTGTAGCGGCAAAGCTTCCTTTTCTCCTTGATAGCCAATGGCGATAAGAGCATCGATCGCATAGTCTTCCGGAATATTCAATACTTCACGAGCTTTGTCAAAATCAATTCCTGTCATCGGATGCGTAATCAAGCCTTTTCTCGTTGCTTCCAAGGATAAATAACCCCAAGCGGCGCCTGCGTCGAAAGCGTGAGAACCGATATTGCCCCTTTCACTAGTCAATTGAGAGATAATCAAAGCGAATGCGGGAGCTTTTTTGCACCAAGTTTGGTTAAATTCACCGATGAACGTCATGAATTTTTCACGGTCTTCTTTAGTCCGAGCCAGAATGAAGCGCCATGGTTGAAGGTTGAAAGCAGACGGCGCCCATCGTGCCGCTTCAAACAGGCTAAGCAGGATATCTTCCGGCACCTCTTTTTCTAAAAATGAACGTGGAGACCAGCGCTCTAAAAATACAGAATCAATTTCGTATTCCGGCTGACGTACGACTTCCGTTTTCCCCATAGGGACCCCTCCTACCATGTCGATTATATGAATCTAATTCTATTGTAAAACAGTTTTATTTTTCAGACAAATAATTGGTTTTTTCTCTTTTTGTTGGATTTTTGTGAAAAATGAATGAAAATAGTATTGAAAATGATTCTCATTATTATATATAATACATTTGTAATGGTTTGATATTTTATTCGATTGATAGAATACATATTCATCTATAGAGGAGGAAAAAGAAAAGTGAAAATTTGGAAAGCTGCATTCGTGACATTGTTATCATCCAGCCTGTTATTCGGCTGTTCTCAATCTTCTAAAACAGACTCTGAGCCTAAGAAGACGGACAAAAGTGCTTCAACGCAGCAGTCAAAAGAATTGGCGCAAGTCACAAAAGAGTATCGTGGCTATGCCATTGGAGAAATAGATGAACTTGTAAAAGACACGGAACAATTTACAAACGCTGTCAAAAGCGGTGACATAGAAAAGGCAAAACAAATTTATCCGCTGGCTCGGATGCATTATGAGCGGTCAGAACCGATTGCAGAAGTATTTGGAGACCTCGATCCTGAAATTGACGCCCGTGAAGGAGATGTTCCGGCATCGGAATGGCGGGGATTCCATCGAATTGAAAAAGGTTTGTGGAAAGAGAACACGACAGTTGGCTATGAGCAATATGCAGACCAATTGTTGAAAGATGTAAAATTGCTGCGTGCCAAAGTAGAAACGGTCAAAGTGACGCCGGACATATTAATTACCGGTGCGGTTGATTTATTGAATGAAGTGTCGACATCGAAAGTAACGGGGGAAGAAGATCGCTATTCCCATACTGATTTATACGATTTTGCCGCAAATGTCCAAGGAGCTGAAAAAATTTATGAGTTGCTGAAGCCTGCTTTAGAGAAAAAAGATAAGAAGCTTTCGGATGAAATCGGAAGTCATTTTGATCAAGTCAACCAATTGCTCAATCAGCATAAAAAAGGCGACGGATATGTTCCATACACTGAGTTAACGTCCGCAGAGGTAAAAGAATTAAGCCAAGCGATTGATGCACTGGCAGAGCCTCTTTCCAAAATGGGCATTGTTGTGGAGGAATCATAATGACGGAACAATCGAAGAAACAACCGGAAGAACCAACTTTTTTGTCTAAGCAGATTTCCCGCAGAGATATGCTGAAAATAGCGGGAGCCGGAGGAATTGGCCTTGCGCTTGGGGCTAGCGGCGCCGGAAGTCTGCTCACGATGACGAACTTATTCCCGGAAGCGGCCGAAGAAGATAAAGAGGACGAAACCGTTCCTTTTTATGGTGCCCATCAAGCAGGAATTGCGACACCAATGCAAAATCATGTGTACTTTGCTGCAATGGATGTAACAGCTGAGAGCCGATCAGAATTAATCCAACTCTTTCAAGATTGGACGAAAGCCGCCGCTTTGATGACGGCCGGAAAGCCGGTCGGAGAGAATTCCGGCAACGACTTTTTGCCCCCTAAAGATACAGGAGAAGCAGCGGAGCTTTCGCCTTCTAATTTAACGATTACCTTTGGTGTGGGGCCCACGCTTTTTGTAAAAGATGGAAAGGATCGCTTTGGCTTAAAGCGTAAGCAACCCGGAGAATTAAAAGAACTGCCGAAGTTTCCTCTCGATGCGTTGGATGAGAAATGGTGCGGAGGAGATTTATGCATTCAGGCATGCGCAGACGACGCCCAAGTGGCCTTCCATGCGGTTCGAAATTTGGTCAGAATCGCCCGCGGCAAAGCGACGATCCGATGGGCGCAAGCCGGATTTCAGCGTTCCAAGCAAGCGGCTTCTTCCAAAAAAGATACGCCGCGGAATTTATTTGGATTTAAAGATGGAACGGTCAATCCGGATGTGCACAATGCAAAAGAAATGAATCGGTATGTATGGGTTCAGCCGGGAGACGGGCCTAATTGGCTAATCAACGGATCTTATTTAGTCGTCAGAAGAATTCAAATGCATATTGAAGTATGGGACAGGTCCAGTTTGCGCGACCAGGAAGAGACTTTTGGCCGTCATAAAGCAAGCGGGGCTCCGCTTGGCCAAAAAGATGAATTCGATCCTCTTGATTTAAAGAAAAAACGGCCGGATGGTCAATATTACATTCCGGTCGATTCACATGTTCGGCTGGCGCATCATGACGGAACGGAAAAAATTTTGCGTCGTTCGTATTCTTATGCCGACGGGATGGATCCAAAAACCGGAAGTTTGGACGCAGGCTTGCTCTTTATGTGCTACCAACGCAAGCCTAGCCGGCAATTTATTCCCATTCAATCCAGGCTTTCTCAAAACGACAAATTAAACGAATATATTACCCATCGCGGAAGCGCCATTTTTGCCTGCTTCCCCGGTGTAAAAAAAGGCGGCTATATCGGAGAGTCTCTGTTTGAATAGAGTCTCGTTTGGAAATGAGGAGATGATATTTTGAAACGATCTCACATCATCATCGTCGTGATCGGCATATTGGTTTGTTTTCTAAAGATTTCTCCTGCTTATGCCGAGAAAGGGTATGATGAATTGTATGTTCCTATCGGTGATGCATTAACGCATACGCAATCATCAGCTGACTGGGATGTCATTCAGAAGGATATCCAGCAATTTGAGCAAGAATGGAATACGCTTCAAAAACCAAGCGGCAAACAGGTAAAGCGGATCAACCAAGAACTGGAAAAGGCGAAAAAAGCTTTACACGAAAAAAATGCAGGGGATCTCCGTCATGCTCTCTCCGCTTTATCAAGCCAGCTGATTCTTTTGGAAGAACAGCAATCAAAAGGTAATAAAGAGGAAGAAAAAGATAAAGTCCGTCAACTGCAGCCGATGATGGAACAAATGAAAACTTTGATTGAAAGTAAAAAATGGGAACAAGCCTATAATCAATATCGCCAATTTGAGACCGTATGGAATCGAGAGGCGGAAATGGCTGTTCGACAACAAAGTGTTGCCTCTTATGGAGAAATCGAAAAAAATATGTCCTTTTTGCGAATTGCTCTTACCCAAGAGCCAGTGGATCAAAAAAAGGCAACAGACAGCCTTCAGTCATTGAAACAATCGGTTGATGACTTTTTATCCGGAAAGGCGTCCGCCAAAACGAACTCAAAAGAGTATACTCTTTCTGATTTAAACCGACTATTAAAGGATAGTGTCCAAGCGATCCAAAAGGATGATAAATCAAAGGCCGTTTCCTCCTTAAATGAGGTTTTAACGATTTGGCCGATGGTAGAAGGGAAAGTTCAAACTCGGGACGCTGCATTGTACAATGATATGGAGACGAAAGTACCGGCGGCAGTCAGTATTTTAAGCTCCAACAGCGGTGATATCCATAAGGCAGAAGCCATCATCAATGACTTACATTCCCGCCTCGAGTCTCTAATGAAACAAACAAGCTACAGCATTTGGGATGCCGCTTTGATTTTGCTGCGTGAAGGCATGGAAGCATTGCTTGTGATTGCGGCTCTTGTCGCCTTTTTGAAAAAAACGAATCAGGCGGAAAAACAAAAATGGATATGGGGAGGGGCCGGCGCTGGTATTCTCGCCAGTGCATTGTTTGCGATCGTGTTAAGTTTGGCCTTTTCCAAAATGACAGGTGCTTCCAGCCGTGAGTATATTGAAGGGTTTGCCGGAATCGTGGCCGTTGTGATGATGTTGACGGTGGGGGCATGGCTGCATAATAAGTCCAATGTTCGTCAATGGAATCAATATATTCAGCAGCAAATGAATCAAGCGCTTGAAGGCGGCCGTCTTTGGACGATGTCGTTGATCAGCTTTCTGGCTATTTTTAGAGAAGGAGCAGAAACCATCATTTTTTATGTTGGGATGGCTCCTTCGATGAGTGTCGGCCGATTGCTGGCAGGAATCGGAATAGCGTTGGTCATCTTGTTCATCGTTGGGTTTTTGATTATTCATTTCAGCGTCAAAATCCCGGTTCGACCGTTTTTCTTGGTTGCTACTGTGCTGATTTACTTTTTATCGTTTAAAATTCTCGGAGTAAGCGTCCATGCCTTGCAAGTTGCCAAGTTGCTTCCGGCGCATACTTTGGCATCTTTGCCTAATATTGAATGGATCGGTTTTTATCCGACAATGGAAACGATCCTTCCGCAGATTGTGCTGGTTGTCCTCATTGCAGGAGCGGCTTACTGGGTAGAGAAATCAAACCGTAAAAGTGAGAAGGCGGCTTAACCTAATAAGGGGAGCGTTCCGTATGAATCACCGGTCGCCTTCTCTTGATGTCGATTCAATCCATATCGGAACATTCGCGCTCCCCGGATTTTTTGAGGTAAAACTTTCATCCGTAAAGGCTTGATTTATAAAGTAAATTATGGTAATATAATAGATGTTCTTAAGAAGACGGGGCATTAGCTTAGTTGGGAGAGCAGCTGACTCTTAATCAGCAGGTCGCAGGTTCGAACCCTGCATGCCCCATTATAAAGTCCAAAAAAGCAAGGCGTTTTAAAGGCGCCTTGCTTTTCGTTTGTCGGCAAATCCAAAACCGGGATTTGCCGATAGCTTTTTTGTGTGTCATTAAAAAATAGAGATGGATGAAATGCTGGCAAAGATACTTTTGCTGCGATGAATGTGAATAAGGTGGCTTGCCGGTCATTGAAAAGTCCAATAATAGCATAAAATAGACTTTTTGGCGTGGTCTGACCGTAACCTTTAAAAGCATGAAAATGACAAAAGACATCCGAATATGTCCATTCAGATGCCTTTTGTCTATACTCTGGAAGGATAATGCTTTGATTTCTGGTCATTTTTTATTGCTCATCGTTTTTTGTCATAGGTTCGAAGCAAAATCGCTATAACAAAGAAAAAAGCAAAAAGCCCCCATGCTGTCAGCCCTTGTCTTTTGATAATTCCGAATATAAGGACCGAAATGCCGGACAAAACAAATGAAATTTGGCTTAAAGTGTTTTTATTCATCCTATTCACCATCCTATTGACACTTTTAATTGTCACTAATGTTTTGTGTGCGCTGCTCAGACCTCTTAAATCCCTTTTTTCTCAGCAGCAGTTTCAAAATAACAAGGAAAATTCTTATCAAAAACAACTTTTTCCCAATAAGAATAGTCATTTTTTAACCATTCTGGTATATGCTCTCTTTCTTAAAGTTCCGATTTGGTAACATTGAAATGGATCGTTGCAATCATTTTCTCTTAACTTCTAGTTCTTTTATTCCCGTTTTCCCTACTGACAATATAACAGATCTATTATTGTTATGTGTATTTTCTTAATATTTTTTGCATTAAGGGGGAACGAATCCCCTTTATTTTATGAATTCTACCCTCTTTCGGACGTTTGTGATTGCAATAAAAAAAGATGATTCAATATCAAATTCCCTTAATGTCATAGCTGCTATTTTGGAAGGGGCTGATGATAGTCCCTTTAATAATTTCAGAGGAATTGTGCATGATTATGGTCTCTGGCATATTAAGCGGGCGAAATTGCTATAATAAAGGCTGGTGGTGATTGAATGGAAAGAAAAATCAGAAGGATCGGCAACTCATTGGGTGTCAATTTGCCTGCTGATATGCTGAAAGAAATACAATTAAATGAGGGCGACACCGTTGAAGTCGAGTTGCGAAAAGACAAAGGTGAGATCGTACTAAGAAACAAAAAAATCACGCCTATCAATAGTGATTTTGAATCACGAGTGATAGACGTTGTGGAAAAATATTTTGACATAACAAGAAAGTAGAAACCTGTACGAATTCATGAGAATAGGGGGCGGGCAGACTCTATTCTCTAGTTATATGTTATTACATTGTTATAACATTGTAAATACTTTTTGTTTAAAAAATTATCCTCGGCTGTATTGAAGACTGATTAAGTTTGATGCGGCCTCAGAGAGTGTAGACAAAAAGGCGTTCGGTTATGCCCAATCGGATGCCTTTTTGTCTACATTCTGAAGCAAGGCGTTTTAAAGGCAGGCGCCTTGCTTTTTTTAGGTTTTTTCTTTGTAATGAAAAGAGAAAGGTATTTCGATAATATTATCATGAAAGCTAGGAATAACAGCAAAGTGGAGGAAAAAGAAATGGAAGGGCATATGAAGTATCAACCATTGCCGATAGAATTTTTCCAGAAGCCGACCCTTGAATTGGCAAAAGCCTTGCTTGGCTGTCTGCTTGTAAAAGAGACGGAAGAGGGAATAGCCTCTGGCTTTATTGTAGAGACGGAAGCATATATGGGTCCGACAGACCGCGCAGCCCACAGCTATGGCAACAGGAGGACAAAACGGACGGAGATTATGTTTCATGAAGCCGGAGTGGCTTATACATACGTGATGCATACCCATTGTTTGTTTAATGTTGTAAGCGGCGGCAAAGAACAGCCGGAAGCGGTGCTGGTTCGTGCTCTTGAACCTTATGACGGCATCGATTTGATGTTTCAAAGAAGAAGCAAGATTAAGGACGTGCGCCAGCTGACAAACGGCCCCGGCAAATTGACGAAAGCTTTAGGGATTACAATGGCAGACTATGGCCGTCCTCTTCAAAAACCTCCCTTGTTTATAGCAAAAGGATTTGTACCTGAGGCAATTTCACAAGGAAAGAGAATCGGCATCGAAAATACGGGAGAAGCAAAAGACTACCCATGGCGATTCTGGGTAAGTGGAAACCGATTTGTTTCGAAATAGATCAAAATTCCACCAAAAACGATGACAGAAGAAGTGTTTGACGCAGGGATGATGGTAAGAAAAAAATCGATGTGATGGAGAGGGGCGATCTATAGATAGTATCTATCCGATCATTTGATTTTAAATGAAGCTGAACTTTTGGAAATCATGGAAAGTCTTTTACGATAGAATGCTTCAAAATCAGGAGGAGTTCAAAGTTGCACTTATTGATCCATTTAATCGATCAATATGGATACATCGTCCTTTTCTTTTCGTTAATGCTGGAGCTGATCATTGTTCCTGTCCCGAACGAAATTCTTATGAGCTATGTCGGTTTTCTTGCTTATCAAGGAAAAGTCCATTTTGCTCTCGCTGTCCTTTTTGGGGGCTTGGGGGGAATTGTAGGAGTCACGATTTCCTATTGGATTGGATTTAAATTGGGAGCACCTTTTTTCTATAAATATGGAAGCAAGTTTCATTTAGGACCGGAGAAAATAGAAAGAATTTCAAGATGGAATCAGAAATACGGAAGAAGATTATTGTTATTTTCTTTTTTTATTCCCGGCGTTCGTCATGTGACTAGTTTATTTTCGGGAATTACCCGCTTGCCTTTTCGATCTTTTGTTGTTTTTGCGTATATCGGTGTGTTCTTGTGGGTAGGGACGTTCATTTTTTTGGGAAAAATTTTCGGTCCAAAATGGGAGCAATTTCATCAAGAGGCCAAATTATATATGATCATTGGCTGCGTCGTAATTGGTCTTGTGTACGCTATATACTTATACATTAAAGTAAACATCCGCAAGATTCGAGAAAACTTGATTTTGTTATTTGAAGCCATGTTTAAACGATTTCACAGCTTCCTTGGCATGAAGCTGCTGATTTTCGGGATGGCCATTGTGTTTATCGCTATGTTCAGTCTGATGGTAGGGATGATTCAAGATTTTATCGAAAATGAATTTGGGCAATTTAATACCATCACGAAGGCTGTCGTCTCGTATATAGTGGATCCTCGTTGGAAACAGCCGATCGATTCTATGTATTCCTTATTGTCGCGAAATTCTCTTTTGTTTGTGGGTCTTTTAACGATTATATGGATTTTCTTCAAAGGAAAAAACAAATGGTTGGAATTCCAATATTATGTTATTTGCATACTGGGTGCTCTTATTTTAAGCAAGGGCCTCCATATTTTGTTCAGCTATATTGCGGTCGCAAACATGTTCAGCCAATCTTTTCCGAGCGAATTAAGTTTTTTATGGGTTGTGCTTTACATCTTTTTTCTGTACATCGTGCTTCGGCATACTCAAAGAAAAATAGGAAGTGTTTTGATTGTTGTATTAGAAATGCTGATATTTGCACTGATCTCAGTCAGCAGCATTTATTTAGGGTCGGAAAATCCAAGTGATTTAGTGGCGGGCTATACGTTTGGAGGAGTTTGGGTAAGCTTGATCATTTTGATGATCGAAATTTCCAGGCTCTTAAATATGATCAAAGCTTCCAAACGAGGTCATTTGGAGAAAACGGAATAAACGGGCGAAGAAAAAACTTCCGCCCGTTTCCTAAATATTTCTATCTTTTTCGATGATGTTGGGAGCGTTTTGGGAGGACTTTCATAGGACGTTTATCGATCATTTCATCTAAACGGACAAATTGAATGTTACGCTGCCTCAATTCTTTTAAAACTTCTTTTAATGCTTTTAACATATAGTGAGGAGCGTCAATATGGGCGCCCGGCGTGTCTCCGCAATCATGCAGCAAAACGACGTCCCCGGGCTTAATCCTTTTCAGGAGCTTATTTTGTATGATCAAGCTCGTCCCTTTATTGCGCCAATCGCCTGCCATAACAGACCATAAAATAATGCGAAATTCTTTGTGCAGAAAAAAATCAAAGAGATTCATCAGACCCCAAGGCGGACGGTAATAAGACGGCCGAACGCCGGTGATATTTTGAACAATGGCCGCGGAGTCCCGCAAGTTGCGGACAACGGACCAAGGAGTCATCAGCCAATTGGATCGATGGACGTAATTATGAATTCCGATCAAATGACCCTCTTTGTGCATTCGTAAGATGAGTTTAGGGTATTTTTTCGCTTTCGATCCGACGACAAAAAAGGTGGCTTTGACCCCATATTTCTTTAAAAGATCAAGCAGTTGAGCGGTATACACGGGATCGGGTCCATCGTCGAAAGTGAAAGCGACTTGGCTTTCACCGTTCCCTTTTCGAAATGCTCCAACACCGAACCAAAAGGATAATAGATAAGGAATAAACATATAAAAACATAAAAAGACAAAAAAGCAGATCATGATTTTCTCCATAAATCAAAATCCTTTCTTCTCTACAAGGCCTAGGAAGATTCATAGATGACACAGGAATCTCCCTATCTTTATCCTATTATAACGGTTCAGCCGTTGATGTGGAGGATAGACGTTCTTTTTTTAAAAAAACGTGCTGATTTCCGTTTTTTCAATTGGAGTCCATTTGCCACGATGTAAGTAGGATGGCTTGTCATGGCCATTAGTTGATAAATGGCCAACACCGCATCGAATGCAGCGGCTTTTTTTTGGATTCTTTCAGAGTTCTTTTTCATCTTCAGCAGGAGCGGCTTATTTTTTATCAAATTGGAAATTTGATAGATTAAGTCATCGGGATTTTCAGACAGAATGGCTGCTCCGGATTTTGTTAAATAACGAGCGTTTTCTTGTTCTTGACCGGGCAGAGGATGATAGAGAATCATGGGCAGCTCCATGGCCAAAGCTTCTGACGTGGTCACTCCTCCCGGTTTTGTGATAATGATGTCCGAAACTGCCATCAGTTCATGGACATATTCTACATAACTGAATAAATGAATCCGATGTTTAGACTGTTTTAGTTCTACTTCCAACTTTTGTTTTAATTTCTGATTGCGTCCGCACAAAATAATCAATTGCAGAGTTTCCGGGATGGATTCAAGCGTCGGCAAATTGAGAAAACCTTTGCCAAAAAGGCCATCTCCGCCTCCCATAATCAAAACGGTAGGAAGCTCGGCATCCAGTCCGTGCTTGACAATAAATTGATCGCGTTTATAAGGATAAAGAAACTTTGTCTGAATGGGGATTCCCGTACTGGCAATTTTCTCTTCCGGGACATTTCGTCTGAGCAATCTCTTTTTCCCTTCATTGGAACCTACTATGTAAAGATCCGTAAAAGGGTGAATCCAACAACTGTGATCCGTATGATCTGTAATCACGGTCACAATAGGGATATTCGTTAATCCATATTCTTTCAGTTTAGAAAGTATTCCAGACACAAATGGATGGGTGCTGACGACGACCGCGGGTTTCTCTTTCTCCAGCAATTGGAGCATCTTTCTTAGTCCAACGAAAAACAACGACTGTATTCTTGTTGAAAATACGCTTTTTGGATGGGTTTTTTGATAAAAAAATCCATATAGTTGAGGAAAGACTTTCAATCCTTTTATGTAAAGATAATTGCTAATTGGATACATATGAGGATGAGCCCATGCAATAAAATCAAAAACAACAGGTTGGACATTTGGAAAACATAGCTGAACGGCTTCTTCCAGAGCTTTGGCAGCTTGGAGGTGTCCTTGTCCGAACGTACCTGAAAGAATAAGGATCTTGTTTTTCGTCACTTTTGACATTCTTCTTCCCCCAATAATCTTTGTGATCAATAGAAAAGACTGAGGTTGTCCAAAAAAAGTTCATGTCAGAAAAAGCGGGTCGAGGAAGAAAAAACAAAAACCCTTTATGAATTAATCAGAGTTTTTGCTTTTTTTCCTTTCAAAGAGCGGTTTTGAAAAAAGCCATGTCATGGCAATGCCCAATGAAAACCATATGAGCAAGAGCAGACAGACACTTCCAACGACAGGAAAATTAATCATAGAGACCGCCAGCGCTGAACCGAAGAGCAATTTCAACCATTCAGGTTTGCCATCCATGAATTTCAATTGTTTGCCCAATTCTTTGCTGAATACAAGCAATCCGATAAAAAAGGAAAGAGCGCTTGCGACAAATACCAACAAGGCAACCGGTATGCCAATAATGGTGAGAGCCAGAAGCGTGCATAACGTTGTCAGCGCTAAACTTGCCATAAATCCAATGATCAACGTTTTACCGGGTCTTTTCAATAAAAGTTCTTCGTGTCTGAATGTTCTGCGTTTCAAAATAATCCCTAACAGTACGGTGCCAATCACTAATATAATACTAAAAGCAAGCCGTATGCCCCAAGTGAATAAATAAAGAAATCCGCCGAAGATAAAGCTGTTTTGCATGGGATCGTTTAGATTAACGGTGATGAGATGCTCGGAGATACGAGCCCCTTTTTCTTGATGAACATGACCGCCGATCACAATGACAGGACCGCCTACAACGGCTGTTTTGTTCATCGTAAGGTCACCGTTCACGACGATGACTCCGACTTTGACATGTCCGCTGATCTCGGCGTCATTTCCAAGTACAACCACATTTTCCACTTTTTCTTTTTCGGGAACGATGACATCTTTTTTGTCTATTATAAGTTTATCTGCTGCCAGAGCAGGGTGAACGATCAGCAAAGTCAAAACCATGATGGAAAGAAAGGCACTCAAAATGTTAAACCCTTTCATGTTCTACATCTCCCTATTCTAGACTTTTTACCCTGAGCAAAAACTGAATGGCCCAAATCGATGTTCCTAAAATAACCATGGAAATGATAACACAAGCGAGAAAGAGCAATGGAATGGACGAAAGAACCGAGGCCAGTGCATGAGTCACGCTTAATCCGATATGCACAAAGGAAGTGGCCAGTGTAATTCCTACATAAAACACGTTCCCCATTTTCGAGAGAATGAAGGCAGCCATTAGTAGGGCGATGAAACTCATAGTCCAACGAACATATCGATTCATTGGGCGATACGGCGAGGAGATTTGTTTTATTTTCCGGACAACAGAGTGTTCAAATTGAACATTCGGTATTTCGATGGAATGATAAACGGCAAACAGTTCTTCTTTCAGCCATTGAAGTTCTTTTAGCTCAGTGCTGCATTGACGGCATTCTGCTACATGGTCTGCTACTTTTTTTCTTTCCTCTTCGTTTAATTCTCCATCAATAAACGCTGACAGGAGTTCATGAACATGGTCATTCATTGTGCTCGCCTCCGAAAATTTCTTTTTTCAACGCGATTCTGGCCGAATGGATGCGTGATTTCACTGTACCAAGGGGAATGCTTAACATTTTGGAAATTTCATCGTACGAATATCCTTGGATGTCGCGCAGCGAAAGTATGGTGCGCTGGTCCGGGGATAATTTTTGCATCGCTTCCTGAATTTCAAGCTTCAATTGTGTCCGATCGATAGATGAGGTCATACTCATGTGTTCGGCTCGATCCTTGCTTTGCAGCTGCAATTTTTGTATTTTTTTTCTTTTTTTTAATTTGTCGTAACAAATATTCGTCACGATTCTTGTCAGCCAAGAAACAAAGGCAAAGTCATTATCCAGTTTGGATAGCGATGAGTAAGCTTTTACAAAAGCTTCCTGAGCGATATCTTCCGCTTCCATTCGGTCATTCACGATCGAAAAAGCATGGCGGAATACTTGGCCTTTATATTTGGAAACCAGTGTAGAGAACGCCTCCAAATCCCCGCTCCTGGCCTTTTGTATTAAATTGGTGAGTTCTTGATCCACCTTTTTTCAACCCCCTGTGAAGAAAAGCTCGAGCCTTCTATGGTTGATAGATCGGAACGACATTTCTTGCTAAAATAATGGGACGCCTTCTTATAAGGAGATTTAAGGATCCATTTGCCGGTGCCGGAATTCAGATGCGGAAGATCGGGGAAAATCGGGTGGAAATCACTCAAATTTCCCTTATAATATGGAATGTTTCGTCTTTTTTCTCAAAAATCGATCGTCCGTTTCTGTTCTTTACAAAAGACGCCGTTCAAATAAGATAGGTTCATTTTTACCGAAAATCATTTTCAGCATTCTTAGGCAATGACGTGAAAGGCTCTTTTAAAGAAAGAGTGCAATGATTGAATAGAAGATTTTCTACGCTTTCAAACCGGATTTTTTCAATAAGGGATTTGTCGGATCATGGTGAAAATGGAAGGTATTTTATCATATTTCCTGGAAATTTACAATTCTATTTATTCTTGTCGTTTTCTTTTATATTTAGTGGGATCATAATATTTTAGGGGGGATTTTATTGAAAAAAGTTGCTGCCGTCATTATGTCTGCCGCTATTGTTTTGTCTGTAAATCCTTCGCTTGAGCTTGCTGCACCGCCAGAGAAAGAACTGACTCAATATCTTCAAAAAATAGGAATGTCGAAAGAAGTAGTCAATAGTCAATTGGAAAAATTTTATGGCGAAGATTTAGATTCATTTGATTCGGTGGAAGAGGTAAGACAAGTTCTTGGAAATCCGATTAACGATCATGATTTGCAAGATTTATTGACAAGGTATGGGTTTTCTTCTGAAGATGAATTGGAACAAATGCTTGTGGAATACGGCGAACTGGAAAAAGGCCAAGATATCCGCGATGTTTATAAATTTATGAACCCGTTGGAAGACACCGTTTCGTTTTATGCGCTTATGCCGGAAAACAAAGAAAATTGGTTGGATGTCGATTCGATTGCCGATGCCCTTTCCCCGTTTGGATTGACTAAAGAGGAGACACAACGGCTGATCGATCATTTGAAGTCTTTAAACTTAGACGAGCAACAGTTGCTGCCATCATTGGAAGAATTGAATCGTCGGATGGAAGCGATTGGGGAATTCGATAGCGCCTCTGATCTAACGGACGCTCAACTTACCGAACTTGCAGATATTTTTCACGACTTCTTGAGTCTTTTTCATATGGATGCCCGTTTTTACTTAGAGAAAAACGGCCGGAAAACCCCGCTGTCCTGGAAGCAATTGATTACGTTGGAAAAAACGAATGGAAGCAATTTGCTCATTGAACTTTATAATGATCATGGAGAATTTTTGGCAGATATGATTTTTACGGCTGATCTGTTTGGCTCGGATGTGATTGAAAATACGGTGAATAAAGCCATAAATGGCAGCGCCGCAAAAGGGCAGCCGAAAGCACATCTGATCAAACATACTGTTAAAGGCGGACTGATGCCGAAAACGGCCGGCCATTATATGGAACAGCTACTCGCCGGAATTTTCGCATTGTTGATTGGTGCCGTATTACTGCGCAAATGGCGCGTGAACCATTCATGAATCTTTTTTTACAAAAAAATGGACTGATTTTTATCGCCGCTGTTGCTTTCCTGATCGGTGGCCTTTACCTAACCGGGAATAGTTTGAAATCTCTTTTCTTTTCTGAAAAATACGAAAATGAAAAGGCTGTTCAGGTCGACGCAAAACAAGCTGTACAGCCTCTAAAAGAAGAACCGTTCTATGCAGCCCGGCCAAAACAGGGTGAAAAGTTTGGCGAACTCTTTATTCCGAAGCTCCATGCCAGTATGCCGATTTACGAAGGGACAAATGAGGATGAACTGGCGAAAGGAGTCGGTCATTTTGCCGAAAGTGTATTGCCGGGGGAAAAAGATAATTGTGTGTTGAGCGGTCATCGGGATACGGTATTTCGAAAATTGGGAAAGGTTAGGGAAAATGATTTGTTGATTGCTGAAACATCTGCGGGAACGTTTACTTATAAAGTCTACAAAGTTCGCATCGTTCCAAAAAACGATCGTACAGTTATCGTTCCGAAGCCGCGGGCGACATTGACGCTGACGACGTGCTATCCATTCCACTATATTGGCAGCGCACCGAAACGTTATGTGCTGGTGGCTGCATTAATCTCTGAAAAATTAAAGGAAAGAAGAATTCATCAAGAGAAGAAAGCGGGATAAGAAGCCTGTTCTACTTTTTCCAAATGGAGACAGGATCTTTCATCATAATGACTTGCTCCGCATTTTTAAAATTCCCGAAAAAATATGCAACAACCCATTCAAATGGCATTATTTTATTGATATTTGGAGACGGACGATCAGTCCGTCTTCTTTATGTGCGCCCGGCATGTACATGAACTATAGGGTGTAAGTCCCGAACCCCGAAGACAGAAGTAGAGGTTAGCCAAGAGCAAGGGTGTCCGTGGTGACGCGGAATCTGAAGGAAGCTGGAGGCAAAACACCGGTCCGAGGAACACGAACCTCATATAAGGCTAGGTATGATTGAGTGAGTTTGCATAACAAAACAAAGCTCTTTCTGTCGAAGGTCATATCGAGTAAATGAGGCGGATAGATGGTGTGAAAGTGCATGTACTTACCCGGGGAGGTCTGGCGGATATGTGAAGTACTCTTCATAACCTACTTAGTGATAAGTAGCTGAACCGTCAGAAGTCAGCAGAGGTCATAGTATTAGTTGGTCTAGAACAACTAAGAAGGACCGAACAATTAAGAGAGAATAGCCCTTGGTATTCAGTGAGTCATGATGAACACAGAAAACGTAGTACCTCACTTGAGGGAGGAAGCGGTGAATCCCGTGGGAGACCTCTTGGAGGGTGGAGTGACCACTGGCATAAAGAGAACAGCTATTCACGGAAGTTATAAAGACTTGCGTCAATTATCTTAATTGAACCGCCGTATACGGAACCGTACGTACGGTGGTGTGAGAGGACGGGAGTTAATCGCTCCCTCCTACTCGATTGGTTTGATTCATGGAAAAATGTTTATGGATAGACTGATGACTACGGCATCCGATGATTGAAGAGCGTCGTGCGTGGCCCTTTACTTGCTTGGAACGAAAAGAGATGTCTAAATCATCGAATGATGATGATTGGCCAAACGGCTTTTGAAACAATATAGAAGAAACGGGAAGAACCTATACAATGTTTATTTTTTCATGGTGGAGTACATGTATTGATAGGCTTTTGCTTCTTCCGTCATTCCTAAATGACTATATATTTTGGCCAGCCATTGAACGGGTTTCGGATCGTTCGGGTGGAGCTCCATTTCCCAGCTGAAGCAGTCAATCGCTTTCTTGGGCTGTTGAAATTCATAATATAGTTCGCCAAGCAGAAACTGTTGATCTGGGTCGTCTTGGATGGCCAGCATGCGATTGATTTTGGCTGCTGAAGGCAAAGGGATATGCTGTTCTTCAAAAGGCTGAAGCCATTTTTTTACATAGTTCAAATCGTGTTTTTTCAGCAGAAGCGGAATGATTAATCGGATCGTTTTTTCTATTGTCCCTGCGTTCTGTTTGTTGACAGGAAGGGTATTAATTTTTTCCAACTGAATTTCATCCATTTGAATGGCGGGATCAGCCAAGATAGAGGCAAATTGTTGAGATTGATATTCCGTAATCGGGGAGTGCTGATCAAAAAGAAAGTTGACCGCACGTTCATACCAATGAAGCTTGAGAAGCAGATCAAATAGATCATACTCAAGGGCCGGAAATGCTGCACCTTGTTGATGAAGCTGGAGCAAAACGAGGGCTGTATCTTGGTCGGTTAAAAAGGTCGAGAGTGTCGTGCGCAATGATTCATAATCTTGCTCCGGTGCGCGGGAATGCAACAGGCGATGGATGGATAAAGCCGCTGCATCGATCAACCGATTTTGTTCGAGAAGCTCGGATTGAAGCTTTGCATAGGCTTTTTCATCATAGGCGGTACGCTCAAAAAAGAGTTGTTCAGCCATAAGCTTATCTTTTTCCCATAAGGCATCATCGTTTTGATAAATGTCGTCGTATTTTCGGAAATCAAGATCGTTGGCTATTTGTTCTACCCATGGATTTTCCGGAGCATACTGTTTTAACAGGCGTATGACTCGATAGGCAAGAAAGTATTTGCCGTTTCGCCGGTATTCATAAAAAATGTCTCGAACCAGCTTGATAATCGTCTCTTTTTCAAGAATGGAGTCGAATAAAGGGAGAATGTGGGCAATTTCGAGAGAAGAATATTGATGTTGCCATTGTTTCAGAAGATGTTGGAAACTTTGAATCGCAGAAGGGCGATTTTGGTGAATGAGGGTGTCTATAAAAGGATGAGGGGCCTGAAATACGATTCCGTTTTGAAAGGCTTTGTACAATTGGGAATGATCGTTGAAACGCAAAGGTTTTATAGCAGCAAGCAATCGGTTTTTAAAGTAAATCAGAAAGAAAGTCTGTTTTTTGGAATCCGACGCCTCGATCAACTTAAACATATGGTACACGGCCATTCTTTTTATATCCAACTTGTTCGCTTTATGATGATCGAGAACGGTTAGCGTATAATTTTCTGTCATTCTTTACCCCTCCAATAGTGAAAATACTTATTATTTTCTTATTTAATTTTATTGTACCATGATTGCGACACAAACTCGAGCACAGTCTCTAAATCGTTTGGTATTGCCGCATGTCTGTTTACTCCCATTCCCCTTTGTGACATTTTGTACGCCTAAAATGATATTTTCAAGCTCAACCGGTAGATTCCTTATGACGGTTGGATTGTCAGGAATTCATCGTCTAACTGTTGTTTTTCCGAGCACTCGCGGAAAATTCAAAACGAATAATCCTTCAAATTTCATCGCATTCTAAACAAGGGCATGCCGCCCAATCTTGAAAGGAGGGAATTCTAATGGAACAGCCAATCCATCAAAACAACGCTCCTTCTATGCAAAATATACCTGGACAAATGTATCACGGTGGTCATGAGTTGTTTGAAATTCATGAATTGCTTTCCAACACGATCAGCCTGCTCGACCAATATATGATATTGCGCCAATTGGCAAAAGATCCGGAATTAGTGGACATAATGAACCGTCAGTATCAATTTGTGTCCGATAGTTACAACATTACAGTAGAAGCTTTGAAAACGGGGAATAAACCGTCCCATCCAACGCAGACATATATGATGAAACAAGATCATAGCACCGTTTATGGGATAAAGCCTTCCAATCCGGCTAAAGCAGCGCAATCCGTAACGGAAATCAATGACCAAAAAATTTCTACTCAAATGCTGCAAATGATGAAATCGGCTGCCTTTCTTCACACGATAGCGGCATCCGAAACGGTCAATCCGGTTCTAAGACGAATATTGGCTGACAATGTTCCAAACTATTTGGAAATGGCGTATGAAATTTTCTTGTATCAAAATAAACGCGGTTATTATCAAGTACCGCAATTTGATAGACAAACGACGGAGACAACTGTCAATCGCTTTGCGCCGGTACAAACAAACCTTCCGCAAAATCAAGCGACAGGCTATAACCAAACACACTAAAAAGGATCAGTCCTAAAAGTGGGGCATCCTTTCATGTCAAGATTTCTGTCGGGCGTTGTTGGATCGCGGAATTCATTTGCCTTCAGCGGGTGATCCGTGATCCTCCTCGCCCGTATCATGCCTGAAGTCTCACCTGGCTTGTTTTTCCTAGAGTAGTCTCGCACGTTTCGTGTTGATTTCGTTCAAATTTCGATTGGAGCTTCCTGCTAGGGGGCTCCGAATATTATGGGCTCGATGTTGTATACAGCTGTCTAATACACGGAATTTTAACTGTTGCATGATCAAGGGATTTTTGAATGAAAGGAGCATTTGGTTGCTAATTTTCACCTTGTATCGGTGATTTTACATAAAAAACCTTGATTATTCATTTTGAAAATGCAAAAAAGGTTGAAAAGTTCATATGAAAAGGATAGTGAAAAAGGCCATCGATTAATATAATAGCCGGGCAGTACATATGACGGCGTGAGAGGAGGGGGCTTTTTCCTCTCCTCTAATTTGATTTTCGGTGCATGGATGGCCATCGAGACGCCGGCAGGGAAAGATCAATTTCAGGAGACATAGTCACTTTAAACCTTTCCATCGTTCTGACAGATGTCTTAACTCTACAGCAAGATCCGCCACTTCTTTGATCCTGTTTGCCATTTCTTTTGTCGTCGCTGATTGTTCTTGAATGGAAGCGGCGGCTTGTTGTGAACCGGAAGCTAATGAAGCGGCAGCATATGATACCGCTTCCATCTCTGAAAAAACTTTTTCGATTCCTTTCAGCGTATCGTGGCTGGCATCCGTCATTTTTTTCGTTTCTTCTGATACAGTGTGCATGATATCAGAGATATTTTGAAAGGCGTTGTCAAGTTGTTTGGATAATTGTTCTTGTTGATTGGTTACTTCGTGTATCGATTTGGATTCTAAAGCGGAAGTATGGACATAATGTTGTATCTGTTTCAGCATTTCGTTTACTTGTTCAACGGATTTGGAAGTTTCTTCTGACAAAGAACGAATTTTTTCGGCGACAACGGCAAATCCCTTTCCTTGATCTCCGGCTCTGGCTGCTTCAATGGCCGCATTTAATGCTAATAAATTAGTTTGATTGGCGATGTTGCCAATTAATTGCAGAATGTTGTTTGCCTTGGAGGAAGCTTGTTTCAGCTGGGAAGTGGCTTCGTTCAAAGATTCAGCCATTTTGACACTTTCCATGATCGTGGCATTGACTTGCTTGACTTTTTCTCTTCCTTCGTAGACACGATGATCGGCCGTGTTGACCACTTCGTTTAAATAATTAGACCCTTGTTCAACCTCTTTTATGTCTTTCACCATTTTTTCCATTGTCGTTTTTGAGATATCGGCTCGGTTGGCTTGATCGGTAATTCCGTTTGACAACTCTTCAATAACGGAGGAAAGGGTGTCAGCATTTCCTGCCAACATATGGCTCGCTTTAGCGATTTCGTCCGACTCATCAGAAAACCGTACGGCATACTCTTTTACATCCAATAAAATATTTCGAAGACCTTTCAACATTTTGTTCAATCCATGTGAAACGATCCCCATTTCATTTTGAGAGCGATACCCGGATCTTTTAGATAAATCGACTTTATCTGTGACGGAACGGATCGTTACATCGAACTCCCGCAGCGGCTGTTGAACATGTTTCGAAGTATAGGAAAGAAAAAAATAAGAAATCAGTAGTCCCCAACATAAGCAAAGAATCATAGCCGTTGTGACGGAAAAGGTTGTGAAGAGAAAAATGGTCAGTCCCATTGTCATAAAGACTAATAAAAAAACAGAAAAAACAAAAAAGGATCGTAAGCTTTTAAACAAATCGGTCCCTCCTCATATTTCTTTTTACCTATTTTTACTATTTTCATTATATCAAAACGATAAAATATAAGACAAAATTTTCAGAATAAAACAACTGGAGAAAATTATAAAAAAAGCTTTTTCTGAACTGTTACAATCAGGAGGTTTTTATGGCTATTTCTTACTTCGTTTATAGTAGAAAATGCAAATTATGACGAAAAATTTTAGAATACGGTTTGATTTTAGAATTTCTCAAACGGCGGAAAAAATTATGTTGAATGATTGAAAGGCATTTTTTTGTGAAAGATATAGCCTTTTTCGTTACTAGCCGCCGAATGACATGATGGCATGGAATAAAAAAGGAGAGATGGATGCTTCATTTGTTTTTAAAAGAAGTGCGGTGGACTTGCACCCATATAGTCAAAGATTCATAAAATAAGAATATGAGGAAATCGTTTCATTTTCCGTTTTTAAACGAATGGAATTGCGGTCGTGGTTACTTAATTTATTTAAAACTTTTTAATGACAGTTAAATGTAAATATCGTTGCGCAGTGGCAGCAATATGATTCCCGGTAGCAAGCAATAAAAAAAGTTAAAGAAAGATATTGACTTTATTTAAATCGGGTGATATTATGTAATACGTCGCTTGATGAGTGACGCTCCATGATAGACTTAAATAAACATGGTTCTACAGATGTTGACAAATTAGTATTATTGTAATAAAATATAATTCGTTATGATGATCCTTGAAAACTGAACAAAACGAAGCGTAAACCAATGTTTCGATAGAAACAAGCCAAATCAAATTTCTTTTTGGAGAGTTTGATCCTGGCTCAGGACGAACGCTGGCGGCGTGCCTAATACATGCAAGTCGAGCGGACTTTCAAGAAGCTTGCTTTTTGAAAGTTAGCGGCGGACGGGTGAGTAACACGTGGGCAACCTGCCTGCAAGACGGGGATAACTCCGGGAAACCGGGGCTAATACCGGATAATATCTTCCTTCGCATGAAGGAAGGTTGAAAGGCGGCGCAAGCTGCCGCTTGCAGATGGGCCCGCGGCGCATTAGCTAGTTGGTGAGGTAACGGCTCACCAAGGCGACGATGCGTAGCCGACCTGAGAGGGTGATCGGCCACACTGGGACTGAGACACGGCCCAGACTCCTACGGGAGGCAGCAGTAGGGAATCTTCCGCAATGGACGAAAGTCTGACGGAGCAACGCCGCGTGAGCGAAGAAGGTCTTCGGATCGTAAAGCTCTGTTGTCAGGGAAGAACAAGTACCGTTCGAACAGGGCGGTACCTTGACGGTACCTGACCAGAAAGCCACGGCTAACTACGTGCCAGCAGCCGCGGTAATACGTAGGTGGCAAGCGTTGTCCGGAATTATTGGGCGTAAAGCGCGCGCAGGCGGTCTCTTAAGTCTGATGTGAAAGCCCACGGCTCAACCGTGGAGGGTCATTGGAAACTGGGAGACTTGAGTGCAGAAGAGGAGAGCGGAATTCCACGTGTAGCGGTGAAATGCGTAGAGATGTGGAGGAACACCAGTGGCGAAGGCGGCTCTCTGGTCTGTAACTGACGCTGAGGCGCGAAAGCGTGGGGAGCGAACAGGATTAGATACCCTGGTAGTCCACGCCGTAAACGATGAGTGCTAAGTGTTAGAGGGCTTCCACCCTTTAGTGCTGCAGCTAACGCATTAAGCACTCCGCCTGGGGAGTACGGCCGCAAGGCTGAAACTCAAAGGAATTGACGGGGGCCCGCACAAGCGGTGGAGCATGTGGTTTAATTCGAAGCAACGCGAAGAACCTTACCAGGTCTTGACATCCTTCGCTACCTCTAGAGATAGAGGGTTCCCCTTCGGGGGACGGAGTGACAGGTGGTGCATGGTTGTCGTCAGCTCGTGTCGTGAGATGTTGGGTTAAGTCCCGCAACGAGCGCAACCCTTGACCTTAGTTGCCAGCATTCAGTTGGGCACTCTAAGGTGACTGCCGGTGACAAACCGGAGGAAGGTGGGGATGACGTCAAATCATCATGCCCCTTATGACCTGGGCTACACACGTGCTACAATGGATGGTACAAAGGGTCGCGAAACCGCGAGGTGGAGCTAATCCCAAAAAACCATTCTCAGTTCGGATTGCAGGCTGCAACTCGCCTGCATGAAGCCGGAATCGCTAGTAATCGCGGATCAGCATGCCGCGGTGAATACGTTCCCGGGCCTTGTACACACCGCCCGTCACACCACGAGAGTTTGCAACACCCGAAGTCGGTGAGGTAACCCTTACGGGAGCCAGCCGCCGAAGGTGGGGCAGATGATTGGGGTGAAGTCGTAACAAGGTAGCCGTATCGGAAGGTGCGGCTGGATCACCTCCTTTCTAAGGAAGAAGAAAAGCAGAGGCGACTGTTCAGGTGCGACAAGCACAAGACAGCTTGCGAGGAGGTAGTATTTCAACCACCGCAGCAAGATGGATTGTGACCTCGAGCACCTAGGAGCCGGAGCTGGACAGGTATCTATTGTACGCTTTCGTTTTGTTCAGTTTTGAAGGATTTCATCCTTCGCACTTGTTCCTTGAAAACTAGATAGAAGAAAGAAGCAGCATAAACCGAGTATCGCCATCTAGGATAAAACCAACATGGTTAAGTTAGAAAGGGCGCACGGTGGATGCCTTGGCACTAGGAGCCGATGAAGGACGGGACTAACTCCGAAAAGCTCCGGGGAGCTGTACGTAAGCGTTGATCCGGAGATTTCCGAATGGGGAAACCCGCTGCCCGTAATGGGGCAGCATCCTTGCCTGAATCCATAGGGTAAGGAAGGCAACCCGGGGAACTGAAACATCTAAGTACCCGGAGGAAGAGAAAGCAACAGCGATTCCCTGAGTAGCGGCGAGCGAAACGGGAACAGCCCAAACCAGAAGGCTTGCCTTCTGGGGTTGTAGGACACCAATCGTGGAGTTACAAAGGAACGAGGTAGACGAAGAGGTCTGGAAAGGCCCGTCAGAGAAGGTAACAACCCTGTAGTCGAAACTTCGTTCCCTCCCTGGTGGATCCTGAGTACGGCGGGACACGAGGAATCCCGTCGGAAGCTGGGAGGACCATCTCCCAAGGCTAAATACTCCCTAGTGACCGATAGTGAACCAGTACCGTGAGGGAAAGGTGAAAAGCACCCCGGGAGGGGAGTGAAAGAGAACCTGAAACCGTGTGCCTACAAGTAGTCAGAGCCCGTTTACGGGTGATGGCGTGCCTTTTGTAGAATGAACCGGCGAGTTGCGATCTCATGCGAGGTTAAGTCGGAAAGACGGAGCCGCAGCGAAAGCGAGTCTGAACAGGGCGCATGAGTATGGGGTCGCAGACCCGAAACCAGGTGATCTACCCATGTCCAGGGTGAAGGTGAGGTAACACTTACTGGAGGCCCGAACCCACGCACGTTGAAAAGTGCGGGGATGAGGTGTGGGTAGGGGTGAAATTCCAATCGAACTTGGAGATAGCTGGTTCTCTCCGAAATAGCTTTAGGGCTAGCCTCAAGGAAAGAGTCTTGGAGGTAGAGCACTGTTTGGACTAGGGGCCCTCATCGGGTTACCGAATTCAGACAAACTCCGAATGCCAGCGACTTATCCTTGGGAGTCAGACTGCGAGTGATAAGATCCGTGGTCAAAAGGGAAACAGCCCAGACCGCCAGCTAAGGTCCCAAAGTATACGTTAAGTGGAAAAGGATGTGGAATTGCTTAGACAACCAGGATGTTGGCTTAGAAGCAGCCACCATTTAAAGAGTGCGTAATAGCTCACTGGTCGAGTGATTCTGCGCCGAAAATGTACCGGGGCTAAACGTATCACCGAAGCTGCGGGTGGACACCTTCGGGTGTCCGCGGTAGGAGAGCGTTCTAAGGGCAGAGAAGCCAGACCGGAAGGACTGGTGGAGCGCTTAGAAGTGAGAATGCCGGTATGAGTAGCGAAAGAAGGGTGAGAATCCCTTCCACCGAATGCCTAAGGTTTCCTGAGGAAGGCTCGTCCTCTCAGGGTTAGTCGGGACCTAAGCCGAGGCCGACAGGCGTAGGCGATGGACAACAGGTTGATATTCCTGTACCACCTCTTTTCCGTTTGAGCGATGGGGGGACGCAGGAGGATAGGGTAAGCGCACTGTTGGATGTGCGTCCAAGCAGTGAGAGGGGCAGCGAGGCAAATCCCGTTGCCACTAACCTCAAGCTGTGACGGCGAGGGAAATATAGTACCGAAGTTCCTGATTCCACACTGCCAAGAAAAGCCTCTAGCGAGGAAAAAGGTGCCCGTACCGCAAACCGACACAGGTAGGCGAGGAGAGAATCCTAAGGTGTGCGAGAGAACTCTCGTTAAGGAACTCGGCAAAATGACCCCGTAACTTCGGGAGAAGGGGTGCTTTTTGGGGTGCATAGCCCCGAGAAGCCGCAGTGAATAGGCCCAGGCGACTGTTTAGCAAAAACACAGGTCTCTGCGAAGCCGTAAGGCGAAGTATAGGGGCTGACGCCTGCCCGGTGCTGGAAGGTTAAGGGGAGCGCTTAAAGCTTTGCTTGAAGGTGCGAACCGAAGCCCCAGTAAACGGCGGCCGTAACTATAACGGTCCTAAGGTAGCGAAATTCCTTGTCAGGTAAGTTCTGACCCGCACGAAAGGCGTAACGATCTGGGCACTGTCTCAACGAGAGACTCGGTGAAATTATAGTACCTGTGAAGATGCAGGTTACCCGCGACAGGACGGAAAGACCCCGTGGAGCTTTACTGCAGCCTGATATTGAATTTTGGTACAGCTTGTACAGGATAGGTAGGAGCCTGAGAGACATGAGCGCCAGCTTGTGTGGAGGCGCCGGTGGGATACTACCCTGGCTGTACTGAAATTCTAACCCGCACCCCTGATCGGGGTGGGAGACAGTGTCAGGTGGGCAGTTTGACTGGGGCGGTCGCCTCCTAAAAGGTAACGGAGGCGCCCAAAGGTTCCCTCAGAATGGTTGGAAATCATTCGCAGAGTGCAAAGGCAGAAGGGAGCTTGACTGCGAGACCTACAAGTCGAGCAGGGACGAAAGTCGGGCTTAGTGATCCGGTGGTTCCGTATGGAAGGGCCATCGCTCAACGGATAAAAGCTACCCCGGGGATAACAGGCTTATCTCCCCCAAGAGTCCACATCGACGGGGAGGTTTGGCACCTCGATGTCGGCTCATCGCATCCTGGGGCTGTAGTCGGTCCCAAGGGTTGGGCTGTTCGCCCATTAAAGCGGTACGCGAGCTGGGTTCAGAACGTCGTGAGACAGTTCGGTCCCTATCCGTCGCGGGCGCAGGAAATTTGAGAGGAGCTGTCCTTAGTACGAGAGGACCGGGATGGACGCACCGCTGGTGTACCAGTTGTCTCGCCAGAGGCATCGCTGGGTAGCTATGTGCGGAAGGGATAAGTGCTGAAAGCATCTAAGCATGAAGCCCCCCTCAAGATGAGATTTCCCATTTCTTCGGAAAGTAAGATCCCTGAAAGATGATCAGGTAGATAGGTCCGAGGTGGAAGCGTGGTGACACGTGGAGCTGACGGATACTAATCGATCGAGGACTTAACCAAAAGAAAGCGCGAAATCGGTGAAACTGCTTCTTCTATCTAGTTTTGAAGGAACAATCGTTCCGACAACTTCATACCGTCTGGTGGCGATGGCGAAGAGGTCACACCCGTTCCCATCCCGAACACGGAAGTTAAGCTCTTCAGCGCCGATGGTAGTGAGGGGATTCCCCTTGCGAGAGTAGGACGCTGCCAGGCAAAAGAAAAGGAGAATAGCCTAAGTGCTATTCTCCTTTTCTTTTTACTCTGATTTCATGGTAAGATGATGGTAAAAGAGATGTATGTCTTTTCCATTAAACGATGTTCTTGCTTCATAAAGAACGGAAATTATTGGAGGGTGAACATATGCTTAAGTCATTTATTACAGGAATCATTGTGAGTCTTATCATTTGGATAGCAGGTGCTGTAAGCAATTTAAATGTAAGCCGAATCTTTTTTATTGTTTCTGTCCTTTTGATCGTATTAGCCGTAGTACTATCCGGATTGGGAGTAAGTGGAGATAGAATTCGTGCTAACGCAGCAACCGAAACAAAGGAAGATAGAAACTGGAGAATAGACACTTCTAAAAATATCATCCTTATAGCTCTTCCAAGCATCATCGGATTTTTTCTTACTTACTCTTTACACTGAATTTTTTGTGTCACTCTTCTTCTTTTGTTCATGGACACTTCTCAGAGGAGATTATGGAAAACGATAGGAGAATCAATGTTGAAAAGAATTTTATTGATTTTATCCACGGTATTTTTAGTAATAATCCAATCGACTGTTTTCTACTTTTGGATAATGGATTGGAGAAAACTTGTAACATATGACGGGTTGATCGTTTGGAGTGCCTCTATTATTTTAGGAATAATCGTACACCGATTCTATTCATCGTTAAATTCTCGTGAAAAATCGTTCGAAATATTAAAAAAGGTTCATTTGATATCAACTTCAATAACGATATTTCTGGGAATTCTTTCGCTGCTTATTGAATCAGTAACAAGTTCAATGCCTTCATCTGTGTATAGATTCAGAAATCGATTCATCGGTTCATGAAAGGGGAGCAAGGAATGTATCCTGAATCGCTGGTGAAAGAGTGCCAAAAAAGAATCGAAAAATATCCTTGTGAGGGTTTTGTTTATGGCCAGGGGCCGGAGAAGGCGGAGATTATGCTCGTTGGCGAAGCTCCGGGGGAAACGGAAATCCATAACGGAATCCCTTTCAGCGGTCGAGCGGGAAAACAATTATCCGAGTTTTTAGATTACTTGGGGATTTCACGTGAAGATGTATTTATTACCAGTGCTGTTAGAAGCCGCCCTTATAAGGTCGTGAAGAAAGAGAAAGATGGACAAATAATTGAAAAGAAATATAACAGGACGCCGACTCAAAAGGAAATTTTGGCTCATGCTCCTTTATTGGATTATAACATTTGTTCCATTCAGCCAAAAATTATTGTTACGTTGGGGAAAATTGCGTTGGAAAGAGTAACGGGGATGAAAGGAAACCTGGAAAAGATTCATGGCAAAATGATGATCACGCCGGTGCAAAAATTAAAAAGGTTGGATAGCAGCGAAATGGTATGGACAGATCGAAAATATAAGATTTTTCCGCTGTACCATCCCGCTGCCGTTTTTTATAATCGACGTTTGCTTCAGGAGATTTATGAGGACTTAGATCAATTGAAAAATTATATAAAAGAAGAAGGGATTCGTTTAAACGGTGCTATGTAAAAGGGGAGGATGAGAATCCTCCCCTTTATGAAAAGGTGATCTAATAGCCTCCGTATCCGCCACCTACAAAAGAGGCGCCTACGATAATCAACAAGATGAACAGCACGACAATCAAAGCAAAACCGCTTGCTCCATAGCCAGACATACTTTCACCCCCCAACAGATTGGTTAGTATAATTTATGAAATAGCTTGTCACTGTGTTTGGACAAGATAGCCAATTAAAAAAACTTAGTCATATGAAATATGATTTAGCGAGCTGAGCCCATCATTGTCTTTGAATTGGAATTCTTGCTTAGGTAAGGAATTTTGCTTCAAAAAAGCCATTAGCAAAGCATGCTAATGACTTTCAATTTACAAGTGTTTCCTTTTTTTTAAAAATCTTTGTTTTTTTTCATTAGGGAATATTCGTCCGTCAAGCAGGCGATGATCTTTCTCGCTTGCAGAGAGGAAAAGGAAGTGGAGGAGACATAAAGCCGACAAGCTCATTGCTTGCTGTTTTCCGGCAAAAATGAAATGGGAAGATGCTTTTTAATGAAGATAAGATATAGTGAAGGTTTATTTTTTCTCATGAGAGAGCTCGTTCTTATGATCGGCTGTCGACAATTGGTTCATCATTTCGGCTAACAGCTGTTTGGCCTCGTTATAAGTAAGGCCGGATTGAGCGTTAAGTCTTTTGACTTCTTCAATATCGGTACCGGCAACGGTATAGCGTTTATCCGTCAATTGGTTCACCTCTTTTCAGAAGGTTTACCAAAATTATTCCCGATTCAAACTACATTATGCGGAGTATGGGAGAGGTTCAATTCCATTCAAAAGTTAATAAATGTTCATTTCGAACGTATTCAGTCGTTTTAAATGGGATTGCCTGGCTGTCATCCTTAAATTCGGAAAAATTCTGGAAAAGCGTGTTTTTGCGGAAAATAATTCTCATCTCACCAACGAAAAAAGTCAAAAGAAAAAAGCGGTGAGACCGCTTGATAAATTAATATCTTTTTGCCGCGATATAAGCTTTCTTCCAATAAGGATTGCTTAATCGATCAATCCGCACACCTTTGGAGGCAGAATGAATGAATTGTTGCTTTCCGAGGTAAAGGGCAACATGAGAAGGACCTTTTTTATATGTACTGAAAAAGATTAGATCTCCTGGACGTAAACTTGATTTGGAAACAAATTTTCCCTTTTTGTACAATTGAGCCACTGTGCGAGGAAGAATTTTTCCGACCCGCTTATGCGTATAATAAATAAATCCCGAACAATCGAATCCACTTGATGTCGTGCCTCCATATTTGTAAGGAACACCTATGTATTTTTTGGCAATGCTCACTACGGCAGTTGGCGAATAAGCAGCATCCGCTTCTTTTACCGAAAACAGACTTCCAACAGACAACATCAATGCAAGTGCCACTGAAATTATAGCGTATTTCCTCATAGATTTCTCCCCGTCAAATATTGTCGTTTTTTCTTTCTTGATGACATTGTAACAAGAAAATAGGCTGTAACCATTTACAGATTAGTTTATTTTTCGTTACAGCTATATTACGGAAGAAAAACAATAAAAAGAGGAAAATAAAGGAATAAAAAGGTTTTTTCATCATAAAAGTACAAAGAAATCATCTTTTTACAGTCATGAAGGTTGTCGAAGGAGGATGGGAAATGGAAGATTCCAGCTTTGCAATTCATCCCGAAAATGAAAAAAACGACAAAAAGCAGCAATTTGTCGATATTGGAAAGATGAAAAAATGGTTCTCTGACGGAGAAACGGTCCGATTTCATTGTGAAAACGGCTTTGTCAACATCCGTTTTTATCGTGACGATATCGCTCGAGTAGTGATGAATCCCCAGAAGGAACCGACAATGGAACAAAGTTTTGCGGTCGTGAAATCACCGGAAAAGGTGTCATGGGAAGCGGAAGAAAGAGAAGGCATTGTGACTATAAGAAGCAGTAAACTAATTGTTACCGTCCATCCCCATCCTTTACGGATCCATTTTTATGGCTCCGACTCCCGCTTTTTATTAAAGGAAGGCAGGCGAGGAATGGCCTTTGGTGTAAAAGGAGAGGTCATTTGTTTTAAAGAGATGGCAGAAAACGATCATTTTTACGGCTTTGGGGAAAAAACAAGTTTTTTGGATAAACGCGGCGAAAAAATGACGATGTGGAACACGGATGTTTTTGCTCCCCACAATCCGGAAATTGATGCGATGTACCAGTCGATTCCTTATTTTATGACCATCCGCAACGGAAAGGCGCATGGCCTTTTTTTCGATAATACGTTCAAAACCGTCTTTGATATGAAATCAAACCGCAGCGAGTATTCTTTTTGGGCAGAAGGCGGGGAACTGGATTATTACTTGCTGGCCGGACCAAGCCCGAAAGATGTGCTCGACCAGTACACCACTTTGACCGGACGAATGGAACTACCCCCCAAATGGGCGCTTGGCTACCATCAATCGCGTTACAGCTATAAAACGGAAGCGGAAGTTCGTGATCTCGTCAAAACCTTTAAGGAAAAAGAAATTCCGCTTGACGCAATCTATTTGGATATTCATTACATGGACGAATACCGCGTATTCACATTTGACAAAAGGCGCTTTCCGAACCCAAGAAAGCTGGTTCAAGATTTGAAAAAAGCGGGTATCCAAGTTGTGCCGATCGTAGACCCGGGGGTGAAAGAAGATCCGGAATATCCGATATACCAAGAAGGCATCCGCCTTGATCAATTTTGTAAATATATAGAAGGCGATGTTTATTTCGGCGATGTGTGGCCGGGAAAAAGTGCATTTCCTGATTTTTCTCAAGAAAAAGTGCGAAAGTGGTGGGGAAAAAAACAAACATTTTACACAGATCTCGGTATAGAAGGAATTTGGAACGATATGAACGAACCGGCCGTTTTCAACGAAACAAAGACGATGGACTTAAAAGTCATCCATGAAAATGACGGAAACCCGAAAACTCATCGTGAACTCCATAACGTCTACGGTTTATTTATGGGAGAAGCTACGTATAATGGATTGAAAAATCAGTTAAACGGCAAACGCCCATTTGTCCTTACACGTGCCGGTTTTTCGGGGATCCAACGATATGCGGCCGTTTGGACAGGGGATAATCGAAGTTTTTGGGAGCATCTGCAAATGACGATGCCGATGTGCTTAAATCTTGGCATGTCCGGGATAGCTTTGACCGGTTCGGATGTCGGCGGTTTTGCTCATGATGCAACGGGAGAGCTGTTAGCCCGCTGGACGCAGCTTGGCGCCTTTATGCCTTTTTTCCGCAACCACAGCAATATTGATACCGTCCGTCAAGAACCTTGGGCTTTCGGCGAAGAAATCGAATCGATCGTGAAAACCTACATTCAGCTTCGTTATCGCATGCTCCCTTACTTTTACACATTTTTTCGCGCCGCTCACTTGACCGGTGTGCCGGTGATGCGCCCGTTGGTGATGGAATATCCGGATGATCCGAATGTGTTCAATTTATTCGATCAGTTTTTAGTCGGAGAACATCTTTTGGTTGCCCCGATCACGCTTCCAAGCACGTATCATCGAGTGGTATATTTGCCAAAAGGGATTTGGTACGACTACTGGACAAACAAAACATACGAAGGCGGAACTTATATCATGGTGGAAGCGGACCTTGCTACTTTGCCGCTGTTTGTGAAAGCAGGATCGATCATTCCGGAAGAAGAAGGAAAAAAATCAGCTTACGAGAAAACAGATACGTTGACAGTAAACATTTATCTTCATTCCGAACCTTTTACGGGAACGATCTATGAAGACGACGGCGAAACATTTCAGTATCGAGAGGGGAAGTATTGGGAAGAAAGCATTCGTGTGCAAAAAGAGGGAAAAAGCGTCAAAGTGGATTGGGAAGAGGTTCACGGAGGATACAAGCCGCATTGGAAAAACTTCACTTTGAAAATCCACGGAGCGGATGAACCAACAGAAATTTGGGTGAACGGAAAGAAAGTGGAAGACAAATCCATTGTCAACGAGAATGGAGCAGCGACGGTTAATGTCCCGTTTTCTTCATAGCAGAGAGGTGTGTTCTTGCCATACATTTCTTGTTTACAACATTGAACCAAGCCGGGTGGCACTAAAAATGGACCAGTTGGGCACGGATATGGGATCAATACGAGAAAGAAAAAGGGAGGAAATCAAAATTCCATTGTCGTCGACCCTCAGTGCTGTTCAAAACCCGGGGGATCGACGACAAACTGAATGATAGAGAAAACAAGAGAAAAAAGTGAAAAAACAAAGAATACATTGGTTTTTTCACTTTTTGTTCATTTAAAGGAAATCATTTACAACCCAAAACCAATTTGTTAAAATTGGCTCAACCACAAAGTTTTTTGGGGTTTTGATCTTACCTATGAGGAATTGAAACATTTGACAGTAGCAATCTACATCCGTGTGTCTACAGGTTTTGATCTTACCTATGAGGAATTGAAACTAGGCATTGAATGTGGAATCGATCGTTTGCATAAGCCGTTTTGATCTTACCTATGAGGAATTGAAACGAGACCCAACTTGAAACATTGACCAAAAGTGTAGAGAGTTTTGATCTTACCTATGAGGAATTGAAACAAGCAATGGCGGCGACTGCGATACCAACGAGCCCTGTTTTTAGATCTTACCTATAAGGAAATGAGACCAAGAAGGCGCAAAAAAAGGGCTTGTTCACACGTTGCCAAGTTTAGTTCTTACCTGTAAGGAATTGAAACAAGCTACAGAAAGAATCACATCTTAAATGACCATGAGAATTTATATCTTACCTACGAGGAATTGAAGCCTGGTCTTTTCACTGGACGCTTGCCATATGCGTCAACGATTGACAGCAGTTTTTTCGGTTATATGTTCTGTAATAATCACATTTTAACTATGTCAAGGTCATACGGTACGGCCTTGACTTATTTTTATTACTTAACGGACTTTTATCATGTCGCTGCAGATATCCTTGACTTTTGCTGACGCTGTCGGTTGACTCAGTGCTATCCTTATGGCAAACCTTTCTTGTACATTAACGGGAAAAAGGAGGAGGAGATTCGTCGTCCGGGCAATAATGATGATTGCACTTTTTAATCACCCAAGACGTTGTGACATCCACCTGTATCATGTGAGCAAATCGTCATTTTCTAAAATTAAATTGGTGGGAGTGAAGAAGAGGAGAAAAAGTATGGTAAGGGTGTTGCATGAAAAAGCGGGTTGCATAGTGAAAGAAGGTGCGATCTGGACGCATTTGCCCTGATGTTCTGTTGACTGGCTGAAGTCTTGCTAGAAAGAAGTTGAAGCGGCAGTTCTTTGTGTGGATGTTTTCGTGAAAGGATTGGACAGAAGAATAACGTCAAGCAAGGTGGTCTTTCTGATCATGCTACCGGGAATTTTATTGCTCAGTGCAGTGGCGAGTTTCGGCGTGATGTCATGCAGTAGGCGGTAGTTGACATTCCTGTTGACCACTTGTTCATGCAGCGGCAAATCTTATTGCAGTGTGGTAATGGTCCAGTAGGTTGACTGTGTCAAGGGCACATTGTTATAGGGCGGTTCCTATGGAATAGTACGAAAATCACATCTCCGCCGTTTATTCGTAAGCGTCAAATCTTGGACACCTTCTTGATGTGCTAATTTCATGAGATAATCTCCTCAAGATGAAATTGAAGGAGGTTTTTTTATGCCTAAGAATCCTGAATTACGAAAGGTTTGGGAACAACGAATCGCTGACTATCGTAAAAGCGGTCAAACTCAAGTAAACTGGTGCAAGGAAAATCAATGGAGTATTCACCAGTTTAAATACTGGTTAAGAAAAATTGAAAATCCAATAAAAAATCAAGGAAAGTCTACAAAATGGGCATCCGTTACCCTAGAAGATCATTCACAAACAGTTGAAAATTCATTACGGATTGAAATTAGTGGGATTTCAATTGAAGTAAAACCTGGTTTCGATCCGGCCTTTCTTTCAGAAGTGGTTAGGACGTTGAAATCAACATGTTAGTTGGTACAAGAGCTGAACGAGTTTACTTGGCAAAAGGAAGTACTGATTTGAGAAAATCCATTGATGGATTAGCTGCTTTGGTGAAAGAGGGATTTGATTTAGATCCCTTTTCATCAAGCTATTTTGTGTTCTGTAATCGAAAGCGAGATAAATTAAAAATTCTTCACTGGGACTATAATGGTTTTTGGCTTTATTATCGTCGATTGGAAAAAGGAAAATTTCAATGGCCAAATGAAAATGACACTGGAACGATACAAATTAGTTATCGGCAATTACGCTGGTTATTGGATGGTCTTGCAATGGAGCAAAAGAAAGCACACCCAGAAGTAAAGGCTAGAACAGTTATATGAATTTTTTACTTTTAACAAAAACCTTGGAGGAAAATAGCTAAAACCGTCGAATTATTACTACATGATGAAAAATTTAAAGAATCCTACCCAAAACCCATTTGAATTAATTGAAAAACTTCAACAGCAAATCGTTGAATTGACGGCGAAATTACGATGGTATGAAGAACAGTATCGTCTTAGTCAAAAACGAAAATTTGGCTCTTCAAGCGAAAAAACAAATCCTAATCAATTAGAACTACCTTTATTCAATGAAGCAGAGGTAGAGTCTAATGTAAAAGCCGAAGAGCCAACTGTTGAAACAATTACATATCGTCGTAAAAAGAAACGTGGTCAACGTCAAGCTACGTTTGAAAACCTGCCTATGGAAACGATTGAATATCGTTTACCCGAAGAAGAGCAGGTCTGTTCGTGTTGCGGTGAAAAAACACACGAAATGAGCACAGAAGTACGACAAGAATTAGTGATTATTCCGGCTCAAGTCAAAGTTTTAAAACACGTTCGATATGTCTATGGATGCCGTCATTGTGAGCGTAATGAAATAGAGACACCAATCGTTACAGCACCTGCCCCAAAATCTGTGTATCCAAAAAGTTTAGCTTCACCGTCAAGCATGGCATATATTATGAATCAAAAATATGTAGAGGGGCTACCTCTATATCGCCAAGAACAACAGTTCAAACGATTAGGTGTGATCTTATCCAGGCAAACCATGGCCAATTGGATGCTTTATGGTGCCGAAAAATGGCTTGCGCCAATTTATCAACGAATGAAAGAGCATCTCCTCTCTAAAGACATTCTACATGCGGATGAAACAACTGTTCAGGTTTTACATGAACCTGGAAGGTCAAGTACATCGAAATCTTACATGTGGCTTTATCGGACTGGAAGAGAGGATCCACCACTTGTCCTTTATGACTATCAGGAAACTAGAGCAGGAGAACATGCCAAAGAATTCCTAAAAGGGTTTAAAGGATACCTGCATGTCGATGGATATGCAGGATACCATAAGGTATCCGGCGTAACATTAGTTGGATGTTGGGCTCATGCCCGCAGAAAGTTCGATGAGGCTTTAAACGTACTTCCTGAATCCAAACGTCATTCAGCAGTCACAGCTCGGGAAGGACTCAATTTCTGTAATCAGCTATTTGCCATCGAGCGTGATTTGAAAGAATGTACACCAGAAGAACGATATAAAAAACGACTTAAACACAGCCAACCATTGTTGGAGGCTTTTTCAGCATGGCTAAAAACAGAGAAAAGCAATGTTTTACCAAAGAGTCTATTAGGTCAAGCCATTACATACTGCCTCAACCAATGGGAAAAACTCGTGGCATTTTTAGAGGATGGACGTTTAGAAATCGATAATAATCGAAGTGAACGATCCATTAAACCATTTGTGATCGGTAGGAAGAACTGGATTTTTAGCAATACTCCGAAAGGAGCTAAGGCCAGCTCAATCATTTACAGTATTGTGGAGACAGCAAAAGAGAATAAATTAAATCCATTTTATTATCTTCGCTACTTATTTGAAAGGCTTCCCAATATGGATATAAGCAATATGGATGAGCTTGATCAACTACTTCCTTGGTCCAAAACAATTCCTTTGAATTGTCGGGTTTTTAATAACTTATCACAATAATAGTATTTAATCCCTATCATTAAAAGGTGGGGATTATTTTACGCTTACGTTTATTCGACAAAAATACAAATAAAATTTTACAAGAAGGGAGGATTTTCAACATATAATGAAGAATAACTACATAAAAATTCGAAATTTTATAAGCTCTAACGGGTTGAAAAATTTCCCGGAGATTTGGGATATTTGAACTAATTAAAAAATAAAGTGCGAAAATGCAGTTTTCTGAATGTTAAGTGAAAGTATTATCAAAATCAGTAAGCCGATCGTCAAAAATCATGAATTATCTTAATCATAATCATATACTTAAAAATTTTTAATGCTTTAAAAGATAGAGTTGGTACCATTTTGATTGTCTGGCATAGTTGAAGCTTATTTTTGTTTTTTTAGGGTGTAAAGGGGTGATTTTAATGAATTTACCACAGTTGACAGCGTTGATCGGGGAACAAGAAAAAAAACATAGAGCAAGTGGCAACGAACTTGCCATGTTAGTAAAACCCTTGGAAGTAAGCGAAGGAAAACAACCCTATTTTTGTTTTGTGACTTTTGACCTATCGAAGGAGGAGATACGTCTTGAAGATTTGAAACCTTTCGATGAGGAACATTTATACATTTACAATTATTTCGGCAATAATTCGGCGGCTGGTTTGCAATACTATGTTACACGTAAAGTTGATTCATTGCACTATTTGTTATTAAGTTGTTTAAGCGATTTAGCATTAGCGCTAGAAAAAAATAAGTTAACGGATGGTGAGTTATATAAACTCTTATTGCAGTTGGAAAAAAGAGGAATGATTGAACTGAAATCTGCAAGAGGAGAAGGAAAGGTTAATTTAAGAAAAATCAAGGGTGTAAATAATGAAAATTTTTCCATTCAAAAAGATAATCAAAGAGTTAAGATCGTTGTCGGAGATAAAACTTACACTTCGGAAACATTTGCGCGTTATTTACTTCAGATTGAAACATCCGCAGATAATGAATTGACTATTGTCATTCCACGAATAAAAACCAATGAAAATCAATCGCATATCATCATTTCTCAGCATCCTGATTATATTTCTGTAACCAAAAAAGAACAAAAGTTAGAGTTAACTTCTAAGAAAAAACAAAAACGTATCTGCTTCATTTGTCAAAAAGAAAAAGAAGGCACTTCAAGTTCGGTAACCGCAAAATTTAATAGGTCTGGGATTAATAAATTATTTACAACAACCACCATAAACACTGCAAGAAATCTTAATAAAAATAATTACGATGATAATTATGCAATCTGTGGCGATTGTTTTCAAAATTTATTGTTTGGAGAACGGGTCATTTCTTCAAAGTTTCAAGGTCGAATTGCTGGTGAAAGGGCAATTATATTACCCGAAGCATTGATAGGTGATTTTACTTACGAGTATCTTTATGGAATTAAAAGAAGCGTTGATTTGGCGTTTAATCCTATTGATTTTGAAGAATGGAAAAATCAACTTGATGTTGAGAAGGATGAGATTCTTCATAATCCTGGATATATTGTACACTTTGTTATTTATCGTACGGATGGCAATTCTATCAGTATATTAGACGTATTTGGGGATGTTCAATTATCAAGAATCGGCGAAGTCTTTAATATACTCGGAAATAATGCTGCCCAAATACCTGGTTTACGGTGGTTTAGCTTAGGGAGCATTTATCGAATCATTCCGGTAAGAACGAATAAAAAAGGTGATCAATTGGACATTCAAAGAGTTCTTTCAGTATATAAAGCGTTATTAGCAAATCACTTATTAGAGACAGAGTTACTTTATCAATATGCAATGGAGGCTTTAGAAAAAGGATTATTTCAAATTAGGAAGAAAAAAATAACTCAGTATCAGAATCTCTCATTAAATAGATATATTCCTGACAAAGAGGATTTTTATATTAAGGATATTGTCATGAAATACCTTTGTCTTTTGAAAACTTGCCAAGACTTATGTGTTTTGGACAAAATCCCTTTTTCAAATCGAAAGGTGGGAGATAATTATATGAATCAAAATTTACAAGATGAGACGATATCAGCAATTGAAGGATTTTTAACGGAGCAAAATTTTGATCGTTTATCTAGAGCATTATTTTATTTAGGTACTTTAATCAATGTGGTTGGACGTGCTCAAAGTGGAAAAGGCCATAAATCTAAGCCAATCCTTAACAAAATTCAGTTTCAAGGAATGAACGGTCGGGAAGTTATTTGGCTTTATCAAGAAGTTCTTGAAAAGCTCCGTCAATATGATCAAATGAAATATCCATTAACTGAAAGGTTGTTATCACAATTCAACAGATATTATGGTGTGTTAAAAACAAAGGAAGAATTAAGCGAACAGGCTAATGTCTTTTACATCATGAGCGGTTATGCCTACATGACAGGTGTTTCATTTGCTAAAAGTTCTGGAAAAGAAGGCGACCATTCCAACGATAATAATACTAATACCAATTCTGATTCTGATGATGAAAATTAATTTAGGAGGGAAAAATGATGCTTGTTAATCAAAACAGTGATTTCTTGTTTGTCTTTGAAGCATCCATGACAAATCCAAACGGTGATCCTGATCAAGAAAACAAACCGCGTATGGATTACGAATCGAAAACCGCCTTGGTCAGTGATGCACGTAGAAAACGTGATTGCCGGAACTTTTTTAAACAAAAAGGATTACCCATCTTTGTTGATACTTTAGAAGAGCAAAAAGTCCCGATGGATGTAATGTTTGAACACATTCGCAATCAATGGTTGGATAATGAAGGGAAAATGGACAAACTCTTCTCGAATTATCCCAAGTTAAACGAATTATGGTCTTATCTGTCAAGTAAAAGCAAGAAAACAACATACCGAGAAATTTATGAAGATAAGGCTACCCAAAAGGAGAAAAAATTTTTTCAACATTTTAACAACGAATTGACGACCGCCATAATACGGGAATCATTGATTGATATTCGACTGTTTGGCAGTGCCATGGCTGTTGAAGGTGTATCACGTACATTTACAGGTCCGGTACAAATTTCATGGGGTTACTCTATGCATCCTGTGGAGCTCGTCAAGTCAAATACAATTACATCGATCATGAATGATGATAATTCCACATTTGGTAAAAAACATAAATTATACTATGGCCTTTTTATGCATGCAGGAACGATCAATAAATTCAGCGCTAAATTAACTGGAATGACCGAGGATGATCGGGAGCTTTTCCGAAAAGCACTTGTCCAAGGAATGTTAATGAACCAAACAGATAGCAAACAAGGTCAAATGCCGCTAGCTTACTTGGAAGTTGTATATAAGCCGGAATTCGATGGCTTCCTTGGAGACATGAGAAGATTTATTAACGTCAGTTACGAAAATGTAGGTACTATCCGTTCGCTGCGAGATCTTCAGATTAACGATCTACCATTGCAAGAAGCGATTGAAAAAATGAAACAATTGGGTTATGTGGATAAAGTTATTGGTTGGTACCACCCATTGGCCAATATCCAAGAGATTTTTAGAGTTCATATTGAAGAATTTGTTGATTTATGGGCCCCTATTGTACCAACGGAGGTCCAATAATGAAAATTATTACTTTCCATTTAAAAGGAAAGATGGCGCAATTTCGGCGTTATTATTCAAACTCCTCCGCGCTATCTTATTCCATTCCGCCTCGAACGACGGTTGTTGGTATAATTGCTGGTCTATTAGGTTTTGAGCGGGATAGTTATTATGAACTATTTTCTTTAGATCGATGTAAAATTGCCGTTGGAATTCGATCGCGAATTAAAAAGAATATGCAAAAATTAAACCTTTTAATGATTAAGGGGCCAAATGATTTAAACGCTTCTCAAGAGCATCATAGTCAAACTGCTACCGAACTGGTAATACCTGAAGATATCAAATCGGGAGCTATTGACTATCAAATATGGTTCCATCATGAGGATAACCAATTGATGGAACGTTTTAGTTCATTATTTTCTAATGTGGGGTATAAATCCAATGGTATATCTTTGGCGCTTGGTACTGCACAAAATATCGGTTGGTTGGAATCAACAGAAATCTTAACCGGAATTGAAAAAAATGACGTAGAAAGAGAAGTACCAATTCAATCTGTTGTACCTTTTAAATTGGTCGAACGTTTGGCTTTCCGTGATGAAAAATATTGGCTACTGAAAGAAGATATACCTTTTGCCTTCGATCACGGTAGGCGCTTAAAGAAAAAAGGTATTGTCATAATTAATTTAGAACCGGGTCCTATTTATGCACATGTTAAACGTTTTGTAAGTCTGGAGAATGGAGAAAATATCATATGGCTTGAATAATTCAATCAATTCTAGGTGAGAATTATGGAGTATTATGCACATTACAATAGGAAAACAGGTGAAAAGCAAAAACTTATTGACCATTTAAATAATGTTGCAGTTGGGGCGCAGGCATCTGTGCCCCCAACCGTTTCATTTTCCATTTTACCTAATAGCAAAGTTAAAAAGCTGATTTATCTTATTGGTAAATTTCATGATTTAGGAAAATTCACAGTATATTTTCAAGACTACCTTATGTATAATAAGGATTCCGCTTTAAAACATCATGCTCACATCTCAGCAATAGCTTTATACAATTATCTTAAGAAAAATGGAATCAAGGATTTATTTACCTCTTTAGATAATCATCGCGATAAAGGAGCGTTGATTTTTTTAGCATATTTAATCGTCCGTCTTCACCATCAAAGTCTTACACTATATGGTCTTTTTTCCGCTTCACATTCGCCTTCGATGTGGAAAGAACTTAATGAACAATCGAAGGATCTGTTAGGAAAATCTGGCATCATCCAAAAAACTTTAGATCTTAATTTATATAATTTAGATATTGCAAAGCTATTTGATATTGATGAAGTGAAAAATGATAGACAATTAACAAAACAGATTATGGTCCTTTTTAAAACTCGTTTGAGTCATGACTGCTGGTATTTTATCTTAATATATCTTTTTTCTCTTTTAATTGATTCAGATAAACTCGATTCGGCCAAAATTACACGTACACCTCTAAATGCCTTACCTTCAGAAAATGTCACGAAATATATTGCAAAAAAGCATTCAAAAGAGACTAGTACTAATTTTACCGACCGCAGAGATTTAGCAAGGCAAACCATTATTGAACAAATAGAGAAGATGTCGGAAACGGACTTGCGGGAAATTAGAATATTTAGTTTAACCGCTCCAACTGGACTAGGAAAAACCTTGTCATCATTACAGGCAGCTTTGATTTTGCGGGAGCGATTGGAAGCTATTTATCATTATAAACCAAGAATCATAACAGCTATTCCTTTTATAAATATCATTAATCAAACGGAAAATGATTATAAACAAGTTATTGGTGATGCCGGCCGAATTATTGTACATCACAGATTAGCGGATCTTAAAACGTCTCAAGAAGATAATCAAGAAAAGCGTTCACTTGATCAAGCGTTGTCAGAAGTTGAGGCTTGGGAAGGCGATGTAATTCTTACTACCTTCGTACAACTTTTTCAATCGTTGTTCACAGGACAAAATAAGCTGTTGAAAAAAATAAATAAATTAGCGGGAAGTATTGTTATATTAGATGAAATTCAATCGATTCCAGAGAAATATATGCCTTTAATCGGTGCGTGTATAATTAAAATATCGGAATACTTTGGAACGCGCTTTATTCTTATGACAGCAACGCAGCCCCGAATCCTAGAATTAGGTCAAAAACTTCTTCAAAATACCGAAGATAATCTTAAAAACATCAATGCCATAGAGCTTCTTCCTAACCATGAAAGTTACTTCAACGAATTGACTCGGACGAAAATACTCCCCAGATTGGATCACCCAATGGATACAGAAGAGTTCGTTACATTTTTTAAGAATACATGGGAAAATAGATCTAGCTTAATTGTTGTGAATACGATTAAACGGAGCATTGAATTGTTCGAAACGTTAAAAAGGGAACTGGGGCAGGGCGTTCACGTTGTATATTTATCAACGAATATTATTCCAAAACACCGGGCTCAAGTGATCGATAAGGTAAGGACTCTATTAAATAATAAAGAAACTGTTGTAATGGTATCCACTCAAACTATTGAAGCAGGAGTTGATCTAGATTTTGAAATCGGTTATCGGGCTCTTGCACCTCTTGAATCCATTATTCAAACTGCCGGACGTGTTAATCGAAAAGGAGCTTTGATAGACATAAACGGTATTCCAATTCCTTCTATACTTTATGTTGTCGAACTGAATGTCGATCATCAATACGTTTACAAATTACATCACTTAGAAAAAACGAAAAATTTATTGCAAACATACAAAGAAATTGAAGAAAAGAATTATCAATATTTAGTAAAGAAATATTATGATGCGATGGTGGAAAATCCGGTTGATCATGTATCCTCAAATATTTGGGAGGAAGGAATCCGAAAACTCAATTTTGATGAAATAGAAAAGTTTAAGCTTATTGAAAATCCTGGTGAAGTGGTCGATGTGTTCATTGAATTAGATGAGTATGCGAGAAACCTGGCCAATGCTTATGAAGAAATTAGAGGTAATAAGAAAACATATAATCTTACTGTGTTTGAAGGCATTATCGATGATAACATTTTAAAAAATATGAATGAAAAGCTTAATCATTACGAGAAAAAAAGTCTTTTAAGGCAAATACTTTCAAAGATGAGTGAATACATGGTTCAAATACGTCTAAAAAGACTTATACAAAATCGTCCTTTTGAATTTAGTGAAAGGAATGGTGTTAACGCAGATTTCTTTTGGGTTCCACGGGAAAATTTAAATCATTATTATGATCAAGATACGGGTTATTTGGATGAAAACGGTGAATCTTATTTAATTTAAAATAGGGTGATCAGAATGTCTTTTACATTGGATGTGACCGGTACGCATATTTGGTATTTTTTCATTTGCCACAGGGAGCTTTGGCTCATCATTCATCAAATCGCCGCCGATCAAGATGATGAAAATCTGGATATAGGTCGATTCATTTCAGAGCATAGGTATCAAAACAACAAAAAAGAAGTCGTTATAGGAAACATTAAAGTGGATCGTGTTAGAATGCATGGACAACAACTGATCATTGGTGAGGTAAAAAAATCGTCCCGTTTTAAAGAAAGCGCCCGTTACCAATTATTATTTTACTTGGACACGTTGAAACAGATGGGGATTGAAGCGAAAGGCGAGTTGCTTTTTCCGGAGGAACGGCGACGTGAAGTTGTTGAATGGACACCTGAAGCGAAAGAAAAGCTGGATGAGGCGATTCGAGATATTCGCCTTATCGCAAGTCAACCCGTGCCTCCGCCTCCTAAAAAAATTAATTTTTGCCGGAAATGTGCTTATCGCGAATATTGTTGGGCGGAGGGATAACGATGAAAAAAACATTGTACATCTTCACCAGCGGAGAATTGAAGCGAAAGGATAACAGTCTTTATTTTGAATCGGAGGGTGGACGAAAGTATATCCCGGTTGAAGATACAAATGATATTTACATTTTTGGCGAAGTGGATGTAACAAAACGTTTTCTCGAATTTGTCTCAACAAAGGAAATATGTATCCATTACTTTAATCATTATGGTTTTTATACAGGTACCTTTTATCCACGTGAACATTACAATGCTGGACATGTTATTTTAAAACAGGCGGAACACTACATAGACAAAGAAAAGCGGCTGGAACTGGCTCGAATTTTTATCGCCGGCTCCATTGCTCAAATGAGTCAAGTATTAAAATATTATCGAACACGAGCTAAAAATGGTAAAGAAGAAATCACAGCACTCATTGAGAAATTCAAAGATCGTACAAGTGAACTGAACGAAGGCCATACGGTAGAAGAATTAATGGCGATTGAAGGGCATGCAAGAGAAGATTATTACAAAATGTTTGATTACATCATTAACGACCAAGATTTTCTCTTTGAAAAGAGAAGCAAGCGCCCGCCGTTAAACCGATTGAATGCAATGATTAGTTTCGGCAATTCTTTATGCTATACCACGGTTTTAAGTGAAATATACAAGACGTATCTTGATCCTCGGATAGGTTTTCTGCATGCCACAAATTTCCGCAGATTTTCTTTAAATTTGGATGTGGCCGAGATTTTTAAACCCATCATGGTGGATCGTCTTATATTCATGTTAATTAATAAAAAAATGATTGCGAAGAAAGATTTTGATAAGCAGATGAACGGCATTTTGTTGACTGAATCCGGTCGAAAAAAATTTGTTGCAGAACTGGATAAAAGGATGCGAACGACAGTAAATCATCGGCATTTGGGCAAGTCGGTTTCCTATCGTCGTTTGATTCGGTTAGAGTTATATAAAATTCAAAAACATTTAATGGGTGAAAAAACATATGAACCGTACCGTTCAATGTGGTAGGTGATTGAATGTTTGTCATTTTGGTTTATGATTTTGCAGAAAAGCGGGTAGGTAAAGCGTTAAAAATATCGCGTAAGTATCTTAATTGGGTGCAAAATTCCGTTTTGGAAGGCGAGATTTCCGATGCGAACTATTTTAAGCTGAAAAAAGAATTGCAAGACTTAATGGATCAGGATGAAGATTCTATAATCTTTTACACATTCCGGACACAAAAATATTCCAAGCGGGAAGAATTTGGTGTCAAAAAAGGAGGAGACGAGAATATTATTTAAGTGAGTTTTTGGCAACAACTTTTAGCAAGAGAAAAATGGTACATTTGTCGTCGATCCCCAGTAGCGTCGTAAACCCGGGGGATCGACGACATTTTGTTTTTCAAAAAATCCTTTAGACGGCGCGGTATTTTGGAAATCTCAAAAAATTTACTATGAAAAAAAGGATTTTTATTCTCAATGAAGAATATTGATATATCGATAATTTTTGGGGTTTAGATCTTACCTATGAGGAATTGAAACTTTGAAAATTAGCAAAAAAGTATTTTCGCAGTTTTGGGTTTAGATCTTACCTATGAGGAATTGAAACTCAAACCAATCTTCGACCTTGCTCATACCGTCACGGAGGTTTAGATCTTACCTATGAGGAATTGAAACATCTGTAAAATCTGATGAAATTGATCCAAGGCAGGAAGTTTAGATCTTACCTATGAGGAATTGAAACACGGCACCTAAAATGTTGTAATCAGGGTCTCCAAGTTTAGATCTTACCTATGAGGAATTGAAACTTTTTGAAAATAGTGAAGCAAGTGAAGTGGTTTTATCGTTTAGATCTTACCTATGAGGAATTGAAACTAGAAATCAAAAAATTGACTTTTCATTGGGTAGTACCTGTTTAGATCTTACCTATGAGGAATTGAAACATACCATTCCAAGCATTCGATGCACTGGTTTTTAAACCGTTTAGATCTTACCTATGAGGAATTGAAACTTAAGTAAGTATCTTGCTCCACAATCCCGCAACATGCGTTTAGATCTTACCTATGAGGAATTGAAACTCCCAAGGTAAATTCGCGATTGTAGATGAAGATGATTGTTTAGATCTTACCTATGAGGAATTGAAACTGGACAATCCCATATAAAAAATTTTCTTTTCCGTATGTTTAGATCTTACCTATGAGGAATTGAAACTTGGTCTCATTTGCCTCTTTGGGTTTGAGTAACTTGGTTTAGATCTTACCTATGAGGAATTGAAACGTTTCAGAAAATAATTCAACTCCGAACGTTCCTTCCGTGTTTAGATCTTACCTATGAGGAATTGAAACTTTCGTCAATGACCCATTTCAATTGATCTTCATAATCCGTTTAGATCTTACCTATGAGGAATTGAAACAATTGCTATGAATATCCGTTAGATTACCGGATTTGCGTTTAGATCTTACCTATGAGGAATTGAAACATGAATACTAGGGTGCGACCTGTAACCCCGAACGCCGTTTAGATCTTACCTATGAGGAATTGAAACCAAGATTACAAAGGAGTCAATGCGTCAGCACATGATCCAGTTTAGATCTTACCTATGAGGAATTGAAACAAGCATGGTAACTTTTACCACTGCCAACTGCGCCCAAGTTTAGATCTTACCTATGAGGAATTGAAACCACTTACATTCGAGAGCCAATACCAGGCTCAACAACCGTTTAGATCTTACCTATGAGGAATTGAAACCACAACGATGAACGCCAGCGCCCCAAAGGCTCGTCTCGTTTAGATCTTACCTATGAGGAATTGAAACTTTGACAAAGGAGGTATAGACGGTGAGCGACAACAAAGTTTAGATCTTACCTATGAGGAATTGAAACACGGGATTCGCCGGGTATGACGCTAGCCACGGCTTGTCGTTTAGATCTTACCTATGAGGAATTGAAACTCGGTTATGTTCATTTTTGCGAGCAACTTATCGAGTGCGTTTAGATCTTACCTATGAGGAATTGAAACTTATCCGTTGTTTTTTCGCTTCGTCCGCGTCGTTCCAGTTTAGATCTTACCTATGAGGAATTGAAACTAAGTGAAAAAATCGTTGAATATCAGTTTCTTGAGTAGTTTAGATCTTACCTATGAGGAATTGAAACTATGCTTCACTTGCACTTAGTCCACATGTATATTCGGTTTAGATCTTACCTATGAGGAATTGAAACTCGGCCGATGTCGTCGTCCCAAACAACCATTGCGGGTTTAGATCTTACCTATGAGGAATTGAAACCCGTTCCACAGGACGGATTTCCTGGCGGTAGTATAATGAGTTTAGATCTTACCTATGAGGAATTGAAACACCCAATTTGTTGTATTGTTCGCCAATGCCGAAGCGTTTAGATCTTACCTATGAGGAATTGAAACCTTGATCATTTTTAACATAAAATTCCCATTTACTGTTTAGATCTTACCTATGAGGAATTGAAACCTGAATAACCGGCACATCACCAATCTCAATGCCGTGTTTAAATCTTACCTATAAGGAATCTTTCATTGATATACTGGCCGGCGGGGAGTTTTGTTCGTTAATGGATGGATATAATAAATTTCGTATGCAATCGTTTTGGTTCGGTGAAACTTATGCCTTAGGTCTATTTTTGTGTCTTAATAAGTAAGCGGTTTCGCGAATCGTTAAACAATGATTGACTAGATACATGGACGGATCAACCATTTTGTTTTGGAAGTAAGTGGAATAACTGTACGTTAACTTAGCCTCAGACTATTTACGCAGTTAGAGTAATTAGAGCCAATTTTGACAAATTTAACATTCCGTTGTTGGTGTATCATGAATATGGGAAGAATAAAGGATTCAGAGTATATAGTATAAAAAGCGGCGTTCCTTTTTCTCGCGATAAAAAACTTCAATTTTGGAGGAACATGATATGGACCATAAAACGTTAAAACCTTTTCCAAAAGATTTTTTATGGGGCGCTTCTACATCTGCCTATCAATTTGAAGGAGCATGGAATGAAGACGGCAAAGGACCGTCCGTCATTGACAAAGCTCTCCATCCGGAAGGGACAGCGGATTTCAAAGTAGCCAGCGACCATTATCATCGTTATAAGGAAGATATCGCTTTACTGGCGGAGCTTGGATTGAAAGCCTATCGTTTTTCCATCGCTTGGACTCGGATTTATCCTAATGGAACCGGGGAAGTCAACCGAAAAGGAATTGAATTTTACAATCATCTGATTAACGAACTGATCGCACATGGGATTGAGCCGATTGTGACGATGTATCACTTCGATTTGCCGTACGCTTTGGAGGAAAAAGGCGGATGGTCCAATCGAGAGACGATTGACGCTTTTGAGAGGTATGCCAGAACTTTATTCAGCGAGTTCGGCGACCGTGTGAAGTATTGGCTGACGATCAATGAGCAAAACACGATGATTCTTCATGGCTCAGCCATCGGAACGACGGATCCCGGTATAGAAGATCCAAGAAAAATGCTGTACCAGCAAAATCATCATATGCTTTTGGCCCAAGCAAAAGCGATGAAGCTTTGTCATGAAATGCTCCCGAATGCAAAGATAGGGCCGGCTCCTAATATCGCTTATGTCTATCCGGCGTCTTCCAAACCGGAAGATGTGCTGGCGGCTCAAACTTTCAATTCGATCCGCAACTGGCTTTATTTGGATGCGGCGGTATTCGGACGCTACAACAGCACAGTCTGGGGATACATGGAAGAAAAAGGCTATACTCCTCATGTGGAAGAGGGGGATATGAACATATTAGCTGGCGCCAATCCGGATTTTATTGCGTTTAATTATTATAATTCGATTACGGTCAAAGCAAGCGAAGAGGAAAAAGAGGCGCACAGCACCGGAGACGAGCACATTGTTATTGGTGAACCGGGCGCTTATCAAGGGTGTTCCAATCCATACTTGACAACAACCGAATTTGGCTGGGAAGTCGATCCGATGGGTTTCAGAATTACTTTGCGCGAATTGTACGATCGCTATCATTTACCGTTGATCGTGACGGAAAACGGATTAGGGGCTTACGATAAACTGGAAGATGGCGATGTCATAAATGACGATTACCGCATAGACTACTTGGCCAAACATTTGGAACAATGTCAGTTGGCTATTACGGACGGAGTAGAATTGTTTGGCTACTCGCCTTGGTCCGCCATAGACTTGGTCAGCACTCACCAAGGAATCAACAAACGCTATGGCTTCATTTATGTCAACCGCGATGAGTTTGATTTAAAAGATTTACGCCGCATCAAAAAGAAAAGTTTTTACTGGTATCAAAATGTCATAAAGACCAATGGCGCGATCATTTCCAACAGCAAATAAACCGATCATGAAAAAGACGGAGAAGGGAACACTTTCTCCGTCTTTTTTTTTTGTGTGTGCGCCCGGCATGTACATGAACTATAGGGTGTAAGTCCCGAACCCCGAAGACAGAAGTAGAGGTTAGCCAAGAGCAAGGGTGTCCGTGGTGACGCGGAATCTGAAGGAAGCTGGAGGCAAAACACCGGTCCGAGGAACACGAACCTCATATAAGGCTAGGTATGATTGAGTGAGTTTGCATAACAAAACAAAGCTCTTTCTGTCGAAGGTCATATCGAGTAAATGAGGCGGATAGATGGTGTGAAAGTGCATGTACTTACCCGGGGAGGTCTGGCGGATATGTGAAGTACTCTTCATAACCTACTTAGTGATAAGTAGCTGAACCGTCAGAAGTCAGCAGAGGTCATAGTATTAGTTGGTCTAGAACAACTAAGAAGGACCGAACAATTAAGAGAGAATAGCCCTTGGTATTCAGTGAGTCATGATGAACACAGAAAACGTAGTACCTCACTTGAGGGAGGAAGCGGTGAATCCCGTGGGAGACCTCTTGGAGGGTGGAGTGACCACTGGCATAAAGAGAACAGCTATTCACGGAAGTTATAAAGACTTGCGTCAATTATCTTAATTGAACCGCCGTATACGGAACCGTACTTACGGTGGTGTGAGAGGACGGGAGTTAATCGCTCCCTCCTACTCGATTTCAAAGTGAACGGTGGAAAGAACGGAAACAACGCGTGATTCTGCGTACGGGTCACGTGTGGCAGAACATATTTTTTCACCATAATAAGTTCACCAAATGGATTGGTATATATCCCAGTCAATCCTTTGATTGAAATGATATTGACATTTAGTTTATATTGTCGTTTCAAAATTCCTGTAGGATTTATGTACCAATGTTTCACAAAAGAGTTATTTTTATATAAAAAATAAATTCAAATATTGGGAATAAAGGATTGAAATACTAGGTACAAAGTGCTAATTTTTATTTAAAAGTTTGAAATAGTAAAAAATGGAGGTGTCATATGCGATTTTCTGTCAGCTATCAAGTCAACAAACTTGAAAAAGCTTACCGAATGAGGGTGTACAGTTTAATCAAAGAAGCCGTGCGCACGGTAAATAAGCCCTATTACAACAAGCTTTTTTTGCAGTTTGAAAAGAGGATAAAACCATTTTCGTTTTCTACATATTTGCACAATTTTACATTGGGTGACACCACGATTACCCTTGATCGAATCACCATCACCATCAGCAGTCCTGATATGGAGTTTGCCGTTCACGCTTTTAACGGTCTTAGAAAATTAAAGGAATATTCGGTGAATGGTGAATTGTGGCGTCAATTGAACTTTCAATTATTAAAAGAACCTGTCATTACAAGTCGTAAGGTCGTCTTTCGGACATGCTCCCCTATTTTAATTGAAGATAAAAATGGAAGACCATTGGCGCCGACAGATCCTCTTTATGAAAAAGAACTAAATTATTATGCTAATTTGCAAATTTATCAATTTGCGGGAAGAGATCTTTATGAACCGATCCATATTTCGCCTATACATATGAAAAAAATGGTGATTAAAGAAAGAAATCGACATTTAGAAAAAAATTCCTTTCTTTATTTCACTACATACCGGGGATTGTTCATGTTGGAAGGAAGTCCTCAAGACTTGCAGCTGCTGTACCAATTGGGGATCGGCAAAAGAACGACCTATTTTGGTTTAGTGGAATACGAGTATGAGAAGGTGTAAGAATGGAGATCCAAGTAGATGGAGAGCAGTGGCCGATGGCTGCCGGTTGTATAGGTTTGGCTAAGCTTTATTCGGAAGAAGAATTGCCAAGAACAGCAACAGGCATTCTGTTAAAGGATGACATTCTTGACTCGCTTGCTGAAAAATTTATTCGAGGTTTGATTGATCAGTTCAGTGTTGTAAAACGTGAAGTCAAAAAAATGATGTGGTATGCCGACCAAGCAAACAAACAACCGGAACGGGCAGAGGAGTTCGCGGCAGAAGTTCGAAAAAACATGAACAATCAATATAAAAAAATAGAAAAATATTTCTCTGATACGGAGGAATGCAAGAGATTAAAGGAATTATTGGAAAGATTAAAAGATATCAAAGAGCCCGAGGAAGCTCCCTTTATTCGAGAATACATAGAACAGTACAGAGAAATCGCTTCTACTCCGTTTATTAATGAAAAGCTAACGTTAAATTATGTAAAGGCTGTCATTTTAAATCCTTTCTATGGACAAACCTCCATTCTTCAACCGGTTTTTAATTCTAAAAGTACAGAAGATCATATTCGACAAATGGAAGCCGATTTTATTCAACCGGCAAAATTGGAGTTGATGTTCGCTGAGAAACTCGATTCGGCGGCGAACATTCAAGAGATTGTTGCTTTTCTTGAAGAACATAAAGACTATAAACCTTTTAAAAATTTGTTGAAGACAATCAAGAAGTGGGCAAATAAAGATCAGGTCATCAGCTATCTTCGCCATGAAATTTTGCCTTGTTCTTATATAGAAGGATTGATCGCGACTCAATCTTATGAGGAAATGATTTTTTCGCCTCTAGCATTTTCGAAAAAGAAAGCAGTAAATTTCAACTGGAATTTTGATCAGAATCTGCCGGTTCCAATCAGTGCTGTAGCAAGGTTAATCCTGTTTATGGCTCCTTTTGGCATGGCGTTCTATTCAAGAAGGCTGGGAAATGGACAAGCTAGTGAAACTCTTCACTACGCGGGAATGATTCTTTCGCAAAAACATTTTGCTGAAGTGATTAAAGAAAATCATGCTTATCAAAAGCTTCGAGGAGAAGGTTTAAGTTTTGCGGAAGCCATTGTTGGTCTTTTACGAGAATCGACGGATAAAGCGAAAAAAATCAAAAACCCTTATTTGTTTCTTGAAGTGTATTCCAATTATCAAATGAAAAAAACGCTGCTGGATTGTTATCACATACCGGCCTATCTTGCCCAATATGTTGCGGAACATGGAAAATCACTGGATTTTCTTTATTACCGTGAACATAAAGATTCCTTTTTTAGAGCGGTGTTAAAAGGGATTGATCCGAAAGAAACGATTTTTGCCTATTTACGAATGGCCATTAAGAATCCTCATCATGCAAGGGGAGCTTTTTTTGCAGTACGTGAACGAAAACGAATTCTCGAGGCAAAAAAAGGAGCAGAAAATATGACGAATCATGATAAAACGATCTCTGATGTTTATGATCTCGGTCGTCATTTGCGAAAAGTATTAATGAAAGAACGTATGGATGGACAAGAGAGAAGGCGTTATCGAGCCGGCGGGAAGAAAAAGATAGACGGGATTGCCTATCGTTTGCTTAATGAAGCGAAAGCGGGGAATATAAGAGGATTTATGGAGATGATTTTCCGTGTTTATTTGGCTTCCGGGCTTGATGTACCTTCCGTTTTTATAGATTCGTTTAAAGAAGAAGGGCTGGATTTTGAAACGATTTCAAGTGCCTTTATCGCCGGCCTGATAGGACAAGAACAAACTAAGAACGAAGGAGCTGTGACAAGTGGGTAAAGCGTTATCTTTTACCGTTGTGTTTCAAGCCAATTCTTTAAATTATGGAGAAGGGGTTGCCAACATTGCGGAATTAAAGAAGATTCACAGAGGAAATGGAGACGTACTGACTTTTGCTTCACGACAAAGCATTCGTTACGATATTGTCCGTCTTGGAAACGAGTGGTTTGAATGGAATCTTCAAACGGTTGATAAGACAAAAGGAACATTGCAGTTTCGGGAAGATGTGACGATTGCCGATTCCGTTGAAATGGACTTTTTCGGTTATTTAAAAACGGGAAAAACCTCTCAAAAACGGTCGGCCGTTGTCCGGCTTTCCCATGCCGTCTCCCTTGAACCATACCGCAGCGATATGGAATTTCTCAATAATATGGGGCTTGCGGAGCGGATTCATGAAAATCCCAATCTTGCCAACATTGAACATCATGAAAGTTTTTATACTTATACGGTGACGATCGACTTAGACAGAGTAGGGATCGATGGGGATGTAGAGTTGAGTAAAGAAACTCGTTCCAATCGAGTAGAGCAGTTGCTGGAAATTATAAAATTACTAAACCGCAATATCCGTGGCCGTCAAGAAAGCTTAGCCCCTCTTTTTATCATAGGCGGCTTGTATCCGGTTGCTAATCCATTTTTCTTAGGAAGGATCAAATTAGAGAACGAAGCCCATCATTGGATACTGAATGTTAAAGGATTAAAGGATGTATTAGAAACAACTTTTGCCGGTCAATCCATCCGAGAGCAAACCTATATTGGATATGTTTCGGGCGTATTTGGAAATGAAACAGAGTTTAATGGTTTAGTGAACAGCAGCCAAACAGGTTCCATCGAAGACTTTTTTGCTGCCATGAAAAATGAGGTTCGATCCTACTATGGAGTGAACAATGAATGAAGGCTCTTCGTTTAGAACTATATCAGCAAACAGCTTGTTATAAGAAGCCATTTGCATTCAAAGTATCAGAAACGTATCCTCTTCCTCCCTATTCAACGGTAAAAGGAATGCTTCATGCGGTGATGGGGGCAAATTCTCTCATCCCGATGAAAATCAGCGTTCAAGGAAAATATGATTCGTTAGTGACGGATTACCAAACTCATTATTTTTTTAAGAATGATCGTACGAAGGAATTTGCTTTAATTTTTGACGGGCTGGGATTCGAATTCAATTTGGCAGATGTGACCACGATGCCGATTTATGTACATATGCTTTATGACATTGAATTACTGATTCATGTTCAAGCAGAAGATGAGGTCTTATTGGATCTTGAACGAAACATAAAAACAAACACCACTCATTTAAGCTTGGGAAGATGGGAAGATTTGGTTCGAATCGACCGTTGTGAGATTGTCGAATTGAGAGATTGCGAGGATGAGCCTGTTTTAAAATACAATGCTTATGTTCCGATGAAAATAATAACAGATGAAACTTATTATCCGTATAAGCTGAATTGGACGTATCGTATGATTCAAGGTGTAAGAGTTTGGAATAAAATTGATGTTGGATATATGCTGGCCGGAGAAGCTATTGAACAGTATGACTTATTATCGCTGGATTCATACGGGGATTTGGTTCTTTTTCCTTAAAAATCTTGTGTTTGAAGGAATCTATAGATATATTGGAATGGGATGAGCTTTTATGCGAATCTTTTCCGGGGAAACGATTCAAAAACATGACATGAGATACGGATATGTTTAGGAAATTTCAAGAAATTATGCCGTTCTTTTGTTCCGTTGTTGATAAAGCGAGATTGGCAATTGCTTGTATGGGCAGAAAAGTGATATGATGCCGGAATAGAGGATACGATTTTTCAAAATAAAATTCGAAACGTGAAAAAAACTTTCTTGATTGGGAACAGGTGCTTAAAACGTTTATCATTTGCCATCCGCTCCCGGCCATTCCTTTTTTAAAAAATTAGACCGGGATCAGGATTGATTTGATCTGAACGCAGAGGGATATAAAGTCTTATTCTACGCTTGATGTATTTTGATTGACCACAGGTTTTATCTGAACGTAGAGGGATATAAAGATGCTTTTATTGCTGTTTCTTGCAATGGATCATAAAGTTTTATCTGAACGCAGAGGGATATAAAGATAGAATAAATTTTATTTAACCAATTCATAAAAGGTTGTTTTATCTGAACGTAGAGGGATAAGGAGAAATCCGCATTCACGTATTGCGGCAGGGATGAAGCGAGTTTTATCGAATATATAGTAGGAAATAAAGAGTTTCAAAAGCTGTATTTCTTTTGAAGTTTTAGGTTGTTGATTACGTTGGTTTATTGCATATGTCGTCGCACTTTTTGTCGATTAAGGGTTTCACCATTTTAAAGAAAAAGCTATGAAACGATGATTGTTATGGGATAGAGGCTATGATTTTTGCTTAATAATAAGGAAGATATTCCCTTTTCTTGACAAGGTGGAAAAAATTTACCTAAAATTTGTTCCAAAAGGAAATCCCTTTCAAAGATTTCACAGCGAATATTTAGTGGATGCAATGAAATGGAATTTTTTCTTAATCAATAACTAGAGAGAGTGAAGGAACAACAAGCGAAAGTGTCTTATCGTTCTTTTATTCTGAATTGTCCGATTTGTTTACCAGCGATAAAAATATCCGTTTAAAGAGAAAGGATTGGATAAGATGAGAAAATGGCTTCTTCTTATTTTTATAGTTGCGTTTGGTCTGGTTGCTACGGCATGTTCGGGAAATGGCAAGGAAAAAACGGAGAAGAGCGAAGCAAGCAGCACTCCTATTCCTCTCGATGTGTCCATTCGTTTGCCGAAGGCGATTCAGCCTAATCAAGAAGTGAAAGTGGAAGCGGTGGTGACGCAAGGGCGAGAGAAGGTGGATGACGCGGATGAAGTAAAGTTTGAAATTTGGAAAAAAGGACAAGCCAATCACAAAATGTTAACGGGTAAGCATGAGAAAGACGGGATATATTCGGTACAGACAACATTTGCCGAAAAAGGAGCGTATTATGTTGTGTCCCATGTGACGGCAAGAGGGATACACAATATGCCGCAGAAAGAATTTTGGGTAGGACAACCACAATAAAAAAGCCGGCCTAAAAAGCCGGCTTTTTCCATGCGACAGTCGCCTGCAATCCCCGTTCCATGGAGTTTTGGTCAACCCAAAAAAGCTGATTCGTCCGGCAGGATCACGATTCTGCTTCATTCTAGCCTTCTATAGATTGGTTCTCTTCTATTAAAAACGATTTCCTCTACTATTCTTTATTTCCCGTTTCGGGATTGAATTGTTGTTTTAGTTTTTCCAACGCACCTTTCTTCCATTTTTTCACCGCGCTTTCAGATACACTTGCTTTGTGAGCGATTTCTTTTGTTGTCAATCCATCGTAAAAAGAAGCGATGACCCAAAACTTTTGTTTAGACGTGAGTGTTTTACAATACGATAGCAGGATTTCTTTTTCAAATGGTTCATCATTTGCGGGAAATTCCGAAAATCCGGCATTTGTTTCCACTAATAAAGTAGATGTCGCTTCTTCCCACTTTCTGGCATTGGAAAGTTCGGTCATCATTCTTCCTTTAATGAATGAATAAGCGTAGCTGGCAAAAGCTCCTTTTTCAGGCTGGAAATTTCTTTGCGCCTCCCAAAGGGCAATCAATCCGACTTGATAAAACTCCTGTTTATTTTTATAAATGTGCAGTTTGTTTATAATGGCGTGGATCATAGGTGAATATTTTTCAGCCAACTGCTCAAACGATTCCATTTTCCTTTCCTTTCTGAAAAGCGCGCTTTTCAAATATTCCCGGGTGCTTTCACCTTATCGGGAACTTGGCTCTTTTTCGAAAAGAGAAAAATGAAAAAATAGGAAAATGATAAAGTGAAAATCCATTTTTTCATACGTTATTCTTTTGAAATGAGCAAAAATAAATAGTTTTTGGGCTCATTTAATCGTTTTTGTTTTTCATTCATTCATTCAATAGTCCTTTTCTTTTTGTGCTGAACATGCCATTATAGAGAAAAAGGAAAGGAAAAATCGGAATTTTCCGGAATAAGACGCCTTAAAGGGGGAGAACGAACGTCTCCGCGATAAAATATGATACGTAGGATTGAAGGCACTTATTTATAATCATTACATTTTGAAAATACTGTATAATAAAATAATAGAAAAAAACGTTGAAAAAATGCGGGTTTCGGTTTATTATTTTAGTAACTTGATAACAAATAAAAATAAAGGAGTTTGCATAATTATGAATAAAGTAGGAGCTAAGTTTTCGCTGTTTCTTGCGGTTTGCTTCGTGTTTTTGCTGGCGGCATGCGGATCAAACCAAGGGAAAAGCGATTCTGATGGAAAGATCAAAACGCTAAAGGTAGGAACAAATGCCGCTTTTGCCCCATTTGAATATATGGAGAAAGGGAAAGTGACCGGATTTGATATCGATTTGATCCATGCGGTGGCGAAAGAAGCCGGATATCAAGTCGATGTGCAGCATGAAGGCTGGGATTCCATGTTGGCGAATTTGGAAAACAAACAATCCGATCTGGCTATTTCCGGCATTACGATCAATGATGATCGCAAAAAGACGTATGATTTCTCCCGCCCGTATTTTGAAGCAGCCAATGTCATTGTGGTGAAAAAAGGAAGCAATGTTAAAAATGCCTTGGACTTAAAAGGAAAAAAAGTGGGCGTTCAAAGCGGAACGACTGGACAAGATGCTGCTGAAAAAATATTAGGCAAAAACAGTCAGAATGTGAAAAAATACGAGGATGTAACGGTAGCCTTTATGGCTTTGAAAAATAAAGAAGTAGATGCAGTGGTCATCGATAATGTCGTCGCCAATGAGTACGTAAAAAACCATCCGAAAGAGAATTTAAAGGTCATTACGGACCGCAAAAACTTTGAATCCGAATTTTACGGCATCGCATTTCCTAAAGGCAGCGAGTTGACGCCAAAATTTGATCAAGCGCTTGAAAAAGTGATGGAAAACGGCACCTATGAAAAACTTTATAAAAAGTGGTTTGGAAAAGAGCCGGATATGGAAGTTTTAAAAAAAGCGAAACCATAACTTTCAGCATGCGAATGTGGCAAAAGAACAAGGCTGCCGCCTCATTTTGGGCGCAGCCGATTTTTGCTTTATGAAAACATGGGAAGAAAAGGAGAAGAATCATGGATTTTCAGTATGATATCATCCGAGAATATTTGCCGTATTTTGCAAAAGGTACATTATTGACGATCGGAATGTCCTTGATTGCCGTGCTGATCGGCCTGATTCTTGGGCTGTTGATTGGACTTGGAAAAATGGCGTCCAACAAATGGGTGAGACTCCCTTTTATTTGGCACGTCAACTTTTACAGGGGAACTCCGCTATTCGTGCAAATTTTGTTGATTCATTTCGGAGTGATGCCGCTCTTTATGTCCCCTGTCAATCCGATTGTTTCCGGGATTGTGGCTTTATCTTTAAATTCGTCCGCATACGTCGCGGAGATTTTTCGGGCCGGTATTCAATCGATCGATAAAGGGCAAATGGAAGCGGCTCGTTCATTAGGAATGACGCATGTTCAAGCGATGTGGCACATCATTTTGCCGCAAGCGGTCAAACGGATGATTCCGCCGCTTGGGAACGAATTTATTGTATTATTGAAGGACTCTTCTTTAGCGGCCATTATTGCCGCACCGGAATTAATGTACTGGGGACGTGCTGCCCAAGGTCAGTATTACCGTGTATGGGAGCCATATATTACGGTAGCTCTCATCTATTTAGTGCTCACTCTTTCGTTAACATACTTGCTAAATTATATTGAGAGAAGGTTGGAAAAAGAATGATTTCGGTAAAAGGACTCAAAAAATCATATGGCGATACAGAAGTCTTAAAAGATATTTCCATTGACATCCATCCAAAAGAAGTGGTAGTCGTGATTGGTCCTTCCGGTTCAGGAAAATCCACCTTTTTGAGATGCTTGAACATGTTGGAAACCATTTCTGGAGGACATGTGATTATTGATGGCATGGACTTGGCAGATAAGAAAACGGATATTAACAAAGTTCGCACCGAAGTAGGCATGGTGTTTCAACAATTTAATTTGTTTCCGCATAAAACCGTTCTGGAGAATATTACCTTATCTCCTATCATCGTAAGAAAATGGAGCAAAGAGAAAGCAGAAAAAAAAGCGATGGAGCTGCTTGAGAAAGTAGGTCTTTCCGATAAAGCGAACGTATATCCTCATTCGTTGTCCGGAGGGCAAAAACAGCGTGTTGCGATTGCCAGAGCTCTTGCGATGGAACCGAAAGTCATGTTGTTTGATGAACCGACATCAGCTTTGGATCCGGAAATGGTCGGGGAAGTGTTGGAAGTGATGAAACAGCTTGCTCAAGAGGGAATGACCATGGTGGTCGTTACCCACGAAATGGGATTCGCTCGTGAAGTAGGGGACAGGGTTGTGTTTATGGATGGAGGCTATATTGTGGAAGAAAATACTCCGCAAGAATTGTTCGATCATCCGCAACATGAAAGGACAAAATCGTTTTTAAGCAAAGTATTGTAGAAGCAGCAGACAGCTGTTTCTTTTTTTCATGCCGGCGTGAAAGGTCGATTCTTGAAGTTTGTTCTTGACGGTGTTGGGTGAAAATTCTGTATTTACTTTTTGCAATCTGTCCTCTATGATGAAAATGTACAGGAAGAAAAATTATATGGATAAGGGAGAATGAAATGTCAAATCCAAAATCGGAATGGCTTTCTTGGATAAAGTCGATCTTGTTTGCGCTAATCATTTCGTTTATCATTCATACGTTTCTTTTTTCTCCTTATATAGTAAAAGGAGAATCGATGTCTCCTACTTTGGAAGAAGGAAATAAGTTGATTGTAAACAAGATGAAAAATATAAAGAGATTTGACATTGTGGTGTTCCATGCGCCGGATTCTAATGAGGTATATGTTAAGCGCGTGATTGGACTGCCGGGCGATACAGTAGAAATGAAAAATGATGTTCTGTATATAAACGGAGTAGCGTATAAAGAGCCATACTTAAATAAGCTGAAAAAGCAATATTCCTATTTGAACCGTTTTACCGGAGATTTCACATTAAAAGAAATCACAGGAAAAGAAAAGGTTCCTGATGGTAAAGTATTTGTTCTAGGCGACAATCGTTTAAGAAGCAATGACAGCAGAAGATTTGGATTTATCGACGAAAAGGATATTATTGGTTCGGCCGTTTTTCGTGCTTGGCCCATCCAAAAAATCGGCGTGATGAATTAAGCTGAAAATCAAATCTTCTTGGAGTTTTTGGTACTATGAGTCCGGAGGTAAGTCCAATCGTTGCAATGAATCCTGGAACGTGATATTGCTTACAGCAGCTGCTAAAGGGTTTTCGCCGTTTGTCTCTATACCGCTGGTTTTCCACTGCTTTCATCATTCTAAGGCTAATCAATGTAAACGGCGATGAACCTATTCAATCGCATTTTCTGACAAAGTTTGATTAACAGACATGAAACGGAATAGTCTATTCCTATTGGATTTTATTGAAATAGCCATTTTACGCCTTGATTCGTTCATTTTCTTGAAAAATGCCTCCGAAGATCTCTTTTCCATTTCATTCTTCTTGAATGTTTATGAAAGGAAATGTTCTAATTCCCTCTTCTTCCAACTTACTATTGCTAATTTATGAAGAAAGTGCATGCAAACACGAAGAGGGCCGCAGATCAATCGAAAATGTGAGGTCCCGAACCTTTTTTTGACTGGTACAGGGAGAAAATGACGAGGATTCTTGTAATAGTGTGAAAGATGCATCAAATCCGGACCGGGTCAATGTTTTGGAAAAGAAAATTCTCAGGATCGTTGACAATGTAAAAGAAGCCGTTTATTCTAGAAGAGAATAGGCGAATCCGCCATTCAAGCTGAAAGAAGACTAGTTGTGTTTGACGGTTTATCACTGCCATTTTCTTGATGCCAATTGAACGAGCCGAAAATGTATAAATACGGTTGTTTTTTTGGTAAGACCGCACCTTTTCTTTTGAAGAAGAGGTTTTTCTATACAAATAAAACATACTATTTTAATAAGAATTATAAGAATTAAAAATTTAGGAGGTGCCTTGGGGTGCAAAAACACGTAAGAATTCAATGGAAAGGCCATCATTTGGCTGCGACGATTCACTATCCTGCAGAGTGGACCGATCAGGAAAAAAACGCACGCTATCCTTTAGTCGTGATCTGTCATGGTTTTATAGGAAGCAGGGTAGGAGTAAATCGGTTGTTTTACAAAGCGGCACAAGAATTGGCGGAAGACCAGTATGTGGTGATCCGGTTCGATTATGCGGGATGCGGCGAAAGTGATGGAGACTATGGACAGACAGGCTTGGATGATTTCATCGATCAAACGAATCATGTGATTGATTTTGGGTTACAATTAAACGGAGTGGACGCCGATCAATTGGTCCTTCTTGGGCATAGTCTAGGCGGGGCAGTTGCATCATGGATTGCCGCCAATGATTCAAGAGTGAAAAAATTAATCCTCTGGGCTCCTGTAGGTCAACCGTATAAGGATATTGTCGCCATTGTCGGCGAAAAAGAAGTGGAAAAACTGAAACAAAAAACGTTTATTGATTATATGGGCTATCAGTTGACCTCCCGCTTCTTTCGTTCATTGTCATTGTACCATCCGCTCAAGGAAGCTTCCCGATTTCAAGGAGATGTAATCATTCTTCATGGAACGAATGATGAAGACATTTCTGCCGAATATTGTTTGCGCTACGATTCCGTATTTCAAACAAGAGAAAAAGGAACGTGCGAAAAACGGCTTATTGCCGGGGCAAATCATACTTTTTCCTCCTGTGTCGACCAAAGAGATCTGTTTTCGGAAACAAGACGTTGGCTTGCTGCTGTATTGAAAAGGGAGACGAGAAAAAAAGTCGTCTGACAGCTAATGAATCCAAAAATGGGTTTGACTTTAACATTCACCTTTCCGAAGAGAAAAGAAGTGGTTGGCCTCTCGGGATGGCTCCTGTTGTGAAAGATTTATGTTCATATGATTGCATTATTAAAAAGATGACGATTGACGGATTTGGATGGGCTGGTTCTAATAGGGAGAGCTGGCCTGTTTTATTTTTTAAAAAGGAAAAAATCGCAATTTTTCTCATTATAACGGGCTGGAAGGTATGTTAAAATAATCGTATGGTTCCTTTGAGCAATAGATTGCTGTTTGAATTCTTTTTGAAAAGTAAGGAAAATGGACAATCGAAAGCCCATATTATGTTATAAAAAGATGAAAGGAAAACGGGACGCTGTTTAGGAATCCATCGGCGTGGCGTTGTTTATTGAACAGTGGACAAGCGGCTTGCCCCATTTTCCCTTTACGATTAAATAGCAACTCAAGAGACCTAAAAGGGGGAAAAGAATGAGTCGATGGAAGACTACGTGAAACGATTTGCCAATTCGAAAACATGGCGAAGAATTGTGATTCTGGCCATTATTGTCTTTTTTCTCTATATAGTAAGAAGCATGATGAATGTTATTTTGCTTACATTTATTTTTACCTTTTTGATGGATCGATTGGAAAAAATGGTATCCGGATTCATTCGAATCAATCGAAAAATCACCGTCATCCTTTTATATACCATTGTGGTTGGTTTGCTTTTGTATGGAATTGTCAGGTATTTGCCGGTGATTGTTGCGGAAATTACCCAGTTGGTGAAACAAATCACTGAGTTTTACACGCGGCCGCAGCATAATGTCATCTTGAATTATTTGGTGGACTTCTTAAAAGAAAAGCAAATATCCAGTTATTTGCAGCAAGGCGTTACCTTCTTGCTGAAGTATTTTACGGATATCAGCAAAATCGTACTTCAAGTTTTGCTTGCCATTATTTTAAGTCTGTTTTTTTTGCTGGAAAAAGAGCGGCTTATTCGATTTACCCGTAAATTTAAGCACAGCAAATTGTCCATGTTTTATGACGAAATTGAGTTTTTCGGCCGGAAGTTTGTAAGAACGTTTGGCAAGGTGATTGAGGCCCAAGTCGTTATTGCGATCGTCAATACGATTTTGTCGATTGCCGGACTTTGGATTATGGGGTTTCCCCAATTGTTTGGCTTAGCGATCATGATTCTTTTTCTCGGCTTTATACCGGTTGCCGGAATGATTATTTCGCTTATTCCGCTTTCCATTATCGCATACAGCATCGGCGGGTATATAAAAGTATTGTATGTATTGATTATGATCGCTGTGGTTCATGCGGTCGAAGCCTATTTGCTGAACCCGAAACTCATGTCTTCTAAAACGAATTTGCCTGTTTTTTACACATTTATGGTCCTCATTTTTTCAGAACAATTTTTTGGTGTTTGGGGTTTGATCTTAGGGATTCCGATTTTTGTGTTTTTACTGGATGTTTTAGAGGTCACCGATTCATCCGACAACAAAGAAAAAGAATAAAAGGGAAAGTCTGCATCTCAAAAAAAGATGCAGGCTTTTTTTTGCAGACGACTATTATATGTGCTTCCCAAGTTCGGCATAATCTCTCCTTCTTCTTCATAGATTGATATGGAAAAGCTGAATGGACCAGCTATAGAACCTGTGGAAAAGGAGATGGGAGAGGTGAAGCACAAAAAGAAATGGCTGCTGATGGGGCTAGTATTTATACTGGCAGCGGCTTTATTCGCCGGATGCGGCAAATCGAAAGAAACGGGCACAACAGAAAAAAGCACATTGGATAAGATTAAAAAGCGGGGGGAATTAGTGGTCGGCGTTAAATATGATACGTATTTATTCGGCTATAAGGATCCGAAAACCGGTAAAGTAGAAGGCTTTGATGTTGATATTGCCAAAGCGCTTGCCAAGAAAATTTTCGGCGATGAGAAGAAAGTCAAGCTTGTAGAAGTAACGTCCAAAACGCGAATTCCGATGCTGCAAAACGGCCAAATTGATGCCATTATTGCGACGATGACGATTACGGATGAACGCAAGAAACAAGTCAATTTTTCCGATGTGTATTTTGATGCGGGACAATCTCTGCTTGTGAAAAAGGGCAGTCCGATTAAAAGTGTAAAAGATTTGAAAAAAGGAACGAAAGTATTGGCCGTAAAAGGAGCAACGTCCGGAGATAATGTGAAAGCTAAAGCTCCAGATACGCAAGTGTTGGAATTTGAAAATTACGCCGAAGCGTTTACCGCATTAAAATCGGGAAAAGGGGATGCTTTGACAACGGATAATTCGATCCTTTATGGCATGGCGGCACAAGATCCTAACTATGAAGTGGTTGGCGGAACATTTACGAATGAGCCATACGGCATTGCCGTTCGAAAAGGCGATGAGAAATTCACGAAATACATCAATTCTTTCCTAAAAGAACTGAAGGAAAGCGGAGAGTATGATCGAATCAAGAAAAAATGGATTAAACAACAATAATGCATTTTAGAGCTGGACTAAAAATGGTCCAGTTTTTTTGGATTTTCTTATGATTTAGAGAGTCCTTCGATTCGTCCAATTTTGCACAAAAAACGATACTATATTTGGACTGTTTTTTTCTATTTTTCTGTAATATAGTGAAAACAGATAGAAAAAAATCTTGTTTTACACATATTAGAAAGCGATTACAAAAATCTGGAGGGAGGAATCATGACGCTTGACCACCGCTCCATGGCCGTGCTAACGAAATTGGTTCGATCTCCTTCTTTTGTCACCGTTCAAGAATTAACGGAAAGTTTAAATGTTTCAAAGCGAACAGTTTACTATGATATGAAAAAGATCAACTATTGGTTGGAAAAACAAAAACTTCCTTCCGTTCAGTACGTTCGCTCTCAAGGTTTCTACTTGGAAGAAAAATCAAAACGAGAAATTCCGAAGAAAATACCCTTTGTCTATCGGCATTATGAATATTCGCCGAAAGAACGAAAAGCCAAAATGATGGTTTCGCTTCTGATGAAGGAGCGCCCCGTCTTTCTAGCAGATTTATTGAAGATGGTGGATGTCAGTCGGAATACGGTGATAGAAGATATCAAAGGGTTGAAAGAAGAATGCAAAAAGTTTCATGTACAAATCGTTTCCACTAAAAAGAAAGGGTATATCCTCTTTGGGAAAGAACTGGATTTGCGAAATGCCCTTGTTTACTTCTTGTCCCAGCTAAGTGGCAATAAAGAATGGATGAATGGATTCTTTCCCGTTTTACATGAAATTACAACTGAACATTTAAATTTGATTTACAAAATGATTTCCGAAAGCGAAAGTATGTTAAATCTTCACTTTACGGATGAAGATGTTCAAACGTTAAGTTTGCGTGTTTATCTTTTTTCGAAAAGAATCAAGCAAGGGTATTTTGTGGAAATGGATCCGGTTGAAAAAGACATTCTCCGTTCTACAAAAGAATATTTGGCCGCTCAACATATCGGCAAGCAGTTGGAGCGTTGTTTCAAGCTGGAGATACCGGAAGACGAGATCTATTTTTTGACTACTCACTTACTCAGTTCTAAAATTATCCATTCTCAAAATTTAGATGCGAGGAATTCTGACGTTGCTGCTCTGCGAGAAGTATGTAAAAAAATGGTGGACGATTTTCAAAAATACTCTTGTGTGTTCTTTCGAAATCGAAAAGCGGTGGAGAATCATTTGCTGCTACATTTGAAACCCGCTTTTTATCGGCTGAAATACGGGATCAAAGTGAACAATCCTCTCTTTGACTCCATTAAAACCAATTATGCGGACATATTTGCTTTAACCAAAAAAGTGATTGATCATTTTCAAAAACTGGTGGGAAAGCCTATTCCTGACGACGAAACAGCTTTGCTGGCCGTCCACTTCGGGGGATGGCTCAATCGTGAAGAGGCAGAAGGGCATCAACGTAAAAAAGCGGTGATCGTATGTGCGAATGGAGTAGGAACGTCTTTGATTATGCATAGACAGCTTAAAGAGCTGTTGCCAAACGTCGAGATTGTCGATAGCTTGACGAAAAGACAATATGATTCTGCAAGCCTTGATGTCGATTTTGTAGTATCTACTGTACCGCTTCAAGATCGCGGCATTCCTGTATTTTTGACAAATCCGATTATGAATGAAGCAGAAAAAAACAAGTTGCTGAAATGGACGAACCACTTTACAAATAACAGAGAAAATCTTTCCGTTCAAGCATTCATGAATATGATTGAAAAGTATGCAGATATCCACGACTATGAAGGTCTTGCACGAAAGGTAAAGGAATTTTTGTCCGTTCCTTCCCCGACGATGAAGGAGGTATACAAACCGATGCTCAATGAATTGATTGATGAAGACCACATTGTGTTAAAAGAGGAGGAGAAGAGCTGGGAAGATGCCATAAAAACGGCGGCGGAGCCACTGCTGAAAACGGGTGCGGTCACGGAAGGATATGTCGATGCCATGATTGAAAGCGTCCATGAGTTGGGACCGTATATCGTCATTGCACCAAAAGTAGCGATTCCTCATGCAAGGCCTGAAAAAGGAGTTAATCGACTGGGGATGACATTGCTGCGCTTAAAAAAAGGAGTACCCTTTGCAGAGGATGGTTCACGCAATGTTCATTTGGTTATTGTCTTGGCAGCCGTGGACAATGAAACGCACTTAAAAGCGTTGTCTCAATTATCTAATTTGCTGTCAGACTCTCAAAATATCGAGCAATTAATCAAGGCGGACACAAAAAAAGAGATTCTCGATTTAATCAATCAATATTCAAAAGAATAAGGAGAGATGGAATATGAAAAAGATTTTAGTCGTTTGCGGAAACGGATTAGGAAGCAGTTTAATTGTGGAAATGAATGTAAAAAAAATCTTGAAAGAAATGGGCGTAGAAGCGGAGGTCAGTCATACGGATCTGGCAACAAGCAAATCGGAACAAGCGGATATTTATCTTGGCTCTAAAGAGATTGTAGAAAACTTGGAGGATGGAAAAAGAACGGTTGTCGCATTGAAAAACATTCTCGATCAAAATGAAATCAGAAGAGAGCTTGAAAAATACTTTTAGGAGGAAAAAGCCATGCTGGACTTTTTAATGAAGGACATCTTAGGGACTCCCGCCATTTTAGTCGGCATATTTGCGCTTGTCGGTTTGCTGCTGCAAAAGAAAAATGCGGCAGAAACGGTGTCTGGAACGTTAAAGACGATTATGGGATTTGTGATTTTAAGCGGCGGAGCGAATATTCTCGTAGGCGCCCTTGATATTTTTAGTAAAATGTTTCAACATGCCTTTCGCATTCAAGGCGTTATTCCCAACAATGAAGTGATAGTGGCCATCGCCCAAAAAACATTTGGTAGTGAAACGGCATTAATAATGGTATTTGGTATGATCGTGAATATTATTTTGGCTAGGATTACCCCTTTTAAATACATTTTTTTAACCGGACATCATACTTTATTCATGGCTTGTTTAATTTCTGCCGTTCTGGCAACGGGCGGAATAACCGGAGTACCCCTTGTTATTATTGGATCGATCATTCTCGGATTATTAATGGTAATTTCTCCTGCGATTCTGCAGCCGTTCGTACGCCAAATTACGGGTTCGGATGATATCGCCGTAGGACACTTTGGTTCCTTTGGCTACTTTGTGGCCGGATTTTTGGGCAAAGTATTCGGAAACAAGGAACGTACAACGGAAGAAATAAAAGTCCCGAAATCACTGGGATTTTTGCGGGATACTTCAGTAGCCGTATCGTTGACAATGTGCATCTTGTTCTTCATCGTTGCCGGTTTCGCCGGTCCTGCATTTATCGAAAAGGAGCTAAGCGGCGGAACGAATTTCTTAGTCTTTTCTTTTATGCAATCGATTACCTTTGCCGCCGGAGTGTATATCATTTTATCGGGCGTTCGTTTGATCATCGCAGAAATTGTTCCTGCGTTTAAAGGGATAGCCGATAAGTTTGTAAAAGATGCGAAACCTGCGCTGGATTGCCCAACTGTTTTTCCTTTTGCGCCAAATGCCGTTATTATCGGATTTTTAACTAGTTTTGTGGCCGGGCTGGTTTCGATGTTTTTGCTTCCTTTGTTCCACTTAAAAGTCATTGTGCCCGGTCTTGTTCCTCACTTTTTCACAGGAGCAGCGGCGGGTGTATTCGGAAATGCAACCGGTGGCCGAAGAGGCGCCGTGATCGGCTCATTCGCAAACGGACTGCTGATCTCGTTTTTGCCGGCTATTCTCCTTCCGGTCCTCGGATCGCTTGGTTTCGAAGGAACAACGTTCGGTGACGCTGACTTTGGCATTGTCGGTATTCTTCTTGGCTATTTGATGAAATTGTTTTCTTAATGAAAAGCCAATCTCTTCTAAAGTGAATCCCTTTTGTGCAGACAGTTTTGAAAAAGCTCATCCTGTCTCACAGGAGGGATTTTTCATGGTTTTCGACTGTCTGGTGATAGGGTGTCCACCCGCGGGAACGAGTAAATGACAAATGACAAATGACCTTTAGAGATGACCGTTGCATTTATCTTCTTTCTTGCTGCCATCCTATTCTGACAAACCTATTTTTCTAGTTTATAATAAAACGAGGAAGATGAAATTTTTGGGGTGTGAGCAATGGGAAGAGCGGCGGCTTTGTTTTTGCTGGCGGGATTGGCGGAAATCGGCGGCGGTTATTTGATTTGGCTGTGGATTCGGGAACAATATTCATTCTGGTACGGGGTTATTGGAGCGATTCTACTTGTCCTGTATGGTATCATTCCAACGTTACAAAGCTATCCGGCATTCGGGCGAGTTTATGCCGCTTATGGCGGTGTCTTTATTTTTCTTTCTGTCCTGTGGGGATGGGGAGTCGATAGAAAAACGCCCGATTTATATGATTGGCTCGGTGCTTTGATTTGTTTAGTGGGAGTTGGCGTGATTCTTTGGGCGCCGAGGCATTAGGTTTTGTGATAGTAAAATAATAGATTTGTCAAGCTGTTCGAATGAGCTTCTTGAGAACGGTCCTTGTTTGCAGAAAAATACAACATCGATAGATAGATAGGAGGAAAAGGCATGTTTCCAGCAAGATTGGAACCGGGGGATGAAATCCGTGTCATCGCTCCTTCGACCAGTATGGCGCTTGTCAAAGGAGAGCAGCTGCAATTAGCCAAAGAACGATTAGAGAATTTGGGCTTTCATGTTACATTTGGCCAACATGTCGAGGAGCATGATGAATTTTTTTCTACTTCGGTTGAACACCGTCTTGAAGATTTACACGAAGCTTTTCAAGATAAACAAGTAAAAGCGATATTAACGGCGGTCGGAGGCTATAACAGCAACCAGCTTTTAAAAGAAATGGATTACGACTTGATCAAAGAACACCCTAAAATTTTGTGCGGATGCGGCGACACTACCGCTCTTCAACTGGCGATTTACCGGAAAACCGGCCTTATTACGTACTACGGGCCTCATTTTTCAACATTGGGCATGAAAGTGCCATCCGATTATACGATGCAATGTTTTTTGGAGGCGCTCACAAATGATGCTCCTTTCGACATTGAACCTTCTAAGCAGTGGAGCGATGACAAATGGCATGTAGAGAAAGAGGACCGAATCTATTATCCGCAATCCGATTACGACATCCTTCAAGAAGGTGAAGGAGAAGGCACTCTTGTCGGCGGACATTTATCGACTTTGAATTTGCTGCAAGGGACGGAATTTATGCCTTCATTAAAGGACGCTGTGCTTTTTCTTGAGGACGATGAAGAATGCCATCCATTCGCGTTTGACCGACAGCTTCAATCTTTGCTGCATCTTCCGGACGTTGAAGGGATCAAAGCCATCATCATCGGCCGTTTTCAAAAAAATTCAAACATGACACTCGAAGCATTAAAGAAAATGATTCACAGCAAGAAAGAATTAAAAGGAGTGCCGGTTATTGCGAATGTCAACTTTGGGCATACCGATCCAATCGCCACCATTCCGATTGGCGGACAAGCTTCCATTCATGCTGAAAATGGCGAAGTCTCCATTTCGGTGTATCCGAACAGCTAAAAAAGAAAGCCATCTTTTCATATCCCCTTTCTTAAACGCGATTTGGAAGGGGATACAAGCTGATCTGTTGTATGAATGGACAGGAATTCCGCCTTTTTTGTTGAAAACATTCTCATATACAGTTTTGTACATTCCGAAGTACAGTACTCTTTAATTAGAAATTTTCAGCATATAATTGAAAAAGTAGAAAGGAGGAGGCGGCGTGATTGAGAAAGTGTTCAGCGAGCTGGATGCGATTTTTCCGGAAACGGTCTCATTAAGAAGATTTTTTCATCAATATCCAGAACTTTCTTTTCAAGAGGAAAAAACACCGGCTAAAATTTCGGAATATTTAAATGATTTAGGGGTTAAAACGAGAACGATGGTAGGCGGAAGAGGTGTAGTCGGCATCATTCAAGGAGAACAGCCAGGAAAAACAGTGGCGATTCGGGCTGATTTTGATGCACTGCCTATACAAGATGAAAAACAAGTTCCTTACCGTTCGAAAATACCAGGCGTCATGCATGCCTGCGGACATGATGCCCATACGGCCCTGCTCTTGTCGGTCGCAAAAGCGTTTCAAACGTATCGTGGTCATATAAAAGGAAACATTGTCCTCATTCATCAGTTTGCTGAGGAAGTGCCTCCCGGCGGTGCTCTTCCGATGATTAAGGATGGCTGTCTGGACGGAGTGGATGCCATATTTGGCACCCATCTTTGGACACCGATTCCCGTTGGAAAAATAGCCATTCGAAAAGGACCGATCATGGCGGCAGCTGACAATTTTACAGCGGTGATCAAAGGAAAAGGAGGACATGGCGGCCAGCCGCATGAAACGATCGATCCCATCTTAATAGCAGCTAATTATCTTCAACTGCTTCAACAAATCCCTTCACGATCGATTAATCCAGTGGAGTCCGCTGTTATTTCCGTTGGTTCTTTTCATGCAGGAGAAACATTTAATGTGATTCCGGATCAAGCGGTGATCAAAGGGACGGTTCGAACGTTCAAGCCGGAAATTCAGAATTTGATCATCGAACAGATGGAAACACTTTTGCGAACTCTTTGCCTGGCGAAAAAAGCGGATTATGAATTCCGTTATGAAAAAGGCTATCCACCGGTAGTAAATCATTCAAAAGAAACCGAATTAGCAGCTGCATGTGCGAAAAAAGTGGTGGGAATCGAAAATGTTTTCGAAACAGACCCTTTAATGGTAGGAGAAGATTTCTCCTATTATTTACAAAAAGTACCGGGGACGTTTTTCTTAACCGGAGCCGGAAACCATGAAAAGCTCGCTTCTTTCCCTCATCATCATGCAAAATTCGACATTGATGAACGTGCCATGCTTTATGCAGCCAAGGTGCTGGCAGCAGCGGCCATCCAATATTTGCAAAATTGAATGAAATAGTAGGGCCTCAAAATCGTTGGAGGCCCCATTTTTTTGAAGAAAAAGGAACGCTGGACAATCGCCCTTGAATACATATAAAAAGAATGGATTGATTGGGAAAACAGAAAATAGGAAATGGATTCCATTTGGCGAACCTCTAATAGTCATCTTTAAATGGAGAATAGTGTGGGAATAAAAGTCGGGACGGTGGCAGAAAACAGAAGATGTCGTATCCATGATGCCAACATTTTTTCACCTTCAATAGAATAGGAGGTTGATAACATGAAAGCTTTAGTGTTAGGAGCAGGTCTTATGGGGAAAGAGGCGGCCCGGGATTTAGTGAATAGCGATGGGGTGGAGTTCGTAACGTTGGCTGATGTAGATACCGAAAAAGCTAAGCTGGCATGCGCCGATCTGCACTCGCCAAAGATTCATCCCGTTTTTGTAGATGCGGGCGACGAAACCCAACTGGTGCAATTGATGCGAAAGCATGACATTGTATTAAATGCATTGTTCTATTCTTTTAATTATGCGGTTGCGAAGGCGGCGATTGCTGCCGGCGTCCATTCGGTCGATCTTGGCGGGCATATCGGCCATGTGACCGATCGTGTTTTGGAACTGAACAAAGCGGCGGAGGGTGCCGGCGTTACTTTAATTCCTGATTTGGGGGTAGCGCCAGGTATGATTAATATTTTGTCCGGATATGGGGCGAGTCAATTAGACGAAGTAAAAGAAATCAAAATTTATGTTGGCGGCATCCCCGTTAAGCCTGATCCTCCCCTTGAATACAATCATGTATTTTCAATGGAAGGTGTGTTTGACCATTATACGGATCCTTCGCTGATCATCCGCAACGGACGAAAAGTGGAAGTTCCCTCATTGTCAGAAATAGAGCCAATTTATTTCGAAAAGTTTGGCCCCCTTGAAGCCTTTCATACGGCAGGAGGAACCTCTACTCTTTCCCGCACTTTTCCCCATCTCGATGTTTTAGAGTATAAAACCATCCGCTATCCGGGCCATGCGCAAAAATTCCAATTGCTCGTCGATTTGAATTTAACGAGGAAAGATTATGAAGTTGAAGTGAATGGACAAAAAATCAAGCCTCGGGATGTTTTTTTGAAAGTGATCGACCCGATTGTCGATTTAAAAGGCAAAGATGATGTCGTATTGTTGCGGGTTATCACTGTAGGAAGAAAGTATGGGAGAAGATCGGTTCATACATTTGAAATGAAGACTTATAACGATCGAATTCATAAAGTGACTGCCATGGCGAGATCGACGGCTTACACTCTTTCCGTTGTTGCTCAAATGATCGGAACGGGTACGATTCAAAAGCGTGGGGTGCACCCGCCGGAGACAATCGTTCCCGGCAAGGAATACATCAAGGAAATGGCCAAAAGAGGGGTATTAATTAAGGAAAAAGTGCATTAAAGAGGAATTGGAGTTTAATAGGATACGGATAATAAGTATGAAAACTGCGAAACATGGCTAACGGATGAAAATAGTGGGAATGATGGATATAGATGGAGCATTTTTAGACATAACTCATGGAAAGCCGGTCCTCTGTAATTAGTTGCCGAGGACCGGCTTTTTTACATTCTTTTTCTTGGTTGAAAGTTGCGGCTTTGAATGGCCCAGTTTTGAGGAAACGGGTTGCCAAGAACCCAATAACTGATTCCGCGCAATCCGTATTGTTTAATGATATCCATTTTTGCCTGCATGCTGCGGGCATCTTCAAACCATACTTCATGCCGCTGGCCGGTTTCATCAGTGTAATGAAAGAACGGGGCCTGGTATGCCTCGCTATATTCGATGCTTGTTCGATAGCGAACGGCCAACTGAATGGCTTCCTGCGGACTGATGGTGCGTGCAATGGTCCCTTCCATCCATGGAATTCTCCAATCGCGGCCGTATAACGGTGCACCCATCATAATTTTTCTTCTAGGAATGGCGGTAACGGCGTAATCTAAAACTTGTTTGATTTTATTGATCGGTGCGATGGCCCATGGTCTTCCCCCGGCCCATCCCCACTCGTACGTCATTAAGATGACAAAATCGACGATTTCACCGTGAGCCCGGTAATCATGTGCTTCATATAATAAACCGGGCTGGTTTTCTCTTTCTTTAGGGGCGAGAGCCGTGGATACCGATATCCCTAATGGCCTGAGCCGGCTTACGACCCTCCGCAAAAATGCATTATAATTTTCTCTATCTTGAGGATAGATATATTCAAAATCAAAATTGACCCCTCTGTATCCTTTGGAACGTACTGCCGATAAAATATTGGTGATCAATGTTTCTTGCAGAGAGGGATTTCGCAAAATGGCAGCGGCTCTGTCCGAGTTGAAACTGCCGTTCACAAAATTGGTCAACACCAGCAAAGTCTCTGTTCGATTGGCTGTTGCTGCCTGAAGGAGTCTATCGTCGTTTAATGGTGAAAGGGTTCCATCTTCGCGTATGGAATGGCTGAAGGGGCTTAAATACGTAAAATATTTTCCAAGCCTCAACACCTCTTGCCGGCTGCTTTCGTCTGTACTAGCGGAATAGGCGTTCACTTCAATGACGGACCTTCTCGCGGCTGGAACGATGAGTCGTTGACCTGGTGAAAGCACATTCGGATTTGAAAGGGAGTTGGCTGAAAGAAGCTGTTGTACAGTGACTCCAAAGCGTGCAGCGATTCTACTAAGATTATCTCCTGGACGAACGGTGTAGATCGAGTAGGGAAAAAACAGAATTTGCCCGGCAAAAATAAGCGCCGGATTGGCAATTTGATTGTAATCTGCAAGCGCCTGTTCAGAAATGCCGAACCTGTCAGCGATTTGCCGGAGCTGATCTCCCTGTTTTACTACATATTCCTGTCCGGGGCTGTGAATAACTAGCGCTTGCCCGATCACAAGCTGATTTGGATTCGCCAATTGATTGGCAAGTGAAATATCTTCTACGGAAACTCCGTATCGACGTGCGAGGGTGAATAAGTTTTCACCGCGCTGAATGACATGAATGTGCAATATGCTCAGCTCCTATACTTGGATAAATTCCGTTTTTACCTGAGACGGAAAACACTTTCTTTGCTTTATTCTGAAAAGCAGATTTGAGAAGGACTGTCCGGTAAAATATACGTTTGATACCCATTATATTCAGGAAGGGGCTGGTCATATGTATGACCTTTCGGGTGAAAATCAGAAGAATGATTTGAATTTATAGAGGCGTTTTTTTTGTGAGCAGCTGAATTCCTTTGCGGTCCAGTTCTTTTTTTGGTACCCTTAAGCAAGGTCTATTGGAAAACATCATGATAGCGAGGATTTTTCGGCTCATTGAAAAAAATAGAAAAATAAGATCTTCTAGGAAAGGAAATGATGGAATGGCTGCTCTGCAAGCAGGAACGGTGGTAACGTTAAAACCGGATAAAGAGATGCCATACGGCTGGTTTTTAACGAATGGGAAAGATAGAGTGCTTTTACATAAAAGCGGCATAACGGACGGTTTTCGTCCTGATGAACAAGTTGACGTATTTATCTTTCAAGATCGACAAGGAAGATTAGCGGCCACTATGATCATCCCGGAGATTCAAATCGGTCGCTACGGCTGGGCTGAAGTGGCGGATGTCCATCGTGAACTGGGCGTATTTATTTCTATTGGCATTCATAAAGATATTTTGATCGCGAAAGGAGACCTTCCACCGCTCATGAACGTGTGGCCGAAAAAAGGAGGACGTCTCTATTGCACCTTGAAAACGGACCGGAACGGGCTTCTTTATGCCAAACTGGCAACGGAAGAAGTGATGAAAAATTTATTTGTAGAAGCATCGGCGAAGGATTTCAATAAAGATGTAACCGGCGTCGTATATCGTACGTTAAAGTCAGGAACCTTTGTTTTGACAGAGGAAGGGTACCGCGGATTTATTCACGAATCGCAGAGGATGGAAGAACCCGGCCTCGGCGAAACGGTCCACGCCAGAATTATCGATGTGAAACCAGACGGATCGGTCAATCTCTCCCTTCTGAAAAGAACTCATGAAGCGATCGAAGAAGACGCCGCTGCCATATTGGCTTATTTGCAAACGCGTGGCGGCTCGATGCCTTATAGCGACAAAAGCCACCCCGAAGATATCCAAGCTCGCTTCCGTATGAGCAAAGGGGCTTTTAAACGAGCAATGGGCCGACTGATGAAAGAGGGAAAAATTTATCAAGAAGAAGGATGGACCTATTTAAAGGGTTCTGAAACAAGGGATCAATCGTAATGGTTCTGCAGATGACTTTCATAAAAGACAAAGACCGGACAGCTTCATAAAGAAGCCAACGGTCTTTTTTTGTAACAAAAACTGAATATTCTGATTATTCTGTTTACAGAGAGCGCATCGTATGGTAGTATGTCAAATAAAGGATGGTAATCAGTTTTATGGGAAAAAAATCATTGAAAGAAAAGATTATCGATACAGCGCTGATTCTTTTTGAAAAAGAAGGCTACCACGGGGTGACAGTTGATCGGATTGTAGAACAATGCGGCACATCCAAAGGCGGTTTTTATCACAACTTTAAATCGAAAGATGAATTGCTTTTTCACATTCATGATATTTTTATTTCTTATGTCATTGAAAAAGCGCAAGAAGCATATGATCGATATACGACGCCCGTTTCCAGAATGTGTGCCATCATTCAATCGTTTACGAAAGTATTTGGAATGTATAAACCCCACATCACTGTTTTTTACCAAGAAAGCACCTATCTTAAAGGAGAATTTGAGATCAACATCAATCGGAAGCGCAAACAATATAAAAATATCATTTTGCAAATTGTTCGGGAAGGGCAAGAATCCGGTGATTTTCGTTCAGAAGTCACTGCTGAAATCACCGTCATGGCGGTCATCGGAATGGTGAACTGGTTGTATAAATGGTTTCATGAAGAAGGGCCGCTTTCCATTGAAGACATTGGAAAAATCTACGTTGATTTAATCTTTCATGCCCTTTTAACGGAAAAAGGCATGAAAGATCCGGCAGCACAAGAGCATCTGCTTCGAAATCAGCCGGTAAAGCGGTGAATGAATGGTACTAAAATGGCAAATAAAAAGGGCGACCTCGATCAGTTGGTTCACACGAATATAGACCGACTAGTCGGTTATTAAAAAGGGGGAATTTTCATGAATTTTGAGTTGACAAAAGAACAGCAAATGATCCGTGAAATGGTCAGTGATTTTGCTGAAAAGGAAATCAAACCTTATGCTAGAGAACTTGATCAAAAAGCGGAATTTCCATATGAAACGTTTAAAAAAATGGGCGAACTTGGCCTGCTTGGTATTCCGTTTCCGGAAAAATATGGGGGATCGGGAGGGGATACGATTTCCTACTGTATTGCTGTAGAGGAAATCGGCAAAGCGTGTGGGGGGACAGGTCTCAGTTATGCCGCCGCTATCAGCCTTGGTGCTAGTCCCATCTATTATTTCGGTACAGAGGAACAGAAGAAACAATGGCTCGTTCCAATGGCAAAAGGGGAAACACTGGGCTCTTTCGGTCTGACAGAACCTAATGCCGGGTCCGATGCTGGGGGCACGAGAACCACAGCGATTTTAGACGGAAATGAATATGTTATTAATGGAGAAAAGTGCTGGATTACGAATGCGGGATTTGCTAGACAAGTTATTGTAACCGCTGTCACTGGCAGACGGGATAACGGCCGACCGATTGTTTCAGCCATCATTGTGCCTACGAATAAGCCAGGTGTTCAAATCTCTTGTGACTATGAAAAAATGGGAGTAAGAGCGTCTAATACTTGTCAAATTGTACTCGACAACGTGCGTGTGCCGAAAGAGAATTTGCTCGGCGATCCAGAAAAAGGATTCAGCCAATTTCTTTATACACTGGACGGAGGTCGAATATCCATTGCGGCTCTTTCTGTCGGCATTGCACAAGCAGCGTTTGAAAAAGCTCTTCGTTATGCTAAAGAACGATATCAGTTTGGTCAACCCATTTCAAAATTCCAGGCTATTCAATTTAAATTAGCGGATATGGCAATGGAGATTGAACTCGCTCGCAACCAAGTTTATAAAGCGGCATGGCTGAAGGATCAAGGAAAACCGTTCTCAAAAGAAGCGGCAATCGCCAAATTGTTTGCCTCCGAAACCGGTTTTCGCGTTTGCAATCAAGCGATTCAAATTCATGGAGGATATGGGTATATGCGTGAATATGATGTAGAGAGACACTTGCGCGATATAAAATTAATGGAAATCGGCGAAGGAACATCCGAAATCCAAAGGCTCGTCATCGCGCGTCAACTTGGTTGCTAAAACCATTTTTAGGAGGAGAAAATGGCCGAATTACTACGTAAAACGGTTGGGCAGTTGTTGGAGGAAAAGGTGCATGATTTTCCGGATCACGAGGCATTAGTATATGCCGACCGCAATCTTAGATGGACCTACAGTGAATTGAACGAAGAGTGCAATTTGGTCGCGAAAGGCTTAATGGCGCTAGGGGTGGAAAAGGGAGATCATTTGGCTGTCTGGACCACCAATACCCCAGAATGGGTTGCGCTCCAGTTCGCCACCGGGAAAATGGGCGGCGTTTTAGTTACGGTTAATACGAATTATCGAACCATGGAACTGGAATACTTGCTGAGGCAATCGGATGCCAAGACTTTAATCTTAATAGAAGGATACAGGGGAATTTCTTATGTGGATACGATTTATGAAATATGCCCTGAGCTTCGCCATTCCCAGCCTGGAGAACTGCAATCGAAAAGACTGCCGCTCTTAAAAAATGTGATTGTTTTAAGCGAAAAACCATATAGTGGAATGTACAATTGGTCTCAATTGATAGAAAAGGGAAAAAGGATCAGTGATCAAGAACTGAAAGCACGATCTCGATCTCTTCATCCTGATGACGTCATTAATATGCAATACACTTCGGGAACGACTGGATTTCCGAAAGGGGTTATGTTGACGCATTATAATCTCGTCAACAACGCCCGCAATATCGCTGAATGCATGAAGCTTACGAAAGATGACCGTTTATGCATTCCTGTTCCTTTTTTCCATTGCTTCGGCTGCGTGATCGGTACACTTGCCTCTGTAAGTGTCGGAGCGACGATGGTTCCGGTTCAGGAATTTGACCCTGAGGCTGTCCTGCAAACGGTAGAAAAAGAAAAATGCACAGCCCTTCATGGCGTTCCGACGATGTTTATTTCAGAATTGAATCACCCGAACTTCTCAAAATACAATTTAACGACTTTAAGGACGGGGGTGATGGCGGGTTCTAATTGCCCGATGGAAGTGATGAAGGCAGTCATGGAAAAAATGGGGATGAAGGATATTACCATATGCTACGGACAGACGGAATCTTCGCCTGTCATCACTCAAAGCCGCACGGACGACCCGGTTTCGCTGCGGGTGGAAACAGTAGGAAAAGCATTGCCTCATGTCGAAGTAAAAATTGTGGAACCAGGCAGCAACCGCGTGCTGCCGGCGAACACACAAGGGGAACTCTGTACAAGAGGCTATCATGTGATGAAAGGCTATTATAAAAATCCGGAGGCAACAAAAGAAGTAATAGATGAAGATCACTGGCTCCATACAGGCGATTTGGCGGTAATGGATGAAAATGGCTATGTACGGATTACCGGTCGCCTAAAAGATATGATTATCCGCGGCGGGGAAAATATTTATCCAAGAGAAATCGAGGAATTTCTTTATCAACACCCGAAAATTTTAGATGTGCAAGTAGTGGGAGTGCCGGATGAGAAATTCGGGGAAGAAGTAGGCGCATGGATTATTTTGAAAGAAGGAGAAACAGCCGATGCCGAGGAAATACGAGCGTTCTGCAAAGGAAAGATATCACGGCACAAAGTTCCAAAATACGTTTTCTTTACAGATGAATATCCGATGACCGCTTCGGGAAAAATTCAAAAATTTAAACTTCGGGAAAGGTATTTAGAGGATATAAAGGGGAGATAAGATGTTTTCCAAAATTTTAATCGCCAATCGGGGGGAAATTGCTAGACGAGTCATTCGTACTTGCAAAAAGATGGGGATTGAAACAGTCGCCGTCTATTCGGAAGCGGACAAGGATTCACTGCATGTTCATGAGGCCGATGAAGCGTTCTGCATTGGAAAGCCTCCTGTCAATCAAAGCTATTTAAATATGGATGCTATCATCCGTGTCGCCAAGGAGTCCGGAGCGGAAGCGATTCATCCGGGATACGGATTGTTATCTGAAAATAGCGAATTTTCGAGGGTGTGCCACGATGAAGGACTTGTTTTTATTGGTCCCGGTTCCGATATCATTAAAGCGATGGGAAGCAAAATTGAAGCGAGAAAAACAATGAAACAAGCCGGAATGCCAATTATAGAAGGAATCGATATTCCCCTCCGGAATGAAGAGGAAGCTGTATTGGCTGCAAAAGAAATCGGCTATCCCCTTATGTTAAAGGCTTCTGCAGGCGGTGGAGGGATTGGCATGCAAGTGATTCGTTCTGAAGAAGAGCTGCGAAAAGCATTTGCCGGCAATAAAAAACGAGCGGAATCATTTTTTGGGGACGGGACGATGTATGTAGAAAAGTATATTGAAGACTCGCATCATATCGAGGTGCAAGTGTTAGCCGATTCATTTGGAAATGCTGTAGCGCTTTGGGAACGGGAATGTTCCATTCAAAGACGAAATCAAAAAGTGGTGGAAGAAGCCCCGTCTCCATTTATTAGCGAATCTACTCGGAAAAAAATGTTGGCGTCGGCGCTGCAAGCGGTTCGGAAAATCGGCTATACCAATGCGGGTACGATGGAATGTTTAGTCGATAAAAATCAAAATTTTTACTTTTTGGAAATGAACACAAGACTTCAAGTGGAACATCCTGTCACAGAAGAAATCACCGGACTGGATCTTGTTGAGCACCAAATCAAAATAGCAGCCGGAGAAAGGTTGGAATTTTCCCAAGAAGATATCAAAAGAGACGGCCATGCGATTGAAGTAAGAATTTATGCGGAAGATCCGAATACATTTTATCCATCGCCAGGCAAAATCACTTTTCTGCGATTGCCGGAAGGGGAGGGCATTCGGCATGAAACGGCCATCGAAAAAGGGACGGTGATCACTCCATTTTACGATCCGATGATCGGCAAATTGATTGCCTGGGGAAAAGACCGTCAAGAAGCGTGCAATCGGTTGATCGAGGCTCTGAAACACTATCAAATTGAAGGGATTAAAACCAATATCCCAATGCTTTTAAAAACGGTGTCCCATGAGCGGTTTTTAGCCGGAGACACGACAACGCAGTTTGTGAATCGTCATTATTTGCAAGAAAGCACCAAGCAGCCGAAAACATCATAAGGGAGCTGATTGAAAAAGGAGAATCATACCTTGCCTTCATAGTTTTTCATTATGACCATCAGTAAGATGTATACGAAAAAATATCTGAATTTTCTATAAAAATAAAGGCCGCCTTTCCTTGTTTGCTATAGAAAATTGGGTAACGACGAGAAATGATGGAAAAGGAGGCAATAATTTGTTGGCGGAATACGAGAAATAGGATGTCAGGGGGATGAAAATATGAGTGCCATTCAAGCGAGCATGGCCGGAAGCGTATGGAAAATACTGGTTTCAGAAGGGGAGAAAATAACATCAGGTCAAGATGTGATCATTCTCGAATCAATGAAAATGGAAATTCCCATTTCTTCAGATGAAGAGGGAATCGTAAAAGCCATTCATGTTCAAGAGGGGGATTTTGTCAACGAAGGGGACGATTTGATCGAAATGGAGTAGGGAGGGGATGTTTTTGAAGTGGCCCAAGAAAGTACACATTAAAGAAGTTGGCCCCCGGGATGGTCTCCAAAATGAAGATAAAATTCTTTCTTCTGATGTCAAAGCGGAATGGATCAATCGGCTGTCTGAGGCGGGGCTTGTTTCGATTGAAGTGAGTTCTTTCGTCAACCCGAAATGGATTCCGCAGCTCGCCGATGCCGAAGAGGTATTTTCCAAGATCCATAGAAAAGAAGGAGTCAAGTATGCAGCGCTTGTCCCGAACTTGAGAGGATTGGAAAGAGCGTTGAAAGCGGACGTGGGCGAAGTCTGTCTGTTTATGTCAGCCAGTGAAACGCATAATCAAAAAAATATAAACAAATCCATATCTGAAACTTTTCCGGTTTTAGAAGAAGTCGTGGCAGAAGCCAAATCTGCCGGAAAAACGGTGCGCGGATACGTATCCACAGTGATTGCTTGTCCGTATGAAGGGGAGATTCCGGTTTCTCAAGTCAAAAGGGTGGTAGATCGGCTTCTTGAAATGGGTGTGGATGAAATTTCTCTCGGCGATACGATTGGCGTGGGCGTACCGTCGCAAGTAGAAGCTTTGCTTTCAGAACTTTTGAAATCTTATAAAGCGGATCAGTTTGCGATGCATTTTCATGATACTCGTGGGACTGCGTTAGCCAATGTTCTCATTTCTTTGCAAATGGGGATAACCACTTTTGACAGTTCACTCGGAGGGCTGGGGGGATGTCCGTATGCCGAAGGAGCTACCGGAAATGTCGCAACGGAAGATTTGCTTTACATGCTTACAGGGATGGGGATTGAGACGGGAATTGATCGGAATCGTCTGCTTCAAGCGGCGCATTTTATAGAAGAAAAATTGGAAAAGCCGTTGTCAAGCAAACAAATGGAGTTGGCAAGACGGACGAGGAAGGAGTGAAAAAGCGATGGGTGAAATGGTTCGATGGGAACATAGGGAGAAGATAGCGATCATTATTTTAAACCGCCCGGAAGCAGCTAATGCTTTGTCAAAACAGCTGCTCAGTGAATTAAAACAGCTGCTGCAAACAATAAAAGGACAGAGCGATATTCAAACGGTCATTATTACGGGAAGCGGTCCGTTTTTCTGTGCTGGCGCTGATTTGAAAGAAAGAAAAGGGATGGATGAAGAAGAAGTGAAACAGGCGGTACAACAGATACGTTCCATCATCAACGAAGTGGAAAATGTTCCTCAGCCGACGATTGCCGCCATCAATGGTGCTGCGATGGGAGGAGGTTTGGAATTGGCGCTGGCATGCGATATTCGAATTGCTGCTCAAGATGCCAAACTGGGATTGACCGAGACTTCTCTCGGTATTATCCCCGGTGCGGGAGGCACTCAGCGTCTTCCAAGATTAATCGGGAAAGGAAGAGCAAAAGAATTAATCTTTGCGGCTCGTAAAATTTCAGGGGCAGAAGCCGAAACACTTGGACTGGTGGAATACGCGGTAGAAGCGGAACGAGTGCTGGAGAAGGCTTTTGAACTGGCAAAAGAATTTGTGGAAAACGCTCCGCTTTCTTTGCGGCAAGCCAAAATAGCCGTTAACAAAGGGATGGAAACGGACATCATGACAGGCTTAAAAATAGAAGAATTGGCTTATAACGCTCTTTTAAATAGTTCTGACCGAATAGAAGGGCTCAAAGCGTTTCAGGAAAAACGACAACCCCGATACACGGGAAGATAAAGGAGGGGCACCCAATGTCGGAAATAAAAGCAGCTCTTACCAACTATCATGAGATAAAAGATGGAGTGCTAAAAGGTGGGAATGAAACATACCATCGGAAAAATAAAGCGAAAGGGAAATTATTTGTCCGTGACCGCCTCAAGCTTCTGTTCGACGAAGATATAATAGCGGAGGACGGGCTATTTGCCAATTGTCTTGCCGGTGACCTTCCGGCGGACGGAGTCGTGACGGCGATTGGAAAAATTCATGGACGCACTGTATGCGTAATGGCCAATGATTCCACTGTGAAAGCTGGTTCATGGGGAAAAAGAACAGTGGAAAAAATCATTCGAATTCAGGAAACGGCAGAAAAGCTTCGCTGTCCGCTCATTTATTTGGTTGATTCCGCAGGAGCCCGAATTACCGACCAAATAGAGATGTTTCCTGGAAGGAGAGGAGCGGGAAGAATCTTCTACAATCAAGTAAAACTTTCAGGGAAAATTCCGCAAATCTGTCTGTTATTTGGCCCTTCGGCTGCTGGCGGCGCTTATATTCCCGCTTTTTGCGATATTGTCGTGATGGTGGATGGAAATGCCTCCATGTATTTAGGATCGCCGCGGATGGCGGAAATGGTGATCGGCGAAAAAGTGACGCTTGAACAAATGGGCGGAGCCAAAATGCATTGCAGTGTTTCGGGCTGCGGTGATGTGCTCGTAAAAACCGAAGAGGAAGCCATCGAGTTTTCCCGCCGATATTTAACATACTTCCCGGACAATTACACGCAAAAGCCGAAACGAGCCGAAAAAAAATCTCCCAAATCTTTTGATCAGTCAATCGAAGACATCATTCCAAAAAACCAGAACGCTCCTTTTGATATGTATCAGCTTATTGACCGCATTGTGGATGAAGATTCTTTTTGTGAAATCAAAAAAAGATTTGCGGCTGAACTTATTACGGGTCTTGCTCGTTTAGAAGGGCAGCCGATTGGTATTATTGCTAATCAACCGCGTGTAAAAGGCGGAGTGTTGTTTCATGATTCTGCCGACAAAGCCGCTAAGTTCATTCATTTGTGCGACGCCTTCCATATTCCGCTCTTATTCTTGGCGGACGTTCCCGGTTTCATGATTGGAACGAATGTAGAAAAAGCAGGGATTATTCGCCATGGCGCCAAAATGATCGCGGCAATGAGCGAAGCAACGGTTCCAAAAATGACTGTGATTGTCCGCAAAGCATACGGAGCCGGCCTGTATGCCATGGCGGGTCCCGCTTTTGAACCGGACTGTTGTTTAGCTTTGCCGACTGCCCAAATTGCGGTGATGGGGCCGGAAGCCGCTGTCAACGCGGTGTACGCCAATAAAATAGAAGCGATGGAACCGGAAGAAAGAGCGGCATTTGTGGAAGCAAAGCGTGAAGAATATCGAAAAGATATTGATATATACCGGTTGGCGTCTGAGTTAGTCGTGGACGATATTGTGGAGCCGAATCGACTCCGTGAAGAATTATCCCAACGTCTGGAAGTCTATATGTCCAAGTATCTAGTTTTTTCCGAGCGGAAGCACCCGGTTTATCCTGTCTGATCCAAAAGGACGAAGACAGATGATAAAAAAAACCGTACGCAGATGAAATATTATTAGATAAAACGTATTTTCAAAACTGACAAGCGGGGACTAACCTGGCCCTGCTATTTTTGTGCGTACAGTTTTTGATAACGTCCATTGCTCTTCTGAACTTTTTGTACGAGGGAAAGGCCTCCATACAGTTGGAAAAGCAATTTGAGCATATGTTTCATGAACTGAACATGAACATTGGGCACTTTTTTGAATAAGATAGATCAACGAGCGAAAAGGATTTGGGAAAGGCAGCCGGCTGTTTATGGTCATAGTTTGAAAATCAGTAGTGCATTCTTCATGATTTTGTGACGAGGAAAGACGGAAACCGATCATGCAGAAAACGACTAAAAGGCATTATGTTTTTAAGGGGAGATGAGAACGGAGATGGAAAAATGGAAAAAACGGCTGAATTTCGCTCATAAGGTCCAGGATGATTCTTTTTGGAAATCCGTGTTTCATTCCAGAAAACATGGTCGAGAAGATGGATATTCAGATAAAGAAGAGAAAATGAACTATAATCTTTATCAATGGAACGATTTCCTTGTTCTGGAACTGGAACTCCCCGGTCTGGATCAACATGAGTTTCAAATGTGGATGGACCATCAAAATTTACTGATAAAAACAAAAACCGCCTCATGGAAAAAGAAGAAAGAACCTATCTACTTTGTAAAAAAGCGAAGAGTTATTCCCAATGAGCAGCATATTCCACTGCCCGTCCCTGTTTTCACTCAACCAGTGAACATAAGTCAAAAAAATGGGCTATGGTATTTCCGCTTTAAACCGATTCCAAAAGAAGCAAAATCATACAATACTGGGGGAACTGATTCAAAATCAAACAAGTGATGAATGTTTTTCTTCGGAAAAAATACGTCTGGATTTAAGAAAATGAAACGGAATCGTGGCCGCGTTGAAACACCGAATGGAGCGATTCATTTTTTGGTTTCTGAATCGATGGAAGAAAAGAGTCTATAATAGACATCACTCATCAATTGATTGAATATTATATATAGAAAAAAGCAAGTTTTTGACAAAAAAAATAAAGGAGGGGGGACGACCAAATATGTTCAAGTATGTCCGTGAATTTTGGAATACAACGGAAATGATTGGTTTAGGCTTATTCTTATTTCTCGGATTGAGTTTATCGGTCTTTTATATTCGCTGGCCCCTTTTATTTATTTTTTTAATTGGAATCATATTTTTCGGTATTATGGAATATGTTATTCATCGTTTTCTTTTTCATGGGTCTTTGCCGGAAAAAATAAGATTTTTACAACCTGTAAAAGACTGGCATGATCATCATCACCAACATCCGAGCGAGCTAAAAGGCATTTTGCTGCCTGCTTGGCTGACTCTTCCAATGCTTTTGCTTCTGGTTCTCGCCGTTCAATTAATCATGCGGGATATCACATTTTCCATCGCTTTTGTCACGGGCGTTTCGGGAACGCTGCTTTATCATCAATGGAGGCATTTTTCCGCTCATCGTCCCATTGAGCCTTTCACCCCTATCGGCAAGCGGCTGAAAGTCTATCACTTGCAGCATCACACCATTAACAAAAAATATTGGTTTGGCCTAACGAATCCGCTGATGGATTTGCTGTTGGGAACGTACCGCAACCCGAAGAAACAGGCCCAAAAACAATCTTCACGACGAATGAGCCGCAGCCGAGCAACCGTTATAAAATAATTTCTTCGGAAACAAGCTTTCACCATGATCATTTTTCATGGCATCGAAAGGTCTTTTCTGTTCGGAGACGCTATGATTTGAAATAACCAGGGGCTGACTATTTAGTTGGCTCCTTTTTCCTTTTTTAATGATCATAAAATCTCCTTCTTGACGTGATCTATTATGAAAGATAAACTTTTAACAGTGCTTACTTAAAGTAAGTAATTTGATCATGGAGGGAAGAAATATGACAAGTCATTCTACAGATTTATCTACCGTTATAAAAGAACGCCATTCCGTCAGAAAATATGATCCTAATTATAAAATTGCGAAGGAAGAAATTGAAGAAATTTTAAAGGAAGCCACTTTGGCCCCTTCGTCCAGTAATCTTCAACCATGGCGCTTTCTTGTTATTCAAGATCAAGAAACGAAAAAAGAGCTCCGCGCCATCGCCAATAACCAAGAACAAGTAGAAACATGCTCAGCCGTCATTGCGGTTTTAGGCGATACGGAAATGTATAAAAACGCCGAAAAAGTGTATCGAAGCAACTATGAAGCAGGTTATATGGATGAAGAGAGAATGAGACTCATGATCGAAAACATTAACAAACTTTATCCATCTCTGTCTGCGGAAGACCGGAAAAATATAGCTTCATTTGACGCCGGCCTTGTTTCCATGCAAATCATGCTGATTGCGAAGGCTCGTGGCTATGACACGGTTCCGATGGGCGGTTTTAATAAAAAACAATTCGTTGAAAGATTTAACATTTCCGATCGCTTCGTTCCAACGGTGTTAATTGCCTTAGGAAAAGCGGCTGCGCCTGCTTACAAAACAACAAGAATTCCTGTTGAAGATATCGTTCGCTTCTTATAAAAGTCTTCCCCCGACAGAATAACGGGGGAAGACTTTTTATGTGCGCCCGGCATGTACATGAACTATAGGGTGTAAGTCCCGAACCCCGAAGACAGAAGTAGAGGTTAGCCAAGAGCAAGGGTGTCCGTGGTGACGCGGAATCTGAAGGAAGCTGGAGGCAAAACACCGGTCCGAGGAACACGAACCTCATATAAGGCTAGGTATGATTGAGTGAGTTTGCATAACAAAACAAAGCTCTTTCTGTCGAAGGTCATATCGAGTAAATGAGGCGGATAGATGGTGTGAAAGTGCATGTACTTACCCGGGGAGGTCTGGCGGATATGTGAAGTACTCTTCATAACCTACTTAGTGATAAGTAGCTGAACCGTCAGAAGTCAGCAGAGGTCATAGTATTAGTTGGTCTAGAACAACTAAGAAGGACCGAACAATTAAGAGAGAATAGCCCTTGGTATTCAGTGAGTCATGATGAACACAGAAAACGTAGTACCTCACTTGAGGGAGGAAGCGGTGAATCCCGTGGGAGACCTCTTGGAGGGTGGAGTGACCACTGGCATAAAGAGAACAGCTATTCACGGAAGTTATAAAGACTTGCGTCAATTATCTTAATTGAACCGCCGTATACGGAACCGTACGTACGGTGGTGTGAGAGGACGGGAGTTAATCGCTCCCTCCTACTCGATTCCCCATGAAGGGCAGTCAGTTCTCTTCTTCAAGACAAGCAGGACAGCAACTGTTCTTAAGTGAAGGAGCACTCCCTAATCGTCTTCTTTGTTCATCTAACGATCAGTGGGCCCAAAGGTCCCACAGGTGGAAATCTCTTTTTATTCCGCTTGAAAGGACATGTCAGTCTCTTTTCTAAACTATGAAAATCGGCGAAACAGTCATGGCAAAGCTTTACACCTCTAGAGAGCGTTTATACCTCAAGCATTTGGCATCCTCACCATGATTGTCATCCCTGTTTTGAATATTTATATCCATTTCAAATGAAAGTACATTCGAAATTTCGGCTTATTTTGGAAAAAGAGCATGATTTATAGGCCGTGATCCCATAATTTCATGATCATTTTTCTTTCTCAAAAAGAAGTCACTTAGTCATAGTTCAGCAAATTCACGTTATGTGCTATCATAAAAAGCGGGAAATCGGACATGCAACAAACTTGAAATGAAATCAAAAAGAAATGGATGCAATCACCATCCGGATCATGATTTTGTATAAGTTTAAAAATAGCTGAAACATTGTTTTTAAAATGCTTTTTATTACTCATGTTGTCATTATGGAGAGAGACTTTCGTTATTTATCTTCAAAACTGTTGGATTTGAAACATTTTTCTATTGTGAAATTTACTTGAAAAGGTATAATGTTAGAGGTATATTGTAATTTTCTATGGGAAGAGGAGACATGGATGACTTCTCAAAATCAATCGCAAAGCCGTATTGATTATGGTCTTGTATTCATTTTGCTGTTGTTGTTGATCACTAGTTTAGTTGCGATTTACAGTGCGCAGTCAACTGGTCAATATAAAGAAAATTTCGTTGTCAAACAAATCATGTGGTATGGTGTCGGTATTGGCATCATTGCGTTAGTAATCCGCGTCGATGCCGATCAATGGATGAAGCTTTCATGGTTTACTTACGGTTTGGGCATATTGCTGTTGGCATTTTTAATCGTGGCGCCTTCCAGCATCGCTCCCGTCATCAATGGGGCAAAAAGCTGGTATAAAGTACCTGCCATGGGTTCGTTGCAGCCGTCCGAATTTGAAAAAGTGTTTTTGATTCTTGTGTTGTCTAGAATCATGGTTGAGCACCATCAAAAAAATCCCGTAAAAACAATCGAATCGGATTTTTGGCTCTTGATCAAGATGGGGTTGGCTACCTTTCTGCCGCTTTTTCTTGTGATGCAGCAGCCCGATTTGGGAACATCGCTCGTGTTAATTGCGATCCTGCTTGGAATGATTTTTGTCTCAGGAATTACGTGGAAAATCTTAGTTCCTTTATTCGGTTCAGCTGCTGTATTGATCGTTGGTATTTTCTATATGGTGCTGTGGCATCCGAAAATATTGGAAAAATATTTGGGAGTTAAACAGTACCAGTTTGGGCGGATCTATTCTTGGTTGGATCCGTACAGTTATCAAAGTTCGTCCGGATATCATCTAACCCAATCCCTGTTGGCCATCGGCTCAGGACAAACATTGGGAAAGGGTTTCGGCCAGCGGGATATTTATTTGCCTGAAAGCCACACTGATTTTATATTCAGTATTGTCGGCGAAGAATTCGGATTTCTGGGTGCTAGTGTAGTCATCAGCTTGTTTTTCCTGCTCGTTTACCATTTGACGAAAATAGCGCTTCAAACGAAAAATCCGTTTTATTCTTATATGTGCGCCGGCATTATTTCCATGATTACTTTCCATGTGTTCCAAAACATTGGAATGACTGTCGGGCTTCTTCCAATAACAGGGATCCCTCTTCCGTTTATTAGTTATGGAGGAAGTTCGTTGATGGGAAATATGCTGGCGATGGGGCTGGTTTTTTCTGTGTATTACCATGAAAGACGGTTCATGTTTTCTTCCTATTAGATTATGAAAAAAGGCGTTTTCCAAGGTCTTCGAATCTTGGAAAACGCCTTTTTTTCGTCGTCCTAGTATCCTTTGTGATGAGTCGTGTCCGGTTTTCTTTTTATTTTCAATAACGGAAGAATTTCCGCAATAATGAGCGAGAGGACGAGCAGTGAAGCAATTAATCCGATCACCCCGATCCATCCGAATCGGCTCCAAAATGTGCCGCCCGTTGTACCGACGATGCTTGAGCCAGTATAATAAAACAACAAATATAAAGACGATGCTTGAGCTTTAAAGTTTAGAGCTCTTTGGCCAACCCATCCGCTCGCGATCGAATGTCCGCCAAAAAATCCAAATGTAAACAAGGCCACGCCCATGAGCTTAACCGCCAGTATACTGTTGATCGTCACAATTCCCCCGAGAAGCATAATGCCAATGCTTGCGACAAGAGCTTTCGGCTTGCCAAACCGATCGGCCATTCGTCCCATAAATGTAGAACTGAATGTCCCTACCAAGTATATGAAAAAAATAAGTCCGACAATCGTTTGGCTCAAATGGTAAGGTTCACCCATTAACGGATAGTCGATATAGTTATATAATGTAACAAAACTTCCCATTAACAGGAAGCCCAGACTGTAAAGACAAAGCAGTCCGGGGTCTCTTAAACTTTGGCCAAGAGAGGAAAACAGCTTTCTTAAACTGGCTTTTTGAGCATGAAAATGACGGGAATCCGGAAGGGACTTCCAAAACCAAGCACTGACAAGAAGAGACAGGAAGGCGATGGCGCTTAAAGCAACATGCCAAGAAAACCAATCCGTCAGAGCATCTACGACCACGCGGGAAACCATACCGCCGATGGATGTTCCGCTTACGTACATCCCCATTGCAGTGCCTAGGTTTTTAGGGTGGAATTCTTCATTGATATAGGTCATCGCAATGCTTGGAAATCCCGCTAAGGCAATGCCCATAATCGCTCTTGCCGTTAATAAAAACCAAAAATTTTGACTGAAAGCTGTGACGGCTGCACAAATGGAAGAAAACAGCAAAGAGGCCACCATGATTTTTTTTCTTCCGACTGCATCGGATAAGGCGGAAACGAGAATCATCGAAACAGCTAACAAGCCGGTTGTAAGGGAAAGAGACAGGCTTGCTCGAGCCGGACTTACATCAAATTCTTTTGAAAAAGTGGAGATCAACGGTTGGACGCTATACATCACGGCGAATGTAACAAAACTTCCTAAAAACAGGGAGAGAATCGTTTTTGAATATAATTTGCTCCCCTTTTCGATATATTCCATTGCTTTTACACCCTTTGCATTTGGAACACCAATCTGTTCCAGGTTTCTCTATTATTGTAACTCAAATTTTCCACTTTGATTGGAAAAAGATAATATAATGAAAATAGCAAAGATACAACGGGAGGAAACAATTTTGGAGTTTAAAAAAATAAAGCCGAAAAAAATATATGAAGAAGTGGCGAATGTCCTTCTAGAAATGATCCGCAACGGTGAGTTAAAACCGGGTGATAAATTACAATCGGTTCAGGCATTAGCCGAAAACTTTCAAGTGGGGCGCTCCGCCATTCGCGAGGCGCTTACTTCTCTGCGCGCAATGGGTGTCGTAGAAATGAGGCAGGGAGAGGGCACGTTTGTGAAAGAATTCAATCCGGATGGCATTATGTATCCTCTTTCGCAAGCGTATTTAATGAGTGATGAACAGATTGAGCAATTGCTGGAAATGAGAAAAATTTTGGAAACCGGAATAGTCGCCGCCGCCGCTGTTAAGCGGACAGACAGCGATTTGCGCCAAATTGGCGAGACCTTAGCCGAAATGAAAAAAGCGGTGGGGAATGAGGAATTGGGTGAAAAGGCGGATTTAGACTTTCATATGGCCATTGCTAAAGCTACGCAAAATCATTTGCTTGTTCGATTAATGCACCATGTTTCCGACTTAATGGCAGAAGCGATGAAAGAGACTCGCCGGTTGCTCCTTTATTCTGAGGACGCTACAATGGAGAAATTAAACGAGGAACATGAAAGAATCTATCAGGCTATTGTCGAACGTGATAAGGAAGCCGCACGAAAAGCGATGCTAAAGCATTTAGAAGGTGTAGAGCAAGTCTTGATGGAAGCCTTTGCTGATGAGAAGAAGAAAAACGAAATGTGAAAAGGGCAAGCCTTTTACATATAAAAAATATTGTTATAAGTTTGTGATGATAGGGCATTGACATGGAAGATAAAAGGTAGTATCGGGCTTTGATTAGAAAGCAGCAGCAGGAAATGAACTACCTGTCATCTTCCATGGCGTGCTTGTGGAGTCATCATTATACATATATTTTGGCCATGAAAGCCATAAAAAGCTCCTTTATAAGACAACTCTTATCATTTTTCTTGACCCGACTCAATTTTGATCTTATGGATTGTCCTTGAAAGAATTAAAAAATTTTTTTGAATATTGTACTGATTTTGACATAATTATAGTTATGATATACTATATATCATAAGGTCATCAGATGACCAGTTCTTTAAAGAAGCGATTAGAAAAAGAAGGTGGAACCATTGAAAGTCAGTTTATTTGTTACTTGTCTGGTCGATCTGTTTAAGACGAATGTAGGAAAAGCAACGGTAGAATTGCTGGAACATTTAGGATGTGAAGTTGATTTTCCGGAAAGTCAGATTTGCTGCGGCCAGCCCTCTTACAACAGCGGGTATGTCGAAGAAACGAAGGATGCCATGAAACATATGATTAAGACGTTTGAACATTCAGAGTATGTTGTCGCTCCGTCTGGTTCATGCGCTTTTATGTTTAAGGAATATCCTCATATTTTTAAGGACGATCCAATATGGGAGCCAAAGGCAAGAGAATTGGCCGATAAAACATACGAATTGACACAATTTATTGTCGAAGTTCTTGGTGTCGAAGATGTGGGAGCGAAAATGGAAGGGAAAGCCACTTATCATACTTCCTGTCATATGACCCGTCTTTTGGGGGTGAAGGAAGCGCCGATAAAGTTATTGCGTAACGTGAAAGGACTGGAATTTACACCGTTGCCGGGCGCTCATTTGTGCTGCGGATTTGGTGGAACGTTTTCAGTCAAGATGGGACCGATCTCCGAGCAAATGGTCGATGAAAAAGTTTCAAATGTGGAAAGTACGGGTGCGGATTATTTGATCAGCGCTGATTGTGGTTGTTTGATGAATATCGGGGGACGTATGGAACGTCAAGGAAAACCGATTCGAGTCATGCATATTGCGGAAGTCTTAAACCATAGAGGGTAAAAGAAAAGAGGGGAGAAATCTTGTCGATCAAAATTGGAGTGGGAGACTTTAAAGAACGTGTTCATGAGGAACTGAATAATGAGTTTATGCGCGGCGCGGTTCGTGGCGCTCAAGAACGGCTTCGCATAAAACGTCTGGATGAAGCGGAACAACTTGGAAATTGGGAAGAATGGCGTTCTTTAGGAGAGGAAATTCGTCAGCATGTATTAAATCATTTAGATTATTATCTTTATGAATTAAGCGAAAATGTAGCGAAAAGAGGCGGTCATGTCTTTTTTGCCCGAACGTCGGAAGAAGCTTCTCAATACGTAAAAGAAGTGGTTCAGAAGAAAAAGGCTAAAAAAGTGGTGAAATCCAAGTCGATGGTCACGGAAGAAATTAATTTAAATTCATATTTGGAAGAAGCGGGCTGCGAAGTGATAGAGACGGATCTCGGCGAGTACATTTTGCAAGTGGACGAAGATCACCCATCCCATATCGTCGCTCCGGCTCTTCATAAAAATAAGAATCAAATTCGGGAAGTATTCAAAGAAAAGCTTCATTATTCCAATACGGAAAAGCCTGAGGAAATCACCGCTTTTGTAAGAAAACATCTTCGAAACGAGTTTTTAACAGCCGATGTAGGGATTACCGGATGCAATTTTGCGATTGCCGAAACGGGTTCTATTACCCTCGTGACGAATGAAGGAAACGCTGACCTTGTCATGTCTATTCCCAAAACTCATATTGCCGTGATGGGAATGGAACGAATTGTTCCAACTTTCGAGGAAATGGAAGTTCTTGTAAGTCTGCTTTGCCGAAGTGCCGTTGGACATAAGCTAACCAGCTATGTGACGGCCATTACGGGTCCGAGAGAAGAAGGTGAAGCGGATGGACCGGAGGAATTTCATCTTGTCATCGTGGATAATGGTCGATCGGATATTTTAGGAACGGAATTTCAGCCGGTGCTTCAGTGCATTCGCTGCGCTGCTTGTATCAATGTATGTCCGGTGTATCGACATATCGGTGGACATTCTTACGGCTCCATCTATCCCGGACCGATTGGCGCTGTTCTTTCCCCACTATTGGGCGGATATGAGGAATATAAAGAACTTCCCTATGCTTCCTCGCTGTGCGGAGCTTGTACAGAAGCATGCCCCGTGAAAATTCCTTTGCATGAGCTGCTTCTGAAACATCGGCAAGTCATTGTGGAAAGAGAAGGGAAAGCGCCTTTTTCGGAAAAAATCATGATGAAAGCCTTCGGGCTGGGAGCTTCCTCTGATATGTTGTATGGTTTGGGATCGAGAGCGGCTCATTCCGCTTTGAAACCGTTCACAAAAAACGCGCGTATTTCCAAGGGACCCGGACCGTTAAAGGCATGGACGAAAATACGTGAATTTCCGGCTCCTGAGAAAGAACGTTTCCGAGATTGGTTTAAAAATCGGGAAGGTGGGAAGCAATCATGACGGGAATGATTCAAAATCGAACCTCGTTTTTGGAAAATATAGCTGAAAAATTGGGGCGAAACCCGATAACGAAGGGGGTGCATCGTCCGTCTTACAAGCATACGCCACAATATGAAGTGCTGAAAACAGCTACCCGAGATGAGCTTGTTTCGGTTTTGGCCAGTCAATGTTCGAATATCCATGTTCAATTTATGGAAACAACGGCAGATCATCTTGCTGAACAAGTCAAAACGGCTGTTCGATCATACGGAGGAGGGCCCGTATCCGTTTGGAAAGATGAGCGCTATGCCGAATACGGCCTCACCGACTTGGTAGAAAAAGAATGGCCGCATGAACAGACATTGGTCCATGTTTGGAATGATGATCTAGGGGAAGAAAACATCCGTTTAAGCGAGAAAGCCAATGTGTCGATCGTCTTTAGCGATATCACGCTGGCGGAATCCGGGACGGTCGTATTGTTTACGGGAAAGAACAAAGGACGGTCCATGACATTGCTGCCGAAACACTTTATTGCTTTGATCCCGCAAAGCACTCTTGTCCCAAGAATGACACAGGCCGCTCAAATCATCCGTGAAAAAATCAAAAAAGGTGAAGCCGTTCCTTCTTGCATTCAATTTATTACTGGTCCGAGCAACTCTGCCGATATCGAGTTAAGCACGGTTTATGGAGTCCACGGACCAGTGAAGGCTACGTACATTGTCATCAGCGACCGGTAAAGCATTAGAGCCTGTCCTCTCCTCTCCAAATGGTATTTATTCAGAGGAAGAGATCAGGCTCTTTCTTTAGGCCTCTTTTTATTGAGATGGATTGTTGTACGGAAATTGGCTGGAGTAGCTTTGATGCTGCTGATAAGATTGCTGGATTTTTTGTTGGTCGGCGGCCTCTAATGAATACCAGCCTTTTTGAAACATTTTTAAAAATATATCTCTTTGAGCATTTTGTGTTTCTGTAAGAATGTTTTGCAAATCCCGACGGAGCGGATCAATCGAAATTTCGTTCAATGCAACAGCATACGAAGTAGTCATGTACTTTTCGGTTGCCAGCATATCTTGAATAAAATCGCGATCGTTCATTTGCGGGGTTTCCGGCACCTGTATTTTTGGATTTTGGATTTTTTGCTGTTGATTTTGCATTTCCATCTTGTTTCCCCTTTCCATCATTGCTGCATCCCGTTATTTGGTGATTGCAAATGCGACAAAATAGTTTGATAATGACGCTGATGCATTTGACCGTATGAATCTAAAGCAGATTTGATTTCCGGGTCTTGGCAATTTTGGGCGGCGAAATGAGCCTTTTTCATGGCTAATAAATTCCATGAAAGCATATCATTCACGTAAGAGAGATCTTTTGTCGTCATCACCGGCGGCGAAGACATGAAAGATTGCGGATTATTGGAATATGGTTGCTGCATTTGGTTCCCTCCTTTTTCCCTCTTAGCTTGTCTTTCTCCAGTAAAATTATGCAAATCGGAGCGTTTTTTGAATATATTTTTAAAAACAGGAAATGAAAAGACGAAAGTCTAAAGGCGATCGTGGAACTACACTTTGAAACGTCCGTGTTTTCCTTCGGTAGCTGAAGATTTACGAGAAAAGGGGGAATACGATGGAGAAAATGATGCGAAATTTCTTTTTATTTCTTTCAAGAAATCGCTCATTCACAAAGATTGCCCAAAAATATGGCTTGAAATTCGGTGCATCCCGATTTGTCGCCGGGGAAACACTCCATCAGGCAGTCAAAGTAATTCAAGATTTAAATCAAAAAGGTTTAAGCGTTACAGTCGATTATTTGGGTGAGTTTGTGGAAAATGAAAAAGAAGCAGCAGAAATGGCGAATCAAGCCATTCGTACGATTGAGGCCATAGGGAAAGAATCATTAGATGCCGAGATTTCATTAAAACTGACGTCGTTAGGAAGCGACATCTCTGAACAAACGGTAATGAGCAATATGCGCCGCATTTTGGAGGCGGCAAAAGAACGGTTTGTATTTGTGACCATTGATATGGAAGACTTTTCACGCTGTGAAAACACTCTTTCTGTCTATAAACAGTTAAAAACAGAGTATCCGCAATTGGGGACCGTCATCCAAGCGTATCTATATCGATCCGAAAAAGACATTGACGATCTTGCATCTTTCTCCCCTCATCTTCGACTGGTAAAAGGGGCATACAAAGAACCGGCTTCTGTAGCGTTTCCAAAGAAAACAGATGTGGATGAAAATTATAAAAAACTGGTGAAGAAGCTTTTGTTGAACGGATTTTATACAGCTGTTGCCACTCATGATGATGCTATGATTGACTACACGAAAAAGCTTGTAAAAGAGTACAAGATTTCAAATGAACAATTTGAATTTCAAATGTTGTACGGCATCAGACCGGAAAAGCAGCTTGAATTGGTTGAAGAGGGATATAAAATGCGTGTATATGTACCGTATGGATCGGATTGGTACGGATATTTCATGCGTCGACTGGCGGAACGTCCCGCCAATGTTGGTTTTGTTCTCAAAGGAATGGTCAAAAAATAATGGAAAAACGGGATTGGCTTTGTTCTTTTAGCAGAATCTCGATAACGGCCGCCGTAGTTATTCACGCAATCATTTGCCTTAATGAACAGAGCAAGTGAGTCCTTTCGCAGTATTCAAAATTTATTTTATTTCCGCAGACTATTTTCATTCCTTTTTTTAAAAGTAAAATCGAAAAGAAATGAATAATATGAAACAAATGATCGTCCACTTAAACAAGTAAAAAATTCATCTATTTTGTGCTAATTATTTATTGAAAAATTTAGAATATTAATATATATTGGAAATAGAAAAATGAATGACCATTCATTCAAAAAAGTGAAGGGGGAAATAGTTTTGGTATTACAAATCAAAAAGGCGGCTGTACTAGGATCCGGAGTTATGGGATCAGGAATTGCTGCCCATTTAGCCAATATTGGGCTGCCTACATTATTATTAGATATTGTTCCTCACGAACTGACAGAAGAAGAAAAAGCAAAAGGATTGACCCTTGCAGATAAGAAAGTCCGCAACCGCTTTGCAAGCGACGCTTTAAAAAAGCTTTTAAAACAAAAGCCCTCCCCGCTTACTTCTAAGAACAGCTTAAATCTCATTGAAGCAGGAAATTTGGAGGATGATTTAGAAAGACTCTCTGAATGCGACTGGATTATCGAAGTTGTGGTGGAAAGACTGGACGTAAAAAAGCAAGTATTAGAAAAAATTGATCAATATCGTAAACATGGAAGCATTGTCAGTTCCAATACTTCCGGCATTTCAATCGAAGCTATGGCAGAAGGCCGTTCCGCCGATTTTAAAAAGCATTTTTTAGGAACTCATTTCTTTAACCCCCCTCGTTATTTGAAGCTGTTGGAAGTGATTCCGACAAAAGATACCGATCCTGAAATTGTGCAATTTATAAAGCAATTCGGAGAAGAAACATTAGGAAAAGGGGTGGTAGTAGCCAAAGACACGCCCAATTTTATTGCGAACCGCATTGGCACTTACGGACTGCTCGTAGCTGTTCATGAAATGAAAAAAGCAGGTTTATCGGTTGGAGAAGTCGACTCGATCACCGGACCGTTAATCGGCCGCCCCAAAAGTGCTACTTTCCGTACGCTCGATGTAGTGGGGCTCGATACATTTGTGCATGTGGCCAACAATGTGTATGAAAAAGTCGAAGGAAAAGAAAAAGACGCATTTGAAGTGCCTGATTTTATGAATGAAATGCTGAAAAAAGGAAAACTTGGCGCTAAAACCGGGCAAGGTTTTTTTGTTAAAAAAGGAAAAGAAATACTCGAACTCAATCTGGAAACGCTGGAATATGAACCGAGAAAGTCTTTAAAAACGCCTACGGTAGAAAAAGCGAAGCAATTAAAAGGAACGGCAGAAAAAATGAAAGCGCTTATTTATGCGGATGATCAGGCCGGAACTTTTCTATGGAACGTGCTTGCTTCTACGTTAATCTATTCTGCCAAACTGCTAGGCGAAATCGCTGATACGATCGTAGCGATCGACAATGCTATGAAATGGGGATTTGGCTGGGAATACGGGCCATTTGAAACGTGGGATGCGATCGGAACGGAAACGTCGGTTCAAAAAATGGTATCGGAAGGAATGGACGTTCCCTCATGGGTAAAAGACATGATCGCCTCAGGCAATAAAACTTTTTATAAAGAGGAACAAGGAGAACGATATTTCTATCATAACGGCCGCTACGAAAAGGTTTCAGTGCATCCGAAAGTGATCGATTTGAAAAGCTTGAAAAAACAAGGAAAAGTCATCAAATCCAACAACGGTGCAAGTCTGATTGATTTGGGCGACGAAGTGGCATTGCTTGAATTTCATTCGCCAAACAATGCGATTGGTCCGGACATTGTGGAAATGATCTATTATTCGATTGATGAAGTGGAAAAAAACTATAAAGGACTTGTGATCGGAAATCAAGGGAAAAACTTCTGCGTGGGAGCCAATCTTGCCATGATGCTGATGGAAGCACAAGACGACAATCTGTTTGAACTCGATTTTATCATTCGTCAATTCCAGCAAGCGACACTAAAAATTAAATACAGCAGCAAGCCGGTAGTAGCGGCTCCGTTTGGAATGACATTGGGCGGCGGCGCGGAAGTTTGTTTGCCGGCGGCGCGTATTCAAGCTGCCGCTGAAACGTATATGGGGCTTGTAGAAGTTGGGGTCGGCTTAATTCCGGGAGGTGGTGGAACAAAGGAATTATATTGGAAACATTTATCCAATTTGCCAAGCGGTGTCGATTTTGATTTGCAAAAAATCGCCAATAAAGTTTTTGAAACCATTGCGATGGCGAAAGTGTCTTCTTCCGGTGAAGAAGCCCGCGAAAACAACTTCTTATCGAATGCGGACGGGATCAGCGTCAATCGTGATCATCAATTGTACGATGCAAAACAAGTGGTGCTTTCCCTTTATGAACAAGGATATCGTCCGCCGACCAGGAAAAAAGTGCCCGTTGTAGGAGAAACCGGTTATGCGATGTTGCTCTTGGCGGCTCAATCGATGTTTGAATCAGGATATATTTCCCAATATGATCGCCACATTGCCAAAAAGCTGGCGTATGTCATTGCCGGTGGAAAACTGCCATATGGAACGGAAGTAGATGAACAGTATTTGCTTGATTTAGAAAGAGAGGCTTTCTTGAGCCTGATTGCTGAGCCGAAATCCCAGCAGCGCATGCAGCACATGCTTGTAAAAGGCAAACCGCTGCGCAACTGACTTTTTTGGAGGCGAATCTTTTTGCTAGTCCGCTGGAACAAGAGAGTGAAAAAACAATGTTGAAGGAGGTAGTTTTATGCGAGAAGCGGTCATCGTTGCCGGGGCGCGTACGCCAGTGGGGAAAGCCAAAAAAGGAACATTGGCAACGGTGCGCCCAGATGATCTAGGTGCGCTGGTAGTGAAAGAAACGTTAAAAAGAGCAGGCAATTACGAAGGGAACATCGATGATTTAATTATCGGCTGTGCCATGCCGGAAGCAGAGCAAGGACAAAATGTGGCAAGGAATATTGGAGCTCTTGCCGGCCTTCCGCACACCGTTCCGGCAATTACGATCAATCGCTTTTGTTCGTCCGGTTTACAAGCCATTGCTTTTGCGGCCGAAAAAATTATGGTTGGTCATGCGGATACGATCATCGCCGGAGGAACTGAATCGATGAGCATGGTGCCGATGATGGGGCATGTGGTCAGACCGAATGCAAAATTAGCCGAAACGGCGCCGGAATATTACATGAGCATGGGGCATACCGCTGAACAAGTAGCGAAAAAATTTGGCGTCACTCGCGAAGATCAGGATGCTTTTGCCGTTAGAAGCCATCAGCGTGCCGCCAAAGCGATTGCTTCAGGGAAATTTGATGATGAAATCGTGCCAGTTGAAGCGACAGTCCGTTCAGTCGGACCGGACCATCGGCTGGTGGAAAAAACAGTCACTTTAACGAAAGATGAAGGAGTTCGCCCGAATACCAACATGGAAGTACTCGCCCAATTGCGTCCTGCCTTTTCGGCCAATGGTACGGTAACGGCCGGAAATGCTTCGCAAACGAGCGACGGAGCAGCGGCGGTTATGGTGATGGATCGCGAAAAAGCGGAATCACTCGGTCTGAAACCGATGGCGAAGTTTCGTTCGTTCGCAGTAGGTGGTGTACCTCCGGAAATTATGGGGATCGGCCCTGTCGTTGCGGTTCCGAAAGCATTGAAATTGGCAGGACTGGAAGTGTCGGATATAGGGCTGTTTGAATTGAATGAAGCCTTTGCTTCCCAATCGATTCAAGTTATACGCGAACTGAACCTTGATGAAGAAAAAGTGAACGTCAATGGAGGTGCAATTGCTCTTGGCCACCCGCTCGGTTGTACAGGAGCTAAACTCACCCTTACTCTCCTGCACGAAATGAAGCGCCGGAACGTCCAATTTGGCGTCGTTACGATGTGCATCGGCGGGGGCATGGGTGCTGCCGGAGTTTTTGAATTGATAGATTGATAGGATGAGTGATCCCGAAAAAGAATGGAAAGACTAGCAGGATATGTTATGAGAGTGAACAAAATCGAAACGGCTTCGTCAAATGAAAAATGAATAGGAGGAAGAAAGATGTCAAACCAAACAGATCGTGCCATTATAAAAGGCGGAAGCTTTTTAACGGATGAAATAGATGCAAGTCAAGTATTTACACCGGAAGATTTCACGGAAGAACAAAAAATGATTGCCAAAACAACGGAAGACTATGTAACTAATGAAGTGCTGCCTCAACTGGACTACTTGGAAAAGCATGAATTTGACCGTTCCGTCCAATTAATGAGAAAAGCGGGCGAGTTAGGCTTATTAAGTGCCGATGTTCCGGAAGAATATGGCGGTTTAGGGCTGGACAAAATCAGCTCTGCTTTGATCACGGAAAAAATGGCAAGTGCCGGCGGATTTTCCATTACTCACGGAGCCCATGTCGGCATTGGATCTTTGCCCATCGTATTATTCGGAAATGAAGAACAAAAACAAAAGTACTTGCCGGAATTGGCAACCGGTGAGAAAATCGCTGCTTATGCGTTAACAGAGCCTTCCTCCGGTTCGGATGCATTAGGTGCGAAAACGACTGCCAAGTTAAACGAAGCGGGTACGCACTATATTTTAAACGGGGAGAAACAATGGATTACCAACTCCGGATTTGCCGATGTCTTTGTCGTTTATGCCAAAATTGACGGAGAACATTTCTCGGCTTTTATCGTGGAGCGTGATTTTCCGGGCGTTTCGACAGGACCGGAAGAAAACAAGATGGGGATTAAAAGTTCATCCACCAGGACGTTGATCCTTCAAGATGCGGAAGTTCCGGTGGAAAATTTGCTTGGGGAAGCGGGCAAAGGCCACAAAATTGCCTTTAATATATTGAATATCGGCCGGTACAAATTGGGCGTCGGCACTGTCGGTTCTTCCAAGCGTGTACTGGAAATCACCATTCCGTACGTGAACCAACGTCGGCAATTCAATACACCGATCTCACAATTTCGTTTAACACAAGAAAAGCTTGCTACCATGGCTTCCAAAATTTATGCGAATGAAAGTTCCATTTACCGCACTGTCGGGTTATTTGACAAAGCGATGGGCGAGCTGTCGGAAGAAGAAGCAAAAGACGGAAAAGCGATTGCTGCTTCGATTTCGGAATATGCCATCGAGTGCTCGATTGGAAAATTTTTTGGTTCGGAAGTGCTCGATTACGTGGTAGATGAAGGATTGCAGCTGCACGGCGGCTACGGTTTTATGGAAGAATACGAAATTTCTAGAGCTTACCGTGATTCCCGCATTAACCGTATTTTTGAAGGGACAAACGAAATCAATCGTTTACTAGTGCCGAATACGTTTTTAAGAAAAGCGCTGAAAGGCGAATTGCCTTTGCTTCAAAAAGCGCAAGACCTGCAAAAAGAGCTGATCGTGCTGGCGCCGGAAGATCCGGGATCAGAACCGCTCGCGCGTGAACGATATTTATTAAGAAATGCGAGAAAAGCTGCGTTGCTTGTGTCCGGGCTTGCTGTGCAAACATTTGGCAAAGAGCTTGCGAACGAACAAGAAATCTTGGCGAATATTGCGGACATAGCCGCCAATATTTATGTAATGGAATCATCGATTTTGAGAACTCAAAAGGCATTGGACAGAACCGGCCTTGAAAAGAACAAGCAAAAGCTGCTTTACACAGAAATTTTTTGCCAAGAAGCGTTTGCTCAAATCGAACAAGATGCGAAGGAAACTGTTGCGGCAGTACAAGAAGGCGATGCGCTGCGCGTGACGCTTTCGGCCCTCCGAAAACTTACGCGTCATACGCCTGTCAACATCATTGCGAAAAAACGTGAAGCAGCGGCCAAGCTGATCGAGTCAGAACGATATATTGTGTAAGAAATAGAAATGGATGAGGCGGACAACGATGTCGGCCTCTTTGTTTTCTCTCGAGATTATTTTAAAATAAAGAGGAATTTTACTGTATTTGTCGAACTAAAAAAGGGAAAACTCGCAAAAGCAGCAGAATCTTTTATAAAAGGTGATCACATGAACGTAACATTTTATTGGTATCCGAAATGTGCAACATGCCGAAAAGCAAAGAAATGGCTTGAAGATCATCAAATTGATTTTCAAGAGATACATATTGTCGATAACCCTCCATCGAAAGAGGAGCTGGAAACGCTTTGGCGCAAGAGCGGATTGGAATTAAAAAAATTTTTTAATACGAGTGGGAGAAAGTACAGAGAACTAGGAGTTAAAGACCGTTTGAAAACGGCTTCGGAAGATGAACTTCTTGAATTGCTTGCTTCCGACGGCATGTTAATCAAACGCCCGATCGTGACGGATGGTACGCGTGTCACAGTTGGGTTTCATGAAGATGAATTTGAGAAAATATGGCTGAATAGATAAGGGTGTTTTCTTGCTTTTAGCAATGGAAATAAGTTAATGTAAATTATGAAAATATTGAGAGTGGAGGGATTTTCATGAGTTCGCCGAAAGAACTGAGGTACTCGGAAGAACACGAATGGGTAAAAGTAGAAGGGGACAAAGTGCGCATCGGGATTACGGATTTCGCTCAATCGGAATTAGGGGATATTGTATTTGTTGAACTGCCTGAAGTAGGAACGGAAATTAAATCAGACGAACCGTTTGGCAGTGTGGAATCCGTTAAAACCGTTTCTGAGCTTTATGCTCCTATCAGCGGGAAAATAGTGGAAGTCAATGAAGAATTGAACGACAATCCGGAGTATGTGAACGAATCCCCTTATGAAAAAGCTTGGATGATCGTGGTGGAACCTAGCGATATCAGCCAAGTAGATCAACTGTTGACGGCTGAACAATACGATGAAATGACTAGCGAAGACTAGTATGGCCCCCTGGGTGCTCCCTGGGGGTTTTTTCTATGTTTAAGTAGAGGCTTTTTGCTTTGAAATGGATCGCAAACATGGGACAATGAATGAAGAAAGAAATCAGGCAAGGATGGATAAAGATGAATGGGACGGATAAAGTGATTATTGTGGAAGGAACGTCGGATAAGAGAAAAATTCAAGCGATTATTAAGGAGCCGGTAGAGATTATTTGCACGAATGGAACCATCGGCCTCAGCAAAATGGATGATCTTGTCGATCGACTTTATGGCCGCGATGTGTATATTCTGGTGGATGCTGATACCGCCGGGGAAAAGCTGAGAAAGATGTTTAAACGAGAATTTCCCGAAGCCAGGCATCTTTATGTTGATCGAGCTTTTACGGAGGTCGAAAATACCCCTTTTCGGTATCTAGCCGCCATTTTACTTAGCGCCGGTATCGACATCGATACGAAGTATATTGAAAAGGATGATGAAAGTGGTATCTGATTGGACACAACAACCTCTCCATGAACAAATTTCCGAAACAGGCAAAACGGTATTATATTTTTATACTCCTTTATGCGGAACATGCGCGGTGGCAGGAAAAATGGTGGATGTGATTGAAAAGCTTTTTCCTGATTGCACTTTTGCCAAAGCGGATATCAATTATCATGAGGATTTTGCTCATCAATATGAAATTGAAAGCGTTCCTTGCCTGATGATTTTTGATAAAAAAGAATTAAAAGACAAAATTTATGCCTTTCATTCTGTACCTTTTCTATATGAAAAATTATCTCAATATCAAGCGGGGTAAAGGCATCCTTATGGGCCTTTATCCCGCTGTTATTTTGTGGATGTCCATTTTTGTCATTCAGCAATTCCATTCAGGCAGCGTTTCTAAGTGAAAAATGATTTTAGCCAATGATTGGCTTTCGTGTTTCGCCAACTTGCAAAAATGACATATTTCTTGGGAAATAATTCAAGAAACGTCCTTTTATTTGAAAAAGAGCGGTCGAATGTGAAGAAATGGGTGGAATTTGTCAAAGGGTTTTTCTTTATCTGTCGAATCCTTTTTAAAGGGAATTCACCTGAAAAATGGAACTATGTACAGTAAACATTCAGGTGAAGGGATGAGAAGATGGACAAGTTATTCGCAAGGATTCAAAGGGAATGTTTCGAACGAAAACATCTTTTCCCGATTCTTCCTTCTAATCCACTGACCGTTCTTTTTGATTCAAACGATGAAACATGGATGTTTTCTTTGTCCAAAAGCCAAATGGATTGGAAAAAAGGAACGATTTCAAGCCCGCACTTACATCTTTGCGGGACGGACGAGATTTTTCGAAATATTTTGTTGGGGGAAGAAAGATTGTTGACAGCTGTCAAAAGAAAAGACGTGAGCATATTTGGATCCTTTCGTTTGCAGCTGCAGCTGGAAGCTATTTTGTGGTTATGTAAGGAACGGGAAGAAACCGTCGTATTAGGTAGATTAGGATGAAAGTAACATATTTCTATCAATTTTATTTGACATTATTCGCATGAAAATGTATAATTTTCGAGAAACCAATTTCCGAACAATTTCATAAACACTTGCTCTTATCAAGAGAGGTGGAGGGATGTGCCCAATGAAACCCGGCAACCGTCAATCGTTCAGTTGACATGGTGCCAATTCACACAAAGCAGTTTGCTTTGAGAGATGAGAGAAAGGACGAAGAATACGTAACCTTTCTGCTCATTGGCGGAAAGGTTTTTTTCATTTCAAAAAAGAAAGCAGGTGAATGAATCAATGAGCGAACTGATCTCTTTATCGCAGGTGAAGAAAGTTTTTCGTACAAAAAACGGAAATGTGACAGCCGTTAATAATATAGATTTGCAGATTCAAGAGGGAGAAATTTTCGGTATTATTGGCTACAGTGGAGCCGGAAAAAGCACTCTGATCCGCATGCTGAACGGTTTGGAAATTCCGACAGAAGGCCAAGTGACGGTTGCAGGGCAAGAAATTTCGAAAATTCAAGGCGCTTCTTTACGAAAAGCACGCCAAGAAATCGGCATGATCTTTCAACATTTTAATCTATTATGGTCGCGCACAGTACGGGAAAATATTGCTTTCCCGCTGGAAATCGCCGGAGTGCCGAAAGAAAAACGAATGAAACGTGTAGATGAACTGATTCAATTAGTAGGACTCGAAGGAAGAGAAGACAGCTATCCTTCTCAATTAAGCGGCGGTCAAAAACAAAGAGTAGGCATTGCCAGAGCTCTCGCCAACGAACCGAAAGTATTGCTTTGCGACGAAGCCACTTCTGCATTGGATCCACAGACGACCGATTCGATCCTTGATCTACTTGTCGATATTAATAAACGGCTCGGTTTGACGATCGTGTTAATTACACATGAAATGCATGTAATCAGAAAAATTTGCCATCGCGTGGCAGTTATGGAAAATGGGCAAATCGTTGAAATCGGTCCGGTGCTGGAAGTGTTTAAAAATCCAAAACAGCCGGTAACGAAGCGTTTTGTTCAACAAGTTACCGAACCGGAAGAATCGAAGGAAACGATTGCTCATCTTCTCAAACGCTATAAGGACGGTAAAATTGTCAAACTTACCTTTATTGGCGATTCCGCTGAACAGCCGATCATAGCCAACTTAATCAGAGATTTTCCGGTTGAGGTAAATATTGTTCAGGGGAAAGTGTCCCAAACTCAAAATGGTGCATATGGCACACTGTTTATCCAGATTCAAGGATCGGAACAAGACGTACAAAAAGTGATCGCTTATTTACAAACACAACAAGTAGAGTCGGAGGTCATTACCCATGCTTGAAAAATGGTTTCCAAATGTGGATTGGGCAATGATGTGGCAGGCAACAGAGGAAACCCTATACATGACGGGAGTATCGGTAGTTGCCACCTTTATTCTTGGTTTAATCCTTGGACTTTTGCTTTTTTTAACATCGAAAGGGAACTTATGGGAAAATAAATTTATATATTCCATCGTTGCCGCAGTTGTGAATATTTTCCGTTCGATTCCTTTCATCATTCTCATCGTGCTGCTCATTCCTTTTACAAAAGCGCTTGTCGGCACGATAATCGGTGCGAATGCCGCCTTTCCGGCGTTGATTATTGGCGCAGGCCCATTCTATGCACGGATGGTGGAAATCGGACTTCGTGAAATTGACAAAGGAGTTATTGAAGCAGCTAAAGCGATGGGGGCCAAAACAAGCACGATTATTTGGAAAGTGCTTATTCCTGAATCGCTTCCCGCTTTGGTCTCGGGCATCACAGTGACAGCGATCTCGCTTGTCAGTTACACGGCAATGGCCGGAGTAATCGGTGCGGGTGGTCTTGGAAATCTTGCTTATTTGGATGGGTTCCAACGCAACCATAACGACGTAACTTTAGTAGCTACGATCATTGTGTTGATTATTGTGTTTGTTATTCAGTTTATTGGTGATTTTATCACTTCAAAAATAGATAAAAGATAAAGGGGGAAAATTTGGTGAAAAAGTTCTTTATAGCCATTATTGCATCTGTATTTGTATTGAGTCTTGCTGCATGCGGAAAATCTTCCAGCGAACCAAAAGAAACAACAGGATCCAATAACAAAACCATCATTGTGGGAGCATCTAATGTTCCACATGCTGTCATTTTGGAAAAAGCAAAACCTATCTTGAAAAAGAAAGGCTATAATTTAAAAATTGTCAAATTCCAAGATTATATTATGCCTAACAAAGCATTGGCTGAAGGAAAATTGGATGCGAACTACTTCCAGCACATTCCTTATTTCAAACAACAAATCAAAGAAAACGGCTATAAGTTTGCCAACGCCGGCGGCATCCATATTGAACCAATCGGCTTATATTCGAAAAAATATAAAAACTTAGATCAGCTGCCGAAAGGTGCTGAAATCATTATGTCCAGCTCTGTAGCTGACCACGGTCGGATTTTAACGATGCTTGAGAAAAAAGGCTTGATTAAGCTGAAAAAAGGCGTGAATAAAGAAAACGCAACGGTTCAAGATATTGCAGAAAATCCAAAACATTTTAAATTTAAATACGATGTTGAAGCGTCCATGCTTCCACAAGTATATAAAAACGGCGAAGGCGATGCTGTGTTAATCAATTCCAACTATGCTCTTGACGCGGGATTAAATCCGTTAAAAGATGCGATTGCTTTGGAAGACAAAGATTCTCCGTATGTTAATATCATAGCTGTCCGCAAAGGCGATGAAAAGAAAGCGAAAATTAAAGCACTTGTCGACGTCCTTCATTCTAAAGAAATTCAAGACTTTATCTTGAAAAAATGGGGCGGCGCTGTAGTGCCTGTCAACAAATAAGAAAAGAAAGATGTATCGCTCCTCCTTTATTGTGGAGGAGCTTTTTATTTCACAGCGTCCGCTTGGCTTACATGTATTATTCGCATAGTCCCAATCGCTCAAGGAAAGAATAAGTTTGGATGTTTCAATGAAGGTTTAAAATGGTGAAGAGAGGTTAAATAACTATAGACGGCCGATAAGAACATTCATAACGAACATGACTCTTTCATATAGGTTTATTATTTGATTCTGTCGTTGGTTGAGAAGAACTTTAAACTTAGAGAGGACTGGTTCGTTATTTGTTCTTTAACACTTCAATATACGGAGAGCATGGAAAAGGCCATGTACTGTGCTCATGGTGTAGGGTATAAAGTTTACGGGAGCAATCATGAAGTGAGGATGAAAGTGGAAAAGCGAAGAGAAAAGGATCATTGCCAATCCAAACAAATTGTCGTTGAAATGAACGGAAAGCTGTACTGTCGAAAGCTTTATCATTTGGGAAAACCAGTGTGAGCCCCACGCTGGTTTGTTCTTTTCAATAATAAATTGCGTTAAAATAGTGAATATCGACTACCACCGCCGTTCTGCATAGAAAACAATTGTGAATTTTATAACTAAAGTCGAAATTATTCAAAAAAATACGGAAAAGAACTATTGGAAAAGTTGATATTAGTTTTCATTTGTTATAAGATTGTAATGATAATAAATTGAGAATGAAATGGGTATTCAGCATATATCGAAATTGACGGAGGTAGAAAAGAATGGCATGTTCAACTCTAACAATTAAAGATTTACACGTTGAGATAGAGGGAAAAGAGATTTTAAAAGGAGTGAATCTTGAAGTAAAAACTGGAGAGTTCCACGCAATCATGGGACCGAACGGAACAGGTAAATCAACGTTATCATCCGCGATTATGGGACATCCAAAATACGAAGTAACAAAAGGCAGCATTACGCTTGACGGACAAGATGTTCTTGAAATGGAAGTCGATGAACGGGCTCGTGCCGGATTGTTCTTGGCGATGCAATATCCAAGCGAAATCAGCGGGGTAACGAATGCGGACTTTTTGCGTTCCGCCATTAACGCTCGCCGTGGTGAAGGCAATGAAATTTCGTTGATGAAATTCATTCGCCAAATGGATGAAAAAATGGAGTTTTTGGAAATGGATCCAAATATGGCGCAACGCTATTTAAACGAAGGTTTTTCCGGCGGTGAGAAAAAACGCAATGAAATACTTCAATTAATGATGATTCAACCAAAATTCGCCATTTTGGATGAAATCGACTCAGGACTTGATATCGATGCTTTGAAAGTCGTTGCCAAAGGAATCAACTCCATGCGCAGCAGCGATTTTGGATGCATTATGATTACGCACTATCAACGTTTGTTGAATTATATTACTCCTGATTATGTTCATGTCATGATGCAAGGACGGATCGTAAAATCCGGCGGACCTGAATTGGCTAAACAACTTGAAGAAAACGGCTATGATTGGATCAAAAAAGAACTGGGCATTGAAGACGAAACAGTCGGTCAAGAAGCGTAACAGTTAGGAGGATGAACATGACGGTGGAAACAAAATTACCAGTCAATCGGGAGTATATCCAGTCGTTTTCAAAAGAAAACGGCGAGCCGGAATGGTTTGCAGCTCTTCGAATCGAATCATTAGAGAAGGCTGAAACCCTTCCGTTGCCAAAGGCGGACAAAACGAAAATAGATAAATGGAACTTTACGTCATTTCAAACGCACTATGTAAAAAGCGATACATTTGAATCTCTTGAACAGCTGCCTGAAGACGCAAAAGCATTGATTCGTTTGGAAACCGAGAAAAATCTGTATATTCAACGAAACCAGACTCCGGCTTATCTGCAGTTAACGGATGAACTGAAAGAAAAAGGCGTCATTTTTACCGACATTTTGACAGCGTTAAGAGAACATGGGGATTTAGTGCAAAAATATTTTATGAAACATGTGAAAGCAGACGAAAATAAATTAACGTCTCTGCATGCAGCTTTGTTAAACGGCGGAGTATTCCTTTATATCCCCAAAAACGTGGAGTTGAAGGATCCTATTCAAGCCGTTTTCCTTCAAGACGACAACCAAGTTCCTTTGTTTAACCATGTGTTAATTGTTGCAGATGAAAACAGTTCCGTCACCTATGTGGAAAATTATATTTCCACTGTAGAAGTACCGGAAGGAATTGCGAATATCGTGACAGAAGTCGTTGCTGAAGCAGGTGCAAAAGTAACTTACGGGGCTGTAGACACCCTTGCCAGCGGCGTGACGTCGTATGTCAATCGCCGAGGCACAGCCGGAAGAGATGCACGGATTGAATGGGCTCTCGGGCTTATGAATAACGGCAATACGGTTTCTGAAAATACAACTTATTTGGAAGGCGACGGTTCTTATGGAGATACCAAAACCGTAACCGTAGGCCGAGGCAAGCAAGTGCAAAACTTTACGACAAAGGTTGTACACTTTGGAAAGAATACGCAAGGATTTATTTTAAAGCACGGTGTTGTGAAAGATGAAGCGACTTCGATCTTTAACGGCGTCGGTAAAATCGAGCATGGCGCTTCCAAATCGGATGCTGAACAAGAATCCAGAGTGCTGATGTTAAGCAAAAATGCCCGCGGGGATGCCAATCCTATTTTGTTGATTGATGAAGACGATGTAATGGCCGGTCACGCTGCTTCGGTCGGTCGTATGGATCCCATTCAGCTTTATTATTTAATGAGTCGCGGAATTCCGCGAAAAGAAGCTGAACGATTGATCATACATGGCTTCCTGGCTCCGGTTGTCAACCAATTGCCGATTGAAGGGGTAAAAGAACAGCTTATTCAAGTCATTGAAAGGAAAGTTCGGTAAAATGAATGTGAATGATATTCGAAACTATTTTCCGATATTGAATCAAGAAGTCAATGGCCATCCTTTAGTTTATTTAGACAACGCAGCTACTTCGCAAAAGCCGTTATCCGTCATTGAAGCAATCGAACAATATTACAAAGGCTATAATTCGAATGTCCACAGAGGTGTTCATACGCTCGGCACGAAAGCAACCGACGCTTATGAAGGGGCAAGGGAAAAAGTTCGCAAGTTTATCCACGCCAAATCAGTGGAAGAAGTAGTGTTTACAAGAGGAACGACTGCTTCCATTAATATGCTTGCGGCCAGCTATGGCGAGGAAAATGTGAAAGAAGGCGATGAAATCGTCATTACCTATATGGAACATCACAGCAATTTAATTCCATGGCAGCAGCTTGCCAAAAGAAAGAAAGCGGAATTGAAATACATTCCGTTGGAGGAAGACGGCACTATTACGCTTGAAAAAGTAAGGGAAACCGTTACCCCGAAGACGAAAATTTTGGCTGTCACCCTTGTTTCCAATGTACTTGGAACGATCAATCCGATCAAAGAAATAGCGAACATTGCTCATGAAAATGGAGCTGTCTTGGCGGTGGACGGTGCGCAAGGCGTTCCTCATATGAAAGTAGACGTTCAAGATCTCGATTGCGATTTTCTCTCTTTTTCCGGACATAAAATGTGTGGTCCTACCGGAATCGGTGTTCTTTATGGTAAGAAAGAGCTTCTGGAAAAGATGGAACCGGTAGAGTTTGGCGGCGAGATGATCGATTTTGTCGGTTTGTATGATTCGACATGGAAAGAGCTTCCTTGGAAATTCGAAGGAGGAACTCCGATTATCGCCGGAGCTATCGGTTTAGGCAAGGCTATTGAGTTTCTTGAAGAAGTTGGCTTGGATGAGATTTTAAAACATGAGCATCATCTCGCTGCATATGCATTGGACAAATTGAGTGAAGTGGAAGGAATCGAAGTTTACGGTCCGAAAGATCCGATGAAACGAGCAGGATTAGTGACTTTTAATATAAAAGGCGTCCATCCGCACGATGTAGCGACAGTGCTGGATGCGGAAGGAATTGCCATTCGCGCCGGACATCACTGCGCGCAGCCGTTGATGAAATGGCTCGATGTTTCGGCAACAGCAAGAGCCAGCTTCTATTTATACAATACGGAAGAGGATATTGACCGCTTTGTTTCGGGTATCTTGAAAACAAAGGAGTATTTCAACAATGTCTTTTAATAATTTAGACCAGTTGTATCGAAACGTGATCATGGATCATTATAAGAATCCAAGAAACAAAGGCAGTTTAGAAAACGGGAACTTGACGATCGATATGAATAATCCGACTTGCGGGGATCGCATTCATTTGACCATGAATGTAGAAGACGGTAAAGTGACAGATGCTAAATTCGAAGGAGAAGGCTGTTCCATTTCAATGGCTTCCGCTTCCATGATGACCGAAACGATTAAGGGGAAAAATATCGAGACTGCTTTAAAGCTGTCTAAGATTTTTTCCGACATGATGCAGGGAAAAGATTATCCTGATGATCTAGACCTTGGCGACGTGGAAGCACTTCAAGGCGTTTCTAAATTTCCGGCCCGCATTAAATGTGCTACATTAGCTTGGAAGGCCATGGAAAAAGGTTTAAAAGATCAAGTAGCTCATTAAACCTTTTGAAAATGCAATCATCATTTAGTGTTTGGGTTCAACCTCTTCCTGTAAGAAGGGGAGGTTGAAAAAGAAAGTTTTTGATGGGGCATAATCTCCAAAGGAGGGAAATGAATATGGCAAAAAAAATGCCGGAAATCGGTGATTATAAATACGGTTTTAGGGATAAAGACATCTCGATTTTCCGTACACAACGCGGATTGACTCGGGAAGTTGTGGAAGAAATCTCTCGAATGAAAGAAGAACCACAATGGATGCTGGAATTTCGGCTGAAATCCTTGGAACAATTTTATGCGAAGCCTATGCCGCAATGGGGAGGCGATCTTTCTGCACTAGACTTTGATGAAATTACGTATTACGTAAAACCAACGGAGCATCAAGGTCGTTCTTGGGATGAAGTGCCGGAGGAAATCAAGAAAACGTTTGATAAATTGGGAATTCCGGAAGCAGAGCAAAAATATCTTGCCGGAGTGTCCGCTCAATACGAATCAGAAGTTGTTTACCATAATATGAAACAAGATTTAGAAAAACTTGGGATTATCTTTAAAGATACCGATTCTGCTTTAAAAGAAAACGAAGATATATTCCGTGAACATTTTGCAAAAGTTGTCCCGCCTTCAGATAATAAGTTTGCTGCGTTAAATTCTGCAGTGTGGTCGGGGGGATCATTCATTTATGTTCCGCCGGGTGTAAAAGTGGATACTCCCCTTCAAGCTTACTTCCGCATCAATTCTGAAAATATGGGACAATTTGAACGAACGCTCATCATTGTGGATGAAGGAGCAAGCGTTCATTATGTAGAAGGCTGTACAGCACCGGTCTATACAACGAATTCGCTTCATAGTGCAGTGGTAGAAATTTTCGTGAAAAAAGGTGCTTATTGCCGCTATACGACCATTCAAAACTGGGCAAACAACGTTTATAATTTGGTTACAAAACGCGCCGTGTGTGAAGAAAATGCCACGATGGAATGGATTGACGGCAACATCGGATCCAAATTAACGATGAAATATCCGGCTGTTATCCTGAAAGGAGAAGGGGCTCGAGGAATGACCCTTTCCATCGCAATCGCCGGCAAAGGGCAAGTACAAGATGCCGGAGCGAAAATGATTCACCTTGCTCCAAACACTTCTTCCACTATCGTGTCTAAATCCATTTCTAAACATGGCGGTAAAGTAAACTATCGCGGTCTTGTTCATTTTGGACGGAAAGCGGACGGAGCTCGCTCCAATATTGAATGCGATACGCTGATTATGGATAATCAATCGACATCGGATACCATCCCTGCAAACGAAATTTTAAATGACAATATTTCGCTTGAACATGAGGCAAAAGTATCCAAAGTGTCGGAAGAACAATTATTTTATTTGATGAGCCGCGGAATTTCCGAAGAAGAAGCTACAGAAATGATCGTAATGGGCTTTATCGAACCGTTTACGAAGGAACTTCCAATGGAATACGCGGTAGAAATGAACCGATTAATCAAATTTGAAATGGAAGGAAGCATCGGATAACGTTGATATGATCAACGATTTATCAATTTATAGTAGGAGCTTCCACAATCCATCCACATTTTATAACCATTTGTTACACCGCTGATACAATTCGAGCGCATCATCTTCAATGTGCAGATATGTGTCAGCGGTTGTTTTTATTCTTGCGTGGCCAAGCCGTTCGGATACATATTTAATATTATCCTGGCTTCTACTATATGAAGCACGACTATGCCGCAAACCGGAATCTGCAACTCAGGGAGACTTCTTGAAACTTTTTGTGATCATTTGAATAAGTGATTATGAGGCGATACCGTTGAATACAAAATAGCCCTCATGGAATCCGTAGTATTTTCTGCGGATTCTTTTTTCTTCTAAGATATCTCCAATAAATTTTTTGGATAAAGAACGAACGCCTTACCTTGATTCTTCTTTTGTTGACATTGAACGTTTCTTCAACGTATCACTTATTCCGATCAAGATATAGAGTGGGGCATAACAATGGACATAGAAATGGTGCTGCCAGAGCATGTTGGAATGTTGCAAATGCCCAAACCTAAACCCATATCAGACACAGGATTTTGGGTGGAAAGGTTCACTACGCGATAGAATTATATTTTCTTGTCATATTCAAAGTTTGATATAAGTAAATTACGGAACAGGTAACTGGTTCCTTTCACGAATCTAGATCCAGTTCACAAGGAAATCCGCATCAAAGGCCATGAAAACATGAAGCGGGTGAGATTTGAAAGTGTTGTCAATGTCAGGGCAGTGGATACAAAAAATTACCAAAAAAGAGGATTTTACACTTTTGTGCCGAACTATTCTGAAAAATAAAGAGTTATATTGCTGCGTAATCTTGAAACTGAAATGATGGCCATTATCTTAATTTCTTAAAACCATTATCAATTTTTTCGAATGGCGACGGGGCGAAAGGGTGGGAGGACTTTCCCTTTATAAGTAATGGCAAGAAGGATTAATTTACAAAAAATAATGGACAGATTTGTTGGGTTGATATACAATTCATATTATATTTACCAAAAAATAACAACTGGTGATTTTTTTGGCAGTTGTGAGTATTATCATTTTTCAAAGGATATAAGAGATAACCGTTATATCAATCTAATAATTATCGAGGGGCAATAGGTCTGTTATATGATTATTTAGTGATTGCTCTAGCCATTTACTAAGGATCATTTTATACCCTTTATCTGTACTGGTGATAGGAGCTAGACAAAGAGCATTAGCAACTATATTACATGATGCTTCCCATTTATGCTTAGCTAAAAACAGAAAGTTAAATTATATTTTAGGAACATATTTTTCTGGATATCTTATTGGACAAGAATTTAATATTTACAAGGAATCACATGTGAAAGGCCACCATATTCATCTAGGTGATCCGGAAAAAGACCCGGATTATCAATACCATATAGACGTTGGATTGATGATGTAAATTATTTTGTGTAAGCAAATTTTTCTACTAGAAAAAAAGAAAAAGGCAGGGTATTCTCAGATTTGCGACCAAACAAAACTGAAAGGAGATACCCTACCTTATGAGTAATAGTATACTCAACTCAGATTTCGCAAATCAACTGGAAAATATGATAAAAGATTTTGTTCAAGAAAAGCTTGAATTCATCATGAGAGAAGAAATCAAAAATTTCCTCCAAGTGGAACAGGAACACGTTCAAAACTCAAGAAATGGTTATTATCACCGTACTCTTGATACAAAGTACGGGAAAATAGAAGCTCTTACGGTTCCAAGAGATCGCAACGGGGATTTCCAGACTCAACTGTTTGAGCCTTATCAACGTCAAGACGGCTGGCTGGAACAGGCGATTATTAAAATGTATCAAAGTGGGATGAGCACTCGAGAAATTGGGAAGTTTATCGAAAGAATTCTTGGTTCAACCTACTCTCCTACCACGATTAGTCATATTACAGATGCCGCGTTGGAGGATATTCAAAAATGGCAACAACGTCCATTAAACAAACGGTATTCTGTGTTGTATCTTGATGGGTTTTATATAAAAGTTCGTCGTGATACGTATGCCAAAGAAGTCATTTACGTTGTTCTTGGTGTCAATGAAGAAGGTTATCGTGAAATTCTTGGCTTTTACGTTGGAGGTCAAGAAAGCGCGCATGGCTGGCAAGAGATTCTCCAAGACCTTTATACACGCGGTGCTCATGAAGTCTTACTTGGTGTTTTTGATGGACTCCCAGGTCTTGAAGAAGCCTTTAAAGCCGTCTATCCGAAAGCCGATGTTCAACGATGTGTGGTCCACAAAGTAAGAAATACGTTAAACAAGGTAAGGAAAAAAGACCAATTTGAAGTGGCTGAAGACCTAAAGCTGATCTATCGTTCGATGACAAGAGACGCAGCCATTCAAGCCTTTCATGAGTTTAAAGACAAGTGGTCTAAAAAGTATCCTAGAGAAGTCCAATCTTGGGAACAAGATTTAGATGTCCTCCTAACATTCATGAAATATCCGACCAGTATTCGTAGTGTCATCTACACGACCAATGCGATTGAACGAACGATTAAAGATATACGTAAACGACTCAAAACGATGAACAGCTTAACCAGTATTGAAGCAGCAGAAAAAATCACGTTCTTAACGGTACAGGACTTGAATGAAAAATGGTCCACTAGAAAACTTAAAGGGTTTTCTACGGCATACAAGGCACTTCAAGATATGTTTGAAGAAAGATACTGAAAGACCAAATTTTGTTCATGAAGAACAGAGTCTAGGGAGACTAAGTTGTCTTATATGAGACTGAATATTCAGTCTCATATAAGACAACTAAACACCTCCTCCAAGATTAAAAAAACGTATCTGAGAATACTCTCTTACACAAAATTCTTGACGGTACCGTTGGATTATATCAATTAAAAAACAATCATCAATTTTTATTCAAATATGTATTGAAGCCATTATTTTTAATTAATATCCTTAGTTACGCCTATTATGTTTTTAAGTATAGAATGTTACAATTTAGAAAATATCCCAAGCAATACTTAGCTATGGTTATATATTGGCTGCTTATTCTTGGTACTTTGTTTTATTTCGGAGTATTGAATTACTTTTTATTGTACTGGTTAGTCCCATATTTTACTTCATTTATGGTAATCGGCTGGTTTATTGAACTAGCAGAACATTACCCGTTAGTTCTAACGAATAAAAAAAGTATATACATGACCCGTAATCGATTCAGCCATTGGATAGAAGCGTTCTTCCTTAGTATTCATGCGGAAAATTATCATTTAACACATCATTTACAGGCTAGCATTCCTTATTGGAATATTGGGAAAGCTCACAAAATCATGATGGAGGATGAAACGTATCGAGAATGGAATTTACAAATGGGAGGGGTTTTCTTCTCGGCTAATTCCAACCCTCCATTAATTCAAGATTTACTCAAGAATCATAAACTTCCAATATTAAAACAGAAGGTGAATAATGCTTAATGAAAAAAACATATATAATGGGAGCCGTCTTTGCGTTATCTGCAGCCATCTTGAATGGAACAGTTGGAATTTTTAGTAAGGGATCCTTTCAAAGTAACCTGACACCAGCGGGAGTTTCTTTTTATAAATGTTTGATAGCTTTTGTTTTTATTTCCATACTGGCGTTAGGCAATAAAACACTCCGGACTAATATCATTCGTTTGAAAAGTAAAATAAAGCATATTTTGTTGTGTTCATTCCTGGGAATCTTTGTTTTGTATTTTTTTGAAACGACAGCGTATAAATATGAATCCGTATCCTTTGTAGTATTTATTTTGTTAGGATCTTCCGTCCTAACAACCTTCATATTCAGCTCCATCCTTCTGAAGGAAATAAAAAGAAAGTATCAGTATATTGGATTAGTTTTGCTTCTAATAGGATTACTCATCATGCATTTTTCGGAAGGGGACATTCACGGAGGATCAATTGGCACGGCTTTGGCCGCAATTGCAGGAATAGGATATGGTTTGTTCCTAGTGTTTACCAAAAAATTTGCACTAGACGGAGATTTAGCGCTCATCTGGTATTTAATGCTGTTTGGGAGTTTTTATCTGTTTCTTCCGTTTTATAAAGAAGGATTCGTATGGCCTAGCCTTGGATCCGTTCCATCGCTTATGGGGCTAGCGATTCTTCCAACGATAGGAGGCTTTTACTGTACCACAAAGGCACTAAATTATCTTGAAGCTAATAAAGTTCAGTTTTTTGAACTGACAGAACCTGTATTTGCTACTATATTTGCATTTATCCTTCTTAAAGAATTTGTTCAAGGGTTAGAGTGGTTAGGAGCTTTCTTCATTTTAGTCGCTATTTATTTATCTGAGTATAAGCCGAAACATAAAATAGAATTAGAGAGCCATGATCATCAGCAAACACTTTGATTTAAAAAATCAAGTGATCTAAAAAATAATATTGAAACTTAAATGGATCCAAAGGGAAAGTGAGCGGATGAGAACTTTGCAAACAGGAGCTAAAGAAGCGGAGAGCAAAAAATATTGCTCAAATCAAATATCGTTTTTCTATGATCTTCCTTTTTTGTTTTTGACATCTGACATCCTAAACGCACTTTCCCGATGTATTGTTCCATAAAAATGATGGACTTGCCTATTGATTGCCCACCGAAAATAAAAATTGTGATACTACTTTTGATACCAACATTGCTCAAAAATTCCACTTTGCGAAACCATTTTATGCACTTTCAAGTTTAGGTTTCGTTCTGTTATAATCGAAATGGAAGGATCCATCGGTTAAGACCTGTTCATCAGGTTCGTCATCCGGGCCAGATTCCTTATGAGCATAATCAATGGAAAAATTTTCTTCCATTATTATGTCTGAGGAAGTTAGGCCTTTTCTTTTTGTCTGGATTTATTTCGTTTCAAAAGGGTTATACAGAAAAAACACACTATACTTGAAGATAGCGAGGTATAAAATGTGATTTGGATCGGGGTAACAGGCTGGGGAGATCATCATTCCCTTTATCCTGATGGCATTTCCCCACGTGATAAGCTAAAAGAATATGCGGCGCATTTTCCGATTGTCGAAGTCGACGCTTCGTTTTATGCCATTCAACCTTTAAAAAATGCGGAAAAATGGGTGCAAGACACGCCTGAAAAGTTTCAGTTTATCGTAAAAGCCTATCAAGGAATGACCGGACATGAACGTGGAAAGCTGCCTTTTTCGTCTAAAAAGGAAATGTTTGCAGCTTTTTTGGATTCTATACAGCCTTATCAACAAGCCGGAAAATTAGCCATGGTTCTTTTTCAATTTCCACCGTGGTTTGATTGCCAAAAGAAGAATGTCGATTATTTAAGATATTGCAAAGAGTGGATGAAGGATGTTCCAACGGCTCTTGAATTTCGCCACCAATCATGGTTTTCGAAAGCATGGAAAGATAAGACGTTAGATTTTATGCGACGAGAAGGATGGATTCATAGCGTTTGCGACGAACCACAAGCGGGCAGTGGTTCCATACCGGCTGTTATCGAAGCAACGGACCCTCAAAAGACGCTTGTCCGTTTTCACGGTCGGAATATCCATGGCTGGCGAAAGCCCAATCAAGGCAATTGGCGAGAGGTTCGATATTTATATCGTTACAATAAAGAAGAATTGCTTTCATGGAAAGAAAAATTACTCGATTTAGAGAAGCAAAGCAAAGAAATCTATGTCGTTTTTAATAACAATTCCGGCGGGGATGCAGCTGATAATGCCAAACAAATGATGGATTTATTAGGGTTAGAATATGAAGGCCTAGCACCTAGGCAATTAAATTTATTTTAACACCAGAATTAGATTTTTGGACCAAGCTGTCAGAAATGTGTAAGATGGAAGTATTGAAAAAAATCACCTTAAGAAAAAGTGAATAATGATAGAATTTTCTTACTCATTCCACATATCCGACAGGCGACCGTTTCAGGAAAGGAGGTGGAAACCTGGTGGCTGCCAATGTATAATGTCATGATCGCATCATGAACGGAAAGGAAACAAAGTTTTCCTGTTTCTGGACTCACATGCCGCCTGACGGCCGGTGAATATGCCGAAAAGGTCGGCGATGTTATGTTTCGTATCCTTGCGGTTGGCATTTCAGTTTTTAGTCATCAGGTAAGACGGTGAGCGAAACGATTCATATTTACCACACAAATGATTTTCACAGCCATTTTGAAAATTGGCCGCGAATCCGCCGTTTTCTGCAGGAAAGAAAAAAATGGCATGAAGAAGCGGGGGAAAGCGTGCTGATTTTTGATATCGGGGACCATATTGATCGTTCCCATCCTTATACAGAGGCTACTCTAGGAAAAGGCAATGTCAAGCTGTTAAATAAAGCGGGATATGATGGGGCAACGATCGGGAATAATGAAGGGATGACGTTGCCTAAAGAAGGATTGAATCATTTATATGAGGAGGCCGCATTCCCCGTCATTTGCGCCAATTTATATGATGAAAATGGAAAGAGACCTTCTTGGTGTCGTCCTTATCATATTTATGAGCTGAAAAACGGCTGGAAAGTAGGCGTTACGGGCGTCACTGCCTATTTACCTGAATCTTATCATCTTCTCGGATGGAAAATAACGCTGCCTCTTGATGAATTAAAAGCGCAGGTGGAATATTTGGCGCAAGAAACAGATTTAGTAGTCGTTCTTTCCCATTTAGGCATGCATGAAGATGACAAAATTGCACAGGAAATGGAAGAGGTAGATATAGTGATGGGAGCTCATACCCATCATATTTACCATCAAGGGAAATGGGTCAACGATACACTATTAGCAGCGGCCGGAAAATTCGGGAATTACGTCGGACATATTGTAGTGGAGATCGAACCTGCATCGAAGAAAGGGATAGAGAAAAAAGCGCTGCTTTATGATGTCCATGAATTGAAGCCTGCTATTGGCGAGGAAGAAGAAACGGCCCGTTATCAAAGCGAGGGAAAGCGTTTGTTAAGCCAGCCTGTCGTAAAATTAGATCGCGAGCTCTCGATTGATTGGTTTAAAGCATCACCGTTAGCGGAATGGCTGTGCGAAGGCTTAAGAGAATGGTGCGATGCTGATTGCGCCATTATAAATGCCGGTCTTCTTCTTCGCCCGCTTCGAAAAGGAACGATTACAAAGTTTGATCTTCATCAACTATTGCCTCATCCGATTAATCCTTGTACCATTACCCTCAACGGAGGAGTACTGAAAAAGATCATCGATCAAACTTTGGATGAAAAATGGCCTCATATGCAGGTAAAAGGATTTGGATTCAGGGGGAAAATATGGGGTGAATTTGTATATGATCGGATCGATATCGACAGAGACAACGGTTCCGTTAAAATAAATGGACAAGAGCTGAACTTGGACAAACAATATCGTCTAGCCGTACCGGATCTGTTTACATACGGCGCTTTTTTCCCGGAATTAGTTCGTACTCAAGAAAAGCAATATTATATGCCGGAATTTTTGCGTGATCTGATGGAATGGAAATTAGTGCGCGTATTTGGGTAAGTACAACATTATCGAAGATATTTGGAATTGATAGACGGACAGTGCGGTGGCTGGCATTTCCCCATTTGATTGGCTCTCCCCTCTTATGCCCAATAGACCGATTTCAAATAGGAAAGCGATTCATTAAGGATATCCAGTGTTTTAGCCGTGTGAAAGTGAGCAAGAATGGGCTTCACGACGTTTGGCTCTTAAATGCATTCGGGGCAAGAAAGCGCATTTACATGTGAAGGTGCAAAATAAAAATGATTAATGAATTCCTCCTTTACGAGCATACATATAGCTTGTAAGGGGGGATTTTTTTGCCTGCATTGCGAAAGTACAAACCCCGGAGAGGACCTTTGCCTTTACGGTATGTTTTTGTCATCACGTTCATTCTTTTTGCCTGCTTTACTGCATTAAGCTTATGGCTGATTAATGCAGGGATTAAGCCTACTTTAATGAGCTATGCGGAATCAGAAACGAAAAAAATTGCTTCCATGGTCATTAATAATGCTATTAACCAAAAAGTGGCCAACGTCATGGATATTAACGACATTATCGAAACCGTTCCGAATCGCGATCAAAGCAAGTCTTCTACGACTAGACTGAATACGGAAATTATTAATCGGATTTTGGGAGAGGTAACGAATCAAGTTCAAAACAATTTGCGGGAAGCGGAAAAAGGGAAACTCGAACCGTTGGACTATGCGGATGTCAAATTAGATCCTCAGCAATCAAAAAAACTGGAAGGGATCGTATTTTCCGTTCCGTTAGGCCAGGCAACGAATAACGCCATTCTCGGCAATTTGGGCCCGAATGTCCCTGTCCGTTTTCATGCGGTCGGCGATGTTCGTTCTGATGTCAAATCGACGGTAAGACCTTATGGCATAAACAATGCTTATGTAGAAGTGGCCATCCATGTTCAAGTTAATGTGCAAATCATTATTCCTTTTTCGACCAAAACAACCAAAGTGGAACAGGATATTCCGGTGGCAATGGGAATTATTCAAGGAGACGTGCCTCAATTTTTTGGCGGAAATGGCCATTCTTCTGTTGAAATTCCGGCGAAATAAAAAGCCAGGCGTTCCCATTCGGGCTAAGGAATCGGGAACGCCATGATATCTTTTTATGGTGCGCATATTTTAAGGAAGCTTTTTTGAACGGGATTTTTGAAGAAGGGGCAACGGTTAAGAGTTATTCTTTTTACGTTCTAATCGTTCCATTCGTTCCCATTGTTTTAAGTGAGGATACGGATCGAAAGAATAATCGGTCGTGCCCGTATCTTTATACATACCGTAATGAAGATGAGGTGGGAATTTTCCTGCCGTTCCCGGCGGACCGTATCCAGTGCTGCCGACTCCGCCAATGACCGTGCCGGGTTTTACGACTTTCCCAACTTTTAGATTTTTGGAAAAACCGCTTAAATGGGCAAAATAATGGTACGTATTATTGACATCGCGAATGCCGATTCTCCATCCGCCGTATCGATTCCATCCTTTCATCTCGACAATGCCGTAGCATGTAGAACGGACAGGAACACCATAATCAGCGAAAATATCGGTTCCTTCATGTATACGGCGGCCGCCCCATCCTCTTCTGTCTCCCCAAGTACTTTTATATGAATAATTGTAATTTAATGGAATCGGGAACGCTCTGTCATAAAGATCAAGACGATTGAAAACTTTGTAGATTTTAGCCTGTTCCATAATGATGCTTACCGCTTTATCTCTTTTATAATAAGCCCATAATGCGATGCGGATATTATCTTCATCGGTTCCGTATTTCAGAAAATGCTGGCCGATGGATGCCAACAAATCTTCATCGTTGTTTCTGTCCGCCTTTCCATCACCATTTCCATCCACCCCATAGCCGTTAAAAAAGGCAATCGTTTTCGGATTGGTGTCTTCGCGATTCGGGTTTACCAAACCAGACCATTTTTCGGGGGGGATCCAAATCGAAATAGCTCCTTTAGGCTTAGGCAAGTCTTTTCGGAAGAGGCGTAAGTTTCGTTCATATTGGTCCAGCCCTGCATAGTAATACCAAGGAATGTTCGTTGCAGCTTGCATTTTTTTATATAACTCTATCCGTTGTTTGAAAATCTGCTTTTCCTTCATTGTCTGATTCTCTGCCGCCAAGGAATAAGAAGGGAAGAGGATCAGCAATAATAGCAGGAAAACCATTTTTTTCAAATGAAAGCCTCCCTTTCAAATAAAATAATCGATAACTATACTATTTGAAGAAAAAGGATTCTTTATGAGTTAAAATATTGGCAATCATGAATTCTGAATGCTTGTGTTTCCACTGGAAACTATGGTAAAGTGGCAACAAAGAGAGAAGTTTATTACATTGCCATTGTTTTCGGCTCTTTGGAAGCTACTAAAGAAATGGAGATGTTAAAAATGAGCAAAACGGAGGAATATTTAAGAAAACCCGATTGGTTAAAAATAAAACTAAATACAAACGAAAATTACAAAGGCTTAAAGAAAATGATGAGAGAGAAAAGCCTCCATACCGTCTGTGAAGAAGCGCGCTGTCCCAATATCCATGAATGTTGGGGAGTGAGAAGAACGGCAACATTCATGATTTTAGGGGAAGTATGTACGCGGGCTTGCCGGTTCTGTGCAGTCAAGACTGGTTTGCCGTCGGAACTTGACTGGCAAGAACCGGAACGGGTAGCTGATTCCGTTCAACAAATGAACTTAAAACATGTCGTTGTGACGATGGTGGCAAGAGATGATTTAAAAGATGGAGGAGCTGCCGTAATGGCGGAAACAGTACGCGCCATTCGCAGAAAAAATCCGTTTACAACTGTAGAAGTTCTGCCTTCTGATTTGGGCGGAGTGGAAGAAAATTTGAAAATTTTAATGGATTCTCGTCCAGATATTTTAAATCATAATGTGGAAACGGTGAAACGACTGACACCAAGAGTGCGGGCGCGGGCCACTTATGAACGGTCATTGGAGTTTTTGCGCCGTGCCAAAGAAATGCAGCCTGATATTCCGACAAAGTCGAGCATTATGATCGGACTTGGAGAAACAAAAGAAGAAATTATCGAAACGATGGATGATCTCAGGGCCAATCATGTGGATATTATGACGATCGGCCAATACTTGCAGCCGACGAAAAAGCATTTGCCTGTTAAAAAGTACTATCATCCGGATGAATTTGCGGAATTAAAAGAAATTGCTTTAAGCAAAGGTTTCAGCCACTGTGAAGCGGGACCGCTTGTTCGCTCTTCCTATCATGCGGATGAACAAGTCAACTTAGCTTCTAAAGCAAAAGAAATTATGGATCGGATTGAAGCGCAAAACGCCTAAAGTTTGAAATGATGACGAAATAGAAAAAGTGAGTTCAGCGTAGTTTGCTGAACTCACTTTTTCCGCTAAATAAAACATGTTGAAATAAGGTGTCAGGGGGCATATAGCCGTCCAAACCAGAGCGAGTGAGAAAAACAAAAATAGCTGTATGGAAGTTTTTCCTTTCATCCGCTTTCAACTGATTCTGCCATTTTTTGGAGATTCAGATGATTCCCGCTAGACAGGATCCGTGCGAATGTCCTGTTGCCAGGAGAATGGATTCGCAAAACCGGATTTTCATGATCATTGATGTTTTCTTTTTTGTGCATGATTATCATCTTCGAGCGGGTCGTGAATGCGTTCGCCATTCGGATTTTCGCCGTCCACTATGGAGCGTCCTTGCGGTGAACGATCCAACATGAGGTTGATGGTCCGATTGATGTTTGTTTCAGAATTTCTCGTATTGGCATCCATGGAGGCAAGGTTTTCAACGTCTCTTCTCAAATTTGGATCGTCCGTGACATAAACATGGTACCAGCGAGGGACTACGCTCATGGCCGTTCTTTTCACTTGATCTGCCGTCTCAGAACGGGAAGTATGGGCGTTTTGCCGACGGTCATAGGCTACGAGCACTTCCTCATCTGTTACAAGCGTGGCGCAGTCTTTTACGTCCGGAAGTCCGACGCTCAGTCGGCTGATCGTATCAGCCACCTGCTCTCTGTCCATAGTGTACATGTCTCGATAAGAAATGGTTTTTCCTTGAATCGGGCTTTTTTGATGACGTACATAGCCAAATGCCTCATCACGGTCATCTGTCATGATATTGTATGGTTTTCGATTTTTATCAAAAAGATCTTGATCGTTATTGACATTGAGTGTGTTTCCGTTCCGGTCGTAAATTCCCGAACGATCGCGGTCAGCGGCTTCATTATTGCAGCCGGACAAAACCGCCAAACTTAATAAGCATCCTGCAAAGATGTTTTTTTTCATCTTTTTATCCCCCCTGGGCATAGGATAACCATCTTTTTTTAAATTCCCTTTAGTAATTTGTGGGGGATTCGTTATGTTATAATGGAACAAATAAATTTTTTGGCAGTGAGGAAAGGTTTCAGAATGAGGTGAAAAGCATGATTTGCGTCAATAATCATTGCTATGAAGTAATAGAGGATTACAAAAACGGCTTTCAAGAAGAGGCTTTTCGCCATCGCTATAGTGAGATATTAGGCAAGTATGATTATATTGTCGGTGATTGGGGATATGGCCAGCTGCGGCTGAAAGGCTTCTTTGATGATCAAAGCCAAAAGGCAACTTTTGATACGAAAATTAGCACTTTGAAAGAATATTTATATGAATACTGCAATTTTGGATGCGCTTATTTTGTCTTGAAAAAAGTAAAAAAATAAAACGGTTGCTGCCGTCCTTTTTTTGCTAATCGGCTGTACTTTTCAAATGCCTTTTTTAGAGGAAAAGTGATCCTGTGAAAAAGACTGCCCTTTTCAGCGGGAATTTTCTTTTATCCTCCTGGATGATAATTTTCAACTATCCATCCGTGTACCACGGATGGAAGTTTTATTTTGTCCCGCATGGCAGTAAGTCTCCTTCTCAAAAAAAGTCCAAGAAGGGTTCAACTGCCTCTGAATGCCCGATTGGTTCAACCGGGTAGTTGAACCTTATCCCGCATTAAGGGGCTGTAACCCCCACTTCAAGGGAAGAGAGACAAGAGCAGTCCGAGAACAGGGAACTGCCCCTAAAAGCCCGATTGGTTCCACCAACCCCTAGTGACCTTAGATGGTTAGTGGACCTTATCCCTCAGGATCTAAAGGGTCGGCGTTGCGGTTTGTAGTGTATGGCGGTTCTTCAGTGCGATCAGGGTCATCATGAGGAAGGTGGGCGTCGGGATATTGCCTTGGAAGCCCTTCGTGAAGCGATTTAAATTCATAATTGAACGCACTGTGATGCCGTTGGCCTTCTTCCCAAGGGGTCGATTTATTTTCAACAGGGGTATCTTGCCCTCTTGGAGATCCATAAGGTCCTTCCGGCACTTCTTCAGGTATTAGGAAATTTTTCATGGTTTCGACAACAGAAAAATCTGAATAGGCTTGATCTTCTTTGTCCACTTTTCCAACTCGACGAGACATGGCGGCACCTCCGTATTTGGTCTATACGGTTAGTATGGACGAAATCAGGGTGATCATTCGCTTAAATCATTTCATATAAAAGTTCACGGAGTTCTTGAGCATCTGCTTCACTAAGACGGTACACTTCTTCTAAATATCCGGGCTCTTCCAAATCATCCGTACCGATAATGGCAAAGCGGTTTCCGAGCAAATCCAGCACCAGTTTTTTTCCGTAGTATTTATCTGTTTGAATAATCGCTAGATCAAATCGCTGATTTTCTCCCATAAAACTGATATAGCGTATGTTTGTTTTTTCTGTTTCGTCATATAAAAAAAAGCGTTCCATTAACCAGATTCCTCCCCTTCAACTCAGTATTTTGATTTTACCATGAGACAGCGAAGTATGGTACAATGAAAGTGGCTGAGAAGAGATAAGGGCAGGTGTTGTACCGTGTACTTTGTAGATCGAAACAAAGTCGAAGACAGGCTGACGTATTTGGAAGTTCGTTTAAGCTTATTGGAAACACAGACTGACTGGAAGACAGGTATAGAAAAGGCCGCTTTAGAGCGTGTGGCGCATTCGATCATTGAAGCGGTCATTGATACCGGAAATGATATTATCGATGGATTTATTATGAGAGATCCGGGAAGTTATGACGATATTGTGGATATATTATTGGATGAAAAAGTGATAACAGAAGAATTGGCTGCCTCTTTAAAAGAGATCATCAGCCTCCGAAAAATGCTTGTTCAGGAATATACCACCATTGATCATCAGAAAGTGGACCAAGTATTCAAAAAAAATCTTGAATTATTAAAACAATTTCCAATCAAAGTTCGTTCGTATCTGAACAATGAATTAGGTCCGGTTTCTGCTTTTAAAAATCTATGATCAGCGCTTTCTTTATGGGAGCGTTTTTTTATGAATATGACTGACGATTTGGAAGGAGTTCATATGAAAGCATATAAGGGTTATTTAATAGACTTGGATGGAACGGTGTATAAAGGAACGGAAAAAATCGAAGCCGCCGGTGAATTCGTTCATCGATTGAAGAAAAAAAATATTCCTTATTTGTTTGTAACCAATAATTCGTCTAGAACACCGGAACAGGTGGCAGCAAAATTGAGGGATTTTGATATTCCGGCCACCAAGGAGCAAGTCTATACGACAGCGATGGCGACTGCCAATTTTATGTATGAGAAAAAACCAGGTGCTTCTGTTTATGTGATTGGGGAAGAAGGACTCCGAGAGGCATTGACGGAAAAAGGATTTCGGTTTGTAGACGAGAATCCTGATTTCGTCGTAATCGGAATAGATAGATCGATCAACTACGAAAAATTGACTCTTGCCTGCCTTGGCGTCCGCAACGGGGCAACGTTTATTTCCACTAACAGCGATATTGCCCTTGTAACGGAGAGGGGTTTTCTTCCGGGCAACGGAGCACTAACATCCGTTATTTCTGTGTCGACTCAAACGGAACCTATTTTTATCGGGAAGCCGTCACCAATCATTATGGAACAAGCTCTTGAAGCATTAGGAACTTCCAAAGAAGAGACCATAATGGTGGGAGACAATTATGATACAGATATTCGTGCAGGTATTAATGCCGGTTTGGATACGCTCCTCGTCCATACTGGAGTTACTTTAAAAGAGCATTTGGAGCGTTATGAAGTAAAACCGACCTATACTGTTGATTCTCTTAGCGAGTGGGAAGTATGAAAACAAACAGCCGGGTTCTCCTTCGGACGTACAATGGGAAGGGGAGCCCGGCTGTCCGCTTTTTACACTACCTTTCATGAGTCAATCGTTTCATCGCCATTGCCGGCTCGGTGGGCAAGTCGGCTTGAAGCCGCCGCAGCAATGGCGCCGACAATGTCGTCTAAAAATGTGTTTACTTTTCCGGAAGACTTATCGTTTAAATATTCTAAAATACCCGGTTTGATTTTGTCGATATAGCCATAGTTTGTAAATCCTATCGAACCGTATACGTTTACGATGGAAAAAGCTAATATTTCATCGACTCCATATAGTCCTTCATCTGTTTGAATAATCGATTGTAATGGTTCTTCGAGCTTGCCTTGCTCTGCCAGAACATCTAATTGTATGCCTGTTAATATGGCGTTTTGAACTTCACGCTTTCCGAGAACTGCCTCTACATTTTGAATGCATTCTTCCAGCTGCAAATTGGGATGGTATTTTTTTTGTAAAAACAATACCAGTTTTGCGATATCCTCAATCGTTACTCCTCGTTTTGTCAGCCATTCGCGCGCCATTTTTTCTGTCATGTTTAATGCATCTCTTTTTTTCATTGTCATACCATCACCTTTTTTCTGTAATATTTGGAAAGTATATTTTTTTGTATTACAAGGTTTCTGTTTCTATTTTAATATACTCCATTAAAAAAGATGGAATATAAAGAATTCGATCGGTTTATTCATCTTTTGTAAGAAGACGAAAGAAATCAATCTTGAAAGCCCGTTTTCATTGATTTGCCAGATGAAAAGCGGGATCATAAATTCAATCAATAGACGCAATTATGGGAGCCAGATACATATATATTACTAGTATGTTCAAACTGCATGCTTTCAAAATTTTTTGTGGCTTATTTACACAGGTGAAACATGAAAGCTTTTGGCACGGAAAGGAACGAAACGGGGCCAGTGGCTAAAGGAGGATGGAAATGGATTACTCTCAATTGTTAGAGCAGTATTACGGCATCCAGACAGAAGCCCTCTATTCTAACCAACCCATCCGATATAAAGCAAAGGGTTATCTATATACTATTATAAATGCTACGAAATTGACACAAGAAATGCTCATCGAATTTCGCCAAATGTCTCTGCATCTTCAAAAGTTCGGTGAAAGAGGAGTATCTTCTTTTTGTTTGTCCAAAAACGGAAAATTTTTAGAAACGGTGGAAGGGCAGGACTTCATTGTTTTGCGTAATCCCGTTAAAAAAGGGAGAAGCTACAGCAACATGGGCAGAAAGCTAGCCAAATTTCATTACAGAGGCCGTTTTATCCAAGAAAAGATGGTTCAAACGAATCGAATGGGTACTTGGCGGTTTTTATGGGAAAAGAGGCTGGAGCAGCTTGAAGGCTTTTATCACCGATTGCTTCAACAATCTCCAAGCGACCCGTTTGACATTTTATTCGTGGATATTTTCCCGTATTATATGGGAATGGCGGAAAATGCCATTCAGTATGTAGCCGATACAGAGTTGGATGAAGATCCAATGGAATCTGACGCGGGGACCATATGCCATGAACGTTTTCGACCGGATACTTGGGGAAAAACGGATATCATCAAAAATCCTTTTGATTGGGTTTTTGATCATGCGGCAAGGGATATTTCCGAGTGGATTCGATATCAATTTTGGCATCAACAAACGAGATATAAGGCGGAGATTAAACAATTTATAAAGGGGTATCAATCGATTCAGCCGTTGACGGTGTTTTCCTGGAGATTGATTTTTGCAAGGCTCATGTTTCCGCTTCACTTTTTTGAATGTGTAGAAGATTATTTTATGACGCCTTCTCCCCAAAGAAAAAAGGAACTGGAAGAACAATTAACACGATATATCCGAGATACCAAAGAATACGAACATTTTTTGGCTTCGTTTTATCAGCTGGCGGAAGTGCCTGTAAAAAGAATTCAAATTCCGGTGGTGCCGTGGCTCTTACGGTAACGAAAAAAACACTATGCCTAAAAAAGACCAACTTCCGGAATGTGAAAGTTGGTCTTTTTACTCTGCGTATTATTTTTGCTTTTGTGAAAACAATGGTGATGAAATCAATCAAGACTGCAATTCAAAAAAAAGCTGATTCAAGGAAAAGAATTTCTCCCTTCGGACATATGGATAAGGACAAGCGTTTTTTATGTCTTGTTCTGCTTAGTCAAGGGATCATCTTTCTCCTGATCAGCTTCAAATTCCATCGTTTTTAAAATACTTGTTCGACTTCCACGATTCCGGGGACTTCTTCCAACAAAGCACGTTCGATACCTGCTTTTAATGTAATAGTCGAGCTTGGACAACTGCCGCAGGCGCCCAATAACCGAAGCTTTACGATTCCATCTTCAACGTCCATCAATTGACAGTCGCCGCCGTCGCGAAGTAAAAACGGACGCAATTTATCCAACACTTCTTGCACTTGTTCTTTCATTGCCTGATCGGACATTTGTATCGACTCCTTTCCTACGTTTATTATAATGACTATCATGAAAAAAATCTATCGTCTTTGTTTCGTTTTTGAAAGATTTTGGATAAAATGAAGATGAGAAACGGACAAAGGTTTGGGTGGGGGGAGAGCGGTGCAGAAGCCGATTGAAATTGTCGTATATGGTGCAGAACAGATTTGTGCAAGCTGTGTTCATTTGCCTTCATCGAAAGATACGTTTGAGTGGTTGACGGCAGCTTTGGAAAGAAAGTTTCCACATCAGCCTTTCAAGATGACGTATGTGGATATTTATGATCCACCTGAAGACAAGGAGAAAAAAAGCTTCGCATCCCGAGTGATTGAGGAAGATCTTTTTTATCCTGTGGTGTTAGTTGAAGGAAAAATGGTCGGGGAAGGAAATCTGCGATTAAAAGTCATTTGCGAAGAAATGGAAAAATACGGATACAAAGCTCCATAAAACAATGAATGAGCTGAAAGAAAGCCGATCCACTTAAGGGGCCGGGAACCTCCTTCGTATTAAAAGATGCCCGAATATTTTCATTGCTGCAGTTACGGAGGGACGGCCTTTACAATACAAACTTTTGATTTTGAAAAGTCTGGTTTTCCCGGCCGTTCGTCTGTTAGCCGGGATTGTTTCGATTAACCGTTGTGATATTTGTACAGCCATAGAACCCCGGACTTTAAGAAACGGGCGACGCGGCCGGTAATGGCACGTTCGGCCAAGAAACCAAATCCTTCTTTTTTTCCTAAAGATCCCAAAATTCCTTTCAGTTTAATTTCAGGCATTTTTTCCGGAAGGGGTTCATTTTTCCAGCGTTTCAATAAGACTTGAACGATTTGCTCTGCTTGTTCTTCCGCCAATTGGGCGCTCGGTGCATAAGGAAGGCTTGCACAATCGCCTACTACATAAACATGTTCATTGTTCGGAATATTGTGGTATTGGGTTAACTTCACACGGCCGGAAGCATCTTTTTCCACATCCAATTGCCTGACCAGTCTGTTTGCTTGAATGCCGGCAGTCCAGACAATCGCATCACAAGCAATTTTTTCATCATGGTTGTATAATGTATTTGGCTCCACTTTCGTCACATTGGCGCCATTGATCACTTCTACTCCGTGTTCCGTAAACCAATTTTGTACATAGTTGCTCAATCGTTCAGGAAAAGTGGATAAAATTCTTGGTCCTCGATCAAATAATTTCACTTTTAAATCAGGACGGCTTTCTCGAAGTTCGCTTGCCAGTTCAATTCCGCTTAGACCTGCTCCCACGATGCCGACGGTTGAACCAGCGGGCATATTGTTTAAGCACTGATATGTATTTCTCGCTTTTTCAATCGACTGAATACTATGTGTGTACTCAGCCGCCCCCGGAACTCCATGATATTTGTCTTCGCACCCCAAACCTATTACCAGCTCATCGTACATAATCGGATCTTGTTCTTTCAAATGGATGGTTTTGTTCTCCAAATCGATTTCAGTAATTTCTGCAAAAACATGCGAAAGCTGTGGATGAGTAGGAAAGGGAACCCGTACATGCTGGTCGGAAGTTGTTCCGGCTGCCAAGGCATAATATTCAGTCTTTAAACAATGGTAGGGAACCTTGTCCACAAGTGTAACGGCGACATCCTCCGGAAGATTTGGCAACAGCCGGAGCAATATTCGCATATTCCCATATCCTCCGCCAAGTAAAACCAAGTTTCTCATAAAAAATTTCCCCTTTTGTTCTGCTAAGTCAGTTTTAAAACCCTTTCAATATGAAAAATGCAATAAGAAAAATTATCTATAAAAATACCCCATACAAGAGTATAACGAAAGTTCATGTTTTTCACAACAGCTTATTAAGGGGTTTCCATCATATGTCTATTGGCAAGATACATTTCTTTTCTGACCGGCGGAACAATAGTACAATCAATCCTGGGGTGATGATATGAATCCAATTATTGAATTCTGCGTCAGCAATTTAGCAAGCGGTGCGCAAAAAGCGCTTGAAATATTGGAAGAAGATCCCAATCTGGACATTGTCGAATATGGCTGTCTTAATTATTGCACTCTTTGTGGAGAATCCCTTTTCGCCCTTGTCAACGGCGATCCTGTAAGAGGGGACTCTCCGGAAGAGTTGGTGAAGAATATATATAAACATATCGAAGAAAACCCGATGTTTTAAAAGAGAGAGCTAAAGATGGGAGGCTTGGTGTGAAAAGGGGCGAGAGAAAACGGCAAAAATCATCGTACAAATAGAATATAGAGGCTGTTTAGAAAACAAATTTTGACAGAAGAACCGGGCTTTGCCGCCTTTCTATTCCATTGTTTGTCTGATCATTTGCCACTGATTTTTTGCCATTTCCAAAATCTTTGGTTCTGTAGCGAATTTTTGCCGTTCGATTACTTTGGAAAAATAAAAGGTCGCTTCTTTGTAGTGTCCCAGACGTCTTTTTAATTCCCCGATCAAATATAAAAGTTTTATTTCAGACATTTTTGTTCGTGAAAAGTCTCCTTTTGAATAGGAATCTTCGTATTGTTTGACGGCCATTTCTAAAAAACGATTTTCTTCTTCTTGAATTTTCAAGAGACGGTATAACCAAGCCGTACGCAATGCCAGCCCGCCCGTTGTGATATTTTTTTCATGCTTTAAGGTGGCGCAATAATAAGCTAGTTTGTAGCTGTTAATCCCATCTTTTATGCAACGGTGTTTGCCGTAGTCCTGGTACACCCAGCGCGAGCAAACTTTCTCTTTGATTTCATTTAAAACGGCCGGGGGGAAATATCGGGAAAATTCCTCTGTGTAAGAATAGCCGCAATGGGGGCACACGTTTACAAAGTAAATGATCGGGTTGATTTCAGAATCTTGATAGACAGGGGAAAAATCTGTATCATAAGAAGCCACTTTTATAAAGCGGGAACGTATTTTAGTGGTGGTGAAAATTTTTTTGCAAAGAGGGCATTCTTCAGTTTTTTCGTAAAATGGTGTGATTTCCGCCAAATTTGTTCACTTCCTGAGATGTTTTATTATTTTATTTGATAGGTCTTTTTCATTATACAAAAATTTTTAAAATAGGTCTTTATTCGTTGTAAAAAAATTTAAATAGGCCTTTTTTATTATGAGAATGTATTATCTGAATGGAAAATGAAAAGATGACCCCATAAACGGATTTTATTGTCAAATCATTCAGGGACTTATTCGTGTGTTTTCAAACGGATCTATTGAGGAAAAAAGAAAAACGGATTATACTACAAATAACATCGGAATCTGCTGTTTTTAATCGGGACGGTTTGTACTCCAAAAGAATGGAAATCCAATACAAAAGGAGGTTTTTTGTGATGGAGGGAGTCATTAGCCTTACGGAAGCTGCAGCTTTTCAAATAAAAGATATGATGAAAGAAAATGAAGAAGAAGGCGCTTTTTTGCGCGTGGCTGTCAGAGGCGGCGGCTGCAGCGGATTATCTTACGGAATGGGATTCGACCATGAAGCAAGTGAAGACGATATCCAATTTGAACAACATGGCATTCAAGTATTAGTGGATAAAGCAAGCGCACCGATCTTGCAAGGAACCAAAATTGATTATAAACAATCGTTAATGGGTGGGGGTTTCACAATCGATAATCCAAACGCTATTGCCACATGCGGTTGCGGTTCATCATTCCGTACGGCGCAAAACGTTGGAACGCCGGAAGAGTGCTGAGTCTTCCGCTGGATATGGTCGTTTGATGAGGTTTGTTAATTCCGGTAAAAAATCCGCAGTCCGTGCTTGTATTTTTGAATAAAAACAACCCCAAAATTTGCGATTTAGGGTTGTTAATTACGACCTCTTTTAACGGTTTATGTTAAATCGTTAAAGGAGGTCGTTTTTTTGATGTTAAAAGACAGATCTTTTATCTTTGGAATCGGCTATTTCTTTTTCCCTCTTGTCTTGGATGCAACTATGCCACCGCCTTACTATTCTATGATGACGCCCGGCTTGAGCCCATGCCTTTTTGAACAGCAGACGTATATTGATCAAAGCAGGGAATGATCACGAGGAACCTTAAGAGGAGGTTGGATGACATGCAGGATTCCAAATACAATGGGACAGGTGACTGTCCAAGAAATAATGAGCGACAGTATTATTCCTCGCAGCTCTCCCCTTATCCAATGTATCCTTATCTGCAACATGCTTATCAACATCCTCATCCGTACCAACGAGATCCTTATCGGCTGCGGTATTTTTTTCAAGACGAGAAAGGGAAAATCGGTCGCTACCAAATACTCTTCCATTGGAACCATTTGGATTGGAATTTTCCGAATTTAAGGATGAAGCAGGAATTTGAGGAAAATCAATATTGGAGACATGCCATGCCTGCCGGTATTAAGGTTGATCAGCAAGGCAACTATTATGTATCTGTTCCCCGCTGGGCAGAAGGCATCCCTTCTACTATGAATCGCATTGTCATGAAAAATGGCAAACCGCTGTTAGAAGCTTTTCCAAGCTGGGAATGGAATAAGGCGGGCAACCCTGGAGTGCTGCAATCTGTCCTGGGATATGAAATTGATGAAAACAACCGGATGTGGATGTTAGATCAAGGGAAAATCGCCTATGCGCCTTCGCGGGAAGGTTCACAAAAATTGGTTATATGGGATTTAAATACGAATCAATTGATTGATTCGATCAAAATACCGAATGAGATTGCTTCGTATCGAACTTCCTTTTTAAATGATTTGGTTGTAGACAATAAACATGGTTTTATCTACATCACCGATTCCGGAAATGGTTGGCCCGACCACCCCGTTGTCGGTGGAATCATCGTATACAATATGAGGAAGAAAACTTTCAGACGTGTGCTTGACCGTCATTACAGCACACAAGATTTTCCGGGATTTGTTTTTGAGATTGACTCGAAACCGGTCTTTAAAGACAGACCGATTAAAATAGGGAGCGATGGTATTGCGTTGTCCGCAGATCGTTCCACTTTGTATTATTGCCCGGTTACAGGTCGAAATTTATATGCGATCGATACAGCGCTTTTGAGAAACTTTCAAACACCCTTAGATGAAATCAGTCGAGCGGTTAAAGCGATTGGAAGCAAAGGGACGACCACCGACGGGATGCACGCAGACAACAGAGGAAATGTTTTTTATACGATGCTGGAAGGGAAAGGAATCGGAGTCTATTCTCCTAAGAACAATCGGTTCCATCGCTTCGTCTCTGATGATCGGATGCTGTGGGTAGACGGGGTAGCATTTGATCAAAAGGGGTCCATTATTTTTAACAGCAACCGTCTTCATCAGATGTTTGAACGAAATCAAGACGAAATCGATTGGAGTAATCCATATAATCTCATCGTTTGGAAAGCTTTTGTAGGCAAAAATGTAAAGTCGTACTTATATGCATAAAATAACTTTTTTACAGTCATCCAATAAGCCGGATTTTCATTCCATGACTAGAAATTGCGGCAAAACCAAAAGGCATGCATCATTCACGGCATGCCTTTTGGTTTTGGACGAAAATATTTCCTGCTATTTTAGAGTACTGATTCCCCGGCGCATGTTCCATGGCTTTAAAATCAAAAACGAACCGTCTTTCAGCGATTTTGGGCAAAGGATATATCGGCGGATTGTATGTTTATGAGCTATCTGCACGATGAAGAAGTCGTTCGTTCTTGTTTTGACGAGCCGGTCCAATATGGAACTGTTCCGGTTGAACATCCTTGAAAGCTTTTTATTGTTCAAATAAAGACGTACTGTGCATTGGCTGAACGCGGGACTTTGGATCAATAAAAGCTTTTGCATTGCTGACGGCCGTAGGGGCTTCGCCGAATCCGCTTGCGATCAAATTTACTTTTCCTTCATATGTACAAACGTCTCCGGCCGCATAAACTCCGGGAATATTGGTTTCCATTTTGGAATTGACAACAATGGAGTTTTTGGCGATTTCGATTCCCCAATCTTTGATGGGACCAAGTGAAGAAACAAATCCATAGTTGACGATCAATTCATCCACTTCAATCGTTTCTTCCCGGTCTCCGCGTACTTCATTAAGAACAAGTCCATGGATTGTACGTCCGTCACCGAGTATTTTCGACGGAACGAACGGCGTTTTGATCTCCACGGTAGAAGCTTTCAGTTGTTCGACGCTGTGTTCGTGGGCGCGGAACTTATCTCGGCGGTGAATGATCGTTACTTTTTTAGCGATTGGTTCCAGCATCAATGCCCAATCGACCGCTGAATCTCCCCCGCCGCATATCGCTACATTTTTTCCTTTAAATGTATCCAGATCGTTTACGAAGTAATGAAGGTGATTTCCTTCATACTGCTCCGCTTCTTCAAGCTCCAGTTTTCGAGGTTGGAATGCTCCAATCCCTGCAGTAATAATAACAGATTTTGTATAGTGTATTTCTTTATCTGTCGTTAATCGAAATGTTCCGTCATCCAATTTTTGAAGATCAGTGACCGTTTGTTCCAGGCAAATGGTGGGCTTAAACAGCGATAATTGTTCTTTGAGTTGTTCGACTAAATCGCGTGCTTTAATTTTGGGAAAGCCGGCAACATCGTAAATGTATTTTTCCGGATAAAGAGTAGCCAGCTGGCCGCCAAGTTGGGGCAAGCTCTCAATTAATTTTACGGACGCTTGTCTTAACCCTCCGTAAAAAGCTGCAAACAAGCCGGTTGGTCCACCGCCGATAATCGTCATATCGTACATGTTCGAGTCTTCTTTCAAAACAATCTCCCCCATTTCGATATACTAGCAGATAGCCTTGCATTCATCGCTTTATTGACCAATGGAAGTTTTATTAAACACCATTTTATCATACTCCAATTCAGTGTTTCCATTTTTCAATACAACAAGAGAAAAATATTTCAAAAAATACCAAAATTCATCATTTTCTTTATAAGGGATATAATTTTGAAAACTTCCTTTTAATTGTAGGAAATGGGTTGAAAAGTATATGTAAAAGGAATATATTTATAAGGGAATAATGTTAAGATTTTATGACAAATTTCGAAAAAGTTGTTGTATGCCCTCGTTCGTGAAAAATATCACATGTGATATTTTTAATTGCAAAAAGGAAATAAACTTTTTCGAATTCACTCATACTAAAAGAAAAAGGTGGAAGTGATAACAGTGACTAAGCCAAAAATCGTTGTACTTGGCGCGGGTTATGGTGGATTGATGACTGTAACGCGCCTCCAAAAGATGTTAAGCCAAAACGAAGCGGAAATTGTTTTAGTGAACAAACATGACTATCACTATGAAACGACTTGGCTTCACGAAGCCTCTGCTGGAACCCTTCATCACGACCGGGTGCGCTATGCGATCAGCAATGTAATTAACCGCAGCAAAGTCAAATTTGTTCAAGCTACTGTTGAAAACATTAAACCAAACGAAAATAAAGTAGTTCTTAATAACGGGGAATTGGACTACGATTATCTCGTTGTCGCTTTAGGACCTGAATCGGAAACATTCGGAATTAAAGGCTTGAAAGAGTATGCTTTTGCGATCACGAGCGTGAATGCTGCCCGCCGTATCCGCGAGCATATCGAAACTCAATTTGCTACTTACAACACTGAAAAAGATAAAAAAGAAGAACGTTTAACGATCGTTGTCGGCGGTGCCGGATTTACTGGCATCGAATTTTTAGGGGAATTGACCAATCGTGTTCCTGAACTTTGCCGCGAATACGACGTTGATTTCCAAAAAGTGCGTATCATCTGCGTAGAAGCAGCGCCAACTGTTCTTCCTGGATTTGATCCGGAACTTGTTCAATATGCAATGGAACAGCTGCAAAAGAAAGGCGTTGAATTCCGAATCGGCACGGCCATTAAAGAAGCGACTCCTGACGGTATTATCGTAGCGAAAGGCGAAAATGAAACCGAAGAAATTAAGGCAGGAACTGTTGTTTGGGCTGCGGGAGTTAGAGGAAACTCTGTCATTGAAAAAGCCGGTTTTGAAAACAATCGTGCCCGTGTAAAAGTAGAAGAAGATTTGCGAGCTCCTGGCTACAATAATGTGTTTATTGTAGGAGACTGTTCGCTTGTCATTAATGAAGAAACGAATCGTCCATATCCGCCGACTGCCCAAATTGCCATGCAGCAAGGTGTGGTGTGTGCGAAAAATATCGTAGCCTTATTAAAAGGACAAGAAACTCAAAAATTTGTATTTGATAATAAAGGAACGGTATGTTCTCTTGGCGATGACGACGCAATCGGAATTGTATTCGGCAGAAAGCTGAAAGGTACAAAAGCTTCCTTTATGAAAAAAGTGATTGACAACCGTGCTTTGTTTATGATTGGCGGTTTGTCCTTAGTACTGAAAAAAGGAAAGTTCAAATTTTTCTAAGACAGTCAGCTAAGCCTTTTACAGATAACAAAACGGCTGATTGTACAACAAATAAAAAGGTAATACAACGACAGAACGGCGTAATAAGCCGTTCTGTTTTTTTGTGTGATCGTTGAAACAAAAATCAACAGCAAGGACTACCTGTTCACATTTATCCTTTTAAAATGGGAAACACTTCCAGAAATCAAAAGGGATTGAAAAAATGAGAGAATAAATGAGATTGGAATGGAGGAATAATCGGGAAGATTGGCGTATATAAGAATATTCAGTATACTTTTAAGTCCTGTGGGGTGTTTCCTAGTGCATATTGCTGTTTTATTTATATCGATGCTGCTGTTTTTTGTGCTTTTTTTCGGAATCGGATTTATTTTAAATATGCTGCTTCGAATGACATGGATCATGTCGATTTTATATCCTCTCGTTGTGTTGATCATTGTAGATGGGATTAGTACGCTTTCTTATATAACGCATACTAGAGAGGCTTTCACTACGTTAGGAGAAAGATTGATAGGACTGAAACCGGCCGATATGTTGATTTTGTTAAGCGGCTTAGCCGGGGCCGTTTTATCGGGAATTGTCATAAAGGAATTAAGAAAAAAAGGATATCGAATGTTTTGAAGGGCTGAATCCAAAAGGAAATCACTCTTTTGGATTCAGTCTCTTTTTTGCTCCAAAATCGTTAAAAGTTTTATGTTCACGGTTATTCGGAAGCAACTTGAATGTCTATTTCCAGTTCTATCTCCACATTTCCTTTGACGGCTCGTGAAATCATGCAGGACGATTCTGCTCTTTCAGCAAGACGTTGTGCTCGGCTGATTTCTTTGGCGGTTGCATCACGATGAAGGACTATTTTCGGACGATGGATGATTTTTTTATAAGTCAATACGCCATTGGTTACTTCAACGATCCCTTCTGATTCCAACGTTAACTGTTTCTTCTCCAGCCTGCTTCGTTCCAACATGGCGGCCAATGTAATGATATAACAAGTGGCTGCCGCCCCTAAAAGCATTTCATCCGGATTTGTCCCGACGCCTGGGCCGTCCATTTCCGCCGGAATCGAAACCTTTGTCCGTAAATTCCCAGCTTTTATTTCCCCAACATCATTTCGCAGGCCGGGCCAGTTTGCTTTTAAACGAAAGTGATGTTCCGACATATACATGCCTCCAGATCATTTTTGGCATTATTGTAGCACAATTTGAAACAAAAAAATGAGGGAATGCCTTCGCAAAAGCTTCTAATAAGGCACTGATGGACTAATCGAAGAAAAGCCGGCTTTTTTCTTTTTAGGTCATCTCATCATGGGTGATTTGTATAAAACGGGTTCTTCTCATTCTCATCATGGATTTTCTTCACGAAGCCTTTTTTGTTCACTCCAACCTTTACCAAGTTTTTTCTCCATTTTTGAATAATGTGGCCATCATTTGGAGACCAATAGGGTGAGGGGAGTGAAAGGATGGGACTAATAAAACGGACGTCCAAAAGAGTTTTTATGACCATCTTATTTTTGATCGCACTTATGGCCACTTTTGAAACGATTTCCGGAGTAGATGCGGCTATGATTGGAAATTGGGCTCTTAAACATACGATTTTATCAAAGATGGAAACGAGTGAGCGAAAGCTTGAAGGATTATCCGAAAAAAGGATCGATCAGCTGCTTATGAAACCTGTGCAAGCGAATGCCCAACCGGAGAGGGAGAAGCAGCCCCGTATATTGGAACAAGATGTTGATTGGTCGAAATACCCCCAAAAAACGGTGATTGCGACAGGTTATACAGCCGGAAAAGAATCAACGGGGAAGTCTCCCAGCCATCCCAGTTATGGTATTACATATTCAGGCGTCAAGGTAAAAAGAGATCTTTATTCGACTATTGCCGCTGATACAACGATCTTTCCGATTGGAACGATTTTGTTCATTCCCGGATATGGCTATGGAGTGGTGGCGGATACCGGGAGCGCAATCAAAGGAAATCGGATTGACCTATATTACGAGACAGTTGATGATGTTTATAAAGAGTGGGGGAAGAAAAAACTGGCCGTTTATATTGTCAAAATGGGAAAAGGAACTTTGACAGAAGAAACGCTGGCTTCTTTAAACCAAAATAAAGCTTTGCAAGTATACCGGCAGCAATATATAAAAACCCGCAATGAATAAAAATTTCGAGAGTCAAATAGGATCATCTTTCCATATTGAGCTTGTACAGAAAGAGCGGGATGGAGGGGTTGATCCTTTTGTCTTGTTCTTTTTTTCCAGTAAATAGCAGTTGGAAGTGAACAACTCCAAATATCCATGATCATTTCTGGTGGTTTATTTTCTGCCAGGGTTATAATGGTGTTGGAGGTGTTAAAAGATGTTTCAATTTAGTCATGAAAATCCGTTTCAAATAGAATTGCCTTGCTTAATCGTCGGTTTGTTGGATAAACCCCTTAAGTTTGAAGGAGTTCTTGGCGAATTGGATGAGGCGTTTCAAGGTCAGTTGACGGAACTTGTAAAGACCGGGGATCTTTCCGCCAAATATAAAAGCGTGCAACTGATCCATACATTTGGTTTTGTGCCTGCCAAAAGAATCTTATTTGTCGGTTTGGGAAAAGAAAAAGAACTCACGATTCAGAAATTAAAAATGGCTTTTGGAAAAGCCGCCAAATACATAAAAAATACGCCGGTTCAAAAGGCCGCCATTGCGCTTGATACGTTTATAACGGATAAATGGGATGCCGTTCAAGCTGCAGCGGCATTAGGCGAAGCGGTTCCGCTTTCTACATATGAATTCCGTGATTATAAGCAAAAACCCAATCTGCCGGAACCGCGGATTGAGGAAATGACTGTTTACAGCAGCCATACGATCGGAGAAATCGAACAAGCAGCCAAAGCAGGATACATACTTGGAAAAGCGACGAATTCCGCTCGTACGCTCGTCAATATGCCAAGCAACTTGCTGACTCCGTCCTATCTTGCTACGTACGCAAGCCAATTGGCAGAAAAATATGGATTGGAAGTAGAGATTCTTGGGAAAAGCGAAATCGAAAAACTGGGAATGGGCGCTTTTTTGGCCGTCAATCAAGGTTCCAAAGAAGAACCAAAAATGATTACGCTAAAATATCAAGGAAAAGAAAAGTGGGAAGATGTCATCGGGCTCATCGGAAAAGGCATTACATATGATTCGGGCGGCTACTCGCTCAAAACGAAAAACGGACTTGTCGGCATGAAAACCGATATGGCGGGGGCTGCAGCTGTACTTGGGGCAATGGAGGCGATCGCCGAATGGAAACCTAAAAAAAATGTGGTGGCAGTCATTCCGGCTACAGACAATGTCGTGAGCGCGTCGGCATTTCGGCCTGATGATGTGATAACATCCATGAACGGAAAAACGATCGAAGTATTGAATACGGATGCTGAAGGGCGTTTAGTATTGGCGGATGCCGTCACTTATGCGAAACATCATGGCGCCGAATATTTAGTCGATGTGGCCACATTGACAGGCGGAGTAATCGTTGCGCTCGGGACAGATAAAACGGGAGCGGTCACCAATGATGAGTGGCTTTTTGAACAAATTTTAGAGGCTTCTTTTGAAGCTGGAGAATATATTTGGCGGCTGCCTTATACGGAAGAAGATAAAAAACGGGTTCGAAATAGCCGAATAGCCGATTTAAATAATTCTCCCGGCAGAGAAGGCCATGCGATCATGGGCGCTGCTTTTATTGGAGAATTCGTGGAAGGAGCTCCTTGGGTGCATTTGGATATTGCCGGAACGGCTGATACCGATAAAGACTACGACTTGGGGCCTGCAGGTGCAACGGGCGTCATGACGAGAACGCTTGCTTTATTTGTCGATCGATTTGATAAAGAGTAAGGATACGGCGTTTGATTTTCGTACCGCTGCTTTTCAAAGCTAAATTTTTGGCGGGCCTATACAAAGATTTCCGTCTTTGCATAAGGATAGGGTAGCATAGGAAAAGGAGGTTACCCTATATGTATTATCCGCATCGCTTTTTTCCGGGGGAACCGTTTATCGGTGGACTGCTGGGCGGCTTGCTAGGAACGGCGATAGCGGCATCATTGTTTAGACCGCCATATCCTTTTTACGGTCCGCGTCCGTTTTATCCATATCCGTATTTTTAAACAAGGAAAGAGGCTGATGAATGGAGCAAAGGAAGCCGCTCTATGAAACATGGATCGGCTTCCTAGTTATCAACAGCCTCTTTGAAAGGGATGGCTATTCTCTTGCATACTAAGCAGGTTTTCTATCAAAAAAATGCAGTGAAAAGTTAAAAACCTATATTATTTCTTCCAACGAAGTTCCAACAGTAATCGGCAGCATTCTTTTTTTTGATCTTCATCCATACGGGCAAAGCGAACTAAAAGCCCATCCGGATTAAAATAAATTTCCGGCCGAATTCTAATGCCAATCGATTGAATCATTTGTATCACTTTCGTTGTTTGCGAACGTTGAGCGGCGTCCATCAGCTCTCTTGCATAGGCACTGTTTGTGGAGACCGTATTCAAAAACAGTTGTGCGTCTCTTAACAGTTCCAATGATTTTCTGGCGGATTGAGTGAACTGGTTGATCTGGACGACTGGAAATTGTCGGTTGTTGGGAGGAATGTATGTTGGATGATTTGGACCATAAGGAATAGAATTTGGATCGTTATGAGGCGGGAAAGGAGGCTGGTGCATTCATAGATTCTCCTTCCTGATTCATAAATGTCATTCTGTGGAAAAGATATGTAGCACAGGGGGTGATTATGATAAAATAAGAGAAAATATTTAAAAAACAATGTATTTTCCGAAAAATAAAAAACGGGGGATAGTATATGGAAGAAAATTATGAACAAGGGTTGATAGCCAGTCTTGGCATGAAAATAATCGAAATGAAAAAAGGGAAAGTGGTCATGACCATGCCCGTAGATGACCGCACTCGGCAGCCAATGGGGTTTCTTCATGGAGGGGCTTCTGTTGCATTGGCGGAAACCGCTGCAAGCTTAGGAACAGCACAACTTATTGATCCGGAAACACAGATCTGCTTTGGACTTGAAATAAACGCTAATCATATCCGTTCTAAAACAGAGGGAATGGTGACAGCCCGTGCAGAAGCAGTGCATATTGGAAGGTCTACGTGTGTATGGGAGATCCGGATCGTCGACGAAAACGACCGTCTTATTTGTTTATCGAGATGTACGGTTGCCATTGTCAATAAATGATGATACATAAGAAAGCAAAGTAAACGTAGACCGTTTATTGTACAGTGGTTTTAGAAGCTCTCAAGAATGGCAGGCAGTTGGGAGATGGAGAAAAGATTTTTGGACGATTGAAAATGGAGAAAAGGGATTTTTTGACTGCCATTCTATAAATAAACGAAAAATCAATGTTTTTCTATAAAGCTCTTGTAAATGCAGAAAGGCTCTTGCATAATGAAAGTTGATTCGAGAAAAACAGGAGCGACTGATCATGAAAAATACTTATTTAACAGGTTATTTTCCTTTTTTGACCATTTTATTATTCAGCCTGTCACTGGCGATTTATGTGGAAGACACCATCATGAATTTTTTGAAACAGATTGGCATTTATCAAGGAATGCTGGGAATCATTTCGGAAACAGAATTGAAGCTGGCTGTCATAATTGGACTGATCGCAGTGTTTTTCATGGCGCTGTCGGCTTTAAAAGTAGTCGCTGAAACCATCAATGAACTGGCTTTGCTCTTTTTTTCCACGGATACGGACGGAGACATTTTAAAAAACGTCCGAAATGGTTCACTTATTTTTTTGGCCGGCGGGTTGGTTTCGTTGTGCAGTTATGCATCCATCATTGGGATTATCGCCATATTTCTTTTAACCGTTTTAATCTATTTTATTTATTTTGTTTATAAAATCAGCCCTTCGTTGACAACATCGTTTAAACTCGTCGGTTTTATTTGCTTCCAAATTGTCGTTTGGGGCTTTATTACGTTCGCTCTGCTCTATATGATTCTGAAAATCTATAACACTGCGATGGCCGGATTGCCTATTTAAATCAAAAATGAGAAATGACGAAAAAAGGTCAGTTCCTTCCGATCCCATTCGGGTGACGGAGGAGCTGACCTTTTTTGCTTCAATGATTTTTCTGTTTCAAAAACGAAGAATATTGGATTATTGCATGATCTTCCGCCAAATGAGCAGCTGTGGTCCGTAATGTTCCAATGATTCGATGCTTGACGGTGTATCCCTTCCTACCCAGACACCTGCTGTATATTGATCCGTCAGCCCGACAAACCAGAAGTCGTGGTAATTGTTGGTCGTTCCGGTTTTCCCTCCCACATAAGGGCGGGCGATTTTCGCTTTTTTACCAGTACCGTTTTTTACGACTTCTGCCATTAATTCCCGGACTTTATATACGGTATCCGGCGACCAAATTTTGACAGGTTCATCTTTCCACTGATATAAAACGTGTCCTTTTAAATCCGTCACCTTTTGGATGGCTCTAGGCTTTTTATAGCTGCCATCAATAAATGAGGTGTAGGCGGATGTCATTTCCAGCGGAGTCATCCCGTAAGTAAAGCCTCCGATAGCTGCTGACGGATTCTCGTCCCTTTCTGATACTTTTTCAAAACCAAATTTGTTCAAATAGGAAAAAGAGTTTTTGATCCCGGTTTGCATGAAAATCCGGACGGCAGGAGTATTATACGAATTCGCAAACGCTTTTTTCAGAGTGACGTATCCATATTCTTTTTTGCTGTAGTTTGTCGGACAGTAATTGCCGATGCAGACGTTGTTGGCATTGACAAGACTGGATAAAGAAACATGGAAACGATCGATATACGGCCCGTAGTCGAGCAGCGGTTTAATCGATGATCCCGGCTGCCGGTAAGCAAGGTATGCCCGGTTGAAATCGGTATGGTGAAAATCTTTTCCTCCCACTAATGCGATTATGTTTCGATGTTGATTGTCGATGACCGCAGCAGCACCTTCCACATTGGTATAAGACAAAACGGAAGAAACAGCGTGTTCCGCTTTTTGCTGTATGATTGGATTTAAAGAGGTATAAATCATAATTCCGGATGATAGCACTTTATTTAAGCGGTTTTCCAACTGTTTTTCGATTTGTTCTTTTTCCTTAGGATTTGCATTGGCCAGTTTTTCTTTATACCCTTCTTTTTCCGCAATCAGTTCTTTCAATTCTTCTTGAACATAAGTGGAATAATTGGGAAATTCATCTATTCGCTTTTTCAATTTTAATGTAATGGGTTCTTTTTTGGCTGCTTCAGCTTCTTCAGCTGTAAGAAAGCCGTTTTTCTTCATTAAATCAATCAATCGTTCCTGTCGTTTTTTCGTATTCGCAAAGTGAGTAAGAGGATTATATAAGCTTGGATTATTAGGTATCGCCGCCAGAAAAGCCATCTGTGCTTTCGTTAAATCCTTTACGCTTTTTTGAAAGTAAAACTGGGAAGCGGCTTCCACCCCGTATACTCCGTTTTGAAAATAAATGGTGTTTAAATAAAGATTGAGAATTTGATCTTTCGTTAATTTTTTTTCCAGTTCATAGGCATAAAACACTTCGGATAATTTTCGACTAAACGTTTTGTTGTAATTCAAGTATAAGTTTCGGGCCAGCTGCTGGGTGATGGTGCTTCCGCCTTGCTCGATTTGATGAGAATGAGAATTGACGATCATCGCCCTCAATACGGCGAAAGCGTCTATGCCGCCATGTTCGTAAAATTGCCGGTCCTCAGACTGCAAAAATAATTCCTTCATGAAATCGGGAATGTCTTTGTTGCTCACGACAATTCGATAAGGATTGCGAATTTCCAGAAACGTACGGCCGTTCTGGTCCAAAAATTTGCTTTCTTGAGAAAGATCCACCGAATGTATCGGAATCTTCTTTTCTACAACTTTGTCAAAACTTTCGACATGCTGCGCTTCCTGATTGGCAAAATAAAAAAAGTAAATCGCAAGCGCCATCAGAATGGCAGTGAAGAAGTAGCCAAAAATGGTTTTCATCAATGCAGACCCGCCTTTTCATTCGTACTTTTTCGAGTAAAATGTCAATGTTCTTTACTCCACCAATGATAATAGAAAGACCGCTAAGAATAAAGTAGTAGAGACAATTTTTGCCTTCTGACAGAGCTCTTTTTTGAAATCTGTGATTCTTCCGAATGGCTAAAATAGAGGTCTCTTAAATCATGATCAGCCGCTTCAATCAGAGGCAGGAAGACGTGCATAAGAGTTTTCTAAGAAAAAATGAAGTTGTTCGTAAAGGAAAATTCCTTTTCATCTGAGAAGACGGATCAGCAGCTTCTGGATGAAAAAAGTTGTGTGGCAAAATATGAAACCGAGGGTCGGCAGATAAGCGGCCGTCAGAGGGATTAGCTTATTTATGTTAACCTCTGATTGGATCGCCGCTTAAAAATATAAAAATTTTTCCATAGAATAGGTATTATTTATTAGTATAATAGATTCAAGAAGGGAGAAGTGAATTTCATTTTTGGGGGCATTATGAAAACCATTTTATCTTTCGTCATTCCGATCATCGTATTTTCTTGTTTGTTTTATATGATTCCTTTATCTATGAGTAAACGCCATAAACGTTATTTGATCATAGCAAGTATTTTTTGCTTTTTGATTGCGAAGGTAGCGTTTTTGATTTTTCCGAATGCCGTTGCCGTGGCGATCGCGTTCTTATTTATTCTATGTTTAACCATTCTTTTATATCCAAGAGAACCGTGGTTTGAAGACAATCCGGGAGTGGATCCGTTTGAACTTGCAGAGCCGAAGTTTGACTACGATGAATTGAGAGAAAAAGCAGCGATGGCAGATAATCTTGACATCCCGATCCAACCTAATGGCGGATTGAAAGAAGATCGTCCCGATTCTTTGCGTGATGAATTAACGGCTCCTCCCCTTGACACGGAATATGATCTTTCAATGATTTCGGCCTTAAATGAAGATGAAAGCATGCAAGAAATGTATCAAAAACGGTTTGAAGCATTGAAAGAGGAAGCGGATCCTTTACAACAAAATGAGTCTTCATTTGAAGATATACTGGCTCAGCGCAACAATAAAACGGATGAAAAAGGTGATCTGTCATGAACAGAACAAACATGTTTCGCTTTTTCGCTATTTTGCTGATTTCGACAATTGTTCTGATGGCTCTTTCGAAGATCACCTCTTTGGCGATGGCTTCTTTTTCAAAAAAAGAACCTGTATTTGCAGAAGGTACATATATTGGGCCCATTAATATATCCTCTTTGAATAAAGCAGAAGCGGAATCGAAAATATCAGAAAATGTGTTGGATTGGCAAAAAAAATCGACAGTATCTTTTACTTTTTTTAATAAAACGATTTCCGTACCGATGAGTGTCGTGCATTTTAAAGTTGCATCTTCTTTGAACGCCTGTCTGGATGGCGAGAAAAATATTCTGTATACAGAAGTGGATGAACAATCTCTTAAAACGATTTTGTTCAAGAAATTAGAAAATCCTGAATTAGTCAATTTAATAGATTTGGAAAAGGTAAAGCAGCTGCTGAAGGAAAAAGCGGGTCGTTTAGATTCTTCACAGCAAACGGAGGATTTAGTCCAATATTTGAAAGCGTCTGAAAACAAACCGAAAATAATCGATTCCAAAAGGATTTTCGTAAATGATCCGGCTGACATGGAGGACTGGTTGTCGAGCAATTCCACCATGACGCTGAAGCCGGAGAAAATCTTTTCGTTGAATGATTATATCCAAAATCTGGACAATGATGACAAAGGCTTTTTCATCCAATGCGCTTCTGCCATCTATCAATTAACGTTGCCAACCAATTTACAAATCGTAGAAAGACATATTAGTGATACTTTGCCAGAGGGGATAGAATTAGGTTATGAGGCAAGGGTGGACGGTTCCAAAGCTGATTTAAAAATTTATAATCCCAATCATACGGCGTTTGTCATTAAAAGCGAGAAAATATCAGATCATGTATTAAAGCTCAGTTTAATCGGTCCTAGCGATCCTTTTACTTATCAATTGGTGAAGAAAAACGTAAAAACGTATGCGTCAAGAAAAGTCATACAATACCGACCGTTGGCAGAAACGGCGGCCAATCAAAACGGCAAATACGGGTATTCGGCGGAACTGTATAAACAAGTGGCATTGAATCATAAAGTATTTTATGAATCTCTTGTATCAAAAGATTTTTATTTGCCGATTCCGAAAATTGTTGTGGAAAACTTGAAACAACCAGAAAGTGACGCAACGGCCGATGGAAATTCCGGCACGGAGAATGATGCAACAGAGCACACAGCGAACGAAAAAATCGATCCTGCTTCACAAAATACAACAACGGGGAATACGCCGAACAACGAAGCGGACAACTCATCTCAAACCAGTCAGAATGGCAGTTCCTCCAATCAAGAGAAACCGTCTTCTTCAACACAAAATACGAATCAGAGCCATGGCCATTCAACTGATCGTAATCCATAAAAGAAGCGATCAAAAAACCATCCATTTGGACGATGAAAGTCTAATGGATGGTTTTTCCTTATTTATAGATAACATCTCCTTCTTCAACCGTTATGTTTTTGTTGTCACCGCTGCCGCCGCTTGGAGGGGCCACGGGCTGGTTTAGAACAAAGACGGTGCCATTCGGTTGGTTGTCGCAGCTGCTTGCATGAAGAATAGTGGCATTTGTTCTGATATTGTCTGCCTTTCCATATACACATGCTTTCCCATTGATGGTCAGCCAATTATTGGCGGTGAGATTGCCTTTAACAGTCAGGGTGGAGCTGCTGTCAATGGTTATTGTCGACAAAGAGGCATTTCCGTCGATATCCATCTTCGCATTGTTATGCAGCTGAATGTCGTTATTGGCAAAGAAGTGCCCTTTCACTTGAAGAGTTGATTGATCAATGTTTGCCGTCGGTATGAACATGCTTCCGCTGGCAACCATATTCGAATGATTCGTCAATTGGATGTTATTGCTAGAGTATACATTGGAACCGAACCATAAGCTCGATTGATCCGCATGGAATCCTTTAAAGCTGGCATTCCCTCCGACTGTTAAGTTTGACTGTGAAGAGAGGTCTAAATAATTTTGGAAGTACACATCATTGCCAATGAACAGATTTGTTTTAGTTAAAGAAACATAGTTATTAAACAATGTACTCTTCTGAATTTGCAAAGCCGAATTTGGATTCATTCGAAGAGTATTTTGAAATTTTGCATAACGTGATACATCAACGCTTTGATTTAATTCGTTATAAGAGATGAAATTAAAACTTCCTTCGTAGTGAGTTCTGGAATTGATATTATCATAAAAGTCTTCGAATTTTTCGTCGCCGAAATTCAAAAAACTTGGATTTTTCAGTACGTCAAAATCACTTATATTTGTAAAAATTTGATTGGATCCTGAACCGTCGACGGAACCCATTGTGACGGTATAAGTCTTTTGCAAATCTTTCTTTTGTTTGCCGTCATAAAGGCCGTAGCTGTCAACGGTTATCGTAATGATGCTGTCGTTATTCTTCGTGACAGCCGCTGTATCGACATTCAGTTGATAGGCAACATGGTCATTGAGGGAAACGGGATTCGCCGGTGTGCTGTTTTGCACTTCATTTTGAAGCTCATCTGCTGAATGAAACTCTTTTTTGTCTATGATTTGATCAAACAGTTTTTCAAATAAGGTCATTCCCATTTCAGCTGCATGTTTTGTTTGCATTTTTTGTTCTGATAAAGAGGCTTGTTTCGCTGATTGAATGATCAACGGAAAAAGTGTGATCACAAAAATCATCGTTAATGTAAGAACGAGCAAGACAATGATGAGAACTTGACCATCGTTTTTCTTCATCAAAGGAAGGACCTCCTAATGAATGCGTTCAAGCGTTGTCGACACTTTCACTTGTTGATTGGAAAGATTTCGGTCTTTTACATACAAAAGAATGGGAATAGGTGTATTTGTTTTCAAAGTGACGGAATCTCCCGGCTGAAGTTGATTAGAATTTATGGAGATTTCATAATAGTTTTGATCGTATGTGTATGTGTCATCGTTCGCTGCAATGGTTAATGTCCGGCTGTCGGGACCTAGACGAATCGTTATTTCATTTTGTTTTTCGCTTATTTGATTTAAATGGGATAAAATGATGTCGGCCTCTTGCTGAAGCCTCGCCTGTGCCTGATTATCTTTATATATTTTTATCGCCGAAAACAAGGCTGAAAAAGCAATCGCAATCACGATTGTGCTTAGCGTAATGGCTGCCAGCAATTCGATTAATGTGACTCCTTTTTGTTCATTCCATTGCTTTCTTTTCATGACGATGCCTCTTCCAAATAAACAAATGTTTTCGCAAGGATTTTTTGGCTGTTTGTTTCGATAACAGAGATTTGAACGGGAAGCAACTGCGCTTGATCGGCCTCTGCCGTTCTTTTCATCACGGTTGCTTTGACTTCAAAAGGAGATTGATTGAGATTGTAAGCGCTGATGTTGACTTCATCTCCTTCTTTCGCATTTTTTGGAACGGTTGCTTGATCGGAACGTAATGTAGAAACCGCTTTTTTGGCCAGATAAACGGCCTGTAATTTTTCGCGATTTGACGTATTATAGGCAGTAGATTGAACGTAAATCCCGAACAAGCAAGTAAACACAATCAACAGTAATGTCGTGGCCGCCAGCACCTCAATTAAAGTAAATCCTTGTTCATCATTTTGTCGACATTGAAACATTTGCCACATTCCTTTTCGCAATATGGTATTAAAAGTTCTTATTCTATTTTATAATGAATGGGAAAAAACTACTATAATTGTTTGAAAGTAGGGTTTTGAAATGGAACGGAAACGACTAGGCGATTTACTGGTGGAAGCGGGCGTTATTACGGAAGACCAATTGCAAGAAGCACTCAAAAAGAAGAAAAATCGACAAAAATTAGGCGATGTACTCGTTAGTTTAGGCTATTTAAACGAACAGCAATTAATCGAAGTATTGGAGTTCCAGCTGGGGATTCCGCACGTAAAATTGCCATCCATCCCCATTGATACCACTCTGTTAAAATTCATTCCAAAAGAATTTGCTTTGAAAAATTTAGTCTTTCCAATTGAGAAAAAAGGCCGTGAACTGACGGTGGCGATGTATGATCCATTAGACTTTTACACGATTGATGATTTAACGCTGTCCACTGGACTGCAAATTCGACCCGTAATTGCCACGAGAGAAGATATTATTTCATCGATTTATAAATATTACAATGGAAAGGATCAGTTGAATGAAACCGCTGCGGCGAGCACCAATGTATCAGAGGCAGCGGAGGAGTCCGTCGTTGCTTTAGTCAATGACATTCTGGAAGCAGGCATTCAATTAAAAGCGAGCGATATTCATATCGATGTGCAAGAATCGAAATTGATCGTTCGTTTCAGGATCGATGGCCTATTAAGGACGGAAAGGATTTTATCCAAATCCGTTCATTCTGCCTTAATCGCAAGGATGAAAATATTGGGCAATATGGATATTACGGAGAACCGACTGCCGCAAGACGGAAGAATGAAACTCTCGAAGTACAAAACGATCGATATGCGCATTTCCATTTTGCCAACCATTTATGGAGAAAAAGTGGTGATTCGTTTACTGGATTTGCAAAATATTCGAAAAGATATTTCAGAGGTCGGCTTTAATAAAGTCAACTTGCAACGATTTCAAAAGTTGATTGAAAAACCGTCTGGACTTGTGATTATTACGGGACCGACCGGTTCAGGCAAAACATCGACATTATATGCGGCTTTAAACCACTTAAACACGGAAGAAGTGAACATTGTCACGATCGAAGACCCGGTTGAGTACGAACTGGAAGGCATTAATCAAGTGCAGGTCAATCCATCGATCGGTCTTGATTTTTCAACAGGATTGCGCGCGATTTTAAGACAGGATCCGAATATTATCATGGTGGGGGAAATGCGGGATAAAGAGACGGTTGAAATTGCTATACGTTCTGCGTTAACGGGACATCTTGTTTTCAGCACGATGCACACGAACAGTTCCATCGCCACCATCCCGCGTCTGAATGATATGGGTGTGGAATCCTATTTAGTCGTCTCCGCTTTACAAGGAGTTTTATCCCAAAGACTTGTCCGTAAAATTTGTCCGGATTGCCGCGAAGCTTATGAACCTAGTGAAATGGAAAAAGAGCTCTTTCAAAAGCGCGGACTTCAAATTGACAAGCTTTTTTACGGCAAAGGCTGCATCCATTGTCGCCAAACGGGCTATAAGGGTCGGCTGGCCATTCACGAATTGTTCATCTTAGATGACGAGATTAGACAATTGCTTTATAACCAAAAGAGCATGCAAGAAGTGGAGAAAGCTTGCTTGAAAAAAGGGATGCTCTTCTTGCTGGATGACGGTCTGTTAAAAGCGAAATCAGGTTTGACGACTGTTCGTGAAGTTTTGCAAGCAACCATGAGCTGATGAAAAGCAACATGGCAGGAAAGGGGAAGAAACTTGAAACAACAACTGGAAAATTTATTAAGATCTGCTTTCGAGCTAGGTGCTTCCGATATTCATTTAACCGTTGGGGTTCCGCCTGTTATGAGAATCAACGGCGAACTTAAAAAACACGGTGCGACAACTCTCAAACCGGAGGATACGGAAAATATGGCCAAAGCGATTATTCCGGATTCGATGTGGGAAAAGTTTAAAAAACAAGGAGAGTTGGACTTTTCCTATGGAATTCCGGGGGTATCCCGTTTTCGTGTCAACGCTTACCATCAACGTTCCTGTGTCGGTTTAGCCGTTCGCGTCATTCCCAGAGACATTCCGACATTTGAAGAGCTGAGACTTCCGGCTGTGTTTCGCGATTTTGCCTTATTGCCTCAAGGACTGGTACTGGTGACCGGTCCAACCGGAAGCGGTAAATCGACTACTTTGGCGGCCATGATTGATGAGATGAACCGTACGGTCAAAAAACATATTATCACGTTGGAAGATCCGATCGAATATTTGCATAAACACGGGACATGCATTATTAATCAAAGAGAGGTCGGCTTTGATACCGGATCTTTTGCCAACGCATTGCGAGCTTGTCTCCGCCAAGATCCCGATGTGATATTGGTAGGAGAAATGCGCGATCTTGAAACGATTTCGACTGCGATCACCGCAGCTGAAACGGGCCATTTAGTATTGGCCACGCTGCATACGACCGATGCGCCGACGACGATTGATCGAATCATTGACGTTTTTCCGCCGGGCCAACAGGGACAAGTTAGAATTCAACTGGCTTCAGAGCTGAAAGCCATTATTTCTCAGCGCTTATTTCGAAATCAAAAAAGCAATGGAAGAATTGCCGCCTTTGAAATTTTAATTAATAATCCGGCTGTACGTAATTTAATTCGCAATGAGAAAATTCATCAGATAAGAAGCGTGATGCAGACAAGCAAACATATCGGCATGCAGACGATGCAAATGTCTGTTCAATCTTTGCTGAATCAAAATCTCATTTCATTGGAAGATGCCAAACCTTATATGACAGATGGTGGTTATTGATGGCAGTTTTTCAGTACAGCGGCCGTAATCGCAAAGGGGAAAGAGTGAAAGGAACGGTGAAAGCAGATACTCGCAGCAAAGCGGTGCAAAAGTTGAAAGAAAATGGCATTGCCGTTGCCGCACTGGAAGAGATGACCGGCCTGCTTTACCGTGAAGTCAATATTCTCCCCAAAAAGGTCAAATACAAAGATTTAGTGATTTATATTCGGCAATTTGCAACGCTCATAAAAGCCGGAATCAGCGTTGTGGAAGCGACGAAAATATTATCCGAACAAACAGATAATCGTCTGTTGAAAGATGCGCTTGTCGAAGTCGAAGAAGAAATTCGTTCGGGGATTGCTTATTCTGAGGCTGCCCGAAAATTTCCGAATATTTTCCCGTCCATTTATATAAATATGGTAAAAGCCGGAGAAGTCGGCGGACAGTTGGATGAAATTTTGGACCGGCTGGCGACTTATTTCGAAAAACAATACGAAATCAGGCAAAAAGTGAAATCGGCCATGGTGTATCCGCTGGTGATTCTTTTCGTTGCTATTATGGTAGTCTTTTTTATGTTTATTTATGTTGTGCCCATGTTTGAAGAAATGTTTGCTTCTCTTGGTGCCAATCTGCCGTTGATAACTAGATTGATGCTTATGATCAGTCACGTTTTAACGTCTTACGGTTGGCTTATTGTATTGATTGTGATGGCGTGCTCGCTTTTATTCTGGCTATGGATGCGTTCACCGAGAGGCAATTATTTGCTTGATTATATGAAACTTAAAATTCCCGTATTCGGCAAAATTATTCAAAAATCGGCGCTTGCTCGGATGGCGAGAACATTAAGTTCATTGTTTTCCGCTTCAGTCCCGATTCTTGACTCAATAACCATTGTTGAACGTGTAGTGGACAATCAAGTCATCGTCAATGTGCTCAACAAATCGAAAGAATCATTGGAAGAAGGAAAATCAATGGCTGAGCCGATGATTGGACATTGGGCTTTTCCGCCTTTTGTAACAAGAATGATTATTTTAGGGGAAAGCTCCGGGACGTTAGATTTTATGTTGGAAAAAGTGGCGGATTTTTATGAATCGGAAGTTGAACAAGCAACTGAACAAGTGAAAACATTAATCGAGCCGATGCTCATTGTGTTGTTGGCGGTCGCGGTTGGCATCATCATTTTATCCATTTACGTCCCGATTTTTCGCATTTATCAAGGTTTTTAAAAGAGTAAGTGATAGAAAGTGATAGAGAGACTATTAATAGAAAATTCATACTTTTTTCACGGAAAAATTTAGTGACTTTCTACCTAAAAATCGTATAATAGAGTTGTAAACTTTCGGAATTTGGAGTGATGAAGAGTCATTTGTATCTGGGCACTTGAATGACTTGGAGCGAGTAGTGCAACCTCCCATTTTCTGTTTTCCTAATAAAAATAGTATTTGAGAGGAGTTGGGGGCAATCGTTTAAACATGAAATGATGGCTCAATTTTCTAGTGTTCATTGATCGTTAGAAGAATTATTAGGAAAGAAAGAGGGAGTGTAATGAAAAAATTGCAAGCTGTCGTGAAGAATCAAAAAGGTATGACGCTGATTGAATTATTGGCTGTTGTTGTCATTCTTGCCATTATCGCAGCGGTGGCTGTACCAAGCGTCGGAAAAATTATCGATAACAGCAGAGCCGATTCGAATCGATCCAATGCCTTGTTAATTATTAATGCAGCTAAACTGGCGATTGCCGATGATGAAAACAGTACAGTATCGTCGAAAATAAAAAGTTCAAATGGCGCCACTCTTCAAGATTTGGTGGATGCCGGTTATTTAGATGCGATTCCAAAAGATCCATATGATAAGTCAAAAACTTATGCGAGCGGTAGTTATGTAAAAAAGGATGATACAGGTTATTACATTCAATTAGTAACTAGTAAAGGTACATTTAAAGGCTCTGAAAAAGATATCAACTCAGGCAATTTTTAATCCAATTAATAAGGAATGATCGTTTTAAGGTCTGGATTATTATCCAGGCCGTATCCTTATTTTCACTTACCTTCCGTATTGTGACACAATGGAAAAAAGTCTCTCTCTTAAGTGATGATAGTTTTAGCAATGATCATGGCGTTTTTCGCTTAAGTGAGTATTTGCTATCACAAGGAATGAGAGGATCGAGAATGAATACGTTTTGGACTGTTTATTTTGCCGTAATAGGTCTTGTGTTCGGTTCGTTTTTTAATGTTGTGGGGCTTCGCGTGCCAAACCATGAATCGATCGTTTTTCCAAGCTCGCATTGTCCTTATTGCCATCATAAACTGCGTTGGTTTGAAAATATTCCTTTGTTTTCTTTTTTCTTTCTCAAAGGCAAATGCCGGTCGTGCAAAAGAAAAATTTCATGGATCTATCCTATTTTTGAAGCTGTCACGGGTGTGCTCTTTGCTTTTTCTTTTTATCAATTTGGCTGGAGTATGAATCTGGTGATGGCTTGTTTGTTTACATCCTTGCTCGTCATCATTACCGTTTCGGATTTAGCTTATATGGTGATTCCTGATAAGATTTTGCTGCCGTTTATGATTCTTTTTATCGTCATTCGACTCCTTTCGCCAACCGTACCGTGGTGGAGTTCATGGGCGGGTGCCGTGATTGGATTTGGACTTCTTTTTCTCATCGCGGTTGTGACAAACGGGGCAATGGGCGGAGGAGATATTAAGCTGTACTTTGTCATCGGGTTGATTTTAGGATTAGAAAAGACTCTATTGTCATTTTTTCTGGCTTGCTTGTTTGGATCGTTATTCGGATTGATTCTCCTGTTCAAAGGAAAATTTAAGAAAGGAAAACCGGTTCCTTTTGGCCCGTTTATAGCTGCCGGTGCCATTCTTGCCTTTTTTTATGGACAAGATATGATAGATTTCTACATAAGAACCATGTGGAGTTAAGGAGATCAGGAAATGAAGTCCTATACATATGGCAAACGAAAGAAATTACAAATGATCATAACGGATGATTATTTGCGTTTACTGGTGACAAAAAAAAATACCATTCTCTCATTCAATCAAAAAGCATTGCCGGACGGAATCATTTCAGGCGGATTTATTGAGAATGAAGATTACTTGCTTGGTATGATCGAGGAACAGCTCATAGAATACGGCGCCAAAAAGCTGCCTGCCTTTCTTTGCCTTCCGGACGGGCATACTTTTTTGCGGAAAGTGGCCATTCCTGAAGATGTTCCGAGTGATGAAATGAAAGGATATCTTTATATGGCTGCCAATGATTCCATTCCGCTTCCTTTTGAAGATCCGATTATTGAAACGGTAGAATGGCAAGATGAGAGTGAAAATGGCCGAGAAGCATTGATGATTGCAGCGCGGGAGGCGATTGTGAACCAGTATGTCGGTTTATTGGAAAAACTAAAATTAAAGCCGAGAGTTATGGATTTATCGCTTTTATCGTTGTATCGTCTGTATTACCATTTGAATCGGGTTCGTCCGGATGACCGTATTTTATTGCTGCAAATCCATTATTCGTATATTCAAGTATCGATTTTTGAACAACATCAGCCGATTTATGTTCACTATGTAAACTTGCCTGCAAATAGAGAAGCGTATATCAACCGCTCACATATGGATTATGAATATTATATGCCGGAAGGAATTGAAGATTTGCTCGGTGAATATATTCGCACGATCGTTCAGGAAATAAGCCGATTGCAAAACTTTTACGAATTCACCATCATGCAAGGGGAAAAGCGATTGAATAAAATCGTCGTAGCGGGGGACCATCCTTATTTACAAACCATTTCCGAAGTTTTGCAAGAGCAAATTGAAATGGAGATCGATGATGCATTGACTGTGCCGTTATTTCAAAATAAAGAAAATATCAATATTCCGCCTGCTTTTTCTGACTGTATTGGACTAGCCCTCCACCCTGCAGAATGAGCATCAGAAGGTGAGTATATGTTAGTAGAAATCAATTTCATTGAAAAAAAGAAAAAACCTTCTTATCTCTTGATTGGCCTTTTTATCTTGCTCGTTCTTTTTATTTTTTTGCTTGTTTTTCTTCTCATCTATGGCCATTCATTGCAAAAACAAGAAGCCGAGCTGCAAGAGAAAGTGGATTTTGCCACAAAGCTGCAAGCTGCGAAAATGAAAGCGAACCATCAAAATCCTGAAGTCGAGTCCTTCCATCAATACGAAACGGCTGTGAAATGGGCACAAAATCAACCCATTGAAACGACGAAAATATTGAAAGAACTCACGGAAAAGCTGCCGGAAAGAGGATATTTGTTGCTATTTTCACTGACAGATGATCAAGAAGCGGATATGATCGTTCAATTTGATACAAAAAGCGAGATTGCTTATTATTTGAAACGACTCAATGAAATATCATGGATCAAGAAAGCGACGTTAAAGAGTTTTGGCGTTCCGCCTCAAACAAATGATACAACCGGCAGCGTGAACGGTTATACAACCGATAATGCAACAGACAACACCGCTATTGATCCAACAACGTTGCCGCGCTATCAAGCGGAGTATGTTTTACAGCTTGAAACGAGTAAATTAAAGATCGATACAGAAAAGGATGAGTAGGCATGAGCAAACGAGTGAAAATGTTGATCCCGTTAATTCTTGTGATCCTTTTCTGTTTTTTAGACATTTTTTATTATTGGAAAGCAATCGTCCCTGCCAAAAAACAGATTGCTGCCCTTTCTTCGCAAATGGCTCATGTCAATGATTCATCGGAAAAGGTTCAATCTGAAAAACAATTATCAGCAGACGATTTGAAAAAGGTCTATCAATGGCAGACAGCGCTTCCTTGGAACGATTCTGTCGACCAATTTATTTTGGATTTGCAAAAGGCTGAAGCATCATCAGGCTGTACCATTATTCAATACGCTCTTGCGGAAGACTCTGACTCATCAACGGATGCTGATGATGGTACGAATCAAGCGGATCAAATGGATCAAATGACTGGAACAAACTCAAACTCCAATGCGACTAGTTTCAATACGGGTGAAACGACGAGTACAACTGCACAAAATAACGATACGAAACCATCAAAAACGGCCAAAACTTCATTGCCGTCGGGGATAAAACAAGAAAAAGTCAATTTAGTCGTACAAGCGTCAACGTATCCTGAGATTTATCAGTTTTTAAAAAAATTGGAGCAAATGGATCGTGTCAATCGAGTGGAATCGATCCAATTTGCTGGAAACAACGAACCTGTTTCCACAGAGAATGAAGCGAATGCCTTAACGGTTAATATGACGATTTCCGTTTATTATGATTCAACGATTGCCAAAAAGTTAAAACTAACGCCGCCAAGTATCTCGACTCCGGATCCTTCAGGGAAAAGCAATCCATTAGTACCGGTGGCACCGACCAATCAATCGACGGAAAACAATCAGAACAACGACCAGAACAACAATGGTACTGCTGATCATACGCAAACGTCAGAAAACAATCAAAGCCAAACAACAAATGCCGATCAACCTTCGACGAGTGAAAACTCTCCTAATCAATCAAATGAAAAGATCCATCAGTCTCCATGATGGCAAACATGGAGAAGCGAAGGTTTGATGTGTAGAGAAAATACGAATTTTTGTACTGGATGATTAATTTGGGAAGGAAATCGAGTACATGAATTCGTATTCTTTTTGTATGGATGATAAACATTGGAGGCTTTTTTGGGCATATTCATTTTCCGGGTTTTGTTCCAGTTCCTGTTTATAAACGATAAAGGATTTCACCAATGATTCCGTGTAATTCGGCACTTTTCCGGTAAAAGGTTTCACCATTTTTTTAGGAATATTGGCTTGTTCTTTGAAAGCCAGCGCTTTGCGTTCGTGGAAAAAGCCTACATTTCCTTGTTTCGGATGATGAAGGTCTCCTTGCAGCGGGTGCTTTTCTACCGCTAATATTTGCACGGTATAATGTTCCGGTCGTTCGTCCGTAATTTTTCCGATATATTTTCCTGTTTTGTAAATGGCGGTTACCACATCTCCTATATCCATGATTCGTTCCTCCTGAAAAGTCTTTTTCATAAACATAACACAAAAAGAATGGAACGGGAAAAGAACTTTTTAGTCGGGAAGCTCCAGCCGAAGTTGCGATGTGGAAATTTCATCCGCAATAAGGTAAAGTAAGAGAGATAATAAAACGGAAGGAGAAAATTTATGACATTTCCGCAATTAACCAATCAAGTAGCAGAAAATGAGATCGTTGTTGAAATGAAGACCAATAAAGGCAGCATTAAAATCAAGCTGTTTCCGGAATACGCGCCGAAAACCGTGGAAAATTTTATTACTCACAGCAAAAACGGCTATTACAACGGATTAATTTTTCATCGTGTGATTCGCGATTTTATGATTCAAGGCGGCGATCCGAAAGGAAATGGAACAGGTGGAGAGAGCATTTACGGAAAGCCATTTGAAGATGAATTCTCGCCGAATTTGTTTAACATTCGAGGAGCGCTCTCGATGGCCAATGCGGGGCCAAACACAAATGGAAGCCAGTTTTTTATTGTCCAAAATCAAAACATCGATCCTGGTTTTCGGGAACAAATGGAAAAAGCCGGGTATCCGAAAGAAATTATTGACGTTTATATGGAGAAAGGTGGAACGCCTTGGCTTGACTTCCGCCACACTGTCTTTGGACAAGTGTTGGAAGGAATGGACGTTGTAGATGAAATCGCCAACGTGGAAACAGATCAACAAGATCGTCCTTTGGAAGATGTGATTATTGAAACGATATTGGTGGCCGAATAAATGAAAGTCCTCCGCGGGATGCTTCAATCCGGCGGAGGAACGATGGATTTCGAACATGATGATTTAAAGGTAGAGTGTAAGAAATCAGAATTTTGGGAATAAAATGTTTGATGTGGCTGCTTTTTTCTCGTATTTGAATCGAGAATGGACGAAGGGGATAGAAGTTGGAATGGTGAAGAGAAATAGGGAGCTCATTACTATTAAGGGGGCTGTTTTGTTTTGATCGCTTTCATATTAGGCTTGTTTTTGTATTTTCCGGAAGATAAATCGGAGTACATTCCGGCGGCTATATCTATGACCATTTTTTTTATTTTGGCAGTGATCGCCTTCCTGTTGATTAAAAAAATCTCCAAAAAAGAAGAGGAAAAAACAAGGGAATTAGAAGAGCAAATTAATAAACAAAGACGCCATTTAAGGAAATAAGCTCATTATTTTAAATTGGCGAGTTTATGTATCCAAACCATTGGGCGCCGGTTCAGATGACCGACGCTTTCGTCCATTTACGGCAACGTGCTGCATGAAGTGAATTAGTCTTTCGAAAACGCAGCTTTCATTCGCTTCAAACCTTCCTCGACTAAGGAGCGCGGGCAGCCGACATTCATACGGACAAACCCTTCTCCGCCTGGTCCGTATTTAGGGCCGGACTCTAAAGCGAGTTTTCCTTTGAATAAAAGCCGCTCTTTTATTTCTTGATCCGTTAAGCCGGTTTCTCGGCAATCAATCCAAATCAGATATCCGCCTTGCGGTTCCATTACTTTTAATGATGGAATTTCTTTTTCAATAAACTGCTTCACAAGCTCCACGTTTCCACGAATATAGGAAATGGCTTCATCCAACCACTTTTCCCCGTAACGATAAGCAGCTTCCATCGCTGCCATTCCCATCATATTCAGCTGGAAAAAGCCTTGACGTTTTTGAACGCGGGATAATTGATTCCGAATTTTTGGGTTTGGCACAATGATACAGGAAGCTTGAAGTCCTGCTAAATTGAAAGTCTTGCTTGGCGCGATGCAAGTAATGACAAATTCGCGGTATTCTTCTTTTATGGAAGCGATGGGGATATGTTTGTTTGGGAGTGCCGTCAAATCACTATGGATTTCGTCAGAGACGATCCATACTTGGTAAGTTTGACAGAGATCCGCTATTTTGGTTAATTCTTTTTTTGTCCATACCCTTCCGCCGGGATTGTGTGGACTGCACAGCAAAAACAATCGAATATTTCTAGTTTTTAACAACTGTTCAAACGCGTCAAAGTCGATCTCGTATTGATTGCCCTTTAATACAAGCGGGCAATAGGCCACTTTGCGGTTATTTGCTTTTACCATGTTGAAAAACGGCGGGTATATGGGCGGCTGCACTAGCACTTCGTCACCTTCCTCCGTCAACGCTTGAATGGCTAAACTGATGGAAGGAACTACGCCCGGGCTGAAAAGCAGCCATTCTCTTTGAACGGGAAAATGATGACGCTTCTCCATCCATTGGCAAACAGCTTCGATGGCAGAGTCCGGCATGGTCGTATAACCAAAAACGCCATGTTCGATTTTTTTCTTCAGAGCCTCGATCACTTCTTGCGGGGCGCGGAAGTCCATGTCTGCTACCCACATAGGCAACGCTTCTTCGGTTCCGAATATCGTTTTGATTTGGTCCCATTTTACTGAGGAAGTTCCTTTTCGGCCGATGATTTCGTCAAATTGCACCATTCCATATTTCCTCCTAGTTTTTGATTTCTCTACTCCATGGTAAAATAAGAAGCAAAAATGGTAAAACAAAAGGTGATGCAACTTGAATCCAATCGCTAAAACGAATCTGCAGCTGGCAGATATTTTAATGGGCTGGGATCCATTCCGCATTGGAGCAGGTCAATATGATACGGAAATGGCGGATATTATCCAAGCGGTTCATGAAACGGATAACCTTGAAACTCTTGAGCGAAAAATTCGTGCCATCTTTGAACTTTCATTTGAAGAACTTCTTCCGCGTGAAGAAATTGAACCCATAGCAAGCGCATTGTTAGCCGTCAAAGAAAATTCTTCGTGCGATCTCCCTTTTCAACGCTGACAAATTCGTTCAAGTGCCGGCAGATCTCTTCCGGATTTTCTTCCGGTAAAAGATGTCCGGCTTTTTCGATCATAACGAGACGACTGTTCGGCAAATCTTGAGCTAACCGTTTGCCGATATGGAAAGGAACGATCTTGTCAAATTCCCCGTGAATTAAAAGAGAAGGGGTTTGTATGTTTTGAATTTCTACGGAAGAAAGATCGCCTTCCCTATGGCGCAGAAATCGGATCAGTCCGTGGAAAATATCCTCAGAAAGAAATGGTTCCATATAGCCTGCCACCATTTCTTGATCAATTTTTTCATGTTCATAGACAGCTGACCGCAAATTTCCCTCCACCCCCGTTTTTTCCAGCAAGCGTTTTACCAATCGATGGGCAAATGGCAGATAACTGGCCAAAATCAGAGATTGTTTGAACCTCGGAATATAAGCAGAGCCATTGATGAGTATCATTTTTTCCGCCGCATCCGGCTTTTGTTTCAGCATATTCAAAATCAACTGTCCTCCCATGGAATGACCCACGAGCACGACGGATTCGAATTGGAAAGAACGAAGCAGCCGGAGAATGGAGGCGGCAATATTTTCGTACGAGTAAAGAAATGCCTTTGATTTTTTGCTTTTTCCAAACGGCGGCCAGTCAATCAAAAGAAGTGCATAATCTGTTTTTAATAAAGGAATCAGTTTGCGAAAACTAAAAGAGGAAGAAAGAAAGCCGTGCAAAAAGACAAGCGTGTATTTGGCTGCACTATTTGGAATATAGCGGTAATATAAGCAAGAATCGTCTATTTTCATTGAAACTCTTTCTTTTTGATTGAACAATGTTGGTTCCCCCCTAGTTGATGGAAATCCGTGAGAAACTTTTCTTGATTAAATGGAACTCTCTTCATTATTTTCTCCTAAATTTGTTATAATAAAGTAGTCTTAATATTTCAAAAATGGGGGAGAATCATGGAGCTCAACGAGAAAGAACTGGAGATATTGGCGATCCTGGAAAAGGATGCCAGAACGACTCTCGAGAACATAGCAAAAATGACACAATTATCTGTCGAGGAAGTTCAAGACGTGATTCAAAAATTAGAAAAAGAAAATATTATCGTCCATTATACAACTTTAGTAAATTGGTCGAAAGTAGATAGCTATCATGGAGTCACCGCCATGATAGATGTGAAAGTCACGCCAAAACGGGGAGTAGGTTTCGATGCCGTGGCTGAGCGCATTTATCGGTTTAAAGAAGTGAAATCCGTTTATTTAATGAGCGGCGCTTACGATTTGTCCGTGACGGTGGAAGGCCGTTCGATGAATGAAATTTCCCGCTTTGTTTCGGAAAAACTGTCCACGTTGGATTCGGTCGTTTCGACTACTACACATTTCCAACTGAAAAAATATAAGCATGACGGAATTATTTATGACCAAAACAATGATGATAGAAGAATTGTGGTGTCACCATGAATACAACGAAAAGCTATATAGCCAAATCAGTGGATAAAATTCCTCCGTCTGGGATTCGAAAGTTTTTTGATCTGGCGGCCAATATGGAAGGCGTCGTTTCACTAGGAGTGGGAGAGCCGGATTTTGTTACCTCTTGGTCCGTTAGGGAAGCGGCCATCTCCTCGCTGGAAAGAGGATATACTTCCTATACGGCCAATGCAGGTTTAATCGAACTAAGAAGGGCGATTGCCGATTATATGCGAGAACGGTTTCAAGCAGAATATGATCCGGAACAAGAAATTATCGTGACATCGGGGGGAAGCGAAGCGCTGGATATTGCCCTTCGAACGATTATTGACCCTGGAGACGAAATCGCGGTAGTAGAGCCATGCTTCGTTTCTTATGGACCCCTCGTTCAGCTGGCCGGCGGCAATGTCGTTTCCATAGGCACATTGGCGCAAAATGATTTTAAACTTCAGCCGGAAGAATTGGAACGGGCCATTACACCTAAAACGAAAGCGTTGTTGATCTGTTCTCCGAATAACCCGACCGGAACACAGCTGGCACGGGAAGACTTGATCGCCATTTGCGATATCGTAAAAAAATATGACTTATTGGTGATTGCGGATGAAATCTATGCTGAGCTGGCTTACGATATTCCGCATATCTCTTTTGCAAGCTTGGAAGGGATGAAGGAGCGGACGATATTAATAAACGGATTTTCGAAGGGATTTGCCATGACGGGCTGGAGACTTGGATTTACATGCGCTCCAAAAGAAATTTCCAAAGCGATGTTGAAAGTGCATCAATATACCATGATGTGTGCTTCCACTCCTGCGCAATATGCTGCGATTGAGGCTTTGCAAAACGGAATGGAGTATGTGGAAGAAATGAAAAACGATTATAGAAGAAGACGAAACTTCTTTGTCGAATCTTTAAATGAACTAGGATTGGATTGCCATATGCCGGGCGGTGCTTTTTATGCTTTTCCGTCTATTAAGGGAACGGGGCTTTCATCGGAGCAATTCGCTGAACAGCTTTTGCTTTCGGAAAAAGTGGCCGTTGTTCCCGGACATGTATTCGGCAAAGGCGGAGAAGGATATATTCGTTGTTCTTATGCTTCATCGATCGAACAGCTTCAAGAAGCGATTAAAAGAATGAAACGTTTTCTGGCTTCCCTTTAGATATGATCCAAAGGCTGAATTCCTTTACCGGGAAATCAGCCTTTCATTTTTGGCAAAAAAAAGAGGACGATCCACTCGTCCTGATAATAAGGGTAGGGGGAATACTATTAGAAAGCTTTGCTGCATTTTAAGGATGTCCAATGATGTGAAAATTTATTCTTATTTTTCCTAAAAATTTTGGATGATGGATAAATAAGACGTCTCTTGATGATGATTAGGCAAGTAATGTTTTGACCGCCATAAACATGGAATGCTTATAGACGATCGAAATTTATTCAGTTGAATATGGATGAAGTTTACAGTATGAGTAAAATTATTGTGGGCAAAATTTAACCCCCTCATTTGTTGAGGGAACGTTAGAACGCTCAACAAATGAGGGGGCCACCAAGCGAAAGCGCGGTAGTTAATAAGCAAATAACATGAAAAAGAGGGTTACTCCTTGGTAGAATCTTAGTCAACCAAAACTAAATCACAAACAAAGGAGTAACCCCTCATGCAAAAGAATAACACAGTATATCCAAATTTAAAACAGATTGAGCAATTAGTTTGGAGGCAATTACAGGAAACCTTCTCAAAGGTCATGAAAACACTATTAGAGGACATGGACAAGCAGATTGCTGAAGAACGAAATAAAAAGCGTTATCGTCTACTCGATAAGCGTATCACCACTATTATCCGTCTTTTTGGAGAAATAAAGGTGAAACGGAACTACTACCGAGACAGGGAGAAAGGTGAATATGTCTATCTGCTTGATCGCTCTTTGGAATTCGAAGGGACCGGCTCCTTTAGTCCGCTGATAGAAGAAGCGGCTCTAGAGCTTGCCATTACAGGGCCATCCTATCGAAAGGCAGAACACACGCTTGAAACACTTTTAGGATACCGAGTGATTAGTCACGAAGCTATACGTCAACACCTGTTACAGATTGAAAGTATCCCAAAAGAGCGACAGCCTGTAAACTATCCTGTCCTATTCGTGGAAGTGGACGGCCTATATGTGAAACGTCAAGGAAAAGGAAAACGGGGCAAGGAAGAAAAAATTGCAGCGGTTCATCAGGGCTGGGAAATCAACGGAAAACGAGTAAGTTTGAAAGACAAACGCCATTTTATTCACCGTGGGAACCAGCCATTTTGGGAGGCGTTTGAGGATTTTCTCATTGAAAACTTCGAGTATGACCCAACTGTCCATAAGCTAGTAATAAACGGGGATGGTGCCGGATGGATTACAGCCTGTCGAGACCATTTTAAAGGCAGGGCATTCTTTTCAATTGACCGTTTCCACGTGGCAAGGGATATTCGCAGCTTATTCCGTAAGCATCCTCGCTATCGCCAAATGCAAAAGGCACTAGCGTCCTATGACAGTCAGAAACTACTTACGGAATTAAACAGTGCTGTTGGAACACTAGAGACAGAGGATCAGGAAGAACGTCTTGACCAATTGATTCGTCAACTAGAAAAATATCCTGAAGCCCTCGGGGATTACCGGAAGTGGCTCCAAGAACAAGGTATTGACACCAAAGGAATGCGTCCAATGGGAAGTGCCGAGGGAACGATGAGTGTCTTCGCAAAAAGGCTCAAAAATGGACGTAGCTGGGTAGAAAAAGGCGTAAGTGCCATGATTACTGGATTGGTGGCTTTCCTAGACAATCTGGCATTGAAAACATTATTTGGGAAAGTCGAAAGATGGACAGAAACCAAGGAGGAAAAGAATCCACCAAAACATTACGTAGAAAAGGTGACAAGTACAATTGGTGAAGTCACAAGAGACAATCTCCTATACCTAAAAGGTAAGGCAAATATTCCAGTGTACAAGACTTTAAAGGAGTTGGCCGGATTTTAAAAAAGACAAATTTTTTATCAAGAGAGTACCCTAAAATGGTGAATCCGCTTTCATTGTTAGGGAGAAAAAAACTGCCCACAAATACTTGACTCAATCAAGTTTACAATCGTTTTTGCGGTGGAAGTATGATTATGCTATAATTGATCAATGCGTAAATAGGAGAAAAAATTTTATAGGAGTGTTTGCATGTCTGCAAAATATGAAGTTGGTGCCATAGTAACCGGAAAAGTCACCGGGATTCAACCATATGGGGCGTTTGTCGCCTTAGATGAGGAAACGCAAGGACTCATCCATATTTCGGAAATTACACATGGATATGTCAGAAACATTGAAGACTATTTAAAAGTTGGGGACGAGGTTCAAGCTAAAATTGTTGCGATTGATGAAGAAGATGGAAAAATCAGCCTTTCAATGCGTGAAATGGAATCCTCCAAAACGGATCGGAAAATGCCTCGACGATACGGAAATATTAAATTGGACGATTCTTCCACCGGATTTAATACTTTAAAAGAGAAACTGAAAGAATGGATTGCTCAATCCGAAAAAAGCAATACGTATCAAAAAAAATAAAATCGAACGGCAAAGCCGTTCGGTTTTATTTTTGCATGAAAAAAAGCCTTTTTCGATATCATGTAATAAGCTGATTTCCAAACAAAAAGATGATTTTTATCTGAACTTCATGGATGATTGCCTGTTTTATCGTGTTCCGCTGATTCCAATTTCATGTTCAGGAGGGAAAAAGATGATAGCTTATCAACATGAACCGTTGACAGATTTTATGAATGAGAATAATCGGGAAGCGTTTCAAGAAGCTTTAAAGAGGACAAATCAACATTTGGGGCAAGAGTATCCGCTTGTGATCGATGGCAAATTCATCACAACGAAAGAGAAAATCATTTCCCGGAATCCTGCGAACAAAACAGAAGTGATCGGCTTCGTTTCCAAAGCCAATCAAGAATTGGCGGAAAAAGCGATTCAAGCAGCTGCAGAAGCGTTTGAATCTTGGCGTAAAACGAAACCTGAAATGCGTGCGGACATTTTGTTTAAAGCAGCGGCCATCATCCGCAGCCGAAAGCATGAATTCTCGGCTCTCATGGTGAAAGAAGCCGGGAAATCGTGGATAGAAGCGGATGCTGATACGGCGGAAGCCATTGACTTTATGGAGTATTATGGACGACAAATGCTGAAAATAAAAGATGGCGCTCCTGTCCTAAGCAGAGAAGGAGAACGCAATCGATATCATTATATACCGCTCGGAGTGGGAGTGGTGATCTCTCCGTGGAACTTTCCGTTGGCCATAACCGCGGGAACGACGGTTGCTGCACTTGTAACAGGAAATACAGTATTGTTGAAACCGGCCTCCACAACGCCTGTGGTGGCGGCAAAATTGGTGGAAGTGTTGAAAGAAGCCGGTTTGCCTGACGGTGTTCTTCAATTTGTTCCGGGAAGCGGTTCGGAAATAGGCGATTTTTTAGTCGATCATCCGAAAACGAGGTTTATTTCATTTACCGGTTCTCGTGATGTTGGACTTCGAATTTATGAAAGAGCGGCAAAGAAACAAACCGACCAAATTTGGCTAAAACGAGTCATAGCAGAAATGGGTGGAAAGGATACGATCGTGGTGGATAAGGAAGCCGATTTGGAGTTGGCTGCTCAATCCATCGTCGCTTCCGCTTTTGGTTTTTCCGGGCAAAAATGTTCTGCCTGTTCACGGGCTGTTGTATTGGAAGAGGTATATGACGAAGTTCTCCATCGGGCAGCCAATTTGGCGAAAACATGGAAAATCGGCGACCCCGCTTGTTTTGAAACCAAAATGGGGCCGGTTATTGATCCCTCTTCTTTTCAAAAAATTATGAGATATATCGAAATCGGCAAAACAGAAGGAAACATCATTATTGGGGGCACGGGAGACGATTCAACAGGATATTATATAGAGCCGACCATTATAGCGGACGTGGAACCGGATGCTCGGATTATGCAGGAGGAAATTTTTGGTCCGGTTGTTGCGTTTGCGAAGGCGAAAAATTTTGAACATGCGCTGGAAATTGCGAATAATACGGAATATGGATTAACCGGGGCCGTTATTTCCAATGATCGACGAAACTTGGAAAAAGCGCGCGAAGATTTTCATGTAGGGAACTTATATTTCAACAGAGGTTGTACAGGCGCGATCGTAGGATACCAGCCTTTTGGGGGATTTAATTTGTCAGGTACTGATTCAAAAGCGGGAGGACCGGATTATTTGCTTCTTCATATGCAAGCCAAAACAGTGTCGGAAGCGTTTTGAGTGAAAAAATGGTTTTGTCGCCATCAGCGGAAGAATTCGTTAATCATACTTTTTTATAGAGAATTTTGAATTTCACAATGATTACAATAATAAATGAGAGATAAAAGACGTCGAACGAAATCTCTGAAAGTAATGGAAAGATTGGAAAGGATGAGAAATTTTTTTTGAAAAAACATGATAAAACCGTTATTCGTCTTGATGTTTCTGATCCGTAATGAAAAGAACTTTTCAAAGGGCGGTTGAACGAATCATCAAAATGTTATTATAATAGTAAAGATGAAAAAGGTGTAAAGAGGCGAAATTTATGACGGAAAATTTAAATCTATTTACTTCTACTCAAAGTGTAATCAAAGAGGCTCTTGTCCGATTGGGATATAATGAAGAAATGTATGAACTGTTGAAAGAACCAATGCGTATGCTGACGGTTCGGATACCGGTCCGCATGGATGATGGAACCACAAAAGTATTTACCGGCTACCGAGCACAGCATAACGATGCAACCGGCCCGACAAAAGGAGGAGTTCGCTTTCATCCGGATGTCACTGAAGATGAAGTGAAAGCGCTATCCATGTGGATGACGATCAAATCAGGCATCGTGAATCTTCCATATGGCGGCGGAAAAGGCGGGATTGTCTGCGATCCGAGACAGATGTCGATGGGAGAAATCGAACGATTAAGCCGCGGCTATGTCCGAGCGATCAGCCAATTGGTAGGACCGACAAAAGATATTCCGGCGCCTGATGTGTACACAAATTCTCAAATTATGGCCTGGATGATGGATGAATACAGCCGACTGCGCGAATTTGATTCCCCTGGTTTTATTACAGGCAAACCTCTTGTATTAGGGGGATCGCAAGGACGGGAAAAAGCCACCGCTCAAGGTGTGACCATTTGCATTAAAGAAGCGGCGAAGAAGCGAGGCATTGATATAAAAGGAGCGAAAGTCATTATCCAAGGTTTTGGCAATGCGGGAAGCTTCTTGGCCAAATTCTTGTATGATGAAGGAGCTAAAATTGTCGGAATTTCAGACGCTTACGGGGCTCTGTATGATCCGGATGGCCTTGATATCGATTACTTGCTGGATCGCCGTGACAGTTTTGGCACCGTCACAACATTATTTGAAAATACAATCACGAATAAAGAGCTTCTGGAATTGGAATGTGACATTTTAGTGCCGGCAGCAGTAGAAAATCAAATTACCTCAGAAAATGCACATAATATTAAGGCATCCATTGTGGTAGAAGCGGCTAACGGACCTACGACGATGGAGGCGACAAAAATTTTAACGAATCGCGGCGTCCTTCTTGTTCCGGACGTGCTGGCCAGCGCCGGCGGCGTAACGGTTTCTTATTTTGAATGGACGCAAAATAACCAAGGATATTATTGGACAGAAGAAGAAGTAAATGAGCGATTAAAAGAGAAATTAGTGAAAGCTTTTAACACGGTATACGATACCGCCCAATCCAGAAATATTGATATGCGCTTGGCTGCTTATATGATTGGAGTCCGCCGTACAGCGGAAGCGGCTAAATTTAGAGGCTGGGTATAAGTAAATAGATGAGTCAGATTTTTTAAACCGATGTAAAAGGAAGAAATATAAAAAGAAGAAGGACGAGCGCCTTCTTCTTTTTTGTGCGGAGAAAGGAATTCAGTTTGAGAAAGGAGCAGCGAAATAACTTTGGCAGGAGACGTTAGCGGCTGTTCGCTTCAAATGATGATAATGTCGTATGATTCAGCCGCCTTTTTGTTTTTATGTCTGTCCAAGCGATGCCTTTCGCTTTTGTCGAAAATTTCTTTCGTCTTCAAGACCAAAAATGTTTAATCAGCCGTGTTGGGTTCAGGATCGTGTTCAAGTGATTCGTTCGGCTTAAACAACAGACCGAGATTGATTAATCCGGCGATGCCTATAATGCCGTAAATGATTCGTGAAAGAGCCGAATCTTGTCCACCGAAAATGGCGGCTACTAGATCATACTGAAAAAAGCCAATTAATCCCCAATTGATGGCTCCTAATATAGTAAAGATAAGCGCCACTCTTTGAAGAGCACTCATAAGACAAACCTCCTTTTTTACGATTCTTTATTATAGTTTGCAGCAGAAGAAGACGTCCTATTCTTTTTGCCATCCGGTAAATTTTTCATTTCAAAACTTCCACTACTTTAAAAAGGTGGATGTTTTGAAAAATATATAGAAAATGTTACATAATAACATAGTTAGGATAGAAAGGAGAGTGCGGTATGGATAATTTTACTTTTTATAATCCGACGAAGTGGATTTTCGGGAAGGGACAACTGGAGGAGCTGAAAACGGAAGTTCCGAAATACGGAAAAAATGTGCTTCTTGTTTACGGGGGAGGAAGCATTAAAAGAAACGGACTTTATGACCGCGTGCTTTCTTTGTTGAAAGAAATCGATGTCCAAGTGCATGAGCTTTCCGGGGTGGAGCCGAATCCGCGGATTTCAACCGTTAGAAAAGGAGCAGATATATGCAAAAGAGAAGGAATTGATTTTATATTAGCGGTTGGCGGCGGAAGCGTTATTGACTGCACGAAAGCCATTGCGGCAGCAGCAAAGTTTGATGGAGATCCATGGGATATTGTCATGAAAAAAGTGGAAGTCGAGTCGGCATTGCCTTTTGGAACGGTGTTGACTCATGCAGCGACTGGATCAGAAATGAACGCAGGATCCGTCATCACCAATTGGGAAACGAAAGAAAAAGTGAGCTGGAAAAGCCCGCTCGTATTTCCGAAATTCTCTATTTGCGACCCGACCCATACGTTTACCGTACCGAAAGATCAAACCGTTTATGGGATTGTCGATATGATGACTCATATTTTTGAACAATATTTTCACGATGCCAAAGACACTCCTCTCCAAGACCGGATGTGTGAAGGGGCTTTAAAAACCATAATAGAAACAGCTCCTAAGCTTATCGAAGATTTGGAAAATTACCAGCTGCGCGAAACGATTATGTTTGCCGGAACGATCGCTTTAAACGGCATGCTGCAAATGGGCTACCGCGGCGATTGGGCTACTCATAATATTGAACATGCAGTTTCCGCCGTATATGATATTCCACATGCCGGTGGGCTGGCGATTCTTTTCCCAAACTGGATGAAACATAACTTGCATGTTCGTCCGGAACGTTTTCAACAATTAGCGGTCCGTGTCTTCGACGTGGATCCAACAGGAAAAACGCCGGAAGAAGCAGGATTAGAAGGAATCCAAAAACTGCGGGAATTTTGGAGTTCGCTTGGCGCTCCATCTCGTTTGGCTGATTACGACATTGACGATTCACGCTTGGAAGAGATTGCAGATAAGGCCATGTTCCGTGGGGAATTTGGCAATTTCCATGCTCTCAATCGCGACGATGTGCTTTCGATTTTAAAAGCTTCTTTATAAAGGGCATTTAAAATCTTTTTTGGCAGGGGCTGTATAGAACAGCCCCTGCTGATTTCATTATAAAAAATGGATATTGAACCATATAATAACTGATTATAGGAGTTTGAAATAATGTCAAATTTGTAATCGTTTCCTTCTTAAGGCTACAGCTTGATTATTTTTTTTTCATTCGATAAAGTTAAGTTGAAAATATTTCCTACGGAGGCTGCAATATGACACATATTCAATTCGATTACTCAAAAGCCTTAACTTTTTTTGGAGAACATGAAATTCGCTATTTGCAAGACGCTGTAAAAGTATTTCACCATGCTCTTCATGAGAAAACGGGACAAGGCAGTGATTTTACTGGATGGATCGACCTGCCTGTTGACTATGACAAAGAAGAGTTTGCTCGCATCCAAAAAGCGGCGGCAAAGATACAACAAGATTCCGATGTGCTGCTTGTGATTGGAATCGGCGGTTCTTATTTAGGCGCAAGAGCTGCCATTGAAATGCTCAATCACAGTTTTTATAACGCTCTTCCAAGCGAAAAAAGAAAAACGCCGCAAATTATTTTTACCGGCAACAATATTAGCTCCACTTATATGAAGGATGTCATGGATTTTCTCGAAGGCAAGGATTTTTCCATTAATGTGATTTCTAAATCGGGAACGACGACTGAGCCTGCCATTGCCTTCCGAATTTTCCGTAAGTTGTTGGAGGAAAAATACGGAAAAGAAGAAGCGCGCAAAAGAATTTATGCTACTACCGATAAAGCAAAAGGCGCGTTGAAAACAGTGGCCGATGAAGAAGGGTACGAGACCTTTGTGATTCCGGACGATGTCGGCGGCCGCTATTCTGTATTGACGGCAGTAGGACTTTTGCCGATTGCGGTAAGCGGAGCAGATATTGAAGCGATGATGAAAGGTGCTGCTCAAGCTCGTGAAGATTTCGGCCATTCCGAGTTGGAAAACAATTTGGCTTACCAATATGCAGCAGTGAGAAATATTTTATACAATAAAGGAAAAACGACCGAATTGCTCATCAATTATGAACCGGGACTGCAATACTTTGCGGAATGGTGGAAACAATTATTCGGAGAAAGCGAAGGAAAAGACCAAAAAGGCATTTATCCTTCTTCTGCAAACTTTTCCACTGATCTTCATTCATTAGGGCAATATATTCAAGAAGGACGCCGTGATCTTTTTGAAACGGTCATTAAAGTCGAAAATCCGCGCCATGAAGTGACCATCGAAGCGGAAGAAAACGATCTTGACGGCTTGAACTATCTTGCCGGCAAAACGGTTGATTTTGTGAACAATAAAGCGTTTGAAGGCACGATGCTCGCTCACACAGACGGCGGTGTTCCGAATTTAATCGTTCGCATTCCAAAAATGGATGAGTATACGTTCGGATATTTAGTGTACTTCTTTGAAAAAGCCTGTGCCATGAGCGGCTACCTGCTCGGAGTCAATCCGTTTGACCAACCGGGAGTGGAAGCTTATAAAGTCAACATGTTTGCCCTTCTCGGCAAACCAGGCTATGAAGAGAAGAAAGCGGAACTTGAAAAACGATTGAAATAACGACGTTTTTCGAAGAATCGAGAAAAGAGCAGATTTTCGGAGTACAAAAATAGTTTGACATGTACTCCGAAAATCTTTTTTTCGATTCTTTTTTTATTTTTCGTGTTTTACGTATCCGCCGTGATGGGGGTGCTTTCGTGCCCCAAATCGTGCCGGATTTGTTTGTTGTTCAAGTTGGTGAATAAGTTGAAACAAGAATGATCGCAAATGGGCCATTAAAAAAGCGCATTGAACAATTCGTAAAAGAAGGTAAGGAATCTGCTTTGTGAGCTACACATCTTTAGTTTATTTTTTTGAGGTGAAAATTGTTTTTAGTTTATAAGCAATTATTGAAGCATACACAATAATTAATATCCATAAATAAGTGGATGGCATATCATCCTTTATAAACCAATAAATAAAGAAAATTAAAAATACAGAATACATAACTAGATCCAATATATTTTGCTTTTTAGTCTTCATATTATTTTTTTCTCTCCCCTTTATTTTTTAAAAAATTTTAATATTTTAATATTAAGAAGATGGAATATTTTAGGGTATATTAAAATTCATTCGGTAGATTATTACTTTTATTCAACCAGAAAAAGTATTAATCAGCAATACCGGAGAATGAACAATCAATTTCTAAGCTTAAATGAGATATAAAATAAGGGTCTTTTATATAGAGAAGTGTCAACTGTAAATCGGACTGAGTGAGGAACGAACGCGGGAGAGTTTAAGGAATTGACACGAACGCATGGAGAAGTCGAAAATAGGGCTTTTTTATTTTCTTTGAAATGGAGAGAGAGTAAGTGTTGTTTATAAAAGTTTCATGTCTGCCATTGGCGATATTGTCGGTTTTTTCTTCGGTGGCTGGACCGGACCTTTAACAACCTGGTTTTCCTTCTGCTGACTATACAGCGGGATTAATCGCAGGAGTGGTAGAAAAGAATCTTAGCAGCAAAATTGGATTTAAAAGTATTGACGCTTGTAGGGGCAGGAATTTTAGTTGGCCTTTCGATTGGAAAAGTATATGTCTTTCTGACGCAATCATTTTCTTTTATATCTAAAACGAAGTGCTTTCTATCATAAAAAACGGCGGTCACATTTCAGTGTCAGTTTGCTAATGTAGCTCCTTCTTAGGATAAACCTAAGTCAAGGAGCTTTTTTATTGCCGCTTTCTATCGGGATATATCTTATCAAACTTTTGTCAAGAAATTCGAAAATGAAAATTCCGTTTATTGCTTTCTTGATTTTTCCTCCAATTTCTTGCCTTCACAAACAACAAAAGCTTTTTTTATTTTCTCCTCCTTCGTTTCATCAAACATTCGTTAAGAAAAAATTAAGGAAAATTTTATATGATCAACACGGTTTCAAATAAGGGTCGAACTGGGGCATAAGCGGGCTTTATAAAGATTCTCCGAAAATGTATTCATTGTAAGAATTTTATTATTTGAGAGCGGGATTCTCTACTTTAAAAAAGGAGCGAATAATAATTATGAGAATGAAATTAAAAGGAAGAATCGATTTTTTATTGTTAGGAATTCTCCTTCTCTCGATTTTTCTTAATTTTTATCGGTTAAAGGATGCCGGATCCAATACATATTATACGGTGGCTGTTAAAAGTATGTTGACAAGCTTCCATACGTTTTTCTATGCATCCTTCGATCCTGCGGGATTTATTACCGTGGATAAGCCTCCCGTTGCGTTGTGGATCCAAGCGCTTAGTGCGTATCTCTTTGGATTAAGCGACTTTAGTGTTCTGTTGCCGGAAGCACTTGCAGGGGTAATATCCGTATGGCTCATGTATGTCATTATCAAACCTCAATTTGGACGAAAAGCAGCTTTACTGTCCAGCTTAGTATTGGCATGCACACCCATCTTTGTAGCCGTTGTACGTACAAATAATGTAGACAGTATTCTCATTATGACGCTCTTAGTGGCCACATGGTCTTTAATGAAAGCAGTGGAAAAACAAAAAATTCGCTGGTTATTATTGAGTTTTTTTCTCGTCGGAATTGGTTTTAACATTAAAATGCTGCAAGCTTATATGGTATTACCGGCGTTTTATCTTTTTTATTTTATCGCGGCGAAATCAAAATGGACGAAACGAATGGTACAGTTGATTGCGGCAACCGTTGTGCTCCTTGTCGTATCCCTTTCATGGGCGACGATTGTGGACATGGTGCCGAAAGATAAGCGCCCTTACATCGGAAGCAGCCAGACAAACTCTGTACTTGAACTGGCTTTAGGCTATAATGGGATCTCACGTTTAACAGGAATGGACCATGGAAATGGCAGAGCTTTCAAAGGAATGCCGAACATGGAGCAAAATCAAAAGCAGTTTGAAAACGGAAACGGGAGTTCTCCACAAGGAATGCCCTATGGGAATAGAACACCGGGAAATGGAGAATTTCCTCCCTCCTTTGGCCAAGATGGCGGTAAACACTTGATGGGGAATGGAGGAATGGGAAGGGGAATGTTTGGAACCGGAAATCCCGGTGTAACCCGACTCTTCTCGAAAGAATTAGCCGGTCAAATTAGTTGGCTGTTGCCATTCGTCCTCTTTTCGGTTATTGGATTAATTGTATCGTATCGGAAAACGAGAGAATTTACGATGCAGCATAAATTTGCGATCTTTTGGCTGGCATGGCTTATACCGATGATGATCTTTTTCAGCATCGCGGGATTTTTCCATCAGTATTATTTAAGTATGATGGGTCCTGCCATTGCGGGGTTAGTCGGAATGGGCTGGATAATTTTATGGGATTTCTACAAGAAGAAGCAAGGATGGCCAAGTTGGCTTTTGCCTGCGGCTATTCTAGCTACCGCTTTCTTTGAAACATTGATCTTATTCCAAAATAGAGAAGCTGTATCGGAAACATGGATGGCTTTTACTGCGATAGTTGGAGTTATTTTATTCGTGTTCTTGACGATCATGCAAAATCGAGAAAAAGCTGCTTACTTCCTGTCTGTTGCGGGAATGCTTGCCGTGCTGATCCTTCCGTTTTATTGGGGACTTACGACCGTTTTACATGGGGGAAACAGCACAATTCCAGTTGCAGGACCTACGAGTCAATCATTTGGCCCGATGATGGATGAAAAAAGGAACTCTGCACAACCGGGTGAAGCACCAGCCGGGATGTTCCATACCGGACAAAGTGTCGGAAGGCCGAGTGGCCAAACAGATTTTAGACAAAGAGGCGGAATGATGGAAGAAGAAGTGAATACAAAACTCCTGAATTATTTAGAAAAACACTATCATGGGGAAAAATTTATGTTAGCTGTTGATAGTGCGACAACCGCCGCTCCATTCATGTTGAAAACCAATTATGCTGTGATGGCGATGGGAGGATTTTTAGGAAGTGATCCTGTTTTGACGCCTCAGAAGCTTGAAAAGATGGCAAAAGCGGGTGAAGTGAAATATTTCCTGATTTCTTCAGGCATGGGAATGGGACGCGATCAGAAAATCAACGAGTGGATTGAAAAGAATTGCAAAGAAGTTCCAAGCAGTGAGTGGGAATCGGCAAAGAACTCTGACAACAATCAACATTTTCGCCGAGATCAAAATATGAAACTTTACGTGTATAAAGGATAAAAGAGGGGGGAGTGAGTCTCTCCCCTAACTTTATCATAAGGAAAAAAATGGATAACAGCTTGTCATGCAAAACAATTACAACATTCCAGACTGCCGAGTTTCAAAATACTTTATATTGGGTATGAAATGAATAACGAATAGCAAACCCTTGCAATGAAATGTTTTATTTTGTCTTTGCATAGCATGATAGAAGGAAACTCATCTACTAAAAATCTATACTTTTTTAGATAAAGTAAATTGGAGACTACCTGTTTAGTGGATTCTTAAAAACAAGTAGTTTATTATTCTGAACGGGTAGGTGATATTCATGTATTGGAAACGTACTTTATGGGTTTTATGGCCGGCTAATTTTTTACAAGCCGCCGGAATGAGTCTTATCATACCGTTTTTACCGTTATATATTGAAAAGCTGGGAGTTCATCATATTCAAAATGTGGAACATTGGACAGGATGGATTTTCTCAGCTCAATTTATCACTTCTTTTTTATTTCAACCATTATGGGGTTCTTTGGCCGATAAATATGGACGGAAAGTGATGCTGCTACGTTCTTCCGTCGGGATGGGGATTGTGACCATTTTAATGGGGATTGTGACAAGTCCTTGGCAATTGCTTGGTCTGCGACTAATCAATGGTTTATTTTCCGGTTTTATTTCGATGTCCATTTCATTGCAGGCTTCTGTGACGCCGGACAAAGACTCGGGAAAGGCGCTTGGAACGTTGCAAACGGGTCAAATTGTCGGTACGCTGATCGGCCCGCTGATTGGCGGAATATTGTCTGAGCTGGTTGGATTTGAAGGAGTATTTTTTCTCACAGGAAGCCTTATTTTATTAGCCGGGCTGGTGGTCATGATCTTTATAAAAGAGACAGCAACGGTTAAGAAAGAAAAGGCATCAAAACAAAAAAAGAATTGGAAATCGTTAAAACCGCTTCTCCCTGTCTTTATTGCGGCCACAATTACACAATTGGCCATGATGAGCATTCAGCCCATCATCACACTATACACAAAAACACTATATCACGGAAGACATTTGGCCTTTATAGTCGGACTTGTCAGTGCAGTTACTGGCATCGCCAATCTGATTGGCTCTCCTATTTTAGGGAGAATAGGAGATAAAATTGGGCAGCGAAAAATTTTAATCATATCCCTCACGATGTCTGCCTTGGCTTTCTTGCCGCAAGTGTTAGCTAAAAATATCACTCTTTTGCTTATTGGACGCTTTTTTCTAGGACTGTTTACCGGAGGAATGATCCCTTCGTTAAACGTTTTGGTCAAGAAATTAGCCCCCGCCAATCTCCAAGGAATGGCGTTTGGAATCAATTCTTCCGCACGGTTTCTTGGAAATTTGCTGGGGCCTTTGTTAGGAAGTTCGATTGCTGCGGCTTATAACATAAAGCTTATATTTTATGTCACTATGGCGTTTCTGTTGGTAAACATGGTATTGATATTGCGAAACAAAAGTCTGGAAGTTCCTGTTACCAAAATGAAAAACAGCTAGTTTCATACCAAAAGATGTAGATGGCGCAAACATTCGTTTTTTGTTTGTGCAGTCTCCAAAAAGCATATTCATCATCAGCTTCTTCCAAAGTCATGGAACTGCTGATTTGTCGATTATGGGTAATACTTTTACAGTAGCTGAAAACCTTGTCTCTTCCCCAAATTCAAAAGTCTGAACTTAGACCTTCTTTTACTTTGACCAGCTTCAGGGCAATCCAAGTGATGAATGATATCTCGTTCTTCATGCTGCTTGGTTTTCCCTGCAGCTATGATTGATTCTCCTCTTTCTTGATCTCCTAAATTGAAAACTAAAGATGCTTCAAGTTATAAGTGGCATGTTGTGCGAAAATTGGACCACTCACAAACTTTCCATCGAGATCAAAACTCCAAGACTGTGTAAGAATAAAGATCATAAAGCCGCTTATTTTATTCCAAAAACATGAAACACTGCCGCAACTGGCAAGCTAAAAAGAAACAAAACCATACATAATGAAGAAGCATAGTGTTAAAAACAAAATGACGGATTCTTTAAGATAAGCTGTAAATACTAAAAAGAAAGGAGGGAATTGCAATGATTCAAATACCTTCGAAAATAGAGGGGCGGCATTATTCTTTATATAATCTGGAACAATCATTAAAACCAAAAGGGTTTCAAATTGGCGGGAATTGGGATTATGATCATGGATCGTTCGATTATAAAATCAGCGATGATGAAGGTTATCAATTTTTACGCATCCCATTTACGGCTGTAGACGGCCAATTGGATTCAGCAGGTGTAACTGTGAAACTAGGGAGGCCATTTTTAATGAATCATGTATATCAGCGCGGCTTGGACGATTATGCTTCCTCCGGAAATTTGGCCGCCTCTTTTAATCAATTTTCGGAACCGCAAGAGAAAGATGCTGAATTTCCGGAAGAGTATATCCAGTTTGGAAGACAGCTTGTGCGTGACATCGAGTCTTTGTTGATAGACTAATCGGATATAATGATCAGCTGAAAACTTTTTTTCATTGTTAATTCAGGTGGGGGGTTGATGATTACGTCTTCTTCCCGCTTCACTCCGAGCAGAAGCATTCGTTTTTGGATGAGCACATTGCTTAACTGTCGAAAGGTCAACCCATCCCACTCGTCTTCCATTACGATCGTTTTGAAATGACTGCCATTCACATGATCAAATAGATCCATTACGGCGTCAGACATTCCGTGGCAAAGCAAGCTGTTCAACATAGCGAAACTTGCAAGCTGATTCGTATGAATCAATTCATCTGCACCGGCTCTTTTAGCATTTTCTACTTGTTCTGCCGTTAAAATTTCTGCTAAACAATAGACGTTTGGATTCATTCCTTTTACAGCGATAATCGTTAAGATGGTGGCCATATCCGCTTGACGTTCGTTTTTATCCTGATCCGCTGTAATCAAAACGAGATCGGCTTGCTTTACATTTCCTTTTTGCAAGGTGTCGTCTTGATAAGGAACTCCTTTAATAAAGTGCACTCTGCCATCTGAAAATGGATTTTGGTGCAAAGACTCATCGATCAACAAGATGGACTTGGAATTTTTTAAGAGAGACCAATGATGAATAAACGCACGCGATCGTTCATTCCAGCCGATAATGACGATATGGCGGTCTTCCTTAAATGTTTCTTTGCCATCTATATAGGCATTTTGACGAGTGACCGCGGTTGCTGCTAATGAGGCGAAATAAGTCGTTAAAAATCCGGCGCCGGCAAAAATTAGAATCAATCCGATTAGCCGCCCTTCTAATGTTGCGGGAACGTAATCTCCGTAGCCAACCGTGGAGGCGGTGATCACAGCCCACCAGATTCCTTCAAATATAGTAGGAAAAGTGACCGGTTCCAAGAAGTGAATAATGACTCCGGCTGCTACAATAATGGCTACAGAGATGGCTAATACACGGCCGACAAGCGGCCAGCGCAGAAAAATCCGGTAAAAAGCCATTCCGCATCCAGCTCCTTTATTTTCTGTCTATCAGTATGTCCGTTTTGTCGGCATTGCATAACTAGAGAACAAAGACTCTCAAGTCGGAGCATGTTTTTTTGGAACTTCGATAAACTAAAACTATAAACGAAACTTCTCCATATGGATAAGATTGCTTTTTATTGAACACAAATTCTTGATTTATTGTCTTATGAGAGTTTTTCATCTAAACCAAAAAGATGAGAAAGGAGGGGCGGAAGATGGGAAAATGGAATGAAGAAGCGGCCCCAAACAATAATTTGAATTCGGCAGAGCTTCGATCTTCGAAAATGCCTTCTCAAGAACGAGACAGCCACCCGTTTGCAGAAGCACTGTCCGATGACGGTGAACGAAATAAATGGGCGGAACGACAAACAAAAAGATCATAGTCATAAAAGAAATAGTGAATGGAGATTTCCTTTGCGTAGCGTTGAGGAAGCGTGCCTTTTTTCTACTCATTTAATGGTTGAATATCCTTTCCGGTGATAAACGAACAGTAATGACTCATGGGAGATCAGTCCGATCATATGATGTAATCTCTTATGACAGAGGAAAATTCGTTATTTGATTAAAATAAAAACGCCTTCCTTTTTAAGCAAGGCCTTTTTGCATTCATTAACCCAGCATATATGGAGAACAGGGGATCTTAAGCAGAAGCGAAGTTGAAGTAACTTGAATTTTTTTAAGTCTCTGTTGTTTTTTTCTATCAGTAGATCAAAACAAACAGCATTCAAAGAGTGTTTGTTCAACAAAAGTATAGAACTCAAACTAGCATTTAACACATTTTATCATAATAAGGGTTTGCATTTGTTTGCAAATGAAATGTATAAAAAAACAGTGCGGTTGCCATATGGTCTAACCGCACTGAATTCACGTTTTTATGATGGAGCATAGGGGGCTCGAACCCCTGACCTTCGCGCTGCCAGCACGACGCTCTCCCAGCTGAGCTAATGCCCCGTTTTTTTGTAACTCTTAAAACGAACAATTACATTATAATTATTTTGTTTTAAAAAGACAAGAGGTTTTTTATATTTTTTTATTCTTTCCATTGCTGCATTCATGGCGAAGAGGTCTTTGTTACACAACAATATAAGCGTCTAAAAAAACTAAAGACTTTCGATTTCCACGTTTTCCACTCCAGGAATTTCAGAAACAGAATAGTACAGTTGAGTAGTCCTTCTCCGGAAATCTACGGACACATTTAGTTCTAGGAGATGAGTATTTCCGTCTTTCAGGTCTTTAATATGAATATTGTCGATTGTAATTTTATCTTTTTGAATAATATCAATCACTTCTTGAATCTGTTCTTTATTTTTAATGGTCATTTTGAGCAATACTTCTTTTTCACGCAATTTTTTAGGCCCAATCACAAGAAAAACAAGGGGAATTATTTCTACGCTGATGATCAGTAAAACAACGCCAGCAATCGCTTCAACGTAAAATCCGGCTCCGACTGCAATTCCAATCCCGGCGGCACCCCAGATAATCGCAGCAGTTGTCAAACCTGATATACTGTCATTGCCTCTGCGCAAAATGACGCCCGCTCCTAAAAAACCAATCCCTGAAACAATTTGGGCTGCAAGACGGAGAGGATCCATCGTGATATTCACATCATGATTTGCGGGAAATACATAAGCAGACTCACTTGAAACGATCGTCAACAAGCAGCTGACGATCGATATAACCAAACTAGTTTTCAATCCGACCGGTTTTCTTTTTAATTCCCGTTCCAAACCAATGATTAGTCCTAATACTGCTGAAATGACAAGTTTCACTAATATATGAAAGTCCATCCAATCCATTCTCCTCATCCCTCCTTATCGAAATTTGGATCATTGGTATTTTCAATTCTTTTTTGGATTCTTTAAGCAATTTTAATTTTAATTTATTATGAAATTAAGTAAGTATCTTTATAAAATAAAATGAAGCTCTTATCGGCGTCAAGCATTTTGATTTAGAAATGAAGGAAGGATTGTTTCCTGTTTTTGCTCAAAAGCTTCATTTTCCGTTTCCGTCATAACCTAGAAGGGGCAAAGGCTAATTTGAACACTATTATTCTGATAAGTTATGTTTACAATCTGACGTTTATGACATGGAATTTTACAAATCACAAATTCCTATTCAATACAGCCTTCCAGTCCTCCTAAAGTAGAGACAGTTGATAGATGTTCTTTCGTATTTGGAGAGTCATCATATTATGAGTACACATTTCGTTTTGAACGGCTATTTTACGATGGTTGTTCCTATGTAGATAATTTTTTGTCTAGTTAAAAGGAGATTATGTACCAAATGGACTGAGTGAATAAAAACATTTTTACGATAAAATGAAAATGACCTATCTGTTTTTAAAGCAATATGGGATATTTTAAAAGTTAAAATGCATCATTTATTCGCCTAACCTAATTATTTAACGCCAAAAAGTAATGCAATATTGTATTCTTTTTTGACTTTAGAACAATGAAGAAAAATTTTTTTAAAAAAGTGGTTGCCAAGGGACTTTTTTCATGATATATTATTAATCGTCCGTTAGATACGGATGAAAAACTTGATGTTGATTTGAGTTTGTGATATAATAGAAAAGTCGCTTTTGATAGATCCTTGAAAACTGAACAAAACGAAGCGTAAACCAATGTTTCGATAGAAACAAGCCAAATCAAATTTCTTTTTGGAGAGTTTGATCCTGGCTCAGGACGAACGCTGGCGGCGTGCCTAATACATGCAAGTCGAGCGGACTTTCAAGAAGCTTGCTTTTTGAAAGTTAGCGGCGGACGGGTGAGTAACACGTGGGCAACCTGCCTGCAAGACGGGGATAACTCCGGGAAACCGGGGCTAATACCGGATAATATCTTCCTTCGCATGAAGGAAGGTTGAAAGGCGGCGCAAGCTGCCGCTTGCAGATGGGCCCGCGGCGCATTAGCTAGTTGGTGAGGTAACGGCTCACCAAGGCGACGATGCGTAGCCGACCTGAGAGGGTGATCGGCCACACTGGGACTGAGACACGGCCCAGACTCCTACGGGAGGCAGCAGTAGGGAATCTTCCGCAATGGACGAAAGTCTGACGGAGCAACGCCGCGTGAGCGAAGAAGGTCTTCGGATCGTAAAGCTCTGTTGTCAGGGAAGAACAAGTACCGTTCGAACAGGGCGGTACCTTGACGGTACCTGACCAGAAAGCCACGGCTAACTACGTGCCAGCAGCCGCGGTAATACGTAGGTGGCAAGCGTTGTCCGGAATTATTGGGCGTAAAGCGCGCGCAGGCGGTCTCTTAAGTCTGATGTGAAAGCCCACGGCTCAACCGTGGAGGGTCATTGGAAACTGGGAGACTTGAGTGCAGAAGAGGAGAGCGGAATTCCACGTGTAGCGGTGAAATGCGTAGAGATGTGGAGGAACACCAGTGGCGAAGGCGGCTCTCTGGTCTGTAACTGACGCTGAGGCGCGAAAGCGTGGGGAGCGAACAGGATTAGATACCCTGGTAGTCCACGCCGTAAACGATGAGTGCTAAGTGTTAGAGGGCTTCCACCCTTTAGTGCTGCAGCTAACGCATTAAGCACTCCGCCTGGGGAGTACGGCCGCAAGGCTGAAACTCAAAGGAATTGACGGGGGCCCGCACAAGCGGTGGAGCATGTGGTTTAATTCGAAGCAACGCGAAGAACCTTACCAGGTCTTGACATCCTTCGCTACCTCTAGAGATAGAGGGTTCCCCTTCGGGGGACGGAGTGACAGGTGGTGCATGGTTGTCGTCAGCTCGTGTCGTGAGATGTTGGGTTAAGTCCCGCAACGAGCGCAACCCTTGACCTTAGTTGCCAGCATTCAGTTGGGCACTCTAAGGTGACTGCCGGTGACAAACCGGAGGAAGGTGGGGATGACGTCAAATCATCATGCCCCTTATGACCTGGGCTACACACGTGCTACAATGGATGGTACAAAGGGTCGCGAAACCGCGAGGTGGAGCTAATCCCAAAAAACCATTCTCAGTTCGGATTGCAGGCTGCAACTCGCCTGCATGAAGCCGGAATCGCTAGTAATCGCGGATCAGCATGCCGCGGTGAATACGTTCCCGGGCCTTGTACACACCGCCCGTCACACCACGAGAGTTTGCAACACCCGAAGTCGGTGAGGTAACCCTTACGGGAGCCAGCCGCCGAAGGTGGGGCAGATGATTGGGGTGAAGTCGTAACAAGGTAGCCGTATCGGAAGGTGCGGCTGGATCACCTCCTTTCTAAGGAAGAAGAAAAGCAGAGGCGACTGTTCAGGTGCGACAAGCACAAGACAGCTTGCGAGGAGGTAGTATTTCAACCACCGCAGCAAGATGGATTGTGACCTCGAGCACCTAGGAGCCGGAGCTGGACAGGTATCTATTGTACGCTTTCGTTTTGTTCAGTTTTGAAGGATTTCATCCTTCGCACTTGTTCCTTGAAAACTAGATAGAAGAAAGAAGCAGCATAAACCGAGTATCGCCATCTAGGATAAAACCAACATGGTTAAGTTAGAAAGGGCGCACGGTGGATGCCTTGGCACTAGGAGCCGATGAAGGACGGGACTAACTCCGAAAAGCTCCGGGGAGCTGTACGTAAGCGTTGATCCGGAGATTTCCGAATGGGGAAACCCGCTGCCCGTAATGGGGCAGCATCCTTGCCTGAATCCATAGGGTAAGGAAGGCAACCCGGGGAACTGAAACATCTAAGTACCCGGAGGAAGAGAAAGCAACAGCGATTCCCTGAGTAGCGGCGAGCGAAACGGGAACAGCCCAAACCAGAAGGCTTGCCTTCTGGGGTTGTAGGACACCAATCGTGGAGTTACAAAGGAACGAGGTAGACGAAGAGGTCTGGAAAGGCCCGTCAGAGAAGGTAACAACCCTGTAGTCGAAACTTCGTTCCCTCCCTGGTGGATCCTGAGTACGGCGGGACACGAGGAATCCCGTCGGAAGCTGGGAGGACCATCTCCCAAGGCTAAATACTCCCTAGTGACCGATAGTGAACCAGTACCGTGAGGGAAAGGTGAAAAGCACCCCGGGAGGGGAGTGAAAGAGAACCTGAAACCGTGTGCCTACAAGTAGTCAGAGCCCGTTTACGGGTGATGGCGTGCCTTTTGTAGAATGAACCGGCGAGTTGCGATCTCATGCGAGGTTAAGTCGGAAAGACGGAGCCGCAGCGAAAGCGAGTCTGAACAGGGCGCATGAGTATGGGGTCGCAGACCCGAAACCAGGTGATCTACCCATGTCCAGGGTGAAGGTGAGGTAACACTTACTGGAGGCCCGAACCCACGCACGTTGAAAAGTGCGGGGATGAGGTGTGGGTAGGGGTGAAATTCCAATCGAACTTGGAGATAGCTGGTTCTCTCCGAAATAGCTTTAGGGCTAGCCTCAAGGAAAGAGTCTTGGAGGTAGAGCACTGTTTGGACTAGGGGCCCTCATCGGGTTACCGAATTCAGACAAACTCCGAATGCCAGCGACTTATCCTTGGGAGTCAGACTGCGAGTGATAAGATCCGTGGTCAAAAGGGAAACAGCCCAGACCGCCAGCTAAGGTCCCAAAGTATACGTTAAGTGGAAAAGGATGTGGAATTGCTTAGACAACCAGGATGTTGGCTTAGAAGCAGCCACCATTTAAAGAGTGCGTAATAGCTCACTGGTCGAGTGATTCTGCGCCGAAAATGTACCGGGGCTAAACGTATCACCGAAGCTGCGGGTGGACACCTTCGGGTGTCCGCGGTAGGAGAGCGTTCTAAGGGCAGAGAAGCCAGACCGGAAGGACTGGTGGAGCGCTTAGAAGTGAGAATGCCGGTATGAGTAGCGAAAGAAGGGTGAGAATCCCTTCCACCGAATGCCTAAGGTTTCCTGAGGAAGGCTCGTCCTCTCAGGGTTAGTCGGGACCTAAGCCGAGGCCGACAGGCGTAGGCGATGGACAACAGGTTGATATTCCTGTACCACCTCTTTTCCGTTTGAGCGATGGGGGGACGCAGGAGGATAGGGTAAGCGCACTGCTGGATGTGCGTCCAAGCAGTAAGAGGGGCAGCGAGGCAAATCCCGTTGCCACTAACCTCAAGCTGTGACGGCGAGGGAAATATAGTACCGAAGTTCCTGATTCCACACTGCCAAGAAAAGCCTCTAGCGAGGAAAAAGGTGCCCGTACCGCAAACCGACACAGGTAGGCGAGGAGAGAATCCTAAGGTGTGCGAGAGAACTCTCGTTAAGGAACTCGGCAAAATGACCCCGTAACTTCGGGAGAAGGGGTGCTTTTTGGGGTGCATAGCCCCGAGAAGCCGCAGTGAATAGGCCCAGGCGACTGTTTAGCAAAAACACAGGTCTCTGCGAAGCCGTAAGGCGAAGTATAGGGGCTGACGCCTGCCCGGTGCTGGAAGGTTAAGGGGAGCGCTTAAAGCTTTGCTTGAAGGTGCGAACCGAAGCCCCAGTAAACGGCGGCCGTAACTATAACGGTCCTAAGGTAGCGAAATTCCTTGTCAGGTAAGTTCTGACCCGCACGAAAGGCGTAACGATCTGGGCACTGTCTCAACGAGAGACTCGGTGAAATTATAGTACCTGTGAAGATGCAGGTTACCCGCGACAGGACGGAAAGACCCCGTGGAGCTTTACTGCAGCCTGATATTGAATTTTGGTACAGCTTGTACAGGATAGGTAGGAGCCTGAGAGACATGAGCGCCAGCTTGTGTGGAGGCGCCGGTGGGATACTACCCTGGCTGTACTGAAATTCTAACCCGCACCCCTGATCGGGGTGGGAGACAGTGTCAGGTGGGCAGTTTGACTGGGGCGGTCGCCTCCTAAAAGGTAACGGAGGCGCCCAAAGGTTCCCTCAGAATGGTTGGAAATCATTCGCAGAGTGCAAAGGCAGAAGGGAGCTTGACTGCGAGACCTACAAGTCGAGCAGGGACGAAAGTCGGGCTTAGTGATCCGGTGGTTCCGTATGGAAGGGCCATCGCTCAACGGATAAAAGCTACCCCGGGGATAACAGGCTTATCTCCCCCAAGAGTCCACATCGACGGGGAGGTTTGGCACCTCGATGTCGGCTCATCGCATCCTGGGGCTGTAGTCGGTCCCAAGGGTTGGGCTGTTCGCCCATTAAAGCGGTACGCGAGCTGGGTTCAGAACGTCGTGAGACAGTTCGGTCCCTATCCGTCGCGGGCGCAGGAAATTTGAGAGGAGCTGTCCTTAGTACGAGAGGACCGGGATGGACGCACCGCTGGTGTACCAGTTGTCTCGCCAGAGGCATCGCTGGGTAGCTATGTGCGGAAGGGATAAGTGCTGAAAGCATCTAAGCATGAAGCCCCCCTCAAGATGAGATTTCCCATTTCTTCGGAAAGTAAGATCCCTGAAAGATGATCAGGTAGATAGGTCCGAGGTGGAAGCGTGGTGACACGTGGAGCTGACGGATACTAATCGATCGAGGACTTAACCAAAAGAAAGCGCGAAATCGGTGAAACTGCTTCTTTTATCTAGTTGTAAAGGAGTACATATAAAGGTTTTACTACATAAAGAATCGTTAAAGAAGAAAAATTTATTCTTGAAAATTAAAAATAATTTGTTATAATAATATTTGTCTTACGACAAACTAGAGTAACTAGTCTGGTGGCGATGGCGAAGAGGTCACACCCGTTCCCATACCGAACACGGAAGTTAAGCTCTTCAGCGCCGATGGTAGTGAGGGGATTCCCCTTGCGAGAGTAGGACGCTGCCAGGCGATGATGGAGGTTTAGCTCAGCTGGGAGAGCACTTGCCTTACAAGCAAGGGGTCGGCGGTTCGATCCCGTCAACCTCCACCATACATAACGAGCCGGCTTAGCTCAATTGGTAGAGCAACTGACTTGTAATCAGTAGGTTGTGGGTTCAAGTCCTACAGCCGGCACCATTTTGATTTGGATCGCTAGATCAATCGGAAAATAATAAACATATTATCTTTGAGAAACGTGTCGGGTTTACCACCCAATCAGATGATCCAGATTCCTAAATACAGCAATTGACCATTCAAATTTGTTATGAGCCATTAGCTCAGTCGGTAGAGCATCTGACTTTTAATCAGAGGGTCGGAGGTTCGAATCCTCCATGGCTCACTTTATGCGGGTGTGGCGGAATTGGCAGACGCACCAGAATCAGGGTCTGGCGCCGCAAGGCGTGGGGGTTCGAGTCCCTTCACCCGCACATGTAAATGCGGAAGTAGTTCAGTGGTAGAACACCACCTTGCCAAGGTGGGGGTCGCGGGTTCGAGTCCCGTCTTCCGCTCCATTATCATGCCGGGGTGGCGGAATTGGCAGACGCACAGGACTTAAAATCCTGCGGTGGGTGACCACCGTGCCGGTTCGAGTCCGGCCCTCGGCACTCGTTTGCGCCCATAGCTCAATTGGATAGAGCGTCTGACTACGGATCAGAAGGTTAGGGGTTCGACTCCTCTTGGGCGCGCCATACGGGAAGTAGCTCAGCTTGGTAGAGCACATGGTTTGGGACCATGGGGTCGCAGGTTCGAATCCTGTCTTCCCGATTGAAATAAAAGTAATGGGGCCTTAGCTCAGCTGGGAGAGCGCCTGCTTTGCACGCAGGAGGTCAGCGGTTCGATCCCGCTAGGCTCCACCAATTACAAGTTTATATGACATATGGCGGTGTAGCTCAGCTGGCTAGAGCGTACGGTTCATACCCGTGAGGTCGGGGGTTCGATCCCCTCCACCGCCATTTAAAGGACCTTTAGCTCAGCTGGTTAGAGCAGACGGCTCATAACCGTCCGGTCGTAGGTTCGAGTCCTACAAGGTCCACCATTCATTCGTGGAGGAGTACCCAAGTCTGGCTGAAGGGATCGGTCTTGAAAACCGACAGGCGGGTTAAACCGCGCGGGGGTTCGAATCCCTCCTCCTCCGCCATTCTGAATGATGATTATCGTCGCGGGGTGGAGCAGTCCGGTAGCTCGTCGGGCTCATAACCCGAAGGTCGCAGGTTCAAATCCTGCCCCCGCAATTGCTTTTCCTTCTTAGAATTTAAATATTTTGGCTCGGTAGCTCAGTCGGTAGAGCAAAGGACTGAAAATCCTTGTGTCGGCGGTTCGATTCCGTCCCGAGCCACCATTTTTGCCCATTGATTCTCATGTAATGTCTATGGCGGCTATGGCGAAGTGGTTAACGCATCGGATTGTGGCTCCGACATTCGTGGGTTCGATTCCCACTAGTCGCCCCATTGCAGTGTTCGCGGGTGTAGTTTAGTGGTAAAACCTCAGCCTTCCAAGCTGATGTCGTGGGTTCGATTCCCATCACCCGCTCCAATTCGTTCAGCATGGGCCTGTAGCTCAGCTGGTTAGAGCGCACGCCTGATAAGCGTGAGGTCGATGGTTCAAGTCCATTCAGGCCCATTTTGTTCCGCAGTAGCTCAGTGGTAGAGCAATCGGCTGTTAACCGATCGGTCGTAGGTTCGAATCCTACCTGCGGAGTCATTTTTGTATAAGGAGAAGTACTCAAGTGGCTGAAGAGGACGGTTTGCTAAACCGTTAGGTCGCAAATATGCGGCGCGCGGGTTCGAATCCCGCCTTCTCCACCATTTATATGAATATGGCCCGTTGGTCAAGTGGTTAAGACACCGCCCTTTCACGGCGGTAACACGGGTTCGAATCCCGTACGGGTCACTCTGAAAAATCGGCAGCATGCTGCCGATTTTTTTGTCTTATCTCCTATTCGTTTTTAGCCGCAGTGTTAAAGCCACTGCGGTTTTTTTATGTTCATATGAGTTTGAACCTCCATATATCTGTTAAGCACATAAATGCTCCCATATGGAAGATATAAAGACTATAAGATGTACTGTTAAAATGAAGTCTTTCCCTCTTTGACGCCTGTATCATTAGAAGCCCTTACATGCTAGACAACATTTTCCCGTGGTGAAATGGTTTGGATTTTGTCAGAAAACAGTGAAAAGTTATAAAAGGAGTTCTCTCTCTAACAGCAGAATTTAATCATGACACTAATTGGAGGAGGGGATACTTTTATGTCTGCATCTGCCCCTACGGATATGGATCATTATTTATTTCATGAAGGAAAACATTTTCATTGTTACGGTCTTTTTGGTGCACACATCCGAAAACGCCATGGTAAGGAAACGACAGAATTTTGTATTTGGGCCCCAAATGCAGTGGAAGTAAGGCTGATGGGTACTTTTAATGGATGGAATGGTGAGGGATACCGTTTGGAGCGTACCGGTCCGGATGGTATATGGTTCCTGTCAGTGAACGGAAATTTGGAAGGAGAGCTATATAAATATGAAATAACGACCCGGGACGGAGAACGTTTTTTGAAAACCGATCCATATGCTTTTTATACGGAAAAGCGTCCGAGAACCGCAGGGATTATTTATTCGTTGAACGACTATAAGTGGCATGATGAATCATGGCTGTTGGAAAAAGAAAAAAAGAGATTATATGACGAGCCCATGTTCATATATGAGGTTCATCTTGGAACGTGGCGAAAGAAAGAAAACGGTGATTTTTATTCTTACAAGGAATTAGCGGAAACTTTAATTCCGTATGTAAAAGAACAAGGATTTACTCATATTGAAATAATGCCGATAACCGAGCATCCATTTGATCTATCTTGGGGATATCAAACAACGGGCTACTACGCCGTGACAAGCCGATACGGAACCCCGCATGATTTTATGTATTTTGTAGATTGCTGCCATCAACACGGATTAGGGGTTATTTTAGATTGGGTCCCAGGTCATTTTTGCAAGGACGCTCATGGTCTGTCAAAATTTGACGGGAGTTTTTTATATGAATACGAACATGAATGGGATAGGGAAAATTATGTATGGGGAACAGCTAATTTCGACTTAGCTAAAAAGGAAGTTCACAGTTTTTTAATTTCCAATGCGTTATTTTGGCTAGATATTTATCATATAGATGGTTTTAGGATCGATGCCGTTGCGAACCTTCTCTATTGGCCAAACCGCCATGAAAATCAGTTGAATTCTTTTGGAGTTGAATTTTTGAAAAAGCTGAATGAATCGGTCTTTCAGTATGATGAAAATACGCTGATGATTGCAGAAGATTCTACGGACTTTCCTCTTGTTACTTCTCCTGTTTATTGCGGTGGTCTTGGATTTAATTACAAATGGAATATGGGATGGATGAATGATGTTCTTACCTACATGGAATTAGGATTTGAGGAACGTTCTCATTATCATTCTCTTATTAGTTTTTCTTTGATTTACGCTTTTTCTGAAAATTTCATTTTGCCTTTCTCCCATGATGAAGTTGTGCACGGCAAGAAATCACTGTTGGATAAAATGCCCGGAGACTATTGGCAAAAGTTTGCCCAGCTTCGCCTGTTAATAGGGTATATGGCGGCTCATCCTGGGAAAAAACTGTTGTTTATGGGCACTGAGCTGGCCCCATTTTCCGAATGGAAAGATCGGGAACAGTTAGATTGGCATTTGAGTCAATATGAGCTTCATGCGAAATTCCAACATTTCTCGAAAACACTGCTCTCCTTATATAAAAAAGAGACTCCTCTTTTTCAACTAGATCATTCCTCTGAAGGATTTGAATGGATTGATGTTCATAATTACAGCCAAAGCATCTTTTCATTTATACGGAAAGACAAAGATGGGAATCTACTTATCGTGATTTGCAATTTCAGAGAGTTTGTGTACGAGAAATATAAGGTAGGAGTGCCCTTTTTGGGAACCTATAAAGAGATTTTGAACAGCGATAGTGAGGAGTTTGGCGGCTCAGGAAGGGTGAATCATAGGCCATTATCGGCGAAAAAAGGGATGTATCATGGCAAACCCGCGTACATAGAATTAATCATACCACCTTTTGCAGTTCTTTATTTAAAACCGGAAACGCTTGAAAGGAAGGAATCAATCGATGGCAAAAGAAAAATGTGTTGCTCTAGTGCTAGCGGGAGGTCAGGGGACCAGGCTGTCCGCGTTGACCAAACAACTGGCAAAACCGGCCGTTCCGTTCGGCGGAAAGTATCGGATCATTGATTTTACTTTGAGCAATTGCTCGAACTCGGGAATTAATACGGTGGGGGTGCTTACCCAATATCAGCCGTTAGTCTTAAACTCTTATATCGGCATCGGAAGCGCCTGGGATCTTGACCGCAAAAACGGAGGAGTGACGGTTTTGCCCCCGTACAGCGAATCATCGACGATGAAATGGTATTCGGGAACAGCTAGTGCCGTTTATCAAAATCTTAATTATTTGCGGCAATATGATCCGGAATATGTATTGATTTTGTCAGGAGACCATATTTATAAAATGGATTACTGCAAAATGCTCGAGTTTCATATTGAAAAGGGTGCAGAGGCGACGATCTCCGTAATCGAAGTGCCATTGAAAGAAGCAAGCCGGTTTGGAATTATGAATACAAATGAAAAAATGGAAATAACCGAATTCGAAGAAAAACCTAAGATTCCAAAAAGCAATTTGGCATCTATGGGAATTTATATTTTTAATTGGGATTTGTTGCAAGATTGTTTAGAAAAAGATAATCAAGATCCTTTATCAAGCCATGATTTTGGAAAAGATATTATTCCGACTCTTTTACGCAAGCGGAGACGTCTTTACGCCTATCCATTTTCGGGGTATTGGAAAGATGTTGGTACGGTTCAAAGTTTATGGGAAGCGAACATGGATTTGCTGGAAGAAGAATGTGGATTAAACATTTTTGATCAATCATGGAGAATTTACTCTGTAAATCCAAACCAGCCTCCGCAATCGATTGGCGAACATGCCGTTATACAGGACTCATTAGTGAATGAAGGGTGCGTCGTGGATGGATATATTCATCATTCGGTTTTATTCCAAGGAGTAGTCGTCGACGAAGAGTCCTATATAAAAGATTCTGTCATTTTGCCCAACACGAAGATAGGAAAATATTGCACGATTGAACGGGCCATTGTTACTTGTGATTTGCCGGAACATACGGAAATTCGCGGTTATGATTTCATGGAAATTCCATTGGTCACACAAGATAATCTTCATCAATGGATTGCTTAAATTTAAAAATGAAAATAGAGAATAATAAATAGGGAGGGGATCGATTGAAAGCTTCTTTGCTTGGTGTCATTGATGCAACCACTTATTTTGATTCTATGGAGGAACTGCTAACCCATCGTTGTTTAGCAGCCGTTCCATTCGCGGGGCGCTATCGCTTGATCGATTTTATTCTTTCCAATATGGTGAATTCGGGAATCGAGAGTGTGGCCATTTTTCCGCGATTTCAGTTCCGTTCCTTGATGGATCATTTAGGATCGGGAAAGGAATGGGATTTAAACCGTAAAAGAGATGGGCTCTTTTTCTTTCCATCACCAGGTTTAGAAGTTATGGAAGAGGGGATTGGATCGTTTAGTCATTTTGCCCATCACATGGATTATTTTGACCGAAGCCAGCAACAATATGCATTAATCAGCAATTGCTTTACGGTTTTTAACATGAACTTTGAACCGATCTTAAATCGATTTATAAATGAAAATTGTGATATTATGATGATTTCCCACCATGGACAATCTATGGATATGTACCTTGTGAAGAAGTCTTTGTTAGTTCAATTGATACAAACAAGGAAAATAACAGGATATCGATGCATGCAAGATGTGGTGGAAGATCAAAATAGTCGTTTGACAATATGCCTGTACGAATATGAAGGATTTGTGAAAAAAATTACTTCGATTGCTTCATACTATCAAGCGAGCATGGATGTGTTGGAACGAGACAATTGGTCAGCATTGTTTAAGGACGGCCAGCCGATCTTTACAAAAGTGAAAGATGAGCCGCCGACAAAATATACGAAATCGGCTATTGTCAAAAATTCGATTATTGCTAATGGCTGTGTCATTGAGGGAACGGTCGAGAATAGTGTGATTTTTCGCGGCGTCAAAATAGAAAAAGGTTCGGTCATTAAGAACAGCATTATTATGCAAAAATCCCAAATTGGCAAGGATTGTCATTTGAATGGAGTCATTGTCGATAAAAATGGCCAAATTAAGAACGGTGTATCTTTGGAAGCTCGAAATGGGTTCCCGATTGTCTTGCCAAAAGGCGCAAAACAAGGAGAGTTGATGAAGTCTTGAAAATATTATTCGTTGTATCGGAATGTGTGCCTTTTATCAAGTCAGGAGGATTGGCAGATGTGGCGGGATCATTGCCAAAAGAACTGAAAAGGTTCGGCAATGACGTTCGCGTCATTCTTCCCAAATACGGCAATATAGAGGGTCGTTGGAAATCGCAAATGACAAAAGAGGCGGAATTGACGGTTTCGGTCGGATGGAGAAATCAATATTGCGGAGTGGAACGGTTAGAATACGATGGAGTGATTTATTATTTTATCGATAATGAATATTATTTTAAAAGAGAGGGCCTGTATGGCTATTTCGATGACGGGGAACGATTTTCTTTTTTTACAAGAGCGGTTTTGGACAGTTTGGCCGCTTTGAATTTTTATCCAGAAATTCTTCATTGTCATGATTGGCATGCCGGAATGATTCCGTTTATGTTACGGATGGAGCATCAACATCGACACGGATATGAATTGATCCGAACCGTCATGACCATTCATAATCTTCAATTCCAAGGAATTTTCCCTAAAACCGTGCTCACTGATTTGCTCGGGTTGAAAGAGGAGCATTATCACCCTTCATTAACCGAATTTTTCGGCAATATTAATTTCCTGAAAGCGGGGCTTGTATCTGCTGATTGGATCACAACGGTTAGTCCGACTTATCGCGAGGAAATTCTAACCCCTTATTTCGGCGAGAAGCTTCACGGAGTATTAAATAGTCGAAAAGAACAGATAACGGGCATACTGAATGGAATAGATGAATCGATATATGATCCTCGTCATGACCCGTATATCGAACCTTATTCGGAAGAAGATCTAAGTGGAAAAAAAGAAAATAAAAAGCGCCTTCAGGAACAGCTTCATTTAAACGTGGAGGAACATATTCCTGTTATAGCGATTATTTCGAGGTTGACAAAACAGAAAGGGCTGGATCTGGTCAAATGTGTATTTCATGAGATCATGCAAGAGAATGTTCAATTGATTGTACTGGGTACGGGAGAAGCAGAATTCGAACGATTTTTTGCCGAAATGGAAAACCTTTATCCAAAAAAAGTTAAAGCCATTTTGGAATTTAACGAGGAAATGGCCCATCGGATTTATGCGGGGGCGGACCTATTTTTAATGCCGTCGAAATTTGAACCGTGCGGATTAGGGCAAATGATCGCAATGAAATACGGTACTCTTCCAATAGTAAGGGAAACAGGCGGGCTCAACGATACGGTTCAATCTTATAATGAAATCACGAAAGAAGGGAACGGGTTTTCGTTTCGAAATTTCAATGCACATGATATGCTGTATACCATTCGGAGAGCACTGTCTTTTTATCGTCAGCCTGACATTCGTCATGAACTGATTAAGCGGGCGTTGGCTGCTGATAACAGTTGGTCTCATTCAGCTTATCAATATAATGAAATGTATGCCGATTTGCTAGCTGGGAGGGAAAGCCATGTTTTCTACTAAAGCAGAGTTTAAGGAAGCATTTTTAAACCGAGTTGAAAGAACGTCTGGAAAAAGTTTTGCGGAAACAACACCTTCGGATCAATTTCAAACATTGGGAAACATGGTGCGGGAGTATATTAGCCTGAATTGGATTCGAACGAATGAACATTATCGTTCTCATCGTCAAAAACAGGTGTACTATTTGTCCATTGAATTTCTTCTTGGAAAGCTTCTTGGACAAAATTTATTAAATGCCGGGATTTATGACCTCGTAAAAGAGGGACTTTCAGAGCTGGGGATTCAACTTTCCGAGTTGGAAGAAATAGAAATGGATGCAGCTCTGGGGAACGGCGGTCTTGGGAGGCTGGCCGCCTGCTTTCTTGATTCGCTTGCAACGCTTGATTTACCTGGACATGGGCTTGGTATTCGCTATAAATACGGCCTTTTTGAACAAAAAATGGTCAATGGCTATCAAGTTGAACTGCCGGAGCAATGGTTGAAGCATGGGCATGTCTGGGAAGTGAGAAAAGCCGATTTAACGATGGAAGTTCCCTTTTGGGGAAGAGTAGAAACGGAGAATGATAATGGAAGGTTGACATTCCATCAATTGGATGCTGAATATGTATCAGCTGTACCATACGATATTCCCGTTATTGGCTATAAACGAAAAACCGTAAATACTTTAAGGCTGTGGAGCGCTGAACCGTCTCGATATATGCCTAATAAAGATGTGATGAAGTATAAGAAAGATACAGAGGCGATTTCAGAATTTCTTTATCCCGATGATGCTCATGATGAAGGAAAAATATTGCGTTTGAAGCAGCAATACTTTCTCGTTTCGGCGAGCATTCAATCGATTGTAAAAAATTATCTTTCCCAGCATAAACAGATTCGGGATTTTCATCGCTATACGGCCATACATATTAACGATACCCATCCTGCTTTGGCGATTCCTGAACTGATGAGGATTTTAATGGACAAACTAGGATTAGGATGGGATGAAGCATGGCATATTACGTCCCATACTTTTTGTTATACGAATCATACTACGTTGTCAGAAGCTCTTGAACGTTGGCCTGTCCGTCTTTTTCAGCCGCTGCTGCCGCGAATTTATATGATTGTTCAAGAAATAAATGAACGTTTTTGCCAACAGCTTTGGGAAAAATATCCGGGAGATTGGGAACGGATTGAGAAGATGGCCATTATTTCGTACGGGGAAGTCCGAATGGCTCATTTGGCGATTTCCGGAAGCTATAGTGTAAATGGAGTGGCCAAACTTCACACAGAAATTTTGAAAAAAAGGGAAATGAAACGGTTTTATGAATTCCAGCCGGAAAAGTTTAACAATAAAACGAATGGAGTGACTCATCGGACATGGCTGTTAAAAGCGAATCCCGAGTTATCCCACTTAATAACGGAATCGATTGGAAACAGCTGGATCAGAGAACCGGAAAAATTAAGCTTATTGAAACAATATGAGGACGATTGGCTGTTTTTAGAACAATTGAAGAAAGTAAAAGCGGCCCGCAAAGAAATATTGGCTGAAAGAATTTGGAAACAAAATGGGATCAAAGTCGACACCCATTCTATTTTTGATGTCCAAGTGAAACGTCTTCATGCCTATAAAAGACAGCTGCTGAATATTCTTCATATTCTTTATTTGTATAACCGCATCCGAGAAGATTCCACTTTTTCTATTTATCCGCGAACTTTTATTTTTGGCGCGAAAGCATCTCCGGGTTACTATTATGCGAAACGAATTATTAAGCTGATCCATTCTTTAGCTGAAATCGTGAATAACGATCCTATTGTCAATCGGTTCATCAAAGTGATATTTCTTGAAAATTACCGTGTTTCGCTTGCAGAAGAAATCATTCCTGCAGCCGATATAAGTGAACAAATTTCTACAGCCAGCAAAGAAGCTTCAGGCACTGGAAATATGAAATTTATGATGAACGGGGCCATTACAGTCGGGACGATGGATGGGGCTAATATTGAGATGTTGGAGCGGGTTGGTTCGGAATCCATTTTGATTTTTGGTTTGACATCGGAAGAAGTGATGAAATTTGAAAAAGAAGGCGGCTATTATTCCCGTGAATATTACCACCATGACAAGCGTATCAGGTGGGCGGTGGATCGGCTGGTTGATGGTCTATTGCCTGATTCCGAACAGTTCGAAGTGATTTATGATTCTTTGCTTGAAGGAAATGATCAGTATTTTGTGTTAAAAGACTTTTCTCCTTATGTGGCGATACAAGAAAAAGCAGGATACCTCTATGAAAAAGAACAAGAGCGTTGGTTGCGAATGATGGTTCAAAACATCGCGCAGTCGGGATATTTTTCCAGCGACAGGACCGTTCAAGAATACGCCAAAGAGATATGGAAGATTGGAAAATATGAAAATCGAGACTAATCCGACTTTTCGCCAATGGAACTTTTAGTTTGAATAAGCCTATGTTCGGCGGGCGCCTTTTCAGCAAGAATAAAAGCAGCTTTATGGGACTGTTATATTGTTTTCCCCGGCTCCCGCCAATTGGCATTCAGCCATTCACTTCTTGGATCCATCCCCTCGTTGATTTTAAAAACCCCTTTCCATCCTTGCGGGCGACAATGCTCATCATCCAGACATCTATTTTTGTACAAAGAAAAAACCTGTCCTCATTAGGGACAGGTTATAAGAAGTAACTGATAAAAAGCCCGATTGATAACAAAAATCCAAAGATCGTATTCGTTTGTGCGGTAGCTTTCATGGCAGGCATCATTTGGATTGGTTTTGTTTTTCCGATAAATCCTTTAACAGCTTTGACAGCTTTTGGTACACTTAAAAAGACGATCAATAGCCATGGAGAGGCGATTTGAAATAGGACGAGGGCTGTTACCCAAGCATACGAAACGATAAACATCCCTTGCAGGAAACGGATCGCATTTTCTCGACCGAGCAATATGGCTAATGTTTTTCTGCCGTTTTCTTTGTCGCCATCCAAATCTCGAATATTATTCGCCAATAAGATGGAGCCGATCAAAATAGAAATGGGAATCGAGATCAGAACACTTGTAGTGGTGATGAATCCCGTTTGAATGTAAAAGGATATTAAAATAATGATAAGTCCCATGAACAAGCCTGATGTCAGTTCGCCAAACGGGGTATAAGCAATCGGTTTCGGTCCGCCCGTATAGAGGTATCCGGCAATCATTCCAAGCGTTCCGACAGCCGCAATCCACCAGCTTGATTGCATGCAAATATAGACGCCGAGCAGTACAGATATTCCGCACAGGGCAAAAGCTAGAGATAAAACAGTCTTCGGTTTAATGCCGTTTCGTACGATGGCTCCACCGATTCCGACTGAATGCTCCGTGTCCAAGCCGCGCACATAATCGAAATATTCATTAAACATATTGGTAGCCGTTTGGATCAGCAAACTAGCCAACAGCATGGCAAAAAATAAACCAAAATGTATCGATGTATATTGATATGCGAGCGCGGTCCCTATTAAAACAGGAACAAAGCCGGCTGTCAGGGTGTGTGGACGAGTAAGACGCCACCAAACACGCCATCCTTTCTCCGGCTGTATAGCAGGAGTTGTATGCATTTCCATTGATGGATCTCTCCTTATATTTCTAGTAAAAATAGCCTATAAAACATCCTATTCTCCCACCATCACTATAGAAAATGAAACAAAAGGTGTCAATCTTTTTTTACCGATTGATGAACGGGAGGGGGGATAATGACAGCCTAAGGAATGCGCGGGAAAAGAAACAGCCGATTAAAATCTCTGCTGGATCCTTCTGACTTTCGTCGTAATGCGAATGCCAACTTTTTCTTTAGCTTATTTTATTGTGGGCAAGCGTATTTGATTAATCTTTGGCAAGGTTAAGATATAATAGAAATGGAATTGTGAAAAAAGTGTTACGTTGACTTTAAAAACGACAGAGGTGTATCTTTAAAGAAGTTTAAACGCGAGAGTCGAATAAAGTATAGTTGAAGTGGAGGCTGTTTCATTGTCTATTAAAAGTCATCATCTTCCTGTTCAATTGATGAGCAAATTGGAAAACAGAAAAAGGAAGAATCAAGCTATGCTTTTCAGTATAACAGAAGAAATGGATTTTATAGATCCCCTCGCTTTTTATTATGGCAATGATTCCGTTTATTCAGGTGAACGCTTTTTTTGGAAAGACTCCGAAAGCGACACGATTATAGTTGGTGTGGGGAATGCAGCTGTTTTAAGGAGCGAAAAGGGAATTAAAGAAAGATATAAAGAAATAGAGGAAAAATGGAATCATTTATTGAAAGAAGCGGTGATCGAAAACGCCCATAAAGAGGTTATGGGCACCGGCCCCCTTTTATTCGGTGGTTTTTCTTTTGACCCCGGCACGATAAAAGAGGAAAAATGGGCTCCGTTTTCTTCTGCCTATTTTGTTCTTCCGTCGTTTATGGTAACGATAAAAAAAGACCGTACATATTTGACTTCCAACGTGATTCATACGGCCCATGAAGAAGACGATTTTCTTGAAAAATGGATCAGCCAAAAAGAAAAGGTCATTAGAAATGCGAAAGAAGTCCCAGGAAGAATGACGGCCATCGTAAATGTGGCTGAGCACGGCAGCAACGAATGGAAGCAAGCAGTCCATAAAGCGGTTGAACAAATTCACCGTAATGAAACACTAAAAAAAGTGGTATTAGCCAGAATGTTAACCGTACAGTTTCAAGAAAGACCTTTTCTGGAAGCTGTATTAAAACGTTTATGGGAGGAGCAGCATGAAAGCTTCCTCTTTGCGCTGGAAACGATGAATCGTTGTTTTTTAGGCGCGTCTCCAGAAAGATTGGTCCAAAAGTGGCATGAAAATGTGCTTTCCACATGCTTGGCTGGTTCGATCCGGCGCGGCAAAGATTTAAAAGAGGACCAAAAGCTTGGACAAGAATTAATGGGAGATCGTAAAAATCGAAAAGAACATCAGTTGGTTGTCGATATGATTGGCAGCGTCATCAACAGTTTGTGTGAAAACGTTCAAATTCCAGAACAGCCGGAGCTGCTGAAATTGAGTGATATACAGCATCTTTTTACGCCTGTTGTCGGAAAAAACCGTCAAAATATGTCGGTGCTGCAGTTTGTTGAAAGATTGCATCCTACTCCTGCGTTAGGCGGTCTGCCTCAGCAAGAAGGGCTGGAAAAGATTCGTCAATTGGAAGGAATAGATAGAGGTCTTTATGGCGGACCTATCGGCTGGATAGATGGCGACGGAAACGGAGAATTTGCAGTGGCCATCCGTTCTGGTCTTTTTCATGACGCTCAAGCTTATCTATACGCAGGATGCGGAATTGTAGCTGATTCAGAAGCGGAGAGCGAATATATAGAAACAAGCATTAAGTTTCGGCCAATGCTCCGGGCTATAGGAGGAGACATCCATGAATAATGAATCATTGACATTGTATTTATCCCATTTCATTGATGAATTGACGAAAGCAGGAGTTCGCCATGTTGTCGTCAGTCCGGGTTCGCGATCAACTCCGATGGCCATGTTGATGGCAGAACATCCTGACCTGCATTTGTATCTTCACATCGATGAGCGGTCAGCCGGTTTTTTTGCTTTGGGCATGGCAAAAGCTTTGCGAAAACCGATCGCGTTGCTCTGTACATCCGGAACTGCTGCAGCCAACTATTATCCGGCTGTGATCGAGGCAAATTATGCACGCGTCCCCTTGATTGTTCTTACCGCTGATCGACCACATGAACTAAGAGAAGTAGGGGCACCGCAAGCGATCGATCAAAATCATCTTTACGGTCGCCATGTGAAATGGTTTGTCGATATGGCGCTTCCGGAGACGGGGGATACGATGCTTCGCTACGTGCGTTCGAATGCGGCTCGAAGCGTTTATATAGCTTCTCAAGCACCGATGGGCCCGGTTCATTTGAATTTTCCGTTTCGTGAACCGCTTATCCCTGATTATGAGCATGCTTACGAATCCATCACACAAACTGGACGGACTGTTCAGCTTCAAAATGTTGCGCGTGAACTTCCGGAGGAGGAACTGGAAGGCCTTGCGCATGAACTGGTTCAATATGAGCGCGGGATTATCGTTTGTGGAGCGCTTGATTCCACCGGTTTTTCCGAACAAGTCGTGAAGCTTTCGAAAGCGTTAGGTTTTCCCGTTTTGGCGGACCCGCTCTCACAGTTGAGAAGCGGCCCTTTTTTGTCAAAAGAAATTATAGACAGTTATGATTCTTTTTTGCGGGATCAAACCGTCCGCCGTCTGCTTGCTGCAGATGTGATCATTCGTTTTGGTGCCATGCCGGTCTCTAAAGCGTTGACTTTCTTTTTGCAAGAAAACCGTGATGCTGAGCAATGGGTGGTAGATGGCGGAGGTCTTTGGCGTGACCCATCTTATTCTGCCACACGAATGATTGCCTGTGAGGAAACATCTTTTTGCCGAAAATTATCTGAAAAAGTACGAAGAAACCATCATTCCCAGTGGATTGAAAAATGGATAGCCGTCAACGAGAAAACAAAAGAATGGATGCGCACCGTAAATGATGTCGAGTTTTTAGATGAAGGGAAACTGTTTTATCAGCTTCATCATGCATTGCCTGAAGGAGCCACTCTCTTCGTAGGCAACAGCATGCCGATTAGAGATGTAGATTCCTTCTTCTTTAAGAATTCTAAACAGATTGAAATTATGGCGAACAGGGGAGCCAATGGCATTGACGGGGTTGTTTCCACTGCCATGGGGGCGAGCGTATTTAGGCAGCCATTGTTTTTAGTCATCGGCGATCTTTCGCTCTTTCACGATATGAACGGGCTGCTCGCAGCTAAACTGCATCGATTGAATGTGAATATCATCATCGTCAACAACAACGGCGGCGGCATTTTTTCTTATTTGCCCCAGGCAGAGCATCCAAAACATTTTGAAGAACTTTTTGGCACTCCCATCGATCTGGATTATTCGCTTGCTGCTGAAATGTACGGAGGCGACTATCAAAAAATATCAAGCTGGGATGAATTTCAAGAGTCTGTCCAAAAAGCGGTTTCCCATGAAGGATTATCCATTATTGAAGTACCGACCAATCGGGAAAAAAATGTCATGGTCCATCGACAATTGTGGAAGAATGTTTCCCGGGAAATAACTTCTATGCTGCTAGGTGAGAGAAAATGAATATGACGGTCAATGGCCGAACGTATTATTTCACAATCGCTGGAAAAGGGGAGCCGCTTTTATTTCTTCATGGATTTACCGGCGACCATACAACATGGGATGAAATAGTGGCAAAGCTGCAAAAAGATTATCAATGCATTTCCATCGATATTCTCGGCCATGGCAACAGCGCACATCCGGAAAACAGCGAAGAATATGCGATCGAAAAGATTGCTGGTGACGTGATCGAACTATTGAGACGTCTCAATATCCAGAAAATCAATGTGATCGGCTATTCCATGGGAGGGCGGCTAGCCTTGACGATGGCGGTATTATATCCGAAAAGAGTCAAACGGTTGATTTTGGAGAGTTCTTCTCCCGGTTTGAAAACTGAAACGGAAAGGTCTGCGCGCAGAAAACGAGATCATGCATTGGCAGAAAAAATTTTGCAAGCCGGAATTCGTGCATTTGTAGATGAGTGGGAAAAGATCCCTTTGTTTGCTTCTCAGTCTCAATTGCCGATCGAGATCAGAAAAAAAATCCGCGAACAAAGACTTCGCCAACATCCTTTAGGACTGGCCAATTCTCTTATAGGGATGGGTACTGGCGCACAGCCGTCTTGGTGGAGCCAATTAGATCGTCTGGACATGCCGGTGCTGTTGATCACCGGTTCACTGGATGTGAAATTTAAAAAAATTGCCCAAGAAATGAAAAAAATGCTGCCGAATGGACGTTGGGAAGAAGTCGAAGGCGCGGGGCACGCAATTCATGTCGAAGATAGTCAAAAGTTTGGTACAATAGTGAACGAGTTTATTAGTTCTACATAAGGAGGAGAATGAAAATGGGGTTTCCTTGGGTTAAGGAACGCGAATACGAAGATATTATTTATGAAACTTATAACCACATTGCCAAAATTACGATTAACCGCCCGGAAGTCAGAAATGCTTTTCGGCCGAAAACGGTCATGGAAATGATCGATGCTTTTTCGTATGCTCGCGATGATTCTAATATTGGAGTCATCATTTTAACAGGTGCGGGAGACAAAGCGTTTTGCTCCGGCGGTGACCAAAAAGTCCGCGGCCATGGCGGCTATGTAGGAGAAGATAATATTCCGCGCTTAAATGTTTTGGATTTGCAGCGTTTGATTCGCGTGATTCCGAAACCGGTTATTGCGATGGTAGCCGGATATGCCATTGGCGGCGGTCATGTCCTTCATGTCGTTTGCGATTTAACGATTGCGGCTGACAATGCGATCTTCGGACAAACCGGGCCGAAAGTGGGAAGCTTTGACGGTGGATACGGAGCTGGCTATTTGGCTCGTCTTGTCGGTCATAAAAAAGCGAGAGAAATCTGGTATCTCTGCCGTCAATACAACGCTCAGGAAGCATTGGAAATGGGGCTTGTCAATACAGTTGTTCCACTTGAGAAATTAGAAGAAGAAACGGTGAAATGGGCGGAAGAAATTTTAGAAAAAAGTCCTACGGCCATTCGTTTCTTAAAAGCGGCGTTCAATGCCGATACCGATGGCTTAGCCGGAATTCAGCAATTGGCCGGCGACGCAACGTTGCTTTATTATACAACCGATGAAGCAAAAGAAGGACGCGATGCCTTTAAAGAAAAACGTAAACCAAATTTTGGACAATTCCCGCGTTTCCCTTGATATCGTACAAGAATCACGAAGAAAGCTTGATGGAATTCCATCAAGCTTTTTTGAATCATAGAAAGGAGGTTTTCGTGTGGCCGCAGTATTACCCAATTTTTTAAAACAGCGGGCATCATTAACTCCTGACCGTCCTGCCGTTCTTTTTCATGATCAGTCTTATACGTTTCAAGACGTTTTCGAAAAAGCGCTGAAATTCGCGGGAAAAATTGCATCCTACTCCATCAGTTCGGGGGATGCGGTAGCCTTGTTAGTCAAAAACAAACCGGAATCGATTTTTATTATTTATGCTTTACAGCAGTTAGGCGCAGTGGCGGTCATGATCAATACAAGATTAACAGAATCAGAAATCTCATGGCAGATTACGGATTCAGAGGCCAAGCTCCTGATTTACGATGATGAATTTAAAGATACAGCGGATCGCGTCCAAAATCAAAAAGGGAATTTGGAAAAAGCAAGCATAGATGAACTGAAGGAAAGAGAGCCGCGTCTTACATTTATTGCTGAAGAGTGGAAGATGGATCATATATGTTCCATTATGTATACTTCAGGTACGACCGGCAATCCAAAAGGAGTATTGCAATCATATGAAAATCATTTTTGGAGTGCAGCCGGTTCTGCGTTGAATTTAGGGTTAAAAGAAGATGATCTATGGATTTGTGCTGTCCCTCTTTTCCACATCAGCGGCTATTCCATATTAATGCGCAGCATCATATACGGAATGACTGTTCGGCTATATGAACGATTTGATGAAGAAGACATCAACAATAAGCTGATCAACGGTGAAGGAACGATTATTTCCGTTGTGACGGTGATGTTGCAGCGTTTGTTGAATAATCTTGGGAATAAATCCTATTCATCACGTTTCCGCTGCATGCTTCTCGGCGGAGGGCCGGCGCCAAAATCGATTTTGGAACAATGCTCTGAAAAAGGAATTCCCATTTTTCAAACATACGGAATGACCGAAACTTCCTCGCAAATCGTAACGCTTCCGCCTGAATATAGTTTGAGCAAGCTTGGATCAGCCGGAAAGCCGCTTTTTCCAGCGCAAATTCGCATTATGGAAGATGGGAAAGTGCTGCCTCCTCTGAAAGCCGGAGAAATTGTCGTGAAAGGACCAAATGTGACGAAAGGTTATTTGAAAAGGGAAGACGCAAATCGCGAGCGATTCCAAGATGGTTGGCTGTTCACGGGGGATATCGGCTATTTGGATGAAGAGGGTTTTCTGTATGTGTTGGATCGTCGTTCAGATTTGATTATTTCCGGTGGAGAGAACATATATCCGGCAGAAATCGAATCGGTTCTAACGGGACATCCGGATGTTGTTGAAGCCGGAGTCATTGGGGTAAATGATGCAAACTGGGGCCAAGTGCCGGTTGCGTTTCTCGTCGTGAAAAAAAACGTTCCAGAAAAGGAATTATTGGATTATTGCCGAATGCATTTGGCAAAATATAAAATTCCAAGGCGCTTTTTTACCGTGCCGGCATTGCCAAGAAATGCGTCCAACAAATTGTTAAGAAGAGAATTAAAACAGCTGTACCGGGAAATGATGAAAAAGAATGCCCAAAACTCGGATGAATAAAAAAGGCTTGCCAAAGCGGCAGCCTCTTTTTTATGGATTGACGTTTTCTTTTAAGGTAAATGTCAATGCCTCTTACTTACATATAAAGTTGGAAGCGAATTGTAACGATTCGGAATTTAGATGGTCGCTTTCTTAACGAACGAGTTTCTTTTTCAATCATCATTCTTTTTTTGCGGCCATTTTTCTGGTACGGGATCATAGCCGCCGGGATGGAAAGGATGGCATTTGCTGATTCGTCTTAATGTTAACATTCCGCCTTTCAGGACGCCGAAGCGTTCTATCGCTTCTAAACCGTACTGAGAGCAGGTTGGATAAAATCGGCAAGAAGGAGGTTTTAATGGAGATATCGCTTGTTGGTAAATTCGGATAAAGAATATGGCAAACTTTTTTCCCATGATACACCTCTCCCTAGCAGTAGGTTTATTTTATCATGATTCAAGATCGAGGTACAAAAAATGACAAGGTTCCATGTTTAGTTTAAAATGGAAATGGGAACAACATAAATGTGGAGGGTGATAAAAATGTCGGAAAAATTATTGGAAATCGTCAATAAGCAAGTAGCCAATTGGACAGTGCTTTACACAAAATTACATAACTTCCATTGGTATGTAAAAGGTTCACAATTTTTTGTCCTTCATGAAAAATTTGAAGAATTTTATAATGAAGCAAGCGAAAATATTGATGAATTGGCAGAACGACTGCTGGCATTAGGCGGTCAGCCGATCGCTACGTTGAAAGAAAGCTTGGAAGTAGCTAGTGTGAAGGAAGCCGAAGGAACGGAAACCGCTGAAGAAATGGTGCAGGCGACCGTAAACGATTTCTCGATCTTAATAAAAGAATTAAAAGAAGGAATGGACTTGGCCGCAGAAGTGGGCGATGACACGACGGGAGATATGCTGCTTTCCATTCACCAAAAACTAGAAAAGCATGTTTGGATGTTGAATTCTTTTCTTGGCAAATAAGTAGTGTGAGGGTGTCCTGAATTTGAATGAGGAACACCCTTTTTTATTCATGCAATCATCATAAAAACACTATGGAGTGTATAAAGAGTACAATACAAGTCAATACATTGAGCCAATGAACTGGGAGATTCACACTTTCAAAAATGAACTTCCGGAAATATCCGAATGAAGGCTCAAACATCATTCAGAGCATGTTGGTGTTTAAATGAAAAAGCAACCTTTCCGAGTGTTTACTATTTTTTATTCGTGTAACACTCTCATTTCTTTTTTTAAATGGCTCTGTTAAATGTTTGCTGTTTTTGCAAAATAATGGACCTTAGATGGATGAGGTCCATTTATCTATGTGCGCCCGGCATGTACATGAACTATAGGGTGTAAGTCCCGAACCCCGAAGACAGAAGTAGAGGTTAGCCAAGAGCAAGGGTGTCCGTGGTGACGCGGAATCTGAAGGAAGCTGGAGGCAAAACACCGGTCCGAGGAACACGAACCTCATATAAGGCTAGGTATGATTGAGTGAGTTTGCATAACAAAACAAAGCTCTTTCTGTCGAAGGTCATATCGAGTAAATGAGGCGGATAGATGGTGTGAAAGTGCATGTACTTACCCGGGGAGGTCTGGCGGATATGTGAAGTACTCTTCATAACCTACTTAGTGATAAGTAGCTGAACCGTCAGAAGTCAGCAGAGGTCATAGTATTAGTTGGTCTAGAACAACTAAGAAGGACCGAACAATTAAGAGAGAATAGCCCTTGGTATTCAGTGAGTCATGATGAACACAGAAAACGTAGTACCTCACTTGAGGGAGGAAGCGGTGAATCCCGTGGGAGACCTCTTGGAGGGTGGAGTGACCACTGGCATAAAGAGAACAGCTATTCACGGAAGTTATAAAGACTTGCGTCAATTATCTTAATTGAACCGCCGTATACGGAACCGTACTTACGGTGGTGTGAGAGGACGGGAGTTAATCGTTCCCTCCTACTCGATTAGAAATCCATAAAACTTATTTTTCTTTGAAAATTGCTGGATTTTCAGCAACAAGTTCTACATACCCACATTGAGTGCATACAAATGCGTTAACGCTTGACGTTTTTCCTTTAAAGAATCCTGACTTCATCTTTTCAATTAGCAATGCTCCCCCGCCACCGCCGGGGATTACAGACACCCTAGTCATCTCTTCTTGGCATCTTAAACAGTTTCGATTATTGGTTTCCATTTGTGTTGCCCCCTATTTCCTAAAAACATACGTTTTGATAATAAATTAGTTTTACATCTGGTAAAACGTCGGGGAATACAGGTAATTCTTCAGCTTGGAAATTCGGAAAGATAATTATTAACATGATGATAACTTCCTTTAATATGCTCTTTCCGATCTTATTGAAAGCGATCATGTTATGAAATAACGGGTATGATCGATGGGTCAAACTATCTTCTTTTTTGCTTTCCGGGTTTAAAGGACAATAATCCTAACCCGATGAATAACAAAAGAACTCCTGTCCATGCAATGGGAGCCAGCGTCTCACCAACTATGAAAACACCAAGTAATGCAGCAGTGAGCGGTTCAGCCAAAGAAAGGGTAACCGCTGTTGAGGCGTGGATCCCCATCAGTCCTTTCGCAAAAAACATATAAGAAAGCGCAGTGGCAAAAAGTCCGAGATATAAAGCAACAGCTATCCCATGAAGATCTAATAGCCATTTGAGATTGTATACAAATAAAAAGGGGGTTAAGAAAATCGAACTTAAAGTAAACACAACCCCAACTACTGCCTCGGGTATGTGCTTTTCGAGCAAATGTTTCGTGATCAACGTATATGCCGCAAATGATAATCCCGCACCAATTGCCATAATGATGCCTAACGGCGCGGCATTCATTTCATGATCATTCCGAATAAGCAATAGACAGCCCATCATTGCTAAAAACGTCGCAAGCCACCAATTTCGTTCAGGAATTTTCCTCTTCACAATCCATTCAAGGATGCCTGCCAAAATCGGGGCGCTTCCGATTGCCGTAACGGTTCCTATTGCGACTCCTGTTAATTTCACTGCGGAGAAAAAAAGCGGTTGATAGGCAGCGATACATAATGCAGCCATGATAACGGGGATAACCGACCACCCTTGATGATTTAATTTCCCTTTCAAAAAAGCGGAGATGAGCAACGCGGGACCGCCGATGGCTAACCGGACAGCTCCGATAACAACAGGGGTGGCGCTATCAGGTGCAAAAGTTTGGGCTGTTCCCGTTGTCCCCCATAATATTGCAGCTAGAAAAACAAGAAAAGCAGACCTCCCATCTGTCATAAGAAATTCTCCTCCTGTAAAAAGAAACACCATGGTCAAAGGGGGGATGGTATCTAACTTTTTTCTTTATTATATATTATTCAGAAAATATATAATATTATAAAGCGTTTAGATTTTAACATACTACTTTTTTATTTCCAAGAGAAAAAGAAGACGTCGTTATGGAGCAGGTATTAAACTGTACGCCTTAATAAAACGGAAATTTCACTTTATATTTAATTATTAGATAATTTATGTAATAATGAATTAAAAGAATAGACCGAATTGAACAAAAGAGTGATTTGATTTGCATCTGGTGGAGGAAAAAATGACGGACGGTTTTAGTGATCCTAATCGGGGGTGATAAAAGGATAAGGGAAAGGATAGCTGAAATTTAGAGGATTATTGAATGTATTGGATTCGTTGGGAAAATGAAAGAGCCGTCAGTAAATACGGAAAGATGGAGGTGCTGTGATGACGAATTTTGTGAAAGCGCATTCTAAACTATATGTGCTGGATAATGGCCGAATGAAAATGGATAAAAACTTTATGGTTGCCATGCATAATCCGGCTACTGTAGATCATCCAAACCAGCCTGCGGAATTTATTGAGTTTCCGATTTATACCGTACTGATCGATCATCCGGAAGGAAAAATTTTGTTTGATACCGCTTGCAATCCGAACTCAATGGGAGTGAAAGGGCGCTGGGAAGAAATGACCCAAAAGACCTTTCCTTGGGAAGCGAGCGAAGAATGCTATTTACATAACCGGCTGGAACAGTTGAAAGTGCGTCCTGAAGATATCCGATACGTTGTAGCTTCTCATTTGCATTTGGACCATGCCGGCTGCTTGGAAATGTTTACAAATGCGACGATTATCGTTCATGAAGATGAATTGAACGGTGCTTTAAGATGTTATGCTGAGCATCAAAAAGGCGGCGCCTATATTTGGGCTGATATTGATGCTTGGATCAAAAACCATCTGCAGTGGAAGACCATCGGCAGAAATGAGGACCAGCTTAAATTGGCGGAAGATGTGACGCTTTTGAACTTTGGCAGCGGCCATGCTTGGGGGATGTTAGGTCTGCATGTTCAACTGCCGGGTACGGGAGGAATTATTTTAGCTTCCGATGCTGTCTATTCAGCTGAAAATTATGGCACTCCCATCAAAGTTCCGGGAATTATTTATGATTCTTTAGGTTATGTAAAAGCAGTGGAAAAAATTAAAAGATTGGCGAAAGAAACCAATTCTCAAGTATGGTTTGGCCACGACAGCCAACAATTTCAATCATTTATTAAGTCTACTGAAGGATATTATGAATAGGGAGATGTACTAGCAAAATGAAGACAAAATCAGCCGTATTGTATGAGTTGGGATTATCACGTCCGTATGCAGAAAGCCAGCCTTTGAAAATAAGAGAATTGGAGCTGGATCCGCCGAAAAGGGGAGAAATCCTGGTAAGAATCAAAGCGGCTGGATTATGCCACTCAGACTTATCTGTGATTAACGGCGACAGACCAAGGCCTACACCAATGGCACTGGGACATGAAGCAGCAGGAATTGTAGAAAAAGTCGGAGAAGGGGTAGACGATTTACAAGAAGGCGATCATGTAGTTTGTGTCTTTGTTCCTAGTTGCGGACATTGTCTGCCCTGTCAGGAAGGTCGGCCGGCTTTATGCGAAAAAGGAGCCGAAACAAATAATCAAGGTACTCTATTGAGCGGTGAAAGAAGACTGCATGAAAACGGTTCAGATATTCATCACCATCTCGGCGTTTCGGCTTTTTCTGAATATGTAGTGGTTGCCAGAAATTCAGTTGTAAAAGTGGATAAGGATGTACCGTTTGAACGATTGGCATTATTCGGATGTGCGGTGATGACCGGAGTCGGAGCAGTAGTGAATACCGCAAAAGTACAGATGGGAAGCACCGTGGCGATTGTCGGGTTGGGCGGAGTCGGTTTGAGCGCCCTTTTAGGCGCGGTGGCATCTGGTGCGAGAAAGATCGTCGCCATTGATCTGAATCAAGAAAAGCTGGAATTCGCCAAACAGCTTGGTGCGACGGATGTTTTCAATGCAGGAGATGAGCATGTAGTAGAAAACGTGAAGGCCGCTACTGACGGAGGGGTTGATTATGCGTTTGAAACGGCAGGAGCGGTACCGGCCATGGATACGGCTTATAAAATTACCAGAAGAGGTGGAACGACGATTACAACCGGTCTTCCTCACCCTTCGCACAAGTTTTCATTCACGCAAGTGACTTTAACGGCAGAGGAAAGAACGATGAAAGGTTCTTATGTCGGAAGCTGCGTTCCTTCCAGAGATATTCCGAGATTTATTGATATGTATAAACAAGGGAAACTGCCGATTGATAAACTTCTTAGCGGCACTATTCCTTTGGAGCAAATCAATGAAGGATTTGACCGCTTAAGCAATGGTGAAGTCAACAGGCTGGTTGTCCTCCCATAATAGGAAATTTGCAATCAGCACTAATCGAAAACACATGATGACGTCTTGCGATTTTTTACCGGGCGTCATCATGTGCTTTTTTTTGTGGACCGTAAAGTCATGGCTTATGTAACCAATTAGTGGAAATTGTGCTTTCCTTTTAACAGCTGTTCATCTTCCTGAGCAAATTTTTCCTTTAATTCTTCAAATAAATATAATCGAAAAAAATATTCCAGTTCTGGATCGGGCAAATCGTGGATGATATCCAGCAGTTCTTTTCGAGACAAATGTTCTAAAACGGATAACGTAATCATATCTAAGTCTTCTTCCGTTCCTTGCAAGCGCCCTCGATACAGTTCGTATAATTCATCGACTAATTTCATATGGAAAGCCTCCTTTACCTTTGGATTCCAAAAGCTTTTATGCAAGCATTCTTCTCCATTTTTTCCGTTTGCTGATGATTTATTCCGAGCGATGGAGAATGGCGGATTTTTAACTTTCCACTTCTTTTTCTTTCTTAGCGTTAAAAGGTTGTGAAAAGAGCAAATAGAAATGCTTGTATATTATAAGAGCGAGTGGAAAAAAGTAAAAATGAGAAATAGGAAAAGAGGAGGATATCATTTGGCCGGTGAGAAAAAAACTTACTATGTACATGTCGGGAATGGAGAGATTCTCACAACATCCCAGGATTCCCCATGGAATTATCGGATTTTTGCCACAGACGAAGAAATTACTCGTTTGCGCGAAATATTTGAATCGAATTATTCGGTAGAATGGCAAAATTTTTTCCGCAGCCACGCCCCGTATGTTCAATACCATTACGATCGGGAAAATGATGCCTATGACCGAAATCTTCGCAAAATCTATGAAATGATTTATCAATTGGGCGATGATGAGGCCAAAAATCATATCGAACAAATAGGGATTTTGGATGGCAGCTATTGGGACGAAAAAGGGGATTTGTAACGAATAGAAGGAATGCGAAACGATTCATTCCACGGTATAATATCGGTAAAACCAAGAAAATCGAGTGTGACCAAAAAATGAAGAAGTTTTACGATCAAAACGGATATGAAGTGCAGCTTTGTTTTTCTCAAAATGCTTTTACCATCCCTCCAAAGCATGTTCTTGTTCTATGCCGATACGACGATAGCTGGCTTTTGACCAATCATCCGAAAAGGGGATTGGAATTTCCAGGTGGAAAAATCGAAGAAGGAGAAACGGTGCAAGAGGCCGCCAAAAGGGAAGTTTGGGAAGAAACAGGCGGCCTGTTGAACAACCATTTGCTCTATTTGGGTGAATATTTGGTCAAAGATCCTATAAAGCCTTTTGTAAAAGCGATATGCTACGGCATGATTGATTCGTTGGTTCCTAAAAAGGATTATTTGGAAACAGACGGCCCGGTCTTAATAAAAGGGGACTTGAATCGGTATTTGAACTCAAGTAAATTCAGCTTTTTGATGAAAGACGATGTGGTGCAGCAAACGCTGCGTTATTTGAAACAATCGCAGGGCATTTCTTTTTAGTTTCGATTCTTGGCCGTTAATTTTTCCAACACGGCTACTGCTTGATACATAATGGCTGCCAATACGGCAATGATCAATAACGACATGAGTACAAGCGTAAAGTCAAATACTTGGAACCCGTAAATGATTAAATAACCGAGTCCTTCGTTGGAAACAAGATATTCTCCGACAATCACGCCTACCCATGATAGACCGACATTTACTTTCAAAGTAGAGATGATCGCGGGGAGGCTGGATGGAAAAACAGCTTCTTGAAAGATTTGTTTCCGGGTGGCTCCGAACGTCTGCAATACTTTCAAGTAGTTTGGATCCACTTCCCGAAAGGACGTATATACGACGATGGTGGTGATGATGACGGAAACCACTGCTCCCATCGTGATGATGGAAGTAAAACCAGGGCCTAACGCGACGATGAGAATCGGGCCAAGAGCTACTTTAGGCAGAGCGTTTAACACAACGAGGTAAGGATCCAAAATCTTGGAAAGAAGAGGAGACCACCACAAAATAGTGGCAAGTATCGTGCCGGCTAAAGTCCCGATGATAAATCCCGCCGCTGTTTCTGTTAAAGTAACGACCATATGGTGAAACAAGGAAGCATCGCTGATTTTATTGAGAAGCAAATGCCAAATTTTAGAGGGAGAGCTGAAGATCAGCGGATCCACCCATTCCCGGCGGCTGGCGACTTCCCAGATCGTGAAAAAGGCGAGAAATAATAGGATCTGGCATATGGTGATGAACCGTTTTTCCTTTTTGATTTTTAATTTATAGTTCTGATGCAGTGAGGAAATGCGATCATCTATTTTCAAGACTTTCCAACTCCTTCCATATTTCTTGGAAAAACGGTGTAAAGGATAAATGGTTTCTTGCTTCGAGCGGAGAAAGGGATCTCAGTTCATCCGGCACTTCAAAGACTTTATGGATTCGTCCGGGACCTTTGGAAAATAGATAGATCCTGTCGCTCATACAAATCGCTTCGCCAATATCGTGTGTCACTAAAATAGCCGTTTTTTGAAAAGACTTTAGCGTTTGGAAAACTAAATCCTCAAGCTTCAGTTTTGTTTGATAATCTAAGGCAGAAAAAGGTTCATCTAATAACAGCAGTTTCGGATTGACTGCCAATGTTCGGACTAGTGCCACTCTTTGCCGCATTCCCCCCGACAGCTGCCGAGGTGTTTGATTGCGAACGTTTTTTAATCCCATTTGCTCCAAAAGGGATAGGGCGTTTGCTTTACTCGTTTCGTTTAATTGTTTCATTACTTTTAAGCCGAGCAGAACGTTTTGTTCAATGGTTTTCCAAGGAAATAAGTAATCTTGCTGAAGCATATAACCGATGGTATTTTTTAAATTTTTTGGATGTTGTCCGTCCACATAAATCGTTCCATACGTCGGGGTCATCAGTCCTGCGATGAGCGATAGGAGGGTTGTTTTCCCGCAGCCGCTCGGCCCTAATAAAGAAATAAATTCGCCTTCCTCCACGGTCATTTGAATATTATGAACAGCTTCGAAAGCTGCTTCGGGGGTAAAGTAAGTATGAGAGACATGATCGATTTCGACGAAACTCAAGAATAGCCCCTCCTTAATCTTTTATGGCTTTCTCGGCAAATGAAGTGTTTACAAGAGTTTTGTAATCTACTTGCTTAGGAAGTTCACCGGCTTCCTTCATGATCGATTGCAAATGATTCCATTCTTTTGGATCGAGTATTGGATCAGTTGCATAAGTTCCTTGATTTTTATACCGATCAATCGCTTTCGCGAGCATATCGGTATCCGTATCTTTAAAATAAGGGTGGATGACTTGCGCAATTTCTTTCGAGTTATGGTCAGCGACCCATTGCTGAGCTTGGTAGATGGCACGGGTAAATTTAGAAACAGCAGATTGGTGAGATTCCATATAGCTTTTTGTCGCCATGTAAGAAGTATACGGAACATGGCCTGATTCTTTTCCGAACGAAGCGACGATGTATCCTTTTCCTTCTTTTTCAAAAATGGAGGCTTGAGGTTCAAATAATTGTACGAAGTCTCCGGTGCCGGAAGCGAATGCGTTCGGGATGTTGGCATAGTCGATATTTTGTATCAGATGGAGATCTTTATGCGGGTCAATTCCGTTTTTCTTTAACACGTATTCTCCGACCATTTGCGGCATACCGCCTTTACGTTGCCCGAGAAAACGGGAGTCTTTTAATTGGCTCCATGTAAAGTGATCTATCTTCTTCCTGGAAATGAGGAACGTTCCGTCTGTTTGGGTCAATTGAGCAAAATTAATAACTGGGTTTTTAGAGCCGCGAGTGTAGACATAAATCGATGTTTCCGAGCCTACAAGCCCGATATCTGTACCGCCCGACAACAGAGCGGTCATCGTTTTGTCGCCGCCCCAAGTGGTTTTTAACTGTACGTCCAATCCTTCTTTTTTAAAAAAGCCTTTGGCGAGCGCAACGTATTGGGGGGCATAGAAAACCGATCGTGTCACTTCTGCAACTCTTATTTTTTCTGTTTTTTGAGTTGTTTCATTCGATTGGCAAGCACTTAACCCAATGATTAACACGGCAGCAAAGAGAATGGAAAACGACATTTTAAACGTACTCGACATGGACAATGCCTCCTTTAGTCATTTTATAGTACGTTTGATTCATCCTATTTTATGATGACGGCAAAAAATGTGTGAACGCCCATTTTGAAATGCGTTGCAAGAAAAGCTGTACAATGGGCGAATAGGATGTGCCGTTTTTTGCCTCAATTTCCAAAAAACAGTAATTTATCAGTTTTAGTACAAAGTACATAGGATCGTGGAAACAAATTCTTGGAGTTGAACAAAAAACGGCTGCAAGCAAGAGAACGGGAAAGGTGGTGGTAACGTGCAAGATGGTCAGATCATTGAACGATATGTTTTTCCTTCTCCTAGTCCAAATGTGAATCTTTTTATGATTACCTATTGGTCAAGCGGTTTAAGGGTGAAAGGGTTGCTTGCGGTGCCGAAAAAAGAAGGTCTGTATGATGGATTATTATACTTGCGGGGCGGGATCAAAAGCGTCGGTATGGTTCGACCGGCCCGAATCGCGCAATTTGCTTCGGAAGGATTTGTTGTATTTGCACCTTTTTACAGGGGAAATCAAGGAGGAGAAGGAAATGAAGATTTCGCGGGAAAAGATCGTGAAGATGCTTTTTCCGGTTTTGAATTGTTAAAAAGAAATCCGAAGGTGGATCCTAACCGAATTCATATTTTCGGCTTTTCCCGCGGCGGTGTTATGGCACTGCTGACAGCGATTGAAAAACGGGATGCTGCTTCGGTCGTTTCATGGGGCGGGGTAACAGATATGGAATTAACTTATGAAGAGCGGAAGGACTTAAGAAGGATGATGAAAAGGGTGATCGGCGGAAGTCCGAAAAAAGTGCCAGAAGAATATAAGTGGAGAACACCTATCTATCATTTAGAAAATCTTTGTTGTCCAGTGTTGATCATACACGGGGGAAAAGATCAAAATGTATCAATTGAACACGCTTACCGCTTGGAAAAAAGACTGAAAGAATTGGGAAAACGTGTGACTACTTGGTATTTTCCGAACTTCACTCATTATTTTCCGCCCGCAATGAACCGCAAAATGGTGACATCCTCTTGTCAATGGATGAAAAATCAGGTCCTGTCGTGATAGGATAAGGGAGAGAACGATATTTTCATTGGGAGGGCATAAACGATGGGAATGCCGCTGGAACTGAATACAATGATTGTGACAAAAGGAAATGAGGAAAGAGTGGGAGGAAATCTATTTCAGTTAAGAAAAAAAGGGTATCGTCTTTATCCGCTGCATGTACCTGTTCCTGTCAAAAAAACGTTGGATGGCGATATTTCAGGTACCGCTGTGATTGAAAAAGTAGTGTGGGAAAATCAGGAAACTCTCATCACATACAGGCTTATTGCTTTAAACTCCACGAACTGAAAAAATCAATAGACTGTTCACCTTTTCAAAGGCAGAAAATAAGGGGTTGCGCAACAGCACCCTTATTTTTTATGTGCGCCCGGCATGTACATGAACTATAGGGTGTAAGTCCCGAACCCCGAAGACAGAAGTAGAGGTTAGCCAAGAGCAAGGGTGTCCGTGGTGACGCGGAATCTGAAGGAAGCTGGAGGCAAAACACCGGTCCGAGGAACACGAACCTCATATAAGGCTAGGTATGATTGAGTGAGTTTGCATAACAAAACAAAGCTCTTTCTGTCGAAGGTCATATCGAGTAAATGAGGCGGATAGATGGTGTGAAAGTGCATGTACTTACCCGGGGAGGTCTGGCGGATATGTGAAGTACTCTTCATAACCTACTTAGTGATAAGTAGCTGAACCGTCAGAAGTCAGCAGAGGTCATAGTATTAGTTGGTCTAGAACAACTAAGAAGGACCGAACAATTAAGAGAGAATAGCCCTTGGTATTCAGTGAGTCATGATGAACACAGAAAACGTAGTACCTCACTTGAGGGAGGAAGCGGTGAATCCCGTGGGAGACCTCTTGGAGGGTGGAGTGACCACTGGCATAAAGAGAACAGCTATTCACGGAAGTTATAAAGACTTGCGTCAATTATCTTAATTGAACCGCCGTATACGGAACCGTACGTACGGTGGTGTGAGAGGACGGGAGTTAATCGCTCCCTCCTACTCGATTTCTAATCATTTTTTAAACATCTTCCAACTGATCTACGAAGTGCATGGACCGTGTTGGTGATGGGGCATTTTGAAAGGAAAAATGGACCAAAATGATCATAAAAGCAACTATCCCCTTCTTCCGCAAGAAAATTATTGCGGGGGAAGGGGATGTTTGACGTTGGATCTCGGTATTATTGGATATCTTTCAAACGGCCGATCTTTATTGAATAGGTCCACCCAATTTTTCAATTTCTGCGGGTACATTGGTAAATTTCTTAAAGTTTTCGCGGAAGCGGGCCGCCAATTCCAGTGCTTTTTCTTCATATGCTTTTTCATCCTGCCATGTTTTTTTCGGCAGCAATACTTCGTCCGGCACTCCCGGAACATGAAGAGGGATCTCCAGACCGAAAATTTCGTCTTTCTGAGTTTCGGTATTAGCTAATTCGCCTTCTAAAGCGGCTTGAACCATTGCACGTGTATAGGATAGTTTCATTCGGGATCCGACGCCGTATTCTCCGCCTGTCCATCCGGTATTGACCAAATAGACTTGCACATTATGTTCATCGATTTTTTCGCCGAGCATTTCTGCGTATCGTGTAGCCGGAAGAGGCAAGAATGGCGCTCCAAAGCATGTGGAGAATGTTGCTTCAGGCGAGGTAACGCCCCTTTCCGTACCGGCTAATTTGGATGTGTATCCGCTTAGAAAATGGTACATGGCCTGTTCTTTTGTCAATTTGCTGATAGGGGGCAGAACACCGAAAGCGTCTGCGGTCAAAAAGATAATCGTGTTTGGATGACCTGCAATACTTGGAACGACAATATTATCGATCGCGTCAATTGGATAGGCGGCACGAGTATTTTCTGTCAAAGAAGAGTCGTTATAATCCGGAATCCGAGTATTTTCATCTAATACTACATTTTCAAGAACGGACCCAAAGCGGATCGCATGATAAATTTGCGGTTCCTTTTCTTTAGAAAGCCCGATGCATTTTGCATAGCAGCCGCCCTCGATATTAAAGACTCCTGTAGATGACCATCCGTGCTCGTCATCTCCTATTAAACGGCGGTTCGGGTCTGTGGATAAAGTAGTTTTTCCCGTTCCAGAAAGCCCGAAGAACAGAGCAACGTCTCCTTCAAAACCGACATTGGCCGAGCAGTGCATCGATAAGACGCCGGATTCCGGCAAGAGGTAATTCATGATCGAAAAAATGGATTTCTTCATTTCTCCGGCGTATTCAGTTCCGCCAATCAATATGACTTTGCGTTCAAAAGAGATAATGATAAAGGTTTCTGATCTCGTTCCGTCAACTTCAGGATCAGCTTTAAAATTAGGGGCTGAAAGAATGGTAAATTCCGCCTGATGACCTGCTAATTCTTCTTCCGTCGGACGGATAAAAAGCTGATGGGCAAAAAGATTATGCCATGCGTATTCATTGATTACTTGAATCGGAAGGCGATGAGATGGATCGGCGCCGGCGAATCCTTTAAATACGAAAATTTCTTCTTGTTCTTTTAAATAACGAATGACTTTATGGTATAATTTATCAAAAACTTCTGGAGAAATCGGCTGGTTCACCGGTCCCCAGTCTATTTTGTCTTTGGTTGATGGCTCTTTTACAATGTATTTGTCTTTTGGTGATCTCCCGGTATATTTTCCGGTTTGAGCGCGAACGGCGCCGGAAGAAGTTAATACGCCTTCTTTTCTGGAAAGGACTTTTTCCACCAGTTGTGGGACAGATAATTGAACATGGACATTGGATCCCTTAACTAATTCCAAAATTTCATTTGAAATGACAGAATTCATAAATAATAACCATCCTTTTGTTTTTATTTTTAGATGTTATTTTCGAGTTCACTTAAGAAATAGTATAACACTTTTATTCGATTAGTCTATACTATTTATCGTAAATTTTTGTCTATTTTTTTTCATCTTTTCCTTAATTGGCATGCCTATTCTATACTATATAAAAGGAAGAAAAAAGGGAGAAACAGGATATGATTCAGAGTTTTTTGGTTCAGGTTTTAATGAGTCCGTTTAAACCGTCTGTTGCGACGGGTTTAAAATAGAATTTATTTCTATTTCAGGAAGAAAACATTGCGTCAACGGAAAGACAAAATTTTGTTGACACCCGTTTGGTTTCTACGTTATAGTTTAACATTGAACGGATACTCTTATCCTGAGTTGGCGGAGGGACAGGCCCGATGAAACCCGGCAACCTTCTCAACGACAAGCGATGATTTTGAAGCCGTCAGGTAAAAGGACATGCTTCTTATGTCGTACCGGCGACGCGAGAGGCTTGTGAGAAAGGTGCTAACCTGATGCAAGGTGTAAATACCTTGAACGATAAGAGTGAAAGGCGCATGTAACCAAAAACCTTTCCTCTGCATTCTTTTGGGAAAGGTTTTTCTTTTTGATTGAGTTTGGCGCTGGACCATTGAGATTGCCGGTCCTTTGGAAACGGGCAATCATACCATACTACGAAAGGAAACGAGTACCGTTTAAAAATAAAGCGAACATTCATTTTCAAATGTTTTGACCCCAAAAAGATAAGGCTTACTTTCTCTGTTGTCAAGACCTTAACTGGCGGGTTAAAAGAAGGAAATGGAATTGATCGAAACTGCGATAGGAGGAACTTTGATGTCAAAAAAACGCCGTCTTTTCACTTCAGAGTCTGTCACCGAAGGGCATCCAGATAAAATTTGCGACCAAATTTCTGATGCCATTCTCGATGCTATTCTCGAAAAAGACCCGAATGCAAGGGTGGCTGCTGAAACTTCAGTAACAACTGGGCTTGTGCTGGTTTCTGGAGAAATTACGACGTCTTCTTATGTGGATATTCCCAAAATTGTACGCCAAACGGTGCGGGATATTGGCTATACCCGGGCGAAATACGGTTTTGACGCAGATACTTGCGGTGTCTTGACGTCTATCGATGAACAATCTCCCGACATTGCTCAAGGGGTGGACCGCGCCCTGGAAGCAAGAGAAGGATCGATGACGGATGAAGAAATTGAAGCGATTGGCGCGGGCGACCAAGGTTTGATGTTCGGATTTGCCTGCAATGAAACGGAAGAATTAATGCCGCTTCCTATTTCTTTAGCCCATTCTTTATCCCGCCGGTTGACAAAAGTGCGCAAAGAAGGGATTATTCCTTACTTGCGTCCGGACGGAAAAACGCAAGTAACGGTTGAATATGATGAAAACGACAAGCCTGTGCGCATCGATACGATTGTCATTTCGGCCCAACATCATCCGGAAATCACGTTAGAGCAAATTCAGCGCGACATTAAAGAACATGTTATTGACCCAATTGTTCCAAAAGAATTGATCGATGATGAAACGAAATATTTCATCAATCCGACCGGCCGTTTTGTTATTGGAGGACCTCAAGGTGACGCCGGATTAACGGGACGGAAAATTATCGTAGACACTTACGGCGGCTACGCAAGACATGGTGGAGGAGCTTTTTCCGGGAAAGATCCGACGAAAGTAGACCGATCTGCAGCCTATGCTGCCCGCTATGTAGCTAAAAATATTGTGGCAGCTGGACTGGCAGAAAAGTGTGAAGTACAGCTTGCTTATGCGATTGGGGTAGCTCAGCCGGTATCGATTTCCATCGATACATTCGGAACTGGAGCTGTATCAGAAGATGTATTGGTAGACGTCGTGAGAAAGAACTTCGACCTGCGTCCAGCTGGAATTATCAAAATGCTTGATCTGCGTCGCCCAATTTACAAACAAACAGCTGCATACGGCCATTTCGGACGCACCGATTTGGACCTTCCTTGGGAAAAAACAGATAAAGCCCAAACGCTTCGCGAACAAGCATTAAATCAATAGACAAATGTACAGGAGTTACACTTTTAGCTGTAGCTCCTTTTTCATTTGAACGTGAAGATTATTTAATGAATCCAAATATTGTGGCCATCTATAGTGGAGAATAAATGGTACAATTGATGAATCATCGTGAAAAAGGGGATACTTATACAACATTCCAATAGGCAAACTCTCCTACAACTAGAAAAGGACTGATAAAAAATTCGACTTTTGAACTTGGACGCTTTTCCTGTTGAGGTATTGGAAGTGATTTGATTTTGGAACTTCCGGAATGAAATGGAAATTTTTCATGAAATAAATTCCTTGCCAAGATTCACAATTTCGTTAAACTAGTAATGTGAACTTAAATTACAGAAAGGTGATAGTCATGTGCGGCTTTATCGGTTGCGTTTATGATCATAAAGATTATCCGAAATTAACGGAAGAACAATTTAAATTAATGAACGATATCATTTATCACCGTGGTCCTGATCATGATGGATTTTATCAAGATGAACACGTTCAATTAGGATTTCGACGTTTAAGTATTATTGACCTTGAAAACGGAAACCAACCGCTGTCATTTGAAAATGAACGATATTGGATTATTTTTAATGGCGAGATCTACAATTATGTGGAATTACGGGAAGAACTTTTAAAAGAAGGCGTTGAATTTGCTACTTCGTCTGACACAGAAACCATCGTCGCTTTGTACAGCCGCCTAAAAGAAAAAGCTGTAGAAAAGCTTCGCGGTATGTTCGCTTTTGTGATCTGGGATAAAGAAGAACAAGTGTTGTTCGGTGCAAGAGATCCGTTCGGCATTAAACCATTTTTTTATAAAGAAGAAGGAGGACGTACTTTTTTTGCTTCCGAAAAGAAGAGCATTTTGCTTGCCAGTGAAGAAAGCAGCTTAAATGCGAATGCCGCTCAACATTATTTTACGTATCAATACGTTCCGGAACCTGATACATTGCATGCGGAAATTCAAAAATTGGAACCTGGCCACTATTTTATTAAAAAAGTCGGCGAAAACATGACGATTCGCCGTTATTGGAAAGCCGCTTTCCAACCGATTTACCGCGAAGAAGACGAATATGTGAAAATGGTGCGTGAGGCGCTTCTTGATTCTGTAAAAGTACACATGAGAAGCGATGTGCCTGTCGGATCCTTCCTTTCAGGGGGAATTGATTCTTCTTTTGTTGCTGCGATTGCCAAGCAATACCATCCAAAGATTAAAACATTCTCTGTCGGATTTGAACGCGATGGATATAGTGAAATTGATGTGGCTAAAGAAACAGCGGAAAAATTGGGTGTGGAAAATATTAGCTACGTGATCACACCGGAAGAATATATGAAAGAACTGCCGAAGATTATTTGGCATATGGATGATCCGCTGGCCGATCCGGCTTGTGTTCCGTTGTACTTCGTAGCTCGCGAAGCAAGAAAACATGTAACAGTCGTATTATCAGGAGAAGGAGCAGATGAACTTTTCGGCGGCTATAATATTTATCGTGAACCGCAATCGTTAGCTGTTTTTCAAAACATACCGGAAGTTGGGAAAAAATTGCTTCGATTGTTGGCTTCCATTTTGCCTGATGGTGTGAAAGGGAAAAGCTTTATTGAACGCGGAGTTACGCCGATGGAAGAACGGTACATCGGTAATGCGAAGATGTTTGGAGAAGAGGAAAAACGGAAACTATTGCGACAATATCGCGACGGCCTTGAATATACTAACATTACAAAGCCATTTTATGCAGAAACGGTCGGTTATGACGATGTCGATCGCATGCAGTATATTGATATTCATACATGGCTGCGCGGTGACATTTTGTTAAAGGCAGATAAAATGACAATGGCCCATTCTTTGGAATTGCGCGTTCCATTCCTTGATAAAGAAGTATTTGAAGTGGCGTCCAAAATTCCAACGCGCTATAAAACCGCTCATGGCACGACCAAATACATCCTTCGAAAAGCTGCAGAAGGAATTGTCCCTGATCATGTATTAAATAGAAAGAAACTGGGATTCCCGGTGCCAATTCGCCATTGGCTGAAAGCAGAAATGCATGATTGGGCTGTGACCATTATTAAAGAAAGCGAAACGGGGCATCTTATTAACAAGCAATATGTATTAGATTTACTGGAAGAACATTGCCAAGGGAAGAAAGATAACAGCCGTAAAATTTGGACCGTTCTTATTTTTATGATTTGGCATGCTGTATATGTAGAAGGCAAATATGAATTTCAAACACAAAAACAACGGGAAATGCAGCTTGTGTAATAATGGGTAAAAAACTAGGGGAGATAGGTAATGGCCTGTCTCCCCATTTGCACCCATGCTTTTTCAAAGGAGTCAATGGGTGCTTTTTGATTTTTTACATTGGTTAGTGGATCGTTAAAATACACATACTGATCGTCATAACCGGTGACTAATACCGAGTGTTCTTTATAAGTAATTTTTATTTTTCCGCTCTCCGTATGCCAAGTTTGAAACGCGCTGTCCGGCAGCTTATTGTAAGTGGTATTGATGATAACCCAAACTGGGCGGCCGTCGGAAAGATGGACTTTTAATTCTTCAAAATCCGCTCCTGTCAAATCTAATGCCTTCTTGCCTTCTGGCAAATATTTATTGGCCAGTTCCAAAATGGGCTTATGATAAACTCCCAGTCCGGGTTTAGAAAGCGTATACATATCGCCGACAAATCCGTTGTCAGGGTCGCCGAAAAAAATAAGTCCATTCTCCACTCGATAAGTGGCAGGGTTCTTTTTCACTTCTTTGGCCAGTTCCATTTTATCGACGGAGACGCCTGCTGATTGAAGGAGCATGGCCAAGCTTGTCACTTCGCATCCCCGTGGCAGTTCCGGCAATTGAGAAATGAGAGGGGAATCAAGCAAAACGCTCTCTTTTACTTTGACTGTAGAATAATGAGTCCAATGATGAAATGCTATAAGCGATTTTTGGAACGGAATCGAATATTTGACTTCATCCCGGAAAAAGACTGAAAGAAACAAGAAAAAAAGCAACGCTATTAAAACGGCCGGTTTCCATTTGTCGCGGAAATATCTTATGATAAAAAGAAGAAGGATTCCTAAACTAATGAGAAAAAAGAATAAAATCATGAAAGTAAAATTCATTCAGCACCACCTAAAACATTTTTGAGAGCACCGGATGGAAAACAAAATGGATGTTTGAATCAACACCGGCGCATGAGCCTGCTTGGAAAGTGGATGGCAGGAATGGGATAATGGTTTTTGGACATACTACTAATCCTTTTGATTTTGCAGCTGCTTATAATACTGAGCTTTTTCGGCATACTCCCGGACAATTCGTTCCATTTCGCTTTTATCATGTTCATTTATGGGACGGATGACTTTGGCTGGCCGTCCGAAAGCCATTGAGTGTGGAGGGATGACTTTTCCCGGCGGTACAAGGCTGCCGGCTCCGATAAAAGCCCCTTCTCCAATTTCGGCGCGGTCGAGTATAATAGAACCCATACCGATAAGAGCCTTTTTACGAATGATGCAACTGTGCAAAATCACTTGATGGCCGATTGTCACTTCATCTTCCAATATTAACGGATTATTTGGACTTTGATGAAGTACGGAGTTGTCTTGAATATTGACTTTTTTACCGATGATCGTTGGTGCAACGTCTCCTCTGATGACGGTGTTGAACCAAACGCTGGATTCTTCGCCAATTTCAACATCTCCCGTAATGGTGACATAATCAGCGATAAAGGCAGAATCAGCGATTTTCGGCGTTTTTTCGTGATAAGGATAGATCATGACCGTTCTTGGCTCCTTTCTTTGCTCCTTTCTTTGCTCCTTCTACCTTATTCTATCGAATTTTAGAAGATTTGTATAATGTGGTGGGTATCTTCCTTGCCAAATCTGTATTTTTGCTACATGATGTGAACGGGAGAAAATCTATCTCAGCAAGTGGCCGTAATGGATAAAAGTCGACACTGTTTAAAAAAATTGGATTCTATAAGCGAAGTGTCGGTACTTATCAACGAAGCCGTTTAACGTCGGGAGAGCATGAAAGGAACAAGAAACGGAGGCAAAAGGGACCTCTAGATCTGTAAAAAAGCGAGGTTGATCAACATGTGGAAATGGGATCCCGAGGATGGACAAGGAAAGGGCGTCATTGTCATGATTCACGGCGCTTTTGAACATCATGGCAGATATGGATGGCTCATTGAAATGTGGAGAAATTCCGGTTTTCATGTAGTAATGGGCGATTTGCCCGGGCAAGGAACGACATCCAGGTCTAAGCGCGGCCATATTGAGCGTTTTGATGAATACATATCGGCAGTGAAAGAGTGGATACAGGCTGCCTACCAATTTGATTTGCCTATATTCTTGCTTGGACATAGTTTAGGAGGGCTTGTTGCCATCCGTCTATTGCAGGAAGAGCGAGTCAAACTGGCCGGGGTGATCTTGTCTTCGCCTTGTTTAGGGCTTCTGCACACGCCGCCAAAAATTCTTGATGTTCTTTCCTATGGTTTAAATTCCCTGGTGCCTTCCGTTAAATTTGCAACGGGATTATCCATTGAAATGGCGACGAGGAATAAAGAAGTACAGGAAATTGATTTAAACGATACGTTGTACGTGACAAAGGTGTCAGTCCGCTGGTACAGGGAAATGATACAGGCTGTAAAGCTTGCGTTCACAGATGTTTCGAAAATGCCTGATATTCCATTTTTGGTCATGCAAGCAGGAGATGATAAAATTGTAGATAAGTCTGAAGTGAAAAAGTGGTTTCAGCAATTGTCTCTTTCAGAAATGCATTTCAAAGAGTGGCCGAAACTGTACCATGAAATTTTTAATGAGCCGGAAAGAGAAGAGGTTTTCGCATATACGAAGAGTTTTGTCGAAAATTGCTTGCGTTCCATTGGCTATGTGGTTGATTAAAAGAGGTGAGAATATTGACCATCCCCACCCATCCATTTTCATTAATGGGGCAGGCTTATCGTAAAGTATTTCCAACTGTTCATAAAGAATTAAACAAATGGAAACAAAAGGCGAACTCGATACCTGATCAAGAATTGAAAAAACAAGCACTTGCCAGTATCGAACATAAAACGTTTCATTGTGAAGGCGGTTCGATTTTAGCGCTGCTGTCCGGCGAACATATCGGAGAAGCTGTAAAGTTTATTGTCGCTTACCAGACGATCAGCGATTACTTGGACAATTTATGCGACCGGAGCACTTCTCTTGATCCAAAAGATTTTGCTGCCCTTCACGAATCGATGATAGATGCGTTAACGGTAGGAGCTCCTTTTCGCCCTTATTACCGATTTCGAAACGAGCAGGAAGATGGCGGCTATTTACGGGAATTAGTCGGCACATGCCAGTCAGTTTTGCAAAAAATCAATCATTATCCGGCTATATCTTCCTACTTGCTTGAACTTTGCCGATATTATTGCGATCTCCAAATACATAAGCATGTTTGTGTGGAAGAAAGAGAAGAACGATTAAAAAAATGGTTTTCTCGCTATAAAGATCAGCTTCCGAAGATGGAATGGTTTGAGTTTTCGGCTTGTTCAGGTTCCACTTTGGGCATTTTTTGCTTAGTTTCTTATGCATTTAGAGACGATTTCAAGCCGGAATATGCGTCCATGATTCGAGAAGCCTATTTTCCGTATATCCAAGGTCTTCACATTTTATTGGATTATTTTATTGATCAGGAAGAGGACCGAAAAGGCGGAGATTTAAATTTTTGCTTTTATTATGACAGTCAAGAAGAGCTTTTGTCCCGCTTTCAATATTTTATTCAAAAAGCGGATAGCAGCACGAAACATTTGCCTCATGCCAAATTTCATCAATTGATCAACAGGGGGCTCCTTGGCATTTATTTATCGGAGGATAAAGTCAACCAACAAAAGGATGTTCAGTCTTTAGCGAAGAAAATTATCCGTTTTGGAGGTTCGACCAGCTACTTTTTCTATTATAACGGCAGAATGTATCGAAAATTTCGTCAGCATGTGTCCAAATAACTTTTTTCTGTTTGGACAGAAACATACAAAAAGAGCCGTTTTTCATCCGTTCGTTCATTCATGGAATGTTTCCGAAAGTATTGGTGACGTTAAGGAAGAGCAATTTATTAGACAATTAGCTACTCATAGTGAATAATGAAACAATCAAACCAAAGTTTTCAATAAGGGGATGTAAAGAAGTGGCTTTAAAATTAAGTGTTTTAGATCAGTCGCCCATTTCAGAAGGAATGACGGCGGAAGAAGCACTCTCCAATACAGTGAAATTGGCTCAGCATGTAGAAAAATTGGGATATGAGCGTTTTTGGGTTTCTGAACACCATGATTCAACCACTTTAGCAGGATCTTCACCGGAAGTGTTGATATCCTATCTGGCAGCCAAAACGAAAAAAATCCGGCTAGGTTCCGGCGGGGTAATGCTCACTCATTATAGTCCGTTTAAAGTGGCGGAAAATTTTCGTGTTTTAGAAGCGCTGAATCCGAAACGAATCGATTTAGGAATAGGACGTGCCCCCGGTGGAATGCCGAGAGCCACGCTGGCGTTAAACAACGGCCAGTACCGCAAAGTTGACCGTTATTCGGAACAAATTGATGAACTGCTCACCTATCTATACGATTCGCTGGACGAAAGTCATCCGTATTACGGATTGAAAGCTTCTCCTGTTACACAGACTGTTCCTGAAGTTTGGATGCTCGGTTCCAGCCTTTCCAGCGCAGAACTGGCTGCTCAAAAAGGACTGCCCTATACATTTGCCCAGTTTATCAATGGGGAGGGAGGTCCGGAGTTTACAAAAGAGTATCGCCGTCAGTTCCGACCGTCCAAGTATTTAAGCGAGCCTAAAAATATGGTAGCGGTTTTTGCCATTTGCGGAGAAACAGAAGAAGAGGCGGAACGAATTGCTTCAAGTTTAGACTTAACTTTACTTATGCTGGAACGGGGAACGCCGCTGAACGGAACTCTAAGCCCGGAAAAAGCCGCTCAATATTCGTACGATTCATTGGAACGAAAGATCGTTCAGGAGAATCGAAAACGGATGATTATCGGTGATCCAAAACAGATCCACGATCAACTCTTGCGCTTAAGTGAATTATATGAAACAGAAGAAATTGTGTTGGTGTCCATCACATACAGCTTTGAAGACCGTTTGCGCTCTTATGAACTGATCGCGGAAGAAGTGCTTAAGTAAAAGTCAATCTGAGTTAAAAAGAAAAGGCAACTGGTTTATCAGCCAGTTGCCTTTTTTCATCTTTCAATCTCGCCTAGGATGTCATTTCCTTTTTTCCAAGGCAATAATAAACGGCGGATCGTTAATTTGATTGATAAATTGGTAAAGCAGCACATGAGCGATGGATTGATCAATGCTGCGGACAAAAGAACAAAGTTCGTCTTTTTCTCTTTTTCCTTCTTCATGGCCGTGATAGACAACCAACACAATGACGCCTCCAGGAGCCATGATTTCGAGCAATTGTTCGACCGCTTCTTTAGTCGTTTCCGGTTTGGTGACGATCGATTTGTCGCTTCCGGGTAAATATCCGAGATTGAAAATCGCCGCGGTAATTTTTCCGTGAAACTTTTCGGGAATCGTTCGGATTAGTTCTTCATGTCCTCTATGATAGAGGACGACTCGATCAGTCAGTTGGTGCTGCTCCAAACGTTCTTTCGTTTTTTTCAACGCTTCTGTTTGGACATCAAAAGCAAATACTGTCCCCTTTTCCCCTACTAAATTGGCAAGGAATACCGTATCATGCCCGTTGCCCATGGTGGCATCTACGACAGCATCTCCTGGCGTCACTGCTTTTTCCAAAAGCGTCCGCGCATAAGGCAAAATTCCTTCTAATATCATTGATTTCACCTGCTGTTCATCATGAATGGACTTTGGCTTTTTTGAAAAATTTTCCTTGCCAGCTGTTTCGGCGCTTCAGTTCATCGTCAATGGCGTTTAAAACTTCCCATTTATTGACGCTCCACATCGGACCGACCATCAAATCGATCGGACCGTCGCCGGTAATACGGTGAATGATCATTTCAGGGGGCAGAATTTCTAATTGATCGCACACTAGTTGAACGTATTCATCAAAGGATAGAAATTTCAACATTCCCTTTTCATATTGTTTGACCATCGGTGTTCCTTTTAACAAATGAAGAAGATGGATTTTAATCCCTTGAACGTCCAATTTGGCGACAGCTTCAGCGGTTTCCATCATCATGTCATATGTTTCCAACGGCAAACCATTAATAATGTGGGAACAAACTCTGATGCCGTGTCGGCGAAGCTTTTCTACTCCTTCTACATAACAGTCAAAATCATGCGCACGATTAATCAATTGAGCGGTTTTTTCATGGACGGTTTGCAATCCCAGCTCGACCCATAAGTAAGTTCTTTCATTCAACTCTGCCAAATAGTCCACTACATCGTCGGGAAGGCAGTCCGGACGTGTGGCAATCGACAATCCTACTACTCCTTCTTGTTTTAAGACCGTTTCATATTTTTCCCTTAATACTTCTACGGGTGCGTGAGTGTTGGTAAACGCTTGAAAATAAGCCATGTATTTTGCATCTTTCCATTTCTGATGCATTTTTGCCTTTATTTTATGAAACTGTGTTTCCAAATCGTCGGCGCGGTCGCCTGCAAAATCTCCGGAACCAGCCGCACTGCAAAATGTACAGCCGCCGTATGCGACGGTGCCGTCCCGATTTGGACAATCAAAACCGCCGTCTAAGGCAACTTTAAATACTTTATGTCCAAACACCTGACGTAAGTGATAATTCCAGGTGTGATAACGTTTGTCATTGTTGCTGTATGGAAAAGGGTTTTCCATTTGCATTCCTCCTAACGTACAAATTTTATCATGAAGAGCGAATACATTCCAATAGAACAAGAATGTCACGTAAAAGTAAATAAAGATTCCATTTTTAAAAGGGAATGTAGTTGGCTGAGAAGATTGAAAAATCACGATTTTTTAAAAAACATGTCAACCGAACTTTACCAACTATAAAGGATGAAATGTGGAAAAAACTATTTAAGAGGCGGATGAAAGCCGCTTCAATTTGTCAAGGAGGCAAAATCATGGCTACGAGAGACTCCATCGATCATTTTCTTCAGACTTGCGAAAATGTAATTTTAAAAGCCCAAGAGCAATATCAGGAAGGGGCTTTGCAGGGGCATTATCATGATGTCGAATATCGTGAAGCCATGCAAGAACTGGAGAATCTTTACAATGAATGGCTGCAGCTTTATAACAGTGCCAATCCGCAACAAAGGGAACAGCTTTACCGTAAAAGGCTGCAGATACAAGATATGCAAAACAAAATGATTTTGCTTAACCACGATCGTTAGGGGGAACTGATGTGAAAAAAAGATCCAAACGACAAAATCCCGAGCAAAAAACCAAAAATGGAACGAATTCGGAGCATTATGAAATAGCGAATGAATACAGCACAATCGAAAAAACAAAAAAACAGAATGCCCGCAACAGCCAACCCGTGAAATCAAAATCGTAATGCTTTTTGGAAGCAGTCTCAAAAAGGACAGAGTTTAAGTCCTTTTTTGGGACTGCTTCTGTTGTTTATTAGACAAATGAGATGATGGCTTTTGGATGATTGAGACATTAGTCGCAGTAAAGTTAGGCTTAAGATTTTCGTACTTCATTATTGGGAAATTGGTTTGTTTTATAGACTGAAAATTTAGAATAAAATAAAAGCATTCTAACTTAAGAGTGTGTACTGTCGTTTTAACCACTATTAATGAAGGGAGAAGATAAAAAATGAATTTGGAGTTGTCTCAAGGAGTAATGAAGAGATGGCTATTTTTCATTCTTGTTCCATTTTTTGCGCTTATATTAGCATTTGCTTCTGTGTCTGAAACATTTGCAGCTACTACAACTTTTAACAATACCCTTTCTGCCGGTTCTTATGCAGGCAGTAGTCCTTGTACGACTTCTTATCCTAACATCGTGCATGAAGTGAATGTGAAAAACACCACTGGAGACGTATATGTTTATCTTCAATACCTGGATGGCGGATATTGGAAATTTACGACTGGCTATGGTTATCACTTAACCTACTGGAATACACCTTATAAAATCACCACTAAGACAAAAAGCTCCTCAACTAAATATCGAGTATTGATAAAGGCAGTCAACACATCGAATGTTATCGTTTCCTGTTACGGAACGAATTGATAAAAATCATGAGAAAACGAAAATGTATAACAGTTATGTAGCTGCTGATAGCTGGTTATTTACCCGTAACTGTCTAGTTAATAAGTTAGAAATTATAATATTTATCCGGATATAGTTTCTCTGAATTCTTTAGTTTATGAAAAAGATATCAAACCAATTCGTTTTATTGGTTCTGGAGCAATAACCATGTAGCTACATAGCTGTTTGATTCCATGTCCTTCTTTGAAACAGACTTGAAAGTTTGTTTAAATTTGTCTAAAATAATCTTATACTAAAATGATGGGTAAAAAACGATGATAAGGAGCAGTAGTGGCATAAACTCCCGATTTAGAGAGTTGACGGAAGGTGCAAGTCAACCGGGTCTGCCATGAACTCGCCTTAGAGTTGCAGACGTGAAAGCTGAGTAGCGTTTGCCGTCCTTCCACGTTAAGGAATCGAGCTGAGTGCCTTGTGCACTAATGTGGGTGGTACCGCGGGAGCGAAAGCATCTCTCGTCCCAAACTGGGGGACGGGAGTTTTTTTCTATTTTTCCTGTTTTGATATACCAATATCGCTGAAAGCAAAGGAGGAGATCAGCTACATGAGTTTCGACCATAAAAAAATCGAATCGAAATGGCAAAAATACTGGGAAGAACATAAGACATTCCGAACGACGGAAGATCCGGACAAGCCAAAATTTTATGCATTGGACATGTTCCCATACCCATCCGGCGCCGGACTTCATGTCGGTCACCCGGAAGGATATACGGCAACCGATATTCTTGCCCGAATGAAGAGGATGCAAGGGTATAATGTTCTCCATCCGATGGGGTGGGATGCATTTGGATTGCCGGCGGAACAGTATGCCCTTGATACCGGCAACGATCCTGCGGAATTCACGGAAAAAAACATTGCCAATTTTAAACGTCAAATCAAATCATTAGGATTTTCATACGATTGGGATAGAGAGATTAATACTACCGATCCCGAATATTATAAATGGACGCAATGGATCTTTTTAAAATTGTATGAAAAAGGTCTTGCTTACATAGATGAAGTTCCGGTCAACTGGTGCCCGGCTCTTGGCACTGTTCTGGCCAACGAAGAAGTCATTGATGGCAAAAGTGAACGTGGTGGTTATCCGGTTATTCGCCGCCCGATGAAACAATGGGTATTAAAAATTACAGCTTATGCTGATCGACTTTTGGAAGATTTGGAAGAATTGGATTGGCCTGAAAGCATTAAAGAGATGCAAAGAAACTGGATCGGCCGCTCAGAAGGGGCAGAAGTTCGTTTCCAAGTCGATGGCCATGATGAAACATTCACTGTTTTCACAACAAGACCGGATACTTTGTTTGGAGCCACTTATACTGTTTTGGCCCCTGAGCATCCGTTAGTGGAAAAAATTACGACAGCGGAACAAAAAGCAGCGGTTGAACGCTATTTAGAACAAATTCAATCAAAAAGCGATTTGGAACGTACCGATTTGGCAAAAGAAAAAACGGGTGTATTTACTGGCGCTTATGCGATCAACCCTGTTACAAATGAAAAGATGCCGATTTGGATTGCCGATTATGTACTGATGAGCTACGGAACAGGAGCGATTATGGCCGTTCCTGCCCACGACGAAAGGGACTTCGAGTTCGCTAAAAAATTTGGACTGCCGATTAAAGAAGTAGTCGCCGGCGGAGATGTGAACAAAGAAGCCTACACCGGCGATGGTGTGCATGTCAATTCCGATTTCTTGAACGGATTAAATAAAGAAGAAGCCATTGCCAAAATGATCGAATGGCTGGAAGAAAAAGGGGTCGGATCCAAAAAAGTAACATACCGTCTGCGCGACTGGCTGTTCAGCCGCCAACGTTATTGGGGAGAACCTATTCCGATCATCCATTGGGAAGACGGAACGATGACTCCGGTTCCGGAAGAGGAATTGCCGCTTATGCTTCCAAAAACAAAAGAAGTTAAACCGAGCGGAACAGGGGAATCGCCACTGGCCAATATCGAAGAATGGGTTAATGTAGTGGATCCGAAAACCGGCAAAAAAGGACGCAGAGAAACAAACACAATGCCTCAATGGGCCGGAAGCTGCTGGTACTTTTTAAGATATATAGATCCGCATAATCCAAAAGCATTGGCTGATCCTGAAAAATTAAAGGAATGGCTTCCTGTTGACATTTATATCGGCGGAGCGGAGCACGCAGTTCTCCATCTTCTTTATGCTCGTTTCTGGCATAAATTCTTATACGACATCGGAGTAGTGCCAACGAAAGAACCGTTCCAAAAGTTATATAACCAAGGAATGATTCTTGGTGAAAATAATGAAAAAATGAGCAAATCGCGCGGGAATGTCGTCAATCCGGATGAAATCGTTGAAAGTCATGGCGCTGATACGTTGCGTCTTTATGAAATGTTTATGGGACCTTTAGATGCCTCCATTTCATGGAGTACAACCGGACTTGACGGGGCGCGTCGTTTCCTTGACCGTGTTTGGAGACTGTTTGTGGATGAAAACGGTCAGCTGAGCAGCAAGATCAAAGAAGAAGGAAATGCGCTTGAAAAAGTGTATCATCAAACGGTTAAGAAAGTGACGGAGGATTATGAACAGCTCCATTTTAATACGGCGATCTCGCAATTAATGGTGTTTGTCAACGAAGCGTATAAAGCCGATTATTTGCCAAAACCATTTGCTGAAGGCTTTGTAAAACTGTTGTCTCCGATCACCCCTCATATTGCGGAAGAACTGTGGGAAAAATTGGGGCACAGTGACACTATTGCGTACGAACCATGGCCTGCTTACGATGAATCCAAGCTAGTGGATGACGAAGTGGAAATTGTCATTCAAATCAATGGCAAGGTACGCGCGAAACGGACCATCGCCAAGGATGCGAGCAAAGAGGAAATGGAAAAACTCGTTCTCGCCGATGAAAAGATTCAAGAACAGTTGTCCGGAAAAACGATTCGAAAAGTGATTACGGTGCCGGGTAAATTGGTGAATATCGTAGCCAATTAACCGGTGTTGTGTCCCCGCCCGCTTAACTCACGGCATTATGGCGGGGACAAATGAATAGTGCGAAAAAGAACGTCGACTGTCCAAAATTTTGAGCAGAAACTCCGTTCTTTAAACCATTGCAACAGATCATTATATTGATTCAGAAGGAGATGGCAGCATGCAAGAAATTCCAATCATTACACCAGAGGAATTGAGAGAAAAGCTGGAAAAGGGCGAAAAACTCAATTTAATTGACGTTCGTGAAGAAGAAGAAGTACAAGAAGGAATGATCCCCGAAGCCAAACACATCCCAATGGGAGAAATTCCAAATTCTCTTGATCAGCTGGACAAACAAAAGGAATATATTTTTATATGCCGCTCCGGACGTCGCAGCGAAAATGTTTGCCATTACTTGCAAGAGCAAGGATACAAAGTCCGCAATATGATTGGCGGCATGTTGGAATGGACAGGAAAAGTTCAACCTAAAAAATAGTAAGATCACAATATGAATGTTTCAGATGTTTTGGCTGTCGATAAAGTCGGCAGCCTCTACGTTATAATAAAAGCAATCGGATTTCCGTTCACAGGAAGCAGCCGATTGAATCTGTTTTATACCGCCTCTCAGTACAAAAAATCACCAAATGGAAACTTACAGTGTTATGATAAAAAGAGAAGATTAAAGGAGGTGGTAAAGAAATTCGGCAGTTATGAAGATTTTTGTTTTTACATGTTTACGGTGAATTTTCTTTTGAAACCATACCTCCTCTAAGATACAGCAGGAATATCTTTTGTAAAACGTTCATCAAGACTGTTAAGACAGGGGCCGATGAATGAAGGAACTTTGTTTTGCTTGACACAATGGTTGTTTATGAATGAAAATTTTTTTCTTTTAATTTTCAAAAAAATCTAAAAGAAATGAATATGGAATACATGGATTACCTGATATGATGGATGTCATGATTTCGATGCGACTAATTTGAAGCCGCTTGCAAAAATCGGAATGATAGGGATAGGAGGAATCAAGGATGAAGGTTGCACCCATGTTTATCGACGGTGAATGGACCGGAACGGAATTGCCTACATTTGATGTGATCAACCCGGCAAATGGAGAAGTGATTGCGGCCGTGCCAAATGGCGGGAAAGAGGAAGCGAAGAAAGCGGTGGACGCCGCATATAATGCTTTTTTGTCATGGTCCAAAAAAACAGCAGGCGAAAGAAGCGCTTTGTTGTATAAATGGCATCGATTAATTGATGAACATAAAGAAGAAATTGGCGAGATCATGACTAGAGAACAAGGGAAGCCGTTAAAAGAAGCCATCGGGGAAGTAGATTATGCAAACAGTTTCATTTCTTGGTATGCGGAAGAAGGAAAACGTATTTACGGGGAGACGATTCCAGCTTCTCACGAAAATAAACGAATTTTAGTGCTAAAACAGCCGGTTGGGGTTGTGGCAGCCATCACGCCTTGGAATTTTCCGGCTGCTATGATTACAAGAAAAGTGGCTCCGGCATTGGCGGCAGGCTGTACAGTTGTCGTTAAGCCTGCTGAGCAGACGCCTCTTACAGCGTTTAAATTAGCAGAATTAGCCGAAAAAGCAGGCATACCGAAAGGCGTTCTGAATATTATTACAGGAAATCCGCAAGAAATTGGCGAAACATGGCTGGCGGATGAGCGGGTTAGAAAAATCACTTTCACGGGTTCGACTGAAGTTGGAAAGATTTTGATGCGTGGTGCGGCTGATACGGTGAAAAAAGTATCGCTTGAATTAGGAGGTCAAGCTCCTTTTATTGTATTGGACGACGCGAATATCGAGAAGGCGGTTGCGGGAGCTATTGCCTCCAAATTTAGAAATGCCGGACAAACGTGCGTATGTGCCAACCGAATTTATGTTCATGAAAAGATTGTGGAATCTTTTACTCAAAAAATGGCAGAGGCCGTTCAACAATTAAAAATGGGCAATGGTTTGGATCAAGGAGTCGAAATTGGTCCGCTGATTGATGAAAACGCTGTGAAAAAAGTAGAAAGACATATTGAAGATGCGGTGGAAAAAGGTGGAAAAGTGGTGATCGGTGGCAAAAAAGCGGATCAATACAAAGGATTCTTCTTTGAACCGACAGTGATCACAAATGTTACGGATGAAATGCTTTGTATGAATGAAGAAACATTTGGTCCGCTCGCTCCTATCACTACGTTCCAAAGTATTGAAGAAGTCATCCAAAGAGCGAATGACACCCCTTACGGCTTAGCAGCTTACGTCTTTACAGAAAATATCAGCAAAGCCATTCAAATAACGGAACAACTTGAGTATGGCATCGTTGGCTTAAATGACGGTCTGCCGTCTGTTGCCCAAGCTCCTTTTGGCGGCTTTAAGCAAAGCGGTCTCGGACGCGAAGGCGGCCACCACGGTATGGAAGAATTTTTGGAAACCAAATTTGTATCGATTGCTTTCTGATTTTCGCAATCATAAAAAAGCCTTCCACTTGGCGATGGAAGGCTTTTTTATGTGCGCCCGGCATGTACATGAACTATAGGGTGTAAGTCCCGAACCCCGAAGACAGAAGTAGAGGTTAGCCAAGAGCAAGGGTGTCCGTGGTGACGCGGAATCTGAAGGAAGCTGGAGGCAAAACACCGGTCCGAGGAACACGAACCTCATATAAGGCTAGGTATGATTGAGTGAGTTTGCATAACAAAACAAAGCTCTTTCTGTCGAAGGTCATATCGAGTAAATGAGGCGGATAGATGGTGTGAAAGTGCATGTACTTACCCGGGGAGGTCTGGCGGATATGTGAAGTACTCTTCATAACCTACTTAGTGATAAGTAGCTGAACCGTCAGAAGTCAGCAGAGGTCATAGTATTAGTTGGTCTAGAACAACTAAGAAGGACCGAACAATTAAGAGAGAATAGCCCTTGGTATTCAGTGAGTCATGATGAACACAGAAAACGTAGTACCTCACTTGAGGGAGGAAGCGGTGAATCCCGTGGGAGACCTCTTGGAGGGTGGAGTGACCACTGGCATAAAGAGAACAGCTATTCACGGAAGTTATAAAGACTTGCGTCAATTATCTTAATTGAACCGCCGTATACGGAACCGTACGTACGGTGGTGTGAGAGGACGGGAGTTAATCGCTCCCTCCTACTCGATTTCGTTCATGAAGGAGAATGATCGATTCCGTTGTTTTTGACAGTTTGTTCTGCTGTTAAGTTGAATTTGTCGACTAAACTTCTGAGGGTAGACACGACTAGTGAACTTTGTTCAGAAGCGAATCGTGCATCTTGGATTAAGTTCACCATTTTTTTGGTCGATTCGTCAACGCTTTCGACGGTATGGGCATTTCGCTCATTAATGACGGCAATGTTATTGATAATCTGCTTCATTTGTTCTGTGGCTTCATGGGAAGCGGCAGCTTGTGACATGGATTCCAACACTTCCTGTACATTGTGAATAAAGTCTGCTCCTTTTTTGACTTCTTGGCTGCTGTCTTGAATCGCATTTTGAACGAGAACAGAACTTTCTTTAATTTTTTCTAAAGTTTTGCTGATTTCTTCTGTCGCAACGGTCGTTTGGTCTGCCAGCTTGCGAATTTCATTGGCCACTACGGTAAAACCTCGTCCGTATTCTCCAGCTCTTACGGATTCAATCCCCGCGTTGAGAGCCAACAGATTGGTCTGCTTGGCAATGTGATTGATCGTTTCGACAATACGTCCAATATTATTGGACAGTTCCATAAAGCGATCTGTTAAATTCAAGGCATTATGTACTTTTTCCACGATATCATTCATTTTTTGATCAATGCCTTGCACTTGGGTTTGAGCTTGTATCAATTGTTCTTGGGATAATCGCTCCAGTCCTTGTAAAGTTTGATGAATTTGTTCCACCTGTCCTCTGGCTTCATGAACCTCATTTAATTGCTGTTGAATGGCCGCGAACATTCCGTCCATTTGCTTGATCACCGAAACAGAATCGTTTTCAACCAGAACGGTTTTTTCCCGCAGAAATTGATTGGTTTGTTCCACGTCCAATGCGGCGAATTTCACTTTTCCTATCAATTCATCCTGACTGTCTATCATATTGTTGACCCAACGTCCCAATGATCCAATTTCATCATTGATCAGAAGCCTTGTATCTAAGCGGGTAGTTAAGTCTCCGCCGCCTTCCGCAATTTTTCGCATCATATTGGTTAATTGCTTTAATCGAGAAGCAATAGGCACCAACCCTCTTTTATAAAACAAATAAGTGGCTAAAATGCCGTATAATCCATTGAGGAGCAAATCATACCAGGAAGGCGAAAATCCGAAAAATGATATACATTGGTTGAGAAGAACGCCGATGAAAATGTAAAAAGCAAAACGTATGCCTAATCGCCAGCTAATGGAGCGGGTACGGTACACCTCTTCTAAATCAGCCTCACACATCATTCCCCACACATCCAGAGATCCCGGCAGCTGAAACGTCACACCCTTCCCTATGACGGGGATATGACGGTAGTCAGGATATCCGGGGAAATGAACAAAAAGATTTTCCCCTTTTCGAATCGTATTTTGAACACCGGGATGTAATTCTTTTGTGGCCGGATCGGTAAAACGAATTTCAAATTCTGTATGGTTTTTGATTTTAACCAATCCTCCGTCTTTCGTATGGACCCCGTCTTTTAAATTTTCGCCGAAAGTAAAGGTACGGTCTTCGAAACGGCTGCGTGATAAAGCAATTCCTTGGGGAAGCGACGGATCAAAATAGGATTTTACTAAAAAAATATAATTGTCACCGGAATCAGGATAAACGTGACCAGCCTCCCGCTGAATGAGGTCTCCGACTACATCATTGGGAACGCGTCCTGCCAAGATGGAATGCAGATCCTCTTGCAATATGACGGGCTGCAAGAATAATAACGTCACTTCATCGTGAAATTGGGATGTCCTTGGCCCAATCTGCAGAGTCGTGGGATCCAAATACGGACCGTATAAAAGACGTTCCTTCGTTTGAAGGACATAGTCGATCCCTTTTTGGAAAGAGTGATGATTAAAATCATTCTTATGGTTAGGAAAAGTCGTACTAGTCACTCTGTTTTCTGTATCCAACAGAAAAAGTTCTGTAAAATACCGGCTTTTTGTCAACATTTTTTTCAAATACAGATCAATCTCAGAAGGCAAAATGCGTTCAAACTCAGCAGTCATGTTTTCTAAAAAACTCCACTGTTCATTGGCCCATTCTGTTAATAATTCGACCCTCGTTTTGGCGATGTCTTCGAAAATTTCTTCAATGGTTCCCGTGCTTTTTCGATTTAATTGATAGGACCACCACAGTGGAAATCCTTCTCGAACTCCCAAACCCTTAAATAACCCCAATTTTTCTACCCCCTTCAAAAAACGGCTGTAAAAGAAGCGCAATGGATTAACCAAAAATTATGTTAGAATATCTAACATATTATGTTAATATTATATTCTGATTAATCGTTATTTTCAAATCTTTTTTGGGATTTCATCCATTATTCCAGATTGGTTAAAATTATTATATTTCCGAAGAAATTCCGATTTTTCAACGAAATTCAGACTGTCAAGTGTGTTTAACGGATGACTGAAAAAGGGGGCATAGTGAAAGTTTTTATCAAGAAGCCGATGACAAGTAGTATTAGCGTGGCAAAGAAAGGAAGCGGTATGATGCCATCGTAAAATCGCTTTTCAATCTTTCTTTTCAACGTAACAGATCGTTTTTTCAAAGAAACAATGAACCTTTCATCATTTTTCTTTCGAATATTTAAGGCACGAGGATCATTAAGTATGATCGACATCATAAAAGAACTTTGCAGAGCCCACAAAAAATGAAAATGGGCACTGCGTTTTTGAGGAAATCCAAAAATAGAAGAAAACGTTGGCGGGAAGATGGGAAACGATTTTGTTTCTCATCTTTTACATACTATGTTGAAGGACAATGCCGCCATAAGCGAAGGCAGCTACGATGACGAGAGCAGGGTGGAGTTTGAGTTTTTCCATCGCCCAAAAGGAAACGGCTGCAATGCCGAGTGAATGCCAAATTCCGATGGAAGAGATCGAGCTTTTTCCCATTTGCCAAGTAAGGACTACCATCATAATGGCAATGACCGGCTGCACTAAGAGAGTCATTCCTTTGACGACGAGTGAATGCCGGTGTTTTTCAAGTACTCTTAACAAAAAGATGAGCGCCGCAGCAGATGGTATGACAGTTGCTCCTAAAGCGACGAGCATGCCTACCCATCCGCCTGCATCAAACCCTACAAAGGCGGCAATTTTGGTGGCGATGGGGCCGGGAAGGGCATTTCCAAGGGCAAGCATATTGGAAAACTCTTGATTATTTAACCAATGGTAATGGGACACGATTTCTTCATACATTAAAGGAATAGACGAAGGGCCGCCGCCATATCCAAGGGCGTTTGCCAAAAAAAATCCGATCATCAGTTGAATCCAAACAGTCATGCTTTTTCGCTCTCCTTGTTTTTATGTTCTTTTTTCCATTTGGCAGCCGTCCGAAAATGGATGCTTCCATAGGCTAAAAAGAGAATGATCACGATGGCTGGATGAATATGGACCGTTTCTAAAAGCAGAAAGGCTAAAAGAAACATAGCGATGCCCATCACTTTTCCTAATCCATCGATCGTTTTTTTCGCAAATTCATAAGCCATGACCCCGAGCATGACAGCGACCACAGGCGCTACTCCCGCGATCATCCCGGCCACTACTTTTGAAGTGCTTAGCACGGAGACGACAGACAATAAAGCAATCATGGCAATGCAACTAGGAAGTATATGGGTTATGACGGCGAGAACCGCTCCAACGTTTCCTTTTAGTTTATAGCCAATGTAGGCGGCCATTTTCGTGGCAATCGGTCCCGGCAAAGCGTTTGCGATCGCTAACGTTTCTCCGAATTCATCATCTTCCATCCATCGATATCTTGTGACGGCCTCGTATCGAATCAGAGGGATAACGGATGGACCTCCTCCGTATCCGAGAATTCCGGTCCGAATCATCGCTATGGATAACTGCCAATAGAGCTTCCAAGAGTTGTTCAATACCCTTTCTCCTCCTTTTACTGCTGTCTCTTCTTCGTTTATACGTTTATCCGAGACCAAGGCAACAAGTCGTAAATATTCTGATTTCCGTCTCTTTCATGGAATATATGATTATAGGATGAAAAATAAATGATCCTAATGTTCTCTTAAAACAAAATTTCATTATGTTTGACTTTAAAACTGCTTTGCCCGTTTTCAAAGATAAACGGCCGTTAAAACAGCAAAACGATAAACATTCCCCGGCTCCCTTTAGGCTCATGTCAAGATCTCTCACTTAGCACTCCATTCATCGAACGGGAGTGTGGGGGGATTTTTCCAAGGAAAGATCGACGGACGTTTCCGGACGTACCTCAATCACTTCAAAAAACCGTTGATGAGCCGTGGTCGGGAAGGAGCTGCCGTCCTCCAAATTGTATGCTTTTTCCTTGCAAAAATCTAGAATGCGATTAAATTTTCGGAAAATTGGAAAAGATAATTAAAAAAGGAAGTGAAAGGAGTAACAATGATGATTCAAGTCAAAGTGTTTGATTATGAGCATGAAAAAGACTTGGAAGAAGAAATAAACGCATTTTTAAAAACGGTGGATGAACCAAATATTGTGGACATAAAGTATCATATTGCAGCGATGCCGGAAGAGGAAGAAGAGCAAATTTATTGTTTCAGCGCGATGGTGGTTTACCGGAAAGAAAAACGATGATAAGAAAACGGCCGAATGGGTCGATGAAACTTTTCGGCTTTTTAAAAGCAAAGAATGAAAGAAAACGCCGTCTATGCAAACGGCGTTTTAGGTTGAAACGCAACTTCTATTAATTTTGTGTTGTCCGATATTTTGCGGCGTTCAGGCCGGCAAGCCGCCCTGTTACAAGAGCAGAGGTGATATTGTATCCTCCCGTATATCCATGGATGTCCATGATTTCACCGCAGAAAAACAAGCCCGGTCTTTTTTTCGATTCCATCGTTTTTGGCTCGATTTCTTTTACGGAGACGCCGCCGCCTGTGACAAACGCTTTTTCGAGTGGGAGCGTGCCGTTTACCTGAAAAGTAAAATGTTTGCACAGATGGACGAAATTCCTGATTCGATCTATTGGAAGAGTGCTGCAAGGCGTATTTTCGTCAATCTCAGCTTTTTTCAGCAAAAACAGCAAATATCTTTCGGGCAGCAGGCCTTTTAGAGTGTTCTTGACCGATTTTTTCGGATTGTTTTTCACTTCTTGATTCACTTTTTGAAACAGTTCTTCCTCGTGAAAGTCAGGAAGAGAATCTAGGTGCATCGTCACTTTATCCAAATTCCATTTTTTCATCGCTTTGACGACAAACTGACTGCAGCGCAAGACGGCGGGTCCGGAAATGCCAAAATGAGTAAAAATCATGTCCATTTGATGAGTAATGATTTTTTTCCTTTTGGATTGAGGACGCTTAAAGCGATGTCTTTTAGTGAAAGGCCCTGTAACCTTTTTTCTTGAATAAAGGGTTCGTCGCTCGTAACAGGAACTTCCGTCGGGTATAGTTCGGTAATGGTGTGGCCGGCTTTTTTCGCCCAAGGATAGCCGTCGCCGGTTGACCCGGTATGAGGCACTGATTTACCGCCGGTTGCGATCACGATGGCACGACCGTCAATGGTCGATCCGTCGGCCAAGACAATGGTGTGTTTATGGTCTGTTTCAAACAGAATATCTTTGACGGGAGAGTTCGTTCGAATTTCGACTTTCAATTCATTTAAACGGCGCAATAAGGCGTTGACGACCGATTGTGCGTTATCCGAAACGGGGAACATACGCCCGTGATCTTCTTCTTTCAATTGGACTCCTAACTGTTCAAAGAATGTAATAATATCCTCGTTATTAAAAATCGAAAAGGCACTGTACAAAAATCGGCCGTTTCCTGGTATATGCCGAATCACTTCCTCGATCGGCCGCCGATTCGTTACATTACAGCGTCCGCCGCCGGAGATGGCCAGTTTGCGGCCAAGTTTGTTTCCTTTATCTACCAAAAGAACGTTTGCCTTCTTTTCGCCGGCTGCGATGGCCGCCATTAGACCGGCAGGACCGCCTCCAATCACAATAACATCATACATATTGTTACCACCTGCTTTACCATCTTTTTCGACACTAAAAAGACTATGAAAAAGTTTGTCAGAAACTATGTAAAGTTGTAAACTATGTCTTAGTGCATTTCAACATTTCTATGATCAGGAAGGGATGTTATGGCTTCAAAATTAATAAGAGGAACTTTTATTTTAACACTAGGTACGTTTATCTCAAAATTTATTGGCCTCTTTTATGTGATTCCCTTTTATGCCATTATCGGTGGGGAAGATGCCGCTTCGCTTTATCAGTACGGCTACGTTCCTTACATGATTTTTATCAGCATTGCCACAGCTGGTGTACCGCTGGCGGTATCAAAATTTATTTCCAAATATAATGCACTTGAAGAATATTCGGTAGGGCGAAGGCTTTTTAGATCAGGACTCGTATTAATGACGATAACGGGTTTCTTGTCTTTTCTCGCCATGTATGAATTTGCGCCATTTTTTGCAAAACTTGTGATTACTAATAAAGATCAAACTTATTCGGTGGAAGACGTGGCTACCGTTATTCGGGCGGTTAGTTTCGCTTTGATTATCGTCCCGTTTATGAGTATCATGCGCGGCTTTTTCCAAGGCCACCAATCCATGGGACCGTCCGCTGTTTCGCAAGTCGTAGAACAGATAGCACGTATTTTATTTTTATTGATCGGGGCTTATGTCGTTTTGCATGTTCTGCATGGCACGATTGTTTCCGCGATCAGCGTCGCCACTTTTGCAGCATTTATCGGGGCGGTTGCCGGCCTTCTGGTGCTGTTTTGGTATTATTGGAAACGAAAACGGCATTTGAACGAACTACTGAAGCAGGACAGGGGAGAAGTGAACGTTTCTCTCTTTGATATGTATAAAGAAATTTTTGTTTCCGCGATTCCATTTGTTTTTGTCGGCATCGCCACTTCACTGTATCAGTTGGTGGATATGGTGACGTTTAACCGAGCGATGACCGCTATTGGACAAGCCAAAGCGGCTGTTCCTGCTTTCGGTATTTTAAATTTCGGCTCGCAGAAATTGGTCATTATTCCGGTTTCGCTTGCTACTTCTTTTGCCATGACGCTTGTACCGTTAGTGACAGAATCCTTTGTTTCAGGAAATATGAAACGGGTAAACGATCAATTAAATCAGACGTTCCAAGTGCTGTTATACTTGACGGTCCCGGCTTCTCTCGGCATATCTCTGCTGGCAGAGCCGTTTTACACAGTCTTTTATGAACATAGCACTCTTGGCACGGAAATTTTGCAGACATATGCCCCTGTGGCGATTTTGTTTGCGCTTTTCCAAGTAACGGCAGGGATTTTACAAGGAATTAACGAACAACGCTTTACCGTCTTCAGCTTACTTGTGGGAATTCTTTTAAAACTTAGTTTGAACATTCCTTTGATTAAAATGTTTCAAACAGAAGGAGCTATCTATGCGACGGCGATCGGTTACATGGTTTCCATTATCATCAATCTTGTGGTGATTAAAGCATTTACGTCCTATTCTTATCGAGTGGTTTTTCGTCGGACGGTATTAATCCTTCTGTTCAATTTGATCATGTCGATTTGCGTGATCGTCGCCTATCATCTTCTTGCGCATTTCTTGAACCCGGCAAGCAAGCTTCAAGCATTGATCATAATCGGAATATGTGCTTTGGTGGGGGCTTCCGTCTATTTTTATTTAAGTTACCGCACTAAATTAATAGGGAAAATGTTCGGCAAGAAAGCGACGCTTCTCGGGAAAAAATTGAGAATATCTAGGGGATTATGATGATCCTTTTGCTTTTAGCTGCTTGTGGTTCCCATCTTCAAGGAGGTTCATGATGAGAATTGATCGCATGCTGGCCAATCTCGGCTATGGAAGCAGAAAAGAAGTGAAAAGTCTGTTGAAAAAAGGGGCGGTGCTCGTGAATGGGGCACCGGTCAAAGATGGGAAAACGCATGTTCAACCACAAACGGACAAGGTAGAAGTTTTGGGGGAAATCGTTCATTACAAAGAATTTGTCTATTTTATGATGAATAAACCAGCCGGTGTTATTTCCGCCACAGAAGATTTATATGAGGAAACAGTTGTAGATTTGTTGGATCCAAAAGATCAGGTGTTTCAGCCGTTTCCGGTTGGAAGGCGACGGATATGTAACGAAGCCGGCTCAATTGAACATTCTTCAAAGCGGGATTCGTTCTCATATTGAGTTAACGATTACTGAAGGGAAATTTCATCAAGTCAAAAGAATGTTTGAAGCCGTCGGAAAACGAGTCATCTATTTGAAGCGTCTTAAAATGGGGCCACTCACATTGGATGAAGAACTGAAACTAGGAGAGTATCGGGAATTGCGGCAAGAGGAGATCGCTTCCTTGCAGCAGTACGTCCTGATGCGAAAAAACAGCGAAAGATAAAAAAGAAAAGCGATTTCCCGTCCGATTAAGCGGGAATCGCTTTTTTTCGCATTAGGATATTTTCACTTTCTTAGACGTTGTTGTCCATTTGCCCCTGCTAGGGCTTTGAACTAAATCATTGTAAACTAACACATTTAAGTCGCGTTGGATAGTGCGAGGAGTGATGCCAAACTCATCGACAATCTGTTGCGTAGTGACAGTTCCATTTTCTTTAATGAACATGTAAACGGACTTAATCCTAGTCAACATCCGATTGGTTGAAGGTTTCAAAAAACCACTCCCTCTTCTTTTTTCCAGAGGCAATAACAACGGACGACTTATGTGGTATATTTTTATGTAACGATTTTCGTTTCAGACAACTCCTTTGCAAAGAAATTTAAGATGTCTGATAATTACATTATACCCCTTTAGGTGATATTTTACTATAAAAAAAACTTGAATTTACTGAAATTTTGCCCCAAATGTGGATAATTTATCCCGTTGTCGTAAAATAGCAGTTTTTGATTAAAGGTTTTTTCAATGGCGAAATGTTTTTTTTGCAGGCCGGGAAGAGTAAAATAAAAGAAGAAAGTAAAGAGTTAAAGGAGAACAAAATATGGCTGAAATTCGTTGGAACGAAGAAGTCGAAAAAAGAAAAGAGGAATTGATTCGCGATTTGCAATCATTGATTCAAATAAAAAGCGTTTTGGATGAAAGCCATGCGACGAGTGACGCTCCGTTAGGAAAAGGAGTAAAAGAAGCGCTTAATTTTATGCTGAAATTGGGAGAAAGAGATGGATTCAGCAGCCGCAATGTCGGAAATGTGGCAGGTCATATTGAATTTGGCCAAGGGGATGAGCTTTTAGGAATCCTTTGTCACGTAGATGTTGTTCCTGAAGGAGACGGCTGGTCTGTAGAGCCGTTCGGCGGGGAAATCAAAGACGGAAAAATATTTGGGCGTGGCTCCATCGATGACAAAGGTCCGACGATGGCGGCTTATTATGCGATGAAAATTGTTAAGGATCTTGGAGTGCCGATTAACAAACGGGTTCGAATGATTATCGGAACGGATGAAGAGAGCGATTGGCGCTGTGTCGACCATTATTTTCAGGTCGAGGAAATGCCGACTTTTGGATTTGCTCCCGACGCGGATTTTCCTATAATTTATGCAGAAAAAGGAATTGCTGATTTTGATATCGTGCAAGCGGCAAAAGAGAAGGATGCGGCTGAAAGCGAGGTAGAAGTGCTCTCCTTTCAATCGGGAAGACGGTATAATATGGTCCCTGATCACGCAAAAGCGGTTTTGATGATTCATCATGGGGAAACAAAAATTTTGCAGCAGTTTTCTGATTATTTGAGAGAAAACGGTTTGCAGGGCAAGTATTTCATGGACAGAGGCGATCTGGTCCTGGAAATGGAAGGAATATCCGTGCATGGCTCGGAGCCTGAAAAAGGAAAAAATGCGGGTTTGTATTTATGTGATTTCTTATCTCGTTTAGATCTGCCAAAATACGAAAAAGATTTTTTCCAATTTGTTTCTCATTATTTTCATCAAGATTTCACAGGAGATTCATTAGGCCTCGCTTATGAAGATGATATAACAGGCAAATTATCGTTGAATGCTGGCATTCTTTCTTTTGACCGGAATCGTGGAGGAAAAATAGGAATCAGTATGCGTTATCCTGTCACCTTTCCTCTTAAAGATCGTATAGATCAGCTAAAAAACAGTCTTCGTGAAAAGGGATTGGCCATTGAAAATTTCTCTGACAGCAAACCTCATCATGTAGACAAAGACCATCCGTTTATTCAAACGTTGGCGAATGTATATGAACAGCAAACCGGTGAAAAAGCGGAACTTTTGGCCATTGGCGGAGGAACGTACGCACGTTCGCTTGATACGGGGGTTGCTTTTGGAGCTCTTTTTCCAGGAAGACCGGACGTCGCCCATCAAAAAGATGAGTATATGCTTTTAGAAGATTTATGGAAAGCAACCGCGATTTATGCTCAAGCCATATATGAATTAACAAGATAATAGAAAAAGCTGACGGCAATTGGATTGATTTGATTGAGTTTTCAATGAAGAGGGAATGGGGGAGATACCGATGGAATGGGTGCTGTTAAATGGGGAGTTTTTCCCGAGAAAAGAAGCCAAAGTGGATATTGAAGACCGCGGCTATCAATTTGGCGATGGAATCTATGAAGTCATCAGGGTTTATCATGGTAAAATGTTTGCTGTCGATCAGCATCTGTCTCGCCTTCAATCAAGTGCGGAAAAAATTTCCCTTCAAAATCCTTATACAAATGATGAATGGAAAGCCTTGCTTGAAGAATTAATTGACAAAAATGAGTTGGATGGAGGAAGCGTCTATTTACAATTGACACGCGGTGCGTCTCCTAGAGCTCACGCCTTTCCTGATTCAAGCGTTTTACCTGTCGTGGTGGCATATACTAAATCATTCGAAAGGCCTGACAAGGAAAGAAAATATGGCGTGAAAGCGCTGTTTGTGGAAGATATTCGCTGGCTGCGATGCGATATTAAAAGTTTAAATTTGCTGGGGAATTTGCTGGCAAAGCAAAAAGCGGCTTCCGAGGGGTGCTATGAAGCGGTGCTTCATCGTGGAGAAACTGTAACGGAAGGCGCCTCTTCCAATATTTTTATTGTGAAAAACGGAGTTGTGCAAACACATCCGGCAAACAACTTGATTTTAAACGGAATTACTAGGCAGGTAGTCATTTCGTTATGCCAAGCAAACAGCATTCAAGTGGACGAAAAGCCGTTTACGAAACAAGAACTGCTGCAAGCAGATGAAGTATTTCTTACTTCCACTACGTCCGAAGTTCTTCCTGTTGTGGAAGTAAACGAGAAGCCGGTGGCTGATGGAAAACCAGGTGCGGTTACGTTAAAAATACAGGAGTTGTTAGAAAAAGAAATCGAAGCTTTAAGTAAAATTACTGAAGGATAGAGATAGAACAGAAAAAGAAAGAATAGTGGTTTAGCCAAAGCTTTTCAGAAGGGATAGAAGGCTTTGGCTTTTTTTATGAATGTGACCCCTTGCGGATTCCGGGCAAAAATATAGATGGAAAAATACCCCACCAAAAGGTTCGGCAAAAACGTGGTTTTTCCGTTATTTTTGATGGGTCCAGCATATTCCTTGGGGAGTAAGGAATACTGCTGGTGGACAGGCACGAATGATTAATATCGGAAAAGATCGCTTGATAAATAACGTTCGCCTGTATCAGCTGTCATACAAACAACGACGTCATCTTTTGAAAGCTCGCTTGCTACTTTGATGGCAGTAAAGCAAGCAGCACCGGATGAAGGACCGACAAGAATACCTTCTTCTTTGGCCAACTTGCGGGTCATTTCATATGCTTCTTCATCTTTTACTAAATGGATTTGATCATATACTTCCGTATTCAAGGTGGCAGGAATAAATCCCGGACTTGTCCCTACAAGTTTATGTTTTCCTGGTTTTCCGCCCGATAATACCGGCGATCCATAAGGTTCGGCAACATGGACTTTGAGATTGGGATAGTGTTCCTTCAGTACTTCACCGGTTCCGGTAATCGTTCCTCCAGTACCGGATGTCGCTACAAAAGCCGTCAACTCTTTTCCGAGTTCTTTCATGGCCTCAACGATTTCGATAGCGGTAGTGCGGCGATGGGCATCCGGGTTGGCGGGATTTTCAAATTGCATGGGGATAAAGCTATTTGGTATTTCCTCAGCCAATTCTTTCGCCTTTTTGATGGCTCCGGGCATTTTTTCGTTTCCTGGAGTCAGAACGACTTCGGCGCCGTATGCTTTTAATAAGTTAATGCGCTCTTTTGTCATGGAATCCGGCATCACGATAATGGCGCGATATCCTCTAGCCGCTGCATTCATCGCTAGACCAATGCCGGTATTGCCGCTCGTTGGTTCAATAATGGTGGATCCTTTTTTCAACAGTCCCGCTTTTTCTGCTTCCACAATCATATTATACGCGGCGCGGTCTTTTACACTTTTGCTCGGATTGAAATATTCCAGCTTTAAGTAAATATCGGCCCCGTTTTTGGGATTAAGACGGTTTAGTTTTACCAAAGGTGTATCGCCGATTAGATCAGCTATGTTTTGAACGATCTTCATTGTTTACGCCTTCCTTTCTAATCTTCATTATTCATCATACCTATTCTTAGAGGTCTAATCAACTTTTGCAGATTTTATACTTTTTCCCATTTTTTGATACAATGTAATTATTATTTTGGGATAGTGGCTCGATTTTTAGACATCATGTGCTGGAGGGCCAATCATAGGAGTGGTGGAAGTGAAAACTCATTATTTTTTTGCTTTAAGGCTGCCTGATGAAACAAAAGAATATTTGTATTCTTGGCGGCGCCAATTTTCATTGCCGTTCAAACGTTGGGTGCACCCGAACGATTATCATATTACGTTCGCTTTTTTAGGCGACGCAGATCCAAAGCCGTTACAAGAAGCGGTGGATACAGTAAAACGGATCGTCGAAAAAACGCCGCCTTTTTCCGTGCAGATTGACTCTATCGGAACATTCGGCCGTAAAGAATCTCCCCGAATTTTTTGGGCAGGAACCAAACAGAACAACCGCCTCTTCGATATTCAAAAACAAGTATTCCAAGCTGCGAAAGAGGCAGGTTTTCAGTTGGATTCTAAACCATTCCGCCCTCATATTACGCTGGCGAAAAAATGGAATGGGGATATTTCGTTTACAGATGCAACCGGTTTTTTGTACGCCAAACCACCTTCCCATATTTTTCAAGCAGACTCAGTGGTGTTGTATCAGACCCATTTAGACCGTTCACCCATGTATGAAGAAATTGTCCGGTTTTGTTTCGAAAATAAGGAAGGAAAGGAATCGAAAGGAAATGGCTCAGTTAATTAAGCTCCAAGATTATGTGTCTCGATATCAACAAGATGTGTACCGTTACCCATCCCAATTTATCCGATTAAAAAAACAACAGTGGGACAAGTTTGTGAATTGGAGCGAAATGCAAAAACAGGAGCATGAGGGGTGGGCGCAAGAGGAATCCCTTTTTTATGAAGATGAGAACAAGGAAAAAACAAATATGTTCCATAAATTGAAAAATATGTTTCGAAAAAGGAATTTTTCGATGGATGAAGGGGAAAATGAAAAGAAAGAGTCTCCCTTTTTTCAAATGGATCTTTCGAATATGAACGAATTGGAGTTAAAACAATTTTTTCTCGATCAGCTGTTTGAATTTCAAATCAAGTGGGCAAGTTCCACTTTAACAGAAACATCATATATTGATTACAAATATTTTTATGATGAACGCTTAAAATATTTTCTGCAAAGATTTCCAGATACGTTTCTCGTCATGTATAAGCCGATATTGGCTTTGAAAAAGGCGCCGGTCGAATTGGATGTTCTCCTGTTGACGCCCACTGAACTATGGTGTCTTACTTTTTTGGAGGAGGAAAACCGGGCTGTTTATTTTGGATCATCGGATCGATTCTGGATCAAAAAAATAGGAAAAAAAGAGAAAAAAGTGTTAAGTCCGGTTCTTTCTTTGCAAAGAATGGGGGTCATCGTGTCTAAGTTATTTCGTACGTACAATGTGGATTTTCCGGTGAAAAAAGCGGTCATATCGCGAAACGGCTACATTGATTATCCATCTCCTCCTTTTGATCTCCACATTTTCGATAAAAAAAGCTATCCGAAATGGTTTGAATCGATGAGAGAGTTCCGTTCCCCGTTAAAAATGACACAGTTAAAAGCAGCCAAAACCGTTTTGGAATTTGCGGAAACCAACAGCATCAATAGGCCGGAGTGGGACGATGAGGCGGAATGGCCAGATCATGAAATTGGAATCGGAGATGAAGCAGAAGATAGAACACTTTGAAAAGCACAAAAGCTGTGCTTTTCATTTATCACCAACTGCCTGACCGTTAGATAAAATTCGATCAGAGGGGGCAAAAGCTGGATTCTTTTAGCTGTATAATCGGATCAATTTCATCATCCGGCTGTAATTTTTCAGCGTTGTATAGGTTTCTGTTGACAAGTCAGTAAAGAAAATGATGATAAAAACATTTCCACTTTCAGAGTGCTCGGATGACAAAAAGAATTTTTATAAATGAATGGGCGGCACCGTCTCCTTGGCTAATGATCCGTTAAGCGGGAGCAAGGACTGAAACAGTGGAAAGGAAAGAAGGATGTATGCTTCCTAAAAATCAATCGTTTCATGCCTACCAAGATGAGTTGGATGTCTTCACTATTTTTCTTTCATACGATTACTTTCAAGGAGAATCGTCTTCTTTTCGACTAAAAACGGAAGATGCCACAATTGACTTAAACATACTGGAGAAACTGGATTCAGAATACGGCAGAACATATCGTTGCGAATCTCCGGTGGTTCCGGTTTTCGGGAAAAGTCATTATATTTTGGATGAAAGAGGGCAAGAAACGTTATTACTTGTCGGCAAAGTTATTCGTACGAAAGAGTTCGACCAAATGTTTTTTTATGAGGGAAAAGATTTGGGAGCTCATTATACAAAGGAAAGGACCGTTTTTAAAATATGGTCGCCGGCAGCGATAGAGGCGAAAGTCCATGTAAAAAGAAGAGGGGCAATCAATTGGGAAACGTTTTCGCTCATTCGGGAAGAACGAGGAGTTTTTTCTGCTGTCGTGAAAGGCGATTGGGAACAATCTTGCTATTATTACGAAGTTTTTATAAATGGAGAATGGAGAAAAGCGGCTGATCCATATGCAAAAGCAGTCAGTCTGAACAGCGAGTACAGCTGCGTCGTCGATCTCGGCAAAACCAATGTTAAAAGAGTTTCTCCTCCGTCTTTTGGATCGCCCGTCAATGCAATCATATACGAAACATCGATTAGAGATCTCACCATTCATCCTGACAGCGGAGTAAAGAACAAGGGAAAATATTTAGGAGTTGCGGAAAAAAATACGAGAGGAAAGACGGGAGGAATAACGGGTTTATCTTATATCAAAAATTTAGGAATCACCCATATCGAATTTCTTCCTTTTCACGATTTTTACGGCGTTTCTGACGAAAAACCGGAAGAATCATACAATTGGGGGTATAACCCTCTATTTTATAACGTACCTGAAGGATCTTATGCAAGTGAGCCTCAAAACCCTTACAATCGGATTCTAGAGTTAAAGGAAATGATTGAAGCCGTTCACTCTGAAGGAATGCGAGTCATAATGGATGTTGTTTACAACCATTTGTATGAACGGGAGAGCTCCGCTTTCGAACAACTTGTTCCGGGGTATTATTTTCGTTTTGATGAAAACGGGCGGCCGTCCAATGGCACCGGAGTTGGAAATGACTTTGCTTCTGAACGTCTGATGGCTCGAAAATTCATTCTGGATTCCATTGAGTTTTGGTTGAAAGAATATAATGTTGACGGGTTTCGTTTTGATTTAATGGGTATTCTCGATGTAGAAACGATGAAAGAAGCAGTAAAAGTGGCTCGCTCTTACAAGCCGGACTGTCTTATCATCGGGGAAGGATGGGATTTGCCGACGCCGCTCGCCCGCCAGCATAAAGCTGCGCTTCATAATCAGCATGTACTTCCCGAAATTGGCCAGTTTAATGATTTTTTCCGAGACTCCATAAAGGGGGGCGTATTTCATCTTTTGGATAAAGGATTTGCTCTTGGAAAGCTGGATATGTATGAAAAAGCTTTCCATGCGGTGTGCGCAAGCATCCCTTTAGAAGGCAGAACGGGAATATTTACAGAGCCGCTGCAATCTGTAAATTTTGTCGAATGCCATGATAATCATACTTTGTGGGATAAGTTAATGGCTTGTTTTCCAAACCAAGAGAAGGAAAACCGTCGCCGCCACCTTTTAGCTACTGCTATGGTTTTGCTTTCCCAGGGGATTCCTTTTCTTCACAGCGGCCAAGAGTTTTTTCGGACAAAAAAAGGGGTTGGAAACAGCTATAACAGCGAAGATGAAATCAATTGGCTGGATTGGAGCAGGAAGGAGAATTATAAAGACGCCGTTGATTATATAAAAGGTTTGATTGAAATTCGGAAAAATCATGGAGCTTTCCGCTTGCAAACTGCTGAGGAGATCCGAAAGCATTTGAAAAAATGGACAGTAAGGGAGGGAATCGTATCAGTTTTAATGGACGACGTGGGCGGCAAGGGACCTTGGAATAAGATTCTCGTCGTGTTTTATCCGAATGAATTGTCTGGAGAAATGGCTCTTCCCGGCGAGTCTGCTTGGAAAGTGATTGCGGATGAGAACCGTGCAGGCATTCAACCAATCCGAGAAGTGGAAAAGACGCTTGTCCTTTCTCCTATTAGCTGCTATGTATGTGTTCAATAGCAGGAATCTTTTTTATCGTCTCTGTTCATGCTATGGGAAAGAATAATAATTTAGAAAGCGGCAAGTCTTTTTTGCGCGAACTTGTTTCTATTTTTTTAAATGATGAGTTTAGATCCTTTCAACACGAGGAAAGCGAAACTTCCGTCAGTGGGGACTGTTGATGGTTAGTTGGACATAACGGTCATTTTGAGGCAATTGTCCTTTAAAATCGAACCCCTATTTTGCTTGTGATGAGAAAAAGGGACCCTCTGCTTTTTCGAGCGAAGTCCATTGGTCATTGGTCGGACCATTGCCTTCGCATTGTGCTGAAGTCGTTTTGGACGGCATCTTGACGAAAACACTCGAAAGAAGATAAAATTTAAAAAGTAGTTTCAATTGAAAAGCGGATGTTGAATTGAAGGAAAGCTGAATGGAATAGAGTATGATCGTTTTACTTGGAATGATTTCATTCAGTGGTAGCTTGCCCGTTTGGATCGAACGGACGGAAAGCTTAAAAATATAGGAGAATCGGATTGCGCAATAAGATGGATAATCAATCGGGAAAAGAGCGTATGGACAAAGCTGCCAAAATAAAATTAAATAAATTGGAACATTTGTTTGATCAAGAATGGGAGATTATCCCCGCCGGAGGACTTACCGGCGAAGCTTTTTTTGCCAAGCATGAAGAACAGAGGCTTTTTTTAAAGCGAAATTCTTCGCCTTTTCTTGCTGCTTTGTCAGCTGAGGGAATCGTTCCCAAACTTGTGTGGACGAAAAGGTTAGAAAGCGGGGATGTGATTACCGCCCAGCATTGGTTGAACGGCAGAGAGCTGTCTCCTGATGAGATGGTGGACAGAAGGGTGACGAAATTACTAAAAAAAATTCATACATCTAAACCGCTTTTGACAATGCTGGAGCGACTTGAAAAGCGCCCGGTTCAGCCGGAAAAGCTGTTGCTGGAAGTCCAAGATGGAATTGACTTGAATTTGCTGCAACATCCTACCATTCAAAAAGCCTTTGAGTTTCTGCAAAAAAAGGTCAAGTTCATTCGCTATGACGATTATGCCGTTTGCCACGGAGATGTCAACCATAACAACTGGCTGCTTTCCGAAGGCAATCGTTTGTATTTGATTGACTGGGACCGCCCTCTTATAGGCGATCCGGCCATTGATTTGGGCATGCTTCTATATTGTTATATCCCCGGAAATGATTGGGAAGAGTGGCTTAGGTTGTACGGAATGGAACTGACTACTCACCTTCAATTGCGGATGAAATGGTATGTGGTGATGCAAACCATATTATCTATTCAATGGCATAAAGATAAAAGCCGTTTTCATGAAATGAACCGCTGGCTTACCTTTCTCCATAACATCTTATGATCGTGTTAAGACAATTGGTCTATATCGCTGACCCATTGAGATAAGTGGTTTTGATGGGCTTGGATGTGCTCATCCAAATGTTGTGTATATTGACCATCTTGGCTGTATTGATAAATTTCCTGCAATGTTGATTTGACACCTTGATCAACGTTTGCATTGGCCATCAACGATTTTGCCAGTCTTTCGAGCTGTTCGCATTCCGAGACGGTTCCGCAACAATCCAGTTGATGGTCGCTTAAAATATCTCTTAATAATTGTGCTTGATCCTTCCATGTTAAAGGCATGGCACTCATCCTTTCTTTCGCATCATATAAGGAATTCTCTTATTTTAGTGTCGGGAATTCTTTTTTTTTTTATGCATGAAGATTATGAACGAATAGACAGTGGGGGATTTTTAATGCGTTTACGAAACAAACCTTGGGCTAAAGAAAAAATTCGGCAATATCCACAATATGTGATTCCTGAACCTGAAAAGCAAAAAGGAAAATGGCGGGAAATGTTCGGAAATGATCAGGCGATCCATTTGGAAATTGGCACAGGAAAAGGACAGTTTATTGTGGGGATGGCTCGATTGCATCCTGATGTCAATTTTATTGGAATTGAACTGCAAGAAAGCGTGATTGTATCTGCGCTTGACAAAGTAATAGAGGCAGAATTGCCGAATGTAAAGCTGTTGAATGTGAACGCCGGTCATTTAACCGATTTTTTTGCCAATGGAGAAATCGAAAGAATTTACTTGAACTTCTCAGATCCTTGGCCAAAGAAACGACATGAAAAACGGCGATTGACTTACAAAAATTTTCTGAAAGCCTATGAGGAAATTTTGGCGGAGGGCGGCGAGATCCATATGAAAACGGATAATCAAGGATTGTTTGAATACTCGCTTGTCAGCTTCTCGCAGTACGGTCTTATTTTAAAGGATGTGAGTCTTGATCTTCACAACAGCGATTATCAAGAAAATGTCATGACCGAATATGAAGAAAAATTTTCGCAAAAAGGAAATAGAATTTATCGCTGTGAAGTGCAGTTTCCGGCAAAAAAGGCAGAGGAGAATGAAGTTTTGCTTTAAAAAGGGGCCTTAACAAAACCGAAAAAAAAAGAGATGATTTTTCCACAAATCAACTGTCCGTTTTCGAAGTGGGAAAGCGTTTTGTCAGTGCCAACGGGAACGATCGGACCGAACCCGTTGGCGAGCGATCAGGAGAGGCGATAGACGTCCATAATGGTTCCGGTGCTGGCATCGGCAATAAATTCATACTGCTCCAATTCGCCATCCCGTCTTCTGGAAATTCCGCCTTTATAAACAGTTGTGTCAATTCCAAGTTTTTGATATTGTTCCGGTTTCATTTGAATCCATGACCCTTCAATGATTCCTTCTTTGTTAAAGGCTTCTTTGACGCGGGCAAGGACCTTTTCAGCTGCAACGGTAGGCGAGGACGTTACCGCTTTTTGGGCAAACAACGCGCCTGCTGCACCGGCGACTGCACCTAATGTAAAAGACTTCCACCCAATTCTCATGAGCACACCCCCAAAAAAGTTACTATTTTCAGTATACATGAATTTGAAAAATTCGCCATATGGCAGGGGAGGCTCAATTGGAAAAGGGTTTCAAAGTTTTGTAAAATAACGATGTACATAGTTTCGCAACAACGAAAAGGAGCATGATCTCATGAATCAAGAAACGTTGGAATTGTTTCGACAATTAACCGAACTTCCGGGAGCTTCCGGAAATGAACATGCTGTACGTGCATTTATGAAGGAACAGCTTTCTCAATACGCTGATGAAGTAGTGCAAGATCGGCTAGGGAGTATTTTTGGGGTCAAAAAAGGAAACGGACCTGTCGTGATGGTAGCTGGTCATATGGATGAAGTAGGATTTATGATTACTTCGATTACGGATAACGGAATGCTCCGATTTCAGCCGCTGGGAGGCTGGTGGAATCAAGTGCTGTTAGCGCAGCGTGTACAAATTATAACGGAGAACGGACCGGTAATCGGTGTGATTGGATCCATTCCTCCCCATTTGTTAAGTGAAGAACAGCGGAAAAAACCGATGGAAATAAAAAATATGCTCATTGATATTGGAGCGGACGACCGTGAAGATGCGGAACGGATTGGCATTAAACCGGGGCAGTTTGCCGTGCCGATTTGTCCATTTACTCCATTGGCAAATCAAAAGAAAATTTTAGCAAAAGCTTGGGATAATCGCTATGGATGCGGGCTTGCCATCGAATTGTTGAAAGAAGTAAAAGATGAAACGCTTCCTAATACGCTTTATTCCGGAGCGACTGTTCAAGAAGAAGTCGGCCTTCGAGGTGCGCAGACAGCTGCCAATATGATTAAGCCGGATGTTTTCTTTGCGTTGGATGCAAGTCCCGCCAATGATATGTCCGGAGATAAAAATCAATTCGGCCAATTGGGGCAAGGGGCTTTGATTCGTATTTATGACCGGACGATGGTAACTCATAGAGGAATGAGAGAATTCGTTCTCGATACGGCAGAATCGAATCAAATTCCTTATCAGTTTTTTGTTTCACAAGGAGGGACGGATGCCGGAAGAGTGCATTTGTCCAATGAAGGCGTCCCTAGTGCGGTGATCGGAATTTGCTCCCGCTATATTCATACGCATGCCTCGATGATTCATATAGATGATTACCAAGCTGCCAAAGAATTATTGATTAAGCTAGTTCGTTCATGTGATCAATCAACGGTTGAGGCCATTCGGAATAACGGGTAATGGAATATTGGAATACATTCCATCCGTGAATGGATTTTTCTAAAAAGATGTGACAGCCGGAACGGAAAGGTTTTTCATTTATAGAGAAAGTGGTTTGATTGAGACAGAGGGAGTGCTATCCATGAAAATAGCCGTGGGGTCAAAAAATGCAGCAAAAATAGCTGCCGTGAAAGAAGGAATTCAATTTATACGACTGAGTGCCGAAGTGCTATCGGTTGACGTCGAATCGGGTGTAAGCAATCAGCCTTTTTCGGATGAGGAAACAATAAGAGGGGCCATTCAACGAGCGGAAAGATCGCTGTTGGCGGAAAATGCTGATGTCGGAATCGGTTTGGAAGGCGGCGTAACGGAAACGCCGCATGGTCTTTTGCTTTGTAACTGGGGAGCTCTGGCGGAAAAAGGAAAAGAGTCCCTCGTGGCCGGAGGAGCTCGGATTCTCTTGCCGAAAGAGATTGCCGAAAGATTAAGAGCGGGGGAAGAGTTGGGACCGGTGATGGATGAATTTTGCCGCAGAAAACAAATCCGTGAAAAAGAAGGAGCTGTAGGCATCTTTACTAACGGGCTTGTCACAAGAAAAGACATGTTTTTCCATGTGATGAAGCTGCTCCTCGGACAATGGCTGTACCGAAAGAATGAAAGGTAAGATCTTATTCTTATAAGGATATAGCCATTGAAGCCCCCGGTTTGTTTGTTGAAATAAATTTTTGTTTTTTGGGTAACTCTTGGCAGGTTTTCGAATTTCAAGCAAAAGAGATCTTTGCTTGTCGATCAGAACAAAGCGCTCGGTGGCTTTAAAAAACGAATGAAGTTTTTTTCGGCATGGTGAGCGCTATTCTTCATTTTACTGGGCAGTTTATGATAATCTTATGATAGATTGGGATGTATCTTTCTCTGTGTGTTTTTAAAGGATTCGATTTCCAATATTTATTAAATGAGAATGGTCAGGAGGAATAAACGATGCAAGAATTAAAATCAATAGAACAATTTGAAGAACTTAAAAATAACGGGAAACACATTTTTCTTTTTTCAGCAGAATGGTGCGGAGATTGCCGCTTTTTGGAACCTTTTCTTCCTCAAATTGAAGCAGAGCACCCGGATTATACGTTTGTCCATATTGACCGGGATGAATATATCGACCTTTGCCAACAATTAGACGTTTTTGGAATTCCTAGTTTTATTGCTTATGAAGACGGAAAAGAGCTTGGAAGGTTTGTCAGCAGAGACCGTAAAACAAAAGAAGAAGTGGATCAGTTTATTGACAGCCTCCAAAAATAAGTTCCTTTGGACAGGAGGAAAATTCATTGGACAGTAAAGCGCTGCGAAAGGAATTGGAAAAACGATTAAAATCAGAAAACCGCCTTTTTACATTTGATCGGGAAAAAGATGTTTTACGAATCGAGGACAAGGAAACGAGAAAAGGGGTCAATGTTTCACTCCCTCCCATTCTAGGCAGATGGGAAACAATGAAAGAGAAAGCAATCGATGAGGTTGTTTACTATGTCAATGAAGCGCTGGCTGTCATGGGAAAAGAACCAAGCTTATCGGAAAGAGAAAAGTACATTTATCCGGTTATTCGCTCCACATCTTTTCCAAAGGAAGCGAAAGAAGGCGTACCTTTTTTGTATGATGATCATACGGCCGAAACAAGAATATATTATGCCCTTGATATGGGGACTACTTATCGGTTGATTGATAAGGAACTGTTGGAAAAGGAAAACTGGGATGCCAGAAGAGTGAGAGAGACGGCGAAATTCAACGCCCGCTCCCTTTCTACTTCCGTTAAAAAAGATGAGGTAGCGGATAATGTTTTTTATTTTTTAAATACAAATGACGGTTATGATTCAAGCCGAATTTTAAACGAAAAATGGCTTTCTGAGATGGAGGAGAAAGTTGAAGGTGTGATGACTGTCTCCGTGCCTCATGCAGACGTGCTGATCATCGGGGATATCCGCAATGAAACCGGATATGACATATTGGCTAATATGACGATGAGCTTTTTTGCCAACGGACGGATACCGATTACGGCTTTGTCATTTTTGTATGAAAATGGCAAGCTGGAACCGATTTTTATTTTAGCCAAAAACAAAAGAAAATGAAGGGATGGAAGATCGTAAGTGAACGTATTTTATAATCGAAAAGGTGTAGGGGATACTCTACTAATATCGATCAAAGATTTTCCGCAAGAGGAAATTGCCGTAGACGTGCGAAAAGAAGCGGCCAGAATTTATCATGAACCAACCAATGAAACGGCTGGTTATAATATTTTTCATATATCCAAATTCCTGGAAATTGAAGGTAATGGCCCCGTCGACATGAACGAAGACCTTCTCGGCAAAATCAACCGGATTTTGCAGGAGTGCGGTTTTGATGAAACGTTAGAAGGAGATTTTTCTCCTAAATTTGTGGTAGGATATGTGAAAGAAAAGGAAAAGCATCCTAATGCAGATAAATTGAGCATCTGCCAAGTCGACGTAGGAAATGAAACATTGCAGATTGTATGCGGAGCACCTAATGTGGAGGCGGGCCAAAAAGTGGTTGTCGCCAAGATCGGCGCTGTCATGCCAAGCGGAATGGTTATAAAAGATGCGGAGCTGCGAGGAGTTCCTTCGAAAGGCATGATCTGTTCGGCTCGCGAGCTTGAGCTGCCGAATGCTCCTAAAGAAAAAGGAATTTTAGTTTTATCAGATGAATATGAAGTCGGCCAGCCGTTTTCCTTTTAATGGATAATGGCCGGTGAATAAAGATGTGAACAAGGGTTTGGTTCTTTCAACCTTTATAGGAAGATGATTGTATCCTATTAATGGTTGTAGAAGGATCGGACCCTTTATTCGTTTCAATGGATTTCTTGTTGTGGATATTGAAAGGATCGGTTGAAAAGTGAGCAACGAGTAAAGATTGGATGGTATTTCTGCAAAAATGATTTTCCGAGATTTTCAGTATAGAAAGATCTAGGTGGAGTCTGTTCTGGCTGGTTTGCCATTCCCTTAGGGAGAAAAGCCCAAAGCCTTCATCGATGAAAAGAGGCTTAAGAATATTTGTTGTTCTTGCATTTTCAGCCTATTTTCCTCTCGAATTTTTCTATTTAACTGTTAAAATAGAAATGATTCTTTAATAAAGAAAGAGTGGTAAACTTTGAGCTGGCTGAAACGATTTATGAAACTTTTTATAGATGAAGAAGTAGTAGAAATTGAAGAGAGCGATTCTCCGCATGTACCGCGGCAGGTACCAAAGGAACGAACAGACAATCTGAAAAAAAATCCAATAAAGCCGGTGCGGGAATTGAAAACGAGAATCGCTTACCATTATCCGCAAAAACCCCTATCTTTGCCTACTGTGTCGGAGAAAATAGAAAGAAAAACGCTTGAACGACATAATCGGCATCGGAGGAATGAGCCGATCAAACCGGAACCAAAACCAACAACGGAGAACTTAAAGAGTGCTTCTTATCATGTGTCGAGCGAACGGAAAGGCAACCGTCCTTTTCGACCAACGAATATTCCGTCTCCTATTTACGGGTATAAACGTCCGTCAGAAGCAAGCCAAAGCGAAGTTGTAGAGTACGAGTTGAAAAATTCTTTTGTGGAAGGAGAAGTGTCAGGTCACACAGAGACGCTAAAAAGAAAGAATGAGAATTTTGAAGAGCAGAAAGAACGAAATCAGACTTTGGCTGTTCCGTTTAAAAACGAAGAAAAACAGGCCGAACCTTCTGGAAAAGAACAGGTTGCGGCAGAAAAAGAACAGGTAATCCTTGAAGAGAATCATCTGAAAGACGAAGCGGCTTCCAATGAATTTTCTCATTTGGAAGACTCCCCATTATCAACAAAACAATCATCACAAGAAAACGATTTTCCTACGGTAGAAGAAGCGGTAACAGAAGAATATGAAAATGTAAGAAAAATGGAACCAGTCGAGGAACAGAATTCTGTTGTCCGGGAATTGGACACTAGTAAGGATTCGAATCAAGAACAGCGATCGGAAACTGTTTCTGAAAGGGCAGACGCAGACAAATCGAATAAATCACGTCCGCATCTCCCCTTTAATGTGCTAATGCTTAAGCAGGACAAACGGAATTTAGAGAAGAAAAATATCGCGAACAATCGGAAACAGCCGGACATGGCTCCTCATATCCATAAAGTGGAAAAGGGACAAGCGGAGGAGAACATCGAAAAAGAAACTGACCATCAGCTGCCCGATATCCGTTTTTTGACTCCGCCGGCTGAAAAAAAAACGAATGAAGCATGGATACAACAGCAAATTCAATTATTAAACGATACGCTGAAAAACTTCCGTGTACGCGCTAAGGTGGTGAATGTCACGGAAGGACCGTCTGTCACCAGATTTGAAGTACAGCCTGAACCAGGGGTGAAAGTGAATAAAATTACGAACTTGTCGGATGATATTAAGTTGAGCTTGGCGGCCAAAGATATTCGGATAGAGGCGCCTATCCCGGGAAAACATACAATCGGAATTGAGGTTCCGAATAAAGAAAGCCGCCCCGTATACTTAAGCGAAATTATTATGAGCCCTTCATTCCAAAACAGCCAATCTCCTCTCACGATTGCGATGGGACTGGATATTTCCGGCCAAGCGGTTGTGGCTGATTTAAAGAAAATGCCCCATGGATTGATCGCCGGCGCAACCGGCTCTGGAAAAAGCGTCTGCATCAATTCCATATTGATCAGCCTTTTGTATAAAACGACTCCTGAAGAATTGAAACTGCTATTGATTGATCCGAAAATGGTTGAACTCGCGCCGTACAACGGCATTGGACATTTGGTCAGCCCGGTTATTACGGATGTAAAAGCAGCTACCCAGGCGTTAAAATGGGCGGTGGATGAAATGGAAAGGCGGTATGAATTATTTGCTCATGCTGGTGTTCGAAATATTGAACGGTTCAATCAAAAAGCGTTGGAAGCAAAAGAAAAGCGTATGCCTTATATCGTCATTGTGATTGATGAATTGGCTGATTTAATGATGATGTCTCCCGCTGATGTCGAGGAAGCGATTTGCCGAATTTCCCAAAAAGCGCGGGCATGCGGCATCCACTTATTGGTAGCCACTCAGCGGCCGTCCGTCGATGTGATCACCGGGTTAATTAAAGCCAATATTCCTACTAGAATTGCCTTTTCCGTTTCCTCTCAAGCGGATTCACGAACGATTTTGGATGCCGGGGGAGCTGAAAAATTGTTAGGAAAAGGCGATATGTTATTTTTGGACAACGGAACGTCAAAGACGGTGCGGCTTCAAGGCAGCTTTGTTTCTGATGGGGAAATCGAAAGAGTGGTTTCCTTCGTGAAAGAACAGTGGGAATCCGATTACTTGTTTGTTCAAGAAGAACTTGTTCAAAAAGCCAACTTTCTGCAAGATGAAGATGACTTGTTTAAGCCGGCTTGTGAGTTTGTCGTCCGCCATGGCGGTGCTTCCGCTTCTTTATTGCAAAGACATTTTCGCATCGGCTATAATCGCGCGGCTCGGCTGATTGAAATGATGGAAGAACAAGGAATCATTTCGGAACAAAAACCCGGCAAGCCCAGAGACGTTTTAATCACGGAAGAAGATTTTGAGGATTTAAAGGAATCCAGCCAATTCTAATGCGTGCTTTCAAAACAAAAAAGCGGCTCATTTGCGATGATTTTAAATCTTGAATGAGCCATGAAACATTCTTTTTGAAAATTAAGGTCGTGAAAATGGATTGAAACAAAGACAAGAAAAAAGGAAAAATCCTATTAATAGTCACGAGCCTGAAAAAGTGCTATAATGTTTCAATATGAAAAGCTCATTATCCATTTTGAGCAAAGGGAACCAAAATTACATATAATGCTTATTGATAGACGATTGTTGGAGGGTCTGTTATGACAACATATCACTTTGTAGGAATTAAAGGATCGGGGATGAGCGCCCTCGCCCAAATTTTGTTCGATAAGGGCTATAAGGTGCAGGGTTCTGACATTGAAAAATACTTTTTTACTCAAAAAGCTCTGGAAGATGCCGGAATTCCGATTTATCCCTTCAGTAAAGACAACATTAAACCTGGTTTAACGGTTATAGCAGGAAATGCATTTCCTGACACACATGAAGAAATTCAAGAAGCGTTAAAACTTGGATTGCCGGTAATCCGTTACCATAAATTTTTAGGGGAATTTGCCCGCAAGTTTACAAGCATTGCTGTGGCAGGCGCTCACGGGAAAACATCGACGACAGGGTTAATGGCGCATGTCATTGGCGGGGCAAAACCTACTTCTTATTTAATCGGTGATGGTACTGGGAAAGGCGTTAAGGACGCCGAATATTTTGTTTTTGAAGCTTGTGAGTATCGGCGCCATTTCTTATCCTATTATCCCGACTACGCCATTATGACCAATATCGATTTTGACCATCCTGATTATTTTGCGAATATCGATGATGTTTTTTCTGCCTTCCAGCAAATGGCGATGCAAGTGAATAAAGCCATTTTTGCTTACGGTGATGATGAACTGTTACAAAAAATTCAAGCGAAAGTTCCCGTTGTGTATTATGGCTTTGGCGAAGAGAACGACTTCCAAGCTCGAAATATTAAGCATACAAAAAATGGTACGACATTTGATGTATTTGTTAGAAATACGTTTTATGGCTCTTTTGAAATTCCCTTGTTTGGCGACCATAACGTTTTAAATGCTCTAGGAGTAATAGCTGTTTGCCAATATGAAAATATTGATACGGAAATCGTCAAAGAACGGCTTCTTACTTTTGAAGGGGTCAAAAGAAGATTCACCGAGAAAAAAATGGGAACGCAAATCATTATTGATGACTATGCACACCATCCAACGGAAATCAAGGCAACGATTCATGCTGCACGTCAAAAATATCCTGATCGGGAAATTGTGGCCATTTTTCAGCCTCATACGTTTTCAAGAACTCAGGCCTTCTTAAATGATTTTGCTCAAAGCCTTAATGAAGCTGATTCTGTTTATTTATGCGAAATTTTCGGTTCAGCACGTGAAAACCATGGCAAACTGTCTGTAAAAGATCTTCAAGAGCGGATTTCAGGAGCGCAAATTATTGAAGAAGAAGACACGTCTCCGCTCTTAAAGCATGAAAATGCGGTTCTCATCTTTATGGGAGCGGGAGATATTCAAAAATTCCAGCTTGCCTATGAAAAGCTGCTAAGCAACACTTTGAAAAAATAGACAATGATGTCATGATAGTCATCGATTAGGAAGTCTGAATGTTTTAGAGCTGACTTAGAGCCCGGCCTTTTCTCCACGCTGGGATGGCGTTAGGAGGCGGCAGGCTTTAAGTCTGCTCTTTTTTTAGATGATCGGCCTTTCAGTTTATTTTAAAGTATGGTAAAATAAAAATTATCTGATTATTCTTTCTATTTAAACAAGGGGGGATAGAGTTGAAAGATCGTGTTGTGATCATAACAGGCGGATCAAATGGGATGGGAAAATATATGGCGAAACATTTTTTTCAAGAAGGAGCGAAAGTCGTTATTACAGGAAGAAATGTTGAAAGGCTGGAGCAGGCAAAAAAAGAGATAGAATCACAGGGAAATAGTGAGATATTGACGATTGCCATGGATGTCAGAAATCCGGATGATGTAGATAAAATGGTCCGAGAAACGGATCAAAAGTTTGGAAGAATTGATGTTTTAGTGAACAATGCCGCAGGAAATTTCATTTGTCCGGCAGAAAAATTATCCGTCAATGGCTGGAAAGCGGTGGTGGATATTGTCTTAAATGGAACCTTTTATTGTACAAGAGCGGTAGGAAAATATTGGATCGAAACGAACAGCAAAGGTAATGTTCTGAATATGGTTGCGAATTACGCTTGGCAGGCAGGCCCAGGGGTGGTTCATTCCGCTGCGGCGAAGGCCGGGGTTCTCTCGCTCACTAGAACGCTTGCGGTAGAGTGGGGCACCAAATACGGCATTCGGGTAAATGCCATAGCTCCCGGTCCTATTGAACGAACAGGAGGAGCAGACAAGCTGTTGGATTCTGAGGAGACGGAAAGAAAGGTTATCGACAGCGTGCCGTTGAAACGATTAGGAACGCCGGAAGAAATCGCTGCTTTGGCTGCTTTTATGGTTTCAGACAAAGCTTCTTATTTAAATGGAGAATGCATATCTTTAGACGGGGGGCAGTGGTTGAAGCAGCCGGTGTTTTTATTTGACGAGTCAAATTAGCTTGAATGTTTTTAGAAAAGCAAGAAGACTTTCGTAAGAATTTTGACAAGAAAAAGCAAGGTACTTCCCCACGCAGGGGTTGGCCGGTACTCTATTATAGACCATGTAAATTGAAATTCTATCACACCGTTTTTCGACCGCTGATAGGAGAATTGTTTGTAGTATGGCTGCCGAAGAAAGCCGGCGCTTTTTAAAAAGGGATTTTGAACATTTATTTCTCGCTAAAAGATGCGTTTTTATTCTTGTCAGTAATGGAATTGAAGCCCATTCAAACATAAAAAGAAATCGTTTTCCGTTTTGAAAACTTCTATTTTGCATGTTTCATTGAATGATGTGGCAAATATCCTCTTCGAAATGCAGTATGATATGGACTTGCATGTTTCTCCAGTGCATATCCCTTTTGTTGCCATCTGTAGATTTTTCTTCATTCTTCTAAAAAACGATGAGTCCGTTTGTTTAAAAACATCGGTTTCGTAATAATCTGTTACAAGTTCCGGCCACACTTACGCTGCAGCTTGATATAGGTGGATGCAACATTGGAAAAACTCCTCGATTTATTCATTGGATAAGGCTCGACTCTACTTTATAGTCTCATAAAATCCATAAAATAGAATGGTCATCAGATTATAGCGAATCTTGATGATGAAATTGACGCCTCCCTAAAAGAAATAGTAAAATTTATGAAGGATTCGCGAAAAAGAAGTATATTTTAGAAGTTTCATTTTTTCGCCGAAATTCAATGAACAATAAGTTGAGGAGGTGTTTAAAGTGATTGTCATTTTGTACGTAAGTGTGGCGGTGATCGCTGTTGCATTTCTTATTTTAGCTCTTAGTGTTTCCAGAACATTAAGGTCGGTTGACAGTACTTTAAACAGTGTATCAAAAATGTTGGACGGCTTGGAAAACCAGTTGAAAGGAGTCACCCAAGAAACGGCTGAACTTTTACATAAAACGAATGAGTTGGCTGAGAATATTGGGGAAAAAACGAAAGAACTGAATTCGGTCGTTTACGCAGTGAAAGGCATTGGCAGTTCGATTGAGACGTTCAATCAATCTTTGAAAAAAATCACAACGACGGTAGGGTCGCAATTAGAAAAGAATCAGAATAAAATTTCACAGGTGGTCCAATGGAGTCAAGTCGTCAAACAAGTATTGGATAAATGGAAGCGTAAAGAAGAGTCGCCGGCTGCCCAAACACAGAATAACACCGTATCTGAAAGCCGCGGTTCGATAGAGAGGGCTAGAAATTAATTCCTGATTTTTCCATCTTACAATATGAAAAGGAGTGAGGAATGTGGAAAATAAAGAAAAAAGAAACTCATGTGGATTTTTAGCCGGTGCATTTGTCGGAGGAGTCATTGGAGCTGCAGCCGCCTTGATTCTCGCCCCCAAATCCGGAAAAGAATTAAGAAGGAATTTAACTGGACAAGCAGACGTTTTTAAAGAAAAAGCGTCTAGTTGGGTAGAATTAGCCAAAGAAAAAGGAATACAATGGACATGTTCAGCAAAAGAAAAAAGCAGTGAATTAGCTTCAGCTACAAAAGATAAGGCGGAACATTTATCCAAAACGGTGCAATCAAAATCCGGTGAAATGGCAGGCAAAATTCAAACGATCACATCGAATGCGAAAGAAAAAACGATTCAGATGGCGGATAAAGTGAGCCAACGATTTCAATCACAAAATGGCCAAACTTTAGACGAAGTAAGCAAAAAACTGGAAGAAACGAAACGGGCGTTTGAAAAAACTGAAAAATCGGTTAATAAAAACGATTAATTTGATGTGGGAGCGGTGAAATGGTATGATGTTTTCACCCTCTTTTTTTTGTCAAACTAGTTTTTTGTTATATGAGTCTATCAAGTGATGACGGTATTTAAAATTCATGTGATCGGCTTTCTTTGTATAAAAAGGCTGGCTGCCTTCCAATAATGATTGCAAAGGTGATGATTATGAATAAAATAGAAACCATTGAACAGTTTGAACAATTGCTGACAAGGGAACCACGCGTGTTCTTTTTAAAGCATAGTCTGACGTGTCCCATAAGTGCTCATGCTTATCGAGAAATGGACCAATTTTTGCGCGAACATCCAAGAGAAAAGGGGTATTTTTTAGCTGTCCAAGAATCCCGGGAGCTATCCAATTACATCGCTCGAAAATTTGGAATCCAACATGAGTCGCCACAAGCCTTCCTTTTCATTAATCAGCGTCCGGTATGGTATGATTCTCACTACCAAATCACGGCTGACACATTGGCAAAAATTTAGATTCAGTGGAATTTCCAGTCTGTTTTTGCTGCGGTCAGTAGCATGCTGGCCGTTATTTTCATAATATTCATAAATAAAACCGGCATTTCTGCCGTTAGCGGCGGGGTGTCCAGCTTCGTTTTGAACCGTAAGAGATTTTGAAGCTGCCGCTAATCGTAGTTTATCTCTAACGGTTAAATGTTTTTATCAAAAAAGGCGTATTATCCAGTTTTTATACAGAATACTTTATCGCTTAAAAGCGTTTAATTGTTGAAGCAAATTTTTCGTGACAATTTAAAATATATGATTTATAATTATCACTAAATTATCGCCGGTGATAAAACTTATACCAGTGAAGGGCTGGGAATTCACTTTTGCTAGGTGTCATCATAAACTGAAAAATATTCAGCAAATTGAGAAGGGATTGAAGGTCGTGGGAAATCAAGAGCTCGAACAATTAAGACAAAGAGTGGATGAAATTAATTTAAAATTGCTCGAATTGATTAATGAACGTGCCAAAATTGTTCAAGAAATTGGACGTGCGAAATTGCCGCAAGGGGTGAACAAATACGATCCGGTTCGCGAAAGAAAAATGTTGAACACGATTATTGAGCGAAATGACGGACCGTTTGAAAACTCTACTATCGAGCATATTTTTAAAGAAATTTTTAAAGCGAGCTTGGAACTGCAGGAAGATGATCATCGGAAAGCTTTGCTTGTTTCACGCAAGAAAAAACCGGAAGATACGGTTATTGAAATTAACGGTGAATTAGTAGGCGCAGGGCAGCCAACGTTTGTATTCGGTCCATGTGCCGTTGAATCGTATGAGCAAGTAGCGGAAGTGGCTCAATCCATTAAGAACAAAGGATTAAAGCTTATTCGTGGAGGGGCGTTTAAACCACGCACTTCTCCATATGATTTCCAAGGACTTGGGTTAGATGGATTAAAAATATTAAAGCAAATCGCGGACGAATTTCAACTGGCGGTCGTCACAGAAATCGTCAATCCGGCTCATATTGAAATGGCGCTAGATTACGTGGACGTTATTCAAATCGGAGCCCGCAATATGCAAAACTTTGAACTTTTGAAAGCGGCAGGGTCTGTGAAAAAACCGGTTCTACTAAAACGCGGGCTTTCCGCTACTTTGCAAGAGTTCATGTATGCAGCAGAATATATAATGTCAAGAGGAAACGAACAAATTATACTCTGTGAACGCGGAATTCGCACTTATGAAAGAGCGACTCGCAATACGTTAGATATTACGGCAGTGCCAATATTAAAACAAGAAACGCACTTGCCAGTCTTTGTAGACGTAACTCATTCTACGGGCCGGCGCGACCTCTTGCTTCCGGCTGCAAAAGCAGCTTTAGCCATTGGAGCAGACGGTGTGATGGCGGAAGTTCATCCAGATCCGGCAGTGGCGTTGTCTGATTCCGCTCAACAAATGGATTTAAAACAATTCGACGAATTTTACAATGAAATTTTAAAAGCCGTTCCTGTCAAAGCATAGAAAGTAGACCTTTCTTATTCGCAGAGGAAAACGATGGCACTTAGACTAGAATAAGCGTACAGCAGTCTGATTCAACTGGTAGGACATACCATGTTGAATCAGACTTTTTTATTAGAATATGTCGTTTTTGGAAAAATAATAAGAAAGGGAGAAAAGAAAAGGCTATAATGAAGATGAAATGGAGATATTACAAAACAATAGAGAGGAAAGGCTGGATGATTGTCGGGATCATGCATTCAACTATAGCGATAAGAGTTTCTTGAATGGACTTTGCGGAAAAATCGCTTTACTTTTCATTGCATAATGAGAGGAATTTAAGGTATTATAGGAGAACGAGACCAGTTCGTAAACAATTTCACAAAGTTTTTTACAAGAAAAGCTTTTTATTTCCTAGGTTTTAATATAATAGAAATAAGAGGAAAAGTATGAAGGAGTGGGAAATGCAGTGACTGTTACGATATATGATGTAGCAAGAGAAGCGAATGTTTCCATGGCGACGGTTTCAAGGGTGGTGAACGGAAATCCCAACGTGAAACCAACGACAAGAAAAAAAGTGTTGGAAGTGATCGAAAGATTGGGCTATCGTCCGAATGCGGTAGCTAGAGGGCTGGCCAGCAAAAAAACGACAACAGTCGGTGTGATCATTCCCGACATTTCCCATATTTTTTATGCGGAACTGGCCCGAGGAATTGAAGATATTGCTACTATGTATAATTACAACATTATTTTGAGCAATTCCGATCAAAATAAAGAGAAAGAGATTCGTCTTTTAAACACGATGCTTGGCAAACAAGTGGATGGGATCGTGTTTATGAGCGGGACCATCACAGAAGAACATGTAAAGGAATTTGAACGTTCGTCTGTACCGATCGTTCTGGCGGGATCCGTTGAACAATCCAATCAAATCCCTTCTGTTAATATCGACTATAAACGGGCCGCTTATGAAGCCGTTGAAATGCTGACGAAAAAAGGGCATAAACGTATCGGTTTTGTGGCTGCACCTTTCAACAACACCATCAGCAAGGAATTTATATTCGAAGGTTATAAAGAGGCCTTGAAAGATGCCGGTATTTCTTGGAAAGAAGAATGGCTATTTGAAGGGGACTACACATATGACTCCGGAATGGAAGCTTGGGGAAAATTTCGGGAAAATGCAGAAAAGCCGACCGCTATTTTTGTCAGCAACGATGAAATGGCATTAGGCGTTATTCATGGAGCGCAAGATGACGGTGTTCATATTCCGGATGATCTGGAAATCGTTAGTTTCGAAAGTACAAAGCTCTCGGTGATGGTTCGACCGAAATTAACAGCTGTCGTACAGCCGCTTTATGACATAGGAGCTGTTGCTATGCGTCTGCTGACAAAATATATGAACAAAGAGGAAGTGAAAGACCATATTGTTATACTGCCACACCGAATTGAAAAACGGAATTCTACAAAATAAGGTCCAACAATAGCCAGCCACGATCTCCGTCGCTGGTTATTGTTGGGCCTATTGCATTTAGGAATATAATTTCCCCTTGCTTCTTTCAATCAAGAGGAAAGCAGGGACCATATTCAACTCCATTCACAAGAGACAAATAAAATAGTGATCTAATGCTCATAAGAAGAAACATAGCACCTGTTCCGCCAGTCGGATAGGTGTTTTTGATTGGTTCTTGTTTAAAAAAATGAAAATTCGAATAATATTTTTTATCAACTGACGGTTTCGTTTAATGTTCATGACGCAGCGGGTAAAGTGCTTTTTCTACGGTTAGGCGGTTTTTTTCCGTAATTTCCTGTTTACGGGGAATGGGTTTGTAGATTCCTTCAGGGTCTTCCCAAGCAGCAGGCAATGGAACAGGCGATTTTTTCGACCACTTCGATATCCATTTTTCTGGTAAAGGACCGTTAAAATGATTATTGTCGGTCATCTCCAGCCAAATTCGGGACCATGCCCGGGGAACGACTCTCCAAATATCATATCCCCCACCCCCTACGGCAATCCAGCGGCCGTCGCAATATTGATGGGCAATGGCGTGGGCCATTTTAGGAATGCGTTCATAAATTTTCATGGTAGTCGATAAGTGGGTCAAAGGATCATAATAGTGGGCATCCGCACCGTTTTGTGTCAAAATCACATCCGGTTTAAAATAGGCCGCGACTTCCCAAATGGCTGTTTCATACGCATGGAGCCAAGATTCATCTTCAGTGAAAGCATCCAAAGGGATGTTGAAGGAATAGCCGTAGCCTTTTCCGTTTCCCCTCTCGTTGATATTTCCAGTGCCCGGGAATAAATACCTTCCCGTTTCGTGGATGGACAACGTACAAACATTTGGATCATCATAAAAAGACCATTGCACACCATCGCCATGATGAGCATCGGTGTCTACATACAAAACCCTGGCATGATATTTTTCCAGCAAATACTGGATAGCGACAGAACTATCATTGTAGATGCAAAAACCGGAAGCTTTTCCGCGAAATCCATGATGCAGCCCTCCGCCTAAGTGAACGGCATGTTCGGCTTTGTCGGTCATGACCCAATCAACGGCTGTTAATGTTCCTCCTACCAACAGAGCGCTTGCTTCATGCATGCCTTTAAAAATGGGAGTATCCTCCGTGCCGAGCCCATATCCTTCGGCAATATCCGGGGATAGTTGTCCTTCTCCGGCTTTTTTTACCGCTTGAATATAAGAGGGATCGTGGATGAGGGTAAGCTCTTTTTCGGTGGCGATCCGCGGCGGAATGATATGTTCTTCTTTTAAGGCGTCAATGCTTTGCAATAAATCTATTGTCAAAGTGATTCTAAATTGATTGAACGGATGCTGATTATGGAATTTATAAGTTAATAGATCGTCTGAATAAATAAATACGGCCTTTTTTTTCATATGGAAATCCCGGGCATATTTGGCCATAAAACCGTATGCCCTTCCTTCTTTAATGCATGGATGAGTTCGAGAGGATTCATCGTTTGAACGCGAAAAACAAGAATTTTATATCGTTCATCCTTTTTGTCGGGATATACAAGAACGCTCAAAACATTGGCCTTCTGTTTATGAATCACGGTCACGACTTCGTACAGAATGCCTGTTTTATCAGGGACTTTTACTTCAATTTGGGACCCCGGCTGATTGGCTCCCGTCAATTCCACGAATGTATGGAGGACTTCTGTCTCGGAAAGGATGCCCACAAGTTTGCCGTCTTGGACAATGGGCAAACAGCCAATTTGATTGTCGTAGAAAAGATAAGCAACTTCTTCTACAAAGTCTAGAGGATGACCTGTCACCACTTTTTTGATCATAAAGGAATGAAGGGGTTTTTTCAGAATTTCTTCCCTTATTTCTTTTTGAAAAATGGAAGATGTGATATTTTTTAAATCCCGCTCGGTTACAAGACCAACTAAATGTTGTTTTTCATCCACAACCGGAATATGGCGGATTTTTTTAGATTTTAACAATTGAAGTGCATCTCGAATTGAAGCATCGGGGGGAAGGGTATAGACTTCCTTATTCATAATTTCTTCTACGATCATCATCATTTGCCTCCTTATCCTTTGACACAAACTTTAATACATAAAGCGGTTCATGAAACGAAGCTGATCGAATTTCTCAATGGATTGGGGGCTGACCCTTTTTCCTATCCTTGCCATCAAACAGTTGGCAGGGTGAGAACTGATTTCCGGATCATCGGTTGCATACCAAACAAGACCGCCGGCATTCATCATTTTTTCCATCACTTTTCGATATTCCCAAACATTTAAACCGGTGCCTTTTAAATCCCAATGCCAATAATATTCCGTCGTTATAATAATATAGTCTTCCATGGCATCATCCATCATGGAGACTCGCAAAAGATTCTTTCCTACTCCGAATCCCCGATATTCGGGAATTACTTCAATGGCTCCTAATTCAATAAGATCTTCCATGTTTCCTTCTGACCAGCGTTCTAGAGGATCAGGATATAGAAAGGTTACATAACCGACTATGGTTTGACGTTCCCGGGCGATGATAATTCTTCCTTCGGGGAGATCGGCAATTTCGATCAGCGCTTTATGCTGCTTTGAAGGCTGGCGAAAAGCGACTAAATCTTGATGAAACTCTAAGTTTGCCAGCGTGTTTGAGGAAATTGGACCTTCAATGATAAGTTCTCCTTTCGGAGTTTCCATTTTAAGAGAATGATATGTTTTTTTATGTTCCATCTGGTCACCACCTTGAAATCTTACTTTCATTATCTTATATAAGCACTATACCGGTAAACTATTTTTACAAACTTTTCAGATTGTTTTTGTTCTTTTGACAAAAATGGTATAATCAAGATAAGATGGAAAGGCAACGATGAAAAGAGGGAAATGACGGGATGGCAGAATCATGCAACATATGAAATTTTTAAAAAATTGAGAAAAAATAATAAATATAGTATAATAAAATTGTCATATTGAAAGGGGGAATCGGTCAAATGAGGTTGGAAGCGTTACCAGTCGTCGAAGGGGATTTCAATTTAAAAAATTATGAGGAAACTTATCAGTCGTTTGATTGGAAAGAAGCTGAAAAACATTTTTCTTGGTACGAAACGGGAAAAGTCAATTTGGCTTATGAAGCCATTGACCGCCATGTTGAGACTTTTCGCAAAAATAAAGTGGCTCTCTATTATAAAGACGCTGAAAGAAATGAAAAATATACGTTTAAAGAAATGAAAGAATGGACAAATCGGGCAGCAAATGTTTTGAAGGAGTATGGAGACGTTCAAAAAGGAGACAGGGTGTTTATTTTCATGCCCCGTTCGCCTGAACTGTATTTTGCCCTTTTAGGGACAATCAAGACCGGTGCCATCGTCGGTCCATTATTTGAGGCCTTTATGGAAGGGGCGGTAAGAGACCGGCTTCAAGATAGTGAGGCAAAGGTGCTGATCACTACAACGGAGCTTCTGCACAGGGTGCCCAAACAAGATCTTCCCGCTTTGAAAAAGATTTTTCTGGTTGGGAAAGATATTCAAGAAGATGAGACACATATCGACTTTTTGGCCAAACTGAAAAACGCCAGCAAACGGTTTGATATCGAGTGGGTCGATCGAAACGATGGTTTGATCCTTCATTATACTTCAGGGTCTACGGGAAAGCCAAAAGGTGTCCTTCATGTTCATAATGCGATGATCCAGCATTATCAAACAGCCAAGTGGGTGCTCGATTTGAAAGAAGACGATGTTTATTGGTGCACAGCGGATCCGGGCTGGGTAACGGGGACGTCTTATGGAATATTCGGACCTTGGTTAATGGGAGCATCAAACGTGATTGTGGGCGGACGTTTTAATCCTGAACATTGGTATAAGACGATTGAAGAGTTCGAGATTACCGTTTGGTACAGTGCTCCAACTGCTTTTCGCATGCTCATGGGAGCAGGAGATGAACTCGTGAAACAGTTCGATTTAAGTTCGCTCCGCCATATATTGAGCGTTGGTGAACCGTTGAATCCTGAAGTGGTGCGATGGGGAAAGAAAGTTTTTGATGTTCGCATCCATGATACGTGGTGGATGACGGAAACAGGAGCCATTATGATTTGCAATTATCCATGCATGGAGATTAAACCAGGATCCATGGGCAAACCGCTTCCCGGCGTGAAAGCCGCCATTGTGGATGACAGAGGAAACGAACTCCCTCCTAATCGGATGGGGAATTTGGCCATCAAAAAAGGTTGGCCTTCCATGATGTATACGATTTGGAAAAATAAAGAGAAATATGAATCTTACTTTTTAGCCGGAGATTGGTACGTATCGGGGGATTCCGCATATAAGGATGAAGATGGATATTTTTGGTTCCAGGGACGTGTGGATGATGTGATTATGACATCGGGTGAACGAGTAGGACCTTTTGAGGTAGAAAGTAAATTGGTAGAGCATCCCGCAGTTGCCGAAGCGGGGGTCATCGGGAAGCCGGACCCTGTACGCGGGGAAATTATTAAAGCGTTTGTTGCGTTAAGGGAAGGATATGAACCTTCTGATGAACTGAAGGAAGACATTCGCCAATTTATTAAGAAAGGCTTGGCGGCTCATGCCGCTCCGAGGGAAATTGAATTCCGCGACAAACTACCGAAAACACGAAGCGGAAAAATTATGCGCCGCGTCTTAAAAGCTTGGGAACTAGACTTGCCGACTGGCGACTTATCCACAATGGAAGACTAGTTCGAAATCGTTGTTTCATTGTCTGCATGTACAAAACGAAGTGAAGAGGTCTTTTCCTTCCTTTTGTGAAAAGGGCTGACTGTTTGCTTAGTCAGCCCTGTTTTTTGCTTTTGCTCATAAGAGAATGATTGACATTAAGGTCGTTGTCATAGCTAATGCCGAGATTTCTTCGATCCAAGTGATCCAACAAGCGGCTTGAATGGCAAATGACTTTGCCTAAATTTTTACGTCGCATTGACAATCCTATATAACTGTGATAAAAATTCATATATGAACGAATGTAGAATGACAAATGCATCGTGGAAAAGCCGTGAAGGGAATCAGTAGTTCGCTGTCTTTGCTTTCAGAGAGTCGGTGGATGGTGCAAACCGATACATGCAGTTGAACGAATTACCTCCCGGAGCTTTTGCCGTGAAAAGGAGAGTAGCGGCAAACGGTCTAAACCGTTAGCAATCAATGAGTGGAGAAGCAATTCTCAATTTGGGTGGTACCGCGCGAACAGCGTCCCTGCTTTTTTAGCAGGGACTTTTTTGCGTTTGGAAAAAATTTCTTGATCAAAGGAGGAACAACGGTGAATTTACTGGAAGAATTACAGTGGAGAGGGATCATTTACCAACAAACAGATGAACAGGATATTAAGGAGCTTCTTGAAAACGAAAAGATTTCGCTATATTGCGGAGTGGATCCAACGGCCGACAGTCTGCATATTGGACATTTGCTTCCGTTTTTGACACTTCGTCGTTTTCAACAGCACGGGCACCGACCGATTGTGCTGATCGGTGGAGCAACGGGGATGATTGGCGATCCAAGCGGGAAAAAAGAAGAACGCAAACTTCAAACGATTGAAACGGTTCAAGAAAATGTAAAAGGGTTGAAAAAACAATTAGAGAAAATTTTTGATTTTGATGGATCCAACGGAGCGGTGCTCGTCAATAATTATGACTGGACAAGTACGATGAACGTCATTACGTTCTTGCGTGATTATGGAAAATACATCGGCATCAATTACATGCTGGCAAAAGATACGATCGCTTCCCGCCTAGAAACCGGTATTTCGTTTACAGAGTTCAGCTACACGATTTTGCAAGGGATCGACTTTTTGCATTTGTTCGATGAGTATCAATGTAAATTACAAATCGGCGGAAGCGACCAATGGGGCAACATTACAACCGGATTGGAATTAATTCGAAAGATTCATGACGGAGCAAAAGCGTATGGTTTAACGATCCCGCTTGTGACGAAAGCAGATGGCACAAAATTCGGGAAAACAGAAAACGGTGCTGTTTGGCTGGATCCGGAAAAGACCTCTCCTTTTGAATTCTATCAATTTTGGATTAACACAGCGGATGAAGATGTAGTGAAATACTTAAAATACTTTACGTTCCTGACAAAAGAAGAAATTGAGGATTTGGAACAATCATTGAAAAAAGAGCCGCATTTGCGCAAAGCTCAAAAAGCGCTTGCGGAAGAAATGACCCGCCTTATTCATGGCCAAGAGGCGCTCAATCAAGCGATTCGCATTTCAGAATCGTTATTCAGCGGAGATATTAAACAATTATCAGCAGAAGAGATTAAACAAGGATTTAAAGATGTCCCTTCCTATGAAGTGAAGGAAACTCAAGAACTGGGTTTGGTTGATTTATTAGTCCAAGCAAAAATTTCTCCATCGAAACGCCAGGCTCGCGAAGATATTCAAAATGGAGCCATCTATATCAACGGAGAAAGAGTCACGGATACAAGCTATCAATTAACGGAAAATGACCGTATTGAGGGCCAGTTTACGATTGTCCGCAGAGGGAAAAAGAAATACTTTTTAATTAAATACTAAGAATAAAAACAGCGTCCTAAAAAGTCATGGGACGCTGTTTCTGTTATATGAATACGGATGTTAAAAGCTTTTTTCCTCAAAAGAGAAGAGATTCTTTCATTGAGGAATCGAAAAAAATGGGGAACCGACGAGCGAAGAAATGAAAAAAGAGCCTAAACAGGCTCTTTTTAAATTGATTAACGAGAGTAGAACTCAACGATAAGAGATTCGTTAATTTCAGCAGGAAGCTCAGAACGTTCTGGAAGACGAGTATAAGTTCCTTCTAATTTATCAGCATCAAAAGTTAAATATTCAGGAACGTAGTTGTTAGCTTCCACGGATTCTTTAATAATGTCAAGGTTGCGAGATTTTTCGCGAACACCGATGGTTTGCCCCGGACGAACTTGGTAAGATGGAATATCTACGCGGCTTCCATCTACAAGAATATGACCGTGGTTAACAAGCTGACGAGCTTGGCGGCGAGTACGCGCTAAACCGAGACGATAAACAAGATTGTCAAGACGGGATTCCAGCAAAATCATGAAGTTTTCACCGTGAACCCCTTTCATTTTGCCAGCTTTTACGAACAGATTACGGAATTGACGTTCATTTACTCCGTACATATGGCGTAATTTTTGTTTTTCTTGCAATTGAAGACCATATTCGGAAAGTTTTCTACGTTGGTTTGGACCATGTTGTCCAGGAGCATATGGGCGTTTTTCTAATTCTTTCCCCGTTCCGCTTAAGGAAATGCCAAGGCGACGGGAAATTTTCCATGTAGGGCCAGTGTAACGAGCCATGGAAAAACTCCTCCTTTATTTTATTTTGTTGTAAAATAAAAAACAGGCGTGAGACAGCAATTTTGGCCATTTTGTTTTCATGCACCATCGCCCCAGCAGCTAAGGGTTACGCGATGCACCTCATCCAAGATTTATTCTCATTGGATGTGAGGAACAAAATGAACGCAAAAATGTGTTCACAAAGGCTGCTTACTTTATTTTACACAAACCTCATTATATGTCGTCTTGTTGTGTGAGTCAAGGGCGTTTTAAGAAAAAGGTGAAAGTTGATTGGATAGCGAAAAGAAAGTGGGAGCACTGATTTCAGAATAAGGCATTGAAACGGAATCATTGCTTCAAAAGGATAGGATCAGCCTGCGAAATGAACTTGGAGTATCATTAAAATCGAAACAATGATTTCATAAGCAGCTGTGCTGAAATGAGTGTTTCTAATATGAAAATGAGAAAGACTGCCAAACTGCTTGCTTGAATCTGATCAATGAATTTTTTATTCCTCCTGTTTCTCTTTTCTGTTTTTGCATCCCCGACTAACTATTTTTATTGTCTTAATTAAAATTCGAGAGGAAGATAAAACTTATTTATTAGTGAAATAGTCATTTCTTTTTTCATATTTATGGAATTAAGGTAGTAAAAAAATAATAAATCAGGACAATGGAAAAAGTTTGAATAATATATATAATAATCTTTTTTTCTATGCTATACTATAAAGGATTGATTTGAAAATAATGCAAGGTGATTAAATTTATTTAATATTCCGAAAAATATTTAATTAAAAATCGTTTTGTATGATTGACATGGATCTAAATGAGGAAAATTTTATAGTTGGAAGGTACGAGTTTCAAAACCTTTACGTCAGTTGACGCAACATGATTGAAATGGAAACCGGGAATCCTTCCTTTTAAGCGTGCAGAGCTGTGTGGAGCTTTGCAGCCGCTGCAAAATCAATTGGATGGGAAACACAGGTGATTAAAGGATGGACGAAATCTTTTTGAAAAATATGATGACTTTGTACAAAGCGAAACTATATGAGCTTATCGTGGACCCGGATGAACAAAATGTTCAACAAAAATGGCTGAAATCTGTTTCTGACATTTTAAAGTCAGAAAAATTCCATTTTTTGGACAAAAGTTCGATGCAAACCGTTTCAAATGAACAGCGGAAAGAGATCGAGCATCTGTTTGAAAATAAACGATGGGTACAACGGGATATCCTGGATGTCAGTCGCTGCTATTCCGAATATTCGTTTGGCGTCCAGTTTCTTTGTGAACATGAAGTCTATGGCTGTTTATTTGTAAAAACTCCTTTGGAAGAAAAAATCACCGAAAGGTTTTTAAAAGAATTTACGGAAGAAAGCCATCGTTTTTTTCAACGTTATGCCTTTGTTTCTTCCATCTCGAATGGGGAAAAATTTTATAAAGAATTGTTTCAAGCAACAAAAAGATTTCATTCTTCAATGAATATTGAATGTGTATTAAACGAAATGGTGGACACCCTCAAACGCGTTTTTCCTCATTATTTTTATTCGTTAAATCTTACCATTGATAAAAATGACATAGAATTGCCCGTCCATTTATTTGAAATGGAAAATACTCGCTCTATGGCGATGGAAGCGTATGTAAGCGGCGAAGTAAAAGTGGAGCACTTAACGCAAGCAAACAAAAGTGTTTTATATGTCCCTATAAAAGGAAAGCAAGGGGTGTACGGACTTTTAAAAGTCGATTGTCCGCTTTTTCAATTGAACAACGAAAGAATTGAGTTTATTCGGCTGCTTGTGGAAACAGGTGGAAGCGCTTTGGAAAATGCCAAGCTTTATCAGCAATCGAGACGATTTATTGCCGATTTGCAGCTTATCAACGAAACATCGCGGCAGTTGAATTCCAATTTGCGCTTTTCCGATACTATATTGTTTTTGCAGTCCAAAATCCTTTCCTCCTTTGGAGCTTCTGCTTGCGGATTCATTTTTATAGAAAAAGATGGCTATAAAGTATTGGAAGGAAGCTCCCCGATTTTTTTGGATGAATCGGGAAAAATGTACATATCGTATGTAGGAAAGAGAATGGAAGAAGAAAAAGATTCGATATTTATTGGGGACATAGCCAGAAAAATAACGGATAGAAAATTTCCATATCGTTCATTAATGGCTGTCCCCATGTTTGAAAGCGACATGCTAAAAGGATTTTGCATTGTATTGAAAGACAGCGCCTATGGATTTACGTTTGATATGTATAAATTGCTGCAGTCCTTGATTTATCATTCCACATTGGCTTTGACCAATTCTCTTTTAAGAGAGGAACTTGAACGTCTTGTGATTACCGATTATTTAACGAATTTATATTCCCGAAACTATTTGGAGTCAAAGATGAGCGAGTCGCTGCAGAACGACGAACAAGGGAGCTTTCTTCTGATCGATATTGATGATTTTAAAAAAATCAATGACACGTACGGACATCAAGTAGGGGATGAGGTCATCGTTCAAGTGGCCAAAATTATTCAATCTGTCTCCGGTCAAAAAGGAATAGCTGCAAGATGGGGCGGAGAGGAGCTGTCTATCTATTTTCCTCATTTGACTGTGAATGAAGCAGAGAAACTTTCACAAAGGATAGTAGTAGAAGTGGAAGAAAAGACGAATCCGAAAGTGACGGTTTCTTGCGGAATGTCTCGATGGTACAAAGGAAGTGGAGAAGACGTAGAATCGTTGTTTAAAAAAGCCGACCAAGCACTGTACGTTTCGAAAGCAACCGGCAAAAACAAAATGACCATTAGTTATCATAGTGAAAACGACAGCAAAATGCCTTTTTCATAACAAGTCGGGATGAGGCGGATTCCAAATAAAATTTAGAATCCGCCTCTTTTTTTGAAAGCAAACAAGCCTTTCTTATAAAAATTCCACTAAAGCATGAACAAATTGTTCCAACATGCTTTGATCGATCTCATCAAAACGATTGATAATCGGACTGTCGATATCGAGAACACCGATTAACTGTCCCGCTTTAATCATCGGAACGACTATTTCCGATTGGGAAGCGGCATCACAGGCGATATGGCCGGGAAATTGATGGACATCTTCTACGCGGATGGTTTTTCGTTCTGCTGCGGCTGTTCCGCAAACCCCTTTTCCGAGCGGGATGCGGACGCAGGCCGGCAGTCCTTGAAACGGTCCGAGGACAAGTTCATTTTTTTCTTGTTCATATAAATAAAAACCGACCCAATTTATTTCTTTAAGAAATTGATTTAATAAAGCGGAAGCATTGCTTAAATTGGCGATTCTGTTCGTTTCGGACTCCATCAAGGCTTTCAATTGTTTGATGACGAGTTGATACTGCTCTTCTTTAGAGCCTTTGTACGTTTCTGCTTGAAACATCATGATCACCCTTCTCTCTGAAAATTCACGTCGATTCTGAAAGAAAATGTCGATAAAATTATAAAGGATTTTTACGTATGAATCCGAAATTTGATAAAGAATAAGTTTTACAGCTTTGATAGGTTGCAGACATAATCAATGGGCACGTCACCGTCATTCGCATCCTTGCAACAAAGAGAATCCCCGATTTCTCAAACGGGAAAGGCAAACAGTCAAAAAACAGAAAATTCTGATCGATCAATGAAATCAAAAATCCCAGTTTTTGTTTTGTCCTAAACATCGCGATCAATTAAGGAGAGAAGAGGGAAGAAAATGAACGCAACATTAAAGGAAACGAAAGAATTAATTATGGACGCAGCCATTGTTCTTTTTAATACAAAAGGCTATGACGGAACCGGGGTAAGGGACATAGCCAAAAAAGCGAAAGTGAACCCAGCGAATATCTCCTATTATTTTAAAGGAAAACAAGGATTATTGGAAGCGTGTTTAACCCAATTTTTTGAAGGCTATTTGTCTTGTCTGGAAGAAAAAGTATTTTTACTTGAAATGGCGCCCCCGGATGAATGTTTAAAACAAGGCTTGAAAAGCATACTTTCGTTTCAAAGAGAAAATCATTTATTGACTCGTTTTGTCTGGAGGGAAGTGTCTATTGACTCCCAAATCTCACGTGAAATTATTGCATCCTATTTAGTGAAGGAAAAATATCTTTTTCATTTGATTCTGGAACAAGGAATCAAAGAGGGAATTTTCGCCAATCTGCCGGAAAGTTTAGTGATCATTCAATTAAAATCGCTGCTGACGATGCCGTTTTTACAAAGTCAATATTTGCGGGAGGTTTGGCACACATTCCCTCAAGAAAAATATTTTGTTGAAAAATACATGATCATGATCGAGCGTTGGATCGACTCAACGTTATGCTCCTTGCAAGAAACGCGTCATTTTGACAGAAAAATTATTTGACTGTTTTGCCGGAGCCGTCCTCAAGAAGAGAAAAGATCATCTTTTTTCTGCCTTGGCCAAGATCCTTTGCTTGATGGGCGTCTGATCCATAAATAAGAGGGATGCCCATTTCAGCTGCTTTCAAAGCGATGTCATTCGACGGGTATGGTTCCAGACAATCCGGTTTGTGGACGCCTGCACCGTTGTAATCTAAGGAAAAGCTATTTTTCTTTACAGCCGATAAAATCGATTCAATCATATGGTCAAAAGATTTTCGGCAAGGAAATTTGTTTTGAAATTTGCGAACAAGCGTGACATGGCCGATTCTTGCCGGGCGATATGGGCCAAGATCTGCCGCTGTGGATTTTAATACCGTCTCGTAATAGCATTCATATGTCTTTTCAACGGAGCCGAAAACATCAACGATCTTTCCAAAGAGCTCAGCGCTGTAGTCAAGGCAGTACCACTCATTCCCTTTTTTTAGAAAGTGGACGGATAAAATGGCATCATCCAAAAGCGGCCCGTATCGATTCAAAAATTCTTTTGTTTTTTGCTCGTACCCCTCGATGTAATCCACTTCCAGTCCAATTTGGATATCAATGATCCCTTTATATTTCTTTTTCCATTCGGAAACTTCTTCTATGTAATCATCGATTTGGCCGGGATCCATACCGCTGTCTTTCGTCGGAGTCGTATCAATAAATCCGTCCGGAAGCGGGGCGTGTTCGGTAAAGGTTATTTTTTCAAAGCCAAGAGAAATGGCTGTTTCTATGTACGACTCGAAAGAATCATTGGTTCCGTGCGGGCAATAAGGAGTGTGAATATGACCATCGACCCTCATAAATAGTATTTCTCCTTTCAAATGCTCGAATTTATGATGGAAATAAGCTAAAATAAAGATTAGAAACGAAACCTTTATTATAATTGATCGGCAAAGTCAATTTTAATGAGAGAATCGAAAGTCGGATCCTCGATGAAAAGATATTTCTTTCGTATGAATAAAAGTGTATCAAATTTTTGAGTTTCCTGGTAAAAAATTAGAATTTATTTGTCAAAAAAGATCATTCACATGGTATCATATTTACATTAAGATATTTTTACGATAAAACGATGAACTATCCGTAACGGATCCTTGTTGGGTGAAGGGACAAGGATAAGTTATATACATATAAGAGCAGCGTTTGCCTTTGAATCAAAATATCTCACGGCGGGATTTGGCGGAAGGCAGAGAGCCGGAAGGGATTTTGTAACAGAGGCTTAAGCCGCAGAAGGATTAATAAAAAAGTGAGGCGACTGAAGGTGCGACAAGCACAAGACAGCTTGCGAGGTGGCGGTGTTTCAACCACCACAACAAGATGGGGGTTGACCTCGAGCACCTGGGAGCCACAACTGGATTAGTCCGTCCCCCTCTTTTACAGGCGGGAAATTATGGACAATAAAGCGGGGTTTATTTAGAGAAAGTACGGCATATGTGGAACAGGGGGCTTACGATGGAGTTCGTCATCGGCACATTCTTATTGATCATCATAATGGTCACAATAGGTTTCTTAATGAAAAGAAAAAAGTATCAAGTTGTAGATCAATTGGACAAACGCAAAATCGAAATTATGAATCGACCTGTAGCGGATGAATTGAAAAAAGTAAAAAAATTAAATATGACTGGACAAACGGAAGAATTATTTGAACGGTGGCGTCAAACATGGGATGAAATCATTACGACGGAGTTGCCGGCAATCGATGAAAAGCTGATAGATGCCGAGAGTTGCATTGACAAATACCGTTTTCGAAAAGCACAAGAAATCATGAGACAAATTGAAGAAAATTTGGACAGTGCAGAGGAGAAAATTGATAATTTATTGCAAGAGCTGAATGAACTAGTAGGCAGTGAAGAAAAGAACCGCAGAGATATGGAAGAGATAAAAGAAAAATATCGTTCCGCTCGAAAAAGACTGCTTGCTCATCGTCATACATACGGAAAAACCGCACCTATATTGGAAATAAAGCTTGATAGTCTGTCCTCTCAATTCGATCAATTTGAAGAACTGACCGCTGAGGGGAACTATTTGGAAGCAAGAGAGCTTGTATTGAATCTGAAAGAAGAAATGGCGGATTTGCTGCATAAGATGGAGCGTATACCGGTGCTGATTCCGGAATGCACAAGCTTGCTTCCTTCCCAGCTGGATGAGCTTGAAGAAGGATATAAAGAAATGGAAGAGCAAGGGTATATTCTTAATCATTTGCAGCTTGATAAAGAAATTGCGAGAATCCGGAAAGAGCTGGATCTTTATAAAGATTTAATCGCGAAAACCGAAATTCAAGAAGTAGAAGATTCGTTGAACGAGACGAGGGAAAATATTGACCTTCTGTATGAATTGTTGGAAAAAGAAGTGAAAGCAAAGCATGACATAATCCAAAACAACAACCAAACATTTGAGCTACTGCAAAAACTGAAAAAAAACAACAGAAAACTGAAAGAAGAAACCCAACTTGTTCAAGAAAGTTATCATTTAGTAGACGAACAAATTGATGTGCCAAAGAAATTAGATAAAGAATTGTCTCTGTTGGAGAAACGGTATGAAATCGTGTCCAGTAAAATATTTGCCAAACAGTCTGCTTATTCGCTGTTGAACGATGATTTAATGGAGATTCGAAAAAGCATTGAATCGCTTCAAGAAGAGCAGGAGAGATTTGCGGAGTTTTTAGGGAACTTGCGAAAAGATGAATTAGCCGCTAGAGATAAATTGGAAGAATTGAGAAGAATGATTCACGAATCCCATCGTAAAGTGGCGAAAAGCAATGTGCCCGGCTTGCCGGATTCCTATAAATCATTGATGGAGGATGCATCAGAACGAATCAATGAGGTCATTCAGTGCCTTCAAATGAAGCCGTTGAACATGAACCAAGTTCAAGACAAGCTGGAACTGGCTGTGGAAGCGGTGGAAGTTCTCAATCAAAAAACAGATGAATTGATTGAACAGGTGTTTTTGGCGGAAAAAGTCATCCAGTATGGTAATCGTTATCGGAGCCAATATCCGAACGTTCGGGAAAAACTGATAGAAGCGGAAAAAGCTTTTAGAAATTATGAATTCAGCGAGGCGCTTGAGCAAGCTGCAGCTGCAGTGGAAAAAGTGGATCCTCAATTTTTGAAAAAACTATCGGATCTATTGAATATGGATGGTAAAGACTAAAGAAAGCGGCTGATTCAAATGGATTTGGCCTCCCCATTTAAGAACAGGCTTAGATTGTGGGGAAGAGTTCGAATCTTACTTTGAATCGTCTGCTTTCTTTTTTTCTGTCTTTTAGAATGATAAGCTGCTTTCTTTCTGATTGTTCCCTACTTCAGGCTATGTTATTATTAGTATTTGAGTGTGAGAAATCATTCACAGAGAAGGTGTGAATTATGATTTACTTCGATAACAGTGCCACAACAAAACCATATAAGGAAGTAATGGAGTCATTTTTAAAAATAAATGAGAATTTTTATGCGAATCCGTCTTCCCTCCATTCTTTTGGAGGACAAGCGGAAAAATTATTGACTGAAGCGAGAAAGCAGATTGCTTCTTTGCTTCGTTGCAAACCAAGTGAAGTGTTTTTCACTTCCGGCGGAACAGAATCGAATAATTTGGCGATTAAGGGGACTGCGTTGCAATACCGCCATCGAGGAAACCATATTATCACGACTTCGATTGAGCATCCTTCCGTGCACAATGCATGCAAGCAGTTGGAGGATCTTGGCTTTGAAGTCACTTATTTGCCTGTGGATAAAAAAGGAATGGTTCGAGTGGAAGATGTGGAAAAAGCGATTCGGCCGGAAACCATTCTCGTTTCCGTTATGCATGTCAACAATGAAATTGGGTCTATACAACCGGTCGAAGAAATTGGAAAACTATTGAAAAATTTCCCGAAAATTTTCTTCCATGTTGACCATGTTCAAGGAGCGGGGAAAATTCCTTTGCCTCTGTCTGACGGAATCATTGATTTCTGTTCTATTTCCGCACACAAATTCCACGGTTTAAAAGGAACCGGCATTCTTTATATAAAAGAAGGCATTCGAATTTCGCCGCTATTTTCAGGAGGAAGCCAAGAAAAAAATGTGCGAAGCGGAACTGAAAACACCGGTGGGATTGTTGCCATGGCAAAAGCTTTGCGAATGACCATGGAAAAGCAAAAGACGGCTTTGAAAGAAATGGAAAATATTCGCCGTTATTTATTCAAGAGTTTGCGCTCTATAGAAGACGTCACGATTTATTCTCCGGATTCCGGGGCGCCTCATATCATTAATTTTGCCATATCCGGTGTTCGAGGCGAAGTGCTCGTTCATGCGCTGGAATCAAAAGGGATCTTTCTGTCGACTACAAGTGCTTGTTCTTCGCGGCAAAATCAGCCGAGCCGTACATTACTGGCTATGGGAGTACCGGAAAAAGAGGCAGATTTCAGCGTTCGCATCAGTTTATCGTATGAAAACACAATGGAAGAGGCAAAAGAATTTATCACGACGTTAAAAGAATTATTGCCTACGATTACGAAAACAAAGAGGAGATGACCATGATTTACGATCGCGTGTTAATTCGATACGGGGAGCTGTCGACAAAAGGCAGAAACCGAAATGTTTTTGTGACGAAACTGAAAAAAAATATAAAAGATATCATGAAAAATGAAGGGAATATCCAAATTCAGGCAGGAAGAGACCGCATGTATCTTCTTCTAAATGAGGCTTCCTATGAAAGAATCAAAGAAAAACTATCGAATGTTTTCGGAATTCAATCGTTTAGCCCGGTAGTACGGACGGAGAAGAACATCGAAAAAGTCAAAGAAGCAGCGCTTACGCTCGTTAAAGCCAATTTTTCGCCTGGGAATACGTTTAAAATTAATGCAAGACGTTCGGATAAGACGTTTGAAATCGATTCCCAGGAAATGAACTCTGTTTTGGGGGCTCACATTTTAAAAAACATAGACGGAATTAAGGTCGACGTGAAGCATCCTGATATTGAACTTTTAGTAGAGGTTCGAAAAGAGGGCGTATTTTTATCCTGCGAGTGGGTCAAAGGAGCTGGAGGACTTCCGGCCGGTGTAAGCGGAAAAGCAATGTTGCTGTTGTCGGGGGGAATTGACAGCCCTGTTGCAGGTTACATGATGATGAAACGGGGAGTAGAAATAGAGGCTGTTCACTTTTTTAGTCCTCCTTACACAAGCGAACGAGCTAAGCAAAAAGTCATTGATTTGGCGAAAAAATTAACATCCTTTGGTGGAACCATTAAACTTCATATTGTTCCGTTTACAGAAATCCAGCAAAAAATCCATGAAACGGTTCCGGCTAATTACACGATGACTTCGACAAGAAGATTTATGTTAACCATTGCGGATGAAATCCGGAAGAAAAACGGCGGACTTGCACTTGTCACTGGGGAAAGCTTGGGACAAGTAGCCAGTCAAACAATGGAAAGTATGCTGGCCATCAATGATGTGACCAGTACACCCGTTCTAAGACCGCTCATTGCCATGGATAAACTGGAAATTATTGAAATCTCTCGAAAAATTGGAACGCATGATATATCCATTCTTCCTTATGAAGATTGTTGCACTATTTTTACACCGCCTTCTCCAAAGACAAAACCAAAATTGGAAAGGGTGGAACACTACGAAAGCTTTTTTGATTTTGAACCTTATGTAAGAGAAGCGGTTGAAAAAACAGAAACGCTCTTGATCAGCGAAGAGTTTGAATCGAAAGAGTTTCAAGACCTATTTTGACGTATTGTGAACTGCATCGGGAATAAAGCGGACCGATTATGCACATTTTAATGAATACAGGGAGGTGAAAATGGATGGCTAGAAATAATCGGTCTAACCAGCTTTTAGTTCCCGGTGTAGAAAATGCTCTTGAACAAATGAAGGCAGAAATCGCGCAAGAATTTGGTGTGCAGCTTGGGCCGGATGCAACAGCACGCGCCAACGGTTCTGTCGGTGGAGAAATGACAAAACGATTAATCCAAATGGCAGAACAGCAGTTAAACGGTTTATCAAGATAAAGATACTATTTCCTTCGATAAAATGATTTCTTCAATAAGAACCATAAATAAATGGAAGCGTCAAACTTTAGAAGCAAGGGGAAACCCTTGCTTCTTTCTGTTCGAAACTTTGCAGTCAGTTTACAATACCCGATCGAAAATTTGATTCAAATTGTGTGGATCATTTTGATATAATGGATCTATGTGAAAAGACAAGCAGTGATAGGTACTTTAGAAGGGTCTTTTTTTATACGTAAGTGTTTATCGTGAAAGGAGCTCTTCATGAAAAAGCGAGGCGAATGCGAGCCTGCCAAATACTTCTGGCGAAAGGCCTCATGATTATGCCCCGCTCCTAAAAAGGCGAAAGCCGGGAGTAGCTAGCAAGATTAAGGAGGGATCTCTGGATGAAAAGAGAGGATTTGTTGGCGCCAGAAAAATACAATATCGTAATGGAATTCGAAAAATATGCTTCCGATCCAAAAAAAGTGGCGATCAAATGGGAAAATGAAAATGGAGATACAAGAGAAATTACATATAGACAATTGATTCAAAACGCCAATCGAATTGGAAATGCCTTTTTGAGTCGAGGCTTGAAAAAAGGGGACATTATTTTAGTCATGACCCCACGCTTAATTGAAGCTTATGAAATTTATACGGCTGCTCTAAAGACGGGATTAGTCGTGGTTCCTTGTTCGGAAATGCTAAGAACGAAAGATTTGAACTATCGTATTGAACATGGAGATGTAAAAGCCGTCGTTTCTTATCATTCCCTTGTCGGGGAATTTGAAAAAACAGAGAAGTTTATAGACGGAAAATTGCTGCCGTTTGTATTTGGCGGAAAACGCGAAGGATGGCTGTCTTTAGAAGAAGAAGCGGAAAAACAGTCTGATTCATTGGAAATGGCCGATACACGAAGTGATGATATGGCCTTTTTGCCTTATACTTCGGGAACGACCGGAAATCCTAAAGGGGTTGTTCATACTCATGGATGGGGCTATGCACATTTAAAAACGGCGGCTCCTAATTGGCTGTGCATTGGAAAAGACGATATCGTATGGGCTACAGCCGGACCGGGCTGGCAAAAGTGGATTTGGAGCCCATTTTTGTCCGTTCTTGGGTCAGGAGCAACAGGACTTGTCTATAATGGCCGATTCAATCCAAAGAAATTTTTACACCTTTTGGAAAAATATAAAGTCAATGTGCTATGTTGTACACCGACTGAGTATCGATTAATGGCGAAAGTCGACAATTTGGGCGATTATCGTCTGGATCATCTACACAGTGCTGTTTCTGCAGGAGAGCCTCTGAACAGAAAAGTCATCGAGATCTTTAAAAAACAATTTGGAATTTATGTCCGCGATGGTTATGGACAAACGGAGAGCACTCTTCTCGTCGGTGTGACGAAGGACATGGAGATTCGTCCGGGATCCATGGGAAAACCAACGCCTGGAAACCACGTGGAAATTATTGATGACGACGGGAATCCTTGTCCACCTGGCGTAGTAGGCGATATTGCCGTCCATGTGTCAACTCCGGCTTTGTTTAAACAATATTATAAAGATCCGGAAAGAACGGCTAAGCAGTTTCGAGGAGAGTACTATATTACCGGGGACAGAGCCAAAAAAGACGAGGATGGATATTTTTGGTTCGAGGGTCGAGGCGATGACATTATTATCAGTTCCGGCTATACCATTGGCCCGTTTGAAGTGGAAGATGCTCTCGTTAAGCATCCGTATGTCAAAGAATGCGCTGTTGTGGCGAGTCCTGACGAGGTAAGAGGGAATGTAGTAAAAGCTTTTGTCATCTTAAAAGAAGGAGTGGACAAAAACGATCCTAACTTAATTCCCCGATTGCAAGAACACGTGAAAAAAGTGACGGCTCCATACAAATATCCGAGAAAAATTGAATTTGTGGATGAACTGCCTAAAACGGCTTCAGGCAAGATCAGACGGGTGGAGTTAAGAAACAAAGAGCTGCAAGCATTGAGCTAAGCTTGAAGAAAAACAGGCGGCACAAGCTGCCTGTTTTCCATTTTGTTCAAAAGGAAGGAATCCGATATGAAAACCCTTTGGCATAATGGAAAGATTTTTACGATGAATAAAGAAAACGAAACATGTGAAGCAGTTGTGACAGAAAATGGCACGATCTTATTTGCCGGTTCAAAGAAGGAAGCGGAGTTGTGTCATGCCCCTTTTGACCGCACCATTTCACTGGATGGTGCCGTAATGTTTCCGGGATTTGTCGATAGCCATATGCATTTGCTGGGTCTGGGAGAAAAACTCGATCGACTGGATTTCACCGAGATGAAATCCAAGAGAGACGTTTTAGCTGCTGTCAAAGAAAAAATTTCTTCTCTAAAAGAAGGCGAATGGCTGATCGGTGAAGGATGGGATGAAAGTCGCTGGTCGACAGGCGAAATATTGACAAAAGACGATCTTGATCAAATTTCAGACACGATTCCAATTCTTTTAAAAAAGGTGTGCCGACACACGGTTGTAGCGAATACCCCAGCTTTAAAGAAAGCGGGGATTGATGAAACATCTGTTGATCCTGAAGGTGGGAAAATCGAACGGGATGAGGACGGACGATTAACAGGAATCTTAAAAGATCGCGCCATTGACAGAATGTTTCAGACGCTTCCCGAGTATACAAATGACGACTTGAAGAAAATTCTCGAAACAGGGATTCAACATTGTTGGGAGAATGGATTGACAGGAGCCCACACGGAAGACTTGAATTATTATGGAGATTTTTGGCGGACGTATCGCGCTTTTGAGCACGTGATTCATCGAAGCAACCGGAAATTCCGGACCCATTTATTAGTGCATCATGAAGTTATAGTTGAATGGAGGAAAGCGGGATTTGACTTTTTATTTGGCACTCCATTTTTGGAATTCGGAGCTATGAAAATTTTTGCTGATGGCTCTTTGGGCAGCCGAACCGCTTTATTAAGTTCGCCATATCAAGACGATCCGGAAACGAACGGTTTGGAAATCCATCCTAATGGCCAGTTGGTCGAAATGGTAAAAAAAGCGCGAGAAATGGGGCTGCCGGTTGCTGTTCATGCCATTGGCGACTTAGCTGTGGAGCGGGTATTGGATGTAGTGGAACAATATCCATCGGCGAAAGGAAAAAGAGACAGGATTATTCATGCAAATATTTTGCGACATGATTTAATCGCAAGACTAAAACAACAAAACCATCTTATACTCGATATTCAGCCTGGTTTTATTCGTTCCGATGTTTCCTATACAGGACGTTTGCCGGAATGTCTGCAGCAGTACGTATCTCCGTGGAAAACGATCTTAACAGAAGGGATACATTGTGCCGGCGGCTCGGATGCTCCTATTGAAGACGTGAATCCTTTTAAGCACATTGGCGCTGTCGTAGAAAGAGCCGATGGCCGTACGGATGAGAATCTAACTGTCTATGAAGCCATCTCGCTTTACACAAAAGGAAGTGCTTTTGCTTGTCATCACGAACACGATCGAGGCAAGATACAAAGAGGATACAAAGCTGATTTTACCATTGTGGATCGTGATGTATTCCATATTTCTCAAGAGGAGATTTCAAAAACGAAAGCAGTAATGACGGTGATAGACGATGAGATCGTTTATACTGCTTACTAGACCTATATTCAAACGGGTGAACGGCTTTTTAGTGAAAATCAACTGATTCGCCCAAGTCTTGTTAGGAAATTTATCAGTTGGGAAAATAAACATCGATATTATCATTGGACAGAAGGGGGAGACAGGGATGAAAAAAGACGAGAAATTGGGGATTGTATACGCAGGGCTTTCGTACTTGCTATGGGGATTGTTCCCTCTTTATTGGAAATTGCTGAAGCAAGTTCCCGCTTATGAAATTTTAGCGAACCGGATTTTTTGGTCTTTTCTATTTATGCTTGGTTTTCTATTGGTCACAAAGAAATGGTCGTTGTTTCGTCAAACGTTCCGGCAGCTTATTCAACAGCCAAAAATGGGGCTGACATTATTTTTCGCATCCGTGCTGATCAGTGCCAATTGGTTTTTATACATTTGGGCCGTCAATCAAAATCATATCATTGAAACAAGTTTAGGGTACTACATTAACCCGCTTGTGAGCGTACTGTTAGGCGTTTTGATATTAAAAGAAAAACTGTCAAAAGCTCAAGTAGTATCTTTTCTTTTGGCGCTTACTGGCGTTTTAATCCTTACGATTTCGTATGGAAAATTTCCATGGGTGGCCCTTGGGTTGGCTGTCACCTTTGGATTGTATGGTTTGGCCAAAAAAGTAGTCAAAGTCGAATCCGCAACGGGGTTAACGCTTGAAACGCTGTTGATTACTCCATTTTCGCTGCTATTTTTACTGTATTTAAATAGCAATGGTGAATTGATGCTATTCCACCAAAGTGTGGCGACCGATCTTTTGCTTATTGGCGGTGGAATTGTCACGGCAGTTCCTCTTTTGTATTTTGCCAAAGGTGCTCAGCGGATTCCTTTATATATGATTGGATTTTTGCAATACGTTACGCCCACCATGTCTCTGTTGATAGGGATTTTTATTTATCATGAACCATTTTCGACGATCAAATTCATTTCCTTTACATTCATATGGGCGGCGCTTTGTGTATTTTCATTATCACAAATTCGCTTCTTTCATAGAAATGGAAAGAATCCAAAAAGAAAAAGTGAGATTCCTGTTGAAAACTAGAAAATCAATGAAGGAGAGCCTTGGCTCTTCTTTTTTGACATTCATCTAAGTATTAAATAGGGAAGTCTACATTTTCGTATAAAATCCAAAAGTTCTTTCGACTATGTCGAAAGAACTTTTTTAAAAAGAACGGAACAAAGGAACATCATGAGAAGGTATGATCAGTCAGGAGGATGGACCGAAAAGATTCCAACTCTTGTTCTATTCAATTTTTTCTTCTTGGAAAAGTGATCACGCAAAAGGGATTGGTGACTCTTGGCCAATCCTTTTTATGTGCGCCCGGCATGTACATGAACTATAGGGTGTAAGTCCCGAACCCCGAAGACAGAAGTAGAGGTTAGCCAAGAGCAAGGGTGTCCGTGGTGACGCGGAATCTGAAGGAAGCTGGAGGCAAAACACCGGTCCGAGGAACACGAACCTCATATAAGGCTAGGTATGATTGAGTGAGTTTGCATAACAAAACAAAGCTCTTTCTGTCGAAGGTCATATCGAGTAAATGAGGCGGATAGATGGTGTGAAAGTGCATGTACTTACCCGGGGAGGTCTGGCGGATATGTGAAGTACTCTTCATAACCTACTTAGTGATAAGTAGCTGAACCGTCAGAAGTCAGCAGAGGTCATAGTATTAGTTGGTCTAGAACAACTAAGAAGGACCGAACAATTAAGAGAGAATAGCCCTTGGTATTCAGTGAGTCATGATGAACACAGAAAACGTAGTACCTCACTTGAGGGAGGAAGCGGTGAATCCCGTGGGAGACCTCTTGGAGGGTGGAGTGACCACTGGCATAAAGAGAACAGCTATTCACGGAAGTTATAAAGACTTGCGTCAATTATCTTAATTGAACCGCCGTATACGGAACCGTACGTACGGTGGTGTGAGAGGACGGGAGTTAATCGCTCCCTCCTACTCGATAAAAGGTCTAAGAAGAATTTTTAACCAATATGGTTCAAACAGCGATAGGAATTTTTTCAGCGCTCTTTGATTACGTTGTGAAATTGGCTTTATCGTTCAGGAAGCTTTTTTGATGGTTTTATCCTTATGTTTGTTTATGACAAAAGTAAATGTATATATCATGATTAACAAAAGTATAGGAAGAACACTATATGCATACATGGTGTGGTATCCGGTTGAGTTGGCCACAACCCCTAATCCGGAGGAGCCAATCGCTATACCAAGATCCATGGAAGAGAAGAACATGGCGTTGGCAGTCCCTTTTTTGTCTTGCGCCACTCTGCTTACAGCCAGTGCTTGGAGGGAAGGCTGAATAACTCCATATCCAAGGCCGTAAAAGAAACCTGCTATTAATAAGGTCGCCGTATTATAAGTGAAATATAATAACATTAGACCGATAATGCCTGCCATTGCGGCAGGATAAATAAGTACTTTATGTCCAAAATGATCATACAGGCGGCCCGAAATGGGACGTATCACAGTCATAACGATGGCATTGGTCAGAAAGAAAAGAGAAACCGTTCCACCCAGATTCGCTTCTTTTCCTAATTCATTCATGAAACTCACGACACCGCCAAGAGAAATAAAGTAACAAACAATTAATAAACAAGGCAAAAGGGCTTGTTTGTCGAAAGCATATTGAATAAGTGACTGTGCTTGGCTATTTGTCGGTTTGCCGTCCGTCTTTGAAGAGCTTTTGATTGAAAAGCTGAGAATGAGAATAATGGCTGTAAACAACACAGATAAAAAGATAAGAACATGAAATGAGAAGGCTGCCATCAATGACAATGCCAGCATAGGTCCCAAACTTGTTCCTAGGCTGGTGGAAAGCCCGTAGTAGCCAATCCCTTCTCCAAGACGATGATTCGGAATAATATTGGTTGCCATGGTGGACAACAGAGTTGTGATGATTCCAAAACCGATGCCATGGAAAACTCTCAAAAGGAGAAGGATCGGAACGGATTCCAATTTATAGCTTAATGCGATTGCCAACAGGACGAAGATGAGCGAAAAAATCGCCATCCGCTTCACATTCAGTTTATGCATCAGTATTCCGATAAACGGGCGTGTTACAATCGCCGCTGCCATAAAGGCAGTGGTCATCAAGCCTCCTTGTGCAGGGTTATGTTTAATATCCGAAATGAAGGCGGGATAGCCTGCTGTCAGCATTTGGAGGCAAATAAAAAAGAGAAATGCCATTAATAAGATGACGATAAATTGTTTTGTCCACAATTTTGAGGACTGATGATCCATTGTGATTCCTTCTTTCTATTCTAATTATTCCCTGATGTGTACTATTTTAAATGAAACGATGCATAAAAGCTTCATAAAATCCGTAAACTCAGATTTATGTGTTGGCAAATTCAGTGAAATGGACGAAAGGCTGTATGGGGCGAAAAAGCAAAAAAGGCTTTTGGTAGGTTCAAGTGGTTTGCTACAATAATTGACAGGAATGGAATTTCTTTATTTTAGAATTGGAGGACAGGATGGATGAATAGGAAAAGAATAATAGCTTTGGCTATTGCGGCTATATTGTTCGCAGTTTCTGTCATTGTCAATTTAGCCAGCATCACGCTGACTGCAGACGTTGAAAACCTTTTTGAAGGACTGACAAACCAAGATGGAAATTTCAATGAAGATGTCATCGAGAAAGGAAACACATTGAAGAAAATTGCGGTTTTGGAAGTAAATGGCGTGATTCAAGATACGGGTTCGACTGCCTCATTTTTTGAGACGGGATACAACCACGAAAATTTTATGAAAATGCTTGATAAAGTGGAGCATGATAAGAGCATCAAAGCGATTATATTGAGAGTCAATTCCCCGGGCGGCGGGGTGGCCGAAAGTGCAGAAATCCATGATAAATTAATGGAGATTAAGCAAAAGGCAAAAAAACCGATTTATGTTTCTATGGGCCCGACGGCGGCTTCAGGTGGCTATTATATTTCAACTGCCGGAGATAAAATTTTTGCCAGTCCTGAAACTTTAACGGGCTCTTTAGGAGTGATTATGAACACTGTGAATTACTCCAAATTGGCGCAAAAGTTCGGTGTGGATTTTGTGACTGTTAAAAGCGGTCCTTTCAAGGATATCGGCAGTTCTACCCGCCCGATGACAGAGAAAGAGAAACAAATTTTGCAAACGATGATTAACAACTCTTATCAACAATTTGTAAAAGTGATTTCAGAGGGGCGGCATATTCCGGAAGAACAAGTCAGAAAAATCGCTGACGGTCGTGTGTACGATGGCAGGCAGGCGAAGCAGCTTCACTTAATTGATGAATTCGGTTATTTGGATGATACAATCAAACAATTGAAAAAAGATAAACATTTGAGCGGTGCCGAAGTATTTCGTTATGAAACGAACAGCGGGCTTTCTTCCTTTTTTGCAGCCAGCGCGCAAAAAATGTTTCAAAAGGACGGCGAATGGAACGTGCTGATGAATCTTTTGACTCACTCACAGTCTCCGCGGCTCATGTATTTATATTCTGAGGAGGGATCGTTATGAATGAATCAAGGCACGATCCTGAATTAGAAAAGCCAATAGCCGCTGAAACGAAAAAAGAGGCGGATGACGGATATCATGAGGGCGCAAAGTCTTTTTTGTACGGCCCTCACTATGCTGGCTTTTGGATGCGTTTTTGGGCGTATTTACTTGACTTAATCGTGATTGGAAGTCTTAAACGGATATTGATTTTGCCGGTTTTCCGCTGGCTTGATCTACCCGTTTTTGCCCATGAACTGTTTGCCCCCATCCATGTGGCGAGTGCCGTTCTCTTTTACGGCTATTTTCTTCTATTCACGAAATTCACCGGACAAACGATTGGAAAAATGGTATTTGGCTTAAAAGTCGTCCCGCTGACAGAAGAACGTTTAACTTGGACTGTTGTTTTGTTTCGGGAATTGATCGGGCGCTTTATTGTAACCACTATTGTCATTCTGTATTTAATGGTTGCTTTTATGCTGAAAAAACAAGGATTGCACGATTATTTCGCTGATACAGCCGTTATTCATGAGAAAACGGTGGAAGCTTTAAAACCTGCTTCATAAAGCAGGTTTATTTTTTTGGGGTTTTGTCGATAATGGTGGAAAGGCAAGGGGGCTGCAGTATGGCAATTGTCATGACAATACTGATCTCGATCGTCGTATTGATCGTCGTTATTTCGGCAACGGTGCTTCATATCAACATCGTTTTTTGCCATGAGAAAGAAAATGACTACGTTCAGATCCAATTCAAGATTTGGTTTGGCCTTATAAGATATACGATTAAAGTGCCGTTTTTAAAGTTGGTAAAAAACCCCGAAAATAATGAATGGAATTTACAATATGAAACCAACGTCTCTTCTGAAAATCAAAAAAGGACGAAGTACCACTCCCGAAACAACTTGACTCCTGAAGAACTGGTACAAATGATACATAAGGGAAGAGAATTTTTAAAAAAAGTAAAGGATCTCCAGGAGATTGTGAAACACTTTTGCCGTCATATATCAGTTGATTCATTGGTGTGGGAATCGGCTATTGGTGTAAAAAACGCTGCATGGACCGGCATATTAACGGGAACACTATGGGCAGCCAAAGGTGAATTCATCGGTTTATTGAGTAAGTGGATACGATTAAAGACGATACCGAGATTAAATGTTGTTCCTACTTTTCAATCTCCTTACACAAAGACACGACTTGAGTGTATGCTTCATTTTCGAATAGGATATGCTATTATTGCCGGATTGAAAATAGTCCGTTTTTGGAAGGGAAAACCATCAGAACGTGAGTCTTCTTTCGCAAACAATAAACATCATTCTATCTAACAGGAGGTTGGATTCCCATGTCGGAACATCCGATTAAAGGTTTAATGACAACAGCTATGGAAAATTTAAAAGAAATGATTGACGTGAATACCATTATCGGAGATCCTGTTGAAACACCGGACGGCAGTGTCATATTGACAGTTTCAAAAGTTGGATTTGGTTTTGCGGCAGGAGGAAGTGAATTCAAACTGGATCAAAATGAGCAAAACAGCCAAGAAGAGAGCCTTCCTTTTGGAGGGGGAAGCGGCGGCGGTGTTTCCATCACACCCATCGCTTTTTTAATCGTCAACTCCCAAGGCTACAAGATGCTTCATGTAGATGAAAACACCCATTTAATGGAGCGGATTTTGGATGTAGCGCCTAATGCAATGGAGAAAATCCAAGGGATGTTTAAAAACAAAGATGGGGGAAGCGCAAACCAAAACAACAGCCAAACGAATAGTCAAAACAACGGTCAAAATAATGGACAGCAATCACAAAATTTGGACTTTAATATTTAAAGGAACAAAGGGGAGCTTTCTATGTGGAAGCTGCCTTTTTTGTGATGAGGCCTGCCTCATCTTATAAAATGAATGAAATCCATCTTCCTATATAAGGCAGCCCTGTTCGAAAAATAGGGAATAAAAAACAGGAAATTTGCATTTCTTTGCCGAATTTCTTTATGATGAAGTTGTAGACCTTAAATAGGAGGAAAAGATATGGCGAAAATTACATTTAAGGGAAATCCCGTTACTCTTTTAGGAAATGAAGTAAAAGTAGGAGATCAAGCGCCGGACTTTACCGTACTTGCCAATGATTTGTCAGAAGTCAAATTATCCGACTATAAAGGAAGCGTGCGGATTTTAAGCTCTGTTCCCTCTCTGGATACGGGAGTATGCGATGCTCAAACCCGCCGTTTTAATGAAGAAGCAGCCAAATTGGATGGAGTGAAAGTTTTAACGATATCAGCGGATCTGCCATTTGCCCAAAAACGTTGGTGTGCTTCAAGTGGATTGGAAGATGTGATTACGCTTTCCGACCACCGCGACCTTTCCTTCGGCAATGCCTACGGAGTCGTGATGAAAGAACTTCGTCTCTTAGCACGGGCTGTCTTTGTGGTTGACAGTAATGATAAAATTACCTATGTTGAATATGTGAGCGAAGGAACCAATCATCCTGATTACGAAGCTGCCATTCAGGCTGCTAAGGAAGCAAAATAATGGCTAACGTCTTTAGCGAAAGAGTATCTCCCAAATAGGACGTTCATCATACAATGTTCATTGCATAAAAAACAAAACGACATGATGGCCTGTGAAAAGGTATCATGCTTTTGTGAGCAAACAGTTGAAATTTTGCCGATCGTCCGAAACGGAATGCAGCTTTTACGGACGCTAATCAGGAAGAAACGGAAAAAACATGCCGAATAGGGATGCGATCTCTGTTCGGTTTTTTATTGAATGGGCTCTGTATTTTAATGAGAGATAAAGGAGGTATGTCGGTGAGTACCAATACAACATCTTCCATGGAATCGTTATTCTATGTTTTAGATCAAACAACGGACATGCTGCAAAAGGCTCTTTCTTGCACCTATCTGGAAGCTCTTGCGGAAAGTGCCGACAACTTGTTTCAAGGTATGGTGCTGCAAGAAGAAATCAGCGAAAAGACAAAAAAGGAGCTTCAAACGCAATACGATCGTATTTCATTAGATTCGATGCCAAAAGAACATATTCGAAAAGCTTATCAACTGGCCATCCTAAAAGGAATGAAAAAAAACATTCAGCCAAATCACCAAATGACGCCGGACTCCATTGGTTTGTTTGTCAGTTATCTCATGCAAAAATTTATGGCAGACTACGATCAATACAGTCTTTTGGATCCTGCGGTCGGAACCGGAAATTTGCTGACGACCATCTTGAATCAGCAATCTGATCAAAACATCCATGCAACCGGAATTGATGTAGATGATTTATTAATAAAGCTTGCCTATGCAGGGGCCAATCTGTTAAAGCATCCGATTCAATTTTATAATCAGGACGCTTTGGAACCGCTTTTCGTTGATTTGGCAGATGCAGTGGTGTGCGATTTGCCTGTCGGCTATTATCCAAATGACGATCAAGCCCAAAATTATCGGTTAAAAGCGAAGGAAGGCCATTCCTATGCTCACCATCTTTTTATCGAGCAAAGTATCCGCTATACAAAACCCGCCGGATTTTTGTTTTTTTTGATTCCAAATTTTCTTTTTGAATCGCCTCAGGCTGATCAATTGAGAGGCTTTTTGAAAGATGAAGTATATATACAGGCAGTGATACAGCTCCCTCTTTCCGTTTTTAAAAATAAAAATGCGGCCAAAAGCATTTTGATTTTGCAGAAGAAAAGCGAAGATGTAAAAGCACCTGAACAAGTGTTATTAGCAGACTTGCCATCTTTGACCAATAAAAAAGCGATGGAAGGAATGATCGCGAAAATTGAAAGCTGGTTTTTAGAGAAAAAACGCGGTCAATAATAAGCTGATTTCGTTCAGAAGGAGAGGGCTTGCAGAAGCGATGCCGTTCAAATCCCCCCTTATTGGCTGCAATAGAATCATGTTAAGATCAAACTTTTACCATGTTTTGTTTCAAGACTGACATTTGCCTGTTTAAGGCCAACATCAGCATTTAGCGCTCCTATAAAAATTCGAAAGGAGGGAGCATAGGGGTTCAATGGCTAGCGTGTGTTGGGACAATGGGGTATACCATCGCCGGACGGTATACGGTGGTTTACATTGTCCATGTGTCTAGGGAAAAAAGATGATGAATGAAAATCATTTCGTTTTGGACATGTTTTTCTTTCATCATCTTCTTGGATGCATAAAGTTGGAGTCCCCTGTGCGAATAATGATGAATTGGACCGAGCGAGACGAAGCCGTTTGGGAAGAAATTCTGAAATGGGAACAAACATTATTGGAATATGAAGGAAATGACCTCCAAACAACGTACATAAAATGGCTTGAACGTACCTTTGCCTCTTTTCCTGAGGAGTGGCAGGAAGCGTTTTTAACCAAACTGGATCAATGGATGTTTCAAGTTCAATCGCTGCTTCAAGGATCGCAAATTCAAGAAGAAGCTCGGGAAAGAATCCTCGTTTCAGCTCGCGCTTTTGATGATTCCGTCGTGGATATTCCGGATTTGCGGAAATTGACGATTGATCAGCTCCATTATTTAAACAGACAACATTCGGCTCGGCACCGTTTGTATTCGTTTATTCAAGGAGGAATGACCGGAAAAGGCGGCTTTTTGTCGGCCGTTTCCGATTTTCCCATTCTTATTGCCATTAATGTTCGGGCTGTTCAACTAACGGCTATGACTTACGGATTCGATGTTCAATCTCCTTATGAAACGATGATCTCCTTAAAAGTCTTCCATGCAGCAGTGTTGCCGAAACAGGTTCAAATTTACGGATGGAAAAAATTATTGGAAGATCTGGAAAACAAACAAGATGTTTATTTTTACGATGATTCTGAACAACTTGCGGACCCCCTGTGGTTGAATGAAATCGTGAAACAGCTGATGAAGCTGATGGCCATCAACATGTTTAAAAAGAAGCAAAATGACAAATTTCCTCTCATCCGGATGGCCATCGGTGCCAATTTCAATTATCAATTCACAAAAAAAGTAACGGAGTATGCAGAGAAGTACTACCAATACCGCTTGTTGTTGGATAAGAAAGGAGATATGAAATGAGTGCGTCAGACCATAAAAAGGGAGGGCCTCAACATGTGAAGGCTGCTGTCATTACGGTGAGCGATACTCGGACTCAAGAAAACGACAAAAGCGGAGCGCTTATTCAAAAACTATTGCTGGAACATCATCATGAAGTGGTTCAATATGAAATCGTCAAAGATGACAGTCTATCCATTCGCCGTCTTGTAACGGAAATTATTCGCAAAAAAATAGCGGATTGTATTCTTTTAAATGGAGGTACCGGTATTTCAAAGAGAGACGTAACAATTGAAACCGTTAAGCCGCTATTTGAAAAGGAATTGGCAGGTTTTGGAGAATTGTTTCGAATGCTCAGCTACACAGAGGACATCGGTTCTGCGGCTATTTTATCGAGAGCAGCAGCAGGTGTATCCGGCGGTGTCGCTATTTTCTCCATGCCTGGATCGACCGGGGCGGTGAAGCTGGCGATGGAAAAATTGATCTTACCTGAAATTCGCCATATTGTAAATGAAATTCGCAAGCAGGGGCTGTCCTAAAAGCTCCTTTTAAACAAGAAACCTCGACGAGATAAAACAATGTATCTTGTCGGGGTTTCTTTGTATCAAAAAGTTATGGGCGATGGCAATTGACCCTAATTCGATCGTTGCCTTAGTCGGTCCCATGTTGTATTTAATCAAAGCAGCTGAAAAGTGACTTGAAAGAATCACTTCATTCAATGTCAGCTTGGCGATTACATGATAATGAAAGGACGATTTTTTGCACCGGACTACGTGAAATTTTAGGTGATGATCTTGAAACCGGCGAGACTCCTGCGGGAAAAGGGAGCCAGGCGGACCCCGCAGCGAGAGACGAGCGAGGAGGTTTGCGGATCGGCCGCGGAAAGCACCTATGTCATTTTGAAACAATCCCTTTTTTGTTTTCAATATGCTCGTATTCTTATACACCTCCATTTGGTCGCGAAAATATTTTTTCAATCCCGAACGTTCTTCCTTCTTTTCAATAAGATATTTATTGTATACAGCCAGTGTTCGCTAAAACAAAGCATTGTTTGAAAAAGTATTGAATAAAAAATAAAATTAGAAAATTTTTATTCAATGGCCCTTGAAAGAAGAAACGGAAAATGATATTCTTATAGACATATAAAAAAGGAATAAAAATAACTATTGATGAATATTTATACGACCAAAAGGGGGATCCATGATGGGTAAAAAAGTTGTGCTCGCTTATTCGGGCGGTTTAGATACATCGGTGGCCATCCAATGGCTGAAAGATCAAGGGTATGATGTTGTTGCCTGCTGCCTTGATGTAGGGGAAGGAAAAGATTTGAAATTTATTCAAGAAAAAGCGTTGAAAGTCGGAGCTGTGGAAAGCTATGTCCTCGATGTAAAAGAAGAATTTGCTAATGAATACGCTCTGTTGGCTTTACAAGCTCATGCTCTTTATGAAGGAAAATATCCGCTGGTTTCAGCTCTGTCAAGACCGCTCATTTCCAAAAAATTGGTGGAAATAGCTGAAAAAGAAGGTGCCGTGGCGGTGGCGCATGGCTGCACGGGCAAAGGGAATGACCAAGTTCGCTTTGAACTTTCGATCAACGCTTTAAATCCGGATCTTGAAGTGTTGGCTCCTGTCCGTGAATGGAGCTGGTCGCGTGAAGAAGAAATTGAATATGCCAAACAAAAAGGAATTCCTATTCCGGTTGATTTAGACAGTCCTTTTTCCATTGACAAGAACTTATGGGGAAGAAGCAATGAATGCGGGATATTGGAAGATCCTTGGGCTGCTCCGCCGGAAGAAGCATATGAATTGACCACAAGTATTGAGTTTACGCCGGATACTCCGGAAATCATAGAAATCGATTTTGAAAAGGGAGTGCCTGTAGCTTTAAACGGCAAGCGTTACGCGCTTTCGGAACTGATTTTGGAATTAAACAAAATCGCAGGAAAGCATGGAGTGGGACGTATTGATCACGTTGAAAACCGACTTGTCGGAATCAAATCAAGAGAAGTGTATGAATGCCCAGGCGCGATGACATTAATTTTAGCCCATAAAGAATTGGAAGATTTAACGCTTGTAAAAGAATTGGCTCATTTTAAACCTGTCATTGAAAAGAAACTAACGGAAGTCATTTATGAAGGCTTATGGTTTTCCCCCATTAAAGACGCATTAAAGGCCTTTTTGCAAGAAACGCAAAAATTTGTCACCGGCACTGTCCGTGTCAAACTGTTTAAAGGCCATGCCATTGTAGAAGGAAGAAAATCAAATTATTCTCTTTACAACGAAAAACTGGCAACGTATACGGTTGAAGACGAATTTGATCATCAAGCAGCAGTCGGCTTCATTAAATTGTTCGGCTTGCCGACGAAAGTAAATGCGATGGTTCATCAAGAAAAGGAGAAGGTTCAAGCATGAAAAAATTATGGGGCGGGCGCTTCCAAAAATCAGCAGAAGAATGGGTAGACGAATTTGGCGCATCCATTTCGTTCGACCAAGAGCTCGTTCTTGAAGACATAGAAGGAAGCCTTGCACATGTCACCATGCTCGGAAAGTGCGGCATCCTTTCCCAAGAAGAGACGGATAAAATCAAAGAAGGGTTGCTCCGCTTAAAAGAAAAAGCGGAAAGAGACGAACTCACCTTTTCGATTTCCGAAGAAGATATCCATTTAAATTTAGAAAAAATGCTGATCGAAGAAATCGGACCTGTTGGTGGAAAACTTCATACCGGGCGGAGCCGAAATGACCAAGTGGCCACCGATATGCATCTTTATTTAAAAAAACAAGTTCAGTCGATTATCCAATTGATTACTTCTTTCCAAGAAACGATTATTGAAAAAGCGGAGAGGCATGTGGAAACAGTGGCGCCCGGGTACACACATTTACAGAGGGCGCAGCCGATTTCTTTTGCTCACCATTTGATGGCATATTTTTGGATGCTTGAGCGGGACAAAAAACGATATCAAGAATCGTTAAAACGTATTGACGTTTCTCCGTTGGGGGCCGGGGCGCTTGCCGGGACCACCTTTCCTATTGATCGGGAATATTCGGCCGCCTTATTGGGATTTTCAAGCATTTATCAAAATAGCTTGGATGCAGTAAGCGATCGCGATTTTATCATCGAATTTTTAAATGATTCCTCTATTTTAATGATGCATCTTTCGCGATTTGCAGAAGAGCTTATTTTATGGTCAAGCCAAGAGTTTCAATTCATTGAATTGGATGATGCGTTTTCAACCGGCAGCAGCATCATGCCTCAAAAGAAAAATCCGGATATGGCTGAATTGATTCGTGGTAAAACGGGCAGAGTCTACGGGCATTTAATTTCTTTGTTGACGGTATTAAAAGGATTGCCGTTAGCTTATAACAAAGATATGCAGGAAGATAAGGAAGGAATGTTTGACGTTGTCCATACGGTTATGGGTTCATTGAAAATCTTTAACGGAATGGTACGGACGATGAAGGTGAATGAATCGAAGCTGACGGAATCTGTCCATCATGATTTTTCGAATGCGACGGAACTCGCCGATTATTTGGCGGCAAAAGGAATCCCTTTTCGAGAGGCGCATGAAATTGTCGGAAAACTAGTTCTCCATTGCATCCAAAAGAAATGTTATTTGGCCGATTTGTCATTGGAAGATTTGAAGGAAGCCTCTCCGGTCATTGAGGAGGATATTTATCAAATTCTCTCACCCTACCAAGCAGTCAAAAGAAGAAATTCTTTAGGCGGGACCGGGTTTGAACAAGTGAAGCAGCAAATACAATATGCGAAAGAGCTTCTTTCACAACCGTTATCTAATGATAAAAGACAAATGGATCTCCCGGTGTAAAGGCTTCATTTCTACTAAAGGCTGAATACGGTGACTGCGCTAAAAAAGCATGCTTTAAGCATGCTTTTTTAGCGCAGATATCGGTCAAGCAAATCTTTGAAAAGTTTTGCCGATTATGATTTGTTTGTGCGGACAATTAAAACGTCGCATCGGGCTGATCGTGCGATATGTTCGGAAACGCTTCCAATCAAGAATCGTTCAACAGCATTCATACCTGTGGCTCCACAAATAATCAAGTCCGCTTCGACTTTTTTAGCGACATCTCTGGGAATGACCGCTTTAGGAGAACCGTGTTCTAAAAACGTAACGATATTTTTTACACCCGCTTTTTCGGCTTTCTTTTTGTAGTCTTCCAGAAGCTCCTGTCCGTATTTTTCAGCTTGTGCGGTGATAGTGTAGTCATAGGCTTCAACGCCTGCAAATACTCGGGTGTCGATGACATGAACCAAGTAGATGGTGGCTTCATTGCGCTTGGCGATTTCGATGGATTTTTTAAAGGCCCATTCCGCCTCTTGAGAACCGTCGACTGCTACCAGAATATGTTTATATTGGGTATCCATTTCTTATACCTCCTTTTTCTTCATTGTAAAACAAATAGGAGTATATATGTGTGGAATTTTTTCGAAAAATGTAGCAATATCATTATCATATGTGTGAAAAAGGAGAAAATGTACATTTGAAAATCTTTTTTGGCAAGGTCGAAAGTCAGGGGAGCCTAAAACGAATTTCTCATAAAGTGGAAGAGCAGGCCGCTACAGAAGAGTTATCATTGAAAAATCCTTTTTATCAGTCTTTTTTCTTAGTGAAAAAGAACTTGTCTATAAAACGGACAAGTTCTTTTATGTGCGCCCGGCATGTACATGAACTATAGGGCGTAAGTCTTGAACCCCGAAGACAGAAGTAGAGGTTAGCCAAGAGCAAGGGTGTCCGTGGTGACGCGGAATCTGAAGGAAGCTGGAGGCAAAACACCGGTCCGAGGAACACGAACCTCATATAAGGCTAGGTATGATTGAGTGAGTTTGCATAACAAAACAAAGCTCTTTCTGTCGAAGGTCATATCGAGTAAATGAGGCGGATAGATGGTGTGAAAGTGCATGTACTTACCCGGGGAGGTCTGGCGGATATGTGAAGTACTCGTCATAACCTACTTAGTGATAAGTAGCTGAACCGTCAGAAGTCAGCAGAGGTCATAGTATTAGTTGGTCTAGAACAACTAAGAAGGACCGAACAATTAAGAGAGAATAGCCCTTGGTATTCAGTGAGTCATGATGAACACAGAAAACGTAGTACCTCACTTGAGGGAGGAAGCGGTGAATCCCGTGGGAGACCTCTTGGAGGGTGGAGTGACCACTGGCATAAAGAGAACAGCTATTCACGGAAGTTATAAAGACTTGCGTCAATTATCTTAATTGAACCGCCGTATACGGAACCGTACGTACGGTGGTGTGAGAGGACGAGAGTTAATCGCTCCCTCCTACTCGATTTACAGGATGGAGGCGACATCGCGGAATCTCAGGGGAAGCGCAAAGCCGGCTCTCGTGCGACTGCAGCCAGTCTGTTAAGAGAAAGACTTTGTCACTCTAATCCCCGAATGTATTGCTTTTATTCCGCTTTCCCTATTTACTTAATAATTTGCAATTCTTTCGGATATTTCGTCAGCACTTCCACACCTTTGTCAGTCACGACAACATCATCTTCGATTCGGACACCGGCTTTTTCTTGGACATAAATGCCAGGTTCAATCGTGAAGACCATGCCTTTTTTTAAGGCTAAATCGTTTGTCTCCGTCACATACGGATATTCGTGGACGCTGATTCCTAATCCGTGACCGAGGCGATGGGAAAAATATTCTCCGTATCCAGCTTGTGAAATGATATTTCTCGCTGTCAAATCCAGTTCTTTCAATGGAACGCCCGGTTTGACCGCTCGGACTGCCGTTTGCTGGGCTGTTAAAACCGTTTGGTAAATGGTTTCTTGTTCATCTGTTATGTCCCCGTAGGCGACGGTTCGTGTAATGTCTGAGCAATATCCTTTATAAACAACACCTAAGTCAAACAATACTAAATCGCCTTTTTTCACTTTAGACGCTCCAGGAGTTCCATGCGGGGATGAAGCATTTTTTCCTGTTAAGACCATCGTAGCGAATGACATTTCCGAAATTCCTTTTTTCTTGAGTTCATATTCAATCGCGGCGATGATCTCAAGCTCGGTTTTTCCCTCTTTTAATTCTGAAACTCCCACTTGAACAGCGTAATCAGCATATTCTGCCGCTTTTCTCATCAGCTGTATTTCTTCCACATCTTTGATCATTCGCAGTTGGTTTAATGTATCATCCAATCCAGTAAAGGACGCATCAGAGAATCGGGAAGCCAGTTGTTCATATCGGCTAATATTTAAATGTTCCTTTTCCAGCGCGATTTTTCGTACGGAATTGAGCCGTGACTTGACGGCTTTTTCGATTTCTTCCCACGGATTCACAATGTCGCTGTAGCCGATGATTTCATGCTCCCAGCCGGCCTTTTTCGCTTCTTTCGCTTCCATCTGCGGACAAATCAAAAAAGGTTCCTCCCGTTGAAAAACGCCAACGGCTAAAACACGTTCGTGAGGATCGCTTCTATAATTCGTAAAATAAAAAACATTATCAGGCAATGTAATGAAAGAAAAGTCAATCTCTGTTTCTTTCATCCAATCTATCAAATTTCTCAATCGGCTGTTCATGGTTATATCCCCCTCATTGATTCCTTAAATATAAGCGTAACAGCAAAATATAGGAAAGTAAACAAAGATGTAGGCAGAGTGTTTTTTGATAAAATTTGGGCAATTTTGACAATACAGTAAATGATGGAATCTCAAAAAGAAATCTTATAAGGCAGGATTTTTGGACGTTGCCAACGAAATATGCAAAAATGAGAAATATAAATAGTGTAAGAAAGGAGATTGAAATATGAAAATTTCTTACCACGGCCACTCTATCGTTAAAATTGAAACAAATGGAAAGACGATTCTGATTGATCCATTTATCACCGGAAACGAATTAACGGACTTGAAGGCTGACGAGGTAAAAGCGGATGCGATTATTTTAACGCATGGTCATTCGGATCATGTAGGAGATACGGTTGAGATTGCCAAAAGAAATCATTCCCAAGTGATCGCCATTAATGAACTGGCTGTTTATTTAGGAAAGCAAGGACTGAACACTCATGGCATGAGCATTGGGGGAGCTTATGAATTTGATTTTGGAAAAGTCAAATTCACACAAGCGTTTCACGGAACCGGGTTTGAAACAAAAGATGGACAGATCCTTTATATGGGGATGCCGGCAGGCGTACTGGTCATGGCTGAAGGAAAAACGATTTTCCATGCGGGAGACACCGGGTTATTTTCTGATTTGAAACTGATCGGCGAAAGACATCCGATCGATATTGCGTTTTTGCCCATTGGAGATAACTTTACGATGGGACCGGAAGATGCGGCGATTGCAGCTAAATTTTTGGGAGCTAAGACTGTCGTACCGATTCATTACAACACGTTCCCGGTTATTAAACAAGATCCCGCTCGCTTTATTGAATTGCTGGAAGATCAAAACGGCAAAATTCTGGAGCCGGGTGACAGCATCGAGCTGTAATCAAATGACAGTAAGGAGCTGGCTGATCAAGGGAAATGCCTACCTTGTTTCGGTTCAGCTCTTTTTAGATGGTTTTCTTAACGGTCTCCATGCTAATTGAATCGCTCTGTTTTTCACTTTATAATGGGAATAGATGATGAAAGGGAAAGGTGAAAAACTTGGCGACCAAACATGAGCAGATTTTAGAGTATATAGAAGGACTTCCTATAGGTGAAAAGATTTCTGTAAGACAAATTGCCAAAGCGTTAAATGTAAGCGAAGGAACGGCTTATCGGGCTATTAAAGATGCGGAAACGAAAGGATTCGTCAGCGCCATTGAAAGGGTAGGAACCATTCGCATCGAGAAAAAGAAGAAAGAAAATATCGAGAAACTTACCTATGCGGAAGTAGTCAATATTATTGACGGTCAAGTGCTGGGCGGTCGTGCCGGGTTGTATAAAACGTTGAACAAATTTGTAATCGGAGCGATGAAGCTGGATGCCATGATGCGGTATACGGGAGCGGGCAATCTGTTGATTGTCGGCAATCGCACCCAAGCTCATGAATTGGCGCTGCGGGCGGGGGCAGGCGTACTGATTACCGGAGGATTTGACACAGAAGACCATGTGAAAAAATTAGCTGATGAATTAGAACTGCCGATTATATCGACCAGTTACGATACATTTACGGTGGCTACCATGATCAACCGTGCTATTTACGACCAGCTGATCAAAAAGGAAATTATTTTAGTTGGAGATACTTTGACTCCCGTTGAAAAAACAGCGTACTTAACGTTATCCGACACCGTTGGCGACTATCATGAAAAGAATAAGAAAACAGGCCACGGACGGTTTCCTGTTGTGGATCAACAATTGAAAGTGGTAGGCATTGTCACAACGAAAGATATTATGGGATATGAATCGGATGTATCGATTGAAAAAGTCATGACGAAAAAGCCTTTGACCGTAAGCCAACGGACGAGTGTCGCTTCGGCTGCCCATATGATGATTTGGGAGGGAATCGAAGTATTGCCGGTCGTCGATGATCAGAATAAGCTGCAAGGGATTATCAGCAGACAAGATGTATTGAAGGCCCTGCAGATGAATTCGCGCCAACCTCAAGTAGGGGAAACGATTGATGATCTGATTACGAAGCAATTCGATATTTCCACTTCCAATCAAGAACAGTCGAACGTGTATAAATTTGAGGTCACCCCCCAAATGACAAACCAGCTGGGTACTATCTCCTATGGAGTTTTTACAACATTAGTGACGGAAGCAGCCAATCGGGCATTAAAAGCGCAAAAAAAAGGCGATCACGTTGTGGAAAATATGACGATTTACTACTTTAAGCCTGTCCAATTAGAAAGCATGATCGAAATCCATCCGAAAGTATTAGAGGCTGGAAGAAAATTTGGGAAAATTGATATTGAAGTATTCAATGAGAACAAACTGGTCGGAAAAGCTCTGTTGATGGTTCAAATGATCGATAGATGACAGCTGTCCGCCAAAACGAGCAGCTGTCGAAAGAAATTTCAAGAGGATTTGTCCCATTCTGCTGCTTCTTGTTTGACATACGGGGTAAAATGACGGTAAGCTTTGAAGCCGGCCCATACGCTGGAAAATCCAAGAACTATAAAGATCGTCGCTATCGCGTAGGCCACTGTCGATTGCTGAACGAAAAACGTGTTGATGCCGAACAAACCTACAAAAAGACCCAGCATCATGCTTGATTTTGCGGAGAGCCATTTTCTTTCCATTGGACGGTTGCTTCTTACGTACTGAATTTTATAGAAAAGATAAAAAGCCAGCGATAAAACAATGAAAAAAACAAAAACGGGCATTTGCATTCCTCCACTAGTACATTCTCATTCCATTGTATCGAATTACGAACGGAAAAAAAAGGAAATATCGTGAATAAAGAAGGGAATTTATGATGAAAAAAGAGATACTAGAAAAAATCAAACAGTACGAAACCATTATTATCCACCGGCATATTCGCCCCGATCCCGATGCATACGGATCTCAAGGAGGATTAGCGGAAATTTTGCGCGCTTCCTTTACGGATAAACATATCTATACGGTCGGACAAGAAGATCCTTCTTTGCACTTTTTAAACCGCATGGATCAAATTGAAGATCAAGTTTATAACGGAGCGCTTGTCATCGTTTGCGACACGGCCAATCGTGAAAGAATCAGTGATGAACGTTATCAACTCGGAGATTTTATCATTAAAATCGACCATCATCCTAATGAAGATCCTTATGGCGATTTGCTTTGGGTGGACACGTCGGCCAGTTCGGTCAGTGAAATGATCTACGAATTTTACTTGGAATGCAAAGACGAAGGATTAAAGATGACCAACGATGCCGCTCGACTTATTTATGCCGGCATTGTCGGAGATACGGGTAGATTCCTTTATCCAAGCACGACGGAAAAAACGTTTCGATACGCTGCCGAGTTGATTCAATATGGATTTAACCGCAGCTTGCTTTATACACAGTTGTATGAAATGGATTTCAACTTATTAAAATTAAAAGGATTTATCTTGCAAAACTTTGAACTCCGTCCGAGCGGCGCCGGCAGTGTCATCATTAAAAAAGATCTCTTGGAGCAATTCCAAGTCAGCGTTTCCGAAGCTTCACAACTGGTGAGCGTTTTGGGAGACGTAAAGGGAATCAAAGCGTGGGCTTTCTTTATTGAAGAGGGAGATCAAATCAGAGTGCGATTGCGTTCGAAGGGCCCCGTTATCAATGGATTGGCGAAAAAGTACAAAGGTGGCGGCCATCCGCTGGCTGCGGGAGCTTCCGTTTATTCATGGGACGATGTGGAACAAGTGATTGAAGATTTGGATGAACTGTGCAGAAAATAAGCATAAATCGGCGCTTAAAAGGCGCCGATTCTTATTTGACCAGTTCCAATTCCAAGTAGATTTCAACGGTCGTGTAAAAATACACTTCTTTTACTTTTAGATGAAATCTTTTATTTTGAATTTTTAACATCTTGTTTTCGATAAGCTCCTTAATGATTTGCTTATTGGCGAAAACGGTTTCTAAGTTTTTGGCTAATAAGGCGTCCAAATCTTTTTTGATTAGCTCTTCCGCTTCAAATTGACTATGTGAATCTTTGATTCCATATTTTTCGAAATTTATGATTTCTACATCAATGTTTTGTACGGTTAGCATTTCTTGATTTTTCTTGTTCAGCTTCTTAAACTCTTCCTGCCAAATGGAAAGGTGATCGTTCAAATCGCTGATCTCTTCTTTTTGCCTTTCAATCGTATTCGTTTGTTTTTCTTGAAGAGAGCCGAACATGTACAAAAAAACAAGCCAGCCGACGCATGCTCCGATGGCGGTTCCTGCTATAAATATTTGCCAATTCTTTTTGTGATAAAGAGGCGGAATTCTCATCGTTTAAATATGCTCCTGGGTCAACCATTGGATAATGGCAGCGCCGGTCTGAGCCCCGCCCATTGCGGACAAAATCAAAAGAAATTGACGGATGAGTTCTTTTGTTTCACCTTGCAAAAAGCCTTTTTCAAAGCTGTACAAAGTGTCAAATGTTCCGCCGATCGCAGCGATGATCGCCCATATACGGACATTGTTGGAAATATTATAGATTTCCGTCATGGGTGGTTTACCAGTTATAAAGGACGCAAAACCGCCAATCAAGGATCCCCCTAATAGAACACCAAGAGCAATAAAAAAACATTTGAAAAATTCCGGGAAAAATGCTTCATTCACGTTTATCCTCTCCCGCTATTAAAAGTTTGCTACATTATGTATATGGACATACCGATTCATGTATGTAAAACATCGATGGTTTCCTTTTCATCCGTACAATTGTTCGTATGGAATTTTCCCTATATAATAAGCTGTAAGGCAATATCCATTCTTGGAGGTACGCGTTGAGGATGGAAAAAGAAGCGGGAAACAGGTCAGAAAGGAGGGACAAGCTGTTGTTTGCCCATTTGCAAATTAAAACGGGTTACAGTTTGTTATCAAGCACCATTATGCCTGACAAATTAGCGGAGTACGGTAAAAAACTAGGACTAAAAGCGCTGGCATTGACGGACCATAACGTCATGTACGCAGCCGTTCCATTTTATAAAGCATGCAAAGCAAACGGAATTAAACCGATTATCGGTTTGACGGCTGACATCCAATCTCCTATTGGACAAGGACGATCGTTTCCGCTTGTCCTTCTCGCAAAACATAATACCGGCTATCAAAATTTGCTGAAGATTTCCAGCTTGATCCAAACAAAGTCGCCTCAAGGACTTCCTATCAAGTGGCTAAAAGCTTATTCAAAAGGACTTTTCGCTTTTACTCCGGGGATGGAAGGTGAAATTGAACAGCTCATTCTGAACGGAGAATTTGAAAAAGCGGGCCAAGTCGCCCACGTTTTCAAGAACATTTTCGAACAGGAAAGCTTTTATTTTTCGCTTCAAGACCATTTGCTCTCCCAGGAAGAAGAAATTCGCGCCGGTTTGACGGCTTTAAGCAAAGAAATGGAGATCTCCTGTATCGTCACTCACGATGTCCAATATTTGGATAAAGGCGATTCTTTTTCTCATGAATGTTTGTTGGCGATACGAGACGGAGCCAAACTGGCAGATGAAAATCGGAAGACGCTTGCCACTGATGAATATGATTTAAAGCCGCCTGCCGAAATGTATAAGCGTTTTTCCGGATATCCTGATGCACTGGAAAATACGCTGAAGATTGTGGAGCAATGTACGGTTGAAATTCATTTTCACCAGCAGCTGCTTCCTAAATATCCGCTTCCGGACAATGAAAATGCCAAAGAGGTTCTTTACCGGCTGTGTATGCAAGGTCTTGAAAAAAAAGGCAAGAAAGAAGATCCTCATTATTTGGAACGGCTCTCCTATGAATTAGCGGTGATCGATAAAATGGGATTTAACGATTATTTTTTGATTGTCTGGGATTTTATGAAGTTTGCAAGATCACAAGCTATTTTGACGGGGCCTGGACGGGGGTCTGCAGCTGGCTCGCTGGTGGCTTATTTGTTGGAAATAACGGATATTGATCCATTAAAATACGGGTTATTATTTGAAAGGTTTTTAAATCCGGAAAGGGTGACAATGCCGGATATTGATCTTGATTTTCCGGATCATCGAAGGGATGAGGTCATACGGTATGTCGCCAAGAAATATGGAAACATTCATGTCGCTCAAATCATCACATTCGGAACATTGTCGGCGAAAGCGGTTATAAGGGATATTGCAAGAGTGTTCGGATTTCAAACGAAAGAATTGGATCGAATTTCCAAAATGCTACCGTCTCGCCTCGGCCTGACTTTATTGGATGCTTACAAGGATTCTTCGATGTTAAGAACATGGGTAGAAAGTGATCCGGTGCATAAACAAATTTTTGAAACGGCATTGAAACTTGAAGGGCTGCCGCGGCATGCGTCCACCCATGCAGCCGGCGTGGTGATCACGGAACAGCCGCTTGTGGAATTGATCCCCATTCAACAAGGTCATGATGAAATGTATATGACACAATTTACAATGGATATTTTAGAAGAATTAGGCCTTTTGAAAATTGATTTTCTCGGGCTCCGTAATTTAACGATTTTAGAAAGAATTTTAGAGTCGATTCAATACTCGTCAGGAGAAAAAATGGATCTCAGCGAGATTCCGCTCAATGATCGCAAAACCTTTGAACTGCTTGGCAAAGGACAAACAACGGGTGTTTTTCAATTGGAATCAGAGGGGATGCGCAAAGTGCTGATGCGGCTGAAGCCGAGCGATTTTGAAGATATTGTGGCCGTTAATGCTTTGTATCGTCCGGGACCAATGGAAAATATCCCTCTTTATATTGAACGGAAGCACGGGTTGAAAAAAATCGAGTATCCCCACCCCGACTTGGAAGGAATTTTAAAACAAACATATGGCGTTCTCATTTATCAAGAGCAAATTATGCAAATCGCTTCCAAAATGGCGGGATTTTCTTTAGGAGAAGCCGATTTGCTGCGTCGAGCTGTCGGGAAAAAGAAAAAAGAAGTGTTGGCGGAAGAAAGAAAACATTTTATTGAGGGCGCTGTTCGAAACGGCTACAGCAAGGAAACGGCCGATCAAATTTACGATTTAATTGTGCGATTTGCCAATTATGGTTTTAATCGCAGCCATGCAGTCGCCTACAGCAAGATCGCTTATCAGCTCGCTTATTTAAAAGCGCATTATCCGTTGTACTTTATGGCCGCCCTTTTGACATCGGTGATTGGGAGCGAAAAAAAAATAGCCCAATATGTGAGAGAAGCAAAAGAAATGGGAATTCAGATTTTGAGGCCTTCGATTCAGAGCAGTCAATTTTTTTTCAAAGCCGAAAAAGAAGGAATTCGCTTCGGTCTTGCTGCGATTAAAGGAGTGGGGGCGGCCGCCGTTAAGGAAATTTTAAGAGCCCGCAAGGAAAAGATGTTTGAAGATTTGTTTGATTTTTGTCTGCGTGTTTCACCGCAGGCTGTGAATCGCAGGACGATAGAATCTCTTATTTTAGCAGGGGCATTTGATGATTTTGGAAAAGACCGCGCGACATTGCTTGCAAGTGTGGATGCAGCGATAGACCATGCGGAATTTATGAGACCTGATCCAGATGAAAACGGCCATTTCGAATTGTTTGCAGATGAGAGTTTTTTTCCAAAACCTAAATATACAGAAGTGGAACCAATGCCGGATGATATGCGCCTGAAATATGAAAAAGAAGTGCTTGGCCTGTATTTATCCAGCCATCCGGTCTCTGTGCATAAGTCATTGTTTCAAAAGCTTGGAGTCGTCGATATCGCTTATTTGAAAAGCCAAAGGAAAAAAATGATCATCGGTGTCTATATCCATGAATTTCGAGTGATTCGAACGAAAAAAGGAGAAAAAATGGCCTTTTTGAGCATTTCGGATGAAAGCGGAGAAATGGAAGCCGTTTTGTTTCCTGAAATCTACCGTAAATTTTTCGGAATATGCGAAAAAGGGACCGTTGTCTTAATGGAAGGGACAAATGAAGAAAGAAACGGTAATGAACAATTTATTGTCTCAAACGCATACGGAATAGAAGAAGCAGAAGAACTGGCCGCTAGAATGAATCAGCGCCTTTACTTAAAAATTACAAAAGAAAAAAAAGAGAAAGAAACGCTTCAAGCTGTGTATCGCATTTTAAAAAAATACAAAGGGGAAACGGCGGTATGGGTTCATTATGAGGATGAGCATCGGACGATTCAGCTTCTTAAGGATCGCTGGGTCAATCCGACAGAAGCTTGCATAGTGGAGCTTAAAACGGTATTGGGAAGCGAAAACGTTGTATTAAAAAGAATATAGTTTTCCAACCAACTGACTTATGGTATAGTGGTAAATAGACATTAAAAATTGGTCTGACCACAAAAAATCATGCATTTGAGAATTACAACATTGGTTCAAAGAATAAGAGAGCTAGTTCGCTGTTTAGGACAGATCATGGAACAAAAGGTTAGACAATACAGACGATAGCGCCATCGTTTATAGCTGGCCTTGCCAGAATGGAGATGGCGCTTCGGAAAAGAAGTCACGGCCAGGCGGAAAAGTAGGAGACGGTTCAACGAAGGTTCAACAGCCGAGAGAATCCAAATGACGAACCCCTTTTCTCCAATCGATGGAATGCCGGCGTAGTACGGATGAAGGAGTGAATATTTTGTCATTAAGAGAAGAAGCTTTGCACATGCATAAGTTGAATCAAGGAAAATTGGAAACCGTGGCAAAAGTTCAAGTCATGAATCAAAAAGACTTAAGTCTTGCCTATTCTCCTGGAGTGGCTGAGCCGTGTAAAGAGATCTACGAAAAGCCGGAAACGGTTTATGATTACACAATGAAAGGGAACACAGTAGCCGTCGTTTCCGATGGAACGGCGGTTCTTGGATTAGGAAATATTGGTCCGGAGGCGGCTCTTCCCGTAATGGAAGGAAAAGCAGTGCTGTTTAAAAGTTTTGCCGGCGTTGATGCTTTTCCAATTTGTTTAAATACGAATGATGTGGAAAAAATTGTCGAGACAGTGAAGCTATTGGAGCCAACATTTGGGGGCGTTAATTTAGAAGATATTGCGGCCCCGAATTGTTTTATCATTGAAGAACGACTGAAAAAAGAGACCAATATTCCGGTATTTCATGATGATCAACATGGAACGGCGATCGTGACCGTTGCCGGCTTGCTGAATGCCCTTAAAATTGTCAATAAAAAAATGACAGAGATTAAAGTAGTGGCAAACGGTGCGGGAGCTGCTGGAATTGCTATTATTAAACTTTTGTATCATTATGGTGTAAGGGACATTATCATGTGCGATTCCAAAGGAGCCATCTATGAAGGCCGTCCGGAAGGCATGAATAAGGTAAAAGAAGAGGTAGCCAAGTACACCAACCGCGAGCACAAAAAGGGAAGTTTGGCAGATGTGATAAAAGGCGCTGATGTATTTATAGGAGTTTCCGTTGCCGGTGCACTGACAAAAGAAATGGTTCGTTCCATGAACGATCAACCGATTATTTTTGCGATGGCGAATCCTGTTCCGGAAATTATGCCGGATGAAGCGAAAGAGGCCGGAGCGATGGTTGTCGGGACAGGTCGATCCGATTTTCCAAACCAAGTGAATAATGTGTTGGCTTTCCCGGGTATTTTTCGGGGAGCGTTGGATGTGCGAGCTACTCATATAAATGAAAAGATGAAACAAGCAGCGGTGGAAGCCATTGCGAGTCTCATTTCAGATGAAGAACTTGATACAAGCTATTGTATCCCCGGTCCTTTTGATCCGAGAGTTGCACCGCGGGTAGCGGCGGCGGTCGCCAAAGCGGCGATGGAAACAGGAGTGGCAAGAAGAAAGGTAGATCCTGAAGAAGTATATGAACGGACCATGAGATTGGCGGCTATTGGAAAAGGTGAGTGAAACGAGCTGTGAAAGACGCTCTTCCAAAATCCAAGTTTGTGGAAATCGTACAAGAAATTAGAAAGATGATTGAAAAAGATGGGCTGCTTCCCGGAGACAAAATTCCATCTGAACGGGAATTGTCGGAACACCTGGACGTTGGGCGTTCCTCCGTCCGGGAAGCGCTGAGAGCCCTCGAACTTCTGGGATTGATTGAAACAAGAAGGGGAGAGGGAACTTTTTTGCGTCATTTCCATGACCATCGTCTTGTTGAACTTCTTGGCATGTTTATATTGCAAGATCCAAAGATACAAGACGATGTCGTGAAAGCAAAAGAAATCATGGAAGTCGGAGGGCTGTCATTGGCTCTTCAACATCGATCTCTCCATGAAAAGATAAAAAAGGCTCGGGAAAGTCTTGAAAAGGAAGAATGGTCGGAATATGACTTTTTTTCTTTTATTTTGGATTTAGGAGAAAATCATTTATTAAAAAAGATTTGGCTGATTGTCTCAGACTATGCAACTTCCATTCAAAATCAACATTGGACAATTGAAAAATACAAACCCTATTATTTAAAGCTTTTAGAAGCAATGGAAAAACAAGATTTCTTTGCTTGCTATCGTGTTTATCAGGAAATTCAAAAGTTGTCGAATGGAAGGTGACAAACTTTTGCGTATTTTTTAAAAAAATTTGTGTAAAGTGGAGACAATCTTTAGAAGCGAAGCCTAACAAGGGAGGATTCACCTTGATTAAAGATTTCTTTAATAAGCCAAAGAAGCGAAAATATGTCACCGTTCCTTCTGATGCACCGAAGCATGACGTACCCGAAGGAATTATGACAAAATGCCCCCAGTGCAAGAAAATTATGTATACGAAAGAGTTGAAAAAAAATCTCCATATATGCCTTCATTGCGGATATCATCATCAAATGTCTGCTTATGAACGGATTGAGTCGTTGATAGATGAGGGAACTTTTACAGAAATCAATGCCGAACTTATGACAGAAAATCCTTTGAACTTTCCTCATTACCTGGAAAAAATTGAAAAAGACCGCCAAAAATCAAAATTAAATGAGGCTGTTGTGACGGGTATTGGAGAAATAAACGGATATAAGACTGCCATTGCGGTAATGGATGCTAAATTTCGCATGGGAAGCATGGGATCCGTTGTCGGGGAAAAAATCGTCAGAACGGTAGAAGAAGCCGATCGTTTAGGGATTCCGTTTATCATCTTCACTGCTTCTGGCGGTGCACGAATGCAAGAAGGTATAGTATCTCTTATGCAAATGGCGAAGACGAGTGCTGCCTTGAAGCGATTCAGTGACAACGGTGGGCTTTTCATTTCCGTGATGACCCACCCAACGACCGGAGGGGTTTCTGCTAGTTTCGCTTCCTTAGGAGATTACAATTTTGCGGAACCTGGTGCGCTGATTGGATTTGCCGGGCGCCGAATCATCGAGCAAACCATTCGGGAAGAGCTTCCGGAAGATTTTCAAACAGCGGAGTTTTTGTTGAAACATGGACAACTGGATGACGTCATTCCAAGAAATGAACTGAAGGATAAATTAACTGTCCTTTTAGATATTCATCAGCCAAGGGGTGAGCTGGCGTGGTAAACAGTCTTGAATTTGAAAAGCCGATTATTGAACTACGGGAGAAAATCGCGGAATTGAAAGAATTCACGGCCAAATCGGATGTGGATTTATCAGATGAAATTGAAACGTTGGAGAATCGGCTGGAAAAATTGGAAAAGCATATTTATGACAATTTAAAACCTTGGGATCGTGTGCAAATGGCCAGACACCCGCAACGGCCAACTACCCTTGATTATATTGAACATTTATTTACAGATTTTATCGAGCTTCATGGAGACCGCCTTTTTGGGGAGGATGAAGCCATTGTCGGCGGAGTGGCCAAATATTACGGTCTGCCGGTTACGGTAATTGGACACCAACGCGGAAAAGATACGAAAGAAAACATCCGTCGGAATTTTGGCATGCCTCATCCGGAAGGATACCGAAAGGCTCTTCGTCTTATGAAGCAAGCGGAAAAATTTCACCGTCCCATCATTTGTTTTATTGATACAAAAGGAGCTTATCCGGGTAAAGCGGCAGAGGAACGCGGACAAAGCGAAGCGATAGCCAGAAATTTGTTTGAAATGGCCGGATTAAGAGTGCCGATTGTCTGCATCGTGATCGGTGAAGGCGGAAGCGGGGGTGCTCTAGCTTTAGGGATCGGCAATCATTTATTTATGCTTGAGAACTCTACGTATTCTGTCATCTCGCCTGAAGGAGCAGCAGCTCTTTTATGGAAGGATGCTTCAAAAGCAAAATTGGCAGCCGAAACGATGAAAATTACGGCTCCAGATTTGAAAGAATTGGGAGTTATTGATGATGTGATTAAAGAAGTGCGCGGCGGCGCGCATCGCGATCCTAAAAAACAAGCCGAATTTATTGACGAAACGCTGAAACGTTCTTTAAAACAGCTCATTTCGTTGAGCGAGGAAGAATTGGTGAATCAGCGCTACGAAAAATATAGAGCTATTGGTGAATACACCGTTTTAAACGAATATATAGGAACTCATAAATAACGCGCTTCTCTTAACGGAGCGCGTTTTTTCATATACATCCATCCTCGGATTTTCCTTTTGGTGTCATCCTCCTGAGCATGAACCTTTCTATGATTGGCCGCTCGATTTTTGCAGGTATGATCAGATCAGCGTTTGGAATTGTTTCTGAAATTGGAAAGAATAAACATTCGATGGTATGGTAATTTTTTCACATTATGTATCTTGAGTCCTTTATTAGGAAATAAATTGAAATGATTTTGTTTGTCGGAGAGAATAAAAAACGCTTCCAGTTCACCGACAATTTTGTCTTTTTGAAAGGATTGTTAGGTATATTGTGAACACCTTTCCTTCGTGGTATTTTAAAGAGGGATATTGCTAGCAGAACTGTAGAAATGCTGTAGACCTCGATCAAAAATAGAGGATTGCCCGCATGAGGAAACAGGATTTCTACACTTGGACTTTAGAAAACAGAATAAAATGAGTGGCAGTGCAAATTACTTTGTAGAGGTGATGATGATGAAAAGAATCGGCGTTTTAACAAGCGGGGGCGATGCTCCGGGAATGAATGCCGCGATTCGGGCGGTCGTAAGGAAGGGAATTTTTCATAATTTAGAAGTTTTTGGGATTTATCAAGGTTATACTGGTTTAATTAACGGACATATTGAAAAACTTGAATTAGGTTCTGTTGGTGATATTGTTCATCGCGGAGGAACGATTTTACGATCAGCACGCTGCCCGGAATTTAAAACCCCGGAAGGTCAGAAAAAAGGGGTGGAACAGTTAAGAAAACACGGGATCGACGGTTTGGTCGTGATTGGCGGAGACGGTTCTTATCGCGGGGCAAAAGCTTTAACGGAACTTGGTTTTCCATGCATCGGGGTTCCGGGAACGATTGACAATGATATCCCGGGAACGGAATTTACGATCGGTTTTGACACGGCTCTCAATACAGTGATTGATGCTATTGACAAAATCAGAGATACGGCAAGTTCCCATGAAAGAACCTTTATTATTGAAGTAATGGGAAGAGATGCCGGTGATTTAGCGTTGTGGGCTGGATTGGCCGGCGGAGCTGAAACGATTGTGATTCCGGAAGAACCTTTCAATATGGATGAAATCATCGAACGGTTAAAGAATGGTCAAAAACGCCACAAAAAGCATAGTATTATCGTAGTAGCGGAAGGTGTTATGAGCGGGACAGAGTTTGCGAAATTGATCCAAAAAGAATGTGATATAGAAGTTAGGGTTTCTGTGCTCGGACACATTCAGCGTGGAGGATCGCCGACAGCTACAGACCGTGTGTTGGCTAGCCGCCTAGGAGCCAGAGCAGTGGAATTGTTGATCGAAGGAAAAGGCGGACGAGCAGTCGGTATTGAAAAAAATCAACTTGTCGATTATGACATTATAGAAGCACTTGGCAGAAAGCATCAATTGGATCTAAACATGTACAAGCTTTCAAAAGAACTTTCTATTTAATTTGTGGATATGGGGTGGTAAACCGTGAGAAAAACGAAAATTGTATGTACGATTGGGCCAGCAAGCGAAAGCGTAGAAATGTTGGCAAAATTAATGGAAGCCGGAATGAACGTCGCTCGATTAAATTTCTCTCATGGAGATCATGAAGAACATGCTGTTCGGATTCGAAATATTCGTGAGGCTGCTAAACAAACCGGCAAAACGGTAGGCATTTTGCTGGATACAAAAGGACCGGAAATTCGCACGCATAATATGGAGAACGGTGCTGTCGAACTGAAAAAAGGCACAAATGTCATTGTTTCAATGAAAGAAGTAACTGGAACGGCAGAAAAATTTTCGGTTACTTATCCAAACTTAATCGATGATGTAGAAATAGGATCGAGAATCTTGCTGGATGACGGTTTGATAGGATTGGAAGTTGTTTCTATCGACAAAGAAAATGGAGAAATTCATACGAAAGTATTAAACAGCGGTGTTCTTAAGAATAAAAAAGGAGTAAATGTTCCTGGCGTTTCGGTTAATTTGCCTGGTATTACCGAAAAGGATGCAAAAGATATCATTTTTGGAATCCAGCAAGGGATTGATTTCATTGCTGCTTCCTTTGTAAGAAGAGCGTCCGATGTCTTGGAAATCCGACAAATTCTTGAGGAACATAATGCGACACATATTCAAATCATTCCTAAAATCGAAAGCCAAGAGGGCGTTGAAAACATCGATGAAATCTTGGAAGTATCCGATGGGTTAATGGTGGCACGAGGCGATTTGGGAGTGGAAATTCCAGCTGAAGAAGTTCCGCTTGTCCAAAAAGAACTGATCAAAAAATGCAACGAGATGGGGAAACCGGTTATTACTGCGACACAGATGCTGGATTCCATGCAAAGAAATCCGCGCCCTACCCGTGCGGAAGCTAGTGACGTGGCCAATGCCATCTTTGATGGTACCGATGCGATCATGTTGTCAGGAGAAACCGCAGCGGGAGCGTATCCGCTTGAGGCCGTACAAACGATGCACCGGATTGCTTCACGAGCGGAAAAAGCTCTGAACTATCCTGCCATCTTGACCGAAAGAAGCAAGAACACAGGACATAATATGACCAATGCCATTGGACAGTCCGTTGCCTATACGGCTCTTAATTTAGATGTTCATGCGATTATCGCACCAACCGTAAGCGGCCATACAGCCAAAATGATTTCACGCTACAGAACGAAAGCGCCGATTATTGCGGTTACTTCTAGTGAGCAAGTTTGCCGCAGTCTTGCCCTTGTGTGGGGAGTTTATCCGCAAAAAAGTAAAGCAGCTGAATCCACTGATGAAATGTTGGAGTTGGCCGTTCTTGCAGGATTAGATTCCGGCATGATCAAACAAGGAGACTTGGTTGTGATTACGGCTGGGGTTCCTGTAGGTGAATCCGGTACGACCAATTTAATGAAAATCCACGTTGTGGGAGATATCCTTGTAAAAGGGCAAGGAATTGGAAGAAAATCAGCTGTAGGGAAAGTAGTCATCGCCAAAAATGCAAAAGAAGCATTAGAAAAAGTGCAAGAGAATTCCATTTTAGTCACAATAGGAACGGATAAAGACATGGTTCCAGCTATTGAAAAATGTGCGGCACTTATAACGGAAGAAGGCGGAATAACCAGCCACGGGGCTGTTGTAGGATTGAATTTAGGGATTCCTGTTATAGTGGGAGTAGAAGATGCCATGAAAAATTTAAAAGAAGGACAGGAAGTCACCGTCGATGCCGCCTGCGGTGTGGTTTATAACGGACGTGCCAGCGTGCTTTAACGAATAAGAAGAAGCTGGGTTCCCAGCTTCTTCTCTTCTTATGTGCGCCCGGCATGTACATGAACTATAGGGTGTAAGTCCCGAACCCCGAAGACAGAAGTAGAGGTTAGCCAAGAGCAAGGGTGTCCGTGGTGACGCGGAATCTGAAGGAAGCTGGAGGCAAAACACCGGTCCGAGGAACACGAACCTCATATAAGGCTAGGTATGATTGAGTGAGTTTGCATAACAAAACAAAGCTCTTTCTGTCGAAGGTCATATCGAGTAAATGAGGCGGATAGATGGTGTGAAAGTGCATGTACTTACCCGGGGAGGTCTGGCGGATATGTGAAGTACTCTTCATAACCTACTTAGTGATAAGTAGCTGAACCGTCAGAAGTCAGCAGAGGTCATAGTATTAGTTGGTCTAGAACAACTAAGAAGGACCGAACAATTAAGAGAGAATAGCCCTTGGTATTCAGTGAGTCATGATGAACACAGAAAACGTAGTACCTCACTTGAGGGAGGAAGCGGTGAATCCCGTGGGAGACCTCTTGGAGGGTGGAGTGACCACTGGCATAAAGAGAACAGCTATTCACGGAAGTTATAAAGACTTGCGTCAATTATCTTAATTGAACCGCCGTATACGGAACCGTACGTACGGTGGTGTGAGAGGACGGGAGTTAATCGCTCCCTCCTACTCGATTATATGGTCATGGGTTAAAGTCAAAGATCAACGTGATGCAGAAATTTTTTCGATTGGAGTCTTTAAAAAAACCAATGAATTTTTCGTTTATCTGGTGACGCTTCGCTCTTGGTGAATTACGTTCAAGTTTTCATTTCGTTTTTAGCGGGAAAATGTTAAGAATCGTCTTTTGTGAATAGAAGAAAGATGGAACGATCCGTCCTATCATAAAAAAATGTCAGCTTTATCAGCTGACATTTTTGTCTGTGGAGCTTCCTTTGATGATATAGTTCCATAAATCTTGAAATACATTGGCTTGGTGGAGGGTCTTGATGATGACAAGAACGACCGGCCCTAATATGAGGCCAAGAAATCCGACGACTTTGAAGCCGACAAATAAGGCGATCAATGTGGCTAAAGGATCCAAGCCAATGCTGGAAGAAAGAACTTTTGGTTCCATGAATTGTCGCTGCGCAATGACGATTATATAAAGAACCGAAAGACCGATTCCGAGCGAAACTTCCCCGGAAATAAATTCGTAAATAATCCACGGGACAAAAACGACTCCCGTTCCAAGGTATGGCATAAGATCCACGAGTCCTGTGACTAATGCAATCGTGATGGCGTATTTAACCCTCAAAATAAGCAATCCAATTAACACGATCACGGCCGTCATCGAAATGAGTGTGAGTTGGGCACGGACAAAACCAAAAAGTGCTTTTTTGAGGTCCACAAATACCCGCTCGCTGCTTGAACGTGCCTTTTTGGGCATATATTTTTCAAATCGATCTTTTAGTCTGTCCCAATCTTTGCTGATAAAAAAAGTGGCTAGCAATGAAAAGATTAGAACAGTAGCTGCATTAGGAATCCAAGAAATTAGATCAGGAAGCTTTAAGAAGAAATTTTTTAAAAACTCTCCGGCACTTGTAGCAATTTTTTGGCCGACATTTTGAATATTGTTCAAAATGGTTTCTTGTTGGTTGGCGCCCAAATTTTTGAACAGTTTTGAAGCTTGATCATATAACGGGATGATTTGGCCGGCAATAAAATTTTCCGTGTACTTGACAATCGTTTCCACATGTCCCGGGACTACGTTTGCCAAATAATTCGCGCCCGCTACAATTTCTGTTATCAGCAAGGAAATGATGCCGATAAAAATAGCAAAAATAATAAGGATTGAGGCAATTACCGCAACGGGTCTCGGAAACTTCAGGCGCTTTTCGAGGACATTCACGAGTGGGTTAATCAAAAAAGCGATCGCCAGCGCAATAATGAACGGATAAGTTACTTTTGACACGACAAAGAGCGCGTACAACAACAGCAAAACAGCTCCAACCACAATAAAAAAGCGCAAAACACGATATAGCTTTTCAGGATTCAATCGACTTTTCTCTCCTTATACCAAATAAGATCTTGCAATCTATTTGTATTGTAGCAGTTACCCCGTGAGAATAAAAGTGTTATCTTTTTTTAGAGTCAGTCAAGACTTTGTGGGAATTTTTTTGGTTCGCTGAAAATAGATGTAAGTCATAGGTTAGCGAACCATTTTTTTGAATTTCATCCGTAAGCGCTTTCGGACTCTCATCCCTTGCCATGACAGACGAATATGTATACCTTTTTTTACCATCCCTTGAATTCAGACAGGGCATGATAGATCGGAGTCCCGGACGATTGCTGTAAATATGGCACGTTATTCCGCGTTACCTCTGGAAGAAGACGGCGGATGCGTTGTTTCGCCTTGTTCACGATCGTCTGTTTGGTAGATGCCGTTTCCTCCGCCGGATGCGACGATTCTTCTCCTAAACGATGTCCGAAAAGACGAATCCCATCCATCCGGGCAATCATTGCCTTGAAAAACGCCCTGAGTCCCTTGTCTGTCCAACTGCGGCGGTATTTCACCCGATACGCCAGCTGGCTCATCACGCTTTCAGCCCTCCCCATCGGATACATGCCCGTTGTGTCCACTCCTTGCTCCTTCAGCCATTCCCGGTAATCACGGATGCATCCCGGCATCGATTCGATCCGGTGGATCAAGGCAGCCAGCTGTTGTTCTTTCGCTTCGTCCCCCAGCGTGCCGAGGGCGCTGTTCAGTTCCACAAGCAGCTTCTCTTCATCCTGCTTCGCCAGCTTTTGCCGAATCGCCTGCCACCGTGGATGGCCCGAGAGGCATTGGCGCAACTCACGCGCCACGTGGAATCGATCCAATTGGAAGCAGACCCGTCCTTTGAAATACTCCCGGCACGCGGTAATCCATGGAGCGCCGTCCCCGTTGATGACAAGAAGATCCCGACACGGATCATAGGCATATTCGTTCATCAAAAATTCCTCGAAGCCTTCCCACACCTCCCCCTTGCCTTCATGGACGTAATGGCGCTGATTCACGAATTCGATCCGTGAGCCGTTACGCTTCCATCCTTCGTGAACGGTCAGGATTTTGTCTTCCTTGGCCCGTTTTCCCTTCCCTTGGAGAGAGACAAACAGTCCATCGGCCTCCACAAACAGCACCCGTCCATATCGCTGGTCAACCGGGCAGTGCAGCGGAACTTCAGCCTCGAGCACCAACTGGCGGATCGTCTCATGGCTCATCACCGGATACCCGACCATCTGGGCAAGCGTATGAGCCGCTTTGCGATAGGAAGAGCACTCCACAGCCAATCCCATCGCCGTTTCTTCTAGACAAGGGCTGATTGACTGCGATCCATCAAACGCTAAAAAGGAATCAAGCAAAAACGTGTAACGGTTTTGTTCTCGGTCTAAATAGTAGTTTCGCTCAAAGGTAACTTCGCCAAACAAGGTTTGAATCGTGGTGCGTCGTTTGTCTTTCAAGTGGTACCGGCGCTTGTCCCGGGTTTCCGCCAATTGTCGGTCGATGTCCTCCAACAGAGCCGTAAACAGCTCGGTGAAGGCGTTTTGCAAGGCTCGAAACAAATCAAGTTCGATCTCTTTCCATGTCAACGAATTTGTGGTAAGATGTTGTTGAATATTCATAGGACTCTCTCCTCCTGTTTGATGGTGTGAACAATGATCATCTTACCAGGGAGAGAGTCCTTTTTTCATGTTTCCTGCTTGGGATCCTACCGCGCTTTGCTTGGTGGCCCCGATGAGGGGGATTGCGAACCTACGTTCCCAACCCCCTCATCGGGGAATTCTAAGAATTTCTCCCACAAACATTTTACTCACACCTTTTTTTATAGCGTGTTAGAATCCATAAAGGCCCCTTTGCATGATTCGGATGAATAACAGTCGATTTTTTAATCAAAGAGAGGATGGCAGAATACCATTCATTCCATATGGACATGGAAAATGATTCTTTTCCTGAATTAAATCTTAAAGAAAGGAATGCATCATGATGTCACAACAACCTTTTTTATTTTTACTGCTGCTATTAGCGATCGGTTTTATTTCCAAAAACCAATCTTTAATGGTGGCGATAGCTGTATTATTAGTTTTAAAAGTCATCGGTACGGATGATAAAATTTTTTCATTGATCCACTCAAAAGGAATCAATTGGGGAGTGACCATCATTACAGTGGCTGTCCTGGTGCCTATTGCAACAGGCGAGATCGGTTTCAAAGATTTAACGGAATCCTTAAAATCTCCTTATGCATGGATTGCGTTAATTTCCGGTATTATCGTTGCCATTTTAGGAAAGCATGGGGTATCTTTACTGGCCGAATCTCCTCATATCACGACGTCACTTGTGTTGGGGACGGTTTTGGCGATTGCCCTCTTTAAAGGAGTGGCTGTCGGTCCTCTTATTGGGGCAGGAATAGCTTATACAGCAATGAGAATCTTTAGTTTTTTTCACTAGAAAAAAATATCCGACTATTTTCAATAAAGAAAGTCATTTTTCTAAAAAAATAATTTTTTTAATTTTAAGCGCTTTTGGTTCACAAAAGTCAGATAATTAGTTATAATAAGACGTGTAAGCGCATCCTTTAGTATGGATTGAATATAAAGGAATTTGTCCGCAAATAAGCGAGCGCATAAGAAAATTTTTTTACTATTTATTCATTATTTGCAAAAAAAGTGGGTAATGGGGAAATTTAAGACAAAGGAGAGATGGGTATGACTGCAACTCGTGGTCTGGAAGGAGTAGTTGCCGCTTCTACTTCTGTAAGTTCTATTATTGATGATACCCTTACATATGTGGGTTATAACATTGATGACTTAGCGGAAAATGCTTCGTTTGAAGAAGTGATATATCTGCTGTGGCATCGCCGTTTGCCGACAAAAACGGAATTAGACGAATTAAAAAATCAGCTTTCTGAAAACTATGAAATTCCTCCAGAAATTATTGACCATTTTAAAATGTATCCAATTGATAAAGTCCATCCCATGGCCGCGCTTCGCACTGCAGTATCTTTTTTAGGATTGTATGACGAAGAAGCTGACGATATGAGCGAGGAAGCGAATTATCGAAAAGCAATCCGTCTGCAAGCAAAAATGCCTGCATTGGTCACAACATTTGCCCGCATTCGTAAAGGGCTTGAACCAATTGCGCCAAACAAAAATTTAAGCTTTGCAGCGAATTTTCTTTACATGCTGAACGGAAAAGAACCGGAAAGTATTGAAGAAGAAGCATTTAATAAAGCATTGATTTTACATGCCGACCATGAATTGAATGCTTCTACTTTTACTGCGCGTGTATGTGTAGCCACCTTGTCAGATATTTATTCTGGTATTACCTCAGCGATCGGTGCTTTAAAAGGACCTCTTCATGGCGGTGCAAACGAGCAAGTAATGAAAATGTTGACGGAAATCGATTCCGTTGAAAACGTGGAACCATATATTCGGAAAAAACTGGCCAACAAAGAAAAGATAATGGGATTTGGTCACAGAGTATACCGCAAAGGTGACCCTCGTGCAAAACATTTAAAAGAAATGTCCCGAAAATTAACAGCTCTCAGAGGAGAACCAAAGTGGTTTGAAATCTCTACTCGAATTGAAGAAATTGTGACGTCTGAAAAAGGTTTGCCGCCGAATGTCGATTTCTATTCTGCATCTGTTTACCACAGCTTGGGAATTGATCATGATCTTTTCACGCCAATCTTTGCCGTCAGCCGTGTTTCAGGATGGATTGCCCATATATTAGAACAGTATGACAACAACCGTTTAATTCGTCCGCGGGCTGAATACATCGGTCCTTCCAAACAAGTGTATGTTCCGCTGGAAGATCGTTGATAACAGGCTATAAGTGGTTTAACGTCGTTCGTTGAACGATTGGTAGCGCTTGCTTGGGGAAAGCAAGTTCGTGAATCTATTGTTTACAAATGCGCGAATTATTGGTGTAATAAGAATAGTTGCACAAAGGTTAGATGCAGATGGCTTCTAACCTTTGATTCTGAAATTGGAGGTATAAGAGCATGTCACAAGGGGAAAAAATCACAGTACAGAACGGAGTTTTAAAAGTACCTAATAATCCGATTATTCCATTTATTGAAGGGGATGGAACAGGCCCTGATATTTGGAGAGCAGCTTCACGCGTTTTAGATGCGGCGGTGGAAAAAGCTTATAAAGGCGAAAGAAAAATCGTTTGGAAAGAAGTATATGCCGGCGAAAAAGCTTTCAATAAAACAGGTGAATGGCTTCCGCAAGAAACATTGGATGTCATCCGAGAATATCTCATTGCGATTAAAGGGCCTTTAACAACTCCGGTAGGCGGTGGAATTCGTTCTTTAAATGTTGCTTTACGACAAGAACTCGATCTTTTTGTGTGCCTGCGTCCAGTACGTTATTTTGAAGGAGTACCTTCACCGGTAAAACGCCCGCAAGATACCGATATGGTCATTTTCCGTGAAAATACGGAAGATATTTACGCTGGAATTGAATATCAAAAAGGCACTCCTGAAGTGAAAAAAGTCATTGATTTTCTTCAAAATGAAATGGGCGTCAAAAAAATCCGCTTCCCAGAAACTTCTGGAATCGGCATTAAACCGGTTTCGGAAGAAGGATCTAAGCGTCTTATAAGAGCGGCTATTAACTATGCAATTAAAGAAGGCAGAAAATCTGTTACATTAGTACATAAAGGAAATATTATGAAGTTTACAGAAGGTGCCTTCAAAAATTGGGGATACGAATTGGCGGAAGAAGAATTCGGCGATAAAGTATTCACGTGGGCTCAATATGACCGCATCAAAGAAGAACAAGGAACAGAAGCTGCCAATAAAGCTCAACAAGAGGCAGAAGCAGCCGGAAAAATTATTGTAAAAGATGCGATTGCGGATATTTTCTTGCAACAAATTTTAACACGTCCGCGTGAATTTGATGTAGTGGCCACTATGAATTTAAATGGAGACTACATTTCTGATGCTCTTGCTGCTCAAGTAGGCGGAATCGGTATTGCTCCAGGGGCTAATATTAACTATGAAACTGGACATGCTATTTTTGAAGCAACACATGGTACGGCTCCAAAATATGCTAATTTGGACAAGGTGAATCCATCATCCGTTATTTTGTCCGGCGTATTAATGCTTGAACATTTAGGTTGGAATGAAGCGGCCAACTTAATTGTCAAATCGATGGAAAAGACCATTGCTTCCAAAGTGGTCACATATGATTTTGCGCGCTTGATGGAAGGGGCTAAAGAAGTCAAAACATCCGAATTTGGGTCACAATTAATTGCGAATATGGAATAATGTCCATTTGTTGGATAGAAGTCGGGCTCTTAAATCGTTGAGAGCCTGCTTCTTTATATAAATCCATAATAAGGAGGAACTTCTCTTGGCGTTGAAGCGTAAAAAAATCTCTGTAATCGGTGGCGGTTTTACGGGAGCAACTACAGCGTTTTTACTTGCTCAAAAAGAACTTGGAGATGTCGTTTTGGTCGATATTCCTAACATGGAAAATCCTACAAAAGGGAAAGCTTTAGATATGCTGGAAGCTAGTCCTGTCCAAGGGTTCGATGCCAATATTACGGGTACTTCCAATTACGAAGAAACAAAAGATTCAGACGTTGTGGTCATCACAGCTGGAATTGCCCGTAAGCCTGGTATGAGCCGCGATGATCTTGTACAAACAAACCAAAAGATAATGAAAGCCGTTACGAAAGAAGTGGTGAAATATTCTCCAAACTGCTACATCATTGTGCTGACAAATCCTGTCGATGCCATGACATATACGGTTTTTAAAGAATCCGGATTCCCTAAAAACCGTGTCATTGGTCAATCAGGGGTGCTCGATACTGCTCGTTTCCGTACTTTTGTCGCGCAGGAATTGAATGTTTCCGTAAAAGATGTCACTGGTTTTGTTCTGGGCGGGCATGGCGACGATATGGTTCCGCTTGTGCGCTACTCTTATGCCGGGGGAATTCCGCTTGAAACGTTAATTCCGAAAGATCGCTTAGATGCCATTGTGGAACGCACTCGCAAAGGCGGCGGTGAAATTGTCAATCTCCTTGGCAATGGGTCTGCTTATTACGCACCTGCAGCCTCTTTGGTAGAAATGGTGGAAGCCATCGTGAAAGACCAACGCCGCATTCTTCCGGCCATTGCCTATTTAGAGGGTGAATACGGATTTGAAGGAATCTATCTTGGAGTTCCGACCATTCTTGGCGCAAACGGAATTGAAAAAGTGATCGAATTGGAGCTGACGGAAGAAGAAAAAGCTGCACTAGCTAAATCGGCAGATTCCGTACGCAACGTCATGGCTTCTTTAGTATAAACTTTCATTCGTTAGGAAAAGCTCTATGAAGCGCGATCGTTTACCGAATCGTTCTCATAGAGCTTTTCTTTTTGCCTTTTTTCAATCAATCCCTTTATCTCTTGCAAATAATCGTGAAAAGAGCTTTTGACAGCGAACGATTACTAATATAATGGAAGAGAAGAAGCAAAAATGAAAAGAGGGCGGGATTCATATCCATGAAAAAAAACATTTTGATTGTCGATGATGAATCATCTATCGTTACATTGATCCAATATAATTTAGAGCAAGCGGGGTTCCAAACAAGTTCTGCGTATGACGGTGAAGAGGCTCTGCAAAAAGTATTCAATGAGAAACCGGATTTGATTATATTGGATTGGATGCTTCCAAAATTGGATGGCATGGAGGTTTGCAAACAGCTTCGACAGCAAAAAATCATGACCCCCATTTTGATGTTGACCGCCAAAGATGAAGAAGTGGATAAAGTTCTTGGATTGGAACTTGGTGCTGATGATTATATGACGAAGCCATTCAGCCCTCGTGAATTGATGGCCAGGGTGAAAGCGATCTTAAGAAGACAGCAGTTTCTTACGGAACCACAAAGTGAACAGTCGCAAGAACCTGATTTTCTGCAAGTCGGCGATGTGACCATTTATCAACATCTGTACGAGGCTTATTATAAAGATCAACTTTTGGAATTGACGCCAAAAGAATTTGAGCTGCTCCTATATTTAATTAAAAACAAAGGCCGAGTTTTATCAAGAGACCAGCTTCTAAATGCGGTTTGGAATTATGATTTTGCCGGCGATACGCGAATTGTAGATGTTCATATTAGCCATTTGCGTGAAAAAATCGAAAATAATACGAAAAAACCCCAATATATTAAGACCATCAGAGGAATCGGCTATAAATTTGAAGAGCCAAAATAAACAATTAGTTTAACAAAAGCTGCTATCCGGATTTCATTATAAAAGTCATAAAGATCGTAAAAAGGATGGACGGCCGCTTATCGCCCTCTGATAGATCTCTCCGCTTGAAATCAGCTCATTGAATCCAATTGGAAAACAAGCTTTTGTCATATAAAATAGTTTTGTTAAATGGTGGAACGTCCTTGGTACCCGATTAGTGAGAAATGGCGCATTTTCATGATCGAAGGGGCCTCCATAAAGAAAAAGCGGGTGGAAAACCGCTTTTTTCTTTTCGGTTCTTTGCATGGTAGAATAACAAGTAGGAGAAGACAAAGGGAGGTTGCCTAGTGAAGAAGAAACTGATTTTGATAGATGGAAACAACATTGCATACCGTGCTTTTTTCGCCCTTCCGTTATTAAATAATGAAAAAGGTATTCACACCAATGCGATTTACGGCTTTACGATGATGCTGAACAAAATATTAGAGGAAGAAAAGCCAACCCATATGTTGGTGGCATTTGATGCCGGCAAAACGACTTTTCGACATGAAACATTCAAGGAATATAAAGGCGGCAGGCAAAAAACGCCTCCGGAACTATCGGAACAATTTCCGTTTATCCGCGATTTATTAAAGTCTTTTCACATTCCGCAATTTGAACTAGAAAATTATGAAGCGGATGATATCATTGGTACCCTTTCATTAGAAGCGGAGAAAAAAGATTTTGAAATCAAAATTTACAGCGGAGACAAAGATTTGACCCAATTGGCTTCGGAGAAAACAACGGTTTGTCTCTGTCGAAAGGGAATTACCGATATTGAAGAATACACTCCGGAACATGTAAAAGAAAAATACGGTCTTACCCCTCAACAAATTATCGACATGAAAGGTTTGATGGGAGACTCTTCGGATAATATTCCTGGAGTCCCTGGAATCGGCGAAAAAACGGCGATTAAACTGTTAAAAGAATTTGAAACCGTTGAAAAGGTAGTCGATTCTATTGATGAAATCAGCGGAAAAAAGCTAAAAGAACGGCTTCAAGAACATAAACAACAAGCTTTAATGAGCAAAGAACTAGCAACCATTAAAAGAGATGCTCCTTTAGGGATTACGGTTGAAGAACTTGAGTATCAAGGACCGGACTGGGAAAAAGTTCAGAGCATTTATAAGGAACTTGGATTCCAGTCTCTGCTGGAGAAAATAGATCAAACTCAGGAAACAGAAGTGCAGCCATTAGAAAAATTGGAGTATCAAACTGTCGAAGAAATCACGGAGGATTTGTTCGAACAGGAAAATTCTTTTTATTTAGAGATGATTGGTGAAAATTATTTCATTAGCGACATTGTCGGTATGGCTGTTCAAAATGAAAAAGGAATTTTTTATTTGCCGACAGAATCAACTTTAAAATCTCCTGTTTTTAAAAAATGGGCTGAAGACGAAACGAAAAAGAAAACGGTGTTTGATGCTAAGCGTACGGTTATTGCCTTGCGGAGGCATGGAATTGAACTGAAAGGGATTGAATTTGATTTACTGCTAGCTTCTTATTTAATTAACCCGTCTGAATCCCCTTCCGATTTTGCCGATGTAGCTAAGCTTCATGGTTTTAATGAAGTGCAATCCGACGAAGCGGTCTACGGAAAAGGGGCGAAATTAAAGCTCCCGGACAGAGAATTTTATGAGGAGCATATTGCAAGAAAAGCGGTGGGGCTTACTAAATTGGCGGAAACATGTCGAGATGTTCTGAAAGAAAATGATCAGCTCTCTCTTTTTTACGATTTAGAAATGCCGCTTGCTTTGATTTTGGCCGATATGGAATGGACAGGCGTAAAGGTGGACGTGGATCGGTTGACAGAAATGGGTGACGAACTTCACAACAGGCTGCAGGAAATCGAAAAGGAAATCTATGAATTGGCCGGACAAGAGTTTAACATTAACTCTCCTAAACAACTAGGGCATATTTTATTTGAAAAAATGGGGCTGCCGGTGATAAAGAAAACGAAAACAGGTTATTCCACATCCGCCGATGTATTGGAAAAATTGGAAAGCAGTCATGAAATCGTTCGCTACATTTTGGAGTACCGCCAGCTAGGAAAATTGCAATCCACTTATATAGATGGGCTGTTGAAAGTCGTTCACCAAAATACTCATAAAGTGCATACTCGCTTTAATCAAGCTCTTACACAGACAGGCAGACTGAGTTCCGCAGATCCTAATTTGCAAAACATCCCGATCAGACTCGAAGAAGGAAGGAAAATCCGCCAAGCTTTTGTCCCGTCTGAAAAAGATTGGGTCATCTTTTCAGCGGATTATTCACAAATCGAATTGCGGGTTCTCGCTCATATATCCGGTGATCAAAAGCTTATTGAAGCCTTCCGAGAGGATATGGATATCCACACCAAAACGGCCATGGATGTTTTTCATGTACAAAAAGAAGAAGTGACATCCAATATGAGGAGACAGGCGAAAGCCGTTAATTTTGGGATTGTCTATGGAATCAGCGATTATGGACTCTCACAAAATTTAGGGATTACGAGAAAGGAAGCCGGTCAGTTTATTGAACGTTATTTTGCTTCTTATCCGGATGTAAAAGAATATATGGATGAGATTGTTAGAGAAGCGAAACGAAAAGGTTATGTAACCACATTGCTTCATAGAAGACGATATTTGCCGGAGATTACAAGCCGAAATTTCAATGTACGCAGCTTTGCAGAGCGGACGGCCATGAATACGCCAATACAAGGAAGCGCTGCTGATATTATTAAAAAAGCAATGATTGATATGGCAGAACGATTGAAGAAAGAACAGCTTAAATCGAGAATGCTTCTTCAAGTGCATGATGAATTGATTTTTGAAGTTCCTCCCGATGAGATAGAAACGATGAAAAAAATCGTACCAGATGTAATGGAACATGCGGTTGAATTGAAAGTTCCGCTAAAAGTGGATTATGCCTATGGCCCCACTTGGTATGATGCTAAATAGGCGGTTTGGAGGTGATAGGTTTTGCCTGAAATGCCGGAAGTAGAAATCGTTCGGCGAACATTGCTTCCTTTAACCACGAGGAAAACGATAAAAGACGTGACGATCCGTTGGCCGAAAATGATTCAAAATACAGACGCAGACACTTTTCGAAAAACGTTGAACGGACAGACGATCCATGATATATCCAGACGAGGGAAATTCTTGATTTTCCATTTTGATGACTATTCTGTTGTATCGCATTTGCGGATGGAAGGTCGCTATCGTGTGGAAGAAAAGATAGAGCCGGATCCTCATACCCATTTAGTGTTCCACTTTACTGACGGTACGCATCTGTTGTACAGAGATGTACGGAAATTTGGAACGTTTCATTTGTTTCCAAAGGGAGAAGAATTTTTTGCTCCTCCTTTATCGCACTTAGGTCCGGAGCCTTTTTCTGATGCATTCACATTCGCCTTTTTAAAAGAACAACTGAAAAAAACCAGCAGATTGATTAAAGCTGTTCTGCTGGATCAAAAAGTAGTGGTTGGACTCGGCAATATTTATGTCGATGAAGTGTTGTTTCGTTCCGGGATTCATCCGGAGCGGAAAGCACAGGATTTGAATGATAAGGAAATAGAAAAGCTAAGAGCGGAGATCATCACTACGTTGAAAGAGGCCATCGATAAAGGCGGAAGCACGGTCCGCTCGTATGTGAATTCACAAGGAAAGAAAGGGACGTACCAGCTGCAACTGTTCGTGTATGCGAGAAACGGGGAGCCTTGCCGGATCTGTGGGCGTCCTATTGAAAAAATAAAAGTCGCTGGCCGCGGCACACATTTTTGCTCAAACTGTCAGCATTGACATTGTCGGCCGTTTGAAAACGAATGAACAATGGGCGAGCTCCTTCCATATATTATTTTCAGGCAGATAGGAAGGAGATTGCACAAATGGGATCATTCTTTTCTTTACTCTTACTTGCGTTTGCGGTTAGTCTTGATAATTTCAGTACGGGACTTGCCTACGGCATCAAACAAATGAAACTCCCTTTGAAGTCTGTCGTGATTCTTTCTTGCTGTTCAGGTGTGGCTTTGCTGCTGGCAATGATGATCGGCCGCTTATTCGGCCAGATATTGTCCCCGCATTTGGCATCGCTGATTGGCGGCATTATTTTGATCGGTTTGGGAGCATGGGCGCTTTTTCCGCTTTTTCGCAGCCATCAAAAAGATGAAGAAGAGCTTCCGCATGAAAAGATGATTTTTAAATTGGAATTAAAGTCCGTCGGTTTAGTGATTAGTATTTTAAAGACGCCGACAAAAGCGGATTTTGATCGATCGGGAACGATTACGGGCCTGGAAGCGGTCATGCTTGGAATTGCTTTATCCCTTGATGCTTTCGGAGCCGGATTGGGAGCGGCCATGCTTGGCTATTCTCCCGTTTTTTTATCCGCATCCGTTGCCATTATGAGTCTAATATTTGTTTCTGCCGGGCTGAAGATGGGGTCCGTATTTTCCAAGAGGCAATGGGTGCAAAGATTAACGTATCTCCCCGGATTGCTGTTAATGTTAATTGGATTTTGGAAAATTGGTTAAAAGAGACCTAGTATCTTTCATACGATGACAAGAATGGAAAAGGGGGGACGCAAATGGCTGCCATTATCGGTTTAACCGGCGGCATCGCCAGTGGAAAAAGCACGGTATCAAGTCTTTTGAAAGAAAAGGGCTTTACAGTGATTGATGCCGACGTTGCCGCAAGGATTGTCGTTCAACCTGGAGAAGAGGCTTATAAAAAAATAGTGGAGACATTCGGAAAAGACATTCTGTTGGAGAATGGGGAAATTAACCGACCTAAGCTTGGCGACCTCGTATTTCGCGACGAGCAGAAAAGACTTCAACTGAACGCTATTGTACATCCGGCTGTTCGAAAACAGATGCTTTTGGAAAAAGAGCAGGCCATTCGGAATGGAAAGCAAACGATTTTTTTAGATATTCCGCTTCTTTTTGAAAGCGGACTGACATGGATGGTGGATAAAACCATCGTGGTCTATGTAGATGAAAACATACAGCTTCAACGACTGATGAAACGAAACGGTTTAGATAAAGAGGCTGCCGAGATTCGAATCTCGGCACAAATGCCTCTTGAAGAAAAAGCCAGTAAAGCGGATGCAGTGATCAATAACAATGGGACCATTACCGAAACAAAAAAACAGTTGGAACATATCATCGAAATATGGGCCCTCCGCCCGTAAACAAAAGGCTGTCTGAAGATTGGACAGCCTTTTTGTTTTATGGATAGCATGGTGAACTTTTGTGATGGTATAAAAAGGGATGGTCAAAAAAATATGCAAAATAATCATTCCATTAAAAATGAAATATGTTATACTAATTTTAGTTAATTCCCTTAAAAGTATAACATATAGGAGGAGCCGGAATGATGAAGGCGAGAATAGCAATCAATGGCTTTGGCCGCATAGGAAGGATGTTTTTACGAAGAGCCATTTTAGAAGAAAAATTAGATATTGTAGCCATTAATGCAAGCTACCCTGCTGCTACTTTAGCTCATCTCATTAAATATGACTCCAATCATGGAAAGTTTGAAGGAGAGGTCGAAGCAGAAGACAACGCCATTATTGTCAACAACAAAAAAATTCAATTATTAAACAACCGAAATCCAGCAGAGCTTCCTTGGGGAGATCTTCAAATAGATATCGTGATTGAAGCAACTGGCAAATTTAATTCCCGTGAAAAAGCGTCTCTTCACCTTGAGGCCGGAGCGAAAAAAGTCATTTTGACGGCGCCCGGCAAAAATGAGGATGTTACGATTGTCATGGGCGTGAATGAAAGCGATTTAAACATAGAAAAGCATCATATTATTTCCAATGCTTCTTGTACAACCAACTGTCTGGCGCCGGTAGCGAAAGTGCTGGATGAAGAATTCGGCATCGAAAATGGGTTGATGACAACCGTTCATGCTTATACAAATGATCAGAAAAATATTGATAATCCTCACAAAGATTTGCGAAGAGCCCGCAGCTGCGGCCAGTCCATCATACCGACCACTACAGGGGCGGCTAAAGCGCTGGCGCTTGTGCTGCCGCAATTGAAAGGAAAACTGCATGGGATGGCGCTGCGCGTGCCGACTCCGAACGTGTCTTTAGTGGATTTAGTGGTGGATTTGCGCCGGGAAGTTACGGCCGATGAAATTAATCAAGCGTTTATTGCCGCCAGCCAAGGTCCTTTAAAAGGAAAACTTGGATTCACTACCGAACCGCTTGTTTCCATCGATTTTAATACCGATTCACGTTCTGCCATAATCGATGGATTATCCACGATCGTCATCGGCGGAAAAAAGGCAAAAGTGTTGGCTTGGTATGACAATGAATGGGGTTATTCCTGCCGTGTAGTGGAGTTGGCCACTTTTGTCGCGCAAGAAATGGAAAAAAAAGCTGAAATGAAAATTGGTTGAAACGTAAAAACTGAAAAAAGCTAGTTTTCGTGTTTAACAAGATGCACCATAGCTTCGCATATGTTTTCCAGCTAGAAACTGTTGTTTTACAGGGGTTGACTGGGCCAGGCTCCCTCTTTGTGCTTTGGAGAGGGGCGACCTATAAAGTCAGCCTCTTTTTTATGGGATACGTTTAGCTTTATTGTGATATGGATGAGCTTAATCCAGCGAAAGGTTCTATCCCATTGAGACTGAAAATCATGCCATATGGAGCTTTTTTATTTAACATTATTTCCGAAAGAAGTCTCCCACTTCAAGCGTGTGAAGGGCGATAGCCCAACGATAAGTGGGGAGATGAATTTCGGTTGGCGTTAGCCAAAGATTTTGGTATAATCAGTCTTAGATATATAAAAGGGTTGATATATTAATGAAATTGGATAATAATAATCATTCAGTGTTCTTATTGCACTATCATCTTGTATTAGTTGTAAAGTATCGCAAAAAAGTATTCACCAATGAAATATCTGATTTTGCAAAAGATATGTTCATAGAGATTGGAAATAAATATAACATTACCTTGATTGAATGGAATCATGATAAAGACCACATTCATGTCTTATTCAAAGCACATCCTAATTCTGAATTGTCAAAGTTTATCAACGCCTATAAGAGTGCGAGTTCTCGACTGATAAAGAAAAACTTTCCTCATGTCCGAAAAAGACTCTGGAAAGAAATGTTTTGGTCAAGAAGTTATTGTTTACTAACAACAGGCGGTGCACCAATTGAAATAATAAAAAAGTATATTGAAAGTCAAGGGCAGAAGTGAGGTGAATTGATATGACCAAGCAAAACAAAGCATTCAAATTTCGCTTATATCCAAATAAAGAACAGGAAGAGTTATTGGCAAAAACGTTTGGCTGCGTTCGTTTTGTCTACAACAAGATGCTGGCAGAACGTAAAGAAATATATGAAAAGTTCAAAGACGACAAAGAGAAACTTAAAGAACAAAAGTTTCCGACACCGGCAAAGTACAAAGATGAATTTCCATTCCTAAAAGAAGTGGATTCTTTAGCTTTAGCAAACGCACAAATCCATTTACAAAATGCTTATAAGAACTTTTTTGAAGGTCGTGCAGGGTTCCCTAAATTCAAAAGTAAAAAACACAAGCAATCCTATACAACTAATATGGTCAATGGAAATATTAAGATTGAAGATGGTCATATCAAATTACCAAAGTTCAAAAAGCCGATGAAAATGAAGCAACATAGAGAGATTCCAGTTGTTCATAAAATCAAATCTTGCACTATTTCTAAAACAAAAACAGGTAAATACTATATTTCAATTTTGACAGAATATGAGAAAGATATCCGTCCAGTAAAAATTCAGAAAGTAGTTGGTTTAGATTTTGCTATGGATGGTCTATATGTCGATAGCGAGCAGGGTGAGAAAGCCAATTACCCACGTTACTATCGGCAAGCTTTAGACAAATTAGCAAAAGCACAACGAATGCTTTCTCGAAGAAAGAAAGGTTCTACAAGATGGGAAAAGCAACGTCTGAAAGTAGCTAAGCTGTATGAAAAGACAGCTAATCAGCGCAGAAACTTTCTTCATCACAAGTCAAAAGAATTAGCCGCAAACTATGACGCTGTGATTATTGAGGACTTAGACATGAAAGGCATGTCTCAAGCCCTCAACTTTGGAAAAAGCGTTCATGATAACGGCTGGGGTATGTTCACCACTTTCTTGGAATACAAACTAAAAGAACAAGGAAAACAGCTTGTGAAAATTGATAAGTGGTTTCCTTCGACAAAAAAATGTTCCCGTTGTGGGAACGAAAAAGAAATGCCATTATCTGAACGTGTATATAAATGTACTTGCGGCATTGTATTAGATCGTGATCACAATTCAGCAATCAATATCAAAAATGAAGGATTGCGCTTGTTAGAATTAGCATGAAAATACAAACTCCCGGAACAGGAGGGTTAGCTCGGTCAATTTCCTGTCATGAGACAGGATTACCCGAGAAGCCCCCACTTCAAGCAACCCGAAAGGGTGGTAAGTGGAGGGTAGTTCACCCGGGTTGGTCCTTCTTAACGGTACAAACGATTTTTGCCTGCATTCGACAAAAACATTATTGCAAAAAGATATTAAACCAAGTATACTATGATTCGTGAACTTCTTATAATGGAATCATAACTACTTAAAGGGTTAGGACCTCTTCGGACTAACTTTCCCCCGTGGTAGTTATAAAACTTTTAAAAATATTCTTTTGATCGAAAAAAATTTTGTAAAAGGGGGAAACGATCAATGGAAACAATGGGTCGTCATGTCATTTCTGAACTTTGGGGCTGTGAATTTGAAAAACTGAACGATGTGGAACAAATTGAAAAAATCTTCGTGGAAGCCGCATTGAAATCTGGTGCAGAAATCAGAGAGGTAGCATTTCATAAATTTGCTCCTCAAGGCGTAAGCGGGGTAGTGATTATATCAGAATCACATTTAACGATTCATAGCTTCCCAGAGCACGGATATGCAAGCATTGACGTTTATACATGCGGCGATTTGAATCCGAATATTGCTGCTGATTATATAGCTGAAGCATTAGGTGCCCAGACTCGTGAAACCATTGAATTGCCGAGAGGGATGGGCCCGGTACAAGTGAAGTCTCAAAATATAAAAGCATTGTAAAATTCAAGGGTGCATGGCAATCATGCACCCTTTTACTTATCTCTGGCAATGTCGCTTCTTTTGAAAGAAAAATTGCGTTCAAAAACTCCATTATTATATAATCATTCTAGGTAGAATGCGGGAATATTGAGATGAGACGGAGTGATTTTATGAGATGTCCAGCATGTCAGCACAACGGCACCCGCGTGGTGGATTCAAGGCCGGTCGATGAAGGAAGATCGATACGCAGAAGGCGCGAATGCGAAAGCTGTTCCTATCGATTTACCACGTTTGAACGTGTGGAAGAGCTGCCGCTGATCGTGATCAAAAAAGAAAATACTCGGGAAGAATTCAGCCGAGAAAAAATATTACGCGGTCTCATTAAAGCTTGCGAGAAGCGTCCGGTCTCTCTTGAGCAGCTGGAACAGATCACGCTCGATATCGAAAAAGAAATCCGAAATGAAGGTGTATCAGAAGTTCATTCAGAGAAAATCGGTGAAATGGTGATGGATCGTTTGGCGAAAGTGGATGAAGTCTCATATGTCCGCTTTGCTTCCGTTTATCGTCAATTCAAGGATATAAATGTATTTTTAGAAGAATTGAAAGAACTGATCAAAAAAGAAAAATAAAAAGCTGGAGTTTGAACAAATCTCTGGCTTTTTTTCTTCTAGCCTCGTGCATACATTCCGTTTCGGCCTGCAGCTAAAAGAGACCCCAGATACGCATAATTCCTGTACGTAAACATGAATGAGTTTAGAAAGGTTCGATTAAAATGAAACCGTTTTGGAATGAATTGCAACCAGTGGATGAGTATTCGGTCAAATTAAGCGGAATCCTTCATGACACCGATCGAAAAATTCTTACCTTTCTGTATCAACCGTTAATCGGCTCTGCTTGTTTTAGTTTATATATGACGCTTTGGGCCCAAGCGGAGGAAAATCGGCTTTGGTCCAAAACTTCCAATCATTATGGGTTGATGAATTTTTTAAATATGAATTTAAAAACGATTTATCATGAACGATTAAAATTAGAAGGAATCGGATTGTTAAAAACATATGTAAAAGAAATGGGAGACTCCCGAAGCTATATTTATGAGTTATTGCCGCCGCTGACGCCGGAACAGTTTTTTCAAGATGGGATGCTGAACGTCTTTTTATATCGCAAAATCGGTCGTTCTCAATTTTTGCGATTGAAGAAATTTTTTTCAAATGAAACGATTGAACATGAATCTTATAAAGAAGTGACAAGATCATGGCCGGAGGTGTTCTCTTCTTCGCCGTCTGCCGTTATGGATTCGGAAGCACTTTCCGATAGCCAATCTGAAACGGGGGAAGAATTTTTAAAAAGACCGGAAAATCCCGGACTTACACTGAATGACGAACAATTCGATTTTCAGCTTTTGGAAAGCGGATTGAAAAGTGTCATGGTGCCGAAACAAACGCTTACTCCGCAAGTGAAAGAAACGATTTTGAAGTTATCCCATCTATATGGCATCAATGAATTGGAAATGAAGAATATTCTTTTAAGCGCATTGGATGAGAACGATGAGGTGGATATTGATCAATTACGAAAATCAGCCAGAGATTGGTACCAGTTAAAGGTAAATCCTGAACTTCCGGAACTAGTGGATTTAGTGCAGCCTCCCGTATTGCGAAGCCAAACAAAAGGAGACAGCCCTGAAGATGAACTGATTGCATACTTGGAAACGACTTCTCCACGACAGCTGTTGATTGACATATCGGGAAGTATGCCTTCTAAAGCTGATTTGCAGGCGATTGAAGAGATTATGTTCCAGCAAAAGCTCTCGCCGGGTGTCGTTAATGTTTTGATCCAATACGTATTGTTAAAAACAGATATGAAATTGTCAAAGGCTTACTTGGAGAAAGTGGCCGCACATTGGGCACGAAAGAAGATAAAGACGGTAAAAGAAGCGTTGGAATTGGCCAAAAAAGAGCATCGCCAATATTTGGAGTGGGCGAATCAGAAAAAGACAACGAACCAAACGAACCAAATGAAAAAAAAGCCCGTCCGTATCGAAAAGCTGCCTGATTGGTTTCAAGAATACGAATCGAAAAAATCAGCCTCGAAGGAAGAGGACGAAGATTTTGACTTTGAGGCGGAAAAACGGAAGTTGGAAGAAAAATTAAAGAAAAGAAAAACGGCGGGAGGTGAACATAAATGAAACGTATCCAAGATTCGCTAAAACGGCTTAGTTCGCCCGATTTTCACAAAAGATACCAGGCGGTGCGCAAGGATATCTTGGGAAATCCGGATGTTTCCGACTTTTTGGAAAAGCATCGAGACGAAGTGGACTCGGAAGTTTTGGATAAAAGTTTAGGAAAATTATATGAATATATAACCCAAAGTAAAGGTTGTCAAGGCTGCCCCGATTTAAGCCAATGCAGAAATATGATGCAGGGGTATGAACCTGTGCTGGTCATGCGAAAGGGCAGTATTGATATCGAATACAGACGCTGCCAAAGAAAAATCATCTTTGATGAGCAGCGGAAAACAGAAAAATTGATTCAAAGCATCTATGTTCCGAAAGAAGTGTTGAAGGCTTCATTTGAGACGTTCGATTTCAATACTCCTGGGAGAATTAAAGCGCTCAAATATGCCGAAGAATTTGTTGCGGGCTATCATACTCAAAAGCAACAGAGGGGTTTATATTTGTACGGGCATTTTGGCGTTGGAAAATCTTATTTATTAGGAGCAATCGCCAACGAGTTGGCAAATGTCGGTGTTCCCTCGTATATTGTTTATTTTCCTGAGTTTGTAAGAGAAATGAAGCAGTCATTAAACGACCATTCCATCAATGAAAAACTCGATATGATTAAAAAAACACCGGTTCTTATGCTGGACGATGTCGGTGCAGAATCCGTGTCCAGCTGGATGCGAGATGATATTCTGGGCCCCATTCTTCAATACCGCAGCTTGCAAAGACTGCCTACTTTTTTCAGCTCCAATTTTGATTATGATGAACTGGAGTTTCATTTTTCTCATTCGCAAAGAGGAGAAGAAGAGAAGTTGAAGGCCGCCAGAATTATGGAACGAATCAAATTTTTGACCATCGCTGTAAAATTGGATGGTCCTAATAGAAGAGAAAGGTAGGAACGATTTTTTGACAAGCGTAGGCATCTCTCTTTAAAAGAAACGATGCAAGCTTTGTTTCCTCTCTCAAATAATCATCTTCTTAAAGCCACAAGCTGCAAAGGAGCTTTCCTTCTTGTGGTTTCTTTTTTTCTAAATGAACTATACCCCTCGCTAGATATGCTTATGAAAGGAATGAATGTCCAAAACAAAGCTCTGTCTATTTGGTACTAACATCAAAGCAAGAAAGTCTATTCTAAAACCATTGGGTCCCCCATATATATGAAATATAAAGTTTACGGACAAGGGGGGGCCATCTTGATTGAAATTTTATTTTCCAACCAGCTTGATGCTTTCAAATGGAGCGAGTTCTCGAAAAAGAATCATGTGAAAGTTGAGCTGCAGCAAAAGCGATTTTCAACCGCTCCGTATTTCGTTCGCCATCCGCAAAAGACATGGAATTCGAGTTCGATTTGCACGGTGTTTATAGAATTTATGTTGGAATGGAAACGAATCCAATGGGCAAAACAATTATTAGAAACGTCTTATTGGTACAAGGATAAAGAAGAAAGCCAACGAATTCTGGAGATTATTTGCGAGATGTTTTCCGGTGAAAGAAAGGAACTGATCCAACTGCTGGAAGAGTTTCCTGAAGTACCGTTCTTGCGGGATTCTTTTCTTTCTTTGCCGGAGAATGAGTCCCATGTTCATTTTGAAGGATTCGCTAAATTTCGGCTTAAACCGTTTTGGGATCGAGTGGGCAAATACGTGGAACTGGCTATTGATGAATTTAAAATGGAGCAGGAATATCAAGTATTCATTCATATGCAACGAGAATTTTTGCGGAAGAAAGAACAGCAAATCCCCATGTTAAGAGTGTATTTACACGAAAACGAACCGATCTTTTACGATGAAAGCTTTCAAAGGCTCCATCAAGATGATTTATTAAGAGTTTTGGATAAACGGTTATTAGTGAACCGTCCGCTGACGGTAGATTGCTTTACATTGGTGCCGTTATTATCGCTTGCCCCCGGCCACATCCGACTGTATACGGATGAAGGGGAATCAGGGCTTTCCAGAACGATTCAAAATATTTTTGAAGAGAGAGTGACCTTGCTTCCTGCTCGTCAATTTTGGGAAGAGCAATGGAAGATTGGATCAAAAGATGCCGCCAATTAATAATTTACCATCCAGATCTTGATTTTGTCGGGAAAAACCCCTATAATATTGTACATACAAGAACATACTGCACAAGGTAATGATAAGGACATGAGCGTTCTATTACGGTTTATCAGAGAGGAAAAGCGAGGCTGAAACTTTTCCAACACGAATGGAATGCTTACCGCCTTTAAACCGCAGCCAGGAACGGCAATAAGATTGCTCAGTATTGGCTTGACGGCCGCAGCCGTTATCTGATCTGGAGCCGAATTTTTGCAGTCATAACGGCAAAAATTCGGGAAAGCAGGGTGGAACCGCGATGAACAACCTCGCCCCTCATGAGAGGGACGGGGTTTTTTGTTGGCCAAAAAAATCTTTTGGCGCTTGAGCCTGATGACGAACGTTTTTCACCGGCTTGATATGGATAAAAGTCAAATCGCGGATAATGAATGTAGGAGCAAGCCGATGTTCTCCGTTCATTCGTCCCGTATGAACGAGAATGAATACGGTACATGGAATCATCCTAGTAAAAAATATCATGGGAATAAGGAGTGAATGGACAAATGTCAAACATGTTGAAAATTACATTTCCTGATGGGGCTGTAAAGGAGTTTCCAGAAGGAATTACAACGGAAGAGATCGCCGCTTCCATCAGCCCTGGACTCAAAAAGAAAGCCATCGCCGGCAAGCTGAACGGGAAGCATTTGGATTTGCGTACACCGATCAAAACGAGCGGTGCTATTGAAATCATTACTCCTGATCAGAAGGAAGCGCTGGATATTCTTCGCCATAGCACAGCACACTTAATGGCGCAAGCGATTAAACGACTATATAAAAATGTGAAATTAGGCGTTGGCCCTGTTATCGAAGACGGATTCTATTACGATGTCGATTTGGAAGAGCTGCTGACTCCTGAAGACTTGCCAAAAATTGAAAAAGAAATGAAGAAAATTGTGAAAGAAAACTTGGAGATTGTCCGCAAAGAAGTCACACGGGAAGAAGCGAAACGAATTTACGAAGAAATTGGCGATGAGTATAAACTAGAGTTAATTGATGCCATTCCGGAAGGAGAAACGGTTACCATTTATGAACAAGGGGAATTTTTTGATCTCTGTCGCGGTGTCCATGTTCCTTCCACCGGGAAAATCAAAGAATTTAAACTCTTAAGCATTGCCGGAGCGTACTGGCGCGGTGACAGCAACAATAAAATGCTGCAGCGTATTTATGGAACTGCCTTTTTCAAAAAAGAAGATTTGGAACATCATCTTCAAATGTTGGAAGAAGCGAAAGAACGCGATCACCGCAAGCTAGGTAAAGAATTGGATCTGTTTATGAATTCCCAAAAAGTGGGACAAGGCTTACCGTTGTGGCTTCCTAACGGTGCGACGATCCGACGCGTAATAGAGCGCTATATTGTAGACAAGGAAGAAAGTCTGGGCTACCAGCATGTATACACTCCTGTGTTAGGCAGTGTGGATCTTTATAAAACAAGCGGACACTGGGATCATTATCAAGAAAATATGTTTCCTGTCATGAAAATGGACAATGAAGAGTTAGTCCTTCGTCCGATGAACTGTCCTCATCATATGATGATTTTCAAAAACGGCATTCACAGTTATCGAGAGTTGCCGATCCGGATTGCGGAACTTGGAACGATGCATCGCTATGAACTTTCAGGTGCGCTGAGCGGTTTACAGCGCGTGCGCGGAATGACATTGAATGACGCTCATATTTTCGTCCGTCCTGATCAAATTAAAGATGAATTTAAACGTGTCGTTCGCCTCATTCTTGAAGTTTATAAAGATTTCGGCCTGAATGAGTATTCTTTCCGGCTGTCGTACCGCGACCCTGAGGATACAGAAAAATATTATGATGATGACGAAATGTGGGAAAAAGCCCAAGGCATGCTGAAGGAAGCAATGGATGAGCTTGGTCTGGATTATTATGAAGCAGAAGGAGAAGCTGCTTTCTATGGTCCGAAATTGGATGTCCAAGTTCGAACTGCACTAGGCAAAGATGAAACTCTTTCTACTGTTCAGCTCGATTTCTTGCTGCCGGAACGCTTTGATTTAACATATGTCGGGGAAGACGGCAAGCCGCATCGACCTGTTGTCATCCACCGCGGCGTCGTTTCAACGATGGAGCGCTTTGTCGCCTTTTTAATAGAAGAATACAAAGGGGCATTCCCAACTTGGCTCGCACCTGTCCAAGTAAAAGTGATTCCGGTTGCGGCTGATGCGCATTTTGAATATGCTAAAACCGTTCAAGAAAAACTTCGGGCAGAAGGAATTCGTGTGGAAATAGACGACCGTGATGAAAAAGTAGGCTATAAAATTCGGGAAGCGCAAGTCCATAAAATTCCGTATATGCTCGTAGTCGGCGATCAAGAAATCGAAAACAAAACCGTTAACGTCCGCAAATACGGTGAAAAACAATCTGAAACCATCCCGTTTGAGCAATTCGTTCAAATGATTAAAGAAGAGGTTAGCCGACGTTCAGCTAAATAATGGCATCAAACGAAGCGGAGCATCCTCCGCTTCGACATAAGCTCTAGTTGAGCGTTTTTTCTTGTTTGTTTGAAAAAAGCTTGCTTTTGTGAAAGGTCTTTGTTATTATGGAGTTCGTGATTGATTTGTAAATAATTTGACCAATATTTAAAGATATGATATATTTTGAAGCGACAATGGAATAGAATACACGTGAAGAACAAGCAGAAGCAAGCCCGCTTCTCACCTGAACTGACGCCTATAAGCTGTTGGCAGGTTAAACGGAGTCAATCGAAATCATATGGCTTGATCCATTTTTATGCGGGTTTTCTGTATACCCGCATTTTTTTATGCTTTCCCGACTCCTAAGCCCTTTCTGTAGCTTGTTTTTGCAAGGTGTATTCCCTGAAAAATTTTTGGAGGTGGCTCATTATTAGCAAAGACATGATCGTAAACGAGGGCATTCGTTCTCGTGAAGTCCGTCTCATCGACCAAAACGGCGAGCAATTGGGCATTAAATCAAAAAATGAAGCTTTGGAAATTGCGGCCCGCGCCAATCTCGACTTAGTCTTGGTTGCCCCTAATGCCAAACCGCCTGTTGCCCGAATTATGGATTACGGCAAGTACAAATTTGAGCAGCAGAAAAAAGAGAAAGAAGCCCGCAAGAAACAAAAGGTTATCAACGTCAAGGAAGTGCGCCTAAGCCCGACGATTGAAGAACATGATTTTAATACGAAGCTTCGCAATGCCCGCAAGTTTTTAGAAAAGGGCGATAAAGTGAAAGCGTCCATTCGTTTTAAAGGGCGCGCCATCACGCATAAAGAGCTGGGACAAAAGGTGCTTGATCGTTTTGCTGAAGCCTGCGATGATGTGGCGACAGTCGAAACTAAGCCGAAAATGGACGGCAGAAGCATGTTTATTGTTCTGGCGCCAAAATCTGAAAAGTAACAACTTGATAGGAGGAATTCACAATGCCAAAAATGAAAACTCACCGCGGCGCTGCAAAGCGTTTCAAAAAGACTGGTTCTGGGAAATTAAAACGTTCTCATGCTTACACTAGCCACTTATTTGCAAATAAATCTACGAAACAAAAACGGAAACTTCGCAAATCTGCTATTGTATCAAGCGGAGATTTTAAACGGATTCGTCATATGCTTGACAACCTTAAATAAGATTGACAAGAATTTTTAGGAGGGAAATAATATGGCACGCGTAAAAGGCGGTACAGTAACTCGCAAACGTCGCAAAAAAATTCTAAAACTGGCAAAAGGTTATTATGGTGCAAAGCACACTTTATATAAAGTTGCTAATCAACAAGTAATGAAATCCTATATGTATGCTTACCGGGATCGTCGTCAAAGAAAACGCGACTTCCGTAAGCTATGGATTACGCGTATCAACGCTGCTGCAAGATTGAACGGACTTTCTTACAGCCGTTTAATGCATGGCTTAAAACTTGCCGGCATTGAAGTAAACCGCAAAATGCTAGCTGACCTTGCAGTAAACGATGAAAAAGCATTTGCTCAATTAGCGGATACTGCTAAAGCACAACTTCAAAAATAAGAAAAAAACATTCAACACCCATTCTGAAAAAAGAATGGGTGTTTTGTTTATGTGCGCCCGGCATGTACATGAACTATAGGGTGTAAGTCCCGAACCCCGAAGACAGAAGTAGAGGTTAGCCAAGAGCAAGGGTGTCCGTGGTGACGCGGAATCTGAAGGAAGCTGGAGGCAAAACACCGGTCCGAGGAACACGAACCTCATATAAGGCTAGGTATGATTGAGTGAGTTTGCATAACAAAACAAAGCTCTTTCTGTCGAAGGTCATATCGAGTAAATGAGGCGGATAGATGGTGTGAAAGTGCATGTACTTACCCGGGGAGGTCTGGCGGATATGTGAAGTACTCTTCATAACCTACTTAGTGATAAGTAGCTGAACCGTCAGAAGTCAGCAGAGGTCATAGTATTAGTTGGTCTAGAACAACTAAGAAGGACCGAACAATTAAGAGAGAATAGCCCTTGGTATTCAGTGAGTCATGATGAACACAGAAAACGTAGTACCTCACTTGAGGGAGGAAGCGGTGAATCCCGTGGGAGACCTCTTGGAGGGTGGAGTGACCACTGGCATAAAGAGAACAGCTATTCACGGAAGTTATAAAGACTTGCGTCAATTATCTTAATTGAACCGCCGTATACGGAACCGTACGTACGGTGGTGTGAGAGGACGGGAGTTAATCGCTCCCTCCTACTCGATTGTTATTGTTTTTACCGACAAAATGTCGAATGTTGCCCTTAATGAAGCCTTTTTCGTTTGTTCTATGGATAGAAGACAATCTTTCCGCTTGGAAACGAAAATGCTGCCAGACTCACTTCTTTGATATAATGGCGAAGAAGAGAAAAAGAAAGGGGTCAGACGATGAACCTGTCAAAATTATATGACATGCAAAGAGCTCTGGACGAATACATTGAACAAGAAAATCATGTCGCGAATGAAAACTTGCTCAGCCACAAACTGCTTGCCCTTTTAGTCGAATTGGGAGAGCTTGCAAATGAGACGAGATGTTTTAAATTTTGGAGCAAAAAAGGGCCGAGTGAAAAAGAGATCATTTTAGAAGAATATGTAGACGGGATTCATTTTCTGCTATCGATCGGCTTGGAGCTCAAGTTTGATTCTTTTACACAAATCAAGGATCCCACTTCTACTTCCAATGATTTAACGGACCAATTTCTGGCAGTTTACGAAGCTTTCCATCATCTGAAAAAGGAAAAAACATTGTCTTCTTATGAAAAAGCGTGGGAGGAATACGTTCTGTTGGCAAACATGTTAGGCTTTTCAACAGAAGATATAGAACGTGCATACATTGAGAAAAATGAAGTAAATTATAAAAGGCAGCGCGAAGGATATTAGGTAAAAGTTTTGTATTGTTTTCCATTTTTCTATATAATTTAAAGAATAAAGCTTATGAAAAAGGAGGGCGTCTCATGCCGAAATTGGATGAAACGTTAATTATGCTAAAAGAGCTGACTGACGCGAAAGGGATCCCGGGAAATGAACGGGAAGTACGCGAAGTCATGAGAAAATACATAGAGCCATTATCGGATGAAATTACCACTGATCATCTTGGAAGCTTAATTGCGAAAAAAGTGGGAAACGAGAAAGGCCCTAAAATTATGGTTGCGGGCCACTTAGATGAAGTCGGTTTTATGGTGACGCAAATTGACGAGAAAGGTTTTTTGCGCTTTCAAACAGTCGGTGGCTGGTGGTCCCAAGTCATGCTTGCCCAACGGGTGACGGTAGTGACAAATAAAGGCGACATTACCGGCATTATCGGGTCCAAACCGCCGCATATTTTATCGCCGGAAGCGAGGAAAAAACCGGTCGAAATCAAAGACATGTTTATTGATATTGGCGCCTCAAGCCGCGAAGAAGCAATGGAGTGGGGGGTTCGCCCCGGAGATATGGTGGTTCCTTATTTTGAATTCACCGTGATGAACAATGAAAAAATGCTTCTTGCCAAAGCTTGGGATAATCGCATCGGCCTTGCCATTGCCATAGGAGTGCTAAAATATTTAAAAGATAAAAAACATGAAAATATCGTGTATGGAGTAGGTACGGTACAAGAAGAAGTAGGTTTGCGCGGTGCGAAAACAGCCGCTCAAAAAATCCAGCCCGATATTGCTTTCGGTGTTGATGTCGGCATTGCCGGAGACACTCCGGGCGTTTCGGAAAAAGAAGCACAAAGCAAAATGGGAAAAGGACCGCAAATCATTTTATACGATGCTTCCATGGTCTCCCATAAAGGATTGCGCGATTTTGTCACCAATGTAGCAGATGAATTAAATATCCCTTATCAATTTGATGCCATTGCCGGCGGCGGCACCGATTCCGGATCGATTCATCTTACCGGACAAGGAGTACCGACGTTATCGGTTACGATCGCGACCCGTTATATTCATTCCCATGCCGCGCTTCTGCATCGAGATGATTATGAAAATGCTGTGAAGTTGATTGGAGAAGTGATTCTTCGTCTCGACCGCGAGGCTGTCAATAAAATCACATTTGATTAATCTTTTTATCAATTTGACAGAAAATGATCGTATAAGTGGCAAAACAGCCACCTTTCTGCTAGAAAGGTGGCTGCTTTCATCATGAAATAAGCGATGAAAGGATAAGACGATTCAGATTCAATTGGAAGCCAAGCATGAACACAAAAGAAGAATGTTTAAGTTCCAATGAAAATGAGCGAGTAATATAGTGAGATGGATCCCTGGGAATGATTGGCGATCATGAGCCATAAGGAAAATCCCGTAAAGTTTTTTTGCTTTGTTTTATTTTAGTCCCGCGGATAAAGTATCGAGCATCATCTGCTTTTCTTTTTCACTGGCGTTTTTCCAAATGACTTCAAATAGTACACCGAGTCCGGGGAGCATTTTTTCCTCTCCGCTTTGAATGGCATCCACGATGGTATCTTCCAACTGATCAGGCGTATTGCCGGAAACATTATGAAGGATGGCCTTTCGCAAATCCAAATTCATGCATTTCCTCTCCTTTCACATACTTTCATGTCTATTTTCCCCTTCATTGCTTAGGCTATGTAAGAAAAATAAATCATTCTGCCAAAAGCCCATTTGAAAGGTAAGTTCCTTTTCATTTGATTATAGGAAAAGAAGGGAGTCCTCTCTTTTCAAAGCGGTTGATTGGCAAAAATCATATCTAGCTGATCGTGGTGTGAGTAAAATGTTTGTGGGAGAAATTCTTAGAATTCCCCGATGAGGGGGTTGGGAACGTAGGTTCGCAATCCCCCTCATCGGGGCCACCAAGCAAAGCGCGGTAGGATCCCAAGCAGGAAACATGAAAAAAGGACTCTCTCCCTGGTAAGATGATCATTGTTCACACCATCAAACAGGAGGAGAGAGTCCCATGAATATTCAACAACATCTTACCACAAATTCGTTGACATGGAAAGAGATCGAACTTGATTTGTTTCGAGCCTTGCAAAACGCCTTCACCGAGCTGTTTACGGCTCTGTTGGAGGACATCGACCGACAATTGGCGGAAACCCGGGACAAGCGCCGGTACCACTTGAAAGACAAACGACGCACCACGATTCAAACCTTGTTTGGCGAAGTTACCTTTGAGCGAAACTACTATTTAGACCGAGAACAAAACCGTTACACGTTTTTGCTTGATTCCTTTTTAGCGTTTGATGGATCGCAGTCAATCAGCCCTTGTCTAGAAGAAACGGCGATGGGATTGGCTGTGGAGTGCTCTTCCTATCGCAAAGCGGCTCATACGCTTGCCCAGATGGTCGGGTATCCGGTGATGAGCCATGAGACGATCCGCCAGTTGGTGCTCGAGGCTGAAGTTCCGCTGCACTGCCCGGTTGACCAGCGATATGGACGGGTGCTGTTTGTGGAGGCCGATGGACTGTTTGTCTCTCTCCAAGGGAAGGGAAAACGGGCCAAGGAAGACAAAATCCTGACCGTTCACGAAGGATGGAAGCGCAACGGCTCACGGATCGAATTCGTGAATCAGCGCCATTACGTCCATGAAGGCAAGGGGGAGGTGTGGGAAGGCTTCGAGGAATTTTTGATGAACGAATATGCCTATGATCCGTGTCGGGATCTTCTTGTCATCAACGGGGACGGCGCTCCATGGATTACCGCGTGCCGGGAGTATTTCAAAGGACGGGTCTGCTTCCAATTGGATCGATTCCACGTGGCGCGTGAGTTGCGCCAATGCCTCTCGGGCCATCCACGGTGGCAGGCGATTCGGCAAAAGCTGGCGAAGCAGGATGAAGAGAAGCTGCTTGTGGAACTGAACAGCGCCCTCGGCACGCTGGGGGACGAAGCGAAAGAACAACAGCTGGCTGCCTTGATCCACCGGATCGAATCGATGCCGGGATGCATCCGTGATTACCGGGAATGGCTGAAGGAGCAAGGAGTGGACACAACGGGCATGTATCCGATGGGGAGGGCTGAAAGCGTGATGAGCCAGCTGGCGTATCGGGTGAAATACCGCCGCAGTTGGACAGACAAGGGACTCAGGGCGTTTTTCAAGGCAATGATTGCCCGGATGGATGGGATTCGTCTTTTCGGACATCGTTTAGGAGAAGAATCGTCGCATCCGGCGGAGGAAACGGCATCTACCAAACAGACGATCGTGAACAAGGCGAAACAACGCATCCGCCGTCTTCTTCCAGAGGTAACGCGGAATAACGTGCCATATTTACAGCAATCGTCCGGGACTCCGATCTATCATGCCCTGTCTGAATTCAAGGGATGGTAAAAAAAGGTATACATATTCGTCTGTCATGGCAAGGGATGAGAGTCCGAAAGCGCTTACGGATGAAATTCAAAAAAATGGTTCGCTAACCTATGACTTACATCTATTTTCAGCGAACCAAAAAAATTCCCACAAAGTCTTGACTGACTCCTGATCGTGGATCAATGCGCGGCGTCGCGGACATTATGCTATAATGATGTAATTGAATTCTATGGTCGAAAGGTGAGAAAAAAGTGAAAGTGATCCAATCCGTTAAAAATCCACAAGTCAAGCAGTGGAGGAAGCTGGCGACGAGAAAAGAACGAGATAAAACCGGGCGATATATGATGGAAGGATTCCATTTAGTTGAAGAGGCACTTTCCTATAAAAATGAGATAGAAGAAATCATTATGGAGGAAAACATTGTTTTGCCTGCAAAATGGAATATGGACGGTATTCCGATCACGATTGTGACAGCAGAAGTGGCGAAATCTCTGGCTGAGACGGAAACGACGCAAGGGATTTTTGCCGTTTGCAAAAAACGGGATTCAAAAAACGCTCTTGAACAAGGTACGACCTTTTTGCTGATTGACCGTGTTCAAGATCCCGGAAATATCGGGACGATGATACGGACAGCGGACGCAGCGGGAATCGATGCGGTCGTACTAGGAAAAGGAAGCGCCGATCCCTATAATCCGAAGGTATTAAGAGCTGCCCAAGGAAGCCATTTTCATGTCGACATCGTACAGTCACCTTTAGAAGAAGCGATCAGCTTGATTCAAAAAAAGGGTGTATCTGTTTATGGGACGGCTTTGCAAAATGCAGAAAATTATCGGGATATCCAGCCTTCTAAAGGATTTGCTGTATTGGTCGGCAACGAAGGCAGCGGCGTTTCGCAAGAGTTATTATCATTAACCGATCACAATGTATATGTACCGATTTACGGGAAAAGTGAATCGCTAAACGTAGCAGTTGCAGCCGGCATTTTGCTGTATCACTTTCAGGATTCGACAAAAGGGGTTTGAAATTGCCAATGAAATTGCTATAATGATACCTATAATACGAACTTAGCTTAAATGGGCGGAGAGAAAATAACGCTTTTTTGAGAGACGAATCCTTTTAAAGGACTTCATTCAGAAGAAACCAATCAAATTTAAATAGGGTTAAAGACAATGACAGAGAAAAGTAGTTTGCTTCCTTCCATTCAGGGAGAAAATGCCGTGACTGAAAGCATTTTTATGTGAAGAGCAAACGAAGTTCACCTCTCGAGTCGGCGTTTGGACCATTTCCGAGGAAATGTAAAGACGCCCCGGTTCAATAGCCGTTATTTGTATGAAGAGAGTATGCCGCGAACGGTTCGGCATGCTAAAAAGGGTGGTACCGCGATCCAACCTCGTCCCTTTCCTTTGGGGCGAGGTTTTCGTTTGGAAAAATAATGTAAAAGGAGGAGCATGACAGTGGAGCAGAAGTTAAAAGAATTGGCTCAAGAAGCGTTGTCAAAAGTGGCAAGTGCTCAAGACTTAAAAGAATTAAATGACATTCGTGTCAGCTATTTAGGTAAAAAAGGCCCCATTACAGAGGTTTTGCGTGGAATGGGGAAGCTGTCTGCAGAAGAACGTCCAAAAATCGGGGCTTTGGCCAACCAAGTGAGGGCTGAAATTGCCGAGCAAATCGAGAAAAAGCAAAAACAGCTGGAAGAAGCGGCCATAGAAAAGCAATTAAAAGAAGAAGCGATCGATGTTACATTGCCGGGACGTCCTGTCAAAAACGGCAATGCCCATCCATTGACCAAAATAATAGAAGAAATAGAAGATTTGTTTATCAGCATGGGGTATCAAGTAGCGGAAGGACAAGAAGTGGAAACAGACTACTATAACTTTGAAGCGCTTAATTTGCCGAAGGATCACCCAGCCCGCGATATGCAGGATTCGTTTTATATAACGGAGGAAATTTTGCTTCGCACGCATACTTCCCCTATTCAAGCACGGACAATGGAAAAACACAAAGGAAAAGGCCCGGTTAAAATTATTTGTCCAGGAAAAGTTTACCGCCGCGATAACGACGATGCGACTCATTCTCATCAATTTACTCAAATTGAAGGTCTTGTGGTCGATGAAAACATACGCATGAGTGATTTAAAAGGAACGCTTGAAGTGTTTGCTAAACGGTTTTTCGGCGAGGATCGGGAAATTCGTTTGCGTCCGAGCTTTTTCCCGTTTACCGAACCTTCGGTGGAAATGGATATTTCCTGTAAAATTTGCCATGGCAAAGGATGCAGCGTATGTAAAGGCACTGGATGGATTGAAATATTAGGAGCCGGTATGGTTCACCCGAATGTGTTGGAAATGGCCGGTTTCGATTCGAAAAAATATACGGGCTTTGCTTTCGGAATGGGTCCGGAAAGAATTGCTATGCTTAAATACGGAATAGATGATATTCGTCATTTCTATACGAACGATATTCGCTTTTTAAAACAATTTTCCATCCACGAATCTTAACGCAAGGTGCTGTTGCTTTAAAAGCACTTGTACATAAACGGATAACGATTGCCTGTAAAAAGGCAACATGGTTCATTGAGAAAAGGAGGTATTCTGAATATGTTGGTTTCACTGAAATGGCTTCAAGATTACGTGGATCTTTCGGGAATTTCCGCGAAGGATCTGGCGGAAAAAATAACCCGATCCGGCATTGAGGTAGAAAGCGTGGAAATACCGGGAGAACATATTAAAAATGTAGTGATCGGCCATGTATTAAAATGCGAAAAACACCCGGCTGCCGACAAATTGAACAAATGTTTGGTAGATATCGGTGAAGGAGAACCGGTTCAAATTATTTGCGGTGCACCGAATGTAGCTGCAGGCCAAAAAGTGGCAGTAGCCAAACCAGGTGCTCGCCTTCCGGGAGGCATAAAAATTAAAAAGGCCAAACTGCGCGGCGAAGAATCGAACGGCATGATTTGTTCTCTACAAGAACTCGGTATTGAAGGAAAATTGGTGCCAAAAGAATTTGCCGAAGGGATCTTTGTGTTTCCGGATGATGCTGAAGTGGGGGCGGATGCGATCACAGCGTTGAACTTGGACGATTGTATCATCGAACTAGGATTAACGCCGAACCGCTCCGACTGCTTAAGCATGCTCGGTGTCGCTTACGAAGTGGCGGCCATTTTGGATCGTGATGTGAAACTGCCTCATCCCGTTTACCATGAAAGTACAGAAAAAGCCAGTGATTACATAAAAGTGACAGTGGAAGCAAAAGAAGATAATCCGTTCTATGTCGCCAAAGTGGTTAAAAACGTAAAAATAGGCCCTTCTCCATTATGGATGCAGGCACGGCTTATGGCAGCTGGTATTCGTCCACACAACAATGTGGTAGATATTACGAACTATATCATGCTGGAATACGGACAGCCTCTCCATGCGTTTGACTACGATCGCCTTGGTTCTAAAGAAATTCTGGTAAGACGCGCTTATGATGGAGAAGAAATCGTGACATTAGATGATGTAAAACGTACTTTGACGCCGGAACATCTCGTGATCACGAACGGTTCCAAACCCGTAGCATTGGCTGGAGTGATGGGGGGAGCCAATTCCGAAGTTCAGCAGGATACGACAACCGTCTTAATCGAATCTGCTTACTTCAACGGAACAACTATTCGAAAGGCATCTAAGGATCACAGCTTGCGCAGTGAAGCGAGCGCCCGCTACGAAAAAGGTGTCGATCCAAACAGGGTCAAAGCTGCGGCGGAAAGAGCTGTTGAACTTCTGGAAAAATATGCTGGTGCGGAAGTGCTGCGAGAAACGGTTGTCGCCGGAGATTTAGAGGCAGAACCGAAAAAAATAACGATATCGCTTTCCAAAATCAACCGCGTTTTGGGCACCAATCTTTCGAGTCAAGATGTTGTCGATATTTTCCGGAGACTCCGTTTCACTGTCGAAACTAGCGACGACTTGTTCACTGTCACCGTTCCGACTCGAAGAGGGGACATTACGATTGAAGAAGATTTGATCGAAGAAGTAGCTCGTTTATATGGATATGACGAATTGCCAAAAACGTTGCCGGTAGGAGCTGCCTCTCCGGGAGGTTTAACCCCTTATCAACAGAAGCGTCGCGTCGTGCGCAAGTTTCTGGAAGGAGCGGGGCTGTATCAGGCCATCACTTATTCTTTGACCAGTCGGGATATGGTTCATCAATTTGTACTGGATAAAACGGAACCGGTCGAAATCGCCATGCCTATGAGCGAGGAAAGAAGTCTTCTTCGCCAAAGCTTGGTTCCTCATTTGTTGGAAGCAGTATCCTATAATGTCGCTCGCCAAAATGATTCAATCGGGTTATATGAGATCGGGTCGGTTTTTCTGAAACAAATCGGCCAAGAACTGCCGCAGGAAGATGAACATATTGCCGGAGCCATTACCGGTGTGTGGGAAGCGAACGAGTGGCAAGGAGAACAAAAACTGGCAGACTTTTTTGTTTTAAAAGGAATATTAGAAGGGCTGTTCGCAAAACTTGGCCTTGGCGATGCCGTTGAATGGAAAAAAGCAGAACTCCCTGATATGCATCCGGGACGGACTGCTGAAATCTTTTTAAATGGCAAAAGACTAGGTTTTATTGGTCAAGTGCATCCTCAAAAGCAAAAACAATTAGACTTAAAAGAAACCTATGTTTTTGAATTAAAAGCGAGCATCTTGTTAAATGAACAAGCGCTGGAACTGCAATACGATCCGATCCCTCGCTTCCCTTCGATTACACGCGATATTGCCTTAGTGGTGGACAAAGACACGGAAGCTGGAAAATTGCAACAAATCATTTGGCAAGCAGGTGGAAAACTGCTGAAGGAAGTCCGCATTTTTGACTTATATGAAGGGGAACATTTACAACCAGGCAAGAAGTCGATTGCTTTTTCTCTTAAATACTATGATCCGGATAAAACGTTAACAGATGAAGAAGTCATGAATGTCCATGAAAAGGTGCTTGCTGCCGTAAAAGAAAAAACAGGAGCAGAATTAAGAAGTTAAAAGGATCATTACATGAAAACAGACTCAACATCACCGTTTCTTTGGATGTTGAGTCTGCTTTTATGTGCGCCCGGCATGTACATGAACTATAGGGTGTAAGTCCCGAACCCCGAAGACAGAAGTAGAGGTTAGCCAAGAGCAAGGGTGTCCGTGGTGACGCGGAATCTGAAGGAAGCTGGAGGCAAAACACCGGTCCGAGGAACACGAACCTCATATAAGGCTAGGTATGATTGAGTGAGTTTGCATAACAAAACAAAGCTCTTTCTGTCGAAGGTCATATCGAGTAAATGAGGCGGATAGATGGTGTGAAAGTGCATGTACTTACCCGGGGAGGTCTGGCGGATATGTGAAGTACTCTTCATAACCTACTTAGTGATAAGTAGCTGAACCGTCAGAAGTCAGCAGAGGTCATAGTATTAGTTGGTCTAGAACAACTAAGAAGGACCGAACAATTAAGAGAGAATAGCCCTTGGTATTCAGTGAGTCATGATGAACACAGAAAACGTAGTACCTCACTTGAGGGAGGAAGCGGTGAATCCCGTGGGAGACCTCTTGGAGGGTGGAGTGACCACTGGCATAAAGAGAACAGCTATTCACGGAAGTTATAAAGACTTGCGTCAATTATCTTAATTGAACCGCCGTATACGGAACCGTACTTACGGTGGTGTGAGAGGACGGGAGTTAATCGCTCCCTCCTACTCGATTAAGGAAGGATTTTCTCTTGTTAGCGTAAAATCATGCATTGAAAGCGGAGGAGTTAAGATTTCACCGCCGAGAAAAACAACAGCCTGAAAAATAAAAAAGCGAACTTCTATTAGCGGATATTCTCTTATCGATGACAGAAGTTTCGCTTATTTTATCAACCGCAAAGCCTTTTCCGTATTTGCAAAATGCCTTTTGGCAAAATAATTTAAGCTTTCTTCGCCTTTTTCGGCGATGAGTCGAGCGGCTGCTTCATCGACGATGGAACCGGCGCCTTTTGGAAGGGTGAAGCCAGCTTCCTTTGATAATTTTTCTATTTCTCTTAAAAATGCAAAGCGGGCGAGAATGGAAGCGGCAGCCACAGCAATATGGACGTTTTCACCTTTCGTTTGAAAATAGACGTTTTCCTTGCAAATTTCTTTTTCTTTTTCTAAATATCGGAAGTAAAGAGGCTCTTCCGCAAATTGATCGACCAGTATGGCGTCTGGTTTTTCAGGAGAAATTTTGTGCAATACATTTAAAAGGGCGCGATTGTGAAGAAGAGCTTTCATTTTGCCTTGGGACATTCCGTTTTTCTGAAGCTCATTATATTTTTCGTTATGCAACACCAATAAACTGTATGGAATGGTGTGGACCAATTGTTTTGCGATATCGATAATACGCTGATCGCTGAGCTGTTTCGAATCTTGCACACCTAAATGTTTAAGATCAAGGATCTTATCTTTTCGGACAAAGGCCGCAACAACAGTGATCGGGCCAAAATAGTCCCCTGTACCGACTTCATCACTGCCGATAACGGAAAGCGATGAAAAACCGGAAGGCAAGACAGAACTTTTGCTCATGGATGATTTTTTTTCAGATGGAAGGGAGTCTTGTTCCCACTTTTTGGATTCTTGCTCGGCGCTGTTTCCTTGAAAAAGGACTTTTCCGCTTTTGTAAGCGGTGATTGTGCATCCATTTCGTTTAGCGCAAAAAACAGCACCTGTCGGCAGTTTTGCGGTTAAATCGTCTGCATAGTGTGTTTTCATGGACGAAAGAACAGAATGAGATACTTTCAGTACTATATTCGACAACATAATTCTCCTTTTTCTTTTCAAATGATGAATGTTGATGTTAATATAAAGGTTAGGATTCTTTTAGAATGGAGGCATTCTACATTGTCTGAAAGGAAAAAAAACCGAATTACCGTTGACATATATGGACAGCAGTACGTCATTGTTGGCGAGGAATCAGCCAGTCATATTCGGCATGTCGCAGAGCTGGTCGATGAAAAAATGCGCGAAATCAACTCCAAGAATCCTTCCCTTGACACTAGTAAATTAGCGGTTTTAACAGCCGTTAATGCCATACATGATTATGTAAAACTCCAAGAAGAATATCTCCGTTTGAAAGAAGAATTCAATAAGTTAAAGGGTGATGACAATGCTTGATTTGCTTCTGGCTTTTTTTCTCATCAGCGGTATTGTGATCGGCTTAAAACGCGGGTTGATTAGCCAGCTTTTCCATATGACCAGTTCGATTCTCGCTCTAATCGCGGCTTATGCTGCGCATGATGCTGTCGCAGCAAGGCTTTCCGGATTATTTCCTGCTCCTTCATTGGATGGAAACGGCAGCAGCGGCCTTCTCTTTTTTGCCCATGCTGTCAACGTGGATAAATTATTTTATGGAGCCATTGCCTTTGTGATTATTTTTGTTGCTGTCAAAATCGCTCTTTCCTTTTTAGCTTCCATGCTCAGCATTGTGGCCAATCTGCCCGTTATTCGTCAGTTCAACATGATCGGCGGGGGAATCCTCGGTTTTTTAGAAATATATGTTGTTTTGCTTGTGCTCATCGTTCTAGGCACATTCCTCCCGGTTGACAGTATTCAAGCTCAGCTGCAGCAATCTGTCATTGCCGGAGCGATGATCAACCATACGCCGATTGTTTCGGACTATGTGAAACAGCTGATTGCATTCAACCCAACAACGTTGTAAAAACTTCTCTGAATAGGAGAAGTTTTTCATTTCCTGTGTTTCTGATAGTATATAGGAAGAATACCAAGTTTTCAATAGACATAATGGCATGATATGTACAGCCGATAGATGAAATATTTATCGATTTTTTCCAAATTGCGGGTGAGAATGGATGATCAACAATAAAAAAAGCGTTGTTCGGCTTCTGGAAAATATTGCGATCTATATGGAGCTGAAAGGGGAAAATTCCTTTAAAGTGTCCGCTTTTCGAAAGGCCGCGGCCGCCCTTGAAAAAGATGAACGCGGTTTAAATGAGATAAAAGACTTTACATCAATCCCCGGCATTGGAAAGGCTACTTCCAGTGTCATCGAGGAATTTATAGAAACGGGAACCTCCTCTGTTTTGGAACAATTGCAGCAGGAAGTGCCGAAAGGTTTAATTCCTCTTTTGCAGATTCCGGGTCTTGGAGGCAAAAAAATTTCCAAACTTTATCAAGAGCTTGGGATTACGAATGCGGAGGAACTAAAGACCGCTTGTGAAAAAGGGGAGGTGCAAAATCTTCCTGGATTCGGGAAAAAAACGGAAGAAAAAATTTTAGCGGCCATAAAGCAAGTTGGCGATCGACCGGAACGACTACCCATCTGGCATATGCTTGAACTGTGCGAACAAATCGAGAAGAACCTTGCAAACATCGATGGAATCCTACAATTTTCCCGTGCCGGAAGCATTCGCAGGTTACGGGAAATGGTGAAAGATTTGGATTTTATCATCGCTGCGGCTGATCCACAAAAGGTTGCGGATGCACTGATCCATCTTCCGGGAATCAAAGAAGTAACAGCAGCCGGAAAAACGAAAGTGTCGGTTGTGCTTGAGGATTCATATGGTGTTTCGGTTGATTTCCGAATTGTGGAACCGGAACAATTTGCCACGGCGCTTCATCACTTTACAGGTTCAAAAGATCACAACGTTCGGATGAGACAGCTTGCCAAACAACGAGGAGAACGAATTAGCGAATATGGCATCGAAAACAAGGAAACAGGAGAAACTGTGACCTTTTCTACAGAAGAGGACTTCTACCGCCATTTTGGCTTGCCTTGGATTCCTCCTGAAATTCGAGAGGACGGAACCGAAGTCGACCATTATCGTGAAAGCTTGGATCTAGTGAGAATGGAAGATTTGAAAGGCGATATGCATATGCACACTACGTGGTCGGACGGGGCTTATTCCTTGGAGGATATGGTGGAAGCGTGCAGAAAGAAAGGGTATCAATATATGGCCATTACCGACCATTCCCAATATTTAAAAGTGGCAAACGGTTTAACGCCTGATCGGCTCAAGAGACAAATAGAAGAAATCAAAAAATTAAACGAAAAATATACGGATATTGAAGTTTTTTCCGGTATTGAAATGGATATTTTACCGGATGGAACGCTAGATTTCGACGATGAATTATTATCGCAGCTGGATTTCGTCATTGCATCCATTCATTCGCATTTTTCCCAATCCCGTTCTACTATTATGAAAAGGCTGCGGACGGCTTTGGAAAATCCGTATGTCCGATTAATTGCTCATCCGACTGGCCGACTGATTGGCAGAAGACAAGGATATGATGTCGACATCGATTTATTGATTGAATGGGCGAAAGAAACGAATACGGCTTTAGAATTGAATGCCAATCCGCACCGTTTGGATTTATCTGCGGATCATTTGCGAAAAGCTCAAGAAGCAGGTGTGAAATTTTTTATCAACACGGATGCCCATGCCGTTGACCAATTGCGGTTTATGGAAATCGGAGTGAAAGCGGCAAGAAAGGGCTGGATCAAACGGGAAAATATATTGAATACATTGGATGCAAAACAGATGAAACGCTTTTTACAGATCCCTTAATATTGTCATTTGGATGGTTCATTTTGGAGAATACTTATGGTATGAGATCCATCAACCTTTTTCAGCATAGCCTTATACAAATCGAATGATGCTTGATGGGAGAGATTGCTCATTGAATAAGAAAGTATTGGCAACGTTAGAATTTGATAAAATTAAGCAACAATTGGAACAGCACGCCTCTTCTTCATTGGGAATTGAAAAAATCGACGCTCTCTTTCCTTCTGCTGATTTTTCTGAAGTGGTTCACTGGCAGGAGGAAACGGATGAAGCGGCAACCGTTTTACGAGTAGCAGGACATGCTCCTCTAGATGGGCTGCATAATATCCGTCCACACGTGCAAAGAGCCAAAATCGGGGGATTGCTCAATGGCGAAGAGTTGATTCAAATTGCTGGAACGATATACTCAGGACGAATGATGAAAAAGTTTATCGCCGAACTGGTTGAAAACGGGGAAAAGTTACCTATTTTGTCAGAACAAACAGAACAGATTCCTGTGTTGACGGAGTTGGAGCATGACATTAAACGCGCTGTTGATGAAAACGGAGAGATTTTGGATTCTGCCAGTTCGACATTAAGAGAGGTCCGCAGTCAAATCAGGATTCATGAAGGAAGAATTCGCGAACGTCTGGAAAGCATGATTCGATCCAAAAATGCGCAGAAAATGCTTTCGGATGCCATCGTTACGATTCGGAATGATCGCTACGTCATTCCGGTGAAACAAGAATACCGTCACCACTATGGCGGGATTGTCCATGATCAGTCATCTTCAGGACAAACTCTCTTTATTGAACCTGAATCGATTGTTCAATTAAATAATCAATTAAAGCAATTGAAGCTGAAAGAACAGGAAGAAATTGAAAAAATTTTAAGAGAGTTGTCGGCGAAAGTGCAGGAAAATGCCGATGAACTGCTGGTCATTGTTCAAGTGATGGGTGATTTGGATTTTATTTTTGCCAAAGCGAAATTGGCCAAGAGCATGAAAGCTTCTAAACCGTTGATGAATCGAGAAGGATATATAAGGATTCATCAAGCGCGTCATCCCTTGCTGCCGATAGAGGAAGCCGTACCCAACGATATTGAACTGGGGAAAGATTATACAGCGATCGTCATTACCGGACCGAATACCGGAGGAAAAACCGTTACGCTGAAAACCATCGGTCTTTTAACGTTAATGGCACAATCTGGTCTGCAAATACCGGCTCAGGAAGGTTCGGAAATGGCCGTTTTTCATTCCGTATTTGCCGATATCGGGGATGAACAATCCATTGAACAGAGCTTAAGTACGTTTTCTTCCCATATGGTGAATATTGTAGATATTTTAAAGGAAGTGACGGGGGAGAGCTTGGTTCTGTTTGATGAACTCGGGGCAGGAACTGATCCGCAGGAAGGAGCGGCTCTGGCCATTTCGATCCTGGATGAAGTGCTTGAAGTAGGGGCCAGAGTAGTGGCAACCACCCACTATCCTGAATTGAAAGCCTATGGATACAACCGAGATGGAGTAATCAATGCCAGTGTTGAGTTTAATGTGGAAACATTAAGCCCAACTTATCGTTTGCTCATCGGCGTTCCCGGACGCAGCAACGCTTTTGAAATTTCCGAGCGTTTAGGATTAAATCACAAGATCATTGAACGGGCAAGACAATATACGGGTGCCGATACTAACGAAGTAGAAAATATGATTGCTTCTTTAGAGAGAAGCAGAAAATTGGCCGAAAAAGAAGAACAAGAGGCAAGAGATTATTTAAAATCGGCTGAAAAACTTTTAAAAGATTTGCAAAACCAGATGCAAGAGTTTTATGAGAAAAAAGAAGAAATGTACAGCCGCGCTGAAAGAGAAGCTTCAAGGATTGTCGAAAAGGCGAAAGAAGAAGCGGAAGAAATCATTCGCCATTTAAGAAAACTGCGCCTGGAAAAGAATGCAGAAGTAAAAGAGCATGAATTGATCGAAGCGAGAAAGCGGTTATCTGATGCCGTGCCGGAGATAGAGAAAAAAACACCGCAACCAAAAGCGAAAAAGACTCGTTCCTTCATGCCGGGAGACGAAGTAAAAGTGTTGTCCTTCGGTCAAAAAGGAACGATACTCGAAAAAGTCGACGGGAACGAATGGCTCGTTCAAGTCGGCATTTTAAAAATGAATGTCAATGAATCGGATCTTGAATACATTCCTTCGCAAAAAAAGGTCGATCCGAAACCGTTGGCTACCGTAAAGGGAAAAGATTATCATGTGGGCTTAGAACTGGATTTGCGCGGGGAACGCTATGAAGATGCTTTGATAAAAGTAGAAAAATACATTGACGATGCCGTATTGGCCGGATATCCGCGTGTTTCCATTATTCACGGGAAAGGAACAGGGGCTTTAAGAAAAGGAGTACAAGAGCTGTTGAAGCGTCATCGATCAGTGAAAAGCATCCGTCTCGGAGAAGCGGGGGAAGGCGGCAGCGGCGTCACAGTGGTTGAACTGAAGTAAAATCCATATTGGCAAGTCTTCGCCTTTTTCCTTCTCTTTAAACAAGCTCCACAACGTATTGGGGAGATGAAACAATGGAAAAATTGGCCAAAGTGCTGCTTGTTTGCTGCGGAGCATTTTTTATTCTTGGAATCATATATTTAGTCTTTTTTGCTTAAAAAGGTCGAACCTCTTTCGATTTTGGAGGGAGGTTCGATCTTTTTTCTTTGATTGTAAATAGGATAAATATATTGTATAATTCGTATATAATATTTTAAATTTTCCAAAAAATATCGAAGGGGGAGTTCGATGACGGATAAACCATGGCTTAAACATTATCCGGAGGAAATTCCTGCTACACTTTCATATGAGCCTATTCCGATTCAATCCTATTTAACTCGAGCAGCCGAAGAATATGCCGAGAACACGGCCATCCAGTTTATGGGGAAGAAAATGACCTTTCTAGAAGTGTATGAATCTGCTTTAAAGTTAGCGGGATATTTGCGCAAAATTGGCGTGCAAAAAGGAGACAGAGTGGCGATCATGCTTCCTAATTGTCCCCAAAGCGTGATCGGATACTTCGGTGTACTATACGCTGGTGGCGTCGTCGTACAGACAAATCCGCTCTATATGGAAAGAGAACTGGCATACCAAATGGAGGATTCAGGTGCAAAAGTGATTTTTACGCTGGATGTTCTTTACCCTCGAGTGGCGAAGATCATGGACAAGACGGACATTGAACATGTCATTGTCACAGCTATCAAAGATTATTTACCCTTTCCTAAAAATACTATCTATTCTCAAATGCAAAAAAAACAAACAGGAATATTGGTAAAAGTGCATCATAGAGGGAATATTCATTTATTTGATGTGGTTTTGAAAAACGAAACGGCGAATGAAATCGATGAAGATTTCGATTTTGAAGAAGATCTTGCTCTTTTGCAGTACACGGGGGGAACAACGGGATTCCCAAAAGGGGTCATGCTGACTCATAAAAACCTTGTTGCAAACGCTTCCATGATTGACGCTTGGCTGTACAAGTGCCGCAAAGGGGAAGAATCGGTATTGGCGCTGCTCCCATTTTTCCATGTTTATGGAATGACGGCTGTCATGATTTTATCCGTTATGCAAGCTTATAAAATGATTATATTGCCGAAATTTAATGTCAAAACGACACTAAAGACGATTGAAAAAGAACGTCCCACTTTGTTTCCCGGTGCGCCAACGATGTACATTGGTTTGCTCAACCATCCTGATATCAGCAAATATGATCTTTCCTCCATTAAATGCTGTATTAGCGGATCGGCTCCATTGCCGTTAGAAGTCCAGAAAAAATTTGAAGAAGTGACAGGCGGAAAATTAGTGGAAGGTTACGGATTAAGCGAATCTTCTCCTGTTACCCATGCCAATTTACTGTGGGGCAGAAAGGCGGAAGGAAGCATAGGGCTCCCTTGGCCGGATACAGATGCAGCTATTTTATCGCTGGAAACCGGAGATCCGCTTCCCCCTCATGAAATTGGCGAGTTGGCTGTAAAGGGGCCGCAAGTGATGAAAGGGTACTGGAATCGTCCCGAGGAGACAGCGGCCGTTTTGCGAAACGGCTGGCTTTTGACAGGGGATATCGGTTACATGGACGAAGAAGGATTTTTTTACATCGTCGACCGCAAGAAAGATATCATTATTGCAGGAGGCTATAATATTTATCCTCGCGAGGTGGAAGAAGTTCTGTACGAACATGAAGCGGTTCAGGAAGCTGTCGTAGCCGGGGTTCCGGATCCTTACCGTGGGGAAACTGTCAAGGCCTATGTTGTACTGAAAAAAGGCGCGGTTGCAACGGAAAAAGAGTTGGATGCTTTTGTCAGAAAACGTTTGGCAGCCTACAAAGTACCACGAATTTACGAGTTTCGGGAAGAATTGCCGAAAACCGCAATGGGAAAAATATTGCGGCGTGCTCTTACAGAAGAAGAAAAAGAAAATTTAGGCAAAAACGAAAAAGAAAGCTGAATAAGAAAAAATAATGATGAACCTTTCTATTGACAGTATGGGAGAAAAAAGATAAGATTCATTTATGAATGAATGATCATTCATAAATGATGATGTGTAGTTTGAAAGGGGATTGTCTTGAGAAGAAACAAACCGAAATACCATCAAATCATTGACGCGGCCGTGATTACGATTGCCGAAAACGGTTATCATCAAACACAAGTTTCAAAGATCGCCAAGCAGGCGGGAATAGCCGACGGCACCATTTACTTGTATTTTAAAAATAAAGAAGACATTTTAATTTCATTGTTTCAAGAAAAAATGGCGAATTTCATCGAAAAAATTAAAGAAGTCATAGCAGGGAAACAAACGGCTGCAGAGAAAATATTCATGATGATAGAAAATCATTTTCGAATTCTTTCTCAAAACCCGAAATTGGCAGTAGTAACGCAGCTGGAACTAAGGCAGTCCAATCAAGAATTACGCCGACGCATCAATAATGTGTTGAAAGAATATTTAGATTTTATAGAGCAAATTCTTCGCGAAGGAGTGGAAAGCGGGGAATTTGCTCCTGATCTTGATACTCGCATAGCTCGTCAAATGCTGTTTGGGACGATCGATGAAATCGCTACAACATGGGTCATGAACAAACAAAAATATGACCTTGTGGCTCTCGCACCAACTGTAGCCAAACTGTTATTAAAGGGGTTTTTAGGAGAAAAATGATTTTCCGTTGTATAAGGGGATGGTAAAGAAATGGAATATCTTTCATGGCAACGACAAGGAAATGTGGCGGAAGTGATCTTGGATCGCCCGCCTGCAAACGCTTTAGCGAATGAGGTCATTTCAGAATTGGATTTGCTCTTGGATGAATTGGAGAACGAGCCGAATGTCCGAGTGGTTCTTATTTACGGAAAAGGGAGATTTTTTTCCGCGGGAGCGGATATTAAGGAATTTGCAACTGTCAAAGATGGCAAAAAATTTTCTTCTCTCGCTTCTCATGGGCAGCAAGTGTTTAATCGCATTGAACATTTCTCCAAACCTGTAATTGCCGCTATTCATGGAGCGGCATTGGGGGGAGGTTTGGAATTAGCCATGAGCTGCCACATTCGCCTTGTGACGGAAAATAGCAAATTAGGTTTACCGGAGCTTAGCCTTGGGTTAGTCCCTGGTTTTGCCGGCTCCCAGCGACTGCCTCGTTATGTCGGTACCGGAAAGGCAGCCGAGATGCTTTTTACAAGTGAACCGATTTCGGGAAGTGAAGCGGTTCAATGGGGGCTTGCCAACGATGTTTGCAAGGAGGAAGAACTTCTACCGCGGGCACGGGAATTAGCAGCAAAAATTGCGAAGAAGAGTCCGCTTTCACTGAAAGCGGCTATTGAACTATTAAATTATTCCAAGCAAGGCGATTTTCAAAAAGGGATGGAGAAAGAAGCTGAATGGTTCGGCAAAGTTTTTGAATCGAAAGATGGGCAAGAGGGGATAAAAGCTTTTATCGAAAAACGAGCTCCTGTTTTTAAAGGAGAGTAGACATTTTGTCCATTTAATTATCCGAACATTATTAAAAGGATGAATATTATGATACAGGAGGGAGACGAATGAACATCTTTGTGTTGTTAAAAAGAACGTTTGACACGGAAGAAAAAATCACGATTACCAATGGATCCATTGATGAAGAGGGTGCGGAATTCATCATCAATCCATATGATGAATACGCCGTTGAAGAAGCTATTCAAATCCGTGATGCTCACGGCGGAGAAGTGACTGTTGTAACCGTCGGAGGCGAAGAAAGTGAAAAACAACTGCGCACTGCTCTTGCGATGGGAGCTGACAAAGCGGTTTTAATCAATGTTGAAGACGATTTAGAAGACGGGGACCAATTTACAACGGCGAAAATTTTGGCTGAATTTTTAAAAGATAAAGAGGCGGATGTGATTTTAGCGGGGAATGTGGCGATAGACGGCGGCAGCGGGCAAGTGGGGCCGCGTGTAGCAGAACTATTAGGCATTCCATATGTGACAACGATCACTGAGATTGAAATAAAGGGGACGCAAGCAAAATTGATCCGTGATGTGGAAGGGGATTCGGAAGTCATTGAAACTTCCCTGCCGTTGCTCGTAACGGCACAGCAAGGATTAAACGAACCTCGTTATCCGTCGCTTCCCGGAATCATGAAAGCGAAGAAAAAGCCGCTTGATGAATTAGAACTGGATGATTTGGATCTTGAAGAAGAGGATGTTGAGCCAAAAACGAAAACGATTGAAGTGTTTCTGCCTCCAAAAAAAGAAACAGGAAAAATATTGGAAGGCGATTTAAGTGATCAAGTAAAAGAGCTGGTTCAATTGCTGCATACGGAAGCAAAAGTGGTGTAATGGAAAGGGAACAAGAAACAGGAGGGTCGAATATGGCACGAAAAGTGTTGGTATTAGGAGAAGTTCGTGAAGGAGCACTCAGAAACATTTCGTTTGAAGCTTTGTCTGCGGGTAAAACAATAGCGGAAGGCGGAGAAGTAGTTGGCGTGATCATAGGTGATTCGATAAAAAACTTAGGGGAACAGCTCATCCATTACGGAGCGGATCGAGTGGTTGTGGTTGAGAATGAACAATTAAAACAATATACACCAGATGGATATGCTCAAGCTTTTTTGGCAGTGGTCGAATCAGAAAAGCCAGATGGCATTGTCTTTGGTCATACGGCACTGGGGAAAGATTTGTCCCCTAAGATCGCCAGCAAACTGAATACAGGGCTGATTTCCGACGCGACAGCGGTCGAAATTGCAGGGGGAAACATCGTCTTTACTCGCCCGATATATTCGGGAAAAGCGTTTGAAAAGAAAATAGTCACGGATGGAATCGTTTTTGCTACAGTCCGCCCGAATAATATTATACCTCTTGAAAAAGATGAATCCCGGACCGGCGAAGTCACATCTGTTCAAGCCGATATTAAAGACATACGCACCGTGGTAAAAGAAGTGGTGCGGAAAGCGAGCGAAGGAGTAGATTTAACGGAAGCTAAAGTGATTGTTTCCGGGGGACGCGGCGTAAAAAGCGCAGAGGGCTTTAAAGTGCTGAAAGAACTGGCGGATGTCCTTGGCGGTGCGGTGGGAGCTTCTCGAGGAGCGTGTGATGCGGGATATTGCGACTACTCTATGCAAATTGGACAAACGGGAAAAGTGGTTACGCCTGATCTTTATATTGCTTGCGGCATATCGGGAGCCATTCAGCATTTGGCCGGGATGTCCAACTCAAAAGTGATTGTAGCCATTAATAAAGATCCGGAAGCAAATATTTTCAGCGTAGCCGACTACGGAATCGTTGGAGACTTGTTTCAAGTAGTGCCGATATTGACAGAAGAATTCAAAAAATTAAAGATAGCTTCTTCGTAATCCAATCAAAAAACGGCCATGGATTTGTCGAGGCCGTTTTTTGATTGGATGTTTGATTAAAAACGTTCGTCCGCTGCTTTTGTAATAGAGATAAAGAATAGAATTCAAGTAGATCGGGGAAAATGCAATTTGCAAACAAAAAATTAGCATTCCAATTTAAAGGATGGTATACTGTCCCTAGTACCTGAAAGGAAATAAGGAGGATTGGTAATAATGGCTATTGTTAAAGCTACTGATCAAACATTTGATTCTGAAACAAGCAGCGGTCTTGTTTTAGCTGATTTTTGGGCTCCGTGGTGCGGACCTTGTAAAATGATTGCTCCAGTTTTGGAAGAAATTGATGCAGAAATGAATGATAAATTAAAGATCGTGAAACTGGACGTGGATGAAAACCAAGAAACGGCCAGAAAATTCGGTGTTATGAGTATCCCGACTTTATTCTTGTTTAAAGATGGAGAAATAGTGGATAAAGTCATCGGATATCAACCGAAAGAAGCGTTAACTGAACTCATTAATAAACACGCTTAATGAATGTTGCCGCACTCATAATTCTCCGTCATTTCGAGGAATGCGGTAAAATCGAAGGTAAGCATCTCAATGTTATTGAGTTGAGGGCTTGCCTTTTTATTTTGGATCAGCATGATTTTGGTTTTTCATGAAATGGAAAAGACTTAACTTTTTTCAATGAAAGGAATATTAACGAGTGTCTCAACAGGACGATGACAACCGTTTTCTTGAAAATGGCTGTTTTGCTTTTTCCAAATGGAATAGGGTGACCCGTTTCATTTGGAAAGGGTAGCCTTCTTAAAATGAGAAGAATGGCGGGTGAATTGCCGAGTATGCATGCCAAAACAGCCAAAGCAAGAAAAAATCGGGTGCGTGATTGTTTTCTCCATTCGTTTGCGAGAAGTCTCCCATTTTCACGGTGAAACGAATCAATACAGAAGAAACGAAAATGGTATCAGCGATCCAATGTATGAACATGAACGTTTTTGAACATGGGAAAACATAAAATGGTTCTTGTATATAGGCAATCGTTCAGCTAAAATATACGAGTCTTTAAAGAAGCTCTCACTACAAACAGATGAAAGTGAAATTGGTTCACCAGGTGGTCCAGGAGGTGGCGATCATGAACGATATAATCAAGCATAAATTAGCTCTTCTTCCCGACCAGCCTGGCTGCTATTTAATGAAAGACCGTCATGGAACGATCATTTACGTCGGAAAAGCAAAAGTGTTGAAAAATCGGGTTCGCTCTTATTTCACCGGGTCTCATGACGGGAAAACCCAGCGGCTGGTCAACGAGATTGAAGACTTTGAATATATTGTAACTTCTTCTAACATTGAAGCGTTAATATTGGAAATGAATTTAATAAAGAAGCATGATCCGAAATATAATGTCATGCTCAAGGATGACAAAAGCTATCCTTATATAAAATTGACGGCGGAACGGCATCCTCGCCTGATTACAACAAGAAAGGTAAAAAAAGATAAAGGCAAATATTTCGGACCATATCCGAATGTGGGAGCGGCGAATGATACGAAAAAGCTGCTCGATAGGCTGTACCCTTTGCGAAAATGTTCCACTCTTCCCGATCGAGTCTGCTTATATTATCATTTAGGCCAATGTTTAGCTCCTTGTGTCAATCATGTCCCGGAAGAAACGTACAAAAAAATGACGGAGGAAATTACCCGTTTCTTAAATGGCGGCTATCAAGAGATTAAAGATGAATTGATGAAAAAGATGTCTGAAGCGGCGGAAAATCTCGAATTTGAACGAGCAAAAGAATATCGGGATCAAATTGCCCATATCGAGGCGACGATGGAAAAACAAAAAATAACAACGAACGACTTTACGGACCGTGATGTATTCGGTTATGCCGTTGACAAAGGTTGGATGTGTGTTCAAGTCTTTTTTGTCAGACAGGGGAAGCTGATCGAAAGAGATGTTTCGATGTTCCCCATTTACAATGAAGATGAGGAAGAATTTTTAACCTTTCTCGGACAATTTTATTCCAAAGCCCATCATATAAAGCCAAAAGAAATTTTGCTGCCTGAAAACGTGGACATCGAGTTGGCGGAACAACTGATCCAAGTCAAAATGATTCAGCCGAAAAAAGGGCAAAAAAAAGAATTAGTTAAGATGGCGGTAAAAAATGCGGCGATCGCTCTTCAAGAAAAATTCTCGCTTATCGAAAGAGACGAAGAAAGAACGATCAAAGCGGTTGAAAAACTAGGGGCAGCGATGGGAATATCCACCCCATTGCGAATTGAAGCATTTGATAATTCGAATATTCAAGGCACGGATCCTGTTTCCGCCATGGTTGTTTTTATCGATGGAAAACCTGAAAAGAAGGAGTATCGCAAATATAAGATTAAATCCGTTCAAGGTCCGGACGATTATGAATCGATGAGAGAAGTGGTTCGAAGACGATATACAAGGGTATTAAAGGAACAATTGCCGCTTCCCGATTTAATTTTGATCGATGGTGGAAAAGGGCAAGTCGAAGCCGCAAAAGATGTATTGGAAAATGAACTCAATTTGTCGATTCCGGTTGCAGGGCTTGCTAAAGATGAAAAACACCGCACATCAGAGTTATTATTTGGCGATCCTCTGCAGATTGTCCCATTAAAGCGGAACAGTCAAGAGTTTTATTTGCTGCAAAGAATTCAGGATGAAGTGCATCGTTTTGCCATTACCTTTCATCGGCAGCTGAGGGGAAAAACCGCTTTTCGATCCGCACTTGATGATATTGAGGGAGTCGGACCGAAAAGGAAAAAACTTCTGCTAAAACATTTCGGATCATTAAAAAGAATGAAAGAAGCAGAATTAGAAGAGTTTACGAAAATAGGTATTCCCGAAAAGATCGCCCGCAACATTAAGGAAAAGTTGAAATAGCGCGTTGTCATAAAAATCCCATTATGCTATAATGTCCTAAAATTAAATAAAATCACTTTCATACGTAAAAGTGATGATAGAGGCGCGGAGTTCAAGAGTACAAGCTTGGAGAAGAATGAGCTTCCATGAAAAGTTTGGAAAGGGGACGGCCGCCGAAGCAGTGAAAGGCTCATTCCTTTTTCTGCTGGTTCTGTGTTTAAGAAATGCAGAACTGTCAAGATGGAATCGTCTTGGAGAGCTATCTCACGCTTGATGTATTTTCTTATTACATCTTCACAGGCAATGAGATTTGGTTCTCATTGCCTGTTTGCGTTTTAGAAGTGAATCAATGAAAAGGCAGGGGATCTTTGTTGGGACTTATTGTTCAAAAATTTGGAGGAACATCTGTCGGTGATATAGACAGAATTTTCAATGTGGCCAATCGTGTAATCGAAGAAAAAAAGAGAGGAAATGATGTGGTGGTCGTCGTTTCCGCAATGGGGAAAACGACCGACCAGCTTGTCCAACTCGCTAAGGCCATCGATGATCATCCTCCCAAAAGGGAAATGGATATGTTGCTGTCGACTGGAGAACAGGTGACGATTTCGCTCTTGACAACCGCTTTGATCAAAAAAGGGTTTGAGGCCATTTCATTCACTGGATGGCAAGCCGGCATTCAGACGGAAAAACTTCACGGGAATGCGCGTATACTCAAGATTGAAACAAAAAAGCTGACTAGTTTGCTTGAAGAAGGAAAGATAGTGGTCGTAGCCGGTTTTCAAGGCGTCACAGAAGACGGTGAAATTACGACTCTCGGGCGAGGAGGATCGGATACAACGGCAGTGGCGCTGGCGGCGGCGTTGAAAGCGGAACGCTGCGACATTTATACCGATGTGACTGGCGTGTTCACCTCAGATCCAAGATATATAAAAGGGGCGAGAAAACTTTCTTCCATTTCTTATGATGAAATGTTGGAGTTAGCCAATTTAGGAGCAGGTGTTTTGCATCCGCGCGCGGTCGAATTTGCAAAAAATTACAGCATCCCGCTTGTTGTAAGATCGAGCATGGAAAGGGAAAATGGAACGATCATTGAGGAGGAAGTATCGATGGAACAGAATTTGGTGGTAAGAGGCGTAGCATTTGAAGATGACATTACGAGAATTACCGTAGAAGGCTTAAAGGATGAAATCAACAGCTTATCCTCCATTTTCGGCGTTCTGGCGGATCATGGCATCAACGTCGATATTATTATTCAAAGCCGCATCCATGATCAAACTGGCAGTGTGTCGTTCTCTATCAAAACGGATGATTTGCATGACACCATCCATGTGTTGGAACGAAATAAAGAAAAGCTTGGATTTGATTCGATTACATATGAGGAAGGATTGGCAAAAGTTTCGATTGTAGGATCCGGAATGATTTCCAACCCAGGAGTTGCCGCTGAAATGTTTGCCATTTTGGCTGAAAACCATATCTCTGTCAAAATGGTCAGCACTTCGGAGATTAAGGTGTCTACGGTCATAGATCAAAAAGATATGGAAAAAGCCGCTCAAGTCCTTCATGACGGTTTTGGGCTGGCTCAACAAAAAACAAAAGCGACGATCTGATCGTTGTCAAATGATTAAAAGACGGATGTTTTATTGCCCATCCGTCTTTTTGGCTTATGTAGAAAAAAGAAAGAAGCTGGGGAAAGCAGATTCTCGAAACCATAGTTTCTAAGAAAACTATTTTAATGCAAATAGACGAGAAAAGATGCCGTTATTCCCATTTCACGAGAAGACGGACTTTTTTGGAACGTTTATGTACCTCTTCTATCGCTTCGGCAGTCACGTTTTTCTGCGTTTGAATTTGTTCCGCTAAAAAACCTGCTTCCAACGAAAAAAATGGTTCAGAATATATGTCAAATTTTCGTAATACAATAGGACCTGATAATTCAAACAGCAACTCTTTTTTTTCTTCTTTTATCACCTGGAGCGTTCCCCAGCAAGCTTCTTCAAAAAAAGAGCAGATTTCATCTATAGATAGAAGAGGAAATTTTCTTGCAAGCTGTTTTCCTGCCCAATAGAAAATGTCCGCCGTGTCTTTGCCGAATATTTCCGGTAACAAAATATCCCGGTACAGCTCATAGGCGAACATCGAAACAGATTGCGGCTCTTGTGGAATAATGTCTTTATGATTCTCCATTTGAAATCCCTACTTTCTGTATCCATTATATACAAGACTGATGGAGATGAAAAAACTTTTTTTCATTCCACGATCGATTTTTTATAGGTGTGGAATATTTGTCTCTAAGCTGAAAAATATTTATATTCTGCTAAAATACATTCTGTTGAATTGATCGACTTTTTTTATAATTGGTCATTTTATTAATATAGAAAAATATGTAGACGTTTTCTTGACGCTTTCCAGTGATGGGGTTACAATGAACTTGTCAAATAATTGTTACAAAATGATGGCAGTTGCCAGAAAACATTTCTTTTTGTAGAAATGTTGATTGGCGGCTCATAACCAAGGGGGGTACCGTATGGCAGGAAATCGTGAATTTTTTAATCGAAGGCTTCATTCTTTACTAGGTGTAATTCCGATAGGATTATTCCTGACTGAACACTTGATTGTGAACCATTTTGCCACTAGGGGAGCGGAATCTTTTAACCGTGCGGCGAAGTTTATGGAAAGCTTGCCGTTGCTTTATTTATTGGAGATCGTGTTAATCTTTTTGCCGCTCTTATATCACGCAATTTACGGCTTATATATTGCGTTTACGGCGAAAAATAATTTGGGAAATTTCGGTTATTTCCGAAATTGGATGTTTTTCTTGCAGCGTTTAACAGGAATTTTCACGCTCATCTTTGTTGTATGGCACGTTTGGGAAACACGCGTTCAAGCAGCCATGGGGGAAGAAGTTAACTATGATATGGTAGCTAATATTCTATCAAATCCATATATGCTAGCTTTTTACATAGTAGGGGTTGTATCGGCCATTTTTCATTTTTCGAACGGCTTATGGTCTTTCTGCGTAAGTTGGGGAATCATTGTGACGCCTCGTTCTCAACGCGTTTTCACGTATGTTTCACTGTTGGTATTCGTATTGCTTTCGTATGTCGGCCTTTCTGCTTTGTTCGCTTTTGTATGAGATAGGCAGATGGATGATGTACATCATTAGGTAAAAAAGGAGTGAGTGTCCATGAGTAAAGGAAAGATCATCGTAGTTGGAGGCGGCTTAGCCGGCTTAATGGCAACAGTGAAAATAGCGGAGTTAGGAACTCCGGTGGATATATTTTCATTAGTTCCGGTAAAGCGTTCTCACTCTGTTTGTGCTCAAGGTGGCATTAACGGAGCTGTCAATACAAAAGGTGAAGGAGATTCGCCATGGATTCATTTTGATGACACGATTTACGGAGGAGACTTTTTAGCCAATCAGCCTCCTGTAAAAGCAATGTGTGAAGCGGCGCCTGGAATTATCTCGCTGTTTGACCGCATGGGCGTTATGTTTAACCGGACACCGGAAGGATTGCTTGATTTCCGCCGTTTCGGAGGAACTCAACATCATCGCACAGCATATGCCGGTGCGACAACTGGACAGCAACTTTTGTATGCTCTTGATGAACAAGTGCGCCGCTATGAAGTAGCGGGATTAGTAACGAAGTATGAGGGCTGGGAATTTCTTGGCCTTGTCTTGGATGATGAAGGAGTTTGCCGGGGCATCGTAGCACAAAACTTGACTACTATGGATATTCAAACATTCCGTGCTGATGCCGTTATTATGGCTTCCGGCGGACCGGGAATCATTTTTGGAAAATCTACAAACTCCATGATCAATACTGGTTCTGCTGCATCGATCGTCTATCAACAAGGCGCTTATTATGCTAATGGTGAATTTATTCAAATTCACCCGACCGCCATACCGGGCGATGATAAACTTCGTCTAATGAGCGAATCGGCTCGTGGTGAAGGCGGACGTGTATGGACATATAAAGATGGAAAACCGTGGTATTTCCTTGAAGAAAAATATCCGGCTTATGGAAACCTTGTTCCGCGTGATATAGCGACACGTGAAATTTTCCACGTCTGTGTTGATTTGAAACTAGGAATCAATGGGGAAAACATGGTATACCTCGATCTTTCCCACAAAGACCCGCATGAATTGGATGTAAAATTGGGCGGTATTATCGAAATCTATGAAAAATTCATGGGTGAAGATCCGCACAAAGTTCCAATGAAAGTATTCCCAGCGGTTCACTATTCAATGGGTGGACTATGGGTTGATTATGAACAACGTACAAATATTCCAGGGGTATTCGCTGCAGGTGAATGCGATTATTCACAACATGGAGCGAACCGCTTAGGAGCTAACTCATTGTTATCGGCCATTTACGGTGGAATGGTTGCCGGACCAAATGCTGTGAAATATATCAATGGCTTGGAAAAAAGCTCTGATGCTATATCTTCTACTTTATTTGATCGTTACAGAAAACGAGAAGAAGAAAAATGGAATCAAATTCTTAAGATGGACGGAACGGAAAATGCCTATGTTCTTCATAAAGAACTCGGCGAATGGATGACCGCTAACGTAACGGTTGTGCGTTACAATGATAAACTATTAAAAACCGATGAAAAAATAGTTGAATTGATGGAACGCTGGAAAAATATCAATATTAACGATACTGCTAAGTGGAGTAACCAAGGGGCCAGCTTTACACGTCAATTGAAAAATATGCTTCATCTTGCTCGAGTCATTACCATTGGTGCTTATAATCGAAATGAAAGCCGTGGAGCCCATTATAAGCCAGAATTCCCTGATCGTAATGATGAAGAATGGCTAAAAACAACAATGGCGAAATTTACTGGAGAAGACAGTGCGCCAGCTTTCCACTATGAAGATGTCGATATATCTTTGATTAAACCGCGTGTTCGTGATTACACGAAAAAACACTAAACTATGGAGAAAGAGGCGACATAATGATGAGTGAAAAGAAAACGATCCGCTTAATTATAACTCGCCAGGATAATCCGGATTCAGCCCCTTATGAAGAAGAATTTGAAATTCCTTATCGTCCGAATTTGAATGTCATTTCCTGCTTAATGGAAATTCGCCGCAATCCGGTCAATGCTAAAGGGGAAAAAACAACTCCGGTTGCTTGGGATATGAACTGTTTGGAAGAAGTGTGCGGAGCTTGTTCGATGGTGATCAATGGAAAACCGCGTCAAGCATGTGCTGCTTTGATCGACAAATTGGAACAACCTGTTCGTCTTGCGCCGATGAAAACATTTCCGGTTATTCGCGATTTGCAAATCGATCGCAGCCGTATGTTTGATTCGTTGAAAAAAGTGAAAGCTTGGATTCCAATTGATGGAACTTGGGATCTTGGACCTGGCCCACGGATGCCTGAGAAAAAACGCCAATGGGCTTATGAATTGGCAAAATGCATGACTTGTGGTGTTTGTTTAGAAGCGTGCCCAAACGTTAACAGTCATTCAAACTTTATGGGACCTGCTCCACTGTCACAAGTACGGTTATTTAACGCTCATCCAACCGGTGCTATGCACAAAGACGAACGTCTTGATGCTATCATGGGGGATGGCGGTCTTGCAAACTGCGGAAATGCGCAAAACTGTGTACAAGCATGCCCGAAAGGCATCCCGCTCACAACTTCCATTGCGGCGCTAAATAGAGAAACGACCATCCATTCCTTTAAAAAATTCTTCGGAAGCGATTATATGGTGTAATGTCTTTCCAAAAGCCTCAAAAGCCTTCAACCAAGTGTTGGAGGCTTTTTTTACAGACCTAAAGTCCAGAATAGATCATATTGCCTTAATAAGCGAGAGTTAGTCAGATTCATATGTGAATTTTATATGGTGAGATGAGAATGCCCTTTTCTTTTGATGATGAGAATTTTTTGGAAAGGATTTTATACCATATTTAATCACTTGAGCTAAAACAATACCTTGCATGGAATCCACATTTTGGAAGTGAATCACAAAAACGCAGTATGAGCATATAAGAATACAATGAAAGAAAAATGGTCAGGTGGGGGATTATATTATTTTTGTCGGACAATGATCGATCATGCTGTTCTTAAAAAAGAACGTTGATGGCAGACTGAAGCGAATGTCTTAGGAGAAAAAACTATTTTTCGCCTATTTCGCAACCCTTGCCTTTGTGAAGTCACTGATATGCTGGATTTTTCATATGATATCATGACGACGCTAGACCCATCCCTTTTGTTTTAAAGCTGGCGAAGGCAAGGAGGGTAATTATAGTTGAAGGATCGCGAATTTTCACATAAACCATTGCTGACCAAAAGAGAAAAAGAAGTTTTCGAGCTATTGGTTCAAGATAAAACAACAAAAGAAATCGCCAAAGAACTATTCATCAGCGAGAAAACTGTCCGGAACCATATTTCGAATGCCATGCAAAAATTAGGTGTCAAAGGTCGTTCTCAAGCAGTAGTCGAACTCCTACGTATGGGTGAATTAAAACTATAGCGGCGACCGGCGTGTCAATGGGCATGCCGGTTGTCTGTCTGTCCATACTTGAATACGTTAACGTACGACTATAGGTGATTTTTCGGATCATTAACAGATATGTTGATCATTGTGATTTCATCTATCTGTTTGATCTCAACGATTTTAACACTGTACAACCAACGATTATTGGATGCGCAAGTTTTTGAAGCTGTTTATTCAATAAGTTTTTGAGTTTACCATGGATGAATGATTTCAAACAAGGCCAAATGCCTTTTTATGAATCTTGAATCTGTATTAGAATTCATCAATGCCTTAATCCAACCCACCAAAGGACTTGCATTTAAGTGAGGAACAGCTGCTTTTCGTTGGTAAGGATAATATAAATGAACCTTTTATCAACATTCGTTAAAAAGATGTTGAGAGCCGGTAAACAGAATGGAGCATTCAAGTAAATCAGTTCTTTCAGATGCTGTAGCCTTTTAGAATTCATTTGCTGTGCATCTGATGGCAGCTGTTTTTTCGAAGAGGAACAATGGACTGGCTTATGTGGAATTTTTTAACACTTCCAGTCCTATCTTTTTGTTTAGGTGTGCATTTTTTTGAAGGAAAAGCCCGTCTCATAACGGAGGAATGGTTGGAAAAAAGGATAGAACGAAGGGGACAACTTGAAGAAGAAATTTGTGACGTAGATCGGAAAACACATGTTCAAATTACGTTTTCAATCGATCTGTGGTTTGAGATGGTGAATGGCAAAGTTGTAACCAGCTATCAGTCTACCCCATTCAGCTCGATCTGTTAAAAAAGAATATAAATAGAATGAAGAGATTGCTTCAAAATGGTGGGATTTCCTTTTGGGGCAATCTCTTGTTTTTGCGCGGTTACTTACTTATATAATTTGACTTATATAATTTCAATAAGATTTGGCTATGTTTTAAAATCCCCGATGTTGTGATGAATGGAAACAAATTAGTAAAAGCAGAAATAACAGGATCGTCTTTGGTATTCAGAAAACTTCTTTCTCGATCCAATTTGATCTGTGTTTATCGGATTAAAACGTAAAATGTTAATTCATTTTTATTCAAAAGCTTTTTTGTAAACAAGAGAAAAATTACGAGAAATATCATAAGAAATCGAAATCATTATATTCCTATAGAAAGTGAAAATGGGTATTTATAACTCTTATGAAAGAAACTCCTGCAAAGTAAGGCTTTTTGGTTAAATTTGAGACCTGTTGTTCATTTAAATAACCAATTTTCAACAAAATACACAAATATTTAACAATTTTTTAACAGTATTTTTTTTCCATTTTTCTGGCCAAAAAAGTAATAAAAGCATAGGTAATTAGATAGAAATTTTATCCATTCTCCATCTTTTAAGAAGCATTCAAAATATATAAACTATTTGATAATAATAAGCATGTAATCGCTAACAAAAAAACGTTGCTGTTAAAAATTAGTAGATATGTAAGCATAAGACTCTGTACTCAAGCGATGTGTATTTTTTTGTGCTATATTCTCTGTAGGTTTCCAGAATATTCCCCGATTAGTTATGATTCACCATAACATAAAAATCTTTACACTGTTTTAACAGTAGTGAAACAAAAGAAATAAAGTACATAAGAGCAAGGAGATTCATTCTCATATTCTTCGAGGTATTCGCTAAGTTCTAAATAAGATGTCCGAAAGAAAATGGCAGCAACTCTCGCCATTTCACACGATCAACGATAAGGATATGAGGATGTGGCGGAATGAAAAAGATGATCCAAAATCGCATATCTTCCAGGTAAGGTTCGTGTTGATATACATGTTTTCGTTTTGTTTAAAATCAAGGGATCTTAAATGAGCCGGATATCAACGGGAAATGGTTGAAAAAGTCAAAATCATCCCAATAAACGTTATGTTGTTGCTTGTCATGCGTAGAAAAAACGGTGATGTCGCCTTACCGTTATCAATGGTGGCACTCGGTCATGCTGTGGGTGTAAAAAATTTGCACCTTAGACGCTGGTCGTCGATGGTGTGACGTGAGGACGGGTTAGATGCCCATTAATATACAAACAACTACATAACATAATAAGAGAGAGGGATGGAATATGAAAAAAGTCAGAAAAGCGATTATACCTGCTGCGGGGCTTGGAACAAGATTTTTGCCTGCAACAAAAGCCATGCCTAAAGAAATGCTTCCCATCGTGGACAAGCCTACGATTCAATACATTGTGGAAGAAGCAATTGAATCAGGGATTGAAGACATTATTATTGTGACTGGTAAAGGAAAGCGCGCCATTGAAGATCATTTTGATTCTGCTCCGGATCTTGAACAAAATTTAATGGAAAAAGAAAAGTATGAATTATTGGAAAAGGTTCGGCAAGTATCAAACATGGTGGACATCCATTATATTCGTCAAAAAAATCCAAAAGGATTGGGACATGCTGTTTGGTGCGCACGTAATTTTATTGGCAATGAGCCTTTTGCCGTCCTGCTCGGAGATGACATCGTTCAAGCAGAAAAGCCGTGTCTGCGACAGTTAATGGATGAATATGAAAGAACATTAGCTTCTATCATAGGTGTACAGACGGTTTCTGATGAGCAAACGCAGCGTTACGGAATCATTGATCCTCTTTCGCGTGATGGACGCCGCTATCAGGTAAAAAGATTCGTCGAAAAGCCCAAACTTGGCACTGCCCCTTCCAATTTAGCCATTATGGGCCGTTATATTTTAACGCCTGAAATTTTTATGTTTTTGGAAAAACAAGAGGCTGGCGCCGGTGGTGAAATTCAACTAACAGATGCCATTCAAAAGTTAAATGAAATACAACGAGTATTTGCCTATGATTTTGATGGAAAACGTTATGATGTAGGAGAAAAGCTTGGATTTATTCAAACTACAATTGAATTTGCACTAAACAGACCGGATTTAAAACCTCAGCTTCTAAGCTATTTAGAAGAATTATTACAAGAGCATACCGTTGCTCAATAAAGTAAGGGGGGCTGTTTAGGTGGAAGCAGCAAAAATCGTAAAATTTGATGTAGCCTATCCAACAGAGAACAGTGAAAGCAAACTAGTCATTATGCCGAAACAAAAGAAAAGAGTTTATTCTTTCACAAAGCGTTTGGTGGATATTGTGGGGGCTTCCGTTGGCATTATTCTATTATCCTGGGTATTTCTCATCATCGCCATTGCCATCAAAATAGAGGATCCGAAAGGACCGGTGTTCTTTAAGCAAAAGCGAATCGGAAAAAACGGCAAAGAATTTTATATGTTGAAATTTCGTTCAATGGTGGTAGACGCAGAACAAAGATTAAAAGATTTGCTGAAACAAAATGAAGTGCAAGGCGCTATGTTTAAAATGAAAAACGATCCGCGGATTACGAAAGTAGGAAAATTTATCCGCAAAACGAGTCTTGATGAACTGCCTCAGCTACTTAATGTTCTTGTTGGAGATATGAGTCTGGTCGGACCAAGACCTCCATTGCAAAGAGAAGTAGATGAATATACAACCCATGATAGACACAGACTGCTTGTCAAACCGGGATGCACAGGTTTATGGCAAGTAAGCGGAAGAAGCAACTTGTCTTTTTCCGAAATGGTTGAACTTGATTTGTATTATATTAAAAAGAGATGTCTGCTAATGGACTTCAAGATTATGCTTAGAACAGTGGTAGTCATGTTAACTGCGAAAGGTGCTTATTAATTGATGATCTTACGATGACAGAAAAAGCAAAGTCTACAATGAAAAAGGTGAAAGTGTGAAAAAGATCTTATTTTTAACTAATAAGTTGCCTTTTCCGAAAACAGATGGCAGAAAAAACATCTTAATGCAGTACATCGAAGCCATCAAAGAAATCGATCCAGACATATCGATTTTGAACGCTTCTTTTATAGATGATGAAAAATATCTTTCTTCTATACCAAAAGAGATTGATAAGGTCTTGCCGTTAGAAAGACCTGGCATCATAGAAAAAGCAAAAAACGTGTTGCTCCATTCACTTTTATTGCGGAAATGGCCTCTACAAGTATCGGTTTTTTACAGCAAGAGCACGCACCAACAACTATTGGATTTTATAACAACAGAAAATCCGGACTTTATTATTTATGATATGGTGCGAGTGGCAGAATATTTACCTGTTCATAAACGGGTGCATTTAGTGTTGAATTACGATGATTTGCTATCTTTACGTTATAAAAGGCAGCAAAGCTATATTGAGTATATTCCTTCAATTTTTGGCGGGTTCACTGAAAAATTGCCAAAGTCAGCAAGGAAAATTTTCAATACAAAAAAATTGCAAAAAACGATTTTAAATTTTGAAAGCAAACTGCTGCAAAAATACGAAAATAAAGTGGCGAAAAAGTTTCATCATCTTGTTTTCACATCGCCAAAAGAAGCGGCAGAGTTTGCTCAAGAAATTAATCACAGTTCTTGCACAGGAATACCGATGTCATTTGAAGTGAAAAATGACATCACGAGAAAAAACAACTACAATCCACATAAATTATTGTTTGTAGGAAAGATGGATATCGCCCATAATGTAGCAGCCGTGCTGTATTTTTGTGAAAACATTTGGCCAATAGTGAAACAGAAAAAACCAGAACTGGAATTCTGGATAGCTGGAAAAGATCCAGCCAAAGAAGTACTTCAACTGCAAGACCGCTTTGATGGCGTCAAAGTGCTAGGTCCTGTAGATGATATTAAGAAAGAGATCGTCACTTCGGCGGTATTTGTCGCACCCTTGGTATTCGGGACAGGGATTAAGACAAAAGTAATCGAAGCGTTATCTCTAGGTGTACCCGTTGTTTCTACAAGCATCGGCGCTGAAGGCATTAAATATACAAACGGCATTAACATGTACGTAGCGGACGATATCCATCAGTTTGCCGATTACATTATCGAATTGGTTAATCATCCGGAACGAAACAGACAACTTGCAAGAAACGGCAAGAAAATGGTTCAGGAAGATTATTCAAAAGACAACATGAAACAAAAATGGCAAAGAATTTTAGCTAACGTTCATTAATGGTTCCAAAATCAAAGGAAAAGGTCGAAATTCTACTATATAGGTGGTTACATGAATAACCCTTTGGCAAATCCAAGCAGACGCTGGATTTTCTGGTTTAAGTTCTTAGTTATATTTTTGACAATTGGACAGAGGCTTGTCATAAAGGTTAGCGGGTTTCAAGTGCCAATTGTCCTCATTTTATTATATATCACATTAGTCATATTCACAATAGATCGCAGAGTAAAAATAAGCCTTACCAAACTCTCTTTGTTTACTCTGGCAATAGGAATTTTGGCGTTGTCAGCATTGGCGGCTAATTCTAATTATCCGCCTTACTCTTTGTTCTATTTAATTTTAATCTATTTACCATTGATTTTTATATACAAAGGTTCTGAGGATCTATATATTCCGGTTCTTTCATTTTACCAAAAAGTAATGGTTTTTATCACGTGTTTAGGCATCGTCCAATTTACTCTCCCTTTTGTAGGAATTCCCTACAACGATATCTGGGGGTATTTGCCTTCCAGCATCGTAGCAACGGGATACAATACGTATTATCCAATAGAGTACGGATCACCTATTTATAAATCAAATGGAATGGTTCTTCTGGAACCTTCCTTTTTCTCGCAATTTTTAGCAATGGCTATTATCTTAGAAGCTCTATATTTTAAAAAAATATGGAGAATAGCGCTCTATCTAACAGGAATAATCATCAGTTTTTCAGGAACAGGATTGCTTCTGTTAGGTGTATTTCTCATCATCTATATCCTGAAACAAGGGTGGAAAACGAAGCTATTCGTCATAGGAACCATGTGTCTGTTGTTTTTTGCCTTAAAAGACACGTATTATGCACAGGTTTTGATTGGAAGAGTAGGCGAATTCAGTATGCACTCAAATTCGAGTGCTAATTTCCGCTTTATCTCTCCTTATGTGGCAATAGAAAATGTCGGAATGCTAAGCAAGGATGTCTATTTATTTGGATTAGGACCGGGTATGGCGGATCGGGCCTCCATTCCCTATATTTCTGCAGATACGAATTATCCAGTATTGTCAAAGCTCATCATTGAATACGGGGTCATTTCATGCTTTGCGTTTCTGGTGTTTGTTTTGCATTGCTTTTATACGGGAGCCAGAAGCAAGACATTATTTGTGGCCATTTTCATGATGTACGCTTTGTTGTCAGGAAGCTTGCTTCAACCGCAAACCGTCTATTTTTTGTTTATCTTGTTTTGTTTTACTTCCAAGTTGGAGCAAAGCGATCAAAATCAAAACTCGACATTTGAGAAATATGCAGTTTGGAGGTGAGATAGTTGAAAACCATTTTGTTTGTCACGCATTTGTATCCTTATCCTCCAGATGACGGAGGCAGGATTGTCACGTATAACACGATAAGAGAACTCGTTAGGTATGGCCATAAAGTCATTCTATGTTCATTTGCAGAAGAGAATCAAACGATAGAGCCTTTGCCTTTTGAAATAGAAACTCATACGATACCGATTTCTTATGCGAATTCCTATAAAAAGGCGATTATGAATCTATCCAAGTCGTTGCCTTACAATATGGAAAAATATATTCATGACCGAATGGCAGATCTAATATTACAAATTGTGAAGCGACGAAAAATAGACATTCTGTACATTGATCATCTGCATATGGCGTATTATGCCCGGATGGTGAAACAAAAAGGGTATGACTTGTTCACGATTTTACGGCAGCATAACGTGGAAAGCACTATTTTCCAGCGCGCGATTGAAGAAGAGGATAATGTGATCAAAAAAGCGTATCTTGGGATCCAGTATAAAAGGCTGTATCGTTACGAGAGCGAAATTGTGAGCTTGTTTGACGTTGTTTATACGATTACAGATGAAGATTCTGAAAGAATGAAAGATATGAATCGCCATGTTGTAGCCAAAACTCTTCCGGCAGGGGTCGATACAGAGAAGTATTTCCCAATGGAAAACAATAAAAAAGATGAAGGTCCTGTATTAATGTTTTTGGGTACGATGAGTTGGCTCCCAAATGTGAATGGAATCACATGGTTTATTGAAAGCATTTTTCCGAAGGTTTTACAGAAATATCAAAAGACGAAACTTTATATAGTAGGAAAAAATCCACCGGAAAAATTATATAAGTTTCACAGCCAATATCCAGATAACATCGTCATTACAGGATATGTAGAAGATGAACGTACTTATATCGCAAATAGTGATGTATTCATCGTTCCTCTTAAAATTGGCGGAGGCATGCGGATAAAAATTTTAAATGCCCTGGCAATGAAAAAGCCGATTGTTACGACTTCCGTTGGTGTGGAAGGCATTAAACTTCATCCTTTTAGCTTGCTCGTCGCCGATGAAGAGGAAGAGTTTGCGAACGGGATCATAAAGCTTCTGTCAGAAAAAGAATTCGCCGATCAAATGAGTGAAACAGGATTTCGAAGCGTGAAAGAAAGCTATTCAAATAGTGCGATTTTTAAAAGACATGCGGAAGAAATAAATCAATACAACACGAGACGTGCAACTGAACTTGTTTCATTATGATCGTGTTTTCCTAAAAGGGAGAAGATTATGAGTAAAGTAAATGTCTTGTACGTGACCCACTCTAATAAAAAAGGCGGAGCGGAACAAAGTCTGATTCATCTTATGAACTATCTCGATGTTACAAAGTACAATGTGTACTTAATGTGTCCTGAAAATACTGAATATCTTGATGAAATCACCATTCCCATAAAGGTGATTCCTATGGAGCTAGGAACGTTAAAAGAGAAGTGGGGCGCTGTCTATCTAAAAAAAATATTCTCGATTCAAAAGATTATTCGTGACCATCATATACATATTGTTCATGCGAATGGATGGAGAGCACCTTGGTATGCTGCACCTCTGAAAATACTGACAAAAGCCAAGACGATTTGGCACCATCGGGACAATGCTCCGTCCAAAATGTACAACTACTTGTTACCTTTTTTCTTTCATAAAATCATTTGCATTTCTGAGTATGTGAAAGGAACCATTGATAAAAGACATGAGAATCGTTGTGTCGTTGTCTATAACGGAATTGATCCTCAAAAAACGACTTACTCTTCCAATAAAAAGCCGTTCAAATTGGAAAATCAATTTGTTGTTGGAGTGTTTGGACGAATCGTGGAATGGAAGAGATTGGATGTCATTATTGATGGAATAAAAAGATTAAAAGACCGAATTGGAGATGGTTGTAAGTTATGCATTGTGGGGGGAACAGCCATTGACGGTTCGGAAAATTATTTGAATCAATTAAAAAATCAAGTGAAAGCTCTTGGTCTTGAAAATAATGTCGTATTTTACGGTCATGTGAAAAATCCGTTAGAAATGATGAGCCAATGTGATGTAACTGTGAACTATTCGGACAGGGAGCCGTTTGGACGAGTGATCATTGAATCGTTGCTGGCGAATACCCCTGTCATAGTGGCCGATTCGGGAGGCGCCCCGGAAATTATTCGTCATACTCATGGAGGACTGATCAGTAAAGACGGGGATCCGGAAAGTTTGGCGGAGAATTTGGAAAAAGTGTATCGCATGACTAAAGAAGAATACACGGCTCTTTCCGAAGAAGGCCATCGAAATGTTATGAAAAAATTTAACATGTCTCATTTGATTAAAGAAATCGAAGAAGTTTACGAAAAACTACTAAAAAGGTGATAACGATGAAAATTTGTGTGATAGGAACAGGTTATGTAGGATTAGTAACAGGTGTGTGCTTGGCAGATATTAATCATTCCGTTACATGTATTGACAATAACCATGAAAAAGTTCAACTGATGAAAAAAGGAATATCACCTATTTACGAACCAGGTTTAGATGAGTTAATGAAGCGAAATATTGAAAGAGGAACTCTCACTTTTACAGAATCTTATGAAGAAGGGATTCCGAACTCGGATGTCATTTTCATTGCCGTTGGAACTCCTCAGAAGGAAGATGGGTCAGCAGATCTGCAATATGTAGAGGACGTTGCGGCGAAAATCGGCCAACATATTTCTCCTAATACGATTGTGGTCATTAAAAGTACGGTGCCAGTTGGAACAAACGTTCATGTGAAAGAATGCATAAAGCGTCATATGCCTGTTTCTGTTCCATTCCATATGGCGTCGAATCCAGAGTTTCTGCGTGAAGGATCAGCTATCTATGATACGCTGCACCCAGATCGAATTGTAATAGGTGCGGAAAACGAAGAAGTGGCACAACGGCTCAAAGAACTTTATGAACCGTTTGAGGCTCCATTTTTCGTTACAGATATCGCTAGTTCAGAACTTATAAAATATGCATCCAATGCGTTTTTGGCGACGAAAATTAGCTTTATTAATGAAATTTCAAATATTTGTGATAAAGTTGGAGCCAACATTGAGGACGTTGCAGATGGAATGGGGTACGATCGGCGGATCGGTCGTTCGTTTTTAAATGCCGGAATCGGATACGGAGGTTCTTGTTTTCCAAAAGATACGCATGCATTAGTGCAAATAGCAGGCAACGTGAACCATGATTTTGAATTATTGCGGTCTGTTATTGAAGTAAACAATAAGCAGCAGCGGCTGTTAATTGAAAAGATCGAAAAACGTCTTGGATCTTTAAAAGGGAAAAAAATTGCCTTGCTTGGTCTGGCGTTTAAACCGAATACAGACGATATGAGGGAAGCGGCTTCTATTGTGATTGCAAAAGAACTCGTCCAAAAAGGAGTGAAGGTAGCGGCTTACGACCCTATTGCGATTCCGAATGCCAAAAAACTTCTTCCAGAAAGTGTCGAGTTTACTAATACTTATAAGGATGCCATTCAGGAAGCAGATGCGGCTGTCATCGTGACGGAGTGGGATGAATTTAAAGAAATGGATTTAACGGAACTGCATCAATATATGAAAGAACCGCTTCTGTTTGACGGTCGAAATTGTTTTACATTGGACCAAGCCAAAAAAGCTGACATTGAGTATCACTCTATTGGAAGAAAAGTGGTCGAAAGAGAACAAGCAATAGTTCGCTAATAACTTTTCCTTCCCAAAACGATCGAAAAAGGAAAAGGGTGAACTTTAATGAAAAAGATTTTGTTTATTGTCGGAGAATTTCCTAAGCTATCGGAAACATTCATTCTAAATCAAATCACTGGATTAATCGATTACGGGCATGACGTGACGATTCTTGCACAAAAACCAAAGCACATTGGGACGGTGCACGAAGATGTCGTCAAGTACGGATTAATGGAGAAAACGATTTATTATGAGTATTCAGATAAAAAAGGAGAGAGGATTGCCCGTTTCTTGAAGCTTTTGCCGTCCAATCCGTGGAAAGTCATCCAGTCTGTCAATGTGATGAAGTACGGAAAAGAGGTCTTATCCATGAGACCTCTTTTTGCCTATCATTCACTGAGACGTCTTAGCGGCGATTACGATATCATTCATTGCCATTTTGGACCGAACGGTATTTTAGGAGCGGTGCTGAGAGATTTAGGTGTGATCAAAGGGAAAGTGTTTACGACATTTCATGGATACGATATGACGGCATATATAGATCACCGCGGGAAAGAAGCATATCGATATTTATTTGAAAAAGGTGACGGTTTTTTGCCTATCAGTGTTTTTTGGAAAAATCGTCTTATTTCCTTAGGATGCGATGAACGAAAAATTATTGTGCATCCGATGGGAATTGATATAGAACGATTCCGTTTTATCCAAGCTTCGTCTGATGATCCGGTTATCAAAATTTTATCCATTGCAAGATTAGTTGAGAAAAAGGGACTGATTTACGCCATCGAATCTGTCTCCAGATTGATTAACGAAGGCGTTCAAATCGAATATAACATTATTGGAAACGGTCCGCTGGAAAATCAGTTGAAAGAAAGAATTTCCCAATTAGGAATGGAATCACATATTAAGCTGTTAGGGCCGAAAACACAACAGGAGACGATCAGGCACTTGCAAGAGTCTCACATGTTTTTGCTTCCTAGTGTTACAAGCAGCGATGGAGACATGGAAGGAATTCCTGTTGTGTTAATGGAAGCGATGGCGATGGGAAAACCGGTCATTTCTACGTATCACAGCGGAATCCCCGAACTCATTACAGATGGAAAAGACGGACTGTTGGTTCCTGAACGGGATTCCGAGACTCTCTATCAAAAATTAAAAAGTATGATTCAAGATAAATCTCAATGGGAGCTGATGGGGAAACAAGCCAGATTGACGGTAAGTAAAAAACATGACATTCATCAATTAAATAGGAAGCTTGAAAGCATTTTTCAATCATGATCACGAATAGACGAATGAGGCCTGCTGATGAAGCAGGCTTTTCTATTTCATGGGAGGCGGGAAGATGAAATTAGTATTGTTGTCAGGCGGATCGGGAAAACGATTATGGCCGTTATCAAATGATACACGCTCCAAGCAATTTTTACGTGTACTGGAAAATGAAAATGGCGAGCTTCAATCAATGGTACAGCGCGTATGGGGGCAGCTGCAAAATGTCGGGCTGGCTGACAGCACCGTCATTGCTACAAGCAAAGCACAAGTAGACATGATTCAAAGTCAGCTTCAAGGTCAGGCTGAATTAATTATTGAGCCATGCCGACGTGATACATTTCCAGCTATTGCTCTCGCTGTCACATATCTCTATAGCATTCAAGGCGTAAGCCCGAATGAAGTGGTAGCCGTATTGCCGGTTGACCCATTTGTGCAGGACAGCTTTTTTGAGCGAGTAAAAGATTTGGAACAAGTTGTCACTGACAGCGGTGCAAATCTAGCCTTGATCGGCGTTAAGCCGACATTCCCTTCCTCCAAATATGGCTATATCGTGCCGAAAGCGAAAAGTGAAGAAAATTACATGTCTGTCGCACGTTTCACAGAAAAGCCAAGGGAGGAAGACGCGGCAGAGTTGATTCAAATGGGAGCATTGTGGAACTGCGGAGTATTTGCTTTTCGTCTTCAATACGTACTTTCCATTTTAGAAGAGAAAGGTCTTCCGATTCAATACGAACAAATGCTAAAGCAATATGATCAGATGCCGAAAATCAGCTTTGATTACGAAGTAGTGGAAAAGACGGAGCACATTGTCGTCCTTCCATATAGTGGCTATTGGAAAGACTTAGGTACATGGAACACGCTCACGGAAGAAATGGGAACGAGTCAAATTGGAACTGGAATTATCAGCCATGATTGTGTGAATACTCATTTAATCAATGAACTGGATATTCCAGTAACGGTTGTAGGAGGTTCCAATTTAGTCGTTGCTGCGAGTCCGGATGGCATTTTAGTTTCTGATAAAGCGGCAAGCCCGCGGATAAAAGACTTAGTTGGCCAGTTTGCGAACCGACCGATGTATGAAGAACGAAGATGGGGTTGGTACCGTGTATTGGATTACAAAAAATTTAAAGACGGCAACGAAGTATTGACAAAGCGCATCGGAATCGCAGCGGGCAAAAACTTGAGCTATCAGGTTCACGATCATCGTAATGAAGTGTGGACAATCATCAAAGGAGAAGGCGAATTTGTGTTAAATGATGAGTTGTATAACGTCAAAACCGGTGATGTGATTGAAATCAAGGCGGGAGACAAGCATGCGATCAAGGCTGTGACAGATTTAGAGATTATTGAAGTGCAAACAGGAACTCAGTTAATTGAAGAAGATATTGTGAGGTTGTATATGAGCTGGGACGATATTCAACAACATGTACTGAAATCGCAAAAATCCCTGCTATAAATGGAATCAATATGGCTGTGACGAGCCGTTAGGTGCTCTTTTGTACAGTTTCATCTTGGTTAAAGCAAAAAGGAAGCAGATTTCGCTTTCTTTTTGCTTTTTCACTTTGAAACGATCGTGGATATACGTGTACCTATTGTTATCATCCATTTTTTCTTCGAAAGAGTAAATCATTTTCAGGGAGGACCCGATATGTCTCATTCCATGAAGACTCAATACAAGATGTATCACTACAGACATCTCCCCACGAATTCCTGGTTTACGATTTGTCCTGAACGAGGAGGCATTGTCACGAGTCTTGGGTTGAATGGCCAAGAAATTTTGTATTTAAATAAGGAAACATTTGAGAACCCCGCTTCAAATGTAAGGGGAGGTATCCCTATTTTATTTCCTATTTGCGACAGGCTGAACAATGGGGTGTATGAAATAGATGGCCAGATCTATCAATTGAAAAACCACGGTTTTGCGCGAAATGTCTGCTGGGAGGTACTGGAAAGCAACGAGGAAGAATGTCTCATCAAACTTGGGCTTTCGAGCACTCCGGAAACAAAAGCCGTCTATCCATACGATTTTCAACTGACTTTTACGTTTCAGCTGAGGGATCAGGAGCTGACGATCTTTCAGGAATATGAAAATCGATCCGTTCAAAATATGCCGATGTATGCAGGGTTTCATCCTTATTTTTTGACCCAAGACAAACACATGGTCTTTCAAACGGATGCAAAGAACTATTTGGATATGCACGATCGGTTCCAAAAAAAATATGAAGGATCCCTACATTTGGAGACATCGACAGAAGCGTTCATTTTAATGAATACGAAACAACGCCATATTCGTTTTTCTTTGTCATCTGTCTCTAAACCTATTGTATTGAAATACGGAAAAGAGTTTCGCTATGTGGCAGTCTGGTCTGAGCCTGGAAAAGACTTTGTTTGTGTAGAACCATGGATGGCAAAGCCTGATTCTTTAAATACAGGAGAAGACCTTATATTCGTCAAGCCGAACGAAACCCTTCGCACGTTTTTTACTATTTCGCTTGATCAATAGCTTGCTACCAAGAAGGAGTGTTCAACGTTGAAAGCACCGTTATTTCTGACACCAATTTTTCAGGAAAGAATTTGGGGAGGAACAAGATTACAAGATCTATATGGATATGACATTCCGAGTCGCAAAACGGGTGAATGCTGGGCAATTTCCGCCCATCCTAACGGCCCTAGCATCGTCCGCAGCGGTGAATATGAAGGAATGACACTGTTAGAATTGTGGGAAAAGCATCCTGAGCTTTTTGGTCATTATGAAAGTGACCGTTTTCCTCTTTTAACCAAAATCATCGATGCGAATGATGATTTGTCTGTGCAAGTTCATCCGGATGATGAATATGCCCGTACAAATGAAAACGGAGAATTAGGAAAAACAGAATGCTGGTACATTATTGATTGTGAAGAAGGGGCTGAAATTATTTTTGGCCATCATGCTCGAACAAAGGAAGAGTTTGCCGGCATGATAGAAGAAGGAAGATGGAACGATTTGCTGCAACGTGTCCCCATTTCGCCCGGGGATTTTTTCTATGTTCCAAGCGGCACCCTTCATGCTTTATGCAAAGGAACCATCGTGTTGGAAACACAACAAAGCTCTGATATTACATATCGTGTCTATGATTATGATCGTCGCGATCAAGATGGGAACACGAGAGAGCTGCACTTGGGAAAAGCTTTGGAAGTGACCACTGTTCCTCACACGTTTCATAAAGCGGAACCGGCTATTATCAAAACTAAGCAATTTACCATTACAACATTCGTAGAAGAACGATATTTCACGGTATATAAATGGGATGTACATGAGGAATTAAACATGATGCAAGAAAAGCCGTTTATTTTGGCGAGCGTCATTGACGGACAGGGGGTCCTTCATACGGAAGACAGCCGATATGCTCTTCAAAAGGGCGATCATTTTATTCTTCCTTATCAAATGGGATCGTTTTCTATAAAAGGAGATATTCAATTGATAGTATCTCATCCATAAAGAAAATGATAGATAAACATAGACGTTGGAGAAGAAATATATGGAAAAGATAGGGTATTTAACAAAGAATATATTTTTTACTGTTAGAGGGTTTTGGAAGCTCGCAGGCAAAGCAACACCTGCCAATTATTTGCGGAAAATTGTAGGAAAAGTGTTTATCCGCAATAAAGGGACGTTTCGAATGGGACATCACGTTTCTCTGTATGCAAAACCCTTGCCCATTAGTATTACCGTTTCTCCAAAAGCAGAATTAACGATTGGTCATCATACGTTTATTAATTATGGGGTAGATATTGGAGCGACCACGAACATTCATATCGGGAATCATGTAAAAATCGGTCCTTTAACGAATATCATAGACAGCAATTTTCATCAAGTGGAGCCCCATGAACCTGTTTTTCAAAAACCGATCAGGATCGAAGATAATGTATGGATTGGCCGTCAATGCATCATATTACCCGGTGTGACAATTGGAAAAAATTCCGTCATAGCGTCAGGAAGTATTGTAACAAAGGATATTCCAGAGAATGTGCTGGCAGCAGGTGTTCCGGCCACGATCAAACGAAAATTGACAATAGAAGAGAATTGGATTCGAAAATAGACAAATGAGAAGTTTACATAATGAAGTTAGGAGGAATACACACATGACATGGCAGACAAAAGCAGAAAAATGGTTCACGTTTGAAAAGCTGGATCAGGATATGAAAGCACAACTGGACCAAATCAAGGACGATGAGCTCATTCTTGAAGATTGCTTCTATAAAAACTTAGAGTTTGGGACAGGCGGAATGCGCGGGGAAATCGGACCCGGTACAAATCGTATGAACATTTATACAGTCAGAAAGGCGTCGGAAGGGTTGGCTCGTTATATCGAAGAACAAGGGCCGGAAGCAAAAGAACGCGGCGTAGTCATCGCCTATGATTCTCGCCATAAATCACCGGAGTTTGCCTTGGAAGTAGCGAAAACCCTTGGAGCACATCATATCAAAGCATACTTATTCGACGCGCTTCGGCCGACACCGGAATTATCATTTGCGGTGCGTTACCTAAATGCCTTTGCAGGGGTTGTCATTACTGCAAGTCATAATCCTCCGGAATATAACGGATATAAAGTGTACGGACAAGACGGTGGACAAATACCTCCTAACATGGCTGATAGGATTATCGGCTATATCGAGAAAGTAGAGGATGAGCTGACCGTTCAAGTGGCAGATGAGAAAAAGCTGAAAGAAGAAGGAATGCTGGTGTCGATTGGAAAGGAAATCGATGATGCTTATATTGAACAGCTCAAAACGATTCAGCTAAATCGTGAAGTCATACAAAAAGTGAAGGATGATTTTAAAATTGTTTTTACTCCTCTCCATGGCACATCGAATCATTTAGTACGAAGAGGTTTAGCTGCTTTCGGATTTGAAAATGTTGTCGTAGTTGAAGAACAAGAACAGCCTGATCCAAACTTTTCCACCGTTCAATCTCCGAATCCGGAAGAACATGCGGCGTTTGAAATGGCTATTCAATACGGAAAGAAAATAAACGCCGACATCCTCATGGGAACGGATCCGGATGCCGACCGTTTAGGGGTGGCTGTCAAAAATGATAAAGGCGAGTACCAAGTCCTCACAGGCAATCAAATGGGAGCATTAATGCTTCATTATTTGTTAACTCAAAAAGAGAGAAAAGGAGAACTTCCGCGAAACGGTGTCGTGGTAAAGACGATCGTAACGTCTGAGATCGGTCGTGTCATCGCAGCTCAGTTTGGTCTTCCGACTATTGATACGCTGACTGGCTTTAAATTTATCGGTGAAAAGATTCATGAGTTCGAGAAAACAAATGAGTACACGTTCCTATTTGGATACGAAGAAAGCTACGGATATTTAATTGGAGATTTCGTGCGTGACAAAGATGCAGTGCAATCAGCTGTTTTTGCAGCGGAAGTCGCTGCTTATTATAAATCGAAAGGAAAAACATTATATGAAGGGCTGTTGGAAATATTTGAGCAATACGGCTATTATCAAGAATCCCTTCAGTCCTTAACGTTAAAAGGAAAAAGAGGGGCGGAACAAATTAAAGCCATACTTGCTCAATTCCGTACAAATCCTCCGAAAGAGATCAACGGTGTACCGATCATAGCGATGGAAGATTATCAAGCTCAAAAACATATGGATTTAATCGCAGGACAAGAAAGAATGATCGATCTTCCAAAATCAAACGTGTTGAAGTTCTTCTTGGGTGATGATTCATGGTTTACGGTTCGACCTTCTGGTACAGAGCCAAAGGCGAAGTTTTATTTTGCCGTCAAAGGGACTTCATTAGAAGAAAGCAAAAAGAGACTGGAAGCATTGCAGCATGCAGTGATGGATCTTGCTCAGGAAATGATGAAGGCAGGAGTTTAATAGAGGAGGAATAGCAGATGATACTTGTTATAGGTGGTGCAGGCTACATCGGTAGTCACGTTGTAAAAGAACTTGTGCAAACAAAAGACGTGTTGGTCCTGGATAACTTCTCTACGGGCCATCGTTGGGCGGTTCACGAAAATGCGACGATGATTGAAGGGGATATGGGTGATAAAGATATTTTAGAAAATATCTTTACTCACTATCCAATTGAAGCTGTTATGCATTTTGCCGCATACAGCCTTGTAGGAGAATCGGTTCAGGAACCGGGTAAGTACTATCAAAATAATGTAGCTGCCACTTTGAATTTGCTGGAAGTCATGGTGAAGTCAAACGTCAAAAAAATTATTTTCTCGTCCACTGCCGCAACGTATGGAATACCGGAAGGGCCTGTCATTACAGAGGAAACACCAACCAATCCTATTAATCCTTACGGGCGTTCCAAATTAATGATGGAGTCTATTATGAAAGATTTTTCAAAGGCTTACGGGTTGGAATATGTCATTCTTCGTTATTTTAATGCGGCAGGTGCTGATGAATCGGCTAAAATCGGAGAAGCGCATGATCCTGAGACCCATCTTATTCCGCTGATTCTTCAGAATTTGGCAGGGGATCGTCCGTCTATTTCTATATTTGGAACGGATTATGACACGCCGGATGGTACGTGCATCCGTGATTATATCCATGTGACTGACTTGGCCCGTGCTCATATTTTAGCGTTGGATGCATTGTTGGAAGGAGCGAAGAAGAACGCCATTTATAATCTGGGAAATGGACGAGGTTATTCTGTACGAGAAGTCATTGAAGCATGCGAACGAATCACTGGTAAGAAAGCGAATGTCACCATGGCGCCGCCGCGTGAAGGAGATCCGGCACGCCTTGTTGCCTCCTCTGAGAAAATAAGCCGTGAACTTGGGTGGAAAGCTCGTTATTCACTGGATGATATCGTGGAAAGTGCATGGAAATGGAACAAGCAATTAAAAGCGACTGTGTGAAGTCACGCAATTATTTAATGGAGGTCATCATGGAAGAAACGATTAGTATAGCAGAATTGCTTCAAACTGTGAAGAAGCGCCTTTGGCTGATCATATTATGTGTGTTCGTAGCTGTGTCGATCAGTGCCGTCCTTAGCTTTTATGTATTCACACCCGTTTATCAAGCTTCTTCTCAAATTTTGGTGAACCAGGCAAAAAACGGTCATGAACTTTATAACTTCAATGAAGTTCAAACGAATGTTCAATTGATCGGCACATACAGTGTCATCATTAAAAGCCCGACGATTTTAGAAAGCGTGAAGAAACAATTGCACTTACCCGATTCCGTCAACACGTTAAACAACAAAATTTCGGTTGAGAGCGACAAAGAATCTCAAGTATTTTCCGTCGTGGTAGAGGACACTGATCCAAGAAAAGCGGCTGATATTGCAAATGCAACAGCCATTTCTTTTAAACAAAAGATTCCCCACATTATGAATGTGGATAACGTTAGTATTCTGTCCAAAGCGGATATGCCTCCTCATCCCTCTCCGATCAAACCGAAACCTACTTTAAATTTAACGGTTGGGTTAATAGTTGGTTTGATCGTGGGGATCGGTTTAGCGGTGTTGCTAGAGTATTTGGATAATACGGTGAAACGAGAACAAGATATTGAGAAGCTGCTGGGAATACCGGTGATTGGTTCCGTTACCATGATCCGGCAAGTCCAGGAATCGGCTGCATCCACTCCAAAAGTGCATCATCAATACAGTGCAGGAGGTAAGTCAGTTGGCTCTTAGGAAAAAGAATGAACTTCAGTTTATTGCAAAAAAACGATTGCTGTCTCACTTAAATCCTAAATCGCCTATTGCGGAACAATACCGGACCATTCGCACGAACATTCAATTTTCGAATGTAGAAAAAGAAATGAAGTCCATCGTTGTGACATCTTCGAGTCCCGGTGAGGGAAAGTCGACAACGGTTACCAATTTGGCGATTGTATTTGCCCAACAGGAAAAACGCGTGCTTTTAGTAGATGCCGATTTAAGAAAGCCGACGATTTATTCTGCTTTTCGAATGTCCAATCATATTGGTTTAACGAATGTGTTAACGCAGCAATCTACATTGCAAGCGGCGATCAAAACAACAGAAGTGCCGAATTTATCCGTACTGGCCAGCGGTCCTGTACCGCCAAATCCTGCTGAGCTGCTAGGGTCCAGCAGGATGAAAGAAGTTTTAGAGGAACTTTATCAAATGTACGATGTCATTTTAATTGATACTCCGCCTGTTTTGGCCGTAGCTGATGCTCAAATTCTAGCTAATCTATGCCATGGAATTGTAATGGTCATAAGCAGCGGCAAAACGAAAATTGAACATGCGAGAAAAACGCGTGATTTGTTATCACAGGCAAAAGGAAAATTACTCGGTGCGATCTTAAACAACAAACGAAAAAGTGATGCTGATCTTTATTATTATTACAGCAGCAATTAATAATCGACGTAAAAGAAGAAAGAGCAGTATGTCCATGCTGCTCTTTTTTTAATGTCTACAGGATAAAAGGACACAGGTACTTCCATTCACTCGTACATACAAGGGAAACTTTCATACAAAGAAGGTAGAAAAACATGTCGTTAAAACAAAAAGCTATACAAGGGGTAAAGTGGACGACGGTTTCGACGGTCATAACGATTTTATTGCAGCTTTTGCAGCTCGTTGTGTTAGGGAGACTGCTCGATTCCTCTGCATTTGGCCTTATGGGGATGGTACTTGTGATAGTCGGATTCGCTGATCTTTTTATGGATATGGGGATATCGAATGCGATTATTCAGCGCCAAGACATTTCGAAAAAGGAGCTGTCCAGTCTTTATTGGCTGAACGTGATATCTGGCGCGTTCATTGCTGTCCTCATTTGGTGCTTTTCACCCGTTATTGCTGACTTATTTAAAGAACCCAAAATGAGCGATTTAGTAAAATGGATTGCCGTCATTTATTTGATTACCCCCTTAGGACAGCAATATCGGGCGCTTCTTCAAAAGGAACTGCGCTTTAATTTAATTGCCAAAGCAGAGGTGCTGTCAGCTGTACTGGGAGTAGGGCTCTCGATTGTGGCCGCCTATTATGGCCAAGGCGTGATGTCTCTTATATGGGGACAGCTTGTGATTGCGCTGGTGAAAACGGTGATCTTTATTGGATCGGGAATGAAATACCATAAACCAGGTTTGCATTTTCGCTTTTCAGAAACAAAGCGGTTTTTAAGCTTTGGAATCTATCAAATGGGAGAGAGTGTGCTTAATTATTTTAACTCCAAAGTAGACTCCGTCATTATCGGTCGTACGTTAGGATCGGTAGCTCTTGGTTATTACACGATGCCTTTCAACATTATCATCATGCCTTCAACAAAAATTAATCCGATCTTAACTCGCGTTTTATTCCCGTTGTTTTCAAAAATGCAGGATAATCAGGAGCGTCTAAAGCAAAATTTCTTTAAACTGTTGACACTGGTTAGCCTTGTAAATTTTCCGATTTTTTTCGGGTTGTTTGTGACCGCTCCGTTGTTTATTCCTGTTATTTTTGGCGACAAGTGGATGAACAGCATTCATCTATTGCAGCTGTTATGCGGGGTGGGTTTGCTGCGATCGGTAGGAAACCCCATTGGTTCTCTGTTGATGGCAACGGGACAAGTGAACATCAGTTTTCGTTTCAATGCGTTCAAAATGTTCACGCAAATTCCCGGCATCATCATAGGAGCTTATGCAGGCGGACTTACCGGTGTGGCCGTTGCTTATTTAATTCTTCAAGTCTTTTATACGATTTTAAGCTATCGTTACATGATTTATCGAGCAGTAGGTCCCAGCCTTTCGGCATACATTCAATCGTTTATTCCCGGGACTGTTGCCAGTGCGATAATGGGAATCGTGGTATGGCTGATCGGCCGCGTCTTAACCCCTCTTTCTGATGTATATCAGCTTGCAGTGGAAATCATCGTTGGCATCGTCACCTATATTGTGATGATGATGTTCTCACGAAATGAAGTGGCAGTCGAGTTAAAGCAGATGGTAGGGAAAAAACTGGGCTTTGCCAAGAGTATCAAGATGTCAAAAGCAAACTAATGAAAAAGGTAGTGAAATGAAAGTGAAGATTCTCATCATTAATGCTCACTCATCTCGAAATAAAGGGGATGCGGGTATTATTTTATCGATGATTGATTCGATGAAACGGAACATTCCTAATTGCCAAATCCGAATTAAAACAAGATTCCCTGATGTAGACAAAACAGCTTATAATGCACCGGTGTCAGAAGCTGTACACAATATCATTGTGGGAGACCACACATCCAAATTTGAAAAGCTGAAACTCGCTTGGGGCATGTATAAAATTCTAAAGAAAAATAATGGGAAGCCGGCTGTCGCCGATCCTGATTATGAATGGGCCGATGTGGTCGTTAGCTGCGGCGGCGGGTTTTTATTAACACACGGTTTCAGCGTCATGACTGTGCAGCATCTTGTTCAATTGAAAATCGCCTTTGATTATCAAAAACCGGTGATCATTTATTCGCAATCCATTGGTCCTCTCTACAATAAAGTCATTGCCCAATGGACCAAGGAGATATTGGATAAGGTCGATAAAATTTTTGTTCGTGAAAAAATATCTGAGAAACTGCTTCAAGAGATGAATGTTCAAGCACCTATCGAGGTTGTACCGGATTCTGCTTTCAGTATGGATTTAGTGCAATCCGATTTTGTGGATGAAGTAGTGGACTTCATCAAAAAAGAATCGAATGGTCCTCTCGTGGGAATCACAGTAAGAGATTGGAAGTTTCCAGAAGTGAATGATTCCGATTTTCACCGCAAAAAGTATATCAAAAGTATTCAAGCAGCTATTCAGCATTTAGAAACGAAGTACGGAGCAAAAGTATTGTTGATGCCCCAAGTTCTCGGACCAAATGCGTTTAATGATGACCGAAATATCAGCCGGGAAATCTTAAATGGCATGTCCAACACAAAAGCACAGCTGATTGATATTGATTTCCATCCGCGTGAGTTGAAATATTTCTACTCTAAAATGGATATGTTTATCGGGACACGAATGCATTCGAATATCTTTGCCCTCTCAAGCGGCATTCCAACCGTGGCGATTAACTACGAGCATAAAACAAGAGGAATTATGGAGCTTTTAGATTTGAAAGAGTATGTGATTGATATTAGTGCGATCACGCCGGAAGACTTGATTGCGGCAGCAGATAAATGCTGGAATAACCGTAATCGGCTGAGACACCATCTTGAAATGCGAATTCCGGGAGTCATTTTTGATGCTCAGCTGCCGGCAATGTATTTGAAGCAGTTAATGAAAAAACAAAAAAAGCAGTTGGTGAATAGCTAAACTTACATAAATCAAGGAAGAACTGAAACATTTTTGTTCTATGATCTGAAGCTTGCAAGATGCTTTCACGATTGTATGGTTCAGCTTTATATTCTATTTTTCAGCTGATCTTTCACAGAATCGATGGAACTTTACAATCATTCTTGGTTGGAGGTTCTGCCGCAGACAGAGGTTATGCCATTGGACCCGTTGGTTGAAGTGCCTAGAAATCATATTATCGTTTTTCGATCTCTCCGATGAAATCCAACGTATTTTGGCGAGAGACGGTATTTCTGAAAGTGGCACTTTTAGAATTATTTAACAAGGAGAGCGACTAAAAATGCCCATGATGAAAGAGATTTGGACACCTATGAAATGGATAGGTGTCCGATATTTTAAGGACAAACATCAAAATGTCTATTATAAAAAAGTAAGGAATCGCAATCGTGTGCCGACGAAGCCGTTTTGGACTTACAAACCCCTTATTGTCTTAGTAGCTGCCGCTATTCTGGGTGGCGGCGGGTATGGCGGCTATCGATATGCAATGAATAAAATGTCAGAACAATTATTGTCGGAAGTATCCAAAGAAATAGACAACCAGGATGTACAGAAAATGCTGAAAGATCCGGACGTCCAAAAAGCGTTGAAGGAAGGAACGGGAACAGGCGATTCGACAGCAGTGGCGGATTCAGATAACGCAGCAAGCCAGAATGCTTCAATGTCAGCCGACAAACAGCAAGCTTTATCTCAGCCTGTTTCAGCGGATCCGTCATCAGGACAAGCTGCCAAAACGTCTAAGCAAAATGAGGCTTCTTCCGGACAAACAGGCAATTCTGCTGAGAAGACCACTCAAACGAAGAGCGATCGATCGACAGGCTCAAGTTCAGGCATTCATTTTCATTCCAAACAAGAAGCAACTCGTTTTGTATTAAGCAAGTTTTCTGTGTCTGAACTTTACCAGATGAAAAACATGTATCAAAAAGGCGAAAAAGAAGAAGTAAAATCGAAAGTCTTTTCCCGACTATCACCAGCGGAAATAAAAGCGCTGGAAGAAGTGGCTGCAAAAGAGTCGAAAAAGTAAACTTTCCCCCTGCTATATTTCTGGCAGGGGGATTTTACGAGAATAAAAGAGCGTATCAGTTCTTTTATTCTCGTAAAAGCAGACAGCAACTATTGGGAATATAACTGGTTGCAAGTGCTTCTATTGAGTTTCATATGTGATGGAAAAGCTGAACAAAAAATTGGTTCAGTTTTTTCATAAATAAAATTTTTAACGAAGAGGAGTGGAAAAAAGATGAAAGAATTTCGTTGGGGTAGAAAAGCTATGACCGCAGTACTGGTGACATCCATAGTTTCTGCACCGTTGTTGCCGACAGAAAGCATTTTCTTGCCTAAGGCGGAAGCGGCATCTGTTGCGACCAGCAATGTAAATGCAGAGATTGACCAGATTGCCAATCGTTTCTTTAAATTTTATCAGTATGCAGATGCAAAGACATTGGGGAATGTACAGTATAACATCCGTAAGCTCAATCAAGCAAATGTACTCAGTGCTTTTGCTGCTGCGGGCGGGGATTTGTCGAAACTTAAATCAAAGGAAAAGAAAGAGGCATTTGTAACATTAGTCAAACAAACCGCAGCCATTGTCTATACAAAGCATCAAAGTCCAGAAGCCTTGTCGCATGCCATTAAAAACTTCCAAGTTCAAAACCGCGATGCCTTTAATACGTTATTTGATCAAGACGGCACAGTAACGGCGGATGAACTTGTCCGTTTCTTGAAAGACTTAGAACCTAATTTAGAATTATCGATTATTGCGGGGATAAAAAATGGCGATTCGTATGATCAAGTGGTAGAAAGAGCTGTACGAAACACGTTAAAAAACAAAGAATATGCAAACTTAAACGGCCGCTTAGCCAATGCGGGTCTCAATGTTCAAACGTTGTTTAAAATGCAAACCATTTTAAACGACCGCTTCGTAGATCCTGCCAATAAACAAGGGATAAAACCGGGACGTTCCACGTTATTATCCAGCGCTTTTAAAGCAAAAGGCGCAGCTTTAACAAAAAATCAACAAAATCAGCTTTCGTTTAGTGTTCCGGTTTATCCGATCGGGAATGTGGATTTAACAAGAGCATTGACTTGGAGTGTCGATAAGCCTAAAGTGGCAACTGTAAAAGGAAATCAGCTTTATATTAAGAAAGCCGGTGATATTACGGTATCAGCTATTCTAGGAAAGACTGGAATCGTACTCGGTTCTCAATCCTTCCATGTCGACCCTACTTCACACGGGAAAGACAAGGGAGATAAGCCACATAAAAATAAAGGACCAAAACACGTTCTTCAAAATGTCAAAAACTTGCATCATGCTCTCTTGAACAAGTAAAAACGGATCATGAACAACTCATTTGCAAGAAACATATTGAAACAAGAATCTTGATTTGCACTTCGGCCCTTACGTATACTACGCAAGGGCCATTTTTATCATCTGATTTTATTCAGAAAAGAGGTCCAGTGATGAAAAAACTGCTTCTTCTTTTTCCCATTATTCTGTTTGTCGCTGGGTGCAGTATGAGTGAACAATCAACGAATAAACAAAGCGTTGCCGTAATTCATAATCTGACAGCGGAAAAAGCCGATAAATCCGCTTATAAGGCTTATGGGGACGGACGAAGCCATCCACTAAAAAAGAAATTTTCCACACGATTAGAAGCGGAAAAAGAATATCCTTTTCTAAGAAGCTATTTACGCAAATATCCTAATGTAGATTGGAAAAATTTAGAGGTTGATTTTTGTGCGATTCAGCAATCATTGATGGATGGCCATGAAACGAGAATCCCTCCAGGTACCTACCTCATAAATAGGCCGATTGAACAAGAGAATATGCGCCTGATCGGTGAGGGAAGAGGCAAATCTAAATTGGTTCAAACGGACACCACTCAGCCTGTGCTCATCACAGGTGGCGTTCCATACATATCTGATTTATACATCGGTCATTCTTCCCTTCCTTCTTCTAAAGAGAAAGTTCCCAATGGCACCGGAATCTACTTAAAAACTGGATTACGAGACGGAGCGGTTCTGGAACGATTGTATATTGAAAGCAATACTAGCGGCATCTATCTTTGTGAAAACAGCAAAGTTCATCTCTATTCTTCCTCTATTCGTGATATCCGTATTACTCGTTTTCGTCACTCCGCCATGTTTTTGGCAAGCAGGGGAAACACAGGAAATGTCATTTCGAATATATATGCGGTGAATTGGAATGACTACAACAAAAAAACAAAACTGCAAGCGAAATACGGTATGGTACTTAAAGGATTTGATGATGGGATTATTATGCAGTTGAATATCGAACATGGTTTATACGGCAAGGGAATCATTTTAAGCGGAAGCAACATCGATCTTGACAGTATTCACTTTGAAGGATACGAACCGAGTGAAAACTATGGTTCTTTTTTCTATATAGACGGAGATTCGAAAACCACTATCCGAAACACATCTCTTGTCTACAGCCGATTCGATGAAAAGAAAGCGCCGAATTACTCCATTCTTTCCGTGGGAAATAACGCCAACATCGTCATGGACGGTTTTCGTGAAAGAAAAAATAACGTTATCGGATCCCCGCGTTTACGAAAATTTTACGGAACCTCTACAATCGAAAACAAAGCGAGTATCAAAGCGGATAATTTTTATATGGAAGACAGGCTGTTTCGATCGGATGATTACTTTCCCATCCATCCTGTGATCCCGATCGTCAGGCAGTACAATAATGAACGATATTTTTGGATGGAAGGAGACACAAGGCATTTTGTGAAATCATCCATGCCTCAAAGCGGCACCTATCAAAAAGGAGATATTGTTCATAACGCAGATGCCGCTAAACAACTAGCTAAAGGCAAACCATTTGTCGAAGAATGGATTCGTCTAACAAACGGAAACCACCATATATTAGGAAAAGACTGGATGGAAGTCAAAAAACAAGTAAAATAGCCCTTCTTTTTTCATTTTTCAAGCTGAAAACCGTTACTCCATAAGGAATCAATTTTTGTAGGGTAAGGTTGCTTGTGTTGATGCAATGAAAAGTATGATGGATTGATTTAATATTGGAAAGTACAACGAGAAACTTCGAATGATGTATCACTATATTTCTGAAAAAGGCAGGAGTAGAAAATAAGTTTTAATCAAACCTTTTCCACCTCTATTATAACCGTTTTGATTTCGGTAAGGCGTTTGTTTCTTCAAATCTAGCTATTTAGCAGTTTCTCCAAATGTTTAACAGTAGGTGTTAAGTTTACAAGAAAATAGGATTCTCTTAATCTGCGAGATGGATCGCATTGTTGAAAATAGCCAGCTCCTCCATGATGTAACATCGCACCATGTACTGCTTTTAGAGTTAAATATGCGATATTTAACCGAATTTCCAATAAGTCCTCCCAATGTTGAGTCAGATCGGAATTTTGAATTAGGTGGAATGTCTTTTCACGAATCGATATCAGTTCATTTTCTAATTCGTCAGGTTGAATAGGTAAATATTGGTTGCATCCATTTTGTTTATTTTGTATTTTTTTCATAGATTGGATGGATGCGTCTGTGACTCCCAATCCTAGTGGGATTTGATACATTACGAATTTAGGACGAATTTTTTTGACGAATTCATCTGCTTGCTTAGAAATGATCCATTGATCCGGAATAAACACTTCATTAAAGGTGCAGGAATAGGTTGCACTTCCGTTTAACCCTAAATATTCTTGTTTTCCTTTTAATTCTAATCCTTGAATGTTACATGGAACAAACGCCATGACCTGCTTTTTTTCATGAACGGATGCGACAATACCGAACCAATGGTTTTGGCCAAGGTTTGAGACAGATGGTAAATGCCCATTAATGACAAATCCTTCTGAAACACGTTCTGCTTTCAAACGGAGAGATTCAAGTCCTGCGTAACTTTTCATAGGATTTGAAAGTCCGGTTGCGCCAAGTACCTTTCCATTTTCAAGGAGTGGTAAAAGAAGATTCTTGAGATAAGCATTTTCACACGTTCGCAAGTATGTTAGTGCCGCTAAGTGGCACCAAATAGTAAAAGCTGTTGTCATGCAGACTTTAGCCGTTTCTTCGACTAATTTCATTTCTCTGATAAGAACGTCTGTTGCAGGAAGGCCAGTTGATAAAAAGAAACCATGTTTTCCAAGGCTTTCTAAATATTCTCGAGGATAATAGGCATTAACGTCAATTTTTTTTACCAAAGGCTTTAATTGTTTATAAAGCAATTCTTGTAAAGTTTTTTTTGCTCCGGATTCCATTACAGCCATTCACCGATAACCTCCTATCTGATATGGCATTGTTTATCAAATCGTTGGCAGAAGGAAATATCATTTAAGGTAATAATAAAAATGAATGTTTCGAAAAATGAAAATATACTTTGTAAAAGGCTTTTTTTCAAAATAGTGTCAGCAGGGAAGCAAGATTCACCTCATTATAGTCAAGCCTCAGCCGGAATATAAAAATTCCAGCTGAGGCTTTTTCAATATGATTATTTTCCGGGCAAAATTTCTGTGATGGTATCGATAGGCGTTTTCACCGCTTCACGAGCCTTTTTGACGGCCGATTCGTCAGGGGCGTCATAAAAACAAAGACATTTTGTCATGTCTTCGCAAACATAGGTCCTAGAGAACGTAACTTCCGGAACCTCGGCATAATGTACGGAATTCTTTTTCTTTCTATCTAAGTATTCCTCCATGGTGAGATTCTCGGGAAGATTCCATTCAACTAAGTAATTCACCGTATCCGCTTCTTTTTTAACTTCTTCAATACTTTTTCCAACTATACGGACTGGTTTAATGAGAGTAATAGGAATGCCTAACTCTCTTAATTTGTTATTCAGAATACTCCGTTCTTTGCATTCGAAAATGAAAAATGCTCTTGAAAAATCTTTGGATACTTGCACTTCTATTAGACTTGTATCATTCTGGCCAAGTGCTGTCTGAATATCAGAAACTTTTTTTTCAAAACTTTCTTTATTTTTTACTTTTCCGTTAAAATATGATTCCACTAAGTAAAGAGCCATAACAGCGCCTCCTTTATCATTATAACCTAAAATTCCTATAGAGATAATATGATTTGATAAGGTAATTTTATTATAGTTGATTCAAAAAATCAACCTTAAAATCAATTTAATTGATAAAATTCAGAATTATTGATCAGGAAATAAACTTATAGAACAGAAATCTTCTAAGCAAGGCATTTGGAATTTCATTTTATAGGAAATTTTGATTACCTTTGCATAGAACAAAATTTCTATTCTATGAAAGTTGAGTTATAATTTAACGAAAAAGAGAACTGGGGGTTTTTTATGAGGGAAAAATATGATTTACCTTGTAATATTGCTCAATCATTGAATATTATCGGTGACCGCTGGACTTTATTGATTATTCACGAAATTTTATTAGGGCATAATACATTTAGCGAAATCAGAAAAGCCTTGAAAGGGATATCTTCTAATCTATTATCGGATCGTTTGAAATATTTAGAAGAAAGTGGTTTGATCACTTCGACTTTATATTCTGAACACCCACCAAGATACAAATATATGTTAACGGAAAGCGGGCAGGATTTGGAAATGGTGTTTAATGCCTTAATCCTTTGGGGCAGAAGGCATTTAAAAAAATGTTACAAAAAATTAGTCCATGCATCATGTCAACATGAAGTGGAAATCTCTTATTATTGTCCTCACTGTAAAACCAATGTAGAAGACCTAGCCGTTGTAGAAATAGAGGGCGACAATAAAGATATTCAATAAAAATGAGAAAAGAGGATATTCAGTTCTACAAAAGAACGTATATCCTCTTTTTTGAAAATATAACATTTTTTGCATTTATTTTGAGAATAGATCTATTTCCATTTTTTCATTCGTTATTATTTGACCACATTCCCCCAATGTTTTTCTACCCATTTTTCCAACAAACGTATAGCTTTATCAAGAATAAGTCCTAAAATACCGATTAAGATAATTCCGGCTAAAACAAGCTCCAAACTTAGCGAGTTTCTTGCATCGACGATTAAATAGCCCAATCCGGACTGCGCTCCGACCATCTTCCCCTGCAACGAGGAAAATCCAAGCTGTACCCAATGCGAGGTGAAGACCATTGGCGATAAACGGAAAAGCCGCTGGAAAAATGATTTTGGCCATTAAATAAGGTTGCTTAATTTCAAAGTTTTCTGCTACTTTTAAGTACGTACGATCCACTTTTTTTACAGCGGAAACGGTTGAAAGTAAAACCGGGAAGAATGCGGCGATAAATATAATCATAATCGCAGGGATATTTCCGATTCCAAACCATAAAACAATAAAAGGTGACCAGGCAATGGGTGAGATTGGTCTTAGGACTTGTACGATTGGATCAATGATATTCCATAATTTTTCTAGGTTGCCTAAAATGAGACCCAATATAACAGCGGAAACCACTGCTGATAAATAGCCGATGAAAAATCGGATAAGACTCACTTTCAAATGGACAAATAGAGTTCCGGTGGTGATAAGAGTCCAAATTCCTTTACATACTTTTAAAGGAGCATTCCTGTAATGAGGAAATTTGAGGTTTGATAAAAAAAAGTCCCCTTGGTATAGTACAGGGTGTCAATGCGCGTTGACCCCGAATTTCAATAAACCAAGGAGGACTCAAAATGAATTATACACAAAATCAAAAAATCTCTCAAATTACACCATCAACTCTCATTGTAGGTATTGATGTAGCTAAAGAAAAGCACGTTGCCCGTTTTCAAGATGACCGAGGCTTAGAATTTGGCAAGAGATTGATCTTTGAAAATCGTATACACGGCTTTCAAACCTTATTAGATTGGGTTAATCATATTCAAAAAGAAAATCATAAGGACCACGTGATTTTTGGAATGGAGCCAACAGGTCATTATTGGCTAAATCTTGCCTACTTTCTTAAGGCAAAAGGATATGATGTAGTGCTAGTGAATCCCATGCACGTCAAAAAAAGTAAAGAGCTTGATGACAATTCGCCTACAAAAAACGATACAAAAGATGCTCGTGTCATTGCACAGTTAATGAAAGATGGGCGATACTCCGTACCGAACCTATTAGAGGGCGTATACGCTGAACTAAGGGAAGGCGTCAAATTACGAGATCAGCTCATCAAACAGCTTATGATCATTGAAGGGCGGATTGAAAACGTCATTCAGCGCTTTTTCCCAGAGTTTTTCGATGTGTTTGGAGATTGGAAAGGTAAAGCAGCCTTTTATACCTTGCGCATGTTTCCATTTCCCTCTCATATTCAAAAGTTGTCACCAGAAGAAGTGCTGCAAAAATGGAAACCGTATGTACAGCGTGGGGTTGGGCTGAAACGAGCAACCCGACTCGTAGAAGTAGCGAAAAAGAGCGTTGGGATTGAGACAGGAATCCAGTTCGCAAAAAGAGAATTGGATTGCCTATTGGATCAATATGAGCTTTACAAGAAACAGTTAGCACAACTAGATGAAGAACTAGAAGGTGTTGTTGAAAGCATACCAGGTGCGAAACAAATGACCAATATCCCGGGACTTAGTTACACTACCATTGCTTTGTTCTTTGCGGAAGTAGGAGATTTAACCAAGTACAATCATCCGCAACAATTAGTCAATCTGGCAGGGCTTTCTTTAAGAGAACACAGTTCAGGAAAGTATAAAGGGCAAACACGCATAACCAAAAGGGGTCGAAGACGTTTACGAAAAGCATTATACCTGGCCATTCGACCATTGGTTGCCCATAATCCTGTATTTAAAGCCTTGCATCATTACTATACCAATCGGCCAGACAGGCCGTTAAAAAAACAACAGTCTCTGATTGCCTTGTGTTGTAAATTATTACGTGTGTTATTTGCCATTGGTAAGAAACAGTGTGAGTTTGATGGATTAAAGCTATTAAAGGGATTACCTCAAATAAAAGCATTACAGGCTGCATAAAAGCTTTCAAACGACTTGTTATTCTGACAAACACCAATAGTGCAGAGTTGGAGTATATTTTCACCATTCGGGCATTAGACCCTGTAAAGGAGCATATCCAACCTCCACCTCATGGATACGCAGGACGAAGGAATGTGTGGATCTTATAATCCAGTGATACATGGGAGGGTGAGCGACCATGAGAAGTGTGGAGACTTCTTGCACGGTCATACATGATATTACAGATATTGTAAATCTGTATTATAGGATGCACCTTACCATGTAAATATATTGAATAAATACAAGAAATTTACACTCATTTGAGGTGAAGAAGCTATTATGTGTTAGCGAAATTTAAAGAAAACGCGAGAATTTTGAAGAAAATTAAAGTTTATAGAGGGAGGAGGGAAGAGGGCCTCATCGTAGTTTCCCACCCAAATGATGGTTTGCCATAAAGCAATGAGTATTGTAAATCCGATGATGATGTTTGAGATTTTTTTGGCAATGTTCATGTTCTCACTTCACTTTATCTATTAATGAATTATCGACAAATTCCGTATAGGATGGAGGATTTTTAGACATTCCTGTTTCTATCATGTACTTTCTAAGTTCTTGATAGGATTTCTTGTCCAGTTTTAAATCTTGGAATGAAATCCATTTTAAGGATAAATCAAGCACCTTTTTATTGACGTTCATATATTTGGAGGCAACCTTATAGGTGTAGGAATCTTTTAATTCTGCTTTTTTTCCGGCTTTAACATATTCATCCACGAATTCTTGAGCGGTATTTCTTTTATGACGGATGAAATCATTTCTTAAAACTAGTACACAGCATACAGAATCTTTCCACAAATCTTTTGATTGAAATAACACTTTCCCTTTATTCATCGCTACAGACAGGGCTCCAAAAGGTTCTGCGACTGCGTAGCCAGATATTCTACCTTCAGAAAGGGCCGCTGGCATTTCAGCGGGCGGAAGTTCGACGGTCTTTACATCTTTATAGTTGAAACCATCCCGCTTCAACATTTGATAGAGCAATATATTATGTGTTGAAAACTTATGAGGAATGGCGAAGCTTTTTCCTTTTAAGTCTTTTACATTGTGAATATCTTTAGACGTGACGATGACATTTCCGTCTCTGTGGCCTAGAGCTATTGCCTTTAAATCAATGCCTTGTTCTTTTGCTTTTATCGCCAGTTCAGCCAATACACTTGCTCCATCAATTCGCCCTGTATTCAATGCATCCATCAGTTCAGGCCATGAACCGAATTTAATGAGTTCAATATTGAAAGGAGATTGACTTTTTATTTGTTCTTTTTCTATATATAGAGGAATGGCGTGGGTAATCGGCAAGTACCCTATTTTGATTGTTTGCTTTTCATTTACGTGGGAATCAGTAGGATCAGATTGACAAGCAGATAAGCTGCTGAAAACGAACGTCAGGATGAATAGAGTGATGATTTGTTTCCTTAATTTTTTCATGAAATAAGCCTCCTTTTGATAGTTCCGTTTCCTTGCAGTGGAATGGTTATTTTTATCTAAATATTTTGTTAATTGCGGCGAAAAAGATGTTCATTTCCTGGTTTAGTCAGTTAAATATGATAATCAATAGGAGAAGTCGGATGATGAAAATGAAATTCTTCAAGAATGATCTTTCGATAATATTGGAAATCTGAGTGACCCCGATCTCTAGGTCTAGAGTTCTGAATTTTCAGTTCTCGATGGATTTGCCCGGGATTTGCGCTCATCATGAACACTCTGTCTGATAGGTACACTGCTTCGTCGATATCATGAGTCACTAGAACGATGGTTGTCTTTTCTTTAGCTTGAAGCCGTAAAAGTTCATCTTGCAAATAATAACGATTAAAAGTATCCAAAGCCGCAAACGGTTCATCCATCAAAATGACTTCTGGCTGAAGAGCGAGCGCACGAGCGATTGCAACTCGTTGTTGCATTCCTCCGGATAATTCATTAGGAAAGCGGTCGGCATTTTCATGTAAGCCAACTAGTTTGAGATAATCGAAAGCCCGATCTCTACGCTCTTTGGGGGCTAACTTTAAACTTTCAAGGCCCAGCTCTACATTTTTAAGAACGGAACGCCAAGGAAGGAGACCATAATGTTGGAATAGCATAACACATCGTCGGCTTGGTCTTTCCACTACTTTTCCGTCAAACAGGACACGACCTTGGTCTGGCTTTTCAAAACCGCCGATTATGTTTAAAAGTGTAGTTTTTCCGCAGCCGCTTTGACCTAAGATCGAGATGATCTCCCCTCTTTCTATATGAAAAGATATTTGTTGGAGGACTGGTTCCGGTTTTCCTTTATTCGGAAAACTTTTATTCAAATTTTCCACTTGAATAATGGTTGCACTCTCCATTTCCTTACCACCTTTCGTCATTTCAAAAATGTAAATAAATCATTTAAGCTATGAATTTGTTTCCATCGGCACCCTAAAAACATTAATTCCTATAGGTTTAATTGTATTAATATTTGCTAGTCATTTTATTATAGTTTGTTCAAAAAATCAACTGTATTTTACGACCTTTCTAAATATTCTTGAATCGACCAAAAATCACCCGTCAATACCAAAAAGAGCGGTATCTGTACAAGATCAAATCTTGATTTCTTCCACTTAGATTGATATGATTAAGTCACTACCTTATTTAGCAAGATAGCAGATTTTTGGTTGAGTAACTTGTTTAACAAGATACCGTGTTTGATCATGGTTTTGATCTTCCTAAGTTTTAGCAAGATAGAGGAATGTGTGGTGAATGATCTTTGTCATTAAAAAGTCAATTGCTGAAAGGAGTTTTAGAAGGATGTATTTTGGCGGTGATTGCCCGTGAAGAAATTTATGGGTATGAATTAAGCATGAAGCTGGTCGAGTATGGATTGACGTTTGTGAGTGAAGGAAGCATTTATCCGGTGCTTCTGCGCATGCAAAAAGAGAATCTTATTTCTGGAACTCTGAAAGATTCTCCGAACGGTCCAAAACGAAAATATTACCGGTTGACCGATTCAGGGCGACAACAGTTGGAAGAATTTAAAGAAAATTGGATGGACCTGAAGGTTGCAGTCGATCATATTTTGAATCAAAGGAGTGAGAACTATGACAGCAGAAGAGATGATCCAAGTAAACAATGAACGACGGAAGCAATTGAACGAGGAAAACAGGAAGTATTATGAAAACATGCTTGTTTATTTGCGGCTCAGTTCCATTCCGGAAAAAAAGACGGAGGAACTGCTGCTGGAAATGCTGGACCATTTGCTGATCGCCCAAGAAGAAGGGCGGTCGGCGGAAGACGTATTTGGCAAAAATCCGGAATCCTATTGCAAAGAAGTCGTGCAAACAATGGGCAAACAATCGTATTTCAGGTTCAGTCGTTTTGCCTTCATCTTTGGGATCGGCTTGTATATTGTTTTTTTCATAGACGGCATTTCCCGATTGATCATTTATCCTTTGTTAAACCAATTTACCGATCTGCCTCCGGTAAAAGGGTTTTCTGTTGATTATTTCTTTACACCTATTTTTATGTGTCTTGTCATCGACATTATTTTACTGTTTCTGAGGGAATCCACGTTTAAGAAATTTAGCGTCCGCGTATTATTAGGATATGTTTTTCCTATTACGATCGCCTATTTTTTACCGCTCGTCATCTATTTTTTCTTAAAAGATATTCTGCCTGTCATTCCAATACCTGCATGGGCTAGTTTGCTGATCGGCCTTTTGCTTTGGATAATCCATAAAGTTGTGTTTAAGCATGTGGATATATATTGACAGCTGTTTTTCTAATAAGCAAAAAGGTCATGTAAAGACGCTTTTAACAAAAGGAAGTCCCTCAACGATTGAGGAACGGATGAGTGATTAAAAATGGAAGAAAGTTGTACACATCTGAAAGAAACCGGGATGGTTTTTAACCATAAGAGTGAGTTTCTTGTCTGTTGTTTTTTGAAAAATAAGGATATTCCCGCATTGTTCCGTGAAAAAATAGGCGAATCTTCACTCTTGAAAAACAAAGTAAAAAACGAGAAAATGTTTGATAGACTGCTGAAGCTTCTTTTCTCATAGAGTTCGTTAAGAAATGAAGAAACTAGGAAACTTTTAGAGCGAAAAGAATGTCGGTTTAGGAATGAAAATTTTCATATATACATAAAGAAATAGAACAAAGAGGCATTCTCAATGGCTCATGGAGATAAAGGATTTAGTCTTTGAGTTTTGAAGCATTTCTTTTCAGAAATTGAAAAAACGAACGAAACGTTTGTAAAACGGCGCTGCCATTTGCCAATAAGAAAATATTGCGGAAGATCCGTTCGTGCCGTTTAAGGCAGAAAAAATGAAAAAAGTGTTTCAGCAGCAATGGTTTTTATCGCATATTTAGAGAGTGATCATCTAAAACGGATGACATGATCAGAAAGATGCAACCAGAAAATACAAAAGAATGAGGCGAGATACATTGATAAACAGGCCAATAGGTGTAATAGATTCCGGAGTTGGGGGTCTTACAGTTGCTATTGAGATCATGAGGCAGCTCCCTCATGAAACGATATATTATATTGGTGACACAGCCAGATGTCCTTATGGGCCTAGACCCGTGGAAGAGGTCAAACAATTTACTTGGGAAATGACCCGCTATTTGCTTCGTTATGATATCAAGATGCTCGTGATCGCTTGCAATACAGCAACGGCTGCTGTTCTGGATGAGATTAGAGAAGCACTCGACATTCCGGTTATTGGAGTCATTCATCCCGGAGCGAGAGCGGCTATTAAAATGTCAAAACATTTTCGTATTGGGGTTCTAGGTACGATCGGCACCATTAAAAGCCGTGCGTATGAAAAAGCTCTTCATTCTATCAATAAGAATGTAAAGATCTTTCCGCTTGCATGTCCTAAGTTTGTTCCTTTGGTAGAAAGCGGGGAATATCATAGTGCCATGGCCAAAAAAATTGTAGCGGAAACATTGCTGCCGCTCAAAGATAAACAATTGGATACGTTGATATTAGGCTGCACTCATTATCCGCTTCTTGAACCGATTATTTCGTCATTCATGGGTGAAAATGTTGCGGTGATTAGTTCAGGAGAAGAAACAGCAAGAGAAGTGAGCGCCATATTGCATTATAAAGAACTTTTAAACATGGAGAAATCTTGTCTCCCTAATCGCTTCTTTACAACCGGATCTAAAGAGCTGTTTTATAAGATCGCTTCCGATTGGCTCCAAGATCCAACGATAGATGTTTCTACGATTCGTTTAGATGAAAATGAACTCGTTTTTTAAACTGCGGCGAATTTCTTTTGGAAAACGGTCTAATTTTCCTCACCAGCTCGTATACATGTAGTACAAACTGTGTGAGGAGGTTTCATGATGGTCAAAAAGAAAACTCTCGTCGCGGCGGCTGTCATTTTATCGTCTATTTATTTGACAGGATGCGGATTGCTCGGCAGCAATGAAAAGAAAGAGAACATTGATCCACCGCAAAAAGTAACTTATTTAAAAGAGGACGGGTCCTTAAAAGAATTGCAACATCAATCTGCTCAGGACATGAAAAAAGAAGACGTAATGATGACAGATTTGTATCTGATAGATAAAAACGGTTATGTAGTATCGCAGACGCTGCCGCTTCCCAAAACGCAAAGCATCGCCAAAGAAGCGCTTGAATATCTGGTAGACGACGGGCCGGTGTCAAATATGCTTCCGAACGGGTTCAGAGCGGTGCTGCCGGCCGGCACGGAAGTACGAAGCGTTCAAATTAAAGATGGAAAGGCCATCGCGGACTTTTCTCCTGAATTTAAAGAGTACAAAGCGGAAGACGAAAAGAAAATTTTACAGGCTATTACTTGGACGTTGACGCAGTTTGACGCGGTGAAAAAAGTCGAACTGAGAGTGGACGGCCAGCCATTAAAAGAAATGCCAGTGGATGGGACAGCGATTGATCCCAATGGATTATCCAGAAACATCGGAATTAATTGGGATGTTGAAAACGTGGTCGACATCACGAATACAAGACCGATCACCGTTTATTATTTAGCTCAAGACGGAGAGAATTATTATTACGTCCCCGTCACAAAAAGAGTGAGCAACAATAATAAAGATAATGTTACGGCGGTCGTCAATGAGCTCATCAAAGGACCAAGCCCTTCGTCTGAACTGGTAAGCGAATTTATGCCGGATGTGAAACTGATTAGTGCTCCGGTGGTGAAGGATGGAAAAGTCACATTAAATTTTAATAAATCGATTTTAGGTAGTTTCGAGGAAAAAATGATCTCAAAAAATACGTTAAATCCTCTTGTGCTTTCTTTGACAGAACAGAAAGGGATTAAAAGTGTAACCGTTGAAGTGGATGGCAAGACGAACTTAGTAGACGACAAAGGAAAACCCATCAGCGAAACCGTTTCAAGGCCCGAGCATGTCAACACCGGTAGTTTCTAAAAAAATTTTTTTGGTATATTATATAATAGATCAAAACAGAGGTTGGCAAATGCCACCTCATTTTTATTGGACATATCGAAAAAGCGAAGCGACTGAAGAGTCAATAAAAAATCGTTCTCACGGTAATGGTGGAAGTTTCGGCCTTGCGGGGATTTTGCCGTGGGACAGGAGCTGCAGCTTAAAAGGAGGATCTATGGTGCGAGTAGATGGGAGACAAAAAAATGAATTAAGAGCGGTTAAGATCGATACGGATTTTTTAAAACATCCGGAAGGCTCCGTGCTTATCACCGTTGGAGATACACGGGTTATTTGCACCGCTAGTATCGAAGACCGTGTTCCCCCTTTTATGAGAGGGTCCGGTAAAGGATGGATTACAGCGGAATATTCCATGCTGCCACGGGCAACTGAGCAAAGAAATATAAGAGAATCTTCCAAGGGAAAAGTATCAGGAAGAACAATGGAAATTCAACGATTAATTGGGAGAGCTCTTCGGGCGGTTGTCGATTTGGAATCCATTGGCGAAAGAACGGTATGGATCGATTGCGATGTCATACAAGCAGATGGCGGAACACGCACCGCTTCGATTACCGGCGCCTTTGTAGCGATGGCAATGGCGTTGCATCAATTATCTATTCAAAAAGAAATGTCGACTTTTCCGGTGACCAATTTTCTGGCTGCTACTAGCGTAGGCATTTTACAAGGAGAGGGAGCAGTATTAGATTTAAATTATAAAGAAGATAGTGAAGCAATGGTGGATATGAATGTGGTCATGACTGGATCCGGAGATTTTGTAGAAATTCAAGGAACAGGAGAAGAGTCCACATTTTCCCATTCGCAGCTTCAAGAATTATTGTCATTGGCAGAAAAAGGGTTGCAAGAATTGATCGACATTCAAAAGCAAGCGCTAAGCGAAATAGCAGTGAAGATAGAAAGAAATATGTCAAAAGGTGGAGAAGCAAATCGATGATGCGAGAAGTTGTGATCGCCACGAAAAATAAGGGGAAAGCACTTGAATTTGAGCAAATGTTTCAACCGTTTCAGATTCAGGTAAAAACGCTTCTTGATCTTCCTGAATTCCCGGAAATCGAGGAAACGGGTGCGACATTTGAAGAAAATGCGATCATCAAAGCGGAATCGGTCATGAAAGAGACAAAAGCCATGGTTATGGCAGATGATTCAGGTTTGGTGATTGACGCGTTAGACGGCCGGCCGGGCGTGTATTCGGCCAGATACGCAGGTCCTGAAAAAGATGATGAAGCCAATATACAAAAGGTGTTAAGGGAATTGGAAGGAGTTCCTCTTTCGAAACGGACAGCTCGTTTTTATTGTGCTCTGGCTCTTGCAATTCCGGGACGAGAAACCATAACAGTGAACGGGACATGTGAAGGATTCATCACCTTTGAGAAAAAAGGGGCAAATGGGTTCGGATATGACCCTATTTTCTTTGTCCAAGGTTATGAGCGTACGATGGCGGAATTGCTTCCAAATGAAAAAAATAAAATCAGCCACCGCGCCGAAGCGTTGGCAAAAATGAGAACGATATTGGAACAATTGGAAAGGGAAAGTGTACTATGAAGCTTCTAGTTGTAAGTGACAGTCATGGGGACACGGAAATTTTAAAAGATTTAAAAGCACGCTACGAGCAAGAGATGGATGCCATGTTTCATTGTGGTGATTCTGAACTTCCGGCAGACAGTGAAGTAATGAAAGGCTATATTGTGGTTAGAGGAAATTGCGATATGGATGATCGCTATCCTTATGATATCGTGGAAGAGATAAAGGGTAAGAGAATATTTATGACACATGGACATCGCTACGATGTCAAAGCGTCTTTCTCGAAACTGAAACAGAAAGCAAAAGCAAACAAAGCTGATTTTGTGTTTTTCGGTCATTCTCATCAAGCGGTAGCGGAAAAAATAGGCGAAACGTTGTTTTTGAATCCGGGGAGCATTCTCTTGCCGCGAGGTAGAAAAGAAAGAACCTATGCAATCGTGGAATTGGATGGAGACGATTCGGTTGTTCATTTTTATAACGAACAACATCAGCTGTTAACGGATTGACAAGCGGCATTTAATACATAGAGAAGAACAAACGGGCAATGGTTTTGCCTTTTGTTCTTCTTTATCTGAAAAAATAATCGAATGTTCTTTTTCAACTTTTTATAAAAGCGGGAAAAAATTTTTTCGGTTTGTATAAAAAAACAATTGACATTTATTTTTGATGTTAATATAATTAAAAATGTCCTTGATGAAATTGAAAAAAATGTCCCAGTAGCTCAGCTGGATAGAGCAGCGGCCTTCTAAGCCGTCGGTCGGGAGTTCGAATCTCTCCTGGGACGCTTCTAAGTTAATTTTGAATAAGATAATTTTTTTATGGGCTCATAAACGTTGATTTATCAACGTTTATGAGCTTTTTTCTTTTTTTGAGAATATGATAAGAAAAGAAAAAAAACGAAACCATTTTACACATTTTTTACACATACATTCTTCTAAATATATCGGAACTTAATTTCTCATCACGCTGCCTTAATTCTTTTTGTAGTATGAATATGTGTTCATTGTTGTTTCTAAATCCGTGTGGAACGCCAGAAAGCAGTATTGACATTTACATAAGCGTTAAAATAAGGCTAGATACTGTCGGAGACAGTAAACGTCTTCCATTGTGAACGTTAGACGGCAGGAAGCGTATCCGTTTGACGGAAACCGACTAAAAAGGCAGGCTGTTCACAATGAAGAAGCGTTTTTTTATGCGGGGAAAACAGCAAAGAATAAAGAAGCAACCAAATAAAAGTGAATGTAGGACAGTTCGTTTGAATAATTGATTCGAGCAAAATCGGAAGTGAAGTGATGCGGCATGATTACAAAATTTGATAAACTGCCACCAAGATAAAAAGAAGCCCGGAAACAAGAGATGAGTATTTACCTAATAGTTTGGAGATCGTTCCCTTTCCGATTTTATTACCAAGCCAAATCGTGATAATCCCCCATATGGTGATACTGATCACTGTAGGCCAGATAAATAAATGATTGGAAATGGCCGCTCCAAAACCAGTGATAATATTTGAAAAGGAAAGAGTGAATCCGAGAAAGATGCCTTGACGGATTCCAAGATTTTGAATCTTTATATGTTGTTTTTTACCGAAAATCAATTGATGACCGTATTCACTATAAACAATAAATAGGCCAATGCTACATAAGACACTGAATGAAACCCACGCAGCCTCCTCCGAAGAAATATATCTTGCAATAAACGATCCTAAATATACACCAATGAGCGCAGTGACAAACCCAATCAAGTTGACAATGAAATTAAGCCAAAAAGGAAATCGAATATTTTTTAGACCATACGCTATTCCCACACTCGTGTTATCCAAATTAGAACTAATTCCGATGAGATTGATAATTATAAAAAGTTTGAACCAATCCAAATTATGATCCCTCTCTTTTCGAAATGTCATTTCTCCGTAAGTATAGGTATATGAACATATATCGTTTTCAAGGCTAGTCTTATCCTATGATGAAAAGATGAAATGATATAGGACAAACACAGAGGGTCATTAATGTCATATATAAAATTAGACTTTTGATTGGCGTTGGACAAACACTGTTGACTTCACGCCATTTTTCGGTTTGATAAAATATATGAATTTATATAAAATCATATCCGAAAGAAAAGCGCAGCTGGCAGGCATTAAGAAAAAAAGGTCGGTCATATTCGAAGTAAAATCATTATCGGCATGAACAACGCGAAAGAAAGTGGCCGATTCACAAGAAAAGTATAATAAATAGCTTTTGTTGATAAAAGTCAGCTTTAGTCGAATGTGCCGGGGAAAACTTGCCAAAGTGATCGTGAAAACGATTTCTTTTGTTTTTTCTGCGTTTCCGTGCTAAACTTATGGCAACTCCATTTGAAAAAGGCGGTTCATATAAGAATGGGCAGAAGAAAGAAAAATCTCCAAAGATTTGATAATGTTGTTGTATTGCCTGGTACACGGGAAAGATTGGTTGAAAAGGGAATCCAAGCTTTGCAGGAAAAAAATTATGAAGAAGCTTCTGATTTTCTTATAAAGGCTTTGCATTTTTCCGAGGATCCCGGTGACGATGAGATTCAAATGGCCTTGTTGCTTGCCCTTTATGAATGTGGTCAATATGATGAGGCGAAAGAATTGTGCGAAGAAATGCTTCAAGCGGGAAACGGCGATTATTACGATGTAATGGATTTATACATATCAATTCTCTTTCAAATGAAGGAATATCAGCGAGCTTACATTACGCTATCTGCTCTCTGTGAGGAAAACCAAATTCCTTCCGATAAAAAAGAGCATTTTGAGAAACTTTTGCAAATAAGCCGGAAAATGGCTTCTACTTCGGCGAAAAATGAATATCAATCTGACTTTGACCGTGCACCTAAATTGTTTTACGAGGATGAATCAATTGAGCAGCAAACGTTAAAAGCGGCGGAGCTAGTTCAACGAAATATTGCTCCGTATCTAGACGAATTGATTGATATCATCGGGGATGCACATTCCCATCCATTTTTGAAAACTCTTCTCCTCAATATAATGAGGGAGAAGGGAGTGGATAAAGAAATTTTCGTTCGAAAGCTTCATTTTTCAAAACGATTGATCCCAAATCAGTTGGAAGAAGTTTTTCAAATGACCTATTACAAACAAGTTTTAACCAAATTAGAGGAAGCCGTTTCTCAATCTAATCCCGTATTGTTTTCCCAATTAACAGAATTGGTGAATCGCCACTTTTTTCTTCTTTATCCATTCGAACCTGAGTTCAGCGTGGACACTTGGGCTGCCTGTACGCTCCAATTGGCTTGTGAATATTACGGGGAAGCGGAAGAAGCAGAAATTCTATGTCCGCAGCTCTTCTCTCATGACGATGCTGATCGAGAAAAATGCATGGCTTATTTGAAAGAGTTAGATGAATTTTCTGCTCCCGTCTCTTAGCTTTTTATTGAAAGACTTAGTTCGTATGTTATAATGTAATGGTTATAATATGTACTTTTCTGCTTGGCTTTCTTTTTGTACACTAAAAGTACGAAATTGATAAATGATTCATTTTTCAACTATCAACTTATAGATTTGTTGTGGAGGGAATTGTATGTCAGTGAAATGGGAAAAACTAGAAGGAAACCAAGGTGTCCTTACTGTAACGGTGGATGCCGACAAAGTGAATGAGGGATTGGACTATGCCTTCAAAAAAGTCGTCAAAACGATTAATGTCCCTGGTTTCCGCAAAGGAAAAATACCGCGTCCTTTGTTTGAAAAACGATTCGGAGTAGAATCGCTTTACCAAGACGCGCTCGATTATATCTTGCCGGAAGCTTATGCAAAAGCGGTGGAAGAATCCGGAATTGAACCGGTTGATCGTCCGGAAATCGACATCGAACAACTGGAAAAAGGAAAAGAGTTAATTTTTAAAGCAACTGTCACAGTTAAACCGGAAGTAAAACTCGGCGAGTATAAAAACTTAGAAGTGGAAAAAGTAGATACAGAAGTAACAGACGAAGATGTTGAAAATGAATTAAAAGCATTGCAAGAACGCTATGCTGAACTTGTCGTAAAAGAAGACGGCAAAGCAGAAGAAGGAGATACGGTTGTTATTGATTTCGAAGGGTTTGTTGACGGCGAGCCGTTTGAAGGCGGTAAAGCGGAAAATTATTCGCTTGAACTAGGTTCCGGCTCTTTCATTCCTGGCTTTGAAGATCAATTAATCGGAACGAAAGCAGGGGATGAAAAAGATGTGGAAGTCACATTCCCTGAAGAATACCATGCTGAAGAGCTTGCTGGAAAACCTGCCGTGTTTAAAGTGAAAGTTCATGAAGTAAAAGCGAAAGTATTACCTGAGCTTGATGATGAATTTGCAAAAGATGCGGATGAAGAAGCAGAAACGTTGGAAGATTTGAAAGCAAAAATTAAAGACCGTTTGAAACATCAAAAAGAACATGAAGCGGAACATGCTTTGCAAGATGCAGTGGTTGAAAAAGCAACAGCAAATGCAGAAATCGATATTCCTGAAGTCATGATCGAAAATGAAATCGATCGGATGATGCAAGAGTTTTCTCAAAACCTTTCCGCTCAAGGAATGAACCTTGAATTGTATTATCAATTCTCCGGTCAATCGGAAGAAGATCTTCGCAATCAAATGAAAGAAAATGCTGAAACTCGTGTTCGGACAAGCTTGACGCTTGAAGCCATTGCGAAAGCAGAAAATATCGAAGCCAGCGAAGAAGACGTAGAAAAAGAATTGCAAAGAATGGCCGATCAATTTAACCTATCAGTAGAAGACATTAAGAAAGCACTCGGCGATCTGGAAAACTTAAAAGCAGATTTAAGAATCAATAAAGCAGTTGAATTTCTTGTGGAAAATGCAAAAGTTGTTGCATAATAGTAGTAAAACGGTATAAAAACAAGGCGCGGGTTATACGTGCCTTGTTTTATACACCAATACATAAAATATTTTTAAAATATTTTGGTAATGAGCTCGGCATATTGCACATTATATATAACACTAAGCTTTTTATTTCGTGTCTTGTGTAAAATGTGTTAAAATGCTGTACATAACTCTTTGAGGGCTTTGAAACAACGGAACGTGGCAAAGCGAAGACTCGGCAATAATTGGTTTAAGAAGAATTGAGGGGTGAAGTAAATTGTTTAAATTCAGTGATGAGAAAGGACAACTGAAATGTTCTTTCTGTGGCAAAACACAAGACCAGGTCCGTAAGCTGGTCGCCGGACCTGGTGTTTATATATGTGATGAATGCATCGAATTGTGTACGGAAATTGTGGAAGAAGAATTGGGAACCGAGGAAGAAGTAGAGTTTAAGGATGTGCCGAAGCCGCGTGAAATCCGTGAAATTCTCGATGAATACGTCATTGGGCAAGACCAAGCGAAGAAATCTTTGGCTGTTGCTGTCTATAACCACTATAAGCGGATCAACTCCAACAGTAAAGTCGACGATGTAGAACTGGCAAAGAGTAATATTTGTTTAATCGGTCCTACTGGGAGCGGCAAGACTTTGTTAGCGCAAACATTAGCGCGCATCTTAAATGTTCCTTTTGCGATTGCCGATGCGACTTCTCTTACGGAAGCAGGGTATGTCGGAGAAGATGTAGAAAATATTCTTTTGAAACTGATTCAAGCCGCCGACTATGATGTAGAAAAAGCGGAAAAAGGAATTATTTATATTGATGAGATCGATAAAGTCGCCAGAAAATCGGAAAATCCGTCCATCACCAGGGATGTTTCCGGTGAAGGAGTTCAACAGGCTTTGTTAAAGATTTTGGAAGGAACAGTGGCAAGTGTTCCGCCTCAAGGAGGAAGAAAACATCCTCATCAAGAATTTATCCAAATTGATACGACCAATATTTTGTTTATTTGCGGCGGGGCCTTTGACGGCATTGAACAAATTATCAAACGCCGTCTCGGTCAAAAAGTGATCGGTTTCGGATCGGATCCGACGAAAGGAGAAATCGAAGAAAAAGATCTGCTTTCCAAAGTGGTTCCGGAAGATTTGCTGAAGTTCGGATTAATTCCTGAATTCATCGGCCGTTTACCGGTTATCGCAAGTCTGGAACCTCTTGACGAAGAAGCGTTAATTCAAATTTTGACGAAGCCGAAAAATGCGCTCGTCAAACAATATCAAAAAATGATGGAACTTGATCATGTTGAATTAGAATTTGAACAAGAAGCACTTGTTGAAATCGCAAAAAAAGCAATCGAAAGAAAAACGGGTGCACGTGGATTGCGTTCCATCATCGAAAGCATTATGCTGGATGTAATGTTCGATTTGCCTTCAAGAGAAGATATTTCAAAGTGTATCATAACAAAAGATACCGTTTTAAATAACAGCATGCCAAAGTTAATCGGGACGGACGGAAGAATTATTCAAGAAACAGAAGAACGAAAAACGTCTGCATAACGAAGGAGCCGATATGTTCGGCTCCTTTTTCCCCTATTTATGTGAAAAAGATAAACTTTACCGCTTCACTTGATCAAACCTGTTATCTGTTCGACGATTGAACCGTGAAAACGGTGAAAATGGTCGGCGCCAGGTGCTTTTGATTTATGTTTATTCCCCTCGTGTCCAGGAGATACTAGCCGTATATCGATGGTTAATCAGGAGGGGGATATAGTATGAATTGGACAGGTATTGCATTAATGATTCAAATGTTTTTTGGTGTCGTCATAGGGCTGTATTTTTGGAATTTGTTGAAAAATCAACGCACCCAAAAAATATCCATTGACCGTGAATCAAGAAAGGAAATGGAACAGCTTCGGAAAATGCGGTCGATTTCCTTAACGGAGCCTTTGTCGGAAAGAGTCAGGCCTACTTCTTTTTCTGATATCATCGGACAAGAAGATGGTATAAAAGCTTTAAAGGCAGCGATATGCGGCCCCAATCCTCAACATGTCATTATTTATGGTCCTCCCGGGGTCGGAAAAACAGCGGCGGCCCGTTTGGTGTTGGAAGAAGCGAAAAAAAACCCGAAAACGCCATTTTCTCCATCGGCCGTATTTGTGGAGATGGATGCGACTACTGCCCGGTTTGATGAACGGGGAATAGCTGATCCGCTTATAGGGTCTGTGCATGATCCCATTTATCAAGGAGCCGGAGCCATGGGACAAGCAGGCATTCCCCAACCGAAACAAGGAGCTGTAACCAACGCTCACGGCGGCGTCCTTTTTATAGATGAAATCGGTGAGTTGCATCCTATTCAAATGAATAAATTGTTAAAAGTGTTGGAGGACAGGAAAGTTTTTTTGGAAAGCGCCTATTATAATGAAGAGAATACACAAATTCCTGCCCATATCCATGATATTTTTAAAAATGGCTTGCCTGCGGACTTTCGATTAATCGGAGCGACAACCAGAACGCCTGAGGAAATACCGCCGGCGATTCGTTCTCGCTGCATGGAAGTGTTTTTTCGAGGATTAGAACAAGATGAGATCATCCAAGTAGCCAAAAAAGCTGCAGAAAAGGTCAAAATGAGCATGAGCGACAGTGGATTGAAAATTTTGAGCTCTTATGCACGAAACGGCCGTGAAGCCGTTAACATTGTTCAAATTGCAGCCGGCTTGGCGATAACGGAAGGCAGGAGAGCCATTAAGGATAAGGATATCCAATGGATCGTGCAGTCTAGCCAAATGACGCCCCGTTATGAACAGAAAATTAAAGATCATTCTGCAGTCGGCATTGTGAATGGTTTGGCTGTAATAGGATCGAACAGCGGAGCTTTGTTGGAAATTGAAGTGGCTGTCATCCCGGCAGACAAAAAAGGGACGCTGACGATTACTGGCATTGTCGAAGAAGAAAGTATAGGCGGCCAAGGAAAATCCATACGGCGAAAAAGCATGGCAAGAGGCTCGATTGAAACTGTACTCACGGTTTTACGATCAATGGGTGTGCCTTGCCATCAATATGACATTCATGTGAATTTTCCAGGCGGAATTCCGGTGGATGGACCGTCCGCAGGAATTGCCATAGCCACCGGTATTTATTCCGCTATTTACAAGATGCCCGTTTCTCATAAGATTGCTATGACTGGAGAGATCAGCGTCCACGGGACAGTAAAGCCAATTGGAGGCGTTATGCCGAAAATAAGGGCTGCCAAACTGGCGGGTGTCGAGAAAGTGCTTATTCCGAAAGCGAACATGCAGGAAATCATCAAAGAATTCGATGGTATTACGATTATTCCTGTGGAACATATTCGCGAAGTCATTGAACAGGCGATTGAAAAGAAAGCGGATGCAGAAGGAACGATTACGCATTGGCATAATAACCAGGAAATGCTCTGAATTTGTTAGGTCGTTCGTATGGCCTTCTGAAAACGGCTTAGCTTTTGGAATACAATCGAATATCCGTACTTATGTGATGATGTAATGGCAGGATCTGTGTTCTTTTTGTTTGAATTTCTATAAATGGAGCGGGGAAGTCTGCTTGCATGAAGAAAGAAACATCCGTTTTCGGCAAGCGATCATAGAAAAGCATCATTCAGTTTCAAGACCTCCAAAGGGTTCCATTGGATTTTTCTGATTCAGCTGCATTTGATCAGAAGAATTCCAAATGGACAGGTGTTTATAAATAAGTTAGAATTGTACAAAGATCATACGAAAGTAACATAGAGATTACGGAGGTGCCAATATGAGTGAACAAACGGTCTATTCCATCCCCCTCCTTCCGTTAAGAGGATTATTGGTTTATCCTACAATGGTTTTGCATTTGGATGTTGGCCGCGAGCGTTCGATTGAAGCGCTGGAGCGTGCCTTGATGGATAATCATTTGATTTTTTTAACGACCCAAAAAGATATGAATATAGATAATCCCTCTGAAGAGGACTTATATAGGATAGGAACGTTGACAAAAGTCAAGCAAATGTTAAAGCTTCCGAACGGAACGATCCGCGTGCTTGTGGAAGGTCTTCGACGGGGCAGAATTAAAGAGTTTTATCATGAAGAAAAGTATTTTCACGTCGTCGTTGAAACCTTTGAAGAAGAAAAAATGAAAGATATCGAAACACAAGCTTTGATGCGAACGCTGCTGGATTCTTTTGAACAGTACATAAAGATGTCGAAAAAAATTACCGCTGAAACGTTCACGACCGTTTCGGACATTGAAGAACCGGGAAGGCTTGCTGATATAATCGCTTCCCATTTGCCGATTAAAATCCATCAAAAACAAGAAATATTGGAAACAGTGGCGATCAAGGAACGGCTGCAAAAATTAATCGACATTCTCCATAACGAAAAAGAAATATTAAATCTTGAGAAAAAAATTGGACAGCGCGTAAAGCAATCTATGGAACGCACCCAAAAAGAATATTATTTGCGGGAACAAATGAAAGCTATTCAAAAAGAGTTGGGCGACAAAGAAGGGAAAACCGGAGAAGTCGAAGAGCTTACGAAACGAATTGAAGATGCCGGAATGCCTGAACATGTAAAAGAAACAGCCATGAAAGAACTCGGCCGCTATGAAAGCATTCCGACCAGTTCGGCGGAAAGCGCAGTGATCAGAAATTATCTAGAATGGCTGATTACGATTCCTTGGTCCAAAGCAACCAAAGATGACTTAAACATAAAAAAGGCCGAACGTATATTAAACAGGGATCATTACGGCTTAGAAAAAGTAAAAGAACGGGTTTTAGAATACTTAGCTGTCCGAAAACTGACACGATCCGTTAAGGGGCCGATATTATGCCTTGTAGGACCGCCGGGTGTAGGAAAAACAAGTCTCGCTCGTTCCATCGCAGAGTCGCTTAATCGTAAATTTGTCCGCGTCTCCTTAGGCGGTGTACGGGATGAATCTGAAATTCGCGGGCATCGCCGAACTTATGTGGGGGCCATGCCGGGACGAATTATAAGAGGGATGCAAAAAGCGGGGACAATCAATCCGGTATTTCTGCTGGATGAAATTGACAAGATGTCGAGCGATTTTCGCGGCGATCCATCCGCGGCCATGCTCGAAGTACTCGATCCGGAACAAAATCATGCATTCAGCGATCATTTTATTGAAGAACCATATGATTTGTCGAACGTGATGTTTATTGCGACAGCGAATGATTTATCAACGATTCCAGGACCATTGAGAGACCGTATGGAAATTATCAGCATTCCTGGTTATACGGAATTGGAAAAGATTCATATTGCAAAAGACCATCTTCTTCCTAAACAATTGAAAGAAAACGGATTGAAGAAGGGACAGCTGCAAATTCGAAACGATGCCATTCAAGACATTGTTCGCTATTATACAAGAGAAGCGGGTGTTCGCGGACTTGAACGTCAGTTGGCGGCCATATGCCGGAAAACGGCAAAAATGATTGTAGCCGGAGAGAAAAGGCGTGTGATCGTGACAGAAAATAATCTGGAAGAATTTTTAGGGAAAAAGATATTCCGTTATGGATCAGCGGAAAAAGTGGATCAGATTGGCGTAGCCAACGGACTAGCCTACACCCCTGTTGGTGGCGATACACTGCAAATCGAGGTTTCTTTGGCGCCGGGAAAAGGAAAGCTAGTTTTAACAGGAAAACTAGGAGATGTGATGAAAGAGTCGGCCCAAGCTGCTTTTAGCTATGTCCGCTCCAATGCGAAAGAACTGGGCATTGAAGAAGATTTCCATGAAAAATATGATATTCACATACACGTACCGGAAGGCGCCGTTCCAAAAGACGGACCTTCGGCAGGAATTACGATGGCAACTGCTCTTGTTTCTGCATTGACGAATCGCCCCGTTCATAAAGAAGTTGGAATGACGGGAGAAATAACGCTTCGTGGCAGAGTACTCCCGATTGGCGGACTGAAAGAAAAATCGTTGGGAGCTCATAGAGCGGGATTAAAAACGATTATCGTTCCTCAAGAAAACGAAAAAGATTTGGATGATATTCCGACAAGCATTCGGAAAGATTTGCATTTTGTGCTTGTTTCTCAAATGGATGAAGTGCTAAAAACGGCGTTGGCGGGTGATAACCAATGAACGTTCATGAAGCCGAATTAGTGATCAGTGCTGTCAAGCCCGAACAATATCCGAAAGAGGATCTTCCGGAATTTGCGCTTGCGGGTCGTTCAAATGTGGGGAAATCCTCTTTTATTAACAAAATGGTCAATCGCAAAAGTTTAGCCAGAACATCATCCAATCCGGGAAAAACACAAACGCTTAATTTTTATCGAATCGAAAACAAGCTTTATTTTGTGGATGTTCCGGGCTACGGATATGCAAGGGTTTCCAAAAAAGAGAGAGAAGCATGGGGGCAAATGATTGAAACTTATTTGACGACGAGAAAACAATTGAAATTGGTGTTGCTTTTAGTGGATTTGCGCCACCCACCGACAAATGATGATGTAATGATGTACGATTTTTTAAAATACTATGATATCCCATGCATGGTCATTGCCACAAAGGCGGACAAAATTCCAAGAGGAAAATGGCAGAAACATGTGAAGCAGGTCAAACAGACATTGAAATTCGATCCGGCTGATGAAATCATCATTTTTTCTTCGGAGACCGGAGAAGGAAAAGATAAGACTTGGAATCTTCTTGAAGCCTATTTGCGTTAATTCGGAGTCGTTATGAGCGGCGTCTTGCGATTTTAGCATTGCTGTGTTTCTGTTTAAAGGTTTCAAAATGTCAATAAGGAGGCATGCATTGCCTCCTTATTTTCGTTTTACAAATAATAAGTAAGCTCCTACTAGAATGAGCAGTATTGGCCAAAAATGCCATAAATCTTCTTGCCCGCTCCTCAGCAATCCAAGCCAAGCAATGACATTTTGATAAAAGAGCGACAATAGGGCAAGAATGAAAAATAACATACTGTATAGGAAGCCCTCTTTTGTTTTTTGAGATTGAAGAAAGAAACCGATGGCGATGATCAAAACAAAAATTCCGATCTGATCAGGCCAATTTGGAAACTGACGAACAAGATGAAAATGGATGCCAAAACCTGTCAAAATAACGCCAGGCAGAATAAACTGATAGTCTTGTCCGCCATAAGCTTGAAAAAGAAAAGCCAATCCAACAATTAAGAGAATGGTCGGCCAAGTAAAAAAGCCATCGAATAATAGGATATTGGATTTTTGCAGATAAAAATAAGCTCCAAATCCCATTAAAATGATCCCTGGGAAAAAACGCTGTTGTTTCATTCGTAAATCCATTCCTTTCGAAAAGGTCAATGATTTGATTCTTTCGGGATAGTTTGGTATTGTAAACTTGAAATTAAAAATAAATATAATATGATAATTATTTTAAAAATGGATGTCTTTCCATTTAGCCATTTTAAGGGTAAAACTAATATCTATGTTACCATATGTTCATAATTTTTTGATTCAGTAATTTTTGAACATGGTATAATAAAAATAGTATTGATTTTTGGGGGTGTCACTGTCGGCCATGCATATCATAGTAGCAGGACTTCACTATAAAACGGCCCCAGTCGAAATAAGAGAACGGCTTACTTTTGACGCAAATGATCTGGATGAAGCGCTTCGTACGCTGAAAAATAAAAAAAGCATTCTGGAAAGCGTCATTCTTTCTACTTGCAACCGGACGGAGATTTATGCGGTCGTAGATCAAATTCATACTGGACGCTATTATATAAAGGAATTCCTTTCCGAATGGTTTCATATCGAAATGGATGAATTCGCGCCGTTTCTCTTTGTTTATGAAGAAGCGGACGCGGTTGAACATCTTTTTAAAGTAACGTGCGGTTTAGATTCTATGATTGTCGGGGAAACGCAGATTCTCGGACAGGTACGCGATAGTTTTCTGCAAGCACAGCGTTCTGAAGCGACTGGAACGATTTTTAATCAATTATTTAAACAAGCGGTTACATTGGCTAAAAAAGCTCATTCTAAAACAGAAATTGGAGCGAATGCCGTTTCCGTCAGTTATGCCGCCGTGGAACTGGCGAAAAAAATATTTGGAAACTTAAACGGCAAACATGTATTAATTCTCGGTGCGGGAAAGATGGGGGAATTGGCCCTTAAAAATCTGCAAGGAAGCGGAGCGACGAAAGTAACGGTCATCAACCGTACGTTCGAAAAAGCTGCCTCGTTAGCGGAGCGATTTTCGGGGACGGCGAAAGAACTGCGGGAATTGCAATGTGCTCTTTTAGAAGCGGATATCCTCATCAGTTCAACCGGATCAAATGACTTTGTTATTTCAAAGGATATGATGTCCGGAGTCGTTAATTTGAGAAAAGGACGGCCTCTCTTCATGGTCGATATAGCGGTTCCGCGGGATATCGATCCGGAAATTCATGAGCTTGAAAATGTCTTTTTGTATGATATTGATGATTTGGAAGGCATTGTAGAAGCGAATATGGCAGAACGGAAAAAAGCAGCTGAAAAAATCATGATCATGATAGAAGAAGAAATTTCGGAATTTCATGAGTGGCTGAATATGCTTGGTGTGGTGCCTGTTATTGCGGCGCTTCGGAAAAAGGCGCTTGCCATACAAGCAGAAACGATGAAAAGCTTGGATAGAAAGCTACCCGATTTGACCGACCGTGAACGGAAGATTATTAATAAACATACAAAAAGCATTATTAACCAGTTGTTAAAAGATCCAATCCTGCAAGCGAAAGAATTGGCAGGACAAAAGGGCGCAAAAGAGAAATTGGAGTTTTTTACAAAAATCTTTAATATTGAGGAACAAGTGATAGCAGAAAATCAGCAGAAAGCAGAAGACGTAAAAACGGGGGCCATCGTGGCTTCTTCTTATCAAGTGTAAGGGGTTCATTTATGGCTTTTGTACACGGTATGACAAGATTGCATGAACTCATGATTCTATTGTATGCGGTCAGTATTTTGCTCTACTTCATTGATTTTCTTCATCGAAATCGGAAGGCGAATTCGTTCGCCTTCTGGACTTTAGCGATTGTTTGGGTGCTTCAAACAATTTTTTTGTTTCTTTATATGTTCAAGACAGGAAGGTTTCCGGTCCTGACCATTTTTGAAGGGCTTTATTTTTATGCATGGGTGTTGATCACATTTTCATTATTGATCAATCGGTTTTTACGAATGGATTTTTTGGTGTTTTTCACCAATATACTTGGATTTGCCATTATGGCGATTCATACATTTGCGCCTATGCAAATGCAATCGGACGCTATGGCAGAAAGATTAGTCTCTGAGCTTTTGCTGATTCATATTATAATGGCGCTGCTTTCTTACGGGGCTTTTTCGCTGTCCTTTATTTTTTCGTTGTTATATTTGCTGGAGTATCGGCTTTTGAAAGAAAAAAAGTGGAGTCAGTGGTTGTGGCGGATTGGCGATTTGACGAAGCTTGAGCAGCTGTCCTATATATTAAATGCAATTGGCGTGCCAATGCTGCTATTGTCGTTGATTTTAGGGCTGCAATGGAAATTCACAAAACTCCCTAATGTGGAATGGTATGATCCAAAAATTATCAGTTCTTTTATTTTATTGATTGTTTACAGCATGTTCCTTTACTTTAAAGTTCGGAAAAACAAGCAGGGAAAAGCGCTCGCTTTATTCAATACAGCTGCGTTTCTCATTGTGCTTATCAACTTCTTTTTAGTTAGCCGCTTATCGGCATTTCATTTTTGGTATATGTGATTGAAGGAGGCCGTTATGAGAAAAATTATCGTAGGGTCGCGTAGAAGCAAATTGGCGCTGACACAAACCAAATGGGTCATTCAACAATTAAAAAGGCTAAATCCTTCCTATGAATTTGAAATAAAAGAGATCGTGACAAAAGGCGATAAGATTCTTGACGTTACCTTATCCAAAGTGGGCGGGAAAGGATTGTTTGTCAAAGAGATCGAGCAGGCCATGCTGAACAAAGAAATTGACATGGCTGTACATAGCATGAAAGATATGCCTGCATATTTGCCAGAAGGGCTTACGATCGGCTGTATTCCTGAACGGGAAGATCACCGTGATGTCTTGATTTCTAAAGACGGGCTCACGATGGACCAATTGCCGGCTGGGGCGAAAATTGGGACAAGCAGTTTGCGGCGCGGAGCTCAAATCTTGGCGCATAGACCGGATGTGAAAATTCAATGGATCCGCGGAAATATTGACACACGTCTAAAAAAACTGGAAACCGACGACTATGATGCGATTGTTTTGGCCGCTGCCGGCTTGTCGCGCATGGGCTGGACAAAAGATGTCGTGACACAATTTTTAGATCCGGATATTTGCCTTCCGGCTGTTGGACAAGGGGCGCTAGCCGTTGAATGCCGGAAAGACGATGAAGAGCTTTTGTCCCTTCTCCAAGGATTAAACAGTACCGATACCGCCCAATCAGTCGCTGCTGAACGAGCTTTTCTTCAAAAAATGGACGGCGGATGCCAAGTGCCGATTGCCGGCTACGCTCATGTAAAAGGAGAAGAAGTAGTATTGACTGCACTTGTTGCCTCACCAGATGGGAAAACCGTTTACAAAGAAATGGCGGTAGGAAGAAATCCCGAACAAGTGGGGGAAGAAGTAGCTCGTCGCATGATTCGAATGGGAGCCAAACAGCTGATTGATCAGCTTGCTGGGGAGTGAGCTTTATGGGAGGGAGTCTTCCATTAGCCGGAAAGCAAATTTTGATTACCCGCGGCCAAAAGCAAGCAGCTGGTTTTGCTGCCGAAATTGAACAGCTTGGCGGTATTCCCCACGTTGTACCGTTAATCGCGTTTCAACCTGTTCACGATCAAAGGGAAGAAGAATTTTTGCGAATGCTCGAGATGTTTGACTGGGTGATTTTCACAAGTAAAAACGGTGTGGATTTCTTTTTTCAAATTCTGTCGGAAAGAGCCGTTAACCCGCAAAAAAGCCTATTAGCCAAATTTGCCGTGGTAGGGGCAAAAACAGAACAAGCTTTAAATAAACATAGCTTTCATGCGGATTTTGTTCCCGACCGGTATACGGCAGATGAGTTTGTCCGCTGCATTCAAAACGGACGTTTTCGTGCGGAACGCGCGCTCATACCAAAAGGAAATTTATCCAAAGAATCTATCGCAAGAGCGTTGCGGTCAACTGGTGCGTCTGCGGAAGAATGGATAGTCTATGAAACGATTTTCCCAAAAGAATCGGAAGAGAAGCTCGTTTCATTGTTGAATCACGATATTTTGGATGTCGCATGTTTTACAAGTCCATCGACCGTTCGCCATTTTATGAGAGTAGTAGAAGAGCATCAATTAAAACGACACTTAACACGGATTTTGTTTGCCAGCATTGGTCCGGTCACCAGTAAAGAGCTTAGGCAATACCGTCTTCCTGTGCATATTTGTCCAGGTGAGTATACGATGGATGCCTTGCTGGCAGAAATTTGCGCTTTTTACCAAAAGGAGGAGACATAATATGGAACTGCAATTTAAACGTCATCGCCGTCTTCGTCAATCGTCGAATATGCGTGCTTTAGTGCGTGAAAATTTCGTTCGAAAAGAAGACTTAATTTATCCAATCTTTGCGGTTGAAGGAGTCAATATAAAAAACGAAGTGAAATCGATGCCTGGTGTTTACCAATATTCCATCGATCGTCTAAAAGAAGAAATGGATGAAATTGTGGAATTAGGGATTAAATCGGTGATCGTTTTTGGTGTACCGAAAGAAAAAGACGAAGTGGGATCAGGGGCCTACCATGACCATGGCATCGTTCAGGAAGCGATTCGCTATATTAAAAGCCATTACCCGGACATCGTCGTAGTGGCGGACACTTGTTTATGCGAATACACAAGCCACGGCCATTGCGGCGTTGTAGAAGGCAGTCAAATATTAAATGATCCGTCTCTTGATTTATTGGCCAAAACAGCAATAAGCCAAGCAAAAGCAGGGGCGGACATTATCGCTCCTTCCAATATGATGGATGGATTTGTGGCGGCTATCCGCAAAGGTCTGGATGAATCAGGATTTGAATATGTGCCGATTATGTCTTATGCGGTGAAATATTCCTCCAGTTTCTACGGACCTTTTCGCGATGCTGCCGATTCTACTCCGCAGTTTGGCGACCGCAAAACTTATCAAATGGATCCGGCCAATCGTCGTGAAGCGCTTCGGGAAGCGGAGTCAGATATTGAAGAAGGCGCAGACTTTTTAATTGTGAAGCCTGCGATGTCTTATTTGGATATTGTGAGAGACGTCCGTAACAGCTTTAATGTGCCGATTGTCGCTTATAATGTCAGCGGTGAGTATTCGATGGTCAAAGCGGCCGCTCAAAACGGATGGATCGATGAAAAAGCCATTGTGATGGAAAAATTAACGAGCATGAAACGTGCAGGTGCCGATCTCATCATTACTTATTTTGCAAAAGATGTCTGCCGTTACCTTCAAGAGGATTCTGTTTTGTAATTAAGAAAATGGGGGATAAACATGCGTTCTTACGAAAAGTCCAAACAAGCTTATAAAGATGCCGTTAAACTCATGCCCGGTGGAGTCAACAGTCCGGTCCGTGCTTTTAGATCGGTCAATATGGATCCGATCTTCATGGAGCGGGGAAAAGGCTCCAAAATCTATGACATTGATGGAAATGAATATATTGATTACGTTCTTTCCTGGGGTCCGCTTATTTTAGGACATGCAAACGATCAAGTGATTGAAGCCATTAAGAAAACGGCCGAAAATGGAACGAGCTTTGGTGCGCCTACGATTATGGAAAATAAATTGGCAAAACTCGTTCAAGAACGAGTTCCATCTATAGAGATCGTTCGGATGGTGTCTTCCGGTACGGAAGCCACGATGAGCGCGCTGCGGCTGGCAAGGGGATATACGGGACGAAATAAAATTGTAAAATTTGAAGGATCGTACCATGGACACGGCGATTCTTTGCTGATCAAAGCGGGTTCAGGAGTGGCTACTCTCGGGCTTCCTGACAGTCCGGGAGTGCCTAAAGGAGTAGCTGAAAATACGATTGCTGTCCCTTATAACGATCTGGAAGCTGTTAAGCAAGCTTTTGAAAAATACGGTGAGGACATCGCTTGCGTGATCGTGGAGCCGGTGGCAGGGAACATGGGCGTTGTTCCGCCGGTTCCAGGATTTTTGGAAGGGCTGCGGAAAGTGACGAAGGAATACGGATCGCTTTTGATTTTTGATGAAGTGATGACAGGTTTCCGTGTTGATTACCATTGTGCTCAAGGATATTTCGGAATAACGCCGGATCTCACTTGCTTAGGAAAAGTCATTGGAGGCGGACTGCCTGTTGGCGCTTTCGGTGGACGAGCGGACATAATGGAGAAAGTAGCACCGAGCGGCCCGATTTACCAAGCCGGAACACTTTCCGGAAATCCTCTTGCGATGACAGCAGGATATGAAACCCTTCGTCAGCTTACTCCTGATCTTTACAAAGAATTTGTCCGTAAAGCAGACCGGCTGGAAGAAGGCATTCACGCAGCGGCTGAAAAATACGAAATTCCGCATACTATCAATCGTGCCGGTTCGATGATTGGTTTGTTCTTTACGAACGAAAAGGTGATCAACTATGAAACAGCGAGAACATCTGATTTAGAGCTGTTCGCCAGCTATTATCGGGAAATGGCCAATGAAGGGATCTTTCTGCCTCCTTCTCAATTTGAAGGAATTTTCCTATCGGCTGCCCATACGGACGAAGACATTGAAAAAACGATTGCTGCTGCTGAAAAAGCGTTCAAAAAGATTAGAGGATAACGCGCTTGGGCAGAGAGAGCGACAATCAAGCTTTGCTAAATGAACCGCAATATGGTTCAAATGCTCGTTAAAGGATGCAAGTTAAGATTGTTTCAAATAAAAATTATTATGGGGTGGCCTAAAAGCCCCCTTTTAAAAACAAGAAAACCCGACGAGATGATATCATTCTTGTCGGGTTTGTTTATGTGCGCCCGGCATGTACATGAACTATAGGGTGTAAGTCCCGAACCCCGAAGACAGAAGTAGAGGTTAGCCAAGAGCAAGGGTGTCCGTGGTGACGCGGAATCTGAAGGAAGCTGGAGGCAAAACACCGGTCCGAGGAACACGAACCTCATATAAGGCTAGGTATGATTGAGTGAGTTTGCATAACAAAACAAAGCTCTTTCTGTCGAAGGTCATATCGAGTAAATGAGGCGGATAGATGGTGTGAAAGTGCATGTACTTACCCGGGGAGGTCTGGCGGATATGTGAAGTACTCTTCATAACCTACTTAGTGATAAGTAGCTGAACCGTCAGAAGTCAGCAGAGGTCATAGTATTAGTTGGTCTAGAACAACTAAGAAGGACCGAACAATTAAGAGAGAATAGCCCTTGGTATTCAGTGAGTCATGATGAACACAGAAAACGTAGTACCTCACTTGAGGGAGGAAGCGGTGAATCCCGTGGGAGACCTCTTGGAGGGTGGAGTGACCACTGGCATAAAGAGAACAGCTATTCACGGAAGTTATAAAGACTTGCGTCAATTATCTTAATTGAACCGCCGTATACGGAACCGTACGTACGGTGGTGTGAGAGGACGGGAGTTAATCGCTCCCTCCTACTCGATTTCTAGGAGTTCTTTTTGAAGGAGTCTTGTTTCAGAAAGTGTCTGGGTGATGGCAACCGCCAGAATTCGATGTTCACTTTTACCGGCACTGGCAATGAAAATTTGCGGATCGTCCGCGGAGGGCAAGTGAATTTTGCGATCATCAACGCTGCCTAATACATGAAAAAAGCGGTGTTCCCGGAATATTTTACTGAATTTGGGCAGTTTATTTCCTTCTTTGATAAAAAATCAATTATTACGCAAATAAACATATTCCAGAAAACTTGAGCATAGATTGAAAATAAAGCGAATCTTGAGAGCAGCGGGTCTTTGTTTTAGGGCTGATGAAAAATCGGCTACTGGATGGAAAACTTCGATGACGTACTTGAGCAGAATCAAAGGATACCGGATTTTTGCTGATAGTAAGTTCTTTTATAAAACAGTTTGAACTTGGAAAGGAGGAATCCGTTTGGTACAGAATGATCAATCAAGTTTGCGATTTTCTTTGGAAGAAACGCTTTGGTTTCGAAAGGGACAGGAAGTAGAGGAATTGATATCCATTTCTTTGGATCCCGAGATTGTAGTTGAAGAACAAGAACATTTCGTTGTCATTCGAGGGCAGTTAAGGCTGTCGGGTGAATATCTTTCCGTAGAAGAAGCAATCGAAGAGGAAGATCAGTTAACCAACGGGAAGTATGTTCAAGAAGTGAGGGTGGACGACGAAGGAGGGATGGAGTTTTTCCACGGCTTCCCCATTGATATATCGATTCCAAAAAGCAGGGTGCATTCATTGGAAGATATTGAAGTAAGCATTGAAACGTTCGATTATGAAATACCGGAAAAATCTTGCTTAAAGCTGACAGTGGATTTAACGATTGACGGTACAGTCGCAAGACAGACAGATAACGAGACGTTCTCATTGGAAGAAGAAATAGAAGAAGTGGAGGTGTTTCCTCGGGAACGGCATCAAGATATATTAGAAGAGGAAAAGAACGAACAGGAAAGAATTTACCCGCTTTTTTCGGAACAAGATGCAGAACTAGAGGAAGAAGAAGGAACGTTTTATGCTGAAGCAAAAAGAAAGGAAAAAACAGAAGACTTTCCAGAGGAGGAAGAAGAAGCTTCTATAGGAGAAAGGTTTTCGGAAGAGGAAGAATGGAAAGAACTGAAAAATCAATCAGGAGAGGCGCCACGTAAAGAGCAAGCTGATCGAAAGGAAGGGTATTCCGAGAAAGAACCAGCATTTTTTGATTCGGAAGAAGAAAACATATTCATTGAAAATGCAGCCGAATACAAAGGTGAAACGTCTCATCAAAGTGAAGCGGAGGAAAACGAATCGACGGAAGAAGAGGATTCGAAAGAACAAGAAGAGGAAAAGCCTAAACAAAAGATTTTCAAAAAGAAAAAGCATTATGAATCCATATCGCTCAAAGAATTTTTTGCCAGGAAGGATGAAGAGAAGCCTGCAAAATTAAAAGTTTGCATTGTCCAAAATGGTGAAACGATTGACCAAATTGCGGAGCGGTATGAAGTAAGCGTTCAACAAATTATAAAGGAAAATCAGTTAGAAACGACACAAAGTGTCTCCGGTGGTCAAGTTCTGTATATTCCGGAATCCAAAACGGCAAAACATTAGACGTCGAGCAGGTTTATTCCTGCTCGCTTCTTTTAAAGCAGGTGAAGGTATGGAGGATATGCAAGCGATACTTCAAAACTATGGATTATCTCTGACCTTCTATGAGCTTTTTGGGAAAGTGGCGAAGGTCCATACCGATAAAGGAGTGTTCGCCGTCAAAAGAATTCCAGCAAACGAGGGGATGGAATTTATCCGCTCGCTTCAACTTCTGTTTCAAAAAGGCTATCATCGCCTCATTCCGATTTATCCGACATTGGATGGACGCTACGGGGTTCTTCATGGCCATCATCTTTATTATTTAATGCCCTGGCTAACCGGCAATGAAAAGGAAGGGAGAAGCCAACGCCATCAGCAAATGTTCCGTGAGCTCGCAAGACTCCACACTTTGTCCACACGGGAAATACCGGTGGATCAGGAGGAAAGAAAGCAGCACTTTGAAAGAATGAAAGCAGAGTGGGAGAAACAGGAAGAATTTTTAGAACAATGGATCACAAGCTGTGAACAAGAAATTTATATGTCGCCTTTTCAACTGTTATCCAGTTTGTACTATATTCAAATTTTGCAAGCTCTTCAATTCTCAAAAGAAAAGTTGGAAGAGTGGTATGAAGCGTCAAAAGAAAATAAAACGGTGCGTACGGTGATCATACACGGAAAACTGTCGCCGGAACATTTTCTTTATAATGAAGACGGACTAGGTTATTTCTCCAACTTTGAACGTTCACAAACGGCCCTTCCGATTCGGGATCTTCTTCCGTTCTTATCCCGGACCCTAAAAACGTATCCAACAAAGCACGACGAATGTTTGGAATGGATTATGACTTATTTTGCCTATTTTCCGTTGAAAGAAGATGAAATGTCGTTATTTCTTAGTTATTTATCTTACCCCGGACAAATTTTATCGACTCTGGAAAAGTATTCGGAAACCGATGTGAATAAGGATGAAAAACAGTTTGTCCGCACTCTTCAACATGACTATTGGCAGCTTCGAAATGTAGAATATATCGTCATGCGGATATTGGAGAATGAACAAGCAAAAAAAGAAAAACAGGGAGGCAATTCTTCATAAAAAATGTAAAGTGGCATGAAACGGTGAGCTTTGCTGCGGTTGTTTGGAAGGAACTTTTTTCGTTTTGTTTCATGTGAGGATGGAAGTCTTTAACAACGGCTCCCCGCTTTTCGTTGGAATGGGCATAGCAGCCTTCTTTTAGAAATGAAGATTCTAAATCCATTCCCAATATAAGGCAATGGCAAGAAGGACAAATATTGAGAGTAAAATAACATCAAAAGTGGTCGGCAAAAAAATCGTCCGAATCGCTTGGAAAATGGTAAAGGGAATGATTAATTGCCGAGCAACTGCTCTTACGACTTGGAGCCATGGCGGCAAGAGGAGAGGATTATACTTTTTTCGCATACTGGACACCTTCCTGAGTAGTGTACTATATCCTATGTCAATCGGGATAATTGGTGAGGAAACAAAAAAAGCCGGCTTAAAGTTCAACACTCTTTCTACGAGCACTTATGATTCTTGTTAGAACCGATATGCTCCCTGTTGCAGAAAGATTGAACTTTTATGCCAGCTTTTTGTTTTATTTGGTTATAGACTGTTCTGAATTCGTCCCCCAATGTTTTTCCGTACTTACTACAGGATGAGTGGAGAAGCGATCAAATTCTTTTTCTGTTTTGGATATGACAACCGTTGCAACTGCATTTCCAATGATATTCGTAATGGCGCGCGCTTCTGACATAAATCGATCGACGCCGATTAACAATGCGATTCCTTCAACGGGTATCATCGGAAAAGCTGAAAGCGTCGCTGCGAGCGTAATAAAACCAGAGCCGGTCACCCCAGCTGCTCCTTTTGAGGTCAACATCAAAAGAGCAAGCAGCATAATTTGATGTCCGATGGTTAAATGAACCCCGTAAGCCTGGGCAATAAACATCGCTGCCATCGATAGATAGATGGCTGTTCCATCCAAATTAAAGGAGTAGCCGGTTGGAACGACAAGACCCACAACGGATTTAGAACAACCGAAATTTTCTAATTTTTTCATTAAAGTCGGTAAAGCGGATTCAGAAGAAGACGTACCTAAAACGAGCAGTAGTTCTTCTTTAATATAAGCGATAAATTTTAAAATATTAAATTTAAACAATTTGGCAATCAATCCGAGAATAATGAAAACAAATAGGAACATAGTTAAGTAGATGGAACCCATCAGTTTTCCAAGGTTGACAAGGGATCCGACTCCGAATTGTCCGATGGTGTAGGCCATGGCTCCAAATGCAGCAATCGGAGAAAATTTCATAATCATATTGACAATTTTAAAGAAAATATCTGTTAATTGTTCAAACAATTTGATGACAGGTGATACTTTTTCTCCCAAGGACGCTGCTGCGAGTCCAAATAAGACAGCAAAAAATAAAATAGGAAGTAAATCGCCTTTAGCCAACGCTCCTACAACGCTGTCCGGAATGATGCTGGAAATAAAATCAATAAAACCGTGCCCTGTTTCTTTTGCTTGTGATACATACTGGGAAATATCTTCGTGTTTAGCACCGGATAAATCAAAGCCTTTGCCTGGTTGGACGATATTGACGACGATCGTGCCGATCGCTAATGCTATAGTGCTGACGACTTCAAAATAAATAAGGGCCTTTCCGCCGATCCGTCCGACTTTTTTCATATCTCCCATGCCGCCGATTCCTGTGACAACGGTTAAGAAGATAATAGGCGCTATCAACATTTTAATTAATTTAATGAACCAATCAGCTAAAATTTTTAGCTTTGATGCAAATTCTGGAAATAGGATGCCGACAATGATTCCTAATAAAATTCCAATAATAACCCTTACGGTTAAATTATTGAAGTTGATCCTCACTTTGGTGTTCCCCCTTTTCGTGATCGCTTTCAAAATCTATTATATAACAGGTTTAAATCTTCGTCATTACTATATAATAATATTTTTTGCAAATTTTTATCGAAACGAAATATTCGAAAAATAGTTTAAACTTCTCAACTTCCGTTTTAATTTTTATATCGAAAAAGACAACAGCATTGTCTAAAAAACAGGAAAAATGGCGATAATCATTGACGAACTGGTAGCAAATTCGCTAATATAATGGTTGAAACAGAAGGAACGCTGTTATTGCGACAACGAAAAAAGATAAAAGCTGAATGATAATATAGTATCGATTAATGGCTTGGAAAGGGAGGAGTACGGTGATCACCGCTCTTTTAGAGAGGGAATCCATGGCTGAAAGATTCCTGAGCGGATTCATCGGAAGGTCGCCCTCGAGCTGCTTCTGTGAAACGATTTAGTAGCCGAAGCCGGGAAAACCCGTTATCCGAAAGAGTGCCGGATTTCGATCCGGAAAAAAGGTGGTACCACGAAGACAACTCCTTTCGTCCTTTTGGCGATGGGAGTTTTTTATTTTGAATTGAAAAGGAGGAAACGCTGTGGAGAATCACGATGTGAAGATGCCGCCAAAGTATGACCCGCGCGCTGTAGAAGCGGGAAGATACGAATGGTGGGTAAACGGTAAATTTTTTGAAGCAAAAGATGATCCAGAAAAACAACCTTATACGATTGTGATCCCGCCGCCCAATGTGACCGGAAAGCTTCATTTGGGGCATGCTTGGGATACTACTTTGCAAGACATTTTAACGCGTATGAAACGCATGCAAGGTTACGATGTCCTTTGGCTTCCGGGCATGGACCATGCAGGAATTGCTACGCAGGCAAAAGTGGAGCAAAAACTTCGGGAAGAAGGAAAGTCCCGCTACGATCTAGGCCGGGAAAAGTTTTTAGAGGAAGTTTGGAAATGGAAAAAAGAGTATGCCGATTTTATTCGTAAACAATGGGCTAAACTCGGCCTTGGCCTGGACTATAGCCGTGAACGTTTTACTCTCGATGAAGGACTTTCAAAAGCGGTTAGAAAAGTGTTCGTTTCTCTTTACCGCAAAGGGCTCATTTATCGCGGAGAGTACATCATCAACTGGGACCCGGTGACGAAAACAGCTTTGTCCGATATTGAAGTCGTCTATAAAGAAGTAAAAGGCGCTTTCTACCATATGAAATATCCGCTCAAAGACGGTTCTGGCTATATTGAAGTGGCGACTACCCGTCCGGAAACGATGCTGGGTGATACGGCGGTAGCTGTTCATCCGGATGATGAACGGTATAAGCATCTTATTGGCAAAACGGTGATTTTGCCGATCGTTGGCCGGGAAATCCCGATTATCGGCGATGAATATGTCGATATGGAATTTGGCTCCGGAGCCGTAAAAATTACGCCGGCGCACGATCCGAATGACTTTGAAGTGGGCAACCGCCATAATTTGGAACGGATATTAGTCATGAACGAAGACGGCACCATGAATGAGAATGCCCTTCAATATCAAGGAATGGATCGCTTTGAATGCCGTAAGCAGATTGTTAAAGACTTAAAGGAACAAGGTGTTCTTTTCAAAATTGAAGAACACATGCATTCAGTTGGGCATTCTGAACGAAGCGGCGCGGTTGTTGAACCATTTTTATCAACACAATGGTTCGTGAAAATGGAACCGTTGGCCAAAGCGGCTATTGAATGCCAAAAAGGAAAAGACAAAGTTCACTTTGTACCCGAACGATTTGAAAAAACGTACTTGCATTGGATGGAAAACATCCGCGATTGGTGCATTTCCCGTCAGCTATGGTGGGGCCATCGAATTCCGGCTTGGTATCATAAAGAAACCGGTGAAATTTACGTTGACATGGAACCGCCTAAAGATATTGAGAATTGGGAGCAGGATCCGGACGTTCTTGATACATGGTTCAGCTCGGCGCTTTGGCCATTTTCCACTATGGGTTGGCCGGATACAGAAGCATCGGATTACAAACGCTATTATCCGACTGATGCTCTTGTCACTGGGTATGATATCATTTTCTTCTGGGTCTCAAGAATGATTTTTCAAGGATTGGAATTTACTAGGAAACGGCCGTTTAAGGACGTTCTTATTCATGGACTTGTCCGTGATGCGGAAGGCCGAAAAATGAGCAAATCGCTTGGAAACGGGGTAGACCCGATGGATGTCATCGATCAATACGGGGCTGATTCACTCCGCTATTTCCTTGCAACGGGAAGTTCTCCGGGACAAGATTTGCGTTTCAGTATTGAAAAAATTGAGTCTGTCTGGAATTTTGCCAATAAAATTTGGAACGCTTCCCGATTTGCCATGATGAATATGAACGGGCTCACGTATGAAGAAATTGATTTAACCGGAGAGAAATCAGTGGCGGACAAATGGATTTTAACCCGCTTGAATGAAACCATCGAGCTTGTGACAAATCTTGCTGAACGCTATGAATTCGGGGAAGTCGGCCGAGTATTATATAATTTTATTTGGGATGACTTCTGCGACTGGTATATCGAAATGGCCAAATTGCCTCTTTATGGCGATGATGAAGCGTCCAAGAAAACGACTCGTTCCGTTTTGGCGTACGTATTGGATCAAACGATGCGGTTGCTGCATCCGTTCATGCCGTTTATTACCGAGGAAATATGGCAAAATCTTCCTCATAAGGGAGAGTCGATTACCGTTGCGAGCTGGCCGGTCGTTCGTCCGGAACTTTCTGATCCGGAAGCCGCTGATGAAATGAAGCTTCTGGTGGAAATCATTCGTTCTGTCCGTAATATCCGGGCGGAAGTGAATACGCCTCTTAGCAAGCCGATTAAAATGGTGGTACAAGCAAAAGATGAACATATTTTGTCCGTTCTGGAAAAAAACCGTGTGTATCTTGAACGTTTTTGCAATCCAGAAACGTTGACGATTGCAACGGACATAGAGGCTCCGGAAAAAGCGATGACGGCGGTTGTAACGGGAGCGGAAATTTTCTTGCCGCTTGAAGGCTTAATCAACTTGGAAGAAGAGATTGCCCGATTGAAAAAAGAATGGGAAAAATGGAATAAAGAAGTGGAAAGAGTACAGAAAAAACTCAGCAATGAAAACTTCGTGAAAAAGGCGCCTCAAAAAGTGGTTGAGGAAGAGCGTCAAAAAGAAAAAGACTATCTCGAAAAACGAAAAGCTGTCGAAGAAAGAATTAACGAATTACAAAATTTATAATAGCCAGCAGAATGTGCTTTCCGTAAAAGAAAAAGGACTGGAAAATGAGGAGGAATGGATTTGCTTCTGCAAAGCCATTATTCCCCCTTCCTTCCAGTCTTTTTTTGTATTCTTTTTTGAAATCGTTTTTCTCAAGTAGTATTGTAATAAAGGGGGGATTGAAAAATGATTCATACATACGAAGAAGCGTTAGAATGGATTCATGGAAGATTGAAGCTTGGAATAAAACCGGGTTTAAAGAGAATGGAATGGATGATGGAGAAGCTTGATCATCCGGAGCGCCGCTTGAAAGCCGTACATGTCGGAGGGACAAATGGCAAAGGGTCAACGGTTGAAATGATCCGCTCCATTTTGCAAGAAGCGGGCTATCATGTCGGAACTTTTACTTCCCCGTATATCGAACAATTTAACGAACGAATCAGCGTGAACGGCAAACCCATTAGCAATGAAGAGATTGTCCAGCTGACCAATGTGATTAAACCATTGGCGGAAGAACTGGAAAATACAGAATGGGGTGGTCCATCAGAATTTGAAGTCATTACGGCGATGGCTATTTATTATTTTGCCAAAATCCGCCCGGTTCCTCTAGTCATTTTTGAGGTGGGTATGGGAGGACGATTTGATTCCACCAACGTGATTATTCCGATATTGACGGTGATTACGAATATTGGAATGGACCATATGGAGTATTTGGGGGATACTGTTGAAAAAATTGCATTTGAAAAGGCAGGAATCATTAAAAACGGAATCCCTGTGATCACGGCGGTCCATCAAGAGGATGCTCTTGCTGTCATTCAAAATAAAAGCAAGAAAGGCCGTTCCAGCCTTTATCGATTGGGGAAAGAGTTCTCGGTCGAACATGTTGCTTCTGTTCCGGAGGGTGAAAAGATCAACCTCTCATCCGTTTTAGGAAGCTGGGACCATTTAATTGTCGGATTAAAAGGAGTCCATCAAGTCGAAAATGCTGCTCTTGCATTAATGGCGGCTTCCTACTTGAAAACGTTCTTTTCTTTCTTAATTGAAGAGGAGCATATTCGCGACGGATTAAAAAATGCGTTTTGGCCAGGAAGAATGGAAGTTTTGTCCGAGAAGCCTTTAGTCATGATGGACGGCGCTCATAATCCTGACGGGATCAAGGCGCTTACCGAAACGATAAGGCAGCGTTATTCGGAATATAAACTCACGATTCTTTTTGCGGCGCTGAAAACGAAAAAAATAGACGACATGGTGCGATCGCTTGAAGAAATCGCGGATGAACTTGTTTTTGCCACATTTGATTTTCCGAAAGCAGCCGGACAAGAAGAATTTTCAGGCTGCAACGGAACGTATATTGGAGAAGGGTGGCCGTCTTTCTTGAAGGAAAAAACAGCCTCTCTTCAAGAAAACGAAATGCTCATGATTACAGGCTCGCTGTATTTTCTTTCAGAAGTGAAAAAAGCATTCCAAAAAAACAAATAAAGTGACACTTCCATTCATGGAACATGAATGGTTAGTGGAACCAATCGGGCATTAGGGGCAGTTGTCCTCCAATTGGAGCTCTATTAGTCCTATATGTTCTGGAGAGGAAGGAACTTACTGCCCCTTCATGCGGGATAAAGTGACACTTCCATTCATGGAACATGAATGGTTAGTGGAACCAATCGGCATCAGGGACAGTTAGCTTTATTGAGAAGAGGTCTTACTGCCTTTTGCAGGAAAAACGATCAGGAAGACTCGTAGCGGGTCTTCTTTTTTTGCTCGAAATAGTTTTCTTGTTGTTGAATCAAAATTGTTATTCTCATATAAAAATCGACTGTCCGGGCGAAGGAGAAACTATTTTTTGATAGCTTTTTTATCCAACGATTATTCTACCATTCGACACGTATTTTCTTGATTAAAGATTTGTCGTCATAACGAGTCAATAAATCCATTTTGATGATAGCAAGGGAATCTACATATGCGGCCTTCCCGTGATGCAACAACTACCCTTCAAAATAACGTTTATAAGTCAATGGCGATGCCATAACTTAGAGACTTCATCAACTATACATAAGAAAAAATTTTTGCTTGCTATTGAAATAAAGTTTTGTAATGATCTTGAGAGAATGATTCGTGATCTTAACATTTTTGGCGGAAAATAAGGGACATTTCGAGTGGGCAAGCGAATATTTTAGAAAATTTACGACCGTTTTCTCATGCATGCCTTGCGAAAATAGAAAAGCAGTGAAAAAATTTGACGACAAACTGCCTTTAAAAGACGACAAAACTCTTGTTCTTTTTTTGATTGAGTGTGCTAGGATAAGGCAATAAGAATGCACGGGGAGGGCAGGCAAATTGGACGAGCAAAAAAATCGCACGATCAAAATTGTACTAGATGGGAAAGAATCGGAAAAGAAGAACTCAATCACTCATCGTTGGAATACCAGTCAAAAGGAGACTGCTGCGGCGATTGAAAAAAACAGTGGCGAAGAAAATGAATCTTTTGCGTGGGTCCTTCCAGAAGAAGAAGTTCAAAAAATGGGAGAGGATCAAGGCTTTCATAAAATAGAATATGTTTCAACCTCTAAAGGAAAGAAAAAAAGCGGAAAAAGATCAGTGGGAGGAAAACAGGCTGCATCGCTTGCGTTATCCATAGTCAGCGCTATGATTGTCGGCATCATGCTCGGCTTTGTGATTGTTAAAGTTGTCACGAATGCGGATGCGGGAACACCGGTTAAGCAGGTCCGCTCTTCCCAGCAAGGAACTGTGCCGGCAAAAAGCAATAAGGAGGAAACGCTTGTACTTCCAGAACTTTCGGCGTCGATTGTTCAGGGAGGTATTTTCAGCAAAGAAGAAGCAGCGCAAGAGGTGCTGAAAAAAGTGAAAGATAAAGGGGTCCCTGCCGAAACGTTCATGCAGGATGGACAATACGTTCTTCTATTGGGTACGGCTGGATCGATTGAAGATGCAAAGAAGTTAGGCAGTCTTTGGAAAGAAAAAAAAGTGGATGTTTATGCGAAAACTTTTACGATACCGGAAAGAAAGATCCAAGCTGCTAAAAGCGACACTGGCCTGGTGGAGCAATACGTTTCTTTGTTTCAGCTGCTTTCGGCGGAGAGTGCCAATATTGTTCTGAACAAAGGAGCCGATTTAGCCAATCGAGACATCATTCAATCTAATTTGCAAAAAGTAGAAAAACAAACTCCTAAAACAACTGCTTTAAAAACCATGCAAAAATCACTATTAGAGGCTGGAAAGGATATCGTTCATTTGAGCAAGCAAGCGGATCGACAAAAAGGCATTGATGCCCAAGAACAACTGTTGAAATTTATCGGCGCCTATTCCTCTGCAAAGTAGTTTTTGATTCTTTGCAGGGCGTCCGTCAAAACGGAAAGTCAGTTGGATGCAGTATTGAATTCGCTTCGATAAGGATCTGGTTTTTGTTGTTCTGTCGCTTAAACGGTGAGTAAAATCAAGTAAACTAAAAGTAGATAACTCTAAACAAGCAACATTGTATTTTACGTCGGGACTCCAATTAGGGATTTTGGTGGTTGAAACGGCTGGTTAAGAGCAACAATTAAAGGAAAACGTTGTACTTCCATAAAATAAGGGAGGTACTGGAATGATCGTTTCAAGCGTAGTATCAGTATTGTTTTTTGCAATGGCAATGTTTGGGGTAGTCAAGTTTACTCAATTACTTAGTGGCAAAAAGAATTTAAAACATAACTAGCATTGTTTTTTTTTAGGGATTCCTAAAATAAAGGAATCCCTAAATTTTTGCTTTAATACTTATTATCACGACCTTAGTTTTACAGGTAAAGAAAACTTTTGCTTGCTGTTTGTCAACGGTAAATCGGACTGAGTGAAGGATGAACAAAGTAGAATTTAAGGAGTTGACAAACTAACTACACCCGAACCCTCTTGGAATTGTCTGAATTTTTTGTTTTTATACCCTGTAAATTTTTTAAATGAAAGAATGACAAAACAGTTTCCTATGTTTACAAAAAACAAAGGATTGGTCCTACTTAAATCGTCAAAATTTAAAGTAAAAGATGAATGGTGAAAGGATTGAAGGATTTGTACTATAAGGTGAATATTGGTAAAATAGACGTGTATCTCCCTGACATGAAAGGAACGTGAAGGTATGCAAAAATTGATTTTGGCTTCTAGTTCTCCACGCAGAAAAGCACTTCTTCAAAGACTGAATATCCCCTTTACAGTTGAAATCAGCCATGTAGAAGAGAAGATCTCACCAGAAGCTCCCCCTGATGAAGCGGTAATGTCTCTTGCCCTCCAAAAAGCAAAAGTAGTGGCATCTCATGCACCGGAAGCTTTTGTTATTGGGGCTGATACAATGGTGTCTATTCACAATCAAATTTTAGGAAAACCGAAAAGCCGTGAGGAAGCTAAGAACATGTTGAAGATGCTGTCTGGACAAACCCACTCCGTTTATACCGGAACAGCCATTGTACATGGGGAGCAGCAACGCGTTTTCTATGAACGGACGGATGTTACCTTTTGGACATTGCCTGATGATGTAATAGATGACTATCTCAACAGCGGGGAATCGTTTGATAAAGCGGGTGCATACGGAATCCAAGGTCTGGGGTCAATATTCGTCAAAGAAATTCATGGCGACTTTTTTTCGGTGGTAGGACTGCCAATAGCAAGGGTATTCTGGACATTAAAAGAAATGGGATATCGGCCATTTGTTTCATGAGATGAAAGAGGAAGACAGAGCCTTTCATCTAAGAAAGTGGCATTGGAGCTGTTGTAAAAACGGATTGGCTTGTCAGGAACCGCTATTACACGCAAGTTTATTTCTATGCGAATCTTCCAAAAAGAAAAGACACCCCTGAAATTTTCCTTGTCATGGCTTGCCCGATCTTTTACCAAGGAAATGAAGGCATCGTATTGGAATCCCCTTTATTAGAACCTCTGATATAACGGGGATGATCACGATACCGTTCTATTCTTTCCTCCTCATTTTACAAATAGAAAAGTCCGGCGAACCAAAGCACAATTCCTTTTTTGACTCCGTTTTCATGAGTGAGCGGAGAACAGATGATAAACCAATATTGATACAAGGAGGATCAAATTTGTCAAAAGAATCGCTTAGGATCCATAACGTTCCACGTGAAGATCGGCCGCGGGAACGACTGATATTAAAAGGAGCGCACAGCTTGTCCAACCATGAATTGATCGCTATTCTTCTTCAGTCGGGGACAAAAGAAGAGTCCGTCTTGCAGCTGGCAAATCGGCTATTAAATCAGTTCGAAGGATTACGAATGTTAAAAGATGCTACTTTAGAAGAAATTACCTCTATTAAAGGAATTGGTCGGGCGAAAGCTGTTCAAATCATGGCGGCGCTGGAACTGGGCAGACGTATCCACAGTCTTTCATTAGACGAACGGTATGTTATCCGCTCTCCCGAAGACGGTGCAAATTATGTCATGCAAGAAATGCGGTTTTTAACACAAGAACATTTCGTGTGCCTCTTCCTTAACACCAAAAATCAAGTTCTCCACAAACAAACCATTTTTATCGGTAGTTTGAATGCTTCGATTGTTCATCCTAGGGAAGTGTTTAAAGAAGCGCTTCGCCGCTCCGCTGCCTCCATTATTTGCTTTCACAACCACCCATCCGGTGATCCGACGCCTAGCCGAGAAGATATTGAGGTGACCAAACGTTTAGCTGAGTGTGGAAAAATCATCGGAATTGAAGTTCTCGATCATCTCATTATCGGCGACCAAAAATACATTAGTTTAAAAGAAAAAGGCTACTTATAATGCTATGATTTTTCTGGGGGTTACGCTATAATATAATTTATGATTTTTACAAGTTTTTTCGAATTCCAATGGAGAATAGGGCCATCAGAATCTAGAGGGTTAGGCGCGTTTTGAAAGCCTTGCCTTGGTTTTTTCTGCTCACATTGCCGCTGTGGGAGAAACGACAGTTTATCAAGTTGTGGCACTAAAGGGGCATCAGTTGGAATGAGAACCACAAAAAGGCAATTCAAGCATTCGAACTGGTTCGCTTCTTTAACAGTCTTTTTTAAAGCGGGAAATCCTATTAGGCAGCAAAAAAACGTGCTTACCTAATGGATGGCTTTTGCAGAGATCACATTTTCAATTGCTATTTCGTATCAGTTAGAAAGGGAGATACAACAATGTTTGGAATTGGAGCAAGAGACTTAGGAATCGATTTGGGAACGGCCAATACACTTGTTTATGCAAAAGGAAAAGGAATTGTCGTACGGGAGCCTTCCGTGGTCGCCATTCAGACAGATACAAAACAAATTGTGGCAGTGGGAAATGATGCTAAAAATATGATCGGACGGACTCCTGGAAATGTGGTGGCTACTCGTCCGATGAAAGACGGAGTCATCGCGGATTACGAAACGACAGCTACCATGATGAAGTATTACATTTCTCAAGCAACTAAGAATAAAGGCTTTTTTACGCGAAAACCATATGTGATGGTATGCGTTCCTTCGGGGATTACGGCAGTGGAAGAAAGAGCCGTGATCGATGCCACTCGTCAAGCGGGTGCAAGGGATGCCTATACCATTGAAGAACCGTTTGCAGCGGCTATAGGCGCTAATTTGCCGGTATGGGAGCCGACGGGAAGCATGGTTGTGGATATTGGCGGAGGAACGACTGAAGTAGCGATTATTTCCTTGGGCGGCATCGTGACGAGCCAGTCATTAAGAGTGGCAGGTGATGAAATGGATGAAGCGATCATTGCGTACATTCGTAAGCAGTATAATTTATTAATTGGAGATAGAACAGCGGAAATTGTTAAAATGGAAATCGGATCGGCAGATGGTGAAGCGGAAGTCGAAAAAATGGATATTCGCGGCCGAGACCTGTTAACAGGATTGCCAAAAACGATTGAAATTTCCGCGAAGGAAATTGCCACTGCCTTAAAAGATACCGTCTATGCTATTGTGGATACCGTGAAAAGCACGTTGGAAAAGACTCCTCCGGAACTGGCTGCTGATATTATGGATAGAGGAATTGTATTGACTGGGGGAGGAGCTCTGCTTCGCAATTTAGACAAAGTGATTAGCCAAGAAACGAATATGCCTGTGATCATTGCCGAAAATCCTCTTGATTGTGTAGCCGTTGGAACGGGTAAAGCGCTCGATCATATTCATATGTTCAAAAATAAAGCAAGATAAGATTGATTTTTATCGCAAATAGGATTCCCTTCCGCCCGTGAAAATGGGGCGGCAAGCGGCAAAAGAGGCGGCTGGCGCACAGTAAATAAAAAAGTTTTCTCATTCTTGAAACCAGCTGCCCCTGTTTTTTTGCCGATTGGGAAGCCTATCTGCTGATGACTTTTGATTTCATCCGTTGATGAAAAAAGGATAAAATAGAGGTGTACTTCATGCCACAGTTTTTTTCGAATAAACGTCTTATAGTTCTTCTTGTCAGCATTATCGTTCTCGTGGCATTGATCGGATATTCCCTGCGCAATAAAGCAAATATCTCTTGGCCGGAACAATTTGTAAAAGATATTGTTGGTTTAGGACAATCCGTTGTTTCAAAGCCTGCTGGCGCTATAACGAATTTTTTTGAAGATATTCAGAATTTAAAAAATACATATCAAGAGAATGAAAAGTTAAAAGCCCATTTAGCACAATTGGGGCAAATTGAAAGTGAAGTTAACCGATTGAAAAAAGATAATCAAGAGTTGCGGGCAGTCTTGAAAAAACAAGAAAGCCTGTCAGATTATAGCGTTATACAAGCAACGGTCATTGCGCGTAATCCGGACCGGTGGTTTGATCTTGTCACGATCGATAAAGGAAAAGCGGCAGGGGTAAAACCCGGTATGGCGGTTCAAACGGCGAATGGATTGATCGGCAAAGTAAAAAGTGCGGCAAAGTTTACGGCTTCGGTTGAATTGTTGAGTGCGCAAGATCCAAAAAACAGAATTTCAGCGGTGATTCAATCGAAGAAAAACGTTTACGGCCTCATTGAAGGTTACGATCAAGATAAAGGATATTTGCTGTTAAAGGATATCCCGTTCAATGCGAAAATTAAAAAAGGAGATAGCGTCATCACTTCTGGACTTGGCGGTGTTTTCCCGAAAGGGCTTTTAATTGGCAAAGTGAAAAAATTGGTGCCGGACCAATTCGGTCTGACGCAAACAGCTTATATCAAACCGGCGGCAGATATGTATGATCTTGAACACGTGATGGTTGTCAAACGGAAAATGAGAACCGCGAGTATGGCTTCAGATAATTCACAACAGCAGCAAAGCACAGTTGATGGGGAGGGGGAAATGTGAAACAGTTTCTTCTTCCTCTTATTATGGTTGCATGTTTCCTGAGTGAAAATGTGTTTTTTAACTGGACCCCGGAATCTGTGCTGGATGGCAGGTGGATATTAGCTCCCCGTTTTTTTGCGGTGGCTCTTATTTTAATGACGATTTTTTACAATCGATCCACAGCCATAAAATATGGATTTATATTTGGTCTGCTATTTGATGTGTTCTATACCGAAATGTTAGGTGTCTATATGTTTGTTTTCCCGTTTATTGTTTATATTACATCCAAATTGATGAAGGTCTTGCAAAGTGATTTTTTGATCGTTGCTTTGGTTGTGGTGATCGATCTTTCCGTTTTAGAATCCATACTTTATGCTTTAAATTTATTAATCCAGCGCACGGATCTTACATTTGGACAATTTTTGTCTGATCGGCTATGGGCGACTCTTATTCTGAATCTTGCTTTTTATCTAGTATTCGGAGGACTGTTAAAAAATGTGTTCACTCGTTTGAGGCGAGAGATTTTGGATGCGTAAAGCAATGTTTCATTTTTAGTGGGAATGGACGATATGGTAAAGCCCTGTATCAAAAAGCACGTTGGAACCAACGCAACAAAGAATGCGAAACGAATCGTTCTCTTTTATATGGAATTCACATAATCGGAACATGACTATAAAAAAGGAAAACGCCGAATGGATGTCGAATTATTGGACGACAGAGGTGAATAGTGCGCCATGAAGAAAAGCCAAAATGTTGTGATGAAAGGAACAAAGGACGGATTGACCCTTCATTTAAATGATCGTTGTTCCTATGAAGAACTGCTTGAAGAATTGCAGGAAAAAATATTGTTGGATCATCAAGACGACGATTCACCGCTTATCTCCGTGAAAATCCAAACAGGCAATCGTTATTTGACAGACCAACAAATTAATCAAATTAAAGAGTTGATCGGTTCAAAAAAGAATTTAATTGTAGAAGATGTTTCCATGAATGTAGTCTCAATAGAGGAGGCTATGCGATGGAAACAAGAAAGCGAAATTATCACCATCGCCAGCATTGTTCGTTCAGGTCAAGTGATCGAAGTTCCGGGTGATTTGCTGTTGGTTGGAGACGTCAATCCTGGCGGTATGGTGATGGCGGGCGGCAATATTTTTATTATGGGATCCTTAAAAGGGATTGCTCACGCCGGATGCTATGGCAATGATGAAGCGGTTATTGTCGCTTCAAAAATGGTTCCAACACAGTTAAGGATTAGCAACTGTTTAAATAGAGCTCCTGATGAATATAGCGAAGATGAGAGTCATGAAATGGAGTGTGCCTACATAAATGAATCCAACCAAATTGTCGTCGATCGTTTGCAAGTTTTAAAACATCTTAGACCAAATATTACGAGATTTAAAGGGGGACAATAAAGTGGGTGAGGCGATCGTCATAACATCTGGAAAAGGCGGAGTCGGAAAAACAACCACTTCTGCCAATTTAGGGACAGCTCTTGCTCTATTAGATAAAAAAGTATGTTTAGTAGATACAGATATTGGACTACGAAATTTAGACGTGGTATTGGGATTGGAAAATAGAATTATTTACGATTTGGTGGATGTTGCAGAAGGGCGTTGTAAAATTCATCAGGCTCTCGTGAAAGACAAGCGGTTTAATGATCTGCTTTTTCTGCTTCCAGCTGCGCAAACGAGCGACAAGTCGGCTGTTTCTCCGGAACAAATAAAAAAGCTGGTTGAAGAATTGAAACAGGATTTTGATTATATCTTAATCGATTGTCCTGCAGGCATTGAGCAAGGCTATCGAAATGCAGTGGCAGGAGCGGATAAGGCCATAGTGGTTACCACTCCCGAAAAATCGGCGGTACGGGATGCTGATCGGATCATTGGTCTTTTGGAAAAAGAAAGTCATATTGAGCCACCTAAGCTTGTGATCAATCGCATTCGCAGCCATATGGTGGAAAATGGTGAAATGTTGGATGTCGATGAAATTACAACCCATTTGTCCATTGATTTGCTCGGAATCGTGGTAGATGACGATGAAGTGATTAAATCTTCGAATGCAGGGGAACCGATTGCACATGATCCGAATAATCGGGCGTCTATTGCTTTTCGGAATATTGCCCGGCGAATCCTCGGTGAATCCATCCCTCTTCAACCGCTTGAAACAGAAAAAGAAGGAGTTTTTTCGCGAATTAAAAAGTTTTTTGGCATTCGGAGCAAATAAATTTTGAAAGAACATTTTCAGGAAACGATTCGGCTTTGCTTTGGGATATTCTGACCAAAGAAGAGGCCGATTTTTTTTGTCTCTCCTTTCTTTGAAATGATGGGCAATAGTCATACTCTCTCTGGACAAGTCATAAGATGGAACATAAACGGAGCAAAGAGGGATGAGAGATGAAGGATCGAAAAAAGGAAATTAAGAAAAGAATTGCGAAACGAAACAGGGAAAAACGACGTCAAGCCAATCAGCGCGCCTTTCAGCCTATCAATATGGCATTTGGAGAAGAAATGGAATTTGATCACCAAGCCATTGATTACGAAGCTCCAAATGATGAGTACAGGCCTTTCGTGAAAAAGGAATGGTTTCTCTTTAAAATATTGGCTTCGGGAGCGCTTGTTTTGGGGACCGCGATTGTATTTAAAAGCCAATCACCTGTGATGGTCGACAGTCAAAAGTGGATACGCCAAGCAATGGAAACAGACATTCAGTTTGCCTCCATTGCCAACTGGTATGAAAAACAGTTTGGGAAGCCCTTGGCCATATGGCCGCAGAAAGAAAAAACAGTCACAGTGGACAAACCAAAAAAGGATTTGGCCGTTCCGGCGTCCGGAAAAGTGGTGGAAACATTTCAAGCGAATGGAAAAGGAGTCATGGTGAAGACAGGAAAAGGGGAAGTAGTAGATGCGATGAAAGGTGGGCTTGTCATCTTTGCCGGGAAAGAAGCCGAAACGGGGAATACAGTAGTCATTCAGCATCCTGATCAATCCGAATCTTGGTATGGGCAATTGCAATCCATTTCTGTGGAGCCCTATCAACGCGTTCAAGCGGGGGAAGCAATCGGAAAGGCGAAAGACCGGGCAGACGGAACTTCTGGTGAATTTTATTTTGCAATCAAACAAGACGATCATTACATCGATCCAAACAAGGTGATCAAATTTGAATAAAGCCGTCACTTTTTTTTCAAAAATTCATATTCATCCTCTTCTTTGGCTGGTGATCGGAATTAGCGTTGCCACTGGATACTTTTTCGATTTAATCATGGTGTTATGTATTATTGCCATCCATGAAATGGGGCACTTTTTTACAGCCCTGTTTTTTTCGTGGAGAATCAGAAAAGTATCGTTGCTCCCGTTCGGCGGAGTGGCGGAAATGGATGAACACGGAAATCGACCTTTGCATGAAGAATTGCTGGTCGTCATCGCTGGTCCGATTCAACATGTATGGATGATGGGATTAGCCGCACTGTTGTATTCTTTTCATATAGTTCCGAAAGTATTTTATGATGATTTTCTTATGTACAATTGGATGATTCTTTGTTTTAATTTATTGCCGATTTGGCCGCTGGATGGCGGAAAATTAATCTTGCTCATACTGTCAAGAGTCAAAACTTTTTTGAGCGCTATGCAGTGGACAGTCGTTAGTTCCTTTTTTTTGCTCGTTTGCCTGCATGCAATGGTTTTGATATGGGCTCCGTTTCAACTCCATCTTTGGATTGTTCTCTCATTCTTATATTTTTCGCTTTGGCAAGAATGGAAACAACGTCATTATGTGATGATGCGCTTTTTGCTTGAACGTTATTACGGAAATCGAAGGGGGATACATCAGCTTAAACCGATCACTGTATCGAGCGATACGGTTTTATCGACTGTATTAATGCAGTTTCAACGGGGAGTCAAACATCCGATCATTGTGATGGAAAATGGAGAAGAAAAAGGAAAATTAGATGAAAATGAAGTGTTACACGCCTATTTCTCTGAAAAACAAACAACGGTGAAAATTGGCGACCTTCTTTATTATTATTGACGGGTGCTGACGAAATGAGTAAAGTATAGTGGACGAGGTGCTGTTTTTCCATTTACATGATAAATCTTTTTTTGACAGACGTACATGGATCGAATATGGATGTGACCAATCGGTTATGTTCAGATTTTTGCTGAGATATCAAGGAAGGTGGAATGTTTCTTACAGATAGATTTGAGACATTTGCACCTATTTTTTTATCTTCCAGCGACAAAAAGTTTTTTTGTTTTAATGTGGATATGTTGAAAAGGGTGGAATGATGAATCAAATTATCGTAAGTGCAAAAGGCCGGGAAAAGCGCATGGCAGTTCTCCGCGACGGAAAAGCGGATCAATTTCATATTTTTCAGCCTTCGCATCAATCCATTGTCGGAAATATTTATTACGGGGTTATCCAAAAAATTGAGCCGGGCATGAACGCTTGTTTTGTCGATATCGGAATCGGAAAAAACGGTTATTTGCCTAAAGATCAAATTCCTGATTCCCGCCAATTGCCGATTTCACAATTAGTGTTCGAAGGGGAAAAGATAGCGGTTCAAGTAAAAAAAGATGCCACTGATCATAAAGGTCCTGAGTTGACGGCCCTCATAGAATGGCCCGGGATGTATTTAGTCTATATACCGGCAGGAAATCATATCGCCGTTTCAAGAAAAATGGGTCAAGAAGAACGAGAAAACTGGAAACAATGGGCACAACAAATGAAAAAAGAGCAGGAAGGCGTCATTTTAAGAACTTCTGTTGCCGCTGGTGAAAAAACAGAAATTGAAAAGGAATGGGTGGCGTTGCGGGAAATGCATAGAAAGGTATTGTCCCAAATACCGAATAAAAAAGCCCCTTCTTTATTATTTCAAAGAGATCCGTTTAAGGAAGAAGCGATCGCTCAAATGATCAGATTAAAGAGCGGGTCGCTGATTGTGGACGATCCTGCTTTTCAAAAGTTGATTACTAGCGATGCCCGTTTCTCCAGTCAACATTGGCGTTGTGAGCTTCATCATCATCCGCAAGATCTTTTTTCCACTTTTGACCTTGATGCGGAGATACAAAAGGCATTAAAACAAATTGTCTGGCTTCCAAGCGGCGGATATGTCATTATTGAAAAAACGGAAGCGATGACAGTTATTGATGTAAATTCGGGGAAATATACGGGGAAAAGCGATTTTCGTCATACTGCTTTTCTCTCAAATATCGAAGCAGCAAGGGAAATTCCAAGGCAGATTCGATTGCGTGATATAAGCGGCATCATTTTAATCGATTTTATTAATATGGACTCGGACAAAGATAGAGAACAAATCCGGGCAGTGCTGGAGGAAGAAACAGCAAAGGATCCGAAAAGCGTGAACGTGTACGAATTTACTTCTCTCGGATTACTCCAGCTGACAAGAAAGAAAACGAAAAACTCCCTGCTGGAAACGTTGACGGAGCCTTGCCCTGTTTGTATGGGGAAAGGAAGAGTTTTAAGCGCAGCAACGACTGCTTTTCAAATGGAGAGAGCTCTTTTCGAATATGCGAGACAGGATCAAGAAGCTGTTTTGCTTGATGTAACGGAGGATGTCAAAAAAGCATTTGCCGGCGAACAAAATGGCGATCATTTTCATTTAGAGAATCTTCTAAAGAAAAAAATATTCTATAGGATTGTCAATCGGCCACATCCTTTTGGAGAAATCAGCCGACTGGGAACAGAGGAAGAAATGAAATTGCTAGGAGAAAGACCGAAAAAAGGTTGACACTCTTTTATAAAAGATGGTAAAATCTCAATGTTATTATTGTAGCACCCGTGCTACAACCGCTCATAACAGGTTTTAAGTTTTCGCTTTGCGAAACACCTGCCATTGGCGAGTCTTAGTTATTAAGGAGGTGCAGTAAATGTACGCTATTATTGAAACTGGCGGAAAACAGTTGAAAGTGGAAGAAGGTCAAACTGTTTATATCGAAAAAGTGGATGCTGCTGAAGGAGAAACTGTGACTTTTGACAAAGTTTTATTCGTAGGCGGCGAAGATGTAAAAGTAGGCACTCCACTTGTAGAAGGTGCAACGGTCACTGGCAAAGTGGAAAAACATGGCCGCGGCAAAAAAATCGTTGTTTTTAAATATAAACCAAAGAAAAATTATCGCCGCAAACAAGGTCATCGTCAACCTTACACAAAAGTCGTGATTGAAAAAATCAACGCGTAAGGCGATATAAGATGATAAATGTCGTGATCGAAAAAGATCGTTCCGGCAAAATTCGTTCATTTACAATGGACGGACACGCCGATTTTGCTGAATATGGCCAAGATATCGTTTGCGCGGGGGCATCAGCTGTGTCATTCGGGGCCATTAATTCCATCATGGTGTTGACAAATGTGGAACCGGAGATTGAACAAAAAGGCGGCGGAGGTTTTCTCCGTTGCGTTATTCCTGAAACGACGACGGGAAAAGAATTGGAAAAAGTTCAGTTTCTTTTGGAAGCCATGGTGGTGTCCTTGCAAACGATTGAACAGCAGTACGGAGATTTTATCAAGATCGTATTTAAAACTGTAGGAGGTGGAAAGAATGCTTAAATTAGATCTTCAGTTTTTTGCATCGAAAAAAGGGGTTGGGTCTACTAAAAACGGCCGCGACTCTATCGCAAAACGCTTGGGCGCTAAACGTGCGGATGGACAATTTGTAACAGGCGGTTCTATTCTTTATCGCCAACGCGGTACGAAAGTCTATCCTGGCGAAAACGTTGGCCGTGGCGGAGACGACACGCTATATGCTAAAATTGACGGCGTTGTTCGTTTTGAACGATTCGGTCGTGACAAAAAGAAAGTTAGCGTCTATCCTGTTGCGAAAGAAGCATAATCCTTTTTCTGTTAGGGGTGCCCAAAGGGAAACTTTTGGGCGCCCTCTTTTTTTGTTTTAAGGAGCATCGGAAGCGGTAAAAAGCGTTTGGTCGTTCATTGGTTGCATGCAGCTGCTTTTTAATAAGCAATCCTCTGTATCTCATTTCAATCTTTTCTGTTATACTTCATAATGAAGAAGAATGGGAAAACCATTGAGTGTGGGATGGTTACTATATGACAAAATAGGAGTAAAAGAATGAATAATGACTGGACGCTGCTGGAAGTTTTAAAATACGTGCGGCATGATTGGATGAATCGCATCCAGTTAATCAAGGGCAATCTTGATTTAGGACATACAGAAAATGCAAAACGTGTCATTGACGAAATTATTTTAAATAGCCGTCAGGAAACAAGGCTGACCAATTTAAATTTACCATGTTTGGCTGAATGGATCATGACTTACAATTGGCGGTCTCGACAACTGACGCTAGAATACGAGATTTTGGATGATTATCGCAACGTTTCGTTAAACGATCAGCTCATAACAAAATGGATGTGCACTTTGTGCCAAGAAATCGAAAAGAGGGTGGATCCTCGAGGAGAGAATCATTTATTTCTTTCTATTCAAGAAAGAGGCAAGGCGCATTGTTTCTTTTTTGACTTAAGTGGGATAATAAAAGACAGCCATGAACTGGAAAGATGGATTGAGCAATCCGTCAAATCGCTTTTCGAAACAGAGGTGGAATTCATCGAATCAACAGATGAGAACTTGCAATTTCAAGTTTGTTTTTCTCCTATGGAAAGATAATCATCAAGTGTGGCTGGCACAGGACATAACCATTCTGTTTTGAAAGAAGTCCAATGATGATGAAGAAATAAATGGATTCTGGATGCTTAGGTGAGCAGTCCCCAGCTCTCCCTCGTGTTAAAAAAATTTGCAGCGCTCTTCAAAAAAGAGCGGCAACCTTTTAATAAAGATAAACTTTGTCAAAGAAGACCATCTGTTCTTCGTTTTTTTGATAAGCGATCTTTACACACGTATAAGATAAAAAACTTGTATGGTACCATTTAGAATAAAACGATCTTCAATAGACTTTATTGGGAAGTAAATGGAGGTTTTCTATGTTTGTCGATCAAGTCAAAATCTATGTTAAAGGCGGAGATGGCGGAAATGGCATGGTAGCGTTCCGACGTGAAAAATATGTGCCTAAAGGCGGTCCTGCCGGGGGAGACGGCGGCAAAGGAGCCGATGTTGTGTTCGAAGTCGACGAAGGACTGAGAACGTTGATGGATTTCCGCTATCAGCGCCATTTTAAAGCGCCGCGCGGAGAAAACGGAATGAGTAAAAATCAGCATGGAAAAAATGCGGAGGATATGGTGGTCAAAGTACCGCCGGGAACGGTTGTGATCGATGATGATACAAAAGAAGTCATTGCCGATTTAACGGAACACGGCCAGCGTGTAGTGGTAGCTAAAGGAGGAAGAGGAGGAAGAGGAAATACCCGTTTTGCCACTCCCGCGAATCCGGCTCCGGAAATTTGCGAGAAAGGCGAACCGGGAGAAGAACGATATGTCGTTCTTGAATTAAAGCTCCTTGCCGATGTTGGTCTTGTCGGTTTTCCAAGTGTAGGAAAATCTACGCTGTTATCTGTAGTGTCACGCGCAAGGCCTAAAATTGCCGATTACCACTTTACGACGATCGTTCCTAACCTTGGCGTGGTAGAAACAGAAGACGGCCGCAGTTTTGTGATGGCTGACTTGCCCGGGCTGATTGAAGGAGCCCATCAAGGGGTTGGATTAGGACACCAATTTTTGCGTCATATTGAGCGAACGCGTGTGATTGTCCATGTGATCGATATGTCGGCGTCAGAAGGTCGAGATCCATATGAGGATTATGTAACGATCAACAATGAGCTAAAAGAATATAACTTACGGTTAACCGAAAGACCACAAATTATTGTGGCTAATAAAATGGATATTCCAGAAGCACATGAAAATTTAAAACGGTTTAAAGAAAAACTTCAAGAAGACTATCCTGTTTTTCCTATTTCAGCTGCAACGAGAGAAGGAATACGGGAGCTATTGTTTGCGATTGCGGATAAGCTGGAAGAAACACCTGAATTTCCTCTTCATGATGCCGAAGAAAAACAAGGCGTTCACCGAGTCGTGTATAAATACGAACGGCCTGAAGAGGAGTTTACCATTACAAGAGATCCTGATGGCGCCTTTGTTCTGAGTGGGGCAAAAATTGAAAAGCTGTTTAAAATGACAGACTTTACCCGTGATGAATCCATCCGACGCTTTGCTAGACAAATGAGAAGCCTCGGAGTCGATGAGGCTCTCAGAGCAAAAGGAGCGAAAGACGGGGATACTGTCCGTTTATTGGATTACGAATTTGAATTTATCGAATAATGATGGAGTCGGGCCGGACTATTCGTTAAGCTATGTTCGGCCGAAGATTCTTTTCCACTAGCACTGCCAAAAGTTTTATTTTATCGCAATTGGGGGAAAATGCATTGCGAAAAAAGGATCTGAATCAAAAATTTTACTTAGTTCGTGAGGATGTCCTGCCGGAAGCCATGAAAAAAACGTTGGAAGTGAAAGAACTTTTGGAACGCGGAAAAGCCGATTCGGTCCAAGATGCTGTAAACAAAGTTGATTTAAGCCGGAGCGCCTTTTATAAATACAGGGATACCGTATTCCCTTTCCATACGGTTGTAAAAGAGAAGATCATTACGTTGTTTTTTTATTTGGAGGATCGTTCAGGGACGCTGTCACAATTGCTCGAGGTAGCGGCTCGTTTCCATTGCAATGTGCTGACCATCCACCAGACGATTCCCATTCAAGGCCGGGCGAATGTCACTCTTTCGCTTGACGTGACCAATATGTCAACGGACTTGGATGACTTGCTCAACAAGCTGAAAAAACTGGAATTTGTCGAAAAAGTGGAAGTGCTAGGTTCGGGTGCATAAAAATTAGGTATATTATTCCCACATTAAGGGACAGTAAGCCCTTTTTAGGAGATGTGCAGGAGAAAAAAGAGAAGGGGAAAAGGTCTAACTGCCTCTAAATGCCCGATTGGTTCCACTAACCATTCTTGTTCCCGCATGGAGGGGCAGTTGCCTCTGATGCCTAAATAGCTCCATTAATCATCCGTGAAACACCGATGGGAGTGTCACTCCATTTTTCATAATTTTCTTGACAGAGGGAGAGAGAAATCAAATGAAGATATCTTATTTAGGACCTGCGGCGACATTTACAGATTTAGCCGTTTGTTCTGCTTTTCCAAAAGCGGAAAAAAAAGCATGCATGACCATTCCGGAGTGTATGGATGAGGTTATGGAAGGAAAAGCGGATTTGGCAGTAGTACCGCTGGAGAATACATTGGAAGGAACCGTGAATTTAACCATTGATTATTTAACCCAAGAAGTCGATTTAAAAATTATTGCAGAGTTGATTGCCCCCATTCGGCAGCATTTATTAATGCATCCTCAAAATGCAGAGCGTTGGAAGAACATCGAAAAAGTGATGTCTCATCCTCATGCCATTGCCCAATGCTATAAGTTTTTACATACATATTTTGAGAAAGTGCCATGTGAAGAAGCAGCATCGACTGCTGCCGCTGCACGTTACGTAAGTGAACATCCGGAAGAGCTCACCGCTGCGATTGGGAATTCATTATCCGCCGAAAAATACGGCTTAACCATCGTGAAGGAAAATATTCACGATTATGATTTCAACCATACCAAATTTATTGTGCTGTCCAAAGAAGAACAAAAGCTGGAATTACCTTATGAGTCTGGTGTGGAGAAGACGACGATTATGGTCACATTGCCATCGGATCAAGCGGGGGCGCTTCATCAAGTGTTATCAGCGCTTGCTTGGCGAAAAATCAACTTGAGCAAGATTGAATCCAGGCCGGTCAAGACCGGACTGGGAAACTATTTTTTCATTATCGATATTAATCAAAGGATGGACGACATTTTGCTTCCCAACGCCTTTGCTGAGATGGAAGCGCTGGGTTGTACAGTCAAAGTTCTTGGAAGCTATTTATCGTATCAAATTTAAATATGGAAAACGGGCATCCAGCCAAAAAGGCTTTTGATGCCCTTTTTTCATAAATGAAATGAAAAGAGCGATTAAGCCAGGAAATTCAATAAAACCTTTGCGGGTGCTCCGAGGCGTCAAACTATTCGTCTAAGAGAAATCCTGCTTTTTTCAGGGCTTTTTCCGCTGCGTCAAGAGTGCGGGAATCCTTGGCACTGACAGTATGGAGATGCACACCGTCGGTCAACTCCGACAAAAAGGCAGCGTTCGTTTCGCGAATTCTGGCCATAAACTGTTCGACCTCTTTGCGATTGGATACCATTATGGATGCTGTTAAATCACCGTATACAGGATGTTCGATTTTCACATCTTTTACGGTAAGACCATAGTCCACAAGCAAATTAAGCTCCGCTTCCGCTTCATCCGGAGAATGATAACAGGCGATCGTCCGCTCAAAAACGCCATCATTGCCTGACTGAGGTAAATACATATATCCTTGGCTTGTGGCAATAATCGGTTCATTTCTTGCTTTTAAAATAGTAATATCGTTAACAATCACTTGACGGCTAACGTTGGTTTTTTTCGCTAGTTCGCTTCCAGTGATCGGATCAGACGATTGTTTTAAATACTGCAAAATAAGCGTTCTTCTTTCTTCCCCTAAAATTTTTCTGCCGGAAGACAACAAAATCCCTCCAATTGCTTCAATATCTTTTAGCCGATTTTCTACTACGATTGTATCATAGTTCGTTGAGCTAGCGAACCCGGAGAGAACCGGCGAGCGATGTCATAAAGTGTTTTTGCCAGCTCTATGATATCAACATCAGGCGTTTGATCGCTGAAGGATATTCGGAAAAACTGTTTTGCAGAAGCATCAGGTTCTCTCATGGCGGTAATCGTTTTGGCTCCTTCTCCTTTTCCTTCTGAACACGCACTGCCGGTGGAAATGGCAAAGCCAAGCCGGTTGCATTCGAGCATGACAAGCTGCCCTTCTATTCCGTCCATGGTCATTCCGATAATGGATGGAAGCTGGACGCTTTGTTCCGCCTCATAAATGGTGTATGGGAAGTCTGGCAAGGCGGAACGAAAAAGTTTACGCTTTCTTGAGCATTCTTTCCAGTAAGATGGAGGATCTGTTTTGGCAGCAGCTAACGCGAAGGCGGCAATTCCGGGTACGTTGATCGTTCCGCCACGGAATCCGTCTTCTTGCGAAAGAAGCGGAAAGACCGGTTCATAGGAGCAGTCTGGGCGAATATAGACGGCTCCGACTCCTTTCGGTCCGCCGATTTTGTGAGAAGCAACGGAGAGACTGTCCACATAAGGAATGATTTCTCGTATATCGACTTTTCCAAAAGATTGGACGCAATCTGTGTGAAATAACACTTTTTTTCGATCGATAAGCCTGCTGATTTCCTGTATAGGTTGAAGTGTTCCGATTTCTTGATTCACGTGTTGGATGGAAATCAATATCGTGTCAGGACGAAGATTTTCAAGGACTTGTTCGGTCGATATTTGACCGTTTTTTTCCATTTTCAGTTTGGTTATTTGAAATCCCTCTTTTTCCAGAAAGTGAACGGCGGAAAGGACAGAAGCATGTTCACTTTCAGCCGTAATGATATGGTTTCCTCTGCCGATTTCCCGCGCTTTTCTGGCTAGTGATATGATGGCAAGCAAATTGCTTTCTGTTCCTCCTGAAGTAAAAAAAAGTCCTTTAGGTTCTACACCCATTTGTTCGGCAAGAATGGAGCGGCCGTTCTCCAATACGTCCCGGGCGCTGATCCCGATGTTATGATGGCTTTTGCTGTTTCCAAAATATATTTTGCTGATTTCCACATAGGCAGAAAGAGCTTCTTCGTCCATTGGAACAGTGGCCGCACAGTCAAAATATTTCATTTTTCCCACTCCTTTCGATTCTGTCAAAAAAAACGATTTCAAAAAATGCTTGTCAATAGTTTAATTTTATGCAAATATATGTGTCAAGACATCTGTAAAAATTCAAATAAAAATCTCCGGGGGAGTATAGAGGAAAATGTTACAGGCGTGTAGAGACAAAAAGGAGAGATAAAGAATGGAGAAAGAAGCGGATGTAGTGATTATCGGGGGAGGGGTGGCGGCTCTTCAGCTTGCTCGCTATCTTCATCCGCAATTTCATGTAGTGATCATGACAAAAAGCAAAATCCGAAACAGCAACTCTTACAAGGCACAGGGAGGGATTGCTGCGGTTGTTTCCGAGACGGATCGATTGGATTTGCATGTTCAGGATACGTTAGTTGCCGGAAGGTACCACCAATCTACTAAAGTAGTGGATAGCCTCGTGCGGGAAGGTTCTGAAGTGGTGAAAGAGTTAATCAAAAGCGGTCTTCCTGTTGACCGGAATGAAACGGGAGAGGTGGCGTTAGGACTTGAAGGAGCCCATAGTCGCCGCCGAATTGTTCATTGCGGCGGGGATGCAACAGGTCGTTATTTAATTGAATTTTTATTGGATCGGTTACCGCCAAATGTTGAAATAGTGGAGAATGAGCTGGTTTTTGAACTACTGCTTACAAACGATCGAAGCCGATGTATCGGCGTAGCGGCAAAATCAGTTGACGGTTCTGTTCATCGCTATTTTGGCCGTCATATTGTTCTGGCAACAGGGGGAGCAGGCGCACTTTATCCGTATACATCCAATCATCCGCGAATGATCGGAGATGGAGTGGCGATGGCTTACCGAGCTGGAGCGGCAGTGGCTGATATGGAATTTGTTCAGTTCCACCCAACATTGTTATACGTAGATGGAGCAACAAAAGGTTTAATTTCAGAAGCGGTAAGAGGAGCCGGAGCTATTTTACTGGACAGTAAAGGAAGGCGGATCATGGAAGGAGTTCATCCGCAAAAAGATTTGTCTCCGAGACATATTGTCGCCTATGAGATTTACAAAAGAAGAGCAGAACAGCAGGACGTTTTTTTAGATATAAGCGGAATATCTCATTTTGAAGAAAAGTTCCCGAGCATTTCTCAATTATGCCGCGAGCAGGGTGTGGATCTTAAGGAAGGAAAAATCCCGGTAGTGCCCGGAAGCCACTTTTTAATGGGCGGAATCGTCATCGATTCCTTTGGACGAACTTCGGTCAATGGATTATATGCGATCGGGGAAACAGCATCCAGCGGGGTCCATGGAGCCAATAGGCTGGCCAGTAATTCTCTTTTAGAAGGGCTTGTGTTTGGGAAAAGAACAGCTGAGTTTATCAACCATGAATCTCACGTTTCGTCGATACGATCCGTTCTTTATGACTATCCGTTGAAAGTGAAAGAAGACGAAATGCCAAATCTCGATTCAGAACAGTTGAAATGGAACATGATCGAAAATGTAGGCGTCATCCGAGATGAAGCCGGACTTAACAGACAATTGAATTGGCTGCCGGTTCAGTTTTTGGAATCTTTGATGGAACAATCTTTGGAAAGGCTATCAATCGAACAAATTCAAACGATTTTTATGTTTATCAATAGTTTTATCATGACGAAGTCGGCATTGATTCGGAAAGAGAGTCGCGGTGCCCACATACGAAGCGATTTTCCAAATGAAGACCTTTTTTGGAAAGGTCGGCGCATTATCCATGAACAAACGAAAATAACATGGAGGAGAGGGTCTTATGAATCGCATCAAACTGGAATCCATGCTTAAAGATTTTTTTATCGAAGATATTGGGGACGGGGATATAAGTGCAGAAGCCATTTTTACGGCTGATGATCGCGGCTCTTTTTACTTTTTGTCAAAGGCGGACGGCGTTTTTTGTGGCAGTGATGTCATTAAGACAGGTTTTCGTCTGATCGATCCCACTTCGGAGGTAACCGTATATCGGAAAGATGGCGATGTTGTGGAAAAAGGAGAACTCATAGCTGAAATCAAGGGTGCGATGCGCGGCCTTCTCCAAGGCGAAAGGGTGATCTTAAATTTGATTCAAAGGATGTCCGGGATTGCCACAGTAACGGCTAAGGCAGTTGAAATCGTTAAAGGGACGGGGGCGAATATTTGCGATACAAGAAAAACAACTCCCGGTCTAAGGATGCTTGAAAAATATGCCGTTCGAGTAGGCGGGGGCTATAACCATCGCAAAGGACTTTTTGATGCCATTATGTTAAAAGATAATCATATTGCATTTGCAGGGAGTATTTTGTCTGCGGTGAAAAGGGCAAAACAGTTTGCTGGGCACACGACGAAAGTAGAAGTGGAAATTGAAACGAAAGAACAGCTGCTGGAAGCGGTAGAAGCCGGTGCCGATGTTATTATGTTTGATAATTGCACTCCGGAACAAATACGCGATTGGATCATTTATGTGCCGAATCATATTCGTACAGAAGCTTCAGGAGGCATTACTTTGTCGAATTTGAGAGCGTATGCCGAAACGGGTGTACAATGGATTTCTCTTGGCTTTTTGACCCACTCTTACCAAGTGCTCGATATCAGCGCAAAGGTGCAGCCAAATTTTATATCTTAAAAGGGGGATTGGATGATGAATTTGTTGCAGGCGCTTCAACAAACAACGGTGATTCCGGAGCATTATAACAAGATGACCATTCAAGAGATGGAAGAAAGAGTCCGAGAATTGAAAACTCGTTTAGGAGAACGATTGTTTATTCCCGGGCATCATTATCAAAGGGATGAAGTGATTCAATTTGCGGATGCCGTTGGAGATTCTTTTAAGCTTGCGAGGATTTCCGCTGATAATAAAAAGGCGGAATACATCGTCTTTTGCGGTGTTCATTTTATGGCGGAGACGGCTGATATTTTGACCGCGCCTGATCAAAAAGTGATATTGCCCGATAGGAAAGCCGGCTGCTCGATGGCGGATATGGCGGATATCCATCAAACAGAGAGGGCATGGAACAAGCTGGCGAATTGGTTTGGCGACACCGTTTTGCCATTAACATATGTGAATTCCACGGCGGAGATCAAAGCATTTGTTGGCAGAAACGGCGGAGCCACGGTCACTTCTTCCAATGCCCATAAAATATTGAAATGGGGATTCTCGCAAAAAGAACGAATTCTGTTTCTCCCGGACCAACATCTTGGACGAAATACCGCTTATGATTTAGGTGTCGATCTTCAACAAATGGCTCTTTGGGACCCGTTGAAAGACGAATTGATCTACGATGGGGATGTGAATGAGATTAAAGTGATTTTATGGAAAGGGCATTGTTCTGTACATGAAAATTTTACTATCCATAATGTCCGGGAAGTACGGAATAAATATCCGAACATCAATATTATCGTACATCCGGAATGTCGTCGGGAAGTCGTGGAGGCTTCGGATAGCAGTGGTTCCACGAACTACATTATCCGAACAATTGAAAAAGCGGCGCCGGGAACATCTTGGGCGATTGGAACAGAAATGAATCTCGTCAGTCGTCTGATCAAACAACATCCGGATAAACATATTATTTCCCTTAACCCGAATTTTTGTCCGTGTATGACGATGAACCGTATTGATCTTCCCCATCTGCTTTGGTCATTGGAGTCCATTTACAAAGGAGATTCCGTCAATTTCATCAAGGTGCCTGAACAAGTGGCGATCGAAGCCAAACTTGCGCTTGAACGAATGCTTGCACTTGCATGATTCAAAATGGCCGCCTATCATGTCTTTCCGAGCAGGAAAGGCATATTTTTTTGGAAAAAAACATAAATTTTTGTGTAAGTTCAATCGCATTTTGGGATCTGAGGCATACAATATATGGACTTACGCCTAAGGAGGGAAAAATGTTGAAGATCCATATAGTGCAAAAAGGTGATACGCTGTGGACGATCGCAAAAAAATACGGCGTGTCTTTTGAAGAATTAAAAAAGATAAATTCTCAGCTCTCCAATCCGGAAATGATTATGCCTGGCATGAAAATTAAAATACCCGGAACAGGGGGAAACGTAAAAAAAGGGCCCAGCCATCATCATGGCCACCATGGACATCATGGAAAAGAAATAAAAAAATACGAACATCCATTTAAAGAATCGAAACCTCCTACTATTCCAACCGCAGAAACGCCCAGCCAAGTCACCAAAAAAGAAGTCCCGAAAGAAAAGCCCAAACATGTCGCCCCCATAATGCCGCAGCCAATCGTTCCGGATATAGAAATCAATCAGCATTTTGACGTGACAATGGAGCAAATGAACAAACAAATTAGTCAACAAACGCAAAAAGAAATTCATAAGGTGCCGCCCAATATATTTCCCGGACTGGAGGAGTCAGTGGAATTCACGGAAGAAAAGGAATCATCGTCTCATCATCATCAAATCGCCCAATTTGAATGTGGCGGGAACTTTCCATATGTAAGTCCATACTATACGAATTGTTATCCCGCTCCCGTCCCGGTTTATCCGTATCAACCGCAGTGGTCGCATCCCGTCCCGGTTGTTCAACCTGCCGAGAATCCGGTTTTTCACCAGCCTTCCTATCCGTACGGACTTCCCGGAGCGGGGATGAATGAACCAATGGAAGAGTCCTCCTCAGCGCTGCTGCCTTTTACGGAAAGTCAGGCTCCAGGAATGTATCCTCCGGGTGCTTACGGGAACCAGCCGAATTATGTTCCGATTTCCCCAGTGGCACCGGGAACTGGATATGATCCTTATTATGGTGCTTCTTATCCTGGTGCAGTCTATCCGCCGATGCCAAATCAACCGATGCCAAATCAGATGCCAAACCAACCAATGCCAAATCAACCAATGCCTTATCAACAGGCAGGACCGACGGAGGGTAAATGGTCAAATGATTGCCATTGCCAAGATCAAAGCGGACAACAAATCCCGTCTTATCCAGGAGGGACTTTCATGCCGGTTCAGCCGGCGCCTTATCAGCCCCTGTATCCGCAGGCACCATACGGTTTTTATGGCCAGCTCAGTTCAGGACCGGCGGCTCCTTACGGGGAACAGGGATATCCGCCGGCGTCTGATCAAAATTCAGATTTTAGGACCTCTAGAACGGATGATGAGAGTCATGATGATGATCAATGATGTATGTAGTGGGGACGATTTTAGTCATCGTCTCCTTTTATCTGTTCAAAATGTGTTGAAAGAACCCGTGCTGTCCTATAAGCCTATAAAAGAAGGAAAATGGAAAATTTTTTTGCCGTCAGGACCATGGTTTCTGAAGGAATTTTCTTCAGAAACAAAATGGAAACAACAACAAGCACTTATTCGTTCGCTTCATAGCGTTCATTTTTTAAAAACAGCAGAGCCTCATCCTATGCAAACGGAAGAAGTCATCTCCTTTCAAAAACGATTTTATGGCGTTTTCCGATGGATCGAATCATCCATTCCCCCTTTTTCCTATAAAAGAGAAGAAGAAAGAATTCAAGCTCTTTCTGTTTTAAATGAATTCCACGCTTGCACAGAGACATTTTATTCCTCTTTTTTGTCTGTTATTTCGCAGTTTGATCAAACAAAAAAATGGAAAGAGAGGCATCATGAATTTGAGGCCAATAGAAAGAAACTGGAATGGTATTTATCTTTGAACGCGATCAAAAAGTATTTATGGATGGGGGAACGAGCGATAGAGGCAATATCGAAATTCACGATACAAGATGAAATGGCGATCATTCACGGAGACGTCGCCCATCATAATTTTATCAAAGATCGCTCTAATCGCTTGTTTATTACGGATTTCGACCTGATTGCCATTGCTCCGAAAACATATGATTACATTCAGTTTGCCATGAGAGTTTTGCCCATTCTTCATTGGGATGAATCCCTTCTTTGGAAACATCCTTTTTTGGACAAATATCAAGATGATCCATTTTTTCTTGCTCATTTGCTGTTTCCAAGCGATATCTTTAGAGAATGGAACCGTTTTTTCAAACGCCCTCGAAGCGGTCATTTACCGTATTTATATCAAATAACCGTCAAGGAAATGGACGAACGCACGGCCTTTTTTAACAAAATATTCGCTAGAATGTTCAAATGACGTATCGTTTTTCGAATCCATTCCCTCGTATAGTTTTTTTTAAGCCCCGCACACTATAAAATGAGCTGATTGTCGAGCTCACTATGTGGCAAAAGAGGGGATAATGGTGAAAAAAATTTACCAATCTCTCGTTTCGGGAGTGATGGTTTTGAGTCTTGCCGCTTGTTCAGGAGGAGAAGACGCTTATGGAGGCGACCGGGCCAATTATCATCCAAAGGGTGTTTTTTCCAACGAAGGGCATGGCGGCGATACGAATGACCGGCATGATGGCCCGATGACAGAACTGTATGACCACTCTGTCGGCAGAGAAGGTCAGGCCATTCGTGAACATAAAAGAAGATATTTGCAAGTGCGTGATGATAACGGAAATCCTCCCAACCCGACCGTTCCGCTTGCGAAAGATGATAAAAACTTTTGGGCCAGAGATAATCAGTTCAGTCGTAAAGATGCAAACTATCATGGACATTTGCAAACTCAATTGCCTCAGACCAAAAATTCATATTATCAAGCTTATGAAGGGAAAATGGCAGAGAGACTGGCCGCTAAAGCGGTAAAAGTCAATCATGTTCAAGATGCAAGAGCCGTCGTTTATAACAAAGATGTGATCATTGCGGTCATAACCGAAAACGGATCGGCTAAAGAAAAAGTCAAATCAAGCGTCAAAAAAGCAGTCCAACCGTATTTAAACGGGCGCCGATGCACTGTTGTTACGGGTATAGGCAATTTCGGCCGCGTTCGCAATATAGATAATGAACTAAGGGACGGCGGACCAAAAGATCAAATAGAACTTGATTTAAAAGAAATGATGCGAACTTTACGCCATCAGGAAAGATAAAGAAAAAGGGGATGTCCCGAAAGTCAGTAATATGACACAGGGGCACCCCTTTTTTGAGTAAAGCTTTCTATCGTGAAATTCACTCGCTTTCCGTGTGTCTTCTCGCTCTCGGGCCTCGCCTGGTCCGCTTTTTCCACTGATTCTCGCCCACCGCGGTCATCTACAATTTCACTTAGTTAATGCCAAACAGCGCTTTTTCCATTATTCCGTAGAAATCAAAGAGGAGACCGGCACATCCATTATCATTCGGCGTTGGAAGGAATAAAAAGCAAAAGCGAAGAAGAGGAAGAGCCTTTGGTCTGTCGAGGCTGCGCTCGTGTTCGCCTGAACGGTCCGTAATCCCCAGGAACTTACCAAAAGGAAATAAAATGTGCTATATTATTGTCGGAAAAACAGATTTGAGAGGGGTATTTAGGATGGCAGGTCATTCTAAATGGAAAAATATCCAACGGAGAAAAAATGCGCAGGATGCGAAAAAAGGGAAAGTGTTTCAAAAGCTGGCGAAAGAAATCTACGTAGCCGCTAAAAGAGGGCTTCCTGATCCTGACGCTAACCCTGCTTTACGGCTTGTCGTTGAAAAGGCGAAAGCGGCAAACATGCCAAATGACAATATAAAACGAGCCATTGAAAAAGCTCGCGGCAATCAAAATGGAGAAAATTACGAGGAAATTGTGTATGAAGGATATGGCCCCGGCGGTGTTGCCATCATGGTCACGTGCTTGACTGACAACAAAAACCGCACGGCATCAAATGTGCGGATGGCTTTTTCGAAAAATGGAGGAAATCTTGGGGAAACAGGCTGTGTTTCCTATTTGTTTGACCGCAAAGGCTATTTGGTCATTGAAAGAGAAGATTTGAATCTCGACGAAGATGATATGCTTCTGCAAGCTATTGAAGCCGGAGCGGAAGAAATGGAAACGAGCGAGGAAGCTTTTGAAATTTATACGGATCCGGAGAACTTTATGGAAGTGAAAGAAAACTTGGAAAAAGCGGGATTTACTTTTGCAACCGCTGAAATCACGATGGTTCCGCAAACTTATACGGTGCTTGATGATGAGCAATCAGCCAAAATGGAAAAATTGCTCGACATGCTCGAAGACAACGATGATGTGCAAGAAATTTATCATAACTATCAAGAAGCTTAATAAGTTTCATCCATCATCCATTTGGAGCAAGGCCTCGTTTTTCGATTTTATATAAAAGCTTTTTACGTGAGCGTTCATGATAAAAAAAGGACATGTTGGCAATCTGCGATAAACGCGTAGAATGCCGGCATGTCCTTTTTTGCTGTATCATTTAGAAGATGATGGTTTCGGTTTCCCGCGATTGATGAGTCTTGCGACATCGATCATCGAGAAAGGCAAGAAGCGGTATTTTCGGTAAGCCATATATCTTGGCTCCCAGTTTGGATCATATTTTTCTTTGAATTTTCGCAGTCCGGCGAAATGGTAAATATATTGAATATGATGAAACATATGGGAAGCAATCCGTTCCGGCCAAAAAGCAGTTTCGGTTTGGCCGACATTGGAAAGCGGCGTCATACCTAAGTTGAATGTGGTATAGCCGTGTTCTTGTGCCCATTCAATCATGGCAATCAATAGACCGTCCATAATGCCGGGAGGAGCATCGGGTACATATCGCATTAAGTCGATGGAAATAATTCCTTCCTGGTAAGTCGGCATTAAGCTGGCAAAGGCCATGATCTTTCCTTCTTCCGTTTCCAATACCGCGACGGGGGCAAGCGAGAGATAGTCTCGATCAAAATAACCTAAAGAAAATCCTTTTTCTTTTTTCTTACCGAGCCATTGATTAGAGACTTCTTCAAGATTATGGAAAAATTCGTCTGTAAATGGTGGTTCCACCATCCGAAAGCGTATATTTTCTCTTTTTAATCTGTTTTTGGTGGATCGAAGTCCTGCCTTTCGCTTTCCTCTCAAGGAAAATGAAGTTAAATCGACGATCGCTTCCTCTCCCAGTTTAAAGAAGGAGTTGCCAAAGTCATGGTACATCGGCATGTATTTAGATTGGACTTGATAAAAAATGATATGATAACCGAAACGATCCGCTTTTTTATAAAGATCATTCAACAATGAATAAAACGAGTCTTCGTTTCCCACCGGATCGCCAAGCACCACCACTTTATCGCGAATGATCGAAAATTGAATAAAGGCATTTCCATCTTTGGACAAGAAAAAGGATTTGTCCCCTAAAAACGCCAGATGGCTTAAATAATTTCCCCCATAATGATGAAGCAATTCCAAAAGCTTCTCATCGGAAACTTCCATTTCGAATTTTTCGTTGTGCTTGGATTCAAAAGTGTAATAAAAAATGATATTCAGAATGAGGAAGATAGCGGTGCTCATTCCAAATGTCAATTCGACATCATTTTTTTGTACGGTCATTCCTAGTTCATATGCATAATCAGGAAGACTGTTTAACGTAATAAAGTAGATCCAATAAAACAACATAAACAAGCCGACAAGAACCAGTTTCCGGACTCCCGTTACAGGACGGCGGATGCGGTCGAACTTTTTCTTCGAGTAGCCAAAAAGCAAGATCATGCCAATCAGCCAAATAACCTCTAAAACGGTTCCCGCTGTTAAGAGAACAAAAAGAAGCGCCAGAACAAAGCTGTTGAAAACAAAGTGGCGAGCTCTCTTCGTCCCTAAATAAACCCCTTTGACACTTAATATCAAAGTGATGGAAAGAGCGACCAGAAAGGCGTCAAACAATAATTTGATATAACGAGTATAATCTTTGCCGGCGATTGAATGATCAAAATGATAAGGCTCAATTCCATATAAAAATAAGTAGACTCCGCTCAAAAACACCAAAATGGAAAAAGACAAATACGGAATTTTTTGCACCCAGCTTTTTTGCAAGGACAAGACGACGCTCGAAGTATCAATCGCCGGTCCAAGAATCGGTTTCATTTCCGGCTTTTTCAATACGTTGCCGCTGAATTCGTAAATGGTAAAGATAAGCCCTAGAAGAAAAGGCAAAAAGTAATAAACAGTACGATACAATAACAGAGCGGATACAATCGTTTCTTCTTGATAGCCCAATTCTTGAAAACCGATTAAATAAATAACATCAAAAGCGCCTAAGCCTCCGGGAATCATACTGATTAATCCGGCAGCAGCTGAAGTGAAGAAAATGCCGCAAGCTGTTCCAAACGGTACATGGATCCCCAAAACCCGCAACGAAAAAAAGGCGACAATGGCCGCTGACAGCCATTCGATAATAGAAGCGACCATATATTGTACCGATAAAGTGAAAGAAGTAGCGTCTTTCCCTTTGATGCGAGACAGAAGAAAAAAGGCGGGCAAATAGAGCGCGATGACGACTACTACGATGTCGAGCCACTTTTTGCTGGCAAGCAGAGGTTTGGCATGAAAAAAGTTCAAGAGCACGAATAGACAATAAAACGACAAGCCGGCAAGGGTGCCTGTCGCCATCCAAGCAATTCCCCTCAACAGCTTAGATTCTTCTTTCGTATGCTGCTTATACAACATCATTCTTAATCCCGCGCCGATGATGCCGCCAAAGCCCAAAATTCCGTTAAGCGTATTGGCAATCCAAGAGATGCGGAATATTTTTCCCGTACGAATATTCAAGTTCAAAAAACGAAGAAGAAAGAAATCATAAAGAAACATCGTACTGACCGCGAGCAAGCCTAATAATACAACTACCGTCACTTGGTAGGATGAAAGACTTTTTAATAAGCGGATGGAATCGCTAATGGAGATGTTGGAAAGTTCTCTTTTTCCTTGAAAAAAGACAAATACAATGATGGCTAATGAAAAGAAAAATTTTGCTGAACTGCGTAGCCTTTTGAATGTAAGGAATTGTTGCAATATGATCTTCTCCTTTGCTCCGCATAGTCCGTCCGTCAGTTCGTTTCGCTGCGTCAGCGACGACGGACGCTTTTTCCTTCCTTCATTCTATAATAAGTAAGCCAAAGATAGAATTTTTTTCTTCTGCTGTCAAGAGGCCGTATCCTTGGCAAAATGAGAGAAAAAAAGGGGATAGTCGTCCGTTGAAAGGACTATATTTGCTCTTTCGATTATGATTATATTTCTCCTTTTTGGAACAAACTATCAACAAGAGTTCATTACATTTAGGTGGTGTTTACATGACGCTGTTTACAAGAATCAGTTTTATGATGTTATTGGTGGCAGGAGCGTTTTTCCTTACGATTTTCCACGATGAAGCCAAAACGGATACGAGCAAAAAATCGGCCGAGAGTGAAGAAAAGCCAATAAGTACTGCCGGTGTCGTGTCGCCCAATGTTTCTGAAAAAAAGATGACCGTGATTTTAGACAGAATTTATTTGGATGGAGAGGTCAGCGAAGAAATCCGGACAGAGCCGTTCATTTCTATTGGAGATATACTTGAACGTTATAAAAACTGGAAATTGGTAGAAATGGATGATACAGAAGCTGTGTTTCAAAAAAAAATAAACGATATATCTCCTTTATTAAAAGCTAACGGATATTTTGGCATTACGGACAAAGGGGTTTTATCCATTTTCAAGGGAAAACCGGAAGGAAAAAACGCCCAAATTATTCAATCTTTTTTTCAAATTGATGTTCATAAACTTGAAAGCGGCGTTCAAAAAGAATTACGACACGGAATTCCCATTAAGACAAAAGAAAAATATACGAAAGTAATTGAAACGTTTAAGCCATACTCCATCGAAAAATAAAAACAGGATGATTTTGACCTTTGTTCATTTCAATCCAAGCTTTTGGATACAGTATTCAATCACAGTCGTTTTCAAGAAAATAAACGACCTTTCCTCGACTTAACACTGAGAAAAGGCCTTTTTATTTTTACTTATAAAGAGCTCGCGGCAAAAAAGCCGTGAAAAGGAGAGTGCTGAAAATATTGTTATCTTGCTGTCAAAGGGGATTTGACTATTCAGATTCAAATGACTTTCTGGAAAAAGAAAAGAAACGAACCCGATATAACAAGTATTCGTTTCTCGTAGTGATTTGTTTGTCAAATATATTGGTAGGCGGGTGACAGCGGTCCCCTAAAAAGATCGTTCTGTCAACTAGCCATCCGTTAAACCGATGTCCGGTTGAAGTTTATTTAAAAGAAAGACCGGCTGCAACTTCCATTTGCTGATCTTTCACTTCTAAAACAAATTGTAAAATATCTTCTGCTGCATGCGGATTGATGAATTTTCTTTGGCTATCGATAATATGATTGAGTTTTTCTCCATCATTTTTAAGCAATTCGGTCATTGTCTGTTTGATATCGTCTGTCTTATTGCACACTACTCCCAAATTTGATTTTTCGGCAAAGTAGGGGTTGTCCTCTTCTTGGCCGGGCAACGCACCGGTTATAATCATCGGCGTATTGGAAGCAATGGCTTCAAACATGACGTTAGGACTCCCTCTTGTAAAGACGATATCAGAGGCAAACATCAGTTCATGGATATTTTTCGTGAAACCGTATATCTCTACTTTATCTCCATATTGTGGAAAAAGGGATTGCTCTAACTTTGCTTTCAGCTTCGCATTTCTCCCTGCCACAATTTTGACGGTGCAATCAAAATGATCGAGCAAAATTTCCGCAATCTTCTTCATATTGCCTACACCTTCGCCGCCGCTCATAATCAAGCATTTTAAAGGGGCGCCTTTTTGATAACGGACCTTTCTATTGGTGTTGTTTCTGAAAAACCTGGAACGAACCGGAAATCCTAAAATTTTTATATTCTCCGCTGGAATGCCGTATTCCATACACTTATCCGCCGCTTCCACGGTCGGGCTGATGATATAATCAGCTCGAATATCTGCCCATAACGGGCTAATGTTGACAAGATCAGCTATCAGTGTAATGAATGGGATTTTAATATTTTGTTTCTCTAAAATATTTAAAATCGAGCCGTTAAAATTAGGGTGCACCGACAAAATCAAATCGGGTTTTACTTCATCCAGCAAATGCAGAAAGTTATTTTTGATTAATCCTTCTATAAAATAGTTGATTAACGTTGGGTTATCAGCTGATATGTTATATACCATCTTCCATAAATTTTCGGCTTTTCTCGTGATCGGTCCATATAGTTTGCCGATCGACAGCAGAGTTTGTCCGCCAAGCGAAAAGCCATCCACAACGTGTATGTTGATGTCATGGTCCCTTCCAATTTTTTCGCATAAAGATTCTGTAATGCTTTTATGCCCATGACCTGTATGATCAGAGGAAATGATCAGCACTTTTACGCCCATTTTACCAAGCCTTTCTTCACATTGTATAATATAATCATACCAATAAATGATAGGGAGAATACTAAAATTTTCTTCCATTTTGATCAAGCAAAAAAAAGAAAACACTTTTGAATTCCTGAAGGTAGTATTGTACTACTCAAAAATAAAAACGGAGTTCTTTCTGTGTTTTCACTAAAAAAGACTTCCAAAATAGAAATATGTTCTTGCTCCAAATAGTATGTAAAGAAAAAATAGACGGCTGTCTTGCATTCATCCCTGTTTAACCAATAAAAAAGCAGGATGAACCTTAGTCATGATCTTTTGTTTGAAATGATCTGTAGATATAATATCATATTGATGAAATGCCAAAGAAGTTTTTTTGCAAACTGCACTTCCATTGGCTGGACGAATCTGAAAGGAAATGCATGTTGACAATAGCTGCCGCATCTTGCTGCATAAGAAATCTTGTATTATAGAAATCCAATTCGTGTTGACGATCTTAAAGCAAACCATATCATCAAATTTTTAGACAAAGGAGCTTTCATTATATTTGAAACGTACGAAATGGAGAATCATCTATACGATCTTTGTTTTTATTGCCCTTGCGGCATTTGACAATATCATCATTGGATTATTTCCTCCGCTGTTTCGCTATATAGCAAAAGATTTACATGTGGAAGTTGCGAAATTAGGAGTTGTTTCAGCTGTTAACATTTTAGTTACAGCGGTTTCCTCCGTTTATTGGGGGTATCTTTCCGGAAAATATAAACGTAAGAGACTGATTATGATTGGGACCTTTATTTGGGTCATATCTGTATTTTTAACGGCCTTTAGCCAAAGTTACGGGCAGCTTTTACTGTTTCAAATCATAACAGGAATCGGTTTAGGCTGTATTGCTTCTATTGGTTTCAGTGTTTTAACGGATTATATCCCCTATCAAAAGCGGGGGATGGTGTTAAGCCTTTGGGGCATGGCACAAGGCTTAGGCGGTATTTTAGGGTCTCTGATGGCTTCTTTAACGGCCATTAATACGAGTTGGAGATGGCCTTTTGAAATCGTTGGGTTGATCGGTTTTTTTCTCATTATTCTTTACGTTTTTGTAGAAGAACCGTCCAGAGGCCAGTCAGATCCTGAGTTGAAAGATTTGATGAGAAATGGACAATCTTACAACTACATAATAGAGGCCAAGCATCTTCCCGCTATTCTTCTAAAAGGCAGCAACGTGTTTTTGTTTTTGCAGGCATTTTTTATGAATATTGCAACGGGTAGCCTCATTTGGATTCCAACTTTATATATTTATAAAATTCAGCAGCAAGGGTACAGTTTGGAAACAGCCATGATTGCATCAGGTTATCTTTATGCGATTTTTCAAATCGGCGGGATGACTTCCGCTTATTTCGGCCATCTTGGTGATCAGTTGCAAAAGAAAACGTTTAAAGGAAGAGCTTTATTAACGGCTGTTTTCGTATTTCTGACGATGCCTCTTTATATACTCATGTTTTTCATTCCGTTGGATCATCTGTCATTGCCGAATGATCATAATGCTTTATCGGTTTTAGGCGGTTTAATCACACAAATATTCACAAATCCATGGATTGCTTTATTGTTTGCTTTATCGCTTTTGGCATCTGCTGCTCAATCTGCCAACACGCCAAACTGGCTGGCGCTGATAACAGATGTGAATCTTCCTGAGCACAGGGGGACAGCATTTAGCGTCGCTAATCTTTTCAATAGTTTAGGCAGAACTGTCGGTAACGTAGGAGTTGGAATTGTGCTTGGCATCGTTTCTACTTCTTATCATGAACCATATAGCTATATGATCACGTTGTCACTGCTGCAGCTGTTCCTTGTTCCGTCTGCATTCAGTTATATTTTAATGGCCAATCAAAATGTATCTGACATCAAACGAGTGAAAAAAATCTTGAAAGAAAGATCGTAGCGGCTGCATTGTCTAAAGTCGGCAAATGATACGGAAAGATAAGGGTTCCGTATGGCGAAAGCAGGATCGCCACTTTTCTTTTAAAAAAATAAATTCCGTCGGTTTCTTGGTTTCGTTTTCGATTGGTCTGTTTTTTGTTTTCTATTTTTTCTGTTAGAATAAGAACAGATGTTTTGTTAAAGGAGATGAAGGATGAAATCTACTTCGGCTTCCATCATTGCCGATTAGTTGCCGCAACGGCTGTTATAAAAGTTGCACGGCCTTGTTTCGGCCGTTTTGACAACATAGAAGGATAGGAGTGAATGCTGCGCTTCTTTTCTTTTTTGTTCCTGACAGTCCCATTCATTCTCTCCCGTTTTTTTTTCGCTTCACAAATCAAGATGTGGTACAATCATGGTTAGCATAAAAGGAGAGAGTTGGTTTGTTTGAATATATTAAAGGTGTTATTGAATATGTAAGTCCTGAATATATCGTCGTCGATCATCAAGGAATAGGCTATCAAATCATGATGCCGAATCCATTTGTGTTTTCAAAAGAGCTGGGACGCGAGAAAAAAGTGTACATACACATGCATGTACGGGAAGATTTGCTTGCTTTGTACGGTTTTGAGTCAGCCGAAGAAAAAAAGTTATTTCAAAAATTATTAAATGTCTCAGGTATCGGTCCAAAAGGAGCTTTGGCCATTTTGGCTTCGGGAGCCCCTCAACAAGTGATCGCCGCCATTGAAAACGAGGATGAAAAATTTTTGACGAAATTTCCTGGCGTTGGCAAGAAAACGGCAAGACAAATGATTTTAGACTTAAAAGGCAAATTGCAAGATGTCGTTCCCGATTACTTTCCTAATTTATTTTCCTCCTCATCACCTGAATCTCCTGCTGAATTTTCTCCTGAATGGGAGGAAGCCGCTCTTGCGTTGGAGGCGCTTGGGTATTCCCGCAACGAAATTCAAAAAGCGGCTCATGTGTTGAAAGGAAAAGCCCTTTCAACGGATGAATATATAAAGAAAGCTTTACAAGTACTGTTGAAAATATAGAGTGACACTTCCAGCCGTGGGATGGAAGCAATCGGGCATATGGGGAAGCCTTCCCTTAAAAAGGGTGTCTTCTGTGCTGCAGTCCCAAGGAAGGGGAAGGGACGTATTGCCCGTTAATATGGGATATAAGGAGGGAGGAGATGAACGGTGGAGGAAAGGATTGTGTCGGGTGAAGCAGATTGGCAAGAAGCTGCAATGGAACCGAGTCTGCGCCCGCAAACACTGAAGCAGTATATTGGTCAAGACAAAGTAAAGAGAAATTTGGAAATTTTTATTGAAGCCGCTCGAATGAGACAGGAAACTTTGGATCATGTGCTTTTGTATGGCCCGCCGGGATTGGGAAAAACCACGCTGGCTCAAGTAATCGCTAATGAAATGGGTGTCCGTCTGCGGTCGACTTCAGGACCGGCGATTGAGCGTCCGGGTGATTTGGCGGCTATTTTGACATCGCTTGAGCCCGGAGATGTTTTGTTTATTGATGAGATTCATCGTCTTCCAAGGGCCATTGAAGAGGTGCTTTATCCTGCCATGGAAGATTTTTGCTTAGATATCGTCATCGGCAAAGGTCCGAGTTCTCGTTCTGTCCGGCTTGATGTACCTCCTTTTACGCTTATCGGAGCGACGACGAGAGCTGGATCGCTTTCAGCTCCTTTGCGGGATCGATTTGGGGTCTTAAGCCGGCTTGAATATTATAATCAAGAGCAGTTGAAAGAAATCGTTTTGCGGACCGCCGATATTTTCCATACGGAAATTGAAGAGAGAGGGGCGATGGAAATCGCCAGACGCTCGCGGGGGACGCCGCGAATAGCGAATCGCCTGCTAAAGCGAGTTCGCGACTATGCACAAGTTCGCGGAAATGGATTGATTACGTACGATATTGCCGCTGAGGCGCTTGAGTTGCTGCAGGTGGATCAAATGGGGCTGGATCACATTGACCATAAGCTGCTTTTAACCATCATTGAAAAATTTCGCGGCGGCCCTGTTGGTTTGGATACAATTGCGGCAAGCATCGGCGAAGAACCGGGTACAATAGAAGAAGTATATGAGCCGTATTTATTGCAAATAGGTTTTTTACAACGGACGCCTAGGGGAAGAATGGTTACGGAACTTGTTTATCACCACTTTCAAATGGAGGTTCCTAAAGAATGAGCGGTTTAGGAAAAACATTGATGATTGTTGGAGGCATTGTTTTTTTGGTCGGTTTTCTCATGCAGTTTATCAAAATTGGGAGACTGCCGGGAGATATTCTCATAAAAAAAGGGAATATGACCTTCTATTTTCCCATTGCTACGTCCATACTGTTAAGCGTCCTGTTGTCCGCGATCTTCTATTTTTTGTCGCGTTTTAACCGGCCGTAGCATCTTCATTCAAGGCTTATGGTCGTTTGGAATACCCAATCATTTTGCCAATCGCAGGCGGCCTGCCTCGATTTGGCAAAAGATGTTCTTCCAATCCTGCATATAGGATGGGAAACGTTTAGAAACAAGAATTTTTCTGCTTAGAAAAGATTGAATTGAAAAGGTGACATCGAATGAATGTAGAAGATTTTGATTTTGAATTACCAGAAGAATTAATAGCCCAAACTCCTTTAAAAAATCGTTCAGAAAGCCGGCTGATGGTGTTGGATAAGGAAACGGGTGAAATCAAGCATGATATTTTCAAAAATTTATTGCACCATCTGAATCCCGGTGATTGTTTAGTATTGAATGATTCAAAAGTTCTTCCGGCTCGATTGTATGGAGTAAAGAAGGATACGGGTGCTCATATAGAAATTCTGCTTTTAAAACAATTGGAGGGGGATCGCTGGGAAACGTTGGCGAAGCCGGCCAAAAGGTTAAAAGAAGGAAGCCAAATCATTTTCGGAGATGGTCAATTGACAGCGGAGTGCGTTGGGAAGCTCGATCATGGCGGCAGAGTGATCGAATTTCATTATGACGGCATTTTTTACGAAATTCTTGATCAGCTTGGAGAAATGCCGTTGCCCCCTTATATAAAAGAAAAGCTTGAAGATCAAGACCGTTATCAAACCGTGTACGCAAAAGAACGCGGGTCGGCTGCCGCACCGACAGCTGGACTTCATTTTACGGAGGAACTTCTTAAGGAGATTGAATCTGCAGGAGTTCATCTGGCTTTTCTTACTCTGCATGTAGGTCTTGGAACGTTCCGTCCTGTGTCGGTAGATAGGGTGGAAGATCATGATATGCATGCCGAGTTCTATCAAGTGTCTAAAGAAACGGCGGATTTAATTGAAAAAGTTCGTAGAGAAGGCGGGAAAATTTATAGTGTTGGAACTACTTCAACTCGAACGCTCGAAACGATTGCCAGGGATCACGACGGAAAAATTGTTCCCGCTAGCGGTTGGACGGATATTTTTATTTATCCGGGATTTCAATTTCGCGCGATCGACGGGTTGATTACGAATTTCCATCTTCCTAAATCGACGCTGATTATGCTTGTGAGCGCCTTGGCAGGGAGAGAAAACATCCTGAATGCCTATGAAACCGCCGTGCGGGAAAAATATCGTTTCTTTAGTTTTGGAGATGCGATGTTTATAAAATAAATTGATTTGGCAGACAAAGTTAGCATCAAAAGAGGAAGGAGCATGGAACATTGCCAGCCATCAAGTATGAATTATTGAAAACTTGTAAGCAGACGGGTGCAAGGCTTGGTAGAGTGACGACGCCGCATGGAAGTTTTGAAACGCCCATGTTTATGCCCGTTGGAACGTTAGCGACAGTGAAAACCATGTCCCCGGAAGAATTAAAAGAGATGGGGGCTAAGATTATTCTAAGCAATACGTATCATCTTTGGTTAAGGCCCGGCCATGATATTATCCAAGAAGCGGGCGGCCTTCATTCCTTTATGAATTGGGATGGAGCGATTTTAACCGATTCTGGCGGTTTTCAAGTATTCAGCTTGAGCAAACTTCGTCGCATTGAGGAAGAAGGAGTGTATTTCCTCAATCATTTAAATGGGGAAAAACTGTTTTTATCTCCTGAAAAAGCGATGGAAATTCAAAACGCTCTTGGATCAGACATTATGATGGCATTTGATGAATGCCCTCCTTATCCGGCTGAGTTCGATTATATGAAAAAGTCGATAGAAAGGACTTCGCGATGGGCTGAGCGCTGCCTGAAAGCTCATAAAAGACCGGATGACCAAGGGTTGTTTGGGATTGTGCAAGGGGGAGAGTATAAAGAACTTCGTCGGCAAAGTGCCAATGATTTAGTGTCTCTTGATTTTCCGGGCTATGCGATCGGTGGACTGTCGGTGGGAGAACCGAAAGAGGTCATGAATGAAATGCTGGAATTCACGACGCCGCTTTTGCCGGCTGATAAACCACGCTATTTAATGGGAGTAGGGTCGCCGGATTCTTTAATTGATGGCGCCATTCGGGGAATTGATATGTTCGATTGTGTACTTCCAACGCGAATTGCCAGAAACGGTACGCTGATGACGAGCCAAGGTCGGCTTGTGGTGAAAAATGCAAAATACGCTCGCGATTTTCGGCCGATTGATGAGCAATGTGATTGCTATACGTGCAGAAACTATTCGAGGGCGTATATCCGTCATTTAATTCATACGAATGAAACATTGGGAATTAGGTTGACGACTTACCACAATCTTTATTTTCTGTTAAAATTAATGGAGAAAATCAGACAAGCTATCCGGGAAGACCGGCTTGGTGATTTTAGAGAAGAGTTTTTTGAACAGTACGGTTTTAATCGTCCTGATGCCAAAAACTTTTAAAAAGGAACGTAAGCTTGAACCTCAAGCTTTAAGTGTTTATTGTACTTAGAAAGGGGTGAATGGATTGGGTAGTTTAGGAACATTTTTGCCTTTAATTATCATGTTCGTTCTGTTTTACTTCTTGCTTATCCGTCCTCAGCAAAAACGGCAAAAGCAAGTCATGAATATGCAGAACAGCTTGGAAAAAGGAGATAAGATCGTTACGATTGGCGGTCTTCATGGCATCGTCGATTCGCTGGATGAAAATACGATTGTCATTCGATGCGGAGATGGCAGCCGTTTGACATACGACCGGTCAGCGGTTCGTGATGTGATTGAAAAAGCCAAAAGTTCTTCGACGAACTCGTCTTCAACAAACTCGTAATAAAAAAAGAAGCAATTTGGTCATTCGAATTGCTTCTTTTTTATGGATAGATTAAAGCGCAAAACAGAGGTCAGAAACTTGCTAAGACTCTTTCGTTTTCCCGCCGGAAAGATTGACGCCCAATACGCTTCCTAGCATGGCGGTGGCGATATAGCAAAGATGGAAGATGAGTTGCTTTAAAGAAAAGATGGAGTCGTATCCGAGAAACTGATATAGAAAAATAATGGAACTATAAATGATTCCTGTAATCGCTCCAAGAAGCAATCCTTTTTCCTTTCCTTTTCCTCCTGTGATATATCCCCCGATGAATAGGCTAAAAAAAGAGATAATGGTGACAAGCAAATGAATAGATTGTTCGGTTAATTGCGAAAAACGTAAAATGGTTGCAAATATAAGACTGCTTACCACCGCCATGATCAGGATAGCGATGACCCCGTATAAAACTGCACTAATTTGCCTTTGCATAAAACGGCTTCTCCTCCCGCCTTGAAATTTAAATTTTCCCAGTACAAGCTTATGCACTTCTTTTTTGGAATAGAAGCATCATTTTAAATTCTAAATTCCAGCTTCTTCCTTAAATCTTTGATCCTTGTTCACACATACTAAAAAGGTGAACGACATCCAGGGAGGGAATTTCGTGACTTATTGGTTGATCGGAATTAGAACGATTTTTCTTTATATCGCCATATTAGTTATTTTTCGGTTAATGGGGAAACGTGAAATAGGAGAATTGAGTATTTTAGACTTGGTAGTATTTATCATGATCGGGGAAATGGCGGTTATCGCGATAGAGAAACCGAATGCGCCGATCATGTACACATTGTTCCCTATGTTGATTATTATGGTCGTTCAAATTTTATCTTCTTATATTTCATTGAAAAGCGCGCGCTTTCGCAAAATGATGGATGGACAACCGGCGATTATTATCAACAAAGGAAAAATTGACGAAAGAGTGATGAAAAAAAATCGATATAATTTTGATGACTTAATGGTCCAACTTAGAGAAAAAAATGTCAGCAATATTGCCGATGTAGAGTTTGCTATTTTGGAGCCTTCTGGAAGCCTATCCGTATTAAAAAAAGACAACAAAAAAAGAGAGGAAAATTCTTTTACACTTCCTCTTATTTTAGACGGTGTCATACAAGAGGAAAATTTAAAAATGATCCATAAAACTCCTTTTTGGCTGAAAAGGGAGCTGCGTGAAAGAGGCTTAAAAAAAATCAAAGACATTTCTTTTTGCAGCTATCAGGACGGAGAATTTTATATTGATATCAGCGATCCTCCACCTAAAAAAGATGGAAATCATCAACGAGATTGAATGGTTTGTTTGTACGGGCAACACTAGAAACAGTTCTTGCTTGTCGTTTTCACCATTCAATCGGATCCATTGACCATTAGAGCAACAGGTGGGTTAATGATTTGCTGTATTGGTTGGTAAGCCATTGCTGAATAGTGAGAACCGATCATAACGTTTTATACCCATCTTTTTACAAAAGGGATTTTTAGCAGATCTCTTTTTTTAATTAGACCGGCCGCTCCGGAACAAATGATGTAGAGGACGGAAGTGAAAGTGGCTCCCGCCAAAAAACGAATGAATGGACTTTCCGTGGTGAGTACATATTGATCTGCCAGTTTGGAGAATATAATGACAACCACGACGACAAATATAAAATGAAGATAATCTCTTACATAAATCGTTAAAGATAATTTTTTAACGGCTGTCATTAGATGAAGCAACGTCACTAACATGGTTCCCGTCACAATCCCAAGTGCCGCTCCGTAAATGCCGAATGAAGGCTGGGAGGCGAGTACGAAAATAACGGCCAATTTTACAAAAGAGCCGATAAAGCTGTTGATCATCGCTGCATCCGCAAGATTCAGCGCCTGCAGAACCGCCTGAAGAGGTCCTTGATAATACTGGAAAAGAAAGAAAGGAGCCATCAATTGAATAAACACTGCCCCTTTATTTGATCCATACATTAGCTGCATCAATGGTTCGGCATACAAATAAAGAATAATGACAGCCAGTCCTCCGGTGACTAGACAAAATCGCAAAGCTTCTTGAACTTGGTATTCCAAAAGCCGATAGTTTTTATGGGCATTGGCCTCGCTGATCGCCGGTACTAATGAAGTAGATAAAGAAGTGGTAATAAAAGAAGGCAGCAGTAATAGCGGCAACGCAAAGCCCGTTAACATCCCGTATTGCTGCGTGGCCACACCGGAGGCGATTCCAGCGATGGCCAGACTGCGGGAAACGACAATCGGTTCTAAAAACCACGACAAGGAGCCGATCAGTCTACTGCCCATCGTCGGAATACCCACAATCATTAATTCTTTAAAAACATCTCCCCCTGAAAAAATGGTTTTCAAAAAATGGTTTCGCACGCGGAATCTCTTTTTCATTTTAAACATGGTAAACAGATATAACAGGGATCCAAGTTCGCCGAGCACGGAGGCGATCATCGCTCCTGCGGCCGCAAACTCAACGCCGTATGGTAGGAAGGCTTTTGTCATAACGGCGATGAGAGCGATCCTAATCGCCTGCTCCAATACTTGTGATATTGCGGATGGTTTCATATTTTGCCTACCTTGAAAATAGCCCCTTAAAACCGAGGAGACGGCAACGACAGGGATAACGGGAGCGATGGCCAGAAGCGGATAGAAAGTCCGTTCATCTGTAAACAAAGTTTTGGAGATAAAAGGCGCACATAACAGCAATCCCGGTGTAAAGACGAGCGAGAGAGAAATCGTGACTCCAAGTGAGACGACAAGGATTTTCTTGATCCTCCGAAAATCGCCTCTTGCTTCAGCTTCCGCCACACTTTTGGAGATAGCCACAGGAAGCCCCATTTGCGTCAATGTAACCGCTAGTATAAAAGTTGGGTAGGCCATCATGTATAATCCGACTCCCTCTTCGCCGATGGACCGAGCGATCACAATTCTATTGATAAACCCTAAGATTCTGGTCACAAAGGTCGCTATTAATAATATGAGTGTTCCTCTAAGAAACTTCGACATTTTCCTCCCTGCCTTCTCAACTGTACCGTTATCTTTTACAATGATATATATGCAAACAAATGGACAAAGCATGACAAGATGTTCATTTATCGGAAAAGGCGGGATGAAAATGAAAAAAAATCATCACCCATATCAGCGGTTTTATCATCGATTAACACCAGCTCTTGTCAGCAAGGTGGAAGAATTTCGGCTGTTAGGCTATGAGTCGGTTCAACTGGATTCATTATGGAATTATTTCATCAAGAAAAAATGGAAGAATGCCCAACAAGATGTTCGGATCTATCAATTAGTAAGCGATATTATTGCACTGAAACCTGGAGATTTTATGAATTATGCAACGGTGGAAGCGTATCGTTCCTCTCCTTTGTTGACAGATCAAAATCGAGAAGAAATCCAATACCTTTTTCATCCACAAAAAGAACGATGATAAATTGACAGCTTCTTTTTTCTGCTTCATAATAAATACGTTGAGCGATTCTGGTGCCTTATTCGCCAGAATTTTTTTGTATCTTTGCAGTACATATTTAAGGAGGCTTTAATTGGAATGGTAAAGCGGAGCCGTATTGTTGCCTTTTTTTTGATTGTGATTCTAATCGGAAGCTTGGCGGGGGCAACAACTAAAAATATTTTGAATCATATCAGGCTGGGCCTTGATTTGCAGGGCGGTTTTGAAGTTCTGTACAAAGTCGAACCAGCGAAAAAAGGACAAAAAATTACGGATAAAGTAGTAGCGGATACAGCCGAAGCCCTTGATAAGCGGATTAATGTTCTCGGGGTAAGCGAACCGAGTATTCAAATTGAGAATGGTCATCGCATCCGCGTCCAGCTGGCAGGGGTGGAGGATCAAAATCAGGCTCGTGAAATGTTATCGACTCAAGCTAACTTGACGTTTCGCGATGTCAATGACCATGTGATGCTTGATGGTTCGGATCTTGTCTCCGGAGGAGCGAAGCAATCATTTTCGCAGGATGGCAAGCCGAACGTTGTGCTTAAATTAAAGGACCGGAATAAATTTAAAAAGGTCACTCAAAAAATTGTAAGCATGGCTCCCAATAACCAGCTTGTCATTTGGCTTGATTTTGAAGAAGGAAAAGATTCCTTTAAAAAAGAAATTCAGAAAAAACATCCGAAATTTATATCCGCGCCTAACGTAAACGAAGTATTAGACACGGATCAAGTGACGATCGAGGGCAACTTCACCACCAAAGAAGCCCAAAACCTTGCTTCTTTGTTAAATGCTGGCGCATTGCCGGTGAAGCTGAAAGAAGTTTACTCGACATCGGTCGGCGCCCAATTCGGTGAACAAGCGTTGCATGATACCGTTCTTGCCGGAATCATCGGGATTGCGATCGTTTACTTATTTATGATTTTTTACTATCGGTTGCCGGGTATCATCGCTGTGATTGCCCTTTCCATCTATATTTATTTAGTACTTTTGATATTCGATTGGATGCACGCCGTGTTGACCCTTCCGGGAATAGCGGCTTTGATCCTTGGGGTTGGAATGGCGGTCGATGCCAACATCATCTCGGCTGAACGGGTGAAGGAAGAGATAAGGGTTGGAAAAAGCATTCGGTCTGCCTTTCAAGCCGGTAATAAAAACTCTTTATTGACCATAATTGACGCCAATATTACGACTCTTTTGGCGGCTGCCGTTCTCTTTTTCTTCGGGACAAGCTCTGTCAAAGGTTTCGCGACCAGTTTAATTGTCAGCATCATCGTCAGCTTTATCACCGCTGTCTGGTTATCGAGAGTTTTGCTTGGATTAATTGTTCAAAGCGGACTGGTCAAGAACCGTCCAGGATGGTTTGGAGTTCGCAAAAAAGATATCCACGATATAAAAGAAAACGTAGATACATTAGATTTGAGTACGAAATTTGACCGTTTTGATTTTGTCAAGCATCACCGCAAGTTTTTTGCTTTTTCATTGATTTTGATCATTGCCGGTATGATCGTGTTGGGAATCTACAGGTTGAACTTGGGTATTGATTTTACGAGTGGAACGAGATTGGAAATTATGGCGAATCAGCCATTGACGGAGGAAAAAGTAGCGAATGAGCTGAAAGCTGTCCATCTGAAAGCAGATCGAATTTTGATATCCGGCGATAAGAAAAATATCGGGGCAGCAAGATTTAAAGAAGCGTTGACCAAAAAAGAAATTGCCCAAGTAAAAGAACATTTCCACAAGAAGTTTGGAAACGAGCCGAATGTGAGCAGCGTATCTCCTATTGTCGGAAAAGAGCTGGTGAAAAATGCGATTTACGCTTTGATCATCGCTTCCATAGGGATCGTTATCTATCTTGCATTTCGCTTCGAAATTTACATGGGGATTTCTTCCATTGCGGCCTTGCTGCATGACGTATTTGTGATTGTATCCGTCTTTAGTTTAACGAGACTGGAAGTAGATCTTACATTTGTCGCCGCCGTGTTGACAATCGTCGGTTATTCCTTAAATGATACGATCGTCACGTTTGACCGGATTAGGGAAAATCTGAAAAAACGCCGCCGCATTAAATCGTATGATGAATTGGCTGATATTGTAAACCGCAGCTTGCGGCAAACGTTGACCCGTTCGGTGAATACGGTTTTAACCGTGTTGATTACTGTTGTGGCGCTGCTTCTTTTCGGAAGCGAATCGATTCGCAATTTCTCCATTGCTCTTTTCATCGGATTGATTTTCGGAACCTACTCTTCCTTGTTTATTGCCGCTCAATTATGGTTGGTGATGAAAAAAAGAGAATTGAAGAAGAAAGGTTCCTTAAAAACGTATAAAGAAAAACGCAAATGGAGCGACGAACCGCAAGTATAAATGAAATAAATAACATCTTTTAAAAGCTGCAGGATCATCCTGCGGCTTTTTTCATGGCATCGAACTGTGGGGGGTGAATCCGTCATTGAAAGCAGAATATGAGTTTTGTATAATAGGATGAGTTGAGGGGTGAACGTATGTTAAAACCAAAAACCCGATGGATTGTTCGGAAACATCTCTCGGATGAGACTGTTCGAACATTGTCAAATGAACTGGCTATCAGCCCTCTTTTGGCCGAACTGTTAGTGAACCGTGGTATTACCGAGGTAGAATCGGCACGGTGTTTTTTATTTGATAAAGGAGAAAGCTTTCATGATCCATTTCTCTTAAAAGATATGGATAAGGCAGTTCGTCGCATAAAAGAGGCCATTAAAAACGAAGAAAACATTTTGGTATATGGAGATTATGACGCCGATGGTGTGACAAGTACATCGGTTATGGTTACCGCTCTACAAGATTTAGGAGCGAATGTTGATTATTACATACCGAATCGATTTACCGAAGGATACGGACCTAATGAAAATGCTTTTCGATTGGCAAAATCGCGCGATATTCATTTGATCATTACCGTAGATACGGGGATAGCGGCTGTGAAAGAAGTGGCTCTGGCAAAGGAATTGGGTATGGATGTCATTATAACGGACCATCATGAACCTGGTCCTGTCATTCCTGAAGCATTTGCCGTTATTCATCCCAAGCATCCGGAAGGAAATTATCCGTTTCCTTATTTGGCAGGTGTAGGAGTGGCATTCAAGACGGCACACGCTTTATATGGCGAGCTGCCGGAGAATCTATTAGATTTAGCCGCCATCGGGACAGTTGCTGATTTAGTGCCGCTTTTGGGAGAAAACCGTTCTCTTGTAAAAGCAGGCTTAAAAAAACTGCAGCAGACAAGTCGTTTGGGCATTCAAGCGATTTGTCGATTAAACGGCGTATCCTTAGAAGAGATCAATGAAGATACTATTGGTTATATGATAGCCCCTAGACTGAATGCCGCCGGAAGATTGGATTCTGCTTATCCCGCCGTTGACTTGCTTCTTGTGGAAGATCAAGAAACGGCTCTTTCCATTGCAGAAGAGATTAATCGGATGAATGCAGATCGGCAGCAAATGGTAAATGAGATGACGAAAGAAGCAGTGGAAATCGTTGAAACTTCCTATCCGCCAGACCGGAATCCCGTCCTTGTGATCGGGAAAGAAGGTTGGAATCCCGGCGTTATCGGGATTGCTGCTTCTCGGCTTGTTGAAAAATACTATCGACCCGTTATTATTTTAAGCTTTGATCGGGAAAGCGGGCTTGCAAAAGGATCTGCCCGCAGCATTCAAGGATTTAACTTGTTTGATAGCTTATCGGAGTGCCGCGATCTATTGCCCCATTTTGGCGGACATACGATGGCAGCAGGAATGACGATGAAAATCGAAGACGTAGATCGATTGCGCAGCCGAATGATCGAATTGGCTCGAGAACAGCTGAATGAGGAAGATTTTATACCACAAACGGAAGTGGATATGGCCATAAACCTGGAGGATGCCGAGCTGTCGATGATTGAAGAACTTCAGCTGCTTGCCCCTTTTGGTACGGAAAATCCGAAGCCAACGTTTTTACTGGGGGATCTGGCTTTTCGCAACATGCGGAAAATCGGTGCAGATCAATCTCATTTGAAAATGCAGCTCGCCAGTGGTGACGCCTCTTTGGACGCTATCGGTTTCGGCATGGGAGAAATGGCTGATCACATAGCTCCTCAATCGAAGGTTTCGGTTATCGGAGAACTTGGCATCAACGAATGGAATCATATCAAAAAGCCGCAGATCGTCCTGCAGGATATTCAAGTAAAGGAATGGCAGCTGTTCGATGTCAGGGGAATGCGGCAACTCGATAAGTGGATGGATCTTGTTCCGGATGACAGGATTTTGATTGTCTTTCATGAAGACACGATAGCCCGGCTTCGACTTCAACCTCTTGAAAAAGATCTTGTCGTCGTTTCTAATTTGGAAACAGCCGCTAATCTCGATATTTCCGGTCGAAATATCGTTTTTATGGATTTGCCTCCAAAAAAAGAATATATGGAAATCTTGCTTTCTCATAAGAGTCCGAACAGAATTTATGCCCATTTTTATCAAGAAAAGCAGCATTATTTCAGTACAGTGCCCACAAGGGAGCATTTTAAATGGTATTATGCTTTTCTTCTCAAACAGAAAACTTTTGATTTAAAACGATACAGCGGCGATTTGGCTAAATACCGGGGATGGTCGAAAGAAACGATTGAGTTCATGTCCAGAGTGTTTTTAGAACTCGGATTTGTTACAATAGAAGATGGCCTTATTTCATTAAATGAAGCGCCGGCTAAGCGAGATTTAAATGAATCCAAAGCTTATCGCGAAAAACAGGAGCAATATCAAATCGAGAACGAACTGTTATATTCAAACTACGAACAATTGAGAGATTGGTTTAATCAATATTTTTATTTGTCTCAAAATCATGAGGAGGAAACTAAAACATGGATTTGAAAAAGTATATTGCTGTCGTGCCTGACTGGCCTCAGCCTGGAGTGCAATTTAAAGATATCACGCCGCTCATGGATAATGGCGAAGCGTTTAAATTTGCGACTGATCAAATCGTAGCCTATGCAGAAAAGAAAAAAGTAGATATAGTCGTAGGACCTGAAGCGCGTGGGTTCATTGTAGGCTGTCCTGTTGCTTATGCTCTTGGAGTTGGATTTGCGCCTGTAAGAAAAGAAGGTAAGCTTCCTCGAGAAACGGTAAAAGTAGAATATGGCCTTGAATATGGAAAAGATGTGTTAACCATCCATAAAGATGCCATTAAACCGGGGCAAAGAGTATTGATTATCGATGACTTATTGGCAACCGGAGGAACAATCGAAGCAACGATTAAACTGGTGGAACAACTCGGCGGTATCGTTGTTGGCATTGCCTTTTTAATCGAATTGGCCTATCTGGAAGGACGCAAGAAGCTGGACGGGTACGATATTCTGGCGTTAATGAAATACGAATAAACGACTCTCTTTTATGAGAGTTTTAAGGTATGGCACTCTTTTTTCGAGTGTTTTTGCTGATGCGACTCGATCAAATGTAGAGAAACGCTCATTTTTGATGGAAAACGCTTGGACAATTTTGTTTTAAGCGGTACAATAATGTTACTAGCCGAAGACGAAAAAATGGATGAAAAGCCCTTTTTATAAGGGCTTTTTGGTCTTCTTAAAAAGGTCGAACGATAACGAAAGATGAATCCTTTTCATTGTCCAGCGGGCAAGGCAGAGAAAATGGCGGCTCAGATTGGCAGGAGATAATGGCGAAAAGGGCTGTAATAAAGATTAATCGACAAAATTCAACATTCTTTTCAATAAATTTGAATAGATGACTTTACATCTATTCTTTTTTTAAAGATAATAGAAAAATAAAGTTATTTTTAAAACTCAATACCCAAATATTTTTAAAATTACAAAGGTGAGTATTTATATGGCGAAAGATCAGGTATTAACCGCCGAACAAGTAATCGATCGGGTGAAACAATATTTAAATGAAGAGCATGTAGCTTTAGTATATAAGGCCTATCGTGTGGCAGAAGAAGCACACAAACATCAATACCGGAAATCCGGGGAACCTTATATTATGCATCCGGTGCAGGTTGCAGGCATTTTAGCGGATTTGGAAATGGATCCTGCAACAGTGGCAGCGGGTTTTTTGCATGATGTCGTGGAAGATACGGAAATGACCCTCGACGATTTAAAGAGGGAATTTAATGAAGAAATTGCCATGCTTGTGGATGGAGTCACGAAGCTTGGCAAGATTAAATATAAGTCTCATGAAGAACAGCAAGCGGAAAATCACCGGAAAATGTTTTTGGCCATGGCTCAAGATATTCGAGTGATTTTGATTAAGCTTGCTGATCGTCTGCACAACATGCGTACGTTGAAACATTTGCCGGCTGAAAAACAACGCAGAATCGCCAATGAAACGCTGGAAATTTTCGCCCCGCTTGCTCACCGGCTGGGAATTTCTAAAATCAAGTGGGAGTTGGAAGATACCGCACTTCGCTATTTAAACCCGCAGCAATATTATCGAATTGTCAATCTGATGAAGAGAAAGCGGGCTGAGCGCGAAGAATACTTGGAAGAGGTCGTTGAAGAAGTGAGGGAGCGGCTGAAAGAAGTCTCGATTGAAGCGGAAATATCAGGCCGCCCTAAACATATTTACAGCATTTACCGGAAAATGGTCATAAAAAACAAACAATTCAATGAAATATACGACTTATTGGCTGTAAGAATTTTAGTCAACAGCATTAAAGATTGTTACGCGGTGCTTGGAATTATTCATACATGCTGGAAACCGATGCCGGGGCGTTTCAAAGATTATATTGCCATGCCGAAGCCTAATATGTACCAATCGCTGCATACGACTGTCATCGGTCCGAAAGGCGATCCTTTGGAAGTTCAAATCAGGACTTTTGATATGCATCGCATCGCTGAATATGGGGTTGCTGCCCACTGGGCATATAAAGAAGGAAAAACGCTTGATGAAAACTCTTCTTTTGAAAAGAAACTTTCTTGGTTCCGTGAAATTCTTGAGTTTCAAAAAGAATCGGCCAATGCGGAAGAATTTATGGAATCTCTGAAAATTGACTTATTTTCCGATATGGTATTTGTATTTACTCCAAAAGGAGATGTCATCGAGCTTCCGTCCGGCTCTGTTCCGATCGATTTTGCCTATCGCATTCACTCGGAAATCGGCAACAAAACGATCGGTGCAAAAGTCAATGGAAAAATGGTGACTCTTGATTACAAGCTGAAAACTGGGGACATCGTGGAAATATTGACGTCCAAGCATTCTTACGGTCCAAGTCAAGACTGGATTAAATTGGCCCAAACGTCCCAAGCGAAAAATAAAATTAAACAGTTTTACAAGAAACAACGGAAAGAAGAAAACATTGAAAAAGGTCGGGAGCTTGTAGAAAAAGAAATCCGCAATATGGATTTTGATTTAAAAGAAGTAATGACGCCGGAAAATATTAAAAAAGTAGCTGAAAAATTCAATTTCTCATCGGAAGAAGATATGTACGCAGCTGTCGGCTATAATGGCATTACCGCTGCCCAAATCGCCAACAGATTGACGGAAAAATTGAGAAAACAGAGAGATGAAGAAATCAGTGTTCAAGAATCGGCGATCAAAGAGCTGAAAACATTCCCGACTACTAGTAAAACGAATGTCGGTGTTCGAGTAAAAGGAATCGATAATTTGCTGCTCCGCCTTTCAAGATGCTGCAATCCGGTTCCTGGAGATGACATCGTCGGCTATATTACGAAAGGACGCGGTATTTCCGTTCATCGTGCGGATTGTCCTAATATCCATACTGAAGAGACGAAAGATCGTTTAATTCCGGTCGAATGGGAAAGCAATCCGGAAAATCATAAAGAATACAACGTAGAAATCGAAATATCGGGTTATGACCGCCGCGGTTTATTAAATGAAGTCCTCCAAGTGGTCAATGAAACAAAAACCAATATTTCAGCGGTTACCGGCCGATCCGATCGCAATAAAGTAGCTAGAATACACATGTCGATTTTCATACGCAACGTCAGCCACTTGCATAAAGTGGTGGAACGAATTAAGCAAATACCAGACATTTATGCGGTAAGAAGAATTATGAATTAAGGGTGTGGAAAATGAGAGTCGTACTGCAAAGAAGCAAAGAAGCTTCCGTCGAAGTGGACGGAAAAACGGTCGGACAAATTTCATCCGGTTTTGTCCTTCTAGTTGGAATCACTCATGAAGATACAGAAGAAGACGCCGCTTATTTAGCGGAAAAAATTGCCGGGCTAAGAGTATTCGAAGACGATAAGGGAAAAATGAACTTATCCATCCTTGATGTAAATGGAGAAATTCTTTCCATATCGCAATTTACTTTATATGGCGATACGAGAAAAGGACGGCGTCCCAATTTTATGAACGCCGCTAAACCGAGCCATGCAGAGCCTTTATATGATCGTTTTAATGAATTATTGCGCGAAAAAGGCGTGCACGTGGAAACCGGCCGATTTGGAGCGATGATGGACGTCAAATTAGTCAACGATGGGCCGGTCACCTTAATATTGGAAAGCAAATAACGTGATTTTAAGAGGATGGCCGACTGGCCGCCTTTTTATTGTGAAAAATAAGAAATGAGACCGTTGTAAATGCCGGTTGTTGCCTGCTCTTGATAGGGAAGGGTGATAATGGTTTGCTCTTCCTGTGGATTGCTTAAAAAACCAAGTTCAAGCAAAACAGAAGGTTGACTGTTTTCTCTTAGTACGTAAAAATCGCCTTTTTTAACGCCGAGAGAAAAAAGCGGACTTGCTTTTTTTACTTGCATTTCCACCGCTTGAGCCAGCCTCTGTTGATAAGGATGATAGTAATAAGTGGTAAAGCCCCGAATATTTTGATTGTGGTTGCTGTCAAAGTGGATGCTTATGAAGGCATCGGCTCCTAAAATTTGGGACATGGCCACTCTCGAAGCCAGCGGAATATAGGAATCATCCTCTCTTGTTAAAAAAACATGCGCCCCAGCCCGTTCCAATTTTTCGTATAAACGTTCTGCTGTTTCCAACGTTAAAATTTTTTCCATAGTGCCGCTTGCTCCTTTTGTTCCTCGGTCTTTTCCTCCATGCCCCGGATCAAGGACGATGGTTTTTCCTTTTAGAACGCTTGGATCCAGTGCTGATTGGGAAGAAACATTGGCTTGATGAACAGCGACTACCCAGCTGGCTATATACCCTGTCTGCCCTTTCGATAAATAAATTTCATACCAATTTCCAACCTCTTTGTTGATCGGATAACGATCACCCGCATTTGCTTTTGCCGTAACAGCGGAATCGGTAGATGGTTCAGTTCGAATATTGGTATTGTTGTAAAGAACGACGGCCATCCTATTGTTCAAAACGTTTTCTTTTTGATCATTGAGGCGAATAAATTGTTGATTTACCCAAGCTGTTTGGTTTTGGTATTCGATTTGCACCCATTCATTTTTCGTTTGTTCGGCCTTCACTGAATCTCCGCTATTCAACTTTCCGACAATATCTCCTTGCTCTGAAGGAATGTTTCGAACATTGACGTGGTCTGCTATGATGATCCCTTGTCGGCTGAAATCGCTCTGTTTTTGATCCAACGTAGTTAAGTAGCCGGCGATCCATCCTTTTGTTCCATTCTTTAATTCAATTTTGTACCAGCCGTTTTGTGATTCCAGCACAGAATAGGTTTCGTTGTTTTTCACGTTGCCGATGATTCCAAAAGAATAGCCGGGGCCTTCCCGAACATTGACGACATCAGTGTTTACGGTGATGCTGTTTGCGTAAGCCAAGCTAGTCTGAAGCAAAACAATCAAAAGCGACAAAAGAAACAACGTCAAAAAACGTGTACCCATCACTCACCATCCATGTCTGTTTTGATTCTGATCCGTCTTTTGAAAGGAACTCACTGTTTCAATTCTTCTTTTTCAAAAAAAATCCTGTTTTTTTATGAAAAATTAGGAAAAAGGAAATAATAGAAACAATCTCACTGCGGATGGATCAGATTTTACGAAAGGCAGGTATCATCATGCGGGCAAACGATAAACAAACAATGGTCTCAAGTGAAAACAAGCCTTTATTTGGCATCCATTTCCATGATCGTATAGATAGAGAAGAAGCGAATTTATGGGAGCTTGCTTCTGAATTCGGTGTGTCTCTGAACGAAATCAAGCGGATAAAAAAGAGGCTTGAACGTTCTTGAGAAATTCCTTATAATAAGGACATTGGCATGTGCGAATTCTATCAAACACATATAGATAAAACCAATGAGGGAGAAGAGTAGTTAAAAACGCATGCAAAGAGAGGAAATGCCTTGGGCTGAAAGCGTTTCTGCATGGCTGTTTAACGAAAAACACTCCTTAGGTTTCCCTCTGAACTTTTAGTAGGAGGGAACGCAGATGGCGTTAACGGACAAAGTGGGAGCAATTTTCGCTCCAATTAGGGTGGTACCACGGGAATCTACTCTCGTCCCTTGTTTTGGCAAGCGCAAGCAAGGGGCGAGAGTTTTTTATGTGCGCCCGGCATGTACATGAACTATAGGGTGTAAGTCCCAAACCCCGAAGACAGAAGTAGAGGTTAGCCAAGAGCAAGGGTGTCCGTGGTGACGCGGAATCTGAAGGAAGCTGGAGGCAAAACACCGGTCCGAGGAACACGAACCTCATATAAGGCTAGGTATGATTGAGTGAGTTTGCATAACAAAACAAAGCTCTTTCTGTCGAAGGTCATATCGAGTAAATGAGGCGGATAGATGGTGTGAAAGTGCATGTACTTACCCGGGGAGGTCTGGCGGATATGTGAAGTACTCTTCATAACCTACTTAGTGATAAGTAGCTGAACCGTCAGAAGTCAGCAGAGGTCATAGTATTAGTTGGTCTAGAACAACTAAGAAGGACCGAACAATTAAGAGAGAATAGCCCTTGGTATTCAGTGAGTCATGATGAACACAGAAAACGTAGTACCTCACTTGAGGGAGGAAGCGGTGAATCCCGTGGGAGACCTCTTGGAGGGTGGAGTGACCACTGGCATAAAGAGAACAGCTATTCACGGAAGTTATAAAGACTTGCGTCAATTATCTTAATTGAACCGCCGTATACGGAACCGTACGTACGGTGGTGTGAGAGGACGGGAGTTAATCGCTCCCTCCTACTCGATTAGCCCGATGGGTTCATCCGTAAGAACTCATGTACATAGTGGTTAGGTACGAAGGAGGAGAAATCATGATACAAATTCCAAGAGGCACTCAGGATATCCTTCCGGGAACTGTAGAAAAATGGCAGTGGATTGAGCAAACGGCCAAAGAGGTTTGTCGGACCTATAATTATTCTGAAATTCGTACTCCGATTTTTGAACACACTGAGCTTTTTCAGCGGGGGGTCGGAGATACAACGGATATTGTGCAAAAAGAAATGTACACGTTTGAAGACAGGGGCGGACGCAGTCTGACGCTTAGACCGGAAGGAACCGCTTCTGTCGTCCGTTCTTATGTGGAAAATAAAATGTACGGAGATCCTAATCAGCCTGTTAAGCTGTTTTACACAGGGCCGATGTTTCGCTACGAACGTCCTCAGGCCGGACGTTTTCGCCAATTTGTCCAGTTTGGGGTTGAAGCGATTGGAAGCGAGGATCCGGCTATAGACGCTGAAGTCATTTCAATTGTCATGACTATTTTCAAAAAGTTAGGTCTAAAAAATATTCAACTTGTCATAAATTCGTTGGGCGATAAAGAAAGTCGACTTGCTCATCGGGAAGCTCTTATTCAGCATTTCAAACCTCGGATCGGTGAATTTTGTGCTGATTGTCAAAATCGGCTGGACAAGAATCCGCTGAGGATTTTAGACTGCAAAAAAGATCGCGACCATGAATTGATGAAGACGGCTCCATCGATATTGGATTATTTAACAGAACCTTCCAGAAAATTTTTTGATAAAGTTCAATTTTATTTAAAGGAACTTGGAATTGAATTTATTGTAGATCCTACGCTTGTCCGCGGATTGGATTACTACCATCATACCGCTTTTGAAATTATGAGCAATGCTGAAGGATTCGGTGCCATCACGACTTTATGCGGCGGCGGACGATATAACGGACTTGTCCAAGACTTGGGAGGTCCGGAAATGCCGGGAATTGGCTTTGCATTCAGCATCGAACGGCTTTTGCAGGCACTTGAAGCGGAAAAAGTCAAATTGCCTGTAGAACGAGGTCTCGATTGTTTTCTTGTTTCTTTGGGAGAGGAAGCAAAAGATTATTCCGTCAAGCTGTTGCAAGAGCTTCGCCATGCCGGAATTCGGGCCGATAAAGACTACCAAGATCGAAAAATGAAAGCTCAGTTGAAACAGGCGGACCGGTTAGGCGCTCGCTTTGCGGCGATTTTAGGTGAAGACGAATTAAAGAAACAGGTGGTCGTCCTAAAACAGATGGAAACAGGTGAGCAAAGAGAAGTTCCTATTGACCGGCTTGTTTCTGAATTAAAAGAAATATAAAGTACGAATCAATCTGTATATCGACCCCTCTGCAAAACAGAGGGGTAAATGCCAAGATCAATGAACCATTTCATCTATGTCTATCAATTGAGGAGGAGAAAAGATTGTTTGGAAGAACTCATTATTGTGGAGAAATTACAGACCAGCACATTGGTGAAGAGGTCGTTTTAAAAGGATGGGTGCAAAGAAGAAGAGATTTAGGCGGCTTGGTTTTTGTGGATCTGCGTGACCGGACGGGAATTGTCCAAGTGGTATTCAGCCCGGAAACATCAAAAGAAGCTTATGAAACAGCAGATAAAGTTCGGAACGAGTATGTTCTTGACATAAAAGGAAGAGTGGTGGCGCGCAGTCGTGAAACGATCAACCCTAATATTAAAACTGGGACCATTGAAATTCAGGCGAATGAAGTGACGATTTTAAGCGCAGCCAAAAATCCGCCGTTTACGATTGAAGACCGGACCGAAGTTTCGGAAGATGTGCGCTTGAAATACCGTTACTTGGATTTGCGTAGAAATACGATGTTTGAAACGTTTCAAATGCGTCACAACATTACAAAATCGGTTCGCAGTTTTCTTGATGAAGAAGGATTTATCGAGGTAGAAACGCCGATTTTGACAAAAAGCACACCGGAAGGAGCACGCGATTATTTAGTGCCGAGCCGAGTGCATCCGGGAGAATTTTACGCACTTCCGCAATCTCCCCAAATTTTTAAACAGTTGTTAATGGTGTCGGGATTTGATCGCTATTATCAAATTGCTCGCTGTTTTCGAGATGAAGATTTGCGCGCTGACCGCCAACCGGAATTTACTCAAATCGATATCGAAGCAAGCTTTTTAAGTCAAGAAGATATTATGGACTTGACTGAACGAATGTTGAAACGATTAATGAAAGAAGTCAAAGGACTGGAAATCACCGAACCATTTCCGCGAATGACTTATGCAGAAGCAATGAGCCGCTATGGTTCCGACAAACCGGATACCCGCTTTGGCATGGAACTGATCGATGTCTCTGAAATTGTTAAAAATTCAAGTTTTAAAGTATTTGCCAATGCCGTAGCTCAAGGGGGGCAAGTAAAGTTAATTAACGCCAAAGGAGCTGCAGGCCAGTATTCCCGAAAAGATATCGATCAGCTGGCAGAATTTGCAGCGCGTTACGGTGCTAAAGGTCTCGCATGGCTAAAAGTAGAAGATGGAGAATTAAAAGGACCGATCGCCAAATTTTTCAGCGAAGAAGAACAAGATCAGCTGAAGAAAACGGCGGAAGCAGAGAGCGGCGATTTGCTTCTTTTCGTCGCAGATAAAAACTCAATTGTGGCCGATGCTCTCGGTGCTCTTCGTCTTAAACTTGGAAAAGAACTAGGTCTGATCGATGACAATCAATTTAATTTCTTATGGGTAACCGATTGGCCGCTCCTTGAGTATGACGAAGAAGATGGAAGATATTACGCTGTCCACCATCCGTTTACGATGCCTTTCAGAGAGGATTTGCCGTACCTTGAAAGCGAGCCTGAAAAAGTACGGGCTCAAGCATATGATATCGTTCTCAATGGCTATGAACTGGGCGGAGGTTCACTGCGGATTTTTGAGAAAGATATACAGGAGAGAATGTTTAAAGCGCTAAGTTTTACAAAAGAAGAAGCAGAGGAACAATTCGGTTTCCTGCTTGAAGCGTTTGAATATGGAACTCCGCCGCATGGAGGAATCGCATTAGGACTGGATCGGATCGTCATGCTTCTGGCTGGCCGGTCTAATCTGCGCGATACGATTGCTTTTCCGAAGACGGCCAGTGCAAGCTGCTTGTTGACGGATGCACCGGGGGAAGTTAGTCAAAGCCAACTGGAAGAGTTGCATTTGAGACTGTCTGTTGAAAAAAATGGGTAAAGATTATGTGTATTGAATGTTGATAAATCAAGAAGGCTATGTTAATATATCAGTAACGATTACGAGTCCTGATGTGTACGTTAGTAACCTATTCTGTTTTGACCGAACACTTAGATTTACGGGAGCCTGGAGTTTTTAAGTAGCGCAAATGCCTCTTTCTCTGGATGGAGGACTTGCAAAGCTTAAAACAGGGCACCCACCTGCCGAGAGCGGGTTCAAAACGTATAGATCTTTGACAACGGCACGATTGGGACTCGTACTTTTGTTTCCGTAGACTTTAAATAGCCCGAATAAACCATTTTGCTTTGATGAACAACCGCTGCATGCAGCGGTTGTTTTTGCGTATTGAATGAAAAGGTTTTCTTATCAGGCAGGTCATTCGACTATCCTCCATAAAAACGTCTATTGAATCCTTTCTATTAGATGAGGTAAGATAGTTTTTGGCGAAAAAACTGTCGAGCTTAGGCAACGGCTGATTACATAATAGGAGTGAGAATATGCTTCACCAATTTTCGAGAAATGAATTAGCGATTGGAAAAGAAGGGCTGGAAAAATTAGCAAACAGCACGGTTGCTGTACTAGGCGTTGGAGGAGTCGGTTCCTTTGCTGTTGAAGCGTTGGCACGTTCCGGAATTGGACGTATTGTAATGGTGGATAAAGATGTAGTGGATATAACGAATGTGAACCGGCAAATTCCCGCTTTGCTGTCCACGATCGGAAAAGCAAAGGTGGATGTGATGAAAGAAAGAATCGCGGATATAAATCCTGATTGTGAAGTCATCGCCTTAAAAATGTTTTATACGGAAGAAACGTATGAGCAATTCTTTGGCTATCGCCCTGATTTCGTCATTGACGCATCCGATACCATTACTTATAAGATTCATTTAATGAAAGAATGTTTGAAACGAGATATTCCCATCATTTCTAGCATGGGAGCCGCTAATAAGATGGATCCAACCCGATTTCGGATTGCCGATATATCCCAAACGCACACTGACCCGATTGCGAAAGTGGTTCGTACCCGATTGCGGAAAGAGGGGATCAAAAAAGGGGTCCCTGTTGTGTTTTCCGATGAAAGCCCCATCGTTATCCGCGAAGACGTCCGCAAAGTGGTCGGCAACGACGAAGCAAGTATTCGAAAAGCGAAAATGCCCCCATCTTCGAATGCGTTTGTTCCATCTGTATGCGGCCTGATTATGGCCTCATACGTGGTTCGAAAGCTGCTAGAAGGAATAGAAATAGCACGGGTGCAAAACGGGTAAAAGCCGCCGGTACAGGCGGCTTTTTATGTGCGCCCGGCATGTACATGAACTATAGGGTGTAAGTCCCGAACCCCGAAGACAGAAGTAGAGGTTAGCCAAGAGCAAGGGTGTCCGTGGTGACGCGGAATCTGAAGGAAGCTGGAGGCAAAACACCGGTCCGAGGAACACGAACCTCATATAAGGCTAGGTATGATTGAGTGAGTTTGCATAACAAAACAAAGCTCTTTCTGTCGAAGGTCATATCGAGTAAATGAGGCGGATAGATGGTGTGAAAGTGCATGTACTTACCCGGGGAGGTCTGGCGGATATGTGAAGTACTCTTCATAACCTACTTAGTGATAAGTAGCTGAACCGTCAGAAGTCAGCAGAGGTCATAGTATTAGTTGGTCTAGAACAACTAAGAAGGACCGAACAATTAAGAGAGAATAGCCCTTGGTATTCAGTGAGTCATGATGAACACAGAAAACGTAGTACCTCACTTGAGGGAGGAAGCGGTGAATCCCGTGGGAGACCTCTTGGAGGGTGGAGTGACCACTGGCATAAAGAGAACAGCTATTCACGGAAGTTATAAAGACTTGCGTCAATTATCTTAATTGAACCGCCGTATACGGAACCGTACGTACGGTGGTGTGAGAGGACGGGAGTTAATCGCTCCCTCCTACTCGATTTTTAAGGCAAGCATTTCTTTTTTGAGCAGTAATCCATGAAAATAAAGGCAAAGAGAATGACGCCCGTTTGACATGCTGGTAAAGGTGTCAAGAAACGACGTCATCGTTCATCATTTAGGCTGCCGTAATAGAACGATGATGTTCTTTCCAATGATCATCGCTCTTTTTTTGGTACATTGATGGATCGAAGTTTTCCCTCATCTAATCAGCTGCATTTTCGGCATTAAGCCAGATCTTTCGCTTTTGTTTCCGTTCCTAATAGGGCGATGCTGACAACGCTGATGATAATCGCCGCACAAAAAATAGGGAAGATGGCGGAGATAGAAGTCTCGCTGCCAAGAAAACCGATCAAAAGCGGACCGAGGATGCCTCCTATTCGTCCGAAAGAAGTGGCCATTCCAACCCCTGTACCGCGGATAGCCGTCGGGTATTGTTCCGGTGAATAAGCATAAAGTGCTCCCCAAGCGCCTAAGTTAAAGAAAGATAGTAAAATTCCATAAGTAATCAACAACGGCAAAGTTTCCGCATTTCCAAAAAGCCATGCGCTGATGGAAGTACCCAGCAAAAAGATTATTAAGACCCATTTACGGCCGATTCTGTCAATCAGCCAGGCAGCAGTGAAATAGCCGGGAAGCTGTGCAAGAGTCATAATCAGCACATAGCCGAAACTTTTAATTAGGCTGAATCCTTTCATGACCATAATGCTTGGGAGCCAAAGGAACATGCCGTAATAAGAGAACACGACGCAAAACCAGACGATCCATAGCATGATCGTTTTTCGAATATGTGGACGAGACCATACTTCTTTTATGTTTAGAATGAAAGAACGTTTTGTTTTTACCGATTGAAAACGGGCTGAATCGGGTAAATTCCAGCGTAAATACAGGGCGTACAGTGCCGGAATGGCTCCTAATAATAATGCCATTCTCCAACCGTATTCTGGAATAATAAAATAGGAGACGACAGCAGCAAGCAACCAGCCGCCTGCCCAGAAACTTTCCAAAAGGACAATGATTCTGCCACGATCTTTGGCCGGTACGCTTTCCGATACAAGTGTTGATGCAACGGGAAGTTCGCCCCCTAAGCCCATCCCGATAAAAAATCGGAAGAATAGAAATAAGACAAGAGTGCTTGTGAACGCCGATAATCCGCTCCCGATCGTAAAGAGAAGCAACGTGATCAGAAAGACCGGCTTTCTTCCGATTCTGTCAGCCAGCAAACCAAATAAAAAGGCGCCTGCTGCCATACCGATGGAGTTAACGCTTCCAATCCATCCCATTTCCTTGACCGACAAATTCCAATCTTTTTGCAGGGCAGCTTGGATAAACGACAGCATTCCGACATCCATGGCGTCAAACAGCCAAGCGAAACCGGCTATACCTAGGAGCTTGCGAGTGTTTTGTTTTAATGCGTCATTCATTGAAGATTTCCTCCTGTAATTACATATGTAAACAAATGTATTTACAACTAATTATACAGATAAAGGCTCATTGGAACAATCCTTTTCGTATTTTTTGAATCATCCTGCAAGGATTTATCAATTTTATTGTCAAAGAAAATATAATGAGATCAAGGAAAGGATAGGATCATTCATTATGTATGTAATATGGACGTTGTTCTTTGGATTATTAGCCATTGGGACCATTTTAATATTGGTTGGGAAAATATGACGAGTGGTCAACAATTAACGAATGGCATTTTATTCGTTGCTTGGGTTGTCCGTACGAGGGGACTAAGTGCGGATGAACATTCCGTTGCATGCATCTTATTTTCTAAAAAGTCAATGTTGAATTTTTATCGAACAGTTCAAAACGAAGTGCTAGAGGGTCATGCCGAAGAAAAGAGGTAACGGAAAAGCTTTCTGAATTAGTGGAAAGCTGTGAAATACAGATCATCACGTTTCTTGAAAAGAGATGAAAAAGCTTGTCCACTAAATACGGACAAGCATTTCATTTCTTTACGAGACTTCTTTCAAATATTCTTTTCCTTTTTCAGCGTCGTATTGTCCAACCAATTTGGAAACGATAATAGAAGCAAGTGAATTTCCGATAACATTGACAACTGTACGTGCCATGTCCATAATTCGATCAATTCCAGCTATAAAGGCCAATCCTTCCACTGGTAAATGGGTGGTGCTCAGTGTCGCAAGTAACACAACGAATGAAACACCGGGAACCCCCGCAATTCCTTTGGAAGTGACCATAAGAACTAACACTAGGGAAATTTGTTCAGCAATTGAAAGATGAATGCCGTACATCTGGGCGATAAAAATGGCGGCTATTGATTGATAAAGAGTGGAGCCGTCCAAGTTGAAGGAATAACCGGTAGGAATGACAAAAGTGGTAATCCCTTTTGCACATCCGAATCGTTCCATTTTCTCCATTAACTTTGGCAGAACGGTTTCTGAACTGGAAGTGGAATAAGCAAGGATTAACTCGTTTTTTAGGATTTTAAAGATATGAAAGATATTAATGCCAAATAGTTTGGCAACTAATCCTAAAACGACCAGAATAAATAAAAACATGGTTCCGTAAACTGTTAATATAAGTTTACTTAGCGGAATTAAAGAACTTACTCCAAACTTCGATACGGTAATGCCGATAAGGGCAAAAACGCCAAACGGTGCAAACCTCATGACCATGTTTGTCACATTAAACATGGCATCGGCAGTTGCTTGGAAAAATTTCAGTACAGGTTTTCCTTTGTCTCCGATCGCGGCAACTCCGAGCCCGAACATAACGGAGAAAAAGATAATGGCTAACATATCGCCGTTCGCCAATGCTTTAAATAAATTGTCAGGGACGATGTTGACAATGGTATCTGCAAATGAGTGAGAGGTTGCTTGTTCTGTGGTGCTTAAGTAACTTGAGATATCACCTTTTTGAAGAGAGTGTATGTCTACGCCAACACCAGGTTTTACGATATTTCCTACCAACAGCCCTAAAATGATTGCGACGGTGGTAATGATTTCAAAGTAAAGCAGCGTAATACCGCCCAATTTTCCCAATTGTTTGATGTCGCCAAGCCCTGCAACTCCAACGATGAGGCTGGAAACAACAATCGGGATTACAATCATTTTAATGAGTCTTATGAATATATCGCCGATAGGTTGTAGGAATCCTTGAACGGAGGGATTGCCATAAAAAATAACCCCGACGATAATTCCTAATATTAGCCCAATAAATATTTGCCAAGCTAATCCAATTTTTTTCAAAAAAACCACTCCTTTCTCTCTATTCGACAAAATAACATAAAATGCGACGAATATCATTTTAATTTATTTTTTTGAAAAGAGTCAAGATTTTTGTAAAGAAAATGGTCTACTTTTTATTTTCAGAAATCGATAATTGTCACAGCCATAGCATGATGAAGAGGTCACCACTGGCCGATTGACCCTCGTCAGTTGCGTTTAAAAAATAGCGGTATGACAAGCCGTACCTTTATGTCAATTACCATGAATATAAGGGGAATCTGCCGTTCGAATGATCCTGGCATCGTTTTATTGGGTTTTAAGAATGATCGTTTTGAAGTTTGGAAATATTTTCGTAAACAGATGCCAGCGCCTTTTCGAATTTCCCGGTTGTTTTTGGGTGATAATAGACGGCATCTTTTAATGTGTCTGGTAAGTATTGTTGTTTTACCCAGCCGCTTTCATAGTCGTGCGGATATTTATAGCTGATTCCTCTTCCTAACTCTTTTGCCCCTTTGTAATGGGCATCTTTTAAATGGTCTGGAACATCTCCGCTTTTCCCTTTTCGAATGTCCGCTAAAGCCGAATCAATGGCCATGATGGCAGAATTGGATTTTGGAGACAAACAAAGTTCGATAACGGCTGCTGCCAACGGAATTCTCGCCTCTGGAAAGCCTATTTTCTCTGCTGTTTGGACGGCGGCCAATGTTCGAACTCCAGCTTGAGGATTGGCAAGGCCGATATCTTCGTAAGCGATGACAAGAAGCCTTCTTGAAATGCTGGGAAGGTCGCCAGCTTCAATCAGCCTTCCTAAGTAATGAAGTGCGGCATTTACGTCGCTTCCTCGAATGGACTTTTGGAAAGCGCTGAGCACGTCGTAATGGGCATCTCCATCTTTATCATGAACAAAACTTTTCTTTTGCAGACATTCCTCTGCTATTTCAAGATTAATGTGGATCGTACCGGTTTCATCCTCTTTTGTAGATAAGACAGCCAATTCGAGCGCGTTTAAAGAACTGCGGGCATCTCCGTTTGATCCATGCGCGAAATGGAGCAACGCGTCTTCGTCGATTTGAATGTTCCATTTTCCGAGTCCCCGTTTTTCATCATGAAGAGCTCTTTTCAACAATGAGAGAATCTGATCCGGGGTTAACGGCTTTAATTCGAATATTTGACAGCGGCTGCGAATAGCCGGATTAATCGAAAAGTATGGATTGTTGGTTGTAGCTCCGATTAATGTAATGCTGCCATTTTCAAGATAAGGAAGAAGAAAGTCTTGCTTCCCTTTATCCAGACGATGTACTTCGTCTAAAAGCAGAATCACTTTTCCGGACATTTTCGCTTCCTCAGCGACAATTTCCATATCTTTCTTGTTATTGGTGACTGCATTCAGTTGTCGAAAAGCATATTGAGTACTGCCGGCAATCGCGGAAGCAATGGAAGTTTTGCCTATTCCTGGCGGCCCGTAAAGAATCATAGATGAAAGCTGTTTTGCTTCGACCATTCTTCTAATGATTTTTCCTTCTCCGACTAAGTGTTCTTGTCCGGCAATTTCATCAATGGTTCTCGGTCTCATTCGAAATGCTAACGGTTTTGTACTCATACTTCATCTCTCCAGATCTAAAGTTATATCGGTTTCCCGTTTTTAAAATGTCTTTTGTCTTTTAAACATCTTTGACAATAACTTACCATAGGAAAAGGCAAGTTCAACTGTATTCGCTCAGATTGTATGCTATAATGACAAAAGCTAATCTTTATTTGTTCTACGCGGGGGATCTAAAGGGGCGTTTATGTGAAAACAAAGGGGAATATCATCTTTCGATTAGTCGTTTTTATGGCTGGTTTGCTTGTCATGTCTCTCGGCCTTGTGTTCATGATTCGATCGGATCTCGGAGCAACACCTTGGGACACGATGCATGTAGGATTATATTATAAACTAGGGTTAACGGTTGGGACTTGGTCAATACTTGTAGGGTTGGCTGTTTTAGCTTTATCTGCTTTACTGATGAAAGAGTGGCCTCAATTTGGCGCTTATTTAAATATGCTTCTTGTTGGCATATTCATGGATATGTATTTAAGTCTGCCTTTTATCGTAACACCCCACAGTTTTTTAGGAAAGCTGTGCATGTTTCTGCTCGGCATCATCATCAATGGATACGGAATGGGTATTTACATTTCTGCCCAAATTGGAGCCGGACCTCGAGATAGTTTAATGATTGCCGTTACTTCGAAAACGGGATGGAAAGTTTCCCACGTTCGAAGGGGAATGGAAGTAATCGTTCTCATAATGGGTTTTCTTTTGGGAGGACCTGTACATGTCGGAACCATTTTATTTAGTCTGTTCATGGGTACGATTGTAGGCATAACACTTCCACAATGTCAAAAAATCACTGATTACTTTATCCATAAAATGCAAAAATCAAAAAATGAATTGAATAGAGGTGCAAAATATGAAAATTTCCACTAAAGGCCGATACGGCTTGACGATTATGATTGAGTTAGCCAAGAAATACGGAGAGGGACCGACCCCTTTGCGCTCCATTGCAAAAACGCATGACTTATCTGAGCATTACTTAGAGCAGCTAGTCGCTCCACTAAGAAATGCTGGCTTGGTCAAAAGTATCCGCGGAGCATACGGAGGTTATGTACTTGCCAGAGACCCTTCCAAAATTACAGCAGGTGATATTATCCGTGTATTGGAAGGGCCGATTAGCCCGGTGGAAGGAATCGAAGATGAAGATCCTCCAAAACGAGAGTTATGGATGCGCATTCGAGATGCTGTGAAGGACGTTCTTGAGAGCACAACATTGGAGGACTTAGCGAATTATACCGATCGAGGCGAATCGGATGCCTATATGTTTTACATTTAAGGAGGAATTTCTCAAAATGGAACGCATTTATCTGGATCATGCAGCAACAAGTCCTGTTCACCCGGAAGTGATCCAAGTCTTAACCGAAACCATGCAAAATCATTATGGAAACCCGTCCAGCATCCATTACTTCGGCCGCGACGCTCGTCAAGTAGTGGATCTAGCTAGAGAATTCATCGCGAAAAGCATTCATGCCAACTTTGATGAAATTATTTTTACAAGCGGTGGGACTGAAGCGGATAATCTGGCGTTAATCGGTGTGGCCAGAGGCATGGCGGATAAAGGCAAACATATCATCACGACAGCCGTTGAACATCATGCTGTTTTGCATACATGTGAATTTTTGGAGAAAGAAGGATTTGAAGTTACTTATTTACCGGTGGATGAAACCGGCCGTATTTCTGTGGAAGAGTTGAAGAAGGCTTTGCGGGACGATACGATCCTTGTTTCGATCATGTTCGCCAACAATGAAGTTGGTACGCTGCAGCCGATCCGGGAAGTTGGAGAGTTGTTAACGAATCATCAAGCTGTTTTTCATACGGATGCAGTTCAAGCATACGGATTGGCAGACATCGATGTGCAAGACCTTCATATCGATTTATTGTCTGTCTCCAGTCATAAAATTAATGGACCGAAAGGAGTAGGCTTCCTGTATGTTAGGGACGGTGTTCGCTTAATTCCAACGGTTCACGGTGGGGAACAGGAAAGAAAACGGCGGGCAGGAACGGAAAATGTCGCATCGATTGCTGCTTTTGCTAAAGCCGTGGAAATTTCCCAAAAGACAAAGCCGGAAAAATATGCTTTTTACCATAAATTGAAGCAATTGCTCATCGAAACGCTGAAAAAAGAAGGAGTCGAGTTTTCAATCAACGGAACGCTTGAACAGTCTCTTCCGCATGTAGTAAACTTGAGTTTTCCTGGCACGAATGTGGAAGCGATGCTTGTGAACTTGGATTTAGAAGGGATAGCAGCTTCCAGTGGATCTGCATGCACAGCTGGGTCTGTGGATCCTTCTCATGTTCTCCGAGCTATGTTCGGAAGCCAATCTGACCGTTTGACCAACTCCATCCGATTTAGCTTCGGCATTAATAATACAGAAGATCAAATTCTTCAAGCGGCGGCTATTATTTCAAAGATAGTAAAACGATTGACAAAGCAGTGAGGGAAGTGGACAAGCAGAATGAAAAAATCACCGAAAGATACCCGTGTCGTCGTCGGCATGTCCGGCGGAGTAGATTCATCTGTAGCCGCTCTTTTGCTAAAGGAGCAAGGGTATGATGTAATTGGCATTTTTATGAAGAATTGGGATGACACAGATGAAAATGGCGTTTGTACAGCCACGGAGGACTATAATGATGTCGTTCGCGTTTGCAACCAAATCGGCATTCCTTATTATGCGGTAAATTTTGAAAAACAATATTGGGATAAAGTTTTTACGTATTTTTTGGATGAATACAAGGCGGGCCGCACTCCTAATCCGGATGTCATGTGCAATAAAGAAATTAAATTTAAGGCCTTTTTGGATCATGCCATGAATCTTGGTGCGGACTATGTGGCCACCGGACATTACGCTCAAGTTGAAGAACGGGGCGGAGAAGTAAAACTTTTGCGAGGAAAAGATTCGAATAAAGATCAAACGTATTTCCTCAATCAATTGCAGCAATTCCAGCTCGAAAAGGTAATGTTTCCCATCGGACATTTAGAGAAAAAGCAAGTAAGGGAAATCGCACAGGAAGCAGGGCTTGCTACAGCGAAGAAAAAAGACAGCACCGGAATCTGCTTTATTGGGGAGCGGAATTTTAAAGAGTTTTTAAGCCAGTATTTGCCCGCTCAGCCCGGTAAAATGGAAACGCTGGATGGAAAAGTGATGGGAGAACATGATGGATTAATGTATTATACCATCGGACAACGCCATGGCCTTGGAATTGGTGGTTCAGGCGAACCGTGGTTTGTCGTAGGAAAAGATGTGAAACGCAATGTTCTATATGTAGGACAAGGCTTCCACAATGATGCCCTATACTCAGATTCGATTATTGCGACAAACGTCGGCTGGGTATCGGATCGCGAAAAACCGCAGCAATTTACCTGTACGGCTAAATTCCGCTATCGTCAACCAGATACGAAGGTAACAGTCCAATTGCTTTCGAACGGTCGCGCCAGCGTCGTGTTTGACGAACCCGTACGAGCTGTGACCCCGGGACAAGCGGTTGTTTTTTACAACGGTGAGGAATGTTTGGGCGGCGGAACCATTGACCAAGTGTTTAAAAACGGCAATCGTTTGTCGTATGTCGGGTAATAGGAATCCAAATCGCTTCAAAATAAACCAAAGATTTACCGCCGTTTTCAAGTGATCATCTAGAATCAGTCGATTTATCAGGGTTTGACCTAATCGGGCTGCACGATATATAAACTTATTATATATTGTGTCGGAAGGTCTAACCCTTTCTTTTTGTAAATGAAAATGGGATCTCCAAATATGATATACTTCCTATTAGAACAAATCAGAGGTGTCATGATGGACAAAAATGCAAAAGGAATTGAATATTTGCAAGCTGGAAAAGTCGAAGAAGCATTGAAGATGTTTACAGAACATATCGAAGAGAATCCGCAAGATCCCGCTGCCTATATTAATTTTGGAAACGTTCTAGTTTCTGTGGGCGAGATGCGCAAAGCGGAAAATTTTTTTCAAAAAGCCATTGAGGTGGACGGCAATGCGGCCGCTGCTTATTATGCACTCGGCAGCCTTTATTATAATGAAAATCGTTTTGAGGATGCGGTCGGCTGTTTTGAAAAAGCGATTCAAAAAGGAATGCAAGATGAAGACAGCTATTTTATGGCCGGGATGTGTTTTGTCCAACTGGAACAAAACAAACTCGCTTTGCCTTATCTACAACGGGCAGCCGAATTGAATCCGAACGACAGCGAAGCTCTTTTTCAATACGGACTTTCTTTGGCAAAGCTAAACGTTTATGAAGAAGCGATTCGACAGTTTGAAAAAGTCATTCAGCTCAATCCTAATCATGCCGACGCTTATTATAATTTAGGAGTTGCTTATGCCGGTTATCGAGAGGACCGGGAGCAAGCTAAAAAAATGTTTCAAAAAGCGCTTGAACTGCAAGAAGATCATCTTCTTGCCGGCTACGGTTTAAAGATGCTGGAAAAAATCTAATGAAATTTTCATCTTCTGTGAAACTTTTTCCGATCGCTGGTTGGTGGAACGAATCGTCCTTTAAGGAGAGTTTCCCGTTTTCTTTCCACTTTCGAGATGAAGGGAATCATCAAACATGAGCTGTGGGATTTGGAGCCGAAGCAAGGAGGTTCAATGATGGAAGGGCAGCACAATATCGGCCTGTTTGCAGAACAGGAAACATATGTGAAAGGCCGCCATATCGCGACCATCTTTCGCAATGAACAAAATCTTTATACCGTCATAAGGGTAAAAGTGGAAGAAACAAATGACCAATATGAAGAAAAAGAAGCGGTCATTACTGGTTATTTTCCGCAAGTACACGAACATGAAACATACACCTTTTATGGCTTTTTTCAAGAGCATCCAAAATTCGGAATTCAATTTCAATGCAAACATTTTCAAAAAGAAGTTCCTCAGACAAGGCAAGGAGTGATCAATTATTTATCGAGCGAATTGTTCAAGGGAATCGGGCGAAAAACGGCGGAAAGAATTGTCGATCACTTAGGCGAAGATGCCATTTCCAAAATATTGAAATCCCCTTCCGTGCTTGATGGTGTTCCGAATCTATCCTCAGAAAAAGCGAAAGCTCTTTACGATGTTTTAAAGGAAAATGAAGGGCTCGAACAAATCATGGTCGCCTTAAATCAATACGGATTCGGTCCGCAAATGTCCATGAAAATTTACCAGACCTATAAAGAACAAACGTTGGATATTATCCAAAAAAATCCTTATCAGCTTGTGGAGGACGTGGAAGGGATCGGATTTTCGCGCGCTGATGAATTAGGAAAACAGCTTGGAATGGATGAGACACACCCAGAACGTTTGAAAGCAGCCTGTTTGTATACGCTGGAATCGGAATGTCTGCAAGAAGGTCATGTCTATTTGGATCAAAAGGACTTGCTTTCAAAAGGAAAAGCTCTCTTGGATAAAAACAGCAGCACTCCAATCGCTGAGACTGACATATCCGAACAGCTTCATCAATTGAAAAAAGAGAAGAAGCTGATTGAAGAAGAGGACAGAATTTATATTCCGTCTCTCTATTTCGCTGAAAAAGGGATTGTTTCCAATATTCAGCGAATCTTAGCCCAAGATCAATACGAGGAACAATTTCCTGAATCAGAATTTTTATTAGCCTTGGGAAAATTAGAAGAAAGAATTGGCGTACAGTATGCTTCCTCTCAGAAAAAAGCGATCCAAACGGCTTTATTATCGCCGATGCTGCTGCTGACGGGCGGCCCCGGAACGGGAAAAACCACAGTAATCAAAGGAATTGTCGAATTATACGCAGAGCTGCACGGTCTATCTTTGGATCCGAAAGATTATAGTAAAGACGACCCTTTTCCAATCGTCTTAGGAGCGCCTACGGGAAGAGCTGCAAAAAGGATGGCGGAATCAACGGGCCTGCCGGCAGCAACGATCCACCGATTGCTTGGCTGGAACGGACAAGCCGGAATCGATTTTGAACAAGACCGGACCATTAACGGAAAATTAGTGATCATTGATGAAATGTCCATGGTGGATACATGGCTGGCTTATCAATTTTTTAATGCGCTGCCGGAGGAAGTTCAAGTCGTGCTGGTAGGGGACGAAGATCAGCTGCCATCTGTCGGCCCGGGACAAGTGTTAAAAGACTTGCTGGACTCGAAAACGATACCGACTGTACAGCTTACGGATATTTATCGGCAAGAAAACGGATCTTCCATCATTGAATTAGCTCATGAAATCAAAAAGGGAAAACTGCCTGCTGACCTAGCTGTTCAAAAAAAAGATCGCTCGTTTATTAAATGTTCCACACAACAAATTGCCAGCGTTGTTGAGCAAGTGGTGGAAAATGCTCGCAACAAAGGATTTACGGCAAAAGATATTCAAGTTTTGGCTCCGATGTATAAAGGGCCTGCCGGGATTGACCGTTTAAATAAAATGCTGCAGGAAATTTTAAATCCAAATCATGATCAATCTCGAAAAGAATTGGCTTTCGGGGATACAGTCTACCGTATTGGAGATAAAGTGCTTCAGCTTGTCAACAAACCGGAAAAAAATGTATTTAACGGCGATATCGGTGAGGTCATTTCCATTTTTTACGCGAAAGAAAACACGGAAAAACAAGACATGGTCCTTGTTTCTTTTGAAGGAAATGAAGTCACCTATACACGCCAAGAATTGAATCAGATCACTCATGCTTATTGCTGTTCCATCCACAAATCACAAGGAAGCGAATTTCCTATCGTGATTTTGCCTGTTGTGAAAAGCTATTATCGCATGCTGCGAAAAAATTTATTATATACTGCCGTGACGAGAAGCAAAAAATTTTTAATTTTATGCGGCGAAGAAGAAGCGTTTCGTTGGGGCGTTGAACGTAACGATAGTTTGTTGAGAAAAACAACTCTTCGCCAAAAACTGTCAGAAGCGTTGGCTAATAAAGATGCTGACAGCAAGGAGGAAAATTCCATTTCCTATCCGGTGAGTGAAGAAGAGTGGATGCAAATCAATCCTATGATAGGAATGGAAAACGTTACCCCTTATGATTTTATGGAGTAAGTCCCACAATAATAAATAGTTCGGGAAAGGTGGGACACTTTTTGCGAACATTTTCTTCCTTAAACAGGCTGCCTGTTTTCGATGTCTGTACAGGCAGCCGCCTTGGGGAGGTTTGCGATCTTTGTATATCGGAAAAAGGCGAGGTAAAGTCGCTGTTAGTTAAGACGGTCTCCCTTTTTTCTGTGAAAAAGCAGCTGCCGATTGATTCGGTAGAATGCTTTGGGGTCGACTGCATCATGACGAAAAAGGAATGGTTGATTCCATTTTGTTCAGATAAAATTTTTACGTTTTTTCATAAACAATCGATCGAAGGAACGCCTTTTTTTGATAAAAATGGAGAAATCCTTGGCCGGTTGAAAGATGTATATTTTCTGGAAAATTTGGGCATGATCGTAGGGTATGAGTTGACGGATGGTTTCTTTTCGGATCTATTGGAAGGCAGCAAAATTATCCGCACGAATACACCCCCTGCGATCGGAAAAGATGCCGTTATCGTCACGCCAGAACGTGTGCGAGGTGGCTTTCATGCTTATTTGTCCAAATTGCCAGAGTAAAGATATCGGCAAAATAGGGATCAACCAGTATTATTGCTGGAATTGTTTTATTGAGTTAACCGTATCCAATCAAATGATTTACACTCATCAAGTGGAGGAAGATGGTTCTTTAACCTCTTTGGACGATTTGTTCGATGAGAAACAACGACGACTAAGCTGAAGGAGTGTTTGTTTCATGAACAAAGCCATGATTTCATTGCTGGGATTTGGAGCCGGTGTGGCTGCTTCTGCTTGGGCCGGCCGTTCCTCCATGCTTAATCAACGGCAAATACGGAAACTCAGAAAACAGGTGAGAAAATTATTTTAGCGAGAAAAGAGATGCAGTCCGCTGCATCTCTTTCTCTTTCCATCTTCCTTGAACATTCAGTCTGAAGCCCCTCAAAACTTCAAGTCACGATTTGAAACCAACCAATCTTGGTTGAAAAGTACAGCAGGCTGGATGATTTAGGAAAAAGATTCTTCGAATAAAGTCAGCATCCCACTCGCAACCTAATAGTAGATGGTGTGCTATGTTGGGGATGAGATGATGGATCCTAAAAGATACATAAAATGGATGTACCAATTGGGTTTTTTATTATTGGTCTTTGTGACACTTTATTTGCTTGTTCTCTTAAAACCGGTATGGCTGCCTTTTTTAAAAGTCATCTTCACCGGGCTTTTTCCATTTTTCTTAGGGGCTTTTATTACCTATTTGCTTCATCCGTGGGTGGAGAAACTTTATCAAGCGGGCCTGCCTCGCGGACTGTCTATTTTCCTGATTTATCTCCTCTTTTTCGGGGGAGTGGGTTATTCCATTTACAAAGGTATTCCTGTCATTATCGAGCAGCTGAACGAGTTGTCTGAGAACGCTCCCGTGTTAGTATCTCAATATCAACATTGGATGTTTCACCTCGAAAGAAAAACTTCCACTTGGCCGGATGGCCTTCAAGATCAGATTCAAGCGAGAATTCATGCTTTTGAAACTTGGCTTACCAATCTTTTGGCTTTGTTTATCGGTTGGTTGACGAAAATGCTGAATTTTCTTTTGCTGTTTGCCGTTGTTCCATTTGTTTCTTTTTATTTGTTAAAAGATTTTCATGATGTTAAAAAGGTGATTTGGTATTTAACGCCGAAAAAGTGGCGGAGAAAAGGGCTTTATTTTCTGAAAGATTTGGATGAATCGCTTGGTGGGTATATAAGAGGACAGATTCTAGTCTGTGTGCTGCTCGGAACGGTTGCTGCTTTCCTTTTTTGGATGATTCATATGAAATATCCTGTATTGCTTGGAATCATTATAGCTGTTACCGACATCATTCCTTATTTTGGGCCTATTATCGGTGCGGTGCCGGCCGTTGTCATTGCGGTGGCCATTTCAAATAAAATGGCCGTCTACGTGATCATCATCATTTTGGTTCTGCAGTTTTTAGAAGGAAATGTATTGTCCCCGTTTATTGTCGGCAAAAGCTTAAACATGCACCCTTTATTTATCATGGCTGCCCTTATCATCGGCGGAGAAGTCGGAGGAATTGCCGGATTAATTTTCGCCGTGCCGTTTCTGGCCGTTGTAAAAGTGGCAATGGTGCATGCAAAAACGCATTTATGGAAGCCCCAGAAATAACGTTGACAAATATTGAATAACTTTCTATAATGCGACATAGACAAGTGAATCCAAATTGTATGAACAAATTAAGGAATTACCAAGATTGATCGATAAGGCCATTTCCTTTAAAAACAATTTCAAATGGGTATAAAACAAAGAAGGATCGAGTATGTTATAGACCATCTGAGTGTAATGATGATTACACGCAAGAGAGGAATTTCCCCGGGCTGAAAGAAATTCCAGATGAAGGATAACAGAAGGCTAATCCGGAGTGCAGGCAAAAACTGCCGTAGTACGCCGCGTTAAGGCGCCAAAGAGATGGATTGTGTGAATCGATGGATCCATAATCAGGGTGGTACCGCGAAGAGCCCTTCGTCCCTGTCCGGGAAGGAGGGCTTTTTTTATGTGCGCCCGGCATGTACATGAACTATAGGGTGTAAGTCCCGAACCCCGAAGACAGAAGTAGAGGTTAGCCAAGAGCAAGGGTGTCCGTGGTGACGCGGAATCTGAAGGAAGCTGGAGGCAAAACACCGGTCCGAGGAACACGAACCTCATATAAGGCTAGGTATGATTGAGTGAGTTTGCATAACAAAACAAAGCTCTTTCTGTCGAAGGTCATATCGAGTAAATGAGGCGGATAGATGGTGTGAAAGTGCATGTACTTACCCGGGGAGGTCTGGCGGATATGTGAAGTACTCTTCATAACCTACTTAGTGATAAGTAGCTGAACCGTCAGAAGTCAGCAGAGGTCATAGTATTAGTTGGTCTAGAACAACTAAGAAGGACCGAACAATTAAGAGAGAATAGCCCTTGGTATTCAGTGAGTCATGATGAACACAGAAAACGTAGTACCTCACTTGAGGGAGGAAGCGGTGAATCCCGTGGGAGACCTCTTGGAGGGTGGAGTGACCACTGGCATAAAGAGAACAGCTATTCACGGAAGTTATAAAGACTTGCGTCAATTATCTTAATTGAACCGCCGTATACGGAACCGTACGTACGGTGGTGTGAGAGGACGGGAGTTAATCGCTCCCTCCTACTCGATTTTAGAGCGCCACAATTGGTCAGTTAGCCGGACTCTTTTCATCCGTTTTGCTTGCAAAACGATTTTATCCATAACTCTAGTTTTTCATTGTACATACAGAATTGTTTATGTAGGAGGTTATATCATGAAAAAATTAACTGGCGCCCAAATACGCCAAATGTTTTTGGACTTTTTTAAAGAAAAAGGCCATCAAATTGAACCGAGCGCATCACTCATTCCAAATAATGATCCATCTTTGTTGTGGATCAACAGCGGTGTGGCCACTTTAAAAAAATATTTCGATGGCAGGGTGGTACCGGAAAATCCGCGAATTACAAATGCTCAAAAATCTATTCGCACAAATGACATTGAAAATGTGGGGAAAACGGCTCGCCACCATACGTTTTTCGAAATGCTTGGAAACTTTTCTATTGGAGATTATTTCAAAGAAGAAGCCATTGCATGGGCATGGGAATTTTTGACCGATCCAAAATGGATGGGTTTCGAGAAAGAAAAGCTTTCTGTTACCATCCATCCCGAAGATCAGGAAGCCTATGAAATTTGGAACAAGAAAATTGGGATTCCAGAGGAGAGGATTATTCGTTTAGAGGGCAACTTCTGGGATATAGGCGAAGGGCCAAGCGGTCCCAACTCGGAAATTTTTTATGACCGCGGTCCGCAATATGGAGACGACCCTAATGATCCTGAACTGTATCCTGGCGGTGAAAACGACCGCTACCTGGAAATATGGAATTTAGTATTTTCCCAATTCAATCATAATCCGGATGGCACTTATACACCGCTTCCAAAGAAAAATATTGATACCGGTATGGGTCTTGAGCGAATGGCTTCCGTTGTTCAAGAAGCGGAAACGAACTTCGATACCGATTTGTTTTTGCCTATTATAAGAGCTACTGAAAAAATTTCAGGAGAAACTTACGGAAAAGATCCGGAAAAAGATGTTGCATTTAAAGTGATTGCCGATCATATTCGTACGGTCACTTTTGCCATTGGAGACGGGGCATTGCCTTCCAACGAAGGAAGAGGCTATGTTCTTAGACGATTGCTGCGCAGAGCTGTTCGCTATGCGAAAAAGATCCGTATAAATCGTCCTTTCATGTATGAACTTGTCCCAGTTGTGGGAAACATTATGATTGATTACTATCCGGAAGTAAACGATAAAGCTGCCTTTATTCAAAAAGTCGTGAAAAATGAAGAAGAACGATTCCATGAAACACTGCATGAAGGTCTTTCTATTCTCGAATCGGTGATCCGTAAGGCAAAAGTACAAAATCACAAAACGATTAGCGGTGAAGATGCCTTCCGCCTATATGATACTTACGGATTCCCGGTGGAGTTAACGGAAGAGTATGCAGAAGAAGAAGGCTTGAAAATCGACTATGAAGGATTTGAAAAAGAAATGGAACGTCAGCGGGAACGAGCCCGTTCAGCACGTCAAGACGTCGATTCCATGCAAACTCAGAACGTTCTTCTGCAATCCATTACAACGAAAAGCGAATTTATCGGATATGATCAGCTGGAAACAGACGCAGTGGTAGAAGTGATTTTGAAAAACGGAGAAATAGTTTCAAAAGCCAGTGCAGGCGACACCGTCCAATTCATCCTCAATCGGACTCCTTTTTATGCAGAAAGCGGCGGTCAAATCGCAGATAAAGGAGTACTTGTGGCTGATCATGTGAAGGTCACCATTCAAGATGTACAAAAAGCGCCAAATGGACAACACCTTCATAACGCCGTCATTGATGAAGGGATTCTCGAACAAGGACAATTGGTTCACGCGCAAGTTGATAAAACGGCCCGTGCAAACGTGACTCGAAACCATACAGCTACTCACCTTTTGCATCAGGCGTTGAAAGATGTACTTGGAAATCACGTTAACCAAGCAGGTTCGCTGGTAGAACCTGAACGGCTGCGTTTTGACTTCTCCCATTTCGGTCAAGTGAGTCCAGAAGAATTGGAAAAAGTTGAAGCGATTGTGAACGAAAAAATTTGGAAAAGCCTTCCGGTCGGAATTGAATATAAAGGACTGGAGGAAGCAAAAGCACAAGGTGCGATGGCTTTATTCGGCGAAAAGTACGGCGATATTGTCCGCGTTGTCTCCATCGGAGATTACAGCTTGGAGCTGTGCGGTGGCTGCCATGTGCCGAACACGTCAGTTATCGGGTTGTTTAAAATTGTTTCCGAGACGGGGATCGGCGCTGGAACCCGCCGGATTGAAGCTGTCACAGGTGAAGGAGCATACCAGCTGTTAAACAGCCAAGTGGCGTTATTAAAAGAAGCGTCTGAAAAATTAAAGACGCATCCAAAAGACATTTTGACGAAAATTGACAGTATTCAAGCAGAAATGAAAGAATTGCAGCGTGAAAATGAATCACTTGCTGCAAAATTGTCCAATATAGAAGCGGGCAGTCTTATCAATCAAGTGAAACAAGTTGATGGAATCAATGTGCTGTCAGCGAAAGTCGATGCGTCGGATATGAATCAATTGCGAAGCATGGCAGATGAATTAAAGCAAAAATTGCCGTCAGGAATCATCGTTTTAGGTTCCGTTCAAAAAGAAAAAGTGAATTTTATCGCCGGCGTGACGAAAGACCTTGTGGCGAAAGGATTCCATGCAGGAAAACTTGTAAAAGAAGTGGCCGCTGTTTGCGGCGGGGGCGGAGGAGGCCGCCCGGATATGGCTCAGGCCGGCGGGAAACATCCGGAAAAAGCGGAAGAAGCGCTCGCTTTTGTCGAAGAGTGGGTGAAATCCGTTTCCATTGAATAAAAGATAGTGTACAATATGGGTAAATGGACTGAAGGCGTGAAGCCGAAACGAGGTGCGAGGGAATGAGCTCTTTTGATCAGACAATGAAATTCCATTTTTCAGATGAGCCTTTTGATCATGACGTGAAAGAAATTCTTTTCCAAGTTTATGACGCTCTTCAAGAAAAGGGATACAATCCCATTAATCAAATTGTTGGCTATTTGCTTTCAGGAGACCCAGCTTATATTCCCCGGCATAAAGATGCCAGGAACTTGATTCGAAAATTGGAACGGGACGAAATTATTGAAGAATTGGTGAAGACGTATTTGAAGCAGCGAGAGGAATAATCATATGAGAACTATGGGGTTAGACGTGGGCTCCAAAACAGTCGGCGTTGCGATAAGCGACGAATTAGGCTGGACAGCCCAAGGGATTGAAACCATCAAGGTGGATGAAGACAAAGGCGATCTTGGTTTCGACCGTTTAAAAGAACTAATCGAAGATTATCAAGTCGATAAGATTGTGGTCGGGTTGCCCAAAAACATGAATAACACGATCGGCCCGAGAGGAGAAGCTTCTCAAGCGTATGCGAAAAAACTGGAAAAAGAGTTTTCTCTTCCCGTTGTGCTCTGGGATGAAAGGCTGAGTACGATGGCTGCCGAAAGAGTTCTGTTAGAGGCGGACGTGAGCCGCAAAAAAAGAAAAAAAGTCATTGACAAAATGGCTGCTGTCATGATTCTACAAGGTTATTTGGATAGTTTGAAATAGCTGTTAGAAAACAATGCGGTTGCCGTTCAATAAATAATGAGGTGAAGAGATGGAACACGGAGATCAACATATTACTGTAGTAGATGAAGAAGGAAATGAGATTTTATGTGAAGTGCTTTTTACATTTGATTCCGAGCAATTTGACAAATCTTATGTGCTCTATTATCCGGCGGAAACAACCGATGATGAAGAAATTGAAATTTTTGCCGCTTCTTTTCATCCCGGCGAAGGAAATTCCGGTGATCTCGAACCGGTAGAAACCGAAGAAGAATGGGATCTTATTGAAGAAATGCTGAATACGTTTCTCGATCAAGAAGAAGAGCACGAACATAATCATGAACACGAACACGAAAAATAATCATTGGAGAATTTTTCAGGCCGTTCTAAAATTTAGAACGGCCCTTTTCCACGTTCTGTAGTATAATGATGGATGGAAAAAATGATCGATTGATCCCGTTTTATGTCGGAAGGGGAAAGAGAATGTCGAAGTTTCATTGGAATTTAACTGACTATAGAAGAAAAAAAAGAAAAAGAACCTTTTTTTTATCACTATTTGCTGTCATTGTTGCCTTGGCAGCAGTGGTCTTTTTCTATATCTACCAGTCGCTGCAGCCAGTAGATAAGGGAAATCGCACACCGGTCAAAGTGACCATCCCCCAAGGGTCAAGCGCCGCAAAAATCGGAGAAATCCTAGAAAAAAAAGGTATTATCCGCAATCAACAAGCCTTTAAATATTACATACAATGGAAGGGAAAAACAGGATTCCAAGCTGGAACCTATTATTTTGCGCCCTCCATGTCTCTTGATGATATCATACGTGATTTGCAGAAGGGAAATTCTTATGAATTTGCCAAAATCGTATTCACGATACCAGAGGGACGTCAATTGCGCGAGATTGCCAAAACGATTAGCAAACATTCGCCTTATGATTACAATACTGTCTGGAATCGTTTAAACGACCGTGCTTTTATTCAGCAATTGATCAAAAAATATCCGGATTTGCTGACAAAGGAAATTTTGAATCCAAAAGTAAAATATCCATTAGAAGGGTATCTGTACCCGGCTGTTTACGCTTATTATGATCCGAAAACTCCGCTGGATACGATCATTGAAGATATGATCGCCAAAACAGATCGCGTCCTATCTCAATATCAAAAAGCCATGAAGGTCAAACATTTGACCCCTCATCAATTGCTTACAATGGCTTCTCTTATTGAAGAAGAAGCGACAAAGAAAGCGGATAGACGTAAAATCTCCAGCGTTTTCTATAACCGGCTGGCCAAAAAAATGCCGCTGCAAACAGATCCGACTGTGCTTTATGCACTCAACAAGCATAAAAGTCGTGTCGTATATAAAGACTTAAAAGTGAATTCGCCATACAATACGTATAAATATAAAGGATTGCCCCCTGGTCCCATCTCAAATTCCGGAATATCTTCTTTAGAAGCAGCTTTAAATCCGGAACAAACGGATTACCTGTATTTTCTTGCGGCGCCTAGCGGGGATGTTTATTATGCTAAAACGTTGGAAGAACACAATCGATTAAAACAAAAATTTATTACCAATTACTACGATGCTGAAAAGAAATAAGAGCTATTAGCATTTATGATAAAAGTATGGTAAACTAGACAAAGTTAAACTTCCGCCAATTGTACTCCTCGGCATCAACGGTCGGGGGAAAAGGCTTTTTAGAAGACGAAATGAAAGACGAGTGGAAAGCTTTCGGGCTTTCTGCTTTTTCTTGTCAATCGATTTTCGCTTCTTTTCAATTCATTTAGCAGGAATGGGGAAGAAAGATGGAAGAAAAGATAGCACAATACTGGCAGTCGCTCCTTCCTGAAAAACCGCTTTTCATTCAGGAGATGGAACAATTGGCGAAAGAAGAACATGTTCCTATTATGGAATCGGCCGGCATCGAAACGATGCTGCAATTTATGAGAATCCAAAAGCCTAAAAAAATTCTCGAAATCGGCACGGCGATTGGATATTCAGCGATTCGAATCGCACAAGCCATCAGCGGGTCTGAAATTGTCACGATTGAACGTGATGAAAGCCGCTACAATCAAGCGATTCAATTTATTCGTCGGGCAGGTTTAGAGAACCGCATTTCCGTGATTTTGGGCGATGCATTGGAAGTGGCAGCGGAAGCAGGCGAGATGGGGTCTTATGATGCCATTTTTATCGATGCGGCAAAAGGTCAGTATCAAAAGTTTTTTGAAATGTACACACCGTATTTAGCGGAAAACGGTGTTGTGTATACTGATAATGTGCTCTTTAAAGGACATGTGGCTGAAACGGATATAGCAAAGAAGCGAATTCGCCAATTAGCATCCAAAATCCGTCAATATAATCAATGGTTGGTGAATCATTCGTCCTTTTCGACGATGATCATTCCTGTTGGCGACGGGCTGGCAATCAGTATTTATCGAGGTGAAAAAGATGGCAAATAAACCAGAGTTACTCGTTACTCCTACCAGTGTTCAAGATATTTTGCCTTTGTGCGATGCTGGAGCAGATGCATTTATGATAGGGGAGCAGCGATATGGGCTCAGACTGGCCGGCGAATTTTCTCGCGATGACGTGAAAAAAGCAGTTGAACTTGCACATTCGCGAGGGAAAAAAGTATATGTGGCAATGAATGCCATCTTTCATAATGAAAAAGTCGAAGAATTAAAAGATTATATTCTGTTTTTAAAGGACGTAAAATGCGATGCGATCGTTTTTGGCGATCCTGCGGTGTTGATGACAATCCGGGAAATAGCACCAAATATGAAATTGCATTGGAGTACGGAGACTACGGGAACCAATTGGTATACTTGCAATTACTGGGGGCGCCTTGGATCAAAGCGTGCCGTTTTGGCTCGTGAATTAAGCATGGATGCCGTCATTGAAACAAAAGAACATGCCGAAGTGGAGATCGAAGTTCAAATACATGGTATGACTTGCATGTTCCAATCGAAGCGTGCTTTGCTTGAGAATTACTTTGAATATCAAGGAAAAATGTTGGAAATAAAGAATAAAAACCAAGACAAAAATATGTACCTTTATGATAAAGAACGGGACAATAGATACCCGATTTTTGAAGATGAAAACGGTACTCATATTATGAGTCCAAACGATGTTTGCATGATCGATGAACTCACCGAAATGGTGGAAGCAGGAATCGATAGCTTCAAAATCGACGGCATATTAAAAGAACCGGACTATATCATCGAGGTGACAAAACTGTATCGCAAAGCAATCGATTTATGTGCAGAAGATCCGGATGCCTATGAAGAAGTGAAAGATCAGTTATATGAACAAATAGTGGCCATCCAGCCGAAGCATCGTCCATTGGATACGGGCTTTTTCTTTAAGGAAACGGTTTATTAATTAAGGACTGTAGGGAATGCCAAGTTGAATACAGCCCAATGGAGATTGAGTGGAGCGGATGTTTAAGTCTTTTTCTATATTTTAAAAGGAGGCATCGGAATGTCTACGATATTGAAAGATAACATTTCACAAATTGTTGACGGAAAACGAGTGATCGTCAAAAAACCAGAGTTGCTGGCGCCTGCCGGCAATTTGGAAAAGTTGAAAATTGCTGTCCATTACGGCGCCGATGCTGTCTTTCTCGGAGGGCAGGAATATGGATTGCGCTCCAATGCCGATAACTTTACCCTTGAAGAAATAAAAGAAGGGGTGGAATTTGCGAAGAAATACGGCGCTAAAATTTATGTCACAACCAATATTTATGCTCATAACGAAAATATGGACGGACTAGAAGAGTATTTAAAAGCTTTGGAAGATGCAGGGGTAGCTGGAATTATCGTCGCTGATCCGTTAATCATTGACGCGGCTGGACGAGTTGCTCCTAAACTGGAACGACATTTGAGCACGCAGCAGTCTTTAACGAATTGGAAAGCTGCCCAATTTTGGAAGGAGCAAGGACTCGAGCGTGTTGTGCTTGCGCGTGAAACAAGCGCGGAGGAAATTAAAGAAATCAAACAAAAAGTCGATATTGAAATTGAAGCGTTCATCCATGGCGCTATGTGCATCGCTTATTCAGGAAGATGCGTTTTAAGTAATTATATGACAGCACGCGATTCCAACCGTGGAGGATGCTGCCAGTCCTGCCGTTGGGATTACGACCTCTATCAATTAAACGGAGACAAGGAAAAGCCTTTATTTACTGAAAAAGATGCTCCGTTTGCGATGAGTGCCAAAGATTTGAAATTAGTCGAATCGATTCCGAAAATGATTGAACTCGGGATTGATAGTTTGAAAATAGAAGGCCGAATGAAGTCCATTCATTATATTGCGACTGTTGTCAGTGTATATCGGCAAGTGATTGATTCTTACTGCGCGGACCCGGATCATTTTACGATAAAACAAGAATGGCTGGATGAACTTGAAAAATGTGCCAATCGTGAAACGGCTCCTGCCTTTTTTGAAGGGGGAGTACCGGGTTATGAAGAACAATTATTTGGCACACACAGCAAAAAAACAGCTTTCGATTTCGCGGGGCTGGTATTGGATTACAATCCGGATACCCAAATGGTGACATTGCAGCAACGCAACCATTTCCGTCCGGGAGACGAAGTGGAATTTTTCGGCCCTGAAATCGAAAATTTCACCCAAACCATTGGAACGATTTGGGATGAGGAAGGAAACGAAATCGACGCTGCGCGCCATCCTTTGCAGATTGTACGATTTAAGGTGGATCGCCCGCTTTATCCATACAACATGATGCGAAAGGAGACAAAATAGCTAGATGGATAAAAAGCCAGTGATCATCGGGGTTTCCGGCGGTTCCGGCTCCGGAAAAACGAGCGTTACAAAAGCAATATATAATAATTTTAAAGGACACTCCATTTTGGTATTGGAGCAAGATTCCTATTATAAAGACCAAAGCGATGTGCCTTTTGAAGAACGATTAAAAACGAATTACGACCACCCTTTGGCTTTTGACAATGACCTATTGATTGAGCACTTAAAAAAATTGCTTAATTATGAACCGATCGAGAAACCGGTTTACGATTATACCATCCATACTCGATCTAACGAAACGATCCATGTAGAACCGAAAAATGTCATTATATTAGAAGGCATATTAGTACTGGAAGATGAAAGGCTTCGCAATTTAATGGATATTAAGCTCTTTGTGGATACCGATCCAGACTTGCGCTTCATAAGACGCTTGACACGAGACATAAAAGAGCGCGGTCGAACTTTAGAATCCGTAGTCGAACAATATATTCAAGTGGTTCGTCCAATGCATAATCAATTTATCGAACCAACGAAACGGTATGCGGATATTATTATTCCGGAGGGCGGTCAGAACCATGTAGCCATCGATTTAATGGTTACTAAAATTCAAACGATTCTTGAACAAAAATCAATTTTGTAATAACATGTTTAAAAAAATGCAATAGATATGAATAGAAAAGCGAAACATTGCTAGTTGTTTTTTCAATTAGAGATGGACAGCTTAAAAAGGAGTGAAGGGACATGTCTACGGAGAAAGAATATCCAATGACACGGGAAGGAAAATTAAAACTGGAACAAGAACTTGAATACTTAAAAACGGTGAAACGGAAAGAGGTAGTTGAAAGAATTAAAATTGCCCGCAGTTTTGGTGACCTTTCCGAAAACTCAGAGTATGATTCTGCAAAGGAAGAGCAAGCATTTGTTGAAGGACGGATTAACACGATTGAAACGATGATCCGCAATGCGAAAATTATTGAAGATGATGAATACAATCCGGATACAGTAACGCTTGGAAAAACGGTTACCTTTGTGGAACTTCCAGAAGGAGAAGAAGAAAGCTATACCATTGTAGGAAGTGCAGAAGCTGATCCTTTTGAAGGCAGAATTTCCAATGATTCACCTATAGCGAAAAGCTTATTGGGCTGCAAAGTAGGCGATGAAGTGACCGTGCAAACACCGGGCGGGGAAATGTCTGTAAGAATTGTCGCAGTAAAATAAGAAAAAGGAGGGCTGAATGCGAAAGCGTTCAGCCTTTTATGCATGAAGCTCAAATTGAATTCTCCCTTGTTTTGTTCTTTTTGCCTTTCGGCTCATAAAACAATATGGAAGATCTCCGGCTATTTACATAATCTTTTTTAAAAACTGCATCATTATAGTAGAATAATGTACAAGAGCGACTTCGAATTTGGTTAAAAACGAATAGAAAGTCACTTTTCAACGGACGAGATATATGGTACATTTCATCATGTTGCAAGGGATGGTTTCTTGCACATCCGTCAGTGTGTACCAATGGAGATCACGAATGGGAAGGGGTAGTTGGCCCTAGAGGAAGTTTCACTTTATCAGCAAACATGATAGAATGATGAATAATCCCCTAAGAGAGGAGAAGGTTTTTCCATGAATGATCAATATCCGTCTCGTTCAGAGAAGCGATTGAAACGAAAGAAAACGAATCGCATTTTAAATACGGCGATTGTTGTGGTTATTATTTTAATTATTCTAGTAGCTTTTTCTATTTTTTCCGGCGGAAATGATGATGAAACATCGAAAAAAACAAGCGATGAGCCGAAAACTTCCCAGCAAGAAACGGCTAGCGTGAATAATAAGGACAAGCAGGAATCTAAACAGGAAAAGCATACGAAGAAGGAGAAAAAAGAGAAGAAAAAGGAAGAGAAAAAAGAAAAAGTGATTGTTGAACAAGGCGGCGGTCCCAATGTCGAGGAGACGATCAAGGATCCCAACTGGGAGCCGGTCGCCACTCAGCAAAGCGGAGAACATGTGTCTTCTTTTGATACGAATTCAGTCGACTGGAAAGAAAAGGTGAAGGCGCTTTCTTATGCTACCGGCATTCCCGAAGACAGCATGACTGTATGGTTTATAAGCGGCCAAGGACCCGATAAGGCCATTGGAACGGTTTCTCCGAAAGGCCGTAAAGATGATGCGTATCGGGTATATATAGAATGGGTAGACGGGAAAGGATGGAAGCCTGTTCAGGTGGAAAAATTGATTCATAACGATAAAGCCTAACCCAAGTTGGAATAGGAGGAAAAAGGGTGAAAATCGCAATCATTGGCGCCATGGAAGAAGAAGTGGCGATTTTACGCAATCAAATCAAATCTAGCAGTACTGACACAATAGCGAACAGCGAATATACGTCCGGCAAGCTAAAAGGGGCAGATGTCGTCTTGCTTAAATCGGGCATCGGAAAAGTGAACGCCGCTATGTCAACAGCTGTGTTGCTTTATCACTATCAGCCGGATGTGGTGATTAATACCGGTTCTGCAGGAGGATTGAACCCTGAATTGCAAGTAGGAGATATCGTGATCTCAACAGAAGTACGCCATCATGATGTTGATGCCACCGTATTTGGATATGAATATGGACAGGTGCCGCAGATGCCTGCCGCGTATTTGGCGGATAAACGTTTAATTGAAGCGGCAGCCCGATCTGCAGAAACATTGACTGGGGTTCAAGTTGTCAAAGGGCTGATCACGACGGGAGATTCTTTTATGAGCGATCCGGATCGCGTCGAATCGATCCGTCATAAATGGAATGATTTGCAGGCAGTTGAAATGGAAGCTGCAGCGATTGCACAAGTATGCTATCAATTTGGTACACCTTTTGTCATCATTCGTTCTCTTTCCGATATTGCCGGCAAGGAGTCGAATATCAGTTTTGATCAGTATTTAGAAAAAGCAGCTCGAAATTCTGCTGAACTTGTGGTTAAAATAGTAGAATCTTTAAAATAGATTGCTACTATCATTATTTTTAAGATGATTTTCCAGACCTGTATTTAAGTTACTAATTCATGATTAACTCCTCTATGCTAAAGTAGAAGAAAGGGTTTGAACCCATCTTTTAGAACGGCCTTCAAAGACAAGAATCCGGATGCCCCGCCATTTCTCGAATGTGCCTTAAAGCTGTTTTTGGTTCATGTTTTTTATGGAAGTGAAGACAACCAAGAATAACGATTGTACGATCAAGCTTTAGTATGGAGGTATAGGTCGAGTGGAAAATCAATGCAAAAAAATAAAAGAGAAAATAGTAGATTTCAAAAGGTTTGGATGTACTTTGACGGCGCTAAGTGTTTTTCTTTATTTAGGTGTGGTTTTGCCGGTTGAAGGGAAAACAGAGATCCAGACCAATATGCTGATGGCAGGTACAATGGTTTTGATCATAGGGTCTGCTCTTTTTTTCTATAAAGCTCAGAAATATCATGTTCAATTGACTGAGTACGAAGAAGATGACTGAAGAAATTGGAAGAGAACGGATATTGTGCAGGTATTTTCTCTGTTTTCAATATATGTAATGCCATCCATCTTTTTACAAAAAATGATATGATATTTGTGGCACTCTTAGTGTAAGATGTAAGAAGGGGTGGTTCGATGGCATTAATGATCCTTGGATTGCTTCTTGCGACGACTATCGGTATCGTGATTGCTCTCGAGGTTGGAGCCGAATAGTGCCTAAAAAGGAAGAGCCGAGATACCTTTAAGGTGTCCCGGCTCTTCCTTTTTATCTTAGTCAGGCTCCATCTTTTTCTTTTCTTTTTCTTCTCGATAAAACTCATGAAACATTTTCATAAGTGCGCGCTTTTCAATTCGAGAAACATAGCTGCGTGAAATGCCGAGTTCTTTGGCAATTTCCCGTTGTGTTTTTTCTTCCTGCATATTCAATCCAAATCTGCCGATGATCACTTCTTTTTCTCTTTCATCAAGTACCCGTAAATATTTCATTACTTTTTCCAGTTCCATGTTTAATTGAATTGTATCAATCACATCTTCAGATTCGGATTTTAAAATGTCAATGAGCGATATTTCGTTTCCTTCTTTATCTTGCCCGATTGGATCGTGAAGAGAAACATCTTTTTTCGTCTTTTTTAATGCTCTTAAATGCATTAAAATCTCATTTTCTATACAGCGGGCTGCATATGTGGCCAGCTTTGTTCCTTTTCCTTCTGAATAACTTTCAATTGCTTTAATGAGCCCTATGGTCCCGATGGAAATCAAATCTTCCGGGTCTTCCCCTGTATTTTCGAACTTCTTGACAATGTGGGCGACAAGGCGCAAATTGTGCTCGATTAATAAATTTCGTGCTTCTTCGTCGCCTTCTGCCATCCGTTTTAAATAGATTTTTTCTTCATTTGGGGACAGAGGCTGGGGAAACGCGTTGTTTTTTACATAGGAGACGAGAAAGAGAAGTTCTTTAAAAAAATACGAAAAGGCTGAAAATACTCCAAACATAACATCCCCCCTCAAAAGGTGTGCCTATTCTCTATTCATATGCACATGGGGGAACATCATTGCACGTCCTGTTTTTTCTCCATCCGATTTAATGAAATTCCTCAGCAGATTGGATGTTCATCCATCCGGGACGGTGCATTCGTTTCTAGCGCCGGAAAAATCGTCGAAGTCTAAACAATCGGATAAAATATTTTCGGAAAACGTTAGCGAAAGTGCACTTGATTGGTCACAGACATTTTTTTTTGAGACTTACGCGTTCAATGAAAGCGATAGCCATTATGTTAAGACGAGAGGGAGAAATAGCACCTTTAAGGAAGAAGAAATCATGAGAGCGGCGGCAGATGCTGTTTGCGCTGTTCATGACTGGTGCACGGCATTCTTCCTTTTCCTCCACAATCTGGACAATGTACTTTGAAAATATAGAATTTCGGAATGGTTCCTTTTCCGTTGCACGTTTGGCAAATTTGAATCACCTTCATCTTTTGAGACCTTCTTTCTTCTTTTTCTACTTATTTTATTCATTACCTTTCGGCAAGGTGTTATTCATGATTCAGCTCATAAATGGCCATTTTTGATTAGAGTTTTAGAAACAAAAAAAAGCCCGGTGTTTTGGCACGGGCAGAAAAAAGAATGGGATTAAGAGGAAACCTTTACGTTACGATTCAAAGCTCGACGATCCATTTCCGTTTCAATGAGGCGAATAAATTCAGGACTCAACTTGAGTTCAATTGCCTTATAATAGGTTTCAATTAAAAGCTCATCTGATAAAAGTCGCATTCATCTTTCACCTCCAATGAAACGTTCTACTTGTGAATCGTTCTGCATATCATGGTAGGTTACTCAAGTTGTATCTTTACTTTAGCAGATTTTTCTAAATAGAACAAGCGTTCTGTTGTCCACATCGATAAGTGGATAAGTTGTGGTTAACCTGTTTATAAAAAAAATAATGGGTTATTTTACTGGCGGGAAAATGTGAATAAAGTTATCCACAATGGGGGATGCAGGGAATTTGTCGAAAAGTTTTTCCGACGAAACGGTCATATTTTATTGAAAATCAAAGTCTCTTTTCATCTTCAATCATGTATGAAATGGAAAAAGCAAGCCGTTCGGCAAAATTCGATCTTCCTTATAAAGAATCAAGTTTCAATGGTCGGTTGGCATTTTAAAACTCTATCTTCGGACCTTCTTTTTTGGAAGCAGGCGGAGTGTCGGCTTGGCGCTTACATGATAATGAAAAAGACGATTTTTGCATTGTCTAAGTTAAATTTTACAGTGATGATTGCGAAGTGGGCGAGACTCCTGCGGGAAAGCTCGCGGATCGCCCGCAGAAAGCAAGTGAATTTTGCGATCATCAACAATTCTCGATAAAAAAGGGGTCCCCAGGTCATTTTACTGCCTTTTGGGACAGCTCCGACCGAGTTGGCACAGATAATAGATACGAATTTATTTTGAAACTATGAAGAAATTTATGTATGATAATATCGACATCTACATCATAATTGAGGTGCACTTAATTGATTAAAGCATTTTTGCCGAATGAACAAGTCAAAAGCATTTTCGACATTGATCCAGCTACCTTGAAAAAAAGAGGCATAAAGGGGATTATTACCGATCTGGACAATACGTTGGTAGAATGGAATCGACCGAGCGCGACTCCTGAGCTTGAAGAGTGGTTTAATAGAATGAAAAAACACGGTATTCAAGTGACCATCGTTTCGAATAATAATGAAGATCGTGTAAAAGCATTCGCTGAACCGTTGAATATACCTTTTATTCATAAAGCAAGAAAGCCGATGGGCAAGGCTTTTCGCAAAGCGCTGAAAAGGATGAATATAAGCAAAGAGGAAACCGTTGTGATTGGAGACCAGCTTCTGACAGACATTTTAGGCGGAAACCGCGGCGGATTTTATACCATTTTAGTCGTGCCGGTTGCTCAAACAGACGGATTTTGGACGAGAATCAATAGAACGATTGAAAGAAGAATTATGAATGTGTGTAAAAAGAAAGGGTTAATACAATGGGAGGATGAAAGGTGAGCGAACAAGAAATTTATTGTACAGGATGCGGAGTGAAAATACAGACAGAAGATCCGGAAAAAGTAGGCTATACGCCACCTTCTGCATTGCAAAAAGAACAAGTGGTATGCCAAAGATGCTTTCGCTTGAAACATTATAATGAAATTCAAGATGTTTCGTTGACGGATGATGATTTTTTGAAAATTTTACATACGCTTGGCGAGACTAAGAGTCTCATTGTAAAAATTGTGGACATCTTTGATTTCAATGGAAGTTGGCTGCCTGGTCTGCCTCGTTTTGTCGGAAATAATCCTGTTTTGCTGATCGGAAATAAAGAGGATTTGCTTCCGAAATCATTGAAACGGGAACGATTAATAAACTGGATGAAAAAAGAAGCGGAGAAACTGGGGCTCAGACCTATTGATGTTATTTTGGTAAGCGCCTCTAAAGGACATTTTATAAGGGAAGCAATGGAAATGATCGAACACTACCGCGCGGGAAAAGATGTGTACGTGGTGGGATGCACCAACGTAGGAAAATCCACTTTTATCAACCGTATTTTGAAAGAAAGCGGTGAGTCGGGCGAACTGATCACCACATCCCATTTTCCCGGGACCACACTCGATAAGATCGAAATTCCGTTGGAGGACGGAAGTGCTTTAATTGACACGCCGGGGATTATAAACCACCATCAAATGGCGCATTTCGTAGATAAACGTGATTTGAAAATCATCATGCCCAAAAAAGAAATTAAACCGAAAGTATATCAGCTGAATGAAAAACAAACGTTGTTTTTCGGGGGTTTGTCCCGTCTTGATTATCTGAAGGGCGGTCGTCGCTCGCTTGTTTGCTACATGCCGAACGAACTGCAAATTCATCGTACAAAATTGGAAAAAGCCGACTCGTTATATGAAAAGCATGTCGGTGAAATGCTCGTTCCTCCACGGGAAGAACAGCTGGATGATTTTCCGCCGCTTATCCGCCACGAATTCAAAATCACAGATGCCAAAACGGACATTGTCTTTTCAGGACTTGGTTGGGTAACGGTTCATGAACCGGGTGCAGTGGTAGCGGCTTACGTGCCAAAAGGAGTCAGTGTATTGATTCGAAAATCTTTAATATAATGGTGGGGAGAATGATGAAACTGTATGGAGTGATCGGCGATCCTATCGCTCATTCGATGTCGCCGGCCATGCATAACGATGCTTTTAGCAGGTTGGGAATACCGGCTTATTATCATCCTTTCCATGTCAAGCCAAATGATCTGAAAAAGGCTGTGGAAGGCATGAAAGCCATTGGTGTGGAAGGATTCAACGTAACAATTCCGCATAAAACGGCGATTATTCCGCTATTGGATGAGCTTGATCCTCTGGCGGAAGCGATTGGAGCTGTGAATACTGTTGTTCGCAAAAACGATCGCTGGATCGGTTATAATACAGATGGCGATGGATTTGTCAGAGGATTGAAAGAAGCACTGGGCAGAGATCTTCATCTTGATCATATTTTAATCATCGGTGCCGGGGGAGCGGCGAGAGCCATCTATTATACACTGGCATCTGAACATGTACGATTGATTGATATTGCGAATAGAACGATGGAAAAAGCGGCTCGTCTTGCTGAACAGTGCCCGTTTGAAACAAAAACAAACGTTCTTTCGATTTCCGAAGCTGAGCAAAGAATGGGAAACTATTCGATTGTCATTCAAACGACATCGATCGGGATGAGTCCAAAAACAGATGAAATGCCGTTGTCGCTTTCTTTGTTAAAGAAAGGAACATTTGTATCGGACATTATTTATAATCCACTTGAAACAAAATTTCTGGCGGAAGCCAAAAAACAGGGGGCTATCACCCAAAATGGAATCAAAATGTTTGTCTATCAAGGTGTGTCCGCCTTTGAAAAATGGACGGGCGTGGCTCCTGATGCAAACAGAATGGAGAAAATTGTGCTCGAACAACTAGGAGGGTATCATGTTAACAGGTAAACAAAAACGTTTTTTGCGATCGCAGGCTCATCATTTGAATCCGATTTTTCAAGTGGGAAAAGGCGGCGTGAATGAAAATATGGTGAAACAGATCAATGATGCGTTGGAGGCGCGTGAACTATTAAAAGTGAGCGTCTTGCAAAACTGCGAAGAGGATAAATCGGAAGTGGCCGAACAGTTGGTGAAGGGGACAAACGCAGAACTCGTGCAATTGATCGGTAATACCATTATTTTGTACAAAGAATCCTCTAATAACAAACAGATCGTTCTGCCAAAATGAAGAAAAGAGTAGGCATACTGGGCGGTACTTTTAATCCTCCCCATATCGGTCATTTGATTATTGCGAATGAAGTGCTTTGTGCACTTGGTCTGGATGAAGTTCGATTTATGCCGAATTATGAGCCGCCGCACAAACAAAAAATGGACAGCGTAAGTGTGGAAGATCGACTGGCCATGGTGTCGTTGGCGATTGCCGATCATCCAAAATTCACCATTGAAGAAATTGAACTTTTGAGGATGGGAAAATCGTACACGTACGATACGATGGTTCTATTGAAAGAAAGAGAGCCTGATACGGAATTTTACTTTATCATCGGCGGCGATATGATTGAATATTTGCCTAAATGGTATCGCATTGAAGAGTTGTGCAAGTTGGTCCAATTTGTTGGCGTTAAGCGCCCCAACTACAGCGTGGATACTCCTTATCCTGTTCTAATCGTGGACGTTCCTGAAATTCAGCTGTCATCTTCGTTGATTCGAAAAAAAATAGCCAAAAACGAAACAGTGAAATATTTATTGCCGGATAGTGTGATTGCCTATATAAAGGAGAATCGATTGTATGAACCGTGAGAAAGCGTTAAAGATTGTGAAAGAACAATTGACGGAACATCGCTTCCAGCACACATTGGGCGTCATGGAGACAGCCATCAAGCTGGCTGCGAAATACGGAGCGGATGAGAAGAAGGCGGAATTGGCGGCTATTTTTCACGATTATGCTAAATTCCGGCCTAAAGAAGAAATGAAACAAATTATCATTGAACAAGCAATGGACCCTAAGCTTCTGCAATTTAATGCTGAATTATGGCATGCACCGGTCGGAGCGTACTTAGCGAAAACAGAAGCAGGCATTGAAGACGAAGAAGTTTTGGATGCCATTCGCTACCATACGTCTGGCAGACCGGATATGACGGTGCTTGATAAAGTCATTTATTTAGCTGACTACATCGAACCGGGCAGACAGTTTCCGGGGGTGGATGAAGTACGGGAAATGGCGGAACGAAACTTAGATGAAGCCCTTATTCAGGCATTAAAAAATACCATCGTGTTTCTTTTGAAAAAAAACCAACCTGTTTTTCCCGATACGGTTGATACGTACAATCACCTAGTGAAAAAGTGGAGGGAAGTAAATGAGTAGTCATGATCTCTTGTTTACCGCCGTTAAGGCAGCGGATGATAAAAAAGCCGAAAATATCGTCGTTTTAAATATGAAGGGGATTTCCCTTATCGCTGATTATTTTGTCATTTGCCATGGCGGCTCAGATAAGCAAGTTCAGGCCATTGCCAGAGAAATAAAAGAAAAAGTAGAAGAAAAAGGCTTGTTTGTCAAGAGAATGGAAGGGTTCGATGAAGCACGTTGGATTCTTCTTGATCTTGGCGACGTCGTTGTCCATGTTTTCCACCGCGATGAGCGAAGTTACTACAACCTAGAGCGTTTGTGGGGAGATGCGCCGACGGTTGACGTTCAAAGTGAGATTCTAAAATGACGTACGAACGTTTTGCTCTTATATACGACGATTTGATGGAAGATGCTCCTTATGATGCCTGGATTGCATTTTTGGACAGGCATATGAAAAAACATGGGAACGGAGGGGCTCGTATACTGGACTTGGCATGCGGCACAGGAGAGTTAACGGTAAGGCTTGCAGAAAAAGGCTGGAAAACAACAGGCGTTGACTTGTCTGAGACCATGCTGATCGTTGCTCAACAAAAAATAAGCGAGCACGGCTTTCATGTTCCGCTGTTTCAGCAAGATATGCGAGAATTAGAAGGGTTAGGGCGGTTTGACGGAGTAGTGATGTTCTGCGATTCACTGAACTACTTATTAAAAGAGGAAGATGTCCTCCGTACGTTTGAAAGAATATATCAACATTTGGAAGACGAAGGGCTTTTTATGTTTGACGTCCATTCCTTATATAAGATGAACCATGTTTTTCTTCATCATACGTATGCTTTTAATGATGAGGATGCATCCTATATTTGGAATTGTTTTCCCGGTGAGCAGGAGAACAGCGTCGAACACGAACTAACTTTTTTCGTGCGGCAGCAAGAAAACGGCTTATATGAGCGTTTTGACGAATTTCATGTTCAGCGTACTTTCCCGATTGCGGAATATCAAAAATGGCTGGAACAATGCGGTTTTCAAGTGCTTCAAATTAGTGCGGATTTTACGGATGATCCGCCACTAGAACAATCAGAACGAATTTTTTTCGTATGTAAAAAGCTAAGTTCGTAAACAATAGGCCAACCAACTATATGGAAAAGGGGCAGTCACTCAAAAAAGAGTGCGCCCCTTTTTTAAAAAAATTTTTGAAAGCGGAAGGATATTGATCTGTAGAAGAAGAATTCATTATGTTAAGCTCCGAACTGCTGATTGATCTCCGCAATATCTTCTGCAAATTTCGCGTGAGTTTTGGCAAACAGCTTCTCAAACATATCTCCGATTTCTTGCTCCAAAATAGCAATGCCTTCTCCGGTTATACCGCCTTTGACACAAACTTTTTCTTCCAAGCTTTGCAGTGTATAAATCTTCTTTTTCAATAGTTCTCCCATTCCGATTAGCATTTCAGAAGCAAGATTTTCCGCTGTTTTTTGACTGATGCCCGTTTCGTTCACCGCAGCTTGAATAAACTTGCGGGTCATATAACTGAAAAAAGCCGGCCCGCAGCTGACGATATCCGAAGCGGCCCTTGTCCAACGATCATCTATTTCAACCGGATGAGAAATGGCCTTAATTAAGTGTAAAAATTGATTTTTCCACTCCTCTTGGCAATTTTCTCCAAATGTTACTAATACAGCACCTGCCAAAGCCCGGTTCGTGATGCTGGGGATCGCTCTTATACACGAACAGGGCAGAAGCGACTCCAATTGGGCCGTGGTAATGGGGCTAGTGATCGAAACGACGCATTTTTCTTTTAAAAAAACCGACTGGTGTTCGGCAATAAGCGAATAGATTTCTTTTGGTTTGACACATAGAAAAATGATGTCGCTTTTTTCAATGACTTCACGGTTATTAGCCGCTACGTTTAATCCAGGGTATTGGGATTTAAGTTTAAGTGATTTCTCAGGAGTGCGATTGTGTATATATACATCCGAAGGGACTAGGGCTTTTGATTCGATGAACGATTCGACTAGAATGGTTCCCATATTTCCCGTACCGATAATTCCTGTCTTCAAATGAGGTCCCTCCTTAAATGACATTTCTCCTACAATGTATGCGTTGAAAAAAATAATATGACTTGAGGTGAAGAGGAACAAAAATGGAACTGCTGCAGCGATATCGTATCCCCGCCTTGATTGCGGCCTCTATTGGGATTCTTCTCTTATTTTTTTACCAAACCGGCCATAAGGAGAAAACAGACCAACCGTCTATTGTGATGCCAAAGGAAGAAACAAAAGAGAATATGACTGAAAAAGCTGTAGAGGAGAAAGAAGAGGGAGCGGCAAAACCACAATCGGTGGTGATTGATGTAAAAGGAGCAGTCATGAGACCGGGAATTTATGAAGCAACGACCAATGACAGGATTTATGATATCGTTCAAAAAGCAGGGGGCTTTCGGAAAGAAGCCGATCAAACAAAAGTAAATTTAGCACAGAAACTACAAGATGAAATGGTTGTGTACATCCCGAAAGTCGGGGAAAAAGAATCGACAACGCTTTCTCAAAGTATTCCTTCCGCTCATCCCGCTATTAGTGGAAATGGCCAAGGAGAGCAGCTTGTGAATATTAATACGGCAACGGCGGAGGAATTGCAAAATTTACCCGGCATCGGTGAAACAAGAGCACAATCTATTATTGAGTATAGGGAAACAAACGGAGCCTTTCAAAAGGTCGAAGATTTAAAAAACATTTCTGGAATCGGAGACAAAACTTTTGAAAAATTAAAAGATAAAGTAACAGTGAAATAAGGCGGTATTATTGACGTCAACTTTTCGTTGCCTATAAACTAGAAAGAAAAGCAACGCTTCAGAAAAATATGTCGATTTAAAGGAGAGCATCGCTGTGAGCACAAGAATCACTTGGCATCAATATTTTATGGCTCAAAGCCATTTATTGTCACTAAGAAGTACATGTACGAGATTGGCGGTCGGAGCTACTATTGTTCGGGAAAAAAGAATTATTGCGGGTGGATACAATGGATCCATTGCTGGTGGGGAACATTGTGTGGATGTCGGATGCTATATGGAAGAAGGACATTGCATCCGGACGATTCACGCTGAAATGAATGCTATTTTGCAATGCGCCAAATTTGGAGTGCCGACGAAAAATGCGGAAATTTACGTCACTCATTTTCCGTGCGTGCAGTGTACAAAATCCATTATTCAAGCGGGAATTTCCTCCGTATATTATGCGAATGGCTATCACAACCATCCTTTCAGCCTTGAATTATTTGAAAAAGCGGGGGTAAAAGTAGAACACATTCCCTTTGAATGGCCGATCATTGATCGCAAAAACGAGGAAAAGAAAAAACTTGTACAAACATTGATGGACAAATTGGAATTATCCGGAGAAGATGCTGAAACTTTGCAACAGTTAAAAGCGCAGGTCACGGACTTATTTGGCTAATATATTGGGGGTGGGGAATGAAAGGAAATATTCTCTATTTCGCCGTTTTTTCTCTTTTCGGCAGCATTTGGGCACTGCCTCGTTCTTTAGGCAGCGTCCGTCTTTTTCTTTTGATGATTTGCTTGTTTCTTTTATTCAAGCTTCCTAAAACAGTAGTCATTTCCCTGTTAGCGGTGTCTGTGTTTTTTTATTTGGCCACCTTCATTCGCTCAAGTCATCATCATAGTTTATATGTTGGTACGGAATCGAATTGGACGGTTTCTTTTCAACAAGATATGACCTTCGACGGCGATCAGCTGAAGGCCCGTGTTATTTCTCAAGATGGAGAAAAGCTCGAATTGCGATACACTCTTCATTCTCCAGAAGAAAAACAGCTTCTCCAGCAAAAATTGGTTTCTCCCCTCGTTTGTTCGTTTTCCGGAAAATTACTGGAGCCATCCACAAGCAGAAACGAGAACAGCTTTGATTATAAAACCTATTTATCGGATCATCAAATTTATTGGATCATCGAACCGATCGGCAACATTCGTTTAGACGATTGCTACTACACAAAACCGACGTTTTTGGATCGACTTCAAAAGATGCGTGCACAGGGCATCCAATTAGTCATGGATCAATTTCCGCAAGAAATGAAAGCTGTAGCGGCAGCCCTTCTATTTGGTGATCAAAGCAAAGCAGATGAAGAATTGATGACAGCTTATCAAAAATTGGGGATTATTCATTTGCTTGCCGTTTCCGGTCTCCATGTCCAATTGATAGCAGGCGCCTTTTTTTATCTTTTGATCCGACTAGGGGTGACAAGAGAAACCTCAGCGTGGATTCTGCTGTTTTTATTGCCTCTTTATGCGGTGATGACCGGAGGATCTCCTCCTGTTGTAAGATCTGTACTGATGACGAGTTTTCTCCTCCTTGCCTCTCTAACCAAAAGGGGATGGACTTCATTAGATGCCATCGGAGCCAGTTTTATGTTGGTCATCTTATACGATCCTTTTTTGCTGTACCACATCGGTTTACAGCTGAGCTATATGGTGAGCGTTTCTCTTTTGCTTTCCTCCCCGTTGATTTCCCGATTGAAAAGTGCTTTGGGAAAGTCATTTGCCATTACGTTGATCTCCCAAGCGTCCAGTATTCCGCTTCTACTTTATCATTTCTATGAAATTTCCATTATATCCCTTGCGGCCAATTTATTCTTTGTTCCATTTTATTCTTTTTTGATGATGCCGCTTTCTCTTTTCAGTTTTTTGTTTCTCAAAGTTGCTGGAGGATTGCCGCCACCCGTCCAAACATTTTCATGGTTGTTCGGCAAAATCAATCAGTTTGCTGAAGATTGCGGAAACCTGCCATTTGCCACTATTGTCACTGGAAAGCCTAATGAGTTCTTTCTTTTTTTGTACATGGGGGCTGTTTTCTTCTTCTTTTTTTTGTGGGAAAAATATCATTCCATGATAAAGGCAAGTCTTTTATTAGCTGCAGTATTGGTCGTCCATCTTATGTGCTTGCGTATGAGCCCTTATGGAGAAGTTACTTTTATCGATGTCGGTCAGGGGGACTCTATTTTCATCCATCTCCCGTTTCATAAAGGCAACTATTTAATCGATACTGGCGGACATCTTCCCTTTCAAAGAGACGAATGGCAAGAAAAAATCAGGGAATTTTCCGTTGGGAGGGATATTTTAGTACCTTATTTGAAAAGCAAAGGAATTACGGAAATTGATAAACTGATTTTGACTCACGGCGATTATGACCATGTCGGAGCGGCGACAGAAATCATTCCTTCTGTCCATATCCGGGAAATCATCATTACTCCGGGATCTGAAAAAGACGCCATCATGAAAAGAATAATTCGGCTTGCTTTCCAAAAACAAATCAAAGTTACAGAAGGGATAGAGGGGCAAGGATGGAACACAGGCAACTTTGCCTTTTTGTTTCTTTCTCCTGACGATTCATTTTATGAAGGAAATAATGATTCTCTAGTGCTGTATGCCAAGATAGGCGGATTGAGATGGCTGTTTACAGGAGATTTGGAGAAGGAGGGGGAGGCTGAGCTTGTCCAGCAATGGAATTTAAAAGCGGATATATTAAAGGTCGGGCATCATGGGAGCAAGACATCTACATCCCCAAAATTTCTAGAGGCTGTGAACCCGAAAATCGCAGTGATTTCAGTCGGAGTGAAAAATCGTTACGGACATCCTCATCCGGAGGTGATCCGTTTGTTGGAGGAGCAACATATCAAAGTGTTTCGCACAGATCTCAATGGGCAGATCACCTACAAATTTTACAAGGAAAAAGGAACGTTCCAGACTCATTTTCCATAGCATATAGTAGTTCAAAAAAAGAAGTTCGTCCCTTTATGACGAACTTTTCATCCACTTACCCAATCGCTTTAATCGTTACTCCTATCAGAAAGATAATGGTGAAGAAAAGAAACGAAACCCCAAAACCTACACCAGAATCTACGGCGTCATTGCGCTTTGACTGGACATCTTTTTCGAATTCGTTCATCCTATCCCCTCCTATTTTTTTCAGTATATTCGATCTATACAAAAAAATCTATAGCTCCTCGAACAATTTCCTTCTATGACAAGAGTTGACACCTATATTTTGATCTTGTATGGCGACAATATAAACAGCGAGGTTTACCGCTGGCCAACAAAAGTTCCCGGGACTTTTTTGCCAGCGTTTATATAGATTTGGCAAGGGGTGCATCAACGGGTAAAAGATGTTCCCCTTGTCAAAAAGGAATTGCTTTTTTATGATAGATCTGCAATGGATGAATAAAAAAGCAATTGGAGAGTATAGACGCTGATGAATGTATGGGAAAAAATTGAGAAAAGACAATTTTCTCCGCTTTACTTAGTATATGGACCAGAAACGTTTTTTATGAGTGAATTAAAGCAAAAGTTGCTTCAATATGCGTTAAACGAAGAAGAAATGGATTTTAATTTTTCCTCGTACGATTTGGAAGAAACACCGGTCGAGTTGGCGATTGAAGACGCCGAAACGCTTCCGTTTTTAGGGGAAAGGCGTTTAGTGGTGCTACATAATCCCGTTTTTTTAAAGGCGGAGAAGTCGAAAGAAAAAGTGGAGCATAACCTAAAAAGGCTGTTGGATTATATTGAAAAACCGGCGCCTTATTCCATCGTCGTTTTTGCCGCGCCTTATGAAAAATTGGATGAACGTAAAAAAATCACAAAGCGATTAAAGGAAAAGGCTGAAACGTTTGAGGCGAAAAAACTGAATGAGAAAGAAACCATGATCTGGATAAAAGAACGCGCAAAAGCCAAAAACAAAGAAATGGATGATGCTGCTGTCCAACAACTGATGACTCTTGCAGGAATGAATTTAATGATTTTGGCCAGCGAGATTGACAAACTTGCCATGTACGCTACAGAAACAAGTGTTATCGATGCAGGAATGGTGGAACGGTTAACGGCAAAATCACTCGAACAAAATGTTTTTTCTTTAGTGGATAAAATAGTGAACGGCAAGATCGAAGAAGCGTTTGAAATTTATTATGATTTGTTAAAACAAAATGAAGAACCCATCAAATTATTATCTATCATTGCAAGCCAATTTCGGCTTATTTACCAAGTAAAAGAGCTGGCAAGGAAGGGTTATGGACAGCAAAAAATAGCTGCCATTTTGAAGGTGCATCCTTTTCGTGTAAAGCTGGCTCTTGAAAAGGCACAGAAATTTACAGAAGAAGATTTGGCGCGGATCATCCATCTGCTGGCAGAATGCGACTATGCGATGAAAACAAGCGCGATGGATAAGAAGATGGTCATTGAGTTATTTTTATTAAAATTTTTTGGAAGGAATCAAAAATAAGCAGTGTTCCTCTTCGAGAATGGACCATCTACCATCTTTTGTCGGGGTTTGAAAAACTGGAATTTTGTCTGTGGGGGAAATTAAGTCACCTTCATGGATAAAAAGTGCAAAATAAAAAAGGATGTCCGTTTGACATCCTTTTTTATTTATGCGTTGACAGATAATTTTTTCATTAAGCGGGATTTAGTACGGCTTGCCGTATTTTTATGAATAATGCCTTTAGCCGCTGCTTTGTCGACGAGCTTCACCGCATTTTGGAGAAGTTCTTGAGCATTATCGGCATTGTTTACAGCCGCTGCTTCGAACTTTTTGATCGCTGTACGCATAGAAGATTTAAATTGTGCGTTTCTCGCTCTGTGTTCTTCATTTGTTTTTACACGTTTAATTGCAGACTTAATATTTGGCATCTCTGTCACCTCCTGTGAGCGATCGAGATTTTTATAGATACTCGACTTTCACTTTTCTTAAACAATAAGAACAAAAGTTATTCTATCAAACGAATGCCGATATTGCAATACTGGAATTGATAAAGCGAACTTTAAGCCAAGCCGATTTGCCAATAACGGAAAACATCTGTTCGTTTGTAATATCGAAGGAATGAAGCTTTGTCTAATGGGAAAAATAATCAAAACAGGTGGTTTCGGAAAGGGCTGATCATAGTGGAAAAAGAAAAAAACATCGATTATAGCGTATATGCCGTTCGAACGGATTTGGCGATAGAAGCGAAAGAAATGATTGAGGAGAAGGATAAAGAAAAATCAGAACTTAAGGGAGTCATTGTTCAAGAGCGGGACAAAAATGGCGTCCACATTTCCTATGTGGAAATTACAGAGGAAGGCGAGAAAAAAATCGGGAAGAAAGCCGGTCATTATTTAACGATTGAAGCTCAAGGAATTCGGGAGCAAAACACGGAACTGCAAAAAGAAGTAACCGCCGTTTTTGCCAACGAATTCTCGCAGTTTTTGCAAAAAAATCATATTTCTAAAGATGCCAGCTGTTTAATAGTCGGCCTTGGAAATTGGAATGTCACCCCCGACTCGTTAGGGCCGATCGTTTGTGAGAATGTGCTAGTGACAAGGCACTTATTTCAATTTCAGCCTGAAGCGGTAGAAGAAGGGTATCGGGAAGTGAGTGCTCTTGCTCCAGGAGTCATGGGTCTGACGGGGCTTGAGACGAGCGACATTATTTACGGAGTGGTTGAAAAATCAAAACCTGATTTTATTATTGCGATTGATGCTCTGGCCTCAAGATCTATTGAACGTGTAAACGCTACGATTCAAATATCGGATACAGGCATCCAACCCGGCTCAGGTGTCGGAAACAAACGGAAAGAATTGAGCAAGCAAACCTTAGGAGTGCCGGTTATTGCCATTGGAGTGCCGACTGTTTTGGATGCAGTGTCGATTACGAGCGAAACGATTGATTTTATGCTTAAGCATTTCGGACGAGAAATGAAAGAAGGAGACCGGCCTTCTAAAGCACTTGCACCTGCCGGCTTTCTGTTCGGGAAGAAGAAAAAATTAACAGAGGAAGACCTTCCCGATGAGGAACCGCGAAAAATGTTTTTAGGGCTGATTGGCACTTTAAGTGAAGAAGAAAAAAGAAAGCTCATTCATGAAGTTCTGGCTCCACTTGGCCACAATTTAATGGTGACGCCAAAAGAAGTGGACGTGTTTATTCAGGACACTGCCAATATTATTGCTAATGGTCTGAACGCTGCTCTTCATAGTGCTATTGGACAGCATAACGCCGGTTTCTACACTCGCTGAAACCGGCTGCTTTTTTTTGGGCAAAATCATCGATAGCATCACGATTTTGCCAAAACGGGAAAGAGAAGTTCTACCTTTTCTATGAAAGTCATAGATATATTACTAGACTGAAACGAAAGGGTGGAACGATGAAAAAAACAAACTCCCACTATATCCTGTCTATCGACATTGCGACTATCGTAAAAGCAGCTTTTACTTTTTTTGCCGCTCTTTTATCCGTTTTTTCTTTGGTGGGGATTTTAACAACGTTTCAAAATGAATACCGGCTATCCTCCAATTCTGTGAATAAGGCGACAAAAAATATATCGGGAGCGGTCCTATATCATCTATTTACGATGGAGAATAAGTTGTTTTTAAAAGAGGAACCAAAAGATATCCGCGTTCCTTCGCTGAATGAAGTGTTATTTCAATTTGCGACGAATATTAAAATGAAAGATCAGCGAAGTTTATTAGGCAGGGAAATCCCCGGATTTTCCATTTATGATGGTTATATCCTCGTAGCCGGAAAGGGGACAAACTATACGAACCTTCCGATTGAGTCGGAACCGCCAAAAGAAGTATTAAGCAAAGAGAAGGAGGCGCCTTTGAAAAACACGAAGGATCTCGAGACCGAAAAGAAACAGAATCCTCCTCTGTCGACTAACGAAAAACAAACCGTATATCTTTATTTTACCCACACCCATGAATCATACTTGCCATATTTGAACGGGGTGAATGATCCGGATGCTGCGCAAAATTCAAAACTAAATGTCACAAAAGTGGGAGAAATTTTAAAAAGCAAGCTTGAAGAGAAGGGAATTGGCACTTATGTAGATAAGACGGATATCGTCGATTTACTCAATAAACGTGGATGGGACTACGGATTGGCTTACCAAGAATCAAGGCAAGTTGTCGCTTCGGCCATGAAACGTCATCGAGATTTACAGTATTTTATCGATATTCACCGTGATTCTCAGCGGAAAAATGCAACCACCACTCGAATTCATGGAAAGAGCTATGCGAAAATCGCTTTTATTATCGGAGCTGAACATCCGAATTATGAAAAAAATGCTGCCCTTGCCACGGAGCTTCATAAACGATTAGAAAAAAAATATCCTGGGTTATCAAGAGGGGTTATCGTCAAGCAAGGCAAAAACACAAACGGAAAATTCAATCAAGATTTGTCGGACAAAGCATTTTTAATCGAGGTGGGAGGAGTGGATAATACAATGGATGAAATCACTAGAGCATGTGAAGCCTTTGCCGATGCCTTCAGCGATTATTATTGGCAAGCAGAAAAAGTGAATCAGTCCGGCGAAACTCAGCGTTCAAAACAGTAGAATTCATATGATCCACTGCTTTTAAAAGAAGAGGGTGCTATGAGCCCCTCTTCTTTTATGTAAAAACGTTCTTTCAAGCAGGAAAAAGATACTTCTTCCACTAAGAGAGGGATAACCGCCGTGAATATCTCGAAACACATGAGTGATCCGAACTAACCGCATCAGATAAAATCGGATAAATCCGATTGAACAGCCAAATATGTGTACGGATTGTGGAAGAGAAGAAGACCGTTTTTGATAAGAAAGGTTTTCATTGAATCTTGGCAATCTGACTGCTATAATCGACAATAGTGTACGTGTGCCGATAAACAGGAGTGAATGAGTATGAAGCGGGAAGAAAAACTGAACAGACAGAAGCATATTCGCAATTTTTCCATTATCGCCCATATCGATCATGGGAAATCCACGCTTGCTGATCGCATTCTTGAAAAAACAAACGCCCTATCGGAACGGGAAATGAAAGATCAGCTGCTGGATACGATGGATCTAGAAAGAGAACGCGGCATTACAATCAAGCTGAATGCTGTTCAATTGAAGTATAAAGCGAAAGACGGAGAAGACTATATCTTTCATTTAATCGACACGCCTGGGCATGTCGATTTTACGTATGAAGTTTCGAGAAGCTTGGCAGCTTGCGAAGGAGCCATTCTCGTCGTGGATGCTGCCCAAGGCATTGAAGCTCAGACGCTTGCCAATGTCTATTTAGCCATTGATAATGATTTGGAAATTATCCCAGTCATCAATAAAATTGATTTGCCGGCCGCTGATCCGGAAAGAGTGCGCCAAGAAATCGAGGACGTCATTGGATTAGATGCTTCGGAAGCCGTGCTGGCATCAGCGAAAGCAGGTATCGGGATCGACGAGATACTGGAGCAGATTGTGGAAATGGTTCCGCCTCCGGAAGGGGATCCTGACGCCCCTTTGAAAGCGCTCATTTTCGATTCTTTATATGATCCGTATAAAGGGGTTATCGCCTATATTCGTGTAGTGGATGGATCGGTCAAAGTAGGGGACAAAATTAAAATGATGGCAACGGGAAAAGAGTTCGAGGTTACGGAAGTGGGTGTGTTAACTCCTAAGCCTGTCACTCGCGATGAATTAATGGTTGGAGATGTCGGCTATTTAACGGCCTCCATCAAAAATGTCGGTGATACAAGAGTCGGTGATACCATTACTTCGGCAGTCAACCCGGCTTCTGAACCGCTTCCCGGCTACCGGAAATTAAATCCGATGGTTTATTGCGGAATGTACCCTATCGACTCTGCTAAATTTAATGATCTTCGCGAAGCGCTTGAAAAATTACAATTGAACGATTCTGCTTTGCAATTTGAACCGGAAACGTCACAAGCACTCGGTTTCGGTTTCCGCTGCGGTTTCTTAGGACTTTTGCACATGGAGATTATTCAAGAGCGGATTGAGCGTGAATTTAAAATTGATTTAATTACGACGGCGCCAAGCGTTATTTATAAAGTTCATACGACGGATGGGAAAGAAGTTCAAGTAGATAATCCGACCAATATGCCGGATCCTCAGAAGATCGATCGGATCGAAGAACCTTATGTTCGAGCTAGCATGATGGTCCCAAATGATTATGTCGGTGCTGTCATGGAACTGGCGCAAGCAAAGCGCGGTCAGTTTATCGATATGCAATATCTTGATGACACTCGCGTCAATGTTATATATGAAATTCCGCTTTCTGAAATTGTGTATGACTTTTTTGATCAGCTAAAGTCCAGTACAAAAGGGTACGCTTCTTTTGATTATGAACTTATTGGATACAAACCGTCGAAATTAGTGAAAATGGATATCTTGCTGAATGGGGAGAAAGTCGATGCCTTAAGCTTTATTGTCCATCGCGATTTTGCTTATGAGAGAGGAAAAGTGATTGTAGAAAAGCTGAAAGACTTAATCCCTAGACAACAATTTGAAGTTCCGGTACAAGCCGCGATCGGGAGCAAAATCATAGCCAGATCCACGATCAAAGCAATGCGGAAAAATGTATTGTCGAAGTGTTACGGAGGAGACGTTTCCCGGAAACGAAAACTGCTGGAAAAACAAAAAGAAGGAAAGAAACGGATGAAGCAAGTAGGGTCCGTTGAAGTACCGCAAGAAGCCTTCATGGCAGTATTAAAAATGGATGACTCTAAATGACAGCGACTGTATTATCAAGTTTCTTTGTAAATAGAAAACGAACGATCGAATGGGAAGGCGAAGTTCCGCTTTCCCTTTCTCGTTTTTTTTCTTGGACCCATTTCTAGATCAACGTCGTGTAAAGGACTTTGCTGATTGTGTACAAGGATCTTTTTTAATAGGAAAGGGGTGAAGACTTTATGATCGAGTCTGCCTATATCCATATACCGTTTTGTAAACAAATTTGTTATTATTGCGATTTTAATAAGTTCTTTTTGAAAGGTCAGCCGGTTAAACGCTATTTGAAAGCGTTAAAAGAAGAGATGAGGATCACTCTTGAAGCATTTCCCACCCGAGAGCTGAAAACGATCTTTGTCGGAGGGGGGACTCCCACCGCGCTGGAAGCTGACCAGCTGGAAGAGCTTTGCAAAACGATCCGCGACATTCTTCCTTTCCAAAAAGGAGAATTTACATTTGAAGCCAATCCGGATGACTTAACAAAAGAAAAATTGGCCATTCTACACCATTATGGCGTAAACCGACTGAGTTTAGGAGTTCAATCATTTGATGATGAATTGCTGAAAAGAATCGGCCGGACTCATACGGGCAAAGACGTCGTGAAAACAGTGGATATGGCAATCAAAGCAGGATTTGAAAATATCAGTATTGATCTAATGTATGCCCTTCCCGGACAAAAGAAAGAGGATTTTCAGTTGTCGCTGGAAAAAGCGCTTCAACTCGATCTTCCTCATTATTCAGCGTATTCTTTAATCATTGAACCGAAAACGGTTTATTACAATTTAATGAAAAAAGGGAGACTGCCGCTGCCATCCGAGGATTTGGAAGCGGAAATGTATGATCTGCTGATGGATGAAATGGAACGGCATGGAATTCATCAATACGAAATCAGCAATTTTGCTAAAAAAGGCTATGAAAGCAAGCATAATCTTGTTTACTGGAATAATGGCGAATATTATGGGTTTGGCGCTGGGGCACATTCGTATGTGAATGGGAAGAGACGAGCTAATTACGGGCCGCTGAAAAAATATATGGCGCCGGTGGAAAACGGCCAGTTTCCTGTTATGGAAGAAATCAGTCTCAGCCAAGAAGAAAAGATGGAAGAAGAAATGTTTTTAGGATTGCGAAAAACAGAAGGAGTGTCAATGACTCGCTTTCAGCATAAATTTGGGATAGAGCTTATGGAGATTTTCTCATCTCCTGCGAAAGAAATGGAAAACAAAGGACTAGTGGAAGTACAAGGAGATTTTATCCGTCTCACGAAAAAAGGAAGGTTTTTGGGAAATGAAGTGTTCCAAGCTTTTCTTGGCATTAGTTAAATGATTGACAGAGGAGTCCCCTTTTGATAAGTTATTTAATAGATTTAGCACTCGATAGAAGAGAGTGCTAACAGAGGTGATGTAAGGTGTTAACAGATCGCCAATTGCTGATTCTGCAAGCAATTATTGATGACTTTATTCGATCTGCACAACCTGTCGGCTCGCGCAGTTTATCCAAAAAAAGCGAAATCCATTTTAGTTCGGCCACCATTCGCAATGAAATGGCTGATTTGGAAGAATTGGGATTTCTCGAAAAAACGCATACTTCATCAGGGAGAATTCCGTCTGAAAAAGGGTATCGCTACTACGTTGATCATCTCCTTCATCCGGAGAAACTCAATAAACAAGATATTATGATGATCCGCTCCATCTTCGCTGAAAGGATTTATGAAATGGAGAGGATCGTACAAAAGTCGGCGAAAATTTTATCAGAGCTGACCAATTATACAGCGATTGCGCTGGGGCCAAGATTAAAAGAGAACAAATTAAAAAGAATCCAAATTGTCCCTTTAAATAAGGAAACGGCGGTTGCCATCATTGTGACGGATACTGGACATGTGGAAAATCGGACCTTTACTCTCCCGAAAACGATCAGTTCAGGCGATATAGAAAAAATGGTCAATATTTTAAATGAACGATTATTTGGCGTTCCGCTTGACAATTTGCAGGATCACATATATAAAGAAGTGGCAACGCTGCTTCGCCAGCATATATCTAATTATGACGATATTCTTCGCTCGCTGGTGAGGGCGGTAGAACTTCCAGCCGATGAAAAATTATTTTTCGGCGGGAAGACCAATATGTTGAATCAGCCTGAATTTCATGATATCGAGAAAATTCGGTTATTACTGGATATGATTGAACAAGAGAAAGGCATTGCCCGTTTGTTGAACCAAATTCCAATCGGCATTCAAGTGAAAATTGGAAGAGAAAACAAAAATTTGGCCATGAAAGATTGCAGTCTCATCACGGCTTCCTATTCTATAGGAGATAAACATGTGGGAACCATTGCCGTTTTAGGTCCGACTCGTATGGAGTATTCAAGAGTCATTAGTCTGCTCCAGTTTTTTAGCGATAGTTTGAGTAATGTATTGACAAAATTGTATCAAAATTAAACATGGTGGAAATATTGAGGAGTGTTGATAGCGGGCGGTAACCGGCTTTTAGGCTGGCTGCTCTCTTTTTCTTTGTCTTTCCACTTTCCGCCATTTTAAGGAGGTGAATCCATTGACAGAAGAAAAAAAACAATCGATGGATGAGACAGAGCAAGAATTAAAAGAGAAAGAAAACGAAGAACTTCAGTCTGAAACTGAGAATAAACCGGAACTTTCTAAACAAGTAGCTGAATCCGAGGAACAATCGGAAGAATCTCCAGAAAATGGGGAGAATGTTCAAGAAGAAAATCAAACAGATATCGAAAAGCAAAAACAAAAAATTAAAGAATTGGAGACTAAACTGGAGGAAGCAGAGAATCGTTATTTGCGATTGTTGGCGGACTTTGAAAATTATCGCCGGCGTGTGAATATCGAAAAGCAAGCCAGCGAAAAATATCGAGCCCAAAGCTTAATCTCTGACCTTCTTCCCGTTCTGGACAATTTTGAACGAGCATTGCAAGTAACGGTCTCTGATGAGCAAGCAAAATCTCTTCTTCAAGGAATGAAGATGGTTTACAATGGTGTTTTGGAAGCCTTAAAAAAAGAAGGACTTGAAGAAATTGAAGCGGCTGGAAAAGAGTTTGATCCAAATATTCATCAAGCCGTCATGGTGGCTAACGATGAAACGGTTGGTCCTAACATCGTAGTGGAAGAACTTCAAAAAGGCTATAAATTAAAAGACCGTGTGATACGTCCTGCGATGGTGAAAGTAAATCAATAGGACGGAAAGTTTTACATAACAAGTTAGGAGGTATGAGACATGAGCAAGATCATTGGGATTGATTTAGGAACTACAAACTCTTGTGTTGCCGTTCTTGAAGGCGGTGAACCGAAAGTAATTCCCAATCCAGAAGGAAACCGTACAACTCCTTCGGTTGTAGCCTTTAAAAATGGGGAAAGACAAGTAGGGGAAGTGGCAAAACGTCAAGCCATTACCAACCCGAATACCATTATTTCCATTAAACGTCATATGGGAACGGACTATAAAGTGGAAATTGAAGGAAAACAATATACTCCACAAGAAATTTCTGCAATGATTTTACAATACTTAAAATCTTATGCAGAAGACTATTTGGGAGAAAAAGTAGATAAAGCGGTTATTACTGTACCTGCTTATTTTAATGACGCACAACGTCAAGCCACAAAAGATGCCGGTAAAATTGCCGGTTTGGAAGTCGAACGGATCATCAACGAACCAACTGCGGCTGCTCTTGCTTATGGATTAGACAAAATGGAAGATGATCAAACAATTTTAGTATACGACCTTGGTGGAGGAACGTTTGACGTCTCCATTCTTGAATTGGGCGACGGCGTGTTTGAAGTGCGCGCTACTGCCGGAGATAACCATCTTGGCGGCGATGATTTTGACCAAGTGATTATTGACTACTTAGTGGAAGAATTCAAAAAAGAAAACGGAATTGATTTGTCAAAAGACAAAATGGCTATGCAACGTTTAAAAGATGCTGCCGAAAAAGCGAAAAAAGATCTTTCCGGTGTAACGACGACACAAATCTCCTTGCCGTTCATTACAGCAGGCGAATCAGGACCTCTTCATTTGGAAATGACCTTGACGCGTGCTAAATTTGACGAACTCTCCGCGCACCTGGTAGAACGTACAATGGGACCGACGCGTCAAGCACTTCAAGATGCCGGTTTAACTCCTGCTGATATCGACAAAGTTATACTTGTCGGGGGATCTACTCGTATACCGGCGGTTCAAGAAGCCATTCGCAAAGAAATTGGAAAAGAACCGCATAAAGGGGTCAATCCGGATGAAGTAGTGGCCATGGGTGCTGCTATTCAAGGGGGAGTTTTGACAGGCGATGTGAGAGACGTTGTATTGCTGGACGTTACTCCGCTTTCACTCGGAATTGAAACGATGGGCGGCGTGTTCACGAAATTGATCGAACGCAATACCACGATTCCGACATCGAAGTCGCAAATTTTCTCCACTGCAGCCGATAACCAAACGGCTGTGGATATTCACGTTCTTCAAGGAGAACGCCCGATGGCAGCGGATAACAAAACACTTGGCCGCTTCCAATTAACGGATATTCCACCTGCTCCAAGAGGAGTACCGCAAATTGAAGTGACTTTCGATATCGACAAAAACGGTATTGTTAACGTTAGTGCGAAAGATTTAGGAACTGGAAAAGAGCAAAAAATTACGATTAAATCGTCCTCTGGATTGTCCGAAGAAGAAATTCAACGCATGGTCAAAGAAGCAGAGGAAAATGCGGAAGCCGACAGAAAACGCAAAGAAGAAGCAGAACTTCGCAACGAAGCTGACCAGCTCGTCTTTACGGTTGACAAGACTTTGAAAGAGCTGGAAGGAAAAGTGGATGCCGGCGAAGTGAAAAAAGCGGAAGAAGCTAGAGATGCCTTGAAAGCCGCCATTGAAAAAAATAATTTGGAAGAAATTCGCCAAAAGAAAGAGGCTCTTCAAGAAATCGTTCAAAACCTCTCCATCAAACTTTATGAAAATGCAGCCCAACAAGCACAATCTCAACAAGGAAATGACAGCAAGAAAAAAGATGACAATGTAGTGGATGCGGAATTCGAAGAAATGAACGACGACAAGAAATAATGGCCGTTTGAGGAAAAGAAAAAAGTCAAAGTCAGGTGTTCTTCATGGCTTTGGCTTTTTTCTTCATTGGCATCAAACATTTCCTTTCACCGCAGCTAACGATTTCATTGCATAACGGCTGGATTCAATGATAAAATATTCTTTATGTGAGATGCGGGAGTGTTCTAGGTATGAGTAAAAGAGATTATTATGAAGTTTTAGGCGTGAGTAAAAACGCTTCAAAAGATGAAATTAAAAGAGCATATCGAAAACTTTCAAAGAAATACCACCCGGATATCAATAAAGAACCTGGCGCCGAAGAAAAGTTTAAAGAAGTGAAAGAGGCATATGAAGTTTTAAGCGATGATCAAAAACGCGCCCGCTATGACCAATTTGGACATGAGGATCCAAGTCAAAATCAAGGCTTTGGCGGAGGATTCAGCGGTTTTGATGGTTTTGGCGGCTTTGAAGACATTTTCAATACATTTTTTGGCGGGGGCGGTTCAAGAAGAAGAAATCCGAATGCTCCAAGAGCAGGAGCCGATCTGCAATATTCCATGAGCATTTCGTTTGAAGAGGCCGTTTTTGGAAAAGAAACCGATATTCAAATTCCAAAGGAAGAAACATGCGATACTTGCGGCGGTTCCGGAGCAAAGCCGGGAACGAAACCGGAAACTTGTCCACATTGCCACGGAACCGGGCAAATCAGCACGGAGCAAAATACGCCATTTGGACGCATTGTCAACCGACGGGTATGTACGCATTGTGATGGCACTGGTCAAATCATTCGAGAAAAATGTTCGACTTGCGGCGGAACCGGTAAAGTGAGAAAAAGACGTCGCATTCATATTAAAATACCGGCTGGAATCGACGATGGACAACAACTGCGTGTGGCCGGTCAAGGAGAACCTGGGGTTAACGGGGGTCCTCCTGGAGATTTGTACATTGTATTCCATGTAAAGCCTCATGAGTTTTTCGAGCGGGACGGAGACGATATTTATTGTGAAATGCCACTTACCTTTGCCCAAGCGGCATTGGGAGACGAGATAGAAGTCCCTACCCTTCATGGCAAGGTGAAATTGAAAATTCCTGCCGGCACACAAACAGGAACAAAATTCCGCCTGCGCGGAAAAGGGGCTCCGAATGTGCACGGCTATGGAGTCGGAGACCAGCATATCATTGTGAAAGTCGTAACGCCAACGAAGCTCACCGAAAAACAAAAACAATTATTGCGTGAATTTGCGGAGATTGGCGGTTCCATTCCAGATGAACAACACGAATCATTGTTTGATAAGGTGAAAAGGGCAATTAAACGCGATTAATAAGAAACGGAGCAAAGCAAAACATGAAATGGTCGGAAATCAGTATCCATACAACAAACGAAGCAATTGAACCTATTTCAAATATTTTGCACGAAGCTGGGGCAAGCGGTGTTGTGATTGAAGATCCTTATGAGTTGAAAAAAGAAAGGGAAGATCAATTCGGGGAAATTTATCAACTAAATCCTGATGATTATCCTGAAGAAGGGGTTATTATTAAAGCCTATCTTCCCATTAACAGTTTCCTTGGCGAAACGGTAGAAGAGATCAAGCAAGCAATCAACAATCTTGTCTTATTCGACATTGATATCGGAGAAAATAAGGTTACGATCAGCGAAGTGCATGAAGAAGAATGGGCGACGGCTTGGAAAAAATATTACAATCCTGTCAAAGTATCCGAGAAATTCACGATTGTACCGACATGGGAGGAATACAAGCCCGTTTCGACGGATGAACTGATCATTGAATTAGATCCGGGAATGGCGTTTGGAACCGGCACCCATCCAACGACGGTTATGTGCTTGCAGGCGTTGGAGAAAATCGTCAAACCGGGGGATAGAGTGATCGATGTCGGTACTGGTTCCGGGGTATTGAGCATCGGTGCTGCCTTATTGGGAGCCGAAAAAGTGATGGCCTTCGATTTAGATGAGGTGGCCGTTCGGGCCGCAAGGTTAAATACGAAATTAAATAAAGTCCAAGACGTCGTAACAGTGCAGCAAAATAATTTATTGGATGGGGTCTCCGAACAAGTGGACGTTGTCGTAGCCAACATATTGGCGGAAGTGATTGTAAGATTTGCGGAGGATGCTGCAAAGGTTGTCAAACCAGGGGGATATTTTATTACTTCCGGCATTATTCAGAAAAAACGTCAAGAAGTAATAGAGGTCCTTACAAACTGCGGATTTAAGATAGAAGAAACAATGTTGATGGAAGACTGGGTGGCGATCATCGCCAAACGAATGTAGAGATTGGATGGTGACAGCGTGCAGCGCTACTTTATTCACGAACCAATAAAGGATGATCAGTCATTTAGAATAAAAGGCGAAGATTTTCATCATTTGTCGCGGGTTATGAGAATGAAAGCCGGAGACCATTTTTATGCTGTTTTTTCTGATCGCCAAAACCAAACGGCGTTGGCGGTTTTGGACGAAATTTCTAGCGACTGTGCCCGGGCCACGGTAGTAAAATGGATCCGTGATGAAAAGGAGTTGCCGATCCAAGTGACGGTGGCCAGCGGATTGCCAAAAGGAGATAAACTAGAGCTGATCATTCAAAAAGGAACGGAACTTGGAGCTTCTTCTTTTTTGCCTTTTATGGCAGAGCGCTCCATCGTAAAATGGGATGAAAAGAAGATGCACAAAAAAGTAGTCCGCTGGGAAAAAATTGCGAAAGAAGCGGCGGAACAATCTCAGCGAACCGTCATTCCGGAAATATACGAGCCCGTTTCGATTGAAAAGTTATGTGAAATGGCTGACCGCTATACTTGGAAATTATTTGCCTATGAAGAAGCGGCAAAAGAAGGAGAGCATCGGCAATTTTATGAAACGTTGAAAAATGTAAAGCAAAAAGACACCCTGTTGATCGCATTTGGGCCGGAAGGAGGCTTTTCCCAAGAAGAAGCTTCCTTATTGTCTGAAAAAGGGTTTATTCCGTGCGGCTTAGGGCCAAGAATATTACGGACGGAAACGGCTCCTCTTTATGCTTTATCCGCGATTTCCTATCATTTTGAATTAATGAGGTGATTTACATGCCGACAGTGGCATTCCATACATTAGGATGTAAAGTAAACCACTATGAAACGGAGGCCATTTGGCAGCTGTTTAAAGGTGCAGGCTATGAACGGGTTGATTTTGATTCTATTTCGGATATTTATGTGATTAATACTTGCACGGTGACCAATACAGGCGATAAAAAAAGCCGTCAAGTCATCCGGCGTGCTGTTCGAAAAAATCCTGACGCTGTTATTTGTGTCACGGGCTGCTATGCGCAAACATCGCCTGCGGAAGTTTTGGAAATTCCGGGAGTCGATATTGTCATCGGCACTCAAGATCGGACGAAAATTCTTGATTTTGTTGAGAAGTATCAAAAGGAACGGCAGCCAATCAACGCTGTCAAAAACATTATGAAAAACCGAGTGTTTGAAGAAATGGACGTTCCGGCCTTTACGGATCGCACAAGAGCTTCTTTAAAAATTCAAGAAGGCTGCAATAATTTTTGCACATTCTGCATTATTCCATGGGCTAGGGGACTTATGCGTTCACGCGATCCGAAAGAAGTCATTCGCCAAGCGCAACAGCTTGTCGATGCCGGCTACAAAGAAATTGTTCTTACCGGAATTCATACAGGCGGATATGGGACTGATATGAAAGATTACAATCTGGCTATGCTATTAAGAGACATAGAAGAACAAGTTCATGGGCTGAAGCGCCTGCGTATTTCTTCGATTGAAGCGAGCCAGCTCACGGATGAAGTAATTGATGTAATCGACCGCTCCAACATCGTCGTTCGTCACTTACATATTCCGTTGCAATCGGGTTCTAACACTGTGTTGAAAAGAATGCGCCGCAAATATACGATGGAGTTTTTTGCGGAACGGTTAAATCGACTGCGCGAAGCGCTTCCGGGATTAGCTGTCACGTCCGATGTGATTGTGGGCTTTCCGGGAGAAACAGAAGAAGAATTTATGGAAACCTATAACTTTGTAAAAGAACATAAATTCGCAGAGCTCCACGTATTCCCGTATTCTAAAAGAACGGGAACTCCGGCAGCCAGAATGGAAAATCAAATTGACGAAGAAGTCAAAAATGAACGGGTTCACCGTCTCATTACGCTTTCCGATCAATTGGCAAAAGAATACGCTTCTCAGTTCGAAGGGGAAGTGCTGGAAGTGATACCGGAAGAACGTTATAAAGAAGACCCAGAAAGCGGGCTGTACGAAGGATATACCGATAATTACTTAAAGGTAGTGTTCCCTGCTTCAGAAGACATGGTAGGAAAGCTTGTCAAAGTGAAGATTACAAAAGCCGGCTATCCATACAACGAAGCACAGTTTGTCCGCGTCCTTGATGACGATGTTCCCGCTGGAAAAGCTGCGCGTTTAGCGTAAAAGAAAGGAGAATGCACTAGAGGCATTCTCTTTTGCTTTTATACAAGTTCCATCGTATCCTGCCTTTGTTATACATGGATCGTCTCATTGTTCTGTTCTTTTTTGGGACGCGACAAGAAACTGTGCAAAAGCATGCCGATAACGACAAAACTGATTCCCAGCCAAGACAGGGGAGAAGGAAGCGGAGCGGATAATACGATCATTTCACCGATTATGGCGAACAACACTTCCGATGACTGGGTTGCTTCCACAGCGCACAATTTTTGCATGTTTCCTTTTACCATATCAGTAGCCGCAAAAAACATAACGGTTGCGATCACTCCGGAAAATATAGCCACCCAACCAGTTTGAATGATCTGTCCGAGGCTGGGAGGGCCGATCACAGCTGCTCCGTACAACGAAAGGACGATCCAAAAAGGAAGGCTCGCGATCGTCATGCCAAGTACACGTTGATAAGCGTCTAAGCGATGAGAAACGGCCTCCATCATTTTCCGATTCCCGAGCGGATAAGCAAAGGAAGCCAACATAACGGGGAAGATGCACAGCACAGCGTAGGCAGCTGAAATTCGAGCAGCGTGTTCGAATTGTATAAAAGCCACCCCTAACAGAATGAAGCTAGACATGGCCAGACCACGGGTGGGAATGTGTCCTCGCAGCTTGAGGGGGCCTCGTGCGGTTTGGACGGTTTCGTAAAAAAACGGTGCAAGAAGTGAACCCGAAATGATGGTTATTTGCCAAGTGGTGGCAATCAGCCAACCAGGACCATAGGCAGCGGCAAAACACAAAGGCGCATAAAATAGGCCAAAGCCAACCGTACTCCATAACAGCCATTCATAAGGCTGGTTTTTCATTTCTTGCCAAAGAGTTTTAAGACCCTTGCGGAAAGCAACGATCACCATCATGGGAGGAACCATAAAAAAATAGCGCAAAGAAGCGCTCCATATCCAGCTTCCGCCTTCTAAATCCATCATCCGGTTGAATAGGAATGTAAACGCAAAAAAGAAAGCGGCTAAAACCCCTAACAGAATCGGACGCATACTCATCGTCTGCCTTTCGGAAAAGAGTGAATATTCTTACAAAAATGTTTCGTTTTTATCCGCTGAAAAAACTTATGGTCTAAATTTGATCCATTTTGAACCATTTGGATAAATTGAACGCAACAAACTACTCGAAAATTATTTTACTCCGGGCAGTTTGTCTATGTAACCAGTTATCAGAAAAAAGAGATTCGAATCATTCAATACTGTTTCTCCAGAAATGGAATGGTGGCTGTAGAAACATTTTGTCTAAGGCATCCATTTCCTCATGAGGAGAGAATTGTTGACCTAAAGACAAGCATATATTATAATGTCATAGTACATGTTATGGTCATAAACCAATATGTAATCGTACTGTGTTCGGAGGGAGGGGAAGAGAGATGTCAAAAACGATTGTTCGCAAAAATGAATCGCTTGAAGATGCTCTTCGTCGTTTTAAACGTCAAGTATCTAAAACAGGTACTTTACAAGAGTACAGAAAACGCGAATTTTATGAAAAGCCAAGCGTAAGACGCAAGAAAAAGTCTGAAGCGGCCAGAAAACGCAAGTATTAAGAGAGGGTGTAGTCATTGAGTCTTCTCGAACGTTTAAATCACGACATGAAACAAGCGATGAAGAATAGGGAAAAAGAAAAGCTTTCTGTCATTCGCATGCTGAAAGCTGCTCTTCAAAACGAAGCGATCAAGCTTGGAAAAAGTGAGTTGGCAGAAGACGAAGAGTTGACAGTCCTTTCTCGCGAAGTAAAACAACGGAAAGACTCCCTCCAAGAATTTCAGAATGCAGGTCGTGAAGATCTTGTTGAGAAAATTCAAACTGAACTGACTTACGTGAGTGAATATATGCCTAAACCATTAACAGAAGATGAACTTGAGCAAATTGTTACGGAAACAATTGCTGAAGTGAATGCTTCTTCAAAAGCTGATTTGGGAAAAGTAATGAGCGCCATAATGCCAAAAGTAAAGGGGAAGGCAGATGGCTCTCTTGTCAATAAGCTAGTTCAGAAACATTTATCGTAAATAAAAAAGAGAGGCGAAGACGATCGCCTCTCTTTTTTTGCGGGCAAATTTTGAGCGTTTAACCTCCTTTTTCTGATCCATTTTCATATATAAATAACTCAACTTTCGCACACAGAAATATTTAAGCATTGCTTGATATAATTAGGTATAGTGGCCAACCATTTATTCATTTGATTTTTAAAGATGTCCATGTTCAAAGAAACCTCGGCTTCCGCCAAAGTTTGGAAAAGGTCAATAAGTGATTGAAGGGCAGTAATAAAATCTATGTCTTTTACATCTTCGCAAAGGATGTAAAAAAGGTTGCCAATCGTCTTAGGATCCTCCTCTTTTCGCATTTGCCAAGCAATGAGAATATATCGTGTAAAAACAATGGTTGTATGGCTAATTAACATGTCGTAGGAACGTCCCTGGAATTCTTTCTCTAAATTTAAAAGGGATTTATTGCATTTGAAGAAGACTTCAATGTCCCAACGCATGCCGTAAATACGAATGATCTCTTCATTTTCTAATGTTGTATCTGTGCTGAGAATGGCAAGCCATTCGCTCCGTTTATTACGGTTTCGTACAAATAGAATTTTTACTGGAATTCCATTGTCTAAAGTAGCATAAACGGATCCGCGAATGTCTTTTTTACCCATGTGAGGTTTTGCCAATTTGTAAAGTTGATTCAGTGTGAAACGTTCACCATTGTAAACGTATCGCTGCTTTAATTGCTTCACCAAGCCAATGACAAATAACCCTTTGTTCGTAATCTTCTCAATTAAAGGCGCTTGTGTAAACCAGGAATCCATGAGAACATAGTCAGCTATAATCCCTTTTTCAAGCGCATGATCAAGTAAAGCTGAAGCCACGTCCGGTTTTGATTTCAGAGCTTCCTGGCGACGCTTATAGCCAGATGTTCGTTTATCAATATTGGTATTGATTTCTTGCAGGCGATTTTCCTTTTTCGGTGAACTTAGAAGAGCAAAATCAACGGGAATAAAAGTAAAACTATCGGTCCAGCCAAGGGTAAGCATTTGAAACCCTTTCAAGTACTGATGGGTAGAGTGATCAAAAACCTTAGCCAACAGTTCAACCGACTTACTACGGTTTCTTGAAAAGACAGAATCATCAATCACAAAAGCTGTGACACGATCTTTTGAAGTTAATGGTTGAAGCAGACGGATCATTTCACTGCTTAATGAAAGCAGAAACTTTCTCCAATGATAGGTTGGTGTATTTAAAAAGCGATAGACTGTATCCTTTCCGGGCAGATCCTGAGATCGTTTACTCATAAAAGCACGAAACCAGTTCTTATATTGGAAGACTAAAAGAAAAATCAGTTTGAAAACAGTAAGACAAGAATACCCGGAAAGTTTCGTAATATTCGCTTTTCTTAAATGATATCCAATATTTAATTCGGAAAATCCTTGTTTAATTTCTTTTGGTAATTGCGCAAAGTAGTCTTTATTCGTTATCATAGTGGTGACACCTTTCTTTTGGATTTGGTTTCGTCACCAATATTTTACCAAAAGAATAGGTGTCTTTCTTTATGTTTTAAAAAATGTCAAATGATAATTTTGTACTTCCCAAAACCATTTACATCAAGCATTTAAACAAGATTTTGGACTGCGAAAGCTGAGTAAATAAAAAATCATTCGAAACTTTTTTCGGCATCGGGCGTAAATAAGATAACGGGAATGGTGGAGGTGTAAGCGATCGCGAGAATATCATTTTTATTCGTACTTTGTTTACTGTTGCTGCCTGTAGAAGTGTGTGCCAATCAATCGGAATCCTCTCTTCAGCAAGGGAAATCGTTTCCCGGAGAGAAGAGTGTTTTGGCGTTTGAAAAGGAGAAGGGAATGACAAATGAAGTTCATGAAAGCTTTGCAGAGAAGTGGAGCCGTATTCTGACCCATCCAGCCATGGTGACCATTTTGTTGAGCATTGCCAGTTTGGCATTCGTCATGGAACTTTTTACTCCTAGATTTGGAATTGTCGGAATTATAGGTATATTGGCTCTTGCGTTTTTTTTCTGGGCACATATTACTGCTGGTACGGCCGGGTATGAAGCCGTTGCATTCTTTTTAGTGGGTGTTGTTCTTTTAACCGCTGAATTATTTTTACCGGGCGGAATAGCCGGAATATTAGGGCTTTCCGCCATGATCGTAAGCATTTTGACGGTTGGAGATAATCGATTATGGATGGGGATTTCACTGTTGATCGCCATCGGGGTTGCCGTGACGGGGATGATCGTCATGAGAAGAGTGTTTCACCAAAAAATGAAGCTTTTTCAAAGGATGGTCCTGACCGATTCCACAGATTCAGAAAAAGGCTATGTTTCCCATGTGAATCGATATGATTTGATCGGAAAAACAGGTGTTTCGGTTACTCCTCTTCGTCCATCCGGGACTATTCTGATAGATGAGGAACGAATCGATGCGATTACGGAAGGAAATTATATTGCGAAAGATAAAAAAATTCAGGTAGTAAAAGTGGAAGGCGTTCGTATTATTGTAAGAGAAGTAAAACAATAAAAGGCAGGAGGAATAGGAATGGATCCAGGAATGATATTTGTTCTTATCCTGATTGTGATTGGACTTATTTTATTAGCCATACTTTTGACCATTGTTCCGGTTATGCTTTGGATTTCGGCATTGGCGGCCGGAGTCAGAGTCAGCATTTTCACATTGATTGGGATGAGGCTTAGAAGGGTGATTCCAAGCCGTGTCATCAATCCGTTAATTAAAGCGTCGAAAGCCGGCTTACACGTAACAACCAACCAGTTGGAAAGCCATTATTTAGCAGGCGGGAATGTCGATCGTGTCGTCAACGCTTTGATCGCAGCGCACCGGGCGAATATCGAACTTTCCTTCGAACGCGCCGCTGCGATTGATCTTGCCGGCCGTGACGTCTTGCAGGCAGTGCAAATGAGCGTCAATCCAAAAGTCATTGAAACTCCTTTTATTGCTGGTGTAGCGATGAACGGGATAGAAGTCAAAGCGAAAGCTCGAATTACGGTAAGAGCCAATATTGACCGCCTTGTCGGGGGAGCGGGGGAAGAAACGGTTATTGCCCGTGTCGGGGAAGGAATTGTTTCGACGATCGGTTCAGCTGATGACCATAAAAAAATATTAGAAAACCCGGATATGATTTCGCAGACAGTACTTGCGAAGGGGCTTGATTCTGGAACTGCATTTGAAATTCTTTCGATCGATATTGCCGATGTGGACGTTGGAAAAAATATAGGGGCCGAACTGCAAACAGAACAGGCGGAAGCAGATAAACAAATTGCTCAGGCTAAAGCGGAGGAACGTCGCGCCATTGCTGTGGCGACCGAACAAGAAATGAAAGCTAAAGTTCAAGAAATGAGAGCGAAAGTTGTAGAGGCAGAAGCAGAAGTGCCGTTGGCCACTGCGGAGGCTCTTAGAAAAGGAAATCTAGGCGTTTTGGATTATTTCAATCTTCGTAATATCGTAGCTGATACAGGGATGAGAGAATCAATCGGCAAACTGACTGGGGATTCAAAAGAGAATGATACACGAAAAGCGTAGAAGATGAAAGGAGAATCGCGATGGAAACCATGATCGGACTTTTGATTATCATTGTCGGAAGCTATCTATATAACATGTTCATGAGAAAAGCGAAAATCCAGCAAAAACGTTCAATCAATCGCATTAAAAAGGAAAGAACGGCGGAAAAAACGCATCCTTTGTCGGCAAAGGCTACGAAGGAACTTGAACCGAATTTCATTCGACATTCAAAACGAAATGAACGAGAAGATCATCAAGCCCGGGCAGCGTTTGAAATCAAAGAGGCTGCGGAAGAACAGTCTGCCATGACCATTCAAGAAAAGGAATTGGTTAAGGGGATCATTTTAGCTGAAGTTCTTGGTCCTCCAAGAGCGAAAAGGAATTATTTTTCCTAGGCAGGAAAGATCAAAAGAAGTGCTGAAACTTCCTTTTATTTCATACATATGAAATGAGAGGAGGTTCTTTTTTTATGGCAAAAAAGTGGCGGCAGCAAGTAAAAAGCTGGTTTGCTAAAACACTTGACCTACCTGAAGATGTCATGATGGACCTTCCAAGAATTACGATGATCGGACAAATCCATATATACGTGGAAAACCATCGAGGGTTGCTATCTTTTTCTGATAAAGAAGTTAGGCTGTTGCTGAAACAAGGACAGTTATTAATAAAAGGAAGTTCGTTTGTCATAAAAACCATTTTGCCGGAAGAAATTTTGCTGGAAGGTAGAGTAGATCAAGTTTTGTATTTGGAACAGTAGGGGGATAGTGATGAAAAACCAGTGGACGATGTTTTTGAAAGGAAAAGTATTGGTCAAAGCGGAGGGCCAAGGGACGGAACGATTCCTTAATCATTTGATAAGATCCAACCTTTCTGTCTGGAATGCCAAAAAAACCGGGACGAAATCGGTGATATTCTATATTCAATTGGAGGATCTTTCCGAATTTCGTAAAATTGCCCGTCATTTCGAAGGAAAAATCACGTTTCTCGAAGGAAGCGGCGGTCCGTTTATAGGAAAGAAGCTTATGAAAAACAGCGGCTTGTTGGCGGGGGTGCTCTCGTTTCTCATTATATTGGTGGTGCTTTCCAATATGGTATGGGGGATCGAAATAACGGGCGCCAGTCCGGAAATGGAACATGCCATTCGGAAAGAATTAAAAAGCATGGGCATTCAAAAAGGAAAACTGCAATTTTTCATAGATGACGTCGATTCGATTCAACGCCAGTTAACAAGTCGGGTAGAAGGAATTACATGGGTTGGTGTACATTTAAACGGGACAACCTATCATTTTCAAGTAGTCGAAAAAACGGAGCCAAAGGAAAAAAAGACAACAGGACCGCAAAATTTAGTAGCGAAAAAGAAAGCTGTCATTGTTAAAATGTTTGTTGAGAAAGGACAGCCTGTAGTGAAGCGAAATCAGTTTGTTCAAAAAGGACAATTGCTTGTTTCCGGTTGGGTTGGCAACGAAGAACATCTAAAAAGCGTGGCTTCCAAGGGAAAGGTTTGGGGAGAAACGTGGTATAAATCATCCGTTGAACTGCCGCTTGAGACGACGTTTCAAGTTTTTACCGGCAAGGAAAATCGAAGCTATTTTTTGAAAATAGGAAAGTTTTCTTTTCCTGTCTGGGGATGGTGGAAGAAGGAAACATTTAAATTGACGGCCTTGGAAGAAAGCAGCCATCCTATCAAGTTTTTCCGTTGGGAACTTCCAGTTGAATGGGGCCAGTCGATCAAACGTGAATATAAAATCGTGGAACGTCGATATACGGTGAATCAGGCGGTTCAAGAGGCGAATCAATTGGCAAGAAAGGATTTGAGAAAGCATCTTCAGTCGGATGCACAAATTACGGGCGAAAAAATTTTGCATCGAAGAATAGAGAATGGTAAAGTTAGGATAACAGTATATTTCCAAGTGATTGAAGATATTGCAAAAGGACAACCAATCATTCAAGGAGATAAAGAGAATGACAGAAAAAACCAAAAATCTGGAAATCATCCTGGAAGATCCGAATGAGGCAGTAGCTTTGTTCGGCATCTCAGACAGCAATTTAAAAACGCTGGAAGAAGAATTTCAAGTTTCTCTCATTACAAGAGGTGAAACGATTCTTATTTCAGGGAAAGAACAAGAAGTCGAGATTGTACACAACATATTAAAACAGCTGTTGAATGTGATGAGGAAAGGGATCCACATCAGCCAAAGAGATGTTGTGTACGCTGTACAAATGGCGAAACAAGGGACAATCGATTACTTCGATGGATTGTATGACAAAGAAATTGCGAAAAATGCGAAAGGAAAATCCATTCGCGTCAAGACGATTGGCCAGCAGCATTATGTTTCAGCCATTCGACAACATGACCTTGTATTTGGGATAGGACCTGCGGGAACGGGGAAAACGTTTTTAGCGGTCGTGATGGCGGTGCATGCACTCAAAAATGGATTCGTAAAACGCATCATTTTAACAAGACCTGCCGTTGAAGCAGGGGAAAGCCTAGGATTCTTGCCCGGGGATTTAAAAGAAAAAGTAGATCCCTATCTGCGGCCTCTCTACGATGCGCTTCATGATGTATTAGGCGTTGAACATACGCAGCGCTTGATTGAGAGAGGAACGATTGAAATTGCTCCGCTTGCCTATATGCGGGGCCGAACATTGGATGATGCTTTTATTATATTGGATGAGGCTCAAAATACCACTCGTGCCCAAATGAAAATGTTTTTGACCCGGCTTGGATTCGGATCGAAAATGGTCATCACTGGCGACAGAACTCAGATAGATCTCCCGAAAGGGGTCCATTCCGGACTTATTAGTGCTGAACATATTTTGCGGGATGTACCGGGGATTGGTTTTATATACTTAGAACAAACGGATGTTGTAAGGCATCCATTAGTTTCTAAAATTATTGAGGCCTATGATCGTTTCGATGAATAAGTCCGGTGGCGACACCCGGGCTTATTCTTTATCCAAGTTCCGTCTGTTAACGTTTCCTTGCTTCAGATGAATGACAGTTTTTTAAAAAATTCATTGATACAAAGCTATCATCGCTTTCATTGTTGGATTCTACTGATATCAGGTGAGTAGTGGATGGACGTGTCGGATATCGCCGTTTAAAGGAGTCATCACACGATGTCCGTAAAAGATCCTGATGCTTGATCGGGGGATATGTACGATGATTGTACAAAAGTGGATAACCCGTATACGCTCTGCTGTCAGCTATTCGATGTTGGCTGCGCTCATGTATACACTCCTCACAATTATTTTGTTTGTCGTCCTTTATATGAATGTAAAACCCGAAACGTATGATGTAGAATTGTTTTCCGTTGCGGATAAAACAATCCGTTCACCGAAAACGATCGTTGATAAAGAAAAAACGGAAGAGGAACGAAAAAAGGCAGCTGAAGAAGTGGAAGATGCCTATGTCTATAATCAAGATACTGCTCTCAATCGGGTTTCTCTCGTGAATTCCATATTTGATTTTATACAAGAAGTGAAAAAAGAAAGTCAAAAGGAAGAACGGGCGCCATTAGCCGAACTGAAAGATAAACTGACGAAAAATGTGACAGAAGATGTGACGAAATCGATTAGCGATGATGTTTTTTTAACGTTGTTGTCCGCCGATCAAGAAGAACTAGAAAAAACACGGAATGCGATTGTGGACAATGTGGAGTTTACGTTGCAGCAGCGGATTCGCAAGGAACATTTGACTGATTTTCAAAACCAAGTCGAACAAGCGATTGAAAAAAATCCATTGGCCCCAGATTTAAAACGGGCTGCGGTTGAAATTGGACGTTATGCCATCGTGCCAACTGAAGAGTATGACAGCCGGTTGACCTCCGAGCGGAAAGAACAGGCCCAAGAAGAAGTGGAACCGGTAAGGATTTTACAAGGACAAGTCATCGTCCAAGAAGGTCACTTAATTGACAGGGACATTTATCGGCAATTAAAACTGCTGGGTCTTATCAATCACCAACGTTCTTATAAACCTGTTTTTGGACTCCTTATTTTTGTTTTGGTTGTCGTTTTTTTGCTCATTTATTCTTTTCATACCGCTTCTTTGCCTTCAGAAAAGAAAAAGAGCTATCTGCTTTTAGTGGGCATGATTTTTACTTTTTCTTTTTTGTTAATGAAAATCATTGCCTGGATTGGAAATAACGACTATGCTCAGTTGAGCTTCCTGTATCCGGGAGCGCTTTCTTCCATGCTCATTACCATTTTAATCAATGAGCGGACAGCAGCAATCGTCGCCATTCTTTTGGCGGCTTGCGGGAGCATTATGTTTCATAATGGAACGAGTGAAACCATTCATGTCGAAATGGCTATTTATCTATTGTTCAGCGGTTTAACGGGAAGTTTGTTTTTATTGAAGCATCGCCGCCGCTTGAATATTTTACAGGCGGGAGTTTATGTGTCCATTGTCAATGTGCTCGTCATCTTATTTTTGAAATTAATCGGCAATGGATCGTATTCTGGAAAGGAATATTTGTTTTTTGCCTTGTTTGCTTTTATATCCGGGATAGCATCTGCCGTGCTGACGCTAGGCTTATTGCCGATGATTGAAAGTGGATTTGGCGTTTTGTCGACGATGAAGCTGATTGAACTATCGAATCCGAACCATCCTTTATTGAAAAAGATTTTAATGGAAACGCCGGGTACTTACCACCATAGCATCATGGTGGCCAACCTTTCAGAAGCGGCATGTGAAGCGATAGGAGCGAATGGCTTGCTTGCAAGGGTGGGATGTTATTACCATGATATCGGCAAAACAAAAAGACCAAAATTTTTTATTGAAAACCAAATGGATCATGAAAATCCCCATCAACATCTGTCTCCTGAGGTCAGTAAACAAATGATCATCGATCATGTGGTGGACGGAGCGGCTATGCTGCGAAAAGAAAAGCTGCCGAAGGAAATTGTGGATTTTGCTGAGCAGCATCATGGGACCACTTTGGTAAAATATTTTTATTATAAAGCGATTGAAAAAAACCACGAAGTGAATGAAGAAGATTTTCGATATCCGGGTCCTAAGCCGCAGACAAAAGAAATTGCCATCGTCAGCATTGCCGATAGTGTGGAAGCGGCTGTCCGATCGATGAAACAGCCAACTGTTGAACAAATAAAAAGCCTCGTCCATAATATTATTCAAGACCGTTTGCTGGACGGGCAGTTTAGTGAATGTGATATTACTTTAAAAGAACTGGAAATTGTCAAACAAACGATTTGTGATGCATTAAATGGCATTTTTCACTCGCGGATCGAATATCCGGAAATGAAAAAACAGACGGAGGAAGCAACATGAGTTTAATGATTGATTTAGTCGATGAAACGAATGAATTAAAGCAAGAAGATTTGGAATTAGTGGAGCAACTGCTGCAATTTGCGTCTGAAAAAGAAGGGATTCAGGAGGAAAGCGAAGTGTCTGTAACCTTTGTCGATAATCAGCGCATCCAAGAAATTAACAGGGATTATCGCCATAAAGATCAACCGACAGATGTGATTTCCTTTGCTCTTGAAGAGACTGACGAGGAGGAAGTGGAAATCATTGGTGAAGATATGCCTAGAGTTTTAGGGGATATTATCATCTCTGTTCCTAAAGCACGTGAACAGGCTCATGATTATGGCCATTCTTTTCAGCGTGAACTCGGATTTTTAGCGGTGCATGGATTTCTTCATCTTCTCGGATATGACCACATGACAGAGGAAGAAGAAAAAATCATGTTTTCACGGCAAAGGGAAATTTTAAATGAATATGGACTCAAAAGATAAAGATCGGAACGTTTTCAGCGTCCATCGATTAAAACGGTCCTTTTCGTTCGCTTTTGGCGGAATAGGTACGGCATGGAAAGAAGCGAACTTTAAAATTCACGTTATGGCGGCATTCTTAACTACGGCGGCCGGTCTCGCTTTTCAACTCTCAAAATGGGAGTGGGTGATCCTCTTACTTTTATTCGCAGGAATGTTCGCGCTGGAAATGGTGAATACCGCCATAGAAAAAATAGTGGATTTAGCGACACAAGACTACCATCCGCTGGCAAAAGAGGCAAAAGATTTAGCGGCGGGGGCGGTGCTCGTCTACGCTATTTTTGCTGTTGTGATCGGCATGATCATCTTTTTACCAAAATGGTTTCGACTTTTTGTATGAATGGAAGAGTCGCCCTAAAGGCGGCTCTTTTTCAAATCATGCGATTTGTGGGTAGTTCAGAGGAAGCGAAACGGAATTTCCATGAAATACGACGCATTTGGTTGAAAATGATGGATATGGGGGAGAAAACACCAAGTTTTAACTTACCCAATTTGAAATCATGCCATTTGTCGGTTAAAATGAGAGCGTAAGCCAATGAAAAACAGCCTTGTGGAATTAAATGGTTTTTTGAATCAACGAGGCAATAATGACGAATTTTTCTGAAATTTTCACTTCTCTCTCTCCATATGGAGAAAAAATGGTGTAAAATATAGATAGTGATTCAATCCAGTTGGGGATTTGGCTTTTTAAAGCGCTTACAAACGAAAGTCTTTGGTTTCACAAAGGATTTGCTCAAAATCATCATACTAAGAATCTTACAACAGTGGAGGATTTTCGAAAACTATGGCGACAATCAATGCAGATTATAAATCAGGATTTATTTCCATTATTGGTAGACCGAATGTCGGTAAATCAACCTTTCTGAACAGGGTGATCGGTCAAAAAATTGCTATTATGAGCGATAAACCGCAAACAACAAGAAACCGAATTCAGGGAGTTTATACAACGGACGATGCCCAAATGATTTTTATCGACACTCCCGGCATCCATAAGCCAAAGCACAAACTTGGCGACTTTATGGTAAAAACGGCTGTAAACGCCCTTAAGGAAGTAGATTTGATTTTATTTATGGTGAATGTGACGGAAGGGCTCGGCCGGGGAGAACAATATATCATCGAAATGCTAAAAGATATCCAAACACCCGTTTTTTTAGTATTAAATAAAATTGATCAAATACATCCTGATGAGCTTTTTCCTATGATTGAACAGTACAAAGAACTTTATCCTTTCCAGGAAATATTTCCGATTTCCGCGCTTAATGGAAATAATGTTGATCGCTTGCTTTCGGCCATTAAAGAATATTTGCCGGAAGGTCCTCAATATTATCCGGCGGATCAAGTGACTGACCATCCGGAACGTTTTATCGTTTCGGAATTGATCCGGGAAAAAGTTCTGCATTTGACAAGAGAAGAGGTTCCGCATTCGATTGCGGTTCTGATTGACAAAATGGAACGCGAGGAAGAGAAGGATCTTGTGCATATCATGGCCACGATTATCGTAGAACGAGATTCCCAAAAAGGCATTATCATCGGTAAACAAGGGAGAATGCTGAAGGAAGTAGGAAAACGAGCTCGAATAGACATTGAAAATCTTCTCGGTTCCAAAGTCTTTTTAGAATTATGGGTAAAGGTTCAAAAAGATTGGCGTGATAAAATATCTGCTCTACGCGAATATGGTTTTCGAGAAGACGAATATTAAGATCTTGAGTTTTTGACAAGGTACTTGAAAAAATTGCACCTAATAAATCGGGTATAGGCGGGGGAAAATATTATCACAACATTTTTGCTAGTTTCAATCAAAGAAAGGCGGGGTTATGATGTTGGATTTTACCTGGAAGCTGTTTTCGAAAACGGGTAATATTGATACGTATCTCTTGTACAAAGAGTTGGAAAAAGAAAGCCAATCTGCTCGCTTGAAAGAAGAGGAAGAACTAGCAGAAGCCGAATTTCCTTTGTCTTGAAAAGGCCCGTTGGTGCAATGAAAGGATGGCCTTCAACGTGTTTCAAAAGTGTGAAGGAATTGTCATACGATCGACTCCGTATGGCGAATCAAATAAAATCATCACATTGTTTACAAGAGAGTTTGGAAAAATGGCTTTAATGGCGAGAGGGGCTAGAAAACCGAATAGCCGCCTCTCCGCCATTACCCAGCTGCTCTTTTGCGGGCAGTTTTTGTTTCAGCAATCAAGAGGATTAGGAACTCTGCAGCAAGGAGAATCTATTCATTCTTTCAAAGAAATAAGGGAAGACTTGTTTAAAACTGCTTATTCTTCGTATTTGGCTGAACTGCTGGATAAAGGAACAGAAGAAAGTAAAGTCAACCCGTATTTGTATGAGCTTTTTTACCAAACATTGGATTACATAGATGAAGGCTATGATGCAGCTATATTGACCAATATTTTTGAAATGAAAATGCTGCAGGTGATCGGCCTTCGTCCGGAGTTGAATCAATGTGTGAACTGCGGCAGCAAAGAAGGGCGTTTTGCCTTCTCGATTAGAGAAAACGGTCTTCTTTGTCATCGCTGTTTTGAATTAGATCCTTATTTGCTTCCAGTTTCTCAAGCCACTGTAAAATTGCTGCGCCTTTTTTATTATATTGATCTTCGGCGTCTTGGAAGTATATCAGTGAAACCTCAAACAAAAAAAGAACTGCGTACTGTCCTTTCCATGTATTATGACGAATATTCGGGTTTGTTTTTGAAATCTCGAAAATTTCTCGAGGAGATCGAAAAAATGCAAAGCATGCTTGGTCCATCTGCGAAAGAAGGAGATTGACAAACGTGGTGGGATCGATTATTTTTGAATATGAGGAATAGCTATTCAATCTGTGGTATTATTAGAGTCCACGGTTAGTTGAAATGTAAATTTCATATTTTGCGAAGAAGGAAAGGAGTACCTGAATACGTTCTATCTCAGCGAATCCGGGATGGTGGGAGCCGGACATAGGGCATCAGGGAACGGCAGTCCGGAGCAAATATTTTAAAAAGTGGCCAGACGCTAAGAAAGCGGAGGCAAATAGGGTGGAACCGCGGGTGTAACTCTCGTCCCTATGCAGATTTACTGCATAGTGGCGGGAGTTTTTGTTTTGGACTCCATGCGTGGAAAAACGAAGAATGTCTTTAGCAAGACTTGTTTTTAGCAATTGGATCATATGGAGGTGTACGAAATGAATATACAAGAAATGATTCTTACGTTGCAGAAGCATTGGTCGGATCATGGCTGCATTCTCATGCAGGCTTATGATGTAGAAAAAGGAGCAGGGACGATGAGCCCGTATACGTTTTTACGGGCAATTGGACCGGAACCTTGGAATGTTGCTTATGTGGAACCAAGCCGACGGCCGGCAGATGGCCGTTATGGGGAAAACCCCAATCGACTGTATCAGCACCATCAATTTCAAGTGATTATGAAACCTTCGCCATCCAATATTCAAGAAATCTATTTGGATTCTTTGCGTGCTCTTGGAATTGATCCGCTTGATCATGATATTCGCTTTGTAGAAGATAACTGGGAAAACCCGTCTCTCGGCTGTGCAGGCCTCGGTTGGGAAGTATGGCTAGACGGGATGGAAATCACGCAATTTACTTATTTTCAACAAGTAGGCGGACTGGAATGCAAGCCTGTGTCCGTGGAAATTACGTATGGAATTGAACGATTGGCTTCCTACATACAAGAAAAGGAAAATGTTTTTGATTTGGAGTGGACAAATGGATTTACTGTAAAGGATATTTTCTATCAGCCTGAATATGAACACTCCAAATATACATTTGAAACATCGGATCCTGACATGTTGTTTAACTTGTTTAATACGTATGAAAAGGAAGCGAAGCGCCAAATGGAGGAAGGATTGGTTCATCCTGCCTATGACTACATTTTAAAATGCTCCCACGTATTTAATATTCTCGATGCGCGGGGCTCCATTTCAGTGACTGAACGAACGGCTTATATCGCTCGGATGAGAAATTTGGCAAGGCAAGTAGCCAAAACATTCTACGAAGAAAGAGAAAAATTGGGATTTCCTATTTTAAAAGGGAAAGGGGAGAAAGCGCATGACTAAAAGGGACCTTTTGCTTGAGATTGGATTGGAAGAGATGCCGGCCCGTTTTGTGACCGAGTCCATGAATCAGCTTGGAAAAAAAGTAGAGGAATTTTTTCAAAAAGAAAACATTGATTATGGAACGGTTTCCCTATTTTCCACTCCTCGCCGATTAGCTGTTCTTGTGAAAGATGTGGCGGAATCCCAGGCAGATGTTCATGAAGAAGCTCGAGGCCCAGCTAAAAAAGCGGCTTTAAATGAAGCGGGTGAATGGACAAAAGCAGCAATCGGGTTTTCAAAAAGCCATTCAGCTACTGTTGACGACATTTATTTCAAAGAGGTCAAAGGGATTGAATACGCTTTTGTGAAGAAATTTTTGAAAGGCCAGCCAACGGTTCAATTGCTTCCCAAATTAAAAGAGTTGATTGAGGGTATGAGCTTTGGGAAATATATGCGCTGGGCCGATTACGATTTGCGGTATGTACGTCCTATCAAATGGCTCGTTGTCTTATTTGGAAGCGAAGTGATTCCATTTGCGATTACGGATGTAGAAACGAATCGATTCAGTTATGGACACCGTTTTCTTGGCGGGAAAATTCAATTGGATTCTCCTGCTGAATATGAAACGAAGCTAAAAGCGGAATATGTCATTCCGAACCCCGATGAGAGAAAACAGTTAATCCGCAGCCAGTTGAAGAATTTAGAAGAAAAGCATGGCTGGGTCATCCCGATTGACGAAGAATTATTGGAAGAAATAAATAACATTGTGGAATACCCTACCGCTTTATTCGGCTCTTTTCAGGAAGAATTTTTAAATCTGCCAGAGGAAGTGTTAATTACTTCCATGAAGGAGCATCAGCGCTATTTTCCTGTAAAAACTGCCGACGGAAAGCTTCTTCCTCATTTTGTGACGGTCCGAAACGGAAACGATCGGTCTCTTGAAACGGTAGCTAAAGGGAACGAAAAAGTGTTGAAAGCGCGTTTAGCTGATGCTGATTTCTTCTATAAAGAAGATCAAAAGCTGAAAATTTCTGAAGCGTTGGAAAAACTTTCGTCCATCGTATATCACGAGAAAATTGGGACATTGGCAGAAAAAGTAGCCAGGATACGAAAATTGTCGTCTTATCTTGCAGAGAGACTGCGTGTAGAAGAAGAAACAGCGCAGAAAGCAGACCGTGCTGCTGAAATATGCAAGTTTGATTTAGTCACGCATATGGTATACGAGTTTCCGGAATTGCAAGGGATCATGGGAGAAAAATATGCGCTTCTTCAAGGAGAAAATCCTGAGGTGGCAAGGGCGATTAATGAACATTACCAACCGCGGAATTCGGAAGATGAACCTGCGGAATCACTTGTAGGCGCCATCGTAGGCGTGGCCGACAAATTAGATACGATTATCTCTTGTTTTGCTGTGGACATTATCCCAACCGGCTCTCAAGACCCATATGCTCTTAGAAGACAGGCGACTGGCATTGTACAGACCATGTTGAAGCATAAATGGAATCTTTCGCTGGAAGCTTTGTTAAAGGACAGCATTGATATCGTGTTAAGCGATGGAATCGGCCAAAAGGAAACAGCAGAAATCTATACGGCTGTATTGGACTTCTTTAAACAACGAATGAAACACATTTTAGAAGAAAAAGAAGTGCGCTATGACGTTATTGAGGCTTTGTTAGATGTTTCCATTCATTCTTTGGCAGAGGTTGAAGCGAAAGCGGAAGTTCTGATGAAACGAATCGGTCAACCTTCATTCAAGGAAGTGGCGGAAGCACTAAGCCGAGTCCTTAATATTACGAAAAAAGCAACTGAGGACAAAGAAATTCGTGAAAATCTATTTGCGAACGAAAGTGAAAAAGAACTATATGAACGTTATGTGAACTTGAAAAAAGAATGGAAACAAGATGTTTCTGCTGAAGAGCGTTTCCAACTGCTTGAAAGTTTGCGTCCTGTGATTGAACGCTATTTTGATGAAACTATGGTCATGACCGACGATGAAGAGATCAGAAACAATCGGTTGGCGCAAATGAAGGAGCTTTCCCGCTACATTCTAGAGTTTGCCAACGTGAATTTGTTAGTGATAAAATGAACTTTCAGAAGGAAAAGATGGTTTCCGTTGTAAGTTGTTTTTGCGTAAGTTTGACTGTTCCGGCCCATACTATATCAAGATGTGAGAGCCTGTCGAACGAAGGCGGGCTCTTCCTCGTTTATGTTAAATAGTATATAATATTTTCGTATGAGTATAACACTTTTAATTGTGTTGGGTGGTGAGGATCATAGAACTTACAAAGCGTCAGGAACAAATATTGCAAATCGTGAAAAATAACGGACCTATTACAGGAGAACATATCGCTGAAAAATTAAATTTAACCCGGGCGACATTGCGTCCGGATTTAGCTATTTTAACAATGGCCGGCTTCCTTGACGCAAGACCTCGGGTAGGATATTTTTATACTGGAAAAACGGGCGCGCAGCTGCTGACGGAAAATTTAAAAAAAATTTATGTAAAAGACTATCAATCGATACCCGTCGTTGTGCATAAAAACGTATCGGTTTATGACGCCATTTGCACGATGTTTTTAGAGGATGTCGGCACTTTATTTGTAGTGGATGACGATTCTTTGTTGGTAGGGGTGCTTTCGCGAAAAGATTTATTGAGAGCAAGTATAGGGAAACAAGATCTCAATAGCCTACCGGTAAACATTATCATGACGAGAATGCCCAATATTACGATGTGCTATAAAGATGATCTTTTGATCGATGTCGCCCAAAATTTAATCGAAAAACAGATTGACGCAATGCCTGTAGTAAAAGAAAAAGGAACGGGCTTCGAGGTGATTGGTCGAATCACAAAAACGAATATTGCGAAAGCGTTTGTCGCTTTAGCGAATGAAGATTAATGCCGAGAAAGAGAGAGGACAGTGATGATGAATGAGTGATCCAATTATCTACGTTGTTTCCGACTCTGTTGGCGAGACCGCAGAACTGGTCACAAAAGCTGCCCTCAGCCAGTTTGACGGTTCATATACGGTCCTCAAACGCTTTCCATACGTAGAGGAAATTTCTCATATTGAGGAAGTTATTTCTTTAGCCAAAATGGATAACGGAATGATTGTCTATACGTTAGTAAAGCCTGAAATGCGCCGATATTTGCAGGAGCGAGCCAAGAAGGAAAACATACAATCCTTTGATGTTATAGGTCCCATCATTGATGAGTTGGAGAATATGTTTCAGAAAAAGCCGCTGTACGAACCGGGACTTGTCCGCCGACTGGACGATGAATACTTTAAAAAGGTGGAAGCAATCGAGTTTGCTGTCAAATATGACGATGGACGAGATCCACGAGGATTAATGAAAGCTGATATAGTGTTGGTCGGTGTTTCCAGAACTTCCAAAACGCCCCTGTCCCAATATTTGGCGCACAAACGTTATAAAGTAGCCAATGTTCCGATTGTACCAGAAGTGGATCCTCCTGAAGAGCTGTTCAAAGTACCGAAAGAAAAATGCTTTGGTTTAAAAATTGGACCGCAAAAATTGAATCAAATTCGGAGGGAACGGCTGATTACTTTAGGGTTGGATGATCAAGCCAGCTATGCACAGTTGGACAGAATCAATAAAGAATTAGAGTATTTTGATTCAATCGCCAAAAAAATTGGTTGTGAAGTCATAGATGTAACGAATAAAGCGGTGGAAGAAACGGCCAATATTATCATAGAAAAAATTCGAAAAAAATAAGCGCATAATCACATGATTGTGTGCTTCTTTCCTTTTGAAAAAGAATTAGCTTTGACGATCCTTCTAATGTCTTGCCAAATGAAATAAATAATAGCCAAATAAAAAAGTTTGTATTATAATAAAAAATTGTGATAAAAATATCTATTCGAGGTTTAGACTGGCCTCATTACGAATAAACTATTTATGGTGATATGTCAAAGACCGGGGCAATGGATACCCAGCGGCCAAATTGCTATCTGTTTGAACAGCCCGTAAACCTACACCAGAGAAAGAAAGAGAAAAGGATGATGATTCATTAATCGTCATAGGTCGGAACGTTGGAGAATAAGAGCGAATCGTCACTTGATGAATGCTGGCGAGAAAGCCGTGAGAAAATTCGACAAACCTGGCTACACTTCTTTTTGACAGGAAACTTGCTGTGAAAAAGAAGGAATCCACCATATGGTGTAGAATAATTAATTTATGACAAAGAAGAAAAGAACGATGAATATTTTTGTCGATGCAGATTCCTGCCCTGTAAAAAAGGAAATTATTTCGTTGGCAAATGAATATGGCTTGAATGTGTTCTTTGTGGCATCGTACAAACACCAGCCGTCTGAAGAAATTGGAGGCATATGGAAATATGTCGACTCCCATTTTCAAGCTGTGGATCTGTTCATAGTCAACCATTTGCAAAAAGGAGATCTGTTGATTACACAAGATATTGGATTAGCAAGTTTGGCCACCTCAAAAGGAGGGTATGCTTTTTCGCCGCGGGGGAATCAATACAGCGAGAGTGAGATGGCTTACATTTTGGACATACGGCATCTCCAGGCAAAGGCACGCCGGTCAGGACGTTTTGAAAAAGGGGCAAGGCCTTTTACAGACGCTGACAGGAAGCAATTTTTAAAAAAAGTACGGAGATTTTTGTCGAAGTATGAAGGATAAATTCGACACTTTCGCGAATGTAATAAGCTGGTGATCTTTTATGGCAGGAAAAATCCCTGAGGAAACGCTTGACAGAATTAAACATTCGGTGAATATTGTCGATGTTATTCATGACTATGTTCAATTAAGCAAACAAGGGAAAAATTATTTTGGTCTTTGTCCGTTTCATGGCGAAAAAACCCCATCTTTTTCGGTTTCCCCTGATAAACAGATTTATCACTGTTTCGGCTGTGGAGCAGGGGGAAATGTTTTTACCTTTCTGATGGAAATCGAAAATATTTCTTTTCAAGAAGCGGCTGTCCAATTAGCGGAAAGAGCCGGGATCAAGCTGAATGTGGACGTAACAGCCGAACCCGTTCAAGCGTTGCCGAAGGACCATGAACTCATGATGTCTGCTCATGAGCTTCTAGCTAAATTCTACCATCATTTGCTGATAAATACAAAAGAAGGCCAAAATGCACTGGAATATTTATTCTCGAGAGGCTTCACAAAAGATCAAATAGAAAAATTCCAAATTGGCTGGTCTCCAACGGGGTGGAACGTCGCTGCGCTTTTTTTAAAAAGAAGAGGGTTTCCGATTTCATTGATGGAAAAAGCGGGTCTTGTTATCCGCCACGAAGGAAAAGGAGACTACTATGACCGATTTCGCGATCGAATTATGTTCCCTTTGCATGATTCGAAAGGAAGGGTCGTGGCGTTTTCCGGACGAAGTTTGAGGGATCTGCAGCCGAAATATTTGAACAGTCCGGAAACTCCCATATTTCATAAGAGCCGACTCTTATACAACTTGAACCGCTCAAGAAACTCGATTCGAAAAAAACGCCAGTTGATTCTATTTGAAGGATTTGCGGACTGCATAGCAGCGGACCGAGCCGGGATTGACAACGGTGTTTCAACGATGGGCACATCTTTGACGGAAGATCATGTGCATATTATTCGCCGTCTAACCGATGAAGTGTTAATATGTTATGATGGAGACTCTGCCGGAGTTGAAGCAGCATTTCGGGCCGGGAATCTTCTTGAAGAGGCTGGCTGCCGTGTGAAAGTTTCCGTCATTCCCGACAACTTGGACCCCGACGATTACATTCAAACATACGGCGGAGATAAATTCCGTCTGGATGTTATAGAGGCCAGCATGACGTATATGGCTTTTAAAATGCAGTATTATAAACGGGGGAAAAATCTTCAAAAAGAAGATGAGAAACTTCAGTATATCGATGAAATATTGAAAGAAATTACAAAGCTTTCAAAGGCGGTGGAGCGCGATTATTATATGAGACAGCTGGCGGAAGAATTTTCGATCTCATTGGACGCGTTAAAATGGCAACAGCGTCAAATATATTATGCAGAAAAACGGAATTTGCCGCCATCGCGACCGAATTGGGCAGGGAGAATTTCCGAAATGCCTTCAACCGGAAAAATATATCCTGCCTATATAACGGCAGAACGCCGCTTGATTGCTTATATGCTGCAAGATCCTGAATTAGCGTATCAAATCCACGAAAAACTGGCAGGGGAGACTTTCAATCTGGATGAGCATCAAGCAATTTTCACTTATTTATTAGGTTATTACGAAGAGGGAAAGCACCCTGATGCCAGTGCTTTCATCAATTTTCTGCCGGATCCGAATTTAAGAAAAACGGTGACGGAAATAGAAATGATGAATGTCAACATGGATGTCTCGGATGAAGAAATAAATGATTATATAAATGAAGTGTTAAATCACCAAAAAATGTTAAAAATAAAAGCGAAGATGGAAGAAAGCAAAAGAGCAGAACAACAACATGATTATAAAAAAGCGGCAGCCATAGCCATGGAAGTTATGCAATTAAGAAAGATGTTGAAAAGGAAAGGCAGTTTCAAGGATGTTGGAAGGAGGGGAACTAATGGCTGAAAAGTCAACACGTTCCAAAGAAGTTGAGCCTGAATTAACACTAGATAAAGTAAAAAATCAAATAGTGGAAAAAGGAAAGAAACGCGGTGAGCTTTCATACGATTATATAGCCGATAAACTATCGAATTTTGATCTTGATTCCGAACAAATGGATGATTTTTATGAATACTTGAACGAACAGGGAATAGAAATCGTCAATGAAGATAGCGATCATGAAGAGGATCCTGATATTCATGAGCTCTCAAAAGAAGAGGAAGAAGAATTTGATTTAAACGATTTAAGTGTTCCGCCTGGAGTTAAAATTAATGACCCTGTTCGTATGTATTTAAAAGAAATTGGGCGTGTTGATCTTCTCTCCGCTGAAGAAGAAATTGAGCTGGCAAAACGTATTGAACAAGGGGATGAAGAAGCAAAACGTCGTTTGGCAGAAGCGAATTTGCGTCTTGTTGTAAGCATTGCGAAGCGGTATGTTGGGAGAGGTATGCTGTTCCTTGACTTAATCCAAGAAGGTAACATGGGGCTGATTAAAGCCGTTGAAAAATTTGATTACCGAAAAGGATACAAATTCAGCACCTATGCAACATGGTGGATTCGTCAAGCGATTACTCGCGCTATTGCAGACCAAGCAAGAACCATTCGGATTCCGGTTCATATGGTTGAAACGATCAACAAGCTGATTCGAGTTCAGCGGCAATTGCTTCAAGATTTAGGCCGCGAACCGACTCCGGAAGAAATCGGAGAAGAAATGGATTTTTCTCCTGAAAAGGTACGAGAAATCTTAAAAATTGCCCAAGAGCCAGTTTCGCTTGAAACACCGATCGGGGAAGAAGACGATTCTCATTTAGGCGATTTCATCGAAGATCATGAAGCCACTTCACCGTCGGAGCACGCAGCTTATGAGTTATTGAAAGAACAGCTTGAAGATGTTCTCGATACTTTAACGGACCGTGAAGAAAATGTCTTGCGCCTGCGCTTTGGTCTGGATGACGGCAGAACTCGTACTTTGGAAGAAGTCGGGAAAGTGTTTGGCGTTACCAGAGAACGTATTCGCCAAATTGAAGCGAAAGCATTGCGCAAACTTCGCCATCCAAGCCGCAGCAAAAGATTAAAAGACTTTTTAGAATAATTTCATTTTGCCTTTAAAGTTTACTTCTTTTGAAGTAAACTTTTTTTTGTCGAAGAAAACGAATCATTGTGAATCTGAACGGCATTGAAAATCAGTGCCTATATTGCAATGGAAAGTGGGTTGAACATGGATAAGCGAAAGCAAATCATTATCAAAGAAATCTTATTTTGGAAGCAAAACAAGATGCTGCCTGAAAAATATTGCGATTATTTACTAACACTATACAGTGAAGGAGAAGAACTAAACTCAGCCGCTCATTTGCCACGGTTCCATCGATCATATCGAATTCTGCAAGCCATATTGTTGCTGTTCATTCCAATTTCATTATTTGTCCTTTATTTTACTGAAATGCCTTTCATAATGCAAATGGCGATTTTGACAATTTTTGTCGTTTTATTGATAGGAGCGGGTATCTACTATGGGCGAAAAGGATTTTTTGTGCAGTTCATATTTCTATCTGCAGCGCTCATTTTTTTATTTTTCACAATCAAAATCAATGATAAGTTTTTGTCGGGAAATTCTATCAGCCTGTATTTGATTATTTTGATGAATTGCCTTTTATGGATAGCGGTTGGAAAAACCAAAAAATTACTATATTTTACTATTTCGGGGATTGCAGGAATATTCATAACCTTTGCTTTCATCCTGTTTCATTCTTGAGGAGAGGGAGGCTTCGGATGAATATTTGTTGACGAGAAATGATAAAATATAAGTCGAATTCTTTTTTCTGAAAAGGGAAAAACGGGAAAAAATTAACAATCAAGGACTTTTCCTCATCCGGTTTTTGAAGTAAAATAGAAGGTGTTTGTACTGTGAAGATTGAAATCGCATACATAAAGGAGGGGATAGCATGAATCGAAATCCAATTATTCCGTTTTTGCTGATTATGGTATTTGGAATCGGCCTGGTGTTTTTTTTATCATTAAAAGGTCTAAATGACAGCGAACAGGCTGCCAAAGAAAAAAAGGGCGGCGGCGAAAAAACGGAACAGACGGCTGAGACTTTTGATCCCGAAGGTTTCTTTAAACAAACATGTGCGGGCTGCCACGGGCAAAATTATGAAGGCGGCGTAGGGCCATCCTTAAAAGGGGTTGGCAAGAAATTATCCAAAGATCAAATCAAAAACATCATTCAGAACGGAAAAGGCGCTATGCCTTCAGGACTTGTGTCCGCTGACCATGCTGACCAAATGGCAGACTGGCTGATGAAATTAAAATAATGGTATCAAAGTTCTTTGCTGATCGACGCAAAGAGCTTTTTTTGTGGCAGCATTCCGTTTAAAATAGATGAGGAAAGAAAAATGGTTAAGTGGTGAAAACATGAATATCTATCAATTATCGAAACGTCTGGAAACTGTGGCAGAATACATACCGAAACATTCAACAGTGGCTGATATCGGCTCTGACCACGCTTATTTGCCTTGCTACGCTGTAAAGAAAGGATTGGCAAAAGCGGCTGTCGCCGGGGAGATTGCAGAAGGTCCTTTTCAATCGGCGAAGAAGCAAGTGCAATCGTCCGAACTGGAACATTTAATTGACGTCCGTAAAGGAGACGGACTGGAAGTGATAGCAAAAGGAGAAGTTGATTGCATCGTCATTGCCGGAATGGGTGGCAGTTTAATCGCCTCCATTTTAGAAGCGGGAAAAGAAAAGCTCCCGGGAGTGAGCCGGCTTATTCTTCAGCCGAACGTCGGATCTGGACAAGTTCGAGAATGGCTTTTAAAAAACGGTTGGGAAATCGTCGACGAACAAATTCTGGAAGAAGATGCAAAAATATATGAAATTATCGTCGCCGAAAAAGGGGACCCGTATCGCCCTTATGATCAGTTGGAAGCCGGCATTTTAATGGGACCGATCTTATTAAAAAAGAAAAACGACGCTTTTTATCAAAAATGGAAGCATGAATATGAAAAGTGGGGAAATATTCTTAACCAATTAAATAAAGCAGAATCAGCGGATAAGACAGTGGAAAAACGTACCGAACTCATGAAAAAAAGGAATTTGGTAAAGGAGGCGCTGGGATTATGAAAACAGTCAATGGACATGAAGTGATCCAGTGGTTTGAACGCTTTGCTCCTAAATCTTACGCGATGGAAGGCGATAAAATTGGTTTACAAGTGGGAAGACTGAATCAGCCAGTGAAACGGGTTCTGATTGCTCTGGATGTGTTAGAGGAAGTAGTCGATGAAGCCATTGAGCAAAACGTTCAATTAATTATTGCTCATCATCCGCCCATTTTCCGTCCATTAAAAGCGATACGGACGGACGAACCGAGTGGAAGAATAATGGAAAAATTAATCAAAAACGACATTGCCGTCTATGCCGCTCATACCAATCTTGACATTGCTCCCGGTGGCGTCAATGATTTATTGGCTGAATGTTTGCAGCTGGAAGACACGGAAGTGCTCGTCCCGACCATCGAAGAGCAATTGAATAAACTAGCTGTTTATGTACCTGTCGACCATGCAGAAGAAGTCCGAAAAGCAATAGGAGATGCCGGTGCCGGTTTTATTGGCGAGTACAGTCATTGTTCTTTTTCGGTAACGGGAACAGGAAGATTTCTTCCAGGGAGTCATGCTAATCCTTATATTGGCGAAAGAGGAAAACTGGAAGAAGTACAGGAAGTAAGAATTGAAACGATTTATCCAAAACGGTTGGAGAAAAAGATTTTGACAGCGATGCTGAAAGCACATCCATATGAAGAAGTGGCGTATGATCTTTACCCTCTGGAAAATAAAGGAGAAATTCTTGGGCTGGGGAGAATTGGCAAACTAAAGCAAGAAATGACGCTCGAAGAATTTGCCCGTTTTGTGAAATCCCAGTTGGAAGTAGAAGGTGTGAGAGTCGTAGGAGATTTGAAGAGCAGAGTGAGAAAAGTGGCTGTTCTTGGCGGCGACGGCAATAAATATTATCAATCGGCTGTGTTTAAAGGCGCCGATGTATATGTGACGGGAGACATGTATTATCATACCGCCCATGATGCCATGATGGCTGGTTTAAATATAGTCGACCCGGGACATAATGTGGAAAAAGTAATGAAAACAGGGGTGGCCAAAATATTATCCGCCATTTCGGACGAAAAAGGGGCGGACGTAGAGTTTATTCCTTCAAAAGTCAATACGGATCCGTTTCGGTTTTTATAATTTGCTTATGATTTGATCTCTACTGTTGACGATGCCTCATTTTGTGGGGAATAAAAAACCGGCAAAGGCTGTGGATCAGCCTTTTGCCGGTTTTTTTGGATGTTTAATTTTAGGCAAGATCTTTTCAAGCGGAACTTTCTTTTCGCGGACCCAAGTCGTTTCGTCATTTGGATCAAAGGCTTCCAAAAATTCAATCACTTCTCTTACGATCGGCGTCGGTGTGGAAGCTCCTGCGGTAACAGCCACTTTTTTCACGTCTTTAATCCAATCGATTTCAATCTCGGTAATATCGGAAACGCGGTAAGCTTTTGTTCCTGCAATTTCTTCAGACACTTGGGCTAGACGGTTGGAATTGTTGCTCTTAGGATCTCCAACCACAATCAAAACATCCGCTTCTTTTGCCTGTTCAGCAACCGCTTCTTGGCGCACTTGAGTGGCAAGGCATATTTCTTTATGAGTTTCCGCTTGTGGATATTTTTCTTTCACTTTGTCCATAATGTGAGCGACATCCCATTGGCTCATGGTCGTTTGGTTGGTCACGATCACTTTATCATTTTGGATGGACAAATTCTCAACATCTTCCGGCGTTTCCACCAAATGTACAATGTCGGGCGCCACCCCAACTGCTCCTTCCGGCTCGGGATGCCCTTTTTTGCCGATATAGATGACATCATATCCTTGTTCTTTTTTTTCGCGGATTAATTCATGGGTCTTTGTGACATCCGGACAGGTAGCGTCAATTGTCACCAGTCCTTTTTCTTTGGCCAGCTTTCTGACTTCCGGCGAGACGCCATGGGCGGTAAAAATAACCGTTCCTTTATCGACTTTTTGCAAAATTTCTTTGCGGTTTTTTCCGTCTAATGTAATGATCCCTTCTTTTTCAAACGCCTCTGTGACATGCTGATTATGAACAATCATGCCTAAAATATGAATGGGGCGGGGAAGGGTTTTATCTAAAGCGGCATTGCGGGCGATGACCATGGCATCTACAACGCCGTAGCAATAACCGCGAGGTGATATTTTAATGACTTCCATGCGCTAAAATCCCCCTGTACAATAATAGAATTCGGGTCCTTACGATTTTTATTATATAGGAGGATACAAAAGAAGACAAAGAAAGATTGTTTGGGTCCGTTATTGTAAAATAAGAATAGCCTTGTTAAATATAGAGTTTAGGAACGGATTCGCCGCTTCTTTTCTCCGCTTTGGCGGACGATGCTTTTTTGCTTTTTTGGATGCGTGATCTTTTTGTCTGATGAGAAGAGCTGGATGCTTTTTTTGCGCTGTCCTTTTTTTCGGCGTTTTTTTCCTCTTCATGACTGTCTTCATCCGGTGAATCGGATTCTGTATCTGCGTCTGCGTCTGCATCTGCATCTTCTTCGGCGGTAGCATTTTTAAATCCTTTGTAAAGCCTCCACATAGCCGGCAAATTTCTCACCATAGGCCCGTATTGCTGGATCATAGGCCCGATTTGCTGAGCAGTATTTAAAACTTGCTGGGTGTTTGCTAAAAATTTATTCAGTGTTCCAGGGGAAGCAAGATTTTGGACAGGGGACTGGCCGATCAAGGAAGCGGGGCGTTCGAAACCGGTCATCCCGGGAAAAGCGGTGTTGCCCATTCGTCCCGATCGATTCAAAAGTCGCGACAATAATCCCCCACCGCGGGCAGGTCTGCTCACAGGGGATCCGGCAAAAGGTGGAAAAGATTGAAAAGGCTGCGTTGGCTGCGGTCCGCGAAAAAGATTGAAACCTCTTTGTACAGGGGGCATTTGTCTAGGGGGCATGTACGTTCCTCCTTTCTGATACGATTACACTCTTTTATAGAATATGCAAGGAAGATATAAAGTGAAACATCTTGTCAGCGAGCTCTTTTCCAATGAAGAACAAGTTGACATTTCTCAAACAGTTACGGCGAAAACGGATTGGTAAAAGAAATGAAGTATGAACTCTTGGCATCAACCTCTTGATAAAAGAAAAAAAGCGAAGGCACATAAACAGGCTGAAAAGCGGGAAAAGGTTTTTGGTTAAAGAAGAAGCGATGAAAATCGAATTTTGACTCAATCATACAGAAAAGATGAGGGCGGAGAGAAAAATGAGGAGTTTATAATCCGAAAAATAGAAAGAAAAGATGATTTATTGGATTGATTATTATATAATGTGGCAATGGAAATGACCTTCAAGGAGTGGCTTAAATGATCAACCATCAATTTAAGAAATTTGGATTTCAGCCTTTTCTTAATAAAGCAATTGAAGAATTAGGATTTTATCAACCTACAGAAATACAGGAAAAAATGATCCCTTTGATCTTGAAAGGGGAGAGTGCGGTCGGCCAGTCGCAAACGGGGACGGGGAAAACGCACTCTTATTTGCTGCCGATTTTAGAAAAAATAGATCCGGAAAAACAAGAGGTGCAAGCTGTCATAACGGCTCCGACGAGAGAATTGGCCAGTCAAATTCACCAAGAAATAGTATCGATTACGAAGTTTTCTGAGAAGACGATCACCGCCCGTTGCCTAATAGGCGGAACGGATAAACAAAAAGATATGGAAAAGTTAAAAAAACAGCCGCATCTTGTGGTTGGTACACCTGGAAGGATTCGTGATTTGATTACAGAGCAGGCTTTATCCGTTTATAAAGCTCAAATTCTTGTGGTGGATGAAGCGGATTTAATGTTGGACATGGGGTTTATAGTGGAAGTGGACCAAATTGCCAGCCGAATGGACAAAGATTTGCAAATGCTTGTTTTTTCTGCAACCATTCCGGAAAAATTAAAGCCTTTTATAAAAAAATATATGGAAAACCCGGAATACGTTCAAGTACAGCCTAAAAAAGCGTCGGCAGAGACAATCGAACATATTCTAGTCCCTCTGAAAAGTCGGGAAAAAATCGACTTGCTTTATCAGCTGCTGATTGCCTTTAACCCCTATCTGGCTTTGGTTTTTACCAATACGAAACAAATGGCAGATGAAGTGGCAGATGCGTTAGCAGCAAAAGGATTAAAAACGGGAAGAATTCATGGCGATTTAACTCCCCGCGAAAGAAAGAAAATGATGAAACAAATCCGCGACCTTGAGTTTCAATATATAGTGGCCACAGATTTGGCTGCTAGGGGTATTGATATTGAGGGAGTCAGCCATGTAATAAATTACGAATTGCCGCAAGATCTCGATTTTTATATTCACCGTTCAGGACGGACCGGTCGGGCGGGTTTTTCAGGAATATGTGCTTCGATTTATACACCGAGCGATGAAGATATTTTAAATCGTTTGGAGAAAAGAGGAATTCGCTTCTTGCATCGTGATATTCAAAAGGACGCCATTATAGAAATTCCGGATCGGAACAGAAGGAAAAACCGGGAGAAGATGGCGGATGAAACAGAATTAAAAGCGAAAGCCCTCGTACGCAAGCCTAAAAAAGTGAAGCCGGGTTATAAGAAAAAAATCAGACAGGAAATAGAAAAATTAAAGCGAAGAGAAAAACGATTGAAAGCGAAAAAGAAATAAACCTTTTGTTCGATGACACGAAAGCAGCAACACCATTGGTGAACCGCTGCATTTAAAGGATAAGGAAAAGGGAGCTGAAACGGATGTTGAAAATAGGGTCTCATGTTTCAATGAGCGGGAAAAAAATGCTTTTAGCGGCGAGCGAGGAAGCTGTTTCCTATGGGGCGAACACGTTTATGATTTATACCGGTGCACCGCAAAATACGAGACGCAAGAAAATAGAAGATTTAAATATAGAAGCGGGCCGCAAGCATATGGAGGAACATGGAATTACGGAAATTATCGTCCATGCACCTTATATTATTAATATCGGTAATGCCAAAAACCCGGATACGTTTCAATTAGGTGTTGACTTTTTGCGCAGCGAAATTGAAAGAACAGAAGCGATCGGAGCTAAACAAATTGTTCTCCATCCCGGCGCCCATGTCGGAGAAGGACCGGAAGTCGGCATTAAAAAAATTATTGAAGGTCTAAACGAAGTATTGACTCGTGAGCAAAATGTACAAATTGCGTTGGAGACGATGGCTGGAAAAGGTTCGGAATGCGGAAGGACATTTGAAGAATTGGCGATGATCATCGATGGTGTGGTTCATAATGACAAGCTTTCCGTATGCTTTGATACGTGTCATACACACGATGCAGGATATCCGATTGTCGAAGATTTCGATGGAGTGCTTGAGGAATTTGACCGAATCATCGGCATTGATCGTTTAAAGGTGCTGCATGTGAACGACAGCAAAAATGAAAGAGGGTCCCGTAAAGACCGCCATGAAAATATTGGCTTTGGTCATATAGGCTTCAAAGCTCTTCATTATATAATTTATCATCCACAATTAGAAGATGTGCCAAAAATTTTGGAAACGCCGTATGTAGGGGAAGATAAGAAAAACAAAAAACCACCGTATAAATTTGAAATCGAAATGATCCGTAGCCAAAAGTTCGATGAGAATCTTCTGCAAAAAATTGCAGAAAGCTGATTAGAGAACAGAGAACTCCAAAGCCCTTTTCGATAAGCCGCAAGCGGGGAATATAAAGGCAAGGAAAAGGGCCAGGAGTTTTTCGCCTTTATCTTTGCTGTTTTCATCACCGTCATTCTGAGTTCATAAACAATATAAACAGCTCATTGATTTCTTTTGCTTTTTTCGGTCCGATGATTTTAGCGATTTCCTTGATTAGCTGAGTCCGCTGCTTATCATCAAACAAGTCGATTTTTTTTCCGCGCAAATGCGCCGCAATCGCATCTGCTTGTTCTTTCGTGATCGAAATTTTGAACTGTTTTCCCCATTTATAAAGTTCTGTTCCCGTCATGGTGCTGATTTTATGATTGATCATCGTTTGAATAAATTTCAACGCCCATCACTCCCTGATTCACTATATGCGTCAACTTGAAAATTGTGTCTATAAAAAGGGAATGGAACGGAGAATTTTCATTTTCGTTTACTTATTGGCGTTTTTCATGTATACTTCACTTATCTATAAATCGGAATCATTCTGAAAAATGAGAATGAAAATCGCCCTGAAAGCGATGATTAAAATCAAATAAAATTCGTTAAGCATATAGGTTTGAAAATATTCATAGTTTTTTCTGGCATTAGAACGGTTATTTATTTTGTCCATGAGCTCGGCAGCATACGGAAAATGACACAGTGGGGGTGCAATGTATGGAAGTAGCAGAAGCCATTTCGATTTTGAAAGAAAAAGGATTTAAACATACGGATAAAAGGGAGGATTTGCTTGCATTATTTGCCAAGCACGATAAGTATTTATCGGCCAAAGAAGTGCTGGAGATGATGAAAGGACGTTATCCGGGCGTCAGCTTTGACACGATTTACCGGAACTTGGCTTTATTTGTCAAAATCGGAATATTAGAAGATACGGAACTAAACGGAGAAAAATTGTTTCGGTTTTCTTGTTCTGCCATGGAGCATCATCACCATTTTATTTGTCTATCTTGCGGAAAAACAAAGGAAATTCATATTTGCCCGATGAATTCGATTCAAGAAAATTTGGACGGATATGAAATCGCAGATCATAAATTTGAAGTGTATGGAACATGTCCAGAATGCAGAAACGGCGAAAAATAAGGATTTTTTCCTTATTCTTCGCCGTTTTTTTGATGGGTTTGTACGTACTCACTGTTAAAATAATCGTTTTACAATATCATTTGCTTCTTTCCATGAGTCGACCCGCATCACTCCTTTAGGGACTGGCTCCTGGTTGTAAGGGGTATTGAACAAAATAACTGGAATATCCAATTCTTTATGGATTGAAACAGCATTGTCATGCTTATCCTCAAAAAATATATCCACTTCATGTTTTTTGGCGGCTTCAATTTTGTGGTGAGTTCCGATCAATTCAATGTGATCATAGAGGATGTCGTTCTCTTCAAACCATTTTTTTGTAATATCGAACGCATGATCGCCTCTTGCGCTGATAAAGAACAGCTGAAAACGTTTTTTCCATTCTGTTAATACTTCTTTTGCTCCTTCTGCAATCGGGGAAAGTTTATATATGAGCGGTTCTTTTTCCGTGTACCATTTGTTAAAAATGTCTTCCGGGATATTTAATGCTTCTGTTAAATCATATTTTGTAATATCTTTTAAAGTGATGTTTAATTGGAAGTCTTGGTTGATAAAAGGAATTAAACTGTCAGGGGATGTTACTGTACCATCGATATCTATGCCAAACCGTTTTTGTTTCATTTCTCTCTGCTCCTTTGATTCATCCTGCTTTTTTCTGTTGTCGCTTTTACGGTAATCCGTTGCAAATAAAAGTGTATCATACTTTATTTTTATAAGATACAAAAGGTTTTTCAAACCGAAAGGGCAGGAAAGGTGATATTGATTAAAATGTCTTTCCTTCAAGTTTTTTACCAAAAGCACCAACCATTCACGGAAGTAATGAGATGCCTGTTCGGTAATATTATAAATGTTCCTGTAACAAGGAACCTCAAATGAGCATCCATATTCCGTATGAAAAGCGGGGGATTGCATTGGACGAAGAAAAACAAGGTACAGAAGAAAACGAATATAAAAATACGGATCATAAAGAGGAAACGGCTGCAGAAATTGCCGCACCTGTAATAGATGATCGAGAGGATCATACAGTTCATGAACGTGAACGGGATGACGATGAGGAAAACTCCGGAAATTATATCGGCATCGCCGCGCTGGTGCTTTCCATTATTTCTCTGTTTACCATGCCTATTTTATTTGGGGTTGCCGGCATCATCGTCGGTTTCATGGCCAGAAGAAGAGGGGCGGAGTCGCTTGGAATATGGGCGATCGGCATTGGAGCTGTTGCAGTCGTGATGGGACTTTTTGTCCTTCCGTTCTTTTAGCATTTTACAGAAAAAAAGAGGCTGGCTTAAGCCGACCTCTTTTTATGCATTTTGTTCTTGCTTTTGTTTTTGATAATATTCTTCTGCAATGGCATCGATTTCTTTTTTCAACTCTTCAACCATCGTTTCTTCAGGTACTTTTCGCACGATTTTTCCTTTTCGGAACAGCAGTCCTTCACCGCGTGCTCCCGCGATGCCTATATCTGCTTCTCTTGCTTCACCAGGACCATTGACGGCGCATCCAAGAACGGCCACTTTAATCGGGGCTTTAATTTTTTGAATATATTCCTCGATTTCGTTTGCAATGCTGATTAAATCAATTTCAATTCGGCCGCATGTCGGGCAGGAAATTAATGTCGCCGCATTGGAAGAAAGACCAAATACTTTTAATAATTCCCGGGCAACCTTTACTTCTTCAACAGGATCGGCGCTTAAAGAAACACGCAAGGTGTTTCCGATGCCTTTGCTAAGAATGGCTCCTAATCCAGCTGCGCTTTTGACGGTGCCGGCAAAAAGTGTTCCGGATTCCGTAATTCCTAGGTGAAGCGGATAATCAAACGTTCTTGCAGCCTTTTCATATGCTTCGATCGCTAAATTGACATCAGAAGCTTTTAAAGACACGATGATATCGTGAAAGTCGAGGTCTTCTAAAATGCGAATATGGTGCAGTGCACTTTCCACCATTCCATCAGCGGTCGGATATCCGTACTTTTCAAGAATTTTTTTCTCAAGACTTCCTGCGTTGACGCCGATTCGGATCGGGATCCCTCTTTCTTTGGCTGCTTTGACAACCGCTTCTACTTTTTCCCGTTTCCCGATATTGCCGGGATTAATCCGAATCTTGTCTGCTCCGCCTTCAATGGCTTTTAAAGCTAATCTATAGTCAAAATGAATATCCGCTACTAATGGGATATGGATTCTTTTCTTTATCTCGGGGATCGCATTTGCTGCTCGTTCATCCGGACATGCAACACGAACAATTTGGCAGCCGGCTTCTTCCAATTGATGAATTTGCCGTACTGTCGCTTCTACATCATGCGTTTTCGTGGTGGTCATGCTTTGAATAATCAATTCATTGCTACCGCCAATCGTTAAATTTCCCACTTTTACCGGCCGCGTTTTTGAACGATGTATAATTTCACCCAAGTGGATTCTCTCCTTTTGATATCATTAAATTAATAAGCTCTTTTCATTAAATAATTGTACCAGTCTTTGTTGAAATAGCAATAAATAAACTTAAGTTCACTCATATACGGGGAATTTATACGTTCTTCCAACCATAATGTCCTCCGGTTTCAGACCGTTGTTTAATGTTTCGAAGTCATGGATGACTTCGTCAATCGATACCGGCAAAGTTCCCTGTTGAATTCGTTCAGCGACCGACAGAACCGTATCTCCCGAGTGGATTTTGATTTCCTTATAAGGAATGGATGAATGGGCGGCAGGTGCTGATAATGAAAATGGGCTGGTTTTTGGTTGGTTTGACGGAAGAGTTCCAATTTTTAGATCATATCCTATGGCTATAATGACGACAACAAGAGCGAGTAACATTCCTAATCTTTTCATATTTGTCCCTCCGTAGTATACCTTATGACCGCTTTGTTCTTTTTATGAAGGGATAGAAAGAATGTTTTTCTGAAACCACGAATATTTTCTTTATGTTTTCTCTTTAAAATGTGCGTGTTTTTTTTTGTTGATCGGTGAAAAGGTTTTGAAGTATCGTCGTTTTCCGCTACAATAAATAAAGCATAATGATCTTTCTCTCATGTATGTTTTATTGGGGGCATAAAACTTTCTGTAAAGACATGAAATGAGAATGGTCGAAAGCAAAAAAAGGGAGGAGACTTTTTTGTCGATTCTTTTTTGGATCCTTATATGGATTTGCATCATCATTGCCTTTATCGGACTCATTTATCCGGTCATACCAGGAGTGCTATTTTTGATGGGCGCTTTCTTGCTGTATGGACTGTTTTTTTCATTTGAACCGTTTAGCTGGGTATTTTGGACGGTTCAAGGGATTTTGGTCGTTTTGCTGTTTCTTTCAGATTATATGGTCAATTACTTCGGGGTCCAAAAGGTTGGCGGTTCCAAAGCAGGAATTTGGGGAAGCACAATTGGGCTTATTCTCGGGCCTTTTGTCATTCCGGTTTTCGGTATCGTGATCGGACCGTTTCTTGGCGCGTTGATTGGAGAATGGGTATTTCATCGGACTTCTTTTTCTCAAGCGGTGAGAATTGCTCTTGGTTCTGTTGTGGCCTTTTTTGCGTCCGTATTGACAAAAGGTATCATTCAGATCGCCATGATCGTGTATTTCTTCTGGCAGATTCATTGATGTCATTGACAGATCGATCATCAGGGTGTTATATTGTGGGGTGAAATGAGGAGGACCCTTAGCTCAGCTGGTTAGAGCAGACGGCTCATAACCGTCCGGTCGCAGGTTCGAGTCCTGCAGGGTCCATAGACTTTGTTTAGCCGCAAGATCGTTGCGGTTTTTTTTGTCAAAAAAAATCGCAGTTTTAATTCAGGCGAGTATTGGGAATCCTATCATTGGTCCTTTCGCGAAGAAAGAATTTCAACAAAACAATCCAGCTTAGATGAAAAGGAAAAAGGACAAATAGGGGGCGGGTACATTCCATTTTGGCAAGTGCTTGCCATATTTTTTATGGGTAATGGCCAACACAAATTTTATGCAAATAAAAGCAAAAAAATTGAAAGTCCACACTATCTTTGGTAATGTAATAATTGGAAACGGTTGAATCACATGATTCAAAATTTAAAAATGGATTACATAGGGAGGAATTAATCATGGCTTTTGAACTTCCAAAATTGCCTTATGCTTATGACGCTTTAGAACCACACATTGACGCGAAAACAATGGAAATTCATCATACGAAACACCATAACACTTATGTGACAAAATTAAACGATGCATTGAAAGGAAATGATGAACTTCTCAGCAAATCTGTTGAAGAAGTGATTTCTAACCTAGATGCCGTTCCAGAAAATGTACGTACGGCTGTTCGCAATAACGGCGGTGGACATGCTAACCATTCTCTTTTCTGGACGATTCTTTCTCCAAGCGGCGGCGGTGCTCCTTCAGGCGAATTGGCAGATGCTATCAACCAAAAATTTGGAAGCTTTGAGAAATTTAAAGAAGAATTTTCTGCTGCAGCAGCAAACCGTTTTGGTTCCGGCTGGGCTTGGCTCGTAGTGAACAACGGTGAATTAGAAGTAACGAGCACACCAAACCAAGATTCTCCATTAATGGAAGGTAAAACTCCTATTTTAGGATTAGACGTTTGGGAACATGCTTATTATTTGAATTATCAAAACCGTCGTCCAGACTATATCCAAGCATTCTGGAATGTAGTCAACTGGGATGAAGTAGCAAAACGCTACAGCGCTGCAAAATAATGACAAAGGCGAATCCTTTCAAAGGGATTCGCCTTTTCTTGTATAAGAGCCCCCTTTGTTTCAAAAGATAGGAGAGAGACAAAGGGGAGTTTTTTATGAACAAACAATACAAAAAATGGTTTGGAGATGTAGAATTAACAAAAGAATTGCTGATTTTATTAACGATCGGCGGATGCTATTCTTTAAGCGTGGCGCTTTCCAACACATTTGTAAACATTTATTTATGGAAACAGTCCGGAAAGTTTATGGATTTGGCGATTTATAATTTAATGGTGGTCATCTTTCAGCCATTAACGTTTATTCTCGCCGGGAAATGGGCCAAAAAAGTCGATCGAATCATGGTTTTGCGTATGGGAGTCAGTTTCTTGGCCCTTTTTTATTTATCTGTCCTTTTTTTTGGCGAACGGGCCCATGAATTTTTAGCTATTCTCGGCGCTTTGCTGGGAGTGGGATATGGTTTTTATTGGCTGGCGTACAATGTCTTAACGTTTGAGATTACGGAACCAGAAACCCGTGATTTTTTTAACGGATTTCTCGGAACGTTAAGTTCAGCCGGAGGGATGGTCGGTCCCGTTTTAGCCGGATCCATTATTTCACGGTTTGAGTCGTTTGTCGGGTATTCCATTATCTTTGCCGTGTCGCTCGGCTTATTTACGATCGCTGTTCTTTTAAGTCTTATGCTGAAAAGAAGGCCGGCTCATGGTCAATATTTTTTGAAAAGGATATGGAAGGAGAGGAAAACGAATCAGAATTGGAACCGAATTACGATTGCTCATTTTTTCCAAGGTTTGCGGGAAGGCGTGTTCGTATTTGTTATTTCCGTTTTCGTCTTTATTTCGACGGGAAGTGAATTTTCGTTAGGTACCTATGGGTTGGTGAACTCAGGAATTTCTTTTATTGGCTATTCTTTAGCTTCGCGTCTGATCAAACAGGAATTTCGGAAGCCAGTGATACTGGCTGCAGGTGTGGTCCTATACTTGTCCCTTTTTTTGATTGTGTTTCATCCCACGTTCCCGAAACTTTTGATTTATGCAAGCATGATTGCCATCGCGTATCCCTTTCTACTTGTTCCGTATATTTCGATTACTTATGATGTGATCGGCCGTTCTTGGAAAGCAAGTGAAATGCGGGTCGAGTATATTGTGGTGAGAGAATTGTTTAACAATGCCGGCCGTATTTTTTCGATTTTATGCTTTATATTCGCCATTCATTTTTTTCCTGAACAAAAAAGCATTCCGATCTTGTTGTTAATCGTTGGAGCTGGTCATACGCTGATTTATTTTTGTATTCGAAACATTCGCATCGAATAGTCAGTGCTCGTACTTAAGGACGGATCCTTCCATTTCATCATGGAAAATACAATAAATAATTCCGTGAAAAGGAGGGATCTGTTCCAATTACGATATCTTAATCTATAATTCACCATACATAACATTAATAGATGTAGATTTACGCACCAAAATGGGCGTTTTCCGTTTTAATATTCGATTTTTCCATGTTTTAAAAGAAATCATCTATCATTTTACATGCTCTTTTTTATAGAAAAATGGCTTGGTTTTGTTTAAAATGATAAAGAGAAAAGAGTTATTGTAAAGAGAGGATTGTTCCCATTGAAAAAAGCAAAGAGAGCAAAAAGAACGCATGTACCTTTTCGGGTGAACATGTTGTTTTTTATTGTCTTTGTGTTGTTTTCTATTTTAATTTTTAGGTTAGGGGTTGTACAAATCGTTCAAGGGGAGGACTACGAAAGGAAGATTGAACGCACGGAGAATGTGACGGCCAATACAAGCGTTCCTCGCGGCATCATCTATGATCGAAATGGTCAACCGGTGGTGGAAAACCGCTCCAAATACGCCATTACGTATACAAGATCGAAAAATGCCGGTCCTAAAGAAATGCTGAAAACGGCCAAAAAATTGGCTGCTTTGATTCACATGGATACGGATAAAGTCACCGAAAGAGATAAAAAAGATTATTGGATCATGACTCATCCGAAAGAGGCGAAACAGAAGATTACGAAAGAAGAATGGAAAAAATATAAAGACAATCAATTGTCTGACGATCAATTATATCAATTGCAGCTGAAGAGAGTCACCAAAAAGGATTTAGCTTCCTTGACAAAACATGACTTAGAGGTATTGGCGATTTATAGTAAATTTAATTCTGGATATGCGATGACGCCGCAGATTGTGAAAAACAACGGAGTGACACCGAAGGAATATGCTTTGGTTAACGAGAATCTCGATTCTCTTCCTGGTGTGGATACAACCGTTGACTGGGACCGTTCCTACGCTTACGGGGAAACGTTAAAGTCGGTGCTAGGGAAAATTTCGTCTTCTAATGAGGGGCTTCCTCAAGATATGCTTGATTATTATTTATCAAAAGATTACAGCCGTAATGACCGTGTTGGCAAAAGCTACATAGAATATCAGTATGAAGACGTTTTGCGCGGACAAAAAACAAAAATTAAAAATATAACAGACAAAGACGGCAACATCCTTGATTCCCAAGTTGTCAGCAAAGGGAAGCGGGGAGATGATCTTGTTCTGACAATCGATATGGATTTGCAAAAAGCGGTGGATGAGATCATTTCCCAAGAACTGTCAAGAGAAATTCCGGGAAGACGGTATTTGGACCGAGCTTTTGTCACTATGATGGATCCGCATACCGGTGAAATTTTGGCCATGGCCGGAAAAAAATACGAAATCGACAAAAAAACCGGTAAACCTGAACTTGTGGATTTTTCCCTTGGCAATATGACGACTTCCTATGCTATGGGGTCAGCTGTCAAAGGGGCCACATTATTAACAGGGTATATGACTGGTGCGATTCATCCGGGACAATACCTCGTGGATGAACCTTTAAAATTTAGAGGAACCCCCCCTAAGAGCTCATGGTTTAACCGCACCGGCGCCATGTCCATTAATGATTTATATGCTCTTAAGCGGTCTTCAAACGTTTATATGTTTAAAACGGCCATTGCCATCGGAAAAGGAACCTATCGTCCGAATCAAAGCCTTCAAATTGATATGAATGCCTTTAATGTCATGAGAAGCCATTACGCTCAATTTGGCTTAGGTGTGCCTACGGGTATCGATTTGCCGAATGAACAAGTCGGCTATAAAGGAAAGATCGATCCAGGTCGTCCTGGTTTGCTTTTGGACCTTGCGATCGGGCAATTTGATACGTATACGCCTCTGCAAATGGCACAATATGTTTCAACCATTGCCAACGGCGGCTATCGAATGGAGCCGCACATCGTAAAAGAAATTCGCGAACCAGTATCAGATTCCAAAAAGATTGGTCCGGTCATCAAAACGGTTGAACCAAAGGTGCTGAACAGAATCGATGCTAAAACCTCTTGGATTCAACATGTACAAGAGGGCTTTAGAGAAGTCATGCAGGATCCGCAGGGAACGGCTTACAGCGCTTTTCATGATGCGCCTTACAAACCGGCCGGGAAAACAGGGACGGCAGAAGGGGTATATGATGGACCAAAAAGCGAAGAATTTTTGAAAAGAGGTCAACAGCTGCCGATGGTTTGGAATTTGACGCTTGTTGGTTATGCTCCTTATGACAATCCGGAAGTTGCGTTTGCCGTCGTTGTGCCGTGGGTCTATGAAGGAAACGGAAGCTCGCAAATCAACTATCGTATTGGTCGTCGAATTTTGGACAAATATTTCGAACTAAAGAAAGAACGTGCGCAAAAACAAACATCCGACGTCGTCGTGGACGAAATGCCAAAACAGGACAACCAATCCAACGATAAGTCGAAGAGCAAAAGCTCCGATTCAGATAATAGCCAAGGATAATCGAAAAAGGGCCGAAACGAACAGTTGAGATGTTCGTCTCGGCCTTTTTATGTGCGCCCGGCATGTACATGAACTATAGGGTGTAAGTCCCGAACCCCGAAGACAGAAGTAGAGGTTAGCCAAGAGCAAGGGTGTCCGTGGTGACGCGGAATCTGAAGGAAGCTGGAGGCAAAACACCGGTCCGAGGAACACGAACCTCATATAAGGCTAGGTATGATTGAGTGAGTTTGCATAACAAAACAAAGCTCTTTCTGTCGAAGGTCATATCGAGTAAATGAGGCGGATAGATGGTGTGAAAGTGCATGTACTTACCCGGGGAGGTCTGGCGGATATGTGAAGTACTCTTCATAACCTACTTAGTGATAAGTAGCTGAACCGTCAGAAGTCAGCAGAGGTCATAGTATTAGTTGGTCTAGAACAACTAAGAAGGACCGAACAATTAAGAGAGAATAGCCCTTGGTATTCAGTGAGTCATGATGAACACAGAAAACGTAGTACCTCACTTGAGGGAGGAAGCGGTGAATCCCGTGGGAGACCTCTTGGAGGGTGGAGTGACCACTGGCATAAAGAGAACAGCTATTCACGGAAGTTATAAAGACTTGCGTCAATTATCTTAATTGAACCGCCGTATACGGAACCGTACGTACGGTGGTGTGAGAGGACGGGAGTTAATCGCTCCCTCCTACTCGATTATCAAAACCATAATGGGATTGCGTGAGAGAAGCTCTTTTCTTAGCTTCTCTTATGTACAATATGGTCTATCATATCGAAATCGGAAAAACACTTGATGGCTAAAATCGATTATTTTGACTTTGTAATGGTGTTGGCAATATCCTCCATCGTCATTTGCGAGTTTAATGAATACGTACCGATTTGCAGTTTTTTGGAAAAGCCGTTTTGGTTCATGTACTCACTAAATTGACTGGCGCTATTGATGATTTTTTCTTGTTCCAAACGTTGGGCGATTTGATCTGGCGTCGTTCCAGGCGATATCGTTAACCGGAACGAACGATTGGCATTGTTCGTTTCTTTAGATGACTCATTCTTCGTCTTGCGAGATGTATCCGCCTGCAGTTTTTCGCGCTTCGAGCTATATGATTTTCGATTTATCGGCTGATTACTTGACTCTTTCGGGGAAGAAACCGTGTACCCCTGTTTTTTCAATGCGTGTATCATCTCTTGAGTGCTCATACTGGCTTCAGGTCGATAAAAAAACTGTACAAATAAAAATAAGGCCAATGCTGCTGAAAGCAATCCAAAAGCGAATGCACGTACTGTTTCTCTGCTCATTTCCATTCCTCGCTTTTTATTGTCTTGCGGGTTTTCGATTTTTTATTTTCAGAATCCGTTTCCAATCATCCGGATTCTTTGCATCCCGTCATCAAAAAATCATGTCCTTCTTATATTCATTGCTTTGATAGGGTTTTAAAATTTGTTTGACTTGGCTGAGAGAAAGGGAAGATTGTTTGGCGATTTGATCCATGCTCTTTCCTTGGAAATATAAGGATATCACTTGATTGCGAATGATTTCGTTCACTTTTTGACGGGAATTTTTCTCTTCGGAATAGGGATCTCCCATTAAAAGTTCCTCTTCTAAAACTTTCAGCTTCTTTTTCACCTGGTAATTTTCTTGAAGGAATTGAAGCGATATTTCTTCTAGCTGCTGTTCCATCGTTTTGAAACGACTTTTCATGAAGAAAGATAGAATGAATAAAAGGAGCGATGCGGCTAATAATCCCAAGATAAATCCATACATACTTTTCACCCCAAATCGATATAGATACTGTTAGTTATAGCATATTCCGCAAAATTCTTCCATACATCATTGTAGAATAAGAGTATCTAATAAACGAAGGGAAATTTAAAAAAGGTGCCTGAAAACACATTGGTGGACTCTTAATCTGTGTATAAAGGGAAAGAGTCGATAGGGAATGGTAGATGAGAGCAAAGGGGCCTGTGCAAAGAATCGTCATGATCCATAAGTGGTGGGTCTATGCAGAGAAAAGAGTTTTCTTAATTTATTTTGAAAAAATCAGTCGATCAGAATGGATAACAAGCGGTGCGGCAAATTTTGACAAAATGCGTTTATTGTGGAAAAGCGGCAGGGGTGATACCATGAAGATAACGAAAAATATACTGAATGCGAGAAATGGCAACGGAGGACCAAAAAGAAGCAAGAGAGGGCAGATGAAATGGTGCAAACAACTTGGAAGCCATTTGTGAATGAATTATCGGCGGCTCTTCTTCCGTTTCAAAAAGCGCTATGCTCATGGATCATAGATGAGCGATTTGTTGCGGCCGTGATGGAATTTTATCAAAAACCAGCTAACGAACATATTTGGGATTTGCGGCTGTATGACATAACGGGTATTTGTTTCGATGGCAATAATGCTTTTAGTGCCCAAACATTTAAAATAGCGAAAGATCATCATTATTGGATCATAAAAGGATTGCAATCAGGACATTCTTACATTTTTGAATTGGGGTTTTGGACCATTACCCATGAATTTTTTCCTCTTCTTCGTTCTAATGAAATTCATTGTCCTAGTGCCGAAACAGGGGCTGAAAAACTTTCAGATGGGGTGATCAGCGAGGATAGACAACGACCTAAATGGCGCGGACATATAAGCACCTATTCTTATTATGAATAATGGAGGTGCTTTTGCTTTATTGACAAAATAAGGGAAGCTTTTATTGCAATACAAAAAAGGGCTCTGCGAATAACCTCCTTAATCTTCCCGATTCATCGGAAAAATGGTCCTCGAAATAAACAGAGCAGAAGAATCGACATCCGGAAAACAAAAGCTTTCACGAAAGTATATGAAGGAGATACGAATTTATGATGAGAAGGGAAAAACGGGAAGGAAATGAATTTCTAATCTTTGTCCTTTGTCATTTTTGGAAAAATGTTTCGCCCATTTTCTTGCCGGGAGTTTTGCAGCTGTGACCAACTCTTGCCGACTTGCTGTTTTGATGTTTTCATGGGAGTTTCCTCCGCATTTGGCAGGAGGGCTTGCGAGACATGTGGAGGGGTTGTCATCGGCGCTTTCAGACGAAGGTGTTGAGATTCATCTCATCACTGCTGAAAGCGAGGGAATGCCCGTATATGAACGAAAAAACGGCATCCATATTTACCGATCAGGTCCCCTTCATCCAAATGAACCCCAATTTCTGAAGTGGGTCGCCGATTTAAATAGTTGTATGATTCGCAAGGCAGGAGACATTCTCGCCCATCATGAAATACATCTCATCCATGCCCATGATTGGCTGGTAGCAGGCGCAGCGCTTTCGTGCAAACGAATTTTTGGTCTTCCTCTTATCACAACGGTTCATTCCACTGAATATGGTCGAAGCGGAAACAGGATGTCCGATATACAGCGAATCATTCATGAAAAGGAATGCGAATTGATGCTGCAGAGCGACCGCTTGATTGTCTGCAGCGCACCAATGAAAAAAGAAGTCCAACAAATCTTGACTCACCACCCGCCGTTATCCGTTATTGCCAACGGCATCGATACAGAAAAAGATAAAGAATGGTCATCTTCGTGTTTGAGTGGACGCTTTCAATGGCTGAAAGACAAGACGTATTTCTTTTCAATTGGAAGAATGGTATGGGAAAAAGGATTTCAGACTATCATCGAAGCGGCGCCGATGATGGACTCGGCTGATCTTTGTTTCATCATTGCCGGAAAGGGACCGTTGTTGGAACGGTTTCGCCAACAGGTAAAAGAACGCGGTTTGGAAGATAACGTTTATTTTGTCGGATATGTAACGGAAGAAGAGCGCATTGCGTTATTAAACCATTGTACGCTTACGATTTTTCCCAGCCTTTATGAACCGTTTGGCATCGCTGCCTTGGAAGCAATGGCCGCCAAGAAATTGGTCGTGTCCGCCAACACCGGAGGACTCGAGACGTTTATCAAGCACCAGCATTCCGGGATTCTTTTCGAAGCAGGAAATCCCGAAAGTTTAACGAAAGAAATCGTCTCTGTATTGAATCATCCAAGTATGATGAATAAACTGGCGCGGCAAGGCTATCATACGGCAAAACACTTATACAGCTGGGAAGAAGCCGCGAAGAAAACGAAAAAGCTATATGAGTCCATATGGACCGTTTAATAGAATCGAAGACGAGGGAACCGTTTTATAAAACAATAAAGAATAGGGTGTGAAGAGATGAAAAAAAAGCAGCGACTCGTAAAAAATGACATGGGTAGCACTCATTTTCATTGCTATTGTTTGGTGAATAGTCGGAAATTTTCGAACATAGATAACGGCATTTTCTTTGAAATCGAAGAAAATAACGGTTATGACGGAAAAAAGCTTGATTTTCGCATAGAAAGCAAATCTCCGAAAAATAATGAGATTCAAATCATCTTTGTATTGGCAACGTCGCCAATGGCTGAAAAATCCCAAACAATCGGCTATCTTTCGCCCATAGACGGAACGGTTTGGAGTTTTGAACAGAAAAAGAGATGTATGTTATCGGCCGAAGCAACGAATGGAACGGTGCTGAAAAGCGTTTACCCGGTCAATGAACGAAAAACATTTATGAAGTGGTTTGAAGAGCTTCCATACGGAACCGTTCATTATCATCCATTTGTTTTCGGGCGGCATGCTGTCATCTTGTCCTTTCGCTTTCACCTTTGTGAAGGAGAATCGGGCAGAGGAACCATCTTGCTGTTTGAACAGGAATATGAGGAAAATCAATATTCCAAGAAGGATCTGCGGGAAAAACAGACTAGCATTTCGAAAAAAAAGATGATATTATAGAAAAGTCATATGGAAAACGAGACTTGCTTTGAGGTTTGGAGGGAAAAAAATGCGCGTAAACATCACTTTAGCATGTACGGAATGCGGTGATCGTAATTATATTTCTACGAAAAATAAGCGTAACAATGCTGATCGTCTTGAGCTTAAAAAATATTGCCCAAGAGAAAAACGCGTTACTTTGCACCGCGAAACAAAGTAAACAGCAGGCTGTTCCCTGCTGTTTTTTTGTGCATGTCGACTGCGGCTGTTTCCGTTTTTTTAATATAATTAATAGAGACAGGTATTAGAAGAACGAAGGCGGTTAAAAGGAGGAGGATGTTTTGGACAAGAAGGAATGGAGAAAGAAAATGAAAAATACGTTGTCATCTCTTTCTAAACAAGAATATGAGCAATATTCTTATCGTATTTCTAAGTCATTGTTTTCAACAAAAGAGTGGCAGGAGGCTGCTGTCGTCGGTGTAACGGTTTCCATCGCTCCGGAAGTGGATACATGGCAGGTGATCCGTGAAGCATGGAATCAAAAAAAGACAGTGGCCGTTCCTAAATGTCTTCCCGATGAAAAAAGGCTCCAGTTTCATACATTAACTTCTTTTCTGGAGTTGGAAACTGTTTATTACGGGTTATTTGAACCGAATCCGGAACGAACGGAAAAAATGGATCCGGCAGATATCGATCTTCTCCTTGTACCGGGCCTTGCTTTTATGAATAATGGCTATCGATTAGGCTTCGGCGGCGGCTACTATGATCGATTTTTAAAACTATATAAAAAGCAAACGGCGTCGCTGGCCTTCTCTAGTCAAATCGTTTCGCAGCTGCCTGTGGAATCTCATGACATTCCTGTTCAAAAAATCATCACGGAAGAAAGGATCATTGAATGTGACAGCATTTGATTGTTTCGTGATGACTGTGATTGTTCTCGTTAGTTTGGCGGGCGTTTATGGAAATGCCTTATCTGTTTCAGGTGGTATCGCGGCCATTATTACGGGTTTGACGATTTATTGGGCTGCCGATTGGAAAGGGCTCGTCGTGCTGGGTGCTTTCTTTTTCTCTTCAAGCCTCTTGTCTAAGTGGAAATCGAAAGTGAAAGAGCCATCGGAAGAACGTTTGGCGAAAGGATCCAGGCGAGATTGGCAGCAAGTATTGGCTAACGGGGGACCGGCTGTCCTTTTTCTAATCATTTACCATTTCGAAAGAGACATACAATGGCTTTGGGCCTTTATCGCTGCCATTGCTGCGGCCAATGCTGATACATGGGCTTCAGAAATCGGGATTGTCGGTAAAAAGAAACCGATTTCCGTAAAAACATGGAAACAAGTCGAAAAAGGTGTGTCCGGTGCGGTGTCTTTAGTGGGAACAGCGGGGGCTGTCGGTGGCGCGGCGTGGATTGCTGTCATTGCATACTTACTATATTTGCCCTCCCTTTTAAGCGTGATCGGTTTCGCCGCAGCAGGCTTTTTCGGAAATGTAATCGATACGTTTTTGGGTGCTTATTTCCAGAGCGAATATGAATGTCCGAATTGCGGGGTTCATACTGAAAAACGTTTTCATTGCGGGAAGAACACCATCCTTAAGAAAGGGCATCCTGTGTTTAACAATGAAACCGTCAACTTTCTTTCAAGCTTATTGGGCGGCTTGTTGGCATGGATGATGATCTAAATGATTCCTTTTTGTCTTTGCCGCTAAGAGATATTATCCCTTGAAATCTTGAATGAGCGCGTGCTGAAGAAAAGTTGTTGCCGGCTTTTGAAATTTGCTCCATTCATAATCTCACGAAATGGCGCTGGCCAATCTGTTTTTCTTTATATGAGGAAATCATTCCTTCAATCGGAATAATTGCGACCAATGTATCGCAAATTAATCCTAGGAGGGATGAATATGAGAACAAACTGGACAAAATGGATCGGCTTCGGAGTACTGGCCGTTGTTATATACCGCTATCGTTATCGGCTGGTCAATCTTGCGCTGGGAAGCATGATTCTTAGAAGGGTTGCCGTCCAACTATTCATGCGCATTCCAGGCGTCCAAAACAGAATCATGCGTGTACTGACTCCTGTTACGAGCTATAAATGAATGGAAAATGGATCCTTCAAAATTCTTTACAATTGGATTGTGACTTCGCTATAGTAGAGTCATAATAGATGCGCTCTTTTTGCGCAGTGGCTCAAAGGAATGTGATTTCATGAGTTTTCGCGAAGACTATATTTTTTGGCGCCTTGCTTATTTTTTGTTGATGGAACAAGATTATCAGCTCATGGCAATATCCGATGACCGCCGGGAGATGTGGTTGGAAAATACGGCAATAAAACGAGCTCCAGTTGTCCGGTTGCTTCGCCGTGAACTTGACTGGAGCAATTGGCTGCAAAGGGACATTCAGCTGACGGCAGCAAACGGGGAGAAGATCCGCAAGCGTTTCATGAGAAGAAGGCTCAATGTTGTCAGTATGTATGTATCCAAATACCCACCGGTCGATGATTATGAACATTTGCTGAAAGCACCTTATACTCCGCTCGAGACTTCTCAAACAAACGTCACCCCAATATTGTTCGCTCAAGGTCATGAAGAAGAAGCATTTGATCAGTTGAATACGCTGTTTCAAAATGGAGCTCGACACTGGCATTTTCGTGATGCTTATGAGGAAAGCGAAGTTCAATCCCTTGAACAGCTTGTTTTGACTGGAGCTGTTCAAAAAGAAGAAAAGGATCGAAATTTACTTGAGTATGGCAACCCTTTTTTCACCTACCTTTTTATCGCTGTTCAAGTCGCCGTGTTTCTCTTGCTGGAGATAAACGGCGGGAGTACGAATACGGATACGTTGATTCGATTTGGCGCTAAGTTCAACCCGCTTATTCTTGATGGGGAGTGGTGGCGCTTTTTTACCCCGATTTTTCTTCATATCGGCGTTCTGCATTTGCTGATGAATACGATGGCATTGTATTATCTTGGAACAATGGTCGAGAAAATATTCGGAAGATGGCGGTTTTTATGGATTTATTTGTTTTCCGGTTTTCTCGGTTCGGTTGCCAGTTTTGTCTTTACTCCCAATCTGTCCGCAGGGGCGAGCGGTGCTATATTTGGTTGTTTCGGCGCTCTTTTATTTTTCGGATTTGTAAATCGTAGTTTGTTTTTTCGGACAATAGGGATGAACGTGATTGTGGTCATAATCATCAATTTAATTTTCGGGTTTACTGTGCCCGGAATAGATAATTCGGGACATATCGGCGGATTAATCGGCGGATTTTTAGCTGCCGGTGTTTCCTATGTTCCGAGTCAACGCAACTGGAGCCTTCAGGCGACGTTTTTCCTCCTTTCTTTCCTGCTGACCGTTTTTCTTTTATGGGCAGGATATCATGGCGGATTTTTTCGGATAGCTTAAATTTGGTTTATCATGCCGGTTAAACCCATATCAGCGATAGGCAAAGGAACTATAAAAGATTAAGGGATGATTTGTTTTAATGCGACGATCTCTCCGTCTTTCGTTTCAAAAACGACGTAAAGGACATTTCCTGTTTTAGGGAGAAGAATAAGCGGAATGGTGCTACCGATAGGATCCTCGATAGTGCCATTTTCTTTTTTTATTCCAAGAAAATAATTTTTGTAAAGCCCTTCCCATAAACGGCCGATAATCGTCTTCGATTGAGGCAAAGACAAGTTAGGAAGTTTCATATGACTGTAGGCGGCTAAGTCCGTTAACGGAATTTGGATAAAAGCATTCGGCTGTAGCTGGTATTTTTGATAGGCTCTGGAGGCGATCTTCTCCAATTGTTTATTGGTATGTTCGGTTAAAGTTTTGGACCATTTGATTTCGATTGGGTTTCCAGGCGTCCGAAAAGAAAGTAACGGGGTTTCGGCGGAATCAATGACAAACAATTGATCCGAAGACATTTCTTGGGCGCTTTTGATCTCACTCTGGTTCTGATGCAGTTCAGCATAGTGAAAAGAAATAGCTTGTAGGAAAGCGGATCCGTTTCCGATGTAATCATCGCGGACCGTGATTTTTTGCGTTTGTTCTTTCCATTTGTTTAAAGTTCCTCGCAAGCGTCCGTTAACAAATAATAGGCTGATATCTTGACGCAAATAGGCCTTTTGGGAAAGAAAGGACTGAATTTCCCAGGAAACTTTGTAAGCTTGATTGACATGTCCTGTTTTGAATTGAAGCTTCGTATAGGCAGAAGGAAAATCTGCAGTGGGATGGAGAGGAAAATACATAATGCTTTCTTCTGTTTGATTCATGTTGCGAATGATGAAAAAAATAATGAAAGAACATAGGATGGCGGCCAATCCCAGATATGTCCCTTTTTTTATCACTTCGGATACCTTCTTTCCTGTTTGTCCATTACAATGTATGATCATTCTTCTTTTTTATGTCTCTCTTTTCATTTTTACGAGTCTCGCACATAAACAACGGTTGTTCCAATCATTATTTAGGTCGTGGAGGGTATGATTGGTACATGGCAGATGGAAATTTGGGAAAAACTGATACTAATGTTTTCCTTCGGTTACTGTCGTCCCTGTACGGTTTTTCTTGTTCTTTTTGGAATCGTCCCCTATACTATTCTTGGAATAAAGTTGTCGCAAGGAAAGCTGGTGGGGAATTTTGAAAACGATTTATGATGTTCAACAGCTTTTAAAACAATTTGGCACCATTATATATATCGGGGACAGACTGGCGGATTTGGAATTGATGGAAATGGAGTTAAAGGAACTGTATAAATCGCAGCTAGTGGATACAAAAGACTTTCAATCCGCCATTTTGCTGCTTCGTCATGAAATTCAAAAAGAAAAAGAGAAAAGAGAGGGTTTAGGCGGATGATGGCGAAAGAAAAATGGATTGCAGCCGTTGACTTAGGAGGAACATCGGTTAAACTGGCTTTTTTGAATATGGATGGGGAGATTTTAGATCATTGGTCAATCCCAACGGATCGATCGTCTAAAGGTCGAAACATTGTTCCGGATATCGCGAAATCGATTTTTGAAACACTTCATGCTAAACAGGAAACGAAAGACAGGCTCTTAGGGATTGGACTCGGCGCACCTGGTCCGATTGATTATTCTACCGGACGAATTTATAAAACCGTTAACCTGGGTTGGGAAGACGATTATCCGCTAAAACAAGCATTGGAAAAAGAAACGGGTTTGCCTGTTGTGGTTGAAAATGATGCCAACTGTGCTGCTCTGGGGGAAATGTGGAAAGGAGCAGGCAACGGGGCTGCAAATCTTGTTTGTGTCACTCTAGGCACAGGGGTTGGCGGTGGCGTCATTGCCAATGGAGATATTGTTCGGGGAGCAAAAGGTGCCGCCGGAGAAATTGGCCATATCGTCGTGGAAATCGAAGACGGATTTTCATGCAATTGCGGAAAAAAAGGATGCTTGGAAACCGTGGCTTCAGCGACAGGCATCGTTCGATTAGCCAAAGTGGAGCTGGAGCGAGCGGATAGCGGTTCCGTTTTAAAAGAAAAATTTAATGCCAATCAAGATATAAGTGCAAAAGATGTATTTGAAGCGGCTGATGGCGGCGATGATTTGGCAAAACGTATCGTGGATCGAGTTGCCTTCTATTTGGGCTTTGCACTTGCCAATTTAGGAAACAGTTTAAATCCGGACTATATTGTGGTAGGCGGTGGTGTATCCAATGCCGGAAGCACTCTTTTGGACCCTGTCCGAAAATATTTTAAACAGTATGCATTCCCGCCTGTCGGTGAATCCACAAAGATTGAACGTGCATCACTTGGGAATAGCGCCGGTGTAATCGGGGCAGGCTGGCTTGTGAAGAAAGAATTCAGCCGTGAACAATAGGCACTGTGAAACGGTCTTTCCGGTCAGCGGATGGAAAAATCATTTTGAAGAAAACTTGAATATCTTGCTCTGTCTGTTGAGGGATTTTCCGCTGTTGGTAGAGTTGTATCGCATTTTTGGCTTTTGATCAAGCAAGGGGTGAAGAACATGAAATGGCTGGTCGGAAGGAAGCTTCCGCTGACATGGGCGGCCGTTTTGCTCTTATGGATAAAGACGTTTATCGTTTATCTGGCAAATTTTCATATTGATACAGAAAATACTCTGCAAAACTGGATTTTATGGATGAATCCCCTTAGCTTTCTTTTGTTTGTTTTAGGGTTGGGGCAATTATGGAAAAAAGCCGAAAATCAAATGACTTATGTCGTGGCGATCAGTTTGATTTTGTCTTTGCTCTTATATGCAAACGTTGTCTTTTATCGCTTTTTTAACGATTACCTTACATTGCCGTTGTTATTTCAAACCAATAATTTTGGAGATTTAGGCAATAGCGCATGGGAAGAATTTCAATGGTACGACTTCTTCTTTTTTACAGACGTTCTTTTGCTGTTTCTCATCGTAAAAAGGAAGCCTTCCTTTATCTCTTTTCAACCGTTTTCTACTATCTCGCGCCGTGCCTATTTTTATGTAGCGGCGTCTCTGTTGTGTCTAAATTTAGGCTTGGCAGAGACGGAGAGGCCGCAGCTGTTGACGAGAACATTTGATCGAGAAGCGCTTGTAAAAAACATCGGAATTTATTATTACGACATTTATGATATTTTGCTTCAGTCAAAATCTTCTGCCCAACGCGCTTTAGCAGACAGCAGTGAATTGTCTGATATTGAAAATTATATCCATGCGAATTATGCCAAACCAAGTGACAAATGGTTCGGCATTGCACAAGGAAAAAACGTCATCGTCATTTCCATGGAATCGATGCAAAACTTTGTCATAAACCATAAAGTCAATGGACAGGAGATTACTCCGTTTTTAAATCGCTTGATCAAAAATAGTCTGTATTTTGACAACTTTTATCATCAAACGGGTCAAGGGAAAACATCTGATTCTGAATTTTTGCTGGAAAATTCATTGTACCCTTTAGGCAGAGGAGCTGTCTTCTTTACGAATTCAGGGAATACATACTACTCAATGGCTAAAAAGTTGAAAAATTCAGGATATTATACAGCTGCCATGCATGCCAATAATAAATCTTTCTGGAATCGGGACATCATGTATTCGGCGCTTGGATATGATCGTTTTTACAGTGCCGACGATTACCATATAACGCCGGAAAATGTCATAAATTGGGGGTTGAAAGACATTCCCTTTTTTGATCAGTCCGCGAAGTTTTTGGAAGAATTACCCAACCCTTTTTATGCAAAGTTGATTACGTTAACGAACCACCATCCGTTTTATTACAGTCCTGAAGATCAGAAGATTAGTGAATTCACATCTAATGATGGGACCGTCAACCGCTATTTTGTTACGGCTCGATATACGGATGAAGCGGTGGAACGTTTTTTGGAAAAATTGAAAAAGAACGGTTTGTACGATCGTTCGATCATTGTTCTGTACGGGGACCACTACGGAATTTCTCAAAACCACAATGAGGCGATGAGCCAATATTTAGGGAGGGAAATTACTCCATTAGAAGCGGTTAAACTGCAAAAAGTGCCATGCATTATCCATATCCCAGGAATGAAAAAAGGAATGACCATTCATGAAGTGGCGGGTCAAATCGATTTGCGCCCGACCATTTTACATTTGCTTGGGATCGAAACAAAACACGACATTCAATTCGGTCATGATCTTTTGTCGCGCGATCACCCGGATTTCGTTGCTTTTAGGGATGGGAGCTTGGTGACCGATCATTATGTCTATACTCGAAATCAATGCTACGAGCAAGAAAGCGGCATATTATTGGACCGCCAAGTTTGTAGTCGATTCAGCAAAACAGCACAAACGGAGTTAAGTTATTCCGATCGGATTATTTATGGCGATTTGCTGCGTTTTTATAAGGACAAATAGAAATCAAAATTGATCCGATTGAAAACATGAGCCATACGATTGGTTATCCAGTTCAGTAGTTTTTTCATTTTCCATCAAATCTCTGTTTGACCTTTTCAACGAATTTTTTCTATATCCTTCTTCTTTCATTCGATGTCTTGAAATTTGCACACGTATTTATAAAAAAGATGATTTTTTCCCGACAAAGAACAGCCGTTAGCCCCAAAAGCCGATCTTTTTTCTTTCCGGCATAACCAAATGAAGCGGTTCATACATGTGATAAGAGGCGATTCGAAGGGAGAATGCCATTATGGATATAACGGTGCGAAAAGGGGATACGTTTTTCCGCTACAGCCGATTATTCAGCATTCCTGAACAGCTGATCGCTGATTCCAATCCCGGTATGGACCCTCAATGCTTGAAAATCGGGGAAAAAGTAAAGATTCCGGGGTTTGTGGCAAAACGTTATCGTATGAAAAAAGGAGATACATTTTGGAAAATGGCAATCGAAAGATGTTTGTCTCCTACTGCTTTGCAAACAGTCAACCCCGACATGGACCCCCAGCATTTACTTCCGGGAAATGAAATTTTCTTGCCGAAACGAGTGCTAAACTTGGAAACATCCTTGGATCAACCGTATGACTCCAAACGATTAGAAGAGGAAATCAACAGGATTGCGGCTATTTATCCGTTTGTCCGTGTTCAAAAAATCGGAGAAAGCGTGGATCAAAAACCGATATGGGAACTAAAGATTGGAAAAGGAAATAAAAAAATTCATATGAACGGTTCTTTTCACGCGAATGAATGGATCACAACGGTTGTGTTGATCACTTTTTTCAAACATTTCTTGCTGTCTTTGACCAACCACTGTTTTTTCCACGGAATTCAAGCTTATTCTCTCTACCCGCATATTACATTGTCCGTTGTACCGATGGTGAACCCGGATGGCGTCGATTTAGTATTAAATGGGCCCCCGGAATCCAAGCGTGAACAATTGATGAAATGGAATGGGGGGAGCAAGGAATTTTCGAAATGGAAAGCGAATATTCAAGGGGTGGATTTGAACAATCAGTTTCCGGCAAATTGGGAGATTGAAAAAAAACGCAAAAAGCCAAAATCTCCTGCGCCGCGGGACTATCCCGGAAAACAGCCATTGACAGAACCGGAAGCTGCAGCAATGGCTGAACTGGCGAAAAAAGAAAAGTTTGACAGGGTGATTGCTTTGCATACTCAAGGAAAAGAGATTTATTGGGGGTATGAAGGAAAAGAACCGGAAGAAGCAGAAGTTTTGGCGAAATGGTTTTCCAGAATGAGCGGCTATAAGTCGGTGAGGTACGTGGATAGTCATGCCGGGTTTAAAGATTGGTTTATTCAAGAATTTGGAAAAGCGGGATTTACGATCGAACTGGGGAAAGGATTAAACCCGTTGCCTCCTTCCCAATGGAAGGAAATTTATCGAGATGTTTCAGGAATTTTTTTGTGTGCGCTGCTTGGATGATTTATGCAACGCAACTAGAACAGGGTGGTTTTCTTTCGTTTCCAGTCTCTTACAACGAGCGAACATAAGAGGAGGAAGCGGGATCAATAGAAGAACAAAAAACCTCGCTTACAACAGCGAGGTCCACTTTTATTGCCCAGGATAACCACTATGAAGAACCGTCATAACTGTGAACCAGCCAAATACGCTTAAAGTAGCCAGCCCGAACACAATCCCCAGCAAGTTTTTATTTTTGAGAGCGCTCACAGTACTAAATATCGAAAGCAAGGTAATGAGAGAAAAGATAATGACTAGACCCATGAATGAATCTCCTTTCCTGTTTAAATAGATGGCATATCTTTCAAACACAGGAAACAAATTGTATTTTACCATTATTTTATAGTGTTTTCATCTCTTTGTCGAGTTGAAATAAAATGTTTTTGTCACAGAGATGCACTCTCTTTATTTGTGATACGATTACTATGGAAAAGTGAAAAGGAGGAAAGAAAAATGAAATGGAGTAGAATGCTGCTTGGACCCCTGCAAACGAATTGCTATATTTTATGGAACGATGACAAAGATTGTATCATTTTCGATCCCGGTGATGAAGGGGATAAGCTGTGCCGTTGGATTGATCAACACGAGTTGAAGCCGCTGGCAATATTATTGACGCATGCTCATTTTGATCATATTGGTGCGGTTGATCAAGTAAGAGAAACGTATCGGATTCCTGTATATGTCCATGAGAATGAAGCTAAATGGCTTTTGGATCCGACATTGAACGGCTCTCAGCTTTTTTTAAGAGATAAAGCCGTTCGAGTAAAGCCGGCTGATGTGATTTTAACGGTGGAAAAGGAACTGACGCTTGGATCTTTTCGTTTTCAGCTTTTGGAAACCCCCGGCCACTCACCGGGAAGCCTATCTTATTATTCGCAGGAATTGGAAGCTGTTTTTTGTGGAGATACGCTGTTCAATGGCAGTATTGGTCGGACAGACCTCCCTGGCGGAAACCATGAAGATCTTTTGAAAAGCATCCATGAACGTCTCCTCACTCTTCCTGAAGAAACCGTTGTATTACCTGGACACGGTCCGGAAACCTCCATCGAAAACGAAATGGATATGAATCCTTTTTTAAATGGATTTTGATCCCATCAGTCACTTACTATGATGCCAGTTGAACGAACAAATATTCAATAAAAGCGAAAAACCCTTCTCAGGTTCGAGAAGGGTTTTTGTGGGATGTTCTTTTCGCAATGGGAGGGGATTTTTGTTACTTTTTACGATAAATCAAGATTTTTATTGTGTCAATATTTTAAAAGAGGAGCCGTTCCAGCAGCAGTATGTTAGAACTCGATTTAGATTTTCAATTGCCCCCATTTTGATTGATGTCTTACACCGTTGAATGGCTTCCATTGGTTCATTTTGTGTTATTATATCTTACATACATTTATGAAAAAGAAGATCTTATTCTTTTATGTGTTATTTTTCTTAACACAGTATTGATAATTTTCTGAATATTATTTATAATAAATATAACAAATATATGTTATATAGGTGAACTGTCGTTGAAAATGGATCGTTTGGAAGAACGTTCTTCTTCGATGTTTTTGTTTTTTTGGACATGGAAAAAGTCATCTTGTCGAAATTGGGGGGCGTTTTATGAAGAAAAAATTGGTATTAATCGGAAATGGTATGGCCGGTGTTCGCTGTATAGAGGAAATTTTAAAGATTGATGAAAACGCATTTGATATTACGATATTTGGAAAGGAACCTTATCCGAATTATAATCGAATATTATTGTCATCCGTGCTGCAAGGGAAAACAAGTTTAGACGATATTACCCTTAACGATTGGGATTGGTATGAGAAGCACCAAATTTGTTTGAATTCAGGAGAAGAAGTCACAGCGATAGATCCGGATCGGCATATTGTCATGACAAACAAAGGAAGAGAAACGGAGTATGATCAATTGATTATTGCGACAGGTTCAAAACCTATTATTCTTCCTATACCTGGAGCAGAAAAAGAGGGGGTGATGGGGTTCCGCGATATTCAAGATTGTGAAAAGATGATCGAAAGTGCGAAAAGCTATAAAAGGGCCGTTGTGATCGGTGGAGGATTGCTTGGATTAGAAGCCGCTAGAGGTTTGCTGAATTTAAGGATGAAGGTGGATGTTGTTCATATTGGAAAACACCTAATGGATCGCCAGTTGGACCCGGCTGCATCCCGATTGCTGCAGCAGCAATTAGAGGATCAAGGGATGAATTTCCTTTTAGAAAAAAATACGGTTGAAATTATGGGTTTGGAGAGGGTGAACGGAATCCGCTTCAGCGATGGAATGGAATTAGAGACAGATTTGGTGGTCATGGCAGTTGGAATTCAGCCTAATATAGAATTGGCTAAAAAATGCGGTTTGCATGTCAACCGCGGCATTCTAGTCGACGATTACTTGCGAACCAATATTCCTAATATTTATGCGGTAGGAGAATGCGCTGAGCACCGCGGTGTTGTTTACGGTCTGGTGGCGCCTCTTTATGAACAAGGAAAAGTTTTGGCTGAGACAATTTGTCATCAAAAAGGGAAAGGATACAATGGATCCGTCTTATCGACTCAATTGAAAGTTTCAGGAGTTGATGTATTTTCCGCAGGGATCATTGCCGATTCTGACAATACCAAGTCAATGAAAATATATGATGAGTATCGAGGAATTTACAAAAAAGTAGTTATTCGCGACAAGAGAATAGTAGGAGCTATATTAGTCGGTGACACGAATGAAAGCCGAAAACTGATGGAATGGATTAGAAAAGAGGAGACGGTTCCGGAAACGTTTCAATTATCGCTATGGTCTTCTGAATCAGGAGCTCTCAATGAAAACACCGCCTCGGTTATGAAGGATGATGAGATTGTTTGCGGCTGCAATGGGGTGTCAAAAGGAACGATTTGCAAAGCGATTGTGGAGCAGGGCTTAACGACAGTTGAACAAGTAAAGAATTGTACAAATGCTTCTCGTTCGTGCGGCGGCTGCAAAGGCTTGGTAGAAGAACTTTTAGAATATACGCTGGGAGAAAAATTCGATAAAAGCACGTTGAAAGAAACGGTTTGTGGATGTACAACATTAAGCCGTGATGAAGTGATCGCTGAAATCAAAAGAAAGCAGCTAAGAAGCGTTAAGGAAGTTATGGATGAATTGGGATGGAAAAATAAAGAAGGCTGCTCCAAATGCCGTCCAGCCTTGAACTATTATTTAGGAATGCTTTATCCAACCGTACACTACGACGAAAAGGATTCACGCTTCGTAAATGAGCGTTTGCATGCGAACATTCAAGCGGATGGTACTTATTCAGTGGTTCCGAGAATTTATGGGGGTGTAACGACGGCGGAACAATTAAGGAAAATAGCGGATGTGGCGGAAAAATACAATGTTCCCTTGATCAAATTAACAGGGGGGCAACGAATTGATTTATTGGGGATTGAAAAAGAAAATCTGCCTAAAATATGGGAAGAGCTGGATATGCCATCTGGATACGCGTATGCAAAAGCGCTCCGCACAGTAAAAACATGTGTCGGCAAACAATTTTGCCGTTTTGGAACTCAAGATTCCATCCAGCTCGGGATCCGATTAGAAAAGAAACTCGAGCGCCTCTCGACTCCTCATAAAGTAAAAATGTCTGTGTCGGCTTGTCCGCGCAATTGTGCGGAATCCGGTATAAAAGATATCGGCATAGTCGGCGTTGATGGCGGCTGGGAAATTTACGTAGGTGGAAACGGCGGAACTCATTTGCGATCGGGTGATTTGTTTTGTACGGTGGAAACCGAGGAAGAAGTGATCGAAATGTCAAGTGCCATTCTTCAATATTATCGTGAGACCGCTCGTTATTTAGAAAGAACATCTAAATGGGTTGAACGTCTAGGGATTGAGAAAATTCGTGAAGCGATCTTTGATGTTGATTTTCGAAAACAACTGCTTCAGCGCCTTGAGGAGACATTAGCTGCAACGACAGATCCGTGGAAAGAAATTGTGGAGAATAAAGGAATACAGAGTCAATTATTTGGAAACATAACGACCAAAATTCCGGCAAATCATTAGGAGGAGATGAAAATATGCGAATTAAAATAGGATCTGTTCGCCATGTTCCGGAGAGACTGGGAAAGACCGTTGCCATTCAAAATACGAAGATCGCGTTGTTCCGTACAACAGATGGCCGTGTATATGCGATAGAGAATCGTTGTCCGCATAAAGGTGGGGATCTCTCACAAGGCATACTTTGTGAAGAATTTGTCTATTGTCCTTACCATGATTGGAAAATATCCGTCAAGGATGGAATTGTGCAAGCTCCTGATCAAGGATGTGTCAAAACGTTTCCAGTCGAGATCGAAAACGGAACGATATATATACAGTTTGACGAATTAGGTGAGTCTCAATGACGAAAGTATTAGGAAATGGTTTGCGTTTTGAAGAACAGGATTCTTCAGCCAATTTGTTGCATTCACAGTGCCCGTTTTGCAGCGTTCAATGTACAATGCAGATTTTGGAGAAGACCGAAGGCGAAAGAAAAACGTATAAAGTGGCGCCGACCCAAAACTCGACCTCCAATGGACGTCTTTGTATCAAAGGGTTAAATGCGCATCAGCATGCTTACCATCCGGAGCGTCTGCAGTATCCGCTTTTAAAAGCGGATGGAAAATTTGTCCGTGTCAGTTGGAAAGAAGCGTTGGAGTTCATTAAAGAAAATTTTTTCAATATTCAGAAAGGGAATGGCTGTGACTCTATTGGAGTTTACGGGAGCGGATCACTGACCAATGAGGAAGCTTATTTGCTCGGTAAATTCGCCCGTGTGGCCTTAAAGACAAAATACATTGATTACAACGGTCGCTTTTGCATGTCCGCAGCAGCGTCCGCCATGAATGATGCGTTTGGAATGGATCGTGGACTTACAAACAAGATCACGGAAATCCCCTATACTAGCTGCATCATTTTGGCGGGAACCAATATAGCCGAGTGTCAGCCGACCATCTGGCCGTATTTTCATCAAGCGAAACAAAACGGAGCTTTTATCATAGTGATTGATCCGAGGGAAACAGCCACGAGTAAGTTGGCCGATTTGCACCTAAAAGTGAAACCGGGAACAGATGCAGCATTAGCAAACGGATTTTTAAAAGTCATTTTTGAGGAAGGATATGTGGATCAAGTTTTTGTCGATCAGAAAACGGAAGGATTTGCAGAACTGAAAGCCCATATGAACCATATTCAATTGGAGGAAATCGAGGCGTTAACAGATATTCCGGCAGAAAAGATACGATTGGCAGCTAGACAATATGCGACAGCGCCAACAGGAATGATTTTTACCGCTCGAGGAGTTGAACAGCAAACAAACGGATATTTGACTGTAAGAAATTTTATTAATCTCGTCCTGGTGACTGGAAAAATTGGCAAATTTGGATGTGGATTTGGAGCCATTACCGGACAAGCAAATGGCCAAGGAGGACGGGAACATGGGCAAAAAGCAGATCAACTTCCCGGATATCGTTCGATTGTTCATCCTGAACATCGAAAATATATAGCGAAAGTATGGGGAATAGATGAAAAGGATTTGCCGGGAAAAGGGGTATCCGCCTTCGAGATGATGCAAAAAATAGCCAAAAAAGAAATTTTGGGACTATTTGTGATGGGTTCAAATCCTGTCATGTCCAATCCCAACGCCTTATTCGTTGAGAAAGCATTGAAATCCTTACAATGTCTTATTGTGGTAGACACCTTTCTATCAGAGACAGCGCAGTTGGCTGATTTAGTGTTGCCATCTTCTGGCTATTTGGAAGACGAGGGGACGATGACCAATTTTGAAGGGAGAGTTACATGGCGGCCAGCAAAAAAAGAACTTCCCAATGAAGTCAAACATGATTGGCAAATTCTTTGTGAAATAGCCAAAGTCTTAGGGAAAGGAACCTATTTTTCCTTTTCTTCACCGGAAGAAATTTTTGAAGAGCTGCGGCTGGCGAGTAAAGGAGGAAAAGCCGATTATTACGGAATTACGTATGACCGCCTCCGGAGAGAAAGAGTATACTGGCCTTGTCCTTCCATCGGTCATCCAGGAACGGGAAGACTGTTTGAACAAGCATTCGCCCATCCGGATGGAAAAGCAAGACTGATGGCTGTCGAAAACAAATATCCAAAGGAATCCATATCTGAAAACTACCCGCTCTATTTAACAACCGGAAGAGTGCTTCCGCATTATTTAACGGGGGTGCAGACACGGAGAAGTCCGGCTTTGGCAGCCCGCTATACGGAATCATTTATTGAAATACATCCAAAGACAGCAAAAAAATATAAAATTGAACCGAATGTTTTAGTAAAAATAGAATCAGCAAGGGGCTCGGCTGTAGCGCGCAGCAAATATTCCTTAAAAATTCGCGAAGATACAGTATTTGTGCCTATTCATTGGGGCCGAAAGCAAAATATTAATCAAATTACAACGGATGATCTTGATCCTGTTTGCAAAATGCCCGGTTTTAAAGTTTGTGCTGTCAAGATTCGCCCAGTGGTAAATTTGGAAAAAAGTGTATAAAAAGGTCTAATGGCAAGAATGGTGGCATTTTACGGGTTGGGAAAAAGGTTTTCAAAGGGGGAACGAAAATGACCGTCAAACATTTTTTTAAAATTGGTCATGTACCTACGTTAGTTTCGTCATTTTTGTACTTTGACATTAGTTTTATGATTTGGGTGATCTTAGGGTCTACTGGCACATTTATAGCAGAACACTTGGGGTTGACTTCCGCTGAAAAGGGTATGATGGTCGCCATACCCGTGTTGGGCGGCGCTTTGCTCCGTATTCCGATGGGGCTTCTGGCTGACCGTTGGGGAGGAAAGAAAATAGGGATCATCGGAATGATTTTAACGATGGTTCCCTTGTTTTGGGGGTGGTTACTGGCAGATGGCTTGAATGAAATTTATGCATTAGGTTTTTTATTAGGGATTGCCGGCGCAAGTTTTGCGGTTGCCCTTCCGTTAGCAAGCCGATGGTATCCAAAGGAATATAGGGGGCTAGCCATGGGCATTGCTGGAGGAGGAAATAGCGGTACGGTGTTGGCGACTTTATTTGGTCCAAGATTGGCAGAAGCGTATGGTTGGAATGCAGTCTTTGGTTTGGCCCTTATCCCGCTTTTCATCGTATTGGTCATTTTCTGTTTGTTTGCGAAGGACTGCCCAACGGCTGTCAGGCCAACCAAAATCGTTGAGTATCAACGCGTGTTCAAAAGGAAGGAAACATGGCTATTCAGTTTTTTTTACAGCCTTTCTTTTGGTGGATTTGTTGGATTGACTAGTTATTTATCTATATTTTTCTTGGATCAATACGGAGTGGATAAAGTAACAGCAGGTGATTTTGTCACGTTCATCGTGTTAGCTGGGAGTTGCGCTCGGCCGATTGGCGGATATTTAGGAGACAGGTATAGCGGGCTTTCATTGATTTTTTGGTTATTCATCGGGGCTTTCGCTGCCCTCTTTTTGGTCGGTATTCTTCCCCCGCTGTCTGTTTCGCTTCCTTTATTGCTTTTGACATTCCTATTTTTAGGCGCAGCCAATGGAGCCGTCTTTCAAGCGATTTCCGAGTATTTTATGAAAGAAGTGGGATTAGTGACAGGAATCGTTGGTGCGGCTGGTGGATTAGGGGGATTCTTCTTGCCTAATATTCTAGGGATGTTTAAACAATGGACCAACTCTTATACGTACGGATTTTGGCTCATTTCCGCAACGATTTTAACAGCCGTTTATTTAGTTGCAAAACTCCAAAAAGAAAGTGCACGTAATCGCCGCCAAAATGATGAACAAATCAAAACAGCCACCATTCCCAAATAGTTGTTTCTTCGATTGAAAGCTCTTGCTGCCTCAAAGGCAGCGAGAGCTTTTCGTTGTTTTTAAGGTGTGTATCTAAGGAGTGCAGAATTAAATGTTAGACCGGTCGAAAGCTTAGGATAGCGTAGCCATGTCTTGATCGTATGGTGCGTGTATTACTGTCCGCCGCCTAATGGCATCATGAAGTTCGTCCAATACGTGAAGCCTGCAAAGAAAATCGTCAAATAAGCTCCAAAGACATACATATACATACGTTCTGACAGTTTCAAATAGCCCAATAGATAAAAAAACCCTGTCTGTGCCAAGAAAATGAGCGCGGTGATTTTCATGTCTCCCAAATAAAACATGATTGTAAAGATGGCGGTCCAAAAACCAAGTACACGAAACATCCGGTCCACAATGCATCCCTCCTTTGTCCCTCTCATTATTAAAAACATTATAATGGAAAGGACATCCAAATGTAAATAACGCTTTCATTACCAAATATGTCAAATTTCGTGGGGTTCCATTATTCTTTTCATACATGAGTGCCATTGTTTTCTTTAACTGGCATTACGGAGAATTCCAAATAACACCAACAACAAATACCCATAAAATATAAATGATCACAGTCAATAAGTTGCCCCACATGGCGATATGGTTCAATACAAGGCTTTTTTTATCCTTACGCTTTCCGACGTACCCTATAAAAGCACCTATTAGCCATAAAGTAATAAAAAGATATCCATTTGGATTTTCAGAAAAAATGATCATTAAAAAAGCAATGATCCAAAGACCTATTGAAAAGTTTTTATACAAAAATATCCTTCCCCCTTTGATGCAAAATATAATGTTATGTTATTTTACGAAATAAAAAAGATGTTGGAAATACATTCGACATCTTTTTACATTCGTCTTTGTCTTTTATAAATATCGACTGAGATGACACGTGTTGTCGCCGGACAGGAAAAGATCGCTAAAGTGTGTGCCCTCTTAAACTCATTTGATTTTTATATTGCGTTGCAAATTTTTCGTTGTATCATCGAGCAATATCAAAGTTTGTATCTTGGATAGGCATGTATCCAATATGGGAATACATATGAAGAAAAATTTGTTTTCTTTCTGACAATGTCAGGTCATACCACTGAATCTTTTCAAACTGTGCTTAAATTGTCATGAAGATATTCCCACTGTGAAAAAGGGTTTGATATACTGAAGAAAATGAAATTTCTGACTATAATAGAAAGGGTTTTAATATGCAAACAGTGGAGATAGTCATATTGGAAACAAGCGATCTACACGGAAACATATTGCCGATCAACTACGGGACTAACAAAATGGCCGAGAAAGGGCTGGCGAAAGTGGCTGCCCTGATAAAAAAAGAAAGGAAAAAAAATCCTGATGCTGTGTTAATCGATGGCGGGGACGTCATTCAAGGAACCCCTCTGACTTACCATCATGCACGTTTTCAAAGTCACGAACCTAACCCGATGATTAAAATTTTAAATCAATTAGAGTATGATGCCGGGGTCATCGGCAATCATGAGTTCAATTACGGATTGGAATTTTTGAACAAGGCTGTAGATGAATCTGCCTATCCATGGCTTTCTGCAAATATCATAGACAAAGAAACTGAAAAACCTTATTTCGGCAAACCTTATATCATAAAAACCGTTTCTCAAGGAATTCGAATAGGCATTCTAGGAGTAACGACACCATACATACCTAACTGGGAAAAGAAAGAACATATCAAGGGGCTTCGCTTTGATGATGCGGCAGAGACGGCCAAGAAGTGGGTCCGCTTTTTGAAAGAACAGGAAAAGGCTGATCTTGTCGTGGTGGCTTATCATGGCGGATTTGAACGTGATCTTGACACAGGTGAGGCAACCGAAACGTTTACCGGCGAAAATCAAGCGTATCAAATATGTATGGAAGTTCCGGGCATCGATGTGCTTCTCACGGGTCATCAGCATCGCAAGCTCGCTGGAAAAAACATTAATGGCGTAACGATTCTTCAACCGGGATGTAATGGGATTGCTCTTGGAAAAGTAACGGTGGAAATGGAAAAGACAGACGATGGATGCCGCATAAAAGGCAAACATTCAGAACTTCTTTCCGTAAACGGGGTGGAGCCAGATCAAGAAGTGATAAGATTGGCAGAACCCTATGAACAAGCTGTTCAAAAATGGCTTGATCAACCGATTGGGTATATTCAAGGGGATATGACCGTTTCTGATCCAATGGAAATTCGATTAAAAGATCACCCTCTCATTGAATTTATTAACCATGTTCAAATGGATGCCGCCGGCGTAGATATCTCCAACACGGCTTTGTTTGATAATCAATCTCCGGGATTCTCATCCATTGTGACGATGCGCAGTGTGGTCGCCAACTACATTTATCCGAATACATTAGTTGTATTGCGGGTGAAGGGTAAGGTCATAAAAGACGCGTTGGAAAAATCAGCGAGTTATTTTGAACGGCTTGCCGACGGCTCGATACGGGTAAGCGATGCATTTACGACGCCCAAGCCTCAGCATTATAACTACGATATGTGGGAAGGCATCGAGTATATCATTGATGTTCGCAAGCCTGTCGGACAACGTGTGACCCACTTGAATTATAAGGGTCAGCCGCTTCGTGCAGACCAACAAGTAGATGTCGTGATGAATCATTATCGCGCTGGCGGAGGCGGTGACTATTGGATGTATAAAAACCAGCCCGTTGTGAAGGAGATTCCGATCGATGTCCCCGAGTTAATTGCCAATTATTTTTTAAAACACAAAGTCATTGAGGCAGTCGTCGATGAAAACTGGAAAGTGATTTATTAATGATTTGGAAACAGTTCTACAAAACGGAAAATGATACTGTTGACGATATATTGCAGTTGATGAAATGCATGTACAATTATGCGTCCATATAACAATGCGGCAACCGTTACGCTCACGATTGATAGGATAAGAATTTAATCTATCTTTTAAAGACTTTTCATTTTTTTGTTTTATCATGGTAATTTAACGATTAACTGGATGATTATAATACTGTTTTCTTTTTTATTTTTCAAAATATCTAAAATTAAAGAGAAGGCCTATTAAGTTTATCTTGACATCACTGAATAAAAAATATAATAAGTCCGTAAAGTGGGTTATAGACCATTCTTAAGGTATAGATTCCCTATCAAAATGTGAGGTTAATAACTTTTATTTTTTAGAAAATATATTAAAAGTAAAACAAATAGTTTGCTTAGGTGAGAATGGACATGGAATTAATAGTTCAATCCATATTTTCCTATGGGAAACAGAAGGAACATTCCATTAATCAATCAAAGGCCAGAATCCCCCCAGCTTCTAGGAGAGTTAGAGAGTAAGTGGGGATCTAATCGTCTTGGGACAAGGGATGGTTACCTTACATCTCAATCGTTCGTAAGTATGAGAACGTATGGAATTAGAGTAACATACGAATACCAATCATCTTTGAGTGTATATAGCTTTGTCTCTGCACCAAAACAGAACAAATGTTTGTGTTTTGTATATAAAAATGGTATAATAACCAAAAAAAGGGGGTGGAAATCGTGTTCATCCATAAAGCCTATAAGTTCCGTCTTTATCCGAACAAAGAACAAACTACCCTTATTAACAAAACTATGGGATGTAGTCGTTTTGTGTTTAATCATTTCCTTTCTCTGTGGAACAAAATCTACAAAGAAACAGGTAAAGGATTAACGTATTCTACATGTTCTGCTCAACTTCCACAATTAAAGAAAGAGTTAACCTGGTTAAAAGAAGTGGATAGTATTGCTCTTCAGTCATCCCTTAAAAACCTTGCGGATGCCTTCACTCGATTTTTCAAGAAGCAAAATGATGCCCCTCGATTCAAGTCTAAAAAGAACAAGATTCAATGCTATACCACTAAAAACTCGAATGGAAACATCCAGATTGTAGGAAATCGTATCAAACTCCCCAAACTCGGCTGGGTTCGTTTTGCCAAAAGTCGTGACGTAGAAGGACGTATTCTTCGTGTAACGGTTAGACGAAATCCAAGTGGGAAGTATTTTGTGTCCATTTTAGTAGAAACAGAGGTTCACCCCTTCAAAAAAACGGGTTCATCTGTTGGTATCGATTTGGGATTAAAGGACTTTGCGATTCTTTCCACAGGAGAAGTTTTCCAAAACCATAAATTCTTTCGCACTCTCGAAGAAGAATTGTCAAAAGCACAACGTATCCTCTCTCGACGTGTAAAAGGTTCGGCTAATTGGCAAAAACAACGGATGAAGGTTGCTCGCATCCATGAACGAATAACCAACGCAAGAGCCGATTACTTGCACAAAATCTCAACCTATATCATCAAAAACCACGATGTAGTAGGCATAGAGGATTTGCAGGTATCGAGTATGCTCAAAAATCATCATTTAGCTAAAGCCATTAGCGAAGTGAGTTGGTCGCAATTCCGCACTATGCTGGAATACAAAGCAAAATGGTATGGAAAGAAAGTGATAACGGTGGCAAAAAACTTTCCTTCCAGTCAACTGTGTTCCCGTTGTGGCTACCGTAATAAAGACGTGAAGAATCTCGCTTTGCGTGAATGGGTCTGCCCTTATTGTGGAACACATCACGATAGAGATGTGAACGCAGGACAAAATCTTCGGAATGAAGCGATTCGTCTCTTAACTGTTGGAACGACAGGGATAGCCTACTAAATATCTGTTCGATGGAACGGAGTTCGTAGGAATCCCCCACTTCAAACAGACCGCAAGGTCGTTAAGTGACGGGAAGTTCAAGAGATCATCAGCGGGTCTTTACTTCAAGAAGTTTTAAAGGAAGGTTGGCAAGGAAGGACGATACCGCTATCCAACGCTGAAGCAATCATACGAAAGGGGATTGGTCTTGGATTTCTTGTGGACAATGAATTAAATTGCTAGGTATTGGAAGAGAAAACACCGAAAAAAGAGATATACGGGTGACTTTATCTACAAGCTTGGAGAAATGTTGAATGAAGGATTCAATATGAGTCGAACATTTTTCGACAAAATCAATGTTTATCTCCTTCTCTTCTTAATGTAAAGGCGAGAAGAGAAAGGAGGAGAATTATTTGTTAGAAAGGTTAAATATACATAAATTTTTATGCCTACTATTAATTTTCCAATCCATAAGTTGACAAAATAGTAAAATGATTTATAATAAAAATATCTTTTCCATAGCATGTAATATTTTGGGTCACTGAAATTCAGTGGCTGTTTTGTTTTGTATACAGAAAATCCCACCCCGACCTGGGTGGGATTTTTGCTTTGTGCGCCCGGCATGGGTGTAATCTTTAGGGTGAAAGTCCCGAGCCGTGAAGACAGAAGTAACGGTTAGCTTAACGCAAGGGTGTCCGTGGTGACGCGGAATCTGAAGGAAGCGAGCGGCAAACTTCCGGTCTGAGGAACACGAACTTCATATGAGGCTAAGTATCATTGGATGAGTTTGCAAAGCAAAACAAAATCAATTCTGTCGAAGGTGATAAGGAGTAAATGAAGTAGATAGGTGGAAGGAAAGATTGCACTCTTACCCGGGGAGGTCTGACTGATACGCCAACTAAGTTGGCAACCAATCTAGTGATAGATTGCTGAACAGTCAGAAGTCAGCAGAGGTCATAGTACAAATAAGGTCGCTCCTTATTTGGAAGGACGGAACAATCAAAGAGAGATTTCCTGCTCTGATATTCTGATGAAGCGATGACACAGACAATCCGAAACGGACTTACTTGAGGAAGGTAGTGGTGAATTCCACGAGGGGCTTCAAGAAGGTGGAGTTTATATCAGGTCTATGGAAGAGGATAGGATTTTAACAGCTAAAGGTTTGTTAATAGTTCCAGTAGAGTTGTGTGAGGATAAGAATTGTGTTAAAAAACTAGAAGAAAAAAGAGGAAAATTAATTCATTACACTTAATTTGGTTCTCTGTTTGTTTATAAGGATTTTTTCATTTGAAACTCTAAATTTTTTTGACATATATTAAATGCTAGGAACTGTAATTTGTAAATGGTAAAATTAATGAAGGTACAGGAGGAGATAAGTATTGGTAAAAAAACAAAATAAGAATGTTTATAATAACAAAGTTGTGACTACTGTTGAAGAAAATGATAGAAGTATTTTGGAGCTAACTTTGGAAACATTAAAGGAGGAGGCTTTAAAGTTTTGCAAGTATCAGGAGCATGTGAAAGTACCTCATTTATATAGCTCAAGTGATGGCAAAGCTGTAGGTACATATATAGAACATGAATTTAAGAAATTCCTCAGTCAAAATTACTCATTTATTAATGGTAATTCTGCTAAAGGTATAGATCTACCTGGAGATGAAATTCTTACTGATATAAAAGTAACTTCCATTAAACAACCACAATCATCTTGTCCATTCAAGTCAGCTAGACAGAAAATATATGGTTTAGGATATAACTTACTATTGTTTGTTTATGAAAAGATTGATGATCATGCTACTCAAACAGCTAGTTTTAAATTTGTTAGCTGCGCTTTTATTGACAAAGATAGAACAGGTGATTTTCAAACCACTAAGATGATTAATGATATTCTAAAAAATGATGGTAACATGGATGATTTGTTAGCATTTTTTGAGGATAAAAATATCCCAGGGGATGAAATTGTTTATACCCAGTTAGCTAAGGAAATCCTTGAAAATCCTCCAAAACAAGGTTACCTTACCATTTCTAATGCATTACAATGGAGGTTACAATATGGTAGAATCGTATCCTTACCAGAATCTATAGAAGGAATTGATAAAATAATATGATTAGAAACAATAACAACTTAAACAAGATATTTCAACAAGATACAACTTTTAATATTGAAGAATTGAATAATTTGATGTTTTCTGTAAGTGGCATTAAAAACTTTTTTAAAAATGAGAAAGAGTTTAAAGTTTGGAAAGAATGGTATAATCATGATGATTTTGATGTAGGTGCTAGAGAGTTTGGAGATTTTCAAACACCAATTGATTTAGCTGATAGAACATGTAAAGTCTTACTTGATAATAATGTTAATCCTACAATAATTATAGAGCCTACTTTTGGTAAAGGGAATTTTATTCATGCCTCATTAAAGAACTTTAAAGCTGTAAAAAAAGTTTATGGGGTGGAAATTCAAAAACCTTATGAGCTTTATTTTAAAAAATCAGTTTTAGAGGAAGACAGTAATGCTTTTGAAAAAGGTATCTCAATAGAAGTGCATCATGATGACTTTTTTAAACATGAGTTCCCTAACTACTTATTAGATGAAAATGAGGAGTTACTTGTCATAGGAAATCCTCCTTGGATTACTGTAGCAGAATTAAGTACTCTAAGATCTGCTAATATTCCAGAGAAGTCAAATTTTAAAGGGTATATTGGGCTTGATGCAATTACTGGAAAGAGTAACTTTGACATATCAGAATATATCATCATTAGGTTACTTGACTTAATTACAAAAGCTAAAAAAGGTACACTTGCAATGCTATGCAAAAACACAATTGCAAAAAACATTGTTCAATTAATACCTAACAATAAATGGAAAATAACAACATTAAAATTATATAATTTTGATGCTAAGAAAGAATTTAATGTTGCAACAGATGCTTCATTGTTTCTTGTAAAAATTGGAGAACGTGATAAAGAGCCGTTAAAAACTTGTGATGTTTTTAATTTAGATGAGCCTGAAAAAAGGTTAAGAACTTTTGGTTGGGTGAGAGACAAGTTTGTTTCAGATGTAGATAGCTATAAAAAAACCTCATTCATTGATAATATTAGCCCTCTTATTTGGAGGTCAGGGGTAAAGCATGACTGCTCTAAAGTTATGGAACTTACAGTAAAAAAAGATAATTGCTTACAAAATGGTTTAAAAGAGCAGGTAAATGTTGAGGAGGATCTACTTTATAACCTATTGAAAAGTTCTGATCTAAAAAAGGAAACGATACCTAATCATACTAGAAAAAAAGTAATTATTACACAGAGAAAAATTGGAGAAGACACTTCCTATATTAAAGAGCAGTATCCAAAACTTTGGGATTATCTGACAAGTCACAGAGAATATCTTGATAAGAGAAAGTCATCAATTTATGTGGGCAAGCCTGATTTTTCTATTTTTGGAATTGGAGATTATTCTTTTGCTCCTTACAAGGTGGCTATATCAGGAATGTATAAGAAGTCTAACTTTTCTTTAGTAATGCCTATTAATGACAAGCCTGTAATGTTAGATGATACGTGCTACTTCTTGAGCTTTAACAAATACTTAGATGCATTATTTACATTATTAATCCTCAATAGTGAATTAGTACAGAGCTTTTTAAAGTCCTTGACTTTTGTTGATAGCAAAAGACCATATAACAAAGATACTTTAATGAGAATTGATTTATTAGAAGCAACAAAACATCTTACTTTAGACGATCTTTTAAGATCTGCTAATGAGTTTGACATCTACATTCCTTTTGGAATATCAGAAGATGATTATAAAGACTACATTGAAAGATTAAATTCTGAGCCTGAATCTTTTTTCAAGGGGGATATAGACTCTGCTAATTTGCAAGAGATTTCACAGTGATATAACAGGTTGGAGAGGCTGAGCCTCTCTCTTTTTTATATAGACAGTATGACATATTGCTTGTAAATTTATGCAATGCAAAATTTTTTATGAAAAACATCCTCAGAGAGTACACCCAATGTCTTTCTATTGCTTTTACTATTCTGTCAGTCTCTAAGACTCTACCTAAAGGTTGTTACTTCATGTTAACAGATCTATATACTCAACCATAGGACAGCAGGAGGGAAAAAATAAAGCTTACAGCAGGGAGTCTATAGTATGATTATTCGTCAATGTAATCAACGATGTTAAAATCCCCAATAACTGTTTTTGGCAATTAAAAAATGCATCAAATGGCAAATAATTATATTCATCTTCCTGTATAAAGTTTCATAAACAAAGTCGCTTGACATGGAGCCTCTGCGGGTATAATTCATCACAAAGGGGCGGGCCGTATGGCTTTGCTAGGCAGATTAGCCTATCAGACCCGCCACTCCATGTAAAGCGGTGAATATGCACTAGTTTATGCAAACTCTTAATTGCCAAACACTACATTTCTTAATTGCCATCAACACAATAACAACGGTTTAAAATTCCCCAAAAATAACAGATAATCGTTTCGAAACAACGTCTTAGATGGTATGAAGAACTATGATGAGGATTGGGGAATTTTTTATGATTCGAGAGTTATATTAGAAAGGTTGGACTCAAACATTGAAGGAATTGACCAATTATTATGAGACAAAGGTGATGGAAACACTTGCTTTAAAGAAAATTTTAGCCAACGCCCCGGATATCGAGAGCGGTCCAAAGACGTATCCATATTCTGCAGGGAAAGTCGAATATACGACTAAGCCGTACGAGGATCCGCAATATGTGATTTTGCAATTGACCACGATCAAAGGAAATGGGGCTAGTTTTACATCCAGCTTCCTATATAATAAAAATAACGGAAAAATAGAGAAAGTGTTGAATTAAAGGGGAAGATAAAGATGAAACCGGTATTTCTCATCGGGTTTATGGGAGCAGGGAAAACGACCATCGGTCAAGCACTAAGTGCCCGCCTAAACAAGCCCGTTTACGATACGGACCAAATGATAGAAAGAAAATACGGCAAAAGTATATCCCAAATATTTGAATTATACGGAGAACAAGAGTTTCGAAAAATGGAAACCGCTCTGCTCAAAGAAATAACAGAGAAAAGCGGCATTATAACGACAGGGGGCGGCATTATTTTAACGAATGAAAACCGGGAATGGATGAAAAAAACCGGTGATGTCATTTTTCTTCAATGCGATTTTTCTTCTTTGTGGGAAAGGCTGGAAGGAGATCATACACGTCCTCTAGTTTATCATCGAAAAAAAGATGAAGTGGAGTCATTGTACAAAAACCGCCTGCCTCTCTATCTGGAGAGCGCGACAATAACGATTGATACCACCGATAAAACGGTGGAAGAAACTGTCGATGAAATTATCCGTCGTTTAAATGGTTGATGGATTGGGCAAAATGAAGCCAAAAGGGAAAAGGCAGGTGTTTTGAATGACGGCGAATGATTTGGTGAAAGATATCGTCAAAACTTTCGTTGCTTACTTGAACCAGCCTCCATCAAAAAGAACTGAACGGCGCCGAACCAAAAAGCAATATCGCCCTCCGTTTCTATACCGATGGTTTGGGCAGATTCCATACGAACTCCTTTCTATATTAAAAAGGAAATAGAAAAGGAAAAATGAAAGCTGGTTTCCGGTAAGGGAACCGGCTTGATTGTTTTTCTTTACAAGAAACAACCTGTCAGCGCTGCCTTAAATAAAATATTCCTCCGTTAATGATATCAATGTTAATGCGCGGTTCGTATTGTTCGCGAAGCGCTTCTTTTTCAATCTGATAAGCATCCGGTTTTTCTTCTGTTTCTTCATAAAAATGATCGAGCAGCGCTAAATCATCTTCCCATCTCTCAATAGCTCGAGCAGCCCATTCATGGCTCTCTGTCGATATTTTTTGCTCGATATATCTTCTAATGCGATGGATCCCGCTCACTGGACTGATCATAGGGGTTAGGGTGAATGAGAAATCCGGGATTTTCGGTGTCATGGACAATGTTTTGACATAGTCGAAAAAATGTTCTTGTATTTGGCCATAAATTAAATTGATTCCGTACGATCCAAAGATCTCCTTTTTTCGGTCTGCCTGATAAGAAATTTTTACATTTAAGCAAACCCATGGATGAAGGGGAATATGGCCGTTTGGTTTCTCTTCAGATTGTTCATATAAGCGAATAAATCCAGCTAATTTTTTCGTACATTGAAAAATTTGATGCAGTCGGGGGGAACCGTAATGAATGATTTCTCCCTTTTCATTCGGCGCTTCGTTTTGATCCGTAATAAGCGCCAATTTCATTGGATTAGGGGCACCACCGGTTTTTTCAATATAATGCCAATAAAAAGGCCGATTCATTAATTCTTTATCCATTTCTTTCGTTAATTGAACATGGAGGAATCCTTTTTTGTTTTCTAATATCGGGCATTTATTTGCTGTGAAAAAACGTTCAAGATATTGATGGATTTGCTTGTTTTCCATGCTTCCACTCCTCTTTTCCCATCGTTTGGGCCCATTGAATCATAGATGATAAATTGTCCATTTTTATTTTCATTTCCCCTTCGGATTTGGAATGGAGGAAGATGTCAGCGAATAATTCTTCTAGATTTCCCGCTTCAAAATGAGTCAAAATTTCATCTAACTCTCCGACAACTTGTTCAAACAAACGAATTTTTTCGTATAGCAATTTTAAAATATGCTCTTCGACCGTTCCTTTAATGGCAAAATTATAAATATGGACATCTTTGGTCTGTCCCAGCCGATGAACCCGGCCGATCCGCTGTTCCAAACGCATCGGATTCCATGGCAAATCAAAATTTATAATGTGATGGCAAAATTGCAAGTTGATTCCTTCCCCGCCTGCTTCCGTGGCGATCAATACTTGAGCGTGGTTTTGAAATAATTCTTTCATCCAATCTTTTTTGCCCCTTTTAAACCCGCCCCGGAAAGGAACAGAGGTGATACCGTGCTGTTTTAAAAACCATTGAAGATACATTTGAGTGGCTCTGTATTCCGTAAAAATAATGACTTTGTCATTGATGTTTTGTATGAGTTCAAGTGCTTTCTCTGCTTTGGCATTCGATTGGACTTCGTTGACAGCTTGAAGCAGCTCATTCATTTTTTCTGCGAAATAAGGAGAGAGGCCTTCATTTTTCTCCAGCATGTTTTTGATTGTGAAAAAGACCGCTTCTCTGCTGCTGCAAGCTTCTCTTTGAAGCGTCAATATGGAAATGGCGCTTTGCACAAAGTGGTCGTATTCTTCTTTTATGGTGGACAGCTGATCGTACAGCTTTCTTTCTGAATCAGAAAACTCAATCAAGATCGTTTGCACCTTACGTTTTGTCCATTCTATCCCTGTATCTTTTCTTCTGTTTCGGATCATGACCTTTTTCACCAATTCTCGTAAATGCACGCTGTTCTGTACAGAACGTTTATCTTTTTTAAAGCGCTCGAAAAAGACGCTTTCATTCCCTAAATGTCCCGGTTTCAACAAAGATACGAGATGAAAGAGTTCATCGATTCGATTTTGAACGGGGGTTGCCGTTAGCAGCAGGCAAAATTTTTTCTTTAAGTTTTGTACAAATTCATAGTTTTTGGTCTTGGGATTTTTAAGTTTATGGGCTTCATCGATAATGACGAAATCATAGTTTTGTTCGTAAATGATCGATCGATGCGGATCGCGTTTGGCCGTATCAATGGAGGTCACAACGACATCGCACTGTTCCCATACATAACTTTTTTTTTGAGCAACGGCCGGAATCAGAAATTTGGTGTTCAATTCATGTGTCCATTGCGATACGAGTGAAGCGGGAACGAGAATAAGCACTTTTTTGGCGAGACCTCGAATCATATACTCTTTTAAAACCAGACCGGCCTCAATCGTTTTCCCCAGCCCCACTTCATCTGCCAATATAGCTTTTCCGTTCATTTCTTCAATTACTTGCTGCGCTGCCTCAAGTTGATGAGGAAGAGGGGTAAGATGAGGCAAAAATTTAGGAGCGACCAAGCCTGTAAAGTCAGGAATAATCATATCTTTTTCCATTTCAACGGCTAATTGAAATAGATCCCAATGTCCCCATGGACCGTCCTGTTCGAGTTTGGATGCGAATTCTTGCGACCATCGTTCATCAAATAGAATTTTTAATTCCATATAAGTCATCTCCTTTCAAAAAAAGATTGCTGGAATGGCCTCCTTAATGGTAGGATAAAACCAAAGAAAGTTTAGAAAGTTTTTTATTACAAAATTAGTCCGACAAGTGTGCTAGGGATCATTTCTGTTTTGATTTTCCTAGTATGCCCAAATTTCAATTAAATATCGGCGAATGAAAACAGGGGGAGAGACTGCTTTATGCAGCGCCGAAGGAGCAAGCAGAAGTGCGAATCTCTCAGGCAAAAGAACTCCTGTTGGACGCACCTCTGGAGAGTGTTCCATTTGGAGCCACCAAAGAAGACAACATTTTTGGAAACTTTCAGGTTTAAGGACAGAGAACTCAACTAAACGGGAGTTCTCTGTCTTTTTCTGTTTCACGATCTATGAAATAGGGGGAGAGATATGGAACGTTTAAAAAGGACGGCCCTTTTCCACTTGTACAAAGAATATGGGGCTAAAACGATTGATTTTGGCGGATGGGAGATGCCTGTGCAGTTTACAAGTATAAAGGAAGAACATAGTGCGGTAAGGGAAAGAGCCGGATTATTCGATGTATCCCATATGGGGGAAATTGTCGTAAAAGGGGATGACAGCGAAAAGTTTCTTCAAAAAATGGTAACGAACGATGTTTCCCGTTTAAAGTCAGGCAGGGCCATGTATACAGCCATGTGTTACGAGAACGGCGGGACAGTAGATGATCTTCTGATTTACAAGCTGGATGAAAAAGAATATTTGCTGGTTGTCAATGCTGCCAATACGGAAAGTGATTTTCAATGGCTGAAGGGCCATCTGGAAGGAGACGTAATGGTCGAAAATGAATCGGAGCATTGGGGACAGCTGGCGATTCAAGGACCGTTGGCGGAAAAAGTTTTACAAAAATTAGTGGATATCGATCTTTCTAAGCTAAAAGCTTTTACGTTTCAAACGAATGTGGATATCCAAGGTTCAAAGGCGCTGGTTTCCCGGACAGGATATACGGGAGAAGACGGGTTTGAAATTTATTGCCGCGCCAGCGATTCCCCTGATATTTGGAATCATCTTTTAGAGGCAGGAAAAGAAGAAAAGGTGCTTCCTTGTGGATTAGGCGCAAGAGATACGCTCCGATTTGAAGCTTGCTTGCCGTTGTATGGTCAGGAGCTGTCGGCTGATATCACTCCGATTGAGGCCGGCATCGGGTTTGTTGTAAAACTCCATAAAGACGAGTTTATCGGAAAAGAAGCGTTAAACATTCAAAAAGAAAGAGGGACACAACGAAAAATAGTCGGTTTGGAAATGATCGATAGAGGGATCCCTCGAAATGGATATCCTGTTTTTTCGGATGATCAGCCAATAGGATATATCACATCCGGCACGCAATCGCCGACATTAAAGAAAAATATCGGGCTTGCTCTTCTAAAGAGTGAATTTGCCCATCTTGACTGCGAGGTTCAAGTGGAAATTCGCCAACAAAAGCTGGCAGCCAAGATAGTCGAGACACCTTTTTATAAGCGTTCGAAATAGAGAAGGGGAGGAGAATGGAATGAAGCATCGTTATTTGCCTATGACAGAAACGGATCAACAAGAAATGCTGAAAGCCATTGGTGTGGAGTCGGTGGACGAACTTTTTCGTGATATACCGGAAAAAGTGCGATTCCAAGGTGAGTACAATATTAAAAAAGCGTCACCGGAATCGACATTGAAAAAGGAATTGACCCAGCTTTCCCGTAGAAATGCGAACACAAAAGAGTATATATCCTTCTTAGGGGCGGGTGTGTACGATCATTACATTCCCGCGATTGTCGATCATGTTCTTTCACGCTCTGAATTTTATACCGCCTATACACCTTATCAGCCGGAAATTTCTCAAGGGGAATTGCAGGCCATTTTCGAATTTCAAACAATGATCTGTGAATTAACAGGAATGGATGTAGCCAATTCTTCGATGTATGATGGGGCGACGGCTCTTGCTGAAGCGGCGCTGCTTTCTGCTGCCCAAACGAGACGCAATAAAGTGCTGATTTCTTCCGCCGTTCATCCGGAATCAAAAGAAGTTCTGAAAACGTATGCGAAAGGACGACGGCTTGAAGTGGTGGAAATCGCGGCGACTCAAGGTACGACGGACGTACAAGAGTTAGCCAATAGAATCGATTCGAATACTGCGGCGGTCATTGTTCAGTATCCGAATTTCTTGGGCAGAGTCGAACCGCTCGCTGAACTGGCGGATATCGCTCATTCCGAAAAGGCGATGTTTGTTGTTTCCGCCAATCCGCTTGCTCTTGGGGTTTTAGAGCCGCCTGGAAAATTCGGGGCAGACATTGTGGTCGGCGACTGCCAGCCCTTCGGAATTCCTGCAGCATTTGGGGGACCGCATTGCGGCTATTTTGCCGTCACGGAAAAATTGATGCGGAAAATCCCCGGAAGGTTAGTGGGGCAAACGGTAGATGAAGATGGCAAAAGAGGATTTGTATTGACTCTCCAAGCACGGGAACAGCATATCCGCCGAGATAAAGCGACATCCAATATTTGTTCCAACCAAGCTTTAAACGCTTTAGCAGCTAGCGTAGCGATGACGGCTCTTGGCAAAAAAGGATTAAGAGAAATGGCGGAACAAAACGTGCAAAAAGCTTATTATGCGAAAAAACAGCTTCAGAAAAATGGCGCCATCGTCGCTTTTGACGGACCCTCTTTCAATGAATTTGTCATTCGTTTAAATAGACCGGTGAAGGACGTAAATAAGCGGCTTTTTCAAAAAAAGATAATCGGCGGTTACGATTTAGGCAAAATGGATTCAATGCTTCAAAATCATATGCTGATTGCGGTAACGGAACTTCGCACAAAGGAAGAAATTGATTTATTGGTCAAAGAATTGGGGGGATTATGATGAACAAAACGGATCAGCCTCTTATTTTTGAAATTTCCAAGTCTGGCCGCATCGGATACAGTTTGCCGGAGCTGGATGTCCCTAAGGTTGATGTGGCGGACATTCTTCCAACGTCATATATAAGGCAAGAAGAGCCGGATTTGCCGGAAGTATCTGAGTTGGATATTATGCGTCACTACACGGCTCTTTCCAAACGAAACCACGGTGTAGATTCCGGGTTTTATCCGCTCGGTTCCTGTACGATGAAATATAATCCCAAAATAAATGAAGATGTCGCCCGTTTGGAAGGCTTTCGTCATATTCATCCGCTGCAGGACGAAGAAACCGTTCAAGGTTCACTGGAGTTGATGTACGATCTTCAGGAACATTTAAAAGAAATAACAGGAATGGATGAAGTGACTTTGCAGCCGGCTGCCGGAGCACACGGCGAATGGACAGGTCTTATGATGATTCGCGCCTATCACGAAGCGCGAGGCGATGACAAACGAACGAAAGTGATCATCCCCGATTCCGCTCACGGTACCAATCCCGCATCGGCGACCATTGCCGGATTTGATACCATTACGGTAAAATCGAACGAACAAGGTCTTGTCGACTTGGAAGATCTACGGAGAGTAGCGGGGGAAGATACAGCGGCCTTAATGCTGACGAATCCGAATACGTTAGGGCTCTTTGAGGAGAATATTCTTGAAATCGCTGAAATCATCCATCAAGTCGGAGGAAAGCTTTATTATGACGGCGCTAATTTAAATGCCGTTCTTTCAAAGGCGCGTCCGGGTGATATGGGCTTTGATGTAGTCCATTTGAATCTTCACAAAACTTTCACAGGACCGCATGGGGGAGGCGGCCCCGGTTCTGGACCTGTCGGTGTGAAAAAGGAATTAATCCCTTATTTGCCGAAGCCCGTATTAACAAAAAAAGATGGGATCTTTGTTTGGGATGAGGACCGTCCGTATTCTATCGGCAGAGTGAAACCGTATTATGGCAATTTCGGTATTCTTGTTCGCGCTTATACGTATATTCGTTCCATGGGGCCGGACGGTTTAAAAGCGGTAAGCGAAAATGCCGTCATTAATGCCAACTATATGATGAGAAAGCTGGCTCCATATTACGAACTGCCATATGACCGGCATTGTAAACATGAGTTTGTGCTAAGCGGAAAACGCCAGAAAAAATTGGGCGTTCGGACATTGGACATTGCGAAACGGCTGCTGGATTTTGGCTTTCATCCCCCGACCATTTATTTTCCGCTCAATGTGGAAGAATGTCTGATGATCGAACCGACGGAAACGGAATCGAAGGAAACGCTGGACTCTTTTATTGAAGCGATGATTCAAATTGCGAAAGAAGCGGAAGAACAGCCGGAAATCGTCCAAGAAGCTCCTCATACCACTGTGATCCGCCGCTTGGATGAAACGGCCGCTGCCCGAAAGCCGATTTTGCGATTTAAACGATCATAACGGTTGATGGAGTTTTCGCATTTCCATCCTTCCTTATCAAGGAAGGATGGAAATCAGGAAGACGGCCTACAAGCGAGGACGAATGGACAGAAAAAAGAACGAAACCATGGAAAACGACCAAATGGTTGAACATAAATAAGTCCGATCGTTTGCAGAAAAAAAGAGACTGGTTCAAGAAAAAGGAATATTTGGCCTATTTGCTGCGAACTCCCTTTTCTCGTCCAGTCTTTGTCATGATGTTCGTTTAAAATGACGAAATTTCGTTATTTTCCGGTTTTGATTTTCCCCGTCCATTTTTTGAAGCCGCCTTCTAACTGATAAAGTTGACGGTAACCGTGCCGGTATAAATATTGTGCAGCTCGTCCGCTTCTTAAACCGCTTTGACAATAAAGATACACCGGTTTGTCCGGACGGATTTCCTTCATTCTCATTTTGATTTGTGTGAGAGGAATGTTGCGGGCTCCCAGGATGTGACCGGCTTCAAATTCATTCGGTTCCCTGACGTCGATCAGTTGCGCTTTTCTGTAGCCGGCTTTAAATTCATCTTCTTTTAATGTTTTGACAACTCTTTTTTGTGTAAAATACACGAAGAGAAAATAAATAAGAACAACTACGATAATCGTGGCTAGCGTATACAGCAAGTTTATAGCTCCTTTCCCTTAAGATGCACTAATATTTATTATAGTCATCGCTGTTCTTTTAATCAAAATCTTTTCTATGATTTTTTGTGCAGAATTCTTTCTTTGTGTTTTCCCGGATCCTTTGATAGACTAGAGAAGGAAATTTTCAGGTTAAAGAGGGTGAATGGAATGGAAAAAAAAGAAGTGTGGAAATTTATTGATTCCGGTAAATGTTCGCCTTCTTTCAATATGGCCCTTGATGAAGCTCTTTTGGATTGGCACAGCAAAGGAGACATTCCTCCTGTGATCCGATTTTACGGCTGGAATCCACCGACGTTATCGATCGGTTATTTCCAAAAAGTGGAAAAAGAAATCGATCTGGAAGCTGTTAAAAAACACGGCTTAGGATTTGTACGTCGCCCCACAGGCGGAAGAGGTGTTTTGCATGAACATGAACTTACATACAGTGTCATTGTAACGGAAGAGCATCCGCGCATGCCGAAAACCGTAACGGAAGCTTACAGGGTGATTTCCGAAGGAATCCTTAAAGGGTTCCAATACCTTGGTTTAGACGCTTATTTTGCCATCCCCCATACGGAAGAAGAAAAAAACAAATTAAAGGATCCGCGTTCTTCTGTTTGTTTTGATGCCCCAAGTTGGTATGAACTAGTAGTGGAAGGACGGAAAGTGGCAGGAAGTGCTCAAACAAGGCAAAAAGGAGTCATTCTGCAGCACGGTTCCATTTTGCTTGATTTGGATGAAGAGAAACTTTTCAGTTTGTTTCGCTATCCGAGTGAAAGAGTAAAAGAACGGATGATGAAATCGTTCAAAAACAAAGCGGTGGCCATTAATGAAATCAGTGCAAATCCTGTTACCATTGAAATGGCAAAGGAAGCTTTTAAAAAAGGATTTGAAGATGGCTTAAATATCCAATTGGAACCATACGAGCTGTCCGAACAGGAAAAGACGTTTGTGGAAAAATTAGCCAAAGAAAAATACGAATCGGATGAATGGAATTTCAGACGTTAGCTACTGGGGAGAAAGCGGAGACCGCATCCGCTTTTTCTCTTTTTTCGTTGCCGTGCCTTCTTTTTGCTGAGGGCAGTGGTGATACATGTTGCCTTTCATTCTGCAAGTTTCAGAAATGATCATTTTTCGGCAATTATGGTCGTTTTCCCCTAAATATCTCTATTCTCCCAACGAAACCATCTTTTTTTTTCGCTTGACAAAAAAGCGAATATAAATCAATATATAGTAATAGTGAAAGGGATAATGGCACAATATATTGTGCGGTTCGTTTTTGTGAGTATAATATATGGCTTGGGTTTGTCCAAATGAAGAAACGTTTAAAGCTAGAAAAGGAGTTGTCGATATGTCTGTTGCGTTGAATAAAAACATGACGATTAACAAGGAACGGTTAAACAAGGATATACAGCTTTTCCCTCAAGTTCATCCCATTACGGATGACATGAAAATCACCTTTAAAGGTGTATCCCGGCTGGTGATGATCGATCGATATTCGTTTAAAGATACAGAGAAAATTACTTTGGCAGAAGGGGATTTTGTCGTTTTAACGGTGAAAGAGGATCCAAAATTTCCGGCCCGCGGATTAGGGTATATCGTCGGGATTGATTGGGAAGCCAAAAAGGCAGATGTATGGATTGAAGAGGAATACCGAAGTGCCATTGACGATCCGAAAGAATTGGAAACAGGTATCGTTCGTCGGCCGCTCAACGTCATTGAAAAACCTCTGGAAGTCTATTATGAACAAATCGCAAAGAGAAACGCAACAGGCCTAGCCTCCGTTGAAAAAGCGGAAGAAAAAAGAAAAGAATGGTTTGAAAAATTTTATCGCGAGCTCGTCAGTTTGAATTTTGTTCCGGCTGGACGTGTGCTGTACGGAGCGGGATCCGGAAAGGATGTTACTTATTTCAACTGCTATGTGATGCCGTTTGTAAAGGACTCCCGCGAAGGCATCTCCGAACATCGCAAACAAGTAATGGAAATTATGTCGCGAGGCGGTGGGGTCGGAACGAACGGATCAACGCTTCGTCCTCGTCATGCATTGGCAAGAGGGGTAAATGGAAAATCATCAGGATCCGTTTCTTGGCTGGATGATATTGCTAAATTAACCCACCTGGTGGAACAAGGCGGTTCAAGACGTGGAGCTCAAATGATTATGCTGGCAGACTGGCATCCTGATATTGTGGAATTTATTATATCCAAAATGCAAAATCCGCGTATTTTGCGTTTCTTAATTGAAAATTCAAACGACGAACAAATTAAAAAGGCTGCGAGCGACAAACTGAAATTCACACCGCTTACTGAACTGGAAAAAGCGATGTATCAAGGGATTCTCAATTATAAAAACATTCCGGGACAAGGCGGTTTTGGCGAAAAAATTATTCAAGAAGCCGAAGAAAAGCTTCGTACAGGTGGAGTATATTCTGTCCATAATCCGGACTTTTTGACGGGAGCGAATATTTCGGTCTGCTTAACGAAGGAATTTATGGAAGCAGTCGAAAAAGATGAAGAATATGAACTCCGTTTTCCGGCTGTGGAATCTTACGATGAAAAAGAAATGGAAATTTACAATAACGAATGGCACAAAGTCGGAGATGTGCGCGAATGGGAGAAAATGGGCCACAAAGTGAAAACATACCGTAAAATTCGTGCACGTGAATTATGGAACTTAATCAACATTTGCGCTACATACTCTGCAGAGCCGGGCATTTTCTTTATTGACAATGCTAATGAAATGACGAACGCGGTAAGCTACGGACAAAAAATAGTGGCAACCAATCCGTGTGGTGAACAGCCGCTGGCTCCGTATTCTGTGTGCAACTTGGCAGCAGTCAACCTTGCCGAAATGGTGGATAAAGAAAACAAGACGGTTGATTTTGAAAAATTAAAACAGACGGTGGAAGTGGGCGTTCGCATGCAAGACAATGTCATCGATGCCACTCCTTACTTCCTGGAAGAAAACCGAAAACAAGCCCTCGGCGAACGTCGTATCGGTTTAGGCGTGATGGGTCTGGCGGATTTGCTGATCTACTGCGAGAAAGAGTACGGTTCGGAAGAAGGCAACAAGCTGGTTGACCGAGTATTTGAAACGATTGCAACGACGGCTTACAGAACATCGATTGAATTGGCGAAAGAAAAAGGAAGCTTTCCATATTTGGTCGGAGAAACGGAAGAAGAAACGAATAAGCTTCGCGAGTCCTTTATTCAATCCGGTTATATGAAAAAAATGCCGGAAGATATCCGTCAAGATATTTTGAAATACGGAATTCGCAATTCCCATTTATTAACGGTGGCGCCGACTGGATCCACAGGAACGATGGTGGGCGTATCCACGGGATTGGAACCGTATTTCTCCTTTACTTACTACCGCAGCGGCCGGTTAGGAAAATTTATCGAGGTAAAAGCGGATATCGTACAAGAATATTTGGATCAACATCCAGAAGCTGATCCGGATCATCTGCCGCACTGGTTTGTAACGGCGATGGATCTATCTCCGGAAGCTCATGCCGATGTACAATGTGTGATTCAACGCTGGGTAGACAGCTCGATTTCCAAAACGGTCAACGCTCCTCGCGGTTATACGGTTGAACAAGTGCAGAAAGTGTACGAGCGTCTCTATAAAGGCGGGGCAAAAGGCGGAACCGTTTATGTTGACGGAAGCCGTGATTCACAAGTATTAACGTTAAAAGCAGAAGAAAACCATCCAGAGGAAGAGCCGATTGTGAATGATGCGGAAAAATCGGAACAACATGTCGTCATACTAGATACGATTCAAGATGTTCGTTCAACATCTGTGAAAATAGGCAACGAAGTCGGCGATACATGCCCTATCTGCCGCAAAGGGACGATTGAAGAAATCGGTGGCTGCAATACTTGTACAAACTGTGGTGCACAATTAAAATGTGGACTATAAAATAAAACTTCTGCTGTTTTTTGTAGATTTGAAAAAAAGTCGTACCGTTTGAAAAAAAGTCATACCGTTTAAAAAAAGTTGTACTGTTACACCTCTTTAGATTATTATTTTCTAAAGGGGTGTTTTTTTATGTCTAAACGAAAAAGAATAGCTAAAGAAGAGCAATGGATTCGTGAAGGGCGAGGTTCTGGTCGAGGTGCTAATTATAAGCCTTGGTTAACAATTCAAGACGTTCCATCATCAGGAAGGGTATCAAGAATAAAAGGAAATAAAATAAATAGGCAACACGAAATGTTTTCGGACTTAGAAAGAAACTATTTTTATATTTCTGAATTTTCTGACCTCGTAGTTGATATTCGAGAACAATTTCCATTGTTGCCTAAATCAGAAACAATTGTTATTGCCAACGAATTAGGTATTAAACATCCTACAAATCCAAAAACGAATGAACCAGTCGTAATGACTACTGATTTTTTATTAACAATAGAAAAAGATAATCGATTTATTGATGTTGCAAGAACGATAAAAATGAAAGATGAGCTATTGAAGGAGCGAGTTATTGAAAAATTTGAAATTGAAAGAGTTTATTAGGAGAGAAGGGGTATTGAATGGGGGATTGTAACGGAAGAAGAGATTCCAAAAGCTATAGCAAGGAATATTAGCTACATCCATAATTATTATGATTTAACACAGTTTGATGCCTTTCGAAATATGAATGATTCTCAAATTGAAGATTTTGCGATTGCATTTTTACAACGAATTATACAAGGAGACTATAGTGTAAGAGAAACAGCATTTTTATTTGATAAAGATATGCATTTACCATTGGGTAGTGGTTTAACCCTATTTTATCATTTAATTGTACAGAAAATTCTGATAATAGACATAATAGAACCTATAAATATTGATGAACCACTTGTTATTCAGTCAATTGATGAAGACAAGATGAAGAAGGTGAGGTACGGATGATTTATATTAATCAAGTTTTTCAATTAACGGAAGATTTAACTCGAATTCGTATTGTAGAAATTTATGAACCTTATGTATATGTAGTCATTATTGATGCTAATACATCTATGCCTCAAAAAGAATTGTATTCAACGTTAATAACAGATATAGAGCAAAAAAAGTTGATTCCAATTGCAGATCCTTTTTCCCGTGTTGTTGTAGAAAAAGAATTAACAAAAACCCAAATTGAAAAGAGGGACAAGGATTGGGATATTATTCAGAATTACTTATTACTTGTTAAAGGATATAAAAACCTTACTTCAAAGGAATGGTAGAGAAACAAAAATTAAAGAAATTGCAGAAGAACTTAATGTTACTCCAACAAAAATTAAAAAGTTACTTAGCCGTTATTGGCAACGAGGAATGAATAAAAATGCAATGTTTCCAGATTATTCAAAATATGGTGGTAAAGGGAAAAATGAAAACGCTCTCTAATGAAAAAGTTGGACGTCCACGTAGAGTAACTATTGATGGAGAATATCGGAGTGGTATTAATATAACGGATGAAGTGAAAGTTCAATTTGAACATGCTATCAATAAATATTATCGTAAATCCAATAACTATACATTAAGAGATGTATATCATTTCGTATTACGGGTACCGTCAAGAATTTTGTGTTATGTAAGATAGATAGGGTATCTCTGAAATGGATTTGGAATGGATAGGGGTTCGGTTTCCTCACACAGGAGACTGAATATTCAGTCTCCACTGCGGAAAGGAGAATCCCTTTATTTTGTTCGTTTACAATATTTGGTTAGTTATAACGTTTTTCAAACATTTGTTGAAGGGTTTCATAGGCTTCAGCAAATCCTCGTAATTTTCGTCCTGCCCATTTCTCATTAAAATCTTGGATGGTCAAATACACGACTTTTTCAGCGGCTTCTAAACTACTCAAACTGTTCATCGGCTTTAGACGTTTCCGAATCTCTTTGATCGTTCGTTCAATGGCATTGGTCGTGTAAATCACACTTCGAATACTGCTTGGATAATCCATAAATGTAAGGAGGACATCCAACTCATTGGCCCAAGATTGAACTTCTCTCGGATACTTGTTCGACCATTTCGACTCAAACTGTTGAAACATCTGTAACGCAATCTCCTTATTCGGTGCGCGATAAATCAGTTTGAGATCCTCTGCCACTTCAAATTGATCTTTTTTCCGAACACGATTTAAGGTATTACGTACTTTGTGAACGACACAGCGCTGCACATCGGCTTTCGGATAAACAGCCTTAAAGGCTTCCTCTAGCCCCGGAAGGCCATCAAATACGCCCAGAAGCACTTCCTGCACGCCTCTTTTGTAGAGCTGTTGGAGAATCTCCTTCCATCCATAGGCACTCTCCTGTCCTCCTACGAAAAAATCAAGAATTTCGCGATATCCTTCTTCGTTGACCCCCAACACCACATAAATCACTTCCTTCTCCACGGTATCGCGACGAAGTTTTACATACAAGCCGTCTAAATATAAGACAGAATAACGTTTGTTCAGGGGACGTTTGTGCCATTTCTCATTGTCTTCTTTCACGACATCGGTCATACGACTGATCGTTGAAGGAGAATAGGCCTTGCCTAAGATTCGTTCAATGAACTTGCCAATTTCACGCGTACTCATACCACTTTGATACATCTTGATGATGGCTTCCTCGAGCCAGCCCGTATGGCGTTGGTAAGGAGCAAACAGCTGCGTTTGAAATTCCCCCTTCGGTCTCTTGGGACAGAAAGATCTTTCATACGACCATACTGCGTGTCTAGTTTTCGAGAGTAATAGCCGTTTCTCCTATTCGACGTTCCCTCTTGTTCCATTTCGAGGAAAGTCTGGATTTCTTCCTTCAGATCAGCTCTAATTTTTCCTTTACAAACTCACGAATAACGTTTTCCAGTTGATTCATCCAATCTATATTCGATATACTTTTAGACATAGGTAGGGTACTCCTTTCTCTAGATGATTGGTCAAATCAGAGAATACCCTACCTTTTTCTTTGGGTCTAACTAAATGCTTGACACAAAATTTTATACATCATCCGAACGGTTAATAAAGTAAAAAATGAATATATTATTGTTGTTAAATATAGTTCGTTTTTATTGATTAAAAGTTTAGTAACGTTTTTTTATTAAGGTCTAACGATTTCGAACGTACCCTTATAATTGTTATTATATACTGTACCCACACGAGGGATAATCTCATGCGATATGTTTTGCCAGATACTAATTTATACGTAAGCATAAAATAACGCCCACGAAAAACACGTGGGCGTTATTTTATGCTTATTTTTCTATGAATCATCGTTAAAGTCTACTCCTTTTTTCTAAAAATTTATCGATATTCTGGAATGTCAACACTAAATTGAACAATCTTTTTAAGGGTCGTTTTTGTTTTGGGGATTGTTCCTATTTTAAAAGTTTCCTTATACCTGCAGTGGCTTGACACGGAGCCTCTGCGGGCATGACTCTTGAGCCAAGGAACCAGCTTCATGGGGCTGGCTCTGCCAATCGAGGCTATCATGCCCGACACTCCATGTAAAGCCGTTCTTCGATTGGAGCCTTCATCTATGGCTAAGCTCATATTGTTGCTTAAATTCAACTGGCGTTAAATTGCCAAGTGTTTCATGAATTCGAATGTTATTAAACCAGTTCACATGATCCCACATTTCAAGGTTGAGTTGTTCAAGAGTGTGGAAGGTTTTCTGATAGACAAATTCAATTTTGAAACTTTTAAACGTTGCCTCCGGTACGGCATTATCATATGGACATCCTTTTGTACTTAAAGATCGTTGAATTCCAAAGGCTTGTGTCGCTTCAGCGATTAATTGATTATCAAATTCTGAACCACGATCTGTATGGAATAATTGTACGTTCGTTAAATTGCCTTTAATACTGCTTAGTGCTTTATAAACTAGGTTGGCATCTTTGTTTGGACCTGCACTTGCACCCACAATTTCTCGATTGAAAAGGTCGACAAATAAGCATACATAGTGCCACTTTTTTCCGACACGCACGTATGTTAAATCACTAACTAACACAGATAATTTCTTTTCTTGTTGAAATTCTCGATTTAAGACATTGGCGATTTGCTTCATTGCTTTGTTTCTTTTGCGGTTTGTAATAAGCAACCGTGTAATTGGAGACAAGATTTAACTGCTTCATTATTCGACCAATCCGACGTCTTGAAACTGTCTTATCTTGTTTTTCTAATTCCTTCTTAATTTTACGTGTACCATAATTGTTACGGCTTTGCTTAAAAATCTTGAAGATTCGTTCTTGTAAATCTGCTTCTTCTGCTTGTCTTTCATCATCTTCACGCTTTTTAATGTGATGATAGTAAGTACTTCTTGGAATTTGTAGGACGTCACACATTGCTGATACCGAATATTTGTGAGCATTGTTTCGAATCACATCTATTTTCGTCCCATGATCAGCGCTGCTTGCTTTAAAATGTCGTTCTCCATACGCAAGCGTTGGTTTTCTTTACGTAACTGGATCAGTTCATTTTCTTCTTCAGAGCGGTTATCTTCTGCCTTGAAAGACCCTGTTTCCTGATGATTTTTTATCCAACGATCGAGTGAGGATGGTGTAATATCATATTCTCTGGCAATGTCTGCTCGCGATTTACCGTTTTCATAAAGCTTTACCATTGTAATTTAAATTCGGGTGTAAAAGTTCGACGTTTTCTTCTCATTGTTTCGCTCCTAAAGGTTAGTATGTTTAGTGTACTACCCCTTATAAGAGTTGTCTAACTTAGTGTATCCTATCCATTCTATATTGCAATTTTCTATATTCTAAGAGGGCTATGTATTTTTTGATAAATAATTAAAAAACTTAGTGTTGGAAATGTAGTAATCATTAGGACTTGATTTAGGAGAAAGATTTAAGTGTTGCGTATAAGGTAAGGCTCTACTATAAGAGTATAATATGGAAAATAGAGGATATTTATCATTTGCGGCTATTAAAAACAATATTTTTTAATGTATGATAAGTGAGAGTAAAAATTATTTATTGTGACAATTTAAAGTTTATAGGCTAACTGACGTCCTATTAATTATAATGATTAAGGAATGCTTCACTAGCTTCTTAGATTTAGGGGTTGCGAATGATTTGATAAGAACAAGGATTTTTAAATCAGGAGATACTATGGAAATAGAAAATTACTAAGTTAGAATTAGAAATTTAAAAATTGATTTGGAATTCAGCGAATTATAAAAAGATAAATGAATATACAGAGAAAGAATTGGGGAATGAAATATGGCGGAAAAAAAGGCACTATCTCTTTACCAAGCATTATGGAATTCAGCAGATGTACTACGTTCAAAAATGGACGCAAACGAATACAAAAACTATTTATTAGGTTTAGTTTTTTATAAGTATTTGTCCGATAAGATGTTAATTCATGCATCAGAATTACTTGAAGAACCTACAACTGACTTAAAAGTTGCGCAGAAATTATATGAGGAAGCCTACAATGATGATGAAATAAGAGACGATTTATTAAGTGAGCTTCAATATGACTTCTCTTATACGATTGAACCGCACTTGACGTTTACAGCGCTGGTTACGAATATTTACAAAGGTACTTTCCAATTGGAAGATTTAGCACAAGGCTTCCGTAATATCGAACAATCCAGTGAACTCTTTGAAAATTTATTCGAAGATATCGATTTATACTCGAAAAAATTAGGCTCATCACCGCAAAAACAAAACCAAACAATTGCAGAAGTAATGAAACAAATCAATGAATTAGATTTAGCAATACACGATGGTGATGTACTCGGAGATGCATACGAATATTTAATTGGTCAATTCGCATCCGATTCAGGCAAAAAGGCTGGGGAATTCTACACTCCTCAGCCAGTTGCAAAACTCATGACAAGAATTGTTTTAAATGGCAAAGAAGATAAAAAAGGTTTCACCGTATATGACCCAACAATGGGATCGGGTTCACTATTATTAAATGTACAGAAATATTCAAATGAGCCTGGAACAGTTTCTTACTTTGGTCAAGAGTTAAATACATCAACGTATAACCTTGCTCGTATGAATATGATTTTGCATGGTGTTGATACGGCAAACCAACATTTGAGTAATGCCGATACACTTGACCAAGACTGGCCTACTGAAGAACCAACAAACTTTGATGCGGTGTTAATGAATCCTCCATATTCAGCAAAATGGTCTGCGGATAAAGGTTTCTTAGATGATCCACGCTTTTCAATGTATGGAGTTTTACCACCAAAATCCAAAGCTGATTATGCATTCTTACTCCATGGTTATTACCACTTAAAAGAAGATGGAGTCATGGCAATCGTTCTACCGCATGGTGTGTTATTTAGAGGAAGTGCTGAGGGAAAAATTCGTAAAATTTTATTAGAAAATGGTGCGATAGATACTGTAATCGGTTTACCGGAAAATATTTTCTATAATACAAATATCCCTACAGTCATTATTGTTTTAAAGAAGAATCGTCCTACAAAAGATGTACTATTTATTGACGCATCAAAAGAGTTTGAAAAAGGTAAGAACCAAAACATCTTAAAAGACGAACATATTGAAAAAATACTCGATGCGTATATAAACCGTAAAGATATAGAAAAATTTTCATATATCGCCTCTTTTGAGGAAATTGTTGAAAATGATTACAATTTAAATATCCCACGATATGTGGACTCTTTTGAAGAAGAAAAAGAAATATCTCTTGATAATCTTTCAAATTCAATTCAAAAAACAGAGCAGAATTTACGTCAAGCTGAACAAAATTTATTGAAAATGTTACAACAACTTGAAGGGACAAATGAAGTGGTAAATAGAGAGTTACAACACTTTATTCGAGGTTTTGAATTGGACGGTGAAACAAATGAGTAAGAAGGTACCAGAATTAAGATTCAAAGGATTCCATGATGTGTGGGAAAATAGAAAGCTAGGTGAAGTATTCGAACAAACTAGTGAGTATATTAATCCTCAGGAAGAAGATATAGAATTATACAGTTTAACAATTGAAAAAGGATTAACCCAAAAGACTGAAAAATATGATAGATCTTTTCTTGTAAAAAAAGAGGATAAATTTAAAAAAGTTAATCCCAATGATTTTGTTTATAATCCAATGAATATAACTTTAGGTGCAGTTGGATTTAATGAGACAGGATATAGTGTTGCTGTATCTGGATATTATATAACGATGAAAATTAATTCTAATTTTAACAATCAATATTTTAAAATTTGGCTTTCATCACCACAAGCAATATATTCATATAGGAAATATGCTACTGGTTCACTTAAAGAAAAGCAAAGAGTTCAATTTCCAACTTTTTCACAGATAAAAATTAAAGTTCCATCTTTTGAAGAACAACAAAAAATCGGGGCTCTTTTTAAACAATTAGACGATACAATTTCCTTACAACAAAAACTCGTTGAACAATATCAACAATACAAAAAAGCAATGCTACAAAAAATGTTTCCTCAAAAGGGAGAACGTGTTCCTAAATTAAGATTTAAAGGGTTTAATGATGAATGGAAACGATATCAGCTTGGCGATATTTCAGATAAAGTAACAGAGAAAAATAAGGGTAATGTATATTCGGAAACATTCACGAATTCAGCAGAACATGGAATAATTAGCCAAAGAGATTTTTTTGAAAAAGATATTTCAAATAAAAATAATTTGGATGGTTATTATATTGTTCGTCCAGGTGATTTTGTTTATAATCCTCGAATATCAAATTTAGCTCCAGTAGGACCAATAAAACGAAATAATTTGGGGAGAACAGGGGTAATGTCACCTCTCTACTATGTATTTCGTGTACATGATGTTGTTAACAAAGATTTTTTAGAAGCTTATTTTTCATCTACCGGATGGCATAAATTTATGAAATTAAATGGAGATACTGGAGCTCGTTCGGATAGATTCGCTATTAAAGATTCTGTTTTTCGCCAGATGCCTATACCATTGCCATCAACTGAAGAACAACAAAAAATCGGTATTTTCTTCAAACAACTAGACGATACAATTGCCCTTCATCAGAAAAAACTTGAAAATTATAAACAGCTGAAAAAAGCATTGTTACAACGTATGTTTGTTTAATCATTTAATTAATTGAATGGATGTGAGTTAAATGAGACAAACTTTTACGTCAGAAGCCGAATTAGAACACAATTTAATTAAACAATTAATTAATGGAAAATCACAATGGACATATCGCGAAGACCTAAAAACTGAAGAGCAATTATGGCAAAACTTTAGAGAAAAGCTTGAATATAATAATAAAGACGTTTTAAATGGAGTACCATTAACGGAACAGGAATTTCAACAAGTAAAAAACCAACTTAACTTTTCCAGTTTCTATGAAGCAGCTAAATGGCTAACTGGTGAAAACGGGATTGCTAAAGTTGAAGTGCAGCGTGAAGATGCAACACTTGGTACTATTCGTCTAAAAGTCATTAATCGTGCTGATATAGCAGGTGGAATGTCATCCTACGAAGTGATTAACCAATTTGTATGCGACAAAAAAAATCCAGAAGATCGTAATAGACGTTTTGATGTAACACTGCTTATTAATGGTCTACCAATGATTCACATAGAGTTAAAGAGTCGTAGGCATTCTTATATGGATGCTTTCCGCCAAATTAAAAAGTATTTAAAAGAGGGTAAATTTACGGGCATTTACTCAGCAGTGCAAATGTTTGTTGTATCAAATGGTACTGATACACGTTATATTGCGAGTGCATTAGATACAAAACTCAACGAAAAATTCCTTACTAAATGGGTCAATAAAAACAACGAGCCTGTCAATGATTACTTATCCTTCGCACGGGAAGTGTTATCAATTCCACAGGCACATAAAATGGTTACACAATATACCGTTATTGATAAGGACAAAAAGGCATTAATTCTTTTACGTCCTTATCAAATCCATGCAATTGAAGCTGTAAAAGAAGCTTCTAAACAACAAAAATCAGGCTATATATGGCATACAACGGGATCTGGAAAAACACTTACTTCCTATAAAGTTGCTCGTAATTTATTACAAATTCCGTCCATTCAGAAAACAATTTTCATTGTTGACCGAGTAGATTTAGACCAACAAACGACAACTTCATTTGAATCTTATGCAGAACATGATGTAATCGATATTGATGAAACAGATAATGTAAAGGATTTAATCAAAAAATTATTATCAGATGAACGAACGGTTGTCATTACAACTATTCAAAAACTAAATTATGTAATGAAACAATTTGCCGGAAAAGAGGACAAAAGAGCTCAAAAACTGCGAAAAATGAAAGTTGCATTTATTATTGATGAATGTCATCGTGCTGTTTCACCACAAAAGAAACAACAAATTGAACAATTTTTCGTTAATTCATTGTGGTATGGATTTACTGGTACACCGATTTTTGCAGAAAATGCAAAAAAAGTTGTAGGTGACTTACCACGTACAACTGAAGAACAATATGGGGAACGACTGCATGAATACACAGTAAAAGAAGCCATTCATGACGAAGCAGTACTCGGTTTTCAAGTGGAATATAAAAGTACACTTTCTGAAGAAAAAATAGATGAGCTTTTAAAACAATTAGACAATGATATTGATTTAGACGAATTAACCCTTGCAGAAAAAGAAGCTCGTTTACCTAAATCGGTATATGAAGATGAACGACATATGCTTGAAGTCATTGATTCCATTGTCAATAAATCTAATTCTAAACTAGGTTTCAAAAATGGGGCTGGGAAAACGTATGCTGCAATTTTAACAACTTCATCCATTGAAAAAGCTCAACGTTATTATGACTTATTTAAGAAAGTAAAAGCTGGTAAATCCAGTGTGAAAATCAGTGAGCAAACAAAACGCGTGTTGCCCGACTTTCCAAAAATAGCCATCACATACTCTATTTCAGAAAATGAAGAAGCATCTGTTATTAATCAAGAAAAAATGAAAGAAGCGATACGTGATTATAACGAAGAATTTGGAACAAATTTTACGTTAGAAACAATCAGAGCATATAATCGAAACGTTAATGATCGATTAGCTCGTAAAAAGGACAAGTATTTATCGCGTTCAGAACAACTAGACCTAGTTATTGTTGTTGATCGATTATTAACAGGCTTTGATGCTCCTTGTCTTTCAACATTGTTTATAGACCGTCCACCAATGAAGCCACACGATTTAATTCAGGCATTTTCTCGAACAAATCGACTATTCGATAAATCGAAAAAATACGGTCAAATCGTAACATTCCAAACACCAACCATTTTTGAAGAAAAGGTAAACGAAGCACTGTACCTATATTCAAATGGTGGAGAAAACTATGTTTTAGCACCTACATGGAGCGAAGCGAAACAAGCCTTTTTAGAAGCTATTAAGGAATTAAGGAAAATTGTGCAAACACCACAAGATGTAGATCAATTAAGCAGCATACAAAAAAAGAAACAGTTTGCGAAAGCTTATCAAAAGTTGAACAAGACATTTGCATCTATTCAAGTGTATAGCCAATATGATGAAACACAACTAGGCAATGATTTTCCTATTACATTCGAAGAAATTGAAGAATTCTACGGAAAATACGTAAATATCATTGAAGAACTAAGAGGCGAACCAGACGATTCAGACAATGAAGTAGAAATTGACATTGAATACGAATTAGAATCCATAAAAACAGAGGAAATTAATTATGAATATATCTTGATGCTGATTCAATCTTTTGTTCCATCAGAAGACGAGGAAATGGAATTAATTCGTAAGCAAGATGAAAAAGCAATAAAAGAAGTCGAACAATACTTAGAAGAATTAGCGAAAAGCAATCCGAAGTTAGCGCAACTAATGAAAGAATTATGGGAAAACATTCAGCATGATCCTGAAGCATACCGTGGCCAAAATGTATCTATTATATTAGAAGACATGATTCAAACGGCTATTTCTAAATTAATCGAACACTTCGCTAAAAAATGGTACGTAAATGAAGAAGAGTTAGCTTTCATGATTGAGAACTACAATCCATCGAAAGAAAAACAAAATGGTGAAGCTGAACTCAAACGAACAAGCGATTATGAAGCCTATAAGGCCAACACTGAAAATCCTGTACGACGCTTATCCTACTGGAAGTCTGTAATGAAAGACTTCGAACAAATGATGATAGAAGATATTTTACCATTACAAAAGCGGTAAAATGACTAACATTTTATTGTTTTATAATTCAAATTAAATACCTTCATTATCTGAATACAAATTTTTGTAGTTGCTGATGTTAAATTAGCAGTTTTTAATACTCTCATTACCAAAAAATTCAAAAGTTACTGCTTAGTTGTCCGAGAAAACTCTTCTTAATTTTGTTAAACGTATTAATTGATTTAAAAAATCCTTATTATTTTTTAAAAGCTACATCTGAAAAACAGCCTCTTGTGAGTGATAGACATAAGAGGCTGTTTTTTTGAAATTAACAGAATGAATTTGTAACCAAACATATTTTCTGTGATATAATAAGAACATACATTCCCTTTCTAAAAGTGATTATATCTATGTATTTAGACTTCAAAAACTGGCTATGTACCTTTACAAAAAATTATTATTGAAATTAAAGGTTTAATATAGCGGATAAATCGAGAATTATCATGTTTGATGGAGGGATAAAATGGAATCGATAGCAGAAAAACTTCTTAGTATATTTGAAGAGAAAATTCCAAGTCACTATCAAACGGATGTTATTAGAACATCACAAGTTCAAATGGCAATGGATATTGCAGCGTTTTTAGATAAAAATGAACCAAAAAAATTTTTGATTATAGAAGCTCCTGTAGGTACCGGAAAATCTTTAGGTGCGCTTATCCCTTCAATGTTAAGTACAAAAAGTGAACGTAAACATCGAGTTGTTTACGCAACTGCAACAATAAACCTTCAAAGTCAATTAATGAATAGTGAAGTTCCGTTATTAAAAAAACTATTATTACTTAAACGACCAATATTAGCAATGGGGAAAACCCACTACTATTGCCATAAAGAATTTAAGGTTAAACGTAATAAATTTACCTCACAAGAACAAGAACTGTTTTTGAAGTTTTTTAATAGAGCAGAAACAGGTCAGAGAAATGAATTTGAAGAAAAGTTTCAACTAGATATATCTGAAGAGAAATGGTCAAAAGTTGCATTAAATGCAACAAAAAGAGAATGTGAAAGGTGTTCTGATTATTGGAAGTGTCCTACGATTCAGCATCGAAATGATTTTCTCTCCAGAACACATGACTTAATTATTACAAACCATGGTCAATTAATACAATCTGTTTTGAATATTACTGGCGAGCCTGAACAACCTGCTATGATACCTGTAAATCCTGGCATAATCATCATTGATGAAGCTCATCATTTTATTGAAAACTTTTTAAATCAACTCGAAGAATCATTTACGTTATCAAAATTATATGAAATGAAGAAATATATTTCGGAACAATATACAGAAGATTATGATAAACAGCTTAATATATTAAAAAAAATAATAGATAATGAAATGAGCAAAGTAGAAGGTTCTTTACAGGGACGATACATAATTAACGATGAAATGATTGATAACCTAGTAAAAATACATGACATCGTAAAAAATTCAATGATTGGTGAAGAAGCAAGACACATAAATCGCGTTTCGTTTATGAATAAAGCTACTTATGGTTCAGAGCTTGAAGATCTTTTTGAAAAGTTAAAAAAGGTTCTTGATAACAAATATATAAAATGGATCAATTATGATGAAAAAAAGTTCAGTATGATTTCTGAAACTTTTCCGACAGACTTTAGAAAATTTTTAGATTTCTTGAAACAAAATAATAAGATTATTATAATGTCTGGAACGTTAACCACCAATGGCGATTTTAGTTCTTTACTTAACCAATGGCGGTTAAATAAAGCTGAAGTAATAACAAAAAAATTTGTTACCCCTTTTGATTATTCAAATCAGGCATTGATTTATGTGCCTGAAACAATGATTGAACCAAATAAAAATAATACAGATTATTATTTAGAAAAGTGTTTAGAGCATATTCAAAAACTTATTACTTTAACAGAAGGTAGAAGTCTAATTCTTACAACAGCAAAGGAACATATGAACATTATATCAACAGGTTTAACAGATTTTTTGAATGACAAAAATATAAAATTGTATGTTCAAGATCAGAGTGGTGTGGAGAAACTAACAAAACAATTTAAGGAAGATGAAACAAGTGTATTAGTGGGTTCTGGAAGTTTCTTTTCAGGTTTTTCGGTTCCTGGAAAGTCTTTGATTTCAGTTATTTTAACTAAACTACCGTTTCCTGTGCCAGATGACCCTTTTTTAGAATTAATTGGTCAAGGATACGAAGATGAATTTTTTAAAATGATTAGGTTTCCATACATGATGAATAAATTAAATCAAGCTGCAGGTAGGTTAATTCGTGATATTAAGGATTTTGGTATATTTACAATCTTAGACCCACGTATTTTCACTAAGGAATATGGTAAAGAAATACAAGCAGATTTAATTAAACAAGGCTACAAAATAACACGCTCTTTTGAAGAAGTGACACAATTCATAAAACACAAATTTATTAATGGTGCAGAAGCGCAGTATCGTACTTATAAAAGAGAGGATATTGAAATAAAACAAATATTATGGGAAAAACAAGAAGTGGTAAAAAAAGAAAGTATTAAAAAAACATATGATACAACTACGACGAAAAAAATTGAGGCTCAAAATAATGATAATGGGGTTACTGAAAGCCAAATAGAGTTTGCTAAAGAAATCTGTAAACAGTTTAATATAAAACTACCAACTCCAAAAAATAAAAAAACACCTGATTTATTATATAAATATTTGATTAATAAACTTTATTGGATATATGAAGAAACAAGCATAATTGAAGATAACTTTCCTTTTAGTGATGAATCAGAAAGGAAACGTCTTTTAAAGATAAAAGGGAAGGATAGAATGCCTGTTACTTTACCTAGTTGTTCAAAGTTTGGTTGTGATGGAAATTGCAGTGAAAGTAAAAAAAGTGAAATTAGTGAAATGTTAAAAGAAAAGTATGGAGCTAACCATATTGACTTTTGTAAAGGTTCGTCTAATTGTTTGGTAAGTGTTGAGCCTAAGAGAATTATTGTTAAACATTTCATGGAAAATAAATGATGCAAAAAGTAGTATCATTAAAAACTATAACTTACAACACTTGATAAACTCCATTTATTATTGATAATTAAGGAGGATTATTATTGAATGAATTATAATTCTCTTGTTGTATTTGAACCAGAAAAATTAGAAAAGGAAATCTTGAAAAAAATTAAATATATTAAACAAATAATTTATAAAACAAATCCATTAGTTAATTTAGTTTTAATTCAATTATATCGACATACTCATTATCTAGGTAATGTAGAAGCTAGTATTCATGGGAATGTCACCCCAGGTTTAAATAAAGTCCAAGATTTAATTCAAAGTATTATTGTTACTTCTTCAAAGAAAGCTAATAGTGATAAATTTATCGGTAATAAAAAATTTAAAAGATTAATCAAAAATGTTGAACAACTGTTTATATTGAATACAATTTATATAAATGCTATTGAAAAAGATGAGTTAATAAAATATTCACAAGGTATGTTTACAAATGTTTCAGGAAATTTGTATCCATATTTTGAAGAAGAACATTTTACCTCTTTATTACAACCATATTCAAAAATTTGTGAAGATACATTTGGTTTGACAAGTAAAGAAATTGTAGATGGCCTTCAGAAGATTAGTTGGCAGTTAAGGACTAATGGATTGATGAAGGATATTCTTGAATTGGAAATAGCCATTGAACAATCGGATAAAAATACAATTTATGATATAGCAAATCATTTCGATGTAGAACAGATTACTGGCTGGCCTTTAAATTTTATAGAACAATTTTCTCTTTCTGAGGGTGAATTAAGTAATTATTATCAACAAGATATAGAGTTAATGAATAAAGAATTGCCTCAAAAGTTTAAACCATTTTTGAAATACGATGATAAATATTATTGTTTTTCTATTGATAATTTGATGGATAACTTTTACAGAGCATTTGTAAAAGTTTTAAGAAAAGTTAAACCTGAATTATCTGTAGAGATTAACGAAATACAAAAAGCCTTATCTGAAGAACTACCATTTAATTTACTAGAGAAATTACTACCTAAAGGCGAAATGTATAAAAATATTTTTTATAAGGCTCCTGTTGGAACGAATGGAAGAAATGAATGGTGCGAATGTGATGGGGTAATTATTTATGATGATGTAATGATAATTGTTGAAGTTAAAGCAGGTGCAATTTCACCAGCTTCACCACTTTCTGACGAAGAAAACTTTAAATCGTCAATAAAGCAATTGACAGAAAACCCATATAGTCAAGCTATTAGATTTTATAAAGAATTTATTAAAAATAATAAAATTGAAATTTATCGTAAGGAATTGAAAAGAAAGTACCAATTCGTTAAAGAAATAAAGGATATTAAGTTCATTCAAGCTTGTTGTATCACTCTAGATGATTTCAATGAAATAGCTGCACAAATCGAAAAAACAGACTTAATACAAAATTCGTCTTTACCAGTATGGTGTATCTCGGTAGGAGATTTAAGAGTATATGCGGAAATTATAGATTCGCCTAGTCACTTTTTGAATTTTTTATATCAAAGAAGTAAAGCATCACGTAACCCAAAAGTAAAATTGAATGATGAATTAGATCATTTAGGAATGTATCTAGCTTATAATGACTATTCAAATCATGTTGATAAATTACTTGATAGCCATGAAGGAGCTTCACCGAATTTAGTATTTTTTGCAAGTCATAGAGATGAGATAGACGAATACATGGCTTATAAACTTATGTACAAGCTTGGATTAGATTATAACGAATTACCTTTATATGATTTGAAGAAAGAAAAACCAAAACAAAACATGGAAATTGAATTTGAAAAATTGATAAGTTTACTTGATCATTCTAACGATGTATTAAATATAAGGGTGGCAAGATATCTTCTCTTACTAGATTCATATACAAGACAAAATATTGCTGAGTTTTTAAGAACAAGAACTAGGAAGTTAATTCAAAATAGATATAAGAAAATATTTTATAATCCCTATGCAGCTTATAATTATGAAAAAGAATGTAAAATTGAGGAAATTCCAGTAATTATGATATTCCTGTTAGAATCTTCTAGTAAGTTGTTTAAAGATATTGTTGCTAGAAAACGATTTTTAATGGAAAGAGTTATTAATCCTAAAGAGGATAATTTGTGTATCTTAGTTGGAATAAATAAAGAAGGACATTTTAAAAAGGCCCAAACAGTATTAATTAAAGAAGAATATTTTAAACAATTAGATAAAAGATCATATGATTTATTAATGCAAGCACGAGAGGCTGTCACAAAATCTAGAACCTTTATAGAGAGTTGATATTTTAAAACAAATACAATCGTTGCTAAAAAGCGATGAATTAACTGGCAAATGTATATTGCAAAATTATTAACTATTTCAGCATGTCAATTTTTTTATTTTGTAAGTAATATAACTCTAATAAAGTATAAAATGATTAAACTTTTTTTCAAACAAATGCGAATGGTTTCACAATTTTAATAACGTTTTGATTAAACTTTTTTTCAAAATGGTTTTTTTGTAGGTCTTATAAAATAAGGGTTTTTGGAGATATTTTGATCAAACTTTTTTTCAAAGCTACATTTTTCAGAGAAATCTCTTTCTAAGAGGCTGATTCGCATTTAGAGTCAGCCTCGTTTTTTATATCCGGAAGTTCTAATTGTCGTGCCCCATTCTTAAACATATAAAAGAAAGTTTGCATCGAAGGAGGGGCCGTATGAAAATCGATGGGGTTTTTTCCGGAGGGGGAATAAGAGGTTTTGCGTTAATTGGCGCTTATCAAGAACTGGAAGAGAAAGGATATCAATTTATCAGGCTTGCGGGTACAAGCGCCGGTTCGATCATTGCCGGTTTTATAGCGGCCGGTTATAGAAGCAGCGAAATTTACCAATTAATAGATGAAGTGGACTTGAAGGATTTGTTGGACGATTCTCCACGATACTTTCCGGCATTTTTAAATTGGCTAAAAGTCTATTGGAAATTAGGACTTTATAAAGGAGATTCATTAGAAGCATGGTTAAGCGAAAAATTGGCGCAAAAAGGTGTTCGGACATTTGCTGATTTACCTCCCGAGACACTGAGAGTCGTCGCTTCCGATTTGACAAACGGCCAGTTAATCGTTTTGCCGGATGATCTTCAGCCCTACGGCATTTCGCCTGAGAATTTTTCCGTCGCTCGAGCGATTCGCATGAGCTGTTCGCTCCCTTATTTTTTTCAGCCGGCAAAGCTTAAAACAGCTAAGGGAACAGCGTTGATCGCGGATGGTGGCATTTTGAGCAACTTTCCCATGTGGATTTTCGGCCAGGAGGGTAGAAAACGTCCGGTGATCGGGATTAAGCTGGTTCCGCGAGATTCCGATATTCAGGAAAAAAACATTCATAATGCCATTGAGTTGTTTAGCGCCCTTTTTAAAACGATGAAAGATGCTCACGATGCCCGTTATATATCCCGTAAACTGGAGAAAAATATTGTATTTATTAAAACGAATGGAATTAGTTTGACGGAGTTTGAATTAAATGATAATGAAAAACGCGTCCTTGTGGAATTAGGACGCGAACAAACTCGGCGGTTTTTAAAAAACTGGAGCTATGGTTAATGGAAGCGAGCCAAGGGTTAAGCTCGTTTTTTCTTTTTCCCTTTTTTTCCTTCGATGACGGTCAGATGGACGTCGTTTCTTCTGCGAATCGGTTTTCTTTTTTGGGTAGAAAGTCGGGATGATTGACGTTTCCTGATTCTTTTCTTGGATTTTTTAGCTGCTCTTAAAAATGCTTGCTGGTCTTTGCGTACCGGCTTTTTGATTCCCATTCTGTAGACGATATACAGAAGACTTGCAACAAAGATTAAAAACAGGATTCGCTTTCCCAGTGCATTAGGAGAGCCTGCAAAGAAAGACAATAACCCGATGGCGGCAAGACCCGTGATTAAAAAGAAAACGAAAGTGCGAATCTTCAAGAAACCCACCTCCCTGCCAGGCATGAAATTCATTGTCGATGGATGATCTATTGATAGTTTAGACAATTTTCTGTTCTTTTAATCTTTTTTCTTCCATCATTTCCAAACGGAGTAGTTCGTTAAAGGAAGCGATGGCCACTTCTACTTGATCATCACTCGGTTCTTTTGTCGTCAGCAATTGAAGCCATAAGCCAGGATAGCCTAAATATTTTAATATCGGCACTGTTCGCAGTTTGTTGGTGATCTGCAGCATTTCAAAAGACAGACCCAGCACAACAGGTATCAGAGCAATCCGGTTTACTACTCTCAGCCAAAGAGGGTGAACCGGAGCAAACATATATACAAATATTCCGACAATTACGGTAAAAAGAAGAAAACTGCTGCCGCAGCGATAATGCAAGCGCGACTGAGATTGAACATTTTCAACGGTTAAATCGAGACCATTTTCAAAGGCATTGATCACTTTATGCTCTGCTCCGTGATATTGCAACACTTTTTTTACAAGGGGAGTCAACGAAATAAAATGAATATATGCTAGAAGCAGTAGAAGTTTAAACATACCTTCTATGAAAATTTGAGTCAAATCTCCGGGAAAAATGGGACGGGTGAATTCTGCCAAAAACACGGGCACAAGGGTGAAGACAAATTTGGCAAACAGAAAAGACAGAATACCGACGATCGCTGCATTTAAGGCCATCGTCCATTTTTTTGTTTCTTTTTTTGGAGCTTCATCATCCATGTCTTTTTCCCAATTGGATTCATACAGATCGGAAGAAAATTGGAGATGTTTTGAGCCGGTGGCGGTTGCGATGATGATGGCCGCGATACCCCGCAGCAATGGGATGTTTTTGATTTTTTGAAAGATCGGTTTTTGTTCTCGAGGAAGGCGGTAAAACTCCATTTCACCGTCTTTTTTCCTGACAGCGGTGACCGTAAAGTGTCTACCCCCAAACATCACTCCTTCGATTACGGCTTGGCCTCCATATAAAGGCTTTGTTTGTTTCAATGGAATCCCTCGCTCATCGTAAACTTTTGTTATCCCTATTTTAACTTTCTTTTCTGAATAAGGAAAGGTCTGCACGAAAGGACGAAAAACTTTTTTTAGATAGGGCATATTAAAAGAGGACTTCAATAGAAGAGGCTTCGTGGTGAAGGAGGAAATAGCTTTGGTCTTGAGTCATGCGTGTTTGCGAACTTCACGTTGATAGATCATCCTTCCAAACGACGTACAGAAAGGTTGAGGAATTCATTTTGGTCATTATTCACAAAATAATCAAGGGAATATGTCAGATGCAAGTAAGGTGAGAATCTTTATGATGAAGCGAAACGTTCACGTCAAATGGAGGTGAGCAACATGGACGGAAATGCAAATGGAAAGAATCAATCAGAACACAGTCAGCCAACGATGTCAATGTTTGCATATGTGGCCGTTACAGGCTTTTTTGGAGGATTGTTATGGAGTTTTGTGGCTTATTTTGCCTACTGGTTTCATTTTACCACGATTGAACCGAATGTTTTGCTGGAACCGTTTACTGTAGGAAAATGGCGGGAAACATGGATTGGTTTTTTCATGACATTGTTCGCTTATGGAATCGTTTCGATTCTAGCGGCCTTTATCTACTATCTTTGCTTCAAAAAAATAAAATCTATGTGGATGGGAGTAGGATATGGGATTGCCTTGTTTTTGGTTGTCATATTTATTTTCAACCCAATTTTTCCCGGCATAAAACATTGGAAACACATTTCTTTTCATACTTATGTGACAAGTCTTTGTCTCTATTCGCTTTATGGCTTATTTGTCGGATTTTCCATTTCTTATCAATATGGAGAAGTATATGGTCAATATTATAAAAAGCTTCAAAAACAAGAAAATCAATAATAGGTCATAGTTAAAAGCTTCCTGTTTATTATACGCTCTCCCCCAACGGAAAAGTGTGGTCTTTCAGAGAAGGCTAATGAAAGATATGGGATATTTGTGATAAAATGTTTTAAAGAAATCTTTTTCAATAAGGTGGTCGCTGTGCATATACTTTTATTAAACGGCCCGAACTTAAATCGTTTAGGAAAACGAGAACCGGCGATTTATGGAACCGAAACATTGGATTCCATTGAGAAAAGAGTTCGGGAAAAAGGAAAAGAGTTTGGAGCAGAGGTGGTTTGTTTCCAATCTAACTATGAAGGGGCCCTGATTGACCGCATTCATCAAGCAGAAGACGAAGGGATAGAAGGCGTCATTTTCAATCCAGGGGCTTTTACGCATTACAGCTATGCGCTAAGAGATGCAATAGCTTCCGTTCAAGTCCCGGTGATAGAAGTTCATTTGTCAAACATACATCGACGTGAATCCTTTCGACACCATTCTGTCATCGCTCCCGAAGTCATTGGTCAAATTGTCGGATTGGGGGCACTGGGTTATGAGTTGGCGCTTCAAGCCATTATTCAGTACATACAGGGGAGAGAATCTTAATGGAAAAAATCAAAAGACTTCGTGAACAATTTGCTCAAGCCGGTATTGATGGGATGCTAGTGACAAGCCCCTTTAATCGACGCTATATGACAAATTTCACCGGAACGAGCGGAGTAGCGCTTATTTCTGAGGAAAAAGCTTTATTTATTACCGATTTTCGCTACGTGGAACAAGCAGGGAATCAGGCAAAAGGATATGAAATTGTCCAACATGCCGTTCCCATTCATGAAGAAGTGGCGAAACAGGCTGAAAAGCTAGGCATTCAAAAATTAGGCTTTGAAAAAGATTACTTAACCTTTTCCAATTATCAAGACTATCAGAAAGCTTTTAAAGGCGAGCTAGTTCCTGTCGGTGATATCATCGAAAACTTGCGCTTGATTAAGAGCGAATCAGAGATTAAGATATTAAAGGAAGCTGCCGATATTGCCGATGCTGCGTTTAAACATATTTTGGACTTTATCAAACCGGGAATCACTGAGCTTGAAGTCGCCAATGAACTTGAGTTCTTTATGAGAAAGTGCGGGGCAACTTCTTCTTCGTTTGATACGATCGTTGCTTCAGGAAAAAGATCCGCTTTGCCACACGGAGTGGCCAGCGATAAAATCATCGAAAAAGGGGACTTAGTCACTCTTGACTATGGAGCCCTTTACAAAGGATATGTTTCCGATATTACTCGCACGGTAGCCGTTGGCGAGCCTTCCGACGATTTGAAAAACATTTATCAAATTGTTCTCGAGGCTCAATTGTTGGCGGTGGAAAAAATAAAACCGGGAATGACCGGGAAAGAAGCAGACGCGATTGCGAGAAACTACATAGCAGAAAAAGGTTTCGGCGATCGATTTGGCCATTCTCTTGGTCATGGAATTGGATTGGAAGTTCATGAAAAGCCTTTATTGTCTATGCGTTCGGATATTGTGCTGCAGCCGGGAATGGTTGTAACGGTTGAACCGGGGATCTATGTGCCCGGTCTTGGCGGAGTACGCATTGAAGACGATACGATTATCACGAGCAGCGGCAATGAAACGATCACGCATTCAACAAAAGAATTGATTATTTTGTAAATTACAGGAGGAAGCCATACATGATTTCAGTAAATGATTTTCGAACAGGTTTGACGATTGAAGTTGATGGAGAAATTTGGCGCGTACTGGATTTCCAGCACGTGAAACCGGGTAAAGGAGCGGCATTCGTTCGTTCGAAGCTGCGCAACTTGCGCACAGGCGCCATTCAAGAAAAAACGTTTCGCGCCGGCGAAAAAGTAGAAAGAGCACAAATTGATAATCGAAAAATGCAATACTTGTATGCAAACGGCGATCAACACGTTTTCATGGATAATGAAACATACGAACAAATCGAATTAAGCAGCTCCCAAATCGAGTACGAATTAAAATTCTTAAAAGAAAATATGGAAGTTTTCATTATGATGTATCAAGGAGAAACAATCGGTGTGGAACTTCCGAATACAGTGGAATTGACGGTCGTGGAAACGGAACCAGGAGTTAAAGGAGATACAGCATCAGGCGGTACAAAACCAGCAACGCTTGAAACAGGGCTTGTCGTACAAGTTCCGTTCTTTGTAAATGAAGGCGACAAACTCGTTATTAACACATCAGACGGCTCATACGTTTCAAGAGCGTAATCATACTACATTTTAAGTTGAAGGAAGCCAGATCAAGATCCTTTTATGGATTTTGATCTGGCTTCTTTTTTTCCTGCTTTTGGATTTGGGTGAAATGAAGTCATACTTCCTTCGATCGAAAATATATTTGTAGTAGAGGGGGCTTGTACTAGGAGGAATGAATGTGGAAGAAATTTTTGATTATTTGCCAAAGACAATTGCGGATGAAATGAAGCGACTGCCCGACAACTATTGGATGAAAGTGGAAGAAATCCGTATGAGAATTGGTCGTCCGCTTGAGATCGCTGTCAAGGGACGCCCCCTGTTTCTTTCTCATGTTGTCACGAAAGAGGACGGGGAAACGTTTATGAGTAAAATAAGCCACCATTCTTTTTATACGCTGGAAGAAGAATTGAAACGGGGGTACATTACCATCGAAGGAGGGCATCGAGTGGGGCTGGCGGGAAAAGTCATCCTTGAAAATGGACAAGTCAAGGGATTGCGCCATTTGTCCTCTTTTAATATAAGAATTGCCCGGGAGATCATAGGGATTTCACGTCCTCTTATCCCTTTTTTATTTGAAAAAGGATGGAAACATACGATGATTATCGGGGCTCCCCAGACAGGAAAAACGACTCTTCTCCGTGATATCGCCAGAGTCGTTTCGACCGGTTGTGACCAATTGAATATTCCACCCTTAAAAGTAGGAATTGTCGATGAACGTTCCGAAATCGCCGGCTGTATGTTTGGGATTCCTCAGCTTTCCTTTGGACCAAGAGTGGATGTGTTGGATGCATGTCCAAAAGCGGAAGGCATGATGATGATGATTCGTTCGATGAGTCCGGATGTTTTAGTAGTAGATGAAATCGGGCGGGAAGAGGATCGAATGGCTGTGCTGGAAGCGGTCAATGCAGGGGTAAAGCTTGTCATGACGACACACGGAGATTCTCTTGAAGAGATTCAAAAACGCCCTCTTCTTGCTGATATTGTCAATCGGCAATTAATCGAAAGGTATGTGGAACTGACACGAGAAAAAGGTCCCGGTACTATTTCCGTCATTAGAGGAGAAAAAGGGCAACGGCTGTCCCGCCAAATGAGGGTGGAAAAAGGATGAAATGGATTGGTGCCATCTTGATTCTGGGGTCCGCTTGCTGGTTCGGATTCGAACAAGCAAAACAATTAGCCGATCGGACGAAGCAATTGAAAATGATGATCGCGGCGTTGCAGTCGTTGGAGGCGGAAATTATGTACGGGCATACCCCTTTGCATGAAGCAGCGAGAAAAATCGGTCATCAGTTCGGATTCCCTGTCTCCCAGTTGTTCCTTACTTTTGCAGAAACGATTTTATCGACAGAAATTTCAGTCGATGAAGCATGGAAAAACAGTCTCCATTTTATCAGAAATAAGGCAGCCTTTAAGCGGCCGGAATATGAAATTATAGAACAATTTGGCGGATCGTTAGGCAAACATGACCTTCTGACCCAGCAGAAGCACATTCTTCTGACCCTTGCCCATTTGCAAAGAGAAGAGGAAGAAGCGCGGGAAAATCAAAAAAAATACGAAAAAATGTACAAAAGTTTAAGCATTTTAGTAGGGCTGCTTTTGGTCCTTTTGCTTTTCTAAAACCAGGGGGAATCGTACATGGGGATAGATGTGGATATTATTTTTAAAATCGCCGGTGTCGGACTCGTTGTCGCCTTCTTGCATACGATTTTGGACCAAGTAGGAAAAAAAGAGTATGCCCAGTGGGTTACATTATTTGGATTTATCTATATTTTGTTTGTTGTTGCCACCATCGTTGGGGATTTGTTTGAAAAAATCAAATCTGTATTTTTGTTTCAGTAGAAAAGGGGGAGAGGAAGATTGACATAATCAAAATTGCGGGGATCGCGCTTATTACAGTATTTTTAACTCTCCTCTTAAAAGAACAAAAGCCCAATTTTGCTGTGTTGCTTGTTCTATTTGTCAGTGTTGGAATTTTTTTGTTTTTAATCGATCAAATTCAATCCATTATTCAAATGATTCGTGAAATTGCTTCCAAAACAGACATCAACATGGTGTATGTGGAGACGATTTTGAAAATTATCGGGATCGCCTATATTGCCGAACTGGCTTCTCAAATATCAAAGGATGCGGGACTTTCGTCTCTGGCATCAAAGGTTGAATTAGCAGGAAAAATCTTGATATTGGCCATGGCTGTTCCTATTTTATCAGTCCTGCTCGAGACGATTATTTCTTTAATTCCGGCAAAATAAATCAATATTCATCGTCGACCATTACTCAAGAGGAAAAACTTCATCCGACTTTTAACCTGAATGCGTTATCCGGGACTTTTGTTCCGGTCGAGGAAAGCAGGACAGAGCCCTTTTAGGATGGTGAAAAAGATTGCGTGTCTATTCAATGCTTTTCGTCTTCGCTCTCTATTCTTTTGCCTTTTCTGGAACTGTTGTCCATGCGGAAGGTTCTTCGGATTCTCGTGAACACCCTTCCCAAAAGGAAATGGTGCAAACCCAGCTGGAAAACCTAGGGGTAGATGAGCTGATGAATTACTGGAAAGAAGTAGTCAATGAATATGGCGGATATCTTCCTGAATCTCAAACAGGATCCCTTATGGATTATTTAAAAGGCGAAAAGCAGTTTTCCATCCAAGCATGGTTTTCAGCCATAGTCAAATTTTCTATTCAAGAAGTGTTAAAGAGTGGAAAACTTTTGGGATCGTTGATCGTGCTCACTGTTTTATGCGCCCTTTTGCAATCGCTTCAAAATGCTTTTGAGCAGGGGACCGTCAGCAAAGTGGCGTATGCCGTTGTTTTTATGGTGCTGATTGTCATTGCATTGAATAGTTTTCACATTGCCATTCAATATTCAAAAGAATCGATTGAACGGATGACTCATTTTTCATTGGCTCTTATTCCTTTGCTTCTTGCGCTTATTGCTGCATCGGGGGGAGCTGTTTCCGCTGCCTTTTTCCATCCCGTTATGATCTTTTTAATGAATACGAGCGGGTTGTTTATTCAAAACATTGTGTTTCCCCTGCTTTTTCTATCTGTCGTGGTCAGCATGGTCAGTTTGTTTTCAAAGGAGTATAAAGCCACTCAGCTTGCCTCCTTGTTAAGAAATTGGAGCATCGGCCTTTTAGGGATTTTGATGGCCGTTTTTCTGGGAGTCGTTTCCGTTCAAGGGACCGCCACCGCTGTGACGGATGGCCTGGCTGTGAGGACTGCGAAATTTGTAACGGGTAATTTTGTCCCTGTTATCGGACGGATGCTCACAGAAACGGCCGATACCGTCATCAGCGCATCCGTGTTGTTAAAAAATACGGTCGGTATAGCCGGTATGGCGATCATACTCATTATTGCCGCTTTTCCGGCTGTAAAAATTTTGCTCATTGCCTTGATCTATAAGGTGGCCGCCTCTGTTTTGCAGCCGATTGGAGCAGGCCCCGTCATAACTTGCTTAGATATTATGAGCAAAAGCATTCTTTATGTCTTTGCCGCTTTGGCGATTGTTTCCATCATGTTTTTTCTCTGTATTACGATAATTGTGACAGCCGGAAATATCACGATGATGATGCGCTAGGAGGTTGACATGGATTTTTTTGCGAAATGGATTGCCAACATCATTCTTTTGCTTTTATTTGCTGTTACCATCGAAATGCTGCTTCCCTCTTCGACCTATCAAAAATATTTAAAAATCATCGTTGGACTTATTTTAATCGTTGTCCTGTTAACGCCGCTGCTCTCGGTGTTTTCCGGCCAATTCCAGCAAGAAATCGTTTCGGCGATCAAAACGAGCGGCGGAGAAACCTGGGAAGCAGAAAATCAATTGAATCAAAAGAAAAATGAAATACAAGCGTCTCAGCGTGAATATATTTTAAAACAGATGGCTGTCCAATTAAAACATTCGGTGGAAAAGGAGCTGATGAAGAAGTACAAAAAAGAAATTGTGGATATTCAAGTGGAAATGAAAGATCAACATGGGTATAAGCAGGAGGATATAAATAAAATCAAGGTGGTTTTAAAAGACGCAAAAGACGGAATGACAGAATCTGTTCAAGAGGTCAATATCGACATTCACGATTCTCGAAGTTCAAAGCCGCATGAAGAAGAGAAAAAAATCGCTGCTTTTTTAGCCAAACAGTGGGGAGAGGATCCGGAAAAAATCGTGGTACTGGATGAAGAGGGGACGGATGGGCATGGATTCTAAAAACAGTTCTGATAAAAAATGGCTCCCGCTAAAACTAGGCGATGGGAAGAACGATAAGAAAAAGAACAAATTGCTGTTTTTGGTGGTCGCTGCCGTTATTGGAGCCGCCTTGATGGCCGCAAGTGATATGTGGAACAAGAAAAATCAGGCAGTTACGACAACTGTGCAGCCCCCTTCGCAAAAAGATGTGGAAACCTTTGCGACAGATAAGAAAACAAAGCCGAAAAACATCCAAGATTACGAAACTCAATATGAAAATCAACTAAAAGAAGCACTTGATGAAATGCTGGGCGTCAATAATGTCACGGTTGTCGTAAATGTAGAAGCAACAGAAAAAAAAGTATTGGAAAAAAACACGAAAACCCAAAAGCAAACGACGGAAGAAAAGGATAAACAAGGAGGGAAAAGAACCATTCAAGATGAAACAAAAGAAGAAAACGTGGTGATGGTCCAAAAAGGTGAAACGGATGAACCGCTCGTCGTAGAAACGATGAAACCGAAAATACGCGGGGTTCTAGTTGTAGCGGAAGGAGCAGAAAACATTGAAGTCAAAAAATGGATTATTGAAGCGGTTACGAGGGTATTGGATGTTCCTAGCTACAGAGTGGCCGTAATGCCTAAAAAATAGAAGGAGGATTCTGAAAAATGCTTTTAAAAAAACAGACTGTATGGCTATTAACCATGCTTAGCCTAGTTGTGGTGCTATCGGTATATTACATTACTTCTCCCGAACAGCCGAAAAACGGCGGCGAATTGGCAGAACAAAAACAAACCAATCCAGCAGCGGATGAATCGGCAAAAGATAAATCGGCCAAAAACCATAATGTGGAAGTCATTACGAAATCTGCGGGGGATGAAGCTTTCGAAGCTCTGCGTCTGGAAATTCAAGATGAACGCAGCAAATTGCGGGAAGAGCTGACCAACAAATTAGCTTCCTCTGATTTGTCTCCTGAAGAAAAAAACAAGGCTTATGACGAGATGGAAAAGCTGACGGAAATGGCAACAAAAGAAAATGTTCTTGAAACGCTGATCAAATCGAAAGGATATAAAGATGCGCTGGTTCGCGATGACGGAAAGCAAATATTAATTACAGTAAAATCGAATGAACATTCCGCTAAAGATGCGAACGAGATCATTCACCTTGTTGAAAAAGAAATGGATAATCAATATTTGCCAATTGCCGTGGAATTCCAGCCTTCTAAATAGCATATAAGAACAGTCTATAGGAATGGAAAACGGCGGACGATAAATCAGTGATATTTCTCAATAGATTTTGAGAGAGGGTATGAGGTTTCACTCACCTGATTCATCTATCTTTGCTTATGAACTTGTTTTTCGGATTGTATGAAAAAGTCCTCAAAGCGAGGAATGAAGAAGAAATCTCATTGAAGTCAAAAGGGATTCAAACAACAAATGTTTTCTGAATATTCCGTGTTATGAAATGGAGCCTTGTCATTCATTTTGAGACAAGGTTTTATTTGTGGGCTGAATGATTTTTCAACGTATTTCTGGTTTTCAAAGAGGGGGACATGATCGCCTTATGAAAAAAAGTATTTGAATTTTTTCTTTTCCGAAAAGCAGGATTGTCATTTGTTTTGGCGAAAACTGAAAAAGTCCGGGAGGAAGAAAAACAATCCTGATCTTTATTATTGCATGAAAAACAGCTAAAATAGGGATATTCATGGAAACATGAATAAAGCTGTTCTTGTCTTTTCACAAATTCTTATCGTATGATGTTATTAATTAGGCTTATTATTTAGTCATTATTTAGGAAAGGGTGCTAAAAATGAAAGTCCAAGAAATTAGGGAGCTAATTAAGCTTGTCGATCAATCAAGCATTGACGAGTTTGTATATGAAGAAGACGGCGCTAAAATCCAAATGAAAAAGCGTGCCGGTGTTACATATGTACAGCAAGAGCCTGTTTCTGTTCAACCTGCTGCATCCCTGCAGCCTGCTGCCGCCCAAGCAGCGGCGCCAAAAGAACAGGCGGCTGTGGAAAAAGCTTCGACAGAGGCGGCGCAAGAGAAAGCAGAAACATCCAATACGGATTCAGCATTACATAAAATTACATCTCCAATGGTCGGAACGTTTTATCAATCTCCGTCTCCAGACGCTGATCCTTACGTAAAAGTAGGATCAAAAGTACAGAAGAATACAGTGGTTTGCATTATAGAAGCCATGAAGTTATTTAATGAAATAGAGGCAGAAGTAGACGGAGAAATTGTGGAAGTGCTAGTAAAAGACGGACAATTGGTGGAATATGGGCAACCGTTGTTTCTAGTGAAAACAGAATAAGGAGAGATCGGCATGATAAAAAAACTACTGGTTGCGAACCGTGGGGAAATTGCGGTCCGAATTATTCGCGCTTGTCGGGAATTAGGTATAGAGACCGTCGCCATTTATTCGGAAGCAGATAAAGAAGCGCTCCATGTCCAGCTTGCGGATGAAGCTTATTGCGTTGGTCCGAAGACATCAAAAGAAAGCTATTTGAACATGACGAATATCATCAGCGTAGCCACCTTGACTAACTGTGATGCGATTCACCCTGGATATGGATTTTTGTCGGAAAACGCCGATTTCGCAGAATTATGCCGTGAATGCAATATCACGTTTGTTGGCCCTTCACCGGAAGCCATTTCTAAAATGGGAACGAAAGACGTAGCGAGAGAAACGATGAAAAAAGCCGGTGTTCCAATCGTTCCGGGATCTCATGGGATTATCAAAAACATCGATGAAGCCCTATCACTGGCTGAGGAAATTGGCTATCCTGTGATTATAAAAGCGACCGCAGGCGGTGGCGGAAAAGGCATTCGCGTTGCCAGAAATCCACAGGATCTGGAAAAAGGAATCAATATTACTCAACAAGAAGCGGCTACTGCTTTTGGCAACCCCGGTGTATACATCGAAAAATACATTGAAGATTTCCGTCATGTAGAAATCCAAATTTTGGCGGACCAATACGGCAACGTCATTCATTTAGGTGAACGGGATTGTTCGATACAAAGACGTCTGCAAAAATTGTTGGAAGAATCTCCATCACCTGCTTTAGACGGTGAAATTCGAAAAGAAATGGGAGAAGCGGCCGTGAAAGCGGCAAAGGCGGTTGATTATACAGGAGCCGGTACGATAGAATTTATTTATGATTATCGTAACCGCCAATTTTATTTCATGGAAATGAATACCCGGATTCAAGTGGAGCATCCTGTAACAGAACTGGTTACTGGCGTTGATCTTGTGAAAGAACAAATTCGTATCGCTTCTGGAGAACAACTTTCCCTTAAACAAGAAGACGTGACTTTTCATGGATGGGCGATTGAATGCCGTATCAATGCAGAGAATCCTGAGAAAAATTTCATGCCTTCCCCGGGCAGAATCCAAATGTATTTGCCGCCGGGAGGGCTTGGAGTTCGTGTGGATTCCGCTGCGTATCCAGGCTATATGATTCCTCCTTATTACGATTCTATGATCGCCAAATTAATTGCTTACGGCGATACCCGCGAAGAAGCGATCGCCCGGATGAAACGTGCTTTAAGCGAGTTTGTCATTGATGGTGTTCATACAACCATTCCGTTTCATTTGAAATTATTAGCGCATGAAAAGTTCGTGGAAGGAGACTTTAATACAAAGTTTCTTGAGATGTATGATGTGATGAACACATAATATGCCCGGAGGTGCAGAAAATGGTTGAAAATAACCAACTGTTGGAAATGAACAATGATGAAAATGAGCTGGGGAAAATAGAGATTGCGCCTGAAGTCATTGAAGTGATTGCCGGAATTGCCGCTTCTGAAGTAGAGGGCGTTGCTCAAATGCGCGGAAGTTTTGCGTCGGGTGTAGCGGAACGTTTAGGACGGAAAAACCATGGGAAAGGTGTAAAAGTGGAGTTGACAGACGAAAGCATGAAGGTGGACGTCTATTGTGTCGTCCATTTTGGCATCTCCATCCCGTCTGTAGCTCAAAAAGTTCAAGACAGTATTCGCCAGGCGCTGCTCAATATGACATCGCTTGAGGCTGATGAAGTAAATGTCCATATTGTAGGAGTACAATTTGAAACGAAAACGAGTGACGGCGAAATTGAACAAGAAGTGTAAAAATAGCTGACCCCATGCCGAGGATCATGTCCCTCCTCATCTTTGTCTGAATAAAGACAACAATTCTTGAGTGATAAGGAGGGGCGGGTCTTTTTGGGTCGGCCTCTTTTTGTACGTGCCGTTATGCGAATGGTCGCTTAATTGGTCGGAACTTCTTTTCTCATTTTTGATTGTCTTGATATAATACCAGCAAGAAATACATAAAAAGAAGGAGAGCACGAATGAACAGAAGAGAAGCGCGCGAAAAAAGTCTGCAAGCGTTATATCAGATCGATGTAAGCGGTGCGGATCCAGCGGAAGCTATCCGAAATGTAGTCCCTGAAGAAGTGGACGACAGTTATGTGCATCAATGTGTACTCGGTACATATGAACATCTGGATGAAATAGATGGCTGCATTAAACAGCATTTGGAAAATTGGTCATTTGACCGCTTGGCAAAAGTCGACCGCAATATTTTAAGATTGGCTGTCTACGAAATGAAATATCGGGAAGATGTTCCCGCCAATGTGGCAATCAATGAGGCAGTAGAAATCGGCAAACGATTTGGAGACGAACGTTCAGGAAAATTTATTAACGGTGTTTTATCAAGAATTAAAAAGTCGCTAGAGAATAAATAGGAGGCGAAAAGCATTGGCAGGCAAACTAATTGATGGGAAAGCGGCGGCAAAGGAAATTCGTGAAGAAATAAAAAAAGAAGTGGATGAATTAAAAGCGCAAGGTGTTGTTCCGGGTCTTGCCGTGATACTGGTCGGAGATGATCCCGCATCCCATACGTATGTAAGGAATAAAGAAAAAGGCTGTAAGGAAGTAGGCATTCATTCGGAAATTTATAAATACCCTGCTGCCATTTCGGAAGCCGAGCTGCTCGATAAAATCCGCGAATTGAATGAGGATAAGCGAATTCATGGCATTCTTGTTCAGCTGCCGCTTCCTGGTCACATTTCCGAATCAAAAGTCATTGACACGATTTCTCCAGAAAAAGATGTCGATGGGTTTCATCCGGTGAACGTTGGGAAAATGGTAATAGGAAAAGAAGGGTTTTTGCCGTGTACCCCATATGGCATTATGAAACTGCTGGAAAGGGAACAGATCGATTTGCAAGGAAAACGGGCAGTTGTCATTGGGCGGAGCAACATTGTTGGAAAGCCTGCCGGACTTTTATTACTTCAGCGTAATGCGACTGTCACTTATTGTCATTCTAAAACAGAAGATCTTTCGTATCATACGAAACAAGCCGATATCATCATAGCGGCAGTTGGAAAAGCGAAATTTTTAAAAGCAGAAGATGTGAAAGAAGGGGCTGTCATCGTTGATGTCGGTATGAACCGCGACGAAAACGGAAAGCTTTGCGGGGACGTTGACTTTGAATCCGTTCGAGAAAAAGCAAGCTTCATTACTCCTGTGCCTGGTGGAGTTGGACCGATGACGATTACGATGTTGCTTTACAATACGGTTCAATCAGCCAAAAGAATGGTAAAAGATCGCATTTCCAATTGATTCATAGTACAATAATAAAAAAGAAGGCTGCCTTCCAGCGATTGGCGTGGAATGCAGCTTTTCTTATGACATTCCGGCAGCCGTAGCCGGGAAAAAGACGAAAAGGTGATTTTTTATGAATCAGCCAGCGTATTTAACGGTGAAGGCATTAACGAAATATCTCAAAAGAAAATTCGATGCGGATCCGTACCTTCGAAACGTCATGGTAAAAGGTGAAATTTCCAATTTCAAACAGCATACGAGCGGACATATGTATTTTACGTTAAAGGACGACCAGGCGAGAATTTTGGCCGTGATGTTTTCCACGATGAATAGACGATTAAAATTTCAACCTGAAAATGGCATGCAAGTGTTAGTTAAAGGGGAAATCACGGTATATGAAGCGAGCGGCCAGTATCAAATTTATGTCAAGGAAATGCAGCCGGACGGGATTGGCGAATTGTTTCTGGCCTTTGAACAATTGAAAGAAAAATTGGAAAAAGAAGGCCTCTTTCGTCCGGAATTAAAGAAAAAAATCCCGTCATTTCCTGCGGCTGTTGGAGTCGTTACTTCTCCGACGGGAGCCGCCATTCGTGATATTATAACGACTATTAAAAGACGATTTCCCATCACTAAAGTATATGTTTATCCGGCGCTTGTTCAAGGAGAAAATGCCGCTAGTTCTGTGGCGAAAGCCATTGCTGAAGCGAATCGCAATGAAGAGATTGATGTTCTGATCGTTGGCCGTGGCGGTGGATCGATCGAGGAGTTATGGGCATTCAATGAAGAAGTGGTGGCCAGAGCCATTCACCATTCCCGTATCCCGGTTATATCCGCCGTCGGACATGAAACGGATTTCACCATCGCGGATTTCGTTGCCGATATGAGAGCGCCGACGCCAACGGGAGCCGCTGAATTGGCCGTACCGCAAATAGAGGACGTATTGGAGAAAGTGTTGACGAAAAAAATGCGCTTGATTCGGGCCGTTTCAGAAAAGGTAAATAGAGAACGAAAACGTTATGAAGCGCTGAAGGATTCCTATGTTTTGCGCAATCCGGCATCGATATACGTTCAGAAAATGGAGAAAGTGGACAGGCTGACGGAAAAATTAATAAGGGAACAGAGATTTCAGTTTCATCGTTTGCAAGATTATTATTCTTATTTGAGCAAACAACTATTCAAACATCATCCGGGAAAACGAATTCAACTAGCTTCAGAAAATGTAGAACATCAGCAGCTTGAGCTTCACAAACAAATGGTTCGCTATTTGAATGAGCATAAGAAAAAGCTGGGAAATACTTTATCGGTTTTTAGTGCCCTCAATCCTATGAAAATTATGGAAAGAGGTTATGGCGTTGTGTTTTCGGAAGATCAAACGGTCATCAAAAGCACCGAACAAGTGGATCGAGGAGACAATATTCAAATCCGTCTTTCAGACGGTCAATTGGATTGCCGAGTAACGGAAGTAAGGAGGGATCATAATGGCAATTGAGCAGGAACTATCATTTGAACAAGCGATGGAACAATTGGAGGACATTGTGAGAAAGCTGGAAGAAGGAAATGTTCCATTGGAAGAAGCGATTTCAATCTATAAAAAAGGTATGGAACTTTCTAAGCTTTGCCATGATAAATTGCAAGATGCGGAAGAACAGGTAGCAAAGCTCATGACTGAAGAAGGCGAAAGAGAATTTCGCATTCAAGAGGAGGAGTAGACATTGTCCCAATCTACGTTGGCCGATTTTATGAAAGAATACAAACAAAAAATAGAACAGAAATTAAGATTTTATATTTCCTCTTTGGACTCTCCTCCCGTTTTAAAAGAAGCGATGGATTATTCTTTACAGGCGGGCGGAAAAAGAATACGTCCGGTTCTTTTATTTGCTGCTATTAACAGTTTTGGGAAAGACCCTGAAAGGGGAATGGATGCAGCAGCCGCTCTCGAAATGATTCATACTTATTCTTTAATCCATGATGACTTGCCAAGTATGGATGATGACGATTTGCGCCGCGGAAAACCGACGAACCATAAAGTTTACGGAGAGGCAAACGCTATTTTGGCAGGAGATGCGCTATTGACGTACGCTTTTCAAATTATCGCTCAATCACCTGACTTGTATGAAAAAGAAAAAGTGGCTATCATAGAGCAATTGGCTAAAGCGGCGGGACCGGAAGGAATGGTAGCAGGGCAAGTCGCAGATATGGAAGGTGAAAAAAAAGCTCTTACTTTAGAGGAACTAGAAGCCGTTCATAGAAATAAAACCGGGCGATTGATTGCCTTTAGCGTAAGAGCCGGGGCTTTGATCGGCGGGGCAACGGAAGCAGAATTGGCTGTTTTCGAAAGATATGCCTACCACATCGGAATTGCGTTTCAAATTCAAGATGATATATTGGACATAGTCGGCTCAGAGGAAAAACTCGGAAAAAGAGTCGGAAGTGATATAGCGAACCACAAAAATACGTATCCGGCTTTATTAACCGTTAGCGGGGCGAGAGAAAAATTAAAAGAACATGTCCATCAAGCAATAGAAGAGTTGAACCGTTTAAACGTTGAGACAGCTCTTTTAAAAGATATTGCCCTAATGATTGCCACCAGGGACAGCTAATGACGTGAAATTTCCATCATCGGGAGTGTTTGCATCCTTCTCTGAAGATGAGTCGAACCAATCGGGTATATACGGTTAGTCTACATCGTTTTTCAATGGAGATTCGAGTCTCCGGATAAAGGAGTGCACTATCTCTCAAAATGGTTTGTGGGGTCATTCGTTTTGTGATATGATCAAATACAAAGTGACATTAGCATTATCGAGATGCTGTTCGACAGCTCAGGTTCCAGTCATATCAATAAAGGCACTGCCGAAAAATGAAATCTCTCATACACGAAAAAAGCGGATAAGGCTTAGTGGACGGAAGCTTTAGGAAAAGACGGCAGCTGAAAAGCCCGATTTGAATATCGGGATGATGCGGACGTTTAAGCGGTCGAAGAAAAGAGCTGCTGTCATAAAGGTGTGAGCGTTTTTGCCCAACGTTCTTGTGCTTTCCGTTCGATGTATTGAGATTTATTGCTTTGAGTTTTTGAGGCAAGTGCTCCTAAACAAATGGCTTCTTCCAATGTTTAGGAAGCGGTCTTAATGCCTGTTTAAGCAGAATCATTGAAATCTGAACAGAATGAAAGCGAGTGATCCTCTTGGATCTATTATCAATAAAAGACCCTTCTTTTTTACGAAATTTAAGCATACAAGAATTAGAAGCATTAAGTGCTGATATACGTCAATTCCTGATCGAAAAACTTTCTAAAACAGGCGGGCATATCGGACCCAATCTCGGGGTAGTGGAGTTAACCATTGCGCTCCATCGTTGTTTTCAAAGTCCACAGGACAAAATTCTATGGGACGTCGGCCACCAGTCTTATGTCCATAAAATTTTGACGGGACGCGCCGATCAATTTGATACGCTTCGCCAATATAAAGGCCTCTCTGGTTTTCCAAAGCATTCTGAAAGTGAACATGATGTTTGGGAAACGGGCCATAGCTCCACTTCGTTATCTGCAGCGATGGGAATGGCCATTGCCAGAGATTTAAAAAATGAATCGTCTTATATTGTACCCGTTATTGGAGACGGAGCGTTAACAGGAGGAATGGCATTAGAGGCGCTGAATCATATTGGTCACGAAAAAAAAGACATGATCGTCGTCTTAAATGACAATGAAATGTCGATCGCTCCAAATGTAGGCGCTCTTCACAGTATGTTGGGCAGATTGCGAACAGCGGGGAAATATAATCGAGTGAAGGACGAATTAGAACAATTATTGAAAAAAATCCCGGCTGTAGGCGGAAAGATTGCCCAAACGGCTGAGAGGTTAAAAGACAGCTTGAAATATTTGGTTGTCAATGGCGTTTTTTTTGAAGAACTCGGATTCAAATATTTTGGTCCGATTAACGGCCACGATTTTCATGAATTGATTGAAAATATTCAGTATGCCAAAAAAACAAAGGGACCTGTGCTTCTTCACGTCATTACGAAAAAAGGGAAAGGGTACCAGCCTGCCGAGTCGGACAGAAAAGGAACATGGCATGGAACCGGACCATATAAGATTGAAACAGGGGATATCATCAAACCGGTAGATGCTCCTCCGGCTTGGAGTGCAGTGGTCAGTGAAACCGTCCGAAAATTGGCCAGAACGGACAAACGAATTGTGGCGATTACTCCGGCAATGCCGGTCGGATCGAAATTGCTTGGGTTTGCCGAAGAATTTCCGGATCGGATGTTTGATGTTGGAATTGCAGAGCAGCATGCAGCCACGATGGCCGCCGGTTTGGCTACACAAGGCATGAAACCTTATTTAGCTATATATTCCACCTTTTTGCAAAGAGCATATGACCAGGTAGTTCATGATATATGCCGTCCTAATTTGAATGTGTTCATTGGTATTGACCGCGCCGGACTTGTGGGCGCAGACGGGGAAACGCATCAAGGCGTCTTTGATATTGCCTTTTTAAGGAGCTTGCCTAATCTTGTTTTAATGATGCCAAAGGACGAAAATGAAGGCCAAAACATGGTGTATACCGCGTTGCAATATGATGATGGCCCCATTGCGATGAGATTCCCCCGCGGAAACGGGCTAGGCGTACCAATGGACGAGGAATTTACAGCCATTCCGATTGGAACATGGGAAGTGTTGAAAGAGGGCAAAGATGCGGCTATTCTTACTTTTGGCACGACCATTCCTATGGCATTGGAGGCAGCGAAAGAATTGGAGAAGCAGGGGCAGTCTGTCAAAGTGGTCAATGCCCGCTTTATTAAGCCGCTTGATGAAGAGATGCTGCTCTCGATTTTAAAGGAAAACATCCCTATTCTCACGATCGAAGAAGCGGTTCTTCAAGGGGGATTTGGAAGCGCGGTGATGGAATTTGCCCACGACCGTGGTTTCCACCATACCGTCATTGAACGCATGGGAATACCGGACCGTTTTATTGAACATGGCAGTGTCAACAAGTTGCTGGAAGAAATGGATCTTACTTTTGAACATGCAGTGAAGATTCTTCATTCCATCATTCCAGAAAAAAAGAAAAGGGCTTGATTATGAAAGTAAAAAAACAGCGACTAGATGTGCTACTTGTGGAAAGAGGATTAATAGAGACAAGAGAAAAAGCAAAAAGAGCAATCATGGCGGGAACCGTTTTCTCCAACGAGACTAGGCTTGAAAAACCGGGAGACAAGGTTCCGGAGGACATTCCTTTAGAAATAAAGGGAAATCCGTTGCCATATGTTAGCCGTGGAGGTTTAAAGCTAGAAAAAGCGTTAAAAGAATTTGATGTGGATATAAAAGGAAAAATTTTATTGGATATCGGAGCTTCTACCGGAGGATTTACGGATTGTGCTCTTCAAAACGGAGCAAAAATGTCGTATGCATTGGACGTCGGATATAATCAATTAGCATGGAAATTGAGAAAAGATGAACGCGTAGTGGTCATGGAACGTACTAATTTTCGCTATGTACAGCCGGAAAATTTTACAAAAGGCTTGCCTAATTTTGCTACCATTGATGTTTCATTTATCTCATTGCGATTGATTTTTCCGGTGTTGAAAAAAGTGCTGGTGCCTTCCAGTGATTGCATTGCCTTAATTAAACCGCAGTTTGAAGCGGGAAGGGAACAAGTAGGAAAAAAAGGAATCGTTCGTGATCCTCGCGTTCATCAAGAAGTAATCGAACAAACAATCGATTTTGCTGCCAAAGAAGGATATATAGTCAAAAATTTATCGTACTCTCCCATTACAGGAGGAGACGGAAATATTGAATTTTTGCTCCATCTTTTTTGGCCGGGAGAGAGCCGATCGATCGAGCAAGAGGATCAAAAATATCCTTTTTCGATTGAATCGATCGTAAAAGAAGCTCACGAGCAGTTCAAAAAATCGAAAGATCCATCTTAAAAACAGGAGACGGACGGAATTGCCTTGCTTCCGGGAGGCGGCCGGGTCTCCTTTTCAGTGTAATGGCGGCTCTTTAATGGTAGGCCGTTTTTCTTTTTGTTTTCGCATATTTGTTTTACACAACAGGAGATACTACAATACAGATTCTCGGCATCGGCCTTTAGAAAAGAACGCGGCAGACCCGGATGCCCGGGCGAAGAACTATGACTATACTTCCTCGTTCATTTAATATATGATAAATGTATAAACAAGCATGTTTATACAAAGTTTATGGGGTGTTATACATGAATAAAGGACAACGCCATATTAAAATTCGCGAATTTATTGCACATCATGATATTGAGACTCAAGACGAGCTTGTTGAATATTTGCGAAAAGCAGGATTTAATGTTACGCAGGCGACTGTTTCCAGAGATATAAAAGAATTGCACCTTGTCAAAGTGCCATTGCCGGATGGCAGATACAAATACAGTCTTCCGGCTGATCAGCGTTTTAATCCGTTGCAAAAATTGAAAAGAGCTTTGCTTGACGCTTTTGTCAGCATTGATTCCGCAGGGCATTTTGTGGTGTTGAAAACGCTCCCCGGCAATGCTCATGCTGTAGGAGCTCTGCTTGATAATTTAGATTGGGAAGAAATTTTGGGAACCATCTGCGGCGACGACACTTGCTTAATTATTTGCAGAGAACAGGAACATACAGAGTTGTTGAAAAAACGATTTCTGGAAATGTTGTAATAACAGGTTTGGAGGGATGTAATTGCTGCAAGAATTATCCATCCACAATTTTGCCATTATCGATGAACTTTCCCTCTCCCTCGATAAAGGATTGACGGTTTTAACCGGTGAAACCGGGGCCGGTAAATCGATTATTATTGATGCCATCTCGCTGTTGATAGGCGGAAGAGGTTCTGCTGAATTTGTCCGGCACGGAGAAAAAAAGGCAGAAATTGAAGGGTTGTTTTTGCTGGATAATCCCGATCATCCTTGTTATCAAAAAGCAGAGGAATTGGGAATCGACATTGAAGATGGAATGATTGTCCTTCGCCGGGAGATTTCGACTTCTGGAAAAAGTGTCTGCCGAATTAATGGGAAGCTGGTCACGATATCCATTTTGAGGGAGATTGGCGCCTCCCTCGTCGATATTCATGGTCAGCATGAGCATCAAGAACTGTTAAATCCCGCTCTCCATTTGCAATTGCTGGACGAATTTGCAGGCAAAGAATTGGAGAAAGCCAAGATGAGCTATCAAGAGCTGTATGAGCAATACGTAAAAACGAAACAAAGAATTAGCCAATTAAGCGAGAATGAACAAGAGATGGCTCATCGACTCGATCTCATTCAATTCCAACTGAATGAAATTCAAAGCGCTGACTTGCAGCTGAATGAAGATGAAAAGCTGCTGAATGAAAAACGAAAACTTTCCAATTATGAAAAGTTATATGAAGCCATTACGACAAGCTACGATGGCCTGCAAGGGGAAGGAAAAGGACTCGATTGGGTCGGCCTTGTCATGAGCTATTTAGAGACAGCTGCTGAACTGGATAGTGAATACGAACCCGTTTATAAAAATGTGTCAAACGCTTATTATATGCTGGAAGACGCTGCAAGGCAAATCAGCGGAGAAATGGATACGATCGAATTTGATCCTAACAGATTAAATGAAATTGAAGCCCGATTGAATGAAATCAATCTTCTGAAAAGAAAATACGGACAAAGCATTGAAGAGATTTTGGAGTACGGGGCCAAAATAGAAGAAGAGATCGAAACTTTAACCCATAAAGAAACCAGGCTCGAGGATTTGGAAAAAAAATTAGCGTCCATCAAACAAGATCTGTTATTGGAAGCGAAAAATTTGAGCAATTTGCGCAAAAAATGGGCAGAAACACTGACTGAAGCGATTCACCACGAATTAAAACAGCTTTATATGGACAAGACTGTATTTGAAATTCGATTCCTACCTGTGGAAGAAGACACATTCCATAAAGACGGGATCGATCAAGTGGAATTTTATATTTCTACCAATCCGGGCGAACCCTTGAAACCTTTAGCAAAAGTGGCTTCTGGAGGAGAATTGTCGCGGATTATGCTGGCGTTGAAAACGATTTTCTCCAGCCACCAAGGGGTTACTTCCATCATATTTGATGAAGTGGATACAGGGGTTAGCGGCCGCGTCGCACAGGCGATTGGCGAAAAAATTTATCAAGTATCTGTTCAATCCCAAGTTCTGTGCATTTCTCATCTGCCGCAGGTCGCGGCCATGGCGGACACTCATTTATATATTTCCAAAGAGACCGACGAAGGACGGACTAGAACGTCTGTCAAACCGTTGGAATATGAAGAAAAAGTAAAAGAGATCGGCCGGATGATTTCGGGAGTAGAAATGACCACTTTGACGAAGCAGCATGCAAAGGAACTGCTTGACTTGGCCAAATCCATTAAACAAGTTTGAAAAGCTATCCTAAATTGGATAGCTTTTTGCTGTTTACACAGTTATAAATCCATTCCGGAAAGGTCAAATTAAAAGTGTAGCCTAATAAGAAGCGAGGAGAGTGAAAAGATGAGTTTGGATCGTCTAAGGAAAATAATTGGTGGAATTCTCCTTGTTTCTTTGATCATGGCTTTGGTGTGTCAGCCTGTTGAAAAATACATGTCCATACCAAAATCGATATCTTTGCCAGAAGGAGAACAAATTTCTTTCGGCAAATCTCAAGCAGTGAGTGCATTTGCTTCTTCAAAGGACCATGTTGATGTTCATAATCGAAAAAGTGCGTTTTCTATAAAAGGAAAGGATATAGGAAAAGAAGAAGTATTGCTGGAATATGCAGGATTTCCAATGAAAAAAGTGGATATACGAGTAGTCAAAAACATTAAAATCATACCCGGCGGCCAATCGATAGGGGTAAAATTAAATTCGCTAGGCGTCCTCGTCGTAGGTCATCACTTGGTAGATTCTGCATCTGGGAAAAAATCACCTGGTGAGGAAGCCGGCATTCGAGTCGGTGACATTATAACGGAAATCAATGGTCAACCCGTAGAAAAATTAAACGATATTTCTCGATTAATAAAGCATGCCGGCATTGAAAAAAAGCCGCTGGAAGTCATAGTGATAAGAGATAACCAAAAAATCAAAACAAAACTTCTTCCACTAAAAGACAAAAACGAAAATACCTACAAACTGGGGCTTTATATCCGAGATTCAGCAGCAGGAATCGGTACGATGACCTTTTATGATCCAAAAACAAAAAAATATGGCGCTTTGGGTCATGTCATTTCCGATATGGATACAAAAAAACCGATCCTTGTTCATGATGGCAATATTGTACGATCGACCGTGACTTCTATTGAAAAAGGACGTCATGGCGATCCTGGAGAAAAGTTAGCCCGGTTTTCAGAAGATCGCCAAACGATCGGCGATATTCGCAAAAACAGCTCGTTTGGCATTTTCGGCAAATTAAATCAAAATATCTCGAATGGAGTATTAAACAAGCCGATGCCAGTGGCTTTATCTTATCAAGTAAAAGAAGGACCGGCTAAAATATTGACGGTTTTAAATGGTGAAAAAGTGGAATCTTATGATATTGAAATTGTCAGCACGATTCCGCAAAAATATCCCGCTACCAAAGGAATGGTGATCAAAATAACCGACCCGAGACTACTCGATAAAACAGGTGGAATTGTTCAAGGGATGAGCGGGAGCCCCATTATACAAGATGGAAAAATTGTGGGTGCCGTAACCCATGTTTTTGTCAACGATCCAACTTCCGGCTATGGCGTTCACATTGAATGGATGTTGCATGAAGCGGGGATCGATATTTACGGAAATAAAAATAAAAAAGCAGCAAGTTAAAAACCAGATGGAGCAATCCACCTGGTTTTTTCTTTTCAAAAACGAAAACTGCTAAAATCTTCATTAAAAATTTGAAAACTTAAAGGATTTTTTTTGGATTTGTCGAAAAAATAATTCAGAGAATGAATATAATGAGAAATATAAAAGAGAGAAATCAGGATTGAGGAGGAAACCTGTAGTGAAAAAAATAAAAGTGGCTGTTGTTGACGATAATCGCGAATTGGTGAATTTGTTGGTAGACGCTATTTCTTCTCAAGAAGATATGGAAGTAGCGGGGGTTGCTTACAATGGACATGATTGCTTGGAAATGCTCCCAAGAACGGCTCCCGATGTGTTAATATTGGATATTATCATGCCTCATTTTGATGGATTGGCTGTACTGGAAAGTATCAGAGAGAATCCTTTGGAGAAAACGCCGAATGTCATTATGCTAACAGCTTTTGGACAGGAAGATGTGACGAAAAAAGCTGTTGAATTAGGAGCTTCTTATTTTATTTTAAAGCCTTTTGATATGGAAAATTTGATCAGCCATATTCGTCAAGTAAGCGGATCAGCACCATCGATTCTAAAAAAATCCACTCATTTTTCCCGAATGGCCTCCGAGCAAAAGCCGAAAAATTTAGATGCAAGCATTACGAGCATTATTCATGAAATTGGTGTGCCGGCTCATATTAAAGGCTATTTATATTTGCGCGAAGCCATCGCAATGGTGTACAACGACATTGAACTGCTGGGATCCATTACCAAAATCCTGTATCCGGATATCGCTAAGAAATACAATACGACCGCAAGCCGAGTGGAGCGGGCGATCCGTCATGCCATCGAAGTTGCTTGGAGCCGTGGAAATATAGAATCCATTTCTTCTTTATTTGGTTATACGGTGAGCATGTCGAAAGCAAAACCTACGAACAGTGAGTTTATCGCGATGGTAGCCGATAAGCTGAGATTGGAGCATAAAGCTTCTTAAATATCCGTTTGGACGATCATTTTAACGATCGTTGCAATGTCTGATCCATTTTTACTCAGCGTTAAAGACTTCTTTCATTTTTATGTATGAACATTCTTTTTTGGTCAAATGGTAAGCCTCTGAAAGAATGTTCTTTTTTGTTCCAAAGGAAAAATGGATTAAGGGGATGAGTGGGTCGTGACTCTCATATTTGCCCATAGAGGGTTTTCCAGCATTGAGCCGGAAAATACGATGTCGGCTTTTCAAGAAGCGGAAAAATGCGGTGCTGATGGAATCGAATTAGATGTGCAATTGACAAAAGACGGCGAAGTAGTGGTTATTCATGATGAAAAGGTGGATCGTACCACCAATGGAAAAGGGTATGTAAAAGATTACACGTTGAGCGAGCTGCAGCAATTGAACGCACACTATATTTTTAAAAAACAGAACGAAAAAGTGCGAATTCCAACGTTAAAAGAAGTGTTTGACTGGTTGGCCGGAAATCATTTGATTTGCAATGTAGAAATAAAAAGCCACGAATTTCAGCAATTCCATTTAGAGGAAAAAGTCATTGCATTCATCCGCCGCTATGGATTTGAAAAACGAGTGATTCTTTCTTCTTTTAATCATTACTCGATCGTTCATTGTTATCGGCTGGCGCCCGATGTGGAAACGGCCCTTTTGTATTCCTACGGGATATATTTACCGTGGGTCTATGCGAAAGGATTACATGCAAGAGCCATTCATCCCCATTATCAGACATTAACGGAAGAAATCGTTCAAATGTCCCGTCAAAATGGAATTAAAGTACGTCCTTATACCGTTAACCGTGAGAAAGACATGAAACGCCTTTTTGCGATGGGGTGTGACGCCATTATCACGGACGAACCGAAGAAAGCACTCCGGTTGCGGCAAAGTGATGGCCAATCGTCATCATAAAAAGAACGACAATGTGGATATTTTATATACTCAATGGAAATGGATTAGATCAGTTAAATGAAACGGCTTCGAGGAAAACATTCCCTTGAAGCCGCTAATCTTGTTTGTGGACAATCTTTTCAAGCAAAATCCATTTTGCGAACACGAAGAGCAAGATGGTCATTCATGAATCCATTCTTTTTATCTTTTTTGGAATCGTTTTTGTACTTTGTTTCTTTTACGGTCGCGGTAAAAAACAAAACCCCCTACAAACGAAAGCCCGGCTCCAAACAGTAAAAAGCCGATAAGAAATTGCAGCCATAAAGAAAGAAAGGGCGGGTGTAGAATACCGAATACCGTATCTCTCATCCACTTTATTCCCAGACCCGCGAGAAGCGCGGGAATGACCAATATTAATAGCGCAAAAATACGAGCCATGACTTTCTCCCCTTTTTGTCCGTATGACCAAATAGTATCCAACTTTTCAAAATTGTCAAGCGGATATTTTCCATTAAAATGTAAAAGATGAAAAACCTCTCAAAGCGTGGTGAAGCGACATTGCAAAAGGTGTTAATTGTCGGTGCAGGAAGAGGCGGAATGACGATCTTAAAATTTCTTCGGGAAACAGCGCTATTTCAAATAGCGGCCATTGTCGATATCCATGAGAATGCTCCGGGCATGAAATTGGCCAGAAAGATGGGGATACGGACAGAATCCGATTGGAAGCCGCTTTTAACAGATGAAATCGGAATGGCTGTCGAAGTGACAGGGGATGAAAAGGTATTTCAAGAGATGAAAGAAGTGTGCGGAAAGCAAACGGTCTTGATTCCCGGCAATATCGCTCATATGATGGCCCGTCTGTTGCAAGAAAAAGAATCGCTCATTCTCCAGCTGAAAAATGAACAAAATAAGCATAATGTCATTTTTGATTCCACAGATGAAGGAATGGTCGGAATTGATCTTCGCGAAAAAATTATTCTCTATAATAAAAGCGCGGAACGAATCATCGGAATCAAAAAAGAACAAGCGATAGGCACTCCCGTACGGCAAATCATTCCCACAAGCCGGCTTCCTCGTATATTAAGGACAAAAAAAGCGGAAGTCAATCAAGAACAATTATTGGCGAACGGCTTGAAAATTATTACGACGCGAATACCGATGATGGACGAAAATCAAAATATGATGGGAGCGTTCGCCGTCTTTCGGGATATTACGGAAGTACTGAACCTCGCCGAAGAGATCACCAATTTAAAAGAAGTTCAAACCATGCTCGAAGCGATTATCCATTCAAGCGACGATGCCATTTCCGTAGTGGATGAAAAAGGAAGAGGCATTTTAATCAATCCTGCCTACACAAGAATCACGGGTTTAACGGAAGAACAGGTGATCGGAAAACCGGCCAATGCGGACATATCCGAAGGGGAAAGCGTCCATATGGAGGTATTGGAGAAACGTAAACCGGTTCGAGGAGTGAAAATGAAGGTTGGTCCGAAACGGAAAGAAGTGGTGGTGAATGTAGCGCCTATTATTGTCAATGGCACACTGAAAGGAAGCGTCGGTGTGATCCATGATGTTTCAGAAATACAGGCGTTGACTCAAGAATTGAATCGGGCTAGACAAATTATTCGTACGTTGGAAGCGAAATATACGTTTGAAGACATAGTGGGTGAATCAGAAGAAATCAAATTCGCGATTGAACAGGCCAAGCTAGGTGCGAATACCCCTGCTACCGTACTATTAAGAGGGGAGTCGGGCACAGGAAAGGAATTGTTTGCTCACGCTATACATAATGCCAGTGATCGCCGCTACAATAAATTTGTCCGCGTGAATTGCGCTGCGATATCGGATACGTTGTTGGAAAGTGAATTATTTGGTTACGAAGAAGGGGCTTTTTCCGGTGCGAAAAGAGGGGGCAAGATTGGACTGTTTGAAGAAGCAAATAACGGCAGCATTTTTCTGGATGAAGTTGGAGAATTAAGCCCGAATACACAAGCCAAATTATTAAGAGTTCTTCAAGAACAAGAAATTGTTCGTGTAGGCGGCACAAAACCTATTCCCATTAATGTTCGGGTGATTGCCGCGACAAACGTTTCTTTAGAAAAAGGCATTGCGGAAGGAACATTCAGGGAAGATTTATATTATCGTTTAAATCGAATGCCCATTCAAATCCCTCCATTGCGCCGAAGGAAGACGGATATTCCATTGCTTTGCCGATACTTGCTGGCAAAAATCAACCAAGATTACGGACGAAATGTGGAAAGAATTTCTTCGGAAGCAATGAAAAAGTTAATGGATTATGACTGGCCAGGGAATGTAAGAGAACTAGAAAACGTATTGGGAAGAGCTGTGATTTTTATGAATTATCATGAGACGATGATGGATGTCGATCATTTATTCTTTTTGCAATCCCAGCCAAAAGAATATCCTCTTGAATCCCCGATTCATGGCTTAAAAAAAGGGACAACCCTATCTTCTTTGATGGATGAATATGAAAAAAACATTATTCAAGAAACGCTTATGCAGACGGGAGGAAACAAAACCGAAGCTGCGAAAAGGTTAGGAATTTCCATTCGTAATTTGTATTACAAAATTGCAAAGTACAAACTGCAATAATTTGCATGCAAATGATGACACTTTTGCAAGAAACGGCAAAATCAAGGGGAAAGGACAACTGGAAAAACGATTTTTTCTTATTGGCATCCATTTTGCATGACAATGAATGAAGAAAGTTAGAAAATAGAGCAGGAATCGTCTTTCTTTTTTGCGCTCATTCAGACAGTAAAAAATGGAATCAACCATGAGCGATGCTACGATTTCGGTGATTCGTACGATATCCTTTGTCGGATCTTATTCTCGATCACTATTGTTTATGCGCATATGAGCAATGGAATGATAGTCAGGAAATCCTGCATTCCCATGTTGGGACGACAAAGACGACAAGTAGTATGTTTTTGTCCTTTAGCTTATAATGGATTCAGCATCATGAGGGAGGAATAGAGAATGGAAATATTTCGCAATATGGAAAAATACGATTATGAGCAGCTATTGTTTTGCCAAGATCAAAATTCAGGGCTAAAAGCTATTATTGCCATACATGACACAACGTTGGGACCTGCCCTAGGCGGAACGAGAATGTGGACTTATGAATCGGAAGAAGCGGCAATCGAAGACGCCCTTCGATTGGCAAGAGGCATGACATATAAAAATGCAGCAGCAGGATTGAATTTGGGCGGAGGAAAAACCGTCATTATTGGCGATCCTCATAAAGATAAAAATGAAGAAATGTTTCGTGCGCTCGGACGATTTATTCAAGGTTTAAACGGGCGTTACATTACCGCGGAAGATGTCGGCACAACGGTAGCGGATATGGATATCATTCACGAAGAGACCGATTTTGTCACCGGCATTTCACCTGCTTTCGGGTCTTCAGGAAACCCCTCTCCCGTTACAGCGTACGGCTGTTATGTCGGAATGAAGGCAGCGGCAAAAGAAGCATTTGGATCAGACTCATTAGAGGGATTAACCATAGCGGTGCAAGGGGCAGGAAATGTCGCTTATCATTTATGCAAATATCTTCATGAAGAACGGGCGCGTTTGATTGTAACGGATATTCATAAAGAACCGGTTCAACGCATTGTTCAAGAGTTTGGGGCGGAAGCGGTTGATCCAAATGACATCTATTCTGTAGAAGCGGACATCTTTTCACCTTGCGCCCTTGGTGCCATTCTGAACGATGAAACCATTCCGCAATTGAAAGCGAAAGTCATCGCTGGTTCTGCCAATAATCAACTAAAAGAGGCGAAACACGGGGATATGTTATATGAAATGGGCATTGTGTATGCTCCGGATTATGTGATTAATGCCGGTGGAGTAATCAATGTTGCCGATGAACTTTACGGCTACAACCGCGAACGCGCATTAAAAAAAGTAGAACAAATTTATCAAAACATAGAAAAGGTATTCGAAATTTCTAAAAGAGACGGGATTCCGACTTATATAGCGGCCGACCGTATGGCAGAAGAAAGAATTGAAAAAATCCGCCATTCTCGGAGCCAATTTTTAACCAACAGCAAACATATACTCAATCGCCGTCGCTAAGAGATTTAAAAAGGCAGCCATATGGGCAGAATTTGTAACAACCATAATCCATAACGGAAAAATCGATCCTTTCTATAGAACGTGAATCAGCGGCCAATTTGGTTTTGATAAGGAGGATTTCCTGATGGCAAAAGAATATGACATCGTGATTTTAGGAGGAGGGACGGGTGGATACGTAGCAGCCATACGGGCTTCCCAACTTGGATTGAAGACCGCGGTTGTCGAAAAAGAAAAACTTGGAGGCACTTGCCTTCACAAAGGATGTATTCCAAGCAAATCCCTTTTGAGAAGCGCGGAAGTTTTTGCACAAACAAAAAACGGTGAAGAATACGGAATACTTGCCAAAGAAATTAAACTTGATTTTCAAAAAGTACAAATACGAAAGCAACGGATTGTGGATCAGTTGCATCGTGGTGTTCAACAGTTAATGAAAAAAGGAAAAATTGATCTGTATCATGGGGTCGGACGGATTTTAGGCCCTTCCATTTTTGCGCCCGTTGCCGGGACGATTTCCGTTGAAATGAACGATGGGAATGAAAACGAGATTTTGATTCCTCAACATGTCATCATCGCTACTGGTTCACGGCCAAAGACGTTGAATGGTTTGGAAATCGATGGAGACTTTATTTTATCTTCCAACGAAGCATTAGAGTTGTCCGATATTCCTTCTTCCGTTTTGATTGTTGGCGGAGGGGCGATCGGAATAGAATGGGCCTCGATGCTAAGGGATTTTGGATCGGATGTTACGATCATCGAATATGCCCCACGTCTTCTTCCATCTGAAGATCACGATATTTCAAGAGAATTGGAAATAAGGCTGAAGAAAAAAGGGATCCGAATTGTAACAAATGCCAAAATTCTCCCCGATACGGTTCAAAAAGAAAAGACAACGGCTACGGTCCAAGTAGAAGTAAACGGGGAACGACTGGCGTATTCAGCTGAAAAAATTCTGGTTTGCGTTGGTCGTCAAGCGAACATTGAAGATATCGGTTTGGAAAACACCGATATTCAAGTGAATCAGGGGGTCATTCAAGTCAACGATTATTTTCAAACAAAAGAACGCCATATTTATGCGATTGGGGACGTCATTGGAGGATTGCAATTGGCTCACGTGGCTTCCCGTGAAGGAATGATTGCAGTCGAGCATATTGCAGGCTTGAATCCTGAACCGCTTGACTATTCGCTTGTTCCGAAATGCATTTATTCATCCCCTGAAATCGCCAGTGTTGGCTGGACGGAACAAGAGGCAAAGGAAAAAGGACTGAATTTGAAAATTGGAAAATTTCCGTTCCGAGCTGTTGGAAAAGCGCTTGTTTACGGACAGTCCGATGGATTTGTCAAGTTGATTGTCGATAGGGACACGGATGACGTATTAGGAGTTCATATGATTGGACCGCATGTGACCGATATGATATCCGAAGCCGTATTGGCGCGCTTTTTAGATGCTGCTTCTTGGGAAGTGGCTCATGCCATTCATCCGCATCCGACTTTGAGTGAAGCGTTGGGAGAGGCGGCCTTTTCCGTTGATGGAAAGGCGATACATCTGTGATGAAGAGAAGGAATGGAGGGTTTCAAATGGTTCAAAACCGACATAAGGAATTGGGCCTCAGCGACGATAGAGTTTTAGAGATGTATAAAACGATGCTTATGGCTCGTAAGATAGATGAACGTATGTGGCTTCTGAATCGTTCAGGAAAGATTCCGTTTGTCGTTTCTTGCCAAGGACATGAAGCAGCCCAAGTGGGAGCAGCCTTTGCGCTTGATGCAAAAAAAGATTATGTACTCCCTTATTACAGAGGTGTAGGGATTGTACTGTCCTTTGGAATGACGGCGAAAGATTTAATGCTTTCGGGTTTTGCGAAAGCGGAAGATCCAAATTCAGGGGGCCGACAAATGCCGGGGCATTTCAGCCAAAAGAAGCTGCACATTGTCACCGGATCCTCTCCAGTCACCACGCAAGTGCCTCATGCAGTCGGCATTGCACTGGCGGGAAAAATGGAGAAAAAAGATTTAGTAGCGTTAGCAACGTTCGGAGAAGGTTCATCCAATCAAGGCGACTTTCATGAAGCGGCTAATTTTGCGGGCGTTCATAAGCTTCCAGTTATTTTTATGTGCGAAAATAATCAATATGCGATTTCTGTTCCGCTAGAAAAACAGCTTGCCTGCGAAAGAGTGTCCGATCGAGCCGTCGGTTATGGAATGCCGGGCTATACGGTGAACGGCATGGATCCGCTCGAAGTTTACAAGGTGGTAAAAGAAGCTGCGGACCGTGCCCGCAAAGGAGAAGGTCCGACCTTAATTGAAGCATTGACCTATCGGTTGACGCCGCATTCTTCAGATGACGATGACCGCAGCTATCGTTCCCCGGATGAGGTGGCGGAAGCGAAAACAAAAGATCCGATTATCGTTTTTGGCGCTTATTTAAAAGAAGCAGGTGTCATGGATGACCAGCTTGAAAAGGAAATCCATAACGAAGTAATGGAGATCGTGAATGAAGCAACGGAGTATGCAGAGCAAGCACCATATGCTTTGCCGGAAGACGCACTGAAATATGTCTATAAGGAATCATTGTAAGGGGGATTCAACATGCCTGTCATTTCCTATATTGAGGCTGTGACCATGGCGATACGCGAGGAGATGGAACGAGATCCTCGTGTATTCGTGCTTGGAGAAGATGTCGGCAAAAAGGGCGGAGTATTCAAAGCGACCCAAGGATTATTTGAACAATTTGGGGGAGAACGAGTAATCGATACCCCGTTGGCTGAATCGGCGATAGCCGGTGTAGGAATTGGAGCGGCCCTTTATGGGATGCGGCCCATTGCCGAAATGCAATTTGCTGATTTTATTTTGCCCGCTGTCAACCAAATTATTTCGGAAGCGGCTAAGATTCGCTATCGCTCGAACAATGATTGGAATTGTCCGCTTGTGATAAGAGCTCCATACGGTGGAGGAGTTCATGGCGCTCTTTACCATTCTCAATCGATGGAAGCCGTTTTTGCCAACCAGCCGGGTTTAAAAATTGTGATGCCTTCCACTCCTTATGATGTGAAAGGTCTGTTGAAAGCGGCTGTTCGCGACGATGATCCCGTTTTATTTTTTGAACATAAGCGGGCCTATCGGCTGATCAAAGGAGAAGTGCCTGAAGAGGATTATGTGCTTCCAATCGGAAAAGCGGATGTAAAACGAGAAGGAGATGATGTGACCGTTATAACGTACGGTTTATGTGTTCATTTCGCTCTTCAGGCCGCAGAAAGACTCGCGAAGGATGGAATCGAAACGTATATATTGGATTTACGAACTGTTTATCCTCTTGATAAAGAAGCGATTATAGAAGCAGCCAAAAAAACAGGAAAAGTGCTGCTTGTTACAGAAGATACGAAAGAAGGAAGCATCATGAGTGAAGTATCGGCCATCATTGCAGAGCATTGTTTATTTGATCTTGACGCTCCTATTAAGCGGCTCGCAGGACCTGATATTCCGGCAATGCCTTATGCCCCTACCATGGAAAAATTCTTTATGGTAACTCCTGAAAAAGTGGAAAACGCCATAAGAGATTTAGCAGAGTTTTAACCGCACTTTCTTTAGAACCCTTTTTCGGAAGTGCCGACATAATGCAAATCTTATCTTTTTGGAGTCTATTACACGTCTATTTTGAGTGAGTCGCATGGTTTAAGGAGCAATGAAGATACAAGGAGTGGTTACGATGGCACGGGAAAAAATGACGATGCCGCAGCTAGGCGAAAGTGTGACAGAAGGAACCATTAGCCGGTGGCTTGTAAAACCGGGTGATCATGTCAAAAAATACGATCCGATTGCGGAAGTTTTAACCGATAAAGTAAACGCTGAAGTCCCTTCTTCTTTTACCGGCACAGTCGTTGAACTTGCTGCCGATGAAGGTGAAACGCTCGAAGTGGGGAAAGTGATCTGTGTCATTGAGACAGAAGAAGAAGGTTCGACACAGAAAGAAACAACAGAGCAAGAAGTGCCGGCAGCCGGAATGACAATGAAACAGAAGGCGGTGGTTTCGGAGGCAAAGACCCGTTTCTCTCCGGCTGTATTAAAGCTTTCACAAGAGTATGGGATTGATTTGTCAAAAGTTCCAGGCACCGGAAAAGGGGGGCGTATTACCAGAAAAGATGTATGGAAATGGATTGAATCGCATCATCATTCGAAAACTTCTGGGGAAGCACCTGCAACTGTTCATTCGGATGCTGTGGAAGAACGACCATTGAATGATCCTGAAAAGAACGACATGAAAAAGCACTTGCATTTGTCCGGAGCTCACGGTGATTTGGAAATACCGGTGACAGGAGTACGCAAAGCCATTGCCCAACATATGGTTCGAAGCAAACAAGAAATCCCTCATGCTTGGACCATGATGGAAGTCGACGTTACCAATCTTGTTCAGTACCGCGATTCCATCAAAGAAGAATTTAAAGAGAGGGAAGGTTTTAATTTAACGTATTTTGCCTTTTTTGTAAAAGCAACAGCTCAAGCCTTGAAAGAATATCCGCAAATGAATTCGATATGGGCAGGGGATAAAATCATTCAGAAAAAAGATATTAACATTTCGATCGCTGTAGCGACGGATGATGCGCTGTATGTACCTGTCATAAAGCATGCAGATGAAAAAACGATCAAGGGCATCGCAAGGGAGATTCATGAATTGGCCGTGAAGGCCCGTAACGGCAGCTTAAAGCAAGAAGATGTGGAAGGGGGCACGTTTACCGTTAATAACACAGGTTCCTTTGGTTCCGTGCAATCCATGGGAATTATCAATTATCCGCAAGCCGCCATTTTGCAGGTGGAATCGATCGTCAAGAGACTCATGGTAATGGATAACGGAATGATTGCGGTTCGCGATATGGTCAATCTTTGCCTCTCTATCGATCATCGAATACTGGATGGGCTTATTGCCGGGCGTTTTTTGCAAAGGGTGAAACAAATTCTCGAAAATATTTCGAAAGAGAATACACAGATTCATTGATCATTATCTCGAATCAAATACCTTTATCTTTCGAAATTTTAATCAAAAAATGATTTCTATCAAGTAAAAGGCCAGACTCAAAAAAAACAGGGCTGATTCCTCCTATCCACGATAAGGAGGAATCAGCCCTTTCATAATGGGTCGGCCTTTTTAGAGATTATTTAAAAAGGCTTGCAATGGAGTTAACGATCGATTGCAAAAAGTCGATGATCGATTGGAGGAAGCTTTTTCCTTCGTCCGAATTTTTAAATTCATTCCATTTCTCTTTTGCTTTTTCAATTTGAGAATTGACTGCATTCCAGTTGATGTTTAAGTTTTTCATTTTGTCAAACAAAGAGACAAGCTGATCCTTTTGATCCGGTGTCAAGGAAATATTTAATTCATTGGCAACGTTATTGACGATCACTTGAATATCTTCTTTTGTTTGAGGATGTTGTTTAGCGATTTCTTCTTTGATTTTTTCGATTAATTGTGTGGCATCGTTTTTCCCGATATCATCGGCTAGTTTGGCGGTTGTCACCATTTCTTGGTTGGCCACTTGCTTTTGTGCTTCCGGAATTTGTTTGCCTGTTGTGGATTCATAAGCTTTAATGATTCCGGTAAGCGCAGCCGTTCCGGATACGTCAAAAGGTGCCGTGATATAAATATCGGCATCTTTCACACCGGCCGTTGTCAACGCGTTCATATACATTTCTTTCGATACCCACGTAATATGATTGGTTTGCACTTTCAGGCCATATCCACTTTCTTTAGTGGTAATTTTGCTGGAAGAAATGGCTTTCGTGCCAATTTGCGAATTGGGAATATAGTTCCCCAAATATTTATGTTCTTCGGCGTTCGTAACCGTGATCGTATTGACATCACCGGATACGCCCATTTCATTTAAAACTTGTTCTTTTTGCTGAGGGGTTAAATCCGCTCCGAGAGTTACGGTTGTTTCGCCCGTAATGCTGTCAGCCTGCACAGACATGGTGAAACCCAATGTAAAGATGGCAAGCAACAAAAATAATTTTTTCATAAAATCCTCTCCTGTACAATTTACCTTTCGTTTTGGAATACAATGAGACTTCAGCTACGCTAAACTAAAGCAGTCGCTGAATGTTCATGGCGGAAGGTTGATTTTGACAGATTTGATCAAACCCGGGATTCCGCCGGCATCGTTCTTTCTCTCAGCTTTCGCATTTATTCGGATCAGCGAGGGAAAAGGACTTTTCTAATTCTTTATTTTAATCGAAATACAAATGGTTCTACAACTTTTTCTGCAATCCATCTTCCAAGTCGCTACTTTCGTCCTTTGCAGGAAATGATTCCTATAATGAAATAAGCAGGTATTTGTATGCGTATATTCATGAATGGAAAAACGATCGTTTTTTTTCGGAAAGAAGATGCCAAAGACTTACACATTGGCCCAATGATATAGCTTCCATTTTTTAAAGAGATGAGAATCAGGAAAAACTTTGCCGGCTAAAAAAGGAGCGCCGTAGATCGACGCCCCGATGATAGGGAGTTTAGGGTATGGATCTCGTTGTACCATGATTTTACCCTAATTTTTGATGGATAAACCTTTTATCATACCATAAAAAATTTGAAAATAAAGGTAAATTCCTTTATGATAGGTACATGATACGGAAAGGAGGAACGTTCCATGAGCATGAATTTTAACATTTTTATGAATGATATCGTGAATCAGTCTCGTAAAGAAATTGTCGACGCTGGTTATAGAGAACTTAGAACTCCGGAAGAAGTGGATGAAGCGTTGCAGAAAAAAGGCACGACTCTTGTGATGGTGAATTCGGTTTGCGGCTGTGCCGGAGGAATTGCACGTCCTGCTGCCGCTTATGCGATCCACTACGATAAACGTCCGGATCAGCTTGTTACAGTTTTTGCCGGACAGGATAAAGAAGCAACAGCGAAAGCTCGCAGTTATTTTACCGGCTATCCACCTTCTTCTCCATCTTTTGCACTTTTAAAAGATGGGAAACTGGTTGCCATGGTTGAACGACATGAGATTGAAGGACATGAGCCTTTGGAAGTCGTTCAAAAATTGCAAGCGGCTTTTGATCAATATTGCGACGAAGTGTAAGAAGTGTAAGATGGCAGCGATTTCGTTCTGCGATCACAACGTTTAAACGAAAAACGTGCCAAGGATGGAACAGAAAAATCCATGTCCGATAGATCCACTTTCATGCTGGCTCAACAAGGTCAGCCCTTTCAAATGGGAGATTTTTTTATTCTGCATTTGAAAAGGCTTTTGAGGCTCCTTGTGATCCAGCTTTTTTATTGATTATCCGGTCCAAAGTGTGATCTTGCTTGAAAACAAAGAAAGGGTTGAGCATACTAGAGGAGAAAATAATGGATTTGAGGTTATGGATATGTTTCGAATCGGTTATCGAACGATCAAAACAGCGGTAGGTACAACATTGGCGATCATGATTTCGCAATGGCTTCACTTGCATAATTTTGTCTCTGCCGGGATCATTACAATATTATGTATCAAAAATACGAAAGTGAAATCATTTGAGGCAGCATGGACGCGTTTTTTCGCTTGTGTGCTGGCGATGATTTTTTCTGCTTGTTTCTTTGAAGGAATTGCTTTTCATCCAGTTGTGATTGGTCTCATGCTATTGTTTTTTATTCCAACAACCGTAAAGCTAAAAGTAACAGAAGGCATTGTTACAAGCAGTGTCATTATTCTTCATATTTATTCAGCCGGTCATGTCACCCTTTCTTTGTTGTTGAATGAGCTGTGCCTCATTGTTGTCGGCATCGGCATTGCTTTATTGATGAACCTTTATATGCCCAGTGCAGATGAAACGTTGTATCGCTACCAGGAAGAAATTGAAAAGAACTTCCGGAGGATTTTTGAGGAAGTGATTTCGTATTTACGCAGTCATAAAAATGATTGGGATGGAAAAGAAATAACGGAAACGGCGCGTCTGTTGAAAGAAGCAAAATCACTCGCTTTAAAAGATGCAGAAAATCATCCAACAAGAGAAGAAAACTTATTTTATCACTATTTTGTCATTCGTGAAAAACAATTTGAAATACTCGAACGATTGTTGCCGATTTTAACGTTTGTCTCCTACCAAACAAAACAATCCCACATGGTTGCCGATTTTTTGGAAGAGTTAAAAGACAATATTCATCCTGGAAATACAGCTCATTTTTATTTGAAAAAACTATACGATATGAAGGTGGAATTTGAAAGAATGGAGTTGCCTAAAACAAGGGAGGAATTTGAAACAAGAGCGGCTCTTTTTCAATTTGTCCGAGAAATGGAACAATACTTGATCATCAAAAGTTCGTTTAAGGGTTTAAAACGAAAGGCGAATAAAAACAGCCAAAAATCCGCAACATACTCTTAAATAAACCCATCCCGGCAAGCAAAGATTGCGCTGGGGTGTTTTAGCAACATTTGATTTTCCGTTTTCCGACTGTTTTTCCATTCAAGCATCTAACGGTCGGTGAAGCGGGAAAGAAAAGTGGTGATCAAGTTGAAAAAACTTTGGTTAATTCTATTCATATTCGCTTTTTTGTTTCCGAATTCGACCTTTGCACAAGGCTCTCCTCTTATTGTCATCAATAAAAAAACAAATGAATTAGCATTTTATAACCATGGCAAGTTGCAAATGAGGGAAAAAGTGGCCACCGGAAAAACGAATGAACTGACACCGGAAGGGCTGTTCACTGTAACGGTCAAAGCGAAAAATCCTTTCTATCGGAAGAAAAATATTCCCGGCGGGCATCCAAATAACCCGCTTGGAACGAGGTGGATCGGATTTAATGCCAAAAATACCGGCGGTCGGATCTATGGTGTCCACGGAACCAATAATCCATCTTCCATCGGGCACTATATTTCCAACGGCTGCATTCGTATGAACAATCAGGCGATTGAAAGATTGTATGAAAATGTTCCCATTGGAACGAAAATCAAGGTGGTCACATCCACACAATCGTTAGACCAGATAGCCAGGCAGTACGGTGCCATTCGTTAGGAAAATAACCAAAATGAAAAGCAATCGGCTTTCCAGCTGATTGCTTTTTTCGTTTTTACAAAAACATTGTAAGCCCGGCGAGGACCGTTGTGGCAATCATTGCCAATAACATGATATAGACAACGACTTTTTGGAATTTCTTATTTCTCATGATCTCCTCTCCTTCAATTCCGCTGTCTTTATATTATCGATTTTTCCAGTTGTCATCAACATGATCCTATAGAGGGATGGGTAAGATTTTTTGAAAAAAGAGGAGTTTTTAAAAATCATATCGAATATTAGAATGAAAAAATACTTGAACGTTGTCGCCCCTTTTGCCATTGACTTTTTATGCCGCCATACCCTAAAAATCCGAGAAAATTGATATTATTCGAAAAATAAAGCCATATGATCAGAATCTACCTTTCGTTTGTAGACTTTTTTTCAAAGGAGTATACTGAATGGTGAGTACATAAATTGGAGGTAATTTTTGCTATGGTGAATAAAGAAAGATTAGTCAATGAATTTTTGGAACTTGTACAAATTGACTCGGAAACCAAAAACGAAAGCGAGATTTCTAAAGTTTTAAAACAAAAATTTACAGAATTAGGCTTGGATGTCTATGAAGATAATGCGAAAGAAAAAACAGGGCATGGCGCCGGAAACTTGATTTGTACTTTACCGGGAAATAAAGAAGGCGTGGATCCTATTTATTTTACTTCACATATGGATACCGTCGTTCCCGGAAAAGGGGTGAAACCGTCCATTAAAGACGGTTACGTCGTCACGGACGGAACGACGATTTTAGGTGCTGATGATAAAGCCGGATTGGCGGCCATGTTTGAAGCAATCAGAATGATCAAAGAACAGAACATTTCTCATGGGACGATTCAATTTATCATAACGGTGGGGGAAGAATCCGGCTTAGTGGGAGCCAAAGAGCTTGATCCATCGCTTATTAAAGCGAAATATGGGTATGCTCTCGACAGCGATGGGAAAGTGGGAAATATTGTCGTGGCAGCTCCAACACAAGCAAAAATCAAAGCGGTGATTCTTGGAAAAACGGCTCATGCAGGTGTGGCTCCTGAGAAAGGGGTTTCCGCCATCACGATCGCCTCAAAAGCTATTGCAAGAATGCCGTTAGGACGAATCGACGAAGAAACCACTGCCAATATCGGCCGATTTGAAGGTGGGCAAGCAACGAATATCGTATGTGACCGTGTCGATATTTTGGCGGAAGCAAGATCGTTAGTTCCTGAAAAAATGGAACAACAAGTAGCCAAAATGAAAGAAGCTTTTGAAAGTGCCGCCCAAGAAATGGGAGGACGGGCAGAAATTGATGTGCAGGTTATGTACCCTGGTTTTAAATTTGGCGAAGGAGATAAAGTGGTGGAAATTGCGAAAAAAGCAGCGGCGAAAGTGGGCCGACCTTCTGAATTGCTGCAAAGCGGCGGCGGAAGCGACGCGAACGTGATTGCCGGATTAGGGATTCCTACTGTCAATTTAGCTGTAGGATATGAGGAGATTCATACAGTGAATGAGAAAATGCCTATTGAAGAACTAGTGAAATTGGCAGAAATGACAGTGGCTATTGTGGAAGAAGTAGCAAATCCATCGTAATTTCTTTTGAAAAGAGAGCTCTCCAGCTCTCTTTTCGACCGTTTTCAAAAGGGGGCACAAGAAATGGAAGAAACAAAAATGGTTGTTTTTCAATCAGGCAAGGAAGAATATGCCGTTCCGATTCAATATGTCGTTTCGATTGAAAAATTGGATCATATCAATCCCATTCCTCATTTGCCTGCTTATTTAAGGGGAATTGTCAAAAATCGTGGTGAATTGATTCCGGTCATTGATTTTGAGCAAGTTCTATATTCTCAATTTATCGAAAATTTGTCTGAAAGCCGTCTGATTGTTCTTCAAGTAGAATCATTCTTTTTCGGAATATTAGTAAAAGAGGCGAAAGAAATCATTGACATTCCGATTGAACTCCAAAAACAGATCGGCCTAATGGCTTACGAGGGAACCCGTTATTTTTCAGCAGTGGCAAACATGGAGAAACGCTTAGTGACCATCATTGATCCTAAAATTCTGGTGGAATCGCTAGAAGGCATTCAAGACATACAAGAATATATGAAAACGATGCAAAATGCCTGACGGTGGAACTTCCTGTTGTTATATCCCCGTTTTATCGCTGATCATAATATAGCAGATTCCTGCAGGCCACTTGTTATAACAGAAAAAATTGAATATAAGGAATAGCTGTTTATTTTGTCATTTGATAGAAGAAGGGAGCTAAAAGTTCCCTTCTTAGGATTGGCTCATAAAATTTGGTTGCGAAGCTACGATTCCATTTTGTTTATCGCGATAGGCGAGTAAATGCATGGCGCTACAAGCACTTGAAAGAATAGGTGAATCTTTATTCATTCAGCTTGAAACGGAATCCTCTGTGAACGGCCATGCGGGGAGCATTTTATGGAGCGGTTTATCCTGTCGGTAGCCGAGAGCGTATTCTGCTTGCATGATCGTATGAATCTCCCTCGTTCCTTCGTAAATAACCGGTGCTTTGGAATTTCTTAAATATCGTTCCACGGGATATTCATTGGAATATCCGTATGCGCCATGAATTTGCACCGCGTCATCCGCCGCTTTGTTGGCAAAATCACAGGCTTGCCATTTGGCTAAGGAGGTTTCGCGTGTATTGCGTCGGCCTTTGTTTTTCAATTCGCCGGCTCGATAGACAAGAAGCCGACTTATTTGCAGTCCTGCTTCCATGTTGGCGATCATTTGTTGAACGAGCTGATGGCGGCCGATTTCTTTTCCAAATGTCTTGCGTTCGTGGCAATATTTGACGCTTGCTTCCAGGCAGGCCATGATGAGGCCGCAGGCTCCGGCTGCGACAGTAAATCGACCGTTGTCAAGAGCCGACATAGCAATTTTAAATCCTTCACCTTCTTCGCCAAGCAAGTTTTCTTTTGGAACCCGGACGTTGTCAAAAAACAGTTCTCCCGTATTTCCGGCTCGAATTCCCAATTTTCCTTTAATCGCTTTGGAAGAAAATCCGGGCATGGTCCGTTCAACAATAAAGGCGGAAATCCCTTTATGTTTTTTGCTTTTGTCCGTATAGGCGAATACAAGAAAATGATCCGCCACGTCGCACAAGGAAATCCAAGTTTTTTGTCCGTTTAAAATATAGTCGTCGCCGTCTCGAGTCGCTGTCGTGCCTAAAGCGGCTACATCAGATCCTGCTCCAGGCTCAGTTAATCCAAAGGCGCCGATTTTTTCACCTTTCGCTTGAGGAACAAGATAAGTTTGTTTTTGATATTCGTTGCCCCATTGAAGAAGAGTCAGGCTATTCAGTCCGGTATGGACCGACACGGCTGTCCGAAATGCTGTATCTCCTCTTTCTAGTTCTTCGCACACAATCGCAAGCGAGTTGTAATCCATTCCGCTTCCACCATACTGTTCGGGAATACAGACACCCATCAAGCCGAGTTCAGCCAATTTTTTAATGATGTTTGTTTCAAAATGATGGTTTGCGTCCCATTCGCCGATATACGGCATGATCTCTTTATCCACGAACTGGCGCACGGTTTTTCTTAATAGTTGTTGCTCTTCCGAAAATTCAAAGTTCATGGGCTCATCGCTCCTTTAAATAATTTGATTCGTTTTCAAATCTTCAATCTCTGCATCAGAATAGCCTAAATGGCTCAAAATGAGTTCGTTGTGTTCCCCGGGCAAAGGAGGATATTGATTTTGTTTTACGGGTGTTTTCGAAAGTTTTAAAGGACTGCCAACGACTTGAATAGTCCCTGCTGTTGGATGTTTCATGGAAAGAAACATTTCCCGTGCTGTCAGCTGAGGGTCACAAACCATTTCATCCAATTTTTGAATAGGTCCGCACGGTATTTTTTTCTGTTGACAAGCTTCCATCCAGTAGGCGGTTGATTTCATTTGAAACCGTTTCTCTAAAATTGGGATAAGCTCTGTCCGGTGCTTCACCCGCTCCGGGTTGGTGGAAAAACGCGGATCGCTGGGAAGTTCCCGCATTTCCAACACGCTGCATAAATCTTGAAACTGCCGATCGTTCCCTACCGCAATGACCATTTCTCCATCGGCTGTGCGAAATGTTTGATAAGGTACGATATTAGGATGGCGGTTTCCCATTTTGGGCGGCACCTTTTTAGTCATGAGATAATTGCTGGCAACGTTGACTAGTGAGCTGACAGCGCAGTCATATAAAGAGAGATCGATCTTTTGCCCCCTTCCTGAACGGTCCTTTTCTAACAATGCTGCTTGAATGCCAATGCAGGCGTAGAGCCCGGTTAAAATATCCGTATTGGCTACTCCGGTTTTGAAGGGAGGCGTATGTTCGTCACCGGTAATTGACATAAGCCCACTCATTCCTTGAATGATAAAATCATATCCTGGCAGATTTTTATAAGGACCTGTCTCGCCAAATCCGGTAATGGAGCAGTAGATAAGTTTCGGATTGCATCGGGACAACTCCTCATATCCCAAACCGAGCCGGTCCATTGTGCCTGTTTTAAAGTTATGAATGACAACATCGCTTTTTTCCACTAGTTGATAAATGATCTTTTTTCCTCTTGGATCTTTTAAATTGACAGTTAGGCTTTTTTTATTTCGATTGGCGCATAAATAGTATGCGCTTACACCGTTTTGAAACGGAGGCCCCCATTTTCTTGTTTCATCGCTTCCGCCGGGGGCTTCTACTTTAATCACTTCCGCGCCTAAATCGCCTAAAATCATCGTACATAATGGTCTCGCAAGCACTCTTGTCAAGTCGAGAACTTTTACACCGTCTAACGCGCCAACCATCGTTATCACCCCTTTCATTCGTTATAAATGAAAAAGCCGGCTTCTTTCCGGCTAATAAACTGCGGAGCGAAAGAAACGGGCTCTTATCTGCCTGAATCGTTCGGACAATCAAGGTTGAAAAAATGAAAAGTTTTTTGCTTCAAACTGCCTTACCATGGCGGTAAGCAGAGATGAACAAGTATAGGCGGTAAACTATTATCCCGTTCTTTTTGTACTTTTCTACTTTATATTATTCTGAATAGCAAAAAAATAGTATGGGATATGTTGAAAAGGAAAGGAAAATCCCTTGATGGTAAGCAGGAGAAGGAAGGAAATCTTTTAGTTGCTTTCATTCATCGGAGGAGCGCTCCATTGTTTTCTTCAAGCTGACAATTGGTATAATAAATTACAGAATGAATGGAGGTGGACGGAGGTGAAGCGGTATTACCCTAAAAACGGTCGAGTGATTTTACATGTCGATATGAATAGCTTCTATGCTTCGGTTGAAATGGCCTACGATCCATCCTTAAAGGGTAAACCATTAGCGATTGCAGGTGATCCTAAGCAACGAAAAGGGATTGTCGTCACATGCAGCTATGAAGCTAGAAAGTTCGGAGTAAAAACGACTATGCCAATATGGGAAGCGAAAAAACGCTGCCCGGAACTGATTGTGAAACCGCCGAATTTTGATCGGTATCGGACCTTATCTCAGGCGATATTTAACATTTTGCGTGAATACACTCATCTGGTAGAGCCTGTTTCCATCGATGAAGGGTATATGGATATTACAGAAAGCTATGAATGGGGAACGCCGATTGAAATCGCCGAAGACATCCAAAAAAGACTTCAAAACGAATTGGACTTGTCTTCCAGCATAGGGATTGCTCCCAACAAATTTTTAGCGAAAATGGCTTCCAATATGAAAAAGCCGATGGGCATCACAATATTGCGCAAAAGAGATGTGCCTGTTCGATTATGGCCGCTTCCTGTTGAGGAGATGCACGGAGTGGGGGAGAAGACGGCTGCGAAATTACGAACGATTGGCATTCAGACGATTGGCGATTTGGCAAAAGCGAACGATATCCAGCTGAGATCTCTTCTAGGCATCATCGGGGTGCGTCTTCGCGAGCGGGCAAATGGTCGAGATGATCGAAAAGTGGATCCGGAGTCAGTGAATGAGCGCAAAAGCATTGGAAATTCAATGACTTTGCCTCAAGATGCGGAAAGTGAAGAGGAATTGTCCGAGGTGACTCACAAGCTGGCTGAAAAAGTCTCATCTCGTCTTAAGGAGCGGGGACTGCTCATGACCCATCTTTCGGTTATGATTCGCTTTCGAAACAGACATACGATCACGAGAAGCAAGAAATTGGACAGTCCGACGGATTCAGTGGGAGACATTCAGCGGATTTCTCGGGCGTTGGTTTTAGAACATTGGAATGGCACCCCTGTTCGTTTGCTTGGCATCACAGCACAAGATTTAGTGGAAAAAGAAGAGGCTTACAAGCAGCTGGATTTATTTACGTACCAAAAAGAAGCCAAAATAGAGCCTCTGTTGGAAACGATGGAAAAACTGAAAGAAAAATTTGGCAGCCAAATCATTCAAAAAGGGTTCCCGCGTTCTTAACAAATGAAAAAGTGGCGTTTTTCTTTTTTAAAACATCCCGATTTGGAATGAATAGTGAGAAAGGCGATTCTTTCACCATCGGGAAGATTGTCAGAAGAAATCATGGTCTCTATTTGAACGTTATTCCGTTATATAGGAAAGACGATGGTCTGATTCAATCATTTGCAACCCACGTCGAAAATTGATACAGTAAAATAGCGATAACAGCTTTAAATATAGTGCAGAAGGGGCGTAAGAAATGATGGCAAAACAACAAATTGGTGTAATCGGATTAGCTGTTATGGGAAAAAATTTAGCACTCAATATTGAAAGCAAAGGGTACTCTGTTTCGGTTTATAATCGTTCAAGAGAAAAAACAGATGCCTTATTAGAAGAAGCAAAAGGAAAAAATATTGTCGGAACATATAGTATTGAAGAATTTATTGATTCCTTGGAAAAACCGCGGAAAATTTTGTTGATGGTCAAAGCTGGAGCTCCGACGGATGCAACGATTGAACAATTAAAACCGCATCTCGAACCGGGCGATATTTTGATTGATGGAGGAAACACTTTCTTCAAAGATACACAGCGCCGCAATAAAGAGTTGAGTGAATTAGGCATTCATTTTATCGGCACTGGGGTATCCGGAGGAGAAGAAGGAGCATTGACCGGTCCTTCCATTATGCCCGGTGGACAAAAAGAAGCATATGATCTTGTTTCGCCCATTTTAAAGGATATTTCGGCTAAAGTGAATGGCGATCCATGTTGTACATATATTGGTCCAGACGGTGCCGGCCATTATGTGAAAATGGTTCATAATGGCATCGAATACGGCGATATGCAGCTGATTTCAGAAGCATACTTTTTACTGAAGAATTTGCTTGGTTTAAATGCTGATGAACTGCATCAAGTTTTTGCCGAATGGAATAAAGGTGAGCTGGACAGCTATTTGATTGAAATTACTGCTGACATTTTTACGAAAAAAGATGAAGAAACCGGAAAACCGCTGGTAGATGTGATTTTGGACAAAGCGGGTCAAAAAGGAACAGGAAAATGGACCAGTCAGAGCGCGCTCGACTTGGGAATTCCGCTCCCGCTTATTACCGAGTCGGTTTTTGCCCGCTTTATTTCTGCGTTGAAAGAGGAAAGAGTAAAAGCAAGCAAGCTTTTAAAAGGGCCGGAAACAAAAGGATTCGAAGGCGATCGCAGCAAACTGATCGAATCGATCCGCAGAGCGCTTTATATGAGCAAAATCTGTTCTTACGCCCAAGGATTTGCACAAATGAGAGCAGCTTCGGAAGAATACAATTGGAATCTTCGCTACGGTGACATCGCCATGATTTTCCGTGGCGGCTGCATCATTCGCGCGCAATTTTTGCAAAAAATTAAAGAAGCATATGATCGAGATCCAAACTTAACGAATTTGCTATTAGATCCTTATTTCAAAGAGATCGTCGAAAAATATCAGTCTTCTTTGCGTGAAGTCGTTTCGTTGGCTGTCCTTCAAGGAATCCCTGTTCCTGCTTTTTCTGCTGCTTTGGCTTACTATGACAGCTATCGGACAGAAACATTGCCTGCCAACTTAATTCAGGCGCAAAGGGACTACTTCGGCGCTCACACTTATGAAAGAGTGGACAAAGAAGGCATTTTCCATACAGAATGGATAAGCAAGTAATTTTGAAAAAGAAACTTTGTTTTCATATATGAAGAGAGTCCCCTCATAGCAGAAAAATCTGTTTGCTATGAGGGGATTTTTCTATGGAAAAATTTGATCGTCTTTTAAGGTCCACTTTTTAACTGCGGCAGATCAGCGAAGATTTTTCCATTCTACCATTGAGAATAGAGTAGTTTTTTGTGAAACAGTATTTTAAGTTTAAGAGAATTTTCGAATTTCACAAAATCCCTTTAAAATCACTTTCATACTTGATAATGAAGAATCCAAACAGAATGGAATTTTAGGCAGTAATAGCTTTGACAACCATCGAAGCAAATCATGAGTATTCCTTTTATCCCGTCGCCTCAAAACAAATATACATACATACTAATGGGCTACACATGTAGAAACCTCATCCATCCCTTTTTTAACGCTGCCATAAGAAGGTTTTCAACATTCAGCAGTTTTATGATTTCGTCACACATGAGAATTTTTACTTTCCCAACATGTCATTCTTGTTATATTATTTAACAATTAAATCATAAAAAATGGTTGTCTGTTTTACGCATGGAAGATCCATTTATAAGCATTTTACATTGGGGAATCAGTATGATTGACTGATTTTTTACTTTGAAATGAAAGGAGTTTGAACGAATGTGGTGACTTTAAAAAAAATGGTCAATTTACCTGATTTTCAAATGCTTAAGTTGGTTGCCGGAGAAAAAGGGATGGATCGTATGATCACAGGAGTAAACGTAACGGAAAGTGTAGATTGGGTGGATTTTTTCAGACCAAATGAACTAATCGTGACAACCGGAATTAATATGGAAAATAATCCGGAGAAAGTGGTGGAAATGGTTCGATCTGCCTATCGGCGCAAGGCTGTTGGCATTGTGTTAAATACGGGGCCATATATCCCCGATATTCCTGAAGAAGTTTTGCATTTTGCTGAAAAATATCAGTTTCCCGTTTTTCAAATGCCTTGGGAATATCGTGTTGCCGATTTTATAAAAATGACCGTTCAATTTTTAATTTCGGAACAACACAAACAAACGAAAGCTGAACAACTTCTTTCGGATCTGTTATTTAACCATGATATTCATGAAGGAACAGTGGCGAAAGAACTGGCCCAACTCGGATTTAAAGAAGATGCCGATTTCGGAATCATCGTATGTACACCATCCCAACGCTCTAATAAATCTTCTTCTTTCGTTCAAATTATTGAACATGCCTTTACAAATAGATATGAAAATTTTCTTTCGACCATTTATCAAGATGAAATGATCTATCTTGTAGATCGTTCAAAAGTTCGTACACCGGAAATTCCTTTTATCAAAACGGTAGAACATATACAAATGATGATTAACAAACAAGAAGCGAATGTAAAACTGCTAGTTGGGATGGGGAATTTTTATAGAAATATTTTCGATATTCCTAAAAGTTATTTTGAAGCCAAAAAGGTTATTCATCTTGCCCGGCGTCATTCTGCCCCATTCATTTGTAAGTACAAAGATATTGGCGCTTATAAAATTATTATGGCCGTGAAAGATCGCAACATGATTGAGATGTTTCATCAAGATATGTTAGGTCTTCTTTATCGTTATGACAAGCTGCATAAAACGGATTATGTACATTTTCTTCGTGTATTTCTTGAAGAGGACGGCCAGACGACCAATATCAGTCGAAGAGAGTTCATTCATCGCAACACGGTGCTTTATAAAATGAAAAAAATAGAGTCAATATTAGATGTGGATTTATCACACTCTTATACAAAAACGAATTTATTACTCGCGTTTATGATTGAAGATATTTTGAGATAATATTCTCCTTGTCATATGTGCAAATGCACAATTTATTTTGTTTGAATATTCATTGTTTTCCGAATGATAAATAATGTATTCTTTATATGTAAGAATTAATAACATTGAATGGAGTTGCGAATCAAATGAAAACGATGGATGTGATTCAAACAAAAAAAGAAGATCAACAGTATGTCTTGCATTCATGGTCCAAACAAAAGAATATTCATCCGAAAGTCATCACGAAAGCTGAAGGCATTTTTTTCTGGGATGATGAAAACCGAAAATACTATGATATGTGTTCACAACTCGTTTACTTGAATGTTGGACATCAGCATCCTAAATTGTTGGAAGAATTTAAGCATATGGATGAAATTCCTATCGCTGCACCATCATTTGCGACACCATCAAAATCAGAACTCGCTCGCAAAATTATTGAAGTTGCGCCGGACAACATGGCGAAAGTATTTTTTGCAAACGGTGGAGCAGATTCAAATGATCATGCTATTAAAATCGCAAGGATGGTCACAGGACGTTATAAAATTTTTTCAAGGTATCGTTCGTACCACGGTGCCACATTCGGCGCCGGCAATTTAACCGGTGAAAATCGTCGATTTGCTGTTGAACCTGGGATGCCGGGTTTTATTAAATTTGATACACCTTATTTGTACCGGGAGTCTATTAATTTTGAAAATGAAGAAGCGGCAGCAAAGTTTTACCTTGATCGGTTGCACAATCAAATGCTATATGAAGGACCGGAATCCATTGCTGCTGTATTTCTTGAACCCATTCCGGGCAGCAATGGTGTTCTCATTCCGCCAAAAGGATATCTTGAAGGGGTGCGTGAATTATGTGACCGCTACGGAATTCTTATGGTTTGTGATGAAGTGATGTCGGGATTTGGAAGAACGGGAAAAATGTTCGCGGTCGATCATTTTAACTTCCAACCAGATATGATGACGTTTGCTAAAGGGGTAACAAGTGGTTATAGCCCGCTTGGCGGTGTGATTGTCAGCCGAAAAGTGGCGGAGTTTTTCGATGACCATGTATTAATGACAGGTTTAACATACAGCGGACATACCGTTTCAACCCAAATCGGGTGTGCAACGCTTGATATTTATAAAGAAGAAGGTCTCATTGAAAATGCTTCTGAAGTAGGTGAAGTGCTAGGAGCAAGATTGGAAAAACTAAGAGCGTTTAACTCAGTTGGTGATGTTCGTCATATCGGTTTATTCGCAGCCGTTGAACTTGTTAGAGACAAAAAGACAAAGGAACCGATTATATCGTATGGGATGGATTATGGAAAAGATGAAGCGGGATTAATGAAAACATTCATTCATTTATTGAATGAAAAGGGATTTTATACGTACTCGCATGAATCCAGTGTGATCATTGCACCTCCATTAATCATTACAGAACAACAGATAAATGAGGCGATGGATCTTTTCGAAGAAGCATTGACCAAGTTTGAAAAGGAGCATTTATTCTCTGCTGGAACATTGGTAACTAAATAAATGAAAGGAATTCACGGAATGGAAAAATTTTTTTATAAACAACCAGTACCGATTGATTTTGGCCCAGGCAAAATAAACTTATTACCACAAATCATAAAACGATTAAATAGGAAGCGCGGGATATTAATTAGTGCCCCGTCGATGGTTCGCAACGGTACGGCACAAAAAATTATGGATCAAGCGGAGGGGCGTATTGTAACGATATTTTCGGATATTCAAACAAACCCGACTGTGTATAACACGGATGCCTGCGCCCGCATCATTCGCGAATACAAATGTGATTTTGCCGTGGCTTTAGGAGGAGGGAGCATTTTAGACTGTGCAAAGGTTGCTTGTTTTGTGGCCGAAACGCCCTATAGTTCTGCTGACTTTTTATCTCGTGAACGTTCAGTGACGAAGCCTGGAATTCCTTTAATCGCTGTACCGACAACGGCTGGAACGGCGAGTGAAGTGACATCTGTTTCAGTGCTGACAGACACGGAAAGAAATGTGAAGGCTCCTCTCTCAAGCGATTATTTCTATCCGGCCTATGCGTTAATAGATCCTGAACTAACGGTCACTTGTCCGCCCGATGTGACTGCATCGAGCGGTCTGGATGTCCTGGCCCATTCACTGGAGGCATACTACGGAAAAAAGCATCAGCCTTTCACCGATATGGCGGCGGAAAGAGCAGCGTCGATTGTTTTCAAATATTTATTAACCGCCTATCATGAGCCTGAAAATATGGAGGCAAGAGCAAAAATGAGTGAAGCTTCCGTTACGGCAGGTCTGGCATTTAATATGACACAAACGGCTGCTGCGCATGCATGTTCTTATCCACTGACACAAGAGTTTCATATTCCTCATGGCGAGGCTTGTGCTTTTACTCTTCCTTCCTTTTGGAAAATCAATAGCCGGCTTGGGTTCGAATCGGAACGTCTTCAAGCGTTCAGTAGGAGGCTGGGTTTCAAAGATTCGGAAGACTTGGCGGATCGAATAGACGAAATGAAAAAGGAAATGGGGTTAAGAATGACATTGGAAGAAATAGGGGTGTTGACAGAAGGAGATTTAGATAAACTTGTATCTCATAGTTTTTTTCCTAATATGATGAATAATCCAGTTTTGATGACGAAAGAAAGTTTAAAAGAAATGTATAATGCTTTGCGGAAAAAAACTAAAAAAATTGTGTGATGAAATATGACATTAATTCAGCAGTATGGAAGTTTTCTTGGTTTGAATTATCGTAATTTTCTTTAAATGATTTTAGGCTGGCTATTTCTTCAATGAAGGAATAAGGAAATAGATCAAATAAGGCGATCAATACGACAATTTGAAATTGTAAATAAGGAGGACTGCCAAATGCAACAACAAAAGATCTTAATTCATTCGGACAGATTGAAAAAGACGTTAGAAACGTTTGCGGAATTTGGCCGTACAAAAAATAATGGGGTCACACGATTATCTCTTTCAAAGGAAGATATAGCGGCTAGAGATTATTTTGTTTCGTGTTGTAAAGAAATAGGAATGACAGTAAAAATGGATGATATGGCTAACATTTATGCAACGATGGCAGGTGTTGAAGACAAACCTCCTCTTGTGATGGGTTCCCATTTAGATTCGGTAACGAAAGGCGGGAGGTTTGACGGTGTTCTTGGCGTGGTTGCTGCATTAGAAATTGCTCGTACGCTTCATGATCATCATATTCAACCAAAGATTCCATTTACGATTGTCAATTTTACAAATGAAGAAGGAGCAAGATTTGAACCGGCCATGATGTCTTCAGGTGTACTTTCCGGGAAGTTTGAGAAAACGGAAATGATGAAGAGCCGAGATACTGACGGGATAACATTTGGTGAAGCCTTAGCTGCTAGTGGATATAAAGGTGATATTGAAAATCGTTTGAAGGAAGCTACCGCTTTTTTAGAAATGCATATTGAACAAGGGCCGGTATTAGAAAGTGAAAATGTGAAGATTGGCATCGTAGAAGGTGTAGTTGGAATGGTGAATTATGAAATGGAAGTAACCGGTGAATCAGATCATGCCGGCACAACACCAATGAACATGAGAAAAGATGCCCTCTTTACAGCAACGGATATTATGACTGATTTGCGTAAAAAACTAAATCAATTAGACAGTGATTTAGTGTACACGGTGGGAAGAATGAACGTTCTTCCCAATATACACACGGTGATTCCGAATAAAACTATTTTTACGCTTGAAGCAAGACACAAAGATCCGAAAGTCATCCATCAAGTTGAAGAAGCCATTCAAGATTTACCGAAATCGCTAAAAGGCTGCGCTATATCCGCAAGAAAACTATGGGGGCGTGATACGGTAGTGTTCGATCAAAAACTATGTGATCGACTGGAAAAATCAGCTCAATCGCTCGGTTATTCAAGTAAAAGAATGTACAGCGGAGCGGGGCATGATGCCCAATTTATTGCCAGTTATCTGCCTACAGCTATGATATTTGTACCTAGCGTCAATGGAAAGAGCCATTGTGAAGAAGAGTTTACATCTTATGAAGAATGTGCGAATGGAGTGAATGTCGCTTTGGATACGGTTCTTTCCATTTTGGATTATTGATTCGTACCGTTGAAAAATATGTATAAATCATTGAATGTTGATTTTTAAATCTGAATATTATGTTTATTCAAAAAACAATTTATTGATCATCATAAATTGATTAAAGGGTGAAGTCTATGAAATCGCAAATAGAAGAAAATGGCATAGTCACTTTAACCAATGAAGCAATGGATAGTATAAAAGGGAGCAACTTATGGAATGAAGACTTAAGGCCGACAACGAAAGAAGAACATTCATGGTCGGGCATGAATTTTGCTACTTTGTGGATGGGGATGTGCCTTATCATTCCTTCTTATACAATGGCCAGTGGCATGATTTCGCTGGGAATGAACTGGTGGCAGGCATTGCTCACTATTTTTCTTGGGAATTGTATCGTCTTGATTCCCATTTTATTAAATGCACATGCTGGAGCAAAATTCGGTATCCCATATCCGGTGTTTGCCAGATTATGGTTTGGTTCCAAAGGAACTCACATCCCCACCTTGGCACGTGCCATTGTTGCGGCTGGTTGGTTTGGAATTAACACATGGATTGGCACAACAAGTATAGACGCTCTTTTTGCCCGTGTTTTTTCGGGATGGGTGAATTTTCCTTTTCATACAGCGATTGTATTTATGATTTTTTGGGCGCTGAATGTTGGCATAGGAGTGAAAGGGCCTGAAGCGATCAAATGGCTAACGATCATTGCAAGTCCGATTGTCGGTCTTTCTTCCATCATCTTATTCATTTGGGCAATGACCCATATTCATGGTTGGGGGCCGATTTTAACAGCACCAAGTAAATTTCATTCTCTTGGAGAATTTTTGTCCACTTTCTTCCCTGCTTTAACGGGTGTTATAGCTTTTTGGGCAACCTTAGCCCTAAATATTCCTGATTTTGCTCGTTATGCCCGACAACAAAAATCGATGATGGTTGCACAAAGCTTGGCTCTACCCATAACTATGACGGTATTTTCTTTTATTGGGATATTTGTCACATCCGCAACCGTTGTGATTTTTGGAAAGGCTATTTGGGAACCCGTTGAATTATTAGCAAAATTTCCGACATTCATTGTTTTCCTTGGAGCCATTGTCATTGTTATTTCATCCATAACCGTAAATGTAGGGGCAAATCTTGTCGCTCCTGCCCGAGCTGCAGAAAACTTGTGGCCAAGGAGAATTACATTTTCCATTGGTGCTATACTGACCGGTTTATTTGCTATAGCGATGCAGCCATGGTATCTCATGTCGAATTTTCAAAACTTGATTTTTGGTTTTCTTGGAGGATACGGCGCTCTTCTCGGACCTATCGACGGTATTGCCATCGCAGATTATTGGATTGTTCGTCGACGCCGTTTGGCGTTGAGAGAATTATATCAAGTGAATGGACGTTATAGTTATTCTTCAGGAGTGAATAAAAACGGCATTTACGCTTTAATCATTGGAATTGTGATTCCGCTGGCAGGTTTAGTTATTCCGAGTTTGTCTTTCCTATGGAGCAATGCTTGGACGATAGGTTTGCTCGTGGCAATGGCGGTTTACAGTTATCTTATGCGCGACGATAAAAGTCTTCTATCATTAAAAGAGTATGAGGAAATAACCCTTTTTATGAACAACGATGAAACAAGTCAGAATCAATCAGCTGCGGTGAATGAGCTAAATTAAGTGACAGAGAATGAGGTCAAGGTAACAATAGATTATCAGATATTATGAAAGTTAGGAAAGGATTTAAAAAACCAGATAAAAGGGGTGTTCGAATGCAATCTTCAGTGACGTTGGATGATTTGCCATTGAATTTTCAAGAAGTAAAAAAAGATTTAAGTCCTAAAGAAGCGGTTGATGAAGCAAACCGATGTTTATATTGTTACGATGCCCCATGTACGAAGGCCTGTCCGACTGGTATTAACATTCCTGCTTTTATCAAAAAGATCGCTTCTGAAAATTTAAAAGGGTCTGCTCGTGTTATATTAGATGCTAATCCATTGGGAGCGACGTGTGCAAGGGTCTGCCCGACAGAGGAATTATGCGAAGGAGCTTGCGTTTTAAATGATATTTCAGTTCCTGTTATGATTGGGCAGTTGCAAAGGCATGCAACGAATTGGGCAATCCATCATCATCAACCGCTTTTTAAAAAAGGAAATCCTAATGGTAAGAAAGTGGCCATCATCGGAAGCGGTCCGGCGGGATTGTCTGGTGCCAGGGAACTTGCCCGATTAGGATACGAAGTAACGATTTTTGAGGCAAAAGAAAAAGCCGGGGGCTTGAACACTTATGGTATCGTGCCGTTTCGATTGCCGCAAGAAATTTCACTTTGGGAGGTAGAACAAGTAAAACAGCTGGGGGTAGAAATTCTGACTAATACAATTTTTGGTGAAGATATTATGGTAAACGAGGTGATGGAAGATTATGATGCAGTATTGCTGGCTATTGGAATGGGAAAGGTTCCGATGCTCGGCATCCCGGGAGAAGAGCTGCATGGAGTGTATGATGCGATTCAATTAATTGAAGAAATTAAAGATGGTGATATCACTGATCGTTTTATTGGAAAGCGTGCAGCAGTGATTGGAGCGGGAAATACAGCTATCGATGCGGCTACTTGTTTAAAACGTATGGGAGCATCTAATGTAAAGATCGTTTATCGAAGAAGTGAATCTGAGATGACGGCTTATGCCAGTGAGTATGAATTTGCCAAGCAAGAAGGAGTGGAGTTTAGATGGTTGACCCAACCGACAGAGATCATTGACGACGGGAACGGAAATGTGGGGAAATTGAAATGTTCTCGAACGAAATTAGGAGAACTTGATCATTCGGGAAGACGTTCCGTTGAAATAATTGAAAATTCCGATTTTTCGATGGATGTAGATATTGTCGTGAAAGCCATTGGTCAAACCCGTCATAAAAAATTGATTGAAGAACTTGGTTTAGAACATGATCAAGGCATCGTCAAAATTGATCCCGTAACCCATCAAACCTCTAATAAAAAATTATTTGCCGCCGGGGATGTCGTTGTTGGGAAGGGACAAGGTGATGCAATGGTTGTCAGTGCCGTTGAACAAGGAAAAAAAGCAGCACGCGCCATTCATAGGCACATACAAAGCAGCTTGTAAAAAAGGGGGAAAACGAATTGGCAGATTTACGAATTCATTTTGCCGGAATTCAATCAATGAATCCTTTTTGGTTGGCATCCGCGCCGCCAACCAATTCAGGATATCAAGTTCAGAGGGCTTTTGAATCAGGTTGGGGCGGAGTCGTTTGGAAAACGTTGGGCGATCCGATTCTGAATGTTTCTTCACGTTTTGCTGCATTCAATTATAACGGTCAAGTGATGGCGGGCTTTAATAACATTGAATTAATCACTGACAGACCGTTGGAAGTCAACTTAAAAGAAATTTATGAAACAAAAAAGAAGTTTCCTAAACATGTGATCGTTGCTTCTTTAATGGTAGAACCAAATCAAGAAAAGTGGCATGAGATTGTAAAAAGGGTGGAAGACGTTGGCGTTGACGGACTTGAATTAAATTTTGGCTGTCCGCATGGCATGGCAGAAAGAGGGATGGGAGCTGCCTCGGGGCAAGTCCCTGAATTGGTTGAAAAACAAACGTATTGGGTAAAAGAAGTAGCTCAAACCCCCGTGATAGTGAAATTGACCCCCAATATTACGGATATTACAGCAACGGCCTATGCTGCTGTTCAAGGCGGTGCTGATGCCATCAGTTTGATAAATACCATTAATAGTTTGATGGGGGTTGATTTGAATACATGGAACACGATTCCGAATGTAGCGGGAAAAGGAACGCACGGCGGTTATTGCGGCCCGGCTGTTAAACCTATTGCATTAAATATGGTGGCTGAATGTGCGCGTCATCCGGATATTTCTGTACCCATTTCGGGGATCGGGGGCATATCTACTTGGAAAGACGCAGCGGAATTTATGTTGATGGGAGCGACAAATATACAGGTATGTACAGCTGTCATGCAGCATGGATTTAGTATAGTGGAAGACATGATTGATGGGATGAATAACTATCTTGAAGAAAAAGGCTTACATTCAGTTATGGATCTTATCGGCCAATCTGTACCGAAGTACACAGATTGGGGCGATCTGGATCTCAATTATAAAGTAGTTGCCCACATTAATAATGAATCATGCATTCATTGCAATAAATGTTACATTGCCTGCGAAGACGCTTCACATCAATGTATTGAAATGCTATCAGATGAAAATGGTGAAAACATCTTAAAGGTAAGAGAGGAAGATTGTGTCGGTTGTAATCTTTGCTCCATCGTTTGCCCGGCAGAGGGGGCTATTGATATGGTGGAAAAACCAAGTCCAATCCCTCTCACATGGAATGAACGGCAGAAATTAATTGACCGTTTCTTATCCAATCAAAAGATGATTAGTTAAAAGATATGGAGGGAAAAAGATGAAAAAATTAATTAAAAATGGAACTATTGTAACGGCTGCTGATACGTATCAAGCGGATATTCTCATTGAAGGAGAAAAAATTGTTCAAATAGGTTCTGACTTGCTTGCCAATGGTGCAGAAGTAATCGATGCAGAAGGCGCATACGTATTTCCTGGGGGCGTAGATCCACATACACATTTGGATATGCCGTTTAATAACACGGTGACTGATGATGATTGGGAAACGGGAACGATTGCTGCCGCGTTCGGCGGAACCACTACGATTCTTGATTTTTGTCTTTCAACGGAAGATGACACTTTGAAAAAAGCCGTTCAAAGATGGCATGAAAAGGCGAAAGGAAAAGCGGCCATTGACTATGGATTTCACTTAATGCTATCCAATTTAGATGAACAAGTCGTTCAAGAATTGCCTGAAGTGCTTGAAAGCGAAGGAATCTCTTCTATAAAAATTTTTATGGCATATGCCAAGGAATTCCAAGCAGATGATCGGACGTTGTTTCGAACTTTTCAAATAGCTAAAGAAGTAGGAGCATTAGTGATGGTTCATTGTGAAAACGGAACAGTCATTGATGAACTTGTTAATCAAGCCTTGTCGGAAGGACACACTGAACCTATCTACCATGCTCTAACCAGGCCGCCTGAAGTTGAGGGAGAAGCAACTCACCGAGCCATTGAATTGGCTAAAATCGCCGATTCACAATTGTATGTGGTCCATGTTACATGCCTGGAAGCAGTCAAACAAATTGCTGAAGCACGCGCTAAAGGATATAAAGTATGGGGAGAAACGTGCCCGCAATATTTGGTTCTTGATCAATCTTATTTAGAGAAACCGGATTTCCAAGGGGCAAAATACATTTGGTCGCCGCCTCTTCGTGAAAAATGGAATCAAGATGTTTTATGGAATGCATTAAAGTCAGGCGTGTTGCAAACAGTGGGTTCTGACCATTGCTCTTTTAATTTTAATGGGAAAAAACAACTTGGTCGCCATGATTTTTCGAAGATTCCAAATGGCGGACCCTTTATTGAGGATCGATTCAGTATTTTATTTTCTGAAGGCGTGAAAAAAGGTATTTTGACATTAAATCAATTTGTTGATATTGTTTCCACTCAAGCCGCTAAATTATTTGGAATATTCCCTCAAAAAGGCACGATCGCTGTAGGAAGTGATGCGGATATTGTCATTTTTGATCCTAATGCAAAACGCTCGATTTCCGCTAATACCCATCATATGAACGTTGATTATAGTGCGTTTGAGGATATGAAAATTGTAGGAGAACCGATTTCGGTGCTTTGTCGCGGTCATTTTATTATTAAAGATAAGCAATTTGTAGGCACATTAGGAAGCGGTAAATATTTAAAACGCAGAAAATTCAACCAGGAAATAACGCCGACGGTATCTCAAGCAAAGATATAAAAAACGTATTGATTAAAAGCTACAGTTGGTCTTACCTGTTAAACAGGAGGTGTTCGAGATGTTTGATTCTGAATTATTCAGGGATGAAAAAAGAGAGATTGATACATTATTAGAAAAAGGGTATCAAATTGTAGCTGTGACGGAAAATTTAAGCGGTGCTTTTGTCGATTTTCGAATAACAGACAATCACAAACAAACTGAAGAAATAAAAACATTGCATATTATGACACCGAATGGTAGAAAATACTACTCAACAAAAATGCTTTTAAGAAAAAAGTTTTCTGAAACGATATAAATAACTATAAAAAATAAGAAAGAAATAAATTCCCTTATAGCAGATAACTATTATTTGTTATGCTATGAAGGGAATTTTTTTATGCTCTTCAAAATATAAGAGATTCCTAGTGAAGACGAACTTCGTTTACGGTTGTTTTTCAATGTTTGAGTTTGTTTTATCGTAGTGTTCCCGCCAGCAAATCCTGTATAAGCGTATCCTTGATCTGAAACAGGATTAGTTGTTTATCTTCTCTGTTGGATCGTATTGTAAAGTGCTTATGTTGCTTTTCCAAGAAGAGAGGAATCGACTGCAACGTTGTTGAAATATTTAGCGATAGAAGGAGTTGATTGGAGTGGAGAAAAATCGCCAAATACAAATGGACAATTGGAAAACTTTTTGGCAGTTAATCCGGAGCACGGATCCTCCCAAATGGATTTTGTTTTTGGCTGTAGCTTTCAGTTTGATCGAGACAGCGGTTGGACTCATAGTACCGTGGTTTACTAAATCTCTTGTTGACCAGATTTCTGAATCCGCGTTAAAGCCATCCATCATTCTTATACTTGCTGCTTCATTTATCGTTCAAACGATCACTTCCGGTTTTTCTTACTACTTCCTTACCTATATTGGAGAATATGTGGTGGCGGCGATTCGTAAAAAGCTTTGGAATCAGGTTTTATTACTGCCTGTTCCTTTTTTCGACAATCACGAATCAGGAGAAACGATGAGTCGAATTACTCAAGACACCAATACGGTGAAAATGCTGATCACCCAACATTTCGTGACGTTTCTGACCGGATTCATTTCGGTGGGAGGGGCAGTCTGTATTCTCCTTATTATCGACTGGAAAATGACCCTTATGATGGTGACGGCAGTTCCGGTTTCGCTTCTTCTCCTTTGGCCGCTTGGACAAAAAATGTACAAAATTTCAAAAGCCACCCAGGATGAAATGGCCGGTTTTTCCGCTCATCTTGGCAGAGTTTTGTCCGATATTCGTCTTGTCAAAGCTTACAGTGCAGAGAAAGAGGAACAAAAAAACGGGGAACAAGGGATTCATCATTTATTTCAATTCGGTCTAAAAGAAGCGAGAATACAGTCTGTCATTTCCCCTTTTATGACATTTGTGATGATGCTTGTTTTAGTTCTATTAATCGGCTATGGCGGCGTTCGTGTAGCCTCGGGCACGCTTTCATCCGGCTCGCTTGTCGCCATCATTATTTATATGGTTCAAATCGTTGTTCCTTTTAGCCAGATGGCTGTATTTTTCACCTCATTTCAAAAAGCGATGGGCGCAACAGAACGAATCCAAAGCATTTTGTCCTTTGAGAAAGAACCGATCGACAGATTGCCGGCAGTACAAAATTACGATCAAGACATACATTTTCGAAATGTTTCCTTTTCTTATAAAAAGGGAGAGCCTGTACTCAAACAAATAACACTCACTATTCCTTCAGGAAAAACAACAGCGATCGTTGGTCCTAGCGGCGGTGGAAAAACGACTTTGTTTGCTTTGTTAGAGCGATTTTACACCCCCGACGAAGGAGAAATATTGCTAGGGAAAACCAATATTGAAGAATTTCACTTACATTCGTGGCGCCGCAATATCAGTTATGTCTCACAAGAAAGCCCGATGATGTCAGGAACGATACGAGACAATATTTGTTATGGACTAAGTAGAGACGTTTCCGATCAAGAAATCATACAAGCGGCTAAACTGGCAAACGCAGCGGAATTTATCGATCGGCTTCCAAAAGGATATTGGACTGAAGTGGGGGAACGGGGAATCAAATTATCAGGTGGACAGCGGCAGAGAATCGCCATTGCACGCGCTCTTATACGCGATCCTAAAATCCTTCTTCTGGATGAAGCGACCTCAAACTTAGACAGTTCATCGGAAGTTCTTGTTCAAAAGGCCTTGCAGCGGCTGATGGAGGGAAGAACAACCATTGTTATTGCCCATCGTCTCTCAACGGTTATCGACGCAGACCAAATGGTTGTATTAGAGAAAGGGGTTATCACCGGGATCGGCACACATAGAGAATTGCTGCAAACCCATCCTCTCTACAGAGAACTTGCCGAACAACAACTACAAACTAGTTCGGAGTAATCATAAATGATATTTTTTGGATCGCAATGTTCAGACATGCCGTATAAGAAAAATATTTGTGTTTAAAGGATAGAAACGATACTTGCGATTCCTTTATCAGTTGACTCCTTTTCCAATTTCATTTTATAGTGAAACAAAGTAGTTGCATAATGGGGGAAATCATGTGAATTCGTTACTCGAGAGAATTAAGAAAGAATGGCATAAACTTACGGATGCAGAGCGGAAAATAGGTGAGTATATTTTAGAGCATCCTGAATTGGTTCCACATATGACGACGAAAGATTTATCGGAGAAAACGGGAGTCAGTGAATCAAGTGTAGTGAGGTTTTGCAAATCCATTGGTATGACGAGTTTTAAAACGTTTAAGATGGAGCTAGTCAAACATTTAACATTATCTGAAACAAATATTTCTGATTTCTCCATTTTACAGAAAAAAGATTTACCTTATGATTTATTTCAAAAAGTGACGTATGTGAACAAGTTAGCGATTGAATCCGTACTGACATCGTTGGATCGGAGAGAATTAGACAAAGCAGTAGATGTGATACAAAAGGCAAGAAAACTCGTTTTTTACGGTGTCGGCGGCTCAGCAACGGCTGCTTTTGATGCTCAGTACAAATTTACAAAACTGGGATTTCAATCGATCATGGCTCATGATTTTCACTACTTGCTTTCTCTTATTCCTTATTTAGATGAACGGGATGTTTTTGTGGCGATCAGTATGTCGGGGAAAACGAAGGATGTCCTTGAATTAGCTCAATTTGCCAAAAAAAAAGGCGCAACAGTGATCGCTATAACCAATATGGATAAATCTCCTCTTTATAAGAAAGCAGATATTCGGCTGTGTACACCGGTTGTCGAACAAGATTTTCGGATAGGAACCATTTCTTCAAGGATGGCACAACTTGATATTGTGGATGCCCTTTATGTAAGCGTGTTTAATCGAATTGGAGAGAAAGTAGTGGATCGGTATTATGAGGCAAGAAATGAAGCAGTGAAATTGCGTAGATAACCTTGAATCCAAAAAACATCCTTGGAAACGAAGGATGTTTTTTTAATGTGCGCCCGGCATGTACATGAACTATAGGGTGTAAGTCCCGAACCCCGAAGACAGAAGTAGAGGTTAGCCAAGAGCAAGGGTGTCCGTGGTGACGCGGAATCTGAAGGAAGCTGGAGGCAAAACACCGGTCCGAGGAACACGAACCTCATATAAGGCTAGGTATGATTGAGTGAGTTTGCATAACAAAACAAAGCTCTTTCTGTCGAAGGTCATATCGAGTAAATGAGGCGGATAGATGGTGTGAAAGTGCATGTACTTACCCGGGGAGGTCTGGCGGATATGTGAAGTACTCTTCATAACCTACTTAGTGATAAGTAGCTGAACCGTCAGAAGTCAGCAGAGGTCATAGTATTAGTTGGTCTAGAACAACTAAGAAGGACCGAACAATTAAGAGAGAATAGCCCTTGGTATTCAGTGAGTCATGATGAACACAGAAAACGTAGTACCTCACTTGAGGGAGGAAGCGGTGAATCCCGTGGGAGACCTCTTGGAGGGTGGAGTGACCACTGGCATAAAGAGAACAGCTATTCACGGAAGTTATAAAGACTTGCGTCAATTATCTTAATTGAACCGCCGTATACGGAACCGTACGTACGGTGGTGTGAGAGGACGGGAGTTAATCGCTCCCTCCTACTCGATTTCTGATAAATGAAACAAAATTTCAAAAATAAAAATGTAATTATTGACATTTTATTTCAGTCATATACAATAAAATCAAAAAATAAGTTTTAAAAAGGATGATTAGATGCTTGAAAAATTGACAACAGAACAAAGAAATGCCAGCACGATGGACTTAGATTTAATGTCAACAAGAGAAATATTGGAGGTGATGAACCGAGAAGACCAAACGGTTCCGCAAGCAGTTGCAACGCAAATCCCTTTGATTGAAAAAGCTGTTCAGTTGGTGATCCGATCTTTTCAAAATGGAGGCCGACTTATTTATGTAGGGGCTGGTACAAGCGGCAGATTAGGGGTTCTCGATGCAGTAGAGTGTATGCCTACATTTAGTGCACCTAAAAACATGGTAAGTGGTATTTTAGCAGGAGGTTTGGAAGCGCTTACTAAAGCGGTGGAAGGAGCTGAGGATAACGAATCTTTAGGAAAAGATGATTTGAAATCGATTTTCTTAAATGAAAACGATACGGTCATCGGATTAGCTGCGAGTGGAAGAACGCCCTATGTAAAAGGAGCGCTGTCATATGCAAAAGAACAAAAAGCGAATACGGTGAGCATTAGCTGCAATAAACAGGCAGAGATTAGTCAGTTGGCTGATGTGGCTATTGAAGTCGAAACAGGACCGGAGGTGTTAACGGGTTCTACAAGACTAAAAGCAGGAACCGCGCAAAAGCTCGTACTGAATATGATTTCAACAGCTTCCATGATCGGAATAGGGAAAACCTATCAAAATTTAATGGTAGACGTACAACCGACGAATCAGAAGCTAGTAGAAAGATCAAAGCGAATCATTATGGAAGCGACGGATGTTGATTATGAAACAGCCAGCCAATATTTTGAAAAAGCCAATCATCATGTAAAAGCAGCCATTATTATGATTTTACTTAAATGTTCATATGAGGAAGCCATAAAAAAACTGGAGAAGGCAAAAGGGTTTATTCGCAAAGCACTTTAGATCGGCTTGGAGGGAGAAGTATGACAAAAGAAGAACAGATTGCAAAGAAGATTCTCCAATACACGGGCGGTAAAGAGAATATCCGCAAATTGGCACACTGTATGACGAGAGTACGTCTTGAATTGAAAAACGAAGAAAAAGCGGATATAGAGGCATTACGGCAAATAGAAGGCGTCATGGGGGTCGTGGATGACGGCACTTTACAAATTATTGTAGGTCCGGGAACCGTTAATAAAGTAGCCGATGCCATTAGCCGTTCGACAGGGATTAAAATAGGAGAAGAAACGGCGGAACCAGATGAATTGACTTTTGAGGAAAGAGCTGCACTTAAAAAAGCCAATATAAAATCGAAAAATCAGACGCCTTTTAAAAATTTCTTGAGGAAAATAGGGAATATTTTTATACCTTTAATCCCTGGTCTTGTAGCTTCAGGGATTATCAATGGAGCAGCGAACTTTGCAAAAAATGTTGGTGTAGATGACAAGACGACTTGGATGCAAATTTTATTGCTAGTTGGTAGTTGTATTTTTACGTATTTAGCTGTTTTAGTAGGTTGGAATACGGCAAAGGAATTTAATGGCACTCCGGTTCTTGGAGCCATTGCCGGCATGCTGTTGTTTAATCCGGGTCTTGCTGAAATTCATATTTATGGAGATGCTCTTATCCCTGGGCGAGGCGGTTTATTCGGAGTCATTTTTGCTGCTTGGTTGATGACGGTTGTAGAAAAACAAATCAGAAAGATCATGCCGAATTCAATTGATATTATTTTTACTCCACTGATTACGGTATTGATCGTTAGTATTTTAAGTCTTTATGCGATACAACCTGTTGCAGGAGTCGTGGCCGATGGCATCACGACCGGAATCAAAGCTATCTTAGATGTCGGTGGCGTTATAGCGGGTGCGATATTAGCCGGATTCTTCTTGCCGCTTGTCATGCTTGGATTGCATCAAGGATTAACGCCTATTCATCTTGAATTAATTCATGCTACAGGGAGCACCCCGTTATTGCCTGTTTTAGCAATGGCAGGCGCCGGTCAAGTTGGTGCTGCGATTGCCATATTTGTCAAAACTAAAAATAAAAAATTAAGAAGTATTATTAAAGGGGGATTACCTGCAGGCTTTCTTGGAATAGGGGAACCGTTATTGTATGGAGTTACTTTGCCGTTGGGAAGACCGTTTGTTACTGCTTGTTTAGGCGCGGCGGTTGGCGGGGCCTTTCAAGCTTTTATGAAAACAGCTGCTTCTGCTATAGGAGTGTCAGGTTTGTCCCTTACACCACTTATTGTTGATAATAAATATTTTTATTATCTAATAGGCATTGTGATCGCTTATGCATGTGGCTTTATTTTCACTTACCTATTTGGTTATAAAGAAGAAATGTCGGAAAACATAAAATAATAGAAATATATTTTCGTTCAATGAAGAGAGAAGTGTCTGACAGCCAATCCATCTTGTATATAGGATTTTTCTATAAGAGTGGCCCCTATATAGATCGATGTCTGACACTTTTCTTTTTTATTAGTAACTCAACTTTCGCACACAGAAATATTTAAGCATTGCTTGATATAATTAGGTATAGTGGCCAACCATTTATTCATTTGATTTTTAAAGATGTCCATGTTCAAAGAAACCTCGGCTTCCGCCAAAGTTTGGAAAAGGTCAATAAGTGATTGAAGGGCAGTAATAAAATCTATGTCTTTTACATCTTCGCAAAGGATGTAAAAAAGGTTGCCAATCGTCTTAGGATCCTCCTCTTTTCGCATTTGCCAAGCAATGAGAATATATCGTGTAAAAACAATGGTTGTATGGCTAATTAACATGTCGTAGGAACGTCCCTGGAATTCTTTCTCTAAATTTAAAAGGGATTTATTGCATTTGAAGAAGACTTCAATGTCCCAACGCATGCCGTAAATACGAATGATCTCTTCATTTTCTAATGTTGTATCTGTGCTGAGAATGGCAAGCCATTCGCTCCGTTTATTACGGTTTCGTACAAATAGAATTTTTACTGGAATTCCATTGTCTAAAGTAGCATAAACGGATCCGCGAATGTCTTTTTTACCCATGTGAGGTTTTGCCAATTTGTAAAGTTGATTCAGTGTGAAACGTTCACCATTGTAAACGTATCGCTGCTTTAATTGCTTCACCAAGCCAATGACAAATAACCCTTTGTTCGTAATCTTCTCAATTAAAGGCGCTTGTGTAAACCAGGAATCCATGAGAACATAGTCAGCTATAATCCCTTTTTCAAGCGCATGATCAAGTAAAGCTGAAGCCACGTCCGGTTTTGATTTCAGAGCTTCCTGGCGACGCTTATAGCCAGATGTTCGTTTATCAATATTGGTATTGATTTCTTGCAGGCGATTTTCCTTTTTCGGTGAACTTAGAAGAGCAAAATCAACGGGAATAAAAGTAAAACTATCGGTCCAGCCAAGGGTAAGCATTTGAAACCCTTTCAAGTACTGATGGGTAGAGTGATCAAAAACCTTAGCCAACAGTTCAACCGACTTACTACGGTTTCTTGAAAAGACAGAATCATCAATCACAAAAGCTGTGACACGATCTTTTGAAGTTAATGGTTGAAGCAGACGGATCATTTCACTGCTTAATGAAAGCAGAAACTTTCTCCAATGATAGGTTGGTGTATTTAAAAAGCGATAGACTGTATCCTTTCCGGGCAGATCCTGAGATCGTTTACTCATAAAAGCACGAAACCAGTTCTTATATTGGAAGACTAAAAGAAAAATCAGTTTGAAAACAGTAAGACAAGAATACCCGGAAAGTTTCGTAATATTCGCTTTTCTTAAATGATATCCAATATTTAATTCGGAAAATCCTTGTTTAATTTCTTTTGGTAATTGCGCAAAGTAGTCTTTATTCGTTATCATAGTGGTGACACCTTTCTTTTGGATTTGGTTTCGTCACCAATATTTTACCAAAAGAATAGGTGTCTTTCTTTATGTTTTAAAAAATGTCAAATGATAATTTTGTACTTCCCAAAACCATTTACATCAAGCATTTAAACAAGATTTTGGACTGCGAAAGCTGAGTTAGTAAGATTTGAAAAGGAGCAATAGTGATGCGTGGAATATCGATTTACTTATCAGATTCAATCTCTCGTCATGAAGGATATATTGCCAAAATGAAATCAGCGGGCTTTACTTCGATCTTTACTTCTTTGCAGATTCCTGAAGAAAATCCGGATCTTTCTGTAAAACGTTTAAAAGAGCTGGGGGAATTGGCTAAAAAATATGGGATGGAATTAACGGTGGATATATCTCCGAAATCGCTCAAGCGTTTAGGCTGCACATGGGAATCAATAGACAGGCTTACGTCTTGGGGATTAACGGGTTTGCGCATCGATTACGGAATCAGTGAAGAGATCATCGTTGAATTATCTCGTAAAATGAAGATTGCTTTAAATGCAAGCACGTTAACAAAGGAGGGGATGAGACGCTTAAAGTCGTTAGGGCTATGCATTGAAAATACGGAAGCATGGCATAATTATTATCCTCGACCTGAAACGGGATTGGATAGAAAGGATTTTTCGCTGCAAAATGACTGGCTGCAAAAGGAAGGAATTCTTGTTGCGGCCTTTATTCCCGGAGATGAGGAAAAGAGAGGCCCTTTGTATTCAGGATTGCCGACATTGGAAGATCATCGCTATTCTTCACCTTTTTTAGCGTTTCTCGATTTAAAAATAAATGAGAGCGTTGATAAAATCTTGATCGGTGATGTTCGGATCAGCGAGAAAGCATTGGAACAGTTTTCTACATTCAATCAAAATATTTTTTTGCTGCGAGCGAAACCCTTTGTTCAAAATGATATCCTTCAAAAAGACATTTCTGTAGTGCAAACGAATCGAGTAGATGCAGCAAGAGATGTGATCCGTTCTCAAGAATCACGCGAAAATGGGTTAGTTGGTAAACCATTATTGGAGCCTATCCATACAATCGAGCGAAAAAAAGGGTCCATTACAGTAGATAATCTTCTGTATGGACGTTATCGAGGAGAGATTCAAATCGTAAAACGCGATTTGCCGGCAGATAAGAAAGTAAATGTAATCGGAAAGGTCATCGATGAGGATTTGCCCCTTTTGCCATTTATAAAAGGCGGAACAAAGTTTAAGATTAAATGGATGGACATCGAATAGACAATTTTTTTTGCGTGAATGAAATTTATAAGTATTTTATAATTTCGTAAAAGGCCCTTAATAATTCTTTTTTAATATAGAAAGTGTAAGGAAACCAATTGATCGCTTGATTTGAACCTCGAATCACTCAATCGCCCCCTTACAACAGCGTTAAATTCTTTTCATCGTCCAAGAAGGTGATTCAAAAAATGGCGGATTCGAAAGGCATATCGGAAAGAAAAATCGAGTACATATGATGAAGAAATGTTAATTGAATGGTTCCCGTTTATTTAAACATTTTTTTAAGCATTGGAACCTGCTGGTAAGAAAAAATTCGAAAGGAGATTCATGAACAAAGGAGAAAAAGAAGATGGAGGACAATTTGAAAAAGATCACCGAATATAAGCGAAGAAAGGTGTGGACCTCATGATTCGATGCATTGCATCTGATATGGACGGGACCTTATTAAACTCCAAACAACAAATTAGTCCGGCAAATCGTGACGCGATTCAATTAGCTCAAGAGCAAGGAGTCGAATTTGTGATTGCAACGGGGCGTTCTTATCAAGAAGCAAAAGAGGTTTTAGACGAAGCAGGGATCCGTTGTACAGTGATTGGGTTAAACGGTGCGGAAGTAAGAAATGAAGCAGGTGAAATTACTCATAGATCTGTCATTAGCGCCAAAACTGCCTCTCAAGTGGCGGATTATCTTGAAAAATTCGGGCTTTATTATGAATTTTTTACCAATAAAGGCATTTTTACAGAAGACTATGAAACAAGCATCGAAATGTTGGTGGATATTTTCCAATCGGCTAATCCCGAAGTTTCAGAAGAAGAAATCCGCATCCATCTTAAAAATCGCGGTGATATTCGACATATCCAAAACGTATACGACTCAAAAGAAATTTTCAATGATCCTTCCATTCGTTTTTTTAAAATATTGGCATTCGATAAAAAAGAGTCGCTGTTTGAAGAGCTCAGCACCAAGCTGGAGTATGAACTGGACGATATTCACGTGACGTCGTCAGGGTTTCGCAACATTGAAATCAACCATATCTCCGCACAAAAAGGTATTGCCTTGGAACGCTTTGTGAAAGAAAAAGGAATTTCTTTACAACATACGATGGCGGTGGGAGATAATTTGAATGACCTTTCGATGTTAGAAAGAGTCGGTTTTCCGATTGCGATGGGAAACGCGGTACAAGCAGTGAAAAATCTTTGTCCGTATGAGACAAGTAAAAACGATGAAGATGGCGTAGCCAAAGCGATACATAAGATTTTAGAAATCTGTAAATAACCAAGAATGGACCAGATATCTTTCATCCATGGAAAAAGAGGCTTTATTGAAGATGGCTGATCCTTTATATTGGCGTGATTGTATTTCCAATCTTATGGCTGAAAACATTTTTATGTAGCCGTTTGTTGATCCGATTATTCAATGCACACCTACCTGATTGCTGACATCATCCAGCGGCTAAAATCAAAGATAATAACAAACATCCTAGGAAATGAAAAAAGGCATGCAGGGTTATAACATGCCTTTTTTCATCATGCATTTCTATGTGCTGGTTTAGCATTTCATACGGTTGCTTTAGAAACAAATCGGGTATAAGCACCGTGCATAACCGGGCCAACATACTGATTCAATTTAAAGCCGTGTTCAATTGCTGCATGAACAAAATCTTTTGCAAAACGGACGGCTTCTTCCACTGAGCTGCCTTTTGCTAGTTGAGCTGTGATGGCGGCGGCAAAAGTACAGCCTGCACCGTGATTATAAGTGGTATCAATTTTTTCCGATTCAAATACACGGAAGTTTTGACCATCGTAGAATAAGTCAACGGCTTTTTCGTGCTGCAGCTGTTTTCCGCCTTTGATCACGACATTTTTGGCCCCTAATTCATGGATTTTCACAGCCGCTTTTTTCATATCCTCAATCGTTTTAATAGGGCCGGTTTGTGCTAATTGCCATGCTTCAAAAAGGTTTGGAGTGACAATCGTTGCACGCGGCAGCAATAATTCGCGCATCGCGTCTGTATTTTCAGGTTGAAGAACTTCATCTTCTCCTTTACATACCATCACCGGATCAATCACGACTTTATCTAAATGATATTCATCAATTTTACGGGCGGCGAGTTCAATAATGTCGACAGATCCGAGCATACCCGTTTTCATGGCGTCAATCCCGACGGAAAGAATGGTTTCTAATTGCGGTTCAACCGTTTTTACATCCACCGGAAAAACGTTATGATGCCAGTTGTTTTTTGGATCCATGGCAACAATGGAAGTAATGGCTGTCATTCCATAGACGCCCAGCTCTTGGAATGTTTTCAAATCAGCTTGAAGACCGGCTCCACCACTGGAATCCGAACCAGCAAGCGTAAAGGTTTTCTTTAAACTCATAACCCACATCTCCTTCATAGCAACGATTATGAATAGGACTAGTCTATCTTTAGAATATATTTTTCGATTAGAAAAGACAAATATGAGATACTTTTTTTGTTTATGAAGGCATATAGGAAAAAAGAATCTCCAATCGTTAAGCAGGATTTCATTATTGAATCATTTTTATTTAAAGATTTTAGAAAACAAGCCATTCTTTTTCTTTTTTTGTTCTGTAGAGGCTGGCTTCTTTTTGGATGCCCAAATCATTTCTTTGTCGACCGCGTGTTTATGAGCGACTACCAAGCCGATATCCGTTTCTGCTTCATGATTTTGGATGATGGTATAAGAAATATTTTGGTCGTTGGCCAGCCTGACATATTTGCTAATATGAGAATAGTCTATTTTTCCGTTTAAAAGCAGGCGGACGCCGGGTTTTTGGATCCATTCTTTCACTTCCGGATAGATGTCCGGCTCTTGTACTTGGCTAATCGTCAAGGCACCTTCCACGCGCTCTCGAAACGTTCCTAAAAATCGTTTTCGCTCTTCAGGTTTCAGTTCTTTTTTTCCGTATAATCCTTCTTTTAACACGTCATCGATCTTTTTTCCAACCACTGGAACCGCCTCCTAAGCTAATATTTTCAAGCCTATATTATGTTGGCTGGTTTAGTTACACCTATTCGGGATGGCTGAAAAAGGTTCAAATATCGGTCAAGATGGCCGTTTTTTCCTAAAGATAATGGATCATGAAAAGAGTCCATTTTCATCAATAAAAGAAATTTGACGATCAAGGCAAAACCCCGATGAATCTAAACGGATAGATAGGCAGGAAGTTCCAGGCGAAATGGGGATGACGAAACATGATTACCAAAAAAAGAACAGCCTGTGAAGCGCACAAGCTGCTCTTTTTCATCGCATTTCTTTATTTCCAATTATCCAGCAAAAGAACTCGGGCTGGAGAGGCATCCGTTCCTTGAATATTTAAAGGGGCCGCAATCATAAAATAGGACCCTTCTTCCACGTCCGCCAATTGAAGTCCTTCGATGACCACGATGTCTTTGTCCATCAGAGCACGATGAGTGGGGTGCTCCGGCTGAGCACGTTCTATGCCTAAGGAATCGATGCCGACACCGGCGATTCCGATTTCCGCCAAGTAGCGGGCTGCATCTTCAGCAAGATAAATGAAATCAAAATTAAATTCTTTATCAAACGAGTTTTTCGTTTTCAATAAAATAAAGTCGTCTTTTTGAATATCCGCATTTTCTACATCTGATTTCGTAATTTTTTCATGGACATGTGTCAAATCGATCACTTTGCAAGGACGAACGAGTTTTTCGATCGAGATCGTTTCAATCGTTTTTCCGTCGTTCATCATATGGAGCGGAGCATCGACATGTGTACCGGTATGTACGTCCATGCAAATTCGTGACTCCGTTACATGGCCATTTGTTTGAGTGGTAATCGATGGCTGTTTTTCCGGCTTATTTTTATAAACCGGCATTCCTTCATAAATTGGAGCAGTTATGTCAATAATTTTCAATTTTATAACCTCCTTTTCTTTTTGCACGGTTCGGTTTGACTCGTTCGGATTCCCGCTTGAAAGAGTCTTTGACGTAAAATGCCTAAGTATTGGATGGCAGTGAACGGTGGCAGTATGTGTATCCAATGGATAGGCATGACGGCAATCATCAGCGGAAAGAAAATGACCGCTGATGATTGGATTTTTATTGACAATTGTCTACATCAAGCCGATCAATAGGCCACCAGAAGAATCCGTCTTTTTCAAGCAGTTGGTCAGCTTCTTTCGGTCCCATAGAACCAGCTTCATAATTAGGGAAATGGGCGGAAGTGTTGGCCCATACTTCAGAAATTTCATCGACAAAACGCCATGAGAGGGAAACTTCATCCCAGTGGGTAAAGTTGGTCGCATCTCCCCGAATGGCATCGTATAAAAGCTTTTCGTAGGCTTCAGGCGTGTTGATGGCGTCAAAACTGTTATTTCCAAAGCTTAGTTTGATTGGAATCATGCCCGTGCTCTGACCGCTTTGTTTTGTGTTTAAATGAAGGGTGATTCCTTCCTCAGGCTGAATATGGATCACAAGCAGATTAGGGGACAATGGTTGATCCATCTTGTAATAAAGATTCATCGGGACATCTTTAAATTGGACGACAATTTTCGTTGATTTCGTAGCCATCCTTTTTCCTGTTCGAATGTAAAAAGGTACGCCGGCCCAGCGGAAATTGTCTATCATGACTTTCCCGGCTACAAACGTTTCAGTATTGGAATGAGGATCGACGTTCGGTTCTTCCCGATAAGCGACCACTTCTTTGCCATTAATGACTCCTTTTCCGTATTGGCCGCGGACGAAGTACTCGTGCACTTGATCTCCTTTTATTGGACGAAGCGCGCGCAAAACTTTTACTTTTTCGCTGCGGATTTCATCTGTTGTCAATTTAATCGGTGGTTCCATGGCAAGCAGCGCCACCATTTGCAGCATATGGTTTTGAAACATATCGCGCAGTGCACCGCTGTTTTCGTAATACCGTCCCCGTTCTTCTACTCCCAGCGTTTCGCTGGAAGTCACTTGGATGTTTGAAATGTAGCGGTTGTTCCATAATGGTTCAAACAGGGCATTAGCAAAGCGGATCGCTTCAATATTTTGCACCATAACTTTTCCTAAATAGTGGTCAATCCGATAGATCTCAGATTCGGAAAAGGCCGTTCGAATTCGTTTATTCAATTCGATGGCTGATTCTAAATCATGGCCAAACGGTTTTTCGATGACGAGACGGGTGAATCCATTAGTGTCTGTCAATCCGTCTTTTTTCAAATGTTCGGCGATCGTTCCAAAAAATTCCGGAGCCATTGCCAGATAAAAGATCCGGTTCCCTTCAAGGTTGTATTGTTCATCCAACGTTTGTGCCAACTTTTTCAAAGCAACATACGACTCTGAGTCTGACACATTATGAGGCTGATAATAAAAATGGGAAATAAACTCATCGATATTGTCCACTTTTCCGATTGAAGCAATAACGGAGTCTTTTACATGGGATTGGAAGGTTTCTTTTGACCATTCTCTTCTGGCTACGCCAATGACGGCAAATCGCTCTGATAATTTCTTTTTTCGAAATAGATGGTAAAGAGAAGGAAACAGCTTTCTCTTCGCTAAATCCCCTGTTGCACCGAAAATCATAATTAAAGTTGCTGGAGATTCTGATTGTTTCACTGTATATGACCTCACTTTTTACATCTTTTATGTAACAAAAGTTTGCTGCTGTTTAAAGGATGTTCTATGCACTGTTAGTTTTCGCCAAACAGGCTAAAACCAAACACCTCTTTTCTATTTCCAAAGCATGAACATTTTATCCTATACAGGTATTTAATTTTAGACGTTCTGACGCCTTTAGGCAACTATTATGCGCAAGGATTGCCGTGAAAAAGGAGATGGATGACGTTGTTTTAGATGGCAAAATTCATGTTTTGTTGGAAAAAGACGTGCATTTATGACAGAATGGAAGAACGGAAAACAGGTAGTTTGTTAAAAGGGTGTGAGTTGTTTGGAATTGTTGTTTTTAGGAACAGGAGCGGGTGTACCAGCCAAAGCAAGAAACGTCAGTGCCTTGGCTTTAAAACTCCTCGCTGAACGAGGAACGGTGTGGTTGTTCGATTGTGGAGAAGGAACACAGCATCAGATTCTTCGCACATCGTTAAAACCGAGAAAAATTGAAAAAATTTTTATTACCCACTTGCACGGTGATCATATTTTCGGTCTTCCGGGGCTTTTGGGAAGCCGTTCGTTTCAGGCAGGGGAGACTCCTTTGACGGTATACGGACCTAAGGGTATTGCCGATTTCTTGCGCGTCAGCTTGGAGGTCAGCGAAACGAGGCTGCGCTATCCGCTCATCATTGAAGAAATTGAAGAGGGAATCGTTTTTGAAGATGAGCAAATGATCGTGGAAACACGGCTTTTGGAACACGGGATTCCATCGTACGGGTATCGGATTACAGAAAAGGATAAACCCGGTGTTTTGCTTGTAGATAAATTAAAAGAAATGGGAATTATGCCGGGGCCTCTTTATAAAAAAATAAAAAATGGCGAAACAGTTGTGCTCGAAGACGGCCGCGTCATCGACGGAAAAGAATTTGTCGGACCTTCCAAGAAAGGAAAGGTCGTCGCCATTCTTGGCGATACCCGTCCTTGCCAAGCTGCTGTAGATCTGGCTAAGGATGCGGATATGCTTGTTCATGAAGGCACATTTTCCGCTGAAAGTGCAGAGATGGCGTATGAATATTTTCATTCGACCACGGCTCAAGCAGCTGAAATTGCCAAAAAAGCGAATGCAAAAGCGTTGTGCTTAAATCATGTCAGCTCCCGTTATCCTGTGGAGGAATGGGATCACTTGCAGAAAGAAGCGGAATCGATTTTTCAGCCGACTGTATTGGTTCATGATTTTATGGAAGTCAAAATCGAAGACATCACAAAAAAGGAAGGCTGATCTTTTAGCCTTCCTTTTTTGTGTGCGCCCGGCATGGGTGTAATCTATAGGGTGAAAGTCCCGAGCTGCGAAGGCAGAAGTAGCAGTTAGCTTAACGCAAGGGTGTCCGTGGTGACGCGGAATCTGAAGGAAGCGGGCGGCAAACTTCCGATCTGAGGAACACGAACTTCATATGAGGCTAGGTATCACTGGGTGAGTTTGCACAACAAAACAAAGCCCTTTCTGCCGAAGGTGATACAGAGTAAATGAAGCAGATGGATGGAAGGAAAGATTACACTCTTACCCGGGGAGGTCTGATGGATACGTGAAGTAGCCTTCATAACCTACTTAGTGATAAGTAGCTGAGCCATCAGAAGTCAGCAGAGGTCATAGTACGAATTGGTCTAGAACAATTCGGAAGGACTGAACAATTAAGAGAGAATAGCCCTTTGCATTCAGTGTGTCATGTTGAACACAGAAAACGTAGTACCTCACTTGAGGAAGGAAACGGTGAATCCCGTGGGGGACCTCTTGGAGGGTGGAGTGACCACTGGCATAAGAAGATAAGCTATTCACGGAAGGAAGAATAACAATGCTTTTGAATCAAATCCTGTCACGGGAGAATATGCTTTTAGCTTTACAAAGAGTAGAAAAGAACAAAGGTAGCCATGGAGTAGATATGATGCCCGTACAAAACCTACGTCAGCACATAGTCGAAAACTGGATATCCATTAAAGAAGCTATTCTCAAGGGTACCTATGAACCAATGCCTGTTCGAAGAGTCGAAATCCCGAAACCTGATGGCGGTGTTCGGTTACTAGGTATTCCAACCGTAACAGACCGTTTGATTCAACAAGCAATTGCCCAAGTATTATCGAGGATATATGACCCTATGTTCTCCGAACATAGTTATGGGTTTCGTTCAAATCGAAGTGCTCATGACGCAGTTAGGAAAGCAAAAGGCTATATCAGAGATGGTTATAGATGGGTAGTAGACATGGATTTAGAAAAGTTCTTCGATCGAGTGAATCATGACAGGCTGATGAGTACATTAGCCAAGACTATTAAAGAAAAGCCACTATTGAAGCTAATCCGCAAATATCTACAAGCTGGTGTCATGATTAATGGTGTGGTATCTAGGACAGAAGAAGGGACGCCGCAAGGTGGCCCCCTAAGCCCTTTACTTTCGAATATTGTACTAGATGAACTAGACAAAGAATTAGAGAAAAGAGGGCATAAATTTGTTCGTTATGCCGATGACTGTAATATTTACGTGAAGTCAAAACGGGCTGGTGAAAGAACCATGGCTAGTGTCAAACGATTTATTGAGGGAAAACTTCGTCTAAAAGTCAACGAGAAGAAATCTGCGGTTGACCGACCATGGAAACGAAAGTTTCTAGGATTTAGTTTTACACCTTCAAAAGAGCCAAAAGTTCGGATTGCCAAGCAAAGTCTAAAACGAATGAAGAAAAAGGTGCGAGAAATCACGTCAAGAAAAATACCATACCCAATGGAATATCGGATTAAGAAACTTAACCAATATCTACTTGGATGGTGTGGATATTTTGCATTAGCAGACACAAAGAGTATCTTTGAAGATTTGGATGGCTGGATTCGACGAAGACTCCGGATGTGTTTATGGAAAAACTGGAAGACCTCAAAGACCAGGATACGCAACCTCATAAAACTAGGAGTTCCTGAATGGAAAGCTTATGAATGGGGGAACAGTCGTAAAGGTTATTGGCGAATCTCAAAAAGTCCCATATTACACAGAACCCTTGGAAACTCCTATTGGAGTAACCAAGGGCTTAAAAGTCTACAGAAACGTTATGAATTCTTGCGTCATTTATCTTGATTGAACCGCCGTATACGGAACCGTACGTACGGTGGTGTGAGAGGACGGGGGTTAATCACCCCCTCCTACTCGATTGGATAAAAGAGGATGAGATCTTTTTACCAGCCTCGGCTGTATTGAACAGGTGCTTCGATTGCAGCATTTAATTCTTTTGCAGCTTTGCGTGGCCAATAAGGCTCGCGAAGCAATTTGCGTGCGAGGAAAACAAGATCGGCGCGATCATTTTGCAAGATTTCTTCGGCTTGAATGCTGGAAGTAATCAAGCCTACTGTTCCAACTGGTATCCCGGCTCCGTGTTTAATTTTTTCCGCAAATGGTACTTGATAGCCCGGATAAGCATGGATTTTGGCCGGAACGACTGCTCCAGAGCTGACATCGATTAAGTCCACGCCTTGTTCTTTTAATTGTTTAGCAATTTCCACGTAGTCGTCAGGGGTTAATCCTTTTTCGTGGTAGTCGTTAGCCGATACCCTTACAAACAAAGGACCATCCCAGACTTCTTTCACCGCTTTGATCGTTTCTATTAGAAAACGCAAGCGGTTTTCCGCTGAACCACCATATTCGTCCGTCCGCTTGTTGGACAGCGGGGAAAGAAATTGGTTGATTAAGTATCCGTGCGCCGCATGGATTTCAATTACGTCAAAACCGGCTTCTTTGGCCCGTCTTGCTCCTTCTTGAAAGGCGCGAATCGTTTTTTGTATATCTTCTTTTGTCATTTCTTTCGGCGTTTTGGATGTTTCGTTAAAGGCAATCGCTGACGGCGCATAAATATCGCCTTCCAAATCGGCTTTTCTGCCCGCGTGCCCTAATTGAATGCCGATTTTGGCTCCATGTTTTTGGACCATGGAAACAAGTTTGGCAAAGCCTTCAATATGGTCGTCGCTCCATATGCCCAAATCTTTAGGAGAAATTCTTCCTTCCGGCAACACGGCAGTCGATTCTACTATGATTAATCCGACTTGGCCGACTGCCCGAGTTGTGTAATGGACATAATGCCAGTCTTCCAAAAAACCTTGTTGATTTTCAGCCGAATACATGCACATCGGTGACATGACGATCCGGTTTTTGAAGGTTACATTTTTCACCGTATACGGTTCAAAAAGTTTTACTGCCATTTTATCTCCTCCTTTTTGACGCACTTTTCATTATAACAATTTTTTTCATTGATTATAAATAATCTGATTTTCCCGATCGACATAATCCAATAAGCCTAAAAGAAAAGGGCGTAATCCTTTTTTGACGGATCAGCCCTTTAAGAGAAAACATCCTCAGTATTGCAAGAATGAAAGGCAGCAGTGACTTTACCGGTTGGATATTTGTTTTAGAAAAGGAAGTCCCAGTTTTTTGGATTGAGCAGTCGCGGCTTTGATGCAATCGATCACAGCTTCTCTCATTTGTCTTTCTTCCAAGACGCGCAGGCCGGCTTCAGTGGTGCCGCCGGGACTGGTCACTGCTTTGCGCAAATCTTCTGCTTTTTGTCCGGTTGTCGAAAGCATTTTCGCTGCTCCTAATAAAGTTTGGATGATCAACGGTTTGGCGGTATCTTCATCCAAGCCGATTTCAGCGGCTGCTTTTTCCATCGCTTCTACCAGATAATAAATATAAGCAGGGCCGCTTCCTGATAAACCGGTTACGGCATCAATCTGATCTTCTTCTACGATGGCCGTTAAGCCAATGGCTGAGAAAAGATTCAAGGTGTATTTTTGCTGCTGCTCCGTTACATGGCGGTTCAATACGATTCCAGTTGCTGATTGCCCGATTGCGGCTGAAGTATTAGGCATTGCGCGGACGACGGCGCAAGGAATTTCCAACGTTTCCTCAATAAAAGAGATGGATACACCGGCAAGCACGGAAATAACAAGTACAGTGGAAGGAACGTGAGGCTTGATCGCTTCCAGCGCCTCTTTGGCGTCTTTTGGTTTCATAGCCAAGATGACGACATCGGCTTCCCGTAAAGCTTCGTCAAGGCGGTCCCGGCCACAAGAGGAAATGCCGTACTTTTCCTCTAATTCTTGCAAACGTTTTTGGTTGGATCGATTTGTCACAATTACTTCTTCTTTTATCAGTGCCTTTTGGCTGAGTCCGCCGGCAATGATGGCTTCTGCCATAGAACCGGCGCCGATAAAGACGACTTTCATGTTGTTTTCCTCCTTTAGAACGTTTTTAGTCAAGAGCAGATGATGGGAATATTTTTTGCTTTTTTCTATTTCAAATAAAAAAACCTTTCATCCTTTAAAAGGACGAAAGGGAATCTTCCGTGGTACCACCTTTATTTGCAAATGGAATCATTTGCACGCTCGTTTCCGTTAACGCGGGATAAACGGTCAAGTATCTTGACAGCTCATAAGGTAGGTTCAATAGAAAAGAGGATGATGAAGCTTCGCAGCCCAGGAGCTTCACTCTCTTACATCATTTTCTATTTACTGGCCTTATTCATTGCTTTTTGCTTCACACGATTATTACAAAATTATGCAAAAAAAAGACCTCATTGTCAAGGGCTATTTTCGGAAAAAACTGACGATTAGAAGCGCTTTTGAATGAAGAAAACAGCACTTTTGCCACGGTTCCCAGCCAATGATTATGTATGAAAAGTTGTTTCCAACGCCCTTAGACATTCTAAACATTTTGTGTTTTATTGAGCGGAAAAATGGTATGATGATGGGTAGCAATCCTGCCATATTTCCTTATGGAGGTGAAGTATTTTATGAATCCGCGGATTCACGGAAAAAACGTGGTGATAACCGGCGCTTCAAGCGGGATCGGCGAACAGATGGCGATCAAAGCGGCAGAAAGCGGGGCTAATCTTGTGCTGCTTGCTCGTCGGGTAGAAAAGCTGGAGGAACTGAAGTCTTTTCTTGAATCCCGCTATTCCAATAAAGTGTGGATCCATTCTTTGGACGTCTCTGAACGGGAAAATGTTGAAGCGGTTTTTTTGGCTATTTTTGCAGAGGCCGGAAAGATAGATGTTTTAGTCAATAATGCTGGTTTCGGGATTTTTGAAGAAGCCCATCTTGCCAAATGGGGAGACATTGAAAGGATGTTTGCTGTCAATGTGCTCGGATTAATTTCCTGTACCCAAATGGTGATTGAGCATATGCAAAAAAATCGTTCCGGCCATATTGTTAACATCGCCTCTCAGGCCGGGAAAATCGCAACGCCCAAATCGAGCATTTACGCGGCGACAAAACATGCCGTTCTAGGGTTTTCCAACAGTTTGCGAATGGAGCTTTCTACATACGGCGTCTTTGTGACAACGGTTAACCCCGGGCCGATTGCGACCAACTTTTTTGAAATTGCTGATCGTTCCGGCACTTATGTGCAAAATATCCAACGCTTTATGTTGAAGCCGGAAAAAGTGGCCGAAAAAGTGGTGGCTGCCATGCTCACGAATACCCGCGAAATTAATCTTCCAAGATGGATGAACGCCGGAAGCGTTTTTTATACGCTGTTTCCTCGGCTTGTAGAAAAGGTTGGCAAAAACGCATTTTTTAAAAAATAGTTTCTTCAAAGGCTGGCTCTAGAAAGGGCTGCCTTTTTCTTTTTGAAAATATTAGAAGCGGATTGCGGTTGAAAGCCTCTTGAATTAGGGGAGGATCGCTTTTTACTTGGTTATATATTCGTAAACCACATCTTCCGTGATTTCATGCAGTTCTCCTTTCTCGGATTTCTGCCTGATCATCACTTCTTTTGCAAGATCTTTCAGTTCCTTATCGGTCAATTCCGGACTTTTATATTGCTGCAGTTTTTTTTGAATCATAAGGATAATCATCTTTTCCATCTATCTATCACCTGCCTTTATCCCGTATCCGACGGATCAATTCCTTTGATTATTATAAACCGAATTTGGCAATTATTAAGTGGTTTTCCATTGAAAATAAATTGATGCAGAACGTATATTCCCCTAGAATAAAGAATATATTAGAACAAACGTTCGCTAACAAAGGGGTGGCAAAAGCGAATGAATGATTTGGCGCTTCCAAAGGAAAATATTCTTTGTATCGATATTAAAAGCTTCTATGCCAGCTGTGCGGCTGTCATGCACGGCTTGAATCCGCTGGAGTGCTACTTGGCGGTCATTAGCGATAAAGAAAGGAAGGGAAGCCTCGTTCTGGCTGCTTCTCCAAAACTGAAAAAAGAATTTGGCATCCGCACCGGTTCTAGGTTGTTTGAAATTCCGGATGATCCGAGGATTGTGTTGGTTGAGCCGAATATGGAAACGTATTTACGCATTTCAACGGAAATTACGAAAGTCTTTAATCGATACGTTCCGAAAGAATCCATTCAAACGTATAGCGTGGACGAAAGTTTTGTAAAAGTGGATGGAGCTTTTCATTTGTGGGGAGACAGCGAGACGATCGCCAGAAAAATAAAGGATGATCTTGAAAGGGAGTTTCAATTGCCTGCTGCGATTGGAATCGGCTCCAATATGCTTTTGTCAAAGCTGGCTTTGGATTTGGAAGCGAAAAAAACGGGAATTGCCAGATGGACATATGAGGATGTTCCCGAAAAATTGTGGCCGGTTTCTCCTTTGAGCAGTATGTGGGGAATCGGAAAACGACTGGAGAAAACGCTCAATCGCATGGGCATCTTTACGGTCGGACAGCTGGCGAACTACCCATTAGATGTACTGAAAGCCAAATTTGGCATCATGGGAGTTCAGCTTTACTACCATGCTTGGGGAATTGATTTGTCCCATATTGGCGCTCTTGTTTCTGAAAATCAGAAAAGTTTCGGAAACAGTCAAATTTTGCTGAAAGATTATACAAGAGAAGAAGACATTCAACACGTATTGTTGGAGATGTGTGAAGAAGTAGCCAGAAGAGCAAGGGAACATAAAAAAGTCGGAAAAACGATCAGTCTTAGCATTGGGTTTAGCCATAAAGAAAACGGAGGAGGCTTTGCCCGTTCCCGGACGAGGGAAGAGCCGACGAATTCCACAATGGAACTGTACGAAACGTGCTTGGCATTATTCCGCGAACATTACAACGGCCAGACCGTAAGGCAAATTTCTGTTTCACTCTCTCATTTGTCCGATGACGGCGAATTACAATTAAGTTTATTTGAACCAAATCGTTGGCGACAAAAACAGCTGGGCTATGTCGTCGACCGCTTGCGTCGGAAATACGGATCCCATATTTTGCTTAGGGCCGTTTCTTATACCGAAGCAGGAACATCAAGAAGGCGCGCTCGATTAATGGGCGGACACAAAATATAGAAAGAAGGGGTTGTCATGATCAAGGACAGAGGAAATATAAAATGGACATCCATGATGCTTCCTGAACATGTGGAAATGCTGCGCCAATGGGTAAAAGAAGATCAAGCGGAACCGCAGAAAGAACTGGATGAGCAGCAGCTTGAATTTTTAAACGAGGCGCTGCTTGAAGCGATGGAATTTCATCATACTGTTACGATCACCTATTACTCTCACCGCCGCTATCAACAAATAACCGGTATAATCCATTCCTGCAACGAACAGGAACAAACCCTTCATTTGGCAGATCACACCGGAAAAGTTCACTCTATCCCACTCAATACGATTATTGATATATACTGATAAGAGAAGTCCTCCATCCAAATGCTCTTTCAGCAGAAAACGGTTATGGATTTTCGTGAAAGATCATTTTGCAAATGAGTTGAAAGCGGAGGTTGAATGGATCCGAAACGGGAGCACGCCTCCACTTGAAAGAAAGGGGAAAAAACGATGAACATCACCATAACGGAAAAAGCTGCAGAAGCTTTAAAACAAAAAATGAAAACACCATCCAGTTACATCAAATTGCATTATGACACAGAAGGATGCGGCTGCTCTGTCGACGGTGTGCCCGTTTTATGGCTGGTCGATTCCAAGAATCAAGAAGATGAAGTAGTCGAAACCAATAAATATCCTATTTTAGTGGAAAAATCCAAAAAACTCTTTTTTGATGATTGCTTAACGCTTGATTGGAATCCAAACGGCACATTTCAATTAAAAAGTGCGAACGAGATTTTAAATGGTTGGATGACGTTTGTGGATAAGACAGGTCGAGATTAACGGGAAAAGAGGGTCTTGCAGTCAAGATGAAAGAGTTAAAGCGGGAGGCCGACAGTATCGTGCAAAAACTCCCGGACCACATTTTCATATTCTTCCGGATTTTCGAGATAGGAACGGGCGTGGGCTCCTTTTTTAGCCAAATACAATTTTTTAGGCCCTTTTTTCCGTTCATATAATTCTTTTGACATATCCGGAAGAATATAATCGTCTTCTTCGCTATGGATAAATAAGACCGGATGGCGAATAGCACTGACCGCGGCAAGGGGAGAAATCGATTTTAAAGAAAAACCATCCCGCCATAATACCAACCATTCCGCAAGTTGAACAAGGGGCTTAGGGGCAAATCCTAATTCTTGTTTCATTTGGCGGGCGATTTGTTTGCGAAAATCAGAGAAAGGGCAGTCAGCGATATAAAAATCGGCGCGGTCTTCAATCTCGCCTGCGTATAAAAGCGCGGTCGCGGCGCCCATCGATTCGCCGTGGATCCCGAAATAGACGCCGTCGCCTTCCCGCTTGATCAGCTCATCTACTACGGCTTTTAAATCATGCTTTTCATAAAATCCATAGCTAGTCGTTTTGCCGCCCGATTCTCCATGGCGGCGGTGGTCGTAAATCATGCCGTTGAAACCAAGTTTTAAAAATAAATTCAAATATTTGATTGAACTGATTTTATTTTCTGTCACACCGTGGCAAAAGATCATAAATTTTTTATGAGGATACGGGCGGATCAAGACTGCTTTTAACGAATAACCAAATGGCGACGAAATCCAAAACTCTTCTTTTGGCAGCCGATTAAATTCCTCAGGGTGAAACTGTTTTGCATCCATTTCCCGTTTTAAAATGAACGGATCATCCTTTTTCTTTATGTATAAAAGGCGATTGGAAAAATAATATCCAACACCTGCAGCCGCAGCCAAACAAGCAGTTAATCCCGATTTCCATTTCTTCATTTTTCATCCCTCCCTAAGGTTGAACTAAGTATAGCAGATTCCCTGCACTGCCGGAAGTGATGCTGTCGGGGAAAGAAAATCGATATAGCAAAGTGAAAATCTTTTGTTTGAAAGCCGAATTCGGTATGATGAAAGAAAGAACAGAAGAAAGGAAGTTCGTCATGAGAAAGGCAAAGGAAAAGAAAGTCGATCAAGAATCCCAGCTAACATTAAAAGACGCTCTCAATGAAGAAATATTAAAGCAGCTAAAGATGACGCAAAAAGAACTTGAAAAGCAGGAAGAAATGAAGAAAAAAGCAGAAGCAGAAAAAAAGCGCGAAGAAAGAAAAAGAAGAGAAAAAAATAAAAGTTTTGAAGAATTGCTGAATGAAAGCCGATTAGATTGGAAGAATTTTAAATAAAATTCCTGCCTGCACACGGCTGGCAGGCCGATCATTCCTCAACGGAAAGGAAGCGGGAATCTGCGAGATTGGCCGTTGCTTCCTTTCTTGCTGAAAAGTACATAACATGAATCAAATCAGGATATTGAAAGGGATTAAAGAGAGGCCGCGCAAAAATCTTCCACGCCTCCCCTTGAGGTTTAGCGGTGCTGTTCGTACAGGTCAGTTTTGGTCATCTTTTTTAAGAAAGAGTATTCTTCTTCAGAAAGCGGCGGACGATTAACAGCCCGAACATTTTCTTTCAGTTGTTCAACAGAGCTGGCTCCGACAACGACAGCAGCCACTGCGGGATGGGATAAGTTGAATTGAAGAGCAACCTCCGTTAGAGTCCGAGTGTTTTGAAAATAGTCTTCGATTGACGATAGGAGGTTTTTCAATTCCGGATAGGAATAATTTAAGTATCCGGAGTCATCTGCTTTTTCGCGCCAGCGTGTGCTCAGCAGTCCTTTGGCAACAGGGCCGCGCGTGACGACGCTGATTTGATGTTCGTGCAGAAGCGGAAGAGCTTCTTCTTCCGGTCTCCGGTCTAAAAGATTGTATTGCATCATGACGCTGACAATGTCAGAGTGTTTGACGTATGCGCGAATCACATTCGGACGGATGGAGGAAATGCCGTAATGCCGGATGATTCCTTCTGCTTTCAGCTCCTCAAAAGCTTCAATGGTCTCTTCTATCGGATCGTCGATCGTTCCTCCGTGCAATTGATAAAGGTCGATATAATCGGTGCCTAAACGGCGAAGGCTGTCTTTCACTGCTTCTTTTATATAAGATTTGCTGGGGTCCCAATGCCAGCTGTCTTTTTTATCATTCCAGCGGTTTCCCACTTTTGTTGCGATGATCACTTGATCTCGCACACTTTTTAACGTTTGTCCGACTATTTTTTCGTTTTCGCCGTAATCATATAAATCGGCCGTGTCAAAATAATTGACTCCTTCATCAAGAGCTGCTTCTATAATCGTTCTTGCTTGTTTTGCATCGGTGCCTAAAGACATGCATCCCAGCCCTAATTTGCTGACCATAAGAGCGGAACGGCCCAGCTGTCTTTTTTCCATGGTATATAACACCACCTTTTTCTTTTATAATATCGAATCGAGAAAAGAGAAGACAATGTTCTTTTTAGAGTCGCTTTTTCAGCAATTCTGTTACCCATATATGATGTTTGGCGTATTGTTTTAGCATAGAGCAAATTTCCCGCGCTTTTCCTGTCAGTATGAGTCTTTCTTCTCCTATGTACACTCTCATTTTCTATCCTCCCGGTACCGCTTATTTCCGCAAAATGTGGAACAGCAGCAGCCAAATCCTCCACACCGTTTTTGTTTATTTAGAGAAATGTGTTTGTTTCCATAGTGATGTCATTTTGGAAAGTTTCCGATTTTTAGCCGATATCAAGAAAACACCACAGATCGGTAATCGCTTTATGGTACACTTTATGATGGGAAAAGCAGAATAGAACAAAGGGGTCCATGAAAAGAGGAGTGGTGAAAATGTCGCGTTTGGAAGAAAAAACATTGTCAACGGAACCCATTTTTGAAGGAAAGATTATTAAAGTTCAAGTAGACGAAGTGGAACTGCCGGATGGAAAACGATCGAAGCGGGAAATTGTCAAGCATCCCGGAGCCGTAGCCATCCTTCCTATTACACAAGATGGAAAGATTGTGATGGTGGAACAATACCGAAAGCCGTTGGAACGGACGCTTGTGGAAATTCCGGCGGGAAAACTGGAACCGGGGGAAGACCCGGAACAAACTGCTCACCGGGAATTGGAAGAAGAGACCGGCTATGTATGCGAAAAATTAACCCATATTATTTCATTCTACACGTCACCGGGATTTGCAAATGAAATCGTTCATCTGTATTTGGCAGAAGGATTAAGCAAAAAAGAGAATGCCAAAGCCGCTGATGAAGATGAATTTGTGGAATTGATGGAAATGACTTTGGAGGAAGCAGAACAATATATAAAAGAAAACAAAATAGCAGATGCGAAAACGGTTTATGCGATACAGTATTTGAAATTAAAAAAAGGCCATCGTCTCTGAACCTATCGCGAATCTTCCAAAAGAAATAATAAAAAAGCAAACACCATCGAGAAGCTGGCCGAAAGTTAGGTGAGCTTCTTTTTAAACTTTTTCTTAAAGATATGGACGTTGTCGGACGTTTTTTAGCTTCTGATGACTCAGGACGCTTTTGGGGTATAAAACAGAATGGGACAGCATACAGTGTAGTAACTAAATTTAGGAGGAAAACATATGCAGAAAAAGACCACGTCCCATTCTATCGTTCAACATGTACAAGCCAATTCCTCAATTTATTTGTTTATCATGACGCTTTTTCTGATGGGGATCGTATTTGGCGCGGTGATTGTCAACAGCCTTTCGTACGTCCAAAAAGAAGATTTGTTTTATTATTTGCAGCGGTTTTTTGGACAAGTTTCCAAAGGAAATATCGCTGCGAGCGAAGACCTTTTTCAGCAAAGTTTTTGGCATAATTTAAAATATTTAGGGCTTATATGGGTGCTTGGCATTTCCATTATCGGCTTGCCGTTGATTTTTATATTCTTGTTTATGAAAGGAATTGTCGTCGGCTTTTCCGTCGGTTTCTTAGTGAATCAGATGGGCTGGAAGGGATTCTTAGTTAGTATTGCGGCGGTGCTTCCTCAAAATTTGTTTATCATACCCGCTTTTATTTTAATAGCGGCATCCGCTGTCGCGTTTTCTTTGCAATTGATCAAAAAAATCTTCGTCCATCAGTCAGGGCATTTTCCTATTTTGCCGATGTTTTCGCGATATGTGATCTATTTTATCATTGCGGTTGGGATCGTGACCATCGCGGCAAGTGTCGAAGCTTACTTATCGCCTAGCTTAATGAAAATGGTATTAAAATAATGATTATTAAAAAAGAATATCTTTTGCTATCAAATGAAAATGATTTTATTTTGCTTATTCCTCCCTTTTTGTTATAATAAGAAAGACATCGGCTAGGGAGGGAAAACATAAATGGAAAGCCGAATTGAACGAATCAAAAAACAATTACATTCCGCAAGTTATAAACTAACACCACAGCGGGAAGCGACGGTTCGGGTGCTATTGGAAAATGAAGCCGACCATTTAAGCGCTGAAGATGTTTACCTCCTAGTGAAAGAAAAATCACCAGAAATAGGGCTTGCGACTGTTTACCGAACGCTGGAACTTTTAACGGAATTAAAAGTGGTAGACAAAATCAATTTTGGCGATGGCGTCTCCCGATACGATCTTCGGCAAGAAGGGGCAGCCCATTTCCATCATCACCTTGTCTGTATTGAATGTGGAGCAGTGGATGAAATCCAAGAAGATTTACTGGAAGAAGTAGAAGCGATCGTTGAAAAACGCTGGAAATTTAAGATTAAAGACCATAGGCTTACTTTTCACGGCATTTGCCATCGTTGCCAAGAAAAAGCGGAAAAAGAAAATCGTGAAAAACAGCATGCCAACTAAAAACCTTCATTATTTGGAAGGTTTTTTTATTTTCTCCATAAAATTTCAAGAATGATGTATAAACCTCCGTAAAATCGTCATAGCCTGTAATAAAAACGATTTGTTTTTTTGGCGAGACAAGCTATGGTCCGGGAGGCATGTGAATGTTTCGAACGATTTGGCAGACAATTAAAGTGTTTCTACTTTTTACAGGATGCACGATTTTCTTTTACTATGGTATTATATGGATAAGTCAAGAGTATCAAACGAATCATCGATACGAAAAGCCAAAAGGTTCCGCGGTCAAAGTTTTTCAATCCGTGGAAGATAATCATGTTCATTGGCAAGATCGATTGCTACTTTTTTATCATGATGGGGAGTAATGGGCTGTGAATGACTATTTACAAGATTTTCTTCACTTTTTAATTGTGGAAAAAGGATTGGCCAAAAACACAATCGTTTCTTATGAACGGGATTTGAAAAGCTATTTGCATTACTTGCAAACGGTGGAGCAAATCACCGATGTGAATCAGATCACTAGAATTCATATCATTCAATTTCTTAACCACTTGAGAAAAGAAGGGAAATCCGCCAAAACATTGGCAAGGCATGTTGCTTCTCTTCGCTCCTTTCATCAATTTTTATTAAGAGAAAAAATGGCGGATCAAGATCCTTCTGTTCATATAGAATCCCCTCATCTTGAACGTTCCCTGCCGAAAGTGCTGACATTGTCAGAAGTGGAGGCGCTTCTAGAGGCTCCGGATAGATCTAAGCCCTCGGGATTGAGAGACGCGGCCATGCTGGAGCTGCTTTATGCTACCGGGATACGCGTGAGCGAGCTGGTAAATTTGAATTTAGACGACCTTCATCTCACAATGGGATTTTTGCGCTGCATTGGAAAGGGAAATAAAGAAAGAATTATTCCGGTCGGAAAAACGGCTCTTCATGTACTGGATCAATATTTGCAATACGGCCGTCCGAATATGCAATCAAAAAAATATCGGACAGATGCCTTATTTTTGAATCATCATGGAAACAGGCTGACAAGGCAAGGGTTTTGGAAAATTTTAAAAGGTCTGGCCAAAAAAGCGAATATTGAAAAAGAATTAACCCCCCATACGCTAAGGCACTCTTTTGCCACTCATTTGCTGGAAAACGGAGCCGATTTAAGAGCTGTACAGGAAATGCTGGGGCATGCGGATATTTCCACTACTCAAATCTATACCCATGTCACCAAAACGCGTTTGCGGGAAGTGTATTCCAAATTCCATCCGAGAGCGTAAATAACCGGTCAACCTCCATTACAAGTTGTTTTTGAAAACGGGCATAGGTTAAAATGTAAGTAGACTTGGTGGCAATGAAGAGAAACCGAGGAAGCCGGTCTTTATGAAAATGAGGAAGAAACTGCTGGATAAAGAAATGAAATCGTTTTAAAAAGGGGGCTCTTGATCCGAAATCGATTGATTAAAGCGGGTGGAAACCTGATCGACCGGTTTTCGATCAAGTCATGACATCGATGGATAAGGAGGTTGTACAGGTGGAAAAAGGTACATATAAACGTGTTCATTTAATCGTGATGGATTCTGTAGGAATAGGGGAAGCTCCCGATGCTGAAAAATTTAACGATAAAGGCGCAGATACGCTTGGACACATCGCAGAGCGTATGAATGGCTTGAACATGCCGAATATGGCGAAGTTGGGCTTAAGTAATATAAGACCGTTAAAAGGAATTCCAAAAGCAGAAAAACCGCTGGCTTATTATACAAAGATGCAAGAAGCATCAAAAGGAAAAGATACGATGACAGGGCATTGGGAAATCATGGGGCTCCAAGTTGACAAGCCTTTTAAGGTATTTCCGAATGGATTTCCCGAGGAATTAATTCGCCAATTGGAAGAAAAAACAGGTCGGAAAGTGATTGGAAACAAACCGGCTAGCGGTACGGCCATTATAGAAGAACTGGGAAAAGAACATATGGAAACCGGGGCTTTGATTGTTTATACGTCTGCAGATCCGGTTTTACAAATTGCCGCCCATGAAGAGATTGTACCGTTGGATGAGTTATATAAAATTTGCGAAATTGCCCGAGAGTTGACGTTAGATGAAAAATATAAAGTGGGACGGGTGATTGCACGCCCATTCATCGGTGAACCGGGCCATTTTACTAGAACGTCCAATCGCCATGACTATGCGTTAAAGCCATTTGGCCGTACTGTTATGAATGAATTGAAAGACAGCGGCTTCGATGTCATCGCGATTGGGAAAATTTCTGATATTTATAATGGCGAAGGGGTGACCGAAGCCATTCGGACCAAATCCAATATGGATGGAATGGATAAATTCATTTCGGTCTTTGATCAAGATTTTACCGGTTTGAGTTTTATCAACTTGGTAGACTTTGATGCTCTATACGGTCATCGCAGGGATCCGATCGGATACGGGAAAGCACTTGAAGAATTTGATGCCAGATTGCCTGAAGTATTCGACAAAATGACGGATGAAGACTTGTTGATTATCACAGCGGACCACGGCAATGATCCAATTCACCACGGAACGGATCATACACGCGAATTTGTGCCGTTGCTCGTTTACTCCAAACGTTTTCATGGAGGAAACGAGCTGCCGATCAGAAAAACGTTCGCAGACGTCGGGGCAACTGTGGCGGATAATTTCCAAGTCCGTATGCCGGAGCATGGGGAAAGCTTTTTACCCTATTTAAAATGAATGAACAGGATCAAATGGTTCTGCCCTCATGAAAGGGTATTGTACGGCAATTTCATCAGGAAAAGCATGAAAAAGCGATGGATGGAACGAAGTATAAAATAACATTGAAATCTTTCAAAAGCGGTGAGAACAGATGAGAATGGTAGATATTATTGAAAAAAAGAGAAACGGAAATGAGCTTACTACAGAAGAAATTCAATTTTTTATTAACGGCTATACAAAAGGAGAAATTCCGGATTATCAAGTAAGCTCGTTGTTAATGGCCATATTTTTTCAGGGAATGACAGAAAGAGAGCGTGCAGATTTGACGATGGCGATGGTGCGTTCCGGTGATCAAATCGATTTATCGGCGATTCACGGAATCAAGGTCGATAAACACTCTACTGGAGGAGTGGGCGATACGACGACGCTTGTACTTGGACCGCTTGTGGCTTCGGTTGGCGTACCGGTTGCTAAAATGAGTGGGCGCGGTTTGGGCCACACCGGCGGCACCATTGATAAACTAGAGTCTGTACCCGGTTTTCACGTAGAAATTGACAATCAAGAATTTATAGAACTCGTAAACCGAAATAAATTGGCTGTTATTGGGCAAAGCGGGAACTTAACGCCTGCAGATAAAAAATTATATGCTCTCCGAGATGTAACGGCTACGGTAGACAGTATCCCGCTGATAGCCAGTTCCATTATGAGCAAAAAAATCGCCGCAGGTGCCGATGCCATTGTACTGGATGTCAAAACCGGGGCGGGTGCCTTTATGAAAACAAGGGAAGAGGCGCGTCAGCTTGCGGAAGCGATGGTTCGCATCGGCAATCAAGTTGGACGTAAGACGATGGCCATCATTTCGGATATGAGTCAGCCCCTTGGCTATGCGATCGGCAACGCATTGGAAGTAAAAGAGGCGATGGATACATTAAAAGGGGAAGGACCGAAAGATTTAACCGAACTTTGTTTAACTTTAGGCAGTTACATGGTCTTGCTGGCAGAACAAGCAAATACGCTGGAAGAAGCGCGTGAGAAACTGCTTACATTCATTCAAAATGGATCAGCATTGCAAACGTTCAGAACTTTCTTGGCTGCCCAAGGAGGCGATGCTTCTGTAGTGGATCAACCGAATAAACTGCCGCAGGCAAAGTACCAAATCGACTTTCCTGCTAAGGAAGACGGTTATATAGCAGAGATGGAAGCGGACAGCATTGGAACGGCAGCAATGTGGCTGGGGGCAGGAAGAGCCACAAAAGAATCGACAATCGATCTGGCAGTGGGTCTTGTACTGAAGAAAAAAATCGGCGACGAAGTCAAAAAAGGCGAATCGATCGTCACCATATACAGCAATCGCGAAGATGTTGAAGATGTAAAAGAAAAGTTATATGAAAGCATCAAGATTTCCAAAGAAAAAGTGACGGCACCGACGTTAATATACGAAGTCATTTCAAAATAAAAACGGCTAGCATCGCTTTTATGAGGCTGGCTTCTCCCAATTCCTCAATAGACAGATCTGTCTGGGATGCGGAGAGGTCGGTCTTTTCTTTTTATTTATTTCAGGAAAACTTTGCATAAATTTTATGAAACTGGAAAAGATGGGTTTAGATAGCTTACAAAACAAATGGAGGGTAGAAAAATGAAACGATTCTTGATCGTCTTCGCGGCTTTGTTCCTATGGATATCATCTATGTCATCACTTGCTTTTGCAGAAGAAAAGCAAAAGGATGGATCAAAATCGGAACTTGCTGATGAAGCGAAATCCGCTGTTTTAATTGAAAGAGATACAGGAGCGGTTCTTTATGACAAAAACAGCCATGAACGGCTTCCTCCGGCATCTATGACCAAAATTATGACGATGATTCTCATTATGGAAGCTATACAAGAAGGGCGCCTTCATTGGAATGATAAAGTAAGAGCAAGCGAAAAAGCGGCTTCCATGGGGGGGTCACAAGTCTTCTTGGAGCCTGGTGAAGAGATGACGGTGAAAGAAATGCTAAAGGCCATCGCGGTGGGATCTGCAAATGATGCCTCTATTGCAATGGCAGAGCATATTGCGGGGAGCGAAGAAGAATTTGTGAAAATGATGAACAAAAAAGCCAAGGAGTTGGGATTGAAAGATACCAAGTTTCAAAATCCGACTGGGCTTCCGGCAAAAGGCCATTACAGTTCTGCTTACGATATGGCTTTGATGGCAAAAGAGCTGTTAAAGTACCCACAAATTACAAAATATACTGGGCTTTATGAATCCTATCTCCGTGAAAACACCGATAAAAAATTTTGGCTCGTCAATACGAATAAGCTAGTCAAACATTATCCGGGAGTAGACGGTTTGAAAACCGGTTTTACGAACGATGCGAAATACTGTTTAACTGCTACAGCGAAAAAAAATAATATGCGTGTCATCGCAGTCGTATTTGGAGCACCTACTCCAAAATCAAGAAATACACAAATTTCCAAAATGCTGGATTATGCCTTTGCGCGCTATGAAACTTCCCCGATTTACGGACAGGGAGAAACGTTGGGGCAAGTCAAAATTTCCAAAGGTAAAAAATCCAAAATTGACGCCAAAACGGCTGAAAGCGTCTCGGTTCTTATTAAAAAAGGCGAGAAATTGAATAAGCTCAAGAGGGATATACATCTGAAAAAAGATATAAAGGCACCTGTTCATAAAGGCGACAAAATTGGTGAACTCGTTTTGAAAAAAGATGGAAAAATTTTGTCCAAAACGCCGTTGATCAGCGAAGAGAATGTAGCAAAAGCCGGCTGGTGGCAATATTACAAGAAAGCGTTTAACTTATTCACAAAGGCAGAGGAATAGAACCTTTGATTTAGAAGATGGAGGTTTTTGTATAAAATCCACTGGTTCTGGCGAATAGATACTATTTTTGTCATGGAGAAGGATTCCATGATTCATAAGTCGAATTGACTCACTAGCAAAGGATTAAAGGAGGAAAACGCTGTGAGTCTTGCGATTGATATGGAAGTGAAAACGGATGTGCTCTGCATTCGATTAAGCGGCGAATTGGACCACCACACGGCTGAATCATTGAGAAAACAGGCGTCAGAAACCATCGAAGCATACGATATTCGTCATATTGTTTTGAATTTGGAGCATTTGTCCTTTATGGACAGCTCCGGACTCGGTGTCATATTAGGCAGATATAAGCAAATTCAGCAAAAACATGGTGAGATGGTCGTTTGCGCCATATCTCCATCTGTCAAGCGGCTGTTTGAAATGTCGGGACTGTTCAAAATCATTCGATTGGAACAATCAGAGACAGGCGCTTTGGTAAGATTGGGGGTAGCGTAGAATGCGAAATGAAATGAGTTTGCAATTTAGTGCTATTAGCGAAAATGAATCATTTGCTCGAGTGACGGTGGCTGCTTTTATTGCACAGCTGGATCCGACGATGGATGAATTGACGGAAATCAAAACGGTCGTGTCAGAAGCTGTGACGAATGCCATCATTCATGGATATGAAAACAATCCTGCAGGAATCATCTATATTTCTGTCGCCATTGAAGATGGCGTCGTCGACATGGTCATACGGGACGAAGGGATTGGGATAGCCAATATCGAAGAAGCTCGCCAACCTTTGTTTACAACAAAGCCTGAATTGGAACGCTCAGGCATGGGCTTTACGATTATGGAAAATTTTATGGATGAAGTCGAAGTGATCTCACAACCTGGAAAAGGCACCACGATTCGATTGACCAAACACATCGCCAACAGTAAAGCATTGTGTAACTAAGGAGTCGTGCCTATGGACGTGGAATTGAAAAAGGATAAAGGTAAACCATCCATCTTAAAAGATCATGAAGTGAAAGATTTGATCCAAAAGAGCCAGCAAGGCAATCAAGAGGCAAGAGAGCTCCTTGTCCAAAAAAATATGCGGCTAGTCTGGTCTGTTGTACAGCGTTTTTTAAACAGGGGATATGAACCGGATGATTTGTTTCAAATTGGCTGTATCGGATTATTAAAATCTGTAGATAAATTTGATTTGACATACGATGTGAAGTTTTCGACTTATGCGGTCCCCATGATCATCGGGGAAATACAAAGGTTTATAAGAGATGACGGTACAGTAAAAGTGAGCCGTTCCTTGAAAGAAATGGGAAACAGAGTACGCAAAGCAAAGGATGAATTAACGAAACGTTTGGGGCGGGCTCCTACAATCAACGAATTGGCAGCGCATTTAGATCTTTCGCCGGAAGAAATCATTATGGCGCAAGAAGCTAGCAAAATGCCTACCTCTATTCATGAAACAGTGTATGAAAATGACGGTGATCCTATTACCTTGCTGGATCAAATCGCCGATCAAAATGATGAGCAATGGTTTGATAAAATGGCGCTAAAAGAGGCGATCCGTGAATTGGATGAACGGGAAAGGCTGATTGTCTATTTGCGCTATTATAAAGATCAGACGCAATCTGAAGTGGCTGAAAGGCTGGGAATATCTCAAGTGCAAGTGTCAAGGCTTGAGAAAAAGATTTTAATTCAAATGAGAACGCACATGAATCAATCATAACGATTCATGTGCTTTTTTTTGTTCAAAATGGTTGATTTCCTATCTTGCATCAAATTCCATGGGCTTTTGCCAATGGATGGATACCATATGTTTAGGATGACTGACAGTTATTGGATTGAAAAAAATAACCAAAACGGCCCATACTATGAACAGAAACAAACTGATCGCTCAGGAAGTGGTAAAACTATGGAAAAAACAATCTACATTCGGATGAGAAACAAGCTACAATGTCCCGAGTTGCAAAAACTATTATTAAAAGATCTTGCTCAAATTATTGCTCCAGAACCGTATTTGAACACTTTGCAAAACTTGCCCATTTATCAGATTAGAAAAGAGGATAAAAATTTTATTATTATCGATGTCATCAAGGTAATTGATCAAGTTTTGAAAGTATTTCCACAGGCAGATGTTCAGACCATCGGGCCGGCTCAGACGATTGTAGAAGTGATTTATAAGAAAAAGAAAGCTTCCCCGCTCTTGTTTATCAGCGTCTGGCTGCTGTTATTTATCGGAGCGGCTTTTACCATTATGAACTTTCATGAAGATGTGAGCATGGGAAAAGTTCATAGGGAGCTGTATCGAATTATCACGGGAAAAGAGGATCAAAATCCGCTGATTTTCCAAATTCCGTACTCGCTTGGTTTAGGTGTGGGAATGATTTTATTCTTCAATCATGTCTTTCAAAAACGGATTAACGAAGAACCGAGCCCTTTGGAAGTCGAAATGTTCAATTACCAGCAAGATTTAGACCAATACATGATTGTACATGAAAACAAAGAAAGCATGAAGGAACTGAAAGATGATTAAAGAGGCGATAGCAGCCTTTGTCGGGCTTGCTGGTGGCTTATCTGTCGGAGGAGGATTCGTCGCTTTTCTAAGTGTGCTGGGAATTGTGCCGCGTCTTACTCAGCTGACGAAAACCGTCAACAAGATTAGCTATTATGAATGGGCGATCGTGCTTGGAGCATTGTTCGGATGTTTGATCAGTTTATGGAAAGTGACATATTCTTTTTTTCCGGCGTTTTTGATTCCAATTGGGCTTATGTACGGGATTTTTATTGGAATGCTTGCGGCTGCGCTGACAGAAGTCACGAACGTGTTGCCGATTTTAGCGAAAAGAATAGGCGTTGATAATCAAATCGTATCGCTATTAATGGCGATCGTGATAGGAAAAGTGGCCGGATCGCTGTTTCATTGGATGTATTTTGCCCGGCTATAGCGATAAAAAATATGTTTGTTTTGTTGATACATTGGAAGGGAGCGTTTAACAATGGGAAAGCAAGATCTCAATACGAAAACCACCATTCCTAAAGACCTTTCTCATCTTGAAGAAATGATGAAAGAAAGGGTGGGATTGGGCACTAGCTTTGATCTAGGTGTTCGGAAACTAAAAATCATCAGAAAAAACGTTCATCTATATTATGTGAACGGTCTATGCGATACTTCCTTTATTACAGGTATTTTGATGTTTTTGACTCGTCTCAACGATACAGAAAGAAATACCATTCGAGTAAAAGAAATCGTGGAAAACCGAATTGTCAATCAATCGGTTCAGAAAGTGAAAACGATTGATGAAATGGTGGATCAAGTACTATCCGGGCTTGTAGCCATTTTAGTGGAAGGGGAAGAAGAGGCCTTTATTGTCGATGTTCGGCATTATCCCGGCAGACAGCCGGAAGAGCCGGACACCGAAAAAGTTGTGCGAGGCTCCCGTGATGGCTATGTGGAAAATATCATTATGAATACGGCATTAACAAGAAGGAGAATCCGTGATGAACGATTGCGGTTCGAGTTATTGAAAATAGGGGAGCGTTCCAAAACGGATGTAGCCATTGGATATATTAAAGATGTGGCTAATCCCGACTTAGTCAACGTGATCAGGCAGGAGCTTGAAAACATTAATATCGACGGCTTGCCCATGGCCGATAAAATAGTAGAAGAATTTTTGCTGAAGCAAGGCTATACCCCATATCCACTCGTTCGTTATACAGAAAGAGCCGATATCGCTTCCGCCCATTTATTGGAAGGGCATGTGATGATTATTGTGGATACATCGCCAAGCGTTATTTTAACTCCTGCAACGTTTTTCCATCATGTCCAGCATGCCGAGGAATACCGGGAGGCAGCAGCCGTAGGGACATTTGTACGATGGACGCGCTTTATCGGCATTTTTATTTCCATCTTTCTGTTGCCTCTTTGGTATTTATGTGTGAAAGATCCATCCTTGCTTCCGGATCAAATCGATTATATAGGCCCCCACAAAAAGTCGCATATTCCTGTAGTGGTTCAGCTCTTTTTAGCAGACATGGGAATCGAATTTTTCAGAATAGCGGCCATTCATACACCGACGCCGTTATCAACGGCTATGGGGCTGATTGCAGCCGTGATGATCGGTGAAATTGCAGTGGAAGTTGGACTGTTTGTTCCGGAAGTCATTTTATATGTATCCGTCGCAGCCATCGGGACCTTTACGACTCCCAGCTATGAATTAAGCATTGCCAATACGTTGGCACGAATGTTTCTCCTCATTATGGTAGTCCTTTTTAAAGTTCCGGGATTTGTCATCGGCAGCACCGTTTTTCTCATCTATCTGGCCAGTATTCGTTCATTAAATACACCTTATTTATGGCCGTTTATCCCTTTTAATCCAAAAGCGTTGTTAAATGTGTTGGTAAGACGTCCGGTTCCGGGAGAAAAAATTCGTCCGAGCATTGTTCACCCGCAAGATCGATACAAACAGCCAACCAAATCATCATGATCGAAATCAGTTAAAACTTCCCTGCCATATTGATTTACTCTGTTTTGAATAGGATGAAAACAAGTAATAAATAGGCCGGAGGAACAAAGTGGTAATCTTGAAGTTGAGCTGATTTCAAATATATGTTATATTACATTTATCTTTTTTATGAAACGAGATCAATCGACAGTGTTCGGCTGTCGATTGTTTTCATCAATAGATTTATCAGAATCTTGCGGTGATTATATCAGAAATCGGATGACGGAATGAGGGATAAAAATGGTAGAACATGCTTCAGCTGCCATTAATGAGAAAGGGCATTTAGTATTTGGCGGCGCAGATGTGGTAGAATTGGCGAAAACATACGGTACACCGCTGTATGTATATGATGTTGCCATGATCCGAAACAGGGCGCGCGGATTTAAAAATACATTTGAACGGTTGGGGGTTAAGGCTCAGGTTGCCTACGCCAGCAAGGCATTTTCTTCCATCGCCATGCTTCAGCTGGCAGATCAGGAAGGACTATCGCTTGACGTTGTTTCTGCCGGTGAGCTGTACACGGCTATTAAAGCGGATTTTCCACGTGAAAAAATTCATTTTCATGGCAATAACAAAAGCGAAGAAGAGTTGGAAATGGCGCTTGATTACGAGATCGGGTGCATTGTCGTTGATAATTTTTATGAACTTGAACTCTTGCAGCAATTATGCAAAAAGAAAGACAAACAAGTAAATGTTTTGCTGCGCGTGACGCCTGGAGTGGAAGCTCATACTCATGACTATATTTTGACAGGGCAGGAAGATTCCAAATTTGGGTTTGATTTAAACAGCGGACAAAGCGAGGATGCGCTGAAAATGGCCCTTCGCTCACCTTATTTAAATGTTCTTGGTCTTCATTGCCACATCGGTTCTCAAATTTTCGAAACGACCGGGTTTAAGCTGGCGGCCAAAAAATTGTTGACCAAGATGGCGGAATGGAAAGAAAAGTATCAGTTTCAGCCTGAAGTTCTTAATTTAGGCGGTGGGTTCGGCATAAGATATACGAGCGAGGATGATCCGCTTGAACCGTCCCGCTATGTGGAAGAAATTATCCATGAAGTGAAACAGCAAACGGAGCTCCTTCATTTAACAATGCCGGAAATTTGGATTGAGCCGGGGCGTTCTCTTGTGGGAGATGCCGGAATGACATTGTATACAATCGGTTCAATGAAGGAAATTCCTGAAGTGAGGAAATATATGGCCATTGATGGGGGAATGTCGGATAATATTCGACCGGCTCTTTACGATGCCAAATATGAGGCCGTCATTGCCAATCGGATGAATGATCCTGTAGAAGAAACGGTATCCGTTGCGGGAAAATGCTGCGAGTCTGGCGATATGCTGATATGGGACTTGCCTGTTCCAAAACCGAACCATAAAGACATTTTAGCCGTTTTTTGTACGGGAGCATATGGTTATTCCATGGCTAACAATTATAATCGAATTCCACGGCCGGCTGTGATATTTGTCGAAAACGGAGAAGCGCGTCTTGTGATCAAAAGGGAAAGCTATGAAGATTTGGTGAAATTAGACTTACCGCTAACTGTTTCCGTTGAAAACGCATAATGAAAGGATAGAAGAGGTGGAGAACGGGAAGAAGCATCTTACGCCTATTTTGGCTAGACGACGGATTCGTTCAGGCATATATTTCCATTTTGCAACCATAAGTTGATTCCTTCGATAAATTTTAGTAATATAGTTACAGCTATGTCATTGGATGAATGGAAAGAGTGTAGCGGAAATACACGAACTTAAGAGGGATTAAGAATGCTTATTCGTTATAAAAAGTCTTTTGAAAAAATTGCAATGGGCTTGTTATCGTTCATGCCTAATGAAAAGGACGTTAAAAAGCTACAGCAAACCATGAAAACATACGAAACTGATGATCAATGGCAACTGTATTTATGGAAAAAAGAAGATAAAGAAGATATTGTCGGAGTCGTTGGAATTCAACTAAAAGAAGGAAATATTGCTGAAATTCAACATATTTGTGTCAATCCTTCCTATCGTCAAGAAGGAATCGGAAAAGCGATGCTGAAAGCTCTCAAAGAACTTCACAGCGATAAGCAGCTGAAACCCAACGAGTATACAGCTGCGTTCTTCGATAATTGCGAGTTAAATGAAGATGATGCTTAATCAAATGTGGTAAAAGAGTGTTCCAAAGATTGGGCACTCTTTTTTTACGCCTGCCGCCCGAAATCGTTATGGCGGATTTTTAAGAAGTTTGAAAAGATTAAAAAAGATCTTGAACGAAGCTCAGCATTTTTTCCATGCGGGAGCACCGGAATTATGCCGCTTTTCCAGTGACTTCAGACGGTTCTCAATGATACTGGAACGATCTCGCAGCGAATGTCGGTTGACAATGTACTTTCTATTGCGGATGTCACTCCAGTTGGAAATAGAAAATTGTCGGGCTAATTGCATATACTGATTTTTCACGTTGGGATTGTTCAATGGGAGAGCAAACGGCCGAAACTCTTTCTGATTCAGAATATCTTGATAACGGGATAAAAGTAAATGTGAAAGACGGTCCGGATCGATTCCGAGCTGAAAGAGTTCTTTTCGATTTTTTTTCAGCTGTGTTTGGACCTTCGACAGCAATTTACCGGCCCCCTTGAAATTTCCACGGCGATGGTGATAGCAGGAAACGGCAATTTGAATCAGCAAGACCCAAACGGAGTCGCGTTTTTGTTGTGTTTCATTTTTCCAATATTCTTCTAATATTTCATGACATTCAAAGTAATCATGATCCAGATGAAAATGGGCTAAATACAATAAGTAAGAAACGGGATAGGTCAATTCGGGTACACCTCAGATTGATTTTTCGCAATTCAAATATAGCTTAACATGAATGATGGAAAAAGTATAATGAAAATAAAACTTGGAGAACAAGCAGGGGATCCACTATACTATTAATGTTGGTATGGAGCATGTACCAATCTCATGATCTTAAAGAAGAAATATCTTCTGCTTTTTAGAATTGGTGATAATATGCAGATTAATGTAAAAGTTGAAGGGTTTGAAGGGCCTTTAGATTTGCTTCTTCATTTAATCCAGCATCTGGAAATAGATATTTATGACATTCCAATGGCGGAAATTACAGAGCAATATATGCTGTATATTCATACGATGAAAGAGCTCGAGCTCGATGTAGCCAGCGAATATTTAGTCATGGCGGCAACGCTGTTAGCGATAAAGAGTAAAATGCTGCTTCCAAAGCAAGAAGAAGAAATCGTCGATGATATTGAGGAATGGGAACCGGAAGATCCTCGAGAGGAACTAGTGACAAAGTTGATAGAATATAAACAATTTAAAGAGGCAGCTAAGCTGTTAAAAGAAAAGGAAGCAGAAAGAGGACAAATCTTCACGAAACCTCCGGCAGACTTATCATCCTATGCCAAAGAGGAGGCTCCGCTGAAAGATTTACAGGTCACCGTATATGAAATGATCGCCGCTTATCACAAAATGCTCCGGAGGAAAAAACTGAAACGGCCACTTTCGGCCAAAATTGCCAGAGAAGAAATTCCGATTGAAGAAAAAATGGATGAAATTTTAAAGACGCTGCGCTCAACCGGAAAACGGCAAAAATTTTCCGAATTATTCTCTGATACCGGCAAAGAAGTGATCGTCGTGACGTTTTTGGCTATCTTGGAGTTGATGAAAAGAAACGAAATAGTGGCGGAGCAGGATGAAAATTTTTCGGAAATTTTCTTGGCAGTGAAAGGAGGAGCATAACGATTGGAATTGATTCATTGGAAAAGCATCTTAGAGAGTTTGCTTTTTGCTGCCGGAGACGAAGGATTGACGTTAAAGCAAATCGCAGATGTGTTGGAAATTGAAGAATTCGAAGCCATGGACATTGTCAATGATCTGAAGCAAGAATATGAAAACAATGAACAACGAGGATTACAGATCATCGAGTGGGCCCATACGTTCCAGCTTGCTACTAAAAAAGAAAATGCTCCTTATTTAAAAAAGATGGTTGAAACGGCGCGGCCTCAGTCATTGTCGCAAGCGGCGCTGGAAACGCTGGCCATCGTCGCTTATAAACAACCCATAACGAAAGTAGAGATTGAGGAGATTCGCGGCGTCCAAACGGAGCGTCCTATTCAGACGCTCATATCGAAAGGATTGATAAAAGAAGTCGGAAGAAAAGAAAGCCCGGGAAGACCGATTTTGTACGGCACTACGAATGAGTTTCTCGACTACTTCGGACTGAAAGATTTAAACGAATTGCCACCGCTCCGTCAGCCTGAGGAAGAGGAATATCAGCAGGATGCGGATTTATTTTTTGAAAAATTCCAGGAAACATTACAAATTGAAGAATAATTCCTTTACGATATAGTAAATTGAAAATCAAAACATTTTTTGCAAGGGCAAAAGTGATTTTAAAATGAAATCACTTTTGCCTTTTTTATTTGTTTATGAGGAGTGAAAGAATAAAAAAACATTAAATGGTTCCAATGAAAAAACAGCTGCCGGAATTCCCTCTCACGCTTGATTTTTTCCCGTGTGTGCAATGAAGAATGCGACAACTTTTCATCATATGCCGATTTCTTCTGCATAGACTTGTACAAACAACAGAAGGAGAGGGCGGAAATGAAAAGGAGTATGGTTTACATATGTTTCTCCCTTTTGCTGCTTGTTCCTTTATGGCCCAAGCCGGTAGAGGCGAAACTATCGATCAGCGCTAAAAGCGCCGTTTTGATGGATCAAAACAGCGGCCGTATATTATATGAGAAAGACCCCCACGAGATTAAGCGGATTGCCAGCATTACGAAAATCATGACGGCCATCGTGGCAATTGAATCCGGAAAATTAAATGATACAGTCAAAGTGTCTGAGCGTGCCGTTCATACAGAAGGCTCTTCCCTATATTTACAACCAGGAGAAAAAATAAAACTGAAAGACCTTGTTTATGGATTAATGCTTAGATCAGGAAATGACGCAGCTGTTGCGATTGCGGAACACGTGGGGGGAAGCGTAGAAGGATTTGTTTTTCTCATGAATCAAAAAGCGAAAGAGATCGGCATGAAAAACACTCATTTTTCGAATCCACACGGTCTTGATGATTCGGATGATCATTTTTCTACGGCTTACGATATGGCGCTGTTAACGAAATATGCAATGCAAAATAAAACCTATCGGAAAATTGCAGGTACAAAAGTGTACAAAGTGCCTGACCCCAGGGGGGATTGGGACAGGGTCTGGAAAAATAAAAACAAACTGTTGACGGAAAAATATCCATATAGTACGGGTGGAAAAACAGGATATACCAAAAAAGCGAAAAGGACGCTTGTATCTACTGCCCAAAAAGGAGACTTTGATTTAATTGCCGTCACTTTGGATGATCCAAATGATTGGGATGATCATATAAAAATGTTTGACTATGCATTTGATCGTTACGATCCAAAAGTAGTTTTGCCAAAAGGAAAAATTGACGAAGTAAAAAATTCTTTTTATAAAGGACGAGTTTACACAAAGAAAGAAGTGGTACTGCCTCTCACCAAAAAAGAAGAAAAAAAAGTAGAAGTAAATTATGAATTGCTAAAGCCTAAAAAGGCTTGGAAAAAAGGCAGAAATGTGCCTTCATTAGTAGGTCGGGCTGTTGTCTATTTTGATCATCGTCAAGTTCGGTCCATTCCGATTTACTTTGAACCAGTCAAAACAGAGAAAAAAGGTTGGATACAGTACTGGAAAGACTTGTTTGCGATGCAGATGGGTGTGAAATCAAATGGTTAACTATATATGGGTAGGAATGACGATCGTTGGCTTGCTATTTGCGATGGTGAATGGAAATATGGATAAAGTGAATGAAGCCATCTTCGAAACAGCCGGCCAAGCAGTCACGTTGTGCATTGGATTGATCAGTGTATTAGTATTTTGGCTCGGCATGATGAGAATCGCCCAAGAATCCGGTTTGCTTGATAAAATGTCCAAAGCCTTTCGCCCGCTCGTGAGGCGGCTTTTTCCCGAAGTGCCTCCCGACCATCCTGCATTAGGATATATTGTATCCAATATGATGGCCAATTTATTCGGACTTGGGAATGCAGCAACACCCCTTGGAATAAAAGCAATGGAGCAGTTGAAAAAGTTGAATGGCGGAAAGGAGGCAGCCAGCCGCTCGATGATTACTTTTTTGGCTATTAATACATCGAGCATTACCTTGATTCCTACGACGGTAATCGCGGTCCGTATCACTTACCATTCTTCCTCGCCGACTGAAATTGTTGGTCCAACATTGGTTTCCACTGTATTTTCCGCTATTTTTGGCATTTTAATTGACCGGTATTTTTATTATCGAAGGAAAAACGGAGTGAAATAATATGCAGTGGATATCCGCCATATCCTTATGGCTCATTCCTTTTATTATAGGTTTTATATTACTGTACGGAACAATGAAAAAAGTACCGACCTATGAAACGTTCGTGGAAGGTGGGAAAGAAGGGATTCAAATGGCTTTTTCCATTATTCCTTATTTAGTGGGGATGATGGTGTCGATAGGTATTTTTCGGGCATCCGGCGCTCTGGAATTTTTGGTTGGCTGCATAAAACCCTTATTGTTAAAAGCAGGGATTCCACCTGAAATCATACCTCTTGCCTTAATTAGACCGATTTCCGGCAATGCGGCGCTTGGAATGATGACCGATTTGATTTCGACTCACGGTCCTGATTCGTATATTGGCCGATTGGCTTCGGTTATTCAAGGAAGCACGGATACAACAATGTACGTTTTGACTGTTTATTTTGGAGCCGTTGGGGTAAAAAAAATGGGGGATGCCTTAAAAGTCGGACTTTTGGCCGATTTGGCGGGATTTATAGTGGCTATCATCGTGGTGACTCTCGTTTTTGGTTCCTGACCTCCGGTTCATATGATTTTTCGAAAAAAGTATATAAATAGTTGTTTTTTCTCGTAACCCGCATCTACTAATATCTGGATTTGGCTTAGGCGGACATGACGCTTTCCGTTTTTCCAAATGCGAGGTGAAGCAACCGGTGTCTGTTGATCTTTGAGGAACGGGTTTCAATGTCCGATCTAAACATTGCAACCTGGTATCAGCTGCCGTTTTTCATATGAACTTCTTTCATCTGCATACATGGAAAAGGCGATTTTTTTATTTGTCTCGGATAACATTTTACTGTGATGATTGCGAAGCGGGCGAGATCCCTAGCAGCGAGGGACGTGCGAGGCGTGTCACGGATCAAGACACGAAAAGCGAGTGATTTTCTCGTTCACAAATATGTTTGATAGAAAGCTTTACATGAAAAAAGGGGCACCTCTTAGTCATTTTACTGACTATTGGGGCAGTCCCATTTTTTTATGTTGCCACTGAAATTTCAATGCATGACCCGTCCATCGAAAGATCGACGAAAAACAGTTAGACAGCGTCCCGTTTTGCGTTCATGACATTCATCTTTGCTTTTTTGGAACGATATGTGATAATGCAGTAAGGAATGTCAACTAAGGAAATCAGTAGAGGTGATGGAAATGGAAAGATTGCAAAAGGTGATTGCTCAGGCAGGAATTGCTTCAAGAAGAAAAGCCGAGCAGCTGATAGTAGAAGGAAAAGTAAAAGTAAATGGAGAAGTAGTTACGGAACTTGGTACGAAAGTTTCAGACAGCGATAAGATTGAAGTAGAAGGGATTCCTGTTGAAAGGGAAGAAAAAGTGTATTTTCTGCTGTACAAACCAAGAGGTGTGATTTCTTCGGTTCGAGATGATAAAGGACGGAAAACGGTGATCGATTTCTTTCCTCATGTGGACAAGAGGATTTATCCAATTGGACGTCTTGACTATGATACTTCAGGCCTGTTGTTGTTGACGAATGACGGAGAATTCGCCAATCTGCTCATGCATCCTCGCTATAAAATAGAAAAGACTTATATTGCCAAACTGAAAGGCATTCCTCCTCGTCCAGCCTTAAAGCAGTTGGAAAAAGGGGTGGAATTGGAAGACGGGATGACGGCACCCGCTAAAATCAAATTCTTAAGTGGCGACCGCAAAAAGAATACCGCCATTGTTGAAATCACGATTCATGAGGGAAGAAACAGGCAAGTTAGACGAATGTTTGAAAAAATTGGCTATCCTGTATTGAAATTAAGAAGAGAACGTTTTGCTTTTTTGACGCTGCAAGGTTTAAATGCCGGAGAGTTTCGTGAATTATCTCCTCATGAAGTGAAGCAGCTGAGAGAACTGGCGCTGAGAGGAGAATGAAGAGGTTTTCAAAATATAAAATTCGCGAAGCTTCATTCTTCTATTCAATAAAGGAATAAATGGTATAATGAATGTAAATTCTGTGATTGTCTCATTTTTGAAAAAGATCAAACTTTTACCATAATTCAAACTATATGGCGCATCCGGCCGGACTGCCTTAAGGCACTGCTTTGACAACGGCCGCTTCCTTTGTTGTACATACTGAATGAACGATGTGACGGAAGCATTTTCTTCTATGAAGAAGAAATCGTTTCATCAGATGGAGGTGCTGATGTGGATAAAAAGAAAAGACGTCTTTTGGTACGGACGATCATTCTCCTCATCTTAGCCGCTGCAGTTGGCTATACACTTTATGCCAATTTAACAAGAGATGAGAAAGGGTCCGTTCAAAAGGGGGATCAAGCCCCTGATTTTGTCTTGAAAGATTTGCATGGGAAAGAACATAAGCTTTCTGATTACAAAGGAAAAGGAGTTTTTCTTAATTTTTGGGGGACATGGTGCGAGCCATGCAAAAAAGAAATGCCATATTTGGAAAAAGTAGGAAAAGAGTATAAAAGCAAAGGAGTAGAAATCCTCGCTGTCAATGTCGGTGAACCTGATTTAGTAGTAAAAAAATTTGCCGAACAATACCATCTCACATTTCCAATCATGATTGATGGCAATAAGGAGGTGCTGAGAGCGTACGGAGTCGATCCTTTGCCGACTACTTTTCTTATTGATTCAAAAGGAAGAGTGAAAGAAGTCATCATCGGCGGGCTTCAAAATGAGGAACAAGTGCGAGAAAAATTGGCGGAAATTAAACCATAATGTTAGAGGAGAAATACTATGGAAAAGGTGAAATGTGAATGCGGCCACGTAAATCCTCATGGCACTATTCTTTGTGAAGCGTGCGGGAGAGCACTTACGGAAGAAGCGAAACAAAGCAAACTTTATAATATGCGCTACGAAGGAAGCGCTCGACGTTCCCAAACTTATCATAAAACGATCATTGATAAAATATGGAACTTTTTTTCTTCTGTTAAAGTAGGAGTTATCCTCATTATTGTCACGTTGATTGCCAGTGCCATCGGGACGATTTTTCCTCAAAAAATGTATATTCCTCAAAATGTGGACCCGGGAGATTATTACAAACAAGTCTATGGAACGTTGGGGGAAATTTATTATAAGCTTGGTTTTTACGATCTTTACAACTCTGTCTGGTATATAACGCTCATTGCTTTAATCGGAGTATCACTTGTCATCTGTAGTCTTGACAGGGTCATCCCGTTGTACCGCGCTTTAAGAAATCAAAGGGTGGTTCGACATGAGTCCTTTATGAAGAAGCAACGTTTGTTTGCTCAAAGTTCCGCCCATCACTTTCATGAAGACATCGAAAAAATCAAGAAAAAGCTGGAAAAAAAACATTACCGTATCCGAATGGATGATGAAGCCCTGTTGGCGGAAAAAGGACGCTTTTCCCGCTGGGGACCTTATGTGAATCATATCGGTTTGATCATTTTCTTATTTGGAGCTATGTTGCGTTCGGTTGACGGCATGTATGTAGACAAGCTTCTTTGGATAAGGGAAGGGGAAACCTTGGAGGTTCCGGGGACAAACGGAAAATATTATGTTCAAAATAAAAAATTTATTTTGCAGGAATACAGCAAAAAGAAAGATCCGGAAGTTTTTAACCAAGCAATGGATCGCGTTGGAAACATCGCTAAAAACTATCAATCCAATGTAGTTCTTTATAAAAATGAAAATCAAGGGCTGCCGGGAGCGCCACCGAAATTAAAAAAGATAAAGGAAGGAGCCATCCGTGTCAACCATCCAATCAAATTGGATCATTACGCGATTTACCAATCTTCCTTTAAACTGGGCGAACCAAAAGCGATGGTGTTCACTTTAACGGACAAAAAAACAGGCAAAGAGTTCGGAACGGTAAAAGTGGATCTTTTTCAACCTAAAGAAACGTATTCGTTAGGACATGGCTATAAAGTAAAATTAATGGGTTATTATCCTGATTTTTCAGGATTTGCCAATAATGGTGAGCCACAATCCAAATCTCCGATTCCGAATAATCCTGCTTTCTTATTTAAAATGTTTTCGCCTGAGCATCCTGATGGAGAAGTGAGTTTTGTAGCGATCAGGCAGACTATCGAGCCGCTTGGTGCAACCGATTATAAAATGAAGTTTAAAAGCCTTGAAACACGGAATGTCTCTGCATTGACAGTCCATAAAGATTTAACTCTTTGGATTTTAGCCCTGGGGGGAGCGATTTTTATGATCGGCGTCATTCAAGGCGCTTATTGGAATCATCGCAGGATTTGGATTAGAAAAGTAGATGGCGAAGTTTATATTGCTGCTCATACAAATAAAAACTGGTATGGATTAAAAAAAGAAATTTCGTCTATTCTAGAAGGAACCCAATTGCCGGTGCCGGTTGACCAATCTGAAAAGGGGGAAGAAGCGTGACGCTAGCACATTTAAGCAGTAACTTATTATATACCGCTTTTATTCTGTATTTAGTAGCAACGCTTTTTTTTGGCGGATCCATCCGCTCTAAAAACGCTGAAATGGTAAAGGAACCTAATCGCTGGGCGAAAATAGGAATTTTGATCACCATCGTCGGTTTTATCGCTCAAGTCGGATATTTTTTTACTAGATGGGCTGCTGCCGGGCATGCACCGGTGAGTGACTTATTTGAATTTACGACGTTTTTTGGCATGATGTTAGTAGGGGCCTTTATCATTATTTATTTTATTTATCGTTTGCCTGCACTTGGCCTTTTCGCTCTTCCTGTCGCGGTCATTATCATCGCTTATGCGAGCATGTTTCCAAGAGAAATCAGTCCATTAATCCCCGCGTTGCAAAGCGATTGGCTTCATATTCATGTTACGACAGCGGCGGCAGGAGAAGGGATTTTATCCATCAGTTTTATTGCCGGGCTCATTTATTTAATCAAAGTGGTGGATCAATCAAAAGCGAGCAAACGGACTTTTTGGCTGGAAGTCATTATGTACGGACTGGTGGCGGTCATCGGCTTTGTGGCGGTGACAACCATTTTCCGGGTAATGGATTATGAAGCCGCTTTTCAGTATGTCAATAAAGAAGGGCAGCCGGCGGAAGTGGTTTATAATCTGCCTGCTTTGATTGGTCCTCATGAGGGTGATTTGCAAACGAAAAACGTTATGAATCCACTTTTCTACGTTCCGGCTATCATTAATGCCAAAAAACTGAATACGGTGATTTGGTCGTTGATAGCAGGCACCATTCTATACGTACTGATTCGAGTGATCACTAGAAAACGAATAGCCGCCTTGCTGCAGCCTTTTGTCCAAAACATCAGCTTGGACTTAGTCGATGAAATCAGCTACCGCGCTGTTTTAATCGGTTTTCCGGTTTTCACTTTAGGCGCTTTGGTTTTTGCCATGATTTGGGCGCAAATTGCGTGGACAAGGTTTTGGGGATGGGACCCGAAAGAGGTTTGGGCTCTTATTACCTGGCTGTTTTATGCTGCTTTTTTGCATTTGCGTCTTTCCAAAGGCTGGCATGGAGAACGATCCGCATGGATGGCGGTGATCGGATTTATCATTATCATGTTTAACTTAGTGGCGGTCAATCTCGTCATAGCCGGGCTGCATTCTTATGCGTAGCAGCCGATTTTAAAATCAGAATTTGTCGATGTTCATAAAAAGTTCAATCCTTCCCTTTTAAAAGAGGCTTTTTTCCTATTAAAATGAAGCATGTGGCCCTTCATTTAACGGAGCAAAGAGTTACTGCTCCTCCTTACTTGTTTAGCATAAAGCGGGGATGAACAACTAGTTTAGACTAGGAGGGAAATAAAGTGGAAGAAGAGATGAAAATTTTAATTGTCGACGATGAGGAAAGAATTCGGCGACTATTGAAAATGTATTTGGAAAAGGAAAATTTTGTGATAGATGAGGCAGCCGACGGAAATACTGCGTTAGACAAAGCGTTAACCACTGATTATGATTGCATCATTCTTGATCTCATGATGCCCGGTAAAGACGGTGTGGAAGTATGCAAAGAGTTAAGAGAAAAGAAAGCTACTCCTGTCATCATGCTGACGGCTAAAGGCGAAGAAGCAAATCGTGTGCAAGGATTTGAAGTCGGAGCAGATGATTACGTCGTAAAGCCTTTTAGCCCGCGTGAAGTTGTGCTGAGGGTAAAAGCGCTGCTGAGACGTGCTTCTACGACAAGTTATTTGCATACGAACGCTTCTGCTAAGGACATGATCGTGTATCCCCATTTAGTCATTGACAATGATGCCCACCGTGTAACTGCGGACGGAAAAGAAGTAAATTTAACACCGAAAGAATACGAACTTCTGTATTTTCTGGCAAAAACGCCGGATAAAGTGTTTGATCGCGAGCACTTATTAAAGGAAGTTTGGCATTATGAGTTCTTTGGCGATTTGCGTACTGTCGACACTCACGTAAAACGGCTGCGGGAAAAGCTGAACAAAGTGTCTGAAAAAGCCGCTAAGATGATTGTAACCGTTTGGGGAGTAGGCTATAAATTCGAGGTAAAGCCTGAATGAAATTTTGGAGAAGTATTGTAGGAAAATTATGGGCGACCATCTTGCTCTTGGTGTCCTTTGTCTTATTTGTTCTTACCATTTTGCTGTTAGGTTTTTTCGAAAATTACCACGTCAATCAGGTGGAAAAGGAATTATCTAATACCGCGGAAAAAATTGCGGACATCCTGGCCCACCATCCAAATGAAAAAATCGGTACGGAAATGGCATGGGAAATTGTCGATTCACATGTTCATGTCATTATTGCTAAGAATAAGGACACCTTTTTATATTCGCCCAATATTTCTCCGAAAGATAAACTGGACCGCAGCGTCATCATACACGACAAGCAATTGTCCAAAGTTTTCAAAAATAAAAAATATGTCCAAAAAGAAATCAACATCCATGGTGGGAAAAAATTTTCCAATCGCTATGAAAATTCGATTGTAGTGGGAGTTCCTCTGAAAATGTCTCCGAATGAAAATGGAGCAGTGTTCCTTTATCAGTCGCTGGAAGTGATTAAGGAGACGTCGGAGCAGACGACTAAACTGATTATATTGGCGGCCGGCATTGCGATTTTCTTGACAACGGTGTTTGCCTTTTTCTTATCCACCCGGATTACGGCCCCTTTGCGAAAGATGAGGGAAGCAACGAGCTCTTTTGCAAAAGGAAAATTCGATGCGAAAGTTCCGATTTTAACGTCTGACGAAATCGGGGAGTTAGGCATCGCTTTTAATCACATGGCAAAACGGCTTAAGTTTAACATGAATGCTCTTAACCAGGAAAAAGAACAGCTGGCCAGCATTTTGCGCAGTATGGCAGACGGAGTGATCACTTTTAACCGAGATGGCACGATTTTGATTACGAATCCTCCGGCCGATCGTTTTTTGCAAAACTGGTATTATGAGCACAGAGAAGATGAACAACCGGAAACCGCCCCGACTCTTATTCAAGAATTATTGGGAAAAGTTTTCCGTCGGGAGGAATCAGAGCAAATAGGTGAATTGACTGTTCAAGGAAGAACGTATGTCGTCATTGTGAGCCCTTTATACAGTGGAGAAACGGTTCGGGGGGCTGTAGCGGTTGTTCGGGATATGACGGAAGAACGCAGACTGGACAAGCTCCGTAAAGATTTTATCGCCAACGTTTCCCACGAGCTGAGAACGCCTATTTCCTTGCTTCAAGGGTACAGTGAAGCCATTATTGATGACATCGCAGCGACGGATGAAGAAAAGAAGGAAATCGTGAAAATCATCTATGAAGAATCATTGCGAATGAAAAGGCTGGTCAACGAATTATTAGATTTAGCGAGAATGGAAGCCGGGCATACCAACTTACAAAAAAGAGAAGTAGAAATTCCGGCTTTTATCAAAAGAGTCACGAACAAGTTTCAAGGATTGGCGAAGGATCAAGAGGTTCGTTTACTGTTCGATTGGAACAAGCCATCTTTTGCCGCCAATATCGATCCGGACCGCATTGAGCAAGTGTTGACGAATTTGATTGACAATGCTCTCCGCCATACTCCTAAAGGCGGTTTTGTCAAGGTGGATATGGAGAAAAAACAGAAAGGCGTTGTCATTTACGTAATCGATTCCGGATCGGGTATTCCGGAAGAAGATCTGCCGTTCGTGTTTGAACGCTTCTATAAAGCCGATAAAGCCAGGACTCGCGGCCGATCCGGCACTGGATTAGGGCTTGCGATTGCGAAAAACATCGTGGAAGCTCATGGAGGAAGCATCAGAGTTCAAAGCAAGTTGGGTGAAGGAACGACATTCTCCTTTTATCTTCCTTATTAATCAAACTGTCGAAAACCCATTCATATGTGGGAATGATGGCGATAAATCTTGTTACATGGGAAACATCTTCCTTTATACGCGAATAGAAAGGGTCGACCTTATTGAATCATCATCTAATTATAAAGGAGGTTGACCCTTTTTTTGTTTTTAAATGGAATCGCTTACATAAAATGAAGCGGTCTAATTTGTCATTTGGAATCATAACGTTTTATGGTGAAAGAATTGCCGAGGAGGATCAGAATGCGGGATTACTTAAAGCGGTTGGTCATCGTAATAGCGATGGGGGCTTGCATCGGAATACTGATCATTGGAGGAAGGCTTGCTTATGCCAAGACCAGCAGCAGTACAGGAGAAAAACATGCTCTTAGTTTTGGTGATTACAGACTGTGGTCTGCAGAGAAAGGTACAGCTCCGTAAAAAGAAAAAGGACGCCAAGAGCGTCCGTGAGTCTTTTTTGAAAAAATTGGTTTAAAAGAGAGCAGGTGAAACATCCTGCTTTTTATTTGTTTTCTTCGTAGCGTGCTCGGCATTCTTCGATCAGTTTAGCGGCTTTTTCAGGTCCTTCCCAAGTGCCGATTTCGGTTTTTTTGCCTTGCAAATCTTTATAGCGTTCGAAGAAATGAGCGATTTCTTTTAGTTTATGCTGCGGTAAGTCGTCGATTGAATGGATTTCATCAAAACGAGGATCTTCTACAGGCACACCGATTAGTTTAGCATCTTCTTCGCCGCTGTCGATCATGTTCAAATAGCCAATGACACGAGTATCAATGACGCATCCAGGGAAAGTAGGATTTGTCACCAATACAAGAATGTCCAGCGGATCTCCATCCAAAGCCAACGTATTTTCTAAATATCCGTACTCTGCTGGGTAAAACATTGGCGAAAATAAAACACGGTCTAATTTAAAAATTCCTCGTTCTTTATCAAACTCATATTTGTTTTGGCTTCCGGTAGGAATTTCGATAAACGCCTCTACTATTTGGTTTTTCACCGTCATGAACCTAATACCTCCTATACACTATGTATACTATTTCATTATAGTGGAATAAGTAGGGAGAGGCAAACAACTCTATATATTTTCGGAATATTCACACTATAAATTCTGGCATTCAAAAGCGAAAAGATTCCGCATCAAGAGTGTTCGCAAGTGAGCAGAGGACGAATCGCGTCGGACTGTGGATGGCCGTCCGCTCCCCTCGTTCTTTTTTCTAATAAGGGGTAAAGATTTTTTGCTCTCTGTCGAAAAAATCAATGAAGGATCCTGTTTTAGACCGACAAACAACCCGTTTTCCGATACACGGATTCCATTTTACTTCCTTATACTCTTTTACATGGTACTATATTCCTGTTTTATGGTAAAATAGATAGAGTCCACTTGAATGCATTTTGAAAAATGAAGGAGGGGGCATAATGTTTAAAACAATAAAAAGAAAACTATATTTAGGTTTCGGCATTTTAATCATCATGTCGACGATTATGTCCGTTATTTACTTTGTGTCTTCCCAAACCGTGTATCAGAAAACGGAGAATATGATCAAAAATCAAGTTCCCGAGCTGGTTGCGGAGCAAGAACTGCGTTTTAATATTTCGCAACGTATTGCTCTTGCCAGAGCTTATGTTCTTTATGGAGATCCTAAATATAAGGATGAGTTTAATCAATATACGGAATCTAGCAAAGCCATTTCCGACTCGATTTTAAGCGAGCATCCATCGAAGGAAATGAAAGCCGTTATTGCGGACAGTAAGAAGTGGCGATCTCTAGTACTCAATGACGTCATTAAAGCCTATGATCATGGAAAAGTAAAAGAAGCCCGGGCTGCGTTGCAACAAAAAGCGGAGCCGATCGCTCAAAAGATCATGGCTGATTTTGATTCCATTGCCCAAAAGGAAAAAAGCAATATTCACTCTAATGGAAATGAAATCATTTCCAATAGCAATACCATAGCAGGCTGGGGTTTGACATTAGCTATCGTGATCATTGTCATCAGTCTAGTCGTCACTCAAATATTTACAAAGATCATTTCAAGTCCGATTGTTCGTGCAAAAGATCGTCTTCTGATGATTGCACAGGGCACTCTTCCAAAAGAACCATTGCAGTTAAAAAATAAAGATGAGATAGGGGAGTTGGTAGACGCTTTAAACGTGATGAACGATCATCTAAAAAGGACCATCTCCGGAGTGCAAAGCGTCTCCGCCAACTTATTAACACACAGTGAAAAAATGGCTAAATATTCATTTGACGTAAAAGAAGGTGCCGTGCAAATCGCCACAACGATGGAAGATCTTTCAAACGGCATTCAAGAACAGGCCAATTCTAACCAAAAATTATCGAGCGATATGGAAAAATTCATGAAAATGTTAATGGATTCCTCGTTAAAAGGGGAAGAAGTGAAAACAAAAGCCGAACAAATGAAAGAACTGGCCGATCAGGGCAGACAAAAAATGAACCAATCCGTGGAAGAAATGAACCACATCTCCATTACGGTAAATGAAGCGCTCCAGCTAGTGGAAGGGTTGAACAAAAAAACCGAAAACATCAGCAAATTGGTCAATGTGATTGAAGACATTTCCGAACAAACGAATTTGCTTGCTCTTAATGCAGCCATTGAGGCAGCGCGAGCAGGTGAAAGTGGACGCGGCTTTGCCGTCGTGGCAGAGGAGGTAAGAAAATTGGCAGAAGGGGTGAATCATTCGGTGGCTGACATCACAGCCATTATTTCGGAAGTGCAAAACGAAACGGGAAAAGTGGTTCAAGCGCTGAAAGCAGGATATGGAACAGTAGAAGGAGGCCGCCAATCCATTCAATCAACAGGCGAATCCTTCCATCAAATTTATCAAAGCATTGAACGGGTATTTGAGCAAGTAGAAGAAATGTCTACGAACTTATATGATATTTTAGACCATACGAAAGACATTACGTCGGCTATTGAAAATATAGCAGCAGTATCAGAAGAATCTGCCGCCGGCTTTGAACAAGTTACGGCTACTGCTGAGGAATCGTCCTCATCCATTGAACAAATAGCCAATGGAATTCAGCAAATGGAAACAGAAGTACAAAGCCTGGATGAAGCGATCCATCATTTTCATGTCAAACATTAGGGAAACCCATCATTATCAGAAAGGGGGCTATACTGTTTAGGAATGTCCGTTGGATCATGTGAAGCTGCTTTCCTGCATGTGAGAAAACGGGGATTCCTTTTGAAAGTTTGATTGTCGTCCATCGTTTTTTACATATTTTCGAATTTGAAAACGAGTCGGAACATGGATCTTTTAAGCTTTATGTCTCATACCGGTTTTTGGTATTCAATCTTCAGCAAAAAAACCTTCCAGCTAAAAGGATGAAGCATCCTTTTAACTGAAAGGTTTTTTATTTTCAGTCGGAATGTCTTTTCGTTTTGACGCAATTGTCTGATTAGTCTTGCGATTCATCTAAGCGAAAAACGATTGAAGCAGGCACTGGATTTTTATTCAAATTTCAGCGGGTCTCCATCGAAAGGTTCGTCTGCTACTTTGATGGAATCGGTAGGGCATCCTTCGAATGCATCTTGCATATCATCAAGCAGTACCTCAGGTACTTCCGCTGTTCCTTGGTTATCATCCAATACTACAAATGCAAGTCCTTCGTCATCATAATCATAGATGTCAGGAGCAGCGGCCCCGCAAGCACCACATGCGATGCATGTATCTTTATCTACAATTGTATATTTTGCCATAGATTGTTCCTCCTAACAAAGCTATCTTGAGAAATTTAGTCGGATTTAACTTCTCCATCTTCATTGTAAAGCTGTTAACAAAACTTTTCAATAGAAAAGAGCCAACAATTCAATTGAAACGCTTACGATGGAGGTGATGGAACAATGGATGTCGAATTTCATGTTAAAATAGAAGGCGGCTGCTATTGATAGTGGAATCATAACATTTTCTTGTAAGGCCATATGGACTAAATCAACAAAGAGCTGGAGGAAAAAATCTTTGAACTTGTTTCAAGCGGTTTTGCTGCATTGCTTTGAAAAAATCCATGGGGAGCGAACGGTCTATTCTATTTTTCACATTCTAAAAGGAAAAAAATCATTGCAATCCATTCAAGATGTGCATTTTTATCAATTAACAAAGTGGTTTTCCGCCGTTCCGTATTTGAATAGAAACGATTTCGAAAAAGAGATTAAGCGAATGTGTGATCAACAATGGTGCTATATGGAAAATGGCGAAAGAGCCCTTTTGCTTCCAAAAGGAAAAAGTGAATTAGAAGAATTTTGGACCAAAAACTCAGCCCTTCCGTATTTGGATGGCTGGCCTTTACATTCGATGGCGTCGGTCTTTTGGAAACGATTAAACTTGCTCGTTCAAACCGTTTCCTATTTAATTCATGAAGAATCTGTCTTTTATCCGGCAGAGAGGAATGACCAAGTTCAAATGTGGGTGAAAAAATGGCTTTTGAGCCGGAAGGTAAATCGGACGGATACAGGTGTACAACTATATCGCGAACTATATGAATTATTGCAAAGTGAAAAAGTAGAAGATCCGCGTCTGTTCGTTTTTCGCTTGTCAGGATACGAACGAATTGGAAAAACGGCGGCGCAAACAGCAAAACAATTGGGAATAGAAGAACCGGAATATTGGCTGCGATTTTCTCATTGGATTCATTTTATGATACACTCTGCGCTTCATCATCCGAAAAAATTTCCCATTTTACATGAAATGCTGCTAGATTTAAAACAGCCGGTTGTATTGACAAAATCAGCAAAAAAAACATACGAACTATTTCAGAGGGGGCTATCTGTTGAACGGATCGCACATGTGCGCGGACTGAAGCGGAATACAATCGAAGATCACCTCGTTGAGATTGCCTTAAATGTTCCCGATTTTTCCATAGATCCATTTATTGAAAGAGAAGAGTTGGAGGCCTTTGAAAAAGTAGCAAAGACACTCACCAGTAAAAAATTAAAGGATATTAAAGAAATTCTTCCTCATTTATCTTACTTTCAAATTCGTCTTGTTCTAGCGAAGTATGGAAGGATAGTGAATCAACATGGAACTTGAACTGTTATTACGAAAACAATTTGGGTATTCGTCATTTCGAACCGGACAGAAAGAAGTCATTACTTCACTGCTTGAAGGAAAAGATACACTCGCCATGCTTCCAACCGGGACAGGGAAATCACTTTGCTACCAACTGCCGGCCTACATATTAGACGGTACGTGTATTATCATTTCACCTCTTCTTTCTTTAATGCAAGATCAAATGGAACAAATGAAGATGCGAGGGGAAAAAAGGGTGATTGCTTTGAACTCTTTCCTCTCCTTTGAAGAAAAAAAACGTGCACTTTCCCGTTTAGGGCAATTTCGTTTTGTTTTTATGTCTCCTGAGATGCTTTCTAATCAACGGGTGTTGCATGAATTATCCAAAATCCGCCTTTCATTGTTTGTAGTGGACGAAGCCCACTGCATTTCCCAATGGGGGCACGATTTTCGCCCTGATTATTTAAAAATCGGCGAAGCACGTGAATTATTGAACCGGCCATTGACGCTTGCGCTGACGGCGACCGCAACAGAAGAAGTGAGAACGGACATCACGAAGTATTTACATCTTCAAGATGCGAATCAATGGATCTTTTCGGTTGACCGAGCCAATATTGCGATGAGTGTTCAACATTGCGAAAGTTATAAAGAAAAGCTGGACAGTCTTTTGGAGATTGTCAAAAACGTACAAAAACCAGGCATTATTTATTTTTCCAGCAAGAAGGCCGCCGAAGAAACGGCTTATTGGCTCGAACAAGAAGGGATAAAAAAAGTAGGCGTTTATCATGGCGGAATGGAACAGGACGAAAGAATCTTAATACAGCAGCAATTTTTATTTAACGAGTTGGAGATTATCTGTGCAACGAGCGCGTTTGGGATGGGGATCAATAAAAACGATATTCGATTCGTCGTCCATTTCCATCCACCGGGTCAAATGGAATCGTACTTGCAGGAAATTGGCCGCGCTGGTCGTGATGGTAAAAGAAGTTTGGCGATCTTGTTGTACGCCGACGGAGATGAACGCATACACGAGCGTTTAATGGAAACGGAATTGCCTACGGACAAACAAATTGAAGCATTCCTTGCATATGAGCCGAACTTAAAAAAGGAAGCGGCGGCTGTTCTGCAACTGACGGATGTCCAGTATCGTTATCTTCTTCACTATGAGGAACTATACAAAGATTTTTCATTCGAAAAAAAATGGGAGTATATCCAAAGAGACAAAAATGAGCAGATCCGTAAGAAGCGCAGGAAATTGAGTCAAATGGTCCAGTGGATCCATAGCACTTCTTGCCGTAGAGAAGGAGTTCTTTTATATTTTCATGAAAAGATTGGATCGAAGCCGGAAAGGTGTTGCGACTGCTGTGGGCTGAATATTCTCGATTATTATGAATCGACAGCCGGCCAGTCCAGGCAAGAAGAGATGAATGATTGGGAGGCCATTCTGCAAAAATTGCTTTTGATGGAAGGAAAAATCGATGAAAAAGAATAAGTTACTATTGATAGAGGAGTTAACGCACCAAGATATCATGAAATCTCTTTATTGGACACAATGTCTATTGCTTGCTTTTACCGGAATCGGCATCTGGCTATTATTTGATTCCTTCTCCTCTTATTTTCAATTGTTTGATTGGAGCGATCGGCGGCTTGTCTGGGGAATAGTCGGAGGTTTGACCGTTGTCTTGATTGATTTTTGCTTCATGAAATGGCTTCCCCACCAATATTTTGATGATGGCGGGATCAATGAGAAAATATTTTCGAAGCTAAACATGATCTCCATCGTATGGATAACGGCTCTTATTGCTTTCAGCGAGGAAATGTTTTTTCGGGGAGTTCTTCAAACTCACTTTGGATTCGCAGCGGCAAGCATTCTTTTTGCTTTAGTCCATATTCGTTATTTAAGCAATTGGTTTCTTACAGTCAATGTTTTCGTCTTCAGTTTTTGGATTGGCTTTTTTTACGAATGGACTGAAAACTTGGCAGTAACGGTCGTCATGCATTTTGTCATCGATTGCGCATTAGGAATCATCATTCATTTTAAAGATAAAAGGGAAAAAAACGAAGAGGGATGATACATGAAGAGAGACCCTTATCGAGAATTGGCAGAAAAGCATCGAAAAGAGCTGAAATTGCAAGAATGGACCGAAATAGAAGAAGAGCCTAAAACATTAAGCAGAACAGAATATCGAAAGCAGAAAAAGCAAGAAAAAAAAATCTTTTCTATGCTTCGTACACTTCTCATTCTATTTATTTTTCTCCCGGTGGCGATTTTATTTAGTTACAACACGATAAAGGAAAAAGAACGTCCTTTGTCTTCCGTATCGGTTATTACCGAAGAAAGCGCAAGCGGACACGATCAATCGGCCAGTTCAACATCCAACCAATCAAAAAAGGAAACTTTAAAAAACAAACAAAGAAAAACGGTGACTCATATTGTCCGGCCGAATGAGACGCTTACTGATATTTCCATTCATTATTACGGTACAAAGGATGGAATCGACAAGATTAAATCGGCCAACCATTTAGAGGACAATCATATTAACGAGGGACAGGTACTCAAAATCCCATTGGAAAAATAATTTTTTGTTTAGCCTTTCTCGTCTTTTTTTGGTAAAGAGCTGGAGCGGGTCAACATCCTTTCCTTTCAAAATTTGATCATATCGATGAGTGCTTGTACATAGAATGAGTGTGGAGGAGGGAAAGGATGGATTCAGTTCTTTTGATGTTGGATGACGGAACAGATGAGGCTACGAAGCAAATGCTTCAAAATTTAATTGAAAGAAAAAGGAAGCTGGATAAACTTCACAAAAAGCAGATGTTTTTTTTATCACTCTTTTTCCTTTATACCTTTCTTTTTATTTATTTGTTTTATAAAAAGCTGTTGATTCCGTATTCAGATTCCGCTTTTCAAATTATTTCGTCCTTTTTTGACAGTCGAATGATGATGCTGCTGTTATTGGCGGGCGCAGCACTTTTAGGAGCTGTAAAAATTTTTCGCGATCAAAAAGACAAAGCGGAGGAAGAGTTTCATGCGCTTCGCTGTGAAATCATTGATAAAAGCAAAGATCTTTGGAAAAATGACGCTTGGGAAAATCGGCATAAAATATTCGAAATGATGGAAAGAAAATTCGGTATTAATTTATATCACGAAAGCAAATAGCGGGAAAGCCGCTCCTTCCCGCTTTTAGAAAAACTGTTTTTTGCCCCTTTCTTCTTTAATCAATTCTACTGCTTCACGAAAACGCTGGGAATGCACAATTTCGCGTTCTCGTAAAAAACGAAGGCCATCGTTTAAATCCGGGTCATCGCTTAAATTAATAATCCATTGATAAGTGGCTCGAGCTTTTTCTTCAGCTGCGATATCTTCATACAAATCGGCGATCGGATCTCCTTTGGCCTGAATATATTCCGCTTTCCAAGGATTTCCGGACGCGCTTTGATAAAATAACGCTTCGCTGTGATTCACATAATGATCCCCTAACCCCGCTTCTTTCATTTGTTCCGGTGTAGCGTCTTTGGTTAATTTGTACACCATGGCGGCAATCATTTCAAGATGAGCCAATTCTTCCGTTCCAATATCGGTTAATAGTCCAATGACTTTATCGGGAATGGTGTAGCGTTGATTTAAGTATCGGAGTGCTGCGGCTAATTCGCCATCTGCACCCCCGTATTGTTCGATGAGAAATTTCGCCAGCATCGGGTTGCAGCTGCTGACCTTTACTGGGTACTGAAGCTTTTTTTCGTACACCCACATAGAATGACAACACTCCTTTCTTGTTGTTTTCAGGCATGATTATAAAACCCTGCATAAAAATCAAGAAGTAGTTCGAGCATCAGGACACAGAAAAAGCGGCGAGATTGGTTTAAACTTGCCAAGGCCATGGAGCTTCTTTCCAATCCCACGGATAACGGGAATAACTGTACCCGAAGCTGGTTAAGGATCCGTGTTGAAGTTCAAAAGCTTTTTTCATCTGTTTCCGTTGTTTGATCAGCCAGTTATATTGCAGAACGGCATCGTAATCATCAGGATGGGTGTCCAAATAGAGGGCTAGTTCTAAAATGGCGAAGTCAATGGCCTGCAGATCCTCTAAATCTTTGTAATAATTAGGTGGCTTCTTCATTTTCTCTAACCCCCTTTGGTTGTTCGTATGGACCGTAATATGGATCATAGAAAATTTTAAACAATGTCCCTTTTTTTAAAGCTTCTATTGGTGAAAATTGCGGAGTATTCGGTGGCTGGAATCCTATATATAAATTCGGCGGAGTGGAATACGTTTTGATCGTCTTAGGCGGGCATGGATCAAAGGGACTAACATACGGTGTATAGCTTTTAAATGGAGTGAAGCCTTTAAAATGTGTCACACGATCACCCTCCTCGCATAGATCTCAATCTATTGTATGGAGCTGTTTTGTCCCTCATGCTAATAAATTCTAATGTCGTGGGATTATAGCCGGATGATGCAGGCAGTTTTTTTGCGACTTCCTCATACGATGAATATAGGAGGAGGTGGTTCCATGCCCTGGAGTGTATCGCTTTTTGTTTGCGGAACTGTTTAGTTGGATGTATATTTTTTGCTTGCCAAGTCCGGAAGCCTTTTCATGGTCTCTTTTGTTATTAACATTTATATTAAAGCCGATGAAGTTTTTTCTCGCAGCAGTAGCGTTTATGGCGGCTTTTGTATTGAATGGAAATCTGCTTGAATGGGAAGTGAAAGGGCTGTATCGGTTGTTTATGAAGAACATCAATATTTGGGGATGTTTTTTCTTTCTGCATTTTGCTTCTTTTGTCGTGATGGCTTGGTTCTTTTTTTGGGAAACAGCCATTCTTTGCTTTTTCTCTATTCTGTATGGAATCATTTCCATAGATTTTCAAAAATTGAGAGAGATGCAATGATGGATGGTTCCGATAGTGATCAGCAGCTCTCAATTGATTGCCGTTAGGTATGAGGAATGAATGAAGTGAAATAAAATACTCTTTCATTTCTTTAAATGTTAAATTCCTTATTACTTTTTGTTCCAATCGCTGGCTGGATCCGATATGAAATAACAGCGGGGAGTAACCCCACAAAGAATCATGTTTCAAGGCAAAGTTGTACAAAGGTTCATTATCATTATTTTGACGTCCTTACTATATGGGGACCTGGCATTTAGGTCTTTGCGAGAAAAATATGTCAGAAAAACTGACAAAAGTGCTGATAAATTCGTCCTGTTCCGAGGAATTTGTCTCTATCGAAGACGTCGCACCTAGTCAGAAGAATGTATCGTTATAAAAAGAGGTTTATTGCTGCTCTTCCCCTTATCAGGGAAGAGTTTTTACATTTTTAAGTACAAAGATGGGCAATCCATACACTGAACAGCAACTGGACATCTTGGCAATAACCAACAAAAGAAAATGCTTTAAACGGAGAATGGAAGCAGTAGCCAACCAATCGATCTTCACAAGTTCGATGCCGAGTACAACTAGAAGAAAGAAAATCATACTTTCTGAAAAATAATGTGAGAAAATCTTACAATAAATTTCCCGATCAGAAATGGGATTGATTGATGAATGAAAAATGGTGAAATATTCATTTGAATGCTTCGCATCACCACCATTTGCACTCTTTATAAAGACCTTTAAGCCTTCTTGTTTATAAGAAATGTGCATGATATAAATTGAATTTCTGTAAATAAATCTCACTCATACTCTTTGTTCAGAAAAATATGTGATATAAAATAACATTATTATGGAAATATTATGAATATTAACATATAATAAAAATAAGTGTAACGAGCTTAAAGGAGGGGATAACCGTGACTATAAAAAGTGAATCCTACAAAGATAAAAAAGTGATTTCCATTGGTACTGTTAGTGAGATCACAGGATTGTCGGAACGGCAAATTCGTTATTATGAGGAACGGAAATTGATATTTCCTTATCGTACAAAGAAAGGAACAAGAAAATATTCATTCAGCGATGTGGAACGCCTGATGGAGATCGCTGAGATGATCGAAGAAGGAGTTCAGACATTTGAAATTCGAAAAAAGATATTAAAAAAAGAAAAAGAAGCCGTCCGAGAAAAAATGATTCGCGGACAATTAAATGCAAGATTCGGTGTTCTGAGAATGCCGTAACTCGATGAAAAAGTGCCATGTTCGTAATGGCATTACATCTCAACAGTCAAGTTTAATCTAATATTCATTTCTCTAACAATGTATTATTTGTCATCGCCCATTCCTCTTTTGTAGAGCATCATAGGTTCGCTTGCCGTTTCAAAAGTAAACTGCCTTCAAAAATACAATAAGGTGATCAGATCAGGTGTTATGTTCGTCTTTTGTGCTTGTTATGCTATCATTGTGGGAATTTTTGGGTGAAAAAACAAGAATATTGCGAATGATTGCAAATTAAAAATGCAGGCGTGACAAAAAGGCGGAAAATAAGCCGACTATATGGAGGAATGGCTTAGCCTTATAAAACTGTCACGCCTCGCAAAGAATAGGAGACAGTCCAGAATGATTTTGACAAAAGGTTTTGTCCATTCAAACACGTTCATGAATCCTGCTAAAAATTGATCCCCATTCGATTAAGAGAATATAGATACAATAAATGATGAAAACATTTTTTGTTTACCTTTTTATCATTACTTTTCCATACAAAATAGACTGGAACCACGGCTCAGCACTCTTGCGAATCGTCCTTTTTAAACAGTACACCACTCTCCTGCAAATTTTCACAACTTCGCTTTATATTGAATATTGTCAAGTAATAAAAGGGGAGCGTTCAAAGTCGTGCCGGCAGACGGATGTGAAAATTTTTATAGATCATCTGATATTTAAATGAATACGGAGACAGAGGATAAAGTATCCTTGATGTTAAGTGGGTATACCCACGGGAAATAAATTGGGTGATTGGGTTTAGGATAGTACTGAAAAGGAAAATGTGGAGGTAAAAATTCGATCATTTTGATCGGCAACGGCTTGGACATGATTTCTTTGAGGTTGGGATATCAGGCAGATACATATTTATTGATGAACTCCAAAGGAAAAAAGTGTTTCTTAAAGCGAAGTGATAAAGCCTTTCTGACACCATCTTTGCTGCCTAACATAATATACTCATAAGAGTTCACACTCAGGGGGCAGCCATGTGATGAATATAGAGCGATTGTCAAAAAATACGGTTAAACTATCGATATCCTTTGAAGAATTGCATGAAAAAGGATTCGCTAAGAAGCAGATGGTGGAAGAGGATGCTTTTTTTTGGCATGAACTGTTTGAAGAATTGATTGAAGAAATTGAAAAGCGTTACCATTTTGCGTATGATGGTCCGGTGGCTATTGAGATCCATACTTTAACGGAGGAAGAAGTAACACTCATATTTACACTTGACTTTTTGGATAATGACGATCATACAAATGATGCCATTGAAGAGTTGCATGCTGGATGGAAACGAGAGTTCACGCCTTTTTCCATTTATAAATGTACGGATTTTGAAGAGATTATCCAGCTTGCTCAGCGTATAGCAAAAATGAGAATGGTGATTCCTTCGAGGATTTTTTGGAAAGATCCCTTTTATTATGTGGCGGTCGACTATTCTCAAGAAGGGATGAAAAAAAATCTGGAGCCTGTTATTTTGGAATATGCAGAGAGATCTCGTCTCACGATTCATTATTTGGAGGAATACGGAAAAATAATTTTTTCCAATAAAGGGATTGAAAACGTCTATAAATTATTTCCGGGATAAAAAAGAGTCTTACCAAAAGGCTCTTTTTATAAGCCTGTTTTTATTTTCTGTTTTATTCGGCTTTTTCCATGTGGCGATGATTCATGTTTTGTAAAATGACCGGGATCTATTCAAAACATATGATGGAAATGAGGTACATATTCCCTGCGAACGGGAAGATGAAATTCCAATGGCCGCTTTTTGATCCGAAATCCCAGATTTTTGATTGCATTTCAAGGATTCTAGTGTATACTATGACGTGAATTGTAGCGTGAGAATGGGAAGATGGATAGGACAAAATGGATTAAAAGAGCCATTTTGCATTTTTGCTGCTTTTGAAACGAATGAAACGAAAAAAAGCAATACATAAATTTCCAGTAAAATAAAGTGGTGAACGGAACGACCGTGCGACGTGCAATCCTTAAGGAACTGTTTTCTTGCACGAAGGTAAGCCGCAGTGACAAATTGCCAATGATTTAATGTTTTTCATTCGTCATCACAATATTGATTGAAATGCGGGTAAAACATTGGATTTACCGGGATTTTGTATATGACGGGAGCGAAAATAGACAAATACTTTTCGATTGTTTGGAATATATGAAATGTTTTAAAGGATCCGAACGAAAGAAACGTCTGAATGGACTTTTATCAGCAGTACCGCTTCTTTGTTGTACGGTAGGAGAAAGGGTGGAACGGAATGTTGAAGGAAGAATGCATCATTATTGGAGGAGGGCCATGCGGTTTGGCGGCAGCCATCTCGTTAAAAGAAACAGGAAAAAACCCACTCATTATTGAAAAAGGAAATATTGTGGATACGATTTATCGTTTTCCCACTCATCAAACTTTTTTCAGTTCAAGCGATAAACTGGCAATTGGCGATGTTCCTTTTATAACGGTGGAACGGAAACCAAAAAGAAACGATGCCTTAACGTATTATCGTGAAGTGGTGAAAAGAAAACAGCTTCGCATCCATCGTTTCGAAGAAGTAAAAGACGTAACGAAACAATCGAACGGTACCTTTTTCGTCAAAACGACAAAAGAAGTGTATGAAACTCCATATGTAGTTGTCGCAACTGGCTATTACGACCATCCCAATTATATGAATATACCAGGAGAAGAATTGGACAAAGTCTATCATTATTTCAAAGAAGCTCATCCGTTTTTTGACACTGATGTCGTCGTGATCGGCGGCAAAAATTCGGCTGTTGATGCTGCATTGGAGCTGCATAAATCAGGAGCGAGAGTGACGGTTTTATACAGAGGAAAACAATATTCGGAAAGTATAAAACCGTGGATTTTGCCAGAATTTGATTCCTTGATACGTCATGGAGAAATTGTGATGGAATTCAACGCCCATGTGAAAGAGATCAAGCAAAACTCAGTTCTATATACGGTTGGAAGTATTGATAAAGAAATCGCAAATGATTTTGTATTCGCCATGACCGGGTATCATCCTGACCATGAATTCATCAGCAAAATGGGAGTGGAGATTATACCGGAAACAGGAAGGCCAAACTATAATCCCGATACGATGGAAACGAATGTTGAAGGGATCTTTATCGCAGGCGTGATTGCTGCCGGGAACAATGCCAATGAAATTTTTATAGAAAATGGCCGTTTTCATGGCGAACTCATAGCGGCGGCGATTGCAGAAAAAGAACAAGCAAGCTAAACAATGCGACCATCTGCTAGTTTCATAGAATGAAAAGGACAAATGGTATCATTGGTTTCATTTGTCCTTTTGCTGTTTCCTGAAATGAAAAGACATGGTCATTCTACATAGGAATGTACTTGACTATTTCCGTTGGACATTCGACTTTCATTGATGATTCGGGACACAGTACCCTATAAAATAGGGATTACTGCAAAACCGAATGGCGATGAAATCTTAAAGTGTTTGCAAAATCATTCTCCTAAATCGTAAGATGTGAAAATGCCCTCGCCAGATTGTATTGTTTAAAAAGGTTCTTTTCTTGTTGATCCATGCTGGATGAATTGTGCGACCCACATTATTTCTAATTTTAAAAAAATTGCAAAAAACATCTTTAAACAACAAAATGAGTATGATAGTATAAAAAAAAACATTTTTATAACCAGGTCATCAGATGACCAGTTAACCTGTAATGATGAGTCAAAGTAAACAAGGGGGGAGGACATAAAAAAGCAAGAAGTTATAACGTTATTATCAGCAAAAAAATAAGAATATTCTTATTTGATATGAACAAAGGAAAGGGAGAGAATGATGGAGAAAAGTATGTGGAGAGTTTTAATTGCAAGCATAGTTGGCAGTGCCATTGAATGGTTTGATTATTTTTTATACGGAACCGTGGCATCGCTAGTTTTTAATCAGCTCTTTTTTGTCAGCAAAAGCCCCACGATCGGTTTATTATTCGCCTATACTTCATTTGCTTTAGCGTTTTTTCTAAGACCTGTTGGCGGGATTATCTTTAGCCATATAGGAGATAAACTCGGGAGAAAGAAAACGTTGGTCTTAACGCTTAGCTTGATGGGGATTTCAACATTTGGCATGGGGATACTGCCCACCTATCAAGTGATTGGAATATGGGCTCCTATCTTTTTAACTTGCTTACGATTTATACAAGGTTTAGCGCTTGGCGGAGAGTGGGGAGGATCCGTTTTATTAGCCGTGGAATATGCTCCAAAAGATAAAAGAGGATTGTTTGGCAGTGTTCCACAAATGGGTATTTCAGTAGGGTTGATATTAGGCACGCTAGCCCTTTCAGTAATGACGCTGCTGCCGGAAAAAGATTTTATGTCATGGGGATGGCGCGTTCCTTTCTTATTAAGTGCGATATTAGTTATTTTAGGGTTATGGATTAGAAAAGGAATTGAAGAGACCCCATCCTTTAAGAAAGCCCAAGAAAAAGGAGAAGTTTCCAAAATCCCATTAGTGGATACTCTTCGCTATCATTGGAAAGAAGTATTCATTGCAATGGGTACTAAAGTAGTGGAAACGGCACCATTTTATATATTTGGTACGTTTGTTGTTTCTTATGCCACTGCCAATTTACATTTTAGTAAAACGTCTGCTTTAACCGCTGTTCTTATTGGTTCAGTCACTGCCACTATTTTAGCTCCTTTCATTGGAATGTTGTCTGATCGCATTGGACGTAAACCGATTTACGTTAGTGGAATTGTTTTGACTATTTTGTATGCGTTTCCATATTTTTGGTTGCTTCAACAAAAATCTGTAGCGCTATTAATTATCGCAACGGTCATCGGTCTCGGTGTGATTTGGGGATCGATTAATGCTGTCCAAGGCACGTTGTTTTCAGAGATCTTTACAGCAAAAATAAGATATACAGGCATTTCGTTAGGCTATCAACTAGGAGCGGCAATTGCAGGGGGGACAGCACCATTAGTGGCAACCGCTTTATTAGCTGAATTTCATCAATCATATGTACCAGTTGCTCTTTATATCATTTTGGCTGCATTGATCAGTTCGATTGCTATATGGACAGTGAAAGACAGATCGAATCAAGAGATAGATAAAGAACTGCAGTTTGATGCTCGTTCGAAGATATCTAAGATCGAAGGTTGAGGAATGGATATTTAGATCTGTCTGTGAATGAATCGAGATGTTGAGATATATTTCGGAAATGATTCGTCGGCAGAATCTCTTCATGATCCATGGCTTTTACGCTTAAAATAAAATATGAATAATAGATAAGCGACTCAACCGCTTTGTTCAAAATGGAAAACGCCATAACAAACAGGGGCTCCCTATATGGGAACCCCTATGACAATATTATGGGCGTTATTGTAAATTTTGCTGAGAAATTTGAGTGAGTGCCTCTCCAGCTTTTTCATTCGATTTTTCGCTGACGGATAGGTCGCCAAGAGCAACCATGCCGACAATTTGACCGTTTTCTACGACTGGAAGACGGCGGATTTGGTGTTGTGCCATTAATTGAGCCGCTTCTTCAACAGAAGCGTCAGGACTGACTGAAACGACATTATGAGTCATGACTTGCTCTACATTTTTGTTGGCATTGTCATCAGCTACCGCACGGATAGTTACATCGCGGTCCGTAATCATTCCAGTTACTTGGCCGTTTTCTACGACTGGAAGGGCACCGATATTCAATTGTTTCATTTTAGAGGCCACTGTTTGCAAGGAATCTTGACTAGAGCAGCTTTCAATATTGGATGACATGATATCACGCACTTTCATGACATTTCCTCCTTTAATGGTGTAGTGCATACATAGTATTTGCTGCGTATTCAAACCTATTCAAAGAATTCTTTCCTTGCGGCCTGACTCTGACTCCGTTGATTACAATTGAAACATTTCTTCAATTTTTTGAACATCTTTCGTAATGGACAAAGTGATAAGCAATTTGATCCGGGCTTTTTGGCCGTTCAGACCATTCGAGAAAATAACGCCCAAATCTTTTAATTGTTTCCCTCCACCTTCATAGGCATACACATCCTCAGCAATTCCGTTGAAGCATCTAGAAACAAGAACGACCGGAATTCCCGCTTCCACAAGGCTTTTAATTCCGGGAACGGTAGCAGGAGGTACATTGCCTTGTCCGAGCGCTTCAATGACCACGCCATCATAATTTAAGTCTTTTAACGCATAAAACAAACTCGAATCCATGCCGGAATGAATTTTAAGTAATCCGATTTTCGGAGAAATGTCCAAAATCGGATAATGTTCCCTGGAAACGGGCGTATGATGAAAAAGAACCGCTCTTTTCGTGACGATGCCGATCGGACCGTATTGAGGACTTTGAAAAGTTGAAACATTGCTTGCATGAGTTTTGGTAACGTTTTTGGCGGCATGAATCTCATCATTTAGGACGACCAATACTCCTTTGTCTTTTGCCTCCTCGCATGACGCCACTTTAATGGAAGAAATCAGATTGTATAGTCCGTCTGCCCCGATTTCATTGCTTGACCGCATGGCTCCGGTGAACACAATGGGAATAGAAGTTTGGACGGTAAGGTCCAGAAAATAGGCCGTTTCTTCCAGCGTATCTGTTCCGTGGGTGATCACAACCCCTTCAATCATCGAATGTTCTTTCAGCTTCTCTTCAATCAAGCGTTTCAGTTCATACATTTCTTTTGTCGTAATATGAGGAGATGGAAGTTGAAATGGTTCTTCGGTGATGATATTGGCATATTGGTTCAATATTTTTTCAGCTTCTGTCAAGGGATTTTTTTGCCGAGGAAGAACATTTCCTGTCTTCTTATCTTCTTGCATGGAAATGGTTCCTCCGGTATGAATGACTAATATCGTTTTTTTCAACCGAAAAACCTCCTACCTGCAATTTTTTAAATAGAAAATCATTTCATTTCTTTTCTTTACATGATAAATTTAACATGAAACTAAACAGATAGAAATGAGGACCATGTATGCTTACTGTTTTATCCGCCGGAATTGCTCCCGGTCTAGCGCTCCTCTGTTATTTTTATTTAAAAGACCAATTTGAAACAGAACCTTTACTGATGGTCTTGAAAATGTTTATTTACGGCGGCTTTTTAACCTTGCCCGTCATGTTTATTCAATATGTGTTTTCCGCGGAAGGAATCGTTCATTCTGACTTTTTGCAAGCTTTTTTCTCATCGGGAATGATTGAAGAATTGTTTAAGTGGCTTGTTTTATTTTATGCCATATACGGACATGCAGAGTTTGATGAGCCATATGATGGCATTGTGTATGCAACTAGTGTGTCATTAGGGTTTGCCACTGTAGAAAATATTTTATATTTGATCGCAAATGGAGTTGAGTTTGCTTTTTCGAGAGCTTTGCTTCCGGTTTCCAGCCATGCTCTTTTTGGAGTCATAATGGGCTATTATTTGGGAAAATCGAAATTTTCCAGCCCCGGGAAAAAACGAACAGGTTTGTTTCTTTCTTTGTTTTTGCCTTTCGTACTTCATGGGCTTTACGATTATATATTATTTTTAAAGGAGACATGGATGTATGTCATCATACCGTTCATGCTGTTTTTATGGTGGCTCGGTCTCAAAAAAGTTAAAGATGCTCGCATTGTGACAGAACATTATAAAAAAGGTCTGTTGTCAAAATAGACTCCTCTTGTTTTGAGTGAGAAATAAGATGAATGGCATAAAAAGGCGATACGCGGTGTATCGTTCTTTTTTTTGTCTTTTTAGAGGCTGCTTTTTTCCGGAAAAGGATCTGAAAAACGATTCAAGTGAAAAATGAGTTCAGGATAGTCGGAAAGATTTCCTTGTCATCTCAATATGGAAAGATTTGAAACTCTTTCTAGTTTTTGTTGTTGGAAGTTTGGAATAAAAAGACAATGATAACGAAAAATAGGGTTAATGTTAAAACAGGGTTTGGAGGTTTGCGACATGAAAAGTTGGAGATGGATCCTTTTAATGGGTCGGATGATGGTTATTTTAAGTTTCATTATTTTTTTCCCTTGTCAAAATCTTAGAGCAAATGCTTTTTCCAACCAGGTCATTCAAAGAGGAGCATTTGGTGATGATGTGATCGAACTTCAAGCACGGCTTCAATATATTGGATATTACCGTGGAAAAATTGATGGAGTTTTCGGGTGGGGAACTTATTGGGCGGTAAGAAATTTTCAAAATGCATTTGGTCTGCCGGTCGACGGATTGGTGGGTGATGCAACGAAACAAAAACTTGTAAAAGCTTCCAAATACGATGAAAACTATGTGAAAGAACAAATTTACAAAGGAAAAAATTTTACCTATTACGGGGGAACCGAGCAAACGAAAAATAGTGGCAGCGGCCAAATAAAACCTACTGCAGCAAACACTCCGCCTGGTTTTTCTCAAAATGATATTCAACTGATGGCAAACGCGGTGTATGGCGAGGCGAGAGGAGAGCCTTATGAAGGACAAGTAGCAGTCGCTGCTGTCATTTTAAACCGTCTGGAACATCCGTCTTTTCCAAAAACGATTTCCGGTATCATTTTCGAACCTGGAGCTTTCACCGCCGTTTCAGACGGACAAATATGGCTGACTCCAAATGAGACAGCCAAAAGAGCTGTACTGGATGCGATTAATGGATGGGATCCAAGCGATGGAGCGATTTATTATTTCAATCCGGCCACGGCTACGAGCAAATGGATTTGGTCGCGTCCGCAAATCAAGCAAATTGGTAAACATATTTTCTGTCGGTAAAGGGGTGGAAAAATGATCAGATACATTTTAGTTGTCATCTTGACATTGGGACTTGCCGGAACGGTTCTTTGGGGATACCAAGAGCATAAAGAAAAAAACGCTGTGTTGATCAACGCCGAAAATAATTATCAACGAGCTTTTCATGATTTGACGTACCAAGTAGACATGCTCCATGACAAAATTGGAGCCACGTTGGCCATGAATTCACAGAAACAGTTATCGCCTGCTTTGGCGGATGTGTGGAGGTTGACTTCTGAAGCTCATACCGACGTTGGACAACTGCCGCTTTCTTTGCTTCCGTTTAATAAAACCGAAGAATTTCTATCCAACATAGGAAACTTCAGCTATCGAACAGCGATCCGCGATTTGAATAAGCAGCCTCTTTCAGAACAAGAGTACAGTCAATTGAAAAAGTTATATAAACAGTCGGCCGACATTCAAAATGAACTGCGTCAAGTCCAGCACATGGTATTGAAAAACAATCTTCGCTGGATGGACGTCGAAATGGCGCTTGCAAATGGCAAAGAAGCCTCCGACAATACGATTATTGACGGTTTTAAGACCGTTGAGAAAACAGTAGGGGGATATGGAGAAGAAGATGTCAACGGCGTGGCTTCTATTTCGACAAGAGCGAAAAAGCCGCAATTCGATCAGCTTCCGGGAAAAGAAATTTCCAGAAAAGAGGCTGTCCAGATTGCCAAATCGTTTTCTCCTTCTTCAAACATATCGAATGTGAAAGTAACCAAAAACGGGGATGGTTCGGAATTTGGATTTTATAGCGTTTCTTTTAAAAGCGACGGAGCTGAAGGCACTATGGATGTAACGAAAAAAGGCGGTTATCCGATTTGGTATATGGTGAACAGAGACGTGGCGAATCAAAAACTGAGTTTAAATGAAGCTTATTTAACAGCCCAAAGATTTTTAAAAAAACATCACTTTCAAAATCTGGAGGGAGTGGACAGCGCTCAGTATGATCATATCGGGGTGTTCACTTTCGTTTCCAACCAAAATGGAGTAAGGATCTATCCGGAAGCAGTGAAAATCAAAGTGGCCCTTGATAATGGCGAGGTGATGGGGCTAGTCGCTTCCGACTATTTAAATCATCATCATAAGCGACAACTTCCAAAGCCGAAACTATCAGTCAGCGATGCGAAAAAAATGATTCATAGCAATGTGAAAATTGAAGAGAGCCGCCTTGCCGTGATTAACAATGATTTGGATGAAGAAGTGCTGTGCTATGAATTTTTGGGAACGCTTGATCAAGATACGTACCGCATTTATATTAATGCTGAAACAGGAGACGAAGAGAAAGTGGAAAAATTAGAAAACGCAGAACCTATTTACAATGATGTTCTATAAATGAAACGAGATTTTCTTTATCAGTCGTTGAAGTCGGCATTCCGCATTTCCTTATAGATTCCTCATCTTTTTCATGGCATAATAAAGATGGATTTTTGAGGAAACAGGTGATGGAATGTTGGAAATCGGGTCAATATTAACGCTGAAGACGGTCGATGAAAATGAAGAACTTTATAAATGCCGGGTAGTCGATAAAGGCCCCGGTATACTTTACGTTGATTATCCAGTCCATTTGGAGACAAATAAATCTCGCTTTTTTATGGACGGAACAACGTTCAAAGTTACGTTTATTGCGGAAAAAAATTCAGTCTATACTTTTCAGACAACGGTGATCGGAAAAGAAATAAAACAAATCCCGACCATGGTCATACAAGATCCGGGCGAAGAAAAATATATACGGATTCAACGGCGTCGGTTCGTTCGGGTGGAAACCTCTGTAGATGTCTCGATTTCGAAAGAGGGGAGCGATGAAGTTTTTGCCACCATTACAAAGGACATAAGCGCAGGAGGGGCCGCTGTAATCATTCCTAAACATCTGGATTTGAAGCAGAAAGAACAATTGAATATATTGATGGTGTTGCCAATGCAGTCCGGTGAATTTCATTATTTAAAATTAAAAGGTGAAATCGTTAGAGTTTCGGATGAAGGCCATAATTCCATTGCTTATATTCAATTTTCCGATACGACTGCTTTTGAGCGCCAGCTTTTGCTCCGCTTTAGTTTTGAAAGACAGTTATTATTAAGAAAAAAAGGTCTGCTCGAATAGTGATATTCTAATGTTGTTGAATATGGACTGGATGCGCGGCAGCAATGATGAAAAATGACTTTCAAAATGCTTTTCATCCTCGCTGTGAATTCAAAACAAATGGTGGTTCACCTTCGATAGTTCGAAGGAGGAAAATGGAAAAAACATTTTTGTTTTTATTGTGAAACGTTTGGAGAAGTTGCCAGCCTTCGGAATACTGCTGGAGAGTGCCTCATTATATCCCCCGTTTGCCCCAAAAGTAAAAGAATCTCCCGGCGAAGCATTCTTTTTCTCTTCGCACCGGGAGATTCTTTTGTTGGCGATTGGACACGAATGTTGGACGAATTAACATTAGTGTATAAAGAAAAGTAAGCTTTAAGAGAAAGAGTTCGCTTGCTTTTGTGTTATGTTTTGCTTTGACTTTACATCTTTTTCAATTCATACTTTATAACATCGTTATGATAAAATAGACTTGACTGATTGTGAGAAGGTGAAAATATGGTGAAAGAGATTCAAATTGCAATTGACGGGCCGGCAGCTGCCGGAAAAAGCACCGTCGCGAAATTGGTTGCTAAAAAGTTATCATACCTATACATAGATACAGGAGCGATGTATAGAGCTCTTACATATAAGGCGCTAAAGTTAGGAGCGGATCTGGAAGATGAACAAGCTTTAGCGGAGATTTTAAACAATACTAATATCGAACTTATCCAAGGGAATGCAGCACAACACGTTTTATTAGACGGAACGGATGTTACGGACGAAATACGATCTCACGAAGTGACAAAACATGTCTCCACTGTTTCCAAGCATCCATTAGTCAGAAAAGAAATGGTGGAAAGGCAGAGGGAATTAGCCCAAAAAGGCGGAATCGTCATGGATGGAAGAGACATTGGCACTCATGTGCTTCCAAACGCCGAAGTCAAGATTTTTTTAGTGGCCACTGTTGAGGAACGGGCTAAAAGACGACATCAAGAAAATTTAGCAAAAGGATTTGAATCGGATCTAGCCCAATTAATGAAAGAAATTGCTTTGCGCGATAAGATGGATTCAGAAAGAGAGGCCTCTCCTTTAAAAAAAGCGGATGACGCAATCGAATTAGATACGACTTCCTTGTCCATTGAGGAAGTGGTAGACCATATCATGGAGCTTGTAAAAGAAAGGGTTCGATTGAAGTGACGTTTTATGCGTTTGCAAAGCGGATCGTATCTCCTATCTTAAAAAAAATGTATAGAGTGGAAGTTAAAGGATTGGAACACTTTCCTGAACAAGGAGGTGTTCTCCTTTGTTCCAATCATATAGATAATATGGACCCTCCTATTTTAGGAGTAACTTGTCCACGCCCCATTTCCTTTATGGCAAAAGCTGAACTTTTCAATGTACCGATTCTAAGCGGCATCATTAAAAAGCTCAATGCTTTCCCTGTAAAAAGAGGAGGAAACGACAGAGAAGCGTTGCGAACGGGTTTGAAAGTACTTAAGGAAGGAAAAGTTCTAGGTCTGTTTCCGGAGGGAACCCGCTCTAAGACAGGCAAATTAGGAAAAGGTCTGGCCGGAGCCGGTTATTTTGCCTTGAGGACAAATGCTCAAGTCATTCCTTGTGCCATCATTGGCAGCTATAGAATATTTCAAAAAGTAAAAGTGATTTACGGGAAACCGATTGATATGTCGGAATTGCGAGAAAAAAAAGCATCTCCTGAAGAGGCGACAAATCTGATCATGACGCATATTCAGCAGCTTTTAAATGAAAATCGCTAATGCGAGATGCTTGACAAATGACAGCATTTGTTAGAAGTTAGTAAAAAGAGGTTTTTTTTCATTTTTTCGCAGTCTCGTATTAAGGAGGAGTACTTTATGACAGAGGATTTGAATAGTCTCGAAATTTCCCCGTTGAATGTGGGAGACAAAGTAAAAGGAACGGTTATAAAAGTTGAAGACAAACAAGTGCAAGTAGAAATTGAAAACAGTAAAAAAGACGGTATTATTCCTATTAGCGAGCTGTCAAGTTTACACATAGAAAAAGCATCGGATGCAGTAAATGTAGGAGATACGCTTGAATTAGTAATTACGAAAGAAGAAGATGATCTGTATGTTCTTTCGAAACGGAAAGTGGATGCAGAAAAGGCTTGGGATTTGATGCGTAAGCGCTTTGAAAACGGCGAAATATTTGAAGCCGAAGTAAAAGAAGTTGTAAAAGGCGGCCTCGTGGTTGACTTAGGCGTACGCGGGTTTGTTCCGGCGTCGTTGGTAGAAGATTATTATGTAGAAGATTTTGAAGACTACAAAGGAAAAACACTGACTTTCAAAATTGTAGAGTTGGACGAAGAAAAAAATAGGCTGATTCTTTCCCATAGGGCAGTGGTGGAAGAAGAAAAACAAAAAGCGAAGAAAAAACTTTTGGATGAAATTCAGCCTGGTGACGTACTGGAAGGAAAAGTACAAAGGCTGACGGACTTTGGAGCGTTTGTCGATATAGGTGGAGTGGACGGTCTTGTTCATATTTCGCAATTATCGCATGAACATGTAGAAAAACCTTCTGATGTGGTAAAAGAAGGCGAGATTGTCAAAGTAAAAGTACTCTCTGTCGATAGAGACAATGAACGCATTTCATTGTCCATTAAAGAAACCATTCCGGGACCTTGGGAAAATATTGCAGAAAAAGCACCTGTCGGCTCCGTTTTAAAAGGAACCGTTAAACGCCTTGTTTCTTATGGCGCTTTTGTCGAAGTTTTCCCTGGGGTGGAAGGTCTCGTCCATATTTCGCAAATTTCCCATAAACATATTGGCACGCCGCATGAAGTTTTAAGCGAAGGCCAAGAAGTGGAAGTAAAAGTGTTGGATGTAAATGAAAAAGAAAAACGTCTTTCTTTAAGCATAAAAGAATTAGAAAATGAACCTGTCGATACAAATGATTCTTTTGAATTGCCGGAAGAATCGAAAGGTTTCCAGTTGGGTGAAGTAATCGGCGACCAACTAAAAGGTCTTAAATAATTCCTATTGCTCGAAGGAAAAGGGGATGCCCAAAAGTCAGAAAAATGACTGAGGGGCATCCCCTTTTTTATGTAAATCTCGGGATCGCAATCCACTCGTTTTCCGCGGACGATCCGCAAGTCTTTTCTTTCGCTCCTCGCCCGGCTCGCTTCCCCGCAACAGTCTCCCACATTTTTCGACCGTCACAGTAAAAAGCAACTTTGACAAATGCCAAAAACTCGGCTTGCCCATTCATTCGTTCGTTCGGTCATATTAAAGGCAATCAGTCATTCCGCAAATTTTCTTTGCAAAAGCTGCATCGAATTCGGGCTGCTCTGTCATCTCTTATCACTTTTTGAAACAGGAGGAAGAAAACAGCCTGATTCAAAAAGAAAGTTCCGAATAGAAAAAACCCGACGAGAAAATTTTATCTCGTTGCCGGATAGGTCAGAATTCGTTCATCTTCTGTTCATGAGGATAAAAAGAAACAATTCCTTCCGTTCCAAGAAAACGCATTCGTTCGCATTGGACGATCATCATTTCGAATAATTCGATTTTCCAATAGATTGGAAATCGGAAAGCGAGGCTTTTGATGAATCCTGGCCTGGCTTTTACCATTAAGAAATGTTATCTTTGTTGTTTTCTCTATCTCTCCCCTCCTTAGTATGAAGGAAATGACGAAAACCGTGAACTTTTCCAATGAATGAAATTCATAATCCTTTCCCATAATGGTAACAATAGGAGGGCAAATGATGGAGTACATAATTTTTTTATCCGTATGCTGGGGTATATGGATAACGGCTACCTTTCTTATGGATAAATCTCATCCTCTACGGTTGAAAATAAGCATTATGAGCTTGCTGCTTTGTATTGGAGCGGGAAAATTTATCACAATCGATCATGCTGAAGTATCGTTTTCTTATCTTTTACTGACAGCGATTGGATGTTTCGCCATTCGACAATATCCATTCATACAACTGTTTTCATTATGTATATCCGCGTTGATGACCGCTATGGTATTCGCGGGGATAAAGCTTTTTGAAATGTATGAAAGGGCCTGGTTTTTAGTCGACGTCAAATGGTATATTGTGATCCTTGTTCTGCTCATTCAATTTGCGATCTATCCTAAGCCTCGACTTTGGAAAAATAGAATGATCTCTGTTTATATGGGGTTTTTAGCGGGAGAATGGTTATTGTTTAAGGTCCTTAGCCAAGCATCCTTGCCTTATAAAATAGGGGATAGCTGGTTTTTAGACTTTTTTTCTTTTTCCATGCTAATCATGGTTGGCATCCATGAATTACGGATTCTCAAATCTATATTCCACGTAAAATCTTTGCCAGTAAAGGAGAAGCAAACTTATGAATGAGTATGTGCATCCAGTGATATTCGGTGTGGTTGCCGGAACATTAACCAGGATTTACATGTTAAAAACAGATTACCGTCAGTATCCGACCTATCTGCACGGAAAAATTATTCATATTTCCATGGGATTTATTGCTTCAGCCTTAGGTTCAGTCGCGATACCGGCGATTATGGAAAAAGATTTTACAGCTATTACATTCTTATCGTTAGCTGCTCAACAATTTCGTGATGTTCGGAATATGGAGCGGAATACGTTGACAACCATCGACCAATTAGAACTAGTGCCAAGGGGCGCTACTTATATCGAAGGAATTGCTGTTGCTTTCGAAAGCAGAAATTACCTCGTGATTTTAACTTCATTTACTACAACGCTTTTGTATATTCTCTTTCACTTTTATGTCGCACTCATCGGTGCTTTTGTATGCTTGTTGATTTCAAGAAAATTAATGGCTGGCGGAAAACTGGGCGATATCGTTCATATTGAATACGTTGAGCCGCATGTGAAAGGAGCAGGCTTGTATGTGGGAGATATTTATATTATGAATATAGGACTTCCTGAAAGGCAAAAGGAAGTATTGAAATACGGCATGGGATTTATTTTGACGCCAAAAAATTTTAATGCGCGCACTACGATTGCCAACCTCGGACAGAGACAAGCGATATTACACGATATTTCCACCGCTATGGGAGTCATCCGGGATTCCGGAACGCCAGCGTTAGTTCCGTTGGCTAAAAGGGATCTGAATAACGGCCAAGTGGCTGTTTTTGTGTTGCCGCAAGAAAAAAACAAGGAAAAAGCCATCCGTATTTTAAAAGAGGTCCCGACACTTGAAAACGCGATTCGAATGCCGAGTGAGTCAAATGCCATTCAAAAGGGGGATCGGCAAAAATGACAATGATGATTGAAAATTTCATTTTGGCCGCCGTGACCACGAATCCCAAAAAAGTTCCGTCCGGCACGACTGTTTTTCACTGCGAGGATCAAAAGGAGATGGAAGTCATCGCCACGAATTTAGAGGCTATATTGGATGGAATCGCCCACCAGCTGACCGAAGAGATATTTATTATCGTGAGGCATTAGATTCTATTCGCCATTGCTAGTTTTGTGCATTATTGCTAAAATGGTGAAGTTGAACCCTTCTTTTTCGGAAGGGTTTTGTTCTTAATTGATAAAAAATCGACAGACTCGACGGGAGTCTTCCTTCCAGCTGTGCTTTCTCTTAAAATGGACATGTCTTTAGATTGAATTATGGACAAAAAATGAATGGAATATTTTCTATAACCACTGTGAAAGGATGATATAAATGGCAAAACCGGTTGTAGCGATCGTGGGGAGGCCAAATGTGGGGAAATCCACTATTTTCAACCGTATTGTTGGGGAAAGAATCTCAATAGTGGAAGATGTTCCGGGTGTTACTAGAGACCGGATTTACAGCTCTGCTGAATGGCTGACTCATGAATTTAATATTATTGACACCGGCGGGATTGAGATCGGTGATGAACCTTTTCTTGAACAAATTCGCCAGCAAGCGGAAATCGCCATTGATGAGGCGGATGTCATCATCTTTTTGACCAATGGACGGGAAGGGGTTACAGCAGCTGATGAAGAAGTGGCTAAAATTTTGTATCGTTCCAATAAACCGGTTGTGTTGGCTGTCAATAAGATCGATAATCCGGATATGAGGGATGTAATTTACGATTTCTATGCTCTTGGTTTTGGAGAGCCATTTCCTATTTCCGGCGCCCATGGTCTTGGACTTGGAGACTTGCTGGATGAAGTGGTGAAACGTTTTCCGAAGTCTTCTCAGCAAGAGTACGATGATGATGTGATTAAATTTTGCTTAATCGGCCGGCCAAATGTAGGAAAATCTTCTTTAGTCAATGCTATTTTAGGGGAAGAAAGAGTGATTGTGAGCGATGTCGCCGGCACCACTAGGGATGCGGTGGACTCTCCTTATACGTATAACGGTCAAAAGTACGTGATTATCGATACAGCCGGCATGAAGAAAAAAGGAAAAGTATATGAATCAACGGAGAAATACAGCGTGCTGCGTGCTCTTAGAGCAATTGAACGTTCAGACGTTGTATTAGTCGTGTTGAATGCAGAAGAAGGGATAAGAGAGCAAGATAAGAAGATTGCCGGCTATGCTCATGAAGCGGGAAGAGGAATTGTGATCGTCGTAAATAAATGGGATGCGGTTGAAAAAGACGAGAAAACGATGAATGAATTTGAAAAAAAGATACGCAGTCATTTCTTATTTTTGGATTATGCGCCGATCGTATTTGTGTCAGCTAAAACAAAGAAACGTCTTCATACGCTTCTTCCCGTTATAAACATGGTGAGTGAAAACCATGCGATGCGCGTTCAATCCAGCGTGCTCAATGATGTCATAATGGATGCCGTGGCGATGAATCCTACTCCTACTGAGAATCAACGGCGGCTAAAAATATTTTACGCGACTCAAGTGGCAGTCAAACCGCCGACTATTGTTATCTTCGTCAATGATCCTGAATTAATGCATTTTTCATATGAACGTTTTTTAGAGAATCGGATCAGAGATGCATTTGGATTTGAAGGAACGCCTATTAAAATCATTGCGAGATCTCGGAAATAACCAAAAGTAGGTGAAAAGCATGAATGAGACGAATATTGACACGATTACCGTTATCGGTGCAGGCAGTTGGGGAACCGCTTTGAGCATGGTACTTGCGGATAATGGATGCCATGTACGGCTTTGGGGTCATAATCCACAACAAATCATGGAAATCAATGAACATCATACGAATAAAAAATATTTGCCGAATGTCATATTGCCCGAAAACATAAAAGGATTCGCCTCCATGGAAGAAGCGCTGAACGGTGTTGAATTGATTGTATTGGCAGTGCCGACAAAGGCGATTCGAGAAGTTGTCAGACAAATGGTCGAGGTTTTAAAAAAGCCGATTACTCTCGTCCATGTCAGTAAAGGGATTGAGCCCGATACGCTTATGAGAATTTCGGAAATGATTGAAGAAGAAATGCCTTCTTGTTTGTTAACGGATCTTATCGTCTTGTCAGGACCGAGTCACGCAGAAGAAGTAAGCCAGCGTCAGCCGACGACTGTGACGGTTTCTTCAAAAAATATAAAAGCAGCCGAGAAAATCCAAAAACTGTTTATGAATCAGCATTTCCGTGTTTATACGAACCCGGATATGATCGGCGTAGAAATTGGAGGAGCGCTAAAAAATGTCATTGCGCTTGCAGCAGGTATTTCGGATGGTTTAGGGTACGGAGATAATGCCAAAGCGGCTCTTATCACGCGAGGGCTAGCTGAAATAGCCCGTCTGGGAACAAAAATGGGGGCCAATCCTTTAACTTTTTCCGGGTTGGCCGGGCTCGGTGATTTAATTGTTACATGTACAAGCGTCCACTCGCGAAATTGGCGGGCAGGGAATTTGCTTGGAAAAGGAAAAAATTTAAACGAAGTGCTCGAAAACATGGGAATGGTGGTAGAAGGGGTAAGAACAACCAAAGCGGCTTATCAATTATCTCAAAATTATAATGTGAAAATGCCTATTACAACTGCCCTTTATCAAGTACTTTTTCATAACTATGACCCGAAAAAAGCTGTGGATGAATTGATGACCAGAATGAGAACTCATGAAATGGAAGACTTGTCCGGTATTTTAGATGCAAGAATGAATGAGTAATGTGTTTTGGTTTTTGCCCCAACGTGCAAATCGAACGAAACCATTACGCGGCGATAAAAGGATTAAGCGGGAAACTTCAATAGGTTGTTGCCACTCTCGTTTCATTTGAAAAAAGATACCGAGACTTGTCGGCAAAAAAAGCGGAAATTCAAGAGAATTTATGATCATTTGGGCTTTAGAAGGATGCACATCTAGTTTCTACTCATACGATACTATGAGAAAGCAGGCTTTATAAAAAGGATGGGTCGTCTTTCTAACCGGGGATATTCCCCGGTTGTACTTTCTTGAAAAAGTCTCTTGGCAATGAACAAAACAGGAATCATTTGATCAAAACCTCCTCGAAAGCAATGCATCGAGGAGATTTTTTTGTTTTTCTTTTGTGAATGGAGTTGAACGGAATGGCAAATTTTATTTAGTGTGTATGTCCGATTTTTCACTTCGGAAACGAAAACGGCAGCTGTGATTCTGAAGACACGGCCGAATTCTGTGCTTCCTTCTCTTTGAACTCGCCATCCAAAATAATCTTCACTATATTTATGTCAGATTATCTGACAAATAAATATTAAAAATAGTATGAAAATTTTAAAATATAATCAAGAAAGGTTTCGATAAGTGATAGATTATTTAGAAAAGGTGTGAAAACTATTGAAAAAAAGTACTTTATTGAAGTCAAACGAAAAAGATTTCCTTTTTGAAGAAGTCACAGTAGAAGAACTTATAGCTGGGTATCAAAATGGTGAATATACGGCTCAAGAAGTAGTTCAGTCTTACCTTGATCGAATTCATGAATTGGAACAGTTTTATAATGCCTTTACCTTCATGAATCCTAATGCTCTTGAGGATGCTAAAAACATTGACCGGCTGCGTGAAGAAGGAGCAGAACTTGGACCTCTGGCAGGAATTCCTATTGTCATAAAGGAAGCGGTGGATGTTGCAGGGTTTCCTTCCACGTTTGGCTGGGCTCCTCTTTGTAAGGAATCTGGTGGAATCGAGTTAATGCCGGTGAAAGATGCGCCGGTCGTTGCAAGATTGAAAGAAGCGGGTGCTATCATTCTAGGAAAAACCAATATTCCGGCTTTTAGCTGTGCTTATAATGCAAACAATAGTTGGGACGGGCCCACATATAATGCAGTAAACCGCTCGATTTCACCAGGAGGAAGCAGTAGTGGTACCGCGACTGCCGTTTCAGGAAACTTTGCGGTCCTTGGCGTCGCTGAGGAAACGGCCGGATCCATTCAAGTTCCTGCTGCAGCTCAAGCTTTAGTCGGTATTAAGCCTTCTTTTGGGTTAATACCGAATGTCGGGGTCACTCCCCTAGGAGGAACGACTCGCGATGTGTTAGGACCACACGCTCGTACGGTTCAAGATGCAGCGCTTATGCTAAGCGTGATGGCCGGGTATTCAAAAGAAGATCCAAAAACCATTTCTTCAATTGGAAATATTCCTAAAAACGGATACACTTCTTTTCTTGATAAGAATTTTTTACAAGGTAAACGTTTAGGATTATACGGACCGGGATGGCGTACACAAGAACTTTCAGCGGAAACCCAAAAATTGTATTTGGCGGCCATTGAAGTATTAAAAGCCCAAGGTGCGGAAGTTGTTGAGGATCCTTTTGCAGGAACCGGACTTGCTGAATATGTATCATCTAAAGGTGGTCCGTCGGCTTTAGTGGGTCTTGGGCTGGAAACCTTTTTCTACGACTTGGAAAAATACCTTAAACATTTAAATCCGGAGGATCCTTCTCTTTCGATCAAAACAGTGTTTGATAAAGCAAAAAGTATTCCTTGGACTGAAGATGGCCCGCTTGCTTTAGTTCACGATTATGTGAATGCTGAAACAGCTGAAGCGGATCACAGCATTTTGCCGGATTTGAGTGAATTTTACGAAACAAAGGGGGAATTGCTTAGAATGATTCATCAAGTAATGGAAGACAAAGGTCTTGACGGATTTGTCTATCCACAAATGCCAACAGCCATTCCGTCGATTCAGGAAAATGTTGTGCAATCTACCACCATATCTGAAATCAATATAAGCGGTTTACCGCTGATTACCGTTCCGGCTGGCTATTATGAAAGCGGATCGCCGTTTGCATTGGCCTTCTTCGGCAAAATGTGGAGTGAAGGCGAACTGATTGGAATGGCTTATGCTTACGAACAAGCTACAAAACATCGAAAAGCCCCTGTATTGTATCCGGAATATTAAGTCCTTGTTAACATGAAAAGCACGATAAACGCTTTTTGAACCAGCAGCCAGTGAAAAATAATAAAAAGTTTAAACGGCCTTAAGCCCTATATTTCAGTGGTGTGAGGCCGTTTAATTGTTGTTATATTCTTTCGTGGCTATAAAATCGCATGTATATTTTTCAGCCGTTGTAGATCATCCTTCAAGGTATCGTACCTTTCCCCGTGAATGTGTCTCCAAAAAGATTCCATTGGATTAAATCTATACATCTCCCAACCCAACCCGGGACATACTGTGAGTCCGATTTGCTTTCTTCATCTTTCTCTTTCATCCATGCGAAGTTGCCCGCACCTACAATCGATATAAAATAAGTGGATGTTCATCAGGAAATCATACAAAAGCTCTTGATCAAGAGTATCCAACATAAATTTATTATTATAGAATGTTTAAGAACATAACCGACGATCGTTTCATCATAAAGATCACGAATGGTACTGAAATGCAATGTTTTCAAACCATCGTTTTGTTTTATCTGAATCGGCAAAGGAAAAATGCAGCAATAATATTTTTGAAAAATAACGAAAATTCTATGAAATATACTCGTAGCGTGATATACTATATTTGGAAAAATAGGAGGAGATATTCCATGTCACCAGGCATGATTAAAATGTGGATATCCTTTCTTGCGATGGGGTTCATGATTCTTTCTGTGTTCGCTATTTATGTCAGCCGATATAAAATGAAATTTAAGTTTCTTCGATTTCTTGTTGCTTTTTTTGCCTACATATTTTTATTTCTTGGCGGCATCATGATGATCTATGTTGTTTTCAGCGGCCCTGTCGGCTAGAAAGAAAAAGAATTTTCATTTATTCGTATCCGCTTTATTAACGTTGGATTTTTGACATAGAAAGGGAGTTTTCGATTGAGGAAGTTGCTCATATCTGTTTTATTGCTCACAACTGTTTTCTTTTTAGATGGATGCATGTTTCCGGATGAAGAGAAAGCAGAGAATAAAGTCCCTTATCAAGAACAAATTCAATCCGTTCAAAAAGCCGTTGAACAGTTTCAAAAACAAAACGGAGGCATCCTTCCCATTCAAACAAAAGATGAGAATGTTCCAATCTATCAAAAATATTTAATTGATTTTAAAAAATTAGTTCCTCAATATTTGCCGGAACCTCCGGGGAATTCGTACGAAAACGGCGGGATCTTTCAATACGTATTGTTGGATGTAGAGAAAAAACCTGTTGTCAAAATCTTTGATTTGCGTATTGCGGAAACCATAAGGGAATTGGAAATACGTATTCAATCTCACGGATATCCACCGTTTAAAAAAGAAATCGCGCCAAATGTCTATACTCTTGATTACAAAAAACTTGGCTATAAAGAAGAACCAATGGTTACGAGCCCCTACTCTCAAAAAAATCTTCCACTCGTCATTACCGGAGACGGAAAGATTTATGTCGATTATCGTATGGACTTGTATGAGGCCTTGAAAAACAACAAACATATATACAAGCCGGGAGAAGATATACGACCGTTATTAACGCAGCATTCATTTTTCGTTCCCGCTTATTCATTGCCCTATACCGTTAATGAAAAAAATGAACCGGTATTTATGAAAAAATAGGTTCTAACCCTTTTCTTTGCAAATATATTGTAGGGAAGAGGGTTTTTTATTGCATTATTAGAAAGTACATCTTATTTTGCAGTCATAACAAAGTGGGACAATGTCATACACATATATAGAAGACATATATACCAGAATATCATCCCTGGAATGAATGTTGGGAGGGAATCCTTTTGGAAAAAGTAGATCTTTTTAAAGATATTGCAGAAAGAACCGGCGGAGATATCTACTTAGGGGTAGTAGGAGCGGTCCGTACGGGAAAATCAACTTTTATAAAAAAATTCATGGAACTTGTTGTATTGCCGAATATTCAAAGTGAAGCAGACCGGGCTCGTGCTCAAGATGAACTTCCACAGAGTGCGGCGGGGAAAACAATTATGACCACCGAGCCGAAATTTGTTCCAAATCAAGCGGTGAAAGTGAGCGTTGATGAGGGGCTTGAAGTGAATATTCGCTTGGTTGATTGCGTTGGATATACGGTTCCGGGAGCAAAAGGATATGAAGATGAAAACGGACCGAGAATGATCAGCACTCCGTGGTATGAAGAGCCGATTCCTTTCCATGAAGCAGCTGAAATTGGTACAAGAAAAGTCATTCAAGAACATTCAACGATTGGTGTTGTCATTACGACAGATGGAAGTATTGGAGAAATCCCGCGCGCTGATTATATTGAAGCCGAGGAGCGCGTCATCGATGAATTAAAAGAAGTAGGGAAGCCATTTATCATGATTGTCAATTCTGCGAGGCCTTATCATCCGGAAACGGAAGCGCTTCGTTTAGAGCTTAGCGAAAAATATGATATTCCCGTATTGTCCATGTCGGTGGAAAATATGCGGGAAGGCGACGTTTTAAGTGTTTTACGTGAAGCATTATATGAATTTCCTGTGCTTGAGGTGAATGTTAATCTGCCTAGTTGGGTCATGGTATTGAAAGAAGATCATTGGCTTCGGGAAAATTATCAAGAAGCCGTGAAAGAAACGGTGAAAGATATCAAACGGCTTAGAGATGTGGAACGAGTGGTTCAGCAATTTGACGAGCTCGAATTTATTGAAAGAGCCGGTTTGGCAGGAATGGATATGGGGCAAGGGGTTGCGGAAATAGATTTATATGCACCCGATGAATTGTATGATCAAGTATTGAAAGAAATTGTCGGTGTGGAAGTGCGGGGAAAAGATCATCTGTTGGAATTGATGCAAGATTTTGCTCATGCAAAATCGGAATATGATCAAATTGCTGATGCTTTGAAAATGGTAAAACAAACCGGATACGGCATCGCCGCACCGTCTTTAACGGATATGAGTTTAGACGAACCGGAAATTATCAGGCAAGGGTCGCGATTCGGTGTCAGACTAAAAGCCGTCGCCCCATCCATTCATATGATTAAAGTGGATGTTGAATCAGAATTTGCTCCGATCATTGGAACGGAAAAACAAAGCGAAGAATTGGTCCGGTATTTGATGCAAGACTTTGAAGATGATCCGTTATCCATTTGGAATTCCGATATATTTGGCAGAAGTTTAAGTTCGATTGTTCGAGAAGGCATACAGGCGAAACTATCATTAATGCCGGAAAATGCCCGCTATAAACTGAAAGAGACGCTGGAACGCATCATTAACGAAGGTTCCGGAGGACTTATAGCCATTATACTTTAGGCCTCTTATGTGGGAGGTCTTTTTTTATTTACATTTTGACTCGGTATATGCCAATAAAGCGTTTTAACGGTTGAACGATAGAAGGGCGCCCGTTATTTGCCAACAAGGCTATGGCCAATCGGACTTTAAAACAAGCTAATGTGTCGAGTATTTATGTATGACGATTTTTTTTAATTTTTTTTAATTTAATCTTTTTCCCAATTTGTATTCCAGTATGACTTGACAATAAAGGCGATAAAGAGTATAAAAATGGAAACCGAAAAAAATCAATAGAGTATTGGAACAAATCCTTTATGTATGATTAAGGAAATATTGTTAAGGAAATATTGACCGAAATAAAAGAATTGTGCTTGATATGGCAATTCTTATGTGATAATCTTTTAACAGAATTGATGTGATAAACATGAATTCTACAGCGTTTCTCCCATAAAGTTTGTTTAGAAACGGAAAAAATGCGTAAAAATGAAAAATAAGCAGAAGTGCATTGTTAATTTTGGGAGGAGGTGATTGGTGTGAATAAAACAGAACTAATCAACGAAGTTGCAGAAGCAGCTGAACTTTCTAAAAAAGATGCGACAAAAGCGGTGGATGCGGTGTTTACTGCTATCCAAAATGCTCTGGCTAGCGGAGATAAAGTTCAACTTATCGGATTTGGAAATTTCGAAGTTCGCGAACGTGCTGCGCGTAAAGGACGCAACCCTCAAACAGGAGAAGAAATTGAAATCGCAGCTAGCAAAGTGCCTGCATTTAAACCTGGTAAAGCATTGAAGGATGCTGTCAAGTGAGTACATAAGTGCCGGGTATAGAAAGAAGACTCGTACTTTCGAGTCTTCTTTTTTTGTCCCGCTTTAAGCAGGCGAAAGAAGTTACAGGTGAAAGACAGTGCCGCTAAAAGCCCGATTGGTCCAACGAACCATCATTGGAAGAAGATGAGAAAATCTCCGCTTATGAAAGCACTGTATCTCATTTTAAGAAGCGGTAGTTCTGCAAAGATAAGCAGTCCTAATAGGAGAAACTGATTATAAAAAGCCGTTTCTGCAGCGGAAGAGTCTTAAACGAATCGTGGGATGCACAAACCATAAATCTTCGCTGCTTTGAAATAGTTTAAAGGGTTTCATTCTCATGGAAACGGACTTTTTGAAAGATAAAACATTTATCGAAAGGAAAAAGCTAATCCAAATCCATAAAAGTCTTTTTGGTTGTCTTTCATTTTCAATCGGCAAAAAGAATCCCTCTAGATCGCAAATTGCTTCTTTGCCCCCTTCCTATTCGTGTGCTATTATGAAGATTAGCATATGCTTGCGAATGAAAATACCTTTAGGAGTGGTTCTATACATGCAAAAAACAGAAGTCAATTTGACACAAATTGAACAAGCTGTGCGCTTGATTTTAGAAGCAATCGGAGAAGATCCCGAACGAGAAGGGTTGATTGATACACCAAAACGGGTGGCAAGAATGTATCAGGAAGTCTTTTCGGGTTTAAGACAAGATCCCGGCGAGTATTTTGAAACCATCTTTAGCGAAGACCACGAGGAGTTAGTCCTTGTCAAAGATATTCCTTTTTACTCGATGTGTGAACATCATCTTGTCCCTTTCTTCGGGAAGGCTCATGTTGCTTACATACCAAAGAACGGAAAAGTAACGGGCTTAAGCAAACTTGCTCGTGCAGTAGAAGCAGTGGCCAAACGTCCGCAGCTTCAAGAAAGAATTACAGATGAAGTCATAGAGGCCATCATGAAAAAATTAGATCCGCATGGAGCGATGGTGGTCGTAGAAGCTGAGCATATGTGTATGACGATGCGAGGAGTCAAGAAACCAGGATCTAAAACGGTTACGACTGCTGTTCGAGGGATTTTCGAACAAGATGCTCAAGCACGTGCTGAAGTATTGGCTCTTATCAAATAAACTTTTCACCATGAAGGAAGCGAGAGTGGAATGGTCAATCAAAGTGATTATGTGGTCATCAAAGCGTTGGAAAACGGAGTAAACGTCATCGGCTTAACAAGAGGAACCGATACTCGTTTTCACCATTCGGAAAAATTAGATGCAGGCGAAGTAATGATCGCGCAATTTACAGAACACACGTCCGCTATCAAAGTACGGGGGCGTGCGGAAATATGGACGAATGTTGGCCAGCTAAAAAGCGGGGTCGATGAATAAAAGATGAAATAGAAAGAAGAGCAAGCTGTTTTTCATTTAAAAGAAAAACAGCATGTTTTCTTTCATCCAACCGCTGTTCGTAATTAAAAGGCGAGTATGATATAATATTGGTTGTTTTAAAAACTGCGCGTACATATGGGTGAATAGGATACATACTTTTATTTTTATGGGATTAAGGGGAATGCTTATGTACACTTGGTTGAAGAAGATGGCGGATATTAAAGAAGAAATTCAGCAAAAGCTGTCATATCCTTACTTGAGTCGGCATTTGGATGATCCGCATATTGATGAAGATCGGCTCTTATTTTTGTTATTGCCATTTCAAGAAGAATCGTTGAAAGAAAACGTGAAACATTATATTACAACAGCTATGCTGATTCAAATTGCCCTTGATACCCATGAAAAGGTTTCCGTGTCTAATGAAGAACCAGCGATGAAACGTCAAATCAAAGTGTTGGCAGGCGATTATTTCAGCGGGCTGTATTATCAAATTTTGGCCGATGTTCAAAATGTATCCATGATCCGAATATTTGCCAATTCCATTAAGCAAATCAATGAGCAGAAAATCGCTGTATATCAACATGAGAATCGATCGACGGACGAGATTATAAACAGCATCAAGTTGATAGAATCAGGTGTTGCTCAAGGATTTTACTCTTATTTTCAATACGGCGCTTATTCTTCTTTCATATCTGAAATTTTATTACTCAAAAGGCTTCTGCAGGAACGGAACTTATTTTTAAAACAAAAACCGGCTTTGCTTTTTGATGCTTTGAAATCCATTCAATTTCCGACAGTTCAAGGCTCTTTGTACAGTTTGGCCGGAAGTGATCTTCGCTCCTTGCTTCACATTAGCGATCGATACATTCAAAGGACAAAACAAAAAATCGAGAAAACTCTCAACACTTGGGAGCATCGGGATCCATTGCTGATTGAAAAAGTTCGAACGTTGTTAGAAACGGAGCCGTATTCAATCAAAATACTTGCGGAAGAAGGGTAGCGAATGCATCAACCATCATCAAAAGAAGAACGTGTTTTAAATGTGTTTGAAAAAATTTATTCGAATTACGATAAAATGAATTCACTGATTAGCTTTAAGCAACATATGCGGTGGCGAAAAGATACAATGAAGCGAATGAATGTGCAGAAAGGAAAAATTGCTCTCGATGTATGTTGCGGAACGGCTGATTGGACGATAGCGTTGGCGGAAGCGGTCGGTGAAGAAGGAAAAGTGTATGGACTCGATTTCAGCAAAAATATGCTGAAAATCGGCGAACAAAAGATAAAAGAAAAAAACCTTTCCCAAGTGACGCTTCTACACGGCAATGCTATGGAGCTTCCTTTTGAAGATAATACGTTTGATTATGTCACGATCGGATTTGGGTTAAGGAATGTTCCTGATTATTTGCGCGTTTTGGAGGAGATGCACAGGGTATTGAAGCCGGGCGGGATGGCAGTCTGTCTCGATACTTCGCAGCCGACTTTATGGGGATATCGGCAGCTTTATTATTTTTATTTTCGGTTCATCATGCCTTTGTTCGGAAAAATCTTTGCCAAAAGTTATGATGAGTATTCGTGGCTTCAAGAATCCGCCCGCGAATTTCCAGGTATGAAAGAACTGGCAAAGCTTTTTGAAAAGGCAGGATTTATTAACGTCGCTTATAAACCTTATAATGGCGGTGTGGCTGCAAGCCATTTTGGATATAAACAAACGTAAGCTAGGTGGATAAAAATATGAAATTTCAATCGTTATATTCGTTTTTAAAAACGGATATTGATTTAATTGAAAGGGAACTGGAGCAGGCCATTTATTCCCGGTCCCCCATCATTTATAACTCCTCTTTAAAACTGTTGCAGGCTGGCGGAAAACGGATTCGCCCCATCTTTGTCTTGCTGGCCGCTCATTTTGGAAATTACGATATTGGAAAAATCAAAAATTTGGCTGTAGCTCTTGAGCTTATACATATGGCTTCTCTCGTTCACGATGATGTCATCGATGATTCCGATATAAGGAGAGGAAAGCCGACTGTAAAAGCTCAATGGGACAACCGAGTGGCGATGTATACAGGTGACTATCTTTTCGCTCGCTCGTTGGAATATATGACTAAGCTTGAAAATGTGGAAGTTCATAAGGTCTTGTCCGATACGATCATCGAAGTATGTATCGGCGAAATGGTACAAATGAAAGACAAGTATCGATTTGATCAAAATCTAAGGGATTACCTTCGTCGAATTAAAAGAAAAACGGCGTTGCTGATCGCGGCAAGCTGCCAGCTCGGAGCCGTTGCGTCCGGCGCCCCGCCCCATATTTGCAAAAAATTGTACCATTTCGGCTATAATGTCGGGATGTCTTATCAAATCATTGACGATATATTGGACTTCACGGGAACGGAAAAACAGTTGGGGAAACCTGCTGGAGGCGATCTTCTTCAAGGAAATGTCACCCTCCCTGTTTTATATGCCATGGAGAAGCCCGGACTGCGGGAAGCGATCTATACGGTCAATGAAAAAACATCCCAAAAAGATATCAAAAGGATCATCGAACAAATCAAGCAAAGTGATGCCATTCAGCGTTCCAACAATTTAAGCCAAAGATACTTGGATCGAGCAATCGCCATCTTGGATGATCTTCCCGACAATAAAGCAAAAAAGTCTTTGAAAGAAATCGCCAAGTATATCGGTAAAAGAAAATATTAGAAAAAGACATGGAAACGTTGTCAAATATTTGCGCGAATGATACTATTTTCTTGGGTTGTCTTTTGTGACAACAATAGTGATACATAATAGGAGTTGGGAAAATGGAAAGAACATTTTTAATGATCAAACCGGATGGAGTCCAAAGAAATTTGATTGGTGAAATTGTGTCCCGTTTTGAAAAAAAAGGATTTCAACTTGTGGGCGCTAAATTGATGACAGTCACGAAAGAGTTGGCGGAAAAACACTATCAAGAACATAAAGAACGCCCTTTTTTCGGTGAATTAGTGGAATTCATTACGTCCGGACCTGTATTTGCGATGGTTTGGGAAGGAGAAAATGTCATTGCGACAGCTCGTCAAATGATGGGAACGACCAATCCGAAAGACGCTGCTCCGGGAACCATCAGAGGAGATTTTGGACTGACTGTAAGTAAAAACGTCATTCATGGATCTGATTCTCCGGAAAGTGCAGAGCGTGAAATTGGTATTTTCTTCAAAGAAGAAGAACTCGTTGAATATTCAAAATTGATCAACCAATGGATTTATTAAGATAAAAATTTTTTCTTAAGGAAAGGGTTGCCGTGATGGCAGCTCTTTTTTGATTGTTGGGAGGAATCATTTCATTTTGACTGGGTTTCAATCGTGTGAATTTCTGCTCATTCTTGATGTCAAATTTATGATTGATTTCGTTAAATAGGAAATCGAAGCATTTTTTTCCTTCAACTGATTGCCTCCATTCGTTATAATAAAGTACAAACGAAAACTTCAATCCGTGGGAGATGGATAATGAGTGGAACCAGTTCGGGCGTAGAGAGAGTTTCAACCTTGAGGATTTCTGCATGTATTGGTGGCTATTAAGTCTCTATGTTAAGAGGAAATGTGTGTAATTAGATGGAGAGGAAAAAGTCATGCCGGATGATTATCAAGCATTTATTGTTTCGATTAAGAAAAAAACAGGAATCGATCTTTCGTTGTATAAAGAAGCGCAAATGAAGAGAAGATTGACTTCCTTGTATCAAAAAAGGGGCTTTCGCTCTTTTCAAGAGTTTTTTCAAGCGATGAATACCAATTCCGAACTATTGAACGAATGTTTGGATCGAATGACGATTAACGTGTCGGAATTTTACCGCAACAGAAAACGATGGGAAGTTCTTGAGAAAAAGATTTTTCCAAGGATGCTGGCAGCAAACAAGCAGTTGAAAATTTGGAGTGCTGCTTGCTCGACTGGCGAAGAGCCATACACGATTGCCATGATATTGTCCCAGTTTCTCCCCTTATCGCAAATAAGGGTTCTTGCTACGGATATAGACGAAAAGGCGATTCAAAAAGCAAAAATGGGAGTATACCCGGAACGTTCTTTGGAAGAAGTTCCTTCGGAAATGAAAACAAAATACTTCACAAAAGAAGGAGATTTTTATCGCCTATCCGATGAGATAAAGCGTACGGTCCAATTTCGGAAAGAAAACTTGTTTTCAGATCCATTCGAGAAAAATTATGATTTGATCGTCTGCCGTAATGTGCTTATTTATTTTACAGAAGAAGCGAAAGATCTTTTGTATAAAAAATTTAACGCCGCATTGAAAGAAGGGGGCGTCCTATTTGTAGGGAGTACAGAGCAAATTTTTAATCCAGAAGTCTATGGCTTTGAACCGGAGGAACCTTTTTTTTATCGGAAATTATAAATGTTAGACTGTTAGTCGTAAAACGATCACGGGTCCGTAAAGGTATTGGATTTTGAAGAATAAAGAAAAAAGCTTTCATAAGGCAATATGTGGGGGCTGAAAGGCCCTCCGCTGTTTTTGGGCTGGTTTAGCTTTTTTTCGGCAAAGAAAGACGGAAAAATTTTTCAAATAAAATCAATAATAGACGGAACTATTTGAAAACAAATGATATTATGAATAATAGGCAAATAAGAAAAAGTCTTGGAAATTCATTTTTTCTATGCCAAGTCATGCGGAATATGATATATTGTTATAAACGCTTTAACGAGTTGAAGGGAGAAAGTGACATGAGATATTTAACAGCAGGAGAATCACATGGCCCTCAGCTAACTGCTATTATCGAGGGCCTTCCCGCAGGAATGCCTTTAACTGCGGAAGACATCAATATTGAATTAAGCCGTCGTCAAAAGGGCTATGGGCGAGGACGGCGAATGCAAATCGAAAAAGACCAGGTTCAGATTAAGGGCGGTGTTCGCCACAGACTGACATTAGGCTCACCTGTCGCTCTCGTTGTCGAGAACAAGGATTGGAAGCATTGGACCAACATTATGGGCATTGAAGCCCCGGAGCAACCGGAAGAAACAAAAAGAAAGGTTACGAGGCCACGTCCCGGTCATGCGGATTTAAATGGGGGAATCAAATACGGACACCGTGATATGCGAAATGTTCTTGAACGTTCGTCTGCGAGAGAAACGACCGTGCGAGTAGCAGCCGGTGCGGTTGCCAAAAAACTATTAAAACTGCTTGGAATCGAAATCGCTTCTCACGTAGTGGAAATAGGGGGAGTAAAGGCGAAAAACCTCCGCTACAAATCGATAAAAGAACTGCAAGAAGTCACTGAACAATCTCCGGTTCGTTGTTTTGACAGCGAAGCGGAAAAGGAAATGATGAAAGCGATCGACCAAGCAAAAGAAAAAGGAGATTCGATCGGCGGCATAGTGGAAGTAGTCGCTGAAGGAATGCCGGCAGGAGTCGGCAGCTATGTACATTATGACCGAAAGCTGGATGCAAAAATCGCGGCGGCGATCGTCAGCATCAATGCTTTCAAAGGCGTAGAATTCGGGATCGGCTTTGAAGCGGCCGGAAAGTTTGGCAGCGAAGTGCACGACGAAATCATTTGGGATGAAGAAAGAGGGTTTTCGCGGAAAACGAACCGTCTTGGCGGATTTGAAGGGGGAATGACAACCGGAATGCCGATAGTCGTCCGAGGAGTCATGAAGCCTATTCCAACACTTTATAAACCGCTTCAAAGTGTAGATATCGACACGAAAGAACCGTTTTCCGCCAGCATTGAGCGTTCCGACAGCTGTGCCGTCCCTGCTGCCAGCGTGGTCGCAGAAGCGGTTGTTGCTTGGGAATTAGCAGCGGCGATCGTTGATCAATTTTACAGCGACCGTATGGATGCGTTAATTCGAAACGTAGATGAACAAAGAAAGTATGCAAGGGAGTTTTAATATGGAAAAGATGGAGGTCCATACACGAAATAAAACCTACCCGATTTGGGTGGGAGAAAATGCGCTGGAAATGATTCCAGAAATTTTTAAGGAAAAGCTGTCAGATGCCACGAAAATCCTGGTGATCGCCGATAAGCATGTTTCTCATCTATATAAGGAAAAGCTAAAAAAACATCTGCCGACCCATGTCCCGTATGCATGGAAAGAAGTGCCTCAAGGGGAAGCGGCTAAATCAATGGCTGTTTTTGAATCGTGTATAACGGAAGCGCTCGAACAAAATTTGGATCGAAAATCATGTATTATCGCTTTTGGGGGAGGAGCCGCGGGAGATCTGGCCGGATATGTGTCGGCTTCCTATATGAGAGGAATCCGTTTTTTACAAGTTCCAACCACCATTCTAGCCCACGACAGTGCTGTAGGAGGAAAAGTGGCCATCAACCATCCCCTTGGAAAAAATATGATCGGGCACTTCCATCAGCCGGAAGCGGTTATTTTTGATACGAATTTTATCAATAGTTTACCAGAAAAAGAGGTTCGTTCCGGATTCGCAGAAGTGATCAAACATGCGCTGATAAAAGATAAAACATTTTTACATCAGCTAACCAGTACGCTCGTGTCCTTTGATAAGATGGACTCTGATTTTCTGGAAATGTGCTTATGCAAAGGCATCAGCATTAAAGCGGACATTGTTTCAGAAGATGAAACGGAACAAGGAATACGGGCATTTTTAAATTTTGGGCATACATACGGCCATGCATTGGAAGCGACTATTGGCTACGGAAGAATAACTCATGGCGAAGCGGTTATGATTGGAATCGTATATGCATTGTATTTAAGCAAGAAAAAATACTCGCTCGACTTGGATTTGTCGTCTTTTGTTGATTGGATCAAACAACTGGGATATTCCTTGGATGTACCAGAAACGATCTCATTTGATCAGCTTTTCGCCGCCATGAAGCGAGATAAGAAAACGATTGGCAGCTCCATTCGGTTTGTGCTTCTCGAAGAAATCGGAAAGCCTGTCATTGTGGAGATGAATCAAGAAGACTTAAAAGAAGCGGATCAGTTTATTCGATCTTTCTCTAAACTTTGAACCAATCGTTATGAAGACCTTGTCCGTTTGACTAAAAAACCATTTAAGATGGCTTGGACAGTGTATGAGAAAGGGAGGAAATGGATTGATTAGAGGGATAAGAGGGGCGACAACCGTTGAACAAAATGAGGAAACCGAGATCATCGCTGCGACCAAGCAGCTTTTGGTCGAAATGATCGAATCGAATAACATTCAACCGGAAGATGTTGCTTCTGTTTTCATTTCTGTTACAAAAGATGTGTTTGCCGCTTTTCCAGCTAAGGCGCTTAGAGAAATCGAAGGTTGGACATACGTTCCTGTTATGTGTATGCAAGAAATCCCTGTTCCTGATAGTTTAGAAAAATGTATCAGGATTATGATGCATGTGGAAACGGCGGTTCCTCAGGAAGAAATCCGCCATATTTATTTGAATCACGCAACGGTTTTGCGTCCGGATTTAGCAGGATCAAATGAATCTAATCAAAAATAAACTTTAGTGCTACAATAAAGATAAGGTTTCTTTATCTTGGTAAAGAAATAAAGTGCAAAAGCAGGGAGAGATAAACATGAAATGGAAAAAACAAATATTAGATTTGGAGCCTTACCAACCTGGAAGAACAATAGAGGCAGTGAAAAAAGAATTCAATCTTGAGAAAGTAACGAAACTGGCATCCAATGAAAACCCGTTCGGCTGTTCTCCGCTTGTAAAAGAGTGGCTGAAAAATTTTGATCGTTCTTTTGCCCTTTATCCAGATGGATATGCAACCGAATTGCGCAAAGAGATGGCCAAACGCTTAAATATTGAAGAAAATCAGCTGCTTTTTGGCAATGGATCCGACAATATCCTACAAGTCGTTTCCAGCACGATTCTTGAGCCGGGAAAAAATACTGTCATGGCAGTGCCGACTTTTTCACAATATCGCCATAACGCAGTCATTGCAGGAGCAGAAGTGAGGGAAGTTCCACTGATCAACGGAGCTCATGACTTGGACGGAATGTTAGCGGCCATTGATGAAAACACGGCCATAGTGTGGATATGCAATCCCAATAATCCAACTGGGGTCTACATCACTGAGGATGAAATGATACCATTTTTGAAAAAAGTTCCGGATCATGTTCTGGTCGTGTTAGACGAAGCGTATAGAGAATACGTTGTAGCGGACGATATTTATGATGCTGTATCGTTGGTGAAAACATTCAAAAATGTTCTTGTTACTCGCACTTTTTCCAAAATATACGGTATGGCAAGCTTCCGAGTAGGCTACGCATTCGGTCATCCAGACATCATCAAGTATTTCAATGCGGTGCGCGAACCGTTTAATGTCAATACATTTGGCCAGGGAGCTGCCGTTCAAGCGCTTCGCGATCAAGAATTTATCGAAGAATGCCGCAAGAAAAACCGACAAGGACTTGAGCAATTTTACGAATTTTGCCGTCAAGAAAAGTTAAACTATTTTCCTTCTCAAACCAACTTTGTTTTGATTGATTTTGGCTGTAACGGTGATGATGTCTTCCATTATTTAATGACAAAAGGCTATATTGTTCGATCAGGCAATGCCCTTGGATTCCCAACATCCGTTAGGGTGACGGTTGGTTCCAAAGAACAAAATGAAGGCGTCATTGAAGCGATGCGAAGCTTTATAAAAGAAAGAGCTATTGGCTAACGTGAGGAGGATCGTTTTTTGAAAGGGACAGTTTTAATCGCCGGTATCGGTTTAATTGGAGGATCGCTGGCACTTACCATTAAAGAGGCTCATCCTCATGCAACTGTTATCGGCTTTGACGTTAAAGAATCAGAGAGAAAATTGGCTAAAGCGCTAGGAGTGGTGGATGAAGAATCTGATTCTTTTATCGAGCTGGCAGCAAGGGCAGATCTCATCATTTTAGCTGTTCCTGTCAAGCAAACCGAGATTCTCATCAAGGAATTGGTCCAAAACGCGGACAAATTGAAAAAAAATGTCATTGTGACAGACACAGGCAGTACGAAAGCGAGAATCATGCAAAAAGGAAAAAAATTGAATGACTTAGGAATCTCCTTTATCGGAGGCCATCCGATGGCGGGATCCCACAAAAGCGGTGTAGCGGCTGCTAAGAAAATTCTTTTTGAAAATGCGTTTTATTTATTGACTCCCGATGAACAAACCAGTACTGAAGAGCTAAATGCATTGAAGGAGTGGCTCAAAGGGACAAAAGCGAAAATGATCGAAGTGACTCCTGAAGAACATGATCAATTAACCGGAGTCATCAGCCATTTTCCTCACGTGATTGCGTCTTCCCTTGTCCATCAAGCCAGGCATTTTGACCAACAAAATCCGTTAGTGTCTAGGCTTGCGGCGGGTGGATTTCGCGATATTACACGCATTGCTTCCAGCAATCCTGAAATGTGGAAAGATGTTTCGTTGCACAACAAGGAGACGCTCATCCAGCTTTTAGAAGTATGGCAAAAAGAGATGCACAAATTTGCCGAGCTGTTGAAAGACGAAAACGGGGAAGGATTGTACGAATATTTTGCTGCGGCTAAAACGTTTCGCGATCAGCTGCCTTCTTCATCTAAAGGAGCAATTCCTGCCTTTTATGATTTATATGTGGATGTGCCCGACTATCCGGGGGTCATCTCAGAGATAACCGGCTACCTTGCCGAGGAAAGAATCAGCATCACCAATATTCGAATTATGGAAACGCGCGAAGATGTATACGGTGTTTTGGTCATCAGTTTTCAAAACGATCATGACCGTATGAAAGCAAAAAAATGTATTCAAAAACATACAAATTATGACGTATTTCTTGCGTAATAGAAAAGGATGGTAGAGACATGAGGTTGCCACATAATCATTCCCATTTACGTGGAGTCATTCATGTACCCGGAGACAAGTCGATTTCCCACCGTGCCATTATGTTTGGTTCAATCGCTCAAGGGAAAACCACAATTCGCCACTTTTTAAGAGGACAAGATTGTTTAAGCACCATAGACTGTTTTCGAAAACTAGGCGTTCATATAGAGGAAGATGGACAACAGATCACCATTTTAGGAAAAGGTTGGGAAGGGTTGGAAGAACCAAAGGATATATTGTACACAGGAAATTCCGGCACTACGACGAGATTAATAATGGGGATTCTTGCCGGCCGCCCTTTTCATTTCGTGCTCATGGGAGATGAATCCATAGGCAGACGGCCGATGGATCGCGTCGTTCTTCCGTTACGGGAAATGGGGGCCTCCATTTCGGGAAGAGAAAATGGTAAATTTACGCCGATTTCCATTAATGGAGGATCACTTCGGTCGATTCACTATAAAATGCCGGTAGCAAGTGCCCAAGTCAAATCCGCCTTGCTATTTGCAGGCCTCCAAGCGGAGGGGACCACCGTGATTGAAGAAATGGCCCCAACTAGAGATCATACCGAAAAAATGATCAAGGAATTTGGCGGTGAATGTATCCGAGAAGGCATGACCATTTCCGTTAAAGGATCTCAATCATTTGAAGGAAGAGACATTTATGTGCCGGGAGATATATCGTCAGCTGCCTTTTTCCTGGCGGCTGGAGCGATCATTCCAGGAAGCGAGATTATTTTAAAAAATGTAGGTTTAAATCCGACTCGTTCTGGAATCATTGATGTTTTGAAGGAAATGGGAGCGGATTTGGAGTTGTCTGATCTCTCGTCTAATGGCGAAGAAACGGGCACGATTGTGATACGCTATTCCCAATTAAAAGGCATCGAAATCGGAGGCAGTTTAATTCCGCGATTAATTGACGAGATTCCTATTATCGCTTTAATGGCTACTCAAGCAGAAGGGGAAACGGTGATTAAAGACGCGGAGGAATTAAAAGTAAAGGAAACAAACCGAATCGATACCGTCGTAGGAGAATTGAAAAAATTGGGAGCGGATATTGAATCGAGAAAAGATGGGATGGTCATACGGGGAAAAACGGCATTAAAAGGCGGTAAAGTGTCCAGTTTTGGAGATCATCGTATTGGAATGATGCTCGCCATAGCTGCTTTGCTGTCAAAAGATCCGGTCGATTTAGAAAACCCGGAATGCATAGCTGTCTCTTACCCCAATTTCTTTGACGATTTGCAGAAGTTGATTTAAAACCATAGCCTCACAAGACTTTTGGTCTTGTCAGAGGCTTTTCTTATTTCTTTTATCCGAAAGAAGTCTAGCTCAATCAGCCTGCTTCCGTTTTATGGAAGAAAGATGATCCAAAGAGATGCCGCCGGCACAAAGACTGATCCTTTTGATTTCGGTTTTGGGTTTTTATCGGATGAATTTTTTCGTGCAAATCGACGATTTTATGAAGGGAATATTCGCTGCAAAAGAGAATTCTAGAAAAGTAAGAATGGCATTTTAGTTGAAGGAAAGAGAACTTTGCTTTACTATTAACAGCAGATTCATAATGATTCACAGAATGATCATTGGGTTCACCAATCTGATGGAGTTACCCAAGAATAGTCGCTTTTCATTTTTTAACATTACCTAATCCGTCAACACGAGTTTACGCTAAAAGGAGATATACTTGTGATGAACAACGTGGAAGAAATCATCCAATTATTTGAAAATGGACAATTAGATAAAGCAAAAAAGCTTATTGATAAGGTAAAAACAAGCGGGAGTGATGAAGAACGATATCTTCTTGCAGAAGAATTAAACCAGCTTGGATTTCCTGAAGATGCAAAGAATTTGTATCAGATTCTTCTGGAAAAATATCCTGAAGAAGGAGAATTAATTGTCCTTCTCGCCGAAACGTTCGTAGATCTCAATCAAGAAGAAGAGGCCATACTTCTTTTGGAAAAAATTGACGCCTCGGATCCGTCCTACCCACGAGCACTGCTGCTATTAGCTGATTTGTATCAAATGCAGGGATTGTATGAAGTAAGTGAGCAAAAACTGTTAATGGCCAAAGAATTAGCAAAAGATGAGCCTGTGATTGATTTTGCTCTTGGCGAACTTTATATGGAACAAGGACGGTATCGTGAAGCGGTTGATTACTATCATAAGTTAATCGATCAACAGATATACGAATTGGCGGGTACTCAAATTCGCCAACGAATCGCCGAAGCATTAAGCGCTGCCGGAGAATTTGAAGAGGCTTTGCCTTATTATGACGATGCATTGGATGAAAAATTAGAAGTCAATACTTTATTTGGCTTTGGGTTAACTGCCTATCAAGCCGGTTATTATCAAACGGCAATTGAAAAATTTACGGAATTAAAAGCCCTCGATCCTGATTATCACTCATTGTATCTTTATTTAGCAAGATCCTACGAGCATGAAGAAATGCTTGAACAAGCATTGCAATCGATTAAGGAAGGAATTTCACACGATGAATTTCAAAAGGAATTGTACTTCCTTGGAGGAAAGATTGCTTTGAAATTGCAAAAAGAGGACGAAGCGGAGTCATTTTTCCAACAGGCATTGCGATTAGACCCGGGCTATTTGGAAGCAGCACTCACTCTTAATAAATTATACATGACTCAGGAACGGTACAGCGACATATTGGATATTATTAAGCAAGTGCAAAACGAAGGGGAAGACGACCCTCAGTTTTTATGGGATCAAGCGAAAGCTCTTCACGGCTTAGAGCAATATTCAGAGGCATTAAAAATGTACCAGAAAGCATATAATGATTTTAAAAACAATCAAGATTTTCTTGAAGAATACGGTTATTTTCTTTTGGAGGAAGGAAAAACGCAAAAAGCTGCAGAAATATTTCATAAGCTGTTGGAAAAGGATCCGACCAATGAAGAATGGATTCTTTTGCTGGAAAGACTTGAGTGATTCTGAGAGCTTTATTACACAGTAAGGAGGGAAAGAACATGGCAACCCCTGTTTCTGTGAATGAAAAGAAAGATTTTATTCGCTGGTTTTTAAATCATTATCAATTAAAAAGAAGAGAGTCGGTCTGGATTCTAAACTATTTAATGAGCCACGATCAATTGATGGAGAAAGTTCATTTTGTGGAAGATGCACAATATTGCCCTAGAGGAATTGTGATGTCCACACATTGCGTAGACAGTACTCCATTTCGTTTTTTCAAAAATAATATCATGACGACAGATGCCGAAAAATCCTTTCATGATATCCGCTTGAACAAAGATGAAAATATCTATATAGAATTAAAATTTCGCGGAGCCAATACTTCTCATCAATATGCGCTTGTGCTTGAAGAAAACCCTTATATGCCGAGAAATTTAAAAATCACCGAAAAAGATCGGTTTTTAGCGGAACAGTTTCTAAAGGACAGCATCTATAAATTTCAGAAAGAAAAACTTCTCAAGGCCATTGATGAAGCATTAGACAAAAATGATAAAGAAGCTTTTCAAATTTTAACTGAAAAGTTAAAAGAACTGGAACGATAAATCCCTTTTACACGTTGTTGTTAAAGGGGTTTTTCTTTTATCTGAAAGTGAAAGAAAGCATCAAGTGTGGTATATTGGCAAGAATATCAGCCATCATGTACGAGAACTTCAAATGTTGATCTTAGCATTCGTTTTTTCTTTGTCATCTGCTTTCGAAGCAATATTGACTACTGTAATCGAAATTTTTATCGTTCCTTTGGAAAAAATTTGTTATAATGGGAGAAAAAAGAGGTGAAAATAATGATATGGAACGGGAGGGACGCACGACTTTATCAACAAGAAAAGAGCTTTATTGATAGTGCCGTGATACCGCTCTTGCCGATTGATTTTGGAAATGAAATGAGGCGATCCGCTTCACAAGGAGAATATATCCAATTGTTTTCGAGTTGTCTTGAAAAACAATTCAGAGGAAGAATCATGTTGTTTCCAGCCATTATTTATTTATCACAAGAAATAACGGATGAAAAATCTTCACTCCTAAACCGCTGGTCTGATTTATTACATGAAGAAGGATTTATGCATCTGTTTTTTATCACGTCCGATGCCAACTGGAAATCAAGAGAAAGCCAGCTGAAAGGAACGCTGATTTGGCTCCCTGCGACCCCAATGGAGGATATGGACGATTCCTTTAAATACGATTTCATCGAAAATCAAGTCAAACAGTATGTACATAAGATTCTTGAGAAATGGGAAAAACAATAGATGATTTCTAAATATTTAGTATTTTATAAACTTTTGGACAATTGTTATTGATTTCATCTTCTGTATGATTTATCATAATGATGACTAACTTTAATGTTGTACGTAAAGGTCCGAATGGGCTTAGTTCAAAATTGAAGGAGGAAACATATGAGCAAGGAGCGTGTATCTAGACGCCAATTTCTAAATTATACGCTTACTGGTGTAGGCGGTTTCATGGCAGCTGGTGTTCTTATGCCGATGCTTCGTTTTGCCATTGATCCTGTCCTGGCAGCCGAAGGAAAAGGCAATTTTCATGCGACGAAGCAAAAGGTTGATGATTTGACAGAAACTCCAACGCGTGTAGACTTCACTTACGAGCAAAAGGATGCCTGGTATACGTCCAATGTCACTCAAACAGCCTGGGTTTATAAAACGAAGAATGGAGACATTGTGGCTCTTTCCCCTATTTGTAAGCATCTAGGCTGCACCGTCAACTGGAATGCAAACAAGTCCCACCCCAATATGTTTTTCTGTCCTTGCCACGGAGGTCTTTACCACAAAAATGGGAAAAACGTACCCGGTACTCCGCCTACAAAACCGTTAGACGTTTATCCGGTAAAAGTGAAAGACGGCTATTTGTATCTTGGAAAACCAAAGGCGAATAATCTCGTATAAAGGGGGCGTAATCCTTGCTGAACAAACTGTATGATTGGATTGATGAACGTTTAGACATTACGCCTTTATGGCGGGATATAGCAGACCACGAGGTTCCAGAGCATGTGAATCCGGCGCATCATTTTTCTGCCTTCGTGTATTGTTTTGGAGGATTGACGTTTTTTATCGTTGTCATTCAAATTCTTTCTGGCATGTTTTTAACCATGTATTATGTACCGGATATTAAAAATGCTTGGCAATCGGTCTATTACTTGCAAAATGAAGTCGCTTTCGGACAAATTGTTCGCGGCATGCACCACTGGGGAGCCAGCCTTGTCATTGTAATGATCTTTTTACATACATTGCGGGTCTTTTTCCAAGGTGCATACAAAAAACCGCGCGAATTAAACTGGATAGTGGGCGTTTTGATCTTTTTTGTCATGCTGGGATTAGGCTTTACCGGTTATTTGTTGCCATGGGATATGAAAGCGCTATTTGCGACGAAAGTTGGTTTGCAAATTGCCGCGGCGACACCAGTGATTGGCGAGTGGCTGAAAGTATTGCTGGCCGGCCATCATGATATTGTAGGAGCACAAACTCTTACACGCTTTTTTGCCATACATGTCTTTTTCCTTCCTGCAATACTGCTCGGATTAATGGCTGCACACTTTTTGATGATCCGTAGGCAAGGCATTTCCGGCCCGCTCTAGCTTTTAGCGGATGATCGAATAAAATTAGAATCATATGACCAAAAGGAGGGGAACGTATGCATCGCGGAAAAGGGATGAAATTTGTCGGGGATTCCCGTGTTCCCGCTGAACGGAAACCGAATATTCCGAAAGATTATTCAGAGTACCCGGGAAAAACAGAATCCTTTTGGCCGAACTTTCTTTTGAAAGAATGGATGGTCGGCGCTGTTTTCTTGGTAGGATATTTATGCTTAACGATTGCACATCCGTCGCCGCTTGAACGGATTGCGGACCCGACGGATACGGGCTATATTCCAATGCCGGATTGGTATTTTTTGTTTCTTTATCAGCTTTTGAAATACAGTTATGCGTCTGGACCCTATGAAGTAATCGGACTGGTTATTCCCGGGATTGCTTTTGCAGCCCTGCTTTTGGCACCGTTTATTGATCGGGGGCCGCATCGCCGCCCGTTAAAACGTCCGTTTGCGACTGGATTTATGCTGCTGACGTTGGCAGCAATGATTTTTTTGACATGGCAGTCCGTCGTTACTCATGATTGGAAAGCGGCAGAAGAACAGGGGAAAATTGTTCAAGAAGCGAAAATTGACAAAAGTTCAGAAGGCTATCAGCTTTTTCAAAAAAATGGCTGTATTAACTGCCACGGCGAAAAGCTCACTGGCGGAGCAGCTGCTCCTAGTCTCGTAGACACAGGTTTAAAGCCTGAGGAAATTAAGAAAATAGCCAGAAACGGAAAAGGAAATATGCCTCCCGGTCAATTTAAAGGCACCGATCAAGAACTCGATAAATTGGCAAATTTCATTGCTAATTTAAAAACAAAATAAAGAGAGTCAAGAGTCAGCTCTTGCTGGCTCTTTTGATTTTTCTTAGAAGATTTTACTTTTGTCGATCGAAAAGAAAAAATAGAAAGATATTGATCAGCGGAACATTTGATGGGAGAATCAATACGTGTACAAAGGTCATAATAGGTTGTTCATGATGAGATGTTCTCGTTTTGTGAGAAATCGAAAGAGGACAAGTAGGAGGCAAAAAAGTGAATCGTTTATATCTTGTATTGGGTAACAAGAAGTTTTTACAATTATTGTGGATTGTGAATTTAGCCGGAACCGTATACGGATATATATGGTATATTCCGCAAATGAAGAATACGGAATGGTGGTTTCTTCCGTTCGTTCCCGACAGCCCGACAGCGAGCTTGTTTTTTGTTATTGCGCTGACGGGATTTTGGCTGAAAAAAAATTGGGGGCTACCTGCTGCTTTAGCGGCCATGACCCTTTTTAAATATGGCATTTGGGCGGTTGTCATGAATTTGCTTACATTAACCGTTTCTGGATCTTTGCCTTGGCAAGGCTATATGTTGATGATTTCCCATTTGGCAATGGCGATCGAAGGGATCCTTTATTCTCCTTTTTACAGGATTAAGCCATGGCATTTTTCCGTGGCGGCCATTTGGACATTACATAACGAAATGATTGATTATGTGTTCATGCAATACCCTATATATCCGCAACTGAATTTATACATAAGACCCATTGGGTACTTTACGTTTTGGCTTAGCATCTGTTCCATTGGACTTACTTATTTCTTTAGTATGCGCAAAAAACGGATTACGTTAGCTTTTCCTTGGCATAACGGGCAGGAGTGATTCGAACGGTTGTCGCTTTAAGGAAGAGTTCTACTCTTGTCCCTCTTCACATACACTGAATTAGTAGCATTAGGGGGGACTGGAATGCTCTTTATTAGAATACTCCTGACGATCATGATTACTTTTGGATTCGTCGACGCTGTTTTGGCGGCGGAAGAATCGTCGCCGATGCAGAAGCTGGATTCGACGGTTGAAGAAGCTTTACAGATGACGAAAAGCTATCATTACACCGAAGCAAAGCAGCTCTTGAATGATTTTTCGGAAAAGTTTACGAAATCAGCCATTCTTCATCAAACATTCACCATGGATGATATTCGGATTTTAACAGTGGCACATCATCAGGCGTTAAGAGCCTTAAATAGTACATCGATGAATCACGAACAAAGAGTAGATGAAGTCACAACCTTTCGTTTAGTAGTGGATGCGTTGACGTCTCGATATCAGCCCTTATGGTCGGAAATGAAAGAACCGGTTTTGACGGCTTTTCAACATGTGAAGGAGGCGGCCAAGATTGGCAACAAAGAAGTCTACCGTCAAACGGTCAACCAATTTTTAGAAAAGTATAGTATTATTGAACCGAGTTTAAGAGTGGATATACCGGTGGAAGAAGTTCAAAAATTGGATGCGAAAATTCAATATATCGATCAATACAGTGTTGACAATTTAAAGAAGAAAGAGGCCGTATCCCAATTAAATGATCTTCAATCGGATTTACAAAAATTGTTTGACAGAACGGAAGAAGACGAAGCGGATCCGTCGTTATGGTGGGTCATTATTTCAACCGGAAGTATTATTATCGGTACATTATCCTATGTGGGATGGAGAAAATACAAAGGGGAAAAAGAAGAAAAAAAGCCTCGCAAGCAGAAAGATTGACAATACATTTATTTTAATACTAAAATAAATGCAAATACAATGCGACCGAAGATCGTGTAGAGTCCTCATTGAATCTCTGAAGAATGGACTCGAAAACGGGTTGGTCGTAAGAGGTGAAGGCAAAATGGTCACTTCTCGCTAACACTTTCCGATATTGACTTAGATCGTTTTGGCTGAATGATGGAAAATGAAAAGATTTTATAGTTAGAATCAAATCAGAACTTAAATGGAGGTTATCAACTTAACATGTATATTCTCTATTTTATCCTGATTGCGTTAATACCCATTTGGGCACAATTTAGGGTAAAAAGAACGTATGATAAGTATTCCGACGTCCCCTATTCTACAGGGATGACGGGAGCTGAAGTGGCTCGTCGAATTTTGGATGAAAATGGCTTGTATCACGTAAAAGTACTGGAAACGGAAGGCTTTTTAAGTGACCACTATAATCCGATAACGAAAACAGTTCATTTATCACCAAATAACTATTGGGGCAATTCGATTGCCGGCGCATCTGTTGCGGCGCACGAAGTCGGCCACGCCATTCAAGACAAAGTCGGATATTCCTTTTTACGTTTTCGCCATGCGCTTGTTCCCATTGCTAATTTTAGTTCCAGTTTATCTTGGATCTTCATTATCATTGGGGGGTTAACCACCCTGACGAAATTGTTTCTGCTCGGTATTATTTTGATGTCGGCCGGAGTACTTTTTCAAGTCGTTACGCTGCCGGTGGAATTTAATGCGTCATCGCGGGCGTTGAAACAGTTAGTCTCTATAGGCATTATCCGCAACGATGAAAAAAGAGAAGCTCGTAAAGTGCTTGGAGCGGCTGCAATGACGTACGTGGCTGCCACAGCGGTTGCCATTTTGGAACTAATTCGTTTGATTCTTGTATTTGTCGGAATGCAAAATAACGAAGATAATTAAAAATGAATGAGGATTTAAAAAGATCAGACTTTCGACGTTTTGGATCGAGAGTCTGATCTTTTTTCGTTTACCGTTCTATTCAGTTGGTGAGTGCTTCATTCTTCAAGCGGCTTTTTATTTTCATCAAGCGTAAATCCTTCCCCAAGAACTTCATGAACTTCCACGACAGAAACAAATGCATGGGGATCGACGGATGTGATAATATTTCGTAAGCGGATAATTTCATTTTTGGCTACAACGCAATATAGTACGTTTCTGTCTTTCTTTGTAAAAAATCCATGCCCCTTGAACACGGTGACTCCTCTGTCCATTTCTTCCAAAATCTTATGCGCAATTTCTTCGTTTTTTTCAGAAATAATGAATGCGCCTCTTGCTGTATACGCACCTTCTTGCATAAAATCGATCACTCTAGCGCTGACAAAAACGGCCACGAGGGTATACATCGCTTCCCTGTAATTGATATATGTCAACAAAGAGGCGATGATCACGCATGCGTCAAAAACAAACATGGTTTTTCCCATGGAGATATGGGTGTATTTATTGACAAGCCGCGCAATAATGTCGACTCCGCCTGTCGTTCCGCCATATCGAAAGATGATGCCAAGCCCGATCCCAATAAACACGCCCGCAAACAGAGCGGCTAAAAGAAGATCGTGATGAAGAGGGATATTTAACTGAAAGCGTTGGAAGATCCATAAAAATAAGGAAAGGGCGAGTGTACCGATAATCGTGTATCGGAATGTTTTTCCTCCCAAAAGTTTCCATCCGATGATGAAAACAGGTATGTTTAAGAATAAGTTTGTATAGGAAGGATCAATGCCGAACAAATTGTATAAAATCAGCGTAATCCCGGTAAAGCCGCCTTCTGCCAAGTTGTTCTCCATATTGAAATGCACTAAGCCAAAAGCATAGATGGCGGCTCCTATACAAATGAATAAAATATTTTTTATTTTCAGCCCCAAAATCATCATGGAACCTCCTTAACATGATGGTAACGTATAGTGTCAGAAAAAAGATTCAATCCATATTGCCAAGACGAATATTAGAACGATGGAAAAGGCAGTGCAGACATCGAAACTATTATATAGAAAGCGAAAGAAACAAGCAATTTTATCCTGTATCACCTCTTAAGCGATTTCATTCAATGACGTATTGGGAGATAGAAATAGATTGTAAATAGAATAGGAATTAGCTAACATGGAAGGAGAAAGTGAGGCGGTAAAAAATGAGGAAAACGATGGCCCAAATTCAGGAAGAAGTGGACCAATATATTAGCCAGTTTAAAGAAGGCTATTTCAGTCCTTTAGCCATGCTTGCTCGATTAACAGAAGAGCTTGGTGAACTGGCCAGAGAAATCAATCATTATTACGGAGAGAAACCTAAAAAGCCAAGTGAACAAGCAAAGACAGTGGAAGAAGAACTGGGTGATTTATTATTCGTTCTTGTTTGTTTGGCGAATTCTTTACATATTGATTTGGAACACGCGCATGATGTTGTGATGAATAAATTTCAAACGAGAGATAAAGACCGTTGGACAAAAATCAAAGCAGAGGAGGATGCGGATAATGGAAACCATTAAAATCATTGTAGCGGGTCCGAGAGGAAGAATGGGAAGTGAAGCCGTTCAGCTTATTCAACGCACGGATCATTTTGAACTGGAAGCTGTCTTGGATCATAAATATAATGGCATTCTGCTAAGTGAATTAGAAGGTTTTCAAGGAATCGATGTACCGGTATACAACGATGTAGATGAATGCTTGCAAAAAACAAAAGCTGATGTATGGATTGATCTAACGGTTCCGGAAGCCGGATTCCTACATACCAAAAAGGCGCTTGAATATGGAGTGCGTCCGGTTGTCGGAACAACTGGATTTACAGAAGAACAGCTGGAAGAGTTAAAAGAACTTGCCAATTCGAAGCAAATTGGCTGCATTATTGCACCTAACTTTGCCATAGGTGCTGTACTTATGATGAAATTTTCACAAATGGCTGCCAAATATTTCTCAGATGTTGAAATTATTGAACTTCACCATGATCAGAAATTGGACGCGCCTTCAGGAACAGCTGTGAAAACCGCTCAAATGATTTCAACTGTCAGGGAGCAAAAACAGCAAGGGCATCCAAATGAAAAAGAAACCATTTCAGGGGCAAGAGGTGCCAATATCGATGGCATGCATATTCACAGCGTACGTCTTCCGGGCTTGATTGCGCATCAGCAAGTTATGTTTGGGTCGGAAGGACAAACGCTGACGATTCGCCATGATTCCTACAATCGTGCTTCCTTTATGTCAGGAGTAAAAGTAAGCGTCGAAACCGTTACGAAATTAAATGATTTTGTCTATGGGCTTGAAAATATTTTGGAATAGGGGCAATGTGAGATGAATATCGCATTGATCGCTCACGATAAGAAAAAGGACGATATGGTCAGATTCGTCCTTGCTTATCGTGATACGTTTGCAAAACATACTTTGTACGCCACCGGCACGACAGGCTTAAGAATTCAAGAGTCAACGGGGCTTAAAGTTCATCGTTTTCAATCAGGTCCTCTTGGAGGGGATCAAGAAATTGGAGCGATGATTGCCAAGAATCAAATGGATTTAGTTTTTTTCTTCCGGGATCCTTTAACGGCCCAGCCTCATGAACCTGATGTTTCTGCATTGATCAGGCTTTGTGATGTTTATTCCGTACCGCTGGCGACCAATATGGGAACAGGCGAAGTTTTGATTAGAGGTCTTGAAAAAGGAGACATCGATTGGCGCAATTTATATAGAAACAAGCATTGATAGGAAAAACGCCGTTGCGAGTGTCGTCCTTTCTTCTTCCATCCAACTAGAAGGACAAGAAAAAAGGGTTTTTTTCATTAGGATGAAACCAATACAATCGCCTAGCCGCCGATCGATGATGGAAATCGGCGGCCATTTCGCGAAAAAGGAAGGGGGCAAGAAATGAGGTTGAAAATTGGAATCACTTGTTATCCAACAGTTGGCGGTTCAGGAGTTGTGGCGACAGAACTCGGTAAACTATTGGCAGAAAAAGGGCATGAAATTCATTTTATTACTTCGAGTGTCCCTTTCCGTCTGAACCGAATGTATCATAATATTTATTTTCATCAAGTGGAAGTGAGCCAGTATTCTGTTTTTCAATATCCGCCATATGATATCGCATTATCCAATAAAATGGCCGAAGTCATGCGGAGAGAAAAATTGGATATTCTTCACGTTCACTATGCCATCCCTCATGCGGTTTGTGCCATACTAGGGAAGCAAATGGCCGGATCAAACAGTAAAATCGTCACTACATTGCATGGTACGGATATTACTGTTTTAGGCTATGACCCTTCTTTAACCGATGCTATCCGTTTTGGCATCGAACGTTCTGATGCTGTCACAGCGGTTTCCAATGCACTTGTTCAGGAAACATATCAATTGATCCAGCCGGAAAAGGAGATCATTCCCATTTATAATTTTATCGACGAAAGAATTTTTAAAAAGATTTCATCCAGCCATCTGAAGGAAGAGTACGGAATTCGCTCTGATGAAAAAGTGATTATCCATGTTTCCAATTTTCGATCCATCAAACAGGTGCCGGATGTCGTAAAGGTATTTGCCCGCATTTTTGAGAAGATGCCTGCGAAACTTCTTCTTGTCGGAGACGGACCGGAAATGACGGTCGTGAGCAAATTAGTCAGCGATTTAGGTTTGGATGAGGGAGTTTTCTTTTTAGGAAAACAAGATAATTTAGAAGAACTATACTCTATCAGTGATTTAATGCTTTTGCTTTCTCAAAAAGAAAGTTTCGGGCTGGCGTTGTTGGAGGCAATGGCGTGCGGAGTTCCTTGCATCGGAACCAATGTCGGCGGAATTCCGGAAGTGATTCAAAACGGCGTGAACGGGTTTATTTGTGAGCCGGGAGATCTTGCGGATATCGTCCAAAAGTCTCTGTACCTTTTGGAAAACAGCGAAATTCACAGGCAATTTTCTGAAAGGTCGGTTTTAACGGTCAAACAAAAATTTTATTCACGGAAAATTGTCAACCGTTATGAATCCATCTATTTGAGTTTGCTTCAACAAGACTAGGCAGGTGAAAAAAATGAATGACACACTTTTTCAAAAGGCTGTTCCTTTGTTGGAAAGATTGGAGCAGGCTGGCTATGAAGCCTATTTTGTCGGGGGATGCGTCCGCGACTATTATTTAGGAAGGCCGATCAGCGATATTGATATTGCCACATCTGCTTTGCCTGAAGAAGTGAAAGAAATTTTTCCAAATACAGTGGACGTGGGAATTGAACACGGGACTGTTTTAGTCCTTTACAATGGCGAAGGATATGAAGTGACAACCTTCCGGGCAGAATCGGACTACAAAGATTTTCGCCGGCCGGAAAAAGTCGTTTTTATACGGTCTTTATACGAAGATTTAAAGAGAAGAGACTTTACGATGAATGCTATGGCGATGGACCGCACTGGGAGAGTAGTGGATCCTTTTAATGGAAAGGAAGCAATCCGACACCGTCAGATCGTCACTGTGGGTAAGGCGGAAGAACGATTTTCAGAAGATGCTCTTAGGATGATGAGAGCGGCCCGATTTGCCAGCCAGCTTGGGTTTGATTTGGAAGACGGCGTATTTACGGCCATATGCCGCAATGCTGGTTTAATGCAGCATATTGCGGTGGAAAGAAAACAAAATGAGTTTGAAAAACTTATTTCGGGGCGCTTCCGAAAAAAAGGTTTGAAGTTATTACTGGAAACGGGATTGTATATTTACTTGCCTGGTCTTGAATCAAACGAAAAAGAGCTGGAAAAGATGTTGACCATCGACTGCACTTCTTTAACGCTGCAGCAAATGTGGCTTTTAATTGCTGTTTTGGTTTCCGGGGATAAACCTGTCGAGTTTTTGAAAGCATGGAAACTCCCTTCCAAAACGATAAAATATTTGTTAAGCGGGTTGACTTGGATGAAAAAACGGCGAGAAACACCATGGACGCAGTGGGATGTATACGATGCGGGACTTTCCGTTGCCGTCGATGTTGAAAAAGTTCATTCTGTCCTTTACCAAGATGAAGATATGACGGAACAGATTCAGACTCTTTATGAGAATCTTCCTATCAAACATCGAAAAGAATTAAGCGTAAACGGTCATGACTTATGCATGTGGTTTCAAAAGAAGCCGGGACCATGGCTGAGAGCCTGTCTGGAAGAAATCGAGAAAGCCGTTTTAGATCAAAAAACGAAAAATGAGAAAGAAAAAATAAAGGAGTGGCTGAAGAGGTGCAATCGGTTGTAAGAACGAAGCTGTTAGAAGCATTTTCGAAAGCCGAAGGTGAATTTCTTTCCGGCCAAGAACTTGCTGACATCATTGGGTGTTCAAGAACTGCGGTATGGAAACATATGGAAGAACTTCGAAAAGAAGGATTTGAATTGGAAGCCGTTCGCAAAAAGGGTTACCGCATCATCAGCATGCCTGACAAAGTGACAGCCAATGAAATTCTTCTTGGGCTCAAGACAAGATTTATGGGCAGAAAGATTGTCCATAAGGAAACGGTTGATTCTACTCAAATAGAAGCTCACCGCCTTTCTCAGGAAGGTTGTCCGGAGGGGACAGTTGTGATCGCGGAAGAACAAACGGCCGGGCGTGGACGCATGACAAGAGAATGGTATTCGCCCAAATCATCAGGAATTTGGATGAGCATTATTTTGAAGCCGACACTGCCTCCCCAACAAGCTCCGCAATTTACCCTTCTGACGGCTGTTGCTATTGTGGAAGCCATTGAAGAGATAACCGGTTTGCAGCCGAAAATCAAATGGCCTAATGACATTTTAATCAACGGGAAAAAAATGACAGGGATCTTAACAGAACTTCAAGCGAACGCTGACCAAATTTATGCGATCATTATCGGAATCGGCATGAATGTCAATCAATTGCAATTCCCGGATGAGTTAAAGAATATTGCCACCAGTCTTGCCATAGAAAAAGGCGAAAAAGTTTTCCGGCCGAAGTTAATTCAAAGGATTTTAGAAAAGCTTGAACAGTATTACGATCTCTATTTAAACGAAGGGTTTGCTCCCATTAAAGCGTTGTGGGAACAATATGCCATATCCATCGGAAAACATATAAAGGCGAGAACGATTACAGGAGTGATAACAGGAAAAGCTCTTGGCATCACCGATGAAGGAGTATTGCAGCTTCAGGATGCGAACGGAACGATACACAACATCTATTCTGCAGATATCGAAATTTAAAGAGTGATATTTACCGTCTGATTGGCCGAGAATGTTTTGGTAGGCAAGAGTTGCGTATTTTTGGTATAATTTGAATGGGCAGTATCCAAGACGCGAACTGCACCTTGCGTAAATCAATAAAATGTTTGTCTGCCTTGATCCATAGTGACAGGGACAGAGGGTCGAAACAAATAAGTGGAAAACGAGTCCTTCTGTCGAAGGGCTTTTTATTTTGCAGTAAGTCTTCTGTTTCGTCCCCTTCCCAATAAAAAGGAGGATGGGAACGTGAAAACGACCGCTGATTTTTTGAAGATGAAGCAAAATCATGAAAAAATTGCGATGATTACGGCCTATGATTATCCGTCTGCCAAATTGGCGGAAGAGGCTGGAGCCGACATTTTGCTCGTCGGCGATTCTCTCGGTATGGTGGTGCTGGGATACGATTCGACTGTGCCGGTCACTCTCGAAGATATGATCCACCATACAAAAGCGGTAAAACGAGGAGCAAAAGATACTTTTGTCGTGACGGATCTTCCGTTTTTAACGGCGCATCTTTCCCGTGAAGAAATTTTGAAAGCGGCAGGACGAATTATGCAAGAAGCTGGTGCACAAGCCGTTAAGATGGAAGGCGGAGAAGAAATAGCTGAATCCGTTGCTGCCTTGACGAAAGCGGGTATACCGGTGGTCGGGCATATTGGGCTGACCCCTCAATCTGTCGGAGTACTGGGCGGCTATAAAGTTCAAGGAAAAACGGCGGATCAAGCGAAAAAATTAATAAAAGACGCGAAACAAATTGAAGCGGCAGGCGCTTTTATGATCGTATTGGAATGTGTTCCTTATCAGCTGGCAGAAGAGGTGACAAAAGAACTGACGATTCCGACGATCGGGATCGGAGCCGGCAGTGAAACAGACGGGCAGGTTCTTGTCTACCACGATGTTCTACAGTATGGGGTCGATCGATTAGCGAAATTTGTAAAGCCGTATGGAAATTTGAATGAAGCGGCGAGAAAAGGGATCAAAGATTATGTAAAAGAAGTAAAAAAAGGCGAATTTCCTGATCGAGATCATTCTTTTACGATGAAGCAGGAAGAGCTTAGTCATTTGTATGGAGGAGAACGCTCATGAAAGTTTTTACAAAAATAAAAGACATCCAAGAATTCCTCTCCGAGCAAAAACGAAACGGGAAGACCATTGGTTTTGTTCCAACGATGGGCTATCTGCATGAAGGGCATTTATCGCTTGTGAAAAAAGCGACTGCAGAAAACGATCTGACAGTGATGAGCATTTTTGTGAATCCTATTCAATTTGGCCCAAATGAAGATTTTGAGCGGTATCCTCGCGATTTTGACCGTGACCGAAAACTGGCTGAAGACAATGGCGTTGATGTGCTCTTTCACCCGTCTGTGGAAGAAATGTACCCTGAAGAATCTATCGTTCAAATGAACGTCAAAAAACGAAAAGATGTTTTGTGCGGACGTACTAGAAAAGGACATTTTGACGGCGTCGTTACCGTTCTCACTAAACTGTTTCATATTACAATGCCGGACAGAGCTTATTTCGGATTGAAAGATGCACAGCAATTTGCGATTGTTCAAGGATTTGTGGCGGATTTAAACTTTCCGATCGACATCATCGGCGTAGAAACGGTTCGGGAAGAAGACGGTTTGGCTAAAAGTTCCCGAAACACGTATTTATCCGCACAGGAGCGGAATGAAGCTCCCGAAATTTATCAAGCGCTGCTGAAAGGAAAAAAAGCCGTCGAGAATGGGGTAGATGATCCTGCGGAAATCGTCCGATTGGTATCCGATCATATTCGCCAAAACACGGGCGGAGAAATCGACTATGTGGAAGTCCTTTCTTTCCCTGAATTGGATCCGCTTGAGAGAATAAAAGGGAAAGTGATCATTGCCACAGCCGTACAATTTGCGTCAGCACGATTGATTGATAATGTGATACTAGATTTGTCTCGTTAAGGGGGAAACAAAAATGTTTCGTACATTAATGAACAGCAAAATCCACCGCGCCACTGTTACAGAAGCCAACTTAAATTATGTCGGCAGCATTACCATCGATGAAGACATATTGGATGCAGTTGGAATTGCTGTTAATGAAAAAGTGCAGGTCGTGAACAATAATAATGGTGCAAGACTAGAAACGTACGTTATCCCGGGTAAAAGAGGGAGCGGAGTTATTTGCCTAAATGGGGCGGCGGCAAGACTTGTTCAGCCCGGGGACACGGTCATTATTATTTCCTATGTTTTAGTTCCAGAAGAAAAAGTCAAGGAACATTCACCGAAAATCGCTATTATGGATGAGAATAACCGGATCGCTCAATTGATCACCGGCGAAAAAGAAGCGACCATTTTATAGTTTTTGACATGAAATAGTGGGTTGGCCCCTTTTAAAATCATTAGAATAGGAGATCTTTGATTCTATCCTATTTCTTGATGGAGGGGGCCGGCCTTTTTATTTTGCGGACATATGACTGACATCATCGGAATTCTTATGGTAAACTTGAAAAAAGATTGGCAAGTTTCACTTTAGAAAAAAGGTGTGCTCTTAGATGTTACCACAACGATTTGTAGTAGTTGATTTAGAGACAACGGGAAATTCTCCGAAAAAAGGGGATCGAATTATACAAGCATCCCTGGTGATTATTGAGCGTGAGCAGATTATTGATCAATATACAACCTTTATCAACCCGGAGACGGCCATTCCCGCCTTTATTGAAGAATTGACGGGAATTCACGAGGATCTGGTAAAACAAGCACCGCTGTTTTCAGAAGCTGCTCAAAATATTCGTCCGCTTTTGGATCATTCGATTTTTGTTGCTCATAATACCGCTTTTGATTTAACTTTTTTACAAACAGAATTGGAAAAAGCGAACTTTCCGCTATTTAACGGGCAGACAGTAGATACGGTGGAGTTGGCCAGATTTCTGTACCCCACGCAAGACAGTTATAAGCTGTCCGATTTGGCGGAAGAACTGGGAGTTTTGCATTCTAGGCCCCACCAAGCTGACAGCGATGCTTATGTGACGGCGGAAATTTTACTTTTGATGTTGAAAAAGCTGAAGTCATTGCCGTATGTCACGCTAAAAAAATTGCATCAGCTTTCTTCTCATTTAAAATCGGATATTTCCACGGTTATACAAGCGGTGTTGGATGAAAAAGAACAATCGATCGAGTCTTTGCCGGAAGATTTGGAAGTCTATCGAAATATCGCTTTGAAAAAGAAAAAAATACAAAAAAGAGAAGACCTTCTCTACGACGTGATGTATCCCTCTTCTCCCAATGAAAAAGCAGAATATATGAAAGAATTCCCCCAGTTTCAAATAAGAGAAGCTCAATTTGAAATGATGGATTGCGTTTATGAAACGCTGGACTCTTCGAATCATGCTTTCATTGAAGCGGGAACAGGGATCGGGAAATCGCTTGCTTATTTATTGCCTGCCGCTTTTTACAGTAAACAGCATAAGGTGCCGATTGTGATTAGCACGTACACAACGGTGCTTCAAGAACAGCTGATGAATAAGGATTTGGTGCTATTGAAGGCGATTTTGCCATTTTCCGTTCAAACGGCCGTTTTAAAAGGACGCAGCCATTATATTGACTTGTTTCAATTTGAAAATAGCCTGAACGACGAAACGAGCAATTACGATGAAGCGTTGACTAAGATGCAGATTTTGGTTTGGCTGACGGAAACGACTACCGGGGACAAAAATGAATTGAATTTATCCTCCGGCGGTGAACTATATTGGGCTCGCATTAAGCAAGAAGATATATTTTTGAACCGCTCCAAAAACCCTTGGATGGAAAAAGATTTTTATTTGCATGCGAGAAAACAGGCGCAACAAGCCGATATTATCGTGACCAACCACGCCATATTGGCAAAAGACTTGTTTTCTGATCAAAATTTGATCTCTGATTACAATCAAGTCATTATAGATGAAGCCCATCATTTCGGGAATGTACTCGGAGACCAGATGGGAACTGAAATAGATTTGCGAGCATTGAAATGGATGTATCAACAGATCGGAACGATGGAGCAAAAACAACTGTTCTTTCAATGCGAAGAATTGCTGAAAAAGCACGGAAAAGAGGCAACGATTCATTTCTTTGAAACCGATCATGATTTACACCAAATTGCTTTTGAAATGAACGAATGGATGAATGCCGCTTCCGCCTTTTTCCTTCACTTGGCGAAAAAGAAGCCTAACAGTTGGAATAAAGTACAGATTCGAGTTGGCGAACAAGAACGAAAAATGAAATATTGGAAAGAATTACTCTATTCAACCGAAAGATTGTATGAATTGATGAAAATGATTCATCATAGTTTGCAAGAAAGACTAATGTTGGCCAAAAAGCTGGAAACAGACTTGACTTTGGATGAAGCGGCGATGATCGAAAAGCTGTATGACTTGCTTGAAAGCTGGAAAAAGTGGATGAACGATCTCAAGAATGTAATAATAGAAGGATCGAAGCAGCCGGCTGTCATTTGGATGGAAGGCGATGTCCGAATGCCGCAAAATCATTTGAAAATTAAGTGCCGTCCCGCCGGCTTAGATCGAATACGGATGGAACAATTTATCGATGGGAAAAAAAGCGTCATTTTTACATCCGCCACTTTATCGGTAAATCGTTCATTCCAACATTTCGCTGAGGAACTAGGGATTCCGGAAAAAAGGTTTCGACAAGCCATCTTTCCTTCCCCGTTTCATTATGAAAAAAATTGCAAGCTGATCATTCCTAATGATGTTCCTGAAATTCAGGATGTAACTAGCGAGAAATACGTGGAAGTATTGGCGGATTATTTAAGTGCTGTCGCGCAAGCTACGAATGGTAGGATGCTTGTTCTTTTTACATCCTATGATATGTTGAAGAATACGTATCTTTTGATGAAGGAAAGCGGACTCCTCGAAGATTTTGTTTTAATTGCCCAGGGAATTACGAATGGAAGTAAAGTGAGGTTGACTCGCCACTTTCAAAAATTCGAAAAGGCGATTCTTTTTGGCACTAGCAGTTTTTGGGAAGGGGTTGATATTCCGGGAGAAGATCTTTCTTGCTTGGTTCTCGTTCGGCTTCCTTTCACTCCTCCGGATGATCCGCTCTTTCAAGCAAAAGGAGAGGCACTTAGAGCAGAAGGAAAAAATCCGTTCTACCATTCTTCTCTCCCGCAAGCGGTCATTCGTTTTAAACAAGGTTTTGGCAGGTTGATTCGAACAGAGCGAGATCGGGGAGTCATTATCGTATTTGACCGTAGAATCACTACGGCTCGATATGGAAAAGCGTTTATACAATCGATTCCGAAAGTACCCATTCTCCATGCTTCCTTACCGGAAGTCATTCAAGTCATTGAAGATTGGCTTTAAAAAACCCTTTTGGAGCGTCAAGCCGAAGAGAAAAACTTCGGTGGATTGGGGGGAATGTGCGCGGGAGGATTCTTTTATTCGGTGGAGGATGGATAATAGAGAATTCCGCGTGAACACCTTGAAGGGTAAATGGAACGATGGGCAGTATTGCCGTTTCATGGTCTTGAACGAAGATCCGCCATGCAAAGTGCAATGGCCGACATTTTTTATGAATATTGGTTACTGATTTTTTCAAGATTCTTGTTATAATGGTATTCGGAATAAACAATCGCTAGCGGTGTCGCTGGAAGAGTGTGTCTTTCGTTCGGTTCGAGACCACTTCTTTCGAAAAGCAAAAAAGTATTGGAGGTTTCGAATGGAGAGCAAAATTGAGGTTCTGCAGACAGTGATGATCAATTATCATCCCGATTTGTACAAAATTGTCGATGCTTTGAATCGAACATTAAAGCGAAAAGATTTAATGTTCGGATTGGCGTTGGATCCAAATGATCCGAAAAAAGCTGTTTTTACAATATATCGTACCTGAATGAAGTGATACTATGAAAAAAGTTATGATGATAATCGCAATTATAGCGGTGGTGGTTTTAGCCTTTTCCACCTATATTTATGCAAGTGCTAAAAAGCCTTATCAAAAAGCGGAAGAAGAAGCTTTGAAAGTAGCCAAAGACCACGGAATCATTTCGACTGTGGATAAATTCTATTTATACAACAGTAAGAAAACGTATTATGTGCTGATCGGCGAAAATAAAAAGCATGAAAAAATGGTAGCTTGGATTCCGAAACAGCGAAAAGATAAAATCCTATATGACAAATATTCGAATGGGATTTCCGAACAAAAAGCGATAGATAAACTATATCAAGATGAGAAACCGGCCAAACTTTTATCTGTGCATCTCGGCATGGAAGAAGTCGGACCGGTATGGGAAATGGCTTATTTGGATAAAGAAGGGGACTTAAATTATTACTATGTCCTTTTCAAAAACGGCAAATGGTGGAAGAAAATGACCAATATTTAAGGCGGTGCCTGACCCCCTTTACGCTTTAAAGCGTGAAGGGGGTCAGGCACCATTGATTGACTGAAGTGGGAAATGTATAATAGAGAGCGAATGGATTTGAACGTTGTGGTACTGCTTGGAGGGAATGTATACATGAAAAGTACAATTTCAGAAGTGAGTCAATATATTGGCCAAGAAGTAACCATTGGTGCTTGGCTATCAAATAAACGTTCCAGCGGAAAGATTGCTTTTTTGCAATTGCGTGATGGAACGGGATTTATTCAAGGAGTCGTAGTGAAAAACGAAGTGGAGGAAGAAGTCTTTCAAAAAGCGAAATCTTTATCACAGGAAACGTCGCTTTACGTAACAGGAATTGTTCGAGAAGACGCCCGGTCTCCATTTGGTTATGAGTTACAAGTGAAAGACATTCAAGTGATCCATGAGGCAGTCGATTATCCGATCACCCCTAAAGAACATGGAACAGAATTTTTAATGGATCACCGCCATTTATGGCTCCGGTCGCGGAAACAACATGCCGTTATGAAAATCCGTAACGAGATTATTCGAGCTACATACGAATTTTTTAATCAGAAAGGTTTTGTGAAGATTGATCCGCCGATCTTGACAGGAAGTGCACCGGAAGGAACAACGGAGCTTTTCCATACAAAATATTTTGACGAAGACGCCTATCTGTCTCAAAGCGGCCAACTTTATATGGAAGCAGCCGCGATGGCTTTTGGAAAAGTATTTTCTTTTGGTCCTACGTTCCGGGCTGAAAAATCGAAAACACGCCGCCATCTTATTGAGTTTTGGATGATTGAACCGGAAATGGCCTTTTATGAGCATGAAGACAGTTTGAAATTGCAAGAACAATATGTATCCTATATCGTTCAATCCGTGCTGAAAAATTGTCAATTGGAATTAGGACGTTTAGAAAGAGATACGAGCAAACTGGAAAAAGTGCAAGCGCCTTTCCCACGCATTACATACGATGAAGCGATAGAACTTCTTCATGAAAAAGGATTTCAAGACATTGAATGGGGAGAAGATTTTGGGGCACCCCATGAAACCGCTATTGCCGAGCACTTTGAAAAACCGGTCTTTATCACTCATTATCCGGCTAAAATAAAACCTTTCTATATGCAGCCTGACCCTAACCGACCCGAAGTAGTTCTGTGCGCTGATTTAATCGCACCGGAAGGATACGGTGAAATTATTGGCGGATCAGAAAGAATTCATGATTATGATCTGTTAAAGAAACGCCTCGAAGAATATCACTTGTCGCTTGATGCTTATCAATGGTATTTGGACTTGAGAAAATACGGTTCTGTCCCTCATTCAGGGTTCGGTCTAGGATTGGAAAGAACAGTTGCGTGGATTAGCGGAGTGGAACATGTACGTGAAACGATTCCGTTCCCACGCTTGCTGAATCGTTTGTATCCTTAATGAACAAAAAGATCATCCATCTTAAAATATCAGTCTGAATGAAAGAGAAGGCTGTCAGCATTTCTTTATTTTCCATTGAAGAAATGGGAGTTTTAGAAATGCTGACTGTGATGAGAAACCACATTTTCATTTTATGATGATGTGGTTTTTTCATTTGTGATTTTCAGGTGAGCAGACCTACATATATAGCCAGCACGCGGATGAAGAGAAGAAAGCGATCGAATGGAAAAACGTTTTACATTATGACATCATGCTAGGGGGATTTACATTCTCTTTCTGCTATCCCCATGCTATACTATTGATTGAGGTGTCCGAAATGGATCAAAAAGAGCTGATGAAATTTTGTTTGGAAGAAGGAACGGTGAATGTTTCCAAGTTGCTTCTTACCCATTATACGAGATTGAATTTGACGGAAACAGAATTGGTGTTGCTTTTGCAGTTAAACCGTTTCATAGAAAAAGGAATCCACTTTCCTACGCCGGAAGAAATTTCGGATACAATGACCATTTCTGCAGCAGAATGCGCACGTATACTGCGAAAACTTGTTCAAATGCAATATATTGCCATTGAAGAAGGAGAAAAGCCCGGCTACGAAAGGTATTCTTTGCAGCCGCTTTGGGAAAAATTTTTGGATGTCCTATTGATGGAAAAAAGAAAAGAAGAGCTTCAAAAAACATGGGATCATGAGCAAGATTTGTACTCTTGCTTTGAGCAGGAATTCGGCAGACCCCTTTCGCCGTTAGAGTGTGAAACACTTGCGATTTGGATCGATCAAGACGGTCATACTCCCGTCATGATTAAAGCGGCTCTTCGAGAAGCGGTCATATCAGGGAAATTGAATTTCCGCTATATTGATCGAATTTTGTTTGAATGGAAAAAACAAGGAATACAATCTATCGATCAAGCAAGAGAATACAGCCAGCGTTTTCGACAAGGAAAACAACAAACCGCTCAACCTAAAAAATCCCATAAAGCTGTTCCTTTTTATAATTGGCTGGAGAAATAAACATGTTTTTTCATCATTGCCCATTTTCAAAACGGTTAAAAAGAGAGCGTAAAGGACAGGACCGTAAAAGTATTTTTGTTCGGCATCCGTACAATCTTACGGACAATGGGTCAGTCTATTTTTAGAGAGAAAGGCGGTGACGATGATGTTGACAAAATCGCAAATTCGCTACTGTTTAGACGTAATAGCCAAAATGTTTCCCAATGCGAAAGGGGAACTGAATCACCGAAATCCATTCGAGCTGCTGATCGCTGTAGTGCTGTCTGCCCAGAGCACCGATGCGCATGTTAATAAAGTCACAAAATCATTATTTCAAAAATATAAAAGACCGGAAGACTATGTTCGTGTTCCGTTAGAGGAGCTTGAACAAGATATTCGATCCATCGGGCTTTATCGCACTAAGGCAAAAAACATTCAAAAATTGTGCAAAATACTTATCGAGAAACATCAAGGGCAAGTACCGGAAACGAAAGAGGAACTGATGGAATTGCCCGGAGTTGGAAGGAAAACCGCAAATGTCGTCGTTTCGATTGCTTTCGGACAACCGGCCATAGCGGTGGATACTCATGTGGAAAGAGTGAGCAAGCGATTAGGAATTTGCCGCTGGAAAGACAGTGTGTGGGAAGTGGAACAAACTCTTATGAAGAAGGTTCCGAAAGAGGAATGGTCCATCACTCATCATCGGCTTATTTTTTTTGGACGGTATCACTGCAAAGCGCAATCGCCGAAATGCGAAGAATGCCCGTTATTGTCTTTGTGCCGTGAAGGAAAAAAAAGAATGAAGGGGAAGAAAGGGCTTGAAGAAGCAAAGAGAACTACCGAAGGAGCTTGAGGACGATTTTTTCTTTTTGCGCTCAAAACCGTTCGATGAAAATCAAGCACCGTTATCAGCGGCAGAACTGGAGAAATTTCCTTATTTTCTTTTTGAGTTGTCTTTTTATTGGAATAGTCCAATAGAAGAGTACCCTTGGGAAAATCCAGAAAAATCGATTCCAATTTTATTGAACAAATGGGAAAAAATTCGAGAAGGGTTAGAAAGAAAATTCTCCAAAAGAGAAAAAGTACTTAAAAGCGAGATGAGGGCAGGAATAGCGTTGTTTTTTATGTTGATGTTTTGGAGCAATTCTGCGCCGGTCGAACTTAGCAATTGGAAAGAGAAAATGGATGGATTTTATGCTAAACCCGTAAATGGAGCTGAACGGCTTCAATTTATTATGGAAAGGCCAAATAGTTATCCTGCTTTCAGGCAATTAGATGAACTGTTTACAGAACAGTATAAGCAATATGCTAAAATGGCTGCTATTCAAAAACGGAAACAAAAAGAAGCAAAGTAAAAGGACTACTCCTTCGTTTTCACAGTATCTTGGAAGACGTAAGATCATTGTGAAAAGCAAGAAGGGGTAGTCCTTTTTTTGTCATTTCTCTTGAAAATCAAATTTTAAAGACCAAGAGGAAAAATCCCCTTGGTCATGGATGCATGGTCTATTATTCGTTAGGCGGAACGCTGTTGGTCGAAGCCGAACCCTTCGTTGATTGCCCTGAAACGGGTTGTTGTTTATTTTGATTGGGCGGTGTAGATGGCTGATTCGGTTGATTTGGCTGTGTATGGTTATTGCTTCCATTACCGCCGCTTTGGTTTCCATTTCCTGTGTTGTTACTTGGTTGCTCTGGATTTTGGTTATTGCTATTACCATTATTGCCGTTGCTGTTGTCATTATTATTGTTACCGCCGTTCATGCCGTTATTACTGTTTTCATTTCCGTTATTGTTGTCGGTTGGGTTCTCATTTGGATTCGTCGTTCCTTGGTCTTGATTATTGCCTTGTGATTGATCCGAATTTTCTTCACCTGGAACATTTACGCTCGTAGAAGCAGGTGCACTGCGTTTGCCATCTACAATGGCCACCACTGAAAATGAATAAGTTGAACCAGGTTGGACGCCGGAAATCACGATGGACGTACCATTCGTCGTTTGAGTCGTAGTGCCTTGGCTTGAAGAGGCAGTCACTTCAAACGAGGCCGGTTGATCGTAATTCCATGATAACGTGATGCTTTGTGTTAACGGATCGTACTGTCCGCTTAAACCAGATGGTGCAGAAACGGTTTGTTCCTCCTCTTTCTTATCGTCTTTCTTTTCTTGGTTATTGTCATCTGAAGAATCATCAGAGTATTGGGTCGGTTCTTCTCCGCGGACAAATAATTCGTAATCAACCTTATCCCTCGGCACGCTTTTGCTGGCTATCCGTGGCGGATCGGATCCTGCTACAATCGGCAATTCGACAACGCTTTTCGGTTTTTTAAAGTCTTTTGTTTCCGTATTGGAGGAAACATGCGCCATCACGTTTTTAAACATTTTCTGAGCAATTTTGGATTCTTCAGGCGTTAAATAGTTTTTATTCGGTTCAGGATAGCCGGTCCAAACGGCCATTGAATATTTTGTAGTGTAGCCAACAAACCACGAATCTTTGTTGGCATAATCAGGAATACCATACTTTTGCCGCGTTTCTTCATCATAGTTGGTCGTTCCGGTTTTTCCTGCTAAAGGAAGTCCAGGTATATTCGCCGTTTGTCCTGTACCGGATTTGACGACGTCTTTCAACATATCCGTCACCATATAGGCGGTGTAGTCTTTCATGGCAATTTGCGGGTCAATCTGATTTTTGATTTCCGTTTCGCCATCGCGCAACACAATTTTCTTAATACAATGCGGTTTATGGTAAATACCGTTATCACCAAACGCCGCGTATGCACCTGCCATTTGGAGCGGTGAAGGACCTTGATCCATTCCGCCGATGGCGTATGACTCATACATATGGTCGAAATGAATTCCCAAGTTGGAAAGGAATTCGCTTGCTTTATCAGGGCCGACGGCTTGGAATGTTTTTAAAGCCGGAATATTGTAAGACCATTGCAGCGCTTTTCGAATCGATACTTGGCCTTTATAGGTGCCGTTGGCATTGCGAATCGGTTGTCCGTTTGAGTAGCTGTAAGGCTCATCGGTCAGCTGGTGGTAGGTGGACCATTTCAAGTATTCAATCGCAGGACCGTAATCGATGAGAGGCTTAATCGTAGAACCTGGCTGTCTGTGGGCATCGACAGCATAGTTATAGCCTCTTCTTACTTTTTGATTTCTTCCGCCTCCGATTGCACGAATTTCACCAGTTTTCGTATCTAAAAGAACGAGCCCGGCTTGAAACTTGTCATCCGGATATTGAATGACATCATTGGTGTTCATCATATTTTCTACATAGCTTTGGGCATCCGGATCCAAAGTGGTGTAAATTTTCAATCCATCGGAATAAGCGTTGTAGCCGCCCATGTTTTTCACTTCATCCACGACAAGGTCGATAAAAGCACCATACTTGTTATCCGCCGTATCGACTTTTCGTTTGGATGGAGGGACAAGATAATGAGTGACATGATCCGCTTCCGCTTGACGCATTTGCTGTTCAGTAATTTTCCCGTGTTGTTTCATCAATGATAAAACGATATCTTTTCGTTTTTCTGCTTGTTCCGGATGTTCAAACGGATTGTAATTATTCGGGCTTTGTGGCATACCGGCCAGCATGGCTGCTTCCGTCAGATTCAATTGATTCAGATCTTTATTAAAGTAATGCTTTGCCGCTGCTTTAATTCCGAATATGCCATCAGACATATAAATTTTATTGACGTACATTTCAAAGATTTGTGCTTTTGTATATTTACGTTCTAGCTGATATGCCAGCCACCATTCTTGTACTTTTCGTTTAATCGTTTTTTCATGAGTCAAAAATGAGTTTTTGACTACTTGCTGAGTGATGGTGCTTCCGCCTTGGGAACCATAACCGTTTGTCACATTGCTGATAATGGCTTTAATGGTTCGAATAATATCGATCCCGTGATGTTGGTAGAAACGGGCATCTTCGGTGGCAATGATCGCATCTCTCACTAGTTTGGGGACCTCGTCATATTTGACATAGTCCCGATTTTCGGATCCCACCGAGGTAATATAGTGTCCATCCTTGTCGTAAATTTTGGAAGGAATGGGGTCCTTTAGCATCGATTCATTTAATTTAGGCGCGTCTTTAATGAAGTAGGCGAACGTTCCAATCCCGCCCACCAACATGACGAGACCGACAATCACCAATGATAACAGGATACGTTTGGCCAAAGAACCGCCATTTCGCTTCTTTTTTGGTTTTTTGCTTTGCTGTCTTCGTCGTTCTGTGCGTGATTTATATTGGTCAGCCATAAGCTTACTCCTCACTTTCAAAAATAAAAACCTAATCGCTTTCTACTTTGATATCATTATGGGTTTTTTGGCAGAAATTAAAAATAAGAATGGTAAAGAATGTCTACCACTTCCAAATAATCAATGCGAGGTTGATACTTAATCGGAATAGTTTTCCCATAATTTTCAATTTCTTCTTTTTTGATGGATTTCCTTCCCCCGTTTTTCATCCGTTCCCAAAATCGAAAAAGATGTTGGCTCGGAAGCAAGAACACTTCATCCGTTGTGGTGAAACGGATAATAACGAAGGAGATGCCTTTTTGTTGTTCCACTTGCATCATGTGGCGGATTTGATGTTCGTGAAAATTTTGCAGTGGAAAAGAGTGCAAGTTTTTCGTTTCTTTGGCTTCAAAGTCAATATATCTCCCCTTGTATACTCCGTTATAGTCTGTAGTGGATGGCTGTTTGAAATAAGCCTCTTTGATCACAGCGGCACTCCTTGCCGGATAATCTACTTGAACAATTTGAATAGGTGTCGGCTTTTTATGAATGACAGCATGTCCAATTTCTAAATAATACTGATTGGTCAAATTGAGATCTTCTTCGAGAGTCATTCCTCGATTGCCGTATCGTATCGGTTTTGAATGGCCTTTTTTCGCTATTTGTTGTTGAGAAGGATTGTATTTTTTTCCATTTGGATAATGAAACTCCACGATCAACACCTCGCAGACTACTACATATCATATCAGAAACCGAGCCGAAATGGGGGAATAAAAATCTGAAATTGTCGCTATCATAAGCTTATATATGGAAAAGAGGCGAGATATATGAACAAAACCTTATTTTTTCGTTGTATTTTTTCCAAAATCGTTGGTGCTGACCGTTTTTCCTCAATGGAAGACGTTATTTTAAAGGCAGTTTGGCGCCATAACATGGATAATATCAGCAGAACGAGCGCTTATTTTCATTTTTACCGCCATCACCCAGAGATAAAATGGGCTTTTTTGGCGTCGATGGTATCCAGAAATGCTGGATATAATATGTGTGATTTAAAAAGTCCACAATTGATCACGTTATTAGAAGAAGAAACTAGGGACCATATGTTTTTAGCTTATGAAAGAGCCAATTGGCTGATTTTTCGTGATGCGTATCCGCAATTGCTTCTATATCATTTCTCCAAATTAGAAAATCTCCCTCTTTTTCGAAGTTTAGATCGCTGGGGCGTTTCCCAATTTATGATTGAAGAATGGGAGCGCTTTTGGGTGGAAAAAGACGGAGATCGGCTGCTGAAAGCACTTATCATCAATGAACAAAACGTTATTCAAGAACCGATATTAAAACATCCTCTGTACAAAAAGAAAGTTTTTCGTTCATTGCTGTTTTGGGTGGAGGAATGTTTGCATTTCAGCACGGTTTTATTTCCGACGATCAATGGAAATTTATACGGTTCCAGCGTGACCTCGTTTCGCAACGTGGATGCGCGAATCGATTTAGGAAAGCGGTTGGCTCATATCCTGTTTCATACGGATCTTTATCCTCATTTTTTGTTATTTGCTCGAAAGGTGGAGCATACTGGTTCGCGGAAAGATTACGAGCGTTTTATGAAAAAGCCGTTTTATAGCCAGACGCCCATGCTTCGATGGGCATTTCCGATCGTGGAACATCATATACATACAAGGAGAGACTGGTCGCAAGAAGCGGTCATCAAAGATGAATGGTTTATGGATTCCGAACCTGGAAAACCCGTCCATTTAACAGAATGGTTTGTTCAAAAGCAGATTCAACTCCAATGGGCAAGCTTGATGAAAAAGATATAAAAAGAATCCAAAAAAGCAAGGAATTCCTTGCTTTTTCGGTCTTGAATGAATGATGGACTACGTTGATGGGCGGTTAGGTCCCGAGAGTTTTTTGTCACCATAGGCGGATTTTGTCTCAGAACGAGTACCTTGGTTTTTCGGCTTTTGTTCTTTTTTCTCAGCCATATTGTACACCTCCCGTCCTATTGTTAGCTTTTCGGAAAGGAAAAATACGGTGAAAGAAGGAAAAGAATAGCCCATTCTGTTAAAAAAATTCTTTCTTTGCCGAATGGCATCTAGTTTTGTCAAGAAGGCAGGGAATGGCAAAAAAATCAAGAATATGGGTAATACCTTGAAGGAAAGGAGAGGAAATTCTATGATACAAAGAGAAGAAATTTTAAAGTTGTTTGAGCAAATAGAAGAGAAAGTCGAAGATATGGATGATCTTTTGACGGTCAGTATTCATCAGGAGAAAGAAGCGGGATTTCAATCGATTGAAAAGCAAAAAAAATGGCTTATGGACCAATTGGCAGATATTGAAGCAAATGTGGAATACATTTCCTATACACAAATGAACCCTTCATCTGTTAGAAAACTTGCGTTGTGAAGAACAGTTTCGTTATAGTTTTTTTAGTAGCTTATAGATGATAAATAAGCTGCTTTTTTTATTCTTGTCAGCGGGAATGTCAAAGTCTTTCATATTGATTCGCCAAAAGCCGTTTTCATTATATTTTCGATATTTGGACCATCCTTTTATCTTGCGTCTTTCATTCTTTCCTTTTGTACGTATCCGCTTTGCACGAAACTTTTATTCAGTGCTTGAAACGGCAGCCCCATTGATTAAAGATGATTTGGTTAGATCTTGTTTTATGATTAAAGGGGGGATGTATATGGCTGGACAATCAAATTTATGGATATTAACTAGCGAACTGTTAAAGCTTGTTCAGCAGGCGGATGAAGTGTATGAAACCGTTCGATCAACGGGGAAAGAAATGGATTTTTATACGGAAGTGAAGCCTTTTGCAGACAAAATGAAATCGTTAAGTTATGAATGGGAAGCGGAAGCAAAAAAGTGGCTTATGAGTCAAAAACCGAAGTACATCCATAAACAACAAATAACCGCGACATTAGAAAATTTGCAAATCATCGCTGTACAAGCCTTTTTTCCAAAAACTAGCTACAGTCGTTTTAAGCAAACCGTTCATACAGTGGAGTATGTTTTAAATGAAGTAAAACGGAATGTTCATGATGGAGAATCCTCAAAAAATGTGATTAATGATAATGAATCGTAAAACTTCATTTTTCAATCATCAGACAAGGAATAGAATCATATGGGCGGAATATTTTCGTAAGGGCGCATAAAGGGAGTTTTAAGGCGGAAACAAAAAAGAGGCGGATTTTAAAAGGGACGGACTAACCTTTTAAAATCCGCTTCTTTATTGAGATTATAAAGCGGAAGTTGTATTCTTCCATAACGATTGTTCCAAGACAATGGGACTGATTGCTCCGGCGGTTTCTAAATCACGGACAACGTCTCTGTAGTCTCTGAGAGGCAGCTCATTCAACAAATACAAATTTCTGGCAAAATCAAGAAGCTGATTAAAATCTCGCGGCGGGTAAGATTTTTTTTCCAGAAATTTTTCTTTTAACTCGTGAATGGTCATTTTATCAACCCCCTCTTTGTTTGTTCTATGTTAACATAAATAGCCACTTATTTGGACACATTTTTGTAAAAAATAGATATACAAATATCGACATTATCGGAAAATTATGAATTCACTTTTCAACTTTTGCCACATAAAATAAATCAACAGAAATAGAGAAAGGAGAAAACATGATGCGGAGGCAAACGACTAGCGGTTATCCGTATTTGGCTCATTATCAAGCTGATCCAGGCCAACCTTATGAAATTTTACCTCATGGCCAGTCTAGTCCCATTTTTCATCATTATGCTCACTACCCTTATCAAGCTTATGATCCTTTAAATGCGGAAAATGCCGGGAGTTCTTACGTTTATCCCGCAATCCCAAATCAGCCCCCGGCAACAACGAACAGCAGCGACTTATTTGAAAATCCGCTGCAACCTAAGAAACATACTGTCCCCACACAAATAAACTATTTGCATCCATACCCGAAAGGCAACTTAATGAAACCGCCATCAGGAGGATTTCACACGATCATGAATTCTTTCAAAAATCAGGATGGCACTTTGGATATGAACAAAATGATTAACACTGCCGGTCAGATGATGGCGGTAATGAATCAATTTTCGAGTGTGGTAAAAGGGTTTAGCAGCGTATTTAAACAATCATAGGATTCAACTCAGGAAATGAAAGAACCCGCCGTTTTGGAAGGCGGGTTTTCATACGTGGATTGCAAGAAAATCATGTCAATCGGATAGTTCAATTATTTTCCCTTTCTTTTTCGGTAAAATCAATGTTAGCAGGCCGTCTTTGTACTTCGCTTTTGCCATTTTTTCATTAACCAGTGCAGGGAGAGGAATCGTTCTTGATTGTCTCCTAAAAGAAGTTTGCTCTTGCACGATTTGACGCTTCTCATTTTCCTCCAGTACATACTCTTGCTCAGAAACGGTAATAGTGACAAATTGAGCATTGATTTCTATTCCAATTTGTTCTTTCGATACACCGGGCAGTTTAGCCAATATCCAGTATTCTTTTTCTTTTTCTCTTACTTCCACCGGAAAAGAGCCGGCAAAAAACTCATCGATGTGCTTTAAAAAATTTTTCATCGGCCGCTCAGGAAAAATGCCGTTCATGGATTTCATCCAGTCGTCAAACGTATTGCGCTTTTTCGGTTTCTCTGGAAGATGGCTGTCCATCGCCATTTTTTAATCTCCTTTCTTCAATGGGTCTCTTCATTTACAATATGCCAAAATGTTGGAGAGGTGACTGCCGTTTGCGGGTGTTATACGGTGCAACATTTTTCTTTTAAAGAGAACGTTTATTCGGTACAATAGACAGTATTGAGGTGAACGATGAAATGGAAAAGAAAAAAACGATACAAGAAGCGATTGAGTGGCTGAAAACGGATGAATCCATCAAGGATCAGATTGTACATTGGCATACCATTCCCGAAAAAGAAGCGAAAACAGCTCCCTTTCCAAAAACGCTCCATCCTTTATTGAAAGAAGGGCTTCAAAAACGGGGGATCGATCGTCTTTATACTCACCAGCTTGCAGCTTATGAGAAAGCTAGAAATGGTGAGAGTTTTGTCGTAGTGACCCCCACTGCTTCGGGAAAAACATTGTGCTACAACTTGCCTGTTCTTGAATCCATTTTGTCCGATTCTTCATCAAGAGCCCTTTATTTATTTCCGACAAAGGCGTTGTCACAAGATCAGAAAAGCGAATTAAACGAAATGATAATGGAAATTGGGGCTGATATTAATAGTTATACATATGACGGTGATACTCCGTCGGGAATCCGGCAAAAAATCCGCAAAGCCGGACATATTGTCATTACCAATCCGGACATGCTGCATTCCGGGATTTTGCCCCATCATACAAAATGGGTTTCCTTATTTGAAAATTTAAAGTTTGTCATTATTGATGAATTGCATATATATCGTGGAGTATTTGGCAGCCACGTGGCCAATGTCATTCGGCGTTTGAAGCGAATTTGCCGATTTTACGGAAGCGATCCAGTGTTTATTTGCACATCAGCGACGATTGCGAATCCAAAGGAGTTAGCGCAAGCGATTTGCGAAACGCCTATGGCTTTGATCGACAATAATGGCGCTCCAAGCGGGAAAAAGCATTTTGTATTCTATAACCCGCCGGTCGTCAACAAGCCGCTGAACATTCGCAGAAGCGCGCTTTTTGAAGTTCGGAAAATAGCCGGCGAACTGTTGAAAAACAAAATTCAAACCATCGTATTCGCTAGAAGCCGAGTCCGGGTAGAACTGCTTCTTTCCTATTTGCAGGAACTAGTCCAGCATGAATTAGGTCCTAAGTCCATCCGTGGTTATCGTGGCGGCTATTTGCCATCGGAACGGCGAGAAATCGAAGAAGGTTTAAGAAAAGGAGATATTTACGGAGTAGTCAGTACGAATGCTCTGGAATTGGGCGTGGATATTGGTCAATTGCAGGCGTGTGTGATGACGGGTTATCCAGGTTCGGTATCCAGTGTTTGGCAGCAAGCGGGCAGAGCCGGCAGAAGACAAGGAGAATCTTTAGTGATCATGGTGGCTACTTCCAGCCCTCTCGATCAATATATTGTCGATCACCCGGATTACTTTTTGGACAAAAAACCGGAAACAGTACGGATTAATCCAGACAATTTAATCATCTTAGTAGACCATATAAAATGTGCTGCATATGAACTTCCTTTTCAAAAAGGAGAAACGTTTGGAAATGCAGAAGTGGAAGAGATTTTGGAGTTTTTGACAGAGGAAAGAATTCTTCATTATAAAGGCGAACGTTGGTATTGGATGAACGACTCGTTCCCGGCTCATAATATCAGCTTGCGGTCTGCTTCTCAAGAGAATGTCGTGATTATTGATACGACGGAAACAGCCAATGTCAAAGTGATTGGGGAAATGGACCGTTTTAGCGCCATGACACTTCTTCATGAAGAAGCGATTTATCTTCATCAGGGAATTCAATATCAAGTTGAAAAATTGGATTGGGATGAAAAAAAAGCGTATGTAAGAGAAGTGGATGTAGATTATTATACGGATGCCAACCTCGCGATTCAGCTCCAAGTGTTGGAAATTGACAAACAGCGGGGAAATGAACAGGCGCTAATCTCTTTTGGTGATGTAGGAATCCATATTCTTCCGACTATTTTCAAAAAAATAAAACTAGATACCCATGAAAATATTGGTTCAGGACCTATTCATCTTCCGGAAGAGGAAATTCATACGAGTGCCGCTTGGATTTCTTTGCAGCAAGATTTAAAAACTTTTTCCGAAGAACATTTAGAAGAGGGATTGATTGGCGCTGCGCATAGTTTAAAAGCCGTTATTCCGTTGCATATTCTATGCGATCCCTCGGACATTCATATAGCGCCTCAAGTAAAAGCAAATTACAATGGAAAACCGACGATCTTTATTTATGACCATTATCCGGGAGGCATTGGATTAAGCACGGAAGTGTATAACCGAATGAAAGAAATGATTTTCAGCGCAAAAGAGTTGGTTGAGAGTTGTCCTTGCGAGAACGGCTGTCCGTCCTGTATTGGAACGGATGTCGCTTCAAAGCACGGCAAAGATCATACAATACGGCTGCTAGATCTTTTCGCTAAAGCGGTCAATGAACCGATGGAGTGAGGAACATGTCGTTATCGAGTAAACTGCAACGAATGAAATCCCATTTAGTACGAGACAAAGAAGTGGTCCGATTAGATCAAAACCCGCCAAAAACGGAACAGGAAGAAGAGAAAGAGATTCCTTACCTCGATGAATGGCGAGCAGCTGGAGCTGAGCCCTATTTTTTTGACCATCAATACTGTTTGATTCGCCGATCGTTTTACAGCCTCGATCATCGCCATGGCAAGTACAGTTTCCGTGAACTGATCGAAGCTGTCCGGCATTGGAACCAGTGGGATGGTGACCATCCTTTATCAGCCAAGGGACTATCTCATGATGAGCTGTTTTTCTTTGACACGGAAACCACGGGGCTGGGACACGGTGCGGGCAATACGATCTTTTTATTGGGCCATGCCCGTGTATTGGACCATCAAGTGGAAGTTGTTCAGCATATTTTGCCTGAACCGGGTTATGAAATTGCACTTTATCAAAGTTTTTTGGAAAATATCGATTACCAAAAATTGGTTACTTACAATGGGAAAGCGTTTGACTGGCCACAGGTGAAAACACGACATACTTTAATCCGCGAGCATGTTCCAAAGCTGCCGGAATTCGGTCATTTTGATTTATTCCATGCTGCACGGAGAATGTGGAAAGAGAAACTCGAGTCCGTTAAACTGTCCAATGTGGAAAAGAGCATTTTAGGAATTGAACGGAAGGATGACGTTCCCGGCTATTTGGCTCCGATGATTTATTTTGATTATGTAGAAAGAAAAAAGCCGGATGGAATGATAGGCATTTTAAAGCATAATGAGCATGATATACTTAGCCTCATTTCGTTATACATCCATTTAACCTATCAAATTCTGGGTCTTGTCGATCAAACAGAAAATGAAAAATACCAAGTGGCAAAATGGTTCCACTATATTGGCGAAAATAAACAGGCAATGCGATCTTTAGAAGACTTGGTGGAAGAAAAAAAGACAGATAGCAGCGTTGATTTTCGGGCAAAGCAGCTTCTGGCAAAAGAATACAAAAAGGGAAAACAGTATGAGAAAGCTGTACCGCTATGGCTTGAAATAGCGGAAAAAGGGCCTATCGCCATGAAAAAAGAAGCCCTCATTGAGCTTAGCAAGTATTATGAACATAAAGAAAAAAATTTGGAGGCTGCCTATACCTTTGCGGAAAAAGCACTCGACCACTATAAGCGATGGCATGGAAGAACGAGAAAAGAACAAACGGAGACAAATGACCTATATAAAAGATTGGAACGGATCCGGCGCAAATTATTGAAGAATCAAGAATGGACAAGGTAATTTCCCGGGCAATCGCAAAATTCGACAAATGGTCATTTTTTCATTTGAGGATTGGTACAGATGATTATAAAATATAGACAGAACGAACTAAACACAGGGGTGATTGAAAGTGTATCGGGCATTGCTGGTTTTATTTTTTGTGTTTATTCTCGTCATGAGTGTGATGATGATTCATTTAAAAGATACTTTCTATTCTTTCCTGTAAATTAGGTTTTTGCATTAATACATGTTTCTCTTTTTTCTCATAGGCTATTCATATAAAAACCTGGAGAGAAAGGAGAAAAAACATGTATTGCAGACCAAAAGTATTACCGCCGATTATTCATCCGACAATTAATCGCGAAAATCATCTGATTCATCATTATGTAGTACCACACATCCATCCAAGTCATACAACCACTTTTAATCACCATGTTTTTCAGCATCAGCGCTATTTTCCATATACAGAACCGACAGTAAATGATGCGCTTCACCAAGATTTGGTGGGATTCGGGCCGGAGCCAAGGCCGCTATTTGGTCCTTAACGGTAAGTGCCTAATGATACACTTTTTTCGAATATTGCCTTATTTTGCGGTTTATGAGAAAAATTAGCTTCTTTTAAGGGAAAGTGAGCGGCAAAACCAGGAAGGGTCTGGCCCCTTATGCGAAAGGGGACGGACCTTGTTTTGAACTCAATGGGAGGGATTGATACGAAGGTAGCTGCTGTATCAGGATATAAGCCGATAGAATTAGGTATTTTTCATCATGATGCCAAAGCGATTGATTACATAAAAAAAGCCATTCAAAAAGAAATTCAAGAATTATTGGAAGAAGGTCTTGAATGGGTCCTGATTAGCGGTCAATTGGGAGTTGAATGCTGGACAGCGGATGTGGTATTGAACATGCGGATAGAACATCCTGATTTAAAGCTGGCTGTATTAACTCCTTTTTTAGATCAGGAGAAAAATTGGAATGAAGCGAACCAAGAGATGTATTTTGACATCCTGAACAACGCCGATTTTGTGGATTCCATTTCAAAACAGCCTTATACCGGTCCCTGGCAATTTCAAAATAAAAACAAGCTCTTTCTTCAAAAAAGCGATTGTCTAGTGCTTTTATATGATGAAGAAAAGGAAGGATCGCCAAAGTACCTTTATCAACAAGCTAAAAAATATCAAGAAATCAATCCGTCTTATAGCATTAAGCAAATCACTTTCTTTGATTTGCAGAACATTGTAGAAGAAGAACAATGGAAAAATCATGAGTGGTAGGTTCATAATTGACAAAAGTCCATATATTTGAAAAAATAAAGTGTACTCTCCATACTGGATGGTCGAGTCCTGCTGGAGAAAGCGGACCTTTTGAAAATAGAGGTGATGGCTTTTATGTTATCTAATAAAGTAAAGTTAACGGCGAAAGATATTTTAGAAAAAGAATTTAAGACAAGCATGCGGGGATATAATCAAGAAGAAGTTGACCAATTTTTGGATCTTGTCATTAAAGATTACGAAACTTTTCACCAAGCTATTGAAGAATTGCAAAAAGAAAACTTAAGATTGAAAATGAAGCTTGAGAAAGCGTCTAAAGTGGAGTCTCCGTCCATGTCACGGCTTCAAACGCAGCCGGCCAGCCAGCCGCAGCCAGCTGTCACCAATTATGACATTTTAAAAAGACTTTCCAATTTAGAAAAACATGTATTCGGCGATAAGCTTTATGAAGATTAACCTTTTTCGTCATGAATAAAGAAAATGACGTTGAATTTTTGCGCTGTTTCTTTTATAATAGTTCAAGCCAAAAGGATAATAACGTTCAGGTAATCGCTGCCGCCTTAAAGGCTGCAGAGGAAAGTCCATGCTCACACGGTGCTGAGATGCCCGTAGTGTTCGTGCCTGGCGAAACCATAAGCCAGGGCAGCTCGGCATTTGCTGGGCTGACGGCAGGGAAAATACCTAAGTCCCTTAAAGGGATATGGTATGATTACCTTGAAAGTGCCACAGTGACGCAGCTTTGCGAGAAATCGCAAAGGTGGAACGAGGTAAACCCCGCGAGTGAGCAACCCAAATTATGGTAGGGGCGCCTTCTCGAAGGAAATGAACGGAGAGAAGGGCAAGCAAGATGTTCTTGCTTGCAGATAGATGATTACCGCCTGAGTACGAGACTATCCCAGTCGCTTGCAGTACGAAGGAACAGAACATGGCTTACAGAACGTTATTATCGGGAATAGGATGTATAAAAAGCTCTCCTTTTGGGGGAGCTTTTATTATGGGTTTAAGAAGGAGTCCCATTTGTTCTACATACGGTTATCAATGAAAAATGAATAGGTGATGAAATGTCAACATATACCATTATTGCGACTACTGCAATGGGACTGGAAGCCATTGCGGCGAAGGAAATCAGAAACTTGGGATACGAATGCAAAACCGAAAACGGAAGAGTCCTGTTTCAAGGTGATGAAAAAGCCATTGCCCATGCCAATCTTTGGTTGAGAACGGCGGACCGGATCAAAATTCGCGTCGGCCATTTTAAGGCATTCACATTCGATGAACTTTTTGAACAAACAAAAGCGTTGCCTTGGGAACAATTTTTGCCCGTAGATGCTGAATTTCCCGTTCAAGGCAAATCCGTTAAATCCAAGCTGTACAGCGTTCCGGACTGCCAAGCGATCGTCAAAAAAGCGATTGTCGAACGTCTAAAAAAAGCGTATCATCACCCTTCATGGCTGGAAGAAAACGGAGCTTTGTTCAAAATTGAAGTGGCCATCCATAAAGACGAAGTGGAACTGTTGCTAGACACATCGGGCAGCGGACTGCACAAGAGAGGCTACCGTGCTGGACAGGGAGAAGCGCCGTTAAAAGAAACACTGGCAGCGGCTTTAGTATTGCTTACGAATTGGACGCCGGACCGTCCGTTTATCGACCCTTTTTGTGGCTCGGGAACCATTCCGATTGAAGCGGCATTAATTGGTCAAAATATTGCTCCTGGATTCAATCGCAGTTTTGTTTCTGAAACATGGCCTTGGATGGATACCGCTATTTGGGACGATGCTCGCACTGAAGTGGAAGATCTTGCCGAATACGACCGAGAATTGGATATTATGGAGACGGATATCGATCATCGGATGATCGACATTTCCAAACAAAACGCTTACGAAGCTGGCCTAGGCGAAATGATTCAGTTTAAGCAAATGCAGGTAAAAGATCTTCATACCACAAAACAATACGGAGTGATCGTCGGGAATCCTCCGTATGGAGAGCGGTTAGGAGAAAAAGCGGAAGTAGAGGCTATGTATCGGGAAATGGGGAGGACTTTTGCAAAATTAGAGACTTGGTCGATTTATATTTTGACTTCCCATCGGCAATTTGAAACATTTTATGGAAAACCGGCAACGAAAAAAAGAAAGTTGTTTAACGGATTTATCAGAACGGATTTTTATCAATACTGGGGGCCGAAACCACCAAAAGACGTGAGATCATATTGATTGGCGGGGGTCTTCCCCGCAGTTTAATATTTGTGCAGAAAGCTCCGGTATCGAATAGACTGTATCGGATTGTTCGATTAAATAGCGAGTGGTCGGTTTTATCTACAGAAAGCAAATATACATTTTAAAATCTTCGCAATTAGACCGTTTTTAAAAGCCCGCCGATATTTTTTGGAAAATGTGGTAAAATGGGTTCATACGGAGAAAAGGGGGGACCTATATGAATCCAATGACGAAAGAAATTGAAAACGATTTTTTGCAATATATCCAAAAAATGACCTCTTTTCAAGAGGCTTTAAATCTTCTTTATTGGGATATGCGGACAGGTGCGCCTAAAAAAGGAATTCAGCAGCGTGCCAATGTGGTGGGGGTATTGTCTTCTGAATTGTTTCAAATGTCTGTCTCCGACGAAATGGCATCTTTTATTGCCAGTTTATCCCCTCATGAAGAAAAGCTTTCGCCGACAGTTGCAAAAATACTAGAAGAATGCAAAAAGGAATATCATCGCAATAAAAAAATTCCGACTCAAGAATATAAAGAGTACATAATATTGCAGTCAAAATCGGAGAATGCATGGGAACAAGCAAAAGAAGAAAGTCGTTTTGAAATGTTTAGACCTTATTTAGAAAAAATCGTTGAGTATAAGAAGAGATTTATTGAATATTGGGGCTATGAAGGCCATCCATACAATGCATTGCTTGATTTGTACGAACCAGGAGTGACAGTGGATGTTTTAGATCCTGTTTTTAAAAAGGTCCGGACATTTCTGGTAGATTTTGTTTCAAAAATTGAGAAGTCGCCTCATAAACCAAAAACCGATTTTTTATTTGAATATTTTCCAAAAGAAAATCAGCGCTTATTTAGCTTACAGATATTAAAGAAAATGGGGTATGATTTAGAAGCCGGCCGATTGGACGAAACGATTCATCCTTTTGAAATAGCCTTAAATCCGGGTGATGTTCGAGTAACGACTCACTATAATGAACAAGACTTCCGGGTCGCCATATTCGGTACGATCCATGAAGGAGGTCATGCCATTTATGAACAAAATATCCGCCATGATTTGATCGGAACACCTCTCTGTGCCGGCACGTCAATGGGCATTCACGAATCACAATCATTGTTTTATGAAAATTTTATCGGCCGACATCGTCATTTTTGGAAAAAGCATTTTGATCTCTTGAAGCGCTATTCCAATGGCCAGTTTGATACCGTTTCTACAGAAGAGTTTTATCGGGCGGTGAACGAAGTAAAGCCGGGATTGATTCGGATCGAAGCCGATGAATGTACTTATCTGCTCCATATCATTATTCGGTATGAAATAGAAAAAGCGCTTTTCCAAGATGAAATACAGGTGAAAGATTTACCGGAAATTTGGAATTTAAAATATAAAGAATACTTAGGCGTTTCTCCTCAAAACGATGGAGAAGGCGTGCTCCAAGATATCCACTGGGCAGGAGGAGATTTTGGTTATTTTCCTTCCTACGGTCTCGGACTTATGTATGCAGCCCAATTTTACTACAGTATGAAAAAGGATTTACCTGATTTGGAGGGGCTTCTGGAAACAGGCCAATTGCTTAAGATCAAAGAATGGCTCAATCAAAATGTCCACCAATACGGAAAATTAAAAAAACCGCTCGAAATTTTAATGGATGCGACAGGAGAAGAATTAAATCCGGAATATTTCATCCGTTACATCCGCAATAAATATACGGACATTTACCGGTTATAGCTCACCGGAAAACCGTCTGATGTTTGATTTTCTTTGAAAAAGGCATGATCTCATTTTTTAGAAGTTTATGGTTATATAGTGGATCATCCGATCAAAAAGCGTTTCATGTTTCTTGAGGAGAAAAAAGTTTCTCCTCTTTTTCTAGCTTATGGCTTTGGTGTGATACCGTTATCGTTAAATAGTAGGGGCTTGTATGAAAGCATTTTTTTAATTGTTGGGCGTAAACCATAGGTAACGTAATAGCATCGCTGCGAATCTTTCCGAAAGTATAAAAAAACAGAAAAATAAAGAATGTTCAGAATTAAGAGGAATATATCGTGGAAAGATTTATTCAAACAAAATAATGTTCGTATTCTCTATTGAAATCACTTACTAATTTGCTATAATGTTAGTAAAATTTCAAAATGCATTCACTCATATAATGGCAAGAATATGGCTTGCCAGTCTCTACCGGACTGCCGTAAACAGTCTGACTATGAGTGAGCAATGAGGCGGACCGATTTGATTTGATCTGTCCTGTTTTTCCTTGTCCCTTTAAAAGCTCAAAGGGCATTGCTTCACTCATGTTTGGGGAATGCAATGACCTGCGGGCTTTTTTCTTTTCTGCGGGTCAAAAGAAAAGGAGGACTATGATGAAGCATTTGGAAGAAAAAATTTTAAAGGAAGGTTTGGTTTTATCTGATCAGGTGCTGAAAGTCGATTCCTTCCTGAACCATCAAATCGATCCTTTCCTTGTCAAGGAAATGGGGGAAGAGTTTGCGAAAAGATTTCAAAACGAGTCCATTACAAAGGTGCTGACATTGGAATCAAGCGGTATTGCTCCGGCGGTCATGACGGCTCTTGAACTGAAAGTGCCGGCTATTTTCGCTCGCAAAAACAAATCTTTGACTTTGTCGGAAAATGTTTATTTATCAGAGGTGTACTCTTTTACAAAACGTGAGAAGAGCACCATCTATGTATCGAAAAAATATTTAAACGAAAGCGATCGTGTCCTGATTATCGACGATTTTTTGGCAAACGGACAAGCAGCTTGCGCCTTATTGGATATCTTAAAACAAGCAGGTGCACACCTCGTTGGAATAGGCATCGTGATTGAAAAGGCCTTTCAAAATGGCGGTTCCCTTCTTCGTAAGCAAAATATTCGAGTGGAGTCGTTGGTCCGAATTCAGTCATTGGAAAACGGTAAAGTACGATTCCATGAGGAGGCATTGCTATGAAAAACCGATGGATCCAAACGGCTTCGTTAGGGCTGCAGCATGTTTTGGCCATGTATGCTGGGGCGGTGATTGTTCCTTTAATTACAGGCAGTGCGTTGAAAATGACCAGCGAACAATTAACCTATCTAGTATCGATTGATATTTTTATGTGCGGGATAGCGACCTTCTTGCAAGTATGGAAAGGAAAATGGTTTGGAATCGGTTTGCCGATTGTGTTGGGATGTACATTTACGGCTGTTGCTCCGATGATCGCCATCGGACAGTCGTACGGCTTGCCGGGTGTTTATGGAGCCATTTTGGCTTCAGGGATTTTTGTCGTGCTGATTGCGCCTGTTTTCAGCAGACTTGTCCCATTTTTCCCGCCGATCGTAACGGGCTCTGTTGTTACGATTATTGGTCTTACACTAATACCTGTTGCCATGAAAAATATGGCCGGAGGAGAAGGAAGCCCCGATTTCGGTTCTCCTGCCAATATTGCCCTTTCTTTTGGAACATTAATTGTCATTATCGTACTTTATCGTTTTTTCACAGGTTTTATTCGATCCATTTCTGTTCTTCTTGGGTTATTGGCTGGTACAATGGCGGCAGCAATGATGGGAAAAGTGGATTTTTCACCCGTTTCGGAAGCATCCTGGTTCCATATGATTAAGCCGTTTGTATTGGGTGTGCCAGCTTTTCATTGGACTTCCATTTTGACCATGATTTTTGTGGCGATTGTGAGTCTTGTTGAGTCAACCGGCGTCTATTTTGCGGCGGCAGATATTTGTGAAAAGAAAGTAAATGAAGATGATCTCAAAAAAGGATATCGTTCTGAAGGGATTGCCAGTATTTTAGGATCTCTCTTTAATTCTTTTCCGTACACGGCTTTTTCGCAAAATATCGGACTTATCCAACTATCCGGCGTCAAATCAAGATCTGTTATATTCGTAACGGCGTTCATTTTAATGCTTCTTGGATTGATTCCAAAGATAGGAGCTTTTACAACGATCATCCCGTCCTCTGTTTTAGGCGGGGCAATGGTGGCAATGTTTGGCATGGTCATAGCTCAAGGAATTAAAATGCTAAGCAAAGTCGATTTTACATCGCAAGAAAATTTATTGATTATGGCTTGTTCCATTGGGATGGGACTTGGAGTGACAGTGGTGCCGGATTTATTTGGCCAATTACCGAAAGCTCTGCAAATATTAACAGGAAATGGAATTGTGGCTGGAAGTGTGACAGCCATTGTTTTGAATATCGTGTTTCATATGATTGGCAAAAGAACAGATAAAAGCACAGCTGTGATTCAACAGAAAATTTCATAAAAATATTCAAAAATTTAGCTGGAAAAAATAAATGAAAGGCAAGGGACTCGATTCCTTGCTTTTTTATTTGGCCCTTCATACCAAATCCGGGGGTATGCTGGGCCAGTGTTGTTTGCGGTGAAACTTTTGTTCTATTCACAGGATGCCCGGACAGATTGTCTTGATTTTTGGAATCATAACTGTCAATCGGAAGGAAAAACTATTATTACTACAAAACAGGAGAGGATTCCGATGGGAATGATTGTAGCGGCGGGGCATGCCAATCCTGACTATTGTGCCTCCCAAGAGGAAGTACAAGCATTGGTAAAACAGATTTTTTCCGGTTATCCCCCTGTGGACAGGATGCTGAAAGTGTTTCAAAATGCCGAAATTGAGACTCGTTATTTTGTGAAGCCCATAGAGTGGTATCAAACATTTCATGATATGGAAGAGCGTAATCGGCTGTTTGTTGAAGAAGCAGTGCGGTTAAGGAAAGAGGCCATTCAAAATTGCCTGGACAAACAACCGCTCCATTATGAAGATATTGAGGCGATTTTTACCGTTTGCACGACGGGACTCTCCACCCCCAGCCTGGAAGCGAGAATTATGAATATACTTCCGTTCTCTTCGTCTGTGAAACGAATTCCTATATGGGGATTAGGATGCGCAGGCGGAGCATCGGGGCTGGCTCGGGCGTTTGAGTATTGCAAAGCCTTTCCAAAGGCAAATGTGCTCGTTTTGGCAGTTGAGTTATGCAGTTTGACGTTTCAATTAGATGACCGATCTAAAAGCAATTTGATCGGTACTTCTTTATTCGGTGACGGAGCGGCGTGTATGCTCGTTTGCGGCGTGGAGAGTCCAGTAGTGAAAGCGAAACAGACTCTCCCACATATTTTTGCAGCCAAAAGTGTGCTAAAAAAAGACGCACTTGATGTCATGGAATGGGATATACGCAATAACGGTCTGTATGTTATTTTTTCAAAGGATATCCCGACCCTAGTGGCAAATTGGCTTAAACCAGTTGTAGAAGATTTTTTGGCTGAGCAAAAACTTTCTTGGAACGAAATATCCCATTTTATCGCCCATCCTGGAGGGAAAAAGGTCATTCAAGCCTATGAAGAAGCTTTTGGCATTCATCGCGAAATGACAGCAGATGCTGCTTTCATTTTGAGAAAATACGGAAATATGTCTTCCCCCACCATTTTTTATGTGTTGGAACGAGTGCTGAAAAAATCGATCCGCAGCGACGAAATCGGACTTGCCTGTGCCCTTGGGCCGGGATTCAGCACAGAACTTTTGCTCATGAGGTGGACATAATGCTGTTTTTTTTCGTATTAAGTTGGTTAGTATTGCAACGGTTGATCGAACTGAGAATAGCGAAAAGGAACGAAAAACGGCTGATCGATAAAGGAGCAGTGGAATTCGGCTCTGGTCATTATCCTTGGATGGTCCTCCTGCACTGTGCTTTTTTTTCTATCCCTTTTAGCTGAAGTTCAAGGTTTTGGCAAAACACCTCATCGTTATTGGATTTTTTTATTGTTACTGTTTTTTTGCCTTCAAATGGCAAGGATATGGATTATCACTTCGTTAGGCCCTTATTGGAATACAAAAATTATCGTGCTTAAAGGAGCGGAAGCGATTAAAAAAGGACCTTACCGATGGATTAGACATCCTAATTATTGGCTTGTCACACTCGAATTGATCTTAATCCCGCTTCTGTTCCAAGCGTATATCACCTTGTTCTTATTTTTTCTCCTCAATCAATCGATGCTCCGCATTCGCATCCGAACGGAAGAAAAAGCTCTTTTAGCCTACACAAATTATCAAGACTTGCTGGAGCGCCAGCTTTGGCCAAAGCGAAAACGAAATGTACGTGAAAAATGACATTGAAAATGATTCTCGTTTATGCTATAGTCTAATTACTAATGAAAATGATTATCATGTGCATGAAAAGAGAGGAGCAAAGCCATGATCGCTATTTTCATCCTTTTAACGGTCGTTATTTGCGGATTAACATTAAAATACGTACTGAATCATGTTCTTCAGCCTGAAAGTCTGTCCTCTGCTTCTCGTCCATCTCAGCAAGAATCAAAAGACGATCCCGTTTATGTCCCAATACATTCCCACCGTTAAAGGCAAACAAAATGTTTGTCTTTTCTGTTGTTTGGAAATAAAAAGGTTTTGGCTGCTCATCCTTTTAAATCGTTCTTTCCTATAAAACTTTATTAGAATGAAGGGGAATCAGTGAAAAACTATATTAGTGTTTTTCTGAAAATAAAAATATTTATGGGAATAGAGGACAATTTCCGATAAAATAAAAAGAGAATTTTATTCTGTCAGCGCCGTGCTGAACGGTTTTAGTTTAAGCGATAAAGGGGTTAAGGGAATACATGTCAACTGCACATAAACATAAGACAACGGAACAAATGATGGCGAAAAGCATGATGCTTTATGAACGGTTTCAGCAATTCGGAGACCATGAAAGGGCGGAAAAAGCAAAACGATTTCTAAAAAAGCTCTATCGAGAGGAATTTATTATTGCTTTTTGCGGTCATTTTTCAGCTGGAAAATCAACGATGATCAATCAGCTGACAGGGGAATCGATTTTGCCGTCGAGTCCGATTCCGACAAGCGCTAATTTAGTCAAAATTCGCCATGCCGACGAGGACTTTGCGAAAATTTTGTATCGAAACCGCAAACCGCTTTTGTTCAAAGGTTCGTACGAGTTTGATACAATAAAAGAATTTTGTAAAAATGGCATGGAAGTGGAATCCATTGAAATCGGCCGCAAGCAGTCCAAGCTGCCGAAAACCTTAACGGTGATGGATACACCTGGGATTGATTCAACCGATGATGCCCATCGCATTTCCACAGAGTCGGCTTTGCATTTGGCTGATATGGTGTTTTATGTCATGGACTATAATCATGTGCAATCAGAATTGAATTTTACTTATACGAAAGAGCTCCTTTCCCATGGAGCAAAATTGTACTTAATTATTAATCAGATTGACAAGCATCATCAAGAAGAATTGTCTTTTGATGAATTTCGGCAATCAGTTTACCGTGCTTTTGATGATTGGGGAGTCCGTCCGGAAGGATTTTATTTTACAAGCTTAAAAGAGCCTGATCATCCATTCAATGATTTTTCCGTTGTGAAAAAGCTGGTGGCAGATAGCATCCAAATGCGGGAGGAGCTATCCTTGCAGTCTGCCGAAGCGATGACGGAGCGGCTGATTGCGGAGCATTTGGAATGGTTGAAAAAAGAACAAGACGAAAAAAGAGAGCAGCTAGCGGCAGTACTAGGAAGCGAATGGAATGAAAAAGAGATTTTCTCAAAGGAAGAACAACTAAGAATAAAAATCGAACAAAAAGATGTTCAAAAAGCAGTGGAGGAATTGGAAAACGAACGGGAAACCATTTTAAAAAATGCTTATATCATGCCGGCGCAGACGCGGGAACTTGCCAAGTCCTTTTTGGAAGCGTACCAGCCTGATTTTAAAGTCGGCTTTTTTTTCAGCAAGAAAAAAACGGAAGAAGAAAAGACCCGTCGATTAGAGCTGTTTTTAGCTGACTTGCAGGAAAAAGTAAAGGCCCAGGTCGAATGGCATATTCGTGACTTGCAGGCAAAATGGCTGAAAAAATACAATCTCGTTCATGACGATTTAGCAATGAAGGCGGAAGAATTTACGGTCCATTTGGATTCATCGCTTTTAATGACGGCGATTAAACCGGGCGCTCAAGTAACAGGTGATTCCGTGCTGCATTATTGCGACGAAGTAGCCGAAAAGCTAAAAAAGATGGCTCGGATGGCCAGCAATGAATGGCTGGAAACGGCCAAATCGATTTTGGAGCAAAAATGGCAGTCGGAGCTGGGATCATTGCAAAACGAATGGACAGAGTGGAATCAAAAGAAAAATGCTGTGCTTCAATGGAAAGAACTTGACATTCTTGAAGACGAAAGAAAAAAAGCGTTTGCAATGTTGAAAACCGGCACGTACTCTTACTCTCCGACCTTCGATGAAAGAATGCGGAAATGGGAAGCCGAAGAGCAGGAAGCGGAAATTTTTACAAAAGAAGCGAATCCATCAAAAACGGAATCGATTCCAAAAATCCAAAGAAAAGAAAGCGAGTCAAAGAAGGCTGAATCTGAAGCGCCGGCTTTTTCTCCTGTCATCATTGCAGAGAAAATGCATCGATGGAGCGAAGCTTTAAAAGGAATTCCGGGCTTTAAATATTTGCGGAAAGAATTAGCGGAGAAAGCAAACCGCTTAGGAAAACAAGAATTTACGATTGCATTATTCGGGGCTTTCAGTGCCGGCAAGTCCTCCTTTGCCAATGCCATGCTTGGTGAAAAAGTGCTGCCGGTTTCCCCTAATCCGACGACCGCAGCGGTGAATCGTATTCACCCACCGAATGAAATCAATCATGATCGGACAGCGGCAGTCCATTTGAAAACGAGGGAGGAAATGCTTTCCGATTTGCAGTCCTCTTTAGGTGTTTTTCATGTGAAGGCGGATTCCCTTGAGGAAGGATATGAACGCATTCCAAACATTACCGCAAACGAGAATAAAAATGGAAAAGAAAATATTCATCTGTCCTTTTTAAAAGCGTTTTATGAAGGATTTCCGGAATATAAAGACCATTTAGGGGAAACGCTCGTCGTCGATTTGGAAACGTTCCGGGGGTTTGTGGCCAATGAACGTCAAAGCTGTTTTGTAGAATCCATCGATCTTTATTATGATTGTGAATTTACCAGATTGGGAATCACATTGGTTGACACTCCGGGAGTTGATTCTATCAATGCCCGCCATACGGGAGTCGCCTTTGAGTATATTAAAAACTCCGATGCGATTTTATTTGTGACCTATTATAACCACGCATTTTCAAAAGCAGATCGTGAATTCTTGATTCAGCTTGGCCGGGTGAAAGACTCGTTTGAATTGGATAAAATGTTTTTTATCGTTAATGCCGTAGATCTTGCTAATGATGAGGAAGAAATGGCGGATGTTTTATCGTATGTTCAAGGTCAGTTGCTGCAGTATGGCATTCGCTTCCCGCGAATTTACGGCGTCTCAAGCCTGCTTGCTCTAGACCCGAACAAACGAAAGCAATCGCGGATAGAGTCGTTTCAATCAGCATTCGAATCTTTTTTACAATATGATTTAACGAAGATTGCCATACAATCTGCAGAACGTGATATGAAGCGTGCAGTCTTGCAGCTGGAGCAATTGATCAAAACGGCAGAGGAGAATCGGGAAAACCGAAAAGAAAAGAAAGCATTGCTGGCAAAGCAAAAAGAGCAAATCAGCCAACATTTGCAAAAGGAAACTCCCGATTTTTTGTGGAAACGGTTGTGTCAAGAAATCGACGAGCTCGTGTATTATGTGAAACAACGTGTTTTTTATCGGCTTCCAGACTTTTTTAAAGAATCTTTTAATCCATCTGTTTTGCAGCCGTCAAGCGGAAAGGCAGCACTTCGTACAGCATTAGAGGACTTTTTGAGTTCTATCGGATTTGATTTGTCTCAAGAAATGCGGGCCACAAGCTTGCGGGCGGAGAAATTTCTACACCAAGTTTTAAATGCGAAGCAAAAAAGTTTGCACGAACACTATCAAAGTATTCAAGAACAGCTTTACTTTTCTGATTTGGAATGGCCGACGAAAGAAACGCCTGAATTTCCGGCAGCGTTTCATTCTCTTCCACAAGAAACGTTTTCACCGGCGCTCGCTCTTTTCAAAAATGCCAAAACGTTTTTTGAAAAGAATGAGAAACAGCTCATGCAGAATAAATTGGAAGACATACTGTCGCCGTTAGCCGATCAATATCTTTTTAACGAAAAAGAAAAATTGAGCCAATGGATAAAAGAGATTTTGGACGAACAATTCAACCGCCTGAAGAACAGCTTGGCATCTGAATGCGAGGAACAATTCTCCGCTTGGATGGAAGCGTTGGAAGCAACGGAAAATATACAGGAATGGAAAGAAGTGCTGAAGGTGCTTCAAAAAGACATCGCTTAGGAGGAGATTGGATTTGTCTGTCAACCGGTTCCACGCATGCGCCACCTGCATTCATTTTTCAGCCGAAAAAACGGAAAGTGGAATGCTTTTTCGCTGTCTCCGCTTAGGCTATGAAACGAAAACTTATTATCGGTTCAACTGCTGGACACCAAAAGACCATGTAAGGAAATTGATGAAAAAAGAGAAAGGCGAGGTATTGGAACAGAGGTCGTCCTAGGAAGAAAAGAATCAGTCCGGGGCTTTCAATCGAAGCTCCGGTTTTTTTGAACAAAAAAGAGAAACACCATCATGTTAAGATGACTGAACGGCAGTTTGTCAACAATGCCGACAAGGCCATTGTTCTTTATCATGGAAAATGGAATTCTTTCTAGAATCAATGAATTATGGTAGTATGAAAGGAAGTTCATATTCAACAATGGGGTGACGGAATGAAAGAGAATGAACATCTTTTAATCGTAGACGGAATGGCGCTTTTGTTTCGGTCTTTTTACGCAACGGCTGTGACGGGACAATTTATGATCAATTCGAAAGGGATGCCGACTAATGGCGTGCAAGGATACATAAAGCATTTGCTGACAGCGGTAGAGAAGATTCAGCCGACGCATATCGCGGTATGTTGGGACATGGGTGGTAATACATTTCGAAACGACCTTTTTCCTGATTATAAAAGCAACCGTGAGGCACCGCCGGTTGAGTTGATTCCTCAATTTGACCTGGCGAAGAAAGCGACTGATTTTTTTCAACTTCCGAATATTGGAGTGGAAGGTTTCGAAGCAGATGATTGCATTGGAACCATCGCTAAAAGGGAACACCCCAAAAAAGTCACGATCTTAAGCGGAGACAGAGATTTGCTGCAATTGCTGGATGAACATATCGATGTCATGCTTCTGAAAAAAGGGTATGGAAACTATGCATTTTACACATACGAAAGATTCTATGAAGAATACGGTGTGACGCCCCAACAGTTTATAGATGTCAAAGCATTGATGGGAGATCCGAGCGACGGCTACCCGGGTGTGAAAGGCATTGGAGAAAAAACGGCACTGAAATTAATACAACAATTTGGTTCTATCGAAGGAATCCTTGAAAATCTTTCTTTGCTGTCGCCTTCTCAGAAAAAGAAAATAGAAGAAGATTTAGATATGCTTTTCCTTTCGCGGAAATTAGCAACCATCCATTGTGATGCTCCAATTAACTGGAATAAGGAACAGGCGCGTTGGGAGCCGTTTCTCGATTCTATTATGGAGTGTATCGAACAGTATGAATTCAAAACGTTAAAACCACTTTTATTACGATGGAATCAAAGTCAATCGGCCAAACTGTTATCCAATGAGCGGTGAGCAAAATATGTTGCCCACCGCCTTTTTTTAACAGTAAATCGAAAGAAGCGCTTTTTCGTAAAAGTATTTAAATTAAAACAGTCATTGGCTATTTTTTATTCGATTTTTTGGCTGCATTTTCCAATCGGCTTTTAGGATCGGGAGTAAAATCGGCATCTTGGCCATAGCCTTGCGGATTAACGCCTGGTGCTTTTGTTCCTCTTCCTCGGTTTCTGTTTTTGCTCATGATGGTCACCTCCATCTTTACTTTCTCTGGAGGGAGTTCATTTTATGCAAAGCAGCCGCTCTATCTGAAAAGAAAAGCAGGCCAGTGAATAGGGGAAACGGAGTGTTGATGATTTTTTATACTTATCAAGATACGACGAGCAGAAACGTCTTTTTTTCACTACAGCCTCTTAATCGCATAAATGGTTCTGAAATGTTCATCTGGATGCGAAGGAATGCAATAGGAGTCTATTTGAGTAGACTCTCTCGTTATCTCAAGTTCAATCTCGATCTAATCCTGTTGGAATAACCTGTACAGGATTTTCAACCTGATAGAATGGTAGGAAACCATTTTTTGTTGTTTGAAAACTTATACACTTGGGAGGGATGTTTCTTATTATTAAAAGTTATGAAACTGGTGTTTTGTCGCACATGAACTCCCAAAAGGACAAACGAAGAGATTTGATTTGACTGTTGTTCCTTTTCAACAGTTTCGTGAAAGTTCTTTTCTCTATTCATTTCTAGAAGTCTAAGAAAATGATTGCTTTCCGATTGGATTAAGTGATTGCCAAAGATTAGCTTCTTTCTTTTGGTTTATTTAACCGGCCTTTTTCCGGAAAAAATACTGAAAAATAGGCACTTCTGATATCACCATACTTAGAAAAATCAATAAAGAACCGGTCACTCCTGACCATGACAGCCGTTCACCGATCCAAAAATAGGCGGTCAGGACTCCAAATACAGGTTCCATTGACAAGATGAAAGCCACCTTTGGCGGGGACGTATATTTTTGGGCGTATGTTTGAATAAAAAAAGCAGCGTCCGTTGCCAACAAGGAAGTCATCAGTAACGGATAAAAAACAGAAGGTTTTATAAGAACAGAAAGTTGAAAAGTTGTTTGCCAATTCTCCAACAGGAAGGATCCAATGAAACTAAGAATGGATACGGTGAAAAATTGGACGGTCGTTAACATCAGCACGGAAGCTTTATGGGTAAATTTTCCTGTCAATACGATATGAAATGCGAACGCAATGGCGCAAAATAAACTGAGAACATCCCCTTTATTCCAGCTACCTCCATCACCTGCCGAAGTAAGTAAATAAAGACCTAAAGCCGCTGTAAACGAGCCTACGATGGCAGAAAAAGAAGGTTTTATTTTCAAAAGAACGAAAGCCAAAAACTGAACAAAAACAACATACAATCCAGTGATAAAACTCGATTTGGCAACAGTGGTGTACAATAGCCCGACCGTTTGAAAAGCATATCCAATAAACAAGCATAATCCAAGTACACTTCCATAGCCGATCGCATTGAAAGAAAAGGTTTTTTGATCTTTTCGAAGCACGACAATGAGAAACATGACAAGCCCGGCCAAACCAAACCTTACACCATTAAAGAAGAGTGGCGGCAAAAAGTCAATTGCGTTTTGAATCATCACAAATGTTGAGCCCCATACAAGTGCAACTATGAATAATGAAATATCAGAAAGCCATTTCATCATACTGTCTCCTTTCATGAAACGGAACCTCCGGCAAGAAATACACGTATACGAAAGTGGTGAAATCAATTCTCAAGGAATTCGTTCTTTAAAATCAGCTCAATCGAACATTCAAGTGCTCAAACAAACTCAAAAGCGATGACATTTTTTGATTTCCGCTGCCAGAAAGAATGCTAAGAAATCGAATCTGACATAAAATAAAACAAATGGAAAATCAGATTGAAATGTGCAATCATCATTAAAACGGAAAGTCCCTTGAAACATTTTTAAACAATAGGAAAATATATAAATATGTAAGTTGGTTGTATAAAGAAAAAGAAGCAGTCTCTCCAACAGAACGGCGAGAATGCTTTTGATCAGTTCGACTAACCATCAATGGGAACGATCTCCATTGATGAAAGTTTCACTTTATAAAATGATCATAAAATTCATTATACTAAACAAAAAGACATGTGCAAAGATAGGAACAGGTGAACAAGATGAAAATGAAAATAAAATGGCTATACAGCCAAAAGAAAATCCAGGAAATATGGTTTGAATCAGACTGGATGGAGAAAGAAAAAGTTCTGCCGCTGATCCAAGATTTAGAAAAGACCGGAAGATTGAAGCAAGTAGTTGTCATCGACGAGTTGCAAAATTAGTGGTCCAAAAAAGAATATATAAAATTAAACGAAAAGCTGGAGGAAGAGCCGGTTGATATCACGGTGTATTTTGACGGAGGATTTGACCGTAACACATTTACAGCAGGCACTGGTATCGTTATTTATTACACAAAAAGTGGGGTGCCCTACAGGATAAGAGCCAACCATAAGCTAGATGAACTAGAATCCAATAATGAAGCGGAATATGCAGCTTTATATCAAGCCATGCAAATGCTGGAAGAACTAGGGGTCAAAAATACGGTATGCACCATTTCCGGCGATTCATTAGGGGTATTAAAACAGCTGTCCGGGGAGTGGCCGTGCTTTGAAGAAAATCTAAATAAATGGCTGGACAGGATTGAAGCGAAAATCAACGAACTGCAAATAAAGCCTCTTTACAAAGAGGTGGATAGAAAGCAAAATAAAGAAGCGGACAAATTAGCGAGCCAAGCGCTGAAAGGAATTACAATAAACAGTCATTCGAAATTATGATGATAAATAAAATCGTTCAGTACGAAGGGTGTTGACTCAATTGGATAGGAAACAGTTGTTGGAAGAGGTGGATGAATTACTACAAACATATTGTCGAGGATGTTTAGTGAAATCCACGTTGCGAAAAGAATATGGGAAAACAAGGGCTCACCGATTTTGTATTCGTGAATGTACAGTAGGAGAAAAACTTAAAGAATACGGACGGCGACTTTAAGATGGAGAGAAAGATGTTGAGGAGCTGTCCGCATGCGAAGAATTTCGTTTCTGTTTTTCCATGTTGAATCCGTTCATCAGTAAATCGCAGTAATCGAATCGCAATCTTGAAGATGTTTCATTCATTCTTTCAAGAATCGAGTAGGAGGGAGCGATTAACTCCCGTCCTCTCACACCACCGTACGTACGGTTCCGTATACGGCGGTTCAATTAAGATAATTGACGCAAGTCTTTATAACTTCCGTGAATAGCTGTTCTCTTTATGCCAGTGGTCACTCCACCCTCCAAGAGGTCTCCCACGGGATTCACCGCTTCCTCCCTCAAGTGAGGTACTACGTTTTCTGTGTTCATCATGACTCACTGAATACCAAGGGCTATTCTCTCTTAATTGTTCGGTCCTTCTTAGTTGTTCTAGACCAACTAATACTATGACCTCTGCTGACTTCTGACGGTTCAGCTACTTATCACTAAGTAGGTTATGAAGAGTACTTCACATATCCGCCAGACCTCCCCGGGTAAGTACATGCACTTTCACACCATCTATCCGCCTCATTTACTCGATATGACCTTCGACAGAAAGAGCTTTGTTTTGTTATGCAAACTCACTCAATCATACCTAGCCTTATATGAGGTTCGTGTTCCTCGGACCGGTGTTTTGCCTCCAGCTTCCTTCAGATTCCGCGTCACCACGGACACCCTTGCTCTTGGCTAACCTCTACTTCTGTCTTCGGGGTTCGGGACTTACACCCTATAGTTCATGTACATGCCGGGCGCACATCAAAAAAAGCTGGCGGAAAACCGCCAGCTTTTCATATTCACAATGGTCAAAAAGAAACCAAAATCGCGAAATTAAAGTTTTACAACATTAGCAGCTTGTGGTCCGCGGTTACCTTCAACGATTTCGAAAGAAACTGCTTGACCTTCTTCAAGTGATTTGTAACCGTCACCTTGAATAGCTGTGAAATGAACGAATACGTCGTCTCCGCCTTCAACTTCAATAAACCCATAGCCTTTTTCATTGTTAAACCATTTTACTTTACCGTTTTGCATATTATTAAATCCTCCTAAACTTTCCAAGCACATCGTGCTCAATCAAAATATTTATCAAATAACAAAATACTTCACGGCTTCCTATAGTTTGAAAGGCGGAACATATTCTGTTAATTGATAACACCAATATACAACATAAGAAGAGAGAAGTCAAGATAAGAACAGGCCTTTTAGAAAAATTTCTCTTCTCAAAGAAAGAATTCAATGATATATTTTTATTTTTGTTCATTCTTATGATAATATTCAATTGGTAGTACACTTTCCTTATCGGAAGAATTGGAGGTAGAACATGCCAACGCCGAGCATGGAGGATTACATAGAACAAATTTACTTGTTAATTGAAAATAAAGGGTATGCAAGGGTTTCGGATATCGCCGAAGCTTTGTCTGTGCACCCATCTTCTGTGACCAAAATGGTTCAGAAGTTAGATAAAGATGAATATTTGGTATATGAGAAATATCGAGGTCTTGTCCTTACTCCAAAAGGGAAAAAAATCGGGAAGAGGCTTGTCGATCGTCATGATCTGTTGGAATCGTTTTTAAGAACGATTGGTGTAAAAGAAGAGAATATTTATAACGATGTGGAAGGAATTGAGCACCATTTGAGTTGGGACTCCATTAACCGCATTGCCGATTTGCTGCAATTTTTTGAAGAAACTCCCGAACGGATTGAATCGCTTCGCATGATTCAGATGAAAAATGAAGAAGAAATGTAAAGCGCTTCCTGAGTATGGACCCGGGAAGTTTTTTTATGCAGCACCTATCGGTTTCAACATAAGAAAAATTAGGAAAAACCGTCCTTTAATAAATGGAAGGGAAATCAGAAAAGTAGATGTCCTCGGACATTTTATTCAATAAAATTCGGTTACCGTCTTTGTTCCATTGGATTTCGGTGCCGCCCAACATCCCAGCTTCTGCTTCTATCAAGGCTTTTTGGTAGGAAATGATCCTTCCTTTGGAGGTCTGAACACTAATTATGCCTCCTGTAGAGTTTCTTTGGACAGCAACAATATATTCCATTGTTACCCCTCTTTCTTTGTAGAATCTATTGTCTATCATGTCCTTGGAAACGGATTTTTACTAATAAATTTTTATTGTTTCGAATACACCGTTCGATTATGATTATGGTAAAAACAGGCGGTGGTTCTTTTGAAATCAAACGAGTGGACGGACTATGCGAAGGATCAATGGAATCAGAATGCGCAAAATTGGCATGCTAGAAGTAAGAATATGTGGGAAAAAGGCAGCCGAAAAGAAATATTGCCATTTTTACAAAGCGCTTTGCCAATTGGAAAAAAGATTTGCGATTTAGGGTGTGGCGACGGTTATGCCGCATTAAAATTGGCTGAAGCCGGTTATCTGGTGACGGGTATTGATCTTTCTGAACAAATGATCAGCATCGCAAAGTCTTATCAGCATCCGAACGTCCGATTTTTAGTTGGAGATCTTTCAAATGTGCCGATTCCCGATCACTCACAGGACGGGGTGCTGGCGATCAATTCTATTGAATGGACGGAGTCTCCTTTGGACGTAATACGTGAAATAGGAAGGATTTTAATACCGAAAGGAATCGCCTGTATAGGGATTTTGGGCCCAACCGCCGGTCCGAGGGAAAATGCATACCCTAGATTGTTGGGGGAAAAAGTGATGATGAATACAATGATGCCATGGGAATTTAGCAAATTAGCATCTGAGCATGGTTTTATAACATTAAAGGAACTCCATGTTCCGAAAAGGGAAACGGACAGAACCATATTATCCACTCTCCCCGACCCATTAAAACAGGCGATTTCTTTTATGACTGTCTTTTTGCTGCAGAAGGTGAATTGAGCACCTTTGCCAAAGGCCTTTGAAATGACAGACTTTCATTCACAATGGGGGAAAGAAAAATGGGTATACATACGAAAGTAAAGACCGATATCGAGATCGCCCAAGAGGCGGAGCTCAAGCCGATAAAAGAAGTCGCGAAATCGATTGGTTTGGAAGAAGAAGATTTAGAATTTTATGGGAAATATAAAGCGAAGTTGTCCTATGAAACGTTAAAGCGATTGAATACAAAACCAAACGGAAAACTGATTCTCGTTACTTCCATTAATCCGACTCCTGCGGGTGAAGGGAAATCGACGGTCACTGTTGGCTTGGGAGACGCTCTCTCGCAATTAGGCAAGAAAACGATGATTGCGTTGAGGGAACCTTCGCTAGGTCCGACGATGGGAATAAAAGGTGGAGCGGCAGGCGGGGGATATGCCCAAGTCATGCCAATGGAAGATATTAACTTGCATTTTACCGGGGACATCCATGCCATTACGACAGCGAATAATGCCTTGGCCGCTCTATTAGATAATCATATTCATCAAGGAAATGAGTTGAGAATCGACCCAAGACGGATTGTTTGGAAACGATCATTGGATTTGAACGACCGTGCGCTAAGAAAAATCGTGGTTGGATTAGGCGGTCCTTCACAGGGAGTGCCGCGCGAAGATGGCTTTGACATTACCGTTGCTTCTGAAATCATGGCGGTCCTTTGTCTCGCGACCGATTTACAGGATTTAAAAAGAAGGCTGTCGCAAATGGTAGTCGCCTACAATTACGATAAAGAGCCCGTAACCGCTGGCGATCTTGGGGCTGAAGGGGCCCTTACCCTATTGTTAAAAGATGCTCTGAAGCCGAACTTAGTCCAAACGATCGAGCATACACCTGCGCTGGTTCATGGCGGTCCTTTCGCCAATATTGCCCACGGCTGCAATAGTGTAATGGCCACAAAAGCTGCGTTGAAACTTGCGGACGTGGTCGTGACAGAAGCAGGATTTGGTGCTGATTTGGGAGCTGAAAAATTTCTCAATATCAAAACGCGCGCTGCCGGATTTCAACCGGATGCCGTCGTGATTGTCGCGACAATCCGTGCCTTGAAAATGCACGGCGGACAAGGAAAAAGCGAATTAAATCAAGAAAACCTGTCCGCTTTAAGAAAAGGCATCGCGAATTTGCAAAAACATATTGAATCCATCCAGCAATTTGACCTGCCTCTTGTCGTAGCGGTGAATCGGTTTATAACGGATACGGAAAACGAAATCAATGAACTTTTTCAATGGTGTGCCGAAAAACAAATCCCTGTGGCCTTAACGGAAGTGTGGGAAAAAGGCGGAAAAGGAGGCTTGGATTTGGCGGAAAAAGTGTTAAAAGTGATCGAGCAGTCCAATCATTCTTTCCGTCCTCTGTACTCCCTTGAACAAAGCTTGGAAGAAAAAATCTTGGCCATTGTTCAATCGATTTATGGCGGAAAAGGGGTTGAGTTTTCGGCAAAAGCTCGCAAACAATTGAAAGAGTTTGAAGAGAATGGTTGGAGTGGTTTGCCGATTTGCATGGCTAAAACTCAATACTCTTTATCGGATGATCCTGAAAAATTAGGTCGTCCAAGAGACTTTGTCATCCACGTACGGGAGCTGCTGCCAAAATTAGGTGCTGGTTTTATCGTCGCGCTGACAGGAGACGTGTTGACCATGCCCGGCCTTCCCAAACATCCTGCTGCCAATCAAATGGATGTCGATGAACAAGGAAGAGCGATCGGTTTATTTTAACAGAAAGAGCCTATTGGGTTCTTTCTTTTACTGTTTGCGTGAAAAAGAGGTGAGGGCATGTTTGATCCAACGGCTTTTGACAATATGAAAGTAGTGGCGGAAGGATTGTTCTATGATTTGGATTTAAATGGAGTCATCTCCATAAAAGAGAGAAATGATATTATAGACTTAGCTCGGCTTTCGAGAAAATATTCGCTTTCCTTTTCATTAAAGGAGCGCTCGAATATTCTTGCCACCTTCCGACTTTATGCCCGTTTGGAACAGTTGTCCGCTGAATTGCTTGCCAACGGGGCTGCCGAACAACGCGGAGCATTCCTTGAAGTGGTTTATTCCGGAAGTGAGCAAGACGTGACGAAAGAAAGAATCCGTAAATGGAAAGCAGCATGGGGACAACCAAGAATGTTCGAAACAAGAAACATTGATTCTTCTTTGTCGGGAAAATCGTGTGAATTAGTGGTCCGTTTTGAACGATTAATTACGGAAGACATGATGGACGATTTGCAACAACTGATCGAATTTTTTGTTGCGACTCTTCAAGATTGATATCACGACAATGGATTCCTTTTGGATTTCGAAATTTGATTAAAATGTCCATTGAGAATCATTCACTCGTGTTTATTCATCAAGAAAGTCGTTCAACCGGACGGATTACTGCATGTATAATCGTTCTTTTCCGTGAAAGGATTCTGTCATTTCAAAGAATAGCGGCAAAAATGTTTGTTTTTTACGTTTCATATAAATGGTTTCTGTTTACAGGCCGGAGCATTCCTCGCCGCCAAATTGGGGATTGTCGCAAACGATAGAATCATTTTCTTAAAGGCTATCGTTACGTTCAGATGAAAGGAGGAAGTATAGGAGAAAATTTGGCGAACGCTTCTGCCAACCCTCCCCTTTCGCTGTGGAGGGCTCCTGTACGTTGAATATGAAAATTTTATCCGTTGAACATTTGTCTAAATCATATGGGGATAAAGTATTGTTTCAAGATATTTCATTTACCATCGGTGAAAAAGAACGGATCGGGTTAATCGGGGTGAACGGCACAGGAAAATCGACGTTATTGAAAATTGTCGCAGGAAAGGACGTTGCGGATGAAGGGGAGATATCCGCACCGAATGATTATTCTATTGCGTATCTTCCTCAAGAACCGGAACTAATAGGAGATCGAACCGTTTTAGATCAAATTTTCCAAAGTGAAGCCGAGGTGATCCGTCTCTTAAAAGAATATGAAGCAACCGTGTCGCTGCTAGAAAAATATCCGCAAAAGATGGAATTAACGGAAAAATTGTTTGAACTACAAAAAAAGATGGATGCACTGAACGCTTGGGAAGCAAACATGAATGCCAAAACGATTTTAACGAAGTTGGGGATCGATCATTTTGATCAAAAAATTGCTACTTTGTCCGGAGGGCAAAAGAAACGGGTTGCCCTGGCGCAAGTATTGATTGAAACACCTGATTTGCTGATCTTGGACGAACCAACGAACCATCTTGATTTTGAAACGATTCAATGGCTTCAAGATTTTTTGAACAAATATCCGAAATCTGTTTTCTTTGTTACACATGATCGCTATTTTCTCGATGCGACTGCCAATCGAATGTTTGAATTGGCAAACGGAAACATTTTTCTTTATAAAGGAAATTACCAAGATTATCTGGAAGCGAAAGCGGTGCGTGAAGAACAGGAAGAATCTCTGGAGAAAAAACGCCGCAATTTGTACAGAAGAGAATTGGCGTGGATAAAACGAGGGGCTAAAGCACGATCCACAAAACAAAAGGCACGGATTGAACGCTTTGAAAAGCTCGAAGAAAAAGTGGAAAATCGCGTCAAAAAAGAGCAGCTCGATATTCAATTGAAAGGAAGCCGCCTCGGGAAACAAGTGTTTGAATTAAAACATGCTTCTAAAGCTTTCGGCGACAAGGTCATATTGAAAAATTTTGATTGGATTGTGAAGCCGCATGACCGCATCGGGATTGTCGGACGAAACGGGAGCGGCAAATCTACCTTCTTAAATATTTTGGCTGGGAAAATTCCTTTGGATGAAGGAGAATTGGTGACTGGATCAACCGTTAAAATCGCTTTTTACACACAAGAGCGTACCGACATGGATGAAAATAAGCGGATCATCGCTTATGTTCGAGAAGAAGCAGAAGTGATTGAAACAAAAAGCGGTGAACGCATTTCAGCCGCCCAAATGCTGGAAAGATTTCTTTTTCCGATGAACACGCATGGAACGCCGATTCGAAAGCTGTCCGGAGGCGAGAAGCGGCGGCTTTATTTATTAAAACTGTTAATGTCACAGCCCAATGTGCTGTTTTTAGACGAACCAACGAATGATCTTGATACGGAAACTTTAACGGTGTTGGAAGATTATTTGGAGGATTTTCCCGGCGTGGTCATAACGGTCTCCCATGATCGCTATTTTTTGGATAAAACGGCCAAAGAGCTGCTCGTTTTTGAAGGAGAGGGGAACATACGTCACTATTACGGATCTTACAGTGACTATTTGAACGAGCAGGAGGCAGCGAAAAAACCTTCTCCACCGTTGAAAGAGGAACGTAAACCTAAAGCAGCAAAATCCGAAAAGAAAAGAATGACGTATTTAGAAAAAAAAGAATGGGAGGAAATTGAAGACAAAATTGAGGATACAGAAAACAAGATCAAAGAGTTGCAACAACAACTAGAAACAACCGGAAGCGATTTTGAAAAGGCACAGTCGATCATGGAGGAACTAAATCAATTAAACGAACAGCTCGAATTTTTGATTGAACGGTGGAGCTATCTTTCGGAATTAGCCTAATAGACAAATCATTCATTGGTTGTCTCTCGTTTATGATACAATGGCATTGTTACGAATTTTCCGGTTCGATGAGGGGAGGAAGAAACTTGAAAATTGTGGCAATAGAACCTACGCCTAGCCCTAATACAATGAAAATTATATTGGATGAGGAACTTCCCTCGGGGAAAAGCCATAATTACAAGAAAGAGCAAAGTAGTGATGCGCCCCCAGTCATCGCTGACATATTAAAGATAGATGGGGTAAAAGGCGTTTATCACGTGGCAGATTTCTTGGCAGTGGAACGAAATGGAAAATATGATTGGCAAGAAATTTTGCCGAAAGTACGACGCGTATTTGGCGAAGAAGTGGAAACCAAGCCCGAAAAGAGAACGGCCAATGAACATTTTGGGGAAGTAAAAGTATCGGTTCAAATGTTTAAAGGTATTCCATTGCAGATTAAATTAAATGACGGTCAAGAAGAAAAACGATTTGGACTGCCTCAGGAATTCCTTAAAGCTTTTGAAGCTGCTCAGCAAGATGGCGACAATTTTGTTCTGCAGCGTACTTGGAAAGATTACGGTGTTCGGTATGGGATATGGATGAAATTGGAAAAAGTATGATAGAAGAAATCACCGCACTTTACACCCGGGAAAGGCTGGATGCGCTCGTTGATCGCGCCCGACAAGGAGAACGTCAAAGTGAGTATAAGCCAGAACGGGTCAAGTTGACACCCGAGATGTTGGATGAATCGGACTGGCGGAAGCGGTATCAGCTGTTGGAACGAATGGAAGATCCTACATTGGACGATTTGCCCTTGCTTGAAAAAGCGATGAACGATGATAAAGTAGCCATTCGCAGACTTGCAGTGGTCTATGTAGGCATGATCAAAGATAAAAAAGTATTGCCGCTTTTGTATAAAGCGTTAAAAGATCCGGTGGTGGCCGTTCGCCGAACAGCAGGAGATTGTTTATCCGACCTTGGATTTAAAGAAGCAATCCCTGCAATGTGTGAAGCTCTGAAGGATAAAAGCAAAATCGTCCGATGGCGTGCCGCCATGTATTTATATGAAGTCGGAGATGAAACGGCCCTTCCGGCATTAAAAGCGGCGGAAAATGATCCGGAGTTTGAAGTGCAAATGCAGATTAAAATGGCAATCGAACGAATAGAAGGTGGACAAGAGGGAAAAGGTTCTGTTTGGAAACAAATGACCGAAGCCCGAAAAAATGAAAAATCGGAGGAAAAGAAATGACGAATGCTTATGAAGAATATATGAAACAATTAGTGAAGCCGATGAGACAGGAATTGGTGGACGCCGGTTTTCAAGAGTTGATCACACCGGAAGAAGTCGTTCATTTCATGGACCAAGCAGAAGGAACGACACTAGTATTTGTCAATTCTATGTGCGGCTGCGCTGCGGGGCTTGCTCGTCCTGCAGCCGTTAAGGCGATCGCAGAATCAGAGAAAAAGCCGGATCATTTGGTGACGGTTTTTGCTGGACAAGATCGGGAAGCTACGGCCAAAATGCGGGAATATTTTACAGGCTATGAGCCTTCATCGCCGTCCATGGCCATATTAAAAGGCAAAGAAGTTGTTCACTTTATTCCGAGGGAAGATATCGAATACCATGAGGTTGAAGACATCGTTACCAATTTAACGAATGCCCTTCATCAGTTTTGCGATTAATGGAGAAAGGATGTCGAATAGGCATCCTTTTTCACTTACTAACCTTTCAGGATATTTGTCTTTTCCGATTAGAATATAGGTGAGTGAATTTTTTTATTACGGAAAAATCAAATGAACGCAATAGATGATAGGGATGAAAACATCCTAACCCATCATTGTTTATTACAGGAGGCTCTTCATGTCAGAGATAATTCAAGACATCACAAAGACTTATGCACAATTTTTTGAATGGGACATGTGGATGGAAGTGTTAACGGATCCCGTAAGCTGGGGACTGATCGGTACTCTCGTTGTTTTAGAGGGGCTTCTCTCTTCCGACAACGCTTTAGTATTAGCGGTGATGGTTCGCCATCTTCCCGGTGCCCAAAGAAGAAAAGCGCTGTTTTACGGACTGATTGGTGCATATCTTTTAAGATTTATTGCCATTGGGATCGGTGTTTATTTAATTAAGCTATGGTGGATTAAAGTACTTGGAGCACTTTATCTTGCCTGGTTGTCTATCCATTACTTTGTCGATAAGAGTATGGGCGAAAAAGTGGATCAAGAGGTTACCGGGATCAAGAAAAATGGCTTATTAATCAAGTTGTTCGGGCCATTTTGGGGTACAGTAGCGGCCGTGGAGATGATGGATGCGGCTTTTTCTGTTGACAGCATCTTGGCAGCTTTCGGAATCAGTGAAAAAGTATGGGTCCTGTTGATTGGCGGAATGTTGGGAGTTCTGATGATGAGAGGAGTCGCCGGGTTGTTTTTGCGGCTCATTGATCGTATTCCAGAACTGGAAACTACCGCTTACGTCATCATTGTTTTTATATCCATAAAAATGCTCTTAAGTGTTTTCCATATTGAAATTGAGCATGTTTATTTCTTCGCATTTATACTCCTATGTTTTATATTGACCTTTGCAACCCATATATTAAGAAAGAAATGATGGAACGAAATACCCTTTTGTCAGTGTGGTACAGAATGGGTGCATTAGAGAGATTGATAGAAAGAGGCGAAAGGATGTATTTAACGATAAAAGAAACAGCGGATTATTTATCATTGCCGGAAAAGTATATTGAAAGCTTGATACTTCATAATAAAATCCGCGCTGTTTTTGACGGAGAACAGTATTTAATTTATAAAGATCAATTCAATACTCATTTAGAACAAATGGAAAAATTAAAAAAACAGTTGGAAGAATGGTACAATGAACCGATTCCGGAAGACTTGGATGTCAAAGATGAAGATTAGGTGATGGACGCGCGGTGAACTAGAAAAGAATAGGGGAAATCATCATAATATGGAAAAGGTTCAAGAAGTTGGCTTGCTCTTCGCTCTCTTATTCTATGATACAATGAATGTAGTTTAATAGGGGAGGGCGATGGCCATGAAACGTATCTTGATCATTTCTCTACTCTTTTTGCTACTGTCTGTGTGGCCGCTTCACCCGCATACAAATGCCTCTATTACAGGCATGTTTCTAAAAAATTCTCATCTAGTAAACAATATTAGCCTTCGTTCGAAACAGACATTGGGAGATATTGTCGTACTTCCTGAAAAAATCGGACAGCCCATAGATGCGGAGAAAATGATCCGACACTTGGATCATCTTCCTCCGACTCTATTAAAAAAAATAGATCAAGCAGGAATCAAGATTTATCTTTTTAATGGGAAATTAACTGATATTCCTACTGCTTCCTATTTAAAAGGAGAGAGTCCCCGCGGATATGCAAATCACAACGTGAAATGGGATAATGTCCCTGGAATAGGGGGATCGAAGTGGGTGCTCGCCAAAATTGGATGCAGCGAAAAAGGAAAAGGGCACGGTTCTGTTAGTTTGGAACTTCATGAACTCGGGCATTCGGTTGATCGCTATATTTACAACGATCCTTTCGGCGACCTGCGTTTCCATGCTATCTGGAAAAAAGAAGCCCCTGTTCTTTTTCCGCATCAATCTTATTTTATCGATTATCAGGAAGAATATTTTGCAGAAACGTTTGCTATGTATTATTTAAACAGCCAAACAAAGGCTTACTTGCGCCAACATGCACCAGAAACCTATCAATATTTCGTAGATATGGAAAAAAGCCATTTTTATGTTGCTGATATATCTGTTTGATCAACATGGTTTTGAAAAATTGGATAAAAAATTAAATAGCACATTCATTTGTCTCCCCACTGTGTGGGGATTTTTTTTATTAGGGACGGAGAAAAAAAGAAAAAACACTTTCGCTATCTAAGACAGACTCTCTGTGATATTATATGAAAAGTATTTTCTGATTAGACTCGCTTTTGGTACAATCAAATTGCAACAGGAAGAATCGAGGTGGAGTTCTTGAAACAATATTTAGAGTTAATTGAACATGTTTTAAACAATGGAATAAAGAAAGATGACCGGACAGGCACAGGTACCATTAGTACATTTGGCTATCAGATGAGAATTTCTCTGGAAGATGGTTTTCCTCTCTTGACAACGAAAAAGCTTCATTTAAAGTCCATTATTTATGAATTGCTTTGGTTTTTGCGGGGAGATACGAATGTTCGCTATTTGCAGGAGCATGGCGTAAGGATTTGGAATGAGTGGGCCGATGAAAATGGCGACCTTGGACCGATCTACGGTTATCAATGGCGTTCTTGGAGGGGTGCGGATGGCCAAACAGTGGATCAAATTTCTCAAGTGATCGAGCAAATTAAAACAAACCCTAATTCGAGACGATTGATCGTTAGTGCTTGGAACGCAGCAGAAATTGAGAAAATGGCCTTGCCTCCATGCCATGCTTTATTTCAGTTTTACGTGGCCGACGGTAAATTATCGTGTCAATTATACCAACGGTCGGCAGATGTTTTTCTTGGTGTTCCGTTTAATATTGCTTCTTACGCTCTTTTAACGATGATGATCGCTCATGTTTGCGGCTTAAAACCAGGCGAGTTCATTCATACTTTTGGAGACGTTCATATTTATTTAAACCATCTTGAACAAGTTAAGCTGCAATTAACACGCGAGCCGCGTCCGCTGCCGAAAATGATCCTAAATCCGGAAGTGAAAAATATTTTTGATTTCCAATATGAAGATTTTCGATTGGAAGGATATGATCCACATCCACATATTCCGGGTGTTGTGAGCGTATGATTTCGTTAATTGTAGCGATGGATGAAAACGGCGTCATTGGCAATGACAACCGATTGCCTTGGCGATTGCCTGAGGATTTGAAGTTTTTTAAGCGGACGACGATGGGACATGTGATTGTGATGGGGCGAAAGACGTTTGAATCGATTGGTAAGCCGCTGCCCGGGCGAAAAAATGTGGTGCTGACCAAAAACCGCAGTTTTCGGGCGGACAACTGCACGATTGTACATTCTCCGGAAGAAGTGCTGGCGATGAACGATCAGTACGGAGAAATTTTTATTATTGGAGGAGCCGAAATTTTTCGTATCTTCCTTCCTCATGCAAAACGAATGTATATAACAAAAATCCATCACCATATTGCTGGCGATACGTATTTTCCGGAAGTGAACTGGAGCGAGTGGCGGATTGAGGAAAAGAAAAAAGGAATAAAAGACGAACAAAATCCATATGATTATGAATTCCTTCTTTTTAGCCGATCTTAAACGATTTGCAGCGGTTTCTTCCGCTGCTTTTTTAATTTCTAAAAAATCGATCAAAAAAATCATTATTTTTATAAAATTTTTAAAATACTTGATTTTGTGAATATTGTACTTCATAATTTTAATACATAACAGCGTTTGAGCAAAAAAGAATGGGGGAATTTTTGTGAAAAGGAAGTGGAAAGGGATTCTAGCTGCAGGTCTAGTCAGTACCCTGCTTTTAAGTGGATGCGGCAGCAAAGAAACAAGTAGCGGAAAAAGCGGGTCCAAACAAGAGAAAACGTATTCGATCGGTGTTACGCAAATTGTGGAGCATCCTTCTTTAAATAATGCGTTTAAAGGATTCAAGAAAGCACTGAAAGATGAGGGGATTTCGGCAAAATATGATGTTCAGATTGCGCAGGGAGACCAAAATAACAACCAGACGATTGCCAACAATTTTGCGAGCGAGGGCGTTGATTTAATTTTTGCCAACTCAACTCCTAGCGCATTAGGCGCCCTAAATGCGACAAAAGAGATTCCAATCGTTTTCACGTCGGTATCTGATCCCGTCGGCAGCGGATTAGTCAAATCGATGGAAAAACCGGGAGGCAATATAACAGGTACAACGGATATGCATCCTGAAGCGATACCGAAAACGGTTCAATTTATGGCGGAACAGTTTAAAGGAAAAAAAGTGGGAGTCATTTACAATGCCGGAGAGCCGAATTCAGTGGCGCAAATCAATCAAGTAAAAAAAGCAGCCAAAAAATACAAATTAGAAATAGTTCCCGTTACGGTTTCGACTTCTTCTGAAGTGAAGCAAGCGGCGGAATCGCTGGTCGGCAAAGCGGATTTGCTCTATATATTCACGGATAATACCGTTGTTTCAGCATTAGAATCCGTCATCAAAGTAGCGGATGACCACGATATTCCGCTATTTGTAGGTGAACTGGATTCTGTTAAACGAGGAGGTTTCGCTGCTTATGGTTTTGAATATTATGATATAGGCTATGAGGCAGGAAAAAAGGCCGCACAAATTTTAAAAGGGGAAAAGAAACCGGGTGATATATCCGTTGAACCACCGTCAAAGCTGAAATTAGTCATCAATGAAAAGGCGGCGAAATCCATGAATATTCCCATCAAAGACGAGTGGAAAAAAGAAGCGGAATTGATTCAATAATGTTTGATGAGCGGTAAGGGTGAACAGAGCAGTTTGTTTGACTGCTTCTTGGAGGGATGAGCATGTTTACTTCTTTGTTTGGGTCTGTAGAGGCAGGCGTCATTTACGCCATTATGGCATTGGGAGTGTACATTTCTTTTCGCATATTAGACTTTCCCGATTTAACGGTTGACGGAAGCTTCGTGACTGGAGGTGCAGTGGCTTCCGTTATGATCGTTTCCGGAATAAACCCCTTTATAGCAACAGGTTGTGCATTTCTTGCCGGCTTTTTAGCTGGATGTATAACAGGCCTCTTGCACACAAAAGGAAAGATCAATCCGCTGCTTTCCGGGATTTTAATGATGACGGCTCTTTATTCCGTTAACCTTCGCATCATGGGAAAGCCAAATGTTCCTTTACTGGCTGAAGATACGGTCATCACGATCATTTCCAAGTGGTGGAATCATCTAGGAATCGACCAAGCGATCAACCATTGGCTGGAGTTGGCGGGTCTTGGCGCATATGTTCCGAAAACGTGGGGTATATTCATCATTATGCTAGTGCTGGCTTACTGTATGAAAAAATTGATCGATTGGTTTATGCGAACCGAAATTGGTTTAAGCATTCGTGCTGTAGGAGACAACGAAAATATGATCAAAACGTTCTCGGCGAACACTGATTGGTTGAAAGTGTTAGGACTTGGTCTTTCCAACGCATTTGTTGCTTTTTCGGGAGCATTGATCGCTCAATACAACGGTTTTAACGATATTGGCATGGGAATCGGGATGATCGTCATAGGCTTGGCGTCAGTCATTATTGGCGAAGCGATCATCGGCGACAAAACTATTATTCGAGCCACTGCGGCGGTTATCGTTGGTGCGATTATTTACCGAATCATTATTGGGCTGGCACTTCGCATTCAATTTTTCGATACGGGGGATATGAAGCTGATTACAGCTGCAATCGTAGTTCTAGCGTTAATCGTTCCACAATTGATTGAAAAGTATCGAAGACATCAAATGAAGAAGCAGCGGGTTTTGATGAGGATACGTGCAGCAACGGATCGAGGTGAAACAGATGCTGGAATTAAATCAAATCTATAAAGTTTTCTATGAAGGAACTCCTGATGAAAAAGTAGCGATACATCACCTTGATCTACAATTGAAAAAAGGGGATTTTGTCACCGTGATCGGCAGCAATGGAGCGGGAAAATCTACTTTAATGAATATCATATCCGGAAAGTTAGCTCCTGATTTGGGGATTGTACGTTTAAACGGAGTTGATGTCACCAACGTTCCTGAACATAAGCGGGCAAGGAAAATCGGAAGAGTGTTTCAAGATCCTATGGCGGGTACTTCTCCGTCCATGACCATTGAAGAAAACCTCGCTATTGCTTACAATCGTACGAAAAGACGTACATTATCGATCGGAGTGACTAAAAAAAGAAAAGAACTGTTTAAAGAAAAATTGCAAATGCTGGAATTGGGATTGGAAAATCGGCTGCAAGCAAAGGTGGGGCTTTTATCAGGTGGGGAACGGCAAGCCTTGTCTTTGTTAATGGCTACATTTACGGAACCCGAAATTTTATTGCTCGATGAACATACTGCAGCCCTTGATCCATCTAGAGCGGAACTGATCACCCACCTAACGAAAAGGATCGTCGAAACGTTCCATTTGACGACTCTCATGGTGACGCATAATATGCAGCAAGCTATCGATCTCGGCAATCGCTTAATTATGATGGACAAGGGACAAATTATTTTTGAAGCCGATGAAAAAGAAAAAAGGACATTAACGGTCGAAAAACTGTTGGAAGAATTCCAGAAGATAAAAGGTGAAAAATTGCTCAACGACCGCACGATTTTGGCGTAAACAGATGGCTGCTGCTTTTCCTTCGATAAAGAACATGGAGGTCTTTTTTCCAAATTTTTTTAAAAAGAAATTTTTTAGGTCATTATGCATTCTTTTAAGCTCAAAATGGAGTATAATAAAAATAAACGGGTTAAAAGAGGATGATATTTTGATACTCAAAGCGATTGAGTTTCAGACAAAGAAAGGCCAAAGGGTAAAAATCAGTGAAATTCCTGTATTGGAGGAGGATAACCCTTTCTATGTTGGCGTAAGAATTCGTTTAGAGACCATGATGACCAGAATCTACTATGCTCAGAATCCACGGCCGTTCTATTCGTTTCGCGATTACTTGAAAAAAGTTTTAAGATGGCCGGATTATGAACAACTATACGGATCCAGTATCCTGAAAAACAATGCATAATCCTATTTTTCAATTATACAAAATCAAAAGACATTTGCGGATATGATTCCACGTTTTGTGCAAATGAATCTACAAAGAGTGCAGGAAGCCATGCACTCTTTTTTGTATGTGCGCCCGGCATGTACATGAACTATAGGGTGTAAGTCCCGAACCCCGAAGACAGAAGTAGAGGTTAGCCAAGAGCAAGGGTGTCCGTGGTGACGCGGAATCTGAAGGAAGCTGGAGACAAAACACCGGTCCGAGGAACACGAACCTCATATAAGGCTAGGTATGATTGAGTGAGTTTGCATAACAAAACAAAGCTTTTTCTGTCGAAGGTCATATCGAGTAAATGAGGCGGATAGATGGTGTGAAAGTGCATGTACTTACCCGGGGAGGTCTGGCGGATATGTGAAGTACTCTTCATAACCTACTTAGTGATAAGTAGCTGAACCGTCAGAAGTCAGCAGAGGTCATAGTATTAGTTGGTCTAGAACAACTAAGAAGGACCGAACAATTAAGAGAGAATAGCCCTTGGTATTCAGTGAGTCATGATGAACACAGAAAACGTAGTACCTCACTTGAGGGAGGAAGCGGTGAATCCCGTGGGAGACCTCTTGGAGGGTGGAGTGACCACTGGCATAAAGAGAACAGCTATTCACGGAAGTTATAAAGACTTGCGTCAATTATCTTAATTGAACCGCCGTATACGGAACCGTACGTACGGTGGTGTGAGAGGACGGGAGTTAATCGCTCCCTCCTACTCGATTTTGTCTGTATGGATAGATATATGGTATGAATTATTTCACCATTTCCTTTCCTTATTCATCCTATGAAGTATACGACATTATTTTGGCCATTTGGTAATGTCCTTTCTATGAAACGCAAGGGGCTGCTTTTAACAGAATCATCAATCAACATGGTGATTGTGTACGGCACAGTCGTTGCAATCGTAATGACGCAGAGCCTTTTCCGACGTTTCCGGATGAGTTTTGGAAAATGAGGAAATGTTTTGAATTGTTCATTCTTCGGTTTGAAACGAAGGGAGTGTTTTGGTTGAAAAGGTGGTTTGGCTGCATCGATTTGGAGTTAATACCCGAAATGGTACGGAAATCTTATTTAGGAAACTTTTTATCGTGTTATAATAAAGTGAAACTTTTCCGTTATGAACATCATAATATGTTATTTTCATAGTGGAACCCACAGCTAAGATTTTATCTGCAGCGAGGTGAGACCATTCAGTGAAATCGGCAGCCTATATTTTCTTCGCTTTTCTTTTGCTTTTTCCGGTAGCCGGTTGTTCCTATATAGGAGGATCCGAAAAAACGGTTCAGTCACAAACCGAAAAAGTAGTACCTAAAGATTTGAAGGTGGTTGCCATTGGGGATTCCTTAACCCAAGGGGTAGGTGACAGTACGAATAAAGGTGGTTATATTCCCTATTTGAAAAAAGACTTGGAAAAATTGAAAATGGTAAAAAGTGCTAAATTTCAAAATTATGGAATTAAAGGGACGAGATCAGATCAGCTGCTCGAACGCTTAAAGACAAGGCAAATGAAATCAGCCATAGAAAAAGCGGATATGGTATTCATTACAATCGGTGGAAATGATGTAATGAAAATCCTTCGAGATCATTTCATGGATTTAAACGCAAACGTGTTTCTACAAGAAGAAAAGCCTTATCAACAGCGGCTGTTTGCCATTTTCAAGACAATACGTCAATACAATCCTCATGTAGGGATCGTCCTTATCGGTATTTACAATCCATTTTTAGAATGGTTTTCCGATATAAGGGAAATTAATCAAGTGATTTATCATTGGAATGCAGCCAGCAAACAAGTGGTAAAAAAATTTCCTCACGCCGTTTTTGTTAGCATTGATGATATTTTTTACCGTCAAAAAGAAAATTTATTATTCAATGATCATTTTCATCCGAATGATCAAGGGTACCAATTGATGGCTAATCGGATCTATCAAACTATCAAAGGGAGAAAGCTAGAAGAATTAACAAATGGGAAAATAGTGTTAGAGAAAGAGGAGAAACAGTAAATGAGTGCAAATAAGTGGAAAAGAGCTTTTTTTCTTTTATTAGGCTTGGTCCTTTTCATCATCATCGTCTTCATCGGCCTTATTTTCTGGCCAGTGGATCAAGGAGAAATTCCTAAGGAAAAAAACGTAGGCAAAACGATTCCATTTCACTTGGAAACGAATAAAGAGGATCTGAATAAAGTGATTAACTCGTATATTGCGAAAGAAAAAGGAGACACTCCCATTGATTATTATGTGAATCTAAAGGACGATGTCGAATTAACCGGAAAATTAGACCTTTTTTCTACATCGGTTCATTTTAATATGACGTTTGAACCGAAAGCGTTGAAAAATGGAGATATCGTATTAAAACAAAAGGGAATGTCGCTTGGCGAGTTACATTTGCCGCCTTCCTATGTACTGAAAATTGCCCAAGAATCATATCATTTTCCGGATTGGGTACGGATATTCCCTAACCAAAAAATGATTTATGTCTCCACAAAAAGAATGAATCTGAAGAACAATGTCAGCATACGGGTAAATGAATTTAATCTTCCTAAAGATCGAATCTCGTTCACATTGCTCGTTCCCGTGCAATGAATGAAAAAAAGACGACAGTCATCAAAAAAGGAAAATGATTGCTCTCCTTTTTGATACAAGAGGAAAACTGACATGAAACCATACAAAACCGCTCCTTTAAATGGAGTGGTTTTTTAAATTCGCACCAACTGTTTGACGACAATCTTATACTACTACTAGTACCGTTTTTCCGTTCCTTTTTTGACAGACCGTTCTTAGTTTGTCTGAATGAAGAAAAGTATTGCGGAAAACACTTCTATTATTCCTTCCACATTAACGATCCATAAATCAATCACAGTGGTTGGAACTAATTTTTGGATAGGAGTGTTGGGTTGAGTTGAAAGCTGTAACCTATCAAGGGCCTAATCATGTAGAGGTAAAACAAGTAGAGGATCCAAAAAATCAAAAAAAGACGATGTGATTGTTCGAATTACAACTACCGCCATTTGCGGGTCAGACCTTCATCTCTATCAAGGAAACTCTTCGTTGCCGAAAGGTTACGTGATTGGTCATGAACCAATGGGCATTGTGGAAGAAGTTGGTCCTGAAGTGACGAAAGTAAAAAAGGGAGATCGGGTCGTCGTTCCTTTTAATGTTGCTTGCGGCCATTGCTTTTATTGTGAACACGGCATGACGAGCCAATGCGATAATTCCAATGAATATTATGATTCAGGGGGGGTACTTCGGCTTTGGAGAAAAGTACGGAAACCATCCAGGAGGTCAAGCTGAATATTTAAAAGTCCCTTTTGGAAATTTTACTCCTTTTGTGATCCCAGAATCGTGTAAATTAGAAGATGAATCTCTTCTCTTTTTATCCGACTTGCCTACTGCTTACTGGAGTGTGGAAAATGCCGATGTGAAACCGGGTGATACCGTTATCGTTCTTGGCTGTGGACCTATCGGATTGATGGCGCAAAAATTCGCCTGGATGAAAGGCGCTAAACGCGTGATAGCTGTTGATTATTTGGATTATCGCTTAGAACACGCAAAAAAGATCAATCATGTTGAGGTGTTTAATTTTGCTGAATACGATGATATGGGGGAATACCTAAAGGAAATCACCCGAGGAGGCGCAGACAAGGTGATTGACGCCGTCGGTATGGACGGAAAAAAACACCGATTGAATTCGTGGGGCAAAAATTGAAGCTGCAAGGCGGAACCCTTAGTCCTTTGAAAATTGCTGCAAAAGCTGTCAGGAAAAACGGTACGATTCAAATTACGGGAGTATATGGGGGCAACTACAATAATTTTGAATTAGGCGCCTTATGGATAAAAAATATTACCATTAAAATGGGGCAAGCACCGGTCATTCCGATTATGCCGAAACTATTTGAAAAAATAGTGAAGAAAGAATTTGATCCGAAAGAGATTATTACTCATAAAGTATCCCTTGACGAAGCACCCAATGCTTACAAAATATTTAATGATCATCAAGATCATTGCATTAAAGTAGTTCTGAAACCGTAAAGACAACGAAAGGCAGCATTCCTTTTCATAAGGATGGCTGCCTTTTAAAAACATGAATATAAAAAACTAAGCAACGTCTATTCAAGACAGTCTTAAACCTTTTGGATAAAAATTTTTGATGATTCCTTTTGCTTCCTTGCCCCAGCCTAGCGGGAAGCCATGAATGGTTAACAGTATCCAGCCCCGGTCTTTTCCGGTTTGAATCGTTTCTCCGTGCAAATAGCGTTCCCAAAGCGTTCCGTTTTGTTCGAGTTCGAAATGGTGCCGTACATCCTTTGTTTGGACGGCAAGCGCCAGAGAGTGGTGCGGCTCAAAACGGTTTTTCTTAAATTCTCCAATAGGAAGTCCTATTCGGACAGTCTTTAACGATGACAAATCCGGCATTCGTTCCGGCACAAAATATAAGCGGTCATTTTTCAAAAAAAGCCGGTCCCATTCGAAAGGAAAGTGAACAAAGGTTTGTTCGATAAATTGTTGAAACAGTTTGGCTTGTGCCCTAGGCAACTTTGCCCCTTTCATGATGGGGGCGGAATGTTCATTTCCTCCTGTTTTCCGTAATTTTGCAACGAAGTGTCCTTCTCCTTGGAGATGGTGCGGCCAAAGGCGAGCCGTCTTTGCAATGTCGGAAAAATGCGTCTTAGTCCATTCCGGACGACCGGGGGAAACACCATGACTGTGTGGAATCGGCAATATTTCCATCTCAGGAAACGTATTGACAAATTGTTCAATGGTTTGCTCGTTTTCCTCCGGAGAAAAAGTGCACGTCGAGTAGAGAAGAATGCCTCCTTTTTTCAACATGGCATAAGCGTGAGACAAAATTTCCAGCTGCAAATGATGACACGACTCCACATAATCGCCGCTCCAATATTGGCAGCTTTCCGGGTCCTTTCGAAACATCCCTTCTCCAGAACACGGAGCGTCCACGATGATTTTATCGAAACATTCTTCAAACTGAGTGGAAAGGTTTTCCGGGGTCTCATTTATCACGGCCGTGTTTGTCAGTCCGAAACGCTCGACGTTTTCTGATAATGCTTTGACCCTTTTGGCCGAAATTTCGTTTGATAGCAAAACCCCTTCGTTTCCGAGCCGTGCGGCAATGGCAGTGGTTTTTCCCCCCGGTGCTGCACATAGATCGAGAACCATATCTCCTTGTGATAGTTCGAGCTGCTCTGCCACAAACATGGCACTTGGTTCTTGTATATAATATAGGCCGGCTGCATGATAAGGATGCTTTCCTGGAGCATCTTCCCGGCGGTAATAATAGCCATTTTCCACAAAGGGAATTTTATTCATCGCAAACGGAGAAATTTCCTCCCATTGTTCGAAAGAAACTTTTAACGGATTAATACGCAGGCCGGATGTTTTTTCTTGTTTATAGGTAGCGAAAAATGCTTCGCTTTCTTCTTTCAGCAATGTTTTCATTTTTTGAAGAAAGTCGGAGGGCAGATAATCCATGAGAGGGCTCCTTTCTTTTGCCTAATAAGCCCCGGCTTGCCGGGTTTTCCCGTCGCCAAAGACAAACATAATGCTATTATGTTTTTTGGAAAAAAGCAATAGGAAAGCGGCGGGACAGCCGGCCGCTAATGGTCGATGATTAACAGAAAATCAACAGGTATCTCGCTGTTTGAGGAGCCCGTGCATATCAGCGTGTAAATCCGCCCCGGATCCAGGAGTATTTCCAGTATAGAAGAATAAGACCCGTTCGCCAGTTTGAAAGTAAACTCGGCAGTCATGGGCGTCATTCCGATATATTCGGTTGCCTCTTTAAATGAAACGTCTTGAAAAAAGAGGTCGCCGGTTTCGGTCACTACATCGATCGGCGGAGAATCAGGTGATAAATGAATAAAACGCAGCTTTGTTTCGTGGCGGGGAACAAAGGAATCACTCGGATATCGAATCAATTTTACTTTTTTCTGCATCCCGCATACGGCCAATAACACATGATCTCCAGGATATAATAGAATTTTTTCGCTGATTAATGGATCCCACGTTTTATCGGAGGGATATATGTCGACGAAATAAAGGCCGGGAGAAAAAAGTATCGTTTCGCTGATTTGTTGAAAGGTCAGCCGGCGCATAAGCATACGTTCATTTACATAAATGTCCAATTTCTGCGAATCGGGAGAAGCATGAAAAAAGCGGATATGCGCTAGAGGAGGAGAAGAGGCTAGCAGTTTCGAAGCTATATGATATTTTGGATAATTAGGGAAAAGCGTTTTTCGTTCTAAGTTTTGATCAGAACGAAAAAAATAGTTGCGATTTTTCATTTTTTCACCTCCACTTTCAAAGTCATTGTACGCCGGCGAGAAGTGTGATATGCCCGTCATTTAAACCTTTAAATGAAAATGAATTTCCACTTTCTCTGAATATGTAATGAGAAGCCTTTTAATTGGATATCACAGGTTAACGAAAACGTTGGATTGATCGGAAAAATTTTGTTTCTATTAAAAGAAATGGGAATCTTTCCATGTCCGGTTGCTTTGCTTTTCTTTTTAAGAAAAAACGCTAAAATAAGTAGCAGAAGGTATTTTGAAAGAAAACGAGGTGAAGGACCGATGACCAACGAAAAACGTTTAGAAAAAGCGACATTTGCAGGTGGCTGTTTTTGGTGTATGGTCAAACCGTTTGACCAACTGCCGGGAATTGAAAAAATCGTTTCTGGATATACAGGCGGCCATAAGCCAAATCCTACGTATGAAGAGGTTTGCAGTGGAACGACAGGGCATCGTGAAGCGGTAGAAATCACTTATGATCCTGAACTTTTTCCTTATGAAAAATTGCTCGATATTTTCTGGATGCAAATTGATCCAACCGATGACGGCGGTCAATTTTATGATCGGGGATCTTCGTATAAAACAGCCATCTTTTACCATAATGAAGAACAGCGTAAACTAGCAGAGCAGTCAAAAAGAAAGCTTGAAGAAAGCGGTAAATTTTCTCAACCGATTGTAACAGAAATTTTGCCGGCAAAACCGTTTTATCCTGCAGAAGACTACCATCAGGATTTTTATAAAAAATTTCCTCTCAGATACAACGCTTATGTGATCGGATCCGGGCGGGAACAGTTTATCAAAAACCATTGGGGGGATCATGAAAATGAAGAATAAAGAAGAATTAAAAAAACAACTTACTCCGATTCAATACGAAGTAACGCAAAATCAAGGAACAGAACCGCCTTTTCAAAATGAATATTGGGATCACTTTGAAGATGGCATTTATGTCGATATCATCTCCGGAAAGCCGTTATTCAGCTCGAAGGATAAATATGACGCTGGCTGCGGTTGGCCTAGTTTTACAAAGCCGATTGACGAAAAAGAGATGGTCGAAAAAGCAGATTTTAGCCATTTTATGATCAGAACGGAAGTACGGAGCAAAACAGCTGATTCGCATTTAGGACATGTTTTCAATGATGGTCCAGCACCGACAGGCCTTCGCTACTGCATTAATTCCGCCGCTCTTCGATTTATTCCGAAAGAGAAAATGGCCGAAGAAGGGTACGCTGATTATTTATATTTGTTTGAGGATAAAGAAGAGAAAGGATGAACAGTCTTGTTTAAATGGCTATTTCGGAAAAAGGGGAAGCCGTCAAAAGAAATAGATGTTTACACACCTGTAAGTGGCAAAATCCTTTCACTTGAAGAAGTGCCTGATCCTGTCTTTTCTGAAAAAATGATGGGAGACGGAATAGCTATTGAACCTAGCGACGGAAGAGTAGTGGCCCCTTTTGACGGCGATATCATGCAAATATTTCCAACCAAACATGCTGTGGGAATAAAAGCCGCCAATGGGGCCGAAATCTTGATCCATGTCGGGCTGGAAACGGTCTCGATGAAAGGGGAAGGGTTTGAAAGTCATGTTTCCCAAGGCGACAAAGTAAAAAAAGGGGATCTTCTCATCACATTTGATCTAAATTTAATACGGGAAAAGGCGAATTCCACCATCACACCCATCATCGTGACGAATGGCGATATGATTGAAAACATTGCAAAAAAAGAAAATGATATTGTAACAGCCGGAGAAGAGGTATTGCTTACCGTTACAGTGAAATAACAGAAACGGATAAGAATGAATTTAGGCTAACACCCAATCCTGCCATGGGGCAAATGCATACTTTGAACTAATGTAAGAGAAAAAGCCCAATCAACGAGGAGTGAAAGGTATGCACGATCACCATGGATATGATTGCTTTTCAGGATATGAACCAGTAGGATATGGAGTTGGATCTGGTTATGGATACGGCAGCGGCTTTGGCTACGGATTCCCTTATGCTTATGGTTCTAGTTGCGGATACAACCATTGGTTTGCGCTCATCGTTGTCCTTTTTATATTGCTGATTATCATTGGGGCAACTTGCTACGGTACATCGAAATAAATCGCTAAATCCTTAAAAGGCGGCGGCGATGGCTGAATAGGTTGACAAAATGTTTCAACACTCAACCTTTACGAAGCCTTTCAATCTTCCGGGAGTTTGCTTTCGCGAATGTCGTTTAAACGGCAGGCCATGATGATGAAGCAGGAAATGATAAATAAAAAGTTTGAAAAATAGGAGAACACATATTAGTTGTATATAAGTGTTCTCCTTTTATCTTATATTAAAGTTGAACAAGTTGAAGATTAAATCCACTTTTCCATAAAACTTATTCATCCCTTTTGAAGTCCTTGCTTATTGTGTAAGTCTGTACTTCTTGATTGTTCAACTCAATCAAAAGGGTGAATCTTTTCACATCCCACTTGTTTAAAACGCCATTCAAGTTTACTACACCTCTTAATTCAATTATCTCTCTAACACAAAAAAAACATTCTGGGTCTTTTTTAATTTTCTTCAGAACGGGTTAGAATGAATCCAAGTCATCTAAAATTACAAAAATTTTTAAATTTAAGACTATTTATTTCGGTATAATAATACTGTGTATTTTATAATTGTACAATTAGTGTTTTTCAATTATTATTAAAAACCGATTCGCCTCTAAAAAGACAATATTCGTTTATAAAGGCATTGTTAATTATTATTTATAGTTTAATTACAAGGAAACGTTTTATTTACGAATGATAATTTCTTTATAAGAAATTATTATTCGTATTTTTATTGACGAGAATGGTGGTATTTGGTAAGGTGGTGGTAGAAAGATCGGAGAAAGAGGGAGATCAATGTGAACCATAAATACGATGTCATTGTCGTTGGAGCAGGACCGGCAGGAATATTTGCCTGCTATGAACTGTCGTTAAAATTACCTCAAGCGAAAATTTTGTTAATCGATAAAGGTCATGATATTTTCCGGAGGCACTGCCCGATTTTGGAGAAAAAAATTGAAAAATGTCCTCCGGCAGTGGGCAAAAAATCATTTGCCGGCTGCTATCCTGCATGCTCTATTACAAATGGGTTTGGAGGCGCAGGGGCGTACTCGGATGGGAAATTTAATATAACAAGTGAATTTGGCGGTTGGATGACAGACTATTTACCTGATTCCACCGTACTGGATCTCATTCATTATGTAGACAGCATTAATTTGAAACATGGTGCGACGAAATCCATTACCGATCCTTTAACGGAGGAAGTAAAAGCGATCGAACGGCGAGCATATGCCGCAGGATTAAAGCTGCTGCGCGCTCAGGTTCGCCATTTAGGCACCGAAGAAAACTTAGCCATTTTAAAAAGCATATATGAATACTTGCGAGACAAAATTGAGATGGTTTTCAAAAAAGAAGTAGAAGATCTGGCTACGGAAAAACAAGGAGATCGTCATGTAGTAAAAGGGATCGTTTTAAAAGACGGAACGACGATTGCGGCTGAAAAAGTGGTGGTGGCGCCAGGAAGAGATGGATCGACTTGGCTTGCGAAATTATTGAAAAAGCGTCGTCTGAAAATGATCAATAACCAAGTGGATATTGGCGTACGAGTGGAAACTTCGAACATTGTCATGGAAGAAATCAATACCCATCTGTATGAAGGAAAATTTGTATTTAATACTTCTGTTGGCACAAAGGTTCGAACGTTTTGCAGTAATCCGTCCGGACATGTAGTAGTGGAAAATCATACGGGAACGATGTTGGCTAATGGTCATGCCTACAAAGATCCTAAACTGGGAAGCAACAACACCAATTTTGCTTTGCTGGTGTCTCATACATTCTCAGATCCGTTCGATCAGCCGAATGAATACGCCCACGAAGTATCCAGCCTCGCCAACAAGTTGTCAAACGGCGGAATTATTGTACAAAAATACGGCGATTTACGAAAAGGTCGACGTTCCACACTGAAAAGAATCAAAGAAGGTTTTATTACTCCGACTTTAAAAGAAGCTGTCCCGGGTGATTTAGGTTTAGTGCTTCCATACAACACGATGAAAAGCTTGATCGAAATGATCGAGGCGCTCGACCATGTTACACCGGGCATCGCGTCAGAACATACTCTTTTTTATGGAGTAGAAGCGAAATTTTATTCGGCTCGTCCTAAACTGAATGATCGTTTTGAGACGGAAATTTCTGGATTATATGCGGCTGGCGACGGGGCAGGTATTACGCGTGGTTTAGCTCAAGCCAGTGCTTGTGGAGTATGGATCGCGAGAGATATTGTGGAGAAACTTGGTTCAACCAAGCAAAATGAGAAAGTTCCTCAAAATGTATAACTTTGCATCATGTACAATATATCTTTTCTGCTGTCATTCAGAACCATCCATTATCCAAAAGCCGTTGAAAAAAACGGCTTTTGGATAGGTACTCGGTTTCCTTAGACAATTAACTAATTATTAACTCAGCTTTCGCAGTCCAAAATCTTGTTTAAATGCTTGATGTAAATGGTTTTGGGAAGTACAAAATTATCATTTGACATTTTTTAAAACATAAAGAAAGACACCTATTCTTTTGGTAAAATATTGGTGACGAAACCAAATCCAAAAGAAAGGTGTCACCACTATGATAACGAATAAAGACTACTTTGCGCAATTACCAAAAGAAATTAAACAAGGATTTTCCGAATTAAATATTGGATATCATTTAAGAAAAGCGAATATTACGAAACTTTCCGGGTATTCTTGTCTTACTGTTTTCAAACTGATTTTTCTTTTAGTCTTCCAATATAAGAACTGGTTTCGTGCTTTTATGAGTAAACGATCTCAGGATCTGCCCGGAAAGGATACAGTCTATCGCTTTTTAAATACACCAACCTATCATTGGAGAAAGTTTCTGCTTTCATTAAGCAGTGAAATGATCCGTCTGCTTCAACCATTAACTTCAAAAGATCGTGTCACAGCTTTTGTGATTGATGATTCTGTCTTTTCAAGAAACCGTAGTAAGTCGGTTGAACTGTTGGCTAAGGTTTTTGATCACTCTACCCATCAGTACTTGAAAGGGTTTCAAATGCTTACCCTTGGCTGGACCGATAGTTTTACTTTTATTCCCGTTGATTTTGCTCTTCTAAGTTCACCGAAAAAGGAAAATCGCCTGCAAGAAATCAATACCAATATTGATAAACGAACATCTGGCTATAAGCGTCGCCAGGAAGCTCTGAAATCAAAACCGGACGTGGCTTCAGCTTTACTTGATCATGCGCTTGAAAAAGGGATTATAGCTGACTATGTTCTCATGGATTCCTGGTTTACACAAGCGCCTTTAATTGAGAAGATTACGAACAAAGGGTTATTTGTCATTGGCTTGGTGAAGCAATTAAAGCAGCGATACGTTTACAATGGTGAACGTTTCACACTGAATCAACTTTACAAATTGGCAAAACCTCACATGGGTAAAAAAGACATTCGCGGATCCGTTTATGCTACTTTAGACAATGGAATTCCAGTAAAAATTCTATTTGTACGAAACCGTAATAAACGGAGCGAATGGCTTGCCATTCTCAGCACAGATACAACATTAGAAAATGAAGAGATCATTCGTATTTACGGCATGCGTTGGGACATTGAAGTCTTCTTCAAATGCAATAAATCCCTTTTAAATTTAGAGAAAGAATTCCAGGGACGTTCCTACGACATGTTAATTAGCCATACAACCATTGTTTTTACACGATATATTCTCATTGCTTGGCAAATGCGAAAAGAGGAGGATCCTAAGACGATTGGCAACCTTTTTTACATCCTTTGCGAAGATGTAAAAGACATAGATTTTATTACTGCCCTTCAATCACTTATTGACCTTTTCCAAACTTTGGCGGAAGCCGAGGTTTCTTTGAACATGGACATCTTTAAAAATCAAATGAATAAATGGTTGGCCACTATACCTAATTATATCAAGCAATGCTTAAATATTTCTGTGTGCGAAAGTTGAGTTATTAACTAATTATTCTTTCATCCTGTTTATAAAGCTCCCAGGCTTCATCAAATATGGACATGCTTTTCAAATAATCGCCATTCATCTCTAAGTAATTGGAAATCTCATGATAATCTTCCGATTTTTTCGGAAAGCTATGGTCTAAGAAAAGATGATTGGCAAAACGGGAAATATCGTCCCTCGGCGGTTCTTCCCTATATTTCATCATGTAGTGATAGAATGATTTTCCCATCAAATCCCCCCTTTTTTGAAACCGTATAAGCACGGGATTGATTTTACGCATGGATCAAAAACTTCTTATCGAAACTCGACTTCCTAATATTTACTTCGTCCTGTAAATAGCCAACCTTTTCTGAAAAAGTAAGACTCTATTAGTACTGTTATTTGTTTGAACGAAGACAAGTTCGATTTTTTGATTCATTTTACTCCTCAATAGGATAAGTGGTCAATATGAAAACAAAAATGTGTGATGGCCCGTCGTAAAATATGAAAAGAAATTTTCATTTGGAGAAAAATTCCATAAGAATGACCTTTGAAAATGGGAAGATGATATGCTCTATGAACGATTTTTAGCGTGGGAAAAACTTAGGGAAAGGTTAAGCGTGAATGGACGAAAAGAACGGATGAAAAGTGAGAGGAAAGAAGTGAGCATGCCAAGTTCTTTCAGCATATAGTGTAAAAAAGGTATCTATAAGGAGATGGGAGGCCGTGAAAAAAAGAAAACGACCTAAATTTCAAATCGGTGATACGGTAGTGATTACCATATATGGAACGGTCGGCGTCGTAACCAATATGAAGCAATTGGATGGGGAAATTGTGTACGAAATTAATAAAAGCGAAGGACTGTTTAAAGAAAACACCCTTGCTTTTTTAACGGAGTATAAAGGAGGAGAAAATCATTTAGAACGGCTCTTCATCGAGTATAAATACTCTTTTGGAGATCTTGTCAGAGTAAAGGGATGCGAAAACGATTTGTTTAAAATTATAGGATGTCGAACGGAAATATGGCGATATAAAGAAGATGCATGGGAAGATATCATATATGAATTGACTCGTATACCTGACGGAGAATGGCTGGAAGCGCAAGAAGAGGAATTAAAGCTGGTAGCGGATCATGAGGAAGCAGAAAGAATTTTGAAAAAAACGGAATTATTGCTGATTTCATCGCAAGCGAAACGAAAAGGATTGCCTGCTCCTGAGTCCCCGGAAATATTAATTGATCGCCTGCTTGATGAATTGAATGATTATCAGCAGCTGTATCACTATTTTCAAGATGAATTTTATCGGGTGAAAGTCAAGGAAATAAAAGAAAAATTAAAACATGCCCAGTTACTTAGAAGCCAAAAATCCGAATGAGCAGAAAATGAGGAATCATAGATTGGATGAGCGTGAATAATATGTAATAAAAGGGGGCAAGCAGGAAATTTCTAGTATAAGAGAGAAACATAACAGAAGAAAAAACAACGGGCAGGGGGGCAAATGGATGAGAGAAACAGAAGTGTATATTGATACGGAAGAGATTGCTGAATTTTTTTACGGTGAACTAGTAAAAAGAGGGTTTATTCCTAACAAGTCCGAGGTAGATGAATTAGCAGATATTACATTTGAATATCTGTTAGCGAAAAGCATCATAGAAGAAGATGAAGACGAAGATGAAAGTGAATAGCCAGAATGTAAACAGATTATGTTGAAAAAAGCGAGTTGGAATTTTGCCTTCCACTTGCTTTTTTATTTTTTAAAAAAGGAGCGTTCCAAACAGGATTCGAAAAAGTACATCCTAAGAAAGAAAATGGAAAATAAAAAAATGAAACGAATCGACTCTTGAACCGTAAGATTAATGAAAAAGGAATAGGGGGAAAAGGAATGGCCATTTTCACAAAAGTGTTGACAAGCATTGGAATAGGAAGCGCAAGAGTGGATACGAAATTAGAATATACAAGTTACAAAGCTGGAGATCCGATACGTGGTGTTGTAGAAGTATATGGAGGGGTTACTGAGCAAACAATAGATTCTATTTATCTTACCGTCAATGCAATGTATACTTTCCAAAAGGATGGTCATCCGTATACAGACACGGCGACTATTGAACAACATCAAATTACCGATCCGTTTTTAATGAAGGCCAATGAAACGAAAGTATTTCCTTTTTCCTTTACTCTGCCAATAGATGCTCCTTTAACATATGGTAGTACGCGTGTTTGGGTTCAAACCGGATTGGATATTAAGAATGCAGTGAATCCTCAAGACGAAGATTACATTGCCGTGCGTCCTAACCAAATGACATCCGCGGTGCTTGAGGAAATGGAGAAACTAGGTTTTCGGCTTCGAAAAGTAGAGTGTGAACAAACATTTTTCCGTACCAGCTGCAACTATCCGTTTATTCAGGTATTCGAATTTATTCCAGGGAGCGGAATGTTTTTAGGGAAATTGGATGAATTGGAAATCGTGTTTCTGGCACAAACGGAAGATCGGATTGAGATATTCATGGAGGTGGACCGTCGGGCTCGAGGATTGGCTGGATATTTAAGCGAGGTAATAGCGATAGATGAAAATCAAATCCGGTTTTCTGTCACAAATCAAGAATTGTCCGTTTTGAGGAAACTGTTGGAACAAAAGATCATGTGTGGTTTATCCCTTAAAAGGGGTAAGTAAGACAGCAAGGATTGAATATACGCTGGTGAATCATTTTTCATGGAAAGCCCGTATCAATAGCATCCATCCATACTTTTTGACAAAATTAGTGGAATTTTGATGAAGGTATCGACAAGGTGAATGTCAAAACCTTGTGTAAATGGATGGATAAATATTAATAAGATAGGGGCGAGGAAAATTGAGTAAATGGAAAATGTTGTTGCCAAGTGTCAAAGAGTACCAAGTGACCTTATTTCAGACCCCCCATTACGGAGATACACAAGGATACGAAGCTGTTTATCATCTCCCGATAAGAGCCAAAAACCATCGGGCGGCCTTGGAAACGGTTTTTCGTATTTTTAATGTATTTGATTTATTGCCGCCCGATTTTTCTGCCCGCTTTGTAGCTACAGGTGATATCGTACAAATTTCCAAAGGTTCAAATAAGAGTTTTTATCGACTGGAATCGGGCGGCTGGCGAAAGATTGAACGGAGTTTGGTTCACTAATAGGATGGAGTGCCTTTTTGGCATTCTCTCCTATTTTCGATCTTTGCCGGAATATTCTTTTCCATGCGCATCCTGTTCGGCTAAAACAGCTTCCGGTGGAACATGATTATTTTTTTTGGTCGCTTTTATTCTGCTGCGATGTTTTTTTGCCATGGTCCATATCCCTCCTGCGGCCTTTATTTGAATTCTTCCTTTTAAATGAAAGCAGCTTTGTCAATAGGATGCCCGTTCATAGGAATTTTTCTCATGGAATCATTTGCAGACACATCCAAAAAAGCTTAAAATAGGGATGATTGAAAGCGATAAAAGGAGGAATTCATATGAGTATACATATCGGAGCAAAAGAAAATGAAATTGCGGACACAGTATTGCTTCCAGGCGATCCTCTCCGTGCTAAATATATTGCGGAAAACTTTTTAGAAAATGCGGTTTGCTACAATGAAGTTCGGAACATGTTCGGTTATACAGGTACATACAAAGGCAAAAGGATTTCTGTTCAAGGCACCGGAATGGGAGTTCCTTCGATTTCCATTTATGTGACAGAATTAATTGAAAGCTACAATGTGCAAAACTTAATTCGCGTTGGAACGTGCGGTGCCATTCAAAAAGACGTAAAACTTCGTGACGTCATATTGGCGATGTCTGCTTCCACTGATTCTCAAATAAACCGTTTAACATTTAATGGAATTGATTATGCCCCTACCGCGAATTGGGAGCTGTTGAAAAAAGCCTATGATGTTGGAGTCGAAAAAGGTTTAGATCTAAAAGTCGGCAGTGTGTTTACAGAAGATTTATTTTATAATGACCACGCTGAACATGAAAAGTGGGCTCAATATGGAGTATTAGCTCTTGAAATGGAAACAGCGGCTCTTTATACCATTGCGGCAAAGTATGGAAGAAAGGCGCTTACTATTCTGACAGTCAGCGACCATGTGTTAACCGGTGAAGCAACGACAGCGGAGGAAAGACAAACAACATTTAATGAGATGATTGAAGTGGCATTGGAATCCGTGGTAAAAGAATAAACAAAAAGAATCGGTTATTTGGAAAAGAGAAGCCATAAAAGCTTTTCTTTTCGTTTTCCTATTCAACAATAAGAATGAAACATGATAGATAATCAGCGAATGGCAGAAAAACAGAAAAATCAGGTGGAACTATGAAAAAATGGATATTGACGATGGCCGCTGCCGTGTTGCTGGTCAGTGGATGCCAAGCGGGCGGCGAGGAAGCAAAAGGCACCAATCATCAAGAAAAAAATCACCAAGCGAGAGAATCTACAACTCCGAAAGCTGAGAAATTTACTTTCAACCAAATAAAAGAAGTCAGCGGGAAAAAGGTGATTACCAATCCGGAAAATGTGCTCGTTTTGGTCAATAAAGAGTACAATTTGCCTGAAGGTTACGCGCCGAAAGATCTCGTTAGACCGGCTGTAAAGTTTTCATTTGGAGACGAAAAAATTGAAAAAAGCTTGATGCGTAAAGAAGCAGCCGAAGCGTTGGAAAAGATGTTTGCAGCTGCAGCCAAAGACGGCGTTTATTTATATGCCGTTTCTGGCTACCGTTCTTACAACCGGCAAGTAGCGGTATTCAACAATGAAATGGCCAATTCTGGGAAAGCGAAAGCGAATCAGGCTGTCGCAACACCCGGACAAAGCGAGCATCAGACCGGATTGGCAATCGATATTTCCGGGAAAAGCGTCGGTTTTCTCTTGACGGATTCATTTGAAAACACAAAAGAGGGTCAATGGCTAGCGAAACATGCACACGAATACGGTTTTATTCTCCGTTATCCAAAGGGAAAAGAAGCGATTACCGGCTATCAATTTGAGCCATGGCATTATCGTTACGTGGGAGTAGAAGCAGCGAAGAAGATATATGAAAACGGCTGGACATTGGAAGAATTTTATCGGAATTACGGAAAAATGTAAAAAGGGGGGCCATCCCCCTTTTTTGGACGTCGAAATACGCCCAGGAGGACAGTACGCAAAAAATCATTTTCATGTAAAAGAATATACCGGCAGGCGGATGATCCTTTCATACAGGAGAATTTTTCTTTATTTAATGAAAGAAAAGTATTTCCCCAACGCCCTAAAACCTCTCCAAGTGGATGGAGGGGTTTTTTGAAGGCATTTCCGCCAATCAATCAGTCGTGTATCCCGCGGCTTCGCTTCCGATTTAAGCAGCTATGCACAAAGATAGGGATCATTCCCATCGCAGCTTTGAATTGGAGAGAGGATGCTGAAATTCCGATTCATTCGATCAATCATTCGAAAATGGTTCCCTACTAAGGTCAGCTTCTAAATAGGTTTTATCTTTCCCTAAATTTAAAAAGCTGTTAAAATAAAGTAGTTACAGAAAAATCATAAATCCGAAGAATGAGAGCAATGAAAGTGGTGACAAATGTGGAAGATGAAAAGCAAGAAAAGGAGCAGCAAAAGCAATCTTCGTCAAATTATGTGAAAATGAAGAGATTTCATTTTGTTATGCTCCTCTTTTTCATTGTTTTTATAACAGCGGGAATTACAACATTTGCTTTGGCATTTGGGGATGAAAAAGCGGTCGATGTCGGTGGTGCAAACCGTCCGGAATTTAATAAGCTTTACGATGTGTATGATAAATTAAAAAGTAATTATTACGAAAAAGTTGATGATGAAAAACTGATTAACGGGGCCATTAATGGTATGGTTCAATCTTTGGGTGATCCGTATTCTGACTATATGTCTAAAAGCGAAGCAAAACAGTTTCACGAAAGCATCGAGTCCTCTTTTGAAGGAATCGGAGCAGAAATCCAAGAAAAAGATGGAAACATCGTAATTGTTTCGCCTATTAAAGGATCCCCTGCCGAGAAAGCTGGATTGCGTCCGAACGACCGCATACTTTCCGTCAATGGTAAAAGTTTGCAGGGGATGAGTTCGACAAAAGCTGTCATGATGATACGCGGCAAGAAAGGCACCAAGGTTAAGCTGAAGATTCAGCGTCCGGGTGAGCAAGATCCGATCGAAGTGAGCATTGTAAGAGATACGATCCCTATTAAAACTGTTTATCCAGAAATGCTCGATCATGGTGTTGCCAAAATTCAAATCACAAGTTTTTCAGAAAATACGTATAAAGAGTTGAAACAAGCGATCGCCGAAATGAAGAAAAAAGGCATGACATCGCTGGTGCTTGATTTGCGGCAAAACCCGGGAGGACTTCTTGACCAAGCTATAAAAATGTCGAATATGTTCGTGCCAAAGGGGAAAATCCTGCTGCAAGTGGAAGACCGCAATGGACAGCGCGAGAAATTTATTGCTGACGGAAAGGACAAAGTAAATGTCCCAGTGGCTGTATTAATTGATGGAGGAAGCGCAAGTGCTTCGGAAATTTTTGCGTCAGCGTTGAAAGAGTCTGCCGGCGTTCCGCTGATCGGGGAAAAATCATTTGGCAAAGGAACGGTACAAACGACGGAAGATTTTAAAGACGGTTCTAATCTAAAATTCACTACCGCGAAATGGCTGACGCCAAAAGGAGAGTGGATTCATAAAAAGGGTATTAAACCGGATTATGAAGTCAAACTCCCAAGTTATGCTAATTTACCAATTGTAGATCCGGATAAAGAACTGAAAGAATCCGACCTTTCCAAGGAAGTGAAAGCAGTGGAGCAAATGCTCAGCGCTCTTGGGTATAACCCGGGAAAAGTAGACGGCTATTTTGACGGTGAAACAAAAGACGCTGTTGTGCGGTTCCAAAGAGATCAGAAGCTGCAAGTGACAGGAAAGGTGTCGGGAGAAACGACTATTAAATTGATGGATCAAATCAGAAAAGAAATTCAAGATCATGATACCCAGGTGAAAAAAGCAGTGGAAATTGTCACTAAAAATAAGTAATTTTCAATGGAAGAGCGGGAATTTCCCGCTCTTTTTCGTTCGAGTTGATCGTCTCATTATGTGAATGTATGAAATCCGATTGCTCCTGCCCATGTCCATCAATTTAACGGTGCCATGCAATAGGAATCATTCATGATGAGAATATTGACAGATGAAACGTATTTCATTTATCATTAAATAGTTCATAATATAAATTATTGGATGATAAATGGAAGGTCGATCATATTGAGACAAGAAATGCTAGTAGAATTGGAACAATTACTGCGTAAGAACTATCGAATGATAAAAAACGAATTAAGAAATTACACCGGAAAATATTTGAACAGCACAGAATTTATCGTCTTAAAAGTCATTCACGAGAATGGTCCTTTGAAAGCGTCGGATATTTCCAAGACCATTGAAGTGTCGGCAAGCCATATTACAGCTATTACAGATTCTTTAGTTGAAAAAGGCTTTATAACTAGAAAGCGTTCAGAAGTCGATCGGAGAAGAGTTGAACTGGAGATTACGGAAAAAGGAAAAGAAATGCTGAAATTTGCTGCTGAATTAAAATCTGAATATTTCCAAAAGAAATTCAGCCATTTTACGAATGAAGAACTGCATACATTTATCCAGTTATTAAAAAAATTAAACACTCCATACGATCACTCCGATGATTCTGAAAATAAATGATACATCATTCATGTGTTTAAATATTCGTACAAACATTTTTGCAAAGAAAAAAGGACGATATTTGTTGCGACTACCATTCGATAAACAAGCATAAAGGAGGAAAGAACGTGGAGGATTCATACTTATTGGATATATTTTTATCCTTGTGGAACAAGCGAGAAGTGAAAGATGGCTCGAATTCTCCAACCGCCACTGTGAAAGAAATGATGAAGAGTGAACTATTAGACGAATTCAGTCACCCTCGCGTTAGGAAAACAAAAGAAGAAAAATATTTTTTAGCTGTGAAAAGGGTGATCGATTCGGATTTAAAAACTGAAGATCAAATTCGGCTGATCCGGCTTTACACGGATGTAATGGAGTCGTTCAAATAATCTTTACAATCGCAATACGTTTGCAAAAGAAGTTAATAAAGGGCTTAAATAGAAAGGTTGTCAACCCTTTATTTATGGAAATAAATAAAACGGATCCTAATTAAAAGAAAGAATGGCCAATTTCAGAATGAAAGGGATTATTTAACAAACTTTAATCTTCAAGGTTTACAGCCCCTTTTTGGATGAAAATAAATGGCTTTTTTTCTTTGGCCTGTCTATCTATGAATCTGTCATTTTCTTCCTCAAATATTACAAAAATCGCATGTTATGATGTAACCAGATCAGAGATTGAAAGAATCAAAGGAGGAAGATTAGATGAACAAAAAATCATTGATGGCAGTAGCAGTATCCTTTGGGTTATTGACTGCACCGCTTGCATCAAAGGCAAATGCGGCATCATTTCCGATAAATAGTGATAAAAATAATAACGTAGAATGTCAATTTGAAGTGAAACAATTTCCGATTTCAAAAAGCTGGTTAGATAATTGGATGAATCAGCAATATCAATATGCACTGTCGATTGCGAAACAAGCTGCCAAAGCTCAGCCGAATACAACGGTAACGGAAAAAACATCTCCATCCACTCCATCGGCGAAAACAACTACCGAAAAGAACAATACAACGGCTCCTGCTACTTCCAAAACAGGATCTTCATTAAAAGCGTACGAACAACAAGTAGTGGATTTAACGAATAAAGAAAGAGCAAAATATGGTTTACCACCATTAAAAGTAGATCCGACTTTAAGCAAAATGGCTCGCGACAAAGCCAATGACATGGCTGTTAACCACTACTTCTCTCATACGAGTCCAACATATGGATCTCCATTTGATATGATGAAACAATATGGAATCCAGTTTACAGCCGCAGGTGAAAACATTGCAGAAGGTCAACGCACTCCGGAAGAAGTGGTCAATGGTTGGATGAACAGTGAAGGTCATCGTGCGAATATCTTAAATAAAGACTACACTCATATCGGAGTTGGGTATGTAGAAAACGGAAATATTTGGACGCAAGAATTTATTAAAAAATAAATTCTTGAAGAGAGGTTTGGAAGAATCGTCAAAAAGTGAAAGAGAGGGTCCGGAAATCATTCATTTAAATGATTTCCGGACCTTCCTTTTTTGTTCTTATCAACACCGGTTTTAAGAAATAGGATTAAATTTGCATAATTTTTTTTCTCCGCTTACTATAATGATGAGAGAAGAAAATGATATATTGGGGCGAGGGGAAGGAATGAACAAAAAAACTGCATTGATTACGGGAGCGGCTAAAGGAATTGGAAAACGTACGGCCTACGCTTTAGCGCAGGCAGGCTTTAATATGACCATCAATTATTGTTCCAGCCGGCATGAAGCTGAACAATTGGCTAATGAATTACAGGAGAAGTTTGGCGTATCAACGATTGTTGTCAGCGGTGATATTACAAAGCCGGAAGATTGCCGTCAGATTGTGGCACGAACGGAAGAGCAGTTTGGCAGTGTGGATGTTTTGATCCATAACGCCGGTCCTTTTATCAAAAAGCGAAAAAAGATGGAAGAATATGATGATAGTGAATGGCAATACATAGTGAATGGAAATTTGAACAGCGCGTTTTACTTATCTAAGCTGACTCTTCCTGGAATGAGAAAGAAACATTGGGGGAGGATCATCACATTTGGCTTCGATAGGGTCGAGACCGCGCCCGGTTGGATTTATCGCTCGGCGTTTGCCGCTTCGAAAACAGGGCTTGCTTCTCTGACACGAACGATTGCTCTGGAAGAAGCGGAAAACGGCATAACGGCCAATATGATTTGTCCGGGAGATATTACGGGCGATTGGAAAGAAAAAGAGATTCATGAGGCAATGGGCGTAAAGGATGATACAGTTCCTGTTGGTCGTCCAGGCACGGGGGAGGATATAGCGAGGATGGTCGCTTTTTTATGTTCAGAGCAGTCTGATTTTATAACAGGTGCGATCATTCCTGTAACGGGAGGAAAAGACGTATTGGGAAAAGTATTTTATGAGTAGAAAACCAAGAAAGGAACGTACAACGGGAATATCGTTTCAAAGAAAATGGCAAAGACGCAGACCGAGTCAGGATCTGCTTCTTTGCCATTTTGCTTGTGGAGAATAGATTTTCTTTTGCACATAAACAAGACGTGTGAACAAGGTGACAGCGCCAAATGCAAGCCCTGTAATTAACCCGATCCAGTAGCCAAAAGCTTGAAGGTCCGTTGTCTTTGCCAGCAGGAACCCTAATGGGAGGCCAATAATCCAGTAAGAAACGAGTGCCATAATAAAACTAAGATTGACATCTTTATATCCGCGCAATGCGCCTTGCACCGGAGCTTGAATGGCGTCTGAAAGCTGAAAGAATGCTGCAAAAGCTAGAAACTGAGTAGTTTGTTGAATGACCGCTGGCTCATGTGAATACAGCAATGCAATTTTATCCCGAAAGATAAACAACGTCACACCGGATATAATCGATAGAGTTACAGCAGTAAAAATTCCAAGACGGCTGTACTGCTCCGCATCATGGAAGCGATTGGCTCCAACTTCAAATCCTACTACGATTGTAAGCGTCATAGAGATGCTCAGTGGGATCATATACAACAACGATGCAAAATTATTGGCAGCCTGGTGAGCTGCAATGGTGACAGAACTGTATTCACTCATCATCAGCGTGACGGCAGAAAAAATACTGGTTTCGAAAAAAATGGATAACCCAATAGGCAACCCAATTTTACAAAACTCTTTCCATTTTGGAAATGAAATGCTTGGGAGTCGACGAAAAACATTGTACGTGGAAAAAGGCGGCCGTTTATGGATGATGACCGCGGCAATGATCGTGATCAACCAATAAGTAACGGCCGTTGCGTACCCGGAGCCCACTCCCCCCAAGGCGGGAAAGCCTCCTTTTCCGTAGATAAAGAGATAGTTAAAAAACACATTAATGGGCAGCGCAAGCAGCGTAATCACCATGGAAACCTTTGTTTTCCCTAGAGAATCGATAAAACTGCGGAGTACATTGTAAACAAAGAGCGGAATGATTCCGAAAGAAAGGGCGATCAAATATTTTTCTGCTACCATCCGTACCCGGCTCTCTAAATTCATTCCATTTAGTATAGGATCAAGGGCAAAACTGCCGACGATGATGATGGATATGCCTAAGGCGATGGCTATGTAAACTCCTTGAATGATGGTAAAAGTAACTTCTTTCGCGTTTTTGGCCCCCAAAAATTGGGCGGTAATCGGGGTAATAGATAATAAAATTCCACCTAGTCCAGTGTATATTGGAACCCATATCGAGGACCCTATTGCGACTCCTGCAAGATCGCTGGAAGAATAGCGGCCCGACATCATCGTATCAAAAAAGTTCATCGAATAAATGCCGATTTGCGTCACAAAAATAGGGATTAAGATCATCAAAAATTGTTTATATTTTTCTTTGAGGCTGTTCGTCTCTTTCATTGCTGCATTCCTCCAACTCCAACGATTTTCCCGATTTTGATGCAAGGACCGTACAATACGATTATATGAAATAAAGCGCTGATGACAACTTAGAAAATGCACTAGTCCGAACATTTTTAAAGAGAAAATCTATGAATCATTCATTCTATAGGTACTCTAACCGTCTATTTTTTCTCAAAATAGACTGTTTTTTGACGTGTTGGCGTCCATGATAGTCATATTAAATATGATGAAAAAACTCATCTTTTTTGAGACAAAGAATGCGGCCGGGAATATCCCCGCCCGCATTCTTTAGGCGTTCATCGCTTCCTCATTATCATCATGGGATTGTTGCCGCAACAAATGCAAAGTGTAAAGGTCTTTTGTAATTTCAAATAAATCATAGACGGGTGCTTCTTTATTAATGGATTGATACAGATGAGGACGAGTTTCATTTGCTTTCAGCGCATACGGCAATTTTTCGGCGGCTTTCAGGGAACGGATATTTTGCTTGCGAATTCTCATATAAATGGTTTCAATTCCTAGCTGATAAAACAATTCTTGAAAGAAAGCATCTTTTGCTAAACGATTATATCCTTTTCCGTGATATGGCTTTCCGAGCCATGTGCCTAAAAACCCGGAGTGGTTTTCAATATCATATAAATTGATCGTACCAATGGGGTTTCCCCATTCGTCAAGAATTGTTCTGGATATGAGTTCGCCGCGCTCCTCTGCTTCCATCATTTGTTTGGTTAAAAATAAAAACTCTTCTTGTGAATAAGCTTTATGGCGAACAAACGGGAAGACATCTGGATGCTTCATCAATTCAAAAAGTAATGGGGCTTCCTGCAGGTCTCTTTTCTTTAACAAGTAAAATCCCTCCTCAAGAGGGCAGAAGTCAGGAAAATCGATTCTTCCACCCTCGAAATTTTTCATAAACTTCATAAAAAATTTCGGGGTGGGAATCGAACCCACTAGAACCAGTCAAGACTGGTGGCGCACCATTTGCCTTCCCTAAAACTTGCTTTTTGAAATGAGAAATCATCTCTCATGATATGGCCTATTCGTTGAAACTGGCTTTATCTTCCGTTCACAAAAGCATAAACGGCATGTGTCCGGAATGACATCAGCAAGCTGATTGTATATTACAAAAATAAATTGTATTTGAAAATAGTCATTTTGTTAAGTTTTTATGTCCATTTTATAAATTTTTATTGTTTTCAGTCTTTCGTTCGTTCTTTTTATGGTTTTGATCATACAAGAACATAGGGGTGCAAGGCAAGAAATGAACACTTGGAAATCATGAATTTTTATCTAAAGAGCAAGCTATAATGGGGGCAGCGAAAGAATATCGACATGACGGTTTTAAATAGTGTTTCTCTACTCCTGTATTAGCCTGTCACCTAAAACTGGCCGGTCGTTCCATAACCGGAACGAATTCGTATTGATACGGGTGAATAAATTTTATTAAAAAACCTTCCATAAAAAGCGCCCCCGGGTATTTCAGCGGAGAACAACGAATGATTCCGGGGGCACAGCAACGCGAAGCTAATTGATTTTCGTACTTGCAAAAGTATGAAAAGATGAATCTCACTTTCGCTTTTTTTCGTTGCGACTGCCGTATGAAAAAAGGCTTCTATGAACGTTTTTTCTGTTTGAAAGTTTTCCATCCTAAATAGAGGACCAAACTGATTACGGCCAAAATCGCAATCGGGGTCACATATTTTCCGGCAACGGATTTCACTGCTTCCCAGTGGGTGCCAAGCTGCATTCCTAAAAGCATGAACAATATAGTCCACGGTATCATGGCAGCTAATGTGTAAAGCAAAAATAATCGCAATGACATTTTGGAAAATCCGGCCGGCAAAGAGATGGCATGACGCACTACAGGTATAAATCGAGCTGTGAAAATCACGAAAGGCCCGTATTTGTTAAACCATCGTTCCGAAGCATCTATATGAGATTCTTTGATGAATAAATATTTTCCGTATTTTTGAAAAAATGGTCTTCCTGCATATTTACCTAACCAGTATAGAAAAATTTGGGCAATCGTCCCGCCGATTACACCTGCTATGAAGGCACCAACAAACGACAATTTTCCTTGGGAGACTAAAAATCCTCCATAGCTTAAAACGATTTCGCTTGGAATAATTTCGATCATCAATGCTAGAGCGATTCCAAAGTAGCCAAGATTACCTAAAAAAGTAATGACCTGATGAGTAAACTGTTCCATTCTTTCTCTCCTCTGTAAAACTTTCATATACTGCCACAATAAATTATAATACTTACCATTCAATCATAATAGTAAAAAATAAAAAAGGCGAAAAAAGACGGAAACAGTTTGATTATGATTACAATATTCCAACCGCTAACCGTTGGAATGGTTTTAATCAATAGTAGTTTTTCCTCATTTTTCTGCACTCTTAAAAAAGCTTGTTAACGAACAAAGCCCCATTCGAACGGGGCAACTTGCATACATAAAGGAAACGATGGAGGGAACGCTAAAAAAGATTCCAGTTCGTCATTTGTCCATCCGAACGATGAGCAATGGAGCTATCAATCGGAATGAAGCAATCGAGGCAGACGGACGGATAAAGAAAAAACGGACTTGATCGTTGGATAAAGCTGTGATAGCCATCAACGTTCATTCAAGTTGCTTGCAATTATACTTGGAGAATGATAAAATTTTTATCAAAATCAAAAGTACATGGAATGTTTATACATTATCATGGCCGAAACGCCTTTTGATTAAGTAGGATATGAGCAAGGAGAAAAATTTCATATGTTCCTTCGGGGCAGGGTGAAATTCCCGACCGGCGGTGATGAACATGATGTTCAAAGCCCGTGACCCGTGCGCCTTTTCGGTGTACGGTGGATTTGGTGAAATTCCAAAGCCGACAGTGAAAGTCTGGATGGGAGAAGGAGGAAGCGTTAAAAAAGGAGTATTTTAACGCTTATTTCGCAATGAATTTAAAAGGCCCCGCAATTTTTGCGGGGTTTTTCAATTGGAAATTCCTTACTTCACAAAATTCATGTTGGACAAGGTAGGATCATTATTCTGCTCGCTTCTTTTTGACAAGCAAATAGACGGCTATTCTGAAATATGAGGAGGGTTGCTCCCCAATGCTGAAAGAAGACTATATGAAATTCGCGTTGAAATTGGCGGAGAGTGTAAACGGCCAGACATCCCCCAATCCTCCTGTAGGCAGCGTGGTTGTGAAAGAAGGTCGAATCATCGGGATGGGCGCTCATTTAAAAGCCGGCGAACGCCATGCTGAACGGATCGCCTTGGATATGGCAGGATCCGAAGCGGAAGGCGCCGATGTGTACGTAACTTTGGAGCCTTGCTCCCACTACGGCAAAACGCCCCCATGCGCAGATTATTTAATTGAAAAGCGTGTAAAAAGGGTTTTTGTCGCTACTCTGGATCCAAACCCGCTCGTTGCAGGAAAAGGGATTCAAAAGCTAAAAGATGCCGGAATTGAAGTAGAAACAGGCATTTGCGGTCAAGAAGCCAAACAGTTATATAGACCATTTTTCCATTTCATTCAAACCAAAACCCCGTTTGTCACTATTAAAACAGCCGTCACGGCAGATGGGAAGATTGCAACTGCTGCTCACGACAGCAAATGGATCACAAGCGAGCAATCCCGCCAGGATGTTCATCTTCTTAGAAAAAATCATGATGCTATCCTTGTCGGCATCCATACCGTTCTTCATGACAATCCCCTCCTTACCGTTCGATTGCCCCAAGGTGAAAAGAATCCTATACGCGTCATTTTAGACACCCACTTGCGTATTCCAAATTATGCAAATGTTATAACCAATAAAGACAGCGAAACGATAGTGGTTTGTGGCTGTAATGCTTCCGAGAAAAAAGAACTTGATCTAATCCGTTTAGGTGTTACGGTCATAAGGCAAAAAAGCCAAGATGTTTCTATTGCCGAATTGCTTCAGGAGCTGGGCAGACGCGGAATCATGACGCTTCTGGTTGAAGGCGGTTCAGAGGTCAATGGATCTTTTCTTCAAGAAAAGGCTTTTCAGCGATTGATTTTATACATGGCCCCAAAATTGATTGGCGGTAGAGAAGCTCTTACATCGTTTTCTGGAAAAGGAGTAGAAAAGATAGCGGATTCCCTTCCGTTAACTTTTGAGAAAGTAGAAATGGTAGGCCCGGATGTGAAAATAACCGCATCGGTCAAAGAATAGAAAAGGTTTGAACGAAATTCCATTGTGGTTCAAAAGGAGGGACGTAAGTGTTTACAGGGATCGTAGAGGAAATAGGCGTTGTTGAACAAGTGTTAAAAGGCAGTCAGTCTTTGGAGCTATTGATTCGAGCAGAGAAGATTGTAGAGGACGTACATCTTGGCGACAGCATTTCGGTGAATGGAGTTTGTTTAACCGTAACATCATTCAGCGATACAACGTTTTCGGCTGATGTGATGCCGGAGACATTCCGCGATACTTCGCTTCGACAGCTTGTTCCCGGCAGCAAGGTGAATCTGGAGAGAGCCATGCCGGCAAACGGCAGATTTGGCGGACATTTTGTCAGCGGACATGTGGACGGTGTGGGAACGATTGTTTCAATACAGCCGGTCGATAATGCCCTGTATATGACCATTTCAGCGCCGCCGGAGCTTTCGCGCTATTTTATGAAGAAAGGATCGGTTGCGATAGACGGCACCTCACTCACCATTTTTCGCACAGGGAATGGATTATTGACCATCTCTCTCATTCCCCATACACAAGAAGAGACGATTTTAGCGTCCAAAAAAGTAGGGGATCTCGTGAATATAGAATGCGATATGTTAGCCAAGTATGTGGATCATTTGATGAGCATGGGATCGCGTTCATCAGAATCTAGAATTTCTCTGGATTTTTTGAAAGAAAACGGCTTCGCCGATTAAAGAAAGGGTGATTGAGTATGTTCGCTTCCATTGAAGAAGCTGTGGAGGATTTAAAGGCAGGAAAGGTAATCATTGTCGTGGACGATGAAGATCGAGAAAACGAAGGCGATTTTATTGGATTAGGGGAAAAAGCAACGCCGGAAATGATTAATTTTATGGCAAAAGAAGGCCGGGGCCTGATTTGCGTTCCGATTTCGGAAGAAAAAGCTCGCCAGCTTGAGCTGAAAATGATGACCAATCAAAACACGGATTCGCTCGGAACGGCGTTTACCGTCAGCATCGATCATATCAGCACCCGAACAGGAATCAGCGCATTTGAACGTGCCAAAACCGTTCAGGAGATTGTGAACGATGACACGACACAATATGATTTTAAAAAACCCGGCCACATCTTTCCGTTGATTGCAAAAGAAGGCGGTGTCTTAAAACGGGCTGGCCATACGGAAGCCGCTGTAGATTTGGCAAAATTGGCAGGAGCGAAACCCGTTGGAGTCATCTGCGAGATAATGAATGAAGATGGCACGATGGCAAGAGTGCCGCAGTTAAAAGAAATCGCTGAACGATTTTCTTTAAAGATGATTACGATACAAGATTTGATTGAATATCGGCGCAAACAAGAAAAACTGATTAAAAGAGAAGTGGAAATCGAGCTCCCAACGCATTTTGGCCATTTCCGAGCCGTCGGCTATTCGGAAGTGCTCACAGGGAAAGAACATGTGGCGCTCGTAAAAGGAGATATCGACAACGGAGAGCCCGTACTTGTGAGAGTTCATTCTGAATGTTTAACGGGCGATGTATTCGGTTCTTATCGCTGCGATTGCGGTCCCCAGCTTGCCGCTGCCCTTGAACAAATTGAAAAAGAAGGTCGAGGCGTCCTTTTGTATATGAGACAGGAAGGAAGAGGAATTGGCCTTCTCAATAAATTGAAAGCCTACAAGCTTCAAGAACAAGGTTTTGACACAGTAGAGGCAAACCATAAATTGGGATTTCCGGCTGATTTGCGCGATTACGGGATCGGAGCGCAAATTTTACGAGATTTAGGTGTGACGAAAATGCGTCTAATGACGAATAATCCGAAGAAAATTGCGGGATTAAAAGGCTATGGATTGGAAATAGTCGAGCGGGTGCCGATTGAAATGCCGCCGAAGAAAGAAAACGAAGCGTATTTGCGGACAAAAATGGAAAAAATGGGCCACCTGCTTCATATATAATCGTTGTGATACAGATAAATAAAGAGGAGGAACTGTTATGGCAAAAGTATTAGAAGGAAATTTAGTAGGAACTGGATTAAAAATCGGAATCGTCGTATCTCGTTTTAATGAATTTATAACAAGTAAGTTAGTAAGCGGAGCTGAAGATGCTCTTGTACGCCATGGTGTAAATCGAGATGATATTGAGGTTGCGTGGGTGCCTGGAGCATTTGAAATCCCATTAATCGCCAAAAAAATGGCGGAATCCGGTCGTTATGACGCCGTTATTGCTTTAGGTACCGTCATTCGCGGGGCTACTGCTCACTTTGATTATGTAAGCAGTGAAGCGACGAAAGGAGTAGCACAGGCAAGTTTGCAAACAGAAGTTCCGGTTATTTTTGGCATCTTAACCACTGAAACCATCGAACAAGCCATTGAAAGAGCAGGAACGAAAGCAGGAAACAAAGGTGCAGAAGCAGCTGTGAGCGCCATTGAAATGGCTAATCTGTTGAAACAATTAAATCAATAACTGATCAAGCGTATGCAAGCGGCGAAGAAGCCATTTCTTTTTCACATGAAAAAGCCAGCTCCAAACAAGTTTCTTCGCCGAAATTCTCAATTGCCCTTCTTGATTGTTTGTAATATGATAACTTTATTAACCTAGAAGACGGAGGGGTTCGGAGTGAAGTTGAAATTTACGAAATGCCATGGATCCGGCAATGATTTTCTGTTGATAGACGAAGAGGAGCTGGACTATTCCTTTACAGATAAAGATCGTCAAAATTTGGCTATCGCTTTATGCGACCGTTCAAGCGGCATCGGTGCGGACGGCATCTTATTTGTCCTCCCAAGCGAGAAAGCAGATGCAAAAATGCGCATTTTTAATGCCGATGGTTCGGAAGCTTCTATGTGCGGAAACGGTTTGCGTTGTGTAGGGCGTTATGTATGTGAACGGCTAGGAAAAGATCACATTGTCGTTGAGACGATGAAAGCGGATCTTCATGTTCAAAAGAGCAAACCGATTTTTGGCGACATTCCCACTTATACAGTGGAAATTTCACCCGTCTTGTTTCAATTGGACGCATTGCCAATGAACATCGATAAGGAACAATTGATGAATGAAAAAATCCCTCAATTGTCCGATCAATTGATGTTTTCCGCCGTGGCAGTGCCGAATCCGCACTTAATCAGCGTGGTGGATACGGAACACCTTTTCACAAATGAACAAAAGCAAATTGCTGAATATGTGAACGGACCAAATGATCTCTTCCCGGATGGGGTGAATGTCAGTTTCGTAAAACCGTTGGAAAAAGGTACGATCTATGTTCGTACATATGAACGGGGTGTCGGCTTTACGAATGCTTGCGGCACGGCCATGTCAGCTTCCACTTTGATCACATGTCTGCTTGGCTACAATGAGAAGGAATCGGAAATTCAGGTCTATAACCCCGGTGGAAAAGTCCGTTGTGCCGTTCATCAAAAAAGCAACGGCGATTACTATATGGATTTAATCGGAAATGCCACTTATTTATATCATGCCGAGATCGACTTGGATGTCAAGAAACCGGAAACTTTTACATGGATCCATAAAACCGAATTTGAGGAACAACAGCAGTACGAAGAGCTGGAACAGCACGCCAAAGACTATCTCTCTCAGTTTTTGAAAGTGGAAATATAAAAAAGAGTAAAGGGGCCGCCCCATTAGTCAGTAAAATGACTCGGGGGGCACCCTTTTTTCATGTAAGCTTTCTATCGAACGTTGTGGGATATATGCGAAATTCACTCGCTTTCCGCAGGCAATCCATGAGCCTTCTCGCTTACCCCCGCAAAAAGGTCTCACCTGACTCAGCTTTTACTAGCAGGAGGCTCGCTTAATTCCCAATTATCACAGTGTAAAAGCATCGTCTTTTCCATAATGATGTAAGCGCACCTTAATACTGTGTTTGTTTCCGAAAGAAGGAATCCGACGAGAAAATAATTTTTTTATTTGGTCGGTTTTTCTTGATTAAAAGGTCTTTTTTTGTATGAAAATCAATCGTTTCCTAATCAGCAATTGGAATTTCTGGCTTGTCCTTTTTGTATAAGCCAGTCTTTTTAATCCAGTTGAGGCAATGCGTTGATAATTTCGGCAAAGGGTTGATCGACTTTGGCTTCGAAAAAGGAGGCAAATGGACATAAAGTTGTTTCCATTCGTTTCAATACCCAATCGATCGTGCATTGGCTTGGTGTGAATTGATCGAGTTCTTCCCAGTATAAAGGACAAGCGACAAGACCTTTCTCGTTTCCTCTGGCTGAATAAGGTGCAATGATTGTTTTTCCTTGTCGATATTGAACGTAATCGATGTACAAGCGTCTGCCTCTTTTTTTCTTTAAACGTTCGATTGTGAACATTTCCGGTTTTTTCGATACGAGGTAGCGGGCAATTAGTTCCGTAAACGATCCCGTTTCGGCAAATGTAAATGTCTCCGGAAGCGGTATATATACTTGCAGACCTTTATTTCCTGAAAATTTGACAAACGTTTTCAAGTTTAGTTGATCAAAAATTTCTTTCATATCTTTTGCAGCCTGAACGGCCAATGAAAACTCTTTTGGACTAGGAGGGTCCAGATCAAAAACAATTTCGCTGACATAGGAGGAATGGATGGAATGAAAGGGGACATGAAATTCAATGGCCAATTGATTGCCGAGCCAAATCAGTGTTTCCAGGGAATTGCAAACAATATAATTGATTCCGTCCATTTTCTTCGTTTCGACAAAATCCGGTGCATAGTCCGGGCAGTTTTTTTGAAAAAAAGCTTCGTCCTCTACTCCATGTGGATATCGGATCACCGTTAATGCTCTATCCTTTAAGAAAGGGAGCATTCTTGGAGCCGTTTTCCGCAAGTAGGAAAGGTAATCGAGTTTTGTATAACCGCAAGCAGGCCATATGGGTTTTAATGGGTGGGTGATCTCCACTTGCTCAGGAATATGGAGGCTATCAAGGCGAAATTGTTCCCATGTACATTCCTCAGGTGTGGTGGAAAATAAAAATTGATGAAAATAAGGTTCTCTCAAGCCCTCTTTTTGCCACTCTAAATAAAATAACTCTACACAAATCCCTGGCTTTATATAATATACGTCTTCTTTTTTTTCAAAAGCATTTTGACGAATAATTTGATTTAAGGCTTCTTTTTCTTTTTTCGGAATTCCCGCTTGAAAAAGGCCGATAGGAAAAATGTTTTTATCCTTGTAAACAGCTATATTATAGTAGCCGTTCGCTTCATGAAAAGCCGTCACGAAGCAACGGGCTTTCTTCCAGTTTTTGATTTTGATCCAGTTTCCGGACCTTTTTCCTTCCCATATAGAATCCTGTTTTTTTGCTACAATTCCTTCTCCAAAATGGAGAGATACAAAATCTTTTAAGGTCGACAATTCACGGAATGATGGTATCATTTGAATTCTCGATTCGGCAGAAGGTTTCGGAGACAAGCTCCAACCGAAAGATTCGAATACTCGATAAAGTTGTTCTTTCCGTTTTTCAAAAGGTTGGCTTTTTATGGATTGTCCTTTTATTTCCAATAGATCAAAAACGAGATATGTACAAGGGAAAAAGGATGCTTTTTCCGCTATTTTAGAAGGGGACCGCATTCGACCTCTTATTTGCACGACAGAAAAATTGGATTTACCCTCCGATTGTAATGCGGCCAATTCCCCATCGAACACGAGTGGCAAAAATGAAGAAGCCTTTTTTTGAAACGGCTTCAAAAAATTTTTGATTTCAGGAAATAAGGGCAAAATATTTTGGCCGTTACGACTGAGAAGCTGAACGGTTTCTTTCGTCCATATTAATTGGGCGCGAAAGCCATCATATTTTGTTTCAAAAAGCCAGTTGCCTTTTTCGGGAAAAGTCATTTTTAGTTCAGGCATCATGAATTGCATGTGGTTTGCCCCTTTCTTGTCTATTTGTATCTTTTGAACGGCCGTTGTTTTTATACATAGCAAAAGTTAAAATGAATAACGTTTAAACGGCGGCGAAAAATAATAAAAAACGAAAAGAGGGTTTGTATGCATACAATTTGGAAAGGGAGCATCAGCTTCGGACTCGTGAATATCCCGATTAAATTGCACGCCGCGACTGAAGATAAAGATATTTCGTTAAGATCTTTGCATAAGGTGTGTCATACTCCAATCAAATATGAAAAAGTTTGTCCAGTCTGTGAAACGGAATTGAAACCAGAGGATATTGTCAAAGGATATGAATTGGCAAAAGGAAAATTTGTCGTGTTAGAAGATCATGAACTGGAAGAATTAAAAAAGCAAACGGAGGAAAAAGCCGTTGAAATTATTGATTTCATCCAACTAAGTGACATAGATCCCATTTATTTTAATAAAAGTTATTATATGTCTCCCAATGAAGGGGGAGCAAAAGCGTATACGCTGCTTCGAAAAGCCCTTTTGGAATCGGAAAAAGCGGGGCTGGCTAAAATTGTGATGCGTTCTAAAGAACAATTGGCCGTCATTAGAGTTTATAATCATACATTGCTCATGGAGACGATCCACTATCCAGATGAAGTTCGAAATGCGGAGGAAGTTCCGAACGTTCCGGTCAAAGACAACATTACAAAAAAAGAGCTTGATACCGCTCTTTTACTGATTGATCAGTTGACAACTCCATTTGAGCCGGAAAAGTATGAAGACGAGTATCGCAACCGTTTGATGGAATTGATCGAATCGAAGCGGACAGGAGAAGACTTGGTTACACCAACTACAAAAGAACCAAGAGGGAATGTCACCGACTTGATGGCCGCGCTTCAAGCGTCGATCGACCGAACGAAACCGAAGACAGCTACGCCAAAACGGAAAAGAGCGGCGGCGAAAAAGAAAGCGTAGCTAGTCGTATAAATATGGGGGAACGTAAAGATGAATCAAAGAGAGAGAAACCGATCAGCGGCTTATTTTATTACCATAACCGTTTTGTTTCTCTTTTCCGTTTGGACATTTATTGAAATTGTGGACGAACTGAAAAGACATAAAATCGAACATTTTGATACGGCTATTATCACCTTTGTGCAATCGTGGATTTCTCCAGATTTAACGGCTTTTATGAAAGGTATCACTTTTTTTGGATCGGCCAAATGGATTACAACATGCGTTATCGTGGTCAGCTTGTTGTTATGGCTGAAAAAAGAAAGGCTTTACGCTTTGTTTTTCGCTCTAACCGTTTCATTAGGGACTGCATTTAACCATTTATTAAAACAAATATTTGAAAGAAAACGACCAGATATTCAGCCGTTGATTCATGAAAGTGGATTTAGCTTCCCAAGCGGCCATTCCATGGCTTCTTTTGTGATGTACGGGGCGCTTGCTTTTTTGCTGTTTGAACTTTTGGAGCATAGACCTGCGAAATGGTTTGGAGCGGTTATGGCCTTCTTGTTTATTCTGCTGGTCGGACTAAGCAGAATTTATTTAGGCGTCCATTATCCTAGCGATGTAATTGGAGGATATGCAGCCGCTGCCATTTGGCTGATCTTTTCTTTGTTTATTTTTCATTTAGTAGAATTTATCGTAAAGAAAAAATTTCATAAAAGGCCTTCGGATCGTGAGTAATGGAAAGGTGGAGCATGATTGGAAAGTGAAAGCTAATTTTACATTTTGCTAGATAATATGATATAGTGATGATAGAATTGAATATATTTTCATTTACACTGGGGGAGCCAAAAATTGGTTTGGCTGAGAGTAAGGCCCGTAAAGCCTTTAACCCTTTAAACCTGATCTGGGTGATGCCAGCGTAGGGAAGTGCTTCTTTTGACGAAAACTTATTGATGTTGTTTTCGTTATTTGAAAAATAAAACCCGGACCCCAGTGTTTTGCGCTGGGGTTTTTTGCTGGCTTGTAAAAACGATTGTGAATGTACTGGAGGCGTTCAAATTGAAAACTGCATTAACCATTGCCGGCTCTGATTCAGGTGGAGGAGCAGGAATTCAAGCCGATCTTAAAACGTTTTCCGCACTTGGAGTATACGGCATGTCGGTCATTACGGCTGTGACGGCACAAAATACGAAGGAAGTTCGATCGGTTCAAAATATAGATGTAGAAGTGATTCAAGATCAAATAGAAGCGGTTTTGGATGATTTGCCGGTAGATGGGATCAAAATTGGGATGTTGTCTACAGAGGAGATTATCAAAACCGTCTCTAAATGCCTGAAAGAGGTTCGCAATATACCGATTGTATTAGATCCGGTGATGATATCCAAAAGCGGACATCCTTTATTAAGAGACGATGCTGTCTCCGCGTTAATTCAATATTTGCTCCCGCTCAGCTATATCATCACACCCAATCTTCCAGAAGCAGAAGTATTGGCGAATATGAAAATTACGGATCAAGACGACATGGTGAAAGCGGCCGAAATCATTCTGGAGAAAGGTCCAAAGTATGTTTTGGTGAAAGGCGGGCACTTGGAAGGAGAAGCAGCTGACCTTTTCTATGATGGTGAACAATATCGATGGATAAAAGGAGAACGGATTCAAACGAAAAACACCCATGGGACAGGCTGTACATTGTCATCTGCGATATGCGCTTTCTTGGCTCGAGGTGAACAGCCTTTTACGGCAGTTGAAAAGGCCAAAGATTATATTACGACCGCCATTCGCCACAGCCTGGAAATAGGCGGGGGGCACGGACCAACCCACCATTTTTATGATTTATATCAAAAAGCTGGATTATTATAGAACTCTGCAGAGGAGAAGTGATGGACGATGAAAGAAGAAATCGCAGCATTAATGGAGCAAGTTCGATCGAAAAATCCGCTTGTTCACCATATTACGAATACCGTCACGATCAATGATTGTGCGAATGTGACGCTGGCCATTGGCGGATCACCTGTTATGGCCGATTCCCCAGAGGAAGCGGCTTCTATGGTTAAGCTTGCTCAGGCGTTGGTGATCAATATGGGAACGTTGACAGAATCTACTTTTACCGCCATGGTGCGTGCATCACAAGAAGCCAATCGTCGGCAAATTCCCGTTGTATTAGATCCGGTTGGAGTCGGAGCGACGTCGTTTCGCAATGAAAAAGCAAAAGAATTTTTGCAAACAGTCGATCCGCAAATTGTCCGCGGGAATGCGAGCGAAATTTCCTCATTGATAGGCGAAGAAGCGCAGACAAGGGGAGTCGATGCCGGGAACGTTAACGAAGATCTTGCTCTCTTAGCTTCGCGGGCGGCAAAGCTGTTAAAGGCAGTAGTTGTCGTCAGCGGTCCAGTGGATTACATCTCAGACGGAAATCGGACAATTGGGATTCAAAATGGTCATCCGATTTTAACAAAGGTGACGGGAACGGGCTGTATGGCTACTTCTTTAATCGGAAATTTTGCCGGAGCAACGAACGACTACTTTTACGCGGCGATTGCCGGGATTTCAGTGATGGGAATCGCAGGAGAGTTGGCATACCGCTCTTTTGGCGAATCACCGGTGGGTACTGGAAGCTTTCATATTCGCTTAATCGATGAAGTTTCTTTTATGAACAGTCGTACTTGGCAGAAAGAAGTGAACTTTGTTGAAGTTTAATGTCAAACAGGCGCTTTCTTTATATCTGGTGACCAGTGAATCAATGGAATTGGAGGAATTATTGAATAAAGTTGAAGCGGCCATTCAAGGCGGTGTGACGATGGTGCAGCTGCGAGAAAAACAATCGTCAGGCAAGCTTTTTTTGAAAAAGGCGCTTGCCTTGAAGTCGCTGACAGAAAAATATGAGATTTCGCTTGTTATCAATGACAGGGTCGATATTGCGCTGGCTGCGGGAGCGGATGGTGTTCATGTCGGACAAAGCGATCTGCCGGCAGCCTATGTGAAAAAAATCGTTCCGCCTTCCATGTTCGTAGGGGTTTCTTGCAGCACCGTAGAGGAAGCAAAAGAAGCCGAAAAACAAGGAGCCGATTATTTAGGAGTAGGTGCTGTTTTTCCGACGAATAGCAAAAAAGACGCGGAACGGTTGGAAAAGGGAATGCTGGAATCCATAGTGGAGAGTGTGAACATCCCCGTTGTTGCCATTGGCGGAATAAACCTGGAGAATGTTCAGCAGTTAAGCCATACAGGTATCGACGGTATCGCTGTTGTTTCAGCTATTCTATCCAGCAACAATCCAAAATTGGCAGCAGAAATGCTAAAAAGTGCACGCCTAAAAGGATAAACTGGCAGTTGAATAGGTGAAAAACCCGTGCAGAAAACGAATGGCACGGGTTTTTCTATGTGCATTTGGCCTAATGCAGTCCGTTAACAAGAATAGAGAAACGACTCTTGAATTCTTTTAAATTTTTGTTAACAAAATTGATTGTATCCGCCCCTTTGATTTCATTAGTCAATGGACCGATTTTTAAGGGGTGGATTTTTTCATGACTTAACATAGGTCATTATCTGAAGTTTTTAACAATAGATAGGAAGGTTATGCAAAATTTCGTTCACTCAATGCTTGCCAACTGCTGTCACTATATATAAATGTTACATGTATAGGTTGAAACTCCTATTTTTTTATAGAGTAGTAATATAAATTTAAGTCTTGTTTGAAACAGTAGATGGACAGTATGCTTTCAATTATTTATATTTTGCATCGGGATCAAAAATCGTTTCTCTTTCCACTTTGCATATTCTAGTAGTGAAACGTTTATACCATTCTGTTTTCCCTTTTTCTTGAGCTATTTGATGGCGAACGTTTTCTTTCCAGTTTTGGATAGAATCCAACGAATCCCAATAGGAAACAGTAATGCCTAATCCGTCCTCGCCTCTTACACTCTCTGCTCCTAAAAACCCTTTTTGTTTCGAAACTAATTCCAACATTTCATCAGCCATTTCGTCATATCCTCTGTCGACCTCAGTTCTTTCCGAAGTGAAAATGACAGCGTAGTAGGGGGTTTTTGATGTTTTAAAAAGATTCATTTTGTTTCCTCCTAGTATTCTGCTATTCTTTTTATCATTTTATCTGAAATGACGGAACATTGTGAGATAAAAATAAAAAACAATGAACACTCATCAAAAAACATGGAAAAGGGTGACATTGCAATTTTCCTAAGAATGATTATCATTATAAAAAGGTGGAGTCAGGCATAATCTCTTTTCGATGAAAAGATTGATGGGAAAAAGTCATGTCTTTGCAGTTTCCCAATCTATTTAATAGAAAGTGGTGTGGTGTTGAAGAGAATTTTATTAAAGAGAGCATTCTTTCATTTGAAAAGAATTTTCAATTTGTAAATTAATGGGTGTTCAGACGGGTTTGTTCAGATTTTAATATGGGACTTTTGAATCGTTCGTTATTCTGAGCTGTTTAAATTTTTTTCAAGAACACGGAAAGATGATGAAAGCGTTTAATATATCTATTTTACGCCTTAAATCGAGTTTTTAAATGAGAAAAATTTTCTTTTTTTGAAGCTTGTCAAGAAGTGTTACAAAATAGTGAACTTGAAAAATAAATGAACAATTTTGGCGTACTTTATATTATATTGATATTGTAAATAATATTTATTGTCGTCTCTTGGGATGTTCTTCAGACGTAAAATTGACAATTTCATAATTTGGGAGGAGTTGAGACACACATGATTCAAAAATGGCTGAAATGGCTGAAAGTCCTTCCAGCGGCGATTTTTGCTGTGATGACGCTGGCCGGTTGTGAAAACTATGTAGTTCTCCAGCCGAAAGGACCTGTAGCCAAAACAGAGTATGACTTGATTGTATTTACTTCTTTAGTCTGCTTAGGAATTATCCTTGTTGTCTTTGCGTTGCTTTTCTACATTATATGGCGTTACCGCGACAAACCGGATAACAAAGCACCTTATCAACCGGAATGGGACGACAACAAAACGCTAGAAATAGTTTGGTGGTCTATTCCAATTGTGATCTGTTTGATTTTAGGTTACAGCACCTACAAAACAACATTTGCACTGGCAAAGGGTACTGATTTACACGATTCTAATAAGCAGCCAGTGACGATTCAAGCTACGTCATTGGATTGGAAATGGCTGTTTACTTATCCAGACGACAAAGTGGCCTCTGTCAATGAAGTCGTGATTCCTGCCGGAGTCCCTGTCAAATTTGAACTGACAAGCGATGCACCGATGAATTCTTTCTGGGTCCCGTCGCTTGGAGGACAGATCTACACGATGCCGGGAATGTCAATGGGACTATATTTAAAGGCAGACAAACCGGGCGTTTATTATGGTTCCGGAGCGAACTTTTCCGGTGAAGGATTTGCTCATATGAAGTTTAAAGTAATTGCAAAACCGGAAAATGAATATAAACAATGGGTAGCTCAAGTGAAAAAATCATCCCCGGCTTTAACGGAAAAAGGTTATGAAACACTTTCAAAACCGGGATTGACGGATAAAGCTTTTTATTCTTCTTACCCGAACGGTTTATTCGAAAAAATTGTGAAGAAAAATGGCGGAGATTTCTACAAAATGCACCATATGGATACTTATAAAACACACCCGGATTTTGGAAAAGATTCCGAGAAGGATGAAAATGGTGGCTCCGACATGAATATGGATATGTCTCATTAACCATTGATGACTTTTCGATGATTCTGATCGCCTTTTAGAAGGAAAAGGAGGAAACGATATGTGGGAGAAAATCAAAGATTTCTCTTCCGGGTTCTTCGTAACGGGAGAACCGATGATATACGGGGCAGACGTTGCGATCGTATTAGTGTCATTGGCCATCGTTTATGTGCTGACCCGTTATAAAAAATGGGGTTGGCTTTGGCGTGAATGGCTGACAACTGTAGATCATAAAAAAATTGGGATCATGTATATTATCGCTTCCCTCTTAATGCTTTTCCGAGGAGGAGTCGATGCTTTATTAATGCGTACGCAGTTGGCGATGCCAGGTCTGCATTTTCTTGATTCAAACCACTATAATGAAATTTTCACGACGCACGGAACGATTATGATTTTATTTATGGCGATGCCGTTGATGTTCGGATTGTTTAACATCGCCGTTCCGTTACAAATCGGTGCTCGTGATGTTGCGTATCCGTTTTTAAATGCAGTAAGCTTTTGGATGTTTTTCTTTGGAGCACTGCTGTTCAACTTATCGTTTGTTATCGGAGGTTCGCCGAACGCCGGTTGGCTAAGTTATCCTCCACTTTCTGAAATTCCTTACAGCAGCGGTCCAGGTCAAAACTTCTATGTTTGGGGTATCAATATTTCAGGTATCGGAAGTACAGCAACTGGAATTAACTTCTTAGTCACTATTTTGAAAATGAGAGCAAAAGGCATGAAGCTTATGAAAATGCCGCTCTTTACTTGGTCGGTGCTTGCTTCTTGTATTTTAATTATTTTCTCGTTCCCGGTATTTACGGCTACGCTGGCCATGTTGTATATTGACCGCTTCCTTGGCGGACATTTCTTTACGATGACCGGTGCTGGAAACCCGATGATGTATATCAACCTCATTTGGATGTGGGGACACCCTGAAGTTTATATCGTTGTGTTGCCGGCATTTGGTATTTTCTCAGAAGTGGTTGCAACTTTCACCAAAAAGAAAATTTTTGGATATAAATCAATGGTCTTTTCATTAATTCTGATCAGCGTCATTTCTTATTTCACATGGGCTCACCACTTCTTTACAATGGGTGCAGGGGCCGATGTAAATACGTTCTTTGCTATTGCGACGATGGCGATTGCCATACCGACAGGGGTTAAAATATTTAACTGGCTGTTTACGATGTATAAAGGTCGCATCGAGTTTAGCCAACCAATGTTGTGGACAATCGGCTTTATCGTGTGCTTCGTTATTGGTGGAGCCACTGGGGTTATGCTATCCATTGCTCCAGCTGATTACCAATACCATAACAGCTACTTCTTAATTGCCCACTTCCACAACACGTTGATCGGTGGAGTTGTGTTCGGTTATTTAGCTGGACTGATTTATTGGTGGCCGAAGATGTTCGGTTTTAAATTGAATGACCGCTTAGGCAAATGGGCCTTCTGGTTCTGGAATATCGGATTCTATGTATGTTTCTTGCCGCAATATGCACTTGGATTTATGGGAATGACCCGTCGTCTTTACACATACGGCTGGGACCGCGGCTGGGCATCTTTAAACTTCGTTTCGACCATCGGTGCATTCTTGATGGGTATCGGATTTATTTTCCAAGCCGTGCAAATTATTTACAGCATCAAACATGGCGAAAAAGATACAACTGGAGATCCATGGAACGGACGTACGTTGGAATGGTCAATTCCTTCACCGGCTCCGCATTATAATTTCGCAGTCGTTCCATATGCACCTGAACAAGATGCATGGTGGGAAATGAAGAAAAAAATGCAGGATCCGGATTACAAAAAAGAAAAAGTAGAATTAGAACCGATTCACATGCCAAAAAATACTGGAATTCCGTTTATAATGTCTTTCTTCTGGTTTATAGCCGGCTTTGGATTTACCTTTGAATGGGTTTGGATGATCGTTGTCGGCTTAATTGGAGTAGCCGCTACGATGTTCGCACGTTCCTTCCAATACGATGATGATTACTATATACCGGTCGAAGAAATTAAAGAAACGGAATCCGCCATGGGGAGGGTGGTATGATGTCCGCGATTACATCCCAACATGATCATCATGTGGAAGAGCTGGAATCCATGAAAGTAATGGGATTCTGGATCTTCCTCGTGACGGACTGTTTAATTTTCGGTACGTTGTTTGCAACGTATGCCGTATTAGTTAACCATATAGCCAATGGTCCAAGCGGAAAAGAAATATTTGAACTTTCCGGAGTAACATGGGAAACGTTCATTCTATTAACAAGCAGTTTTACAAGCGGTTTGGCCATGCTTGCCATGCATAAAGGAAATAAGAAACAAATCATTAACTGGCTGATTGTCACTATTTTGTTAGGAATGTCTTTCGTCGGATTGGAAGTGCGGGAATTTGCTCATATGGTAGATGAAGGGGCAAGCATTTCTACGAGTGCATTTTTAACTGCCTTTTTCACATTAGTCGGTACACATGGATTGCACGTATCCTTAGGGATCTTGTGGATGATAGGATTGATCATTCAACTTTTCCAACGCGGTTTGAATGTGAAAACGAAACGGAAACTGACGGTGATCGGTCTTTATTGGCACTTTCTTGATGTCGTTTGGATCTTCATTTTCACGATTGTGTATTTAATGGGGGTGATGTAACATGGAAAATCACGGCTCACTCAAATCTTATGTGACAGGGTTTATTTTATCGATTATCTTAACCATCATCCCGTTGTTATTAGTGACGAATCATGCATTCAGCAAAGGGGCGCTTGTCGCCGCTATCATTACGATGGCTGTTCTGCAATTTGTCATCCAGTTAGTTTTCTTTATGCATATCCGCGATTCTGAGAAACCGCGATATAATGTTTTTGCACTTGCGCTGGGCATTGTTTTTGTCATTACCATTGTAATAGGTTCTATATGGATTATGACATTTAACAGTGTCGTACAATAAAAATAGAACGTAAAAAAAGGGTCTAGTCCTCCAACAACCTGCCATTATTTCAAGTGGATAATGATGGTTTGGAGGGCTGGACCCTATTTTGTTGGCGATGGACAGCTTATCTACTAGTCATGAATAGCTGTAACACTTTTCTTTAAAGATTCTCATCATCTGTTTTATTTTCAATTTTTTTGTGATAAACTTCAACTGGATTGTTACTTTAGCAGGATCGAATTTGATGGATATGAGGAGAGAGATATGAAAGAGAATGGCCATTCCACATTGGAAATTATTGAAGTATGTTTACTGGCGGGAAAAATTATGCTAAGAAGCGGAGCTGAAACGTATCGTGTAGAAGATACGATGTCTCGCATCGCTGCTTCATGTGGAATTCAAAACGCCCATTGTTTTGTTGCGCCAACAGCCATTATTTTTTCCATGGATGGAATGGAACCGACCAAACTTGTCCGTATTTCGGAGCGTTCAACGGATCTCCATAAAATAGCTTTAGTGAACAATGTATCAAGAAACATAAGTGCCGGGAAATTAACGATTCGAGAAGCTTATGCACTATTAAAAGAAATGGATCAAAACGACTTTACATTTCCTCTATGGGAACAAATTCTGGCGGCTGCGATTTCAAGTGGCTGCTTTTTAATCATGTTTCAAGGAAAATGGAACGATTTTCTAGCTGCTTGCATTGCCGGTGCCGTCGGGTTTTTGTTTCTTGTGTACGTTCATCGATTTATTCAAATCAAGTTTTTTGCCGAATTTTTAGCGTCTCTCATGATTGGTCTCAGTTCTGCTTTTTTTGTCAAAATAGGAATTGGACACCAATTGGATAAGATCATTATTGGTTCGGTGATGCCGCTTGTTCCCGGATTAGCCATTACCAATGCATTGAGAGATTTAATGGCAGGACACCTTGTTTCAGGATTATCAAGGGGAGCGGAAGCCTTTTTAACAGCGTTTGCGATCGGAACCGGAATAGCGGTTGTGTTTACGTTTTTATAAAAATACATACCAAAGACAAAGGCTCGAAGATTTTAACGAGAAGAAGTGGCTTCATAAATAAGGGGGAAAAGAGATGCTGGAGCAAATGGTTACGAGTTTTATTGCCTCCGCCGGTTTTGGAATTATATTCAATGCGCCTAAAAGCTCCTTGTTTCAGTGCGGCTTGGTAGGGATGATCGGCTGGATTATTTACTTTTGGTTAGTAGAAATGCAGTATGATAGCGTGTTTGCTTCTTGTGTCGCATCCATATTTGTCGGGGTGATCAGCTACATTTGTGCCAAAATGTATAAAACACCGGTCATTATTTTCACTGTCGGAGGAATCATCCCTTTAGTACCGGGAGGGCTGGCCTATGATGCGATGAGGCATTTCGTGCAGAATGACTATAATATCGCTCTCCAATTGGCGGCAAAAGTCTTTTTGATTTCAGGTGCCATCGCCATGGGTCTCGTATTTGCGGAAGTTGTCAACCTGATTATTCGGAAATTCCTTAGTGTTAAGCAAAAAGCAAGATGGCGTGTTTTATACAATAAGGACACGAATATCGAAAGCTGAAAGCTATAGAATGAAAAATTTCCGTAAAAAGAAAACCGTGAATGTAAGATTTTGCTATTTTATTGTTCCATCTGGAGCGTTGGACAAATGTCCCTCCTTTTTTTACTTGATCTAATGAATGGCGGATTTATAATGAAAATTCTTTTTTTACTTTTTTCAATGAGGTCCATCATTTCCGGATCATCATATATCGACCCATAAAGTCTTGATTTCATTTATTCACGTCTTTTACGAGACGTGATTTTTTTATATCCTTTAAGTCAATTTGAATATTCGAACCATTTTCCTCTTTAAAAGACTTACAAAGTAATCCTCCATCGGTCAATCCATACAAATGCTTTCAATGTCTTATACAATTTGTTGCTGACAAATTGAATTTTCCGTCCAAATCTAACTAAAATGGCAAAGCGTATGACTGATAAAACCAAAATTTTTGCATGAGTTGATAAAGCGAAGATTCCATTCATATAAATGAATGACAGGCATAAACCATGCAAAATAGAAAAGAGCCCTTAAGATCAGCGGAGATGGATGAGTAGGTCTTTAAAAAACAGCAATAGCCGTTTTACTTTCATTATCTTTGATGAATTTCAAGCAAATACGTCCGTTTGTATACTACGTGCCATTCCGTGAAGAAGGGCATATGCAGAGTTTCAATAAGAAAGGGGCGGGAAGATGGCAAACATACAGCTTTCAGGCGAAAAAGTCATCAACTATATTAACGGAGAATGGACTTCTTCAAAGAAAGCGAAATTTGTAACTATCGTCAATCCGGCTGACGGTCAACCGATCGGTGAAGTATTGCAGTCTTCAAAAGAAGATGTGGATTTGGCTGTCCAAGCGGCGAAACAAGCCCAAAAAAAATGGTCACGTGTACCGGCTCCGCAACGAGCGCAATATTTGTATCGGGTTGGCGAGTTGTTGAAAGAACGAAAAGAAAAGCTGGCTAGCATCCTCACCCAAGAAATGGGAAAAGTCATTGAGGAAGCTCGCGGTGAGGTCCAAGAAGGAATCGATATGGCCTTTTATATGGCAGGAGAAGGAAGAAGATTGTTTGGGCAAACCACGCCATCCGAATTAAATGATAAGTTTGCCATGAGCATCCGTGTTCCGATTGGTGTCGTTGGAATTATCACTCCTTGGAATTTCCCCATTGCCATTGCTACGTGGAAATCGTTCCCTGCCATTGTTGCCGGAAATACGGTCATTTGGAAGCCGGCTACGGAAACGCCGATAATGGCAAGAGAATTGGTGAAAATCTTGGATGAAGCAGGTTTGCCAAAAGGAGTGATGAATCTTGTTTGCGGTTCTGGTTCCGAAGTCGGAACTGCCCTCGTGGAACATCCTGATATCGATGTCATTTCATTTACAGGTTCCAATGAAGTAGGACGGACGATAGCGGAAAAAGGCGGAAAACTTTTAAAACGAGTTTCGCTTGAAATGGGCGGAAAAAATGCGGTGATTGTCATGGAAGATGCCGATTTATCGCTGGCAGTGGAAGGAATCATATGGAGCGCCTTCGGTACGAGCGGACAAAGGTGTACAGCGTGCAGCCGGGTGATCGTACATGAAAACGTAAAAGCCGAACTGGAAAAACGTCTGCTTCAAGAAATGAAAAAACTGACGATCGGAAATGGATTAAACGAAGACGTCAAAATAGGGCCTGTTATTAACAAAAGTGCATTAAAGAAAATACATGAGTTTGTAGAAATGGGTCAAAAGGAAGGGGCCGACTTGCTTGCGGGAGGTTATATCGTTAAAGAAAAAAATCTCGACGGCGGAAATTATTATGCCCCTACTTTATTTACGAATGTTCGGCCTGATATGAGAATTGCTCAAGAGGAAATTTTTGGACCGGTGCTTTCCATCATTCCTGTTCGAAGTTTTGAAGAAGCGGTGGAAGTGAATAATAGCGTTGCTTATGGATTATCCAGTTCCATTTATACACGAAATGTCAACCGAGTGTTTGCCGCTCAGCGAGACTTAGATACGGGCATTGTGTACATTAATGCCGGAACGACCGGTGCGGAAATTCATCTGCCATTCGGCGGCACAAAAGGCACCGGCAATGGTCATCGCGATTCCGGTGTGGCAGCATTGGATGTGTTTACGGAATGGAAAAGTGTGTATGTCGATTTTAGCGGAAAATTACAGCGAGCTCAAATCGATGTGGAATCATGATATCGCTTGAAGTGAATTAGGGTGGGAAAAGAACGTTTGTCGTTTCCATTTTTATAAACTGTTCTACCAGTTTTTGAATTATACAAAATGTGAAAAACCTCATTGCAAACCTTTTGGGCCAAGAACTCTACAATTTACGTACCGTAAAACTTTGTAGCAGCTGCAGAGGCAAATTCCATGCTGACAGTTTTTGCACACTTTAAGATAAATACCATTCGCAAGTAATCGGGTGAAATCCGGGTCGAATTTTCAAAAGATCGAAAATGGCAATAAGCATAAAAGAGAGGCGGGAAATGATGAAAAAAGTTGGATCGATTATATTCGTTTTCCTTCTGGCGATTGGATTAACGGCATGTGGCCAAACCTCGGAAAAGTCGGGAAATGGCGGAACCAAAGAAAGGACGGTTATGTTTGCGACAGAACCTGCTATTGCTCCATTCTCATTTAAAGAAAATGGCCAGTTAAAAGGTTTTGATATTGAGATTGTTCAAGAAATTGCGAAAGAGAAGCATTACAAAGTGAAATGGAGAGAAATGAAATTTGACGGTTTGATCACGTCACTGCAGTCCAAGCAAGTGGATGGCGGAGTGGCAGCCATTACAATACGCGACGACCGAAAGAAAGTAATCGATTTTACCGAACCATATTACCAATCTGGACTGGTCTTAGTGACGAAAAAAGAAAGCGCCATCAAATCATTGAAAGATTTAAAAGGAAAAATGATCGTTGCGAAACAAGGTTCTTCCGGTTTGGAAAAAGCCAATGAGCTGAAAGCGAAGTATGGAGCCAATGTCAAAATATTAGAAGATGAACCAACTCTTTATATGGATGTAGAAAAAGGTCGTGCAGATGCGTTAGTGAACGATTTGCCGTTTGTTATGTCTAAAATTCATTCAGGAACGGCTTCCCAACTCAAGATCGTAGGCAAAAAACTAACGACAGAGGATTACGGCATTGCGATTGCTAAAGATGAACCACAACTTTTAAAAGACTTTAACGACGGGTTGGCGGAATTGAAGAAAAACGGAAAATACGATCAATTATATGAAAAATACTTTGGAACCAAGCCGAAATAAAGCAAGGGTGCACTCGCAGCACCCTTTTTCAAATCAATGATGAAAATCTGTATCTTTTAATTTAGAGTTCAAAGATGGAGAAGAGCGTGGCGATAGCTGAAGGAGGGAATAAGATGAATGGATTTTTACTTGTCATGGATCAGATGCCGCTTTTATTGAAAGGAGCATGGAAAACCATTGAACTAGCGATATTTTCGCTTTTCTTTGCGGCCATTATCGGTCTCGTGTTCGGATTGTTCCGAGTCTCTCGGTCAAAACTATTGCGGGCCATTACCAAATTTTATGTCAGCTTAATCAGGGGAACTCCCCTTTACGTCCAGCTCATTTTCTTTTATTTTGGCGTTTTTCCATTGATTATAAAAGGATCGATTGAACCTACAACGGCCGGTATTTTTGTTTTGAGCATAAATGCGGGGGCGTATTTGGTGGAAATTTTCCGCGGCGGGATAGAATCTATTGACCGTGGACAAATGGAAGCAGGGAGAGCTTCGGGATTGAGTTATTGGCAGACGATGAGGCATGTAATTCTTCCGCAAGCAGTGAAACGGATGATCCCCGCCTTCTTGAATCAATTTATCATCAGCTTAAAAGATACTTCTTTGTTTGCGACTATAGGAGTGGCGGAATTAACGTATACAGCTCAAACGATTTATTCGATTAATTTTAAAGCGTTCCAGTTTTTGACGGCGATCGCAGTTATGTATTGGATCATCATCACCCTTTTAACGTGGATGGCCACTTTTTTGGAAAAAAGATGGGTGTCAGAATAATCTTAGAACTTTTTTATCATAAAACTTAGTGTGCTGTTAGGATTGTTTTTCCATTCAATTTGAATGAATGTGTAAATTTTTTTCACTCAATGCCTTACAGAAACAGGCTCCTGGCAATCTCACAAGTTGAAAAATCTGAATTTAGATTTGATACGGTTTTTTGAAAATACGGCCATTGTTCCCTAAAAGAAAGGAAAACAATGGCGCTCTTTATATTTTCCACGAAAGTCCGCCGTTATACTTTATTCCTTATCTATTAAAAGTTTTTCCTTCCCCAGGCGGCCCCCCATTTGTTCCATAACCCAATTACAAGCATTGAAATTTCCTGATGAATAAATGATGCAAAATCTTTCAATCTGCGTTATTCTTGGAGTGGGACATTAAGATAATCAGATAGTAGAGATAATAGTTTGTCGTGGCAGAGAAGAATAGTGAAAGAGAAGGAGAGAAAAATGGTGAAAGCGATATTAACCGTAATCGGAAAAGATAACATTGGTATTATTGCGGGGGTTAGCCAGCAATTAGCCGATTTGAAAATTAATATATTAGATGTCAGTCAAACGATTATGAACGGTTATTTTACAATGATGATGATGCTTGATCTATCCAAAGCATCGGAAAGTTTTGAAACGATCAAGAAAGCGCTGGCTGAAAAAGGCGTAGAATTGAATGTACAAATCAAAATCCAGCATGAAGATATTTTTAACTCAATGCATAGTTTATAAGTTGGGGGTTTACGATGGAAACAAATAAAATATTAGAAACCATCCGCATGATTGAAGAAGAAAAGCTTGATATTCGCACCATTACAATGGGAATTTCTTTACTGGATTGTATTGATGCGGATGGGAAGAAAGCACGTGAAAAAATTTATGATAAAATTACGCGGAAAGCGGAACATTTAGTCAAGGTAGGTCAGGAAATCGAGACCGAATACGGGATTCCGATCATCCATAAACGAATAGCGGTGACACCGATTTCTTTAATTGCCGGAGCAACAGATGAAAAAGATTATGTGGCTTTTGCGAAAACACTCGATGAAGCGTCAAAGGCTGTAGGTGTTAATTTTGTTGGTGGTTTTTCGGCGCTGGTTCAAAAAGGTTACCATAAAGGGGATCACATTTTGATTCAATCCATCCCCGAGGCTTTAGCCACCACGGAAAGAGTATGTTCTTCTGTAAACGTTGGTTCAACACGGACAGGCATTAATATGGACGCTGTTAAAGAAATGGGAGAAGTCATAAAGAAAACGGCGGAATTAACAGCCGATGAACATGGCTTAGGCTGTGCGAAATTGGTTGTGTTTGCGAATGCTGTAGAAGATAATCCGTTTATGGCAGGAGCGTTCCACGGTGTCGGCGAAGCGGACTGTGTCATCAATGTCGGCGTCAGCGGACCCGGAGTGGTAAAACGGGCATTGGAAAAGGTAAAAGGAGAAAGCTTTGATGTTGTCGCGGAAACTGTGAAAAAGACGGCGTTTAAAATCACACGCATGGGCCAGCTCGTCGGCCAAGAAGCGTCCAAACGTTTAGGCGTGCCGTTCGGAATTGTTGATCTGTCTTTGGCTCCTACTCCGGCGATAGGAGATTCGGTTGCCCACATCTTGGAAGAAATGGGTCTGGAATCAGTGGGAACGCATGGTACGACTGCGGCACTTGCCCTTTTAAATGATGCCGTCAAAAAAGGTGGGGTCATGGCTTGCGGTCATGTAGGGGGACTAAGCGGAGCGTTTATTCCGGTGTCAGAAGATGCTGGTATGATCGACGCCGTGAACAGAGGTTCTTTGAACTTGGAAAAATTAGAAGCAATGACCGCTATTTGCTCGGTTGGTCTTGATATGATTGCCGTCCCTGGAGATACTCCTGCTGAAACGATCTCTGCCATGATCGCCGATGAAGCAGCGATTGGGGTAATTAACAACAAAACGACGGCGGTAAGGGTGATACCGGCACCAGGTAAAGCGGTTGGCGAAATGGTCGAGTTCGGAGGTCTGCTCGGGCGCGCACCGGTTATGGCCGTCAATTCTTATTCCTCCGCTGATTTCATCGCCCGCGGCGGTCACATTCCGGCACCGATCCATTCATTTAAAAATTAAATGAATCAATACAAACTATATTCTTTTTGAAGAAATCGTTTGTTTCTTTCTGGTCTCATGATTGGATAACTAGTGAGTAAAACATTCCGGTCAATGGGACCGTTTTTCCGCTTCCATGATCTACTATAAATGATGGAAGCGGATTTTTTTAACTAAATTAGGGGATCTTAACATGGATGAAAGTCAACCCGCTGTCTTGATACAATGTACACAAAAAATAAACGAATTTCTGATCTTGAAATTCAAAGGTGCAAGCCATTAATAAAAAACCCCGTATCCACTAGAGTGACTTACAGCTAATCGTGTATAGATGAATTTTAAAACAGCCAAGCAGCTTAGATGTTTCATTAAATCGGGCTTAAGTTCAACATAAAAACATTATGTTAACTCGGAATAAGGGATCTACAACCGATTCGATATTGAACTACCGCTTAACTCTTTTCTTTTTCTTACTGTCGAAAAAAGCTCTCCTAATGGAGGACGAACGATTTGGATCATGATATAATTAGGCTACAATCTGGCATTTGCACTGCCTTACAATGATGAATGAGGTGAAAAGATGAATTCTCACGAGATTGATTATGAATTGCATGGCGATGATATGCAATGTGTTGAAATTGAGCTGGATCCGCAAGAAAGTGTGGTCGCGGAAGCAGGCGGTATGATGATGATGGAAGACGGCATCGAGATGGAAACGGTATTTGGAGACGGCACCGAACAAAAAAGCGGATTATTCGGCAAATTAGTGGGTGCCGGCAGACGTTTGCTTACGGGTGAGAGCCTGTTTATGACCGTTTTTACCAACCAATCATCCGATAAAAGGAGAGTTTCTTTCGCTGCTCCCTATCCTGGAAAAATTATTCCTCTTGATTTAACTCAATTCAACGGCAAAGTCATTTGTCAAAAGGATGCTTTTTTATGCGCGGCTAAAGGTGTATCCATTGGCATTGAATTTCAAAGAAAACTTGGTACCGGCTTTTTCGGTGGAGAAGGATTTATCATGCAGAAACTGGAAGGCGATGGGCTTGCCTTTCTCCATGCCGGAGGAACGATTATCAAAAAAGATCTTTCTCCCGGAGAATTGTTGCGCGTGGATACAGGCTGTTTAGTCGCTTTAACTCAAGATGTCGACTATAATATCGAATATGTCGGAAAAGTGAAAACCGCTTTCTTTGGCGGTGAAGGTCTCTTCTTTGCCACCCTTCGTGGACCGGGAACGGTTTGGGTGCAAACATTGCCATTTAGCCGATTGGCAGACCGAGTTCTAGCCAATGCTCCTAGCCATGGCGGAGATTCGACCGGTGAGGGAAGCATACTTGGCGGACTTGGACGACTGCTGGATGGAGACGATTAATCACCTCTTTTTGAAAGAATTCTAATCACTCGTTTACCCACCCGTAATGGGTGGGCTTTTATTTTATGAGGATCAACTTGTTTTCGTTTATAAAAAAATCTTTTTTGTTTAAATTGAGCATTTTGCATATTTTTTGACCCAAGAGCCATAAGGATTTCAAAGACACAAAAAAGGACTTCACCCCTAAAATGTAGAATTTTTGAAGTGACGAAACCACAAAAATTCAAAAGGAGGAAGTCACTTTGTATATTCTACAAGAAAGCCTATTTTCCTTTGAAGAACTGCAAAAATTAGAGTCAAAAGAGAAATTACCTATCTTTTTTAGCTCGCTTGATTTACGCCCTTATGCTAAACAGTTGAGAAGTTCTTCACCCCGAGGGGCTGACGGTCATTCCAGAGAAGGGATTCTAAGGGCTCTCATCGCTGCCCCACTCGAAGGCATCGACACCTTTACCGCCCTTCATCATCGATTGGATAAAGACCTTCGTTTCCGTTATCAATGCGGTTTATCGATTGATCGCCCCGCACCGTCTATCTCCACTCTCAGCCGGGTTTTTGCGGCACTTATCAAAAAAAAGCTGGCTGAAAAGATCTTCCTTGACTTGGTACAGTTAGCTCAGGAGGAAGGAATAATTGACGGCAGCCACCAGGCCATCGACAGTGCCGCCATTGATGCCTATGAAAAGAAACAGCCCAAAAAGCGTAGTGAACAAACGGGTAATGCCAATTGGGGCGCAAAATATGATTCCTTCGGCAATAAAATTACCTGGTTTGGCTATAAGATGCATCTTTCAGTCGATACCGCAAGCGAACTGCCAATGGCCATAAAAGTAACCCCTGCCCATGTGAACGATGGAGAAGTCGCACCAGAATTAATAGAGCAAGTGGCAGAGCGTACCAAATCCAAAATTGAATTTCTGATCATGGATGGCGGATATGACCAACTAAAAAACTATGAATCAGCCAAAAACATTGGAGCGCAAGCCATTATCCCGCTCAATTTGCGCAACGAAAAAGAGCCTCCTGAAGGGATTTCTTCCAATGGAACTCCGCGTTGTTCCATGGGTTATGAAATGACTTATTGGGGAGCTGATAAGGACCAGCTCAAGTTCAGATGTCCTCACGCAACCGGCAAAGTGGATTGCCCATTAGGAATGGCAGCCTGTTCATCTTCCAACTATGGAATGGTGGTAAAAGTCGACATCAAAAAGGATGTGCGCCGATATTCCAATCCGCACCGTGATACAAAACGTTGGAAAGAGCTTTACAACGAGAGGACAAGTGTAGAACGCTGTAATTCAAGAATGAAAAGCTACCTTACGGCGAACTCCCTACATGTATGGGGAATTGAAAAAGTAAAGACCCATATTTACCTGAACGCTATTGTATTACTTGTTTCAGCGCTAGCGATGGCAAAGGAAAATAAAGGGAAGAAAGCCGCTTAAAAAAATTCAATGTGAAAAATTCTGTAGGTATGCCCGAAAACAAGATTATTGTAATATTTTGTAAAATAACATGCTGGTAGCTATTTGTCGAGTGCTTTATTTTTTATACTTTTATCCAAAAAATCTAATTTTGCAAAATACTCAAATTAAAAAACTTTCTGCGAATTTGATATATGGTTCTTTCGGATAAGAATTATATAATCCGATGGAGAGGCGTACGGGATCTCCGAAAAAGAATCGTTCAAACTGAGTTTGCCGTGAGCCGAATGCACTCATGCATAAATCCCAAGCTAATCGGAATACCTTCACTCGATCTTCCGCTGAGGAATTGGCTCCTTGGAGATATTGGTCTAAAAATTTCCGGATAGACGACTCGAAATCTTTTTCGGTCGGAAGTGCGATCAATCCACTGCCGCTCAATAATTGAAGAATTTCCACCAGTCTAGGATAAACGCGTGGATAATAATGAATAGCGGCTTGCAGCGGCTTTACATCCGGTACCAATGTTCCCCATTGATTCAACTTCGCATTTTCCCGTGAGGATATTTGGAGTCCTTTCATAATTTCAAGAGCCGTGATGATTTCGCTCACTTTCTCTTTCACATGCTGAAACTCCCCTATTTGAATGGATTCGATAATCAGTTCGGCAAGACCAAGAATAAATTCCGTTTTAACAATCATTCGAGTGACTGCTTGATAAAGAAGGAGAGTGTGAAAATTCGTATCTTCAAGCATTTGAAAAGCGATTTGCAAATCTTTATATAAAAATACCCTTTCCCAAGGAACCAAGACATCATCGAACACCACAAGAGAGTCCATTTCTTCAAATCGGGAACTTAATGGACAATCGAACCGAGAATCGCCGCCTGTGAATGATTGGCGGCAAATAAATCTTAATCCAGGTGTATTGGAGGGAATGGAAAAGGCATAAATAAAAGATTCATCGACGAAATTGCCCCCTGATGGAAGAACAAGAATTTCGTCCGTTATACCGCCTTGAGTAGCCAGTAATCGCGCTCCCTTGATGATCAGACCATCGCTTGTTTCTTTTACCACTTTCGCCGCAATGATGTTCTCATCTGAGTCTTCAAAGTAAGCAACAGAACGATTGACTTGTGGATTGATGAATGTATGCGTAAAAGACAAATCATTCTTGCATGCGGTTTGATAAAGATTTTTTATGTTCTTCCCAAACATAGACTCGTTTTTGCCGAATAAGTCGCTGGCCGATGCCAAAGCCATAATGCCGGTATTGACGTAATCGGGCATTCTCCCCATAAGGCCGGCATTCGTTTTTGACCAAATTCTTGTAGCCGCCTCTCTTTTTTTTAAATCTTCAATGGTCTTTGGCTGATGAAAGGAAAACCCGATTTTATCCGTGGAGTCTTGCGGCTGGACCGTCAATAAATTGGTCAAGTCAGGATCATGTTGAAGATCGTAAAGAGCTGCTTTACTTTGCAGCACTCCTTTAAAAGCGGGATGCTCGGTGATTTTCCCTTTTACCCGTTCCCCATGAATCCATACTTCATTATTTAATGCATCAATTCGTTTGAGATATTCATCACCTGTAATCACCATTTTCCTACACACCTTTGTCGTAAACTATATTCATATCTTATGCAGACAGCTTTATGACTTGTGAAAAACGAAGGGAGGATTATTTCTGAAGGATCGAGGAATAGGACAAGCGGAGTCTATCATCGACATTTGACGACGGGGCTTATAACGTCGTCTAATTCCATTCAAAAGGAAAAGAACGAGGAATAAAAAAGCAAAAGTGGAGTTTATTTTATGAAGGAAAGTCGTATCCCCATTTCTTTTACAGAACCTTTTCATTTGTCGTCGACCTTATAAAGCGCAGAAACCCCGGGGATCGACGACATTTTTCAAATGTAAGAAAAAGAGAGCAAATGAACGAAACAGAAAGTAAATCAGAGAAATTTTGATCTCTTTTCCAATGGAAAAAAGTTGTTTCCCAAAAAGCCAGTTTGTTAAAATTTCTTTAAATTTAATCATTTTTGGGGTTTAGATCTTACCTATAAGGAATTGAAACAAGAAGAGATTAGCAAAAATGAAACAGCCAAGACAGAGTTTAGATCTTACCTATAAGGAATTGAAACCAAGGCGAGATATTTCCTTGGCGCAAATGATGCTGGTTTAGATCTTACCTATAAGGAATTGAAACCTAAAAACAACAAAAATGTTCCCATTTTTGCTTTCTGTGTTTAGATCTTACCTGTAAGGAATTGAAACCGGATTTCTCCCTTGTTACGCAATATGCCATGATCGGTTTAGATCTTACCTATTAGGAATAGAAACTTTCCATAAGCATCTTCGCCTGTAATTAAGATTGGCAGTTTAGAAATTACCTATGAGGAATCGAAATCGCTTCCACCATCTCTTCTCCCAGTCATAAATATTTGTTTAGATCTTACCTATAAGGATTGAGATAGACGCAAAGAATTCGATAGGATGGTTTATCTATGGTATTGAATTTTTCAGACGTTTTCTGTGAACGTTTTTATTAAATTGGATAGGGAGGATGTTGTCGATATGGAGCGAGTAATGTTGAACGGTTCACAATCGAAACATTCTATTAATCATTTATAAACGTTCGCCGCAAATTGAAAATTTTTATTTCTAATCCTTGATTTTGGGAATTTCGCTGCTATATGGGTATAATGTGGACAGTAGAATTTTTACGGTACATTCTGCGGTGCCATTATATCCAAACAGAAAGGGCAGATTGTCGATGAGTTTACTGGATGAGAAAAAATTCACAGAAATTAGAAGCCGATTGGAAAAAAAGGTAGTGACATTGCCGGACGGTACAACGATTCCTTGCTTAGGGCAAGGAACATGGTATATGGGGGAAAAGCCGAAGAGAAAAGCTGAAGAAATAAAGGCTTTGCAGCTCGGAATTGAATTAGGCATGAAACTGATTGACACAGCTGAAATGTACGGAAATGGCGATTCTGAACGTTTAGTCGGTGAAGCCATTAAAGGACGCAGAGACGATGTTTTTTTAGTTTCGAAAGTATATCCTCACAATTCGGGGATGGACAAAATTAAAATAGCTTGCGAAAACAGTTTAAAGCGTCTGGGGACAGATCATTTAGACTTATATCTTTTACACTGGCGCGGACGTGTTCCTTTAGAAGAAACGATTGAAGGAATGGAAAGATTGCGGAAAGAGGGGAAAATTTTAAGGTGGGGAGTTTCCAATTTTGATACGGATGATATGGAAGAGTTATGGAATACCCCTAATGGATCGAATTGTTCGACCAACCAAGTGTTATACCATTTAGGTTCCAGAGGAATCGATTTTGATCTCTTGCCGTGGCAGCGAGTACATCACATGCCGATCATGGCATACAGCCCCCTGGCTCAAGGAGGTTCTTTAAGAAAACAATTGTTAACGGATCCTACTATTCGTGAAATTGCAAATAAATATAAAGTGAAACCGCTGCAAATTGCACTGGCTTGGACGATTCGTACAAATGACGTGATTGCCATTCCGAAGGCTGTGCAGGAACAGCATGTGATCGAAAATGCAGAAGCGGCAACGATTGAATTAACCAAGGAAGACCTAGATAAATTGGATAAGGTGTTTCCGAAACCAACTAAAAAAATGCCTTTGGATATTATTTAAAAGAACTCATTGTGGAGTTCTTTTTTGTGGAAAAATTCGCTTTCGCATCTTATGTTGCATGATGAAAATCCGCGAATTCTGAAAAAGAAAATATTAGTCGTATATCGGCCCATCGAATGTTGAAAGAAAATAAAATTTAAAAAGTTCTCGATCTCATTGTATTTTTTGTCGTCGACCTCCAATAGCGTTTACTTCCCGGGAGATCGACGACAATTTGATTCGAGAAGAAAATCGAAGAAAAGAAAAAGATTGATAAACTTTTACTGTAACTTTAAAATGGAATTAACAAAAAATTCACGATTATGAAAATGTTGCTGCATCAACGTTTTTTGGGGTTTTTATCTTAACTTGAGGAATTGAAACGACGCGCACACAACCACGAAAGACCTTTTGCACCGGTTTTTATCTTAACTTGAGGAATTGAAACTCGATCGGACTGGAATTAAATGTTGATCCGACAGAAAGTTTTTATCTTAACTTGAGGAATTGAAACAATTGAACAGAGTATTCGCTAATTGTATCTAATAACTTGTTTTTATCTTAACTTGAGGAATTGAAACTGACAAATTGGAAGATGCCATAAAAGCAAGAAAACAGTTTTTATCTTAACTTGAGGAATTGAAACTATGAAATACTTGTCAGCGCGCGCAGATAACCCATCATGTTTTTATCTTAACTATGAGGAATTGAAACCTCAGATACTTTATGAAATATACAAACGACACAGACGTTTTTATCTTAACTATGAGGAATTGATTTAAGAGAGACGAGTTTCTTAAACACTTTGATAGATAAGTTTGTGACATGTTTGCTTTGTTCAATGGAGCTATATAGTTTTTGTGTGTTCTCTGATTCATTATTCATATTCAGTAAAAAAGTGCAAATACATAAATTGTATAAAGCTAATAACAATTCAGATGTTACTATTTGAATCAGAAATTCCTTTTAAAGGAGTTTTTTAGAATACACGAATGCAAAAGATTCAAATAAATGTGACAGTTTTGCGTTGTTACACTATCCTTGACACCTCGTGCGGTGTTGTCAATAGCCGTTTTTGTAACTAATTACAGATGGCTTGATCGAACGTTTGCTTCAGTTATTATCGATTAATTGACCGGCTTTTTCAAAGCCTAATAATTTTATTCCATTGACGACCAGGTATGGCCTTTTCGGGGATGGCATCTTACCTGTCAGGAATAAGGAAAGGATCGTTCGTCATACAAGCAATAGGGATGGTAGTAAAAAAGGGATTATTTTGAAATAAAAGTTATATCTGTTTTGGTTTATAAAGGCAGAGACGAATTTATTTTTCGAAAGAAGGGTTACTATGCGATTAACGGTGGCGATGAAACCAAAGTATCATGATATCCTGTTGCCATTACATTATCAGTATTTGCTTCAAGGGCTGCTGTATCAATCTTTAAAAGATAAAACGTTCGCAACGTTTTTACACGAAATCGGATTTCAAAAAGGAAAACGATCATATAAATTATTTACTTTTAGCCGACTTTTTGGCCAGCATAAAATTCAATTGAATTCAAAAACGATATTGTTCGATGATGAAATATCGTGGCATATTTCGACTATATTGCCTGAATTGACGCAACAGTTGGGAGAATACTTTTTATTGCAGAATGAAGTACATTTAGGCGATCAATGTCTGGAGATACAAAGTATACAATTAACGGATGATGAAGTAGCAAGTTCGGAAGTAGAAATAGAGATGCTTTCCCCTTTAACAGTCTACAGCACCTATGAAACGGTGGATGGCAAGCGGAAAACTCAGTTCTTTGATCCATATGACGAAGTGTTTTCTCATTTAGTTGAGGTGAATTTTCGCAACAAGTATGAAGCTTATTACGGAGAACCGCCAAGAGAGCGGTTGTTGATCGAACCATTGCATGTCACTCAAAAACATAAAGTCGTTACGACTTTTAAAAACTACTATATTACTGCCTGGCTGGGGAAATTTCGCTTACAGTCATCTCCAAAAAATTTAACCTTCTTATTACAAACGGGGATAGGCGGAAAAAATTCTCAAGGGTTTGGGATGTTTCGAGTCGTGCAAGAATTGTAAAGATGAATTTGTCGTCGACCCACAATCGTGCAAAAACCCCTAGGGATCGACGACAAAATGTGTTTATAGTACAACTATGTAAAAATGCAGAAAATATCAGTGGTAAGAGAAAATGGATAAAATTATTCTTTTACGATAAAATGAAAAACAACAAACTCTATATTTATGTTATCCCTTGATTTATCAACTATTTTTGGGGTTTGTATCTTAACTATGAGGAATTGAAACTATCGCCGGAACTTTGCGTCGATTTGCTTTTGCGAAGTTTGTATCTTAACTATGAGGAATTGAAACTCGTATGTCCTTGCGACACCGACAACGGAAGAGGTGTTTGTATCTTAACTTTGAGGAATTGAAACAAGTACAGCTCTCCAATTTCACCAGGAGCAACCGGCGTTTGTATCTTAACTATAAGGAATTGAAACTACAGACATCGGTCCGATGGAATTATGAGAACATTGGGAATGTGGTAGCCATTAACAACAAAACTTTAATTGTGCACGGGGCTGTTTTCTCAACGATTGATGTTTTTATCTGGATTTATAAAATGATGATATATTTGCGGACGATAATATGAATAGCATTAATATCAGGAATGTGGTCTTTCAACTTATTTGTTTTGGATTATTGGTGTTATTCGTTCTGTTCATCGTGTGGCTTTTCCGTTCAGATAAAAAACGCATCCGACAACTCAATCGAATTGAAAAGAAAATCGAAGAGATGGATGTACAAATTAAGAAAGGTTATAACGGACGGCAACAGTGACCGTTTTACTAAATATTGCTTTTGAACTTGAAAACGATGTACGAGAAATTAGTAACAAATCGGATGCAGAAAATGCCTTTGTATTTTCAATATTAAATACAACTCGCTTGGTAAGATTGAATTTATATGGGGGCGTTTGTGAGTAGCTAATTGTAGTATTTAACATCAGAAACTTTGCATTAGAAGTTTTGTAAACACAGCGCTTTATATTGAATTTGGGCCCAGTTTTGTGGCTTTTTTAAAAGATGTAACAAACCAAATGCTGAAAACAACAAAGAAATGACTAGATAAAGCGAAAGTAAAATTTCATACCTTTTTTGAACTTTTCATTTCTCACTTCTCCTTTTCCCCTTGTAATAAAGCTTTGAAAATGATAACAAAAACTAGAAAAACACCAAATAAAACAGTTAAAGTAGTATTTTCTAAATCATAAATATAATTCAAAAATAATACAATTGCTAAATATATCATACAAAAAATGTAAAATATCTTTTTAGTCATAGAAGATGGCCTCCATTTTTAGTTATTTTATTAACCTTTCTGTTGGTTCTCAGCTGGTTATAGAAGGTATTCATAGATTTATCCATGTTTGCAAGTATGTATTTTATTACTTCATTTTTTATTGCCCTAGAGAATCAATAAGCTGAATGATTACACTTAAAGTATGTAATCATAAAGCCGTTTTCTAGGTGTTTTTTATGACAGCATCTTCTCCTGCATCAAGGTCTTGAATCTGTCTTTTACCACTATAAATGACGTCATTTCCTACTCTTTGTTTTGACATATCCCCACTCATTTTCAAATCTGTTATAATTATAACAAATATTTAAAAAATCAGAACTTTTGTTATAAAAATTAGCTTATATTGTAATCGCTTTACCTTTTATCAACTATAAGATACCTCAATCATCTCGAAGAAAAAGGGAAAATGTATGTTTTTCTTATGTGCCATATTAAAAAACTTATAAAAACATTAACCATTTCCTGAGTCTATCGATATTACAGTCAGTCCATGTAAAACTCTTTACTCCAAAAATTGTGTATTTGGCAATTAAAAAAGGCATCAAATGGCAAATAAGGTTATTCACTTCTCTGTATAAAATTCCAATATTATGTCGCTTGACATGGAGCCTCTGCGGGTATAATTTTCGCAAAGGGGGTAAGCCATAGGACTTTGCAAGGCACACAAGCCTATCCTTCCCGCCACTCCATGTAAAGCGGTGAATATGCAATAAATAATGCATACTCTTAATTGCCAAACACTACATTTCTTAATTGCCATCAACAAAAAATTTGCTTGTTTTAACCACTTAGGAAAGCTGTATGTGGCGTCTATCAGCGGTAAGATGACTGAACGGAAAGGTAGTGAATTAAGGGAGAATTAAGTAATAGAGGTGTCAAACAAAAGAAAATTTATTATTAAAATCGATAAAGGAGCGCATGGCATGAATTTAAAAAGGCTCATTCAATTCCTATTATTATTGGTCATCCCTTCAACTTCTTACATTTATGTTCAAAGTGTTGGCAGTTTAACGGACGAAGCTAATTTAGTGATTACTCTTTCCTTGACGATATTATTTCCTGTTTTGTTTTGGCTTTTTTCTAAAAGGAAAATCCTTTCTATTTTTTCAGGATTTTTTATTGGTTTCCTATTGGCCTTCCTTATTATCCCATCTACTGAAAGACAATATTTTCATTACATATTAAAAGTAGCAGCGCTGGTAGAAATTTTATTTTTGCTATTTGTCGTGAATAGTATTCGATTGACCATCAAAAAAATGAAATCTTTAAAAAATGACACGCACTTAGATTTTTGGGAGAGACTAGATGATTCTATTAGTGGTTGGATCGGAAATTCATTCGTTCGCGGTGCGGTCATCATGGAATTTAAAACATTCTATTATTCTTTGATTGTATGGTTTAAAAAGCCAAAACCCCCAAATGGTCATTTATTCAAATATCATGAAAAAACGATGTTTAAGACGTTTATTATCGTGATCTTACTTATACTCCCTTTAGATGCGGTTGTATTTCATCTGTTATTTATGCAATGGAATAAATTGGCTGCATGGATTTCCACCATCATCAATATTTACGCTTTCTTTTATGCAATCGCTCTCTATAATTCAGCCAAGTACCTGCCAATCGTTGTCACGTCTAATAAACTCATCATTCATAGCGGGTATACGGGAAAAATGATGATCGACATCGACAATATTCAATCTTTAGAAACTTTTAGCATGAAAGATGATGTTATGTTTACTAAAACCAAAAAAGGCGTATTTAAAGCAACAGTAGGGATTGATGAGCCGGAATTGGAATTAAAATTAATAAATCCTGTTAAGTATTTTGGACCTTTTGGCATACAAAAACACGCACATACAGTTTTGTTTAGAGTAGACGAACCACAACAGTTTAATAAAATCATTCAAGAATCAATGGATAAACATGAATGTATTGAAGAATATAGAAAATATTGGGACGAAAACCATGATAAAGACAATAGAAAACTAAAATCGAACGAAAGAATATTCTGAAATTATAAGTGGGTTGGAAAAATACTTAAAAAGTTTTTCTGGCGTGAGAAAGGCAAACATAGAAGACTTATTCGAAAACATTAAGTTTGATATTTCAATCTTGGAAATTGCCATAAGTATGAAAAAGAAAATCCTTTCCGAATTTCTTCATCCATGATCTGCTCTCATAAAACGATCATCACACAAAAAAGGTCGGCGATTTCCAATGGGGTCAAAACATTGGCAGCCGACGGCAATTCTTTAACACTATATTTTGTAAGATGTCCGATAAGATCCATCATAGCGTTGAAATAGAGGGGTAGGCTCTAAGGATATATACAGCCGATACAGGATATTTAGGCAGAAGTCCGCCAGCAGCAGAATCATGGTTGGTCATCTTGTTATTTTGATTCAAAGGCTTATCATTGCAGTAAGTTAGGAAATTCCCGCTGCTTCAGCCAAATACTCGACTAGATGCAGCACACGGACAGACGAAGATAATTTCTCACGTTCAATTCCAAGCTTCATTTGCAGCAAACATCCAGGGTTGGTTGTTATAATCACTGATGCATCGGATGCTTTCATATTCTTCATCTTTTCATCAAGAATACTCATGGATGCATCAAAATGTATGATATTGTAAATTCCCGCAGAACCGCAGCACATGTCAGCTTGGTTCATTTCAATAAAATGAACTCCTGACACGCTTTTTAAAAGATCCATTGGTTCTTGAATCACTTTTTGAACATTTGTCATATGGCAAGAGGGTTGATACGTTACACGTTCTTCTTTACGTGCTTTTAGGTTTGGAAGTCCTCCGCAAGCGATCAATACCTGGCTGATATCTCTTATTTTAGCAGAGAACGTAGAGGCTTTATCAGCCCATTCTTTTTCATCCGCAAGCAAATGGTCATATTCATAAAGCATAGCTCCGCATCCTCCCGCATTGTGGACGATGAAATCCACCTCTTCTTGTTCAAATGCAGCGATATTTTGTTTGGCAAGGCGTTTAGCTTCTTCTAATTCTCCGGAATGTGCATGAAGGGCGCCGCAGCAAGTCTGATTCGGTACGACGATCACATCGCAGCCTGCTTCGGCAAGCAGTTGTACAGATAAGCGGTTAATGCGGTGAAACATGGAGTCCATGATGCAGCCTGTAAAAAAAGCCACTGTTGCTTTTTTTTCACCTTTGGATTTTATTTTGACGAAATCTTGATTGCGTTCTGAAGGTGAAACGGTTTGCGGGATGATTTTTTCGAATTCATCCAGATGATAGGGCAATTTTTTTAAAACGCCTGACTTGCGCACGACTTTTCGCATTCCGCTTTTTTCATAAAACCAAAATGCATTTCCTGACCATTTCATCATGTGACGATTTGGAATGGCTTTTTTCAGCAATGCTTTCCGCAGCAAACGGGCCGGAACGGAAAGTTTCTTGCGTTTGGCCATTGCTGCTCGAGCGGCTTCTAGAATTGATCCATATTCCACCCCGGTTGGACAAGCCGTTTCGCACGCACGACAACCAAGGCATAAATCGAGAGGTTGTTCCAGCGCAGATAAATCAGTCATTTTTCCTTCTCCGACCATTTTGATGAGATGGATTCGCCCGCGTGGCGAATGTGTTTCTTTTCTCATGGTTACATATGTTGGACAGACTGGCAGACAATAGCCGCATTGTACACACCTGTTTGTTTTTTCATATAGAAATTCTTCTTTCAATTGTTCCAAAGATGATTTCATTTTAAGTCAACTCCCATTTCTGACCCTCTTCAGGGAAAATTTTTCCTGGATTCAAAATGTTGTTTGGATCCCATGCCTTTTTGATACGCTTCATCATGTCCAGACCGATGGGACCTAACTCCATTTCCATGAAAGAAGATTTCATTGTCCCGATGCCGTGTTCACCGGAAAGCGTCCCGCCAAGTTCGACGGCTGCGGTAAAAATCTCGGCGACGGCCTGTTCTACACGGCGCATTTCTTCTTGATCATTTTTATCGCAAATGATGTTGGGATGCAGGTTTCCATCCCCTGCATGACCAAACACGACAAGGTGAACCTTATATTTATCGCGAATTTCTTGCAATTTTGCGCACATTTGAGGAATTTTGCTTCGTGGTACAGTGGCATCTTCTGAAATTTTTGTCGGTTTAATCCGTGCGATTGCCGGTGAAACTAGCTTTCTGGCTTTCCAGATTTCCATTTTCTCCGCTTCATTTTGGGGAATGTGGACCGACCGTGCTCCCACCGCATGGCATAGTTCAGCGACTTTTTTGATTTCATCTTTTAATGCTAAAGGATGGCCGTCCAGCTCAATCAGAATGATGGCTTCAGCATCTGTTGGTAATCCTAATGGTTCATATTGTTCGACGGCTATGATGGAGGCTTGATCCATCAGCTCCATTTTGGCAGGCAAAATTCCGGATGATAAAGTTTTGGAAATGGCGCTGCCGGCATCAACAAGGCTATCGAATACTGCCATAATCGTTTCAGAAGCAGGTGGTTTGGGAAGAAGACGCAACACGGCTTTCGTAATAATCCCAAGAGTGCCTTCTGAACCAACAATAAGTTTCGTCAAATCGTAGCCCGTTACGTTTTTTACTGTGCGTCCTCCGGTTTTTATGATGTTTCCCTCGGGGGTAATGACTTCCAAACCAATCACATAATCTTTTGTCACTCCATACTTTAAGCCTCTTGGTCCGCCTGAATTCTCGGCTAGATTGCCGCCGATTGTCGATACGTGCGCACTGCTCGGATCCGGAGGAAAAATGAATCCTTTTTGTTCAGCTGCCTTATGAATCTGGGCGGTTAATACTCCCGGAGAAACGACAGCGACCAAATCTTCTTCATGAATTTCAAGCAAATCGTCTAATACCGATAAATCGAATACCATGCCTCCTTTAACCGGCAGGGGACCGCCGCTTAAAGATGTGGCTTGACCGCGAGGATAGACGGGGATTTTTTCGCGGTTGGCAAGTTTCACAAGTTCAGCCAATTCTGCCACGCTCTTTGTTTGAATCACCACATCGGGTAAAAAGGTTCCGAAAGAAGCATCGAATGAGTAGCTAAAACGATCGCTTTCGTCTGTCCATACTTTTCCGGTTTTTACGATTTTTTTGATTTCTTCAATATGACGCGAAGTGACTACCTTCATTTGAATCTCTCACTTTCTGTACGGTTATATGTTGTAATCCTTTAAGAGCAGACTTAGTTTTCTTTCTGCATTTTTTAAATGGATAAGGCATTGGATTTTAGCAAGTTCTGGTTCTTCCGCTTCGATGGCTAATAAAATATTGCGATGTTCTTCGTGGACAGCTTTGCGTTTTTGTTTTAATTCTACGTTCGGGCGAAGTGTGATCTTTAAAGTTTTTTCATAAAGGGAGGATAAATTTTCCAGAGTTTGAATCAATACGGGATTGTGAGTAGCCAAAATAATGGAACGATGAAATTGAAGATCCGCTTCGGTTGAACTCGTTCCCTGTTCGTTCGATTCGTTTTCCATTCTTTCTAAAATTTGCTTCATTTGCTCAAGTTGCTCAGGTGTTCGTCTAAGTGAGGCTAAATAGGCTGCTTCAGGCTCTAAAATTTTTCTCATTTCAAAAAGATATTTAATACTTTCTACATCATCGCTTTCGATTCGAATTCTCTTTAATAAGGATGAAGTGGTCGATTCTTCTACATAACTTCCTCCTCCTTGACGTGAAGAGATGACACCGGCAGCACGAAGCATGCTTAAAGCCTCGCGAATCGGTACTCTGCTTACACCATATTGAGCGGCTAATTCCATTTCAGTCGGCAGCTTTGAACCAGGAGGAAACCTTCCTATTTCAATTTGGTTGAGTAATTCACGCGATATGATTTGCGAAACTTTTTCTTTTTTGGACATCATCTTGCTCCTTTCCATCATTGAAATCATAATTTGTCTAACAAGTTAAAAATTTGTATAACAATTTTCATAATATAAATATTTTAATTTTTAGAAAATAAACAATTTACAATTAATTTATTGAAGATTATAATAAACAAAAAAGACGAAAAAAACAATATAACAACATCAATTTGTTATATAAATTTGTATTACAAAAACAGAATAGCAAAACCTGTCATTTAGATTGTTTTTTCACATCTAGAGTTTCAGAACCAATAGAACATGATGCCGTTCCTGCATTGCTCAAGCGCTGTTTGAAGGCTTGATAATGTGCGATGGGACGACGATAGGCTGTCAGGAAAAGACGAATATTTAGAAGTTAAGGCTATTTTCACGGATGAAAAAAAGTGAATTACCCTTTTTGCTAAGGAATTTACTATAAAAGAGGGATATACATGTATGATTTTTCGATCATTGGCGGTGGAATTATTGGATTATCTACAGGTATGGCACTCGCAAAACGTTTTCCAAACTCAAAAATGGTGGTAATAGAAAAAGAAAACGAATTGGCTCATCATCAAACAGGTCATAATAGCGGCGTTATCCATTCGGGCATTTATTACAAACCGGGCAGCCTCAAGGCACAATTCGCCCGTAAAGGCAACAAAGCGATGGTTCATTTTTGTGAAGAACACGGTATTCCATACGAAATATGCGGCAAGGTGATCGTGGCCGCAGAAGAGAAAGAACTTCCAATTATGGAGGAGCTTTATGAACGTGGTTTGCAGAATGGGTTGGATGTGAAAAAGATCGGTTCTGAAGAATTGAAAGAGATCGAGCCGCATGTAAAAGGTATAGGTGCAATTCGGGTACCGAGCTGTGGAATTGTAGACTATCAAAGTGTATCTGCTGCATTTGCACGCCTCATTCAGGAAAGAGGAGGGGATATTCGTCTTGGTGTGAGAGTGGAAAACATCGTAGAAAATATGGATCATGTGACGATTGAAACAAACCGGGGGACCATACAAACACGTTTTCTCATTAATTGTGCCGGTTTGCACAGCGATCGTATGGCTAAAATGGCTGGCATGAAAACGGGGATGAAAATTGTGCCGTTTCGAGGCGAGTATTATGAGCTAGTGCCGGAAAAACGGTATCTTGTCAATCATTTGATTTACCCGGTACCAAATCCCGATTTCCCGTTTCTTGGGGTTCACTTTACCCGGATGATGAACGGAGAGGTTCATGCAGGGCCAAATGCGGTTTTGGCCTTTAAACGTGAAGGATATACGAAAAAAGATATAAACCTTAAAGATCTTTTGGAGATTTTAGCATATTCGGGTTTTTGGAAGATGGCGATGCCGAATATGAGAGAAGGCATGAAAGAAATGGTTCGTTCCTTTAGCAAACAAGCGTTTTTGCGGAGCTTGCAGCGACTCATACCGGAGTTGACGGAGAAAGATATCGTTCCTGCCCAGGCGGGGGTGCGAGCGCAGGCTATTATGCAGGATGGAAGCATGGTAGACGATTTTGCTATTTTCTCAGGGAAAAGGTCGTTGCATGTATGCAATGCGCCATCTCCTGCAGCCACGGCCTCCATTCCAATAGGCGAAGCCATCGCCCAACAGATTGTTGAACGGTTTCAACATATTGTATAAGAAGAGTCTGTACAAATTTAGTTAAGTTATTTTTATAAATGTAGAACGCCATATTTGATGATAAAATCTTATTGAACCTTTTCCAAGCTTAAGAATGGATGAATTGTTCATTTCTTAGAATGTTGTTAACAGGTCTTTCGAGTAGTTCTTTAAATCATATAAAGAGTCTGGCTATTTATTGATCAGCCAAATTTCAATTCCAACTTGACATATATGTTTTGTTTGGTTTATAATTTTGAAAAATCACATATTAATTTAAAGATGGAGGTCTGAAACCGGTTAATCTGAAATTTATTAGATTTGAAATGAAGGACAAAAAATTCTTGGGGTTTATCAATGTAAAAAGAAATGAAAAGTTTCTTGTCTATTTATAATCAAGCTGACAAGAAGCTGAAAAGTTGTCGACTGGTCTACCAGAGCAACAATTCCTAATGGAGGAATTTGTTGCTCTTTCTTTTTGCAGCAAAATATCGAAAAGACATTCTATTAAGGAAAGGCGATGACGATGAGACTGGGCGGACCTATTTTTAGTGGAATTCACGAACCAGAACAGTGGGTTAAGGAGCTGAAGCGATTGGGTTATTCCACGGCACACTGGCCGGCTGAAGCGGTTGTTCCGGAAGGTGTCATCAAAGATTTTAAAAAGGCCGTACAAGACGCAGATCTGACTATTGGAGAGGTCCATATTTTTAATAATACAATCGTTCCCGATGATAAGAGACGTAAGCTGGCTATTGAAGTTGCAAAAGAAAAATTGGATCTGGCTGAACAATTTGGAGCGAACTGTGCAGTAAATCTTGCTGGTTCTAGAGCCAAAAGCAAAGTCAACGATCATACACCGGGAAGCTTTGATATTCATCCCAATAATCTGAATAATGAAACGTTCGACTTGATTGTGGATACTGTCAAGGAAATCATTGATGCGGTAAAACCAAAACGGACGTTTTATACCCTTGAACTGTTTCCGTGGCTGCTTCCAAATTCACCAGACAGTTATTTGCGATTAATGAAAGCGATTGAAAGAAAACAATTTGCTGTTCATCTTGACTTAGTCAATATTATTGACTCGCCGGAAAAATACTTTAAAAATTCTTTATTTATTCAAGAGGTATTTTCTAAGCTGGCTCCTTTCATCAAGAGCGGCCATATTAAAGATATCGTGTTGCAAAATAAGCTTGCCGTTCACCTGGATGTTGTTCAACCAGGATTTGGAGCTTTAGATTTGAAGACTTTTTTATATGAATATAACAAATTGGATAAGGATACGCCTTTATATATTAATAATTTTCTTGGTGAAGAAGATGATTATGTTCGGGGAGTCCAACATATTCGTAATGTTGCACAAGAAATGAACATTCACATTCCATAAAAAGTTCATTTGTGATACGAACTAATTCAATATCAATCCGTTGTTAGGAGGAAAAAATATGGTTAAACAAGAAGGACCACGTTTTGGAGTTTGGGCATTGAACCCGGGAACTTGGGCTTCCATCCATCACCCCGATGATCCTTTCAATGCATCTTGGGAACGAGTAAAAAATCAAATCATTACTGCTGAAAAACTAGGATATGACGCTACATTAGTTGCCCAGCATACGTTAAACCCCAGCGGAGACAACTTTCCGTACCTTGAAGCATGGACATCGGCTGCAGCGCTTGCGGCGTTAACTTCTAAGATTGAAATTATTACCGCGATTAAGCCTTATTTATATCATCCGGTTGTTCTTGCCAAACAGGCGCTTGGTATCGAAGAAATCAGTAGAGGAAGATTTTCCATCAATGTGGTCAATGCTTGGTACAGACCGGAACTTGAGCGGACCGGCATTGGGTTTGCCGATCATGATGAGCGATATGCGTATGGGACGGAGTGGTTAACCGTTGTCCGGTCCCTGATATCAGGACAAAAAACAAACTTCAAAGGAAAATATTTTAATATACAAGACGTCGTTTTGAATCCCGCCTCTCCAGTAAGAGAGCGTCCAACCATTTATGTTGGAGGAGAATCAGAGCCAGCAAAGGATTTAGCTTCAAGCCATGCTGATGTTTGGTTTATTAACGGCCAGCCGCTTAACGTTGTAGCGAGATTAATTGTTTCCGTACAAAAGCGGCCACGTAATGGCGCACCAATAAAATTCGGACTCTCAGCCTTTGTCATTGCACGCCCAACTGAAGAAGAAGCGAAGGCTGAGCTTGCAAAAGCGTGGGAGTATGCCGAAGGGGACAAAGAAGCACTTGCTCATCTTAGTGGAAACGCTGATCCTAAAGCGGTTATGTTCCAGACTTTCGCCAAATACCCCCATATTGGCACAAACGGAGGAACAGCAGCGGGTCTAGTCGGTTCCTACGAACAAGTGGCTGAACGAATTGTGGACTTTTATCAAATTGGTATCGATCTTTTTATGCTGCAGTTCCAACCTTTCGAAATTGAAATGGCCCGTTTTGCAAAGGAAATTATTCCACGGGTAAGAAGTCTAAAGCTAAAAGCAGAGAAGGTGATATAAATGGCTTCTAGGATCAATCAAGTTTGGGATACGAACACATCACTGTGTTTCCCCGTTCATCTAAACATCCTTGTTTAGCGGCATACGAATTCTTATTTTTTGTTCATTTTCAAATGAGCTAAAGAAAACCGTCAAGTCACCAAATTTGTGAATTGGTCGAACTTTTTTTACAAGAGAAATAATATCGTCAGTTTGCTTTTTCTCTCACGAAAAACTGCGGCATTTAGCATACTGGGAAGGAAGCTATAGGGTTAAACAGAAGAAAGTATTATTGTATGGGTAACCTTGTTGCGACATGGTTCCTTGTCTCGTACTTGATGGATGGGCAGAGCTGCCGTTGCATACAAAGGAGTTGAAACTATGAAATGAAGAACGTGATAAAGAATCCGTGCTCATTGCCTTAGAGAACTTTTTTGCTGGAAAACGTACATTATTGGGTGTATAAGATCACGAATAAAAACGCGTAATATGACCCTTTTTGAAAGAATAAATACACCTTATTTGAAATATTAACTACTCAGAATGGGCGATTAAATTGGCTCTTTAATGGCGAATTTTCCTCATCCTGCAATTTAGTTATTAAAATAAGCTATTGTTAGAAATCACAAATATTTCATATATTAGTCGACCATGCAAATGGAGATTTCTCACTTTTAATGGGATTTAGATGAGATGTCTCCATTTTTATTTTTATTAGGGGGGATGACGGATTGAAATTTATACGCAACTTAATCTCTCATCAGTGGTCAGCATGGATAGTTCCGATTATCGTAATATTTTTATGGCAATTATTAGGGCAAAACGGTTTGATCTCCCAAAATATTTTGCCTACACCGCTTGAGGTCGTACAAGCATTTATAAGATTAAGCGAGGATGGAACGTTATTGGATAATGTTGGAATAAGTGCGAAAAGAGCCTTTATTGGTTTTGTAATTGGCGGTAGTATTGGATTTTCACTCGGAATGATCAATGGACTTTCCAAAACTTTAGAAAGACTGTTCGATAGTTCAATCCAAATGGTAAGAACCATTCCTCATCTAGCCTTGATTCCACTCGTTATTTTGTGGTTCGGGATTGGAGAATCGTCCAAGCTTTTTCTTGTGGCGCTGGGTGTTTCTTTTCCAATATATTTGAATACCTTTCATGGCATCCGCTCCGTTGATAAAGGACTTATCGAAATGGGAAAAATATACGGTCTTCATTCATTTCATCTATTTACAACGGTCATTCTTCCCGGTGCGTTACCTTCCATTTTGGTAGGTCTCAGATATGCGCTTGGCATTATGTGGTTGTCTCTTATTGTAGCAGAAACCATATCGGCGGATTCAGGTATTGGTTATATGGCTATGAATGCAAGAGAATTTATGCATATGGACATAGTTGTCCTTAGCATCTTACTTTATGCATTACTTGGAAAGCTATCCGATTTAGTGGCTAAATTTTTTGAAAAGAAATGGTTGCAATGGCACCCCAATTATAACCCTTCGCATAATGGTTGATATGTTCTTTACTTTATTCAGAAAGCGAGTGAATTTCGTGAATAGTAGACCAAGAGGAATAAATCTGGAATTAGAACGAGTTGAAAAATCTTTTAGAGAAAATAAGGTGTTGAAAGGGATTAATCTTTCCATCAAGTCAGGTGAGTTTATCGCCATAGTGGGACGAAGTGGTTGCGGAAAAAGTACGCTGCTAAGGCTTATCGCCGGACTTGAACCGGCAAGCAATGGGCGAGTCATTGCGGATGGAGAGGCTGTGGAAAGTATTCATGCAGATGCTCGATTTATGTTTCAGGATTCCAGACTGCTCCCGTGGAAGAAGGTACTTACGAATGTCCAGATCGGAACAAAAACGCATTCTAAAATCGAAGCTCAAGCCGCTTTATCCCTGGTGGGACTCAAAGATCGCGGCGATGAATGGCCAATTGTGCTCTCAGGCGGACAGCGTCAACGGGTTGCTTTAGCCCGTGCACTTGCAGGAGAACCTCGTCTGTTACTTCTCGATGAACCGCTGGGAGCGCTGGATGCACTTACTAGAATTGAAATGCAGCAATTGATTGAAAAATTATGGCTTCAACAAGGATTTACAGCGATTCTTGTCACCCACGACGTTAGTGAAGCTGTTGCATTGGCAGATCGTGTTGTTTTGATTGAAGACGGTAATGTCGCCTTGGATATTGCAATTACATTAGATCGTCCGCGAAGAAAGGACCCGCGTTTCTCGTACTTCGAAGAGTTGATTTTAGATCGTGTTATGGGAGTGCAAGAAACTAATTTGATAGAATTTTCAAAATCTAAAATTTCACGTTCCATGTAAAGCTTATTTTGTGGTTGCGTGATAAGGAATTGATCAATCTAACAATCAAGGAGGTTTTATTGATGGGAAAAACGTTTTTAAGAGGAACTTTTCAAAATAGCGAGAGTAGAGAAATGGATACCGATGTATTGGTTATCGGTGGAGGCCCTGCAGGCGCTTGGGCTGCCCTTAATGCAGCTTCAAAAGGAGCAAGGGTTATTCTTGTAGATAAGGGATATTGCGGAACAAGCGGTGCTACTGCGCCATCCGGAACAGGAGTTTGGTATGTAAATCCTGATCCGGAAGACCGGGAGGCAGCAATGAAAAGTAGGGAAGCTTTAGGTGGGTACTTGGCTGACCGAAAATGGATGACATCTGTGCTAAACAAAACGTATGAAAATATTCATCAGTTAGAAGCATGGCAGTATCCTTTTCCGTTAGATGAGGAAGGAAAGCCTCATCGCAATAGTTTACAAGGCCCCGAATATATGCGTTTGATGCGAAAACAGGTAAAAAAAGCTGGAGTGAAAATTTGGGATCATAGTCCAGCTTTGGAACTTCTAGCAGATGAATATGGAGTAGGGGGTGCATCTGGCGTTTTTACTACGACAGGTGAGCGCTGGACAGTAAAAGCGGGGGCTGTTGTTATGGCGACAGGTGGATGTTCTTTTCTTAGCAAAGCGTTGGGATGCAACGTTTTAACTGGCGATGGCTATTTGCTTGCTGCAGAAGCAGGGGCGAACTTTTCTGGAATGGAATTTTCAAATGCCTATGCTATTGCCCCGGCATTTGCTTCTGTTACGAAAACAGCGTTTTATACGTGGGCTACCTTTTACTATGAGGATGGCTCGATCATTGAAGGAGCAGGATCTCAAAAGGGACGGTCTGTGATTGCGAAAACATTACAAACACAGCCGGTTTATGCAAGGCTCGATAAAGCGGATGATGAGATGCAAAAATGGATGCGCAAAGCACAACCTAATTTCTTCCTTCCGTTTGATCGTGCAGGCATTAATCCATTTACACAGCGTTTTCCCGTTACATTGAGATTAGAAGGGACTGTCCGTGGAACGGGAGGCATTCATCTTGTGAATGAGAATTGTGCTACTAACGTGCCGGGTCTATATGCAGCAGGAGATGCCGCAACACGTGAGTTTATCTGCGGTGGATTTACCGGCGGAGGCAGTCACAATGCTGCTTGGGCGATGTCATCAGGTTCTTGGGCCGGCGAAGCAGCAGCTGTATATGCCTTAAAGCTGGGTGTGAATTCAAGTAAACGGAATGTAGTAGGAGTTTCTACCACACCGATTGTTTCTGCTTTCAACAGAGGTGCGCAAAAAAGAACCGTTTCTCATGAAATTACAAAGGCTGTTCAAGCGGAAGTGAACCCATACGATATTAACCTATTTAGAACTGAAAATAAGCTGCTTCCTTCTTTACGGCGGCTTGACCAGATTTGGAAAGAAATAAGAGGTGGTATTTTAATAGATGAAGCTGATGTAGTAAAAGCCAGGGAATCTGCTGCTATGACAGCTACTGCTCGTTGGATGTATTCCTCGGCTTTGGAACGTAAAGAGACAAGAGGGATGCATAAACGACTTGACTATCAAAAACAAGATCCGAATCAACATTATCGAATTCTTACAGGGGGACTGGACAAAATCTGGGTAAAACCAGAGTCATTGCCCCAAAATAGGGAGGTTATTCAAGGATGATTGAATTAATTAGTGAATCAAGGTGCACCAGTTGTGGGTTATGCGTTATGGTGTGCCCAACCGGCGTGTTTGATCAGGAAAAAGGAAATATTCCAGTCATTGCCCGTAAAAATGACTGTCAAACTTGCTATATGTGTGAAGCATATTGTCCAGTGGATGCAATGTATGTATCCCCTTTTGCTGAAGAAGATGTCAAGGTAAAAGAAGAGGAACTGATTCAGAGTGGAATATTGGGAAGCTATCGAAAAGAGATTGGATGGGGTAAAGGCCGGACTTCTGGCGCAGCCTTTGACACTTCCTATAAAATGTTTCGATTGATGAGCAAAATGCCGGGACATTAAGTGATTTCGAGAATTTTAGGAGGAACAATTTATGACATTAACAGACCATAACAAAAAGAAAAGATTCTTAAAGGGTCTAACGCAAATATTCATTCTGTCATTTTTAGTTGTAGGAATAGTAGGATGTTCGAATGATGCGCAATCGACTATTGCGAGTAAATATTCGATAAAAAGCAGTTTGGATCCATCGGTTTTGCGTATAGGATTCGTGGGCTCAAGCAAAGATAATATCCCTACTGGGGTAGAGGGGTGGGCGATACATAAGAAATTACTGCAACAAGAGTTAAAAAAGAAAGGAATTGAGAAGTTGGAATTTCATGCTTTTCCTAATGGTCCGCCTCTAAATGAAGCAATGGCTGCAGGAGATTTGAATATCGGTATATTAGGCGACACACCCGCTATTGTTGGTAAATCGAACGGACTGAAAACAAAATTGATTGGTCAGACCTCAATAAACAGCAATGTATGGCTGATTACTCCCAAAAATGGAGTTAAATCTGTCGAAGAATTGAAAGGAAAGACAGTAGCTACACAGCTAGGCTCGTATATGTATCGTTACCTAACGGGGCTGCTTAAAGCAAAGAGGTTGGACAAGGAAGTTAAAATTGTAAATATGGCCGCCAGCGACGCAGAAGCGGCTTTAGAACGAAAGGACATTGCTGCCTATGCTTTCCCGACAAACTCTGGTCCTTTGATGAAGTCAAAAGGTTTTCCGGTTATCGATGAAGCGAAAGATCACCCAGAGCTTCTTGGCAGCAGCGTTGCTGTCATTACTGAAAATTATCTATCTAAGCATCCTGAACTCCCTAAAATATGGAACAATGTTCGTAAGCGTGCTTTAGAGGATGTATTAAAAAATCCAGAGGATTTTTATCAATTTCAATCCGAACAAGTGGGTTATCCAGTAAAAGTCATGAAAGATTCATTGCCTCTCAATAATTTAAAATCAGAGAGCGTCTCCAAGGAAGGTGAAAAACTTCTAGCAAATACAAAAAAATTTTTGGTGGAAGAAAAATTCGCAAAAAAAGATTTTAATTTGAAGGATTGGATAGTCAAATAAACTTTTATAATATTTGTAGCTTTAGTCATTTTCAGCATTCTTATCTCATGCGGCACATGGAGTTTAAAAATCAAAAAATGAAGTACTTCTCCAAGTCTTGTTTAGCGATAAACCTTCACTATCATTATCTTAAAAATACTGTAGGGAGTCTCAAAAGTAACTTAGGACTCCCTACATTCTTGATGAGAAGGAAAGATCATTTCGAACGGACGAATGACGCATATTGTACGGCAAAAAGGGACTTCACATACTAACTAAAAAGGTGCAAATAATCTAGAATATTTTTTCCAATAAGAAAAACAGTAACAATGATAAATAAAATTCTTACATACGATGCCCCTTTTTTAATGGCAAAGTTTGAGCCTACTAAAGCTCCGAGGATCATAGCAATCCCCATGGGAATGCCATATGCAAAATGGACAGCATCCAAGTACAGAAACATGGTGAGCGCAGCGATGTTGCTGCCAAAGTTAAGGACTTTGGCGTTTCCGGCCGATTGGATAAAATCAAATCCGATGATTAGAAAAGAAAATAACAAAAAAGAACCTGTACCGGCACCTACAAATCCATTATAAAAGCCAATCAAGAAAACGACTAATGCAAAAAGGATGCTTTTTTTCAAATTCATCCCTTGATATCGAGAGTCTTTGCCCCAATCTTTTTTTAAGATCGTGTAGATGGCAACGGCAATAAGCAACACTAGAACCAACGGTTTTAATATTTCTGATGATATATGTTTTACAACAAATGCACCTAAAAAAGAACCTATAAGAGTTAAAGGGAAAAGCTTAGATACAAGCGAAAAATTTACTTTTCCTGATTTAACAAACGAGATTGTGCTCGTTAAAGCCCCCATTGTACTGGCTAATTTATTGGTCGCAATGGCTGCGGAAGGGGGCAATCCTGTAAACATTAAAGCCGGGATTGAAATTAATCCCCCTCCTCCAACTACTGAATCTACGAAAGAAGCTATAAAACCGGCGAGTACTAAGAAGCCCAATATGTAAAAGTTGATATCGTCCATATGCATTCCTCCTAGAATAATGAAAAGCTATTGATCTATCTATTGAAAGATCAATAGCTGATTTATTTTCAATAGATGTTATCGGCGTTCTTTATCTAAGAAAATCGTTCGTAACGAAAAAAACAGATACTTCTCCAATTGAGGTTAGCCACATATCATTATGGAGACTGTTCCAAATCCCTTAACCGGATCCGTATAATATCCATGAACATTAGTAATTACTATAGTGGTAACTAAAATGATCATAACAAATGAATGTACTTTTGTGAATAAAAAATACAGACAAATATCAGGAAATAATTACACTAATAATTAGAAAAGAACTTTTATAAAGGATTGGCCGTCATACAGGGGAATCATTTACTAAATCGTCCGTTAACGATACTATAAAAGTAAATTTTGAATGGTTTGAAGAGGATGGTTTCAATATGGATAAAATTTCACAAGAACTCCAGCTGCTTGGTTTTAATCAATACCAGGCGAAAGCCTATGTATCTTTGGTTCATTTAGGGACGTCCAGCGCTTACCAGATTAGCAAACATTCAGGTATACCTCGATCGCGCATTTATGAAGTATTAGAAGGATTAGAGAAAAAAGGGATAGTGGTGAAAGAGGATGTAAACGGAGCTGCACAATTTTCCCCATTACCGGTTGATGTGTTTTTAGAATCGATTAAAAAGCAGTGGGATGTCACCTTTTCATCGATAAAAAATGAATTAAAACGGTTTGAGAAACAAGAGATCAAAGCTGATAAACGTGTGATAACGATAAAAGGAGAAGAAAACATCCTGTCATTTTGTCGTATTCTGATTCGGCGGGCCAAGCACCGAATTATATTGTCCATTTGGGATTTTATGTATGAACAACTAGTAGACGACTTGCGGGAGAAACAGCAAACTTGCAGTCTTAAGGGCATTGTCTTTCAAGTTGAAAATCCTTTAAAAGACTTGGTGGTACATCGGAAGACAGATTATGTAGAACAGATTGGAAATAAGAAATGGTTTATCATTTCTGTCGACGGAAAAGAAATGATTTATGGCCATCCGGTAGAACAAAACGGCAATGCCTTCTATACGGATGATGATGTGCATGTATCGTTATTGGAGAATTACATCTGGCATGATGTACTGGTCAATCGATTGGTTCAGGAGAGCAAAGAAAATTTACAACCTTGGATATCTGCAGAAAGAGAGAATTTTTTTAAGATGCCAAGATAATTTTTTATTTCTAAAATAAGAACAGCTAGTTGTTCTCGAATGAAATCAGAAAACGAATATACAAAAACACCGTTCGAATAATCGAACGATGTGAAATAGTGGTTTCATTTTAGGATTTAAAGAGCATCAAAACGCTGTGCAATAACCGTCGAAAATTTGACAATCGCACTGATTCATATGATGAGGTCAACCAGATATTTTTGGTTGACCGGATATGCGCTAGAATGATCTTTATTTCAAAGCATAATGAAGGATGGAGTTGTTAGTCATTGCCCGACATTGGTTTTGGTCGCTGCCCACTTTCAATCGTTTTTAAAATCATTTTGATTTTTTAGCCACTATAATATTCGTTGGCATCCAAGGACCTGTCCACCAGCCTTTCCAACCGGCAAGCGTATGACTGACATTGGCGGCAGAAAGGTCCTTTAATACATTTAGATATTCCTTCGTTCTAACAATATCCACTATTACCAATGTTCCTCCTGGTTTCAAAACTCGAAAAGCCTCCCGTACGGCTTTCTCTCTGCCTTGCTTATTCTTAATATTATGAATCGCCAGGCTGCTAAACACATAATCGTATATGTTGTCTTGAAAGGGAAGGGCCATCATGTCGGCTGTATGAAGGACAATTTTGTCAGCAACGTTTTCAATTTCGGCATTTTTTTCTGTCGCCTTTCTGTCATTGCCTGATTGATCCACTTTGCGCCATAGGTCAATACCTACCGCTTGTCCTTCTTTCCCAAGCTGTTTGGCCGCCATAATTAATACCGTTCCATGTCCACATCCCATATCGAGTATTTTGGAGTTTTCCGGAATATTGAGATTGGAGAAAATATTTTCCCATATTTCGAATTTTCCTTTCATCGATGTGTGCAAAAAGAAGAAAGCGCAGGTCAGCAAAAAGAGACTATAAACCAAAAGCCAGAAAGCCCAAATATGGGATCGGTAAATCAATACAATACTGGAAATCAACAAAACAAGACCAATCAAAGCATAAGAAAGTGGGATAAAGGGTGCATCAATGCCATAATTTCCTTTCCTCTTTAAAGAATTCATTCTGATTGCTCTCCTTATGAAACTTATTGGATAGGTGAATTCCTCGGTATTTTATGCTAATCCAGAAGAGACTGTGTAAGATTGAAATACAAAATTCATCAAACGCGGTATCTGTTTTTTTATAAAGATGATCCCGCAGACAATCACACAGTCAAACGAAAAAGGGGGCATCGAAATAAAACTTTCCCTCGTTTAGATCTGTTGTAACCTATCTAAGGTTTAGTAAAAGGTAATCGCTTCCCCGGTTAATGTTCCATCCTCTGTCAAAATACTTGAGTGATTTCAAAACCATCATGGCACGACTTAGCTGTTCGTATGATCAAATATTCGACTAGCGGAAAAAAGTTCCTTCTGGCGATCAGAAAAAGGTTCAAAAATCAATTTGCGGTTTTTGGTAGGAATCGAAAATATTGAATTGCTGCTTACTGATAAGTATTGTATTGTTGAAAGATAAATAGTCATGTGGGGGAAAAGAAGGATGAATGAACAATTGAATTCCTATATACAAAATCTTGTTTCATTATATACCAGCCATGCAAACGCTGAATTCGCTGAGTGGTCAAAAAAATACATGAAAAACCAATTTCCGTTTTTGGGCATTCGAACTCCTATTCGAAGGAAAGTGACGAAACAATTTGTGAAAGAACATGGTGTACCGTCAAATGAGAATCTTGAGAAAGTGATTCAGATACTTTGGGACATGCCCGAGCGCGAATACCAAAGAGCCGCTCTTGACTTGATAGAAATGAAAAAGAAAAGCTTACGCCCATCGGATATGACGTGGTTGGAAAAATTACTCGTCACTAAGTCATGGTGGGATACAATCGATGTACTTTCCCCACATATCATGGGATATTTATTTCAAACATATCCTGAACTGATTTCACGATATCCTGACCGTTGGATTGAAAGTGAAAATATTTGGCTCCAGAGGTCTGCGATATTATATCAACTTTTTTACCGAGGGAAAATGGATGATGAGCGTCTCTTTCGTTATATCTTAAGAAGAGCGGGCAGCAACGAATTTTTTGTTCAAAAGGCGATAGGATGGGTGCTGCGTGAGTATGCCAAAACCCGATCTGATAGCGTAAAAAATTTTGTGGCTCGTCGTCATGAACTCAAACCGTTGAGCAGAAGGGAAGCATTGAAACATTTTAAAAAAGAATAAGGCGATGAACATATGCTGAACTTTTATAAAAGGAGTTGCGTTTGTATCTAGCGATAGAAAAAAGGAATCGATCCAAACAGACCAGTATGAAACGAAAAAAGCAAAAAAAGAAGAACCTTGACAGAAAAGTTGCAAATTCTATAGTGATGGATTCAAGGTATAGAACTTCATTGTCCTATACCTTGTTTTGTTGCTGAATGGTTCCATACATTGGAAGTACTTAAACTAACCATTCGAAATCCAATGGGATGAATTATTGTAAACAACTTCGAACAGACCAACAATCTGAATTTTACCCAGTAGATGGCATGTATAGATACATTTTGTCTATACGAGCGTGATATGAGATATTAAAACGGTTCCGTATAAAGGCGAGATTGAGCGGACCACTCCGAACCTCCTGATAATTCAATCATTCCGGTTTGTTCAAAGGGGAGTGGGATATTAGGCGCATTTACCATATTCGTTTGTGGTTCCGGGCAAAAAAATCCACTTTTTGCATCTTGATTAAACAGCATCCAAAAGCGAAATTCTGAACTTGTCTCATATATAAGAGAGATTTTTTCGCGTTGATCCGTTAACACCATTCGATTTTTTCCATCTTGGGCCACATAATGATGATCGAGTGGTTGATAGTACGGAGAAAAACCTTCTGTTGCGATTTTTTTCTCTTCTTCATTCAAAGGCAATAGATTTCCGGTTGGTAATGACCGTTCATTCAATTCTACTCGATCTTGTATGGTCAATTGCAACGTATAATCTTCTGCCGTGCTGTTTTTTGAAAAAGGCGCCTTAATGGATGTGTGGAAACCAATCATTAAAGGCATGGATTCTGAACCTTTATTAATGATTTTTACTTGTTGATTTAGTCCTTCTTTCGACAGAGTATATCGCAGATGCACTTTAAAGCGATGCGGGAAATAACGAAAAACTTCGGATTGCTCGTCTATACTTTGTACTAATTCTATAAAACATTCTCGATCTGTAGATCCATATTTAAATACTTCCCAGACAGCACTGTGAAAAAAACCGTGTAAATGATTATTCTTTGACTTTTCATTAATAGGAAAATGATACACTTTACCCGAAAAGGTAAAAGTACCGTCTTCTAAACGATTAGGTGGAAACAATACTGGAATGCCATATAAAAAAGGCTTTTGTTGAAAATCTTCCATTTCATGAATGGACGGTTCGCGAATAAAGTCATAATCCTTTTCTACATTTCGAAACGCAATCAGGTTTGCTCCAAACTTCGGAAGAATAACCGCTTGATATGGATAACAATTTAATTCATAAGCGTACATTCCATTAAAACTGGTTTGTTTGACATCGTTTTTAGATACACTGTTCATATCCCGATTCTCCCCTATTCATTCATTGGTATGAAAAGTCTCTGAATCCATAAGAAATTGATGAATCATAAAAGAGGCTGCTCCCAAAGCGGTAGCATTTCGATTTAACTGGGAAATATAAATCTGATGACTTTGATGAACATATCTAGAAATTCTGGAGGAAATCGTACTTTGTATAGAATTTAACACAATAGGATTCGCTTCGATTAAATTGCTTCTTAAAACAACCGCTTCCGGATTAAAGGCATTGATAATATTGGTTAAACCGATTCCTAGATAATGTCCGAATGTTTCCAGCGCTTTTAACGCTTCCCCGTCATTTTCTTGAATCATTTTGCTCGCCTGTTCTAAAGTTACTTTTTCCATATTCTTTAATTGGGAAAGATTGTCGTAAAACGCTTTTTCTGATGCATACAGTTCCCAACATCCATAGTTTCCGCAGCCGCATTTTTTTCCATTGAAATCAATCGTCATATGCCCCATTTCACCGGAAAATCCGTCCGTTCCCCGATAAAGTTCATTGTTGACAATGATGCCGAGGCCAATTCCGGTTCCGATACTCACATAGATGCTGTTTGTGCAATGCTTGATGGAACCAAACAATTTCTCGCCGTAAGCCCCGGCGTTTGCTTCGTTATCAATCAGGACTGGACAATGAAAATGGTTTTCCAATACAGTTTTCAAATCAACATCTTTCCACTTAGAGTTCGGAGTAAATAACACCAATTGATCTTTATTCACGAATCCATGAACGCCAACCCCAATCCCGATTATGCCATACGGCGATTTTGGGGCTTTGCTGGCCACCAATTGGATTCTTTCTAATAGAATGGGTTTGACTGCTTCGATCGAATTGTCAGAGATCTCATAGTAATCGCAATAAATGACGTTTCCTTCCAAATCCGTTAATAAAGTTAAAATATAAGTGACTCCTAAATCGACTCCGATGGCATAACCTGCCTCTTTATTAAAAACAAGCAATACAGGTTTTCTCCCTCCGCTTGATGAGCCTGTACCTATCTCAGATACAAGATTTTTTTCAATTAACAATGCGGTTTGAGAAGAAATGGTCGCTTTGTTCAGATTGGTTATTTTGGATAATTTCGCTCTTGAAACTGGATAATGGTTGATGATGTTTTTTAATATAATTTTTTGATTGTGGACCTTTACAAAAGTTTGATCCGCTGTTTTCATGAACATCCTCTTTCTTAGTTTGTATAGTCAATAAACGAACTAAATTTTCATTTTTATCTTTTTCTAGACATTTTTATTGTATCGTATTTTTTATTCAAAAAAAATATTGAATTTTAAAAATGATGGTGCTAGTATGAAGGTGTACTTAGTTTATTGGTTAAACAAAGTACGCATCAATATATTTTTTTGATGTAATATGAATTCGCTTTCATTAACTAAAACATTCAATCGAGGAGGTAATTTAAATGACTTACTTTCCTAATGTCGGCAAAATCAGTTATTCCGGAAATTCATTAAAAAGTGATCTCTCATTTCGTTATTACAATCCCGACGAAGTCATTGCGGGGAAAACGATGAAAGATCATTTACGTTTCTCGGTTGCTTATTGGCACACTTTTACCCAAGATGGATCTGATCCATTTGGTTCGGGAACGATGATTCGTCCTTGGAATCATTTAAAAGGCATGGATTTAGCAAAAGCAAGAGTAGAAGCAGCTTTTGAATTTTTTGAAAAATTAGGCAACCCATATTTCTGCTTCCATGATCGCGACATCGCTCCTGAAGGGGATACGTTAAGAGAAACGAATAAAAATCTTGATGTGATCGTTTCCATGATAAAAGATTACATGAAAACTAGTAATGTAAAACTTCTATGGAACACTGCGAATATGTTTACAAATCCTAGATTTGTACATGGGGCTGCCTCTTCTTGTAACGCCGATGTTTTTGCTTATGCCGCTGCACAAGTGAAAAAAGCGCTTGAAATCGCCAAAGAATTAGGAGCGGAAAACTATGTGTTCTGGGGCGGTCGAGAAGGCTATGAATCATTGCTGAATACCGACATGAAATTTGAACAAGAGAATATGGCCAGATTCTTCCATATGGCGATTGATTATGCGAAAGAAATTGGTTTTGAAGGTCAATTTTTAATTGAACCTAAACCAAAAGAACCTACGAAACACCAATATGATTTTGATGCGGCCACTACGATCGCGTTCTTGAAAACGTATGATTTAGACAAAGACTTTAAATTGAATCTGGAAGCGAACCACGCCACATTAGCGGGACATACATTTGAACATGAAATTCGCGTAGCCAGAATCCACGGACTTCTTGGTTCATTGGATGCCAACCAAGGGGACCCGCTTCTTGGATGGGATACAGACGAATTTCCAACGGACTTGTATGCAACGACTCTTACGATGTATGAAGTTCTTAAAAATGGCGGTCTCGGAAAAGGCGGATTAAACTTCGATGCCAAGCCGCGTAGATCTTCCTTTATGCCTGATGATTTATTCTACTCTCATATCGCCGGAATGGACAGCTATGCTCTAGGTTTAAAAGTAGCGAATCGACTCATTGAAGATCGTGTTTTTGATGATTTCATCGAAGAACGCTACAGCAGTTATAAAGAAGGCATCGGCGCCGAAATTGTTTCCGGTAAAGCTGATTTTAAATCACTAGAAAACTATATTATTGATAAAAAAGAAATTGTCAATGAGTCTGGTAGAATAGAAAAATTAAAAACTACCTTGAATCAGTACATTGTTCAAGAAGCATATGCCGAAAATTTCGCTTAATGACTTTTGATGCTTCATCAATATGAATAAACAAAACAGGTATGAAGAGCGGCTGTCCCTTTTTCGAACAAGGTCATACCCTCTTGTGGACGCTTTTAAGAGACAGCCGTTCGTTTCACCTTTCTAATGAACAGCGAGGAGATTAAAGATGAAATATGTCATTGGTATTGATCTTGGAACAAGTTCTGTAAAAGTGCTGCTGGTCGACCAAAATGGGAAAGTGAAGCATTCGGTGTCAAAAGATTATCCGCTTATTCAACGACAACCTGGTTATAGTGAACAAGATCCTGAAGAATGGGTTCAAAAAACGATATTGGCGTTGAAACAACTGGTTGAGGAATCGAACGTGCATCCGGATGATATTGAAGGAATCAGTTATTCTGGACAAATGCACGGTCTCGTGCTGCTTGATGAACATGGCAATGTGATTCGAAATGCGATTTTATGGAACGATACAAGAACGACGTCGCAATGTAAGAAGATTGATCAGCAATTAGGCGGCAAATTGCTTGAAATCACCAAAAACCCTGCATTAGAAGGATTCACTTTGCCAAAATTGCTTTGGGTAAAAGAACAAGAACCTGAAAATTTAAGCAAAGCGAGCGTCTTTTTACTGCCAAAAGATTATCTGCGTTTTCGTATGACCGGACAATTAAACATGGATTATTCGGATGCTGCCGGCACTCTTATTTTGGATATTCTCAATAAGTCTTGGAGTACGGATATACTCCGCACGTTAGAAATTCCAATCAGCATTTGTCCGCCTTTAGTTGAAACAGAAGATTATGTAGGGAACCTGCTGTCTGAAGTGGCTGAAAAAACAGGCTTATCCCCCTCTACCAAAGTTTTTGCCGGTGGAGCTGACAACGCTTGTGGAGCCATCGGCGCTGGTATTTTGTCAGAGGGAAAAGCACTGTGCAGTATCGGAACATCCGGTGTTTTTCTATCCTATGAGAACGACAAAAATCGAAATTTTGGAGGAAAAGTACATTTTTTTAATCATGGGAAAAAAGATGCCTACTATACGATGGGCGTAACGCTTGCTGCAGGCTACAGTCTAAATTGGTTTAAGGAGACCTTTGCCGCAAATGAATCTTTTTCTCATTTATTGGAAGAAGCGTCTTTATCACCAATCGGTGCGAATGGTTTGATATTCACTCCTTATTTAGTGGGGGAACGGACCCCGTATGCAGATGCCAAAATAAGAGGAACATTTACAGGAATTGATGGTTCTCATCAAAAACGGGATTTTGTCCGAGCTGTTATAGAAGGGATCGTTTTCTCTATCAACGAAAGCGTTGAAGTATTCCGTAATTATGGCAAGACGATCGATACGGTTGTCTCGATTGGCGGCGGCGCTAAAAGCGATTTGTGGCTGCAAATCCAAGCCGATGTATTTAATGCAAAAGTGGTGAAATTGCAAAACGAGCAAGGACCAGGCATGGGGGCTGCCATGATTGCCGCAGTCGGATTAGGTTGGTTTTCATCGCTTGAGGAATGTGCAGAGGCGTTTATTTCAACAGCTGAAATATATGAACCCAATCCTGAAAATGTTAAACGATATAAAGCGTTTTATCAAGTTTATAAAGATGTGTATCCACAAACCGTTGCGATCAATCATCAATTATTTGATCTTAGAGCCATGAAATAGCGTCCATTTCCTTTGCTTTGACTATGTGAATGCACGAATGAATGAAAAAACAAACTGATCAATGATGGGAGGGTCAATCGATGAAATTGAAAGTGAGCAATGGACTTATTTATTTCTTTGGTGCATTGGGCGGTCTATTATTTGGTTATGATACCGGGGTTATTTCAGGAGCTATTTTGTTTATCAAAAAAGATTTGAATCTCACCTCTTGGACTGAAGGGATCGTCGTCAGCTCCATTTTATTGGGCTGTATGATAGGAGCGGCTATCAGTGGCGGCTTGTCCGATCGATTGGGACGTCGTAAAGTGGTGCTCATGGCTGCAACGATTTTTTGTATAGGAGCGTTAGGTACGGCTTTAGCGCCCAATACATCGGTATTGATCTTTTTCAGAATAGTGCTTGGTTTAGCTGTCGGAAGTGCTTCGACCCTTGTACCTATGTATCTTTCCGAAATGGCGCCTACCTCCATTCGCGGAGCCTTGTCTAGTTTGAACCAATTGATGATTATGACAGGTATTTTGCTCGCCTATATCGTAAACTATCTTTTCAGTTCCATAGAAGGATGGAGATGGATGCTCGGAGTCGCCTTCATCCCGGGGTTGCTGCTCTTAATCGGAATGTTCTTTTTACCGGAAAGTCCAAGATGGCTATTAAAACAAGGTCGTGAAAATGAAGCCCGCTCCATTTTAAATCACATGCGCAAAGGAAGAGGAGTCGAAGAAGAAATAGATGAAATTAAATTGGCCAACCAACTTGAACAGGAACAAGGCGGTTGGAAAGAAGTGAAAGAAAGATGGGTAAGACCTGCATTAATCGTCGGAATTGGTCTGGCTGTCTTCCAACAAATTATAGGATGTAATACGGTGCTATACTATGCTCCCACTACATTTACAAATGTTGGGCTTGGAGCGTCTGCCGCGATTCTAGGAACTGTCGGTATCGGGATTGTCAATGTCATCATTACGGCTATTGCTGTGATGATCATTGATAAAGTTGGGAGAAAACCTTTGCTCTTAATTGGAAATGCCGGTATGTCGATTTCATTGTTTGTGCTCGGTATTGTAAACGCTTTATCAGGGTCGACAGCTGCAGCAAGTTGGACCACTGTCATCTGTTTAGCAGTATATATCGCATTCTTCTCTCTTAGTTGGGGACCTGTTGTATGGGTCATGCTTTCAGAAATTTTTCCTTTGAGTATTCGAGGAATTGGTATGGGAATAGGAAGTGTTGCTAACTGGCTGTCCAACTTAATTGTTTCTTTAACGTTTCCTAAACTCATTGAACAATTTGGCATCAGCACCATGTTTATTGTCTATGGTATTATGGGTGTTCTTGCTTTCCTATTTGTGAGCACAAAAGTTTCAGAAACGAAAGGAAAAAGTCTTGAACAAATTGAGCTGGAACTTAGACAAAAAACTAATAAGGAAAAACATGCAGATTGGTCACAAACCGTAAATAAATAACAGACTTTGATAGAGTTCGCACTAGAATTCAATCAAAACACTATTAAATAAGAATTTATGATGAAGGAACTTTAGATGAAAGACGTGTTCATTTTTGCAAGACTGACAATTCATCGAAAAATCAAGATACAAAAAAGCTGGAATTTTGATCTTGTTTTTTGACTAGTGCATTGACAATTTCGGTTGTAAACGATTCACAGGGAAGGCCTCTTTTTGGGTGTGGCAGCTTCATTCTACAAGAAAAGGTCTTCCTTTTTTATGGATCTATTTACACAAAATATACTCGTTCATCCATGCAAGATTTTTTGTTTATGCTGTCATATCGTTGTTAAGCGTCCTTTTGCTGCCGATATCTTACATTGCTTCGGGATATTTAGCCAAATTTATAGGGATCTGAAAAGTGATTGTATTAGTCGGTTTAATTGAACTTTTGGATGGCGTCTACGCCTTGCTGTTCAGTGATTTAGCGAAAAGGAAAAATACTGCCGATCATAAAATGAATATGTCGATTGGATGATATTATTCATTTTTGCATTACATTCATTTAGAAAAAATTTTTAAACAGTGACTAGCTGGCTATTTAAGATAGGATGCATGGTGATCATTTAACGACAAATCAACTATGGCAAGAAAAAATAAACTATGGGGGAAATCCTATTTTTTTAAGTTACATTACATATAAAAGGCAACGATTGGAGAAAATGATGAATAAGTACGAAGGGAGGATATGATTTTGGAGCAGGGAAAACAGGGCAGGCTAACTTCCGGAGAAATATCGCATCTATGGAGTCAATATTTGAACGATAGTGCAAGTATTTGCATGCTAACTTATTTTTTAGAAAAGGTCGAGGACGCGGATATAAAACCAATTATCGAGCATGCGTTGCAATTATCCAAAGATCATATTCAAAAGATTGCTACTATTTTTATAAATGAAAAGAATGTGATTCCTCATGGCTTTAAACTAGAAGAGGATGTTGATTTAAATGCTCCTAGATTGTATTCAGATATCTTTATATTACAATTTATACATCAGATGGCTAAGATAGGACTTATTTCTTATTCCATCAGTTTGTCTGTAGCTGTAAGGCCTGACGTTACAAACTTCTATAGCGATTGCCTCACTGAGTCGCAAAATTTATATAAAACGGCAAAGGATTTACTGCTTTCAAAAGGGCTATACATAAAGGCTCCTTATCTGCCTGAATTGGATCATGTTGAATTTGTGAAAAAGCAAGGCTTTATTTTAGATTTCTTTGGTGAAAAAAGGCCATTAACTGCATTGGAAATAGCAAATCTATATGCAAACTTTCAAAGAAATGCATTGGGAAAAGCGACGCTTGATGGATTCAGTCAAGTGGCCAAGTCTAAAGTTGCCACACAATTTTTTCAAAGAGGTGTAGAAATTTCAAAAAAGCATATTCAATTATTTAGGGAAAAATTAGAAGAAAGCGATCTTTCCGTACCGATCACTTGGGATTCAGAAATTACAGAAAGTACAGCTCACACTTTTTCGGAAAAACTCATGATGTTTTATACAACTTCTTTGATTTCTTTGAGTGTCGTGTACTATGGTTTTAGTGTTGCTTTCAGTCCTAGAATCGACATTGGAATTCTTTATAACAGAGTCATATTGGAAATACAGAAATATGCTGAAGACGGGGCCAATATCATGATAAAAAATAGATGGATGGAACAGCCTCCTATGGCGCCTGACCGAAAAGAACTGGCCAAGAAAAATGCCCAATCATAGGGGAGCGGAAAGCTCCTCTTTTTTGATTTTATCAGAGGGTAAGACAGGAGCGGTTTTTTATTTGAATGACCTGCCAATGTACACCTTTATTGATGTTTCAGGAGGTCTTCGAATTTTTAAGACCATTCTGACTGTTTTTAGAATATGTCCATCAAAGTCATCGTCAAATTCAGAAACTATTTCAAATCCTTTTGTTTTATAGAAGTTTGTTCCGATTTGGTTGTCTTTTTCTACGTCAACGAAAACCGCTTTTGCTCCCGCTAAATTTTTGATTCCCTCTTTTAACAATGCAGTTCCAATTCCTTTGCCTTGATATTCCGGAAGTAGATAAATTGCTAGCAGTTCAGTCGTTCCATTTTCTTTTACCGGGGAAAAGTTTGCGAAACCTACAACTTTGCCGTTAGCTTCTGAAACGAATATAAAAGACTGCTCTAAACGTCTAAGCATCATTTCGTCATGATAGGCGGAACGTAAGAAACTTTCCTGAATTTTATGGGGGATGATGCCTTCATAGGTATCATTCCAGCTTCTTTTGACAACTTGTTGGACTTGTTGTATGTCTTCTTTTTCCATTTTGCGAATGATCCATTTCATTTCTATCACCTTTCATTTATTATTTCATTACATTATTTTTAGAAGAGATGGAACAACTAGATTGAAATCATTTTATGAAGCTTTCCGATCGTTCCTCTTATCATATCTCGATCAACCGCTGTTTCTGGTTGTAAACACCGTATTTCATCCGTGAATACGCAGAAAAAGCCACCCCTCAATCACCCTTTTCAAACTACTTTCCAATCGGTTTGCTTCTGTTCACCAAAAAACACCGTGAAGTGTGTATTTCTTTTTTCGGTCTACCAGAAAGATTGGATAGAATCCTTTCCGATCGTTCTTCCTTCTGTTTAGCCCTGTTAGAAAAACAACTTTTCGCTATTAAACCTATTAAATACTCCATTCGCTAACGTTTGTTTTTAAGATACCATATACCTGCACGAAGAGGAGCACTTTTCTTGAAATTTCTTACAAAGTGATAGGCAGGTTAAAAGCCGTCAAGGAGAGAACTTGACGGCTTTATTTTTCAAATACTGTTTAGTCATTTGAAGACGGCCATTTTACTTTATTCGGTTAATGTTTTTTGGGGAAAGTGTTGATCACAACAATGAGCTGAATGGATACAATTCCTTAACAATCTCTTAATAAACGGGTCAAGTGTATTAGACAAATCTTTTTATAAATCATAATTTATAGAAAGCGTAATGGCTGATGAATTCCCATGGATGACTTAAAACGCCCAACTTCAGAAAGACAAAATCGAAGATGTCTTGACAAACTTTACACAAGATGGACGATATAGCAATCCCATGAAGATTCATTTTGATTTTATAGGAGGGATATAGTGGAGAAGACTTTCATTGAACCATGGGAAGTGAATGAAACCACTCATGAGTTTTTTGTACCTGACTATATTAACAAGTTGGCAGATAAAGTTTTAAAGCATTATGATTTTTCGGTAAAAAGCATGCAGGTCGTGACAACGAAACCTGATAAAGGGGGATGTATTTGGAAGATTGAAACGAGCAAGGGACCGAAAAGCTTAAAGCTGTTGCACAGAAGACCAACCAGGAGTTTATTTAGCCTGGGAGCTCAAGAATATTTAGTTGATGTTCGGCATGCCAGAGTACCGCCCATTGTCAAGACGAAAGATGGAGCCAATTATGTCGAGGCGGGAGGGAAGCTATGGTTCGTCGCAGAGTGGATTGAGTCGTTAACACCTGTTACAAAAGATTTAGAGGGAGCCAAATTGCTTTGTTCCGCACTAGGTGAATTTCATCGATTAAGCAAAGGCTATGTCCCCCCGCACCAAGCAGAAACAGCTTCAAGATTGCACAAATGGCGAAGCAATTATGAAAACGTCATTATGAAAATGGATTGGTTTCGAAACATTGCTAAAGCTTATAAAGAGCTTCCCGCAAGTTCGTATTTATTAGACGTGGTAGATGAATTTGAAAAGCAAGCTCGAAGAAGTCTGGAAAGACTGGATCAATCTAAGTATTATGAATTAATCAAACATGGCAATTCCCATTGGGGCTTAGTTCATCAGGATTATGGCTGGTCTAATGGCCAAATGGGCAAGAACGGGATGTGGATTATCGACCTTGATGGTGTTGCCTATGATCTCCCGATTCGTGATTTAAGAAAGCTGATTTCGGGAACCATGGCGGACTTATATAAATGGGATGCAAAGTGGATAAGAGAGATGATTAAAGCTTATCATGAATCAAATCCCATCTCTCCTGAATTATATGAGATTCTTATGATTGATTTATCACTTCCGAATGAATTCTATAAAAATATAAAAGAAGTTGTGTATGAACCTGAATTGTTTCTAAATGAACAAACTGTACAATTAATGAAAACCATTATCGAAACGGATAAGACTAAATGGCCGGTCTTGGAGGAAATTCAAAATGATTGGAAGAGAGTGAAATGACATGAAAATTTTGATGATCTGTACGGAAAAGCTCCCTGTGCCTCCCGTACGAGGAGGAGCGATTCAAACTTATATTTCCGGTGTTCTTCCACATTTAAGCAAGCATCATGATATTACCGTTTTAGGGACTGATGATCCTTCTCTTCCTGATCAAGAAACTGTAGACGGCATTCATTATGTACGTGTACCGGGAAAAATCTTCGAAATATATCGAGAAGGTGTGATTCGATATATTGAATCAAACTCATTCGACCTTATTCACATTTTTAACCGTCCACGCCTTGTCATTCCTGTCCGTAAGGCCGCTCCTCATTCTAAGATAACCTTAAGCATGCACAATGATATGTTCAATGCGGAAAAAATCGATTCAGAAGAAGCAACCGCAGCTTTGGAAGAAGTTTCTGGTATTGTAACGGTCAGTGATTATGTTGGGAATGTCATACGTCAACTTTATCCACAAGCATCGTCAAAGATTCGCACGATTTATTCCGGAGTAGATATCGAGAGATTTTTACCCGGAAGTCATCCAAAGATGCAAAAAAAACGCAAGGAAATTCGAAAAGCGAATGGTTTAGAGGGCAAAACGGTGCTTTTATTCGCCGGAAGGCTTTCGCGCAATAAAGGGGTCGATAAATTAGTTAGAGCCTTGCCTGAACTTTCAAGAAAATTCAAAGATTTAGCTCTCGTTATTGTAGGCAGCAATTGGTTTAGCCAAAATAACATAACCGATTATGTGGCTTACGTACGAGCATTAGCCAAAAAGCTGCCAGTGCCAGTTATAACAACAGGCTTTGTGGCACCGGATGAAATACAGAATTGGTTTGCTGCAGCTGATTTATTTGTATGTACTTCGCAATGGCAAGAACCGCTAGCTCGGGTGCATTATGAAGCAATGGCAGCAGGACTTCCGATCGTCACAACCGCACGGGGCGGCAACCCGGAAGTCATTCATTCAGGAGAAAATGGTCTTGTTGTAGAGAACCCTGAAGATCCCAAAGATTTCGTAGCAAAAATCTCCCAAATTTTATCTGACAAATCTTTAATGAAAAAGATGGGAGAAAGGGGAAGAGAACTGGCTGTTTCCCAGTATCAATGGGATCGGGTAGCATCCGAGATACTGGAAGTTTGGAGTCAAGCCATTCAGGTGATCCCAACTTCAGACACTGAACAAGAAAATACAGAAAAAACGAGTGCAAATAAAGTGGAACATAAAAAGAATAAAGAATCGGAATATGAAGCGAAACATAAAAAGGATAAAAAATCGGAACCTGAAGATAAGATTAAATACACCATATTGGATGTGGATGGAGAAACCGTTAGAAAAAGCATATGGTATTCCAAGCACTATAAACGCAGCCATGATAATAGGCATACACGCAGACGCCATAAAAGAAGCTCCCACAGTTATAGTAATAGGCGTACACACAGGCGCAAAAAAAGACGCGGACGAGGAGACAGTACGAGCCGAAGACGCAGAGACAGTTAAAATGGCATATGGTTTCCCAAAACTTATGATGGCTGGAAAGAAGCATTATTAGTTTCTATAACTGGATAGTTGACTTACCAAAAGGCAATAAGCAGCTATAAATAATTGAGACACTGAGCAAATCTTTAAATACGTTTTGATATTTAAAATATATAAATCAATAAGTTAGGACTATCAAAAATAAAGATTTGTTTTAGAGAAGAGGTCAGGTTGATGATTCGGAAAGCGATAATACCAGCAGCAGGGCTGGGGACAAGGTTTCTTCCTGCAACAAAGGCATTGCCAAAAGAAATGCTTCCGATTGTGGATAAACCAACCATTCAATATATTGTCGAAGAAGCAATAGCTTCTGGAATAGAGGATATTATTGTCATAAGCGGACGCAGCAAACGTTCGATTGAAGATCACTTTGATAAATCATATGAGCTAGAAGAAACTCTTTTTAAGAAAAACAAACAAATGTTGCTGGAAGAAGTACAAAAGATTTCAAACATGGCTAATATTCATTATATTCGCCAAAAGGAACCAAAAGGACTTGGCCATGCCATTTACTGTGCGAAAAGTTTTGTTGGAAATGAGCCTTTTGCTGTATTGCTAGGCGATGACATCGTCGACTCTTCGAAGCCTTGTTTAAAACAATTGATGGAAGTTTATGATCGTTATCATTCCTCCATCGTAGGCGTTCAGCCAGTAGACGAAGAGGATGTTTCAAAATACGGAATTATAAAACCGAAAGGAAATGAGATCGAAGAAAATATCTTCAATATTGAAACGCTAGTAGAAAAACCAAAAAAAGATGAAGCTCCTTCCCGATTTGCCATTATGGGTCGGTATATTTTAAGACCGGAGATTTTTGATATTTTGAAAGAGTTGCCGCCGGATTCCAATGGTGAAATTCAATTAACAGATGCCATTAAAATCATGAATCAATCGCAGACAGTATTAGCCTATCAATTTCAAGGTAAGCGCTATGATATCGGGAGCAAGGTCGGGTTTATCCGCGCGACGATTGATTTTGCTTTACAGCGACCAGACTTGCAGGAAGACATATTAAAGTATCTGAAAGAAGTGATTGCCCCCAAAAATTTAAACAGTTAGAACAAAGGTCGGTATGAAGGACATGGGGCGATCTTAAAAAGTTTGAACACTTCGATTGACAAGCAGCTAATGAGTAGAGTGGAACAGTTTTCACTTAGTCAGAGTGGACACTTTGATCATTGATTTGGAATGAGTATCATCTCTATCATTAGACATAAAACTGTCGAGTGCAAGATCTTTCGCTAAAAATGGGAGTCAGCCGTATAAAATAAATGATCGAGTTCGTTGCTTTGTGTAAGAGTACGCTTATCTTTTGTCATAACGATTCACTTACATTCCATTCTGTCCAGTTTGATTTCGTGGGTACATGAATATATACCCATTAGCTATATAAACACAGAGTGCCTTGTTTAGAAGAAAAATAAAAGAATCGAGGTGAATCTTTTGAATATAGCCGTTATTGGGGCAGGATATGTCGGAACTACAACCAGTGTAGCGTTTGCCAATTATGGACACAAGGTATATGTCGTAGAGAATGACCAAGAAAAATTAAAAAAGTTGAAAAAGTCCATTCTCCCTTTTTATGAAGAGGGAATGGAGGAACTGTTAAAAAAACTTATTGCCGGCGGAAATCTTTTGTTTTTCCAAAATATAGAGGAAGTTATCGATCAAGTTGAAATTTTATTTATTACCGTCGGCACACCTTCCTTACCGAACGGAGAAGCGGATTTATCTTATGTAGAGGAAGCGGCACGACAGATTGGAAAGTTGATGAATGAATATAAATCCATCGTCATTAAGAGTACCGTTCCAATCGGGACCAGTGATAAAGTTCATAAAATCATAAAAGCTGAACTGAAAAAAAGAAACAAAGAAATTTCTTTCGATCTCATTTCGAACCCGGAATTTTTACGAGAAGGAAAAGCATTGCAAGATGCTCTGTATCCTGAGCGAATTGTGATTGGCTGTGAAACGGAGAAAGCCAAAAAGGTCATGAAAGATTTGTATAAAGAGATCAACTCACCCGTTGTGTTTACAACGATCAAAGATGCTGAAATGATCAAGTATGCCTCAAACGCGTTTTTAGCGACTAAAATTTCGTTCATCAATGAGTTGGCGCGACTTTGCGATAAAATTGGGACCAATGTGATTCAAGTGGCAAAAGGAATGGGGTTAGACAGCAGGATTGGTCCTCATTTTCTCCAGGCAGGAATCGGGTATGGCGGATCTTGTTTTCCGAAAGACATAAAAGCATTGCTAGCATTGGCTTCTGCAAAGAAAACTCCTTTACAAATACTTCAGGCCGTATCAGATGTGAACCAAACCCAAGCACTATGGTTTATGGAAAAAGTAGAAAAAGCGCTGGGCTCGCTGTCAGGAAAGCGCATTGCGGTTTTAGGCCTTACGTTTAAACCTCAAACGGACGATATAAGAGAAGCATCCTCACTAAAAATTATACAATACCTCATCGAAAATCATTCCTACATTTCGGCATTTGATCCACAAGGAACAGAACATGTAAAAAAGATATATCCTAACGTTCATTATACTCAAACCCCATTTGAAGCTTTAAAAGGAGCAGACGCGGTATTAATTGTAACGGAGTGGAAAGAAATCGTAGAAATAGACTGGAAAAAAGCAAAAAACGTTTTATCCCAACCATACGTATTCGACGGAAGAAATTGCCTGAACTCATCTGCATTGAAGAAATTAGGCTACCATTATGAAGGAGTAGGTACGCCTAGTTTTGATGTTTGAAAATGGCTCCGTTGAAAGATGAAAAATCTGGGCTTTATGGCGAAAAGCGCTTAGCTATATACCTTTCATCATATCCGCATCGGGGAAGGAGGTCCAAGAGGTGCAGAAGAATTCGAAATCTATTCTGGTTACTGGCTGTGCGGGCTTCATCGGGTTCCACTTGACGAAACGTTTGTTAGATGAAGGTTTTTATGTAATCGGGATAGACAATATGAATGATTATTACGATACAAGCTTAAAATATGACAGATTAAAAATGATCATGAAGCATCCTCGTTTTCAATTCGTCAAAGGCTCAATTGAGAACACGGAATTACTGGAAAATCTTTTCTATCAGCACGATTTTGATACTGTGGTCAATTTAGCCGCACAACCTGGTGTACGATACAGCTTGAAAAATCCACATAAGTATATCCAATCGAATATTGTTGGCTTTGCCAATATATTAGAATGCTGCAAAAAACATAAAATCCCTTATCTCATATATGCATCATCGAGTTCCGTCTATGGAAATAACAAGAAGATACCGTTCTCTGTAACCGATCGTGTCGACAACCCGATTAGTTTATATGCAGCAACTAAAAAAGCGAATGAGTTAATGGCTTATACGTATAGCCATTTGTATCATCTCCCTACAACAGGGTTGCGCTTTTTTACTGTCTACGGCCCTTGGGGGAGACCCGATATGGCTTTATTTAAATTTGCAAATGCCATTGTAAAACAGCAGCCAATCGAAATTTATAACTACGGAAATATGAAAAGAGACTTTACCTATATTGAAGATATTACGGAATCCATTTTACGTTTAATCAATAAAGGGCCTTCTCCGGAATCTCCTTATAAAATTTATAACATAGGAAATAACCAACCCGTACAACTAAATGATTTTATTCAAGTACTGGAAAAACATTTAGGAAAGAAGGCAATCAAAAAGCTTTTGCCTATACAGCCCGGCGATGTCCCAGAAACATTTGCGGATATTGATGAATTAGTAAAGGATATCGACTATAAACCCCAAGTATCTATTGAGGAAGGAATCGAAAAGTTTGTCGAGTGGTTTAAAGATTATTATAAAATTAGCGAGTAGGTTAATAAAAGTAGAATTTAAGAGCTAAAAACTGCAGAAAAGAATCATTCTGCAGTTTTTCTTTGACCATCTTATTTTCAATTATCCAGAAAGGTTGAATAGCAAACAGCGAAAAAAACGGTTTACTATTTTTTAAACTTTTCGGTTAATTCGTTATTTAAATAACTCAGATCCTCCGCCATTTGAGCGATCTGATGGGACGCTTTTGCAATCTCCCCGAAAGTTTGTTGAAAGTCTTCGATAAATGAAGCTAATCGATCGATTTTTTCCCCGCTGGATTTTACACTTGCAGCTTCGTCTTCAAACACTTGGATGATGCTTTCGTTCGCTTGACGGAATGCACTCGTTTCCTCGACGATACGCTGAAAAGCCGCTTCAAATTTTTGAATCGTTTGTTGAACGATATCGATATGATTCTGAATATAATCGAGAGACTGTTCCGTTTGCATGGCTAGCTTGCGCACTTCATTGGCGACGACTGAAAACCCTTTTCCATGTTCGCCGGCGCGTGCGGCTTCAATATTTGCGTTTAGGGATAAAATATTCGTCTGGTTGGAGATGTCTCTAATCGTGGTAACAATTCCATCGATTTTTTTTGAGCTGTCGGCTAGTTCAGCGGTGAGAGCTTTTGTTCCTTCAATTAATTGTGCAATGTTATCAAGTTTCGTTAATGTTTGGGCTACGTCTAATTTTCCGCTTTCTATTTTTGCGATCATTTCGCTTGACTGCGTTTGAATGGCGTTTATTTCATCGAACATTTCTTTGACGTATTTTTCCCGATCCGCGATAGAAGCAGTGGTTTCTTCAGCGTTGGAGGCAAGCATTGTAGACGACTCCGTTAGGCGATATTGGACTTTTTCGATTTCACTAAACTTCATCATGGAAGAGGTGTACGCTTCAATATATGTCATTATGGCTATTTGTATATCGAACCAACACAGTTTCATGAAAGAGAGGTATACGTCTGTTGCTTTATGCGGCGGCAGTTCTTGCATCAGCATTCGCAGCACTTCGTTTTGAATGAAGGCATAAGCCCCGAGATACCATTCAGGGAATAGGTTGATACGATTATGAACCTGCCCGATTACTTTCCGTCGCAATACGTATTGTTCGCCAACTTCCCCCGACACCATGTCCAATAAATAGGCACGAAACGTTTGCTTTAAACGGTCAATCGTCGAATAGCTTTGGATAATTTGTACTAAGTTAGGCATGCTGCCGATGCGGTCGTAAAAAGCATCGACAATTTTGGATATGTGTTTCTCTAAAAGAGGACGGATATTAACTAAACGTTGCAAATCTTCAACGGTGAGTCCGACGAAAGACACTAGATTTTTATAATTTCCTTCAATAAGTTGTCGATAGTGCTCTTCGACGGCAGGGGATGACGGTGAAATGGACGAAGAAACGGATGAAACGCTCGGGGTATGTTTCTCTTTTTTCCAAAATAGCTGAAAAGTCCCTGTTTCATTTTGTATAAGCCGACATAAGAGATATTTTGACATATAGTTTCCTCCAAAATTATCATTTTCCAAACAAATTATACATTGCCGGATGCGTGTACAGAATAAATGGATAGATGATTCACAAAAATTTAGAAATTTTAAGAAAGCATAGTAAAAAAGTATTATATAATGAGGATGATTAAGGAGGATTTTGTATAAAATGGAGGATTTTTGGAATGGAAAGAATACAAGTAACAAGCAAGGAACGATTGCAACAATTGCGCTATACAGGGGTGACGGAAGAAAGGTTGCAATACGTCTATGTATATAGAAATATATTACTCACGCTTGTTGATCCGATCGTCGACGAATTATATGAAGAAATATCAAGGATCGATTCCTTGCGAGAGTTATTCAACGCCATTCAACGTTAGAAAGACTAAAAACTACACAAAAACGGTATTTGCAGCAATGTTTCGAAGCGACCATTGACGATCGTTATATTCAATCGCGATATAACATAGGCCGGGCTCACTCTGAAATTGGACTTCATTTGGAGTGGTATTTAGCCACGTACACAAAATATATAGATATTATTTATAAATATGTTTCACAAGTGCTTCCGGAGCAAACCATCCATATTTTGCTCGTCATTCAGTCGATTTTTTCATTTGATATGCAGTTGACGCTGGAAGCATATAAAGCTGCGGAAATCGAAAAAGCGGTGCACCCGTTGCGGTATGAGTTGGACAAATTGCTGCAAATGAACGGCATTACAAATCAAGACTTGGAAAACCTCGATCAATTTAGCGGATATATTTCATTTCGTATTGATAGTATTATGGAAAATTTTCATCATTCGCTTATTAGCCGATTAGGGGAGGAAAGTCACTACAGCATTCGCTTATTACAAAAAGAAAAGTATTTGGATTATGTGAGAAATTTTTTATTACAATTTTTTCAACAAAAAGTATACGATGATTTAGAAGCCTATTTTCTCATTATTCGCGATTGGAGCCGGTTGGTTATTGAGCAGCGATGTCATGAGAACTTTTTTCATATAGTAGCCGAGTCGATTTGTGAGGCGCTTAAGAAAGTGTTTTTAACAAAAGAGTATTTACATGATTTTCATTTCGTTCAATATATTGATTCATTTGAACGATTTTCAAAGTTTACGTTGGCGATCATGAACGAAATCCTCCGTCCATACTTATTTTTACGTGATTTTGATTTTCTTGATATTTATGCATACGAAATTAGTACGATTGATTTTGGGCGGATAACGTGGATTGATGATAAAATGAAACGTCTTTTAAAAAAGCTTGGTATGAACGATAAGCGTCCTATTGGGCGGCGTTGTTATGAATTGTTGCATAACCGTCCTGTTCCTTGTTCAGAGTGTCCAATCCTAAAAGAAAGTGAACCGATGCTCACGACGCTTGGGAATGACAGAGGATTGAATTATTATAAAATTCGTCTGCTTCCGCAAACGAAAATTTTTGAACTTTCGCGTGCACTGATGGTGATTCAAGATGTGACGAAAGAGTCAAAGGTTATGTTCGACGTGTTGGAACGATTGTTGCAGTTAGCGGACTATCGCGATGATGATACGAAAAATCATGTCCATCGCATTGGAATGCTTTCCGGAATGTTGGCCCGCTTGGCAGGGTGTAACGAACAATTTGTTTCCAATATTGAAATCGCTGCCAAATATCATGATATCGGAAAAGTCGGCATTCCTGATTACATATTGAAAAAACCCGGAAAACTGACAAAAGAAGAATGGGAGTCGATGAAAACATATGTGGTCATCGGCCATCAAATTCTCGTCAATTTAGATTTACCTGTTATTCAAATGGCGGCGAATATCGCTCGTACACATCATGAATGGTGGAACGGCGGAGGCTATCCGAACGGTTTAAAGGGCGAAGAAATTCCGTTGGAAGGGCGGATTGTCGCGATCGTCGATGTGTTTGATGCTTTATTATCGAAAAGAATTTATAAAGACGCCTTTCCGCTCGAAAAAGTAAAAGAAATTTTATCGGATGGCCGTGGGAAACAATTTGATCCGAAGTTAACAGATTTATTTTTAGCCATGTGGGATGATTTTTTAGCAGCACGAGAAAGTTTAAAATAAGGCGAACAGTGCTTTTTGTTACTCCCTTTTTTAACTTCCCTCCGAAAGAAGTCTTCTACTTCAAAACGTGAAGGTGCGGAAGCACCAGTGAAAGTGGGAGATGAATTTCGGTTAGGCGTAGCCTAAAGTTGTCTCTTTTTTGTACTACGATATAATCAGTATTTATATAAATGAAAGACTGTTATATCAACGGAATTAGATAATAATAATCATTCGGGGTATTCCTTTTGTATTATCATCTTGTTCTGGTCGTAAAATATCGCAGACAAGTGATTGATGACCCCATATCTGACTATGCAAAAGATATGTTTATTCGACTTGGTGAACATTACAATATTTCCTTGGTCGAATGGAATCACGATCTTGACCATGTGCATATTTTGTTCAAGGCACATCCGAATAGTGAACTATCAAAGTTCATCAATGCCTATAAAAGTGCAAGTTCTCGACTTATCAAAAAGCATTATCCACAAGTGAAAAGAAAACTTTGGAAAGAGTATTTTTGGTCAAGAAGCTTTTGCTTACTTACAACAGGTGGTGCGCCCATTGAAGTGATAAAGCAGTATATAGAAAATCAAGGGAGGAAGTGAGGTGATTTGATATGGCAAACAAAGCATATAAATTTCGTCTGTACCCAACACAAGAACAAGAGCAACTTCTTACAAAAACCTTCGGCTGCGTTCGTTTCGTCTACAACAAAATGTTGGCTGAACAAATGGAAACATATGAACCATTCAAGGACGACAAAGAAGCCTTGAAAAAGCAAAAAAAATTCCCGACTCCTGCAAAGTACAAAAAGGAATTTCCATGGCTCAAAGAAGTAGACAGCCTTGCGTTGGCAAACGCTCAACTGAATTTGCAGAAGGCATACCAAAACTTCTTCTCTGGTCGTGCTGAATTTCCGAAGTTCAAAAGCCGAAAGGCGAGACAGTCCTACACAACCAACGTGGTCAACGGAAACATTATGCTTTTGGATGGTTATATCAAATTACCGAAACTGAAACTTGTAAAAATCAAACAACATCAAGAAATTCCGTCACATCATATCATCAAGTCTTGTACGGTTTCTCGAACAAAAACAGGAAAATACTATGTTTCTATTCTCACTGAATACGAACATCAACCTGTACAAAAAGAAGTACAAGCTATTGTTGGCTTAGATTTTTCCATGAACGGTTTATTTGTCGATAGTGAAGAAGGTAAGACAGCCAATTACCCTCGTTTCTATCGCCAAGCCTTGGGAAAATTAGCGAAAGAACAGCACGTTCTATCACGCAGAAAGAAAGATTCTAATCGTTGGCACAAGCAACGACTAAAAGTGGCGAAGCTACATGAAAGAATTGCGAACCAACGAAAAGACTTTCTACATAAGGAATCGCACAAATTAGCGAAACTATATGATTGCGTGGTTATCGAAGACCTCAACATGAAGGAAATGTCCCAAGCACTCAATTTCGGCAAAAGCGTTGCTGATAATGCATGGGGCATGTTCACGAAATTTCTCCAATACAAGTTAGAAGAGCAGGGGAAAAAGCTTATCAAAATAGATAAGTGGTTTCCATCATCCAAAACTTGTTCATGTTGCGGTCAAGTAAAGGAGTCTCTATCTCTTTCTGAGCGCATATTCCATTGTGATTGTGGTTTTGTAGCAGATAGAGATTGGAATGCTTCTATCAATATCAAGCGTGAAGGATTGCGACTGTTGGCATTAGCATCATCATAAATAGAGCATGGAACAGGCTCGATAGCTAAGTAAATTTCGTACCGTTAGGTGCGATTACCTTAGAAGCCCCCACCTCTAAGCGAAGAGTAGGTGGCGGGTAGTTCACAATATGCAACCAGGTTGTTAACGCAGCACTGGCTTCGGATGACATGATCCAACAAATAGAGCAAATGAAAAGGCCTTTCTTCCTGGAATTAAATTGGATGAATCATTATTAAGAGTTGCCCTATGCTTCACCCCAGAATTGTCATAGAAAAATGATAAATCTGCCTATACTTAATGCTATAATGACACAAATGCAGATTTACAACGTTAAGCAAATTCGATATGAAAAGCCTAATTCTCTCATTGTTATGATGAGAAATTAGGCTTTTCCTTAATTAGACAGTATGAATTATAATGGACTAAATATTATCTACGAAATAGCACTTCAAATAGTCATTATATAGTTACTACGAAATAACCAAAATAACTAAAATTACATATTTTTATTCTCATTGCATTCCTTAAGTAACTTCTCGCATAAATTCTGGCAAATTCCTTGAGAATGGTATCTATTCAATAATTCACTTAGGTTTATGAATATTTTATTTTCATTTAATATATTTTTAAAATCTTGATAAGTGAAATTTCTATTAATTTTAACTTTTCTTTCCGGGAAAAGGCTAGTTATTTTATTATTGACTTTATTAGTGAATTCTTCACTCTCAGTCACTGGGTTTTGTAATGTTGAAGCAAAAGTCAAAATTGTTTCGATAAAATGAATATCATCTTCATTTAAACCAATTTTTTTCATCCATTCACTTACAGTTAAATTTCCCACAAATATCACTCCTAAAAGAATAACACATCTGCCATACGAATAGCCCAGCTTACAGCTATTGCGATGTTTTCAGCGGTACCTTTACTCATTCTAGTATTCTCTTTTAAATAAACTGGAAGTTGTTTTCTAACCATAGTAGCTGCATCTGAACCAGCGTATTCAAATCGTGTCAACCAATTTCCGATTTTTTTACTATTATTTTTAAACGTTTTGGCAGTAGATGAATCTATTATGTTAAACCGTCTTGCCGCATCAATGACTTCATCTCCACCTGCTCTAAGCAACTGAGCGACTTTTACAACGGCTTTGGATTTAGCGCCCATTGTAGTTATATTTTCATTTTGACCATCTAGTTCTAGATTTAATGATAGTTGATTGGCTATTTTTGATCGTTCAGTGATGTAATCAAACTTATTAAATTCGGACGACGCTTGTACTTTTGGAGAAACCATTAACAATCCACTTATCAAAACCGTTACTGATATACAACTTAAAATGGCTTTTCTGAAATTATTGATAAATATTTTAATATTTAACATGGTTTTTTCTATCCCATCCTTAACCTATTATTCAAATGATCAGTTTGTAAATATGTGCTTTTGAAATTCATTATAACACAAAATTTGGTAAAATAAACTATTTTTTCTATTTTAAAATTAATACCTGAATCCGTGACAAAACATCTTTACAATGGTCGCAAACCGTTGATACGATAAGGGAAAACGACGTTGACGATTCTTCATCAAGTAGGTGATGTGATGAAAGATTTCCCGATTCGGTTTGTATTGACAGATGAAGCGATTACCCCAAGTGCTGGGCTTGCTCTCGTTGGCTACTTACTCCATCGAACGAAACTGGATAAACGGGTAAACGCACTTCGGCTTCCAACGGTTCGTCGAGAAGTGCACATTTCCCATAGCGATGTCATTCGCTCGATGATTGGCTTGCTTGCCACAGGAAAAACGGATTTCGATCATATCGAAGCGTATCGTCAGGACGATATCTTTTCGGCATCGATGGGGATTCAGCACGTGCCTTCCTCTCCAACCTTGCGACAACGACTCGATCAGCTCGCTTGTCTTCCGATGACCGAAACGATTCTTTGGGAGGAGTCCATACGTCTGTTGATTCAACGACATGCCACTTTGTCCCCTTGTTGGACCAAAGGAAAGACGACATGGCTTCCCCTTGATATAGATGGTTCCCCATTTGACAACTCCGATACGAAAAAAGAAGGAGTCAGTCGAACGTATAAAGGATTTGACGGTTTTACACCGTTGTTTGCGTATGCAGGGAAGGAAGGGGATCTCGTTCATGCCGAGTTGCGTCCAGGGAAACAACATGTGCAAGACAACATGCCCTCGTTTTTAGTCACCGCTATCCGTCGAGCTCGTCAACTGACTTCATCTCGTCTGCTTGTTCGCATGGATGCAGGAAACGATGCAGAAGCGAATGGGCACGTATGCCTAAAGGAAGACGTGGACTTTGTCATCAAGCGAAACTTACGCCGAGAATCGAAAGCGCTTTGGTTCCAGATCGCTTCGCAAAAGGGCAAACGTGTCGATGATGGACAAAGCGAAGGAGTACAAACCTATGAGCTATGCCTTCCACAGAAGGCAGCGATCGATGGAAACACGTATACGTACGTTCAAGTCACCCAAGTGACGGAACGGACGATGGAACGCAATGGACAGCTGATGCTCGTTCCTGATTATGAAGTGGAAAGCTATTGGGTGCGGCTCAAAGGATACGAGCATGTTCGAATGAGCAATGTGCTCGCGTTGTATCATGACCATGCGACATGCGAACAGTTTCATAGCGAACTGAAGAGCGACTTAGATTTAGAGCGGCTTCCATCTGGGAAGATGAAAACGAATGCGCTCGTGTTGGTCATGGGAGCCTTCGTTTACAATCTTCTTCGTCTGATTGGACAAGATCTATTAAGCGATCCGAGACATCCGTTGCACCACAAAGTGAAACGCCGCCGCATCAAGACGATTATTCAGACGGTGATCACGATGGCAGGGCGACTCGTCCGTCGATCACGACAGATCTGGATGAAACTGACGCGAAGGAGTGGCTATAGCGAGCCCCTACTGAACGTCTATCAGAAATGGAGAGAGGCAAGATAACGAACGAATGTTCGGGCACTGATGTCCAACGTCACTCCCTGTGCTTTTTTGTCTATTTTTTTGGTTCGTATACCTAAAAAAAAGATTGGTTCCATTTTCGGAAATAGAGATGACATAGGTCATAAGCATAAAAAGGGTTTTATGGATTATCAATCCATCAAAATTACAACAAAATCAAAGTCGATTTCAATTCATCACGGATTCAGGATTAATACATTTACATGATGTCATCTTTCTGTAAGATTCTAATATTTATTTAGTTGTTTGCGATCCTTTTTTGTACCTGTTATTTTTTAAATATCCATTCCGATTTCATTCAGTTGTTGAAATTACCCTTGGAATATTCTGTATATTTAAACTGGCACCGATTTTCCGAAAATGTCACGGGAACAGAAAAAAGAATTGTTGCTCGACAAGGTCATTCACGTTTATTGGTTTATCTAGGGGAATGAACAGGGACAAATCTTAGATCTGGATTTTAATATTCTATATCTTGCCATGAATGTTCACTCCATCCTAAAGTTTTGATATTGGAAAAATTAAACAGATAATCAAAAGTCGGATAATTTTTTAAAAAATGTACGCTTAGTAGAAACGAAATTAAACTTGCTAACCAAAAAGAGAACTTATCGGATTGTTCTTCTACTATTTATTGTAAGAGAACTAAAGCGGCAAAGAAAGCATGTCCTTGTCCGGAAAAAAGGGATTCTGCCTTAAAGTGAGTAGCTTTCTGTATAACTTGTTCCCTGATATAGGTACCAGTTCATGCGAATATGTTGAACCGCTTGGGCTTCGATATCTATCCATAGGATAGTATCAAAAAATAATTTTGCAGCGGTAAGTCGAAGGCGTGGAATGTAAACGCTTCTCTAATGTTTTGATTTAAGCGCATTTACTTTTCCGCACTAGTCAGTCGCTGCTGTCTCGTAATGAAGGTACTTAGTCTTTTATTCATTCAGTGTTTGGCTTCACAACATGATAGGGGTGAGCAAGCCATAACTTTTGAACAATCTATCTGTTCGACTTGAAATTTTATAGATTGTGGAAGTTCCCGCTGAGCATTGTTAGAACCTCATGAAAATCTTGCGGAGAATGGCCCGGAACCAATGAAGCTCAGAACAGATTGATAAACAAGCAACTCGTAACGCCGGTTTCCAATAAGTAACAAGAAGCCATCCTCTTTCATTCTACCAAAATTCACGTAAGGAAACAGTATTCCTGAGCGTCAAAGAAAGGAGTGAGTCAAATGGCGGTTCGTAAACAACGCATCACTCCATTAGGGTGGAAAATCAAGCAGCGATTGGCAGAACTAGAAATGACCCATAAGGAGTTTTGCGCTCAGCATAAAATTCCGTTAAGCCGTCTTTCTGAAATTATTTCAGGAACACGCCAAAACCGAAAATATCGAGACCAAATTTTAAGAGTGCTGGAAATCGAAGAGGAAGGTCAATCGCATGCCGAACAAGTGCACCATGTCGGTTGAAATTGAATACAAGTGTTGACAAAACAAAAATATAACAAATTAGATGGAGAATCATGGATTAGATAAAAAAGCTTTAGAACATTCAAGGCGAATCAGGGAAACCGCTTTTTCCGCTCTTGTCGATCCTTTTCGTATCATGGCTATCCATGTTGATGGCGAAGAGAGGGTGCGGTCGAGCTAAGTGATTTTGCATACAAGCTTGCTGTTATCGGGCTGGTTGGATGATAGGTTTCAACTGGCATTATGTGTATACGAATTTCAATCAGATATTAAATCATCCTTATATTTTTAAGTTGAATAGTAGCAAATTTTGTAATAAAATGTTAAATCGTTGTAATTTATAGGTATTTATTCCTGTTAAATGCTTACATAATGTAACGAGGTGAAACATAGGTGATATTCAAAAGAACACAACAAGAAAACTCTCATTTTCATTTTGAAAATGGGAAAGGGGATATAAGTATCGCAAAAGGCAGTGAAATTGAAAAGCAATTAATCATGATCGACCTGACAGAAAAAGATTTATATATTATTCATGCAATACAGCCATTCGTAATCGAAAAAATAGACTTTATTGTTGACAGATTTTACAAAAACTTGGAAAATGAACCTTCGCTATTGAAAATTATTAATGATTACAGTTCAATAGAGAGATTAAAAAAGACACTAAGACAACATATTATTGAAATGTTTAATGGAAGAATAGATGAGTCTTTTATCGACAAAAGGATTAAAATTGCGCATATGCATGTAAAAATAGGTCTTCAAACGAAATGGTATATGTGTGCATTTCAGGATCTATTGTTAGCCCTAATGGATATTATCCAACAAAACATTATGGATAAGGAAGAGTGTTTTCTAGCTATAAGAGCCGTCTCAAAAATTTTAAATCTAGAACAACAGTTAGTATTAGAGGCATACGATGCTGAATCTGAAAGATTAAAGGAAGAGGCTGAGGAACAAAAAAGGTCAGCGCGTCATAACGTTGCAAGTGCTTCGCAAAATCTGGCCGCCATCTCAGAGCAAACAAATGCTTCTTTCCAACAATTAATCTCGCAATCAAATGAAATCGTTTCACTTGCAAAAAACGGAACTCAGCTGTCTTTGATCGCAAAAGAACGCGCCGAAAAAGGAAAAGAACATATGCAAAAACAGGCATTCATCATGTCTAACATTTATAGTGAGGTTGATGATATATCCAATGATGTCCAAGTATTATTAGAAATATCGAAACAAATGCAAGAAATAGTTGGTATTGTGACTGGCATTGCTGACCAAACCAACTTATTATCGCTAAATGCGACGATAGAGGCCGCAAGAGCAGGAGAATCGGGTCGCGGTTTTGCTGTTGTGGCTGGCGAAGTTCGAAAATTGTCCGAGCAAACAAAGAACTCTGTTTCAAAAGTATCGTCTCTAATTCAAAATACTCAAAAACAAGTGGAGGAACTTAACAATTCGCTTGAAAAAATAAAAACAGAAGTGAATAATGGCAATCAAAACATGAATGAAACAGAGGAACGCTTTGAGCAAATTTTAGATACGATGGTTGAAACAATGCGACAAAACAATAATATAGAGACGGAATTGGTTTCCTTTGTAAACGTGATAGATGAATTAGGGAAAGCGTTTGAAGAAGTGTCTCTCTCCGCAGATAGATTAAATATGATTACACAAGAAATGAGTTAATATTTGAAAGAAAGAGATCAAAATTTTACGAAATAGTCTATGAAGATTTTTGAATTTAGGAGAAATTGTAATTATAACTGTATTTCTTTATAATCAAGTTTTTTCCTTTACAAAGAGATTGTACTTGTTGTAAATCGACATGGAATAGGGAGCGAAAAGCTGCCTATATGCAAGAATCGAGCGATGTGCCGTTGGTACGTTGTCTCGGTTCTTATTTGTTTGAAGGTAAGGCAGATGCACATCGTATAGTAAAAAAACTGTCAAAAAGGCTGATTATACAGTTAGTGAAGCGATTCAGAAGGTAGGAATCATTCACCTGTGTCTGTTCTGATGGATACTCAGTGATTTAAAAATCTCGAATCAACAATAGATGGTTGAATTCATTGAATAGCAACATATATTTTGTCGTCGACCCCTAATAGCGCACAAAACCCAGAGGATCGACGACAGTTTCTTTTACTCTTTCCTTCTTACAACCATCAGCTATTCTCTCTATTGACGGAATTTTCAAAATGGAGTATCCTGAACTTGCCCTGCTTTGAAAATTGTTAATGTATCAATGCATTTTGGGGTTTTTATCTTAACTATGAGGAATTGAAACCGTCCACGACTTCAATAGAACCGTCCAAGTGATGAACCGTTTTTATCTTAACTATGAGGAATTGAAACCACGATCAAAACCTTGAGGACGTGGAAAATTGGGTGGTTTTTATCTTAACTATGAGGAATTGAAACGGAGTAACGTGGGAAAGCATAGCAAATGCTCTTTCCGTTTTTATCTTAACTATGAGGAATTGAAACAATTGCACTTTCGATTGTCCAAAGTATTTCCGTTGAGTTTTTATCTTAACTATGAGGAATTGAAACAGGTTCGTTAGAACCTTCTACCTAGGAATCCACTACGTTTTTATCTTAACTATGAGGAATTGAAACAGTTCATGTCCTTCTTTTTCGTTGACGTAGTCTAAAGTTTTTATCTTAACTATGAGGAATTGAAACAAGCTCATAAAATCAATATTTTCCGAACGGATTTGCAGTTTTTATCTTAACTATGAGGAATTGAAACTAGCGTGCGAAGTGGTAGGCGTTGACGATCAGACCGGGTTTTTATCTTAACTATGAGGAATTGAAACCCTATCGTTTTTATCTTAAATTTATTTTTATATTCGTTTTTATCTTAACTACGAGGAATTGAAACGAAAGTAGGGAAATACAATGCGACTTACGATCATAATGAGGGGACGAGATAACTCGGTGACCCTCCCGCTTCATTATCAACAACAATTGCAAGGTCTGCTATATCATTCTTTGAAAAATCCGAGGTTTTCTCAGTTTTTGCATGAGAAAGGATTTCGCAAAGAAAAGCGATCGTTTAAGTTATTTACGTTTAGCCGTCTTTTCGGTCCTCATCAAGTAAACTTGGAACGAAAGACGATTACATTTTATGATGAATTTCATTGGCATGTCGGCACGCTATTGCCCGAGCTAACACAAGATCTCGGGCAATATTTGTTATTGTCTCCAGATGTGCAAATAGGTGGACAGCCTGTGGAAGTAAAGAAAATTGATGTAGAAAAGCGAGATATTAAAAGTGAAGAAATTGAAATAGAAATGCTTTCGCCCCTAACGGTTTACAGCACATACGAAATTGTCGACGGAAGCAAAAAAACGCAATTTTTTAGTCCATATGATGAAGTATTTTCCCATTTAATCGAATTAAATTTCCGCAATAAATATGAAGCGTATTACGGCATTCCACCGAAAGAACGGCTGTTTATCGAACCTATTCGTGTGACAGAAAAGCATAAAGTTGTGACGATCTTTAAGGGATTTTATATTACTGCTTGGCTCGGACATTATCGTCTTCGTTCGTCTCAAAACAACTTAACCTTTTTGTATCGTGTCGGTATTGGCGGAAGAAATTCCCAAGGTTTCGGCATGTATCGCCTTCTTTACGAACGCTGACTACTCCCTTGTTTGCCCTTGACTTTAATTGTGCAAAAAAGTGAGGGGGATCGACGACACTTCTTTTTTCTCTTTTGTTCCTACAGCCGTCTGCATCCCTTTTTACTGACGGAATTATATATGAGGTATTGGAAACGTATATAAGTTAATGTCCAGAATGTTTTGGACATTATTTTTTTATTTTATAAGAAATTGAAACTATCCTTAATTCCTAGTCAGTCCTTTTTGTTGCAGTGCAACTATATGGATTCATCCGTTACAAAATGTGGATTTATTAGGCATTACTGTTTTAATGGGAATTGAACAGATTGTGTCAAAACTATCTGATTATAGGATTTTTTTAGTTTTATTGTAAATTTTTGTTGATATATGCAGAGAAAATTAGTTAAAATTTGGGTAGTTAATTGGAATTAGTATAAAAGTAGTGCTATACAGAAAATCGTGTTTCCGCTGTTGATAGTTTTCTAAAGTTTCTTAATCAAAAGCGGTGATGATGTAATTGCTGAACGAAAATGTATCAATATATCGTCATTACATGCGGAATTTCCTTATTGACTGTAGCAAACATTTTCAATAAATCGTGATGAAACGATGGCGGAAATATCACCGTTTTTAAATGTATGGTGCTAAGCTTCGCAAAAAAGAAAAACTGAAAACTGGTCGAGCGGACGGCGATCGTTTTTCGTGACGCAAATAGTAGAAGGTCGGACCGTTCAGACCTTTAACAAGTCTATTGGAAAAGTATTTTCAAGCTAATATACAAGGAATATGAAGCTTCACAAGGACGCGGACTTTATGAATACTGGTCGGAATTTTTGGATATTACAAATAATTTAATGACGGTGGTGAAGTAAAACGAAATGGCTCGAAATGTTCTATTGTCTTTTCTAGGTCGAAATGATTACGAATATTGTTTTTATACTTATCGCGGTCAGCGCTCCAGTTATACGCGTTTTGTTCAAACTGCCATTTACGAATTGTTTCGAAGTGAAGAACCAATGGATGTGATCATCTTTGCAACGAAGGAGGCAAAAGAAAGCAACTGGAATGATAAAATTCGTGACGGGCAACAAGTGGAAGGGATCAAAACTGCTTTCCAAAGAATCGCCCCAGAAGCGACCGTCAAGCTTGTTGAAATAGAAAGCGGTCAAGACGAATCCGCCAACTGGAAGCTATTTGATTCCATTATCGCGGAAATTGGTGAAGGGGATACGATTTACTTCGATATCACCCACAGTTTCCGATCGATTCCATTTGTTGCGCTAATTGTGTTAAATTACGCACGTTTAGTAAAAAAAGCGACGATTGGAGCATTGGCATACGGATGGTTTGAAAAATTAGGGAGACCAAACGAAGTGAAACAGCTTTCTCCTGAACAGCGGCTTGTGCCGATTGTGGATTTGACGAATATGGCGGAATTGCTTGACTGGACAAACGGGGTCGACCAGTTTTTACGAACGGGAGATGCGTCTCTCATTAAAGAATTGACGGCGCGCGAAAATAGAAAAGTGTTTTGCGATGCCAATGCAAGCCCGCTATTGAAAAAGGAAGTGGCGGAGCTAAATAAATTAGCAAAACAGTTAGATCAAACTGGAAAATCTATTCGTACATGCCGAAGCTTGCAAGTGGAAGAAGAAGTGGAAAAATTCCGCTATCAGCTTGAACAAGTCCGTCACTCGCAAGCGGAGGCGATTAAACCGCTTGTTCCGATATTGGATGAAATGGAGAAGAAATATTCGAATTTTGGCGGCAATACGATTATCAATGGATGGGAAGTAGCGCGCTGGTGCGTAGATAACGGGCTAATTCAATCAGCGTTAACGATGTTATCGGAAAATGTTGTTACGGCAATCTGCCGTGCGTTTCAGCTGAAAGTCACTAATGTGGAGATCCGAAACGACCTTCATTCCACCATACGGATTATCATACGGAGAACGAAAAAAGAAGAATGGGAAGTACATAGCGATCCATTTGTCGAGGAAATGGTAGAAAAGCTGCTTCCGTATCGGGAATTGCTGAAACCGTTTGGAGAAGTAGCGGAACTTCGCAATGATATGAATCATGCGGGAGTAAGAGAACGTCCGTTAACAGCCGATCGATTTGCCCAGCGTGTGAAAACGTTATTAGATGCGATAAAGCCATTTTTTGAGGAAATGGCGGTACTTTCACAATGAAAATGAAATAAAGGGGAAAGAGTGAATGGTTGATAACGAACGGTTGAAAGCGTCAGCAATCGTAGAATCAATGTACAAGTTGAAATTGATAACACCAATGGCGATGCATGGCGCCAACGCAAAGGAAAAGGCGGAATTCCGTATTTTCTCATTGCGCGGAGTGTGGCGTTATTGGTGGCGAACGCTTCAGGAGGAAAAAAATCATGCATCGTTGCTAGAGCAGGAAGAAGAATGGTTTGGCGGAACACAGGTGAAAAAGCAAAAGTCTCCAGTTAGTTTGCTTTTACCTCGGCCATTAAGCGGTTCAAAAGGAGAAAGCGTCCTTCCGCATCGAACAAAGTCGTCGTTTGCGATTAAGACGATTTCAGCAGGACAAGAAACAGCCGTCATCATGCGGGCATTGCGAAGACATGAGCAGCTGTTGGAAACGTATGAATTATATTTTCAGTACATGCTTCATCTTGCTGGAATGGGGCAGCGAGCGCGGCGCGGATTTGGCGCGGTACAATGGGAAGAACATCGTTGGAAGACGGTCGCGGATTTCGCGGCTAGCTTACAAGATGTGCTTATTCGATTGGGGCAGAGTGAGAGGTTTCAGTTTGCCGACAGTGGATGCATCGTAAAGCTCAAAGGAGAAGTTCACACTTGCCATCCAGTGTTGTCAGCGGTTTGGGTCGGTGAAGGACAAAAAACGCCGCAAGAAGTGTTAAAGCGCTTTGGCGAAGCGTCGCACAGGGCGAACCGCTATGGACGGTTAGGCGCCGTTCGTCCGAAACGATTCGCTTCGCCGCTGTGGTGTACCGTGCGGAAAATCGGGGATTTGTATTACCCAATCATCACCGAAGTAGAGGCAGATAGCTCTGTATATAAACAACCACAGTATCAACGAGATCGAGATTTGTTTTTGGAAATAGCTGGGGTGAGGGTATGAGCAAACGGCAATTGGTGATTTTTACGGTCGGACCAGTGCAGTCATTTATTGCATCGGCGCGGAAAACGGAAGATTTTTGGAGTGGAAGTTACATCTTATCTTACCTTGTGCGCGAAGCGATGAAAACGCTGTATCAAGCCGACCCGCATTGCGAAATTGTATATCCTCTCGTTTCCAAAGAAGAATTGGAAAATCCATCATCGCGCCGTCTCCATATCGCTTCCATTCCGAACCGATTTACGTCAGTTGTCGAAGGGGAAACGGAAAAAGCAAAAGCGATATTGCAAGAAACGGAACAAAGCGTGCGAAATGTATTTTGCGATTTTTGTTTTCAAGCGATTGATAACGTGTTTCCGTTTCTTTTAGATCATGAAAAAGAAAAGCTGAAGACAACGACAGAAGCGCAAATCCGCTCGTTTTTGGAAATTTATTGGGTTGCCGAACCTTATGATGAAACGGCATCGTTTAAACAAATTCGTGAGCGCGCCGAGCGGCGGCTAGGGGCGTTGAAAAACGAAAAGCGTTATGAATCCGTTCCTCAACACGGTTTAGTTTGTACCGTTTGTAAAGAGCGGGAAGCGTTATGTTTGGAGGATATAGACGAGTTCAACCGATACGGTACGATGAAACAAAAATTGGAAAGAACATGGGAACGATGCGCGGGAATATACAAAGAACTGGAAGAAAATTCAGAACAAGAGCAATATGTTGGAAGAATAAAAAATAATGAGTTTTTGTGCGGTATTTGTCTTGGCAAACGCGTTGCGCGCGATTACTTCACCCCGATCTTCAAAGCAGCAGGAACAAAGTTCCGGACTTTTCCATCCGTAATGGAAATCGGTTCAGGGAAATATTATGCGATCGTGATGATGGACGGCGACAATATGGGAAAATGGTTTTCAGGAGAGAACAAGGAAGACTATAGCCGCATCAGCCAAAAGCTTGCGCATTTTTCCCAGGAAGTTGTACCGAACATCGTTGAGACGGACTATCATGGCCGGCTTGTATATGCGGGTGGGGACGATGTTCTCGCTTTCGTTCCGGTAGATGAAGCGTTAAAAATAGCTGAGGAATTACGTTTTGCCTTTAGCGATGAAAAAAAAGGATTAGGAAAAGGCGCTACTGCTTCGGTCGGGCTGATCGTTGCCCATAAAAAGGCTCCGCTGCAATTAGTGTTAAATGAGGTGCGAAGACTAGAACAAAAAGCAAAAAACTATTACTCGGAAACTACGAAACAACAAAAAGATGCGTTGGCGATCGCCGTTCACACTCATTCGGGAGAGATTTCGGAGGCGGTATTGCCATGGACCGTGGAACAGGAAAAAATCACCGATGAGTTACATCAATTTCTCTCACTGTTAAAGGAATCGCTATCACCAACGTTCATTCATCATTTTACACAAGCTTTTTATCCTCTTTTACACGAAAAATATCATCTGAAGTGGGAAAACAAGGAAATGGTTCGGACAGAATTGCGCCGATTGTTGAAACGATCGGTGAAAGAAGGCGCAAAAATAGATAATCTTGATTCGCATGTGGAAACACTTATGAAACTGCATGATATAGTACCAAGCGGATATGACTTTTTGTATCTGTTGAAAATCTTAACCTTTTTCAAGCGGAAGGAGGGAACGGAAGAATGACAAAATTAACGTTGACGCCGGTAGATACGTTTTTTTTCAAAAACCATCGTGTTACGGAAGCAGGAGAAGATACAGTGATGGAGTCGATGTTCCCTCCGCGACCAAACACGATTTACGGAGCTTTACGTGCCGCGTACATTCACACGCATACTACGTTTGATGAATTTGTTCGTGAAACTGATGAACATGTGAAAAGATGGATGGGAACACCAAATCAACGCGGGGAATTTCAATTACAATATTGCGCACTGACATATAAACAAGATATTCTTCTTCCGTTGCCATTAGATTATCAAGTAATTGAAGAAAAAAATTCTCTAAAAGCGTATCCGTTGCTGCTTTCAAAGGATGAAAAGCCGTCTTCGCTGCAAGGAAAGTGGCGGCTTGCTTCTACAAGACGAGAAAAAACGAAAAGCTCCCAACATCAGTATGTTTCTTTGCGTGAATGGAAGCATGCCATTTTACACGAAGCGCCAATATCATCTCTTATTTCATTGTCGAAGTTAGTCGTGCGAGAAGAGAAGGTAGGTATTCGATTGGATAGAGAGAGCCGAACTGCTCAGGAAGGACATTTATATCGAGTCACGCAGGGGCGTTTTCGTGATGACGGAGCTCTTGCGGTTTACATTGGAAACGGGCCAGATTTTTCGAAAGTGAAGTTTGCCCGCATTGGCGGCGAAAATCGCCCGTGGATTATTCAGCGGTCAGAAGAAACATTTACATTATGGGACGAAAAAGAGCAAAAACAACTAGCGGAAAAAATAGCACAAACGAAAGTAGCGAAAATTATTTTCTTATCACCAGCGATTTTTGAAAGAGGTTCGCGCCCGCACGATTTTGACGACGAAAAGATGACATTGCCGAATGGCGTGACAGTAAAGTGGCTCACCGCTGCCATTGGACGACCAGAGTTATATGGCGGCTGGGATATTGTCCGTCATCGTCCGAAACCGCGAAAATGGATGGTTCCTGCTGGTTCGGTCATTTACGTAAAAGTGGAAGAAGACGACATTTCAAAATTACTGTCGGTTGCCAACGGAATGCATTTTACCGATGAAGGGGCAGAGGAAGGGTTCGGATTTGCCGTCATTGCAAGTGCAAGTAAAAATGAGGAGGAGTTGTAATGTATTCAATCGTACGTCCATTTTTTCTGCATGCTGTGACATCCGTTCACGCTGGAAGCGGAAGTGAAATCGGATTAGTCGATTTGCCGATTCAGCGCGAAAAGCATACAGGGTTCCCAAAAATCGAAAGCTCATCGTTAAAAGGAGCGCTGCGTTACCATATCACGGAGTCGTTAAAAGAAAAGGGGAAAAGCAAAAAACTAGAATTGATATTTGGCTCAGAAAAAGGAGAAGAAAACGAAACACAGGCGAGTGCGATTGCGCTTAGCGACGCGCGTTTATTATTGTTTCCGGTTAAATCGCTCCGCGGCGTGTTTGCGTGGATTACATGCCCACAAGTGTTAGAGCGGTGGAATAATGAAATCGCACTTTATGAGTACAGTATCGATCCGCTGCCAGTGCCAAGCCCGAATACAGTGAGTTCTGATCGACTCTTTTCGGCGAATAAACATATTGTATTGGAAGAATATGCATTTGATGTAACCGTTTCTGATGAAGCCAAACAGTTGGCAGAACAGCTTGCGAAATTGCTTTCTGACCATGTGCAAATAAACATTCAAGATCGTCTTGTTGTATTATCTGATGATGATTTTACTGATTTTGTGAAATTGTCAACCGAAGTAAATGCTCGTATTAAAATAGACTATGAAAAGGGAACGGTAGATAGTGGCGCTCTTTGGTATGAAGAAAACGTTCCGCCGGAAACGATTTTTTATAGTTTACTTTACATCGGGAATGTACGTGGAAAAGGAATGGAAGGACTTCAAAAAGCGGAAGAAGTGGAAACCTTTTTAGTGAAAGAAAATACGTTCCCGAAAGTATTTCAGCTTGGCGGCAATAGTACGTTAGGTCGAGGAATTCTTCGGACGATTTGGGTATAAAAGGGGTGTGTGTCGTGGCAAAAAACGTTCAACGTGTCGGTATTGAAAATGGGCGCGCCGCTTTTGCGTTTGAAGCGGTGAAAAAAGTAAAGGAAGATAAACGTATCAGCAATTTTGAAAACTATCGGTCTTACGTCAAAAAAATGCCATCCCTTATTCAAGTAAACGGATTTGGGCAAGCAATGGCATTTTGTTATCAAAAAGGAAAAGAATATGGCGCGATTTATCAGGCTCTCCACGAATGGTTTCAAGAAAAATACCCTCATGCATTTCAAGATGACAAAAAGGAATTCGTCCAAGTGGTGATTAACCTTCTAAGCGAAGAATACCGTCTTTGGACGATGGAAGCGTTGGCACTGTTGAATTGGATGCGAAAGTTTGTCGATGGAATGGCAAAAGAGAACGGAACAGAGAAAGACGAATAAAGGAGGGAGGGGGGATGTTTCTCCATCCAAAAGATACGCAAGAGGTGATCCGCAGTGTTGACAAGCAGCAAATCGCCCATCTTGCTTATCATATGCACTACTGTTTGAAACATACATGGAATGAACAGAAAACAAGATACGAGATACTAAAAAAGATAGAAACAATTCCTGTGAATCGTGATTTGCAGGAAATCGCAAACGATGTCGCTCGACAGCGTGAGCATGCGTTTGTTCATTTGGCACAAACAGGGTATGTCAAAAAGCTAAAAGCACGCCCAATTGGGAAAATCGTTCATGGGCTAGGCGCAGGTCATGTGCGGGAAACATCATTGACAATTCATCCCGTATACGGTGTTCCGTACATTCCAGCTTCCAGCGTAAAAGGGGTTGTCCGTCACTGGTTTATCGAAGCGTATTGTGATGGAAAAGAAGAAAACTTGTCATCCCACGAAACAGGCGCGCTCGTGTTCGGAACGCAGGAGCGACGAGGAGTCATTCAATTTCACGACATCTTTTTGACAAACAGGCTGAAGCTCGTTCCCGATATGTTAACCGTACATATGAAAAAATATTATGAGAAAAAACAAGCGGCAACAGACGATCAATTCCCGACACCAGTTATGTTTTTTACTGTAGTGGTGTCGGATGTCGACATCTATATAACATGTGATCATGTTATTAGTCTAACGACAGAACAAGCAAAACAGCTGTTAGACAAAGCCGCTTCGTGGACGATCAGTGCATTGACCGAACTCGGGATCGGTTCCAAAACATCGTCAGGGTATGGGTATTTTACTAATATCCAAGATGTTACGGAATCCGATTTTCTTCCTCTTGTCGAAAAAGAAAAAGAGCGGGAAGCAAAAAGGCTTTTAGAAGAACGAGAAAAAGAAGAAGAACGCCAAAGACAAGAGGAAGAAGCTCGTTTAGCACAGCTTCCTCCAGAAGAACGACTAGTGCGGCAAATTGAAATGCTTACCAATAGCCAGCAAGATCAAGAAAAAAGTAAATCTGTGCTGTATCAAGAGGTTATCGTGCAACAAAACAAACTGGCCGCACAAGCACTTCAAGCCTATTGGCAACGCATCGGACAATGGAATGTAAAACCAAGCAAGCAAAAACAATATGAAAAAGTACAAGCGATTCGGTCGTTGTTAGAGAGCTAATTCGTGTCGTCGACCTCCAATCGTGCAAAAAGTGCGGGGGATCGACGACAGTTTCTTTTTCTCTTTCCTTCTCACAGCCATCAGCTATTCTCTCTATTGACGGAATTTTCAAAATGGAGTATCCTGAACTTGCCCTGCTTTGAAAATTGTTAATGTATCAATGCATTTTGGGGTTTTTATCTTAACTATGAGGAATTGAAACACCACAACACCAACCTCGGTACCATCAGGCGCAGTCGTTTTTATCTTAACTATGAGGAATTGAAACTTTGTTCCAAAATGCTTCCACTGTCGAAGCAAAAGGTTTTTATCTTAACTATGAGGAATTGAAACGAGCTTGTCTTTAACCAAGCCGATATTCCGTATTCGATGTTTTTATCTTAACTATGAGGAATTGAAACCTTTTAGTAACTAACCTACTCATCACAAAGAGTCCGTTTTTATCTTAACTATGAGGAATTGAAATCAAAGTATCATTAAGCCCCTAATGAACTCGGGCACTCTATAAAGTTGTTTTTTGTATTTTTATAATCGAAGTGACTAAACGAAGAATGGAACCTTTTAAGATAAAAATAGGCAGTGAATGTTATTAGAAGCTGTTGGTATAAGAGACCTGTAGGAGAGAAATGTACAAATAAAGGAGTAGAAGAAAGTAAGGTTGTTGAGAAGATACAAGAAATGGTTAGGGAGTACAGGGATGAGTTAGTTACAGCTATAAACAAAGGAGAGGGAGGAGATATTGCTAAGGAAAGAGGCAATATTAAAAGAGATTGCACCTACAGAAAGAGCTACAAAAGGAAAAAACAGATTATCGAGAGCTATGGATGCTTATGATAATGAAGATTATACAAGATGAATATTTGGAAAGGAAAGAGAAATATAAGAATCAGCAAAAAAATATTGAAAGTGAGATAGATCTTTTAAATAAGAACTGAAAAAGTTGGATGCTGTTAAGGATATGGATAAGCTTAGGTATCTTGACTATGTGTTGAATTACTTTGACAGGGTTACAAAAGAAGAGGATAGAAACAATATACTTAAAGGCAATAATAAGTCATGTAGACCTTACAAGAGAATCTGATAAAGATGAGGGAGAAATGACTGTAAATTTTCATTAAGCCTTGTTGGATTAGATTGAGACCTTAAAACACAGATATAGATATATAAAGGAGGTGATTGCCACCATGACTAAGGATAAAAAAGCCAATAGACTTATACAGGAAAAATCACCTTACCTATTGCAGCATGCCTACAATCCTGTAGATTGGTATCCATGGGGAAATGAAGCATTTGAAAAGGCTAAATCTGAAAATAAGCCAGTATTCGTTAGTATCGGCTATTCAACATGTCATTGGTGCCATGTAATGGAGAGGGAGTCGTTTGAGGATCCTGAAGTGGCGGAGTTGTTAAATCAATATTTTGTGGCAATTAAGGTGGATCGGGTGGAGCGGCCGGATATTGATTCGGTTTATATGACCGTGTGCCAGCTGATGACCGGTCAGGGCGGATGGCCGTTGACGGTGTTTTTGACTCCGGACAAAAAGCCGTTTTATGCCGGCACCTATTTTCCAAAAAACAGTCAGTATGGCCGGCCGGGACTGATGGACATTTTGCCGCAATTGCATCAAGCGTATCATCAAGATCCGGAGAGAATCGCTGATATAGGTAGCCGATTAGTGGAAGCATTGAAAGAAGAGGCGGGCCGAAAGAGCGAGGGAGAGGTCACGGAAGAAGCTGTTCATAAAGGGTTTCAGCAGCTTGCTGGAAAATTCGACAGCCTTTACGGTGGATTTGGAGAGGCACCGAAATTTCCAAGTCCCCATCAATTACTGTTTTTGTTCCGCTATTACCATATGACCGGCGAGGAATCCGCGCTCAAGATGGCGGAAAAAACGCTTGATTCGATGGCTGCGGGCGGTATTTACGACCATATCGGCGGTGGTTTTTCGCGTTATTCTACGGATGGAATGTGGCTGGTTCCCCACTTTGAAAAGATGCTGTATGACAACGCACTGTTGATGTACGCTTATACGGAAGCTTATCAAATCACGAAGAACGAACGGTATCGCCGGATCGTGTTAGAAATAGCCGATTTCGTCGCCAGAGAGATGACTCATCCGGAAGGCGGATTTTATTCAGCGATTGACGCTGATAGCGAAGGCGAAGAAGGAAAATTTTATGTGTGGAGCAAAGAAGAAATCATGGATGTGTTAGGCGAGGAAACGGGAACGATTTTTTCCGAGCTGTATCATGTCACCGATCAAGGCAACTTTGAAGGGAAAAATATTCTTCATTTACTTCAAACCGATCTTGAAACAATCGCGGCGAACCACGAGCTAAGTATAGAAGAATTAGAAAATCTTATGTCAAAGGCGAAACAGTTTCTTTTTCAGGCAAGGGAAAAGAGAGTGAAACCACATGTCGATGATAAGGTTTTAACCTCTTGGAACGGGCTGATGATCGCCGCCCTGGCAAAGGCAGGTTCTGTTTTCGATGATCCCGGCTTGTTATCTCAAGCCCGCAAAGCAATGGATTTTCTTGAAAAATATGTGTGGAAAGAAAAGAGATTAATGGCCCGTTTTAGAGAGGGTGAAGCGAAATACCGCGGTTATTTGGATGATTATGCTTTTTTGTTGTGGGGTACTTTGGAATTGTTTTTGGCAGAAGATGATCTTCATATGCTTTCATTTGCGATTGAGTTGAAAAATGCCCTGTTTGAACGGTTTTGGGATGAAAACGGCGGCTTTTTCTTTACAGACCGTGACGGTGAAGAACTGTTGGTACGAGAGAAGCCAGGTTATGATGGAGCTTATCCTTCCGGGAATAGCGTTGCTGCTTATCAGCTTTGGAGATTGGCGAAATTAACGGGGGATATAGAATTAATGAAGCGTGTAGAAATGTGTGTGCGCTCGTTTTCAAAAGAACTGAACGCTTTTCCTGTATCCATGCTGTATATGTTGGAGGCGGCGATGGCGTTGTTTGCCCAAGGCCGAGAAGTGATCGTAATCGGTTCTAACGGTTCAGAAAAGAGAGCTGTATTGTGGCGATGCCGGGAAGAATTTCTTCCGTTTGATGTATGGTCCGGGCATCGACCGGAATGGCTGGAAGGAGCTGCAAAGCAAAAAGAGACTGATTTACTTGTTTTTATTTGTGAAAACCAGGCTTGCAAAATGCCAATGGAAGACCTTTCTACCGCTTTAAAAGCAATATCAAGGTCTTAATGTTCTAGTAAACGGTTTTACAGGAAAAATCTAATGGAATCATCATGTACTTGGAAGAACAACGGCTTACGAACTGCGTTGTTCTTTTTTTGTACCCATCTCGGGTGCAGATTATCGTTTTGATCCTATTTCGGATTCTGCAGGCAATTTTTACAAGAGTACATTTCTCATATCTTTTTTTAAAAAATGAATTGGTTCTCGACATTTGTATATTTGAGGGCAAAGAATGGCGGGAAAAATCATGATTTCAAAGATAAAAGAAATGGAATAAATAGTGACAATGGAAATATGATTATAGTTAATAGGGCGTCTCCATCAATGGAAGACGAAGACCAATTTTAAAAAACGAAATTCGGAATAATCATAAAAAAGAATATAGCAGAAAAGAGGTTCAACAATTATGAAAATGCTTTCGTTTTAGGACGATGAGGTGGAGCTCATAATAGAGTCGATTCATACAATCGAACACGTTCATGTAATAAAATACCTAAAAGAATAATCGAAATGTCGAAAGAATTAGGGTTATTTGGATAGAGCATTCCGGAAGAATATGGAGGACTTGGTATAAACATGGTTGGCAAGCGTGTTCTTTATGAAAAAATAGGCGGCAACACATAACGGTTATACGACACTCATTGGAGCCCACACAGGAATTGGAACAGTCGGGATTGTAGAAATAGGAACGGAAGAACAAAAAAGAAAATATTTACCTGATATGGCTAGCGGTGAACGAATCGGAGCTTTTGCACTTACAGAGCCTGAAGCAGGGGTGAATGCAGCGAACTTAAAAACAACGGCGGTAAAAAAAGGCGATAAATATATTTTAAACGGGATAAAACATTATATTACGAATGCAACAGAGGCAGATATTTTTACAGTGATGGCCGTCACCGATCCATCAAAAGGAGCGAAAGGAATCACAAGTTTTATTGTCGAAAAAGACTTCCCAGGGTTTCACGTAGGGGCGGTTGAAAACAAAATGGGATTGCGCGGCTCTCATTCTGCGGAAATTATTTTAGAAGATTGTGAGGTACCTGTACAAAATGTTCTTGGAGAAGAAGGTCAAGGATATGTGAACGCCTTAAAGATTTTAGTGAATGGCGGGCAGGCTTAGCGGCCAGAAATTTTGGATCCTGTCAAAAACGGCTGGATATGTCTATATATCATGCGCCTGAACGAATTCAATTTGGCGTGCCGATTATAGAAAGCGATTGCTCATATGTTAGCAGAAATGGCGATGGAAATCGAAGTGTTAAGATCTTTTACGTATAGAGTCGCTTGGATGGTAGACAAAAAAATGAAAGTCATTAAAGAAGCGGCTATGTTGAAATTATATGGCTCTGAAGTTTATAACCGTGTTGCGGATAAAGCTGTACAGATTCACGGTGGACTAGGATATATGGCCGACTATCCGATCGAGCGATTTTATTAGTGAGCTGTTTTTTGAAGATATAGATAAGAAGCGAGGGAGGCAATTGTCTCCTTTTTTTATTTTAAGGCTATTGGCGATGCAGAAGCTTGTACAGAAAGAAAATCGGTTTTTGCCAAACTTACGTAAGAAGCCATTGGTATTCATTGGATTCTTTTTTGGTACGCGGTTCGCTGCGGCGATAATACAAAATTGAATGAAAATTATTTTTTTACAAAATTTTTATTGCAAAACGAAAATAAGGGACGTATAATGTCTATTATATAAAAACAAATGTACACCATAAAAATACACGGGGTGAAAAATAGATGAAAGAGAGTATCTCAATCGGTCTCCTAGGTCTGGGAACGGTTGGATCGGGCGTAGTGAAACTCGTTCAAAACCATCAAGAACAGCTCGTTCATCAACTTGGTTGTTCCTTGACCATCCATAAAGTGCTTGTGCGGGATATAGAAAAAGAAAGAGAAGTTGACATTCGTAGAGAAATTCTGACCACCGATTATAAAGAAGTCGTGCTCAATCCTGAGATTGACATCATTGTAGAAGTGATGGGCGGGATTGAAGACACGAAGAAATATATTATAGAAGCTTTTCAAGCGAAAAAACATGTAGTAACCGCCAATAAAGACTTAATCGCCCTTTATGGTTCCGAATTGCAAGATGCCGCGACGGCAAATGGTTGTGACTTATATTATGAGGCTAGTGTCGCCGGAGGGATTCCCATTATCCGCGGTTTGGCGGATGGTTTAGCTTCTGACAAAATCGAAAAATTGATGGGGATTGTGAATGGAACGACCAATTATATTTTGACCAAAATGGATAAAGAAGGTCTATCTTACGAAACGGCTTTGCAAAATGCACAGAAACTTGGATATGCCGAAGCAGATCCGACCGCTGACGTAGAAGGACTTGATGCGGCCAGAAAAATGGCCATTTTATCGAGATTGGCGTTTTCCATGAATATCGACCTTGAAGACGTAGAAGTGACCGGCATTTCGAAGGTGACAAAAGAAGACTTAAAATATGGCGATATGCTCGGCTATACGATGAAATTAATCGGATATGCCCATCAAGTAGACGGAAAAGCGGAAGTCAGTGTCCAGCCGACGTTCTTGTCCAAAAACCATCCGCTTTCCTCCGTGAACGATGAATACAATGCGGTTTATGTTTACGGGGAGGCGGTGGGAGAAACGATGTTTTACGGACCGGGTGCCGGAAGTTTGCCAACCGCAACATCGGTCGTCAGCGATATCGTGGCAGTTGTGAAAAATATGCGCCTTGGAGTAAACGGGAAAAACACGTTGTTGCCGCAGTATGAAAAAAACTTAAAGAAAGCGGATGAACGTCTTGCCAAGTATTTTATCCGCCTTCATGTCCGTGATGAAGTGGGGGCTTTTTCGGAACTGACAAAATTATTTTCTGCTTATTCGATCAGTTTTGAAAAAATTCTCCAACTCCCGCTGGAGGAAAAAGGGCTGGCGGAAATTGTGATCGTCACGCATAAAGCAACGATGGAAAATTACCAAAGTGTATTGCAGCATATTCGAGATTTATCGGTCGTGAAAGGAATTCAAAGTTTTTATCGAGTGGAAGGAGACGGTTTAAAATGAAATGGGAAGGATTGTTAAAAAAGTATAAAGAATTTTTGCCGGTTACAGATCAAACCCCTGAATTAACCTTAATGGAAGGCAATACACCGCTTATTCCTTTAAAACGTTTGTCCCAACAATTAGATTGCCAGCTCTTTGTGAAAGTGGAAGGGGCGAATCCAACGGGATCTTTTAAAGATCGGGGAATGGTGGTGGCGGTAGCCAAAGCGAAAGAAGAGGGGAGCCAAACGATTATTTGCGCTTCGACCGGAAATACTTCCGCTTCGGCTGCGGCTTATGCGGCAAGGGCGGGATTAAAAGCGGTGATTGTGATCCCAAATGGAAAAATCGCTCTAGGAAAACTAGCTCAAGCGATGATGTACGGAGCCGAGATTGTGGCCATCGAAGGAAACTTTGATGAAGCGTTGAAAATGGTGCGTTCTATGAGTGAAAACTCTCCTATTACCTTAGTGAATTCGGTGAATCCATACCGGATTGAAGGACAAAAAACCGCAGCGTTTGAAATATGCGAACAATTAGGCAAGGCTCCGGATATATTGGCGATTCCGGTCGGTAATGCCGGAAACATTTCGGCCTATTGGAAAGGCTTTAAAGAATTTCATGAGAAACGGAAAACGGGATTGCCGAAAATGCATGGATTTGAAGCGGAAGGAGCAGCAGCGATTGTGCAAAATAGAGTGATTGAACATCCGGAGACAGTCGCGACCGCTATCCGAATCGGGAATCCTGCGAGCTGGGAAAAAGCAGTGAGGGCTCGCGATGAATCCAACGGGAAAATCGATTTTGTAACGGATCAAGAAATTTTAGAAGCATTTCAACTGTTGGCGAAAGAGGAAGGCCTTTTTGCCGAACCAGCTTCAGCAGCATCGATTGCCGGCATCATAAAACAGCGAAAAACGGGTGAAATTCCGGCCGGAAGCACTATCGTTGCCGTTTTGACGGGCAATGGACTGAAAGATCCTGAAACCGCTATTCAACGCATTCAAAAGAAACCGGTCGTCCTGCCGAATGAGGAAAAGGCCGTATTTGAATACATTGAAGGGGTTGTACATGCATGAGTTCTTCGCTGACGATCACTGTGCCTGCCAGCACGGCGAACTTGGGGCCGGGGTTCGATTCTATCGGCCTCGCTCTTTCTAAATATTTGAAAATTCAAGCGAGTAGAGGAGATCATTGGCATTTTGAGCATTTAAGCCCGGAGTTGAAAGAGCTGCCGAATGATGAATCTCATTTCGTTTGCCAAATGGCTCAAAAAACCGCAGCTATATTTAAAGCTCCTCTTCCCCCTTTAACGATCAAAATGCAAAGTGATATTCCGTTAGCAAGGGGATTAGGCAGCAGTGCGGCGGCGGTTGCAGCCGGCATTGAACTGGCCAATCAATTTTGCGGCTTATCTCTCTCAACCGAAGAAAAAATGCAAATCGGTACTCGAATAGAAGGGCATCCGGATAATATCGGCGCCTCGATTTACGGTGGCCTAGTCATCGGCGTCTATGATGGCGAGAAAACAAAATCGGTTCATATCTCCTCATTAGACGTGGATATTGTCGCTTTGATCCCTTCCTATGAATTGAAGACAGAAGAAGCTAGAAAGGTCTTGCCAAATGTATTGGAAAGAAAAAAAGCGGTTCAAGCGAGCGCGCTTTCCAATGTTTTTTTAGCGGCGTTGTTAACCGGGGATTACGAGTTGGCTGGAAATGTGATGGAAAAAGATCTCTTTCATGAACCATACCGAATCCATTTGATTGACTGCTTTGAAGAAATGAGGAAATGCGCCCGCAATAACGGGGCTTTTGGAACGGTCATAAGCGGGGCGGGGCCGGCGGTTCTTTCTTTTGCGGAAAAAGGAAAAGGCGAGAAATTGGCGCAGTCTCTTCAAGCCCGATTTTGGGACTGTGAAATCGAACTGTTATCCGTTGATCAAAACGGAATTCAAGTATCAGAATCAAGCTTTCATTCTGATCGTTTAAGTTCGTAAAAATGGGGCTCACTCGTTGCAAAAATGAGTGAGCCCCATTTTGGTGCGCATGATTATGGGTTATATTGCCACTGCGGAATCTAGGACAAAAGGAAAAAAGCGGCATAAAAACGGCCTTTGATTTTGTTCGTTGATTTGTCATCGGCTGGTTAAGCGATCCGAAGCTTCGTCCTTTTAGTAGGAAGTCCATCAATAGAATAAATAGGATCCGAAAGGAACGGGAATAAAAAGAAACCAGCCTTTTAAAGGGAAAACTTTCATCGAGGAGGCATTTGTTGTTTTAAATGAATAGCCTTTTGGACAGTCATGATGAAATCACTTTTTTATTTTCTTTTTATTCTTTATAATCTAAATTATTGTAAAATAATGTAGTCCATACTTTTTATTATGGTGAAACAAAATTTGTTTGAAAGAGGGAACAAAGTGAATCAAAATCAATCGTTTCGGCTGCTTTGGATTAGCCAATCTATCGCTAACTTAGGGGATTCATTCTATATATTAGCTATTGTGACTTTCATTTATAATCGAACAGGTTCAGCTGCTTTTGCAGGGCTTTTTCCCATATTGCGGGTATGTGCGCAGGCGATAAGCGGCTTGGCAGCACCTTTGCTTATGGATCGCTTGCGGCTTGGCACTCTTTTATGGATGGCTGAAATGGGTCAAACCATTTGTTTCGGATCGATGTGTATTCTCTATTTTTTCTTGCCTTCCCAATGGTTGATTCCAGCGATTCTGTTATTAGTATTCGCCATTTCGATGCTGCATGGCTGGGCCATTCCGGTTAGAAATGCACTTGTCCCTCGCCTGGTTCCTTCTCATTTATTAGTGAAGGCCAACAGTTTACTGGCTACCTCGGATCAAATTGTATTGCTGGTTGGCTGGTCATTAAGCGGGATTTTGGTTGCCGAATGGGGAGTCATACGAGTGTTGGAAATAACTGCCATCATGATGTTTTTCTCTACTTTGGCTCTCCTTTTTGTGAAAGATCCTTCCGCGAACGTTTCTGCCCAGCCAGAAAGTCAAAAACGATGGGATCGTATGAAAGAAGGATGGATCACGATCTGGGGGAATCCAATCCTCCGTACTTTATCTTATATGGAAATCATCAGTGGACTTGGAGAAAGTATATGGGCCGGATCCATTATTTTAGTGTTTGTGAAAGAAGTATTACACAAAGGAGAGGATTGGTGGGGTTTTATCAATGCCAGTAATTTTGCCGGAACCATCCTAGGAGGACTGTTCATTTGGAAACTGTCCAAAAAGATTGAAAATCGAATGTTGTTCACTATGTTGATCAGCTCTTTCAGTATCGGCGTTTTGACAATAGCCTTTACCTACTCATCCAATCCATGGTTTGCCTTAGGAGTAGCTTTGATTATGGGGCCGCCCTATCAGGCGCGAAGCATTGCACAAAGAACTCTTTTGCAATTTCATACACCTGAAGTATTATTACCGAAAGTGTTCGCTGCATTTGGAACCATCCTCTTTGTCACATTTGGATTTTCGGTTCTGTTAATGGGCTGGATGGCAGATCAATGGGGGATTCGTTTTGTTTACATGTCGACAGCCGGATTATATGTTTTATCAGCTTTTTTGACTCTGATGATGATGAAAAAAGCATCCAGGTCGATTCAAACGCAGAAAGAAGAAAGATATATGAATAAGATTGAATGATCGGACGGTTCAGTGGAGGTGAATAACATGATTGATTGAAAAAATATAGACAAAAAAGGGTGAAATGAAATGATGACAATATGAATTGCCTCTTGACGTTAGGCAAGCCTTGAGATACTCAAGATAAAAGTTTCCCTTGACTAAAATTCTTTCTGTAGTACAATAAACACGAGAAACTTTTTCTGTGTGTTTGCATATATTGGGTTCTAAATGTGGAGTAATTTTTTTACCTCAAAAGTTTCCTTTGTGCAAAATGTTTAGTACAAACCAAAAACGAGGTGATGATGATGATGGGTAATGAAGCGAAAAAATTGTCGCTGGCTGCGGATGAAGGCTGGAGAAAGAAAAGGACACAACCGACGTTGCCTGAAGTCTATCGAAGTTTGCGTATTCCAAAAACCGGTTCTTGGATAAAAAAGTTTCTTGCGTTTGCCGGACCAGGATACTTAGTAGCGGTGGGTTATATGGACCCAGGTAACTGGGCGACTGATATTGCGGGTGGTTCCCAGTTTGGATACACGTTGCTTTCTGTGATTTTGCTTTCCAATTTAATGGCTATATTGCTTCAATCATTAGCTGGCAAACTGGGGATTGTAACGGGTAGGGATTTGGCACAAGCGTGTCGAGATCATTATAGTAAGCCTGTGGCCATGATCTTGTGGATTTTATGCGAGTTGGCGATCGCGGCTTGTGATTTAGCGGAAGTGATCGGTTCAGCCATCGCTTTGAATTTATTGTTTGGAATTCCGTTGCTGTATGGTGTCATGATTACGGCCTTGGACGTACTCGTCGTATTGTTATTGCAGAATAAAGGTTTTCGTTATATTGAAACATTGGTGATTATTCTCATTCTAACCATTGGTGCTTGCTTTGCGACTGAATTTTTTCTTTCAAAACCAGATGTGGGGGGCGTATTAAAGGGGTTTGTTCCAAGCAAAGAGATCATAAGCAATCCATCCATGCTCTATATCGCAATCGGTATTTTAGGCGCAACCGTCATGCCTCATAATCTTTATTTGCATTCTTCTATTGTGCAAACAAGACAATACGAACAAACCAAATCGGGGAAACGGCAAGCAATTAAATATGCTACTTGGGATTCAACCATTGCTCTTTTCTTCGCTTTATTTATCAATGCTTCTATCCTGATTGTTTCGGCTGCTACATTTCATAAAGCAGGGATGACGAACGTGGCGGAGATTGGAGATGCTTACCACTTGCTTTCTCCACTGCTTGGAACAACGCTTGGAAGCATTCTGTTTGGGGTTGCCTTATTGGCTTCCGGCCAGAACTCGACGTTGACAGGTACTTTAGCTGGTCAGATTGTAATGGAAGGTTTTCTTAATATCCGACTTCCCGGCTGGTTAAGAAGGCTGATCACTCGATTGATTGCCATTATTCCGGCGGTCATTGTAACGGCCATTTACGGTGAAAGCGGTACGGCTCAATTGCTTATTCTAAGCCAGGTGATTCTTTCTTTGCAGCTCTCTTTTGCAGTCGTTCCTCTTGTTCAATTCACGAGCGACAAAAAGAAAATGGGGGAATTTGCTAACCCATTATGGTTAAAAGTTCTCGCCTGGATCGTTGCGATTGTGATTATCAGCTTAAACGCCTATTTATTGTTTCAAACATTCTTTCATTAAAGACCGGCTTCTAAATTTTCTTTTAAAAGCAAACTGATATACTCTCTTAATATTAAAATCTTTTTTACTAGATAACTCTAGCCATTCTCCTAAACATTTGAATCATCTCGAATTTTTGGGCACAAAAAAAGCCGCTTGATGGCAAGCGGCAAAAAAGAGAAAAGGATGAGGAAACCTACTACTTACTATAATCATAATCAACATATAGTATGAATGCTATATTCTATACTATATGTTGTGTTGATTGAATTGTAACAAATGAATGACAATATTTCAATGTTTTTTCAGATAAATATTGAAAAATTTTTCAATAAAAACTATTAAATTTACCTTTTGATTGTAAATATCCCTATAAGCGGATCTCATCTTGTCCATTTTCAAGTGAGATTCGATTTGAATGGGTCCTGATTATGCGGAAAAGTGGAAATTCAGCCGTTTAAGAGAGAATTTTCTGCTCATATTGGATTTAGGTTCAATTTCTGTTTGACATTTTAAAAGAGTTTTATTAACATATGTCTTAAGAAAAATGAACGGAAATCAGCGATGAGGAAGAAGAGTAGCTTATCGTTTCTGCTCAGAGAACCGGTGGCTGGTGTAAACCGGTGAGAAATGGTAAGTGAATGGGCTTCCGAGCTCCAAACCGAAATGCAGACAAAGTAGGCTTTGGCGGTTTCCACTCCGTTACAGTGGAGGATGGGTAAACGACTGCCCATCCGGTGAGTGGATTGCGTAAAAGCAATCAACAAAGGTGGCACCGCGGGCTCCTCGTCCTTTGTAGATGAGGGGTCTTTTTGTATTTCTCTTTATAAATTGAATAGAGGATAAATCGATGAGCAAGAAGAGTACGTTCAGCCGATTCGTTACAGAGAACCGGGCAAGGTGAGAGCCGGTGCGATACGCTGTTCGGAATGGCCTTGCGAGAGGCGTCCTGAACTTTTAGTAGGGATGCCCGGGTTTCCGCCGTTAAAAGGATAGAGCATCGGAAAAGTTCCTGTGCTCGAAAAGGGGAAGCTTTTGCTTCAATCGAGGTGGCACCGCGGCGTAGTTCGTCCTCCAACCATACAGGCATTCCTGTGTGATTGGAGGACTTTTTTCTTTTAGAAAAGATGAGGAAGGTGAGTCTAGTTGAGTGTAGTGCGAGAAAAGAATTTTGTTATGAAAGAAATTGAGGGGGATCTGCTGACCCCTGTGGCGGTGTTTAAAAAGTTAGATGGGCAGAAAAAGTTTTTATTGGAAAGTTCTTTTAAACATGAAGAGAGAGGCCGTTATTCATTTTTAGGCATGAATCCTTATATGGAATTCATTGCGGAAAATGGAAAAATAACGGTCCGTGATCTGATTGCCAAAGAAACGGAACAATCAGAAGGAGATCCTTTTAAAAAGCTGGAAAGCTATTTTCCAAAACAAGATGACGAGAACCTGCCTTTTCCTTTTATTGGAGGAGCTATCGGATACATTGGCTACGATTCCATCCGTTATGTTGAGAACATTGGAAACGTACCTCGAGATACAATTCAAATGCCGGATATGCATTTAATGTTTTATGAAAACGTCATTGTATTCGATCATCTTCTCCAAAAAGTGTATATTTTGGCAATGAGTTTAAGCCGTAAAAAGAAACCCGAAGAATTGGAGAAAGAAGTCCATCAATTAGAAAAGATGTTGGATCGTCCTGTTTCAGAAGATTCCATTGAAAGCAATGTGAAAGTTTCCTTTACCTCTAATGTGTCCAAAAGTGAATATTGCCGTATGGTGGAACGGGGGAAAGACTTCATTCGAAAAGGAGATATTTTTCAAGTGGTGCTATCCCAGCGCCTAGAGGCTCCATATAAGGGGAATCCTTTCGATTTATACAGAAAGCTTCGAAAGACGAACCCGTCTCCCTATATGTATTATTTGGACTTTTCGGACTATATTGTCGTGGGCATCTCTCCGGAAAGCTTAATCAAAGTGTCCGGACGCAAATTGATGACGAATCCGATCGCAGGAACCCGTCCGCGCGGCGCAACGGATGAGGAAGATAGAAGATTGGAAAAAGAGCTGCTTTCGGATGAAAAAGAATTGGCTGAACACCGTATGCTGGTGGATCTCGGTCGAAACGATATTGGAAAAGTAGCGGAAATTGGTTCGGTACGCGTGACGAAGGATCAAGTGGTCGAACGATACAAACATGTGATGCACATTGTTTCAGAAGTGACCGGTACGTTGAAGAATGAGGTTCATAGTTTAGAAGCATTGAAAGCGTGTTTGCCGGCCGGAACCGTTTCCGGAGCTCCCAAGATTCGAGCGATGCAAATCATCAATGATTTAGAGCCGGAAAAACGTGGATTATATTCGGGAGCGATCGGATATTTGTCCGCAAGCGGAGACTTGGATTTTGCCATTGCCATCCGCACGATGATTGTGAAAGACGAAAAAGCTTATGTTCAAGCCGGTGCAGGCATCGTCTATGATTCGATTCCTGAGAAAGAGTATGAGGAAACGCTTAATAAAGCAAAAGCATTGCTGGAGGTGGAGTAAATGATTTTATTAATCGATAATTATGATTCTTTTACTTATAATCTTTATCAATTAATCTCGGAATTAGGGAAAAATGTTCAAGTTGTTCGTAATGATGAGATAGTTGTCGAAGAGATTGAAAAAATGGAGCCGGAAGCGATTGTGATTTCGCCGGGGCCCGGTACACCGGATAATGCCGGCATATGCCTGGAATTAATCCGCAATTATTACCACAAAATCCCGATTTTGGGCATTTGCCTCGGACATCAAGCGGTCGCTGCCGCTTTTGGAGCGAAGATTATTCAGGCAAAAACGATTAAGCACGGAAAGACGTCGCTTATCCATCATACTGGTCAAAGCATTTTTTCCGGTTTTTCTGAACCTTTGGAAGTCATGCGCTACCATTCTTTAGCTGTTGATGAAAAGACGCTCCCTTCTAAATTCGAGATTTTAGCGGAATCTACGGATGATGGAGAAATCATGGCCATCAAACATAAAGAATATCCTCTTTATGGGCTGCAGTTTCATCCCGAATCCATCGGTACAAAAAACGGAAAAGAATTGATTCGTCGATTTTTCTTGGAAACAAAAAAGGAGCGGAAGATGAATCATTACTTAAAAAAGCTGTCAGAGCGGCAATCTTTGAATCAAGAAGAAATGAGATCGGCTTCTCGGGAATTGCTGTCAGATGAAATTACAGACAGCGAAGTGGCGGCATTTTTAATGGGGCTAAAAGCGAAAGGAGAAAACGCAGATGAAGTAGCGGCGCTTGTGGAAGTTCTCCGTGAACATGCGCTAGGCATCAAGAAAAAAATTCCGAACGTCATGGATAATTGCGGAACTGGAGGAGACGGAGCCCACAGCTTTAATATTAGTACGACCAGTGCTTTTGTGTTGGCGGGAGGCGGCGTGAAGGTCGCGAAACACGGCAACCGAAGCGTCTCCAGCAAAACGGGCAGCGCCGATGTTTTAGAATATTTAGGAATCTCGCTGGATTTGCATGAAGAGGAAGTCGAAGAGCTGTTGGAAGAAAATCATATTGCGTTTCTGTTTGCGCCGCACGTTCATCCGCGCATGAAAAAAATTATGAAAGTGCGCCGCGATTTAAAGATTCCTACGATTTTTAATTTAATTGGGCCGCTGACCAACCCGGTCGATTTAGATAGCCAGCTTTTGGGAATCTACCGAAGGGATATGCTTGAGATGATGGCAGATGTGCTGAATCGTCTCGGAAGAAAACGAGCTGTCGTTCTTAACGGCGCCGGCTTTATGGATGAAGCTTCTCTTTCTGGAGAAAATCATTTAGTTCTTTTGGAAAATGGCCATGTAGAAAAAATGACGGTGACTCCGGAAAAGGTAGACCTGCCTTATTATTCGAATGAAGCTATTGTGGGCGGTGAGGCCAAAGAAAATGCTGAAATTTTAATCGGTGTACTCAAAGGAGAAAAAGGCGCTTATCGTGATACGGTACTGTTAAATGCCGGTTTAGGCTTTTTTGCGAACGGAAAAGCGGATACCATTCAAGAAGGGATTCGACTGGCGAAAGAAAGCATCGATTCCGGAAGGGCATTATCGGCATTGCAATATTTGATCGACTACAGCGAAAAAAGAAAAAGAGTGGTGATCTAAATGAGCGGAACCATTTTAGACAGAATATTAGAAAAAAAGAAGGATGAAGTGAGAAAACTAAAGGAACAATTCGACGCTGGAAATGAAAGCAAATTTCAAAAAATCTCTTTCTATGATTCCTTTATCCATGCAGACAAAATGAATATTATTGCGGAAGTGAAAAGAGCTTCCCCCTCAAAAGGAAATATCAATCTGGATGTAAATCCTGCTAAACAGGCAAAACATTATGAGGCGAGCGGGGCGAATGCCATTTCCGTTTTAACCGACGAACCTTTTTTTAAAGGAACATTAGCAGACTTAAAAGCAGTTCGCGATGTAGTGGGTTTGCCGATTTTGTGTAAAGATTTCATCATCGACCCCATCCAAATAGATGCCGCCAAACAGGCTGGAGCCAATGTGATCTTGTTGATTGCGGCCGCTTTGGATGATGAGAAACTGAAGTCTTTGTACGAGTACGCCTACAAGCAAGATTTAGAAGTTCTACTAGAAGTGCATAACGAGGAAGAAATGGAGCGGGCGCTTGTTTTGAATCCTTCTGTCATTGGCGTCAATAATCGCAATCTAAAAACGTTTGAAGTAGACTTAGGGGTCACGGAACGACTGTTGTCTCGATTTGGAAAGAATCATGACCGCATTTTTATAAGCGAGAGTGGAATCAAGACGGCGAAAGACGTAGAGCGTGTGCAAAAAGCAGGAGCTAAAGCGATTTTGGTCGGGGAAACGTTGATGCTGGCAGATGACATTCAACTAACGATGAATCAACTAAAAGTCCATTTGAGGTGAAACCGATGTTTGTGAAAATTTGCGGAATAACGGATATAGAAACAGCGTTATTTGCCGCTGAATGCGGGGCGGATGCCATTGGCATGGTGTTTGCGAACAGCAAAAGGCGAGTTTCCTTAAAGAAAGCGAAAGAAATATCCAAAAGCTTGCCGAAAAGTGTTTGGAAAATCGGTGTCTTCGTCAATGAAGATCCTGATATTGTTCGAAACATCGCAAAAGAAGCAGATTTGGATTTTGTTCAGCTGCATGGGGAGGAGACTCCGGAATACTCGAGATCTTTAGGTGTTCCTGTCATTAAAGCCTTTGGGTTGAGCAAAGAGACAAACGAACGTGAGATGGCAGACTTTCCGGCTAGTTATTTGTTGGTAGACAGCCCAAAGGGAGCTTATTACGGAGGAAACGGAAAAACATTTGATTGGAGTTTAATAGAAGAAAAACGATTGAAAAAAGAAAATTTGATCATTGCCGGCGGGTTAAATCCGGAAAATGTTCAGCAAGCCATTCAAGCCATACAGCCATTTGGTGTCGATGTGTCAAGCGGCGTAGAGACGGAGGGGCGCAAAGACCGCCGGAAAATCAAATTGTTTATAGATGAAGCAAAAGGAGTGCAAAAAAGATGAGTACGTATGTTCAACCAGATGAAAAAGGATATTTTGGGCCGTTTGGAGGCCGCTTTGTTCCGGAAACGTTAATGAGAGCTGTCCAGGAATTGGAAATCGCTTATGAAGAAGCGAAAAACGACGAAAACTTTTTGCAAAAGCTGCGCTATTACTTAAAAGAATACGTAGGGCGACAAACGCCGCTCTACTATGCTAAAAATCTAACGGAAAAACTCGGAGGCGCGAAAATCTATTTGAAGCGCGAAGATTTGAACCATACGGGAGCCCATAAAATCAACAATACGATCGGGCAGGCGCTTCTTGCGTTGCGAATGGGAAAAAGAAAGGTGGTAGCAGAAACAGGAGCAGGCCAGCACGGTGTAGCGACGGCGACCGTTAGTGCCCTGCTAAATATGGATTGTATCATCTTTATGGGGGAAGAGGATGCTCGCCGCCAGAAGCTGAATGTGTTTCGAATGGAGCTTCTTGGCGCAAAAGTTGTCAGTGTGCGTCAAGGAAGCGGCACATTGAAAGACGCGGTTAATGAAGCGCTTCGCTACTGGGTGGCGAATGTGGAAGATACTCATTATATTATGGGATCGGTTCTTGGCCCTCATCCATTTCCAAAAATAGTACGCGATTTTCAAAGTGTAATCGGAAAGGAAACAAAACAACAAATCATCGAAAAAGAAGGAAAGCTTCCGGATGCTATTGTAGCCTGTGTCGGTGGGGGCAGCAATGCGATGGGGATGTTTTACCCATTTTTGGAAGATGAGTCCGTCCGCTTGTTCGGTGTCGAGGCAGCCGGAAGCGGACTAGATACCGGCAAACATGCTGCTACACTCACGAAAGGATCAGTCGGAATTTTACACGGGTCGAAAATGTATTTATTGCAGGATGAAAATGGGCAAATTCAGGAAGCCCACTCCATTTCAGCGGGATTGGATTATCCCGGAGTAGGTCCCGAACATAGCTTGTTAAAAGAAATCAAAAGAGTCCATTATACATCGGTGACCGATCAAGAAGCGCTGGAAGGATTTCAAACGTTGACGAAAACGGAGGGGATTATTCCGGCGTTGGAAAGTTCCCATGCGGTGGCGCATGCATTGAAATTAGCGCCGACGATGAAGCCGGAAGAAGTGTTGGTGGTTTGTTTGTCCGGACGAGGAGATAAAGACGTTGAAACGGTTCAAGCTGTGTTGAAAGGGGAAGAAAAATGACGGCTCTATCGATTGCAGAAGCATTTCATCAATTAAAACAAAACAACGAAAAAGCGTTTGTTGCGTATATCATGGCGGGGGACGGGGGTTTGTCCAGTTTAAAAGACAAGGTGCTCTTTTTGGAAAAAGCCGGTGCCAGCATGGTAGAAATCGGCATTCCTTTTTCTGATCCCGTTGCAGACGGCCCAGTTATCCAAGAAGCGGGAAAACGGGCGCTGAAAGAGGGAGTGTCGCTTGCAAAAGTGCTTGCTGAAATTGCCGCTTTTCGTTCTAGTGTCACTATTCCTTTGATTGTGATGACGTATATAAACCCTGTGTATGCATATGGAATCGAACGCTTTGTCAACGATTGCGCCAAAGCGGGCGTCAACGGAGTGATCCTTCCTGACGTTCCTTTTGAAGAACAGGGAATCCTTTCTCAAGAACTAAAAGAAAAGAATATCGATTTGATTCAACTCGTTACGTTGACGAGTCCAGAAGAGCGGAAAAAGAAGATTGCCCAAGCTTCCAATGGATTTCTATATGCGGTGACGGTGACGGGAATCACAGGGCAAAGAAACAAATTGCCGGAGGAATTGTCCGGGTATTTAGAACACTTGAAAAAGATAAGCCCTGTTCCGGTGCTAGCCGGTTTTGGCATTTCCAATCACCGTCAAGTAAAAGAAGTCGGTTCCTATTGCGACGGGGTCATTGTTGGAAGCAAAATTGTCGATCTGTTTCATCAAGGAAAAGAAGAAGAAATAATCGAACTGATTGGCAAGAAAACGGAATCGATTCTTTAAACGGAGATGCATCGTCTTAAATACATTCAAGCAGCGATTTCGAAAAATGGGGAGCTAATCCGTCAGACGGAAAAAAGACGAAGAAACGGTTTTAAGAGATCTGGGTTTCCAGGTCTCTTTTTTGTGGAAAAGTGGAAAATGGAGGTTTATTTTTCTAAAATAGGGAGAAAGACGAAAAAGGAGCCGGTGGAATCATGGATGAACGAAAAATTCCGTTGCTAGTAGCAAAACGATTTTTTAACGAACGGTATTATGACCAATCCGCCCAAACCGCTTATTATTTCATGTTGTCGTTTATTCCGTTTTTAATGTTTATGTTTTCGCTCATTCGCTTTTTCCCTATCAACCAAAACGACTTTTTGGAGATCATTGAGCCCTATGCTCCGAAAAATACTTATGCATTTATTCGCCAAACGGTCGATCAAATCATGAACCAACAACCATCCCATGTTTTTTCATATAGTTTGATCGCCTCTTTTTGGATTGCCTCCGTGGCCGTTCAGTCGTTAGTCCGTTCATTAAATGATGCCTACCATATACGGAGGCGTAAATCATTTTTAGGAGGCCTTGTCAACGATCTTGTTTTAACATTCGGCCTAATGGTGATGTTGACTTCTTCCTTGTTCTTGCCCATTTTGGAAAATATCGTTCTGAGGATGTTCGATCAAACGATTTCTTTTCCATTTAATTGGTATCCATGGTGGTATATTTTAAGATGGGGAATAGGAACGGTATTTCTTTTCGGTTTTTTTCTCTTTTTTTATCATGCTGTTCCGAGCAAGCGCGTTTTATGGAAAGAGGCTTTGCCAGGTGCGATTTTTGCAACTATTGGTTGGCAAGGAGCCTCTATTGGTTTCGCTTTCTACGTCAGTTTAGGGGGATATACCAAAATTTACGGTCAATTAGGAAGTATTATCGTTCTTCTTATTTGGTTTTATTTAACGGCGGCTGTCATTTTGATCGGCGGATTATTGAATGCAACCATTTTGGAGCATCCTGTTTCAGAAAAGTAAAGATAAAAGGTCCGAGCGCTCTGAAAAAAGTGATTGTAGCTGTTGCCGGGATTCAAGCTGCATTTTTGTTTTTCTTATGAGACCCTAACGAATGTTTATTGATACTGTTTTCGTTTGACCGTGAGCCAAGGACGCTCGTCTTCCCAATGGACGCGAACGGGAATGGAAAAAGCTTCTGACAACACGTCGTCGGTCAGTACATCCTCTTTTGCTCCCGCAGCGATGACACGACCGTTTTCCAGAACAAGGACGTGGCTGATCGTTGGGATGATTTCCTCGATATGGTGGGTTACGTAAATAAGGTGGAGCTTCTTTTCTATGATAGTTTCTTGAACGGCGTTCAGCAATTCTTCGCGAGCACGGATATCCAATCCGCTGCATGGTTCGTCTAAAATGAGGATTTCAGGATTAGCCATAAACGCTCTGGCGATAAGGACACGCATTTTTTCTCCTTGGGAAAGAGATTGGTAAGCGCTCCCTTTTAAATAGCCGATTCGGAATTGTTCCATGAAAGCATCAGCTTGATCCAAGTCTTCATGGCTGACTTGTTCGTACAATCCGATGGAAGCAAATTTTCCGCTCAAAACGATTTCTTCTACTGATTCATTTTTCAAAACATCATCAAAGCGACTAAGCGAATGGCTGACGATTCCGATTTTTTTTCGCAGTTCGGGGATATTCGTTTCGCCAAAACGTTCCCCCAAAACGACAACTTCTCCTTTCGTAGGATACTGGTAGCCGCAAACAATATTCAATAAAGACGTTTTTCCAGAGCCGTTTAACCCGAGCACCGCCCATTGTTCTCCGGATGAGATCTCCCAGTTGATCGAGTCCAAAATGGTTCGGTTTCCTCTTTGCCAACTTACATTTTTAAGCGAGACGAGTTTTTTCATCGTTTTTCCCCTTTTCCAACCTTCATTCAAAAAAATTGTAGCAAAAAAGATTTGTAATTAAAAGAAAATTCCGTTAAATAAAAGGGGTTCCTCCAACGGTAAAGCATATTCAAATACTTTAAGAAACAGGGCCAACTAACTGTTTCACATGATTTGTCATTTACTTTCTAAAGTAAATATATGGGAGAACAATAACAAAAGGTTCAGAAAAACTTTTCAGTGACCGAAAGATGAAGAGATATTGAAGAATACTACGGAGATTCTTCCTTGTTATTTGGCAAATGAATTTCGGAAATTTGCCAATCTTCCATCCGCAAGAAGCAGATTTCTAAAATACCGTCTTGAAATTCAGCTTTAGCTCCTTTGCGTTTGACAAGCGCTGGTAAAACAATTTCTTGTCGTTCCCCCATTTCCGGGACATTATAAATGATCGCTTTTTGGGAAGTATGATGAATTTTCAAATGTTGCAGCCACTCTTCCTTGAGTCGCAGCCGAAGGAATACATAGTCAAACGTTTCAAAAACCTCGATAGGGATTGGAGGAGAGGGAGGAGATGTTTCTTTTTCTGGAGAAGGAGGATCTTGCTTTTCGAATTGTGAAGAGAATGGATGGGTTTGCTGCCAATTAGGAGGGATGGTTTTCTTCATCATTTCTTGTATAAACTGTTCTACGTCGGCTGGGTTGAGTTGTTTCATCCAGTCATTAGGGAGGTTTTCATTCGAAAAAAACCAGTTCCACGGAAACATGCCAATCCCCCTCGAATTCCATATTCGTTCTTCATATCTTATGTCTTGAGCCTAGGAAACGTTCAGATGGTGTTGATTGAGGAGCGGGTAAAAAAGGAAAAAACGGAATAAAGCAGAAAAAAAGATAGCCAATTTTATTTGTTCTATAAAAATTAATAATTTTGTCAAAAAGGATTGATTTTTAAAGAAAGAGTAGTAAGATGGTACATGAAAAAAATTAAACTTATTTCAGAAAAAAGGGAATAGAAGGTGAAAAAATTATTTCAGAATAATCAGGATGTTGTTACGAATTTCACAAATTGATCAATATGAAAATGAGAAGATCATTGGTCAAATCAATGAAGACAATTAGACGAAAAAGAAAGGATATTCTTTCAATTTTTACTTTAGCGTGGTAAAATGGACTTGTAAGCGTTTTTAATTATTTTTGGAATAATTTATGAATGTGGGATGACGAGAAAATCAATAACAGGACGTTACGGTTGGAGGTTTTGCATGATGAACACACAAACATCAAACCAAAGGGGACCGTGGAACCGCTTTTCTGGGCCTAACCTCGGTTATATCATGGAGATGTATGAAAAATATTTAGAAGATCCAGAAAGTATTGACTCGGATCTTAAAGAATTATTCAACCAGTGGGGAGCTCCGGTTGTCGAAGAGGGATGGGAACAATCTGCACCTAGAACGGGAACGTTTCGTCCGGCTCCGCAAGGACAAGTGGATTATCACAAAATTGTTGCTGCTGTGAAGCTGGCCGATAATATCCGCTTTTACGGTCACCTCGCGGCGGATATCAATCCTTTAAATGATCGAAATAAAGATTCACGTCGAATTGAATTAGAAGAATTTCAACTGACGGAAGAGGATTTAAAAAATATTCCGGTTGAATTTATTTGTCCAAACGCACCTTCTCATGTCCAAAACGGACTCGATGCCATCAATCATTTAAAGAAAGTTTATACGGATAAACTTGCTTTTGAATTTGCCCAAGTTCATGAAATGGAAGAAAGAAATTGGCTTCGTCAAAAAGTGGAATCAGGAAGCTTTTATCCATCTTTAAATAAAGAAGAAAAGATACAATTATTAAAGCGCTTAACGGAAGTGGAAGGCTTTGAAAAGTTTTTGCACCGTACGTTTGTTGGTCAAAAACGGTTTTCTATTGAAGGCTTGGATGTGATGGTTCCACTGATTGACGAGTTAATTCGAAAAGCAGTATCAAAAGGGGCAGAAAGCATCAATATTGGCATGGCCCACCGCGGACGTCTGAATGTGCTGGCTCACATTCTCGGTAAACCTTACGAAATGATTTTTGCTGAATTTCAGCATTCTCCTAGCAAAAAATTAATACCTTCTGAAGGATCCATCGGAATTACATACGGTTGGACTGGTGACGTAAAATACCATCTTGGCGCCGATCGCCGTGTAAAAGAAAGCAACCAAGGACAAACACGGATCACGTTAGCCAACAATCCAAGCCACTTAGAAGTGGTAGATCCGGTTGTAGCAGGCTATACAAGAGCTGCGCAAGAAGATCGAACTCAACCTGGCTACCCAAAACAGGATGTAAAAAAATCTTTGACGATTATGATTCATGGAGACGCCGCTTTTCCGGGAGAAGGCATCGTGGCTGAAACATTGAACTTAAGCCGATTGCCTGGTTATCAAACAGGTGGTTCGATTCATGTAATCGCCAACAATATGATCGGATTTACAACAGAAAGCTACGATTCTCGATCCACACGATATGCTTCTGATATTGCGAAAGGCTTTGAAATGCCAATTGTACACGTGAACGCAGACGATCCTGAAGCTTGTCTAGCGGCGGCCATTTTAGCTTTTGAATATCGAAATACGTTCCATAAAGATTTTGTAATCGATTTAGTTGGATACCGGCGTTTTGGACATAATGAAATGGATGAACCGATGGCGACAAACCCAACCTTATATAAAATCATACAAAACCATCCAACAGTCCGAGCCATATATGCCGATCAGTTAGTTAATGAAGGGTTGATTCAAAAAGATCTGGCTTCAAAATTTGAAAAAGAAGTTGTGGATAAACTGAAAGCAGCGTATGAAAAAGTGCCGAAGAAGGATGAAAACCCGGATATTGTGATGAATCCGCCTATACAGGTGGAAAACCTTCTGCCTAATCCACAAGAAGAAATTGACGAAAATATATTGAGAGAAATTAACCAACAATTATTAGAATGGCCGAAAGATTTTCACGTATTCAACAAATTAGAGAAAATTTTAAAACGCCGTGAGGGAGTTTTTGAAGGCAAAGGGAAAATCGACTGGGCCCATGCAGAAACATTGGCGTTCGCAACCATTCTACGAGATGGAACACCTATCCGTCTTACAGGCCAAGATTCTGAGCGCGGTACGTTTGCGCAGCGGCATCTCGTTCTTCATGATATGGAAACAGGTGAAAAATATATCCCGTTGCACCATATTAAAGGTGCGAAAGCTTCATTTGTCGTTCACAACAGTCCTTTGACAGAAGCAGCTGTTGTAGGATTTGAATACGGATATAACGTGTTTGCGCCTGAAACGCTCGTTTTATGGGAAGCTCAATTTGGAGATTTTGCCAATATGGCCCAAGTGATGTTTGATCAATTTATTTCTTCCGGAAGAGCGAAATGGGGGCAAAAATCGGGACTTGTGATGCTTTTGCCGCACGGATATGAGGGCCAAGGCCCTGAGCATTCCAGCGGACGTGTTGAACGTTTCTTGCAGCTGGCTGCCGAAAACAACTGGACGGTTGCAAACTTGACGAGTACAGCTCAATATTTCCATATTTTACGACGTCAGGCAGCCGTTTTGAGAAAAGAAGAAGTAAGACCGTTAGTGATCATGACGCCAAAAAGCTTACTTCGCCATCCTTTGGCTGCATCTACCGTAGAAGAGCTTGCCCATGGCCATTTTAGTCCAATATTGGAGCAAAGCGGCTTAGGTGAAAAACCAAATAAAGTAGAACGTATTGTTCTATGCAGCGGAAAAATTGCGATTGATTTGGCTGAGCAATTGGATAAAGAAGAAAATCTTGATTGGCTTCATATTTTGAGAGTGGAAGAATTATACCCATTCCCTAGAGAAGAAATTAAAGAAGTGTTATCACGTTATCAAAATGTCAAAGAACTTGTATGGGTTCAAGAAGAACCGCAAAACATGGGTGGATGGTCTTATGTGGATCCTCGTTTAAGAGACATAGCTCCAGAAGGAGTGGAAGTTCGCTATATTGGACGGAGAAGACGTTCAAGCCCGTCTGTTGGAGATCCTGTCGTCCATCGAAAAGAACAAGATCATATTATTAAACAAGCGTTAACAAGACCATAAAACACTTTCATGCCGGTCTTTCCCCTATGGCCTATTTACGGGGGAAGATTGCGGATGCCTCCTAGGAATAAAACTTTGACTGGATGGTTTTGTCATAGATCCAGGAGGCATATCGTTTCCATTCTCCTTTTTTAGGATGATGGTGGTTCTTTTGAATAAAAAAGCTTTGGAAGGAAATTAGGAGGAGGACATCACAGTGGCTGAAATTAAAGTTCCCGAATTGGCAGAATCGATTACTGAAGGTACTATCGCACAATGGCTTAAAAAGCCTGGAGATACGGTTGAAAAGGGAGAATATATAGTTGAACTAGAAACAGATAAAGTAAATGTAGAAGTGATCAGCGAAGAATCAGGAGTTATTACAGAATTAAAAGCGAATGAAGGAGATACGGTAGAAGTTGGTCAAGTGATAGCTGTGGTGGAAGAAGGTGCTGCTGCTCCTGCTCCAGCCCCACAAGAACCAAAAGCAGAAGAACCAAAAGAAGCTCCAAAAGCAGAGGCACCAAAACAAGAAGTAAAACAAGAATCTGTAGCGATCAAAGACGATGGTCCAAAAGAACGGCCGATTGCTTCACCAGCCGCTAGGAAATTGGCCCGCGAAAAAGGAATCGACTTGTCTCAAGTCCCTACTATCGATCCGTTAGGCCGCGTTCGCAAACAAGACGTAGAATATTTTGCCAACCAACCAAAAGCCGAAGCGAAACCTGCGCCTGCGGTTTCGCAAGCAGCGCCTCAACAAAACACAGCAGCAGTTCAGGATGAAAAACCGGTCGTTCGAGAGCGTATGAGCCGCCGTCGACAAACCATTGCGAAACGCCTTGTTGAAGTGACCAATACCGCTGCCATGCTGACAACCTTTAATGAAGTCGACATGACGGCTGTAATGGACCTCCGCAAACGGTATAAAGAAAAATTCATTCAAGAATATGATGTACGTCTAGGATTTATGTCTTTCTTTACAAAAGCCGTCGTGGCGGCATTGAAAAAATATCCTTATGTCAATGCAGAAATTCAAGGCGACGAAATTTTACTCAAAAAATATTATGATATCGGCGTAGCCGTTTCAACAGATGACGGTTTGATCGTTCCAGTTGTCCGCGACTGCGATCGTAAAAACTTCGCAGAAATCGAAAGAGACATTGCAGATTTAGCTGAAAAAGCACGCAATAAAAAATTATCGCTTAACGATCTGCAGGGCGGAACCTTTACGATTACAAACGGCGGAGTATTTGGTTCACTCATGTCCACTCCTATCATTAATGGTAATCAAGTGGGAATTTTAGGAATGCACACGATTCAACTTCGACCAGTTGCCATTGATAAAGATCGGATTGAAAACCGCCCGATGATGTATATCGCCCTTTCATACGATCATCGAATTATTGATGGAAGAGACGCTGTCGGATTCTTGAAAACTGTAAAAGAACTTTTGGAAAATCCAGAATCCCTGCTTTTAGAAGGCTGATCTCTTTTAAAAAATCGATTAAGGCTGAATTTTTATGCGCAGTTTATGAAAGGAAATTCGTTTACTCTGTTTATGCGACCAGACAAAAGATGCCGCCATGAGAGCGGCATCTTTTTTGAATGTGCGCCCGGCATGTACATGAACTATAGGGTGTAAGTCCCGAACCCCGAAGACAGAAGTAGAGGTTAGCCAAGAGCAAGGGTGTCCGTGGTGACGCGGAATCTGAAGGAAGCTGGAGGCAAAACACCGGTCCGAGGAACACGAACCTCATATAAGGCTAGGTATGATTGAGTGAGTTTGCATAACAAAACAAAGCTCTTTCTGTCGAAGGTCATATCGAGTAAATGAGGCGGATAGATGGTGTGAAAGTGCATGTACTTACCCGGGGAGGTCTGGCGGATATGTGAAGTACTCTTCATAACCTACTTAGTGATAAGTAGCTGAACCGTCAGAAGTCAGCAGAGGTCATAGTATTAGTTGGTCTAGAACAACTAAGAAGGACCGAACAATTAAGAGAGAATAGCCCTTGGTATTCAGTGAGTCATGATGAACACAGAAAACGTAGTACCTCACTTGAGGGAGGAAGCGGTGAATCCCGTGGGAGACCTCTTGGAGGGTGGAGTGACCACTGGCATAAAGAGAACAGCTATTCACGGAAGTTATAAAGACTTGCGTCAATTATCTTAATTGAACCGCCGTATACGGAACCGTACGTACGGTGGTGTGAGAGGACGGGAGTTAATCGCTCCCTCCTACTCGATTCATTCATATTTTTTGATTTATGCTTTGCCATTGTGACAGCTTGGGGTCACTCCGTAACGTTTTGTTTTCTGGTTCGAAGGCTTGTGCGGCACAAGAACACCATCTTTTTTTGTGAAAAATGGTGAAGGAACAACTTGAGATGTGACAAATAAAAAAGATGGCCCGTGAAAGACCATCTTCTCATTCCGTTTATTCCATATTGCTGCACTAGTATCGTGCAGGATTTAATCCCCTCCGTTTGACTTCCTTCTTTAATAATTCAATCCATTCACGTTCCTGACCTTTTTTTAATGCGTCGCGATAGGCTGCCACCAATTGTTCATTGCTCATGATTTTCAATGACAAAACCCCTCTCGGAAAGGATTTATAATATAGAATCATCTATATTGTCTGATATTTTAACAAATTATGATTTCGTTTGCAAAGGAAAATTCGGGGAAATTTTGAAAAATAAAAGGTGGAAAAAAATCGAAAAAGCAAAAAAGTACAAGCGATTTCTATGCCGCCAAGGCGTCTTTTTCAGTCGAACTCCTTGTATTGAACAGAAAAAGGGGTCATATGGTAAAATGAGAATATCAGGAACGAACGGAAAGGAGTGATGGCAATGCATATTTATACAAGCGAAGAGATTCGACGAGTGGACTCATTGGCAGAATCCAACGGCATGTCGCCGTTTACATTAATGGAAAATGCTGGAAGAGAAATATTTCGATTATTGCTTCCACACATTCATAAACAAGATCGAGTTCTGATTTTATCAGGGCGAGGCAACAACGGAGGAGACGGCATCGTCCTTGCACGCTATTTAAAGCTAAATGGAATTAAGGCCGACTTGGTCTTTCCTGTGGGAATGCCTAAAACGGCGCCGGCTATCCAGCATTTTGAATATTTCCGTTCGCTCGGATTGAGTCAGTCAAGACTTTGTGGGAATTTTTTTGGTTCGCTGAAAATAGATGTAAGTCATAGGTTAGCGAACCATTTTTTTGAATTTCATCCGTAAGCGCTTTCGGACTCTCATCCCTTGCCATGACAGACGAATATGTATACCTTTTTTTACCATCCCTTGAATTCAGACAGGGCATGATAGATCGGAGTCCCGGACGATTGCTGTAAATATGGCACGTTATTCCGCGTTACCTCTGGAAGAAGACGGCGGATGCGTTGTTTCGCCTTGTTCACGATCGTCTGTTTGGTAGATGCCGTTTCCTCCGCCGGATGCGACGATTCTTCTCCTAAACGATGTCCGAAAAGACGAATCCCATCCATCCGGGCAATCATTGCCTTGAAAAACGCCCTGAGTCCCTTGTCTGTCCAACTGCGGCGGTATTTCACCCGATACGCCAGCTGGCTCATCACGCTTTCAGCCCTCCCCATCGGATACATGCCCGTTGTGTCCACTCCTTGCTCCTTCAGCCATTCCCGGTAATCACGGATGCATCCCGGCATCGATTCGATCCGGTGGATCAAGGCAGCCAGCTGTTGTTCTTTCGCTTCGTCCCCCAGCGTGCCGAGGGCGCTGTTCAGTTCCACAAGCAGCTTCTCTTCATCCTGCTTCGCCAGCTTTTGCCGAATCGCCTGCCACCGTGGATGGCCCGAGAGGCATTGGCGCAACTCACGCGCCACGTGGAATCGATCCAATTGGAAGCAGACCCGTCCTTTGAAATACTCCCGGCACGCGGTAATCCATGGAGCGCCGTCCCCGTTGATGACAAGAAGATCCCGACACGGATCATAGGCATATTCGTTCATCAAAAATTCCTCGAAGCCTTCCCACACCTCCCCCTTGCCTTCATGGACGTAATGGCGCTGATTCACGAATTCGATCCGTGAGCCGTTACGCTTCCATCCTTCGTGAACGGTCAGGATTTTGTCTTCCTTGGCCCGTTTTCCCTTCCCTTGGAGAGAGACAAACAGTCCATCGGCCTCCACAAACAGCACCCGTCCATATCGCTGGTCAACCGGGCAGTGCAGCGGAACTTCAGCCTCGAGCACCAACTGGCGGATCGTCTCATGGCTCATCACCGGATACCCGACCATCTGGGCAAGCGTATGAGCCGCTTTGCGATAGGAAGAGCACTCCACAGCCAATCCCATCGCCGTTTCTTCTAGACAAGGGCTGATTGACTGCGATCCATCAAACGCTAAAAAGGAATCAAGCAAAAACGTGTAACGGTTTTGTTCTCGGTCTAAATAGTAGTTTCGCTCAAAGGTAACTTCGCCAAACAAGGTTTGAATCGTGGTGCGTCGTTTGTCTTTCAAGTGGTACCGGCGCTTGTCCCGGGTTTCCGCCAATTGTCGGTCGATGTCCTCCAACAGAGCCGTAAACAGCTCGGTGAAGGCGTTTTGCAAGGCTCGAAACAAATCAAGTTCGATCTCTTTCCATGTCAACGAATTTGTGGTAAGATGTTGTTGAATATTCATAGGACTCTCTCCTCCTGTTTGATGGTGTGAACAATGATCATCTTACCAGGGAGAGAGTCCTTTTTTCATGTTTCCTGCTTGGGATCCTACCGCGCTTTGCTTGGTGGCCCCGATGAGGGGGATTGCGAACCTACGTTCCCAACCCCCTCATCGGGGAATTCTAAGAATTTCTCCCACAAACATTTTACTCACACCTCGGATTTGATCAAAGCCCATTTCAACCTGAATTAAAATATGATATGATCATTGACGGAATCTTAGGCGTCGGGGCCAGGCTTCCGATGAAAGAAGATGTAAGGAAAATTTTAAAATGGATAAATGGACAATCTGGGAAAACAGTGGCGATCGATATTCCAACCGGAGTCTTGGCGAATGAAGGGAAATGTGATCAAAATGCTTATCGGGCGGACATGACCATCGTTCTGCACGGATATAAGCCATCGTGTTTTTTGTTCCCGTCTTCCGACTATTACGGAAAACTATACATAGCGGATATTGGATTGCCTCATGAAAGCAAGTGGAAAGTGTGGACAAAAGCGGATGTACTGAAAAGTTGGCCTAAATCGAAGACGAATTCTCATAAAGGGACTTATGGCAACGGTTTATTAATAGCCGGCAGCGATTCGATGCCCGGCAGCGTCGCACTGGCTTCTATCGGAGCGATGAGATTCGGAATCGGAAAACTTTCGGTTGCCACATCGAAACATGCTTCGCTCTTTGTGGGGGCTCAAGTTCCAGAAGCGACTTTTATTTATGAGCCTTTACAAGATATAAAAAAGATGGAAATAGAAAAGAAATTTTCTTGCCTGGCTGTGGGTCCCGGATTAGAACCGGATGATCCATTGGAACAATTGATCACGGAGTTGCTGCCAATGGATATACCTAAAATATTGGATGCCGGTGCCTTGCGTGGTCGCGATTACAGTAAATCCCAAAACCACGTGATTGTGACGCCCCACCCAGGTGAATTTTCACGAATGACCGGTCTGGAAACGAAGTTTATTCAGGAGAACCGTCTTCAAGTGGCTTCTCAATATTCAATGAAACACCGGGTAATAGTCGTGCTGAAGGGGCAGTACACGGTGATTGCGTTTCCTGACGGATCAGGATTGATTAATCTTACAGGAAATCGAGCTCTCTCCAAAGGGGGGAGCGGAGATATTTTGACCGGTATGTTGTTAGCCAGCGTAGGAATTCATTCGAACGTTCAAGCTGCTGTGGCAAATGCTGTATACCTTCATGGGGCTTGTGCTGATCTTTGGGTTCAATCGAACGGCAGCGCTGCGATGACCGCCCATGATTTTCAACGGCTGCTCCCTGTTGTTTGCAAGGAAATGGAAAAAGAATTGGAGGAATGAAGACATGATTCATCTGACGTGGAGAGAAAGACCAACTTTAAAAAGAGTGAAGTGCACCAATACCAATGCTAAAAAGTATATGGTCAACAATGTGTTGACAGTGGGAAAGATTTATGAAGTGAAAAATGAAACAGAAGAATTTTATTTCGTGGTGGATAATACAAACAAAGTGGCAGGATTTTACAAACATTATTTTGAAGAAGTAGAGGCATAAGGGATTGTCCCCAAATCCATTTTTAAACACGGAAACCCGTCGAGATAAAATCATTTTCTCGTCGGGTTTTCTCTATTTCGGGATTTTTTTTGAAGCAAATAGTGGTCCTTTTCCGCCAGTTTCAAATCGGCTGATCGAACAGCCACATTATCAGAAGATATTCACGGAAAGCTTTGACGATTCTCCGTCGCGAATCAATGTTTGTTTTAATCAATAAAAATAGCTACTCAAGAAAATCGCCTCCATTTTTATTGTTAGCAGGACATAATGGAAAAGGCGATATTTTTTCATTTGGCTAAGTTACGTTTTATTGATGATTGCGAAATGGACGAGACTCCCACGGGAACAGCGAGCAAATCGAGACCCACAGAGAGGAAGCTCGAGGATCGCCCGCGGAAAGCGAATGAATTTCGCATCATCAAATAGACTTGTGCAAGCCGTCAACGCCTGCAAGCAGCCCAAATCATGAAGAATCGTTGCAAAACGCCCTTGAACAGGCAGCACGAGCTTGTGATCAAGTAAAAGAAAGCCTCGCAAACCAACAAAATGAAAATACTGCTATGTAACCCGGTGAATAACGGGTTTTTCGCTGCTATAAAATTTATAAAATCATAAAAAGTATTTAGAAAGATAATAATTAGCAGCAATGATTAAATGAGTCCATAAATGAGTTTCCCTTGTAAAAAATAAGGTGAAGAAGAGGATCGAAAAGAAAGTCTCATAACGAAAAAAATAAAATATGAGAAAAAAGAATAGTTTCTTTAATAATAGAAATGAATAATTATAAATTTTTAATAGTCACGAGTGCATTTTTTTGTGTGAGTAAAATGTTTGTGGGAGAAATTCTTAGAATTCCCCGATGAGGGGGTTGGGAACGTAGGTTCGCAATCCCCCTCATCGGGGCCACCAAGCAAAGCGCGGTAGGATCCCAAGCAGGAAACATGAAAAAAGGACTCTCTCCCTGGTAAGATGATCATTGTTCACACCATCAAACAGGAGGAGAGAGTCCTATGAATATTCAACAACATCTTACCACAAATTCGTTGACATGGAAAGAGATCGAACTTGATTTGTTTCGAGCCTTGCAAAACGCCTTCACCGAGCTGTTTACGGCTCTGTTGGAGGACATCGACCGACAATTGGCGGAAACCCGGGACAAGCGCCGGTACCACTTGAAAGACAAACGACGCACCACGATTCAAACCTTGTTTGGCGAAGTTACCTTTGAGCGAAACTACTATTTAGACCGAGAACAAAACCGTTACACGTTTTTGCTTGATTCCTTTTTAGCGTTTGATGGATCGCAGTCAATCAGCCCTTGTCTAGAAGAAACGGCGATGGGATTGGCTGTGGAGTGCTCTTCCTATCGCAAAGCGGCTCATACGCTTGCCCAGATGGTCGGGTATCCGGTGATGAGCCATGAGACGATCCGCCAGTTGGTGCTCGAGGCTGAAGTTCCGCTGCACTGCCCGGTTGACCAGCGATATGGACGGGTGCTGTTTGTGGAGGCCGATGGACTGTTTGTCTCTCTCCAAGGGAAGGGAAAACGGGCCAAGGAAGACAAAATCCTGACCGTTCACGAAGGATGGAAGCGTAACGGCTCACGGATCGAATTCGTGAATCAGCGCCATTACGTCCATGAAGGCAAGGGGGAGGTGTGGGAAGGCTTCGAGGAATTTTTGATGAACGAATATGCCTATGATCCGTGTCGGGATCTTCTTGTCATCAACGGGGACGGCGCTCCATGGATTACCGCGTGCCGGGAGTATTTCAAAGGACGGGTCTGCTTCCAATTGGATCGATTCCACGTGGCGCGTGAGTTGCGCCAATGCCTCTCGGGCCATCCACGGTGGCAGGCGATTCGGCAAAAGCTGGCGAAGCAGGATGAAGAGAAGCTGCTTGTGGAACTGAACAGCGCCCTCGGCACGCTGGGGGACGAAGCGAAAGAACAACAGCTGGCTGCCTTGATCCACCGGATCGAATCGATGCCGGGATGCATCCGTGATTACCGGGAATGGCTGAAGGAGCAAGGAGTGGACACAACGGGCATGTATCCGATGGGGAGGGCTGAAAGCGTGATGAGCCAGCTGGCGTATCGGGTGAAATACCGCCGCAGTTGGACAGACAAGGGACTCAGGGCGTTTTTCAAGGCAATGATTGCCCGGATGGATGGGATTCGTCTTTTCGGACATCGTTTAGGAGAAGAATCGTCGCATCCGGCGGAGGAAACGGCATCTACCAAACAGACGATCGTGAACAAGGCGAAACAACGCATCCGCCGTCTTCTTCCAGAGGTAACGCGGAATAACGTGCCATATTTACAGCAATCGTCCGGGACTCCGATCTATCATGCCCTGTCTGAATTCAAGGGATGGTAAAAAAAGGTATACATATTCGTCTGTCATGGCAAGGGATGAGAGTCCGAAAGCGCTTACGGATGAAATTCAAAAAAATGGTTCGCTAACCTATGACTTACATCTATTTTCAGCGAACCAAAAAAATTCCCACAAAGTCTTGACTGACTCCATTTTTTTGTTAGTATAACTTTGACGCAATTTATTATATAGAATAGAAAATGGACTAATTTACATTTAGAAATAACGGAGGGAGCAGGGGGATGCTTTTTAACGAAAGAATGGCATTGAAAATTCGTTTGGAACAATTAAATAATGTGGAAGTGAAGATTTTTCAGGAGATCCGAAAAGAACGGGAAGAAATTACAAACAGATTAAGAGAATTGGATGCGATGGAAAAAAATCTTCAAGGTGATTGGCCGGTAGAAGCATACTCCCCAAATGAAGCAGCCAACGCTGTTGATTCTGAAAAAAGAATCTTAGGGAGAAGAGAAGAAGTAAGCGAAATGAGAAAAGTGGCAGTCTCCATTTTGAAAGCGCAAAATGAACCGATTCGAGGAGTTGACTTGCAAAGACAGATTGAGGCCGTCACTTCTAGGAAAATCGCGAATATGACTACTTTTATGAAAGCGCTTATGAAAGAAGAACCGCATGTTCAAAAACTGGGAAGAGGATTGTACATTTACGATTATGAAGACTGATTGTTTATACATATGATTCAATTGATCGGTAAAACGGACGATGATGCCAACAGCTTAGGCTGATTACGGATGTAATCAGCTTTTTTGTTGTGGTCAAATATAATGGTCTTATGATTTTAAAGAATCTCCTGTATCATCTTTTAAATAGAATGCACGTTTGCCGACCGATCTCTTACCGTTTTAAAGCGGGCCTTACAAATAGTCTTGTTTCTTTTGGCAAGGTATAATAAAGTGTAAATTGGTTTATTCACGTCTTTTTCTTTTCAGCGTCTAGATTGAATGGAAAATATTTCAATTTAGAATGTATCAACGCTTTTTTGATAGGTGATGAAAGCAAGATATCCATCACTTAAATCTGTTATTGGTCATTTAATGAATGAAACTGTGCAAAATGCTTCATAGAAAGGATCGAGATAAATGAGTTCTATAGAATATTTGCCGCAGCCGGTTCAAGAAGAAATTCACAAACGGTCACAGCGGTTTAAAAATAAGGAACAGCAGACAAAAATACGATACAATGCCGAAGATCCGGCTATTTTTGTTGACGCAGCCATCGCATTGGCAATGGGGAAAAATATATTATTGAAAGGACCGACTGGTTCAGGGAAGACAAGACTGGCAGAGACGTTGGCGTCATTATTTTCGCAGCCGATGCACAGCATCAATTGTTCGGTGGATCTCGATGCAGAAGCAATGCTTGGATTTAAGACGATTCAGGAAAAAAACGGAAAACAAGTCATTGAATTTATTCCAGGCCCCGTTATCCAAGCGATGACAAAAGGGCATTTATTATATATAGATGAAATTAATATGGCCAAACCGGAAACACTTCCGATATTAAACGGAGTTCTTGACTACAGACGAACCATTACAAACCCTTTTACCGGCGAAGTCGTCAAAGCGGATCATGATTTTGGCGTCATCGCTGCCATTAATGAAGGATATATCGGAACGACGCCATTAAATGAAGCTCTCAAAAACCGATTTGTCATGATTGAAGTACCTTATATTAGCGGAGAAACGTTAAAAAAGGTGTTGCTTGATCAAAGCCTCCTGAAAGAGGAACGAAAGATTGATCAATTTGTGGCCCTTTCTTCCGATTTAATCGAGCAAGCCAAAAACGGAATTATTTCAGAAGAGGCGGCTTCCATTCGAGCATTGATTGATGCCTGTGATTTAGCCGTTTTTCTGCCGCCGATTCGCGCCATTAAGCGAGCGATTATAGATAAATTGGAAGATGAGAGAGAAAAAGCAGCGGTTCAAAACATCGCTGAGACGATATTCGGGTAGGGATGGATATGGAGCGGTTTATCCAATTTAACGATGAAAAAATCGATTCATTTTTATATATGCAACTGACCGACTTGGCGAAGACGTTATCGAAAAATAAAGAAATGGAAGTGGAATTCGGTCCGTTTTCCTACCTTGATAGAGGCCAACAAAAAGTTTTTGTAAGCTATTTTTGGGATCATCGGCCGGCGTTTGATAAAGTCAATGGACTGAAGAGCGATGTGTATTTAAGAGCCATTGGCAGCTTGCATTATACGGACTATGAACAAGTCCGACAGTATGTAAGAGAGGTAAAAAAGACATCCATTTCTTCTTTTGCCAAACAACTGTTAGTGCTTGCTGAAGATTTGCGTCTTGAAGATATTTGCACGCGTCTTAGACCGGGTACAAAACGTTCTTTTGCCATCCGTCGAAAATTATATAAACAGCATTTTCGAACACAGATGAATGCCAATTTAGTCAAGAGTGTCCTGACAGATGCTTTGTTTTGCAAGATTTATCTTATGCTGAATGCAGAGTCGCCTTTGGAAGCTGCCGGGAGTCTTGGTGAAAAGCTGGATTCGGTATTTCCGTTTATTGAACAAACGTTATTACCTATTTTGGATGCGAATTCTACAAGCGACGTTAGCCGCCGTTGTTTGCAAGTGGTAGAAGTTCTTGATGAACTGTTGGAAAAAGACATGCTGAATGAGTATTTTCACCTGCCGGAAACTGTTTTCCAATTAGAAGATGAGTTATCCTGGAAGGACGTAAAAAGAATGGATCCGTTGGAATGTCATAACCGGACTGAGAAAAAGAATGATGATGAAGACTTGATGGAGGAACAGTTTCAAACTTGGCATCGGGAAACAAAAGACAAAGGAAAATCGTTTCTTCAGTTTGATTTAGACCAAGGTTCAAAGAGCGATCTGCTGGGAGATGGTGTTCGCGAAGGAGATGTGGAGGACCAAGCTCTCGGCATCGTCCAAGGATCATCGCAAAAATCCTCTCGCCATGATTTTTTCTCGCTTGAGGCCGAACAAATGCGGGATACGAAAAAACAAACAGGTAAAGCCGAATATGGAAAGGAAAATCGTTTTGCCTATCCAGTGTTTAAAAGAGCAGCCATTCCGCGTCAGGAAGAGATTCTCCATTATCAACAACTGAAATCCTCCATCGCTCCTCTTAAGAAAAAGCTAAAAAAATTGATTACAGAAATATTGGAGCGTAAAAATAGTCATCCTCGGAACCATTTGCATTTTGGACGATTGGACAAAAATCTTCTTCGCTATTTTTTGGAGGAACAGCCAAGACTCTTTTATAAAAAGCACCAGCCCTCATGGGAGATTGATGCTGCTTTTGCCCTTCTGGTCGATTGTTCTGCTTCCATGGAAGATAAAATGAACGAGACAAAGGTGGGAATTACACTGTTTCATGAGGCGCTAAAATCCGTGAAAGTACCTCATGAGATCGCCGGTTTTTGGGAAGATGCGAATGAAGCCATTCCCGAGCGTCAGCCCAATTATTTGCAAACGGTGATCGATTATTCCTCCTCTTTAAATCCAGCAAGCGGACCCGAAATTTTGCAATTGAATGCTGAAGAAGACAACCGGGACGGTTTTGCCATTCGCATCATGACAGAACGAATCCTTCGTCGTTCTGAAAAACAAAAATTTCTGCTTGTTTTTTCGGATGGGGAGCCGGCTGCCTTGAATTACGCTCAAAATGGAATCATCGATACCCATGAAGCCGTTGTGGAAGCCCGAAAACAAGGGATCGAGGTGATCAACGTGTTTCTCTCCAAAGGCGGGATTGAGGAAGGGCAAAAAAAGACGATTGAAAACATTTATGGGAAATATACCGTTCTTGTCTCTAATGTGGAAGAATTGCCGGATGTCTTGTTTCCGTTGTTGCGAAAACTGCTTATTCAAAGCATTTAATTTCAACGTACACATGTGCGCCAGATCTTTCTAGTTATTTTTAGAGTTACGGTTGACATGAAAGTTTCTTCTTTAAATCGATTGAAATGCCTATTAAGATGGAGGCGAAATACTTGCTATTGGCAAAAAGAATTCCTTCTTGAATCATCAATCAATCGGTATAAAAAGCGGATTTGGCGCGCAGCTGATATCTTGTTCATGTCCAATTTTGGCTAGAGAAGAGGGAGATAATCAGATGGAACATATGAAACAAATATTGCGACAAATAGATGGAAAAGGCTATTCTTCCTACCAGCGATTACGCGGAGAGTACCGTTTTCCGGATTATACGCTCATCGTCGACCATGTCCAAAAAGACCCGTTTGCGACTCCGACGAAAATCCGGTTAATCGTTCCACTTCAAAAGTTGAATTTAAAAAAGGATCATTACAGTCCGAAGAGACGAAAGATCTATTGTGAAGATTTATTGGCGCGGAGAATAGCCCATTCATTAAAGAAAAGACGACAGACAGGAATGGGATCTGGAAAAAGCGGACAAATTCGTATTGACGTTCCGGGACAAGAAATTTTAGAAAGAACCGCTGTTCAGATTCATCAAACGCTTTCTATTTGCTTAACAGTGGGGCTGCCGGCGCGTGGCAGAACGATTTTAGGAAGAGAAGCGGAAACCATTTTCTTTCAAGATCTTCCGAAAATCGTGAAAGAAGCAGTCTATTCCGCTTCAAAAGCTGATTTTGACCAAGTGGTTCGATTATGTGACCAGCAATTTGCCATCCGCAAATGGATGAAAGAACATGATTATATTGCTTTTATTGCCAACGGATCGATTTTGCCGCGCGAGAGCGGGATAAGCGATTTGCCGGTGTCGAAAGAAAAGGCCATACCCTTTAAGAGTCCGAAAGAACTGGAAGTGAGCATTTCGCTTCCTCATCGTACGGAACCCATTGTGGGGATGGGAATTAAGAAAGGGGTGACATTGATCGTCGGCGGCGGTTTCCATGGCAAAAGCACGCTGCTTCAAGCAATTGAAAAAGGAATTTATAACCATATTGAAGGGGATGGCAGAGAGTTTGTCTTAACGGATGAAACCGCCGTGAAAATTCGGTCGGAAGATGGAAGAAGCGTGGCGTCGGTCAATATCGAACCTTTTATTCAAAATCTTCCTTTTGAAAAAGATACATTGCATTTTAGCACCGAAAATGCGAGTGGAAGTACGTCGCAAGCCGCCAATATTATGGAATCATTAGAAGCCGGTGCCAAAGTTCTTTTAATGGACGAGGATACTTCTGCGACTAATTTCATGATCCGTGATGCCAGAATGCAGGCCCTTATTTCGAAAGAACACGAACCGATCACGCCATTTGTAGATAAGGTACGTTCATTATTTACACAACATGGAGTGTCCACCATTCTCGTATTAGGTGGTTCAGGAGACTACTTGGATGTGGCCGATGTTGTCATAAAAATGGATCACTACTTGCCGTTTGATGTAACCAAGCAAGCAAAAGAAATTGCCAAACGTTTTTCTACTCAGCGTATTCGAGAAGGTGGAGAAACATTTGGAGAATTTCAAAGCCGCATCCCGTTGCCTCAATCGCTAAACTGCAGGAAAGGAAAAAAAGAGAAGGCAGCGGCAAAAGGAAAATACGAAATTCTGTACGGTCATGAATCCGTCTCTCTTCAAGCGGTGGAACAAATTGTCCATCCTAGCCAGACAGCTATGATCGCAGAAATTCTCCATTGGATAGAAAAAAAGGGATTTTTGAAAAAAAGAATGACTGTTTCTGAACTCCTGTTGATCGTGGAAAGAAAAATGAATGAGGAGGGGCTTGCTTCTTTTTCAAGCTTCCCGAAAAACCCCGGTGAACTAGCACGGCCGAGAGCATTGGAAATTGCTGCTGCTCTCAATCGGATGCGATCATTAAAAATTCATTGTTGAATCATAGAATATTTTTAAATAATATATTACTCAACTTTCGCACACAGTAATATTTAAGCATTGCTTGATATAATTAGGTATAGTGGCCAACCATTTATTCATTTGATTTTTAAAGATGTCCATGTTCAAAGAAACCTCGGCTTCCGCCAAAGTTTGGAAAAGGTCAATAAGTGATTGAAGGGCAGTAATAAAATCTATGTCTTTTACATCTTCGCAAAGGATGTAAAAAAGGTTGCCAATCGTCTTAGGATCCTCCTCTTTTCGCATTTGCCAAGCAATGAGAATATATCGTGTAAAAACAATGGTTGTATGGCTAATTAACATGTCGTAGGAACGTCCCTGGAATTCTTTCTCTAAATTTAAAAGGGATTTATTGCATTTGAAGAAGACTTCAATGTCCCAACGCATGCCGTAAATACGAATGATCTCTTCATTTTCTAATGTTGTATCTGTGCTGAGAATGGCAAGCCATTCGCTCCGTTTATTACGGTTTCGTACAAATAGAATTTTTACTGGAATTCCATTGTCTAAAGTAGCATAAACGGATCCGCGAATGTCTTTTTTACCCATGTGAGGTTTTGCCAATTTGTAAAGTTGATTCAGTGTGAAACGTTCACCATTGTAAACGTATCGCTGCTTTAATTGCTTCACCAAGCCAATGACAAATAACCCTTTGTTCGTAATCTTCTCAATTAAAGGCGCTTGTGTAAACCAGGAATCCATGAGAACATAGTCAGCTATAATCCCTTTTTCAAGCGCATGATCAAGTAAAGCTGAAGCCACGTCCGGTTTTGATTTCAGAGCTTCCTGGCGACGCTTATAGCCAGATGTTCGTTTATCAATATTGGTATTGATTTCTTGCAGGCGATTTTCCTTTTTCGGTGAACTTAGAAGAGCAAAATCAACGGGAATAAAAGTAAAACTATCGGTCCAGCCAAGGGTAAGCATTTGAAACCCTTTCAAGTACTGATGGGTAGAGTGATCAAAAACCTTAGCCAACAGTTCAACCGACTTACTACGGTTTCTTGAAAAGACAGAATCATCAATCACAAAAGCTGTGACACGATCTTTTGAAGTTAATGGTTGAAGCAGACGGATCATTTCACTGCTTAATGAAAGCAGAAACTTTCTCCAATGATAGGTTGGTGTATTTAAAAAGCGATAGACTGTATCCTTTCCGGGCAGATCCTGAGATCGTTTACTCATAAAAGCACGAAACCAGTTCTTATATTGGAAGACTAAAAGAAAAATCAGTTTGAAAACAGTAAGACAAGAATACCCGGAAAGTTTCGTAATATTCGCTTTTCTTAAATGATATCCAATATTTAATTCGGAAAATCCTTGTTTAATTTCTTTTGGTAATTGCGCAAAGTAGTCTTTATTCGTTATCATAGTGGTGACACCTTTCTTTTGGATTTGGTTTCGTCACCAATATTTTACCAAAAGAATAGGTGTCTTTCTTTATGTTTTAAAAAATGTCAAATGATAATTTTGTACTTCCAAAACCCATTTACATCAAGCATTTAAACAAGATTTTGGACTGCGAAAGTTGAGTATATTAGAAAAGGCATATTGGTAAAAAAATTGAACAATAGCCACTTGAATTATATGAATCGAAAAATTTAGCTTTTGAAAAAATTCAAAAAATTGTATTGACAATAATTTTAATGATTGTTATGATGATAAACAATTAGTGAAAGTCGATGAAAAGAAGAGTAGGTATAATGCGAACCATGGTTTTGTCACAAAACGGTTCGATTTATCTGCCCTTTATTATTCCGGATAACCATAATATAAAGGGCAGATAAATATCTGTTCACCAGAGAGTCGGGATAGGTGGGAGCCGATGAACAGACTTATACTGAAGATCCTCTTGGAGACGCCATGCTGAAAGAGAACAGTAAGCATTGCCGGTTTCTTCCGTTACCAAGACTAGACGTATGATGCGTCTTCTAAAGTGCCGTATATATACGGAATTAGGGTGGTACCGCGATTCGACTCGTCCCTTCAACTGGACGAGTTTTTTTATTGAAAAAATATTCTAATAGAGTACTGGAATCAGGCAGCCAGCTCATCGAAAGGAGAAAATAAAATTTTGCTTTGGCGTCTGACTTGTCGGAGTAAATGTTTTTTTAATCCAGTACCACTAATTCATCATTCAGATTACAACATAGAGAAAGGGGAAACGTTATGAAAAGAAAAGAGTTATGGGTTGTAGGGCTTATGCTTTTCGCGCTGTTTTTTGGAGCGGGAAATTTAATTTTTCCTCCTTTATTAGGAATCCAATCAGGACGGTCTTTTTGGTCAGCCATTGCTGGATTTATCATCACGGGAGTAGGGCTGCCCATTATAGCAGTGGCGGCGGTTGCGTTGTCCAGAAACGGGGTCCTTTCGATTGCTGAAAAGGTCCATCCACGTTTTGCGCTGTTTTTTGCCGTGGTGATTTATTTAGTAATTGGACCGTTTTTTGCCATTCCGCGCGGTGCGAATGTTGCATTTGAAATGGGTGTCAAACCATTTTTATCGAACGAAGCAGGTTCCATTAGCTTATTTTTATTCAGCATCATCTTTTTTATCTTGATCCTTTGGTTAAGTTTAAATCCATCGAAAATGGTCGATCGAGTGGGCGAATTATTGACTCCGCTCCTGCTTGCCTCTATCGCTGTTTTATGTGTGACGGGTTTCTTAAAGTTGGATGGTTCCATTCAGCCGCCGTCTGCTGAGTACTCGCATGCCCCTTTAGCAAAAGGGTTTATGGAAGGGTATTTAACGATGGATGCCATTGCCGCTTTAGCATTTGGCATCGTGGTCGTCAATGCACTTAAGGAAAGAGGAATTAAAAATGGCAAGAAAATGGTGGCGATGACGGTCAAAGCCGGAGTAATCGCTGGTTCGGGATTGGCGCTTGTTTATATTGGAACAGGTTATATCGGGGTTAAAATGGCCACACACGGTTCTTTCGAAAATGGGGGAGAAATCCTGTCCAAAGCAGCTAGCCTTCTTTTTGGGGCAGGAGGTAAAGTTCTTCTCGGCATCATTGTGGCGCTGGCTGTATTAACGACTTGTATTGGATTAGTGGTGGCATGTGCCCAGTTTTTTGCGGAACGATTGCCTGCTGTTTCATATAAAAAATTTGTCATTTTGATTACGATTATCAGTTTTTTGATTTCGAATATAGGCCTTAATCAAATCATCTCCATTTCCGTTCCGATTCTAAGCATGATTTACCCTTTGGCCATCGTATTAATCGTTTTGTCTTTCATAGATCATTATTCCAAAGGCATTTCTGAACGTGTTTATCAAGGGGCCATTCTTTTTACGGCCGTTATCAGTTTATATGATGGTTTGAAAGCATTCGGATTCAATTGGGAATGGCTGAATCATTCCTTGTCTTGGGTTCCGTTGTTTTCCGTAGGATTAGGGTGGCTTTTGCCTTCGATTCTCGGAGGAATCATCGGATGGGTCTTATCTTCTTCTCGTACTGAGAAAAAATGGACACCTGCTAAAATGAAACAGTAACGTTCACACAAAACAGCATCATTTCGTTTTTGCTATATAAACGGACCATATAGAAAGAATGGCTGCCGACAAAGTCGACAGCCATTCTTCATGTGCGCCCGGCATGTACATGAACTATAGGGTGTAAGTCCCGAACCCCGAAGACAGAAGTAGAGGTTAGCCAAGAGCAAGGGTGTCCGTGGTGACGCGGAATCTGAAGGAAGCTGGAGGCAAAACACCGGTCCGAGGAACACGAACCTCATATAAGGCTAGGTATGATTGAGTGAGTTTGCATAACAAAACAAAGCTCTTTCTGTCGAAGGTCATATCGAGTAAATGAGGCGGATAGATGGTGTGAAAGTGCATGTACTTACCCGGGGAGGTCTGGCGGATATGTGAAGTACTCTTCATAACCTACTTAGTGATAAGTAGCTGAACCGTCAGAAGTCAGCAGAGGTCATAGTATTAGTTGGTCTAGAACAACTAAGAAGGACCGAACAATTAAGAGAGAATAGCCCTTGGTATTCAGTGAGTCATGATGAACACAGAAAACGTAGTACCTCACTTGAGGGAGGAAGCGGTGAATCCCGTGGGAGACCTCTTGGAGGGTGGAGTGACCACTGGCATAAAGAGAACAGCTATTCACGGAAGTTATAAAGACTTGCGTCAATTATCTTAATTGAACCGCCGTATACGGAACCGTACGTACGGTGGTGTGAGAGGACGGGAGTTAATCGCTCCCTCCTACTCGATTCATGAGAGGCGTTGTTTCTGCATGGAACAGGTTTACGGGAAAGACGTATGATCGCCATTCGAGGGATCCCAAGAATCGTTAAATGCAGGAGGAAATGACCTATCTGTATGATCCTGTTGCAACAAACAGATTGTCATTTTTTGTGAGTTCAAGAGATTCTTTTTGAATTAGTATTGGATGGTAAATTTCTTTTCATTTTCTTTCGGTTCTTTTTCGACAACTTCGATTTGATCTACTCTTCCGTGGGGGCTGGCTCCTTTTTTGATGAAAGAAATCAACTCGGACAGAGGCATTTCATCCCCTTCGGCTTCTATTTCGACAGATCCATCCATTTCGTTTCGCACCCAGCCTTTCAGACCTAATTGTTGGGCTTTTTGTTGTGTGTAATAACGGAATCCTACACCTTGAACTTTTCCGTATACTTTAATAAAAAGTCGTTTCATCATAATCTGATCCTCCTCGTCATTGCGGGGTTTTTTTGTGAAAACATCCTCCTAAAGAATAGAAAGGTAGAAAATTCAATTTCATAGTTTTCCGAAAATAGCACCTTGACCGAGAATTTATTTTTATTTTATCACAGGATAAAGGCTGATTGGGATCGGGAAAGCAATGAAAAACGGACTGACTTTACTAGCAGTCAGCCCGTTTATAAGTTCAAAATGAATCGTTTTTTATTGTCCTTCACGTGCTTTTTGTTTTTCGTAAAATTTCTTCGACAACCATGTTTGTCCAATTAGAAACAATCCGCTGACAGCCCAGTAAAGCGGCAGTGCAGCCGGGGTTGAGAACGAAATGAACAAAATCATCAACGGAGACATTAGCCCCATGATTTGCATTTGTTTTTTCTGGTCTTCCGGAACACCTATCATGGAAACACGGAATTGGAAATAGTACATAATTCCGGCGATAATGGCCATGGGAATATCAGGATGTCCTAATTTAAACCATAAAAAGTCCGCTTTTTTAATATCCTCAGAAATTCGGATTGCATAATAGAGAGCCATCCAAATCGGCATTTGGATCACAATCGGAAGGCAGCCCATTGAAAAAGGATTGATTTCGTGTTTTTGATATAGCTGCATCATTTCTTGCTGCAGCTTCATCTGCTCTTCTTTTGTTTTAGCCGATTTTATGCGTTTCTGAATTTTTTCCACTTCCGGTTTAATTTTATCCATTTTTTCTTTCATTTCTTGCTGTTTTTTCATGGTGTTCAACATAAGCGGCATCAATATAATTCGCACAAGCAACGTGATCACGATGATCGCTAAAGCATAATTTCCGCCCAAAAAGGAACCGATGGCATGAATCAATTTTACGAATGGTTCTACAAAGTAATCATGAAAAAAATGTCCCTTTTGTTGGGCGCTGGAACATCCGGATAAAAGAACAGAAGAAAAAAGAATAAAGGTCAATAACGAAAAGTATTTTTTCAACATACATCCTCCTCAATAAGAAAAATTCCAAACAGATGCGGCAGAAAGAGAAGGAATATAATGATCTTCGTTATCACGCGCCGATTCTTTTCGGCAAACAGACTTCGGCAACCAAGACACAAACCGAACGGCAGGGAGAATGGTATTTTGCTTGATGGAAAGCAATACCGTTTCTTGAGTTGTCCGTTCAGCTATTGTGTAGCATGTTTTCTTCGAAGAGTACTTGACAATCCAATGAAGAGTCAACGCGAACACAAAATGGAGAACCAAGCTCATATAGAGAGAGTAAAAGGCAAGATCCGTCAAATTATCACTCATAATCGTTATCATGGCGACTCTCCTTTTGCAAACTAAAAAAATTATACATGAAAATTCATTTGTATTCAATTAATTATGAAACATGCTGCTTGAAAGATCCCTATTCCTTTTAAAGAAAATTTCAAAAAAATGATTTTCCCTATGTTTCTTATTCGTGTTAAAATGAATTGAGAGTTATTGAGAAGTATTATCATTCTTAATTCGATTTTGTAATTTCATGAGAATCAAATGGATGAAAAGTGCTCGTTCATTTTAAAGGAAGGGTTTGGTTATGACGCTAACTGAATTGAAAGAAGGAGAAAGCGCTTATATCACTACTTTAGAAGGAGTACAGCAACTTGTGAAAAAGCGTTTATTGCATATAGGGTTAGACGAAGGATCATATGTGACATTACACCGCATTTTGCCGATTGGAGGACCATGTCTATTAGAATGCTCCGGTCAAATGATTGGAATTCGTCGCAAAGATGCCAGGAAAATTAAGGTGAAAAAGATATGAGCCAGACAGCACTCATCGGAAATCCGAATACCGGAAAAACTTCTTTGTTCAACAGCTTGACCGGTTCCTACGAACACGTGGGAAACTGGAGCGGTGTGACGATTGAGAAAAAGATTGGCAAGTTAAAAACAGAAGATGGATTTTTAATCGATTTACCGGGAGTATACTCACTTCATCCTCTATCAAAAGACGAAGCGGTTGTCATTCGATATATGCTTCATGAACATCCGCAAACACTATTAAATATTGTAGATGCATCGTTATTGGAACGGAATTTGCAGTTGACAGTCCAACTTCTGGAATACGGAAAACCGCTTATTCTTTGCCTAAATATGGTCGATGTTGCAGAGCGGAGAGGTTTGAAAATTGATGACCGGCTTCTTTCCAAACGATTGGGTGTGCCTGTTATCCCCGTCATTGCTCGAAAAGGAGAGGGATGTCAGGAAATTAGCGTGTTATTAAATCAAACGATTCAAACAAAGCCTATTGCTATTTTCTATGGTGATATGGTAGAAAGGGCCATTGATTCGATCGTTCGTTTGTTGCCGGAGAATCTGCCTTTTTCGGCGCGGTGGCTGGCTCTGCATTTGCTTGAACAAAATCCATATGCGATGGAATTTGCTCAAGAATGGATTTCAGAAGAAGAGCTGAAACAGCAGATTGAGGCGGTCAGTCAGGAGCTGAAAAAACATGGCGACTCCACGGTGAGCCGTTCGATATTCAATACAAGAAAAAATTGGATCAGTCAAATCGTCAACGAATGCGTCGTCATGGAGGAGAAAGCATCCGCCGTCAACTGGACAAAACGAATAGATGACGTTCTTACTCATAAAATTTTGGGGGTTCCGATCTTTCTCGCTTTTATGTATTTATTGTTTATGATGACGTTTAATTGGATCGGTACTCCGCTTTCGGACATGTTGGACCGTTTTTTTAACGGTCCGCTTACAAAGTGGATGAAACAATTGTTGGTTTCGATCCATGCCGGGCCGTTTGTGCGGGCGTTGGTGCTTAATGGAATTGTCGGAGGAGTCGGTGGAGTTTTAGTGTTTATACCGCAAATTTTTGTGTTATTTTTCTTTATTTCTTTCCTTGAAGATTCCGGGTATATGGCTCGAGCGGCGTTAGTGATGGACCGATTGATGGAAAAAGTCGGACTAAACGGCAAAGCTTTTATTCCGATGGTCATTGGTTTCGGTTGCAACGTCCCCGGCGTGATGACCGCGAGAACGATCGAACAGCCGAAAGAACGGCTGCTTACGATTTTACTGACGCCTCTCATGTCCTGTTCGGCAAGGCTTCCCGTCTATGCCTTGTTTACGGGAGCGTTTTTTGATCATCATCAAGGGGAAATCGTGTTCTCATTATATGTACTTGGAATCTCGGTCGCATTCTTATTGGCAAAATTGTTCTCCAGCACCGTTCTAAAAAACGAAGCTTCCATTTTTGTCATTGAACTTCCGCCGTATCGAGTACCACAATGGAAAACGCTATGGCTCAGTACTTGGGATAAAGGCAAAGGCTTTGTACGCAAGGCGGGTACGTTTATTTTTGGAGGCTCGGTGTTTATTTGGCTGCTTTCTTATATGGGTCCCGGAGGCATTGGGGTTTCTATGGACGAAAGCTTTTTAGCGAAAATTGGCGGTTTAATCGCTCCTTTGCTTGTTCCGCTGGGATTTGGTACTTGGCAGGCGGCTAGCAGTTTACTAACAGGTTTTCTGGCAAAAGAAGTGGTCGTGTCGACGATGAATATTATTTACCATGCGGCAAACACCTCGTCCTTAAAAGGCGTTATTACGGGGAACTTTACTCCGTTATCCGCTTATAGTTTTATCGTATTTATTTTGCTGTATGTCCCATGTGTGGCGACGGTTGCTGCCATTCGACACGAAACGGGTTCGAAAAAGTGGACGTTCTTTTCGATCGGATATGGATTGGCTATTGCCTATCTATTATCTTTCATCATTTATCAAGGCGGACAACTATTCATCTAAAGGAAGTGAAGGCGTGATGATCATCAGTAGTTTCATTGGGGCAGTGGTTTTCGGCTATGCTGGATACACTTTATATCGATATATTCAAAGAACGAAACAAGGCGGGTATTGTGCTCACTGTTCTCTAAAAGACAAATGCACAACGAAATGTGAAACGGTCAAGAAAGAGTCTATCTCTCATTGACGTTATACCAGGAATAAAAAAACACGTATGGACTTTTTATTTCATGCCATTGAAATTGTATCGGAATATGGGCGATAAAGATGATAATGGACAGAATCCGCTTAATGGCGGGTTCTTTTTTAATAAACATTTCTTCTATCAAATATAAAAGGATCAAATCTTTCAAACGTTTTGAGCGCGACAAAAAGGTTTCTTCCACTTTCGTTTCCAGTTCTAAATTTTTATTTCGGCTGATACATTGTAGTAAAAGGGATTAAAGGTGATGAATATGCGACTTAGCGAATTAAGCGGAAAAGAAATCGTCGATTTGAAAAAAGCAGAAAGACTTGGTGTCTTAGGGCAAACGGACTTGGAATTTAACGAAAAAACCGGCCAAATCTATGAATTGGTTATTCCAACCGGTAAACGGCTGGTTAAAAAACAGAATGCCGAGATTCGCGTGCCATGGCAACGTATCAAAACGATCGGCTCTGATATGATTATATTAGAAGTGCCTGAACAGTCTTAATAGATTACAAAAAGGTCTGGTTCAAATCCTTCGGGTGAACCAGATCTTTTTTTGTTTATGAAAGGAAATGCCTCCGTTTTAGACTGCATGCTGACACGCATTCTCTAGTGGGTGAAAATGAGTTTCTTTTATAAAAACACCGGAAAACGAAAAAGCTGTCCTGATTCTCCGCAAAATTCCTCCTCATTACACCTATTGATACCCATCTTCATACAATAAAAAAGTAAATATAGAGCTTATGATCATCAAAGGGGGTTCAATATGTTAACAGGCATGCAAATTGCAGTAATCGGCGGAGATGCCCGCGAATTGGAAATCATCACAAAATTAACAGAATTAGACGCCAAATTGTTTTTAGCCGGATTTGAACAATTGAATCATGCTTATCCCGGGGCTGTGAAAGAGAAAATGGAGGACATTCCTTTTTTCGAAATTGATGCCATCATATTGCCTGTAGCGGGAACCAATCATGAGGGAGTGGTTGAAACCATTTTTTCTGATGAGCGGGTTGTCCTTACAAAAGATATGCTCCAAGCCACTCCCCAACATTGCACCGTTTATTCAGGTATTAGCAATCAATACTTGAACGATTTAACCAAAAGAACAAACCGAAAATTGGTCAAATTATTTGAACGTGATGATGTCGCTATTTATAACTCGATTCCAACCGCTGAAGGAGCGATTATGATTGCTATTCAAAATACAGATTTCACGATTCACGGTTCGAATGTCGTCGTTCTCGGCTTTGGCAGAGTCGGGATGAGTGTAGCAAGAGCCTTTGATCAATTGGGGGCAAATACGAAAGTGGGGGCAAGAAAAAGTGAGCATTTAGCAAGAATATCTGAAATGGGAATGACGCCTTTCCATCATAAAGATTTAAAAAATATGGTTCGTGATGCGGATATTGTCATCAATACTATTCCGCATTTAGTAGTAACGGCTTCCGTAATTGCCAACATGCCATCTCATACCATAATCATCGATCTAGCTTCCAAACCGGGAGGAACCGATTTTCGCTATGCGGAAAAACGAGGGATAAAAGCCATATCGGCACTCAGTCTTCCGGGAATAGTCGCTCCCAAAACAGCCGGGCAAATTTTGGCCAATGTGTTGGCAAAGCTTTTAAAAGAAGATGTTTTTAAACGAAGGGAGAATATTTCCTTATGACGTTAAAAGGAAAACGAATTGGTTTCGGATTGACAGGATCGCACTGCACGTATGATGAGGTGTTTCCGGAATTGGAAAAACTGACGAAGACAGGAGCAGAAGTGGTGCCGATTGTAACATATACCGTCCAAAATACATCCACGAGATTTGGTGAAGGAGAAGAATGGGTAAAGAAAATAGAGAAAGTAACAGGCAATAAAGTCATAAACACTATTGTGGAAGCGGAACCGCTCGGACCGAAAAAACCGCTCGATTGCATGATTATTGCACCGATGACGGGAAACTCGATCAGTAAATTTGCCAATGCATTGACAGATTCACCGGTGCTGATGGCGGCTAAAGCGACTCTGCGAAATCAAAAACCGGTTGTTCTTGGTATATCTACGAATGATGCTCTTGGATTAAACGGGGTGAATATTATGCGTTTAATGGCATCGAAAAATATCTTTTTTATCCCGTTTGGTCAAGATGATCCTGTCCAAAAGCCGACTTCTATGGTAGCACGTATGTCTTTGTTGCAGGAGACAGTAGAAAAAGCTTTGGAAGGAAAACAACTTCAGCCAGTGATTATTGAAAGGTTCCATGACAGCGTGTAAGTAAAATCTCCTCATTTTCAACAACTTTTTTAAATTAGTATTCTCATTATCTTTTAATGTGATAAAATAATAACAATTCAAGGAATATGTTATGTCTTAAGGAGCTGTTCGTTTCCCTTACGTTTACGACGCGTAATAAGGAGAAACTGGAAGGAGAAGATTAGATTGACGAACAATGGTTTTCACGTAGCAGTAGTTGGCGCAACAGGTGCAGTAGGACAACGAATGATTGAAACGTTGGAAAAGCGAAATTTTCCAATTCGGAGACTGACACTTTTATCTTCTTCCCGATCAGCGGGAAAGACCCTTACGTTTAAAAATGAGGAGATTACTGTTCAAGAAGCTAAGCCGGAAAGTTTTGAAGGCGTAGATATTGCATTGTTTAGCGCAGGAGGAAGCGTCTCAAAACAGCTCGCCCCGGAAGCTGCTAAAAGAGGAGCAGTTGTCATAGACAATACAAGCGCTTTTCGGATGGATCCGGAAGTTCCGTTAGTGGTACCTGAAGTGAATAAAGAAGATTTAAAGAAACATAAAGGAATTATTGCCAATCCAAACTGCTCCACTATCCAAATGGTAGTCGCGCTTGAACCGATTCGCCAAAAATACGGGCTGAAAAAAGTAATCGTTTCTACTTACCAAGCTGTATCAGGAGCGGGAGCCAAAGCCATCAACGAATTGAATGAACAAACGAAAGCCATTATCAATGGAGAAGAATTTACACCGGCCGTTTTGCCCGTTGCTTCAGATCCAAAACATTATCAAATTGCCTTTAATGCCATTCCGCAAATTGATAAATTTCAGGATAATGGCTTTACGTTTGAAGAAATGAAAATGATCAATGAAACAAAAAAAATCATGCATTTGCCTGAGTTGAAAATTGCCGCAACCTGTGTGAGATTGCCGGTAGCTGTCGGGCACTCTGAATCCGTTTATTTCGAAATTGAAAAAGAAGGAGTCACAGCCCGCGACATACAAGAGTTGATTAAGACTGCACCAGGAGCGGTTTTACAGGACGATCCAGCTGAACAAATTTATCCGATGCCTGCTGATTCCGTCGGAAAGAATGAAGTGTTTGTAGGACGAATCCGCAAAGATTTAGATGAAGAGAAGGGCTTCCATATGTGGGTCGTTTCTGATAACCTATTAAAAGGAGCAGCATGGAATTCTGTCCAAATCGCTGAAACTTTAATTGAAATGGGATTATTGAAGTAAACAACTTGAATGGAATGCCGAGGTGTAGTCAATTGAAAATAGTGGTACAAAAATTCGGCGGGACATCTGTACGTGATGAAAAGTCACGATTAAGCGCAAAAAGACATATTCAAAAAGCAATTAATGAAGGATATAAAGTAGTCGTTGTCGTTTCCGCCATGGGGCGCAAAGGAGAGCCGTATGCGACTGATACGCTCCTTTCCCTGGTGGAAGGGGCGCGGACTAAGCTAAGCAAACGCGAACAAGATTTGCTAATGTCGTGCGGAGAAATCATTTCTAGCCTTGTCTTTACGAATATGCTTCTCGAGCACGATATTTCCGCTGTCGCTCTTACAGGGGCGCAGGCCGGCTTCTTGACAAACAGCGATTATACCAATGCGAAGATTCTGGAAATGAAATGTGATCGGGTTAAAAAGGAACTGGAAACTCACGATGCGGTTGTAGTCGCCGGATTCCAAGGTGCTGACAAATACGGTGAGATCACAACTATCGGACGTGGCGGTAGTGATACGTCTGCGGCTGCACTTGGAGCTGCATTAGGCGCAGAATGGATCGACATATTCACGGACGTGGATGGGATTATGACGGCTGATCCTCGTATTGTCGAAAATGCTCGGCCTTTATCGGTTGTTACTTATAATGAAGTATGCAATATGGCCTATCAAGGAGCAAAAGTCATTCATCCGCGTGCAGTAGAAATTGCCATGCAGGCGAAAGTGCCAATCCGCATTCGTTCCACATACTCCGATGAAGTAGGAACGCTTGTCACAACGCTGAGCAAACAGAATAAAGGCACCGATATAAAAGAAAGGCTAGTGACTGGAATCGCTCATGTCTCTGATATAGCACAAATCAAAGTGAAAGCGAAAAAAGATCAATATGATTTGCAGTCTGAAGTGTTTAAAGCGATGGCTAATGAAAAAATCAGCGTTGATTTTATCAATATTTCGCCGACAGGTGTGGTATACACTGTGCAAGAAGACATGGCCGATCGGGCTGTGACCATTTTGAATGAACTTGGTTATGAGCCTACTGTCGAAAAAGGATGCGCGAAAGTTTCGGTTGTAGGAGCCGGAATGACGGGAGTTCCTGGAGTTACAGCGAAGATTGTGACCGCTCTGTCTGAAGAAGGAGTACGGATATTGCAATCAGCGGATAGCCATACCACCATTTGGGTGCTTGTCAAAAAAGAAGATCTTGTTAAAGCAGTAAATGCTTTGCACAGTGCTTTTCATTTAGAAGATGAACAAAATGAATACGAAGCAACCATCAACATTTAAAAAAAAGAGGGGGAAAAAAGATGGTTTCTTTAGGTCGGATTTCGACCGCAATGGTTACACCCTTTGATTCAAAAGGAAATATAGATTTCCGAAAAACAACTCAGCTGGTCGAATATTTGATTGAAAATGGGACGGATTCTCTTGTTGTTTCAGGCACGACGGGAGAATCGCCCACTTTAACAACGGAAGAAAAAATCGCTCTGTTTCAACACGTTAAAAAAGTAGCAAACGGGCGCGTACCGATCATTGCCGGTACTGGCTCCTACAATACACAAGCTACTGTTGAGTTGACGAAAAAAGCAGAGGAAGTCGGAGTAGATGCAATTCTGCTCGTGACCCCATATTATAATAAGCCGAATCAAGAAGGGTTGTACCAACATTACAAAACAGTTGCAGAAGCAACTTCTTTGCCGATCATCCTTTACAACGTACCGGGGAGAACAGGTGTTACGTTGCAGCCTGAAACGGTGATTAGGCTGTCTCGTATTCCTAATATAGTGGCAGTAAAAGAAGCGAGCGGAAACTTAGATGCAATGGCAGAAATTATCGCCAATACAGACGATGATTTTGCCCTTTACAGTGGAGATGATGCTTTGACGCTTCCTGTTTTAGCGATCGGAGGAAACGGAGTTATCTCGGTTGCTTCCCATATTGTGGGAAATGAAATGCAGGAAATGATTACGGCCTTTTTCGACGGTGATCTTTCCAAAGCGGCAAAACTTCATCAAAAACTTCTTCCTCTTATGCGAGGGCTGTTTGCTGCGCCGAGTCCTGTTCCGGTCAAAACAGCACTGCAAATGAAAGGAATGGATCCGGGACCTGTACGTCTTCCGCTTGTGCCGTTAACGGAAGAGGAACGAAACAAACTGGCAGAATTGCTCAATCGTTTATAAAAACTTCCGCTTTTTTATTTCTGGAATAGAGAGATTACGTGAACTGCAGGAGTCCTTCATTCGGGGAATGGACGTGTTTTTCAATCGGAATGTTTTCGTTTTTTGTCTCTTTAATAATTGGGATATGAAATATAAGAACAACATCGTTTGAACGTGAAGAAATGTTGCTCGTACCATGTGTGCTTAGGACGTGAAATATACTTGCGGTGATGAAAATAAGGAGAATCGACCATCATTTGGTCAAAATCAAAGTAGATTCGTTCGTCACCCTGAAGAAATGGGAATATCCCGTAAGATAGATATCGTTCTCGATAAAGGTTTGGTCCTCACATTTTCTGATATAAAGAACACGAGCTTAACCAGTTCCTGTTTTTTATATGGAAACGTGAAGGATCAAACCTTTTCATTTTTTGGTTCTATACTAAATGTTGGGGTTAAGAGACTTTTCAGGGAAAATAAAAGCACTTACGAAGATCTCCCTTTAAAATGATAGTTGGCGACTACATCGAAAGGGAGATTTCGTAAATGCATTCTCATTTTATCACAAAACTGCTTGGGTTAGAAGATGTTGAAATCACTCATGTAGAGGATCAAATCACTCACTTTGAAATCCATATTCAAACGCCTGTAAAAGTTCAAAAATGCCCCTGCTGTCAGAAGGAAACTTCCTCTGTCCATGATGATCGAATTCAAAAGATTCGTGATGTAAAGGTCTTTGAAAAATATTGTTTTCTCATCTTGAGAAAGCGCCGATACAGATGTAAGTCCTGTGGAAAACGGTTCTACGAACCCTATTCTTTTCTAGAGCGTTACCAGCGCCACACGAAACGACTCCTCCAAGCTCTTTTGGTTAAAGTGAGGGAGTATAACTTTAAGCAGGTTGCCAAGGAAACAGGACTTGGGCATTCCACCGTCATTCGGCTCTTTGACAAGTACTATTCCTATGACAATAAGGCCCTCCCGAAAGTTCTGGCCATTGATGAATTGAAAGGGACTTCTGAAACGGGCAAGTACCAATGTATCATTGGCGATCCTGTAAACCGAAGGGTTTACGATATCATTCCTAACAGGAATCTATCCACCCTAAAGGAATACTTCCGTACACTTCCAAGGGAGAAAATACAGATGGTGGTCATGGATATGTGGCAGCCCTACAAGACGCTCGCTTTGAAAAGTTTTGATAAACCGATTCTGGTGGTCGATCGATTCCATTATGTTCGGCATAATGTCTGGGCATTGGAACGGGTAAGGAAGAGAGTCCAGAAAAACTTTCAAGAGAAGGATCGTAAATCCATGAAGAAGTTGCGTTATCTGCTTCATAAGCCACATGCCCATTTGAATGCAGATGAAATGGAACAGCTGAACTATTTCTTTTCACTGGCCCCTGACTTAAAGAAGGCCTATATCGTAAAAGAGACCTTCCATAAGTGGCTGAAGGAAAGTGACAAAACAAACGCCAAAAGAAACCTTGAGCACCTCTATAAGGTCATAGAGGAATCGGGACTCGAAGAATATCAATACATGAAAAGAACGTTCAAAAACTGGGAAAAGGAGATCTTAAATTCCTTTCTCTTCCCCTACACCAACGGATTTATTGAGGGGATCAACAACAAGATAAAGGTCATTAAACGAATGTCATATGGCATTCGGAATTTTAAGAGACTAAGAAATAAAGCTTTATGTTCACTCATCTAGTCAACTACAAAAAAGGGGGCACTTCGATAAGTGTACCCCAACAATTGACATAGAGCCCATTTTTTCTAGACAACAAGATTTCTCTTCCTATAAACTCAATAATAAAGGGGATATGAATCCTTTTTTCACGGATTAATCCGAATAGACAGAATAACTCATATAAAGGTAATTCTTATGAATTCTGCTTCAACACATAAAGCGTTTGGGTTGGAAGTGGGACCTTTTCATTTTTTTGCATTAAAAATTAAAGCTTGGAGCATTCAAAAAGTTTGTCGAATGAAAGTAGAAAGAATAGTGTTGGATTTTAAAAATGGCATCCGATATAATATTACTAATGGCAGCGGGCGGATTAGAGAAGTCAACATAGGAGGATTTAAACATTGAGTAAAAGAAAAAATGAGAGTATTAAAGTGATCCCATTGGGAGGAGTAGGAGAAGTCGGGAAAAACATGATCGTGATCGAAGTGGATCATGAAATTTTTGTCATCGATGCCGGCTTGATGTTCCCTGAAAATGAAATGCTCGGAATCGACGTTGTCATCCCAGATATTACATACTTGGAAGAAAACAAAGACAGAGTGAAAGGCATCTTTCTTACACACGGTCATGAGGATGCTATTGGTTCACTAGGCTATGTGCTTCGGAAAATCAAAGCACCTGTTTATGGAACGAAGTTAACATTAGCTTTGGCCAAAGATCGGCTTCGTCAAGAAAAAGGGATTGAATCGGTTAAATTTTATACGATCCATTCCGATTCCCGTTTGCGGTTCGATACGGTCGACGTGACTTTTTTCCGAACGACGCACAGCATCCCTGATTCTGTCGGGATTTGCATCCATACGTCCGAAGGCGCTATTGTTCATACGGGCGAATTTAAGTTTGACCAAGAAGCAAAAGGTTTTTATAAACCGGATATTGGAAAGATGGCCGAAATTGGCGAAAAAGGAGTATTGCTGCTTCTATCGGATTCCACAGAAGCAGAAAGACCGGGACATACAGTATCGGAAGGTGTGATGGCTCGACACTTGTCTGATGCCTTTCATTCTGTCAAAGGTCGTATTATTGTAGCTTCCTATGCATCCAATCTGATCAGGATTCAGCAAGTATTCCAAGCAGCATATGAGAATCATCGGAAAGTCGCGGTTTCAGGAAAAAACCTGCAACGGGTTTATGAAATTGCTTTGAAACTCGGCTATTTAGATGTGAAGGATAATATGCTGGTCGATATTACAGAAATCAATCAGCATCCTGATAACGAACTTGTCATATTGACGACGGGCATTCAGGGAGAACCGATTGAGGCCTTGCAAAAAATGGCGAAAGGCACTCATAAATTGGTCAATATAAAAGAAGGAGATACGGTGTTTATTACCGCTAATGCAACGCCGGGGCTGGAATTGTTAATGGCCAAAACGGTGGATCTCTTGTTTCGAGCGGGAGCTAATGTTTTAACCAATCACCGCGAAGTTCACGATTCTGGCCATGGCAGCCAAGAAGATTTGAAATTTATGCTGAATCTGATGAAACCGCAATTATTTATCCCTATACAAGGCGAATATCGGATGCTGATTGCCCATGCTAAATTGGCCGAAAATGTTGGATTGAAGCAACGTCAAATTTATATTCCTGAAAAAGGGGAAGTCATTGAAATCAAGAATAAAACTTTCAAAGTCGGCGGACGAGTGCAAGCAGGCAATGTTTTAATCGATGGCATCGGGGTTGGCGATGTTGGCAATATTGTATTGCGCGACCGCAAACTGTTATCACAAGATGGAATATTTATTGTAGTCGTCACGTTGGATAAAAAACGGAAAAAGATTGCCTCCGGTCCAGAAATTATTTCCAGAGGTTTTGTGTATGTAAGGGAATCGGAAAAGTTGATTGAAGAATCGACATCGTTAATTTCGCAAATCGTTGAAAAGAATATGGAAAACGACGTCATTGAATGGTCGAATATTAAACAAGCCATTCGTGATCAATTAAATACGTTTTTATTTGAAAAAACGAAACGCCGTCCGATGATATTGCCGATCATTATGGAAATATAATCGATAAAATCACCGATGAAATTCGGTGATTTTTTTATGAGTATGAAAACGAAACGATCGTGAATAATAAAAGTATCACCGTTAAAAGGAGTTGCAATCCATGGCAGAGCTTGAAGGAACGAATCCAGAACCGTCCAAGCAAGAGGAGGAGAATGAGCAAAATACCTCTTCCACTTTAATGGAAAAAATTCAGCAACTTGGACAAACGAATGTCCCGGAGCTTTCCAACGATTCGAATATTCACTGCCTGACAATCGTCGGCCAGATCGAAGGACATATCCAATTGTCTCCTCAGAATAAGACGACCAAATACGAACATTTAATTCCGCAGCTTGTTGCGATCGAGCAAAACCCTAAAATCGAAGGGCTGCTCGTCATATTGAATACAGTCGGCGGGGACGTGGAAGCTGGGTTGGCCATTGCTGAAATGCTTGCGTCTTTATCGAAGCCAACGGTTTCCGTTGTCCTGGGCGGTGGGCATTCCATCGGGGTGCCTATTGCGGTAAGCTGCGATTATTCTTTTATCGCGGAGACGGCCACGATGACGATACATCCTATTCGTTTAACGGGTCTTGTTATCGGAGTTCCGCAAACGTTTGAATACTTGGATAAGATGCAAGAACGAGTCATCAAGTTCGTGACAAGCCACTCTCATATTCAAGAAAAAACATTCCGGGATTTGATGTTTGCCACCGGAAATCTTACTCGTGATATTGGAACGAATGTTGTTGGCCACGATGCAGTGGAAACAGGGTTAATCGATGAAGTAGGCGGATTAGGATCCGCCATGAAAAAACTGAATGAATTGATTGAAGCGAAGAAAAAGGCTGACAAAGGGATGATCCAATGATTTTGTATACCCCGATTCCAAAAGAACTCATTTTTCCAGCTTTACAAGAAGAATTTCAAGCCGTTGAAACGGTAACGTGGCAGGGAATTCCGTTGATGGTGCAGAAAGAAGAACAACAAATGCGTATCCTTCGTGTTTTAAGCACAAATCCAAACGATTATTTAAATCAGCAAATTGTACCGGGGCAGTATTTGCCATATCCACCAAAACAATATTAGGTAAATGCGAACAAATATGCTATAATGATAGGTGAAAATTAGCAGCCGAACTGAAGGCTGCTTTCTTTGTTCGTTTTTTACAAATAATCCATAATGATCTCGATCATCCGAAAGAATGGTTTATTGGGATTTTTCGGAAAATGACATACTCTGTTTAATCTAGGTGATGGTATCATGCCAAAAAAGAAAAGAAGAGCAAGACGAAAGTCGTCTCAAAAAGTTCAAGAGACATTGAAATATGAAATTGCGGGCCTTTTGCTGATTGCATTCAGTATTATTGGACTTATTCCATTGGGCGTTGGAAACTATTTTGTGTATGTTTTTCAATTTTTGCTGGGGAGATGGTATAAACTAGGATTCCTCATGGTCATTGTGTATGCTGGATTTTTAATGATCAAACGGACAAGACCCACTTATTTCAATCGGAGGCTCCTCGGATTTTATATTATCGTAGCTAGCTTGCTGCTGTTTGATCATATCGCTTCCTTTGAAAGCAGAGGATCTGTCAATCCTAGTATTATTTCTAATACTTGGGAAATTTATTTGAAGGAAAAAGGTCAAGAGTTTCCAGCAGATCTTGGCAGCGGGATGATTGGAGCGGTGCTTTTAGCTGTTTCGTATTTTTTATTCGAAGCGTTAGGAACGAAAATCTTGTCATTGGTTCTTCTTATCATCGGTTTTATGCTTTTGACCAACATTTCGATTGGCGACATTTGCGGAAAATTGCTTTTCTCTATTTTGAGATTTTTAAAAGAACAATGGCAGGCCTTTTTGCAAGACATAAGAGACTGGCAGTCGGGACGTAGAGAAAGACGGAACCAATCCAATCAAGGGAAAAAAGCGAAGCCTACTGAAGATGAAAATGACGGCAGCGTCGTGATTTTAGACCATAACCAAAACGAACCGACTCATCCAGTCATTACGGATTTTTCGGATAAAGTGGCGAACGAAGAAAACGATGATCCAACTCATTCGATCGTCAACGGAGGACCGGAAACAGAAGGAGAATCGGATGTTTATTCTGGTCCTCCAATGAACTTTAGTGAAGTAGAAAACGAAGATTATCAGCTGCCTCCTATATCTCTGTTAAAGAGACCTAAAAAGACCGACCAAAGCAACGAATATCGTTTAATTCACGAAAATGCGGCTAAATTAGAAAGGACGTTTCAAAGTTTCGGCGTCAAAGCAAAAGTCACTCAAGTACACTTAGGACCAGCTGTGACAAAATATGAAGTTCATCCAGATATTGGAGTCAAGGTCAGCAAAATTGTCAGCTTAAGCGACGATCTTGCATTGGCATTGGCGGCGAAGGACATTCGAATGGAAGCTCCAATCCCCGGAAAGTCGGCGATCGGAATCGAAGTCCCGAATTCAGAAGTAGCGATGGTTAGCTTGCGGGAAGTGCTCGAAAGCAAAAATAACGATCGTCCCGATTCCAAATTATTAATCGGACTTGGACGCGATATTACCGGTGAAGCAGTGCTTGCGGAACTTAATAAAATGCCCCATCTGCTGGTTGCGGGGGCAACCGGAAGCGGTAAAAGCGTGTGCATTAATGGGATTATTACAAGTATTCTCATGCGTGCTAAGCCGCATGAAGTCAAATTAATGATGATTGATCCGAAAATGGTAGAGTTAAATGTTTATAATGGAATCCCTCACTTGTTGGCTCCTGTGGTGACCAACGCGAAAAAAGCTTCTCAAGCTCTAAAAAAAGTGGTGGGTGAAATGGAACGCCGCTATGAACTGTTTTCACACAGCGGTACGAGAAATATCGAAGGCTACAATGAACACGTAAGGCGGCATAATAGCGAAACGGGGGATAAACAACCGCTTCTTCCTTATATTGTAGTGATTGTAGACGAGCTGGCAGATTTAATGATGGTGGCTTCAAGCGATGTGGAAGACTCGATCACCCGACTTGCCCAAATGGCACGCGCGGCTGGAATTCACTTAATTATCGCTACTCAAAGACCATCTGTAGATGTCATTACCGGGGTGATTAAAGCTAATATTCCTTCACGAATTGCTTTTGCTGTTTCCTCTCAAACGGATTCGCGAACCATTTTGGACATGGGTGGCGCTGAAAAATTGCTTGGACGAGGAGATATGCTTTTTCTTCCTGTTGGTGCTTCTAAGCCAATACGGGTTCAAGGAGCTTTTCTTTCAGATGAAGAAGTCGAAGAAGTGGTGAATTTTGTCATATCGCAACAAAAAGCGCAGTATCAAGAAGATATGATTCCAGATGATTTGCCGGAAACATCGTCAGAAGTAGAGGATGAATTGTACGATGAAGCTGTTCAATTAGTTGCGGAAATGCAAACTGCTTCCGTTTCTATGCTGCAGCGGAGATTTCGAATTGGATATACGAGGGCGGCAAGATTAATTGATGAAATGGAAGCAAGAGGAGTTGTCGGCCCTTATGAAGGCAGCAAGCCACGGGCTGTGCTGATACCAAAACCATCTGAACAACAAACCTCTTAAAAAGGCTGCAAACGCAGCCTTTTTTCATTTTTAAGGAACTTTTGTATTGGGCAAATGAAGTCATTGATGAAATTAATTAGACTGCTCGATCGCTTTTGCTCCTGTGTTTTATGGCGCTCAGCACATATTTAAAAAAGCCTGACCATTACAACTGAAATGCGATTTTTCCACCAAACACCTCAAAGCTGCATTCTGAACTAAGAAAATGTAAATGAAGGGACTTTTGGAAAAAGGACGGCATAATAGTTATCATAAAAATATTATGTAAACTAAATAAGAGGAAAAACTTGCTAATCACCGTTAATAACATGTATAGTTGAATTGGCTTTTCATAAAATAAAGCGAGACGAATGGGTTTTTACCGCATGGTGGGTTTAGCAGAAAAGGCTGACAATCTTTAAGGGCAAATGTCGCTGCCATCCTGAATGATGTTTTAGAACGATGAAAAACAAAATGCCTTTGATGAAGATGGAGATAAAAAAGGAGGAAATAGAGATGACAGTGGTGGATGAAATAGTCAAAAAGAAAAAGGGCTATACCCTTCATTTTGTCAAAACCGATCAATACAAAACGAATACAATTGTGTGGAAGATGAAAGCACCTCTTGAAAATGAGACGGTTACTTTAAGAGCCCTTCTCCCTAACGTGCTGCAAAACAGCTCCAAGAAATATCCGACAACCACATCCCTCCAATCTTATTTGGAAGAGCTGTATGGGGCTAATTTTTTTGTGGATGTTGGCAAAAAAGGCGAATACCACATTATGAGTTTTTCCATTGAACTCGCCAATGAAAAATTTTTAAAAGAGAAGACGCCATTATTACGTACAGGACTTGATTTTTTAGCTTCTATTTTATTTGCACCCAATGCAGAAAACGGCCGATTTCATGAATCATCCGTGACGAGTGAAAAACGGATTTTAAAACAGCGATTGCAATCGTTGTTTGACGACAAAATGCGTTATGCTAGCCAACGTCTCATAGAGGAAATGTGTGAAAATGAACCATATGCGTTGCATCCATATGGGCGCTTGGACGATGTCGATTCCATTTCTTCAGAAAGTCTGTATCAATATTATGAGAGAGCGCTCCGAGAGGACGAACTGGATTTATATGTCGTTGGTGATGTGGATTTCGAGGAAGTGGAAGGTGCTTGCGACCAATTGTTCTTACTGTCGGATCGGCAGCCAAAATTAGTGAAAAAACGCTCGATTCCTTCGCGTTCGGAAGTAAAAGTAGTGAAAGAGCAGCAATATGTAAAGCAAGGAAAATTAAATATTGGATACCGAACTCATGTGTCATTCGGCGATCCCGATTATTTTGCGCTGCAAGTATTTAATGGAATATTCGGGGGATTTTCTCATTCAAAACTGTTTTTGAACGTTCGGGAAAAAGAAAGCTTAGCTTATTATGCTTCCAGTCGTCTTGAAAGCCATAAAGGGCTAATGATGGTTATGTCCGGCATCGAAAGTAAAAATTATGAAAAAGCGGTGGCCATCATCCGCGAACAGCTTGAAGCGATGAAAAACGGAGACTTTTCCGAAAAGGAAATCGAACAAACGAAAGCGGTCATTCATAATCAATTGCTGGAGACCATTGATACTCAGCGAGGTTTAATTGAAATGCTTTACCATAATGTGCTGGCGAAGAAAAATGTCACAGTGGAAGACTGGCTTCAAGGAATTGTGGAAGCATCTGATTCAGAAATTGTCAAAGTGGCCGAAAAAATTGAAATGGATACCATTTACTTTTTATCTGGACAGGAGGGGCTTAATTGATGGAAAAAATTCAATTTGATCAGCTCCAAGAAGAATTGTACTATGAAAAAATGAGCAATGGACTTGACGTTTATGTTCTCCCGAAACAAGGATTTCACAAAACTTATGCGACTTTTACAACGAAATACGGTTCTGTGGATAATGAATTTGTTCCGCTCGGTAAGGATCAATTCACCCATGTTCCGGATGGAATCGCCCATTTTCTTGAACATAAATTGTTTGAAAAGGAAGATGGCGATGTCTTTCAGCAGTTTAGCAAACAAGGAGCGTCTGCCAACGCTTTTACCACTTTCACAAGAACCACTTATCTTTTTTCCAGCACCTCCAACGTGCAGCAAAATTTGGAAACGTTGATTAATTTTGTTCAAGATCCTTATTTTACCGAAAAAACGGTAGAAAAAGAAAAAGGGATCATCGGTCAAGAAATTACCATGTATGAGGACAACCCCGATTGGCGTGTTTATTTCGGCTTAATTGAAAATATGTATCATCATCACCCGGTTCGCATCGATATTGCGGGTACGATTCAATCCATTGATAAAATCACAAAAGATCTATTGTACGAATGCTACTACACTTTTTATCATCCGAGTAACATGCTGCTCTTCGTTGTGGGGCCGGTCAATCCGGAAGAAATCATGAATCAAGTAAGGGAAAATCAATCGAAAAAGAACTATCAAAACCAGTCGGAAATCAGGCGTCACTTTGAAAAAGAACCGGAAGATGTAAAAGAAAAGCTCAGGGTTCTACCTATGGATGTAAAAACGCCGAAGTGCTATGTGGGCATAAAAGGCGCAAAGACCGATATTAAAGGAATTGAAATGCTGCGGTATGAATTATCCATCAATGTATTGTTGGAGATGCTGTTCGGAAAAAGCTCTCAAAATTATTTTGACTTGTACGAAAAAGGTTTGATTGACGATTCATTCTTTTTCGATTTCACGCAGGAAGAGGGATTTGGCTTTGCGATGATTGGCAGTGATACAATGAATCCGGATGAATTTGCTAAACGCATCCAATCCGTTTTACTGGACGCGAAAACAGGCGCTTATTTAACGGAAGATGCACTTGAAAGAACGAAAAAGAAAAAAATTGGTGCGTTTTTAAGATCGCTGAATTCTCCGGAATTTATTGCCAATCAGTTTACGCGGTACGCTTTTCATGAAATGAATCTTTTTGATGTAGTGCCAACACTTGAACAACTGACATTTGATGACATAAAAAAAGTAGCAGCCGAATTGATTGCTCCTAATCGATTAACCACTTTTCAAGTTACACCCAAATAACGTACGATTTTATATCAGGAGTAGACAAAAAGCGCCTAACGTATCTAATTTGTGTTGAATGAATCACAACTTTTCATCCGTACGGAAAATTATTGCGGATGAAAAGTTGATTTTGTTTTTCATCCATGAGTCCATGTGTTTTGGTCTTACTACTAAGAGATGAAATTTTTCAAATTGGCTGAACAGCAAACATAGAAAATGTAAACTTATAAAGGAATTGTAGTTAAAAAATAAGGGAGTAAGTTTATAATATGAAAAAGTTTGCTTTAATTACCGGGGCGAGCGGGGGAATTGGTCAAGCAGCTGCTCGAGTATTGGCCCAAAACGGATGGAATTTGTACCTTCATTATCATCAAAACCGTGAGTCCATCCAAAACTTGATGAATGATCTCAAACCATATGGTTTAGAAATCATTCCTATTCAAGCAGATTTAAGAACGGATGACGGAATCACCACTTTGGTCGAAAGCCTTTTTTCCGTTGATGCCCTCGTTTATGCGAGCGGGAATTCCTATTACGGGCTGCTTCAAGACATGTCGACTGTCGAAGTGGATGAACTTCTTGCTGTGCATGTACGAAGTCCGTTGCTGCTCATTCGATCGATATTGCCCAAAATGTCTGCGAAACGGAAAGGCCAAATTGTACTTGTCAGTTCCATTTGGGGACAGACGGGGGCCGCATATGAAGTCGCCTACTCAGCTGTAAAAGGTGCACAAATCGCTTTTGTAAAGGCGCTAAGCAAAGAAGTGGCTGCGAGTGGAATCCGCGTTAATGCAGTGGCGCCAGGAGCAGTCGCAACTAAAATGGTGACCGAACAGCTGTCGGAAGAGGAATTGTCGATTTTAAAAGAGGAAATCCCAATGAGGAGGCTTTCCGCCCCGGAGGAAGTGGCTGAAGCCATCGCGTTTTTGTTATCTGATCAATCTTCTTACATAACCGGTCAAATATTGGCGGTGAACGGTGGCTGGTACACATAATTCAAAACGAATGTCTTTTACGAACATAGATGAATAAACCCGGTTTAAGAATGTATATTTTTGTGCAGACGTTACAAACTATACTTGTATCTCACTAAAGGGAGGTTCAATGAATGTCTGTACTTGATAGCTGGGAACAATGGAAAGATTTTCTAGGAGACCGTTTGAATCAAGCGAAAGATCAAGGAATGAATCAACAAGCAATCAGTGATATTGCTTATCAAATCGGCAACTACCTTGCAAACCAAGTAGATCCGAAAAATGAGCAGCAACGGGTGTTGGCCGATCTTTGGTCTGTCGCTTCCCCGGAAGAACAACATGCCATTGCTAATGTCATGGTAAAACTTGTGCAAAATAACGGGACTCATTAGAGAGGGAAATCCCTCTCTTTTTTTTCTTTAAAAAATGGCGAAAATCATTTATCATAATAGCTAGATGTTTATTACCACCCGGATTGTCACTTGGAGGGTTTTATGGAAAAACAAGAGTGGTATTTAGAATACGAAATACAAAAGAACCGTCCTGGGCTCTTAGGCGATATTTCTTCATTGCTCGGCATGCTCTCAATTAATATTGTGACAATCAACGGGGTTGATCAAGGAAAACGGGGCATGCTTCTATTGGCTAAAACGGAAGAACAAATTGTCCGCCTTGAATCCATTTTGCGAACAATGGACACGATTAAAATTGTAAAACTTCGAAAGCCTAAAGTAAGAGATCGTTTGGCTGTTCGTCATGGAAGATATATCACCCATGACGCTGATGACAAAAAGACTTTTCGATTTGTGCGAGATGAATTAGGAATACTGGTTGATTTTATGGCGGAATTATTTAAACAAGAAGGCCATAAACTGGTTGGAATTCGCGGGATGCCGCGTGTAGGCAAAACAGAATCCATTGTAGCGGCAAGCGTCTGCGCCAATAAAAGATGGCTTTTTGTTTCTTCAACGCTGATTAAGCAGACTGTCCGCAGTCAATTGTTTCGGGAAGAATACAGCGACCAAAATATTTTTATTATTGACGGAGCCGTTTCGGTAAGGAAAGCAAATGAAAAACATTGGCAGCTCATTAGAGAAATTATGCGGATCCCGGCCGTAAAAGTAATTGAGCATCCTGATATTTTTGTCCAAAACAGCGAATATTCCATTGATGATTTTGACTATATCATCGAATTGCGCAATAATCCAAATGAAGAAATTACATACGACTTGATGTATAAAAATCAACTTTTTCAGAATTCTGAGTTCGAAGGATTTGACTTTTAAAATTGGAAGGTGTTTACGGTGACAGAACTAGGAAACCGCTTGAAAGAAGCAAGGGAAGCGAAGGGGCTTACCCTTGATGACGTTCAGGAAATGACCAAGATTCAAAAAAGATATTTGGCCGGCATTGAAGAAGGAAAATATGATCTGATGCCGGGGAAATTTTATGTTCGAGCCTTTATTAAGCAGTACGCGGAGGCTGTAGGGCTTGATGCTGAAGAAATTTTCAATGAATATAAAAATGAAATTCCGGACTCTCATGAAGATGAAATTCCTCAGCGAGTGACGCGGATAGAACCGTCTTCGCGAAGGACTGTTTCCGGCGGGGCTTCGGGAAAGTTTTTCGATTATTTGCCGAAGATTATTGTAGCTGTGTTTATTATCGGAGCGATTTTTCTTGTATGGGCATTGATTCCAAAAGGCGGCGGAAATGAAAAAAGCGGAAATGATCATACGGTCAAAGTGGAGCAATCCAAAAATGTAGAGCCTGTTAAGGAAAATTCCGTCAGCAAGAAGAAAGAAACGAAAAAAGAAGCGAAGAAAGAAGAAAAAACGTCTAAAACGGACAAAAAAGAAGCGAACAAAAAGGATCAATCCGAGTTGAAAGCTGTTCAGTCTAGTGGTCGACAAACGGTTTACCAATTGACGAATGCGAAAGATTTCAAAATATCGATTGCTTCAACGGGTGAAAGCTGGATTCAAGTGACCGATGAAAGCGGAAAATCGTATTTTTCTAATTTGCTTCGAAAAGGACAAACGCAAACGTTTGATTTGAAAGGCCACAGTCAAGCGAAAATTGTGGTCGGTTTTGCACCTGCGACAGAGATTAAAGTGAATGGTCAAACCGTTCAATATAAAATCCCTGCAAATCAGGTCGTTCGCCAGGACATCATCATTCAAAATCGTACATCGGCGCAATAAATTAATTAAAATTGTTTAGGATACTGTTTTCGATGGAATAGTGGGGGTACTTCTTGTGAATTTACCAAACAAAATTACTGTATCACGTATATGTTTAATTCCAATCTTCGTTATTTTGCTTGTTGTTCCATTTAATTGGGGAAACATCACCATTCTAGGGACAACTATGCCTGTGACTCACTTCGTGGGGGCCCTTGTATTTATCCTTGCCTCGACCACCGATTGGATTGACGGACATTTTGCACGAAAGTACAACTTGGTCACGAACCTGGGAAAATTTCTTGATCCGCTTGCGGACAAATTGTTAGTTTCGGCTGCGTTTATTATACTGGTTGAATTGGGATATGCTCCTTCTTGGATCGTCATTTTGATCATCAGCCGCGAGTTTGCGGTGACAGGGCTTCGCCTTGTACTTGCTGGGGAAGGAGAAGTAGTTGCGGCCAATATGCTTGGAAAAATTAAAACATGGACCCAAATCATTGCGATTTCTGCGTTGCTTCTTCATAATATTTTGTTTGAAAATTTCTCGATTCCGTTTGCGGATTTTGCCCTTTGGGTAGCGCTCTTTTTCACGTTATGGTCAGGCTGGGATTATTTCGCCAAAAATGCACATGCATTTAAAAACTCCAAGTAAAATGAAATGAAACAACTAGAAAGGCTGGCTCATCCAAGAACTCGAAAAAGACGGTTATGCACTTTCGTTCTTGTTGAAGAGCGGCCTTTTTCTGTTTGGATCTCTATATGATTGAGGAGGACTATTTTATGAATGCTGAAATTATTTCGGTTGGTTCCGAACTTCTACTCGGCCAAATCGTCAATACGAATGCACAATTTCTTTCTCGTCATTTGGCTGAAATGGGCGTCAACGTATTTTATCAAACCGTTGTCGGGGATAACAGCGATCGGCTTCTTTCAACGATTCAAAAAGCAGAAGAAAGAGCAGATCTCATCATTTTTACAGGTGGTCTTGGCCCGACACGTGATGATTTAACAAAAGAAACCATTGCCGCGCATCTAGGCAAGAAACTCGTTTTGAACGACGAAGCGTTTAAAGGAATTCGTCAATATTTCCTTAAAATAGGCCGTGAGATGACGGAAAATAACAAAAAACAAGCTCTTGTTCTAGAGGATTGTCTTGTTTTGCCGAATGAAAACGGCATGGCTCCCGGTATGTTTGTGAAATCAAAAAATAAATTTTATATGCTTTTGCCGGGGCCGCCAAAAGAAATGCAGCCGATGTTCGAAAAATATGGAAGGCCGGCTATATTAAATGTTTTGGATCGCCAAGAAAGCATTGTTTCACGCGTATTGCGTTTCTTTGGCATCGGAGAATCGCAGTTGGAGACAGAGATTGAAGATATGATTATGAACCAAACAAACCCGACCATTGCGCCTTTAGCCGGCGACGGAGAAGTGACCATTCGACTTACGGCGAAGCACCGTTCAAAAGAGACAGCTAATGAGATGATTGACAAAGTAGAAAAAGAGATTTTAAACCGTGTTGGCGAATACTTTTATGGTTATGGACAAACTACGATTGCAGCTGAATTAGTACAGAAGCTGAAACAACAAAATAAGACGATTGCCTGCGCTGAAAGTTTGACCGGAGGACTGTTTCAAAGCATGATCACCGCTGTTGCGGGAGCAAGCGCCGTTTTAAAAGGCGGGATTGTTTGTTATACAAACGAAGCGAAAGAGCATCTGGTCGATGTTTCAAAAAAGACGCTTGATACGTTCGGAGCGGTCAGTGAGCAGTGTGCGAAAGAGTTAGCTGAAAATGTACGGAAAAAGCTTAACGCTGATATTGGAATCAGCTTTACGGGAGTAGCAGGACCCGATTCTTTAGAAGAAAATCCTCCTGGAACTGTTTGGATCGGCATTTCTGAAAAAGGGAAAGAATCAAAGGCCGTATTGCTGAAGCTTGCAGGGGATCGGAATCAAATTCGTAACCGTACAGCTAAATACGGTTGTCATTTTTTGCTGCGAACTTGTCAGTAATTTGCTGAAAATGATTGACTTTTCTTTTTTATTGCGCTATTCTTTAAACAAGAGCCACACAATTCCATATAGTATAAGAATTGACTCTTATCAAGAGCGGCGGAGGGAATAGGCCCGAAGAAGCCCGGCAACCTTCAAGAATCAATGCTTGAAAAGGTGCTAATTCCTACAGATCAGGAAATGATCTGGAAGATAAGAAGGGAAATGATGAACTCAAGCCCTCTTCTTATTGGAAGAGGGCTTTTGCCGTTCCTCATCCATCAGGATGGGATCTATTCTCAGATAAGTCGCTGAAATTTCAATCTTCGAATTTTTCGGGAGGTTTTATTATGGCAAACGAGCAATGGGAAAAAGACACAAAATTATTGCATGCAGGGCAAATACCTGATCCTGCGACAGGAGCCCGTGCAGTACCGATCTATGAAACTACTTCTTATGTGTTTCCGGATACGGAACACGCGAGCGCTGTATTTGGACTAAAAAAAGAAGGGAATATTTATACCCGGATTACCAATCCAACTGTTGATGTATTTGAAAAAAGAGTGGCGGCGCTTGAAGGAGGTACTGCCGCAGTAGCATTTTCTTCAGGCATGGCAGCTATCGCGCTCTCCGTTTTAAATGTTGCGAGTGCAGGAGATGAAATTGTCGCAGCGTCTGAATTGTACGGCGGTACTTATAATTTGTTTTCTGCTACTTTTCCTAAATATGGGATTCATGTAAAATTTGTCGATGCTCAAGATCCTGAAAATTTTCGAAAAGCGATCACTCCACGAACAAAAGCTCTTTTCGGAGAAATCATCGGAAATCCAAGTCTAAATGTGTTGGATGTTGAAAAAGTTGCGGCCATTGCCCATGAAAATGGGATTCCGTTGATTGTAGACAATACGTTTGCGTCACCATATGGTTCCAATCCAATCAAATGGGGAGCCGATGTTGTCGTTCACTCGGCAACAAAATGGATTGGCGGTCATGGAACGGTTATTGGCGGAGTTGCTGTAGACGGCGGCCACTTTGATTGGAATAATGAAAAATTCCCTGATTTTATCGAACCGGACCCAACTTATCACGGTTTGCGTTATGCTGATTTAGGAGGAACTGCGTTTGCAACAAAACTCCGCGCACAGCTATTGCGTGATTTTGGGGCATCTTTAAGCCCGCATAGTGCGTTTTTGCTATTGCAAGGATTAGAAACGTTGCATCTTCGTTTGCCCAGACATCACGATAACACGAAAGTCATTGTTGACTATTTGCTGAAGCATCCAGCAGTGGAGTGGGTGTCTCATCCTAGCTTAAGCGATCATCCTTCCCATGAATTGGCCAAAAAATACTTAAATAATTTCTTCGGCTCTATTGTGGTATTTGGCATTAAAGGCGGTCGAGAAAGCGGGAAAAAGCTCATTGATCACATTCAACTTTGGTCGCATCTCGCCAATGTGGGCGATGCCAAATCGTTAATTATCCATCCGGCTTCCACTACACATCAACAGCTATCAGCTGATGAGTTGAAATTAGCAGGTGTCAGTGAAGAAATGATTCGTCTTTCTGTTGGGCTGGAATCTCCGAAAGATTTAATTGCCGATCTCAATCAAGCTATCGAAAAAGCAACCGGCATTTCGGCTGAAAAGCTGGAAATATAAACAATTTGAAAAGGGGGGCGTATTGCTCTCTTTTTCTTCTTTTGTTTGCTTTTCATTCTGCTTTGTTTTAAAATATTCAGTAGAAAATGATTCAGACAATTTCTCTTCGTGTGACCATCCACCATTAATCCCTCTCTTGGACATTTCCCCCCTCTTTTTTTTACTTTCAATCCAATTTATGAACAAGAGCGTGTGAATTTCAGCAATAGCTGGAAAAATTAGGATCAGCTGAACATGGTATTTTGAAAAATAATAATGACGAATAAATGTTCGATTTTTGCTTGTAAATCGTTTCAGAAACATTTATATTATTAGTAGGCTTTAACAAAAAAAACAGCTCCGGAAGATACTGTTGAATAAAATCCAAAATCAATGAGGAAAAACATATGCTTTTAATAGATTGATATTTGAGGAGGAAATAGCGAGTGAATGATCGTCAAGCGGCGTTAGAAATGGCGTTAAAGCAAATAGAAAAGCAATTTGGTAAAGGATCCATTATGAAATTGGGCGAACAAACAGATCGAAAAGTATCTACTGTTCCAAGCGGTTCTCTTGCTTTGGATGCGGCGCTGGGGGTAGGTGGATATCCGCGAGGTCGGATCATCGAAATTTATGGGCCTGAAAGTTCAGGGAAAACGACGGTAGCTTTGCATGCAATTGCTGAAGTGCAAGCACAAGGTGGCCAAGCGGCTTTTATCGACGCTGAGCACGCGCTGGATCCCGTTTATGCGCAGAAACTGGGTGTCGATATTGATGAACTTTTGCTTTCACAGCCGGATACCGGTGAACAAGCGCTGGAAATCGCTGAAGCATTGGTTCGTAGTGGAGCCGTTGATATTATCGTGATCGACTCAGTGGCAGCTCTTGTTCCGAAAGCGGAGATTGAAGGAGAAATGGGTGATTCCCACGTCGGTTTGCAAGCGAGATTGATGTCCCAGGCGCTTCGCAAACTGTCCGGAGCCATTAACAAGTCCAAAACGATTGCCATTTTTATCAACCAAATCCGCGAAAAAGTAGGCGTTATGTTTGGAAATCCTGAAACGACGCCAGGCGGACGGGCGCTGAAATTCTATTCATCGATTCGTTTGGAAGTCCGCCGTGCAGAGACGCTGAAACAAGGAAATGAAATGGTCGGCAATAAAACGAGAATTAAAGTAGTGAAGAATAAAGTGGCACCGCCTTTCCGCACCGCAGATGTGGATATTATGTACGGTGAAGGAATATCGAAAGAAGGGGAAATTATCGACCTCGGCTCCGAGCTCGACATTATCCAAAAAAGCGGTTCGTGGTATTCCTACAATGAAGAAAGACTGGGGCAAGGACGTGAAAATGCCAAACAGTTTTTAAAAGAAAATCCAGAGATCCGCGATGAAATCATGTATAAAATTCGGGAACATTACGGTTTGGATACCCCTCCTGCTGAGCCGGAAAACCACGAGGAGGAACAAGAAAATTTCAGCTTGCTCGATGATGAGGCATAAAAAGCAAAGCGTTCGCTTTGCTTTTTTCAATAGGAGAGAATAATCCTTCTTCCATCTGGTTATGGTGGTACTGACTCTGTATTTGAAAAGAGCAGGGACTATTGCAGAAAGACAAAAAAGTGGAAACTTTCAGGTGGAGCTGTTCTGATGGAGCTGGTTTTGCTCAGTTGTCGCAACTGTCTGGCACCCATCTTTAGTGAATCCGTTCAATGAGGAAAAAACATTGCGGGAGTTTTGAAAGTCTAACCTGTGGGTGGGACCACATTATCATGCTGACAGGCACAGTCGATGTGGCTATTTGGACAAACTTCTAAGACAAGTTTTTGTTCGGAATCGATTCTGTTATAAGGACACCACTCTTGATTTCTTGGCCTTTAATCTAATTGGATTCTCATTTTTAGCAGCGGAGTTGGCGACATGACCTATTTTAGCTGATCCATTTTTAAAACGGGTAGTTTGAAATTTACAAGTTTTGGATGGGTATTTTTTTATGGGTGATTGGAAGGTATTTGGCCGTGACGCTAGGTTGGCTTGGGTTGCCATACCGCAAGACAGCGAGCGATTCACGAAATGGTTTTATTCTTGGGTATTTTATTAGAGGCTTGTTTGGCAAACGAGCTCGCTTAATGTATGTTGCGGATTACATCCGTTTCTTGTCACTTTGGACGGTTTTGCTCGATCGGATGCGATTTAATACAAAGTTTCTTGAATTTTCATCCTAAGGGCCGTTCCTTTCTCGTTTATAACCAACGCTGTATTTGACAAATGCTTGACAATGATTTTTTCCAGCCTTAAAATTAATATGTATATTTTACATTTTTTCACACTAAAATTGGCAAGCCTAGCGCGCTGTATATTGATAGGGAAACAATGTACAAGCCGACATGTTAGAAGCATGATACAAGTTCATAGCAAGAGGAGGTGAAACAATGACATCCATTATAATCATCTCCATTTTGCTTGGCCTAATCGTCGGTGTAGTTGTTGGCTATTTTGTTCGAAAATCCATTGCTGAGCATAAAATCGCAGGGGCAAAGAGTGTTGCGGATCAAATCATTGAAGACGCAAAGCGCGAGGCGGAATCGGTGAAAAAAGAATCCCTGCTGGAAGCAAAGGATGAAATTCATAAGCTTCGTACAGAAGCGGAACGAGAAATTCGTGAACGAAGAAACGAATTGCAGAAACAAGAAAATCGTTTATTGCAAAAAGAAGAGAACCTTGACCGCAAAGATGAACTCTTGGATAATCGGGAGTCGATGCTGGAAAAGAAGGAAGATTCTCTAGCTGAAAGACAACAACATATTGAAGAGATGGAAAGCAAAGTGGACGAGATGGTGCGAACGCAGAAAGCCGAACTGGAGCGTATCTCGGGTCTCACTCGCGAAGAAGCCCGTTCTATTATTTTGGAACGCGTTGAAAATGAATTGTCCCACGAGACGGCTCTTATGATAAAAGAGCATGAAATTCGCGTGAAAGAAGAGGCTGACAAAAAGGCGAAAGAAATTCTGTCGCTGGCCATTCAACGGTGTGCCGCTGAGCATGTGGCTGAAACAACCGTTTCTGTTGTCAACCTTCCAAACGATGAAATGAAAGGACGCATTATTGGACGGGAAGGACGTAATATCCGGACACTCGAAACACTAACGGGGATAGACCTCATCATTGATGATACACCGGAAGCGGTAATCTTGTCTGGTTTTGACCCCATTCGCCGTGAAACTGCGCGAATCGCTCTTGAAAAGCTGGTGCAGGATGGAAGAATCCATCCGGCAAGAATCGAAGAGATGGTGGAAAAATCAAGACGAGAAGTGGACGAATATATTCGCGAAGTTGGCGAACAAACGACTTTTGAAGTGGGGGTTCACGGACTTCACCCTGATTTAATTAAAATTTTGGGACGTTTAAAATTCCGGACGAGCTACGGCCAAAACGTTCTGAATCATTCCAAAGAGGTGGCCTATCTTGCCGGCCTGTTGGCAGCGGAATTGGGTGAAGATGAAACTTTAGCCCGCCGTGCAGGACTTCTTCATGATATCGGAAAAGCGGTGGACCATGAGGTAGAAGGAAGCCATGTTGAGATTGGAGTAGAACTTGCAACCAAGTACAAAGAACATCCAGTAGTGATCAACAGCATTGCTTCCCACCACGGAGATACGGAACCAACATCTGTGATTTCCGTATTGGTGGCGGCGGCTGATGCGTTATCCGCGGCCAGACCAGGAGCTCGAAGCGAGACGCTTGAAAACTATATCCGTCGTCTCGAAAAATTAGAAGAGATTTCCGAATCTCACGAAGGCGTGGAAAAATCATATGCCATTCAAGCGGGGCGCGAAATACGAATCATGGTGAAACCTGAACAAGTCGATGACTTAGAAGCGCATCGGCTGGCAAGAGACATTCGCAAACAGATTGAGGAAGAGTTAGATTATCCTGGTCATATTAAAATCACAGTCATTCGTGAAACAAGGGCTGTAGAATATGCGAAGTAAAAGCGGTGTGAGATTTCACACCGCTTTATTTAGAGTAACAGTCCTTGCCAAAAAGGCTTCATTCAAAGTGTTTCATTGAATAAAGCTAATGCCAACGATTAAATGATGCCATTATCCTAAGAACTGCTATATCTTTCTTCATTGAGCAAAATTACAAAATAGAAAGGAAATACATATGAAGCTACTTTTTATCGGCGACGTCGTCGGATCACCAGGAAGAGATATGGTTTCAGAATATCTGCCGAAATTAAAAGATAAATACCGTCCTGATGTCATCATTATCAACGGAGAAAACGCAGCAGGCGGCAGGGGGATTACCGAAAAAATATACAGAGGTTTTTTAAACCTCGGGGCCCATGCGATCACCCTTGGAAACCATACTTGGGATAACAAAGAGATTTTTCAATTTATCGATGATGCTAAACAATTGGTCCGTCCCGCCAACTTTCCGAACGGAACACCAGGAAAAGGAATGATATTTGTAAAAGCCAATGGTTTTGAAGTGGCTGTGATCAGTCTTCAAGGCCGAACGTTTATGCCTGCTTTGGATGACCCGTTTCAGGCAGCGAATTCCCTTATTAAGAAAGCTAGAGAACGGACTCCGATCGTCTTTGTTGATTTTCATGCAGAAGCGACGAGTGAAAAGCAAGCGATGGGCTGGTATCTCGATGGGAAAGTTTCAGCAGTCATTGGGACTCATACTCATATTCAAACAGCAGACAACCGTATTTTGCCAAATGGAACCGCTTATTTAACGGATGTTGGCATGACAGGCCCTTACGATGCGATATTAGGAATGGATCGAGATGCTGTTGTCAAAAAATTTCTCACCGGCCTTCCTGTTCGTTTTGACGTCCCTAAGAACGGCCGCAAACTTTTAAGCGCCTGTATTATTGATATTCATGATAAAACAGGGATGGCGAAAAAAATTGACCGTATTCTCGTGAATGAGGACTCTCCTTTTTTATCCGAATAATTCTATGAGCAGGTAGACTATATAAATCGCTAGGTTCGTTCCCCCTTTTTTGCGACCAAGCCGGAATATTCAGTGAAATTTCAGAATATAGTAGCAGTGGAATCATTTATACCAAACATGTTCACTCGAATGGACATTCGGTATTGGGAAATGACAAGGGGGAACAAGAAATGGAAATATTAAAAGTTTCAGCAAAATCTAATCCGAATTCTGTAGCTGGAGCACTTGCCGGTGTTCTTCGTGAGAGGGGCGCGGCAGAAATACAAGCAATTGGGGCCGGTGCTCTGAATCAAGCGGTGAAAGCGGTTGCCATTGCGCGCGGGTTTGTCGCCCCAAGCGGTGTTGATCTAATTTGCATCCCTGCGTTTACGGATATTCAAATTGAGGGAGAAGAAAGAACGGCGATAAAGTTAATAGTCGAACCACGGTAATCTTACAAGCTGTTTTTCGAAGAAATCGAAAAACAGCTATTTCTTTTTTTAAAGGCAAACCCAGACCCAAAAGGTTCTAAAAGATTCATTGGAAACGGAATGTTACAAAAATAAAAATCTTTTTGACATATTATCCCGATCATTTTACAATGAAATAAATCATCCTCATCTACATAGTTCCGTTCGTTGAAGGGGTTTTTTATGTTTGTGACATTACGAAAAGGTGGTTTTCAAAATGATTTTTGATGCTCATTGTGATGTATTGTATCAACTTCAGAATGACGGAACAAAAGATTTTCAAAATGGGGACGATCTGCATATAACCTATCAACAGCTTGTAGATACGGGCGCCAAAATTCAATGTTTTGCGATTTTTTTGTCTCCCAGGGTGAAGTCGCATAATCGTTTTGATACAGCACTCGAAATGGTGGATTTATTTTATGAAAAAATTCTGAAGCCTAATCCTCATATAAAGCTGGTACGGTCTAAACATGATATTGACAATTTGAAAGAAAACGAGATGGGAGCTGTTTTAACGCTGGAAGGATGCGAATCAATTGAAGAAAATTTGGTGAAGTTGCGCGCGCTTTATCGATTAGGATTACGGTCTGTTGGTCTAACATGGAATTATGCGAATGCGGCAGCCGATGGCGCTTTGGAAAAGCGTGGGGGAGGTTTAACATATTTTGGTCAGTCGGTGATCAAAGAATTAAATAAACTAAAAATATGGACAGATGTTTCCCATCTTTCTGAAAAAGCATTTTGGGATACGATCGAGTTGGCTGAGTATCCAATCGCGTCCCATTCCAATTGTTACCGAATTTGCAAGCATCCTCGAAATTTAAAAGATGATCAAATCAAAGCTTTAATCCAAAAAAACGGAGTGATTGGCATCACATTTGTCCCGGAATTTGTAAAGGAAAACGGTCAAACTCAAATTTCCGATGTCATTCGCCACATTGATCATATCTGTTCATTAGGTGGGGAACATCATTTAGGGTTTGGCTCGGATTTTGACGGAACAGAAAAAACGATTCCTCGTTTGTCTCGGTACAAAGACTACGAAATTCTTATAGAGTCTCTGTTAAAATACTATTCTGCACGACAAGTGAAAAATTTTTTGTTTGACAATTTTGTCAGCCGTTTTCCCCAGTGACGAGTGTTGATGAAAGAAGAGAGTAGTTCAGAAAAAGGAGCATTCTTTTAATTTTTTTCTATTCGAAACAGGATTAATAGGAAATGAACTGAAAAAATGATAAACTAGTAAGAAGTAAATGCAATTTATTGTGAACGTATAAAGGGGTGTAATTTTATGATAGAGCAGCTTTCATGGAAAGTTGGAGGGCAGCAAGGTGAAGGAATTGAGAGTACTGGGGAAATTTTCTCCATCGCTTTAAATCGGCTAGGTTATTATCTCTATGGATATCGTCACTTTTCTTCACGAATTAAAGGTGGACACACGAATAATAAAATACGGGTTAGTTCGACAAAAGTCAATTCTGTCGCCGATGATTTGGATGTTTTAGTGGCTTTTGACCAAGAAACAATCGATGTCAACTATAAAGAACTGAACGATCATGGCGTGATCATCGCCGATTCTAAGTTTGAACCGAAGAAACCGGAAGATACAAAAGCGGTTCTTTATTCTGTTCCGTTTACGGAATTGGCAACAAATCTTGGAACTTCTCTTATGAAAAACATGGTGGCGGTTGGAGCGACTTGCGCTATTTTAAATATTGACGTTGAAGTATTTCGCGAAGTAGTGAAAGAAATTTTCGGCAAAAAGGGAGAAGCCGTCGTACAGAAAAACATGGAAGCCATACGGCAAGGGTATCAATTTATGCTGTCTGAGACAGAAGGGCAGATCAGCCATCTTGAACTTGCCCCGGCTGATGGAAAAAAACGGATGTTTATGATTGGAAACGATGCAATTGCGCTCGGAGCGCTTGCAGGGGGAGCACGATTTATGGCGGCTTACCCAATCACTCCTGCTTCTGAAATTATGGAGTATTTAATTAAAAAATTGCCGCTTGTTGGCGGAACCGTGATCCAAACGGAGGACGAAATTGCTGCGGCAACAATGGCCATAGGGGCCGGCTACGGCGGAATCCGAGCATTGACTGCTTCGGCGGGGCCCGGTCTTTCATTAATGATGGAATCGATCGGGTTAGCGGGCATGACAGAAACGCCGATCGTGATCATTGATACTCAGCGTGGAGGTCCTTCCACAGGCTTGCCGACGAAACAAGAACAATCGGATCTATTGGCGATGCTGTATGGAAACCACGGTGAAATACCTAAAATCGTCATCGCTCCTAGCACGGTGGAAGAAGCGTTCTATGACACGGCTGAAGCTTTCAACCTTGCGGAAGAATATCAATGTCCTGTTATTGTGCTTTCTGATCTGCAATTGTCGTTAGGAAAACAAACAGTAGAACCGCTCGATTATTCAAAAGTGGAAATTCGCCGCGGAAAATTGATTCCTCTGCAAGAAGAGTTGCCGGAACTTCCTCAAAAAGGGTATTTTAAACGCTATGAAGTAACGGAAGATGGCATTTCACCAAGAGTGATACCAGGAATGAAAAACGGCATCCACCATGTAACGGGAGTGGAACATGACGAAACAGGAAAGCCTTCAGAAAAGCCATTGAATCGCAAACAGCAAATGGATAAACGCATGCGGAAAATCCAGCATGTCCATTTTAATACGCCTGTTTACAAAAATTGCCCTCATGAAGAATCGGATTTATTGCTAATTGGCTTCAACTCGACACGCGGAGCCATTGAAGAAGCAATAGGACGCTTAGAAAAAGAAGGATTGAAAGTGAATCATGCTCATATAAGACTTATTCATCCGTTCCCAAGCGAAGAACTATTGCCGTTGATCAAGTCAGCGAAAAAAGTAGCGGTCGTAGAGCACAACGCTACAGGCCAGTTGGCAAAAATCATTAAAATGAATGTGGGCTACGGGGAAAAGATTGTCAATGTCTTAAAGTACGATGGAAATCCGTTCTTACCAAGCGAAGTTTATACAGAGTGCAAACAATTATTTCAACCACAGGAAATTTAAACAGTACAAGGGAGTTGTGTGAAATGGCCACATTTAAAGATTTTCGAAATGATGTGAAACCTAACTGGTGCCCGGGATGCGGAGACTTCTCAGTTCAAGCCGCTATTCAGCGTGCAGCTGCGAATGTTGGATTGGAGCCTGATCAGCTGGCAGTGATTTCAGGTATTGGTTGTTCTGGACGGATATCCGGTTATATTCATTCTTACGGACTACACGGTACTCACGGTAGGGCGTTGCCAATTGCACAAGGCGTGAAAATGGCGAATAAAGACCTAACGGTTATTGCTGCGGGTGGTGACGGCGACGGGTTTGCGATTGGATTGGCTCATACGATCCACGCGATTCGCCGCAACATTGACATAACGTATATCGTGATGGACAACCAAATTTACGGTTTGACGAAAGGACAGACATCTCCGCGTTCATCAGCCGGCTTTGTCACAAAATCAACACCGGATGGATCGATTGAACCAGCTTTATCTCCGATGGAACTCGCGTTAACATCAGGCGCGACATTTGTGGCTCAAGGATTTTCTTCCGATATTAAGGAATTGACTGCTTTAATCGAAGCGGGCATAAAGCATAAAGGTTTCGCCTTTATCAACGTCTTTAGCCCATGCGTGACGTACAATAAAATCAATACGTATGATTGGTTTAAGGAAAATTTATTCAAATTAAGCGATGTGGAAAATTATGATCCATCCAATCGCACCTTGGCTATGAATACGTTAATGGAGCATAACGGGTTAGTGACGGGATTGATTTATCAAAATACTGAACAGCCTTCTTATCAAGAACAAATTCATGGATACGCAGAACAACCTTTAATTCAACAAGATCTGCGTTTATCAGATGAACTTTTCAATGAGTTGGTAGAAGAATTTATGTAAGAGAATGAGACAAAACAGCACTTCTTCCTAAAAGGGAGGAGTGCTGTTTTTGTGTCTTCTGTCTCTGTAGGCATTTACTATTGTTTAATTGGCTAAAACCCCTTATACTAAGAGAATGTGTAGATTTAGTTGAACTGCATGACAAAGAGCCTATATAATGAAAAAATAGGGAACTTAAAAACTGAATGGAGGATTTTCATGAACGAAGAACAACGTTTGCAAAGTCAACAAGTGAAAACGGTTGATCCTTCGGACAAAAAATCCGAAAAGGATTACAGCAAATATTTTCAGCGGGTCTTTATGCCGCCTTCCATGAAAGATGCCAAACGCCGAGGAAAAGAAGCAGTCAAATACCACGAAGATTTCAGCATACCGGAAGAATTTTTAGGAATGGGAAAAGGCCGGAAATTCTATATTCGTACTTACGGCTGCCAAATGAACGAGCATGATACGGAAGTAATGGCAGGTATTTTAATGCAATTGGGCTATGAACCGACAGATCAGCCGGAAGATGCCAATGTGATTCTTTTAAATACTTGCGCCATCCGCGAAAATGCGGAAAACAAAGTATTTGGAGAAATTGGCCATTTAAAACCGTTGAAAATGGAAAAGCCTGACCTGCTATTGGGAGTATGCGGCTGCATGTCCCAGGAAGAATCGGTAGTCAATAAATTGCTTAAGCAATACCAGTATGTGGATATGGTATTTGGAACTCATAATATTCACCGTCTCCCTCATATTTTGAATGAAGCCTATATGGCAAAAGAAATGGTTGTTGAAGTGTGGTCGAAAGAAGGAGATGTCGTTGAAAATCTTCCGAAAGTTCGTCAAGGAAAAATTAAAGCATGGGTAAACATTATGTACGGATGCGATAAATTCTGTACTTATTGTATTGTTCCTTATACGCGCGGAAAAGAACGCAGCCGTCGTCCGGAAGATATCATTCAAGAAGTACGCCAACTGGCGGCACAAGGATACAAAGAAATCACGTTGCTCGGTCAAAATGTAAATGCCTACGGAAAAGATTTTACCGATATGGAATATGGACTTGGCGATTTAATGGATGATTTGCGCAAAATTGATATTCCACGAATTCGCTTTACCACTAGCCATCCGCGCGACTTTGACGACCATTTAATTGAAGTGCTCGCGAAAAAAGGAAACTTAATGGAACATATCCATTTGCCAGTTCAATCCGGATCCAGCGAAATCTTAAAGATAATGGCTAGAAAATATACCCGTGAACAATATTTGGAACTTGTCCGCAAAATCAAAAAAGCGATCCCGGATGTGGCGTTGACAACAGATATTATTGTCGGTTTTCCGAACGAAACAGAAGAGCAGTTTGAAGAAACGTTGTCCCTTGTCCGAGAAGTAGGATTTGAGTCTGCTTACACTTTTATTTACTCACCTCGGGAAGGAACCCCGGCAGCTAAGATGAAAGACAATGTCCCGATGGAAGTAAAGAAAGAACGCTTGCAGCGATTAAATGAACTTGTGAATGAACTTTCCGCCAAAGCGATGAAAAAATATGAAGGAAAAATTGTAGAAGTGTTGGTGGAAGGGGAAAGCAAAAACAACCCTGACGTTTTGGCCGGTTATACTCGGAGAAATAAATTGGTCAATTTCAAAGGACCAAAATCCGCCATTGGCCAAATTGTCAAAGTAAAAATCACGGAAGCCAAAACATGGACATTAAATGGAGAAATGGTGGTAGAACGAGAAGCTGTCGAGGTGAAATAGGGTGGCCAAATACTCAAAAGACGACATTGTCGAACGCGCCAAAGAGTTGGCGAAAATGATTGCGGAATCGGAAGAAGTCGATTTTTTCAAAAAAGCGGAAGCAAAAATTCATGAAAATGAAAAAGTTCGACAATTAATAGCAAACATTAAAAGTTTGCAAAAACAGGCTGTCAATTTTCAACATTATGGAAAAACAGAAGCGCTGAAAAAAACGGAAGAAAAAATCGAACAGCTTGAGAGAGAATTGGACGATATTCCCGTTGTTCAACAGTTTAAAGAATCCCAAGTGGATGTAAACGATTTGTTGCAGATCGTAGCCAACACGATATCCAATACCGTGACAGATGAAGTGATTACTTCTACAGGCGGAAACCTACTGACAGGAGAAACCGGAGCTCAAGTTAGAAACAAGCTATCGGGGAACCATCATTAATCTCCGAAAGAGATTGACCAAGGAGCCCCTTTTAAGCAAGAAAACCCGACGATCAAATCATTTTTCTCGTCGGGTTTCTCTATTTCTGGAGTGAGTGAATTTTCGCGATCATCATCAATACCCGTTATAAATCTTTATATGAAAAAAAGAGTGCCTTGGGTCATTATTACTGACTATAGTGAAAACTTTTTTTGTATTTACATTCAAGATCATTTGAACGGAATGGAGAAGGAAAAAATGAAAAATAGATTCTTTCTTACTCTATTAGAAGGAGAATAACATTCTATTTCACATGGAATCCGCACTGTTGGAAAAAAACACGAGGCTTTAGCACACCCGTTTATCCCTCCGCATAGGATAAAGTGAAATTACATGAGGAGGGTTCGCTCAAATGCCAGAATTTAGAGAAATTATAACAAAGGCAGTTGTAGCTAAGGGGCGCAAATTTACCCAGTCCCATCATACGATCACTCCGCCGCATCATCCTTCAAGTATTCTAGGCTGCTGGATTATTAATCACGAATATAAAGCAAAGAAGAGCGGCAAGACGGTCGAAATTAGAGGGACTTATGATATAAACCTATGGTACTCTCATCATGACAACACAAAAACTTCCGTTATTACAGAAAAAGTGGAGTATGTGGATGTTGTGAAATTAAAGTATCGCGACCCCGATTGTGATGATAAAGAAGTAGTGGCACGTGTGCTACAACAGCCGAATTGTAATGAAGCTGTCATTTCTTCGAATGGCAATAAGATGGTCGTTCATATCGAACGAGAGTTTTTAGCAGAAGTCATTGGCGAGACAAAAGTCTCCGTCATGATCGATCCAGATGGCGTAGAAGATGATGATTGGGATTCCGAGCTATCCGATGAAGACTTTGAAGAACTCGATCCCGATTTCATCGTCGACGATGAAGAAGAATAAGAAATCTGAATGCCAATTTTCGAAGAATCAGCAGCCTATTCCATGGAAGGAATCAGGCTGTTTTTTATTATATGATTCTTTTATGATATAATTATACTTTGTTAGAAATAGGCTTCGGGAAAGGATTGGAGAAACAAATGCCGCAATATACTCCAATGATTCAACAATATTTAAAAATTAAGGCTGAATATCAAGATGCCTTTTTATTTTTTCGGTTAGGCGATTTTTATGAAATGTTTTTTGATGACGCGATTAAGGCTTCGAAAGAATTGGAAATTACTTTGACCAGCAGGGACGGCGGTGGCGATGAAAGGATTCCGATGTGCGGCGTCCCTTATCACTCTGCCGATAGCTATATACAGCAGCTGATTGAAAAAGGCTATAAAGTTGCGATATGTGAACAAACAGAAGATCCCAAACAAGCAAAAGGGGTAGTTAAACGCGAAGTGATCCAGCTGATTACTCCCGGAACGATGATGGAAGGGAAAGGACTGCTGGAAAAAGAAAATAATTATATTGCATCAGTTTCAGGATTGGAAGATGAGACGTTCGGACTAGCCTATACGGATTTATCCACCGGAGAAAATCGTGTAACACTGCTGACAGCTTTTGAAGATGTGGTAAATGAACTGTCCACGCTTGGAACAAAAGAAATTGTTATCGACCCTTCTTTTGATAACAGCTTGCAAAAAACAATAAAAGAGCGGTTGTCGTTGACGATTTCTTATGAAGAAGATCAGGAAGTCAAATCGGAATATCAACATCTTTTGGAAAGGCTTGAGGATTCACGGCTACGTTCGACTTCTGCCAGACTTTTTAATTATTTGTATCGCACGCAAAAAAGAAGCTTGGACCATTTGCAAACAGTCGAAACCTATCACGTCCATAATTATATGAAAATAGATTACTTTTCCAAAAGAAACCTGGAGTTGACGGAAACGATTCGATCGAAAGGGAAAAAAGGCTCTCTTCTATGGCTCTTGGATGAAACCATGACGGCCATGGGAGCGAGACTATTAAAACAGTGGATTGACCGTCCGCTCATTCAAAAGAGCAAGATTGAAAAGCGGCTTGCTCTTGTCGAGTTGCTGCTGAATCGTTATTTTGAACGCCAAGAGCTAAGAGAGCGATTAAAAGAAGTTTACGATCTTGAAAGGCTCGCCGGCAGAGTGGCGTTTGGAAATGTCAATGCCCGGGATTTAATCCAGCTGAAAAAATCACTACAGCAAATACCTTCTTTGAAAGATCTATTAGGTCAAATGGACAATGACGATATTCAAACAATAGCGTCCAAATTAGACCCGTGTGAAGAATTAACCGATCTGCTCGAACGGGCGATTGTCGAGAATCCGCCATTGTCCGTGAAAGAAGGCGGAATTATCAAGGACGGTTACCACGCGGAATTAGATCGCTACCGAGACGCTAGTCAAAACGGGAAAAAATGGATCGCTCAATTGGAAAAAGAAGAAAGAGAGCGAACCGGAATTAAATCGTTGAAAGTCGGCTATAACCGCGTGTTTGGATATTATATTGAAGTGACAAAAGCCAATCTACATTTGCTGGAAGAGGGGCGCTATGAACGTAAACAAACGTTGGCAAATGCAGAACGTTTTATCACACCGGAATTGAAAGAAAAGGAAGCTTTAATTTTACAAGCGGAAGAAAAAAGCGTAGATTTGGAATACGAAATCTTTTTATCTATTCGGGAATATGTTAAAACTTTTATTCCGAGACTGCAGGCTTTGGCCAAAACCGTCAGCGAGCTGGATTGTTTGCAATGTTTTGCCACTGTCAGCGAAAAACAACACTACGTAAAACCGCGTTTTAACGATGGGCGAACATTACGGATTAAAGGGGGCCGCCACCCGGTTGTAGAAAAAGTCATGGATTCACAAATGTATGTGGCCAATGATTGTTTGATGGATAAAGGTCGGGAAATGCTGCTCATCACCGGACCGAACATGTCAGGAAAAAGCACGTATATGAGACAAATTGCCTTAACGGCTATTTTAGCCCAAATTGGTTGTTTTGTACCGGCCGAAGAAGCGGTTCTGCCTATTTTCGATCAAGTGTTCACGAGAATTGGCGCAAGTGATGATTTGATTTCAGGACAAAGCACGTTTATGGTGGAAATGCTGGAAGCAAGAAATGCCATCGTTCATGCGACGCAAAATTCTTTAATTCTTTTCGATGAAATCGGCAGAGGAACCTCTACATATGATGGAATGGCTTTGGCACAGGCTATCATTGAATATATCCATGATCATATTGGGGCTAAGACTTTATTCTCGACCCACTATCATGAATTAACGGTTTTGGAGAAAGAACTGGATCAATTGAAAAATGTTCATGTAAGTGCCGTCGAGCAGAACGGAAAATTAGTTTTCCTTCATAAGGTAAAAGAAGGAGCTGCAGATAAAAGTTACGGTATTCACGTAGCGGAATTAGCGAATCTCCCTCAAACGTTGATTAAAAGAGCAAAGGAAATTTTGACGGATCTCGAATCTACAGGTGCTTCTCCTTCTAATAAGGAAAAAACCGATGAAAGTGAAAAGAAAGATTCCAAGACGTCAGTGAAACAGGAAGTGGAGCAGCTGTCTTTCTTCGATGAGGAGCAAAAGACAGAACCGAAAGCAGCCGTCACCCCGCGGGAAAAAGAAGCAGCCCGAGCGTTAAAAGCTCTCAACTTATTAGAAACGACTCCGTTAGAAGCATTAAACAAGTTATATGAATTGCAAAAAATACTAAATCAATAATATGATGAAATGAATCTCCGTTAAGCCGTCCGTTTAGAGGATCGAGGAAAGGAGAGGGCTTTTATGGGAAAAATTATTCAACTCGACGACATGTTGTCCAATAAAATTGCGGCGGGAGAAGTCGTGGAACGCCCTGCATCGGTTGTCAAAGAATTGGTGGAAAATGCCATAGATGCCCATAGCACGGTGATTGAAATCGATGTCGAGGAAGCTGGTCTCCAATCCATTCGAGTAGTGGATAATGGGGACGGAATCGAAGAAGAAGATGTGTTGACAGCGTTTGAACGACATGCCACAAGCAAGATCAAGGATGAAAACGACTTATTTCGCATTCGTACGCTAGGGTTTAGAGGCGAGGCGCTCCCAAGCATTGCTTCGGTATCTTATTTAGAAATCACGACAGGAACAGGGGAGGGGGCCGCTACCAGAGCTGTCTTAGAAGGAGGCAAGGTTGTTCGGAAGGAAAAATCATCCGCTCGTAAAGGGACGGAAGTGATCGTTTCCAATCTTTTTTATAATACACCCGCAAGGCTGAAATATATGAAAACGATTCATACAGAACTCGGAAACATTACCGATACGGTCAATCGTCTGGCGCTTGCTCATCCAGACGTTTCCATTCAGCTGCGACATAATGGCCGAGTTTTGCTTGAAACAAACGGAAATGGGGATGCTCGGCAAGTTCTCGCCGCTATCTATGGACTAAACACGGCTAAAAAAATGATCCCGATTTCTGCCAGGAGCATCGATTTTGAAATCGAGGGATGGATCTCCCTTCCGGAGTTAACGCGTGCCTCCCGCAACTATATTTCGACTATTATCAATGGCCGATATGTCAAAAATTATCCTTTAGTGAAAGCCATTCAGGAAGGCTATCACACGTTGCTTCCGATTGGAAGATATCCCATTGCGTTAGTGATGATCCAAATGGACCCTCTACTGGTAGATGTCAATGTGCATCCATCCAAATTGGAGGTTCGTTTAAGCAAGGAACAAGAATTGAATGAGCTGATGATGAAAACCATTCAAGAAGCGTTTCGGTCAAAGCGATTGATTCCGTTGGAAAATGCTGCTCCTAAATGGAAAAAGGAAAAAACTGTCCAGCAAAGTTTTGAACTTGACCACCTGCCGAAACAAACGGAGCCCATTATCGATACAGCCGTTCCGATTCATCGTCCGCCTGAGCTTACCAACACTTATGAGAAACATCAAGAAGAGGAACGTCATTTGCCTGAAGACATGTTGGAACAAGAGCAGTCGGAGCCAAAGAGTTCTCCGGATTTTGTGCGAGAATATGATGTACAAGAATCCGAAACGGTTGTGGAGGCCGCTGACGACTCTTCATTGGAAACGACCGAGAGCAGTCAACGTCAGAGCCGCATTCCGCCATTATATCCCATCGGTCAAATGCATGGAACTTATATACTGGCCCAAAACGAACTAGGACTTTACATTATTGACCAACATGCTGCTCAAGAACGGATCAAATATGAATTTTTCCGTGAAAAAGTGGGGCAAGTGGAAAACGAACTGCAAGAAATGTTAGTGCCGTTGACATTGGAATTTTCGGCTGACGAATATGTGAAAATTTTAGAGTATAAAGATGAATTGGAAAAAGTGGGAGTTTTTCTGGAGCCGTTCGGTATTCACTCTTTTATCGTACGCGCTCATCCTCAATGGTTTCCAAAAGGAGAAGAACAAGAGATCATTGAAGACATCCTTCAACAACTGATTACGATGAAAACGGTTGATATTAAAAAACTGAGGGAAGAAGCAGCGATTATGATGAGCTGCAAACGATCCATTAAAGCGAATCACCATTTGCGCCAAGATGAAATTCAGGCGCTTTTGGACGATTTACGGAAAGCTTCCGACCCGTTCACTTGCCCTCATGGCCGACCCGTTATTATTCATTTTTCGGCATATGAACTGGAAAAAATGTTTAAACGGGTAATGTAGCGGGATTATGATTAACACGATTTGGTGGTGTTTATCCGCCATTTTCCCTCATTTTCTAGGCTATCGAATACCTCTTTTATTCAACTTTGATCAATATGAGAAGGCGTTTGTGAAGACTCCTGTCTAATGGCGATCTGAACCAACCAATGATGGTAGGAGCACTTCACAAATGCTTTTTTTATGCCTTTAACCCAAGATGTTGTACCGAACGAAAATGTGGTTTAGAGCAAAATTTTTTTGCCTTTTTCAGTTTGCTATGTATGCTGCAATATCATAGATGATCACGTCTTACTCTTTGTTATCGATTTGAATGGAACAGCAATCAACCACTGGCTTCTTATTTACAAGAATGTTTGGCGAAGAGGGAGAAATGAACAGAGTCATTTATGAATCACAACCTTCGTTCCAACTGGCACTTTAGAAGATAATTCTAGAACATCATGATTAAACATTCGAATACATCCATGTGAGACATTCTTGCCGATGGAAGATGGGTTATTGGTTCCGTGTATGCCGTAATGAGGCTTTGACAACCCCATCCAAAACACTCCGAATGGTCCACCGGGATGGCGTTGTTTATTGATAATTGTAAACGTCCCATAAGGGGTTTGTGTCAATATTTTTCCAACTGCTATGGGGTAAGTTTTTATAAGTCTGTTTCCGTCAAATAGTTTTAATCTATGCTGAGATAAGGATACGTCGATCCATTTCACCATAAAGATCCACTCCGTTTTTGAATATAGTATGAAGTGACTTAGGCATTTGTTCATGGCTCTTTAAAAAATTGCTTGGATTTCTCCCGCTTTGCCCAGCATGGCAAAGGGGATTGTAAATATTTGGGAAGCGAACAATTGCAACGTATATCGTTAAGGATATACAACCAAAATGATTTCGGCACCTACAAGCGGATAGGGGAGACAGACAATGGATCGGCTGATGGAAATATTTCCGTTTTAATTTGAGAGAAAAACAAATAAAGAGGTTTAAATATCTCTGGGATTCCTATAAAATGGAATTATAGTCTAATAATGGTGGTTGATGAGGGAAATGAAATTAATGGGAATTTCTTTTGCTGCCAGTTTTTTAGCCGGAGCTTTAATAACACTTATTTCTTTATTCTTTCATGATTTACTAACGTACTTCCTTTTTTGTTTTTCGCCAAGCTGGTATTTTGTTATGAAGCATCACAACATGGAGGCAAAAATCTTAATAGACATTTTGTTATGTGTCGTCATTTTTGCTTTCCTTCTAATAATAAGGATGATAAAAACGAAACGTTCGATGGAAAAATAACAGGGATTGACGAAACGAAGCAACTCTATCGTAAAAACCGAGGACACTGAATCACTCAAAAGCGTTGTTTAGTGTCCTATTTATTTGATTTAATATATATTGTTTGACTTAGGTAATCCAGCCATTAAAAAAATCATTTTTTCTCGAATTTTAAAGAGTGATCATTTGAAAATAGCCATTTTTAAATCTCTCTTTTGTGAAACAACATAATTAGAACAAGTTCTTGTTAAAGAATGAAGAAAGTTTTTTTATAGCATTTTTCATTAGCATTGCATAAATATAGTTAGAATTTTCTGTTAATTATTTTTTGTGAATTTGTGCCAAAAAGACAAAACCTAAAGAAAGGTGGCACTGCCCATTTGGTAAATATATACAGTTAAACCAGAGCGACAACGACAAAAGGGAGATTATGGACTGGCTCGCCCATCAAATTTTCGCAACCAAACATAAGCTGGTTTCCACAGAGCTCTCTTTAACCAACGAGTAATTCGAAGTAGGGATTTCTTACTTTTCATCTCCAATTGAATGAGAACATGTAAGCAATACGTGATCAGGGCTAAGAAAATTTGATTTTGAATAGCTGTTTCACTCATTCCATAAAAGTGCTTAATTTCTACGTGTTGCTTGAGCCATTTGAAAAAGAGTTCAATAGCCCAGCGAGATCGGTAAATATCACTTATCTCTTCTGGTTTTAAATCAAATCGGTTGGTGATGAAACGAAGTAAGTTCCCTTTTGTGTCCATAACTTCTAGTAGACGAAAGACATTTTCAGTACGATTTTGTGTGGTACCAATGTAGACCATTTTATCGGATAGAACGTGACAATCATCAGGAAGTGAAAATGTATAGACTTCACGAATGACTGCGTTTTTCTTCAGTCTTGAAACGAAGAAATAGCCATCATCTGTCATCCGATCAAAACGTTCATAGTCCACATAACCGCGGTCAAACACATACATGGCTTCTTGATCATCCACTAGGACTTCGAGTTGATTTCGGTCATGTTCTTTTGCTGTCGTAATCACTGCTTTTTCAGGATAGACGGTGTCTTTATCCATGAAAACGAGCCGTAAGTGTAGCTTTACACCAGCTTTTGTTTTCCGGAATTTTGCCCATTTATAATGGGTCAAGTTCAACGGGAGTGTACTTGAATCAATGATTTTCAGTGGCATATTCTTTCCGTTTTTATAATGGTACCGTTGAATTTTCCAAACAAGATCCAAGAACAAATTTGCAAGAATTAGTGGGTGGATCTGATTGTTTTTTCGGGATAGCTGAGAGGCACTTATCGATTCAAATCCGAGTGCTTTTTGAAGATCTTCGTCTACAAGTGCATCACTCATTTCCTCTAAGCTCTTAAATTCGAGCAGCTGGGCTACCAATAAAAGTTTAATATAGGCTTCTGTTGTCAGCTTTTTTGTGTAATAGTCCTGTTTCAATTCTTTGACTTGTTCGCTAAGTTTTTGAATATTTATGGGTGAAACCCATTTACCAAATGATGAAATTAGTGTATTCTTGTCCATAATGGTTATCCTTTACGATTGGATTTGGGCAGGAACCACCTGTACTTCCATTGTAAAGGATTTTTTTGTTTCGAAATCAATAAAAAATTGAACATTCTTAGTATTTTGAATCATCAGATTTAATTACTGCAATGCTAGTGAGCATTTTTACTTTCAGGTAAGGTAGGATCTGCGCAAAAAACATGCCAAAGACCATTAAAAATGTCTAAACTCACTTCTACTTTTTGATTCATAGCATTTTGTGCAATGCGAGTTGAATCACTTAATAATATTTCATGACTACCAGCAATGATCATCATTGGTGGAAAATCTTTATAATCTCCATAAACAGAAGAAATGAAGGGGTTTTTTACATCTTCTTTTTGGACATACATGTTTGCGAATACGGATAACTGTTCTTGACTTAAGATGGGATCTACTCCGGCCAAAGTATTAAAAGTTTCTCCAGAAAAACTCAAGTCAGCCCATGGAGATAACAAGCCCAAAGCTGCTGGCAATTTGGCATTCATTTCCTTGAGCTTTAGTAACATTGATAATGCAAGCCCCCCACCTGCAGAATCACCTAAAATACCAATATTATTTGCTGAGTATCCATGGTTGCAAAGATAATGAAAAACTTTGATCACATCATTTAATCCATTAGGAAATGGATTTTCTGGGGCTAAACTATAATCAATAGATAAAATATTAATCTGACTACTATGAGCTAGTTGAATAGGTATGGTAGTGTATATTTCGGTATTTCCAGATACGTAACATCCACCATGTAAATAAAGAATCACTTTTTTATCTTCTTGGATCTGTGGAGTTGAGATCCAGACAGCCTGTATGCCATCGATGCTCACTCTTTCTAATTGATAGTCCACTGTTATTTTATTTAGTAATTCTTTTAAGTTTTTATCCATCATTCGTCTAAAAATTTCTAATGAATGGGGGTGGGAAAAGTTTATATTTTCAGATTCTTTGGAGGAGGTTAATAATAAAACATCCGGATTGGTGAGATTTTGACATTGTTCAAATCCAAAATCTTGATTGAAAAATTTAATCAGGAGAGACATTAGATATCCGTGAGTAGCCATAAGAATATTTTCATGTTCGTTTTTTAATGCTTCTTCCACAACGTTTACAATGCGTTTTGTCGCTTCGTTGCTCGACTCTCCGCCTTCATATGATAACTCCTTGTAAGTAGATGAGTTTGTCCGATACAACTCTTTCTAAAGAACATATCTTAAAAGTAGGGATTGCTGATCCCCGAATACTCAAAAGGAGATGTTATTTATGACATTTGTTTTAATCGTTGTCCTGTTCATTTTACTGATCATTGTCGGAAGTGCTTTTACGGGTCAAGGTGGTTATTAATTCCACGCAAGGTGACATGAAAAAATGCTCATTTGATCGTAACATGATTGGTTTTGCTTTTTGCAAAAGGACAAAAGCTTTTTGATCTTATGTTGACCTTTTTAAAATTGGTACAAGTAGTTATGGATAGGAAGCCAATCGTCTAGATTACCGATTTAAGTGAATTCACTGCATCCTTAACTCATTACGAGCACCTTGTTTACAAAAAAATGGATGTGACAGGATTTGTTCTAATCATCTCCTTTAAGTTAAAAAGGAGTGATAAATAATGCGTCATTTAGTTCGAAGATACCAGGGTGAGCCTGTTGAAGTGATGGACCGCTATGGAAGGGTTCATAGAGGAGTGATAGACGGAGATCCACCTCCAGGAGGAATGGTTATTCGTACCGGCTTCGGTAGAAGATTTATTCCATTTTTCTTAATCGCTGCTATTTTTCTTACAAGATTCAGAAGAATTCGTATTTTCTAAAAAACTAATTATATTTTGTCGATAAACTATAACCCTGTCATTTGGCAGGGATTTTTTTGCCTGTATCGAAAAAATAATAAAGTACTTGGAGAGTGAAAGTTCTGTTTAAATCGCTTTCTCACAATCGAAAAAATGACCAATAAAAACAAAGGGACCATCTAGCAATATCTGTGCGGCCTTGCACGCATATTCATGTAGAATTTCTACCATTTGAAATAAAAAGGAAAGATCTATTTGATGTATTATTTTATCGTCAATAAAATATCAGGAAATGGAAAAGGGCGAAAGGTTTGGAAAAAGATTGAAAAGCTGCTTCAAGAAAAACAGATACATTATCTAGTGCGTTTTACAGAAAGACCGAAACATGCTGTGGAAATCGTAAAGGAAATTTCTTCAGAAACAGGTTTGACAGTGGTTGCGGTAGGCGGAGATGGCACCATTCATGACGTAGCAAACGGGTTAATCGATTCGAATATACCATTAGGGATTATTCCGGCAGGTTCAGGAAATGATCTTGCAAGGGCTCTTCAAATACCGATGAACTATCAAAAAGCATTGGAGCGAATTTTAATTGGAGAGCAAAGAAAGATGGATGTTGGAAGAATTGGAAACGAGTACTGCATCACCGTTACCGGGATTGGTTTTGACGGAAAAGTAGCTGAGGAAAATAGCTCCTCAAAATATAAAAAGTGGTTGAATACTTTTCGATTAGGGAATCTTTCGTATGGGCTTAGTTTCTTGCATGTTTTATTCCAATATCGTCCCGTCAACGTTCAATTAAAAGTGGATGAGAAAAACTTCTCTTTTTTAAATGTTTGGTTTATTGCCATTGCCAATACCCCAAGTTATGGTGGAGGTATAAAAATATGTCCTGAAGCTTGTTATGATGATGGACTTTTTGATATTTGCATCGTACATGACTTGCCAAAATGGGAACTGTTGCGCACTTTCCCGAAAGCATTTGTTGGCAAACATGTTTTGCATCCCGGCGTTACGATGATAAGAGGCAAACAAGTAGACGTTGCCTCTGATTGGCCGATTATCGTACAAGGCGATGGCGAGCTTCTCGCAAAAACTCCTGTACAAGTCACGATCGAGAGAGATGCATTACGGATCATTTAACGATTTGCGAGATTCATATTGAAAAAACACTTAGAATCTATTTCACGATGCAATGTATGGTGCATTCTTTGTCCATCAAATGAATGGAGAAAAAAGACGCAAAAAGAAAGATAGAGGAATGTTTGGCGTTTCAATTGGTTAGAATGATCAAAGTGTGTAAATCCTTTCGTTTTATGGTACGATAAGGGAAAAGTAAAGGAAAAGTAAGGGGAAGGCTGGGAAGAACGTGAGAGAGAAAGAAAAGCTGATTGTGCTCGTTGGCCCGACTGCAGTGGGGAAAACTGCACTAAGCATTCGCCTTGCGCATCGTTTTCAAGGAGAAATCATCAGCGGAGATTCAATGCAGATATACAAAGGGATGGACATCGGAACGGCAAAGGTGACTAAAGAAGAAATGGCCGGCATTCCCCATCATTTAATTGATATTAAAGAACCGGATGAATCTTTTTCAGTGGCAGAATTCCAAAAGCTTGTGAGAAAGAAGATAACTGAAATAACGGAAAGAGGACGAATCCCTATTTTAGTGGGTGGCACCGGACTTTATATTCAGTCTGTCATTTATAATTATCAATTTACCGATGTTCCGGGGGATTCGTCTTTGCGAGCTGAATTGGAACAAACAGCAATAGAAAAAGGCGAACTTTATTTGCATCAACAGTTGAAGGAAGTGGATCCTAAAAGCGCAGAATCCATTCATCCTCATAATGTGAGACGCGTTATTCGCGCTCTCGAAATTTACTATACGACTGGGAAACCGATGTCTGAGCATCAATCCGAACAACTTTCGCAGGAACTTTACCATACTGCCATTGTTGGGTTGACGATGGAACGCAGTAAGTTGTATGAGCGTATTAATCAAAGGGTGGATCTGATGATCAGCCAAGGGTTAATCGAAGAAGTCAAGGAGCTGAGAAAGCGAGGCATTCGCAACTGTCAATCCGTTCAGGCCATTGGATATAAAGAGATTTATGATTATTTGGATGGAAAAGTAACGCTTGACGAAGCCATCGAACAATTAAAAAAGAATTCACGACGTTATGCAAAACGGCAGTTTACGTGGTTTCGAAATAAAATGAATGTGCAATGGTTTGATGTCACCAACGAGCATGAACGTGAGAAAAAATTTCAGGAAATTTCACAATTTATAGCAGGAAAGCTACATTTAAAATAGAATATTTAATTTTAGAGATAGAAGAGGAGGACTTTACATGAAACAAGCGATCAATATTCAGGATCAATTTTTAAACCAATTGCGTAAGGACGGAACTTTAGTCACTGTTTTTTTGTTAAATGGTTTTCAACTTCGCGGCTATGTGAAAGGTTTTGATAATTTCACTGTTTTGTTTGAATCCGATGGCAAACAGCAGCTTGTTTATAAGCATGCTATTTCCACTTTTGCCCCCCAAAGAAACGTGCATATTCAATTAGAAGAACAAGAATCGTAAAATGAACGCTGTTGTTTTATAAATTTTTTATAATGGCTCATGTCACATGAAAAACCATTTCTCCTGACGTGAGCCATTATTTATGATTTGAATTTTTTCTTATTTTTTTTAAGAACAATGAATCCATCGTTCCTAAACTGTTTATTGCATTTCAATTAGAAATACGCTCTTCATATGCTGTTCCTGGAATTTTTTTGTCTGCTATGAAACCCGACTGATTCTTTAAAAGAGGGCGATATGATAAAAAAAGGACGGATAACCTCCGTCCTTGTGCATTTCTCCCTATTCAATCGTTATTGAAACTTCCGGCTGGAAAATCAACGGTTGGATGTTTCAGCGGGAAATATGAGATCATTGCTTCGAATCGTCATGAGTTCTTTTTTATCATAATGATGTTCGGTCAAAAGCCTCATAGCCTGTGACCGTATCGATTTTTCGATAATATTCCGGACATAGCGGCCGTTTGAAAATTTGGCTGGGTGGATCACACTTTTCAAATGAATTAAATGTTCTCTTAATGTCCGTTCCGCTTCCTGGCTTAACTGATATTCTTTTTCGCGAAGAATCTTTGTGCTGATTTCCATCAGCTGATCGACTGTATAATCAGGAAAATGAAAAACGAGCGGAAATCGGGATTCAAGTCCGGGGTTGAGTGTCAAAAAATAATCCATTTCTCTAGAGTAGCCGGCTAATATTAAAATAAAATCATGCTGTTTGTCTTCCATATGTTTAACCAGTGTATCAATCGCTTCCTTGCCAAAATCTTTTTCCCCGCCTCTGCCTAAAGAATAAGCTTCATCGATAAATAATATTCCACCCATTGCTTTTTTGATGAGATCGCGTGTTTTTTGAGCTGTGTGGCCGATATATTCACCGACCAGATCGGCTCGTTCCGCTTCGATCAGATGGCCTTTTGAAAGGACATTCATTTTATGAAAAAGTTTTCCGATCAACCTGGCAGCCGTCGTTTTTCCTGTTCCGGGATTTCCTTTAAACATCATGTGAAGAACCTGTTTACCTGTTTTTAAGCCATACATTTCTCTTTTTTTATTAATATAGATCCAAGCATAGATTTCTTTGATCATTTTTTTCATTTCCTCAAGACCGACTAGCGAATTCATTTCTTCTTCTATTTCCTTTAAGATCGTATGCTCTTGAGCAAAGGATTCCGGCAATAAATCTTTATGAAGATGCTCCGATTCTTTTTGCTTCAATTTGGAATTAAAAACGATGTTTATTTGACCATTATTTTTTAAACGAATAGGTTGATCCAAAGCTTTCACCTCACTATATCAAACATGGATCATTCGGCAAAACTCCTTTAGCAGGCTCTTATCTCCAGCCTTCGTTCTTTTTGTTTACTTTTGTTGGTGACAAGAAAAAGAGTTTTTAACCAGCATCATTTCGATTGGATGGTCAAAAACACAGTTTTCAAGTTTAAGACATGTTGTTTCCCATTTCGACAGCTTGCGCTCCATTTTCTAGGATTGTCAGGCTTCTTGTCAAAATTTGCGCTTTCCCGAGAAATAATACTCCTCTTACTATCATCTTATTCATGATGATTGCTGTTCATTAATAAAATTAATATGGATCAACCTTTGATCATGATGGAGAACTTTTTTGAAACCATTTTTATTCTTGATTGGAAGTTTACATGGTATTTGTTATCATTGTAGTTAATAAAAGACCACCAATAATAAGTCGTTGTGCATGGACATGTACACTGAATTTTCTGGGAAATACGGAGGGTGTTCCTTCCATAGAAGAGTCTTTTTAATTAGAGAGGAAACTTGTTGTAATCAGAGAAAGAGGGTTTTGTATTGACGAATCAGAAAGAAAAAGCGATTTTGGTCGGCTGCCTTTTAGATGGCGATGAAGAGTCCTTTTATTATTCGCTCGAAGAACTTGCATCTTTAACCCATACCGCTGAAGGGGAAGTAGTTTGTACCATCACGCAAAAACGAGATCGGATTGATCCGAGTACATATATTGGCAAAGGTAAGCTGGAAGAGCTCAAACATTTAGTGGAAGAATTGGAGCCTGATGTCGTTATTTTTAATGATGAATTAACACCAAGCCAAATTCGGCATTTAACTGACACTCTCCGAATTCGAATTATTGACCGTACCCAATTAATTTTGGATATTTTTGCAAGGCGAGCCCGTTCAAAAGAAGGAAAGCTTCAAGTTGAACTGGCTCAGCTGGAATATTTATTACCTCGGCTTAGCGGACGAGGAACTGAACTTTCAAGACTTGGCGGCGGAATCGGTACAAGAGGGCCGGGGGAAACAAAATTGGAAAGCGACCGTCGGCATATTCGGCGTCGTATTCATGATATTAAAGAACAATTGCAGTCAGTGGTTCACCATCGCGAACGGTATCGGTCGCGGCGTAAAAAGAATCACACCTTTCGAATAGCACTAGTCGGCTATACGAACGCTGGTAAATCCACTTTATTTAATAGGTTAACGACTGGTGGTTCGCTTGAGGAAAATCAATTGTTTGCGACATTGGACCCCTTAACAAAAAAGATGACACTTCCAAGCGGATTTACCGCATTGCTATCAGATACGGTAGGTTTTATACAAGATCTTCCCACCACACTGGTGGCAGCGTTTCGTTCAACGTTGGAAGAAGTCCGGGAAGCAGATCTTCTGCTGCATGTTGTGGACAGCTCCAATCCCGATTACCTCCAACACGAAGAAACAGTCAATCAACTATTGGCGCAACTAGACATGGATGAATTGCCAAGGCTTTTAGTCTATAATAAAATCGATCAAAAATGTTCGGGTTTTGTGCCAGTTTCGAAAGATGACCACATCATGATCAGTGCTTTAAAAGAGGAAGATCGCACACGTTTAAAAATCAAAATTGAACAAGTGATGAAAAACCTCATGATCCCGTTTCGGGCTGAAATTCCCGCTGATGAAGGAAAATTACTGGCAAGAATCAAGACCGAAACGATGCTGCATCATTTGTCGTTTCATGACGAAACTTTTTCCTACTTAGTCAAAGGATACATGATGGAGGATCATCCGTTATCCGGGATTTTAAAAAAATATCAGCAACAGTAGAGGGAGAACAGCATGTTTGAATTATTAAAACACGGTAAAAGAATCCAACCAATAGTAGAAGAAATTGAAGAACAAATTAAGCCAATTCATAAAAAGATCGATCAAATCGTGGATACAAATCAATTTAAAGTATTGAAAAGTTTTCAAAAGCATCAAGTCGGGGACTTTCATTTACAGTCCTCCACAGGTTATGGCTATGATGATTCAGGCCGAGATACACTGGAGAAAATTTACGCGGATGTTTTCGGTGGAGAAGCAGCACTTGTTCGTCCGCAGATTATATCAGGAACGCATGCCATTACGATCGCTCTGTTCGGCATATTGCGCCCTGGTGATGAACTATTATATATTACCGGGAAACCGTACGACACATTAGAAGAAATTGTCGGAATCAGAGGGAAAGGGAACGGTTCGCTGCGTGAATTTGGCATTGGCTATAATTGCGTCCCTTTGACAAAAGAGGGGAAAGTCGATTTCGAAAAAGTGGAAGCGGCCATCAACGAGCGCACAAAAATGATTGCGATCCAACGGTCGAGAGGATATGATGTAAGACCGTCCTTTACTATAGAAGAGATCCGGGAAATGATCGAATTTGTCAAAAAAATCAAGCCGGATGCGGTTGTTTTTGTTGATAATTGTTATGGCGAATTTGTAGAAGAGCTTGAACCATGCCATGTCGGAGCGGATTTAATGGCCGGTTCGCTTATCAAAAACCCGGGGGGCGGACTGGCGAAAACCGGAGGCTATCTTTGCGGAAAAAAACATTATGTGGAAGCGTGCTCTTATCGAATGACTTCGCCTGGAATCGGAGCTGAAGCGGGAGCTACTTTAAACGCGCTTCATGAAATGTATCAAGGGTTCTTTTTGGCGCCGCATATTGTCGGACAAGCTTTAAAAGGAGCGGTATTTACAGCAGCTTTGCTGGAACGATTTGGAATGAACACAACCCCTAAATGGGACTCTCATAGAACCGATTTGATCCAAACAGTGCAATTTGAAGACCGAGAAAAAATGATCACTTTTTGCCAAGCCATTCAGTTCGCTTCGCCCGTTAATTCTTTCGCTACTCCGTATCCGAGCTATATGCCGGGATACGAGGACGATGTGATTATGGCAGCGGGAACATTTGTCCAAGGTTCCAGCATTGAATTAACGGCAGACGGGCCTTTAAGACCTCCGTATGTTGCATACGTTCAAGGCGGCTTAACGTATTCTCATGTAAAAGTTGCCATTTGCAGCGCCATCGATCATTTACTGGAAAAAGGTTTGTTGCCATCCTAAAAGGATATAGTCGGAGTATATCAGCCGGTCGTTCATGGATTAAGACGAAAACGGTCGGCTGATCAATCATTCGTTTTGATTAAAAAGAAAATTCTTGATAAAAAATTATGTGAGAATAAATAACATCTATTGAAAAATAAAATTACATAAATTATAATAAAATCAAGGAAACGAAAAGAAAGGGGGAATATCGATGGGGGGTAGTGAAATTCGCCGTTCGATGCCGTTGTTTCCAATTGGAATCGTGATGAAGCTGACCGATTTAACAGCTCGTCAAATTCGATATTATGAAGAACACCAATTGATTTCTCCCGCAAGAACTGAAGGAAATCATCGCCTTTTTTCTTTGAATGACATCGACAAGCTGCTGGAGATCAAAGATTTACTTGATCAAGGCGTAAATATGGCAGGCATCAAAAAGATATTTGCCGTCAAACAAGAACAAACAGATCAATCATTCGCAAAAACGGACGTTCACGGGAAGAAAGAACTTTCCGATTCAGAATTGCGAGAACTTTTGCGCAATGAAATTTTGCATGCCGGCCGCTTTAATCGTTCGTCGATCCGCCAAGGAGATATTTCCCGGTTTTTTCATTAAAGAAAGGCGATCACTGAATTCGTTATTAAAGCTAATGCTTTAAATAAATTGAATTTTTAGAGAGAGGAAGTTGGACGAATGGGGAAATACACAAAAGAAGACATTCTGAGAATGGCAAAAGAAGAAAATGTAAAATTTATCCGGCTGCAATTCACGGATATTTTGGGAACCATTAAAAATGTGGAAATTCCGATCAGCCAGCTGCCAAAAGCGTTGGACAATAAAATGATGTTTGATGGTTCCTCTATAGAAGGATTTGTCCGGATCGAGGAATCTGATATGTACCTCTATCCGGATCTTGATACATGGGTTATTTTTCCTTGGACAGCAGAAAAAGGGAAAGTTGCCCGCTTAATCTGTGACATTTATAACCCGGATGGAACTCCTTTTGCAGGTGATCCACGCGCGAACTTAAAACGGGTATTGCAAGAAATGCGCGAACTCGGCTTTACAAGCTTCAACCTTGGACCTGAACCGGAATTCTTCCTGTTTAAACTGGACGAAAAACGTGAACCAACTTTAGAATTAAACGATAACGGCGGTTACTTCGATTTAGCTCCGACAGATCTTGGGGAAAACTGTCGTCGTGATATCGTGTTGGAACTGGAAGAAATGGGATTCGAAATTGAAGCATCTCACCATGAAGTGGCACCAGGACAACACGAAATTGATTTCAAATATGCGGATGCCGTTACGGCTTGCGACAACATTCAAACCTTTAAACTTGTGGTTAAAACCATCGCAAGAAAACATGGCCTTCATGCGACATTCATGCCGAAACCATTATTCGGTGTCAATGGATCCGGAATGCACTCCAACTTGTCTTTGTTCAAAGGCGACGAAAATGCTTTCTATGATCCAAACGGCCGTTTAGAATTGAGCGAAACAGCTTATCAATTTATTGCCGGAGTTATCAAACATGCTACGAATTTCACGGCAATTACGAACCCAACTGTCAACTCTTATAAACGTCTTGTACCGGGTTACGAAGCACCATGCTATGTCGCTTGGTCTGCTAAAAACCGCAGTCCGTTGATCCGGATTCCTGCTTCTCGTGGATTAAGTACACGCATTGAAGTTCGCAGCGTGGATCCGTCTGCCAACCCATATTTGGCAATGGCCGCATTATTAAGTGCCGGATTGGACGGAATCAAAAATAAATTGACTCCGCCTGCTCCTGTAGACCGCAACATCTATATCATGAACAAACAAGAACGCTTGGAAGCTGGCATTATTGATCTCCCAGCTACACTGTTGGAAGCACTTCAAAACTTGAAAAACGATGAAGTGATCAAAGAAGCATTGGGTGACCATATCCTTGAACACTTCTTAGAAGCAAAAGAAATCGAATGGGATATGTTCCGCACTCAAGTTCATCCGTGGGAACGCGAACAATATATGCAAATGTATTAATGCCTTTAACCCTTGGCGCTTAGGCGTCAGGGGTTTTTTCAATATCGGGCATTTGATATTTTTTAACCAACTTTTTATAATTGCCCGATAATTGCCCGGTTTTATTTTTAAAAAATTATTCGAGTACATCTTTCATATACTCCTCATATTTGTTCATTCTATCCTGTTCAATTTTTTTACTGATATGTGAATAAACATTTGCAGTGATCTGAATGCTTCCATGCCCTAAACGTTCTTGTACATATTTCATGTCAGCTCCAGCTTCTAAAAGAAGTACAGCATGGGTTTGACGTAAAGAATCTGTAGGTAATGATGGAAGACCAGTTGCCTTCAAAATTCTGCGAAAGGCATTATGCAGACTAGACTTTGGCATGTAATTTCCATCATTCCTGCACAAAACCAAATTCAGATCATACTTGTATTCCTCTTTTAACGCTAATTTGTTTTGATTTTGGTACTTTTTGTGAAAATGTAGATCGTTCTCTAACCACAAGTTCGTTATTTTTCTTTTATTTTATATGTTTTGTCTACTCAGACTTTTTATTAGAAGCATAACTTATAATAAGCCGTCAAAACTCCATATACAGCACCTCCGTAAAAGCGTATGTTTATAACATACGCTTTTACTTGTGTGCGCCCGGCATGGGTGTAATCTATAGGGTGAAAGTCCCGAGCTGCGAAGGCAGAAGTAGCAGTTAGCTTAACGCAAGGGTGTCCGTGGTGACGCGGAATCTGAAGGAAGCGGGCGGCAAACTTCCGATCTGAGGAACACGAACTTCATATGAGGCTAGGTATCACTGGGTGAGTTTGCACAACAAAACAAAGCCCTTTCTGCCGAAGGTGATACAGAGTAAATGAAGCAGATGGATGGAAGGAAAGATTACACTCTTACCCGGGGAGGTCTGATGGATACGTGAAGTACCCTTCATAACCTACTTAGTGATAAGTAGCTGAGCCATCAGAAGTCAGCAGAGGTCATAGTACGAATTGGTCTAGAACAATTCGGAAGGACTGAACAATTAAGAGAGAATAGCCCTTTGCATTCAGTGTGTCATGTTGAACACAGAAAACGTAGTACCTCACTTGAGGAAGGAAACGGTGAATCCCGTGGGGGACCTCTTGGAGGGTGGAGTGACCACTGGCATAAGAAGATAAGCTATTCACGGAAGGAAGAATAACAATGCTTTTGAATCAAATCCTGTCACGGGAGAATATGCTTTTAGCTTTACAAAGAGTAGAAAAGAACAAAGGTAGCCATGGAGTAGATATGATGCCCGTACAAAACCTACGTCAGCACATAGTCGAAAACTGGATATCCATTAAAGAGGCAATTCTCAAGGGTACCTATGAACCAATGCCTGTTCGAAGAGTCGAAATCCCGAAACCTGATGGCGGTGTTCGGTTACTAGGTATTCCAACCGTAACAGACCGTTTGATTCAACAAGCAATTGCCCAAGTATTATCGAGGATATATGACCCTATGTTCTCCGAACATAGTTATGGGTTTCGTTCAAATCGAAGTGCTCATGACGCAGTTAGGAAAGCAAAAGGCTATATCAGAGATGGTTATAGATGGGTAGTAGACATGGATTTAGAAAAGTTCTTCGATCGAGTGAATCATGACAGGCTGATGAGTACATTAGCCAAGACTATTAAAGAAAAGCCACTATTGAAGCTAATCCGCAAATATCTACAAGCTGGTGTCATGATTAATGGTGTGGTATCTAGGACAGAAGAAGGGACGCCGCAAGGTGGCCCCCTAAGCCCTTTACTTTCGAATATTGTACTAGATGAACTAGACAAAGAATTAGAGAAAAGAGGGCATAAATTTGTTCGTTATGCCGATGACTGTAATATTTACGTGAAGTCAAAACGGGCTGGTGAAAGAACCATGGCTAGTGTCAAACGATTTATTGAGGGAAAACTTCGTCTAAAAGTCAACGAGAAGAAATCTGCGGTTGACCGACCATGGAAACGAAAGTTTCTAGGATTTAGTTTTACACCTTCAAAAGAGCCAAAAGTTCGGATTGCCAAGCAAAGTCTAAAACGAATGAAGAAAAAGGTGCGAGAAATCACGTCAAGAAAAATACCATACCCAATGGAATATCGGATTAAGAAACTTAACCAATATCTACTTGGATGGTGTGGATATTTTGCATTAGCAGACACAAAGAGTATCTTTGAAGATTTGGATGGCTGGATTCGACGAAGACTCCGGATGTGTTTATGGAAAAACTGGAAGACCTCAAAGACCAGGATACGCAACCTCATAAAACTAGGAGTTCCTGAATGGAAAGCTTATGAATGGGGGAACAGTCGTAAAGGTTATTGGCGAATCTCAAAAAGTCCCATATTACACAGAACCCTTGGAAACTCCTATTGGAGTAACCAAGGGCTTAAAAGTCTACAGAAACGTTATGAATTCTTGCGTCATTTATCTTGATTGAACCGCCGTATACGGAACCGTACGTACGGTGGTGTGAGAGGACGGGGGTTAATCACCCCCTCCTACTCGATTCTAAAGACAAAGGAGTGTGTTTTTATGAAAAAAGATGAGCCCAGTTTAACTGCAATCATATCAGCTTTTGGCAGAGCTTATCATAGTCAATACGATACACCTAAAATCTTTAATGACTATATAGCCAAAGAATTGATTTCACAAAAAGAATTTAATGATATCAAAGAGAAACTGGTTCAAGGCATACCGTTCTTTAACGAAGAAATAGCGCAAAAATTTAAGGGAAATACAGAAGAAATATTAAAATGGATCACACAGGTCCAACTTTCTCCAACGCCCTTGGCACGTGCTGCATATTGCGAAAAAGTTTTACTGAATGAGGTTATGCTAGGATTACAACAATATGTTCTACTTGGAGCTGGATTAGATACTTTTTGTTTTCGTCATCCAGAATTGAAAAACCGCCTAGAAATATTTGAAATTGATCACCCAGTTACACAAGAATTTAAAAAGAAAAGGTTAGAAAAAGCTAATTTAAAAATCCCGAGAAATCTTCATTTTGTTCCTATGGACTTTACCAAAAAGTTTTCCTATCAAAGCTTGGTAGATGAAGGATTTGACTTTAACAAAAAAACGTTCTTTAGTCTTTTAGGTGTATCTTATTATTTAACTAAAGAGGAATGTTCAAACTTGATTGATCATTTATTTGCCCAAGTTCCATCTGGAAGTTCTATCGTTTTGGACTATGCAGACGAAAAATTATTTGAAGAAAAAGGAATCTCTAATAGAGTTGAAAACATGGTAAAAATGGCTGCAGCAAGTGGGGAACCAATGAAATCATGTTTTTCTTATTATGAAATGGAGAATATGTTAGAAAAATCAGGTTTACTTATTTATGAACATTTATCACCGGATAAAATAAATGAACTTTATTTTCACAATCGAAAAGATTATCTATCTGCCTTTGAAACTATTCATTACCTTCATGCAGTAAAAAAATAAAACACATCAAAGATACAAATTGAAAAGGTAGACCTGCAAAGCGACCGAACAATTTCCTTTAGAATTGATCGGTTATTTTTTTGAAAAAAAATCGCTTCCTGTTTCACAGTTATGTTTGCTTCATTATAGGTCCGAATTAAGGATGATGAAGGAAAACATGTGAAAAAAATTAAGTTGAAATATCATAAAAATAAAATTATGTAAAAAAGGGCCTCATAAAGGTGACATCTATTGTTTCTGTAGAAATGTATACGACTAAGGAATATTGACCCACTTCTAGGTGGTGTCCGATCTTGTGACTCGGACACTAACCCTAGAAGTAGAGGTTCCACAACATAGATGAAGTTATTCAAGTCTATAATATTGGTTGTGCCTTGACAATCGTTAGGCTTTGGTCCTTATTCCATTTCAAACATAATTTAATTTTGTTACTGCTTATTTAAAATATTCCACTGTTCACCCCAATCTCTCATTGCGTCAAAAACAGGTTTCAATGTTTCTCCTTTTTTTGTTAGTGCATATTCAACATGGGGAGGAATAGTTGATAATACCCTTCTATAAATCAGACCATTACTTTCGAGTTCTTTTAATCGGAGTGATAATGTACGCGGGCTAATACCATGACAAGATTTTTGCAATTCACTGTATCTCATAGGACCATAAAACAAGTCTCTTAATATGAGAAACGTCCACTTTCCACCAATTAATTCCATAATAGATTCAATAGGACATTCATCTTTATTGTATTCAATACGATCTTTCATTTTAATTCTCCTAACTATCAAAAAATATAGTTGCTATATTTAATAACCGTACTTCTTTTATATTAGCAGATCATTTATTATAGTGAAAAGGATCCTAATTAAATTATGATCAGACTTCATGAAGTCTCCGAAGGGGAGATTATAGAATAATGGCTGATTACACACCAAGCTTAACAAGCAATCATAAGAGAAAAGATATATTGATTTTAATAACGTTAGCACTTGGCTTCGTTATGGCAACATTAGATGTTACGATTGTGAACGTAGCAGTTAGTACCATACAAAAGACATTGTATCTTGGTGGGACTTACACAACATGGATAATCGACAGTTATATGGTAACCTTTGCAAGTTTACTTCTTTTGGGTGGAACCCTTGCTCAACGTTATGGCGGGAAGACAATATATATGCTTGGTTTAAGTATATTTATTATATCTTCATTATTTTGTGCAATGGCGTTAAATGGATCAATGCTTATTATCGGACGACTATTTCAAGGTATTGGTGCTGCTTTATTTATGCCAAGTTCACTTAGCCTTTTATCATTATCGTTTGCAGATGATAAGAAAAGAGCGAAAATGTTTGGTTTATGGTCGGCAATTGTTTCTATTGCATCTGGTTGTGGTCCATTTGTTGGTGGTTTACTTGTGAATGAATTTGGTTGGAGAAGTGTTTTTATTATCAATATCCCAATCGGTATCATTGGTTTCATTATGGCATATATAATGATTTCCGAATCAGAGAAAATTATGATAGAACTATATCTTCGAAGTCATATATTAGCTGTTTTTTCCATTGCACTTTTATCTTATGTACTCATCGAAGGTCCTACATATGGTTGGTTATCTACTCGTATGATAGGAATCATTTGTATAACTTTATGTTTGATAAGTGCTTTTATATACAAAGAAATGAAGTCACATCATTCGATTATACCAATTTCATTATTTAAAAACCGTTTCTTTACAGGGGCAAATGTGATTGGAGTTTGCATCAACTTATCTCTATTTGGCGGGATATTTATGTTTGGTATGTTTTTACAACATGCTAAAGGACTAACACCATTGATGGCAGGTGTTCAGTTACTACCTATGATGGCTGTTTTTGTATTAGGTAACATTTTATTTTCAACATTTATCAATAGATGGTCCGTTGAATGGATTATGTTTGTAGCGCTTGTTGTAGCATCCATTTGTACGATTATCCTTGTTTTTACTGTTGAAACAAATATAAGTTATTGGGCAATTTCCTTATTATACACATGTGCAAATTTAGCCATTGGTTTGGTAGTGCCTGCAATGACTAGTATTGTTATGGAAACAGGAAAGGCAGCAGGACATATGGCGAGTGCAACGCTCAATGTTAATCGCCAGATAGGATCCTTAATTGGTGTTGCATTAATAGGAGCTATTATTGATTATTCAAACGATTGGTACGAAAAAGCAAGCCATTCATTCCTATTAATGGCGATTATTTATCTCATTTCAGCGGGATTAGCTGGAATGCTATTAAAAAAGAAGACATTTTAATTTTTTTCACAGCCTCATCTTAATGATGGGGTATTTTTTATGCAGGGCACTGTTTAACAATAATGTAGATTTTCTTCATCGACTAAGGGAGCAGATTAGTTGAATAACACACCTCAAAAAAGGGGATTATGGTGAAAATTTGTATTTATACAGGTAACTTTAATTACTTATAAGAAAATAAGATGATATTTCGCTGATTATAGAAGTATTATTTGAAAGTATATCATATTCATTTTAAATATACGTATTGAGAAAGTAGGTTAATTAGGTTGGTATTATTTAAAGAATTAATTTAGCTTGATAACAAATGCTAAGCAAAATTCAAATGAGTAAAGCCGAGAGTTCCTACGATAAGGGATCATCGGCTCGTCTTCAATTATCGGAAGTTGTTCTTTTTCACATACTTGAATGAGCTCTTGGCGTCGTTTTTCTGACATTAAAATCCCCGTTGGATTATGAAGTATGGATAGGATCTTACGACTATCATCGTGATCAATGAAATCCCAACGGTATTAGAATTTGCTTGAGGATGTTCCTGAATGAACGTAATATTTTTCTCCAACTTCTTGATCCACGTTGACTTCTTCTCTCTGCAAATGACTTTCCGGAAGATGGGGTCTCTATTCCGACCTTGCAGTTTCGGTCGGCCGGCTTCAACGCTATATTGATAAATAAATTTTCCTGCATGGCGGATACAAAATGTCCAGTTTGTCCGGAAAGATGTGATCATCAATTCGATTTATTTATTATGGGAAGCGGGACGAGGAGAAAACAACGAAACAGAAGCAGGAAACGATCTTTAGATGGAAGAGACGACGTAAAAAAAATTAAAATAATATAAGTTCGAATACAAATCGATGAAGCTGCGTAATATGAAAATGGGGGTTCGAATCACACGAATAAGAAACGACGTTCACGGCGAATAGCGATTAAAATGGCGATGGCTTTAATAAGAACAACTTTTGATTATCAAAAAAGAATGAAACGAATATGATAAAGGGAAAAAGTTGAAAAAGAAAAAAAGCAGGGAGTAACCCTGCTAAAACGAAACCGTTTATTTTTTATTGCCCATAATGGCAATGATAAGAAAGCCAATTTGGATTAAAAGGCTAAGAAACTGATAGGTTGTCATATAAACATACAACCCCCTCCTTTTTTAAACCCTCACTTTATATTTACGCTGGGGATTAAAGTTATATGCCCTTTTGTTATTCTTATTTGAAGTGTTTTTTGTTGTGCAAAATATATAGAATTAAAGTTCAGGAAAATAGCTTTTGTCAAAGAGCGAGTGCGAAGAGTGTCTTTAAGTAAAAAAGATGTTTTTAAAGTATCATGATTCATTTTCTCTAAGAAAATCCTGAAACGGATAGCTTGAAACGTGTTTTGTTTAGGAAAAGTGGCGAAATAGGACCAAAAATAGAGAGAAATAAATATTGTGTCACTACATGGGAAGCCGAATTTTCAGATGTAGATGCCCTATTAATGAACGAGGTTATTTACGACCGATTGTTTGAATGAGTTATAACTCCTGATGTTAGTAGTTTAAAATCTAGATCCACAGTTGTTCAGGTGTCGAATATGGAGAAATTAAAAATATAAAAGAATCACTATACTCTGTTGATCTACTTGATTACAAGGGAAAAAGAATTTGACGAAAAGAGAAATGGAGAAACAATAGATTTAGGAAATGATAACAGCGAAAGCTCATACTTACTTTCCTCTCGTATGTAAAAAAGGAAGGCACGAAAATAAGGGAAACTTGACAAATTATTGAAATGAAATTAAAGACTGAAACAAATACAAAGAATGGCATACATAATGTAATAAGCCAGAAGTAGCTTCTCTCCTTATATAACCGAAACAATCGTTTCATGTCGACTTCTAGAAATGACGAAAATAAAGCAATAAAACGACGCACATAGGACGATTGCGATACGAAAACTACTGAGAAGTAGGCATATTTTTACTTTTGCTTTGAAGGAATTTGTGGATTACTTTTCATACTTTGACTTGAGCTCGACCATACAATAACTTTGCACAATAAGCAGTAAAAAACAAAAAAAACGAAAAAGTTTCACGGCTGTCTTGTCTATTACATAGGGTAAAATGACAACATATTCATTGAGGAGGATGTCTTTTATCCATGTATGAAAATATTTACAACGCTAACCAATATCCTCTGTATAGACGACGAATTTCTTTGCAACAAGCAAAACAAATCGCTCTGAAAAGAATACCAGGAGAAATTCTTCAGGCAAAAATGGATATGGAAAACGGAATGTTAGTTTATGAAATCTTTATAAGGACACCACGAAACAGAATATTTGAGGTAGAGGTGATCGCGAGAACGGGAAGAATTAAAAAAATTGAAGAAGAAAAAGATTAAATATTATCCATTCTTGAACGATGGTACGCTATTTTAATATGAAATAAATGAGGTCAAAAATACTTTGTTGCCTTTTATGCCAAGATGGGAAGATAACACACAGCAAACACAACACCATAATTGGATGCAATATTCCATACTACATGGACGATCAACGGATTTTTTATAGCTGCTTTAATTCAGCAGAAAGGAAAAGGAACGAAAGAAAGATAAGAACAGCAAAACCATTGAAGATCAGAATAAAGTGTTGATAGGATTCAGCGAGAAGCATAGGACCAGTTGCTGCCAAGGTGACGGTCTTTTTTGTTTCTTTTAAAGAGTGATTTTTGTGAAAATGAAAAAGAGACTGTAAAGAAAACCATTGTATAAACAATTGTTTTGTTGAATCAATTTTTGGTTAGTTTTTGGGTTATACAAGATTCCTGGAACGAAGGAAAAACAAACGGCTTTCCTTTCTAACGTTTTTACTTTTATTTCAGCTGCTGTTGAATGGTTCAAAAAAAGACAGAGCACAAAAAGAAGCAATGAAGAGACAAGGGGTAGTGAAATAGGGTAGCGGTTTAAATGGTTGTCGCTCGTTTTTAAAAGGAGCATTCCTGTAATGAGGAAATTTGAGGTTTGATAAAAAAAAGTCCCCTTGGTATAGTACAGGGTGTCAATGCGCGTTGACCCCGAATTTCAATAAACCAAGGAGGACTCAAAATGAATTATACACAAAATCAAAAAATCTCTCAAATTACACCATCAACTCTCATTGTAGGTATTGATGTAGCTAAAGAAAAGCACGTTGCCCGTTTTCAAGATGACCGAGGCTTAGAATTTGGCAAGAGATTGATCTTTGAAAATCGTATACACGGCTTTCAAACCTTATTAGATTGGGTTAATCATATTCAAAAAGAAAATCATAAGGACCACGTGATTTTTGGAATGGAGCCAACAGGTCATTATTGGCTAAATCTTGCCTACTTTCTTAAGGCAAAAGGATATGATGTAGTGCTAGTGAATCCCATGCACGTCAAAAAAAGTAAAGAGCTTGATGACAATTCGCCTACAAAAAACGATACAAAAGATGCTCGTGTCATTGCACAGTTAATGAAAGATGGGCGATACTCCGTACCGAACCTATTAGAGGGCGTATACGCTGAACTAAGGGAAGGCGTCAAATTACGAGATCAGCTCATCAAACAGCTTATGATCATTGAAGGGCGGATTGAAAACGTCATTCAGCGCTTTTTCCCAGAGTTTTTCGATGTGTTTGGAGATTGGAAAGGGAAAGCCGCCTTTCATACCTTGCGCATGTTTCCATTTCCTTCTGATATTCAAAAGTTGACACCAGAAGAAGTACTTCAAAAATGGAAACCGCATGTACAGCGTGGGGTTGGGCTAAAACGTGCAACCAAACTCGTAGAGGTAGCGAACAAGAGCGTTGGGATTGAAGTCGGAATCCAGTACGCCAAAAGAGAATTGGATTGTCTATTGGATCAATATGAGCTTTACAAGAAACAGTTAGCACAACTAGATGAAGAACTAGAAGGTGTTGTTGAAAGCATACCAGGTGCGAAACAAATGACCAATATCCCGGGACTTAGTTACACTACCATTGCTTTGTTCTTTGCGGAAGTAGGAGATTTAACCAAGTACAATCATCCGCAACAATTAGTCAATCTGGCAGGGCTTTCTTTAAGAGAACACAGTTCAGGAAAGTATAAAGGGCAAACACGCATAACCAAAAGGGGTCGAAGACGTTTACGAAAAGCATTATACCTGGCCATTCGACCATTGGTTGCCCATAATCCTGTATTTAAAGCCTTGCATCATTACTATACCAATCGGCCAGACAGGCCGTTAAAAAAACAACAGTCTCTGATTGCCTTGTGTTGTAAATTATTACGTGTGTTATTTGCCATTGGTAAGAAACAGTGTGAGTTTGATGGATTAAAGCTATTAAAGGGATTACCTCAAATAAAAGCATTACAGGCTGCATAAAAGCTTTCAAACGACTTGTTATTCTGACAAACACCAATAGTGCAGAGTTGGAGTATATTTTCACCATTCGGGCATTAGACCCTGTAAAGGAGCATATCCAACCTCCACCTCATGGATACGCAGGACGAAGGAATGTGTGGATCTTATAATCCAGTGATACATGGGAGGGTGAGCGACCATGAGAAGTGTGGAGATTTCTTGCACGGTCATACATGATATTACAGATATTGTAAATCTGTATTATAGGATGCACCTTACCATGTAAATATATTGAATAAATACAAGTAATATCCACTCATTTGAGGTAAAGAAGCTATTATGTGTTAGCGAAATTTAAAGAAAACGCGAGAATTTTGAAGAAAATTAAAGTTTATAGAGGGAGGGATAATATCGCTGAATAAACCTTCAAAAAGTATCAACTGGTCAGCATTTTCTTAACATTTGATTTTACGTGTTCAATATGACCCTACTGTTTCGACTTAGAATACGTCAATCATGTTATTTAGGAGGTACATTCATTCCTGCGATAAAAATTTGAACATATAGACAATTCGATAAATTTGTGTTACGTTTAAATGGAACACTTTTACAATAAAATAAAAATTCACTAGGGGTGCTTTTGTGTTAAAAGCTGAGAAAAGACTGAAAGTCTTTAACTCTTTGAACCTGATCTGGCTTGTACCAGCGTAGGGAAGTGGAAAGCGTAAAGCATTCATTAACCAATAAAATTTATTAAATGCTTTTGTTCATAAACCACTTCTGAATGAAGTGGTTTTAATTTTTTTTATTAGGAGTGATAAGAAATGAGTAAAAGGAAAAAAGTGTTTCTAGCAGGTCCATTTAACTTCCCTCCGAAAGAAGTCTTCTACTTCAAAACGTGAAGGTGCGGAAGCACCAGTGAAAGTGGGAGATGAATTTCGGTTAGGCGTAGCCTAAAGTTGTCTCTTTTTTGTACTACGATATAATCAGTATTTATATAAATGAAAGACTGTTATATCAACGGAATTAGATAATAATAATCATTCGGGGTATTCCTTTTGTATTATCATCTTGTTCTAGTCGTAAAATATCGCAGACCAGTGATTGATGACCCCATATCTGACTATGCAAAAGATATGTTTATTCGACTTGGTGAACATTACATTATTTCCTTGGTCGAATGGAATCACGATCTTGACCATGTGCATATTTTGTTCAAGGCACATCCGAATAGTGAACTATCAAAGTTCATCAATGCCTATAAAAGTGCAAGTTCTAAGACTTATCAAAAAGCATTATCCACAAGTGAAAAGAAAACTTTGGAAAGAGTATTTTTGGTCAAGAAGCTTTTGCTTACTTACAACAGGTGGTGCGCCCATTGAAGTGATAAAGCAGTATATAGAAAATCAAGGGAGGAAGTGAGGTGATTTGATATGGCAAACAAAGCATATAAATTTCGTCTGTACCCAACACAAGAACAAGAGCGACTTCTTACAAAAACCTTCGGTTGCGTTCGTTTCGTCTACAACAAAATGTTGGCTGAACGAATGGAAACATATGAACCATTCAAGGACGACAAAGAAGCCTTGAAAAAGCAAAAAAAATTCCCGACTCCTGCAAAGTACAAAAAGGAATTTCCATGGCTCAAAGAAGTAGACAGCCTTGCGTTGGCAAACGCTCAACTGAATTTGCAGAAGGCATACCAAAACTTCTTCTCTGGTCGTGCTGAATTTCCGAAGTTCAAAAGCCGAAAGGCGAGACAGTCCTACACAACCAACGTGGTCAACGGAAACATTATGCTTTTGGATGGTTATATCAAATTACCGAAACTGAAACTTGTAAAAATCAAACAACATCAAGAAATTCCGTCACATCATATCATCAAGTCTTGTACGGTTTCTCGAACAAAAACAGGAAAATACTATGTTTCTATTCTCACTGAATACGAACATCAACCTGTACAAAAAGAAGTACAAGCTGTGGTTGGCTTAGATTTTTCCATGAACGGTTTATTTGTCGATAGTGAAGAAGGTAAGACAGCCAATTACCCTCGTTTCTATCGCCAAGCCTTGGGAAAATTAGCGAAAGAACAGCGTGTTCTATCACGCAGAAAGAAAGGTTCTAATCGTTGGCACAAGCAACGACTAAAAGTGGCGAAGCTACATGAAAGAATTGCGAATCAACGAAAAGACTTTCTACATAAGGAATCGCACAAATTAGCGAAACTATATGATTGCGTGGTTATCGAAGACCTCAACATGAAGGGAATGTCCCAAGCACTCAATTTCGGCAAAAGCGTTGCTGATCATGCATGGGGCATGTTCACGAAATTTCTCCAATACAAGTTAGAAGAGCAAGGGAAAAAGCTTATCAAAATAGATAAGTGGTTTCCATCATCCAAAACTTGTTCATGTTGCGGTCAAGTAAAGGAGTCTCTATCTCTTTCTGAGCGCATATTCCATTGTGATTGTGGTTTTGTAGCAGATAGAGATTGGAATGCTTCTATCAATATCAAGCGTGAAGGATTGCGACTGTTGGCATTAGCATCATCATAAATAGAGCATGGAACAGGCTCGATAGCTAAGTAAATTTCGTACCGTTAGGTGCGATTACCTTAGAAGCCCCCACCTCTAAGCGAAGAGTAGGTGGCGGGTAGTTCACCCAATGGAAAAATGAGTGGGATTATCCTCCTTTTGTTATTTATCGCTCTATAAAGTGATAAATTCTTTTTTGTATGGTCATTTCGCTTTAATGGACTTGATATTGGGTGGTTTGATCAACTCGAGGAGTGAATATTATGATAGCTGATAAATTTGACGTATTTTTATTTGATTTAGATGGAGTAATCTATATAGGATCTGAACCACTACCCGAAGCAGCAGAATCCCTTAAGCGTCTTCGGAAAGAAAAGAAAGGGATTCGATTTTTAACCAATGATCCATGTACAACACGTGAAAAAACAGCACGACGGTTAATGAGTTTGGGCGTGGAAGCAAGAAGCGAAGAAGTCATTACGTCATCTTGGTTGACTGCACAATATTTAAAGAATGAAAAAATAAAAACGGCACTTGTTTTAGGTGATGAACATTTAAAATGGGAATGTCAACAAGTTGGTATTCATATACAAGATCAAAACGACGTAGAAGCCGTTGTTGTCGGATGGGATATTGATGTGTCTTTTCGCGATATCCAGAAAGCGGCGAAATTAATTCAAAGAGGAACAAAATTTGTTGCGACCAATGCAGATAGAACGTTTCCAACCCCGGAAGGCCCTTTACCTGCCGTTGGTGCAATAGTAGAAGCCATTCGGGTTTCAACAAATAAAAAGCCTTTCATTGTAGGAAAACCAAACCCTTACATGTTTAAAAAAGCGCTTGAAGATTTTGCTTCGTCCTCCAGAGCAGTAATGGTAGGGGATAATCCATATACTGATGTTTTGGGCGCACATCAGGCAGGGATACAAGCCATTTTGGTATCAAATCAAAAAATGAAAAAATTTCCGTCAGCAAGAGATTTTCGTAATCCGGATGCAACGATACCCAATTTAAAGAGTTTATTTGACCATAATATAGACATAAAAAAATGGATTTCTCCTTCCTTTTCTTGGCCTGAGAAAATTGAAGCGGGCGTAGCGGGCATTATATTTGATCATAAACGGCGAGTACTACTAATGAAACGTGCAGATAACGGCTTATGGGGGATTCCATCGGGACATGTTGAACCGGGAGAAACCGTGGAGGAAGCTATCATAAGAGAAATTTATGAAGAAACCGGTTTAAAAGTGAAAGTAAATCGATTAATCGGTGTTTATTCTGATCCTGTTTCTCAAGTTTTTGAATATCCAAACGGGAAAGTGAGTCATTTTATTACAACTTGTTTTGAGTGTGAAGTTGTAGGAGGAACTTTAAATAGAGAAAGCGAAGAAACATTGGATGTAAATTACTTTGAACTAAATCATTTGCCGGAAGATCTCTTACACATGCATCCAAGATGGCTTAAAGATGCATTAGAAAAAGAAAGTTTTTCATATATCCGCTAATATCTTCTAAAAAATAGTGGGTTAGATAGTGTTGTATGGTGCAGAAGAGGATAAACCGGAATGTTATTAAGAAGTTTTTAATGTAGTAAAAATGATGAACAGCATCTTTTGAGGAGCTTTTTTCAAAGTATCAGTGAGGAGAGTATATTCATGTTTGGTTTACTCGAAAAGAGATGCTTTGTATGTAAGCGAAAAACGAAACCATTGTATAAGTATTATGACAAAAAAGGAAAAAGTATTAAAGTTTGTTCTGATTGCGCAATATATGCAGAAAGAAGAGCGTTTAGAAAAAAAGTGTAGGCACCTGTATCGGCTCCCTTTATAGTAGTCAGAAATGCAAGCTCATTCATCTGTCTACTATATAAGGGGATTTTTTATAAGGAAAAACGAAAAACATAGGATGTAAAGTTTTAAAAAGCTGTAGAATGGGGTTCAGATATGACCTATTTGATTTTTTATAGGCAAAAGCTTATTAAAGATCTTTATAATCATGAAATTGTGACTTATCCTATTCGTTCCAGAATACATCCTGTCCATAAAACCTAAAAAATATAATGAATATGGCCAGTATGCCAGAATAGGAAACGGTTTGGATAATGCCAGTTTGGAAAAATTTTTCAGCCATTTCAAGGCAGAGCGTTTCAAAATGTACTCGTTTTGTAAAACAAAAGAAGTTAAGGACATCAACCCTCTAGGTATGATACTGGGTCAAAACCTTGCCGAATGGACTCGTGAATTTAGTCAAGGAGGACTCACCAGGATTTAAAACAAAACCCATCCGTTTATTCAATTTTTATTGATTTGATATGCGGCAACTCGTTCAAGCGGGTATACAGGAGCAATTCATCTCCTTGCTTTTTTAATTTTCCTGTTATTTTATAATGATAAGTGGTTGGTTCACTATCTTCATGTTCGGTAAATAAATAGGTTGTGATTTCCATATTCGATCTAACTGCATTTAGTACCTCTGCTAACGAGCTTTTTAATTCTGCCTCGATCTCCATTCGCAATGTTTTCTGCGGACTGATTTTAAATACTCTGCTTAATATTTCTAGACCGATTAGAACTAACACCGATGCAAAGAGACCCACAGTATACATTCCCGCTCCAATCGTTAAACCAATGCCGGAAGTTGCCCATATTCCAGCTGCCGTAGTCAATCCACGGACATACTGCTTTTGAATAATAATCGTTCCTGCACCTAAGAAACCAATTCCGCTTACTACTTGGGCGGCAATCCGACTTGGATCAAGTGCTATATCTTTATCTAAGAGTACATCCTGAAAACCATACTTTGAAATAATCATAATAAGCGCGCTTCCGACGGCCACTAAAAAATGTGTTCGTAATCCAGCCTCTTTTGAACGCAATTCCCGCTCTAATCCAATAATTGCTCCCAAAACACCAGCCAGAGCTAACCTGATAATAAAGTCAAAAATCATAACGTCTCCTTTCTCCCCAACCATCAAATTTAACAAAAAATACAGAATTTAGTAATTGTTTATATTTTACCATAATTCTTGATGCGAAAATTTTTTAGACTATACGATGAATGAAGGAAGTGCAGGAAATGTTCACTACCTTGATCCATTTCTAATGAATTCAGAATAAGGGAGGGGGAGGGAAATATTATTCAGTGAATTTTCTTAACTATAAAATTAAGGAGAAACAAGCAAAATGATAAGAGATAAACGGCGGCATAATATAAATGCTTTTAAATATTTCAGAATATCGCTCGGTCCAATTTGGCAGGACATTTTTTGCAAAACAGTTGAGAGCTTGAAAATCTACATAAAATTGGTTCAAAGGTATGTATCTTATGGCAAATACTCATGTTAAAAGGTTTGAACCATTATTTTATAAAATATATTGATTGCCTGTTGACTCTTACCTTAGGTAAGCCCTTAGAATCACATACGAGGTGGTTGAAAATGTTATACACGGTAAAAGAAATTTCAGAATTCGCGAAAGTAAGTGTAAAAACCCTACATCACTATCACAAAATAGGGCTGCTATTACCGTGTAAGGTAAGTGAAGCTGGCTATCGCCTTTATGGAAAAAAAGAGCTAGAACGTTTACAACAAATCTTATTTTATCGTGAATTAGATTTCCCCCTCAAAGAAATTAAAAAAATATTAGATGGTGAACCAGATCGATTATCGATCTTGTCGGATCAAAAAAAGCTCCTTCTTTCTCGTATACAAAGAATGGAGCAATTGGTTGAGACAATTGATGAATCGATTCGTTGCACTATGAAAGGAGAAAGTATGGATAAAAAAGAGATGTTCAAAGGATTTAATAGTGAAGAAGAGTGGGCTGAAGCATTGACCGAGCAAAATCAATACTTAAAAGAGAAATATAACTATGATTTACTTGAAAACAATCCAATTGATGTTCAATCGATGCATGAATCCGCTTTGGAAGCAAAGCGTTTTATTGATGGTATGGCTGATGCACTGAAGAATGGATTAAAGTTTGATGACAAAAAAGTACAGCTTCTAATAAGCCAACATATTCATTTCTTAAATCATCATGGATATGTAACGAAAGCATCGGATTTTGCGGCACAAGCACGATTCTTTTTAAACGATGATTTCCACAGAAACATGCTTGAATCCCAACAGACTGGTCTTTCTTATTATCTTTGCATTGCAGCGGAAGAGTACGCATTTAAAAGTCGTTTAGTAAATAAACTTTAATTAACGCAGATTGGAGGAGAATAAATGAAATTGCGAAAAGCCGATGAAATGGAAAAATATCGAATTTTAGACCAAGGCGCCTCGTAGGGCAAATAAAGCTGGTTTTCATGCTCTAGATGTCTGTATAATATAAGGCTATATACGAAATGCTCTAAGTCCTAGTTTTTCAATTAAACTTACAGGCCGAGTAGTGGAAAATGAAATTCTGTTTGTATGATTTTAAAAACCGATAATTGGATTAAAGTTTTAATGTTGTTTTTAGTATAATTGTCTTTGGTTTACAAAATTAGAGGAGAAAACTTATGACTTGGTTTGAAATAGTTATTGTAAGTATTTTCATTGGATTGATTGACTGGTTTAAGAATAGAAAACTTACTACTTTTTTTAAGGACTTTATTTTCGCACTTATAACATTCACCCTTTTAAAACTAATTTTGTCTTATATCAAATTACCAGATATACCTGAAAAGCTACAGCTAGTCATCTTTGCAGGAACTATAGTATTATCAACTATAGTTTTGTTACTTGAGGCATTTAAACAGAATAAACAATAACTTGAGCTTGTTTACAGTAAAAAGCTTTCTTTAACTAAAGGGTGAGAAAACTCAACAACAATTATGCTTGTTCAGGAAACGGGCAGGAAAGTTTAAAAAATCATGGATATGGCGGTATTTCTCAACTTTTTATGATTACGAAAAGCCCTTCTCATTCGAGAGGGGTTTCTTTATGGAATCCTTTGTATGATTGCGGAAAAAATAAATTTTATGATTCCAACAAGAAAATCAGAATATTTTACTCTTTTCAGCAAATTTTAGTCATTTATTAAAGCTCTTTATTTTAAGGACTTTTTTGGGCGAAAAGAGATAAGAGTAAAAGATCGAATTTAACAATGAAACTATAGGATGATTGTTCATTGTAATCTACAGATAAAGGACAATGGGATCATACATGATTATGTTGTCAGATAAATTATAAAAATGGTTTGACAATTCATTCTCTTTTCGTATAATGAATGTAAAACATTTTTTACATTTTAAGAAGTTTAGGTGGGTGAATTGAAAAATAACATTAGAAATGTACGAAAAAGTATGAACCTTTCACAAGAAGAACTTGCAAATAAATGTGGTGTAACAAGACAAACCATAAATGCCATCGAAAATAATAAATATGACCCTTCATTATCATTAGCGTTTAAGTTATCCATACATCTAAATACACAACTTGAAAAATTATTTTTTTACGAGGAGGAGAATAAATGAAAATGCGAAAAGCCGATGAAATGGAAAAATATCAGAGCGATCAGTCTGCGAAATATGGGTTTATTTTTTATACCGTTGCACTGTTGATTTGGTCATTATACAGTTTTTTTACCAATGGCGACTCTGGATGGCAAATGACTATTTTATTGATAGGTTGTGCTGTTTATTTTTGGTCCCGAGTGATTTTGAATAGAAAAATGAATAAATAATAGAAATAGTCTTCTAAATGGAAAAGATCAATTTTTTTAAGATAATTGAAACATTGCCTAAATAGAAAAAACCCCTGCCAGCATTGAAGTGACTTCTGTCAAGAAGACAAAAAAGTACACTTAAGTAGCCTGAGTCCTATATTCATCAGGGCACAGGTTATAAATGCGAGATCAATGTTTCCAATTTACTTTGATATATTTTAAATGCTTCAGATATGTTCAGAACACAAGTTCATCCTTCTAATCCCTTGAAATGTAAGGATTTGAAAGGGGAACTATCGGACATTTGATATTTTAAACCGTTTTTCATAACAGCCAGATAAGTGTCCGATTGATTTTAAATAAGCCATTTGAGTACATTTTTCTGTTCACATATTTAAAAGGTTATGAAAACAAATATCAGCGGTAATCTTAATGCTTGTCTGCCCTGGTTACTAAAAGAAGTATCTTATGGATGTGACATTTACATGGTTAAAGTATTTAGGATGACTTCAACCTTCGGTGAAACGTATTTACGGGTCTTCGAACTTTCATAAAAATTACATATTCCCTTCATATAAAACCAAACGTAGAATCATGCTGATAAAATTCTCTTAAAGTGGCTGAAAATAGGGTTGCCCAAAGCAAAATAAACTACACCCTTTAGTAAAAAGTTATCCTTTATTTCTGATCTTCATTGATTTATAAATATATTTAACCTTTTGCATTGTATTTAACCCTAATATTGTAATGATTACAGTGTAGACCGTTGTTAAAATAATTGCAGTATATCCTAAATAGGTAAGACTTCCAGATTTATTTGCTAGTCGCAAAACCAATCACATCCTTCACTCATTTTGGAATCTTTACATTTAGTCTGTTTTTATTTTTAAAATTTATTCCAATTACTTTTATTCGCATTCATTCTAAACTAGGTTGTTTAGAAAAGATCCGGAACCGCGTGAATAAACAATGGCCGATGAAAATAATGAAAATCTTTTAACATGAAATAACCAGTCTCGAGCATCCTTTTACACTCGATTCGCTTTTGAGGTTTAACATCGAACATGACATCGGTTTTGCTAAATCCTTTGAGAAATTACGAGTTTAAAACAATAAAGCTTGGCATTTTGCCAAGCTTTATCCGGTACCAATTTTTCGTCAAACTCAATAGCGAAACATTCATGATGTATTTTATAGATACTCCAACGCTAGGCAAGTGCAGCTGCCATTAATTCTCCGATCCAAGCGAAGAGAACTCCTAATAGCACTGATGTCGAAACATAAATGATTGCGTTCCTCGCATCTTTTTTCTGCAACATTTGGATCGTTTCATATCCGAACGTTGAAAAGGTTGTGTAGGCACCAATAAAACCAGTGCCAATTAAAAGCCATGACCATTCAGGTATGATTTTATTTGAGTGTAGAACTGCAAGAATGCCAAGCATGAATGAGCCCGTTAGGTTGATGAACCAAGTGCCAAATGGAAAGACAGAAGATGTTTTGCCGGTAATCCATTTCCCTAGAAGATACCGCGAAATGGCTCCAAATATTCCTCCGATACCTACCCAAAACATTATTCTGCTCCTCCTTTCGATTGCTGAATATTGAAGGTAGCCAATTTAGCCCCAATGATCGCGAATCCAATGCCGCCACCAACACTCAAAAGAAGGTAAATAAGAGCGATTAAAAATTGTTGATGTACTATGAGATTGAGCGTTTCAACAGAGAAAGTTGAAAATGTGGTGAATGCCCCCGTGAAACCAGTTCCTATGGCCAGCTTTAATTGCGGGTTTATCATCCATCGTTTCGCCGTTATGGTGAAAAACCAAGCAAGGAATAAGCATCCTGCAAGATTAATCAGCAAAGTACCGACCGGAAACCCATTGGTTGCAGGAATCCATTTTCCTACTGAATAACGGAGTATTGCACCAACGAATCCTCCTATTCCAATTGCCAATAAGTTCATCCTATCAGCCTCCTCAACTTTATTGTTGTCATAAAAAATAGACTCCTACCAGTAAATGTGCATAACTGGTAGGAGTCATTAGTCGCATGGACGGTTATATGGCGAACTCCATCGCCTATTCAGCTGAAAATTATTATATACTTAATGACTTTTTCATTCAATGTCTTATATAAAATTCTTATCATTTATCCAGATATACCATTGAGAAGGGCTCATACTGTTTTTTAAATGGACTTTCCCGCAAATAGCGACAATAGGCACCAAAAATAATCATAATAAAGTGAATTTGTTATTTCGTTTCCTTTAATATCACCCGTTGAAGCGGCACACCTATATTGATAGTCTTTTCAGTCAGTGTGTACTTTTTGTTATTTAAAATAATGGTGTAATGATCGATTTTTTCACAGCTGTTTCCTTTGCTAATTAGATGTTGGACGACAGCGTTGCTTAATTCCTCCTGATTAAAATATCTTTCATCCAATTCAATGACCATTTTGTTTTTTGAAAACATACTATTCAAATCCTTTCGGAAATAATGGAATTTTGCGAAAAATGATATCAGCATGAGTGACCTATCTCGATGTGAGCGGCTACTAGAACGTAATTGTCTACGTAGGGGACAATTACGTTCAATGCTAGTGAACTTTATAGGAAAGAACCTAAAAGTACAATGATGGAATGACTCGTCGTATCACAATAATGGAACCAGTAAATAAGCGGTCCATTGATTGATAAACATATCTATAGTAAAAATTTAACATAGCCAAAAATAAAAATCAATCATGTTCTACCAGCAACTGCTAGATACAGAGTAGGACGTAAAGCATTTTTTGTTGTCCTTTTTTCTTGTGCATTTAATGAAGTAAGAAGTGTTTCACCAGAAAAAACATCTAAATAAAGAAGCTTTATTCGGTTAGAAGATGAAATGAAAGCAATCTTGTTGTTTAGGCGGGAATTTTTTGTTTTCAACCATTCTGTTGGGAGTTTTAAACGCCAACGATAATCTTCAAACCATCATGAAAGAGATCATCAACCGTTCGACCGGAAGCAAAATATTCTCTTTTCTTTAACCATTAGAGGATGTTCATTACTTTTATTTTGAACGATATCATAAAGTAACACCTAACTTTTCAGCGAGCTATGCGTTTAAAAGCCCCTGCTGAGAGGGGCTTTTGGCCTTTTAATCCTTAAACAATCCTTTCATTAAATTTTCTATTTCTTTTCTTTGTCTTTCCGTTTCTTTTTTGTCCAGACGAAAACGGCCATTTTCTAATTTCATCACATCACCAACTTTACAATTCTTAGGAAGCTTGCTTTTTTCTATCGTTACCCTTTTTCTGTCTTCAGTTTCGCAAACTGCTAAACCGCCTTCAAAATAATCAATAATATACTCCACTTTTATGGTCACATCCTCTTTATTGGGTCTGGGAGTGCAAGACGTGCTTCTCTTCTCTAAATGACCGGTAAATTGTGATGTTGTACGACCATGCTTGTTCTGTTAATAAATATTCACACTAGCTATTAAATGATACGATGGGGCTTAGTGAGCAATGTTGCTATCACTTGATATAGGTCTAACGTTAAAAGATAAATGGGTTCCATCCGTTTTGGCTATAATCGTACCTTGCTGATCCGTTCGAAAAATATTGATTTTGTGGATTTTTAAGCGATTTATTACTTCAGCGGTTGGATGCCCATACGTATTTTCTTTTCCAACGCTGATAACGGCATAGGTTGGCTTTACTCCATTCAAGAATGCTTCACTTGTAGATGTTTTCGCCCCATGATGTCCAATCTTGATCACGTCAGCTCTCAAATTTTGCTTAGAAGCGATCATATCAGATTCCGCAGTTGTTTCGACGTCCCCCGTAAACAGGAAAGATCTTTTTCCATATGTTAGTTTAAGAACAGCGCTCCAGTCGTTTGTATCGTCTGTGCTGTAGGATTTAACCGGGCCTACGAATATGGCGGAAACATCATTTAAACCAAGAGCAGTCCCTTTTTGGGCGGTTTGAATGGTTAATCCTTCATTTTTTACGGCGTTCAAAAAATCTAAATACGATTGAGTCGTATGAGAAACTCTTGGAGCGTATACTTGTTCTACTTTAAAGGATTTTAAGACAGTGTCCAATCCCCCAATGTGATCAACGTCCGGATGAGTCGCGATCATAATCTCAATATCGTCGACATGTTGTTGTTGGAGATATGCTACGACATCATCGCCTTTGTCATTATTGCCGCCGTCAATTAAAATATCTTCCCCGTCTGAGGTTTTGATATAAATACTGTCGCCCTGTCCAACGTCTATGTAGTGGACATACAGAGACGATGTTGCGGTTTTTCCGAAAGACGGGAAAACAATGGAGGACAAAAAAATAAAAGGCAATAAAAATGTACGGATTTTCACACATATCCTCCTTTTTCTACGGTGATTTAACTTTATTATGGGATAAAAGGCAGAGAAATTTGCAAAAAAGAATGGCCTTTATGATGAATATAAAAAATAAGAAGGGAATGTTTTATTGACTGCTTATTCCGGAATGATCGTAATGCTCTTTTTGGTTAGTAAGGTAGGCGCAAATCCAAATCAAAGATTCAAGCTGCCTTTGGTGTAAAAAAGTTCACTCGCGTTATTACAGGCATATACGACACGTTAAGGTGTAGTGTTTGCAGATCGGAACCATTGCACATATTTTGGAAAATCGTATCATACATCGATTAGGAGATGCATTCTATAAGGCATGTTTAAGGCAAGGCATAAAAGTTTTTCATTTCCTGCAAGAAACAAATGGGGAAGGTACAGATAATAAACCTGAAAATTTAAAAATTTTTATCTTTTTTGTTTCTTATGATAGTCTTGTATCAGATACTTTGAATTTTGCAAGGACTGTTTTCTTATGGATATAGAACAAGAGATTAAACGTATGAAGAAAAGGGCATTAGTTGGGTGTTTAATATGGTTTTTGATCCTGATGAGTATTCCCGTTTTTATGATCGGCGATTTTGCCTACAACCTATTCTATAAAGAAAAGGCTCTTGAAACCAGCTATTCCCCCAGTAAAATCAATAAAATTGAAATTGTTCAGAAAGGGGAAGCTATATACTTTGGACCGTCTTTGGTGAGAATCCACTTTGGAAAACAGTACGAAGACCATTCTGTTTTCAACGATGGAAAAACTCTTATTTTAAAATATTTAGAACCTAGGGGTGTTTATTTTGGATAAATTTTTAATTTCTGAAATGTTTAAAAATTTTGCTGATTATGAATGCGAAGGTTCAAGTCGGTTATATGAATTTTTGTCTCGACAAATTGCTAAAGATGATGAATTGCTGGAATTATGTGCGTTTGCCAGGGATGGACAACCAGTTCCGAATTTATTTTTAGGTGCTGTTCATTACCTATTGTTGAAAGGAAAAAAACATGCTTTGAAAGAATACTATGCAAGTATTGTTCAAAATCCAAAAGAATTAGAGGAAGTTTTTATTCATTTCAAGGATTTTTGTCAAATTTATAGAAATGAAATTATTTCAATCCTTAAAAGTAAGTTAGTACAGACTAACGAAGTAAGGCGTTGTGCTTACCTTTATCCAACTTTTTGCTATGTATATAATAAAGCGAAGAAACCTTTATCTTTAATTGAAATCGGAACGAGTGCAGGTCTGCAACTTTTATGGGACCAGTATTGTTATTCATACGGAAACTATGAAGTTTATGGAAATAAACTTTCAAATGTTCATATAACATCTGAAATAAAAGGGGGCAATACTCCTTTGTTATTTCATGAGAGTCCTCCAGTAGCATCGAAAGTTGGATTAGATTTACATATAAGTGATCTGGGTGATCGAGAAGACTATTTATGGTTAAAATCTCTTATTTGGCCTGAACATCAAGAAAGATTACTGCTTTTTGAAAGTGCAGCTAGCCATTTTAATGAAAATCCTGTGAAACTTATCGAAGGGGATGGAGTAGCTTTACTTTTAGATGTCGCAAAGCAAGTGCCAAAAGATACTGCAATATGTATTTTCCATACCCACGTCGCGAATCAAATATCAGAAGATTTGAAATATGAACTAATTGAAAAAATTAAAATGATAGGAAGTACAAGAGAGGTATTTCATGTATATAACAATATGTGGGATAGAAAACTTCATCTAGACTATTTTATTGATGGAGTAGAACACAAAGTAACGATTGGGGATACAGATGGACACTGTAGATGGTTTTATTGGGATTTAAATTAATTAGCTTTTATGGAAGGAAGGATCATCGAACAATCCTCCTTTGGTAAACCTACTTCGTAGTTAAAAATGGATGATTTTTTATTCTTCAATGAATGTATGAATTTAGTTAAAATCGTACGTACATTTTCGCTTATGATCTTATCCTTTTGATTTTTTTTGACATGATCGAGGTATCTACAAAATTGTACATTCAAATAATGGATTTCAAGGAAGGTGAAAGGATGATGACACTAAATATGTGCAGTTGAAGAGGTATTCCGGCTTCGTTGTAGCGCTTTTTTGAAGAACAAAAGTCAACTTTTCAAAAGATGTTTGAAACACGAGCACTGCTAAAAAGCATGTGTATTTTTAGCCGTTCATTTTTTGACTTTTGTCGAAGCTGCTATGAGTATTTGTAGTCTGCGGTATCATGGTTGATACAGTGATACTCTTCCTTAAAGCGATTGTCAAAGTAACGAATATTTAGAATAAATGACTGATAGAGAATAGGAGGAATTATGATGTTTAAGGTAATATCGAAATGTTCAAAATGTGGAAAAGAAATTCATGGCAATGAAGAGGTTTATGTGAAAATGCGTTATCCTGAAAGAAGAGGGATGGTTGAAATTAAAGCATTTTTACAAAACGAAGGGAAAATATTTTGTGAAAAGTGCTTTCTTGATATAAAGAAATAAACTTTAATAAAGTCGGAGGAAGAGGTGATTGCAAATAAAGTATTTTTCCTCTTCCAAATCGATATTATGAATCGTCCATCATAATGCGAAAGAAAGATTCTTGATCATACATATTGATGATTTCATGCTACGAATCTTTGTCTAATCAATTTCCGAACAAAGGATGACTTACTTGTCCAACGATTGTTGCACTGAATTGCAGCCGAAAGAGGCAATGTGATCAAAATTCTATTACACATGCAAGAACTTTCCATCGAAAAGGGCATTTTTATTTTCCAGCTCCAGCAGTTGTTTTTTCATCTCCAGACCGCCTCGGTAGCCTGTAAGAGTTCCATTTTTGCCGATCACCCGATGACAAGGCACCACTATTAATACTGGATTGGCGCCAATAGCGGTTCCAACAGCACGAATCGAAGTCGGTTTTTGAAGATAATCCGCAATTTCGGAGTAAGATTTTGTCTGTCCGTATGGAATTTCGCACAATGCGTTCCATACGGATAATTGAAACGGGGTGCCGTATAAATCAACGGGTACCGTAAAAGTTTGGCGCTGGCCTTCAAAATACTGGGATAATTCGTCGATATACGGCTGCAATTTCTGATCATCTTGCACCAATACGCTGTTCGGTAAGCGCTTCTTCAGCCAACGGGATAAATCGGCAAGTGATCCATTTGGAGAGCCGATGTAACAAAGTCCGTTTGTTGTCGCTGCTATATGCATTTTCCATTGTTTATTATCAAACAAAGTCCAATAAACGAATAGATCATTATTTGTATTCATTGCCTTTCATCTCCACAACGATGTAATTGACGATATTCTGCGGGGGTATATCCTGTTTCCTTCTTAAACAACGTGATAAAGTAGGATACATTCGGAATGCCTACTGCGAAGGAAATTTCTGTCATGCTTTTATCGGAATAAGTCAAATACTGAATAGCTTTAGATATTCTCGTTTGCCGGATATATTCGGCCGGTGTTAACCCTTTGATTTTTTTAAAAGTACGGTGCAAATGGTAAGGACTGCCGTGACAAAAATTCGCCAATATTTCAAGCGTTAAAGTTTTACTGAAATTCGTGTCTATAAAATGGGTGATTTGTGCCACCCAATCTTCATCCGGCAGTCGTTGTTCGGTCGGTTTGCATCGTTTGCATGGACGATAGTTTTCCGATAGAGCTTGCTTGGCATTTTGAAAGACGCGTACGTTTTCCTTTTTAGGGGGGCGGGATTTGCAAGAAGGGAGGCAAAAAATGCCGGTTGTTTTTACACCGTACAAAAATTGATCGTCGTAGGACGATTTATTCATTATAATTGCTTGCCAAATTTCGTCCGTCATCTTTTCCATAACTGGTTTTACTTCATGATCGTTTTGCGAGATGAATTGTATCATCTCGTATTCTTTTTGTTTTTGATTCTTCATTTGGATTCCCTCCATTTTCAGTATACACTGGATGAAGATATCAAGTATGTCTCCACGAATAGAAAAGCAAGATTTCAAAATGACTTTAAGTCATTTTATGTTAAAACTAAGATTGTATTGTTATATAGGAGTGGGAGATTTATATGAAAAACAGTTTGTTTAATCATGAGTGGGATGCCGCTTATTTTGTGGGCGACAAAACAACGAAGATTTATTGTTTCCCCTGGTGCGAAGAGAATAAAAAGACAGAAAACATCATTCGATTTGCGTCTAGAATAGAAGCAGAGCAAGCCGGCTATCGTCCTTGTAAAACATGTTGTTCTCATCTTCCGCATGGTTCCTGGGAAGATCACAAGGATGAAATCAGGTTGATGGTGCCGAAAGAATTCAGCTTTGCCGAAAACATGAAATATTTGTCTATCGCTCCAAACGAAAGTATGTATCGTATCAAAGACAATAGAATTTACAAAGCGGTTCCGATCGAGCAGGAAACAGTATTAATGGAAATTAGTACGGACCATGATGATTCTCTTATCATACGTTTTGTTGGTCACACCATTCCTTCTCATAAATGGGTCCGGGCAGCGGCAGCACGATTCGTAAGAGAATGGTTTGATTTGGAGACCGATTTACGCCCATTTTACCGTTTAGCGGAAAATGATCCGTTACTGCAAAAAGTCACCAGCCAATTTTATGGACTTCGTCTCATCGGAATTCCCGACTTATTTGAGGCTATCTGTTGGGGGATTATCGGACAGCAAATCAATCTAAGTTTTGCGCGTACTTTAAAAAGGCGTTTCGTGGAAACCTTTGGTCGGCACGTAAACTGGAATGGAGAACCATATTGGATCTTTCCATCTCCTCAAGTCGTCGCGGAATTGACGATCAACGATTTAACCGAATTACAAATGTCTGCCAGAAAAGGTGAATATCTCATTGGAGTCGCTCGACTCATGGCGGAAGGAAAATTAACGAAAGAGCGATTGAGAGGCACGGGAGACTATAAGGAAGCGGAAAAAGCCTTAGTCAAAATTCGGGGAATAGGACCGTGGACGGCAAACTATACTTTAATGTTTTGTCTGAGAATGCCCAGTGCTTTACCCATTGATGATGTCGGTCTGCACAATGCTATGAAACATCTTCTTGGTTTCGAGAATAAACCTTCTAAAGCAGAAATCTTAAAGTTATTTTCAAGATGGAAAAATTGGGAAGCTTATGCCACTTTTTATTTATGGAGATTGCTTTATTAAGTTTTGATGGATACCCATGTTGAACAGTTTCGGATTAATCAGACTGATTCCGTTAGATAAGATTTAATTGATATCCATACGGAGCCTGTTAAGGAAAAAGTAAAGCCCCGTATGTGGGGCTTTGAAAGTTAAAAGCCAAATGGTCTCGGACAACAAGGATCATGCGGTACTCCACACATCACATGTTGTTCGCAGCATTCATTTACTACAGATTCAGTGTGTGGGAAATAATGCTCATGAGTAATCATATGCTTGTTAACATTAGTGGTATGAGATGGGTGAATATGTGGTACTACAGTATTGGTTAAATTGGTTTTTACGTATTGCTGTGGCGGCGAGACTAATGGCGAATCGTACATAGTTGGATACACTTGTGGCGGACAGAATTGCGGGGGACATCCAAAAGAAGGGTGGTGGCCCCATTTTTTGTGTGCGTGCATTTTAATACCTCCGTTTTTGATTTATTTGACAGTAGCAGTATATGAAAGAGGGTGTTTGGTTGTACTAGTTGTTTAACCATTTATGAGAATTATCACGATAAGTCAATTGTTGCTGAAGATCCAGTATAAGAGAAAGGGAGCTTCGAGCTTAGTGGTGCAAATATGGTGATAGAGGAATTCATCAAAAAACGTTGGATAAAATAGGAAGAAGTGAAATGATGCCAATCATCGGATTGAAGGAAAGATAGTGCAATGAGGAGATGAAACCTTAAGGCTTTATCTTGATATGACAATGAGCCATCATCAGTGTCAGCCTTTTTTATTATAAATAAGAAGATATTTTGAGTTTTCTTTCTGTTTGGCAGGATGTCTCCTCGTTATAAAAAAGGGTGGTTTGACTCAAACCACTGTTTTGTCAATTTTTGAATGATTGCTGATCATAAAATTCTTCAAGATATGATAAATACACAGCACTCATATTCATCCTTATATTCTTAAATAGCCTGTTTTGTTCAGAAAAGTTCGCTTTTTCGTGAACATACCCATACCCCTTTTGCCATTTCCATCGTGACGAAGAATTATTTGCAAATTTTTTTGAATTTCGTAAAATAAGTAAGATATTTTTCAAAATGTAATAAATTGTAATATATTTTTAATTTGAAAAAAATTCCAATTGAATTCATAATGAATTTGGCAAGACAAGAAAAAATGTCTGTAATATGGTTAGAGGGAGAGAGAGTTATGTCAAAAGTTCTTGTTTTCAATTTTCCGGGAGAAGGGCATATTAATCCCACAATCGCACTTGTGGAAGAGTTAATACAAAGAGGGGAAGAGGTCATTTACTATTGTGTCGAAGAATATAGAAAGAAGATCGAGAAAACGAAAGCAACCTTTCGTGCTTACGAAAATTTTATGTCAAGAGTAGACATTATGAAAAGGATGAACGAAAAGACGAATCCCCTTGAAATGGCGTTACGTATAACGAAAGCAACAGATGAAATTGTGGCTGATATTTTAGAAGAAATACGAGAAGAAGAGTATGATTATGTCATTTATGATAATAACTTTCCTGCAGGATGGATCATCGCTGATATATTAAATTTACCGAAGATTTCTTCTTGTACGACTTTTGCTATGAATGAGCTTGTATACGCTGGTGTAATGAATATGAAAAATCAAATAGATAAAGAATCGCCAATGTATCAAGAAATTATGGCTATGTATAAGAAGTGGAAGGATCAATACGGTATTGATTGCAATGGGATTCTCGATATGATAAACCATCCTGGAGATATGACGATCGTATTTACATCCAAACTGTATCAGCCTCATGCAGAACAGTTTGATGACTCATTCATATTCGTTGGTCCTTCTATTGCTCAACGAAAAGATGTTGAACATTTTCCGTTTGAAAAAATTCAAACAGACAAACTCATTTTTATTTCAATGGGAACGGTGTTTAACCAACGGCCGGAATTTTATCACATGTGCTTTGAAGCTTTTCGAGACAGTCAAGCTACTGTTGTATTATCTGTAGGAAAAAATACAGATATAAATCAATTTCATGAAATTCCCTCTAACTTTATGGTCTTTAACTATGTGCCACAGTTAGAAGTGCTGCAGCAGGCTGATGTTTTTATTACACATGGAGGAATGAATAGCTCTAGTGAGGGGCTATATTTTGGTGTTCCACTTGTCGTCATTCCAGTTGCGGGAGATCAGCCGATCGTGGCAAAACGAGTAGAAGAGCTAGGGGCCGGTATACAGCTGGATCGTCGACAGCTTACGGCCGATCAATTGCGTGCTGCAGCAGAACGCGTGTTGCATAATCCTTCGTTCGCAGAAAATAGCCGGAAAATTGGAGATTCTTTGAAGGAAGCTGGAGGCTTTAAAAAAGCGGCAGATGAAATATTTAAATTTAGACGACAACTTTCGATTACATCAAAATAATCTCTCGTTGGGTTAGGTGCAATTTGAACAGTGTCAAGAGTTAGTTTAATAATGGAAAACACTTGGCTCCCCCTCTATCAGAAAGGGGACCTTTAGAGTGTGAGATGGCTCCGCCACACTCAACGGGAAAGCGGCGCATACACTTTCTTCACTAAATAATAGCCATTCGCAAGAGGGGATGGGAGGATTTTCAAAGGCGATTTGTCTCTCTATTTTTATATTCTGTAAAATTTGTGATTGACTTATCTTAATAACTCAACTTTCGCACACAGAAATATTTAAGCATTGCTTGATATAATTAGGTATAGTGGCCAACCATTTATTCATTTGATTTTTAAAGATGTCCATGTTCAAAGAAACCTCGGCTTCCGCCAAAGTTTGGAAAAGGTCAATAAGTGATTGAAGGGCAGTAATAAAATCTATGTCTTTTACATCTTCGCAAAGGATGTAAAAAAGGTTGCCAATCGTCTTAGGATCCTCCTCTTTTCGCATTTGCCAAGCAATGAGAATATATCGTGTAAAAACAATGGTTGTATGGCTAATTAACATGTCGTAGGAACGTCCCTGGAATTCTTTCTCTAAATTTAAAAGGGATTTATTGCATTTGAAGAAGACTTCAATGTCCCAACGCATGCCGTAAATACGAATGATCTCTTCATTTTCTAATGTTGTATCTGTGCTGAGAATGGCAAGCCATTCGCTCCGTTTATTACGGTTTCGTACAAATAGAATTTTTACTGGAATTCCATTGTCTAAAGTAGCATAAACGGATCCGCGAATGTCTTTTTTACCCATGTGAGGTTTTGCCAATTTGTAAAGTTGATTCAGTGTGAAACGTTCACCATTGTAAACGTATCGCTGCTTTAATTGCTTCACCAAGCCAATGACAAATAACCCTTTGTTCGTAATCTTCTCAATTAAAGGCGCTTGTGTAAACCAGGAATCCATGAGAACATAGTCAGCTATAATCCCTTTTTCAAGCGCATGATCAAGTAAAGCTGAAGCCACGTCCGGTTTTGATTTCAGAGCTTCCTGGCGACGCTTATAGCCAGATGTTCGTTTATCAATATTGGTATTGATTTCTTGCAGGCGATTTTCCTTTTTCGGTGAACTTAGAAGAGCAAAATCAACGGGAATAAAAGTAAAACTATCGGTCCAGCCAAGGGTAAGCATTTGAAACCCTTTCAAGTACTGATGGGTAGAGTGATCAAAAACCTTAGCCAACAGTTCAACCGACTTACTACGGTTTCTTGAAAAGACAGAATCATCAATCACAAAAGCTGTGACACGATCTTTTGAAGTTAATGGTTGAAGCAGACGGATCATTTCACTGCTTAATGAAAGCAGAAACTTTCTCCAATGATAGGTTGGTGTATTTAAAAAGCGATAGACTGTATCCTTTCCGGGCAGATCCTGAGATCGTTTACTCATAAAAGCACGAAACCAGTTCTTATATTGGAAGACTAAAAGAAAAATCAGTTTGAAAACAGTAAGACAAGAATACCCGGAAAGTTTCGTAATATTCGCTTTTCTTAAATGATATCCAATATTTAATTCGGAAAATCCTTGTTTAATTTCTTTTGGTAATTGCGCAAAGTAGTCTTTATTCGTTATCATAGTGGTGACACCTTTCTTTTGGATTTGGTTTCGTCACCAATATTTTACCAAAAGAATAGGTGTCTTTCTTTATGTTTTAAAAAATGTCAAATGATAATTTTGTACTTCCCAAAACCATTTACATCAAGCATTTAAACAAGATTTTGGACTGCGAAAGCTGAGTTAATAAATCTTCGATGGTTTCATTCCAACGCTTTAAGACAGAAGCGGGGTCCTTTAATTGGATCTGGATGCCTGAAGTGATTTCGGCGTATTTTGCGATGTCTTCCCGATAGGAAACAACCTTGGCTGAAAATCGTTCACGCTTATGTTTGGCATCGGCCAATTCTGGAAGTTTGCGCAATGAAAGTTTTATATAATGAGCAATCCCATTGAAAATGATCACAAGCGTGGCTTTGCCGGTTCGGATAATGTTGGACGTTGTGATAGTGTTTGGCCACAGGCTTAATTTTAATTCGGTAGAACGAATGGCAATGACTTCACCAACGCTAATCATTGCCACATGAGGCCACAGGTCTTGACTCAACGTCAACAACATCATTGCTTCCTGTTGTTTCGACCCAAGGTCTTTACCGTTTAATAGTTGGAATAGATTGGTGGATATTTCTTGGGTATTCATTTTCGTGTTTATCTCCTTTTTCCCTTATATTGAAAAACGGCTTCGGCGTGCATAGTGCGTAACATCGATCCCGCGTAGTTCACACCATTCACGAACTTCATTGGCTATGATAAGGGAGCACTTTTTTAAATCCTGAACCGTCTTAGCGCCAAGCATGGTAAAAATCGATTTTAATTGAATAGTCCATTCATGAATCTCCTCAATCACTCTTTCTTCTCCTTCCCGTTGAAGGAGGCGCAAAACGGGCCCGGCGACGCCAACTGCTTTTGCCCCAAGAGATAAACACTTTACAATATCTAAAGGATTTCTAATGCCTCCGGATGCAAATATCGTCCAGTTTTCATTTTCTAGAAATTCTTGTGCTTCCAATAAAGAGATGATGGTCGATTGTCCCCAGTTTTGCAGGTAGCTGTATTCTTTGTTTTTCCTTCGTTGATTTTCGATCCAAACAAAATTTGTACCGCCACGACCGCTGATGTCTATATGGCGAACGCCAATTTTATTCAATAGATGAAATGTTTCTGAACACATCCCAAATCCTACTTCCTTTATAATCACCGGGACAGGGACGGTTTGTATCACTTGTTCAATGCGATGGAGCCATCCCTTAAAATTTCGCTCTCCTTCCGGCATGACTAATTCTTGGGGAGCGTTAACGTGGATTTGCAGGGCGTTCGCTTCAAGCATCTCAACTGCCCGTCGTGCAAAATCGATCGGTGCATCGGCTCCAATGTTGGCAAAAATGATTCCCTTAGGATTACGTTTTCGTACGATCCGAAACGTGTCTATAAGAGAATCATTTCGCAGCCCCGCATGTTGCGAGCCAACAGCCATAGCAACACCTGTGATCGATGCAATATCGGCTAGAGCTTCATTGATTTTACCCGTCTTTTCGCTGCCGCCTGTCATGGCGTTAATATAGATGGGAAGATTCATCACGTTGCCGGCAAATTCAGACTTGAGGTCCACTTCATTCCATGCCATTTCAGGAAAAGAGTAATGGACGAAAGATAGATCATCAAAATGCGAAACGGACGAAACGGATTCTGGGAGCGCGGCCAATTGTATATGTTCATCTTTTCTTCTTTCTCGAGACATACGATCATCCTCTTTCAAATGAAAATCCTGTAGATAAGGCTAGTCTTTACCTAAAGACTAGCCCAACATGTATCATCATTTTATTTTATTGTGGTTTCCATAATCTTCGTAATTTTAAAAATTCCATATGGCAGTTACATATATAGGTCTTATCCAAGCGAACAGACAGAAAAGCGTCATTTTTGTGCCCTTATACAACGAAACGTTTTTTTGGCGAAAGAGTGGCATTCATCTGTTCATGATCGTTAACGAGAGAGCCATCTTTTGGTTAAATCGTTCGCAATTTCGAATTGATCCATCGTGCGCGCCACAATATGATTGATCGCATCATCGAGTGTGGCTGGTTTATTATAAAACGTAAGCATCGGAGGTAAAATGACGGCTCCGGCATTTGAGAGACTTAACATATTTTCCAGATGAATGCTGTTTAAAGGAAGTTCCCTGGGAAGAATCACCAGCTTTTTACGCTCCTTTAAAATGACATCTGCTGCTCTTGAAATTAAATTATCTGCGAACCCTATCCGGATGGCTGCGAGTGTTTTCATACTGCAAGGCGAAATGATCATTCCATCCACACGGAAGGAGCCGCTTGAAATTCGGGCCGCTTGATTGCTAGATTCATATACATATGAAGCTAAACGTTTGACATCGTCGGGATGGTAAGGCGTTTCGATCAACATCGTTTTTTCTGCCCATTCTGACATGACTAAATGCGTCTCAACATGGGCCTCTTTCAGCGCCTCCAGCAATCTGATTCCTAATATGCTTCCAGTTGCCCCGGTCATCGCAACAATTAATTTCATATAATCCACCTTCCACGGGTACTACTTTCTTCTTTTGGCGATTTCAGGATGTATCTGATATTTACTTAAATCATTCGGGTCAACTTTAAATAGCGGGTTGTACAAATCTGGATTAGTAATCGTTTCGGGCTCAGTGGATCTCCATGTAAATGTACAGACCGGACATGAGTACATAATCCAGCATCCTTTTACCGGTGACTCGCACAAAATCTTTGTTTCGTTTGAATTACAACGAGGGCATCTATTCAATGTAAATCGACTCCTTGTTTATTCATAAGTTCTTTTAAGATTTTTTCCCATTTTACCGTATCGCGTGGCGCTTCAACCGATGGAGCAAATTGGCTTCGGCTCTCTGGCGCTTTCGGTGTGGTTGCGTCAATAATGAGTTTGTGGGTAATACCCGGCGGTTCGGAACTTGGATCCAATGACAACACGGATGCGTTAGGTATAACCACCAAATCCTTGTCCGGTGCTACACGAGTAGCCAATGCCCACATCACTTGCGGGAGGTTAAACGGGTCGACAAAATCATCGACGACAATGACAATTTTACAATATCCCAATCCGTGCGGAGTCGTCATGGCACGCATTCCTACAGCTTTAGCGAATCCTCCAAATCGAGTCTTGGTAGAGATAATAGCAACTAATCCTTGATTGTACATAGCATTCACTGCCTCTACTTCGGGGAATGCTTCTTTTAGTTGATGATAGAGAGGGACGCATGTGTTAATGCTTGTCATGTAGTCCATTTCAGTCCACGACATTCCCAAATACAAATGCTCAAATATCGGATGATCACGAAAATAAACTTTTTTCACTTGAACGATTGGCTGCAGGCGGGCATCTGAATAGCTGCCGGTGAATTCTCCAAACGGTCCTTCTAATTCGCGTTTACCTGCAATAATTTCCCCTTCGAGTACGACTTCAGCACCCCACGGAATATCTAGGTTTGTATTTTTCAAACGTACAATCCGGTATGGTGCGCCTTGTATGGCACCAGCCATTTCATACTCGGACTGCTCATAAGTTAAAGGTGAACCTGCAATTGTAGTGATGACAGGGTCACATCCAATAGCGATGGCAACAGGAAGATTTTCTCCGCGTTCTTCTGCAATTCTTAAATGAATGCCAATATCATGCGTTGGAATGGGTTGGATGCCAAGACGATCTTTCCCTTTAACTTGCAGTCTATAGATCCCTGTATTTTGCTTTCCAAAATGATCCGGATCGTCTAAGTCGCGGCTAATCACACAAGCCTTGTCGATGAAACAGCCGGAGTCCTCACGATTTAAACGAAACAACGGCAAGATGTCGAATAAGTTGATATTTTCTGTTATTACATTCGCTTGAAAAGGTGCACTGTCCACTCTTTCAACCGGAACGGGATAATGGCTCCATCGACGTGCAAATTCTAGAAACTGCTCTTTAACGGGAGTATCTTTTGGAAGTCCCATCATCAGCGCATGATTGGGCCATGAACCAATGACATTTAGTGCCACTCGGCCATTTTTATATCCATGAATGTTATTAAAAAGCAATGCCGGAGATTGATCTCCTAGATTATTGATTGCACGTGCAGCCGAGCCGAGGTCCGGTTCCAGATTAACTTTTTGTGTGACTCGAAGCAGCTGCCCTTCAGATTCTAGTTTTTCTAGAAAAGAGCGTAAATCTCTGTATACCATATCATGATCACCTCTTAAAAATATTTCTTTAATGGCCTAGATGAACGTATCTACACGAAATTCATCCGAGTCATTTTGGATATTGTTGACAATATTGACACTATCACCTTTGGTTTTATATGTAAAATATATATAATAAATGATAAATATATATTTTATGTATAAATAGGAGTGATTTACCATGGAGTTAAGGAAGCTTCTCTACTTTGTAACTATCGTGGAAGAAGGACAAATAACACGAGCCGCCAAAAGGCTCCATATGGCCCAACCTCCGCTTAGTCTCCAATTGAAGGCGTTAGAAGAAGAACTTGGTGTTACATTGATTCAGCGTAATACAAAAAGTATTGAGCTGACGCAAGCAGGATGGACTTTTTTCCATCGAGCGAAAGAAATATTAAATTCTGTCGATGGAATGATATCGGAAGTAAAAGAACAGGGGATGGGAATTGCGGGAAAACTTTCTATAGGCACTGTTATGTCATGCGTATCTTATCTGCCAAAACCCATTCAAATTTTTAAGAAGAAGTATCCTCGTGTGAATTTTCAATTATGGGAGGGGGATTCTCATAGAGTAGAAGAACTTTTACAAACAAAAGTCATTGATTTGGGAATCACAAGGCTGCCGATTGAATCTAAAAACTTGAATATCGTCCGTTTGAATACGGAACCTCTTGTAGCGGTTTATCCTAGTGATTGGACAGGTTTTCAAAGAGATACCATTCATATAAAGAAGCTGAAAGAATATCCCCTTATGATCTTGCATGGCCAAGGCGGAAAAGGACTCTTCGAATTGTTTGTTGAGTCATGTCAGAGTTTTGGATTTAATCCTAACATTATTTGTGAAAGTCCAGATGTCGCGACTTTGCTAACATTAGTAGACTCCGGTGTAGGAATTGCCATCGTTCCTAAATCAGCCATTCAATTAAGACCTGAAGGAACATTGTCAAGTTCAGAGATTGTTCCGCTATTAAAATCAGAGACTGCACTCATTTGGATGAAAGATCGGCATATGTCCAAAACAGCAGAACGATTCAGAGAAATACTGATCGACTATGTAGGCCATTCCTCCCGGACGAAAAGCACTCCTTCTTCCAATGAATGAATCGGTTTTCTCTTATGTTTAAACTATAATAAACTTTAAATAGCTCAGAAAAATCCAATGAAACTGATTATAATGCACCGAAATCTGATTTTTTCTTTATGGACGAACTGGATGAACATTCTTATTTGGATGTCTGAAGTGTTGTTTTGGAAAATGACGGATAGAGAAAAAGTATTTACTGAAAGATTGATTCACATCAGAAGAACTTTTTGGTCGCAAAAACTAATATCATTAGTTATAATAAAGTGAATATTCTTAATTTTAAGAAGGTAGGGTGGAATATATGCGATTCATCCGCGAAAATACCGTTTATCAATTGACATTCTTGCCGCGTTTTTTCCCTGTAAATTGCTACCTGATTGAGGAGGATGAGGAATTAACATTGATTGATGCTGCCTTGCCTTATAGTGCGAAAGGAATTTTGAAAGCGGCGGAAGATATCGGAAAACCCATCACACGTATCCTTCTCACTCATGCACACGAGGATCATGTGGGAGCGCTGGATGCGTTAAAACAGAATCTTCCGAATGTGTCCGTCTATGTTTCAGAGCGCGACAACCGCCTGATGTCCGGAGACAGGTCGTTGGATCCGAACGAACCTAATACACCGATTCGTGGGGGAGTACCGAAAAAACTACAGACACGGGCAGATGTCTTACTAAAAGAGGGCGATCGAATCGGCTCGTTGATAGCAATTGCCACGCCGGGACATACGCCCGGTTCCATGTCATTTCTCGATACACGAAATGACGCTTGTATTGTAGGCGACGCGTTCCAAACGAGAGGAGGCATCGCTGTATCGGGGCGCTTACAGCCGTTGTTTCCATTTCCGGCAATGGCTACTTGGAATAAAGAAGTTGCTCTTAAAAGCGCATATAAAATACGTGAATATCGACCATCCTTACTAGGAGCAGGGCATGGGAATATGTTGGAGCAACCAGGAACAGCTATCGACCGTGCCATAGCCAATGCAGAACGTAATTTCAAATCGATCCAAGCCGGGAAGGAGTGACGCAATTGTCTCCTAGAATGGGTCTAGACTTATACACGATTTTACAAACGGCAGCAGAAATTGCCGACAAAGAGGGACTTGAAGCTGTCACTTTGGCGACGTTGGCGAAAAAACTTGGCATCCGCCCCCCGTCTTTGTACAACCACATCGAAGGATTGCACGGCTTGAGAAAGCAACTCGCAGTTTACGGTCTCAAACAACTATATAGCACGCTGGCAGATGCGGCTGTCGGACGGTCTGGCGATGATGCGGTGCATACGTTGGGAAAAGCTTATGTGTCTTTTGTCCGAGCCCATCCCGGCTTATATGAAGCAACCTTGCAATCGCCTGATCCACTCGATCCTGAAATACAACGAGCGGGAGATGAGATTGTGAAACTAACTCTGCGAGTGCTTCACGTATATAAATTGGAAGACGAAACAGCCTTGCATGCTGTACGTAGTTTGCGAAGCATGTTCCATGGTTTTTCATCCCTTGAACGGAAAGGAGGCTTTGGACTTCCACTTGATCGTAACGAGACCCTCCGGTTTCTCATCGATACCTTTCTGGTCGGTATTCATCAGAAACGGAAATCAACAGATGTGATCCAGTCTCGAAATGAAAAAACATCTCATGATCCCAAAAAAGGAGAATGAACACGGAGATGAATATGTTTCTGATTAGAAGGATTTGTTCTGGTTCAGTTTCTCTATGTAAAGAAATAAATTCATTCATTTTATGGTTGATTTTTCCAATGACATCATTTATTGTAATAATTGCAAGCAAATACTTACATTCATTTCAGAAAGTTGGATGAACATGAATGAATTAAATGATAAAAAAACGACATCCGAACGAATTATTGAAGCCTTTATCGAATTATTTCGCGATTATGGATATAAAGGTGCGACAACTCGTGCTATTGCAGAACGAGCGGGTGTTAATGAAGTGACAATCTTCCGACATTTCGGTAATAAAAAAGGTATTATGGAAGCAGCGCTTCAATCCATTTCATATAGTCCGTTTTTGGAAAAGATAATAAATGAGGAAATGACTTGGGACCTAGAGCATGATTTGTGGGTAATCGCCGAAGGATATCAAACGTATATGGAAAAAATAAAAGATTTAATTTTAATTAGTTTTCGAGAGGCTGGATTGTTTCCAGAGCTCAATAATACTATCGTGATCATTCCAAAACAATTAAAAACAAATTTAGTTTCTTATTTTACGGAAATGAAAAGAAGGGGAAAAATAATTGATACAAACATTGAATTTCAGGCCATGAATTTTATTTGGCTGAATTTTGGATACTTTCTTTCTAAAGCTCGTTTTGGCGATAGCCTCATTTCCGATTCGAACCATGATTTTTTGAAACATAGTGTTCAACTTTTTTCTAGAGGGTTATCTCTCTAGAAAAATTTTTAAATAAATTGCAAGTATGTACTTGCTTTAATAATAAAGAGGATGAACATGAAAACATTAAAAGGATTTTTTAAACATTCCGAAACTATTATTGGGATTTTAACTGCATTTGTTTTTCTGCTTATTTTTTTCTGCGTATGGATGACTGCGTATGACGGCGTCACCGATCGGGTTCATCAATTGAAAGTGGGATTAGTTAACCAAGACGACCAACTTGGATTAACTATGGAAAAGACTCTCATTGAAAATTTACCGTTTAAAACGAAAGTTTACCATTCGGTTGATTCAGCAAAAAAAGAAATGAATAAACGAAAATTGGATATGGTGATTCAAATTCCTGAGAATTTCACAAGTCAACTGCAGAAGAATGATGAAACGGAGATAAAGTATTTGATTAATCAAGCTAATTCTTCCTTAGCTAAACAAATCATGGATGGAACACATCAAAGGATATTACGGAAAAAATGAATGAAAAGATATATACTTATAAACAGAAGGTGATTGTTTCCAATTTGTCTAATCAAATAAAGAATGAAATTCCATCTAAAGAGGTAGCCCAACATTTATCTAGCAACATTTCAGAAGTCTTTCAGTCGTTAAAAGTTCATTCTGTTCAAGCATCTATTGAAAAAGTGAACAATGTAAAAGGTTTTGCGGTAACGATGGTTCCTTTATTAGTAGTTCTTTCTTCATGGGTAGGGGCTATGATTATGAGTCTTAATCTTCATATTGTTGCAAAAAATTAAAAAATTCTTACAGTAAATGGTCTATCTTTTTAACAAGACAGGTTATTAACATTGATGCTTCCATTCTATTAGCGGTTATTACTTTGTTGTTTTTAAATATTTTTAATATTCATTTAAATGAAACTATATTTAAAGCTAGTATATTTCAAATATTAGTTTTTTTCTCTTTCTTAAGCTTCACACAAATGTTTGTCGTTTTATTTGGTTTCGCCGGTATGGTATTCAATATTTTATCCCTTTCACTGCAATTGGTCACGTTTGGAGTGATCGTTCCAAAAGAAATGCTATCTAACTTTTATCAAACTATAGGTTCGTTTTTACCTGCTTCTTATGTTGCTAACGGGTACTACACTTTGACGTTTGGAGGAGAAAGTCTATCAACCGATATGATGCCTCTATTGCTAGTGTCCGTTATTACTCTTTTTGTATCAGTGGTAAAGGTTCTTTTTCAACAAAACAGTGTATTAGAGTCCATTGAGGGAAGAGGGAAGGGAATAGTATGAAAGTCGTTATCTTAGATGATTGGGAGAAGTCTTTTTTCTGCAATCCACAGTTAGAGATTTTAAAAAAACATTTTGAAGTAGAGATATACCATGATAAGCCAACAAATGAAATACTGATCAATCGCATTTCAGATGCAGACATAATTATCCCTATTAGAGAAAGAACGAAATTTACAAAGGAAATCTTACAACAACTAAAAAAAGTAAAACTTATTGCCCAAACGGGTGCAGGTCTAGCTCATATTGATATGGAAGAAGCAAATCGTTTAAATATTCCTGTATCTACAACTCCAGGCGGCTCTGCTGCGGTAGTTGAATTAATTTTTGGATTTATGATTGCTTATTCAAGACAATTAATCACAATTCATCAAGAAATGAAAAGCGGGAATTGGCCCTGTTCGGTTGGATTTGGTTTGGAAGGTAAGACCATTGGAATCATTGGTTTAGGAAAAATTGGTTCAGGGGTTGCTAAAGTGGCAAAAGCTTTCAATATGAACGTTTTAGCTTGGGGACCGCGATTAACACAGGAAAGGGCCTCGGAACAAGGCGTTGCTTATACTTCTCTTGAAAATCTCTTACAACAATCACATTTTGTTGTGATAGCTATAAGATTGGTACCTGAAACTAGAAAATTACTTACTAAAAGTCATTTTAACCTGATGAGGAAAGATGCTTTCCTTATTAATACATCTAGAGGAGATGTATTGGATGAAGAAGCATTAGTGCACGCTTTAAAAGAAAAACAAATTGGTGGAGCAGGACTTGACGTATTTTCTCAAGAACCCCTTAGTCCGGATAGTCCATTATTAAAATTGGATAATGTCATCCTATCTCCTCATATTGGGTGGAAAACAGATAACATGTTTAATAAGTTCTTGACTGTGTCGATAGAAAATATTGTCTCTTATTTTATCCATAATCATCCAATAAGAATTGCCAACCCGGAGGTTCTAAAAAAGCTCAATAAATGAATAACTACTATACAAGTAGTTTAGATATGAATATTCGTTGGTTGCTTGGTTCGTGAAAGAATGATGGTAGAGCTGTTTAAAGATAAAAACCATATTATATTGGTTTTCATTTAATACAAGAATAGATCGTTTGGATTAGAATGTCATGAACCAATAAAACCACCATTTTTGAAGATATTATTGATTATATGTAGGAGGAATTGGCTCATTTGTCTAAAACTAATAGATGGAAAGCATTTATTATTTTTGTGATCATTATGATTTTGATTTATAAATTTGTCCCGACTGAATATAAATTTATTTCTATTGTCCTTTTTCCAATCGTATATTGGTTTATCTATGATTTTTTCTTAGCCACAAAGCATAAGCGAGATTAATCTGGAAGAAAAAAAGAAGAACACTGTGCTTGAGCTCGGACACAGCCTTCTAAACCAAAAATGCAAGCGGCCGGTAAATAGCTGCCCTCATTTTTCATCAAACGATAATTGAAAAAGTGACCGACGAAAATGTAGACTCATTTGGAGATTGTAAGGGAATGGGGACTCTGTGAGAGTATCAAATTTTCATGGCGTGACATGATAGGTAATATTTGTAAATAATTTAAAAATGGCGGTGAAGATCATGTTAGGAATAAACGTAAAAAGGAAGTAATCATATTGTGATCACATGGCAGTTAACGAAGGTGGAATCCCCATTTCCGACATCGAAGGGATATCACTTGATAACACGTACGCCGGGGAAGATAAGAATCGGCACTCCTTTTGCTACGACGGATAGAGTAGTCATTAAAACGAAAAAAGAGACATATATCCTATTCACAACAAATTCAAATGACATATTAAATAAAATTCAATCTTATTAATGACCATAAGGCAGTCCAATTGAGTGCCTTTTATGATTTTATTATTTAAATATTTGCGGAACTGTAAAAAGCAAAATATTGTCATACTCTAAAAAACACAAATACCACCATTCATTATGTAAACGGTGGTAAAAAAAATGGTCTAATTTTATCCTTTAAGAGCAACCATTGAGCAGTTAGCTTTTTGCAAGGTTTAATTGCCACGATACACCATATTGATCTTCCACCCAACCAAACTTTTCACTAAAAGGATAAGAAGATAAAGGCATTAAAACTTTGCCGTTTTGAGACAACTGCTCAAATGCTTTGTTGATTTCTTCTTCATTATCGCAATTTACAAACAGTGACATTGCAGGTGTAAAAGGGTGTTCTTGTTTATTGTTATCGATCGCCATAAATGTTTGTCCTTTTAACGTGAATGTCGCATGTAATACCGACCCATCTTCATGATGGAAAACACTGTTGATTTCTGATGGGTGAAATACAGAGGTGTAAAAATTCATTGCCTCTTCAGCTTTGCCATTGAACATGAAACACGTAGTAATTTTTTGATTTTCCAATTAAATCAACTCCTTTTCTACATAAAAGAACAACCCTCAGCTTCGTTATAAGAAATAAGGGAATGTATGTTCTTGTTTCTAAATTATCCGCGAATGGAAACTGATTGTCAATTGCAATCGTCATCATTTTAGCTTATTTAACAAAAATATTCACATCATTTTTAAAATAAATACTTAAAAAAGGATGCCATTTTATTTTTCAGTCAAAAGAAATCCAAAATGGAGTACGAATGATATTTTCATTCGCTTTCCTTTTGTATTAGTCCAATATATATATAGCGTTCCATTTCCATTGATTTTTGTAAGGGGTGGGTGTTCGAAAGTTTTCCGTTGAAAAAGATGATAAGCAGTAGGTGATTTGATATCTCGAAAAATATGGTTATAATAAAACTATGGATACCATGATGATGTTAAAAGCTCTTTCCAATGAAACAAGATATAATATTTTAAAATGGTTAAAACATCCTGAACAACATTTTGGCCCTCATTTGCATGTACCGAATCATGACGATTTTAAAGGGGGAGTTTGTGTAGGAGATATACAAGAAAAGGCTGGCTTGGCTCAATCTGTCGTTTCAAATTATTTGTTGATGATGCAGAAAGCAGGGCTTTTGGAGTCAAAACGGATTGGAAAATGGACGTATTACCGACGCAATGAAAAAATGATTCGGGAATTTATTGAACAATTGGATAAGGACTTATAGGCAAAAAAATTTTGCCTATATCATTATAATTAGTATATCTAAATATATAGATATATAGAATTTTTATGAGAGGAAAATTGGTATGGATATGAAAACGAACAAAAAAAGATTGCATGACATTGAAATTTCTGTTTTGGACTTAGCTCCGGTACTATCGGGGAAAACACCAGCTGATTCTTTTCGGAATAGTTTAGATCTTGCTCAACATGTGGAACAATGGGGATTTAAGCGTTATTGGCTGGCAGAACATCATAATATGGAAGGGATTGCAAGTTCCGCTACTTCTGTCTTAATCGGTTACATTGCTGGAGGAACATCTACAATTAGAGTAGGATCTGGCGGAGTCATGCTGCCAAATCACGCTCCTCTTGTTGTTGCTGAGCAATTTGGCACATTAGAGTCTTTGTATCCCGGCCGAATTGATTTAGGATTAGGACGCGCACCCGGAACAGATCAAATGACGGCGATGGCGTTAAGACGTCATTTAAAAGGATCTGATTCGGAGTTTCCAAAAAATGTACAGGAATTACTCCATTATTTTTCGTCTAAAAGTAATCGCAAATCTTATGTTCGAGCGATTCCTGGCGAAGGCTTAAATGTTCCTATTTGGTTGCTTGGTTCAAGTACTTACAGCGCTCAGCTTGCGGCTTTGCTCGGTTTGCCTTTTGCTTTCGCGAGTCATTTCGCTCCAACACATATTTTCGACGCTCTCAAGATATATCGAGATCGATTTCAACCATCTGAAAATCTAAAAGAACCGTATGCGTTAGCATGTGTGAACGTGATCGCTGCAGACACGGATGAAGAAGCGAAACGTCTAGCCACCTCTTTATATCAATTCTTCTTAGGTGTGACACGCGGGACTTCCAAGCCTTTGCAACCGCCTGTTGAAAGTATGGATGGAATGTGGAATGAATTTGAAAAAGAAGCCGTCCGCCATCAAGTGTATTATACTTTTGTTGGATCGAAAAAGACGGTAAAAGAAGAACTCCAAGAATTTTTAGATAAAACACAAGTGGATGAATTAATGGTGGTATCTCACATATATGATCATTCAGCACGACTGCGTTCCTATGAGATTTTATCTGAAATATGGAACGAAAAAACAGAAGATTAAACCCTAACCAACTTTTCAGTTTCTAGTAAGTTCCATTATACTCTCATAGCTTTGAAACCTGCTTACAATAAAGATGGAACCATTTAGTTGTATTACTTTTTTAATTTGAAGAGACTGTTTTGAAAAAATGATGGTTGAAATGAGGGATAAGACATTAAAAGAGCCCTTCAAACATAAAGAAGGGCTCTTTCCACGCCTTTTTTTGTTAGGAAATTTTAGTTCACTTTAAATTTAAAAACCAAACTTGTTAATTGAACAGACATGTCTGATAAATGATCGGCATCTTCTTGGACGCTCAAAATGTTTTGAGTGTGGTTTTGAGAGAATTTCGCAATTTTACTTATAATGGCACTGACATTTTGTGAAAGTTCATTCATTTCATTAACAGCTGCGGAAACTTCTTCTGAACTGGAAGATAATTCTTCCGTTGTAGCAGAAATCTCTTGTATTTTAGAAGATATTTCTTCGAAAGAGAGTATAATTTCATGAATTTTTGATTGAGTTTGTTTAGCAGAAGTGCTTCCGACCACTATATGATCTTTCACATCGCCTATTAGCTGGACGGTACGTTCTGTTTCATCTTGAACCTTCGTGATGATATCGGCAATATGATTCACTGATTGTAAGGATTGTTCAGCTAATTTGCGGACTTCATTGGCAACAACTGCAAACCCTCTTCCAGCTTCTCCATCCCTTGCTGCTTCGATCGATGCATTTAATGCTAAAAGATTGGTTTGATCTGAAATGCTTTGTATCATTTTCAATATCTCTCCAATTTTACTTGATTGGTCTTGGAGACGATAGATGCTATTGACCGATTCATCCACAACGGAACGAAGAGACTCGATATTCTTCACCATATTATCCAGTTCAGTTTTCCCTTCACTGGCTTTTTGTGATGCACTTGTAGCTAATTCTGAGACGTTGGAAGCGCTATCGGCAATATGATTAATTCCCGTTACCATCTCTTCCACTGCTATCGTGCTTTGATTAGACATTTCACTATGGTTTTCTGCGTTAGCTGAAACTTCTTGAATATGTCTATTCATTTCTTTCGTTGCTTCTAATACTTCAGCCGATGTTTTTTGCAGCGTTTCAGAAGATTGATTTACTTTATTGGCACTCTCCCCGACATTCGTTATTAAGTATCGTAAACTATACAGAAATTGATTAAATGAGTTGGCTAAAAGACCAATTTCATCTTTTGACTTGATCTTAAGTTCTTTCGTAAGATCTCCTTTTCCTTTGGAAATTTCATCTAACTGTTTTTGAATTTTCGTCAATGGACGAATGATGGAAGAAATGAAAAAGGCCCCTATAAAGATCGAAATGACCGACACAATGATGAAAACAGTGATCAGGATCCATTGATACATTTGATTTGATTTTTTGATAGACGTCAATTCCGAATGAACATGACTATTCATTGATTCTACTAGCTTTTCTACTTGAGGGTCTAAATTTTGCTTTCGTAACGTTCTTTCTTCATTAAAATGAATATTTTTTGCTTCATTTAGATTTTTTGCAGAAAACATCGCATCTTTTAACTGATAATATTGTTGTAAAGTATTATTGACATTGGATAAAAGATGATTCAGATCATTGTCGTTAGATAATTTTCGTATGGCAGACAGATCTTTTTGTATTTCTGCTTTTTTTTGCTCCGTCTCTGACTCAAATGACTTGTCGCCCGTCAGTAAATAGCCTCGTTCATCGTTTGAAATTCCTGCTAATCTATATTGGATATGTGTAAGTAATTTTTGTATTTCTTTCATTTTTTCTATACGAACGACTTCTTCAGAATTCTTTTTTTGATAGGAAATAAAGTATACTCCGAATGCTGCTAGACAAAGTATAAAAATAGACACTAGCATTACTAATCTTTGTTTAATTGTTAGTCTCAACATGGTTGTTTTTCTCCTCCGAGTATTATATTTGTCGAATTTTTGTCATGAAAATTATAACAATAAAAGGAAAATATTACTATATATAATCAAATCTTTACATTTTCTTAACAAAATGGGATCCATTTAAGAATAATCCAGTCTAAAAGGCCTATTTTTTAACGCGAAATGGAGTAGGATAAAAGTCTAAATCTTGTTGTATTTTCAATCTCGAATGAAACGAAAAAAATTTCAAATTATTCTTTACAAATTTTGTAGTTTCGTATATATTCTTTTTGTAAGTGAATATGGAATTCAAACTAGGGGTGTCCAATGAGTTGGGCTGAGAAAGAAACACGATGAAGTTTCTTAACCCTCAGGACCTGATCTGGTTCATACCAGCGTGGGGAAGTTAGTATTTTAAGATGAAAACCTATTTTTGCGGATGCTTCATACTAACATTTCCCGGGTCTGCCATAAAGGCCCGGGTTTTTCATGCTGTGGGTGGACTCTAGATTTTGTCCTTTTTAAACTATTAAAAAGGAGCGAATTGTCTAATGGTCAACCATTCAAGCAACGATGCGATTTCTATTATGTCCGGCTTTCCGGGAAGCAAAAAAGTCTATGTGGAAGGGTCTAGGCCCGATATTCGAGTGCCTATGCGCGAAATTGCATTAAGCCCAACGAACGGATCGTTTGGCAAAGAAGAAAATCGCCCAGTGCGTGTTTACGACACCAGCGGGCCCTATACAGATCCAAATGTGTCGATTGATATTCGCAAAGGATTGCCTCCATTACGTCGGAAATGGGTTTTGGAACGTAATGATGTGGAAGAATATGAAGGCCGTCAAGTGAAACCGGAAGATAACGGTTATCAAAAAAAGGACCCGAGAGCCGAACAATTTGTTTTTCCAGGATTAAAACGAAAACCTTTACGTGCCAAAAAAGGAAAAAATGTGACTCAATTGCATTATGCCCGCAATGGAATCATTACTCCGGAAATGGAGTTTATCGCTATAAGAGAAAATGTCAGCCCTGAATTTGTACGAGAAGAAGTGGCTAAGGGGCGTGCCATTATACCGGCTAACATTAATCATCCAGAAAGTGAACCCATGATCATCGGAAGAAATTTTCATGTGAAAATTAATGCGAATATTGGGAATTCAGCTGTTACGTCTTCCATTGATGAAGAAGTGGAAAAAATGACTTGGGCTACTCGTTGGGGAGCGGATACGTTGATGGATCTTTCCACCGGGAAAAATATTCACTCCACTCGTGAATGGATTATTCGAAACTGTCCGGTTCCTGTCGGGACGGTGCCGATTTATCAAGCTTTGGAAAAAGTAAATGGGGTCGCGGAAGATTTAAGCTGGGAGGTGTTCCGCGATACGTTAATTGAACAGGCGGAACAAGGAGTGGATTATTTTACAATTCATGCCGGCGTTCTGCTGCGCTACATACCGTTAACAACAAAGCGTGTAACAGGTATTGTGTCTCGAGGCGGCTCCATCATGGCTCAATGGTGCCTTGCTCATCATGAAGAAAACTTCTTATATACTCATTTTGAAGAAATTTGTGAGATCATGAAATCGTATGATGTTTCATTTTCGTTAGGAGACGGGCTTCGTCCGGGATCCATTGCCGATGCTAATGATGAAGCACAGTTTGCGGAACTGGAAACATTAGGAGAACTTACAAAAATCGCTTGGAAGCATGATGTTCAAGTGATGATTGAAGGACCGGGGCATATCCCTATGCACAAAATCAAAGAAAATGTGGATAAACAAATGGAAATTTGTCATGAAGCGCCATTCTATACATTAGGACCTTTAACGACGGATATAGCACCGGGCTATGATCATATTACATCAGCGATCGGTGCAGCCATGATTGGTTGGTACGGAACAGCCATGCTCTGTTACGTAACACCAAAGGAGCATTTAGGTTTGCCAAATAAAGACGATGTAAGAGAAGGCGTCATCGCTTACAAGATCGCCGCGCATGCAGCGGATTTAGCAAAAGGACATCCAGGGGCTCAAGAACGGGACGATGCTCTTTCGAAAGCGCGGTTTGAATTTCGTTGGCGGGATCAATTTCATCTTTCTCTCGATCCGGAAAGAGCCATGGAATACCATGATGAAACTTTGCCGGCGGAAGGCGCGAAAACAGCCCATTTTTGTTCTATGTGCGGTCCGAAATTCTGCAGCATGAGAATTTCTCATGACATCCGTGAAATGGCGCAAGGACAAAACCTTGAGTTGAAAGCTGTGATTGATAAAGGGTTGAAAGAAAAAGCAGATGAATTTAGAAAAACCGGCGGCGAAATTTACCGGTAATTCCTTTACCCGTCCATCATTATCCCCCTCCGTTATATGAGGGGGATATTTTTAAAAACAGGAATTTAAATAGAAGCTAAGCGTTTTAAATAGCTTTACCAACCTAATGGTTTTCATGTTCTGTTAATTCGGATAAGGGAACTGTTTGTTCATGTTCCGGTTGATCGAGGGGATAGATTCTGGCCTTTTCGTTTTGTTCATCTACCTGTTGGATATAGACAGGCGTTCCTTCGTATGTCACATTTGCCATAACGGGGGATGCAGCAATTTCTTTAGCCCTCTGTATATTCATATATAAAACCTCCTTTTCATTCACGGATAATCTTATTATGGAAACGATGGTGGGTTCATATACAATCAAAAACCTTCCATAAAGAATAAGATTCAATAGGAACATTTTCTCTTTGGATTAGATCCATAACTGTTCTTTTTAAACCGCAAAATATCATATCATGAAGAGGTTCTGATTCTTTTTTGCACAGAAAATGGATGAAAAACGCCAAATGTATGGATTCGTCAGTTCTCGGCTCAAAGGATACCATTTTAACAAGAATAGTGATTCATCCCCTTCCTCTTTAGGTGGGGGATGAATCGCTATTTTATTTTCTCTTCTATCCTACTATAATAACAAAAACATAAAAAAAAGGAGGTGAATCTCACCATGTATCGAGGACAGAAAGTGTATTTTTCCGCTTCGAAAGACACCATCCAGCAACTAATGGAATGTAATCGAATTTCCGCTCAAATTTGGAATGATTGTCTCACCGAAGCTAGAAATTACTACCTTCAACACAAAAAATGGATTGGCAAAACGGAATTGCAAGCCCTTCTCAAAGGAAAATATCGCTTACACAGTCAAAGTATCCAAGCGGTGGCTCATAAATATCTTTTTGCCAGAGACAGCACTCACAAAGCTATCCAAAAGGGTATCAAAACCGCTAAGTATCCCTATAAACAAAAGAAATACTTCAATACGAAGTGGGTAGACAAAGCCTTCACCATTTCTGATAATGGGAAAATAACTTTGTCGTTAGGTACACATGGCGGTAAACGCATTCCACCGCTGGTGGTCTATGCCAAAAATTTGCCGAAAGGAACCATTAAAGAAATCGAATTGTGTTATGACCATGGTTTATACCTTTCGGTATCGTATGACGATGGGCAAGAAACTCTTCCTTATACGCCTCAACACTCCGCAGCAGTCGATATGGGCGAAATTCATACCATTGCTTTGTTTTGCGACAATGGGGAAAGTGTTCTTCTGTCAGGTCGGAAACTTCGCAGTACCCACCGTCTTCGCAACAAGAAACTTCGAGAATTGCAAAAACTTCAGAGCCAATGCAAAAAAGGCTCTCGGAGGTGGAAGAAATACCAACGGGCGAAGCGGTATATCCTTTCGAAAAGTGAACGACAGTTGCGAGATGCCTTTCACAAAACCACCAAAGCGTTTGTAGATTGGTGCATCCAACAAAGCGTTTCGGATGTGTATGTCGGCAATCCCGAAGGGGTACAGAGACACACGAAAAAGAAAAGACGGAAAAACGTCAATCAGAAACTCTCCAACTGGAGCTTTGGCAAAGTAAAGCAATATCTGGAATACAAATGCCAAAGCAAAGGTATCAAGGTAACGTTTGTGAATGAAGCGTACAGCAGTCAAACATGTCCTGTTTGCCAACGAAAAAAGAAAGTGCGCACCCGAATGTATCATTGCCATTGTGGATACACTTCTCATCGGGATATTCATGGAGCAAAGAATATCTTGAGCCAAGCGTTATACGGTTCCTTTGAACCTTGGGGACAGGAGAAGATTCCAACGTATCTACGACCCGCATAAACGGGGAGTAGTAGATGGTGCGACCCCACCCACCGCAAGGTGTAGCTTCTTTTAGAACGTGGAAGATTCCCATCTTTCGAAGAAGAGAAACGCCGAAAGGTGTTTCGTGGAAGTTTCTATGTTTGGCAGAGAAGAAACCCCCATTTCTATAAGTGGCGGGAGGTTCATTAGATCATCAGATTCTAAAAGTTTTACGAAGTTCAATTGTTTGACATCCATCACTGTATCCATTAGAATTGCAGTAATCTTCTTAATGAGGATCGATTTAGTAGGTTTCAGGGCAGGCGACAATCTCTGTCGTTACTTTGACGGTAATAGGACTGTTGGTTGAACACCTACAAGCAAGTGATGGTTTTTGTGAGAATGATTTTACAGAGAAGTTGCTTATGAAAATGGAGTTGTTTTAAAGAAATAAGCATTGGTTATGGTATACTATGAATGAGCCCCTAAGAAGAAAACAGACTTGTTCAGACAAGATAGCGAATGATTCTAAACTTGACAAAAATTAAACAATATCCGTGATATTGATTTAATTTTTTCTTTTTTCATCATACTGTAAATTTTATTGTTACAGATTTTTCGCCTAGAACGATGAAAATAAAAGGCATTTCGTGAACAAAAAAGAGGAGGGGATCTGAATGGCCAGCAATTTCAGATTGGAAATAGGAGATTGGGTAAAAGGGAAGACCCGTAATGGAGAATTGCTACAAGGTTATATAGATATGACGGATCCTTTGAGGGGGGTGGTCAAAGTAACCGTTGTAAAGTCCGACAATGAAAAATTGGTCGGAAAAACGATCGGAATGTTGGAAAAAAACGTTGAAAAATTAGCTCTCTCCGATACGATGAGCGAAGAGGAAATTCTCTATTTAATCGATTTGGCTCTTTTGACAAAAGATGAAGAATGGTTCATGGAATTGTCTGCGAAACTGTCAACATTAAAAAGCGACAATCAAAAATCGGATATGAAAAATTCCGTTTGTCCAAAGGATAGAAACGGACTGAAGAGAACTGATTCAAGAGGCTGACAATAGAAGAACAATTCGGGTATGGAACGACTGAATGAAGGACGCTCATATAAGAAATAATATGGTGATATGAAAGACTACAATTGAATGATCATGTAGAAATGCCAATAATCAGATTTTATCGACCTTGAATTGAGATCGTCTTGTGTGAAGCTATCCAAGCAGGTGCTGAATTTCAACCAATTTAGTTCAATTGCTCATGATAAAAAAATCATAATGATTGGAATTTATGATAAAGGAAACAGCTAGCGGTAGTTGAGTTGTTTCCTTTCAATCATTTTACAATCTTAGTTTAGTAGATGATTGGAGGAACAGTATAGATGAATTCTAAATATACACCATTATTCGAACCCTTTACTTTTTCGAACGGAATAAAGTTGGATAATCGAATTGTAATGGCGCCCATGACCAATTTCTCTTCGAATCCGGATGGAACTGTTTCGGATCAGGAAGTGGAATATTATGTTCGCCGTTCAAAAGGTGTGGGTATGGTTATAACGGCTTGTACATACGTGACAGCGAATGGGAAAGGATTTCCTGGCCAATTCGCCGGAAATAGCGACGACATGATTCCAAGCTTGCGAAGATTGGCGACGGCAATTAAAGAAACTGGAGCAAAAGCCGTTTTGCAAATTTTCCATGGCGGTCGCTTATGTCCTCCGGAGCTCGTTCCGAATGGGGACGTTGTAAGTGCGAGCGCTGTCCCGGCAGAACGAGGTGCGGCACCTGCTGGACAGCCCGTACCTAGAGAGTTGTCGGATGCTGAAATCGAATCGATTATCCGAGATTTTGGAGAAACGACTCGACGGGCAATTGAGTCTGGATTTGATGGTGTGGAAATACACGGAGCCAATGGCTACCTTATTCAACAATTTTTCTCACCGCATTCCAATCGTCGCGAGGACCGCTGGGGAGGAAGCTTAGAAAAACGCCTTGCGTTTCCGCTTGCAGTTGTGGATGAAGTAAAAAGAATCGTCCAAACGTATGCAAAAGATCCTTTCATCGTTGGATATCGCTTTTCGCCAGAAGAACCTGAAACACCTGGAATCACGATGGCAGACACCTTGAAATTAGTGGATGCGTTGGCTGATAAACATTTGGATTATCTTCACGTTTCGCTTACAGATTTCTGGTCGACACCGAGACGCGGGGTGGAGGACAAGCGGCCGAGAATAGAACTGATCAAAGAACAAGCAGGAGATCGGGTGCCTGTCATCGGTGTAGGATCGATTTACACAGCTAATGATGCGTTAAAGGCTCTGCAAACGGGCATTCCGTTGATTGCTTTGGGTAGAGGTCTGATTATAGAACCAGATTGGGTAGAGAAAGTGAAACAAGGCAGAGAAAGCGAGATTGCCACAAAGTTAAACAAAAATGATCAGAAACGCTTAATGATTCCTGATCCACTTTGGCAAGCAATCATCTCGACACCAGGATGGTTTCCAGGCATTGAATAAACGTTTACGATGAACCAAGAATAACGGAGTTCGGAAATAAAGAAGAAGCTGGCCCCAAAAATTGGGGACCAGCTTTATTTGTGCGCCTGGCATGGGTGCAGTCTATAGGGTGAAAGTCCTGAGCCACGAAGGCAGTAGTAGCGGCTAGCTTAACGCAAGGGTGTCCGTGGTGACACGGAATCCGAAGGAAGCGAGCGGCAAACTTAGGGTCTCTCGGAACACGAACTTCATATAAGGCCAAGTATCATTGGGTGAGTTTGCAAAACAAAACAAAGCCCTTTCTGCCGAAGGTGATACAGAGTAAATGAAGCAGATGGATGGAAGGAAAGATTGCACCCTTACCCGGGGAGGTCTGACGGACACGCCAACTGAGTTGGCAACCAATTTAGCGATAGATTGCTGAACAGTTAGAATTCAGCAGAAGTCATAGTACAAATAGATACGCAGATGATTGTAATATCTTTGTCAAAAGTAGAAAAGCCGGAAAGAGAGTAATGGAGAACATGACAAACTTCATAGAGAAGGGTCTAGCACTCAAGGTCAACAGGGAAAAGACGGCATTAGACCGCCCTTGGAAAAGGGATTATCTAGGTTTCAGTTTTATTTATCATAAAGAACCAAAGATAAGAATCGCTCCGAAGAGCATTCAGAAGATGAAACATAGAATCAGGAAACTAACCAGCCGTTCTCACTCTATCTCAATGGAAGAAAGAATCAAAAGGCTAAACCAGTACCTAATGGGATGGTGTGGATATTTTTCACTAGCTGACACCCCTACTGTCTTTAAGAATCTGGATAAATGGATAAGAAGAAGGCTCCGAATGATGATCTGGAAACAGTGGAAGAAGCCGAAAACGAAAATAAAGAAACTTATACAACTCGGAGTTCAACCATATAAAGCATATGAATGGGGAAATTCGAGGAAATCATATTGGAGAATCTCTAAAAGTCCCATATTACACAAAACCCTTGGCAACTCTTATTGGAGTAGCCAAGGGCTGAAAAGTCTGTACAGTAAATATGGCGAAAAGCGTCATTTATTTGATTGAACCGCCGTATACCGAACGTTACGTACGGTGGTGTGAGAGGACGGAGGTTCACCACCTCCTCCTACTCGATTAGCCAGAAATATATGAGAGGTATCTATCTTTAACAACAGCCAAATTTTGTACGAAAGCTAAATGCTTTATTCATGAACTGGGAACAGTCCAATGCGATTCGGAGAATAGTCTAGATCAAATCATCCTTCAGAGACAAATCCATTTTGATATCATCTAAGAGAAAGTTCGATGGAGTTTCCATCAACTTATAAACCTTTTCAACAAGCAAAATTCAATTGCCCACGCCAACGTAATTCTGCATTTTTCGATCTATAAACATGTATTTGATTATTTTGTGCGTAATGACACCTTTTTCAATGAGAGACAGTATATGAATTGGAAAATTCTATCACAATAGCTTCTCATTTAAATCAGGATGACACCAAGAAAAATGGTAATTGAATTTTAAAGTTGACAATCTAATTTAGAACCCTTAATATATACCCTGGAGGGTATTAAATGAGAAGGGTTTTATTTTTTATGTTTTTATTATACCCCTATGGGTATTATAAAAGTTCAATCCCCCTACGAACTGAAATTTTAAAAGTAAAGGAGGGTCTAAAGTGAAAATTTTGTCAGATAAAATAGTGGACGCGAAAGGACTAACTTGCCCGATGCCCGTTGTCAAAACAAAAAAAGCAATGGATGAACTGGAACCAGGCAAAGTATTAGAAATTCAAGCTACTGATAAGGGATCGGTTGCTGACATCCAAGCATGGGCGAAATCCACCGGGCATCAATACCTGGGTACTGAAGTAGAAGGAGATGTATTGATACATTATCTTAGAAAAGCAAACGCCGATGAAGATGTGAAATCAGACAGCAAATTTCCAAATGTCGTTTCCAATGAGGAATTAGAAAAACGAATAGAACGAAATGAAAAAATCACCATTCTGGATGTGAGAGAACAGGAAGAATATGCTATTGCAAGAATTCCTGGGGCAAAAAATATCCCGTTAGGTGAATTAAATTCGCGAATGGAGGAATTGAATAGAGAGGAAGAAATTTATGTCATATGCCGGACTGGAAATCGAAGTGATAGGGCTAGTCAATTATTGGCCGAAAATGGATTTCAACATGTAAAAAATGTCATCCCCGGTATGTCTGAATGGAAAGGGACTATTGAAACGGATAAGTAAGTCGAAAGGAGAAAGGTAAATGACCAAAAATAAAGTAGCAATTATTGCAAGCAACGGAGGACTTTTTGACGCATATAAAGTGTTTAACATTGCAACTGCGGCAGCGGCCACAGATTCCGAAGTCGCGATTTTCTTTACATTTGAAGGATTGAATATCATTCATAAAGACGCTTATCAAAAACTGCCAATGCCTGAAGGAAAAGAACATTATGCGGAAGGATTTAAGGAATCCAATGCACCTTCGATTCCTGAATTAGTGGAGATGGCCAAAGAAATGGGCGTGAAATTCATTGCCTGTCAAATGACAATGGATGTCTTGAAATTAAAAAAAGAAGATTTCATTGACGGAATCGATGTCGGCGGAGCAGTTACTTTTTTAGAATTTGCGAAGGATGCGAACGTTACTCTAACTTTCTAAAAAAGGAGTAGAAGAAAATTGAAAGAAGAAAGATCAACTCAATTAAAAGAAATGACTCCTCATGAATTAACCGAAATCATTTTTCATAAAGAAGAGCTATTTATTTTGGACGTTCGAAATCAAAGCGAATTCCAGGATTGGAGAATTGAAGGGGAAAACATCGATATTATCAATATTCCTTATTTTGACTTGCTGGATGGGATAGAACCGGCATTGCATAAAACTCCTGAAGAGAAAAAAGTGCTGGTTGTATGTGCAAAAGAGGGATCGTCCAAATTTGTAGCAAAGCAAATGCTGGAAGCAGGAAGAAACAACGTGTATTACCTTCAAGGAGGAATGAGGGCGTGGAGTGAACATTTGGAACCTATTAAAGTGGGGGACTTATCCGATGGCGGTTCCGTTTATCAATTTGTTCGTCCAGGAAAAGGTTGCCTTTCCTACATGATCATTTCAAACGGAGAAGCTGCTGTTATAGATGCTGTCCGAACTATTGAAGTGTTTGAACAGTTTGCCAAAGAAAACAACGTTCAAATTAAATATACGATTGATACCCACCTTCATGCCGATCATATCTCGGGCGGTAGACGATTAGCTGAAAAGACTGGGGCAAGCTATTGGCTTCCGCCAAAAGATGCAACGGAAGTCACTTTTCGATATCATCCATTAGTAGAAGGAGAAAATCTTACGGTTGGGAACATCCCCATCATCATTCAACCTGTCCATTCTCCAGGACATACTATTGGCAGCACGTCACTAATTGTAGATCAACGTTATCTTTTTACAGGAGATATTTTATTTCTGAAATCAATTGGTCGACCTGACTTGGCGGGTAAAGCAGAAGAATGGGTGAATGATCTTCGGCAAACTTTGTATACATTATTTCCAACGTTCTCTGATGATCTAGTTGTTCTGCCTGCTCATTTTGGTCGAATAAGTGAGTTGGGAGAAGGAGGAAAAGTTTCCGCTAGACTCGGTGAATTATTCAAGACAAATCCAGGGTTGAATATCCGAGAAGAAGTCGAATTTCGAAAATTAGTGACAGGAAACTTACCGCCACAACCTAATTCTTATCTGGAAATCCGTCAAACCAATATGGGGAAAATCACCCCTTCAAAAGATGAAGAAAGAGAAATGGAAATCGGTCCAAATCGCTGTGCCGTTCATGATCAATAAAAGGAGTGTACAATATATGAAAAGCGATAAAATTTTAGATGCAAAAGGATTCGCTTGTCCTATGCCGATTGTCAAAACAAAAAAAACTATAGATGAACTTCAATCCGGTCAAATTTTAGAAGTCCATGCAACAGACCAAGGCGCTAAAAATGACTTCGTTGGCTGGACCAATACGACCGGACATAAATTGTTAGAATGCAAAGAAGAGGATGGAGTCATCAAGTTTTGGATTCAAAAACGATAAGTAGGAACACCCCATTTATTGGGGTGTTCCTTCATCCTTATAAACGAAACGAACACCGAGAAGACCATAAATTTCTTCTGAATAATGTCCATAAGGGCAAGCTTTTGTGCAGCAGAGAAGATCATTAGAGCATGTTAACCTTTCATTGCATTTCGGACAATAGTCGATGAATAGTGATCGAATAAATCGAATCATCAAATAACCTCTCTATTCCTATAAATTTAATTGGTTATATTATACATTGTGAATCGGGATTAGTATACGAATTTATATCGAATTTACATTGATTTTATGTGAATAAACTAAACCAAAATTCGTCTCCAGAAAGAAGGAATCAGTATATTTATGTATCTTGTGATGTTCTTCATTGGGTTCATCGGTTCATTTTTTTCCGGAATGCTTGGTATAGGAGGTTCTATTATCAATTATCCTCTTTTATTATATGTACCAGACTGGTTGAACGTCAGTCATTTTACAGCAAAACAAGTATCCTCCATCAGCATGTTTCAAGTGCTTTTTTCTTCTCTCTCTGGCGTGATTGCCTATTGGAAGATGAGTAAAAAAGATGTTTCTTTCGTCCACAAAGGACTTGTACTTTATATGGGAGGCAGTATACTGATCGGAAGTTTGATAGGAGGAGTGTGCTCTAAATTTTTACCAAGTGAAAGTATTAATATTGTCTATGGCGTTCTCGCAGTTCTTGCCGTCCTATTGATGATCATTCCACAACATAAAAGCTGTGATCGAATGCAGGTGAATGAGATCACTTTCAACCGAGTTTTGGCAATGGTAATATCTTTCGTAGTCGGAATTGTATCTGGAATTGTCGGCGCTGGAGGGGCTTTTATATTGATTCCTATCATGTTAACCGTTTTGAAAATCCCAATGCGTATCACGATTGCTTCTTCCTTAGCTGTTGTTTTTCTTTCTGCAATCGGAGGGGCTTTCGGAAAATTGACTACGGGAGAAATTCCATTTTGGGCAACTTTTTTTGCTGTTGCGGGGAGTCTTTTAGGTGCTCCATTAGGTTCTTTCATGAGTAGAAGAATGAATGTGAATATGTTGAGATATGGACTAATGGTGTTAATTTCATTGACAGCAATAAAAATATGGTACAGCATTCTATGATAGAAAAGAATTTGGTATGAGAAATCGTTTTCTTTATATCTAAGCAAAAATTAGCAAAATCGCAAAAGAATATTGTATATATTTTTATTTATTAAATGTAGAAAGAAAAAAGCGTTCATCTTCAGGCGATGAGCGCTTTTTTCCGTAATGCGTCATAACGTATTGCAACTGTACATATATAAGAAAGTAAGACAAGCTTTTTCCGTTTATGGTATACATCCATTAATGAATTTCTCTGTAAATTCCAATCACTTTTCCAAGAATTTTCACATCACGCAAAATGATTGGTTCCATTGATGAGTTTTCAGGCTGAAGCCTTATGTAATCTTTTTCTTTAAAAAATCTTTTGACAGTGGCTTCATTTTCGTCTGTCATAGCGACAACAATTTCCCCATTTAGTGCGGATTGCTGTTGGCGGACGATGACGTAGTCTCCATCAAGAATTCCAGCTTCAATCATGCTGTCACCCATAACTTCCAGCATAAATATCTGTTCATCGCTGGGTGCCAGCCTCTCTGGAAGAGGAAAATATTCTTCAATATTTTCAATGGCCGTAATGGGAATCCCGGCTGTTACTTTCCCAACAATTGGTACATTGATCACATTTTGGCGCGGAATGATATCATCTTCGGCATCGAGTATTTCAATCGCTCTAGGCTTTGTAGGGTCTCTTCTAATCAACCCTTTTTTCTCAAGACGCGCCAAATGGCCATGGACAGTCGAACTGGAAGCTAGCCCTACTGCTTCGCCAATTTCACGCACAGATGGTGGATATCCTTTCGTTTTCACTTCGTTCTTAATAAAATCAAGGATTTCTTGTTGCCTCTTTGATAACTTAGTCATTTTAAGGCAGCCCCCCGTATCTCTTTCTGTTAAAGGTATTATAGCATGCCAAGAGTTGGAATACAAACATAAGTTCGAAAAAAGAGTTGACTCAAACAAATGTTCGTATTACAATCTTTCGTAAAAGAACAAACATTCGTTCGGAGGTAATTTTTATGATAAAATGGGTGTGGAAAAACTACCGTTTCGCCATCATTTTAGTGATTGTTTCCGTTCTGTCCGGTTTATTTATCATCGGTCAAATGACAAAGGAGCCAAATTATCAGAAAATCGTAGTGCATGAAGGAGATTCGTTATGGTCGATCGCCATGAAATATGGGGACCATCACAACATGGATTATAATGAATTTGTCAAATGGGTGGAACAGAAGAATCATCTTGCCAGCCCTGTCATTAAGCCAGGTGATAAAATTATTATTCAGGTTACAGCCGTGAATAAAAAACATCAAGTTGCTTATAAAGAGGAGTGATGAAACACGAAGGCCATTATCTATTGCCGAGTGAGCACGACAAAAGAAACTCAGGAAACATCATTGGAAAGGCAAGAAGAGGAACTTCGACGGCTCGCTTCAGAGTTTGGATTTGAACTGGCAGCTGTTATTCGTGACCAAGCAAGCGGTTATGATTTGGATCGTCCCGGCGTGCTGGAGATGTTAGATATGTTAAAAGACAAAAAAGCTGGCGCAGTATTGATTCAAGATGAAACTAGAATTGGAAGAGGCAATGCCAAAATTGCTCTTTTGCATTGCATTTATAAAGAAGGGGCTAAAGTTTTTAGCATATCTGACAAAGGAGAACTTCAGCTTTCAGAGTCGGATTCGATGGTTCTTAAAATCGTAAGCATGGTGGAAGAATATCAGCGAAAAATACATAATCTAAAAATCAAAAGAGGAATGATAAGAGCAGTTGAAAAGGGATATCGGCCTGAAAAGAATTTAAAAGGATCCGGAAATCCTTTAGGCAGAGAACGCAAAACACTCCCAATAGAAGAAATCATTCGATTGCGCAACAACGATCTTACATTTGCGGAAATTGCAGCTACATTAAGAGGATTCGGCTACGATGTCTCAAAAGCAACCGTCCATCGCCGCTACCAAGAATATATGGACAGACAGAAGAATGAATCGAAACAGTTGAATGAACAAGACTGAATTCTTGTTTTTTTGTTCTATTTCTAGTATGATTTCCATTAAAATAGGGATATCAAATGAAAAGGAGCAACGGTATGCTTTCAAGTGATAAGATTGCTAGAATCAATGAACTGGCAAAAAAATCTAAAACAGTTGGATTAACTCAAGAAGAAGCGAAAGAGCAATCTCGTTTGCGCGCTGAATATTTAACTGCATTTCGTTCTTCTATGAAAGAAACCATTGAAAAGGTCCGGGTTTTCGATTCAACTGGTCAAGAAGTCACACCAAAGAAATTAAGAAATATCCAAATGAGGAAAAAGCTTCATTGACAACCAATTATTGCTTCCCTTAACATCATGTTGATGGGAAGCTTTTTTTCTTTTCAATCGAATGGCAACTTTTAAGTATTCAAATTGGGAAATTCAATCAGGTAGTTTGAAAATCTGAGTAATTTTTCACAAACCATATCATTTTGTTGTATAATTGCTCACAGACATATAATATAAAATATGTAAGAAAATGAATTGGAAAGGGTGCTAGTCATGTTTGACCATACAGACCAGCTTGCAATTACGACAATTCGAACATTGTCGATTGATGCAATTGAAAAAGCAAAATCCGGGCATCCAGGTATGCCAATGGGAACAGCTCCGATGGCCTATACCCTCTGGACCCGTTTTATGAATCATAATCCGAAGAACCCAGATTGGTTTAATCGAGACCGATTTGTTCTTTCCGCCGGACATGGATCGATGCTTCTTTATAGTTTGCTTCATCTTTCCGGTTACGGAGTGACAATGGATGATATTAAAAACTTCCGTCAATGGGGAAGCAAAACTCCTGGACATCCGGAATATGGCCATACTCCAGGTGTTGAAGCTACAACCGGACCACTCGGACAAGGAATAGCCATGGCAGTCGGAATGGCAATGGCTGAGCGTCATTTAGCATCAGTTTATAATAAAGAAAACTATCCAATTGTCGACCATTATACATACGCAATTTGCGGTGACGGTGACTTAATGGAAGGGGTTTCTGCAGAAGCTGCTTCTTTAGCTGGTCATCTAAAACTTGGTCGTTTAATCGTGCTGTATGACTCCAATGACATTTCGTTGGACGGTGAATTGAACAAAGCGTTTTCAGAAAGTGTAGAACAACGCTTTAAAGCATATGGATGGCAATATCTTCGTGTAGAAGACGGCAATAATTTAGAAGAAATTGCCAAAGCCATTGAAGAAGCCCGAAACGATGAAATGCGTCCAACAATCATCGAAGTCAAAACAGTAATCGGTTATGGATCTCCTAATAAAGCAGGTACATCGTCTGTTCATGGCTCACCTCTTGGAGCAGATGAATTAAAGAAAACGAAAGAAGCATACAAATGGACTTTTGAAGAAGACTTCTATGTTCCGGATGAAGTTTATGAACGTTTCCATCAATTAACGGTTGAAAAAGGAAGCGAAAAAGAAAAAGAATGGCTGAACCTTTTTGCACAATATAAAAAGGATTACCCAGAATTAGGAAAACAATTGGAACAAGCTATTAACGGAGACCTGCCTGAAGATTGGGATGCAGAAATACCGGTTTATGAAGAAGGAAAAAGCATCGCTAGCAGATCATCTTCTGGAGAAGTGCTGAATGCGATCGCAAAACGCGTTCCAACTTTTATCGGCGGATCTGCTGATTTAGCTGGTTCTAACAAAACGACCATTAAAGAAGAAAAAGATTTTGGACCAAATTCTTATGATGGCCGTAACATTTGGTTCGGTGTTCGCGAATTTGCAATGGGTGCCGCTATGAATGGAATGGCCCTACATGGTGGAGTAAAAGTATTTGGTGGTACATTCTTCGTATTCTCCGATTATTTGCGTCCGGCTATTCGTTTGGCCGCTCTAATGGGACTGCCTGTTACTTATGTGCTTACCCATGACAGCATCGCTGTTGGTGAAGATGGCCCAACGCATGAACCGGTTGAACAGCTGGCGTCTTTACGGGCAATGCCTAATTTATCGGTTATCCGTCCTGCAGATGCTAATGAAACCGCAGCTGCGTGGAGAATGGCGCTTACTTCAAAAGATAAACCAACTGCATTAGTATTATCGCGTCAAAATTTACCGACGTTAAAAGGAACCGCAGAAACAGCTCAAGAAGGAGTAGAAAAGGGAGGATATGTCGTTTCTCCTTCTACTAAAGAAACTCCAGATGCCCTCTTGTTAGCGTCCGGTTCTGAAGTCCATCTAGCAGTTGAAGCCCAAAAACAGCTTTTGGAAGATGGAATTGACGTTTCCGTTGTCAGCTTGCCTTCTTGGGATCGTTTTGAAAAACAATCAGATGAATACAAAGAATCAGTCATTCCGTCAACCGTTAAAAAACGGCTTGCGATCGAAATGGCTTCCTCTTTCGGCTGGGAACGATATGTTGGAGACGAAGGAGAAATTTTGGCAATTGACCGTTTTGGAGCATCAGCCCCAGGAGAAATTGTCATGAAAGAGTACGGTTTTACGGCAGAAAATGTGGTAAATCGCGTAAAACAGTTATTAAATAAATAAGCTTGTTTAAGCTGCTGGCATTAAGCTGGCAGCTTTTTTATGCTGTTTTTGTAAAAAGCTGGTGTGGACTGTTTCGTTGATAAAACAACGTTGGTTTTCGTGAGCCGTTTTGGAAATAAACAGGAAGCGACAAAAAAAGAAAATCCTTTTACGAGAATTCTACAGGACATGCCGTTCCATTTTGTTATAATGAGCCATAACCAACTAAAACGGATCAAAATTGGACAAACGGGGGGATGGGTTTGCGCTTCTATCATATTTATTGGATAAAAGATGAATTTGCCTTTTATTTTTATGGACGGGAAAAAGTATTTTACCACTTGTTTTATGATTGGATGCATTCAAAAGGAGAATATAGAAGTATATTGGATTTGCAAGTTCAATATATTACGGAAGAACTTCCCGTCATGCAATTGTATCGGTTGATTCGCCAAAATCTTTCACGGCAAAAAGGATTTACCGTCGAAGGCAACACGTATCGGATGGAATCTACAGAAAAGAATGGGAGTACACTTGAAATTCAATCGACCAAAATGCTTTTAAAGGCCTCCGGCAGCTATGATTCAGAAATGTTATTTTTCGAATCTTTGAAAAATTTTAACGGTCGGTTGCTTGCTTTAGATTTTAATAATGGACGCTTTGGATGGGTGAAGCCATTAAAAGAAAGAAAATATGTTTAAAAAAGAAAAAGTGAAAGAAAATATTGTATAATCGGGTATCCTTTAGTACACTCTTATTAGACAACATGAAGGAGGAAGTACTATGTGGTATGTGCTAGTTGGAGTTCTGGCGTTGCTCGCCGGAGTTGCGCTAGGATTTTTTATTGCACGCAAATACATGATGGATTATTTAAAGAAAAACCCACCTATCAATGAACAAATGCTTCGAATGATGATGATGCAAATGGGCATGAAGCCGTCCCAAAAGAAAATTAATCAAATGATGAACGCGATGAACAAACAGTTTAAACAATAAATGCTTTGGACATCTAAAGGATTTCTGTATTATTGAGTTCACGTTCAAGTGAATTTCAAAACTTAAGAGCATCAATTGGTTAATTTTTCATCGGAATTTTCCATTTTTATCAGATTAATTTTTCCTATTTAAGTAAAGACTATTCTTTTCTATGGAAACGTGACCAAAGAAAGGAGTAGTCTTTTTTATTTATTTGGTATAAGCAAACCCATAGATTGTAAACTGTCTAGCAAGCTGCAATCGGTCGCATTTCCGGATAAATCATGATTCTTTCAAATGTGAATGGTGTTTTGATTCGTTCGGGTCTTTACCGCAGATTTTACGTTTTCCTAGACAGGGCGAGACAGCTATGCTACTCTTTTTGTTATCAGATTATTTCGACTTATCGCTCTCGTTTTTCCTTCGACTTTTGTGGTTTTGATCGTTCCTATTTAAGAAAAGTCTCTAATCACTTTTTTATAAAAAATGGGAGGTCTTATCATGGCGGCAATAGAGGATTTTTTGAAGTTAGATATTCGTATTGGTACGATCATTAAGGCAGAATCTTTTCCAGAGGCACGAAAACCCGCTATAAAATTAGAAATTGATTTTGGGGAATTGGGTATTAAACGTTCATCAGCCCAAATTACAAAGAGATATGAACCGGAACAGCTTATTGGACGTCAAGTAGTCGCAGTAGTAAACTTTCCCGCCAGACGAATTGCAGGTTTTAAATCGGAGGTTTTGGTGCTTGGCGGTATTCCGGAAGAAGGGGATGTGGTACTCTTAAAACCGGATGAACCTGTTAAAAATGGTACACCGATTGCCTAGGACGTTCGAGCGACTAATGTTTTAACAAACATCATTTTTGAGGAACAATCGGAAATGAATAGTTGAAAACATTCAAAGTAAGCCACCCAGGAACATCCGGTGGCTATTCGTTTGATTTGAAAAGCTTCTTTCTATACTTTGATTTTACGACATCTTGCTATAAGAATATTTTTTCCGTTTCCTGAAAAGTGCAAACAGAGATTCTTTTTTATTAATCCATATTTGTTACAAATCTAGGTGGTTATTCTTTCTTTTCGCATATTTCCTATATTTTTTATTACTTGATATAATTCCCCATTGCCCTAGTAAAGTGACTAACACAAGACAACCGGCAGCAAACGGAATTTGAGAAGGTGTCAATCCTGATAGCATTGCAAATCCAAAAAGAGCGGAACCTACAGCGCTACCTAAATAATTGGCGGAACTATTTAATGCAACAGAAGCGGCACCATGATTCGGATGCAATTGAAGTAATGCATGTTGCTGTGGCGATTGTGAAGCCCACCCCATCGCTCCCCAGAGAATGAAAGAAAGGTAAGAAAGTGAAGGAAGTTTCAGACCAAATGGCAGACTGAACATGGCGAAAGCCATAGTGGCTAGAATACAGATCATAAGTATGTCTGGCCGTCCTGTTCGATCGATTAGAGCACCAATGGAAAAGCTCCCAACAACGCCGCCGATCCCCCATGCCCAAAGATAGGGTGTGATGAATTGAATGTCTGCCACATTTTGCAATATGGATGCAGTATACGTGTAGAGACCTAAGCTGGCAGTGCTGGTCAAAAAAGTGATACTAATAATTGCCGCATTCCGTCCATTTGCTATCATGGCAACACGTTGACGAAGTGATGGTGGAGACGAAGCTGGAAAACTTGGAAACCATATCATGATTCCAAACATGGCAACAAGACCTAAAACAGTAATAAACCAAAGAGTTGCATGCCAATCGAGATGTTCAGCAATGATCAATCCAAGCGGAACTCCTACAACGGTTCCTGTGCTCATGCCGCCTAGCATCATACCCAGAGCTCGACCGCGTTTCTTTTTGGAAACGAGGGAAGCAGCAGCAGTTGCGGCCAAAGGGGAATAAAGACCAGCTCCAATTCCTGCAACTGCACGAGCTATAAGCAGCATGGAGAAACTCGAAGCTATTGCACTAGCCCCATTTCCTAATGAGAAAACTGCTAGTGCCCATACTAAGATTCTGCGTATTGATTTTCCGGACAACAATGTTGCAAAAATGGGTGCAGCTAATGCATAACAAAGTGTGAAGACACTTACCGCTTGTCCCGTTTGTGATGCGCTTATTCTAAGCGTTTTCCCGATATCCGGCAACAAACCAGCTATTACATAGGCGTCAAATCCAAGAGTGAACATACCTATTGTGAGGAGAAGAATTTGTCGCATACTAACCTCCATTTTCATTGAATCATTCTTTTTGAATGGAACCTTCGTAATTTCACTTTACAAGAATCATTTTTATACGTCTAATATATATTTAAGGATACATTAATACATAATAAGTATTAATAAGGAGAGGAAAGTGTTGGAACTACGACATTTAAAATATTTCGTAACAGTTGCTGAAGAATTACATTTTGGAAAAGCTGCTGCTCGTTTAAATATGGCACAGCCCCCGCTAAGTTCTCAAATTCGCCAATTAGAAGAAGAAATAGGAGTGCCGCTTTTCCATCGAACGAAAAGGAAGGTAGAGTTAACAAAAGAAGGGCAGGTGTTTTTAGAAAAAGTTTATCTGATTTTGAAGAATTTAGAGGACGCAATTGAAACAGTCAGAATGGTGAACCGTGGTGAGATCGGAGAAATAGCAATCGGTTTCATCTCATCCGCATCCTATGATATTCTTCCAGCCATTATTCAGCATTATCGAAAAAAATACCCTAATATTCATATTGATTTACTACAGTTAACGACAGAAGAACAAGTGAAAGCTTTACACGAAGGACGTATTGATGTGGGCATACTATGTCATCCTATTGAAAATGACAACGTACTTTTTGAAGTCATTCGACAAGAGCCTATGGTGATCGCTTTACCAAAGGATCATCCACTAGCACGCGAAACATCTTCGATCAATCTTAACGATTTATCCAATGATCCATTCATAGTGACGGGAAGAAAGGCAAATCAGAGACATTATGATACATTGATAAAATTATGTTATCAGGCAGGATTTAGTCCAAAGGTAGTGCAAGAAACAAAAGAATTATCTACGGTTCTATCGCTTGTTTCATCGGGAATGGGCGTTGCTCTTGTACCAGCTTCCATACAAAGCATTTTTAAAAATAAAGTCATTTATCGTAACATTCGGAATCATCCATATACTACGACCGCTCTTGCTTGGAAAAGCGGCAATCTATCCCCGACAGTACGTGCCTTTATTGAACTAGTGAAGAAATCTATCATCCCGCTAATGAATCAGTGTGATTGTGAATAATTTCTTTTTGTTTAAGCAAACATTTTGCTGATGATATAATCCGGAAGAAAGAAAAAAATGGATGTTAGGATGCGAAAAGTTTTCTTAATAGTTTCTTGAAACTCGATCAGCTTGCCACAAAATGTTCAAATTTTCAGGCGGAAATTTCGTCTGCGTCTCTGCTAAAATGGAAGAACGAAAGAAAGGGAGTGGAACGATTGACCGATGTAAATGGGCTGCTGGCTTTTGGAGCGGGGTTTTTAAGTTTTATTTCTCCCTGCTGTCTGCCTTTATATCCTGCTTTTTTATCCTATATAACAGGAATGAGTGTCAATGAGTTAAAAACAGAAAACGCGATGTTGCAAAAGAGAAGTTTGCTCCATACTTTCTTTTTTTTAGTCGGATTTTCTGCTATTTTTATTTCACTTGGATTTGCCACTTCCTTTGTTGGATCCTTTTTTCGCAACTATCAAGATCTCATCCGACAAATTGGCGCTTTATGCATTATTTTTTTTGGTTTGATCGTAGCCGGCCTATTGAAACCCGAATTTTTCATGAAGGAGCGGCGCTTTCAATTTAAAAACCGGCCTTCTGGCTACTTAGGCTCCATCTTGATAGGGATGGCCTTTGCCGCCGGCTGGACGCCATGTACGGGCCCCATTTTAATGTCTGTCATCGCTTTAGCAGCCTCCAATCCGGAATCTGGATTCCTTTATATGTCTGCCTATACGCTTGGTTTCGCTATTCCGTTTTTTATTTTGTCATTCTTTATCGGCAGATTGAAATGGATGCGGACACATAGTGGATGGATCGTCAAAGTGGGTGGACATTTGATGATTTTGATGGGGGTGCTCTTGTTTTTTGACTGGTTGACGAAAATCATCATGGTGTTTAATCAGCTTTTTGGTACGTTTCAAGGATTTTAGCCAAAAAATGGTGCTAATTTTAATAGCTATCATTTGAAAAAACGATTCATCGTTCTTGAAAAGAGGTATAAAAAGATGATGTAAATTATTTTGTGTAAGCAAATTTTTCTACTAGAAAAAAAGAAAAAGGCAGGGTATTCTCAGATTTGCGACCAAACAAAACTGAAAGGAGATACCCTACCTTATGAGTAATAGTATACTCAACTCAGATTTCGCAAATCAACTGGAAAATATGATAAAAGATTTTGTTCAAGAAAAGCTTGAATTCATCATGAGAGAAGAAATCAAAAATTTCCTCCAAGTGGAACAGGAACACGTTCAAAACTCAAGAAATGGTTATTATCACCGTACTCTTGATACAAAGTACGGGAAAATAGAAGCTCTTACGGTTCCAAGAGATCGCAACGGGGATTTCCAGACTCAACTGTTTGAGCCTTATCAACGTCAAGACGGCTGGCTGGAACAGGCGATTATTAAAATGTATCAAAGTGGGATGAGCACTCGAGAAATTGGGAAGTTTATCGAAAGAATTCTTGGTTCAACCTACTCTCCTACCACGATTAGTCATATTACAGATGCCGCGTTGGAGGATATTCAAAAATGGCAACAACGTCCATTAAACAAACGGTATTCTGTGTTGTATCTTGATGGGTTTTATATAAAAGTTCGTCGTGATACGTATGCCAAAGAAGTCATTTACGTTGTTCTTGGTGTCAATGAAGAAGGTTATCGTGAAATTCTTGGCTTTTACGTTGGAGGTCAAGAAAGCGCGCATGGCTGGCAAGAGATTCTCCAAGACCTTTATACACGCGGTGCTCATGAAGTCTTACTTGGTGTTTTTGATGGACTCCCAGGTCTTGAAGAAGCCTTTAAAGCCGTCTATCCGAAAGCCGATGTTCAACGATGTGTGGTCCACAAAGTAAGAAATACGTTAAACAAGGTAAGGAAAAAAGACCAATTTGAAGTGGCTGAAGACCTAAAGCTGATCTATCGTTCGATGACAAGAGACGCAGCCATTCAAGCCTTTCATGAGTTTAAAGACAAGTGGTCTAAAAAGTATCCTAGAGAAGTCCAATCTTGGGAACAAGATTTAGATGTCCTCCTAACATTCATGAAATATCCGACCAGTATTCGTAGTGTCATCTACACGACCAATGCGATTGAACGAACGATTAAAGATATACGTAAACGACTCAAAACGATGAACAGCTTAACCAGTATTGAAGCAGCAGAAAAAATCACGTTCTTAACGGTACAGGACTTGAATGAAAAATGGTCCACTAGAAAACTTAAAGGGTTTTCTACGGCATACAAGGCACTTCAAGATATGTTTGAAGAAAGATACTGAAAGACCAAATTTTGTTCATGAAGAACAGAGTCTAGGGAGACTAAGTTGTCTTATATGAGACTGAATATTCAGTCTCATATAAGACAACTAAACACCTCCTCCAAGATTAAAAAAACGTATCTGAGAATACTCTCTTACACAAAATTCTTGACGGTACCTATAAAAAAAGAATGAATTGAAAAATAAGGTAATTTTTTGTTTTCATCATCAAAATGTTATATAATAGTTCGTGCAAATCTCCATTCATAAAAAAATTTCTTATCGACAAACTGAAAGAAATGTAGCGTGTGAATCAAAACCGATCATTGTTCATATAGTTTGTACGAAAAAAACGTTTTAAAAATTTGAAAAAAGGTGATTCAGATGTGGTTAATCGCTTCATCTATCTTTGCTGTAGTGATGGGTGTTTCCGTCATCATGATTCGATTAAAAGCAGCTAAAAAGCCAACATCCGTTAAGAAAATCATTTTGCCGCCGATTTTTATGAGCACTGGCAGTTTGATGTATTTGTTTCCGCAATTTCGGATAACACCAATGGAAATGATGGAATCCATTATGCTTGGAATGCTTTGTTCCATTATTTTAATTAAAACGTCGAGATTTGAAATTCGTGATAATGAAATTTATTTAAAACGATCAAAAGCTTTCGTTTATATTTTAGTGACGCTTTTAATTGTTCGATTGATCGTAAAAGCCATTTTAAGTACTACTATTCATGTAGGTCAGCTGAGCGGAATGTTCTTCTTGCTGGCATTTTCGATGATTGTTCCTTGGAGAATTGCGATGTACATTCAGTATAAAAAGATGCTGAATCAATTAAACGATGGCCCCATTCAAACGAATAGCCTGTAAAAAGAGAATTTTGTTCGATGAATTTTTCTGTTAAAGTTTTACAAAAAAGAGGCTGGCTCATAGGATTCAATCCTGATAGAGCCAGCCTTTCCTCTATGTTCAAAAGAAATGTTCGTACTTTGATAAATCCACATTCATTGCCGTCAGCTTTTTTCTTAAAAATTTGTGATCTCTTTTTGGAGTGGCCATGATATAACCCCGAATAATTAAGTCCATGTTCATCCGTTCGGCTTGTTCATTTAAAGCAAGTTCTCCGATTTTGCCGGCAATTTTATGACGGGCGACATCTCGAAACAGTTCAGGAACCGGACTGACAAGCTCTTCCAAAATGGCTTTATGGGTGTCATCCCATAAATGGCGTGTCTTCTCTACATAATATTCTTCCCAGTCCATGTCGGATTTACCGTCCGCTTTCGGAAGCCGTTTCAAAAATTTGCGAAACATGAAAAAACCGCCGATGGAAATGGTTATAATCAAAAAGATTCCCCACAGCAAAATAAAATAAGAAAACCAGCCGACAAGCATAGACTACCTCCAACATTCGAACATTGATTGATATCATTATAGACAAAGAATGGAAAAACTACAACTTTTCTCCTCCATTAAGAGAGTTCGTTCACTCCTTGTGAGAGAATGGCGGAAAGAAATTTTGTTATAATGAAATCAATGAAACTCGTATGAATATTAGAGGCAAAAACGACTGTGAGAAAGAAACATTTTTACCCGCTATCAAACACAATTAAGAGCGGACGTTTTTATTTCTTTGGAGTTATAACGAGGAAAAGGTGATCGATATCATGAAATTGATTCATACTGCCGATTGGCACTTAGGAAAGCTTGTTCACGGAATTTATATGACAGAACAGCAGAGAGAAGTGTTAAGGCAATTTGTTCAATTAGTAGAAAGAGAACAGCCGGATGCCGTATTGATCGCTGGCGATTTATATGACCGATCCGTTCCACCGACAGAGGCGGTCGAACTGTTAAACGAAGTGTTATACCAACTCAATGTTGAATTAAAAGTGCCGGTACTCGCTATTTCCGGTAATCATGACAGCGCTGAACGTCTTTCATTTGGTTCATCTTGGTTCCGGCGCAGTCAGTTTTATTTAAAGGGAAAACTCACAACGGATTTTACGCCTGTTCGGATAGAAGGGGTTAATTTTTATTTAATTCCTTACAGCGAACCTGGAATCGTGAGGGAATTATTGGGTGATGATTCGATACATACGCATGAAGACGCCATGAAAGCGATCATCGGAGAAATTGAAAAACAATTAAATCCGAATGAGATCAATATTTTAATAGGTCATGCTTTCGTTCTTGGAGGGAAAACGACGGACTCAGAAAGGACGTTAGCTGTCGGCGGCTCTGGTTGTATTTCTGCAGATGTATTTTCTCCGTTCCATTATACCGCTCTTGGACATTTGCACAGTCCAAACGCTCTTTCTCATCCTACCATTCGTTATTCTGGTTCATTGTTGAAATATTCGTTTTCAGAAGCGAATCAAAAGAAAAGTGTAACGATCATCGAATTGGATGACAACGGACAGTTTGAGATCAGAGAAGAAAAACTGACTCCAAAATTCGATTTAAGAGAATTGGAAGGATATCTCGATGAACTGCTTGATCCTGCTTTTTATCAACAGCAAAAAACGGATGATTTCTTAAAAATTACCCTGTTGGATGAAGGAGCATTAATTGACCCAATTGGGAAATTGCGAAAAATATATCCTAATGTTCTCCATTTAGAGAGAAAAGTAGATTTTTTGGACGAAAGAAGGAAAGAACAATATTTTATTATGAAAGAAAAAGAAGTATCAGAATTAGAGTTGTTTCAGCGCTTTTATGAACAGATGACTACTAGACCGTTTACAGATGAGAAAAGATCCATAATGAAAACCATCATAGAAAGCGTCAAAAAGGAGGTGCTGTGACCATGAGGCCTCTTCGGCTCACTTTACAAGCGTTTGGACCGTACGCGGGAAAAGAAGTGATTGATTTCACGAAATTGGGAAACAGAACCATGTTTGTAATAACCGGGAAAACAGGAGCAGGGAAAACAACGATTTTTGACGGCATTTGTTTTGCTATTTATGGAAAGGCGAGCGGAGAAGATCGGAGCGGAACCGATCTTCGCAGCCATTTTGCCGATCCAGAGACTTTGACGGAAGTTTCTTTATTGTTTTCGCTGCGTGGACAAACTTATTACATTGTCCGATCGCCTCAGCAAGAAAAGAAGAAAGCAAGAGGAGACGGTATGACGACAGTAAATGCTAAGGCAGAGCTTTACCGTATAACAGATCAAGGGGAGAAACAAATCATTGCTTCCAATGTTCGGGAAACGGAGGAGAAGATCAAAGAATTAATCCAGCTGGATGCCCATCAGTTTCGACAAATTTTGATGATTCCCCAAGGAGAATTTCGCAAGCTGCTTGTTTCGGACAGCAAAGAGAAAGAAGCGATTTTGCAGAAATTGTTTCATACAGAACTGTATAAAAAAATTGAAGAAAAATTAAAAGAAGAAGCGGACCAGCTAAAATCAATCGTTCAGCAGAGAAAACAGGAACAAGAACGGCTGTTAAAAAGCATTCGCACTCAAAACAGCGAACTTCTTGAAGCACTTCATCAGGAAATAGTGGATCCACAACGCATATTAGACCTGCTTTCATCGGAGTTAAAAGAGTGGAGAAGCCAATATGAGTCGATTAAAAGTGAAATTTCGGAAAAGCAAGTGCAACGTGATCAGCTGAAAGAACAAATCACGCAAGGAAAAGCGATCCTTGATCAATTTACTTTAAAGCGCCAGTTGGAAGAAGAAAAAACAAAGCTTGAACGTCAAATCGAAGAAGTGGAAAAACACCAATTGGAAGTCGAAAGAGCGAAAAAAGCGGCCAAACTGGATCAACAAGAAAATCAGTGTCGACGCTTGCATGCTGAAATTCAAGAATTTGAAAAGCGAAAACAAATATTTCAGAACCAACTATCGGAAATAGAGCCTAAGCTGGCAGCAGCTCAAAAGAATTGGGAAGAAGAACAAGCGAAAGAAGAAGAGAGAAAAAGAGCGGTAGAAGCAGTGAGTCGTTTAAAAGCCCTTGAAAACGATATCCAATCGTATGAAGAAGAAACGATTGCTCTCGATAAGATGGAGGCCCAATGGAAAGAGCTGCAACAAGAGAAACAAACCTATTCAGATCAATTGGAAAAAATCGAAGAAAGGTTAGAACAAAAAAATACTTTGCTGAGTGAACTCGAACAAACGAAATTAGCCCTATTACAGCGTGAACGTTTGATCGAAAAAACAGAAAGGATTGTCAATCGGCTGTTAAAATATCAAGATGAACAACATCGAAAAGAGCGTATCCTTTCAGCATTAGCGGTGGCTAATGAGCAGCTTCAGGCAACCGAAAGAGCGCTTCTCGATGCAAAAGCGACCGTTCGGCATTTAGAAAAAGAGTGGTTTGATGGACAAGCGGGAATATTGGCTCAAAAACTGCAAGAACATGAGCCTTGCCCTGTTTGCGGATCTGTTCACCACCCTGCTCCGGCGCAATATAAACAGGAATTACCTTCCGAAGAAGATCTAAACTCCGCGAAAGAAAAGGCTGCCGAGGTAGAACGGCGCAAACAAGAAGTGGAAAGAAGATTCCTTCAACTACAACTCGAAATGAAAACGATCGAAAACTCAAAAGAAGAAATTCAAAAGGAACTAGAAAACCTTTTTCCGAATTTCTCGGAGGAGTCTTTATCATCCGATATCCGTTCGCAGCAATCTAGTTTGCAAGAGTTGAAACTTCGGCAGCAGCAGGATAAAAAAGCTCTACGAAAAGAACAAGAGCTGAAAACCGAAGCGGAGCAATTGACAGTCGAAAAACAACAAGTGGAAAATGCTCTGGAAAAATGCTTGGAAACTGTAGATGAAATCGAAAAGCAAATGATGATGAAACGAGCCAATATTGAACGAATGAACACACAAATACCAGAGAATTTGCGTTCAAAGTCGTCGTTTCAAAAAGCTTTACAAAAGCGGATCCAGTATCAGGAATCTTTGCAAAAGTCTTATGACGAGGCTCAAAAACGATATCAAGAACTGAACATGAGTATGGTAAAATTACAATCCCGTGTGGAGGAAGTTACCAATACATTATTAGAAAAAATGAAACAGATGGACTTGGAAAGAAATACATTTAAACAGATGCTGAAAGAAGAAGGATTTCCCGATTATCGGCATTACGAAAAGGCCAAACGAACAGAAGAGGAAATCAAAATGCTGGAAAATACCATCCAGGAATTTTGGGAACGTTATCGCTATGTCTCTTCTCGTATGGATGAACTTGAACGAGTGTTAGCAGGTATCCAAATTCCCGATTTGAATCGTTTCAATCAAAAATTAAACGAAATAATGGAAGAACTAGCCCAACTGGATGAAAAAAGAACTTCCACTCTTTTAACGATCCAAAATAATGAGATGATTTATCAAAACGTGACGGACATTAACAAAGAACTGGAGCAACTGGAAGAACAATATAAAACATTTGGCCATCTTTATGAAATAACAAAGGGACAAAATCCGCACAGGCTCACATTTGAACGGTATGTATTAGCTGCATTTCTTGATGATATTTTGCTGTCAGCCAATGAAAGACTGGCAAAAATGACGGGTGGAAGGTACCGGATGCTGCGGAAAAGAGATCGATCAAAAGGCAATGTCCAAAGTGGATTGGAATTATTGATTTACGATCAATATACAGGGCAGACGCGCCATGTAAAGACGCTATCAGGAGGTGAAAGTTTTAAAGCGTCTTTATCACTTGCATTAGGCATGGCGGATGTTGTTCAAAGCTATGCCGGCGGAATTTCTCTTGAAACGATGTTTATTGACGAAGGATTTGGAACACTGGATCCTGAATCTTTAGATCAAGCGATCGAAGCTTTGATGGATATTCAAGACAGTGGACGTCTGGTTGGAATTATTTCCCATGTGCCTGAATTAAAAGAACGAATCGATGCAAGATTAGAAGTGATTTCAACACAAAACGGAAGTCATACAAAGTTTCATATTTTCTATTAAAATCTCCAAAAAGAGCCTTGCTGTTGAATTGAAGTTCTTTTCAGTAAGGCTCCATTGATAGAACGATCATTCCTGTTTAGAATGAATGGATCAACACCGTTCATCCATTCAAAATAACCGAGTTTGATTCGCTGTGTTACGTTTCGATTAGTATGCATTCAACCCATTTTGATCAGGAGAAAGTTTAAAAAATGATTTTAAGATAGAAGCATATCATTCTATATGAGCATATCATGGTATGCTAAAATAAAAGAAAAATTTGGAACGAATAGATGGGGGTGCCGCATAATGGCGGAGTACCGAATAAAGGGCCTTTCTTGCGCCAGTTGTGCACAAGAATTGGAAGAAGAAATTCAAAAACTCCCCCATGGGGAAGATGCAAAAATTTTATATCATACTGGAAAACTACAGATATCGGACCAAATCGATATATCCAAAGTGGAAAAAATTTTGGCCTCAGATGGGGCTTCCATCGTTCAAAATGATAAACAAAAAGAACATGATCATCAGGACAGCGATTCTAATTGGAAGCTTCTCCTCTTTATTTCAACTGTCCTGTATGTTTTGGCGTTGTTAGCAGAAAACAAATCCCCCAGCTACATGCCTGTACTGTTTTATTTAGCCGCAGCTGCCGTTAGTGGACATGAGACGTTTATAAAAGGGATGAAAAATTTATTCCATTTCAAATTTAACATGAATACTCTCATGACCATTGCCTTGATCGGTGCCTTTTGTATTGGTCAGTGGAAAGAAGCTGCATTTGTCGCTATTTTATTTGGATTAAATGAATATTTGGAAGGGCTGGGAATGGAAAAGGCACGCCGCTCCATGGAATCGCTGCTGCGTGCCGCTCCAAAAGAAGCCGTATTGTTGGTGAACGGAGAAGAACGGGTGATCCCGATCGATCAACTGAAGATTGGAGATATCGTTTTGGTGAAATCGGGAGAAAAGATTCCTTCCGATGGAGTGGTCATTGAAGGAAAAAGCTCGGTGAATGAAGCTGCTGTTACAGGAGAGTCTCTGCCAATTGAAAAATCAACAAACGACCCAGTATTTGGAGGAAGCATCAACAACGAGGGCGTATTAAAAGTTAAAGTGACTAAGTTATATAACGATTCCTCTATAGCGAAAATCCTCCGTTTAGTAGAAGAGGCTCAGTCTAAGAAAACGCCGATTGAAACATTTATGGATCGTTTTGCTCAATATTATACTCCGCTGATTTTTCTCATTTCTTTGTTCGTGATCCTTTTTCCTCCCCTCTTTTTGAATTGGGAATGGAAATTCTCGCTATATCAAGGATTAGCCGTCTTAATTGTAGGATGCCCATGTGCTCTTTTGTTGGCTTCTCCAATCGCATTAATCTCAGGGATTACGAGAAATGCTCGAAACGGAATTTTAATGAAAGGCGGCGTGTTTCTAGAACAACTAGGTAAAATCAAAACGATTGCATTGGATAAAACGGGGACATTGACAGCAGGAAAACCGGTTGTCGAAAAAACAATAGTATATGATGACCAATTTTACTTCATTGCGGCATCCGTAGAATCATTATCTGGACACCCTTTAGCTAAAGCTGTTTACGAAGCGGCGTGCAAACAAACAACTCAAAAGGCACAGCCTGAACAAGTCGTTACGCTGCCTGGAAAAGGCGTGAAAGCGGTCATAACCGGAAAATCTTATTTTGTCGGCAATGAAAAAAGCGCCGGTCACCTTCAGCTATCGGAATCTATCCAAAAAGATCTTGAGGATTTGAAAAAACATGGTTATACCATCGTCATGGTCTCTGATGAATCCAAAGTATTTGGGATGATGGGTGTTACCGACCAAATTCGTCCGGAAAGTCACACTCTTGTTTCCAAACTGCACCAAGCCGGCATCAAACAGGTTGTGATGTTAACAGGGGACCATAAAGGAACGGCAGAAAAAGTCGCAAAACAAACTGGAATTCAAGAAGTTTACGCCGGGCTTTTGCCGGACGAGAAACTAGCCGTGATCCAAGAACTATCTAAACATGAAAAAACAGCTATGATTGGAGACGGAATCAATGATGCTCCTGCTCTGGCAGCTGCGGATCTCGGTATTGCGATGGGAAAAGGTTCTGATAGTGCCATTGAAACGGCAGATGTCGTCTTAATGCAAGATCATCTCGGAAAGTTGCCGTCTGCGATTGCGATTTCCAAAAGAGTCAATCGAACCATTCAATTGAATATTGGATTGGCGCTCGGCTTAAAATTGTTGGCACTGCTGCTTACGATTCCCGGCTGGCTGACACTGTGGATTGCCATCATGTCCGACATGGGAGCTACCATCATCATTACCCTCATAAGTTTAAGCATCTTAATGGAAACAAAGAAAGAAAAACAACTAGAAATTAGCTGATGGGGATTCCTTTAGATCCCCCATCTGTTACATTAAATAAGAAACATAACTTAAATCCAATGGAAAGATCTGCTTCGCGGAACTTTATCTCCACACAACACGAAAAAATGATCCTTCCGGTTCATTCATTCCACATAAAGGCATCATCGTTTTAGAGAACCAGCAGCATTGAAAAGATCCATGATATTGAAAATTGCTTCTGCAGATGTTTGCCTAAAAACAGATTGAAAAATAAGCGCTTCATTATCAGAATTTTTTGGATAAAATATCGAAATGATGTTAAAAGAGGAGGATACAACTTGTACACCAAAAAACAGTTTGCCGTTATTTTTTTCATTCTTTTCTTTACTATGACTGGCTGCAGCAATGATGATTTTAGAGGAAACATGAATGACAAGGTACAAAATTTTTCTTATGTGAACCAAAATAATCAAAAAGTAAATTTAAAAGATTTAAAAGGGAAAGTATGGATAGCAGATTTTATTTTTACGAACTGCAAAACGGTCTGTCCTCCTATGACCTATAATTTGACGCAGCTGCAAAAAAAATTAAAAAAAGCAGGTGTTCAAGATTATTTGATTGTCTCTTTCAGTGTGGATCCTACAAAAGATACTCCTCAAAAATTAAAAGAATATATTCATAAGTTTGATGCGGATGAATCTCATTGGCAGCTTTTGACAGGTTATAACCAAAAAGAAATTCAAAAATTAGCGGAAAAGTCGTTTAAAACCATTGCTGTTCCTCAACCGAATAGTGATCAAATCATGCATGGGACTAGCTTTTATCTTGTGGATAAGAAAGGGACTGTGGTAAAAAGTTATAGCGGAAATCAAGACGTTCCTTTTGATGAAATTGTGAAGGATATAAAGACGTTAAACAAAATGTAGGAAAAAGGCATATTGGCTCTGAAACAAGCAGACTATCGTTTGAACGAATCGCGATCGTCAACCTGCCTTTTCATCATCGTATTCGCGGGGTCAAAAAATGAATGTGGAAAAAGGCGCATTTAATGGGGAAATGGGCAGCAATTTCTGTTTTTTTATAGGTAAATGGTGAGAATTCACAATTTTGTTATGGGCAATTTACTGAAAATATAGTAAAATACAATTGTAGTAATTTTTCAAAAAATTTAAAAGGGGTGGTTTTATTGAAGTATGGTGTTTATAAGTTTGGATCTTTTAACGTCATTAAGTGCGATTGTGGTTGGGAAGGTTTACGGGCAGACCTTCGTCAGCAAATTGTAATCTTGGAACAAACGAAACGCGGCGATGTTTTGGATGCGGAAGATATTTATGTTTGTCCAAACTGCTCCACCAGAAAGTATTAAATTCAGTTTGCTAGATCCCTTTTCCCATGTTCTGCGATATTTTCCTGTCTTTTCAAATCTATCCCATTGTTTGTTCATTTCGTTTGAAGATCCCCATGTAAATGGATGCCACACATAGAGAATAAATATTCCCATCTTGTATCGCAGGCTGATTCTGAGTAAGTACCCATCAGAAATGCCTGCTTTTTTTCTTTGCTTGCACCTTTTTTATACAATTGATACTATTGAATTACAGAAAAAGTATTTTCAGGTTCATTTTTCCTTCATTTCAATCGTTCACATCTACAGCGTGAATTATGACAAAATAATGGATGGGAGATGTAATGATGATCATAGGCGTACCAAAAGAAGTCAAAAACAATGAAAATCGAGTGGCGATTACCCCTGCGGGTGTTCTTCAATTGGTAAAAGCCGGCCACAAAGTGTTGGTTGAAACAAACGCCGGTTTTGGAAGCGGCTTTACTGATGAAGAATATAAAAATGTAGGGGCAAATATCGTGAAAAACGCATCCGAAGTTTGGGAAAATTCCGAACTCATTCTCAAAGTCAAAGAACCTGTTGAAAGTGAATATCAGTATTTTCGAAAAGATTTGCTTCTTTTTACATATCTTCATTTAGCTGCGGAACCAAAACTGACAAAAGAACTGGTGAAAAGCGGCGTAACGGGAATTGCGTATGAAACGGTCTCTGTCAATAAGACTTTGCCGCTTCTTTCTCCTATGAGCGAAGTGGCAGGACGAATGGCAGCGCAGATCGGAGCACAGTTTCTTGAAAAACAATATGGTGGAAAAGGAGTGCTGCTTGGGGGAGTTCCGGGAGTCAAGAAAAGCAAAGTCACGATTATTGGCGGGGGGATGGTAGGATCGAATGCTGCAAAAATTGCGATAGGTCTCGGTGCGGATGTAACCGTGATTGATTTGAATCCGGATCGTTTACGGGAATTGGAAGTGATGTTTGGCGGCAATATTCAAACGTTAATGTCGAATTCTTATAATATTGCGGAATCTGTAAAAGAATCTGATTTAGTGATAGGAGCGGTACTTATTCCGGGAGCCAAAGCACCAAAACTTGTCACAGAAGAAATGGTCAAGGAAATGTCCAACGGAGCGGTAGTGGTCGATGTCGCCGTCGATCAAGGTGGAATTTTTGAAACAGTGGATCGAGTCACGACACATGACAACCCAACTTATGAAAAATTTGGAGTTGTTCATTACGCTGTTGCCAATATGCCGGGTGCTGTTCCTCGAACTTCGACAATCGCTTTAACGAACGTTACGATCCCTTACGCATTGCAATTGGCCAATAAAGGTTTTAAACAAGCAATTTTGGACAATCCCGCTTTAAAGGCTGGAGTGAATACATTTAAAGGGCAAGTGACTTATGCGTCCGTAGCGCGCGATTTAAATTATAAATATGTTTCTGTAGATGACTTGCTTTAATCTACCGTTCTGAGAATGAACGGTTTTACGAAAAGGACAAGTTTATGGCAATGAGTGAGTCCGGATGCGGATCGCCATATCCGTATAAAGTAGTAAACTTGGTTAAAACCGAATTAAAGACGGAGAATTGCTAAGATTGCCTCACTTTTTAAGGATTTACAGTTGCATTGGTCATCATCGGTTTTAGCGCCCTCATTATGATTAGAAAAGATTTTCTTGACAGCCCGTTTAAATGTGGTGCATAATTTTAAAAAAACAAATGTCAACGGCGATGAAAGGGACTAGTAAACAGATGCTCAGGCGATAGAGAGTGGAATCCGCAGGCTGGAAGATTCCTCGTCTTAGAGGCTGTTGAACCTGCCCGGGAGCTCTTGTCATAAAACCAAGCGTTAACCTTCGTTACAGGTTTCAAAGCGGGCATTGATCATTTTGATCCTGCCAATAAAGGTGGTACCGCGGAATCGAGCCATTCCGTCCTTTTAGAGGACAGAATGGCTTTTTGATTTTTGCGGATTGGAGGGAGAACTCGTGCGAAAAAAACGGATTGTGGTGAAAATCGGAAGCAGTTCATTAACGAACGCGATGGGCGGTATTTGCCGGGAAAAACTGGCGGACCATGTTCGGGCATTAGCTAAATTAAAACAACAAGGCCATGAAGTGGTGCTGATTTCGTCCGGTGCGGTTGCAGCCGGTTTTACTGCGTTGAACTATCCCACCCGGCCGGTTTCAATAAAAGGAAAACAAGCAGCGGCGGCTGTCGGGCAAGGACTGCTTATGCAGGCTTATACAGAGGAATTCAAAAAATATCACATTGTGGCCGCCCAGATGCTGTTAACGAGAAGTGATTTTTCCAGAAAACAGCAGTACAGCAATGCTTATGAAACATTGACGGAACTACTCGACCGCTCGGTTTTGCCAATTATCAATGAAAATGATTCGGTTTCCATTGAAGAGTTGACTTTTGGGGACAATGATATGTTGTCTGCTCTAGTCAGCGGTTTGATACATGCTGATTTTCTCATTATCTTGACGGACATTAACGGATTATATGATAAAAATCCGCGCGAAGATCCAACAGCCAAAAAATATTACTACTTGCCAGCCATTACCGATGAGATTCTTGATTTAGCCGATACCTCCGGATCCAAGTTCGGTACCGGGGGAATGAAGTCGAAAATCGATGCGGCGAAAACAGCTCTTTCTCTCGGAGTCAGTTTATTTATCGGTACAGGAACAGGAGAAAACAAACTAGTGGATATATTAGAAGGCAAGGGAGACGGGACGTATATCGGCTATACTCCACGAAAAGGAATGACAGCAAATAAGCAATGGATTGCCATTCATTCTTTCGTAAAAGGGCAAGTCGAAATTGATCAAGGAGCGGCTGAAGCTCTTTTGGATCAAGGGAAAAGTCTATTGCCTGCCGGAGTGACGGCAGTGAACGGAAGCTTTCGCGCGGGCGATGTGATTGAAGTGGTGAATCCTCGCGGTGAAGTGCTTGGAAAGGGACAAGTGAATTATGATTCCTCAGAATTGCAAGAAATAAAAGGAAAACATAGCGACGAAATCAAACAAAAGTATAACCGCGATCATTGTGAGGTCATTCACCGTGATAACTGGGTGTCTCTAGCTCATTCGAACCGATCACGTTGAAAAATTTGGTAAAAAAGGGTAAGGAGGAGTACGAAACGATGACGGAGTTGCTGGAAAAAGCGAAAAAGGCCAAGCAAGCTTCTGCTGAGCTAGCCAGTAAAACAACAAAACAAAAAAATGAAGCGTTAGCTGCTATTTCGAAACAACTAATAGAAGAAATATCCTTTATTCTTGAGGAAAATAAAAAAGACGTTGAGAACGCTCGTGCCAAAGGTATGACAGAGGCATTGATTGATCGCTTGACTCTCAATGAGAAAAGGATTCAAGATATGGCGGACGGCATCCGTCAACTCATTGATTTAAAAGATCCTGTAGGGGAAATTTTGGATAGTTGGGAACGGCCCAATGGACTGCAAATCAAAACAGTGAGAGTTCCACTTGGTGTGGTGGGGATGATTTATGAGGCACGTCCAAATGTGACCGTGGATGCGGCCACACTATGCTTAAAGACAGGAAATGCGGTGATACTGCGAGGCAGTTCATCCGCTCAACATTCCAACATAGCGATTAGTGATTGCATTAGACGAGCCCTTGAAGGAACGGAAATTCCTGCGGATGCTGTTCAATTGTTGGAAGATACTTCAAGAGAAACCGCTCAGCAATTATTTACACTCACGGAATATTTAGATGTGTTGATTCCTCGCGGCGGAAAAAATTTGATCCAATCCGTCGTGGAACAAGCTTCTGTTCCAGTGCTAGAAACAGGTGTCGGAAATTGCCACATTTACATTGATGAATCAGCTGATAAAGAAATGGCCATTGATATCGTCATTAACGCCAAAACTCAACGACCTTCCGTCTGCAATGCGGCGGAGAAGGTTCTCGTCCATGAAAACTGGGCTGCAAAGTATTTTGCGGAACTTGCCAAACGTCTTCAAGATCATGAAGTCGAAGTACGAGGAGATCAAAAAGCCCAACAACTGGCCGTCGGACTGAAGCCTGCAACTGAGGAAGATTGGTCGACCGAGTACTTGGATAAAATTATAGCTGCCAAAATCGTTTCTTCGGTAGAGGAAGCCATTGAACACATTAACCAATATGGAACGAAACATTCAGAAGCCATCATTACAGCTGACGATCAAAATGTAGCGAAATTTTTCAATGAAGTGGATGCAGCAGCTCTTTATCACAATGCTTCCACTCGATTTACGGATGGATTTGAATTCGGGTTTGGTGCTGAAATTGGCATCAGCACGCAAAAATTGCACGCAAGGGGACCAATGGGATTAAAGGCTTTAACGACAACGAAATACTTGATTTATGGAAACGGCCAAATTAGAAACTAATGTGCGAGCATGATGGTCGACAACATACGTTTCCGTTACGAGATGACAAAGAATCCGAATCGGTAAAATCGAAAATAAATAGGTAGAAATTGAAACGAAAAGGATGAAAAAATCAGGCATCTTAGGTAAGATTTCGTAAACACGACTGATTCTAAAGATCTTTTATGCAAGACATCTATTGTTCAGTAGGAAAAAAAGGGGTAAAATCCTTATGGCTGTATCTAACATATATAGCAAGCCATAAGGATTTTTCCATTTCAATCGCATGAGGAAATGAAGCTTATCGTGCTTCTCTTAAAACGTATAGAATAAGCTACAGTGGAATCATTTTTTATCAAGTAACAAAGCCGGATGGAAAATGGAGAAAGAGATTTCCTTATTCATGATCAGGAAGATCGTTTATAATAGAACTACAAAAAGAACAGCCGCAGTAAAGAGGGGGAGACTATGGACGGATCATTTCTGGCGCGTTCGCTCAGCTCTTTAAAAGGCGATGAGTTGCGTTATCTTTATATTCTTTTTTGCAAAACGAATATATGGGACATTGTATCCAATAAAACAAAAGATTGGTTTTCAAGAGATCATCAAGATCATTTTTTCAAATATATAGAAACGGAAACAAAGAAATCCTCTCTTCTAAGCGAGGATGAGTTGCGTCTTTCTATTTTTTTGCAGTTATTAAAAGTGTTAAAGATTAAAGGCGGACGATTTCACACGGTCTTTGAAATTACAAAAGGATTCGACCAAGTGATTGAAGAGACGTTCCAACTCCTTTCCAAGAAGAACCGGGATTTTTCTGCGTTTGCCAAACAGCATCACTTGGAAAGCCAGCTTGGGATGATCGTGAGTTGGCAATTTAGTCAGCTGTTAAAAGATTTTCACAGGAGGCTGAATGAAGACTCAACCGAATGGCATCAAACGATTGCAGATACACTGAATTCTTTGCCCATAAACGAAAGGCAGCAGTTAAAGTCTGTCATGATGATCGATCAGTTCGATTCAGAACAGATACGCCGATGGATAGAGAATGAAGGGATTGTTCAGTTGGTCAACGCTTTAACTTCCGTATCCGGCTATTCATATTTTGGGGAGTTTTTGCAAAGATTTCGGGAGCTGCGATCATTTTCCAACACGGCTTTTAGCCAATTGACAACGGATCCGCTTCTATTCTTTTTGCTTAGTCCGGACTTTTTATATTCGCTTCTCTTTGGACCTAAACTTGTTCCGTTTCGTTATCAGCATCTATTGTTTTCAAACGAATTGGTTCCTTTTGTCCTGTTGGAAATAATGTTGCATGGTTTAGAAGCCCCATATTCTCAATTGGCTGATGTTCAGAATACAGCCGATGTTTGGAGCAAACGTTACAGAAATTACATTTCTTTGCTTTTACAATTGGAAAAAAATCGGAGTGAGCAGGAACAGTATAAGAAAGAACGGAACGATTTGGAAAGTGAGCGTTCAACCATCTTATCGATAAAAAAAGAAAGTGAAACCTATCTTTCGATCGCAAAAGAAAAACTAAAAAACCAACTGATTGCTGATGAAAATCGTCCTTATTTTGGCGATACGACTGTTGAATACTATCGAATCAAAGAAAAAATGGAAAACATCGACAAGAAGCTGGAGCAAAAGAAAGCGAGGGCAAAAGGAGTGGTCAAGTCCGTAGCTTCTTTTCTCCAATCAAGTTTTTATTTAACTGAAAAGGCACAGTGGGAGAAGAAGTTAAATAAAATATTTGATGAAATGACAGAGTTGACTATTTCGAAATATCCCGACTATGATCCAGTTTTAACACAAGAAATTGAACACTCTGCCTTTAAGAGGGATGAATGTGAAAAACAGCTGACAGAGGCTGAAAAGAAATTGACAGAAGTTGAGCAGCGCATTTCCCAATTAAAGAAAGAAGAACGAGAATTGTTGGCGCGGAAGGAAGAAGCCGAAAAAGAGACGTATGGCCTTAAACAGCTAGGAAAGGACAGGAATCCTAATCTTGCACTTTCTCGAAAACGATAAAGCGGTTCCTGCATAACCACCAAAAATGGTGAATGCGGGAACCGCTCCATCTGAACAACCGATTATTTTTGTTTTTCCAAAAATGACAGTAATTTTCCATAGACAGAGTTTAATACTTTATGCTCTTCTTTTGTCAGCTGTTGAAAAAGCTGCAAATACATTTTTTGTCCCATTTTCATGGCTTCCAAAAGTAAATCTTCTCCAGATTGGTTGATCGCTAAATAAACAATTCTCCTATCTTTTTCATCTGAAATTCGTTCCGCTACTCCGGCTTCGATTAATTTATTGGCGATATTGGTCATGGCTCCTGGTGTAAATCCAAGCCGCGTAGCAAGGTCCGATTGTTTTCTTGGACCTTTTTCCCACAGCTCCGCTAAAACGAGGATTTGAGAAATGCTGATGTTTTTTGGAAACATTTGATTCCAATAAATTAATAATCGGTTGTTCAATAGTTCCATTGTATGTATAAATGAAAATATGTTCCCTTTTTCCATCCTCATCAACCCTTTTCATTACGCGCTGTATTTCTATTCATAAGATCACCGTTGGTTTTCCGAAAGAGAAAAGAGGCTTATATGCCTTGTGCTCAAAAAGAAGGCGAAATTCTTCCCATGAGCAGTATACATGGAAACAACAAGAAAAATCAATTTACTCTTGGAAAGGATTGGAGAAAAGTTTTGCTTTTTATTGGCAAAATTTCCACCTTACCTTTAACTTGTACAAAGACTATCAGCCCATTACTTTCTAATGTTTTAAAAAAACTCACTTGCATCCATTCCAATTTATCCATAATATAGACATGGATATCACTTTTGAATTGGGTGACAAGTACAGTGATGAAAAAAGCGTTCATTTGGTTTCTTTTTCCATTTATTATTTTGGTCGGTTTCGTGACTTATAAATGGACAAATGGAAAGATTGAGGAAAATGTGAGCATACCGAAGGAATATATTCCGATATATAAAGCTGCGGCACAAAAATACGGGGTGCCTTGGGAGCTTTTAGCTGCACACCATCGAGTGGAAACGAAGTTTTCTAAAGGTCCGTTAGTTTCTCCTGCAGGTGCTGAAGGCCCAATGCAATTCATGCCATGCACGTTTGTGGGGTGGAAATATCCTGGCTGCGAAGGGAAAGGAATAGGCAAAATTCCTGAAAAAGATAAAACCAACCCGGCTGTCATAAAAAAATACGGCGGCTATGGTGTGGATGCCAACGGAGACGGCAAGGCGGATCCTTTTGATCTTGAAGATGCAGTATTTAGCGCAGCCAATTATTTAGCACGAAACGGGGCGGCTAATGGACACTGGAAGAAAGCGGTCTACGCTTATAACCATAGTGAGCAATATGTAGAAGAAGTACTTTTTTACACGAATAAATATAAAATGACTGAATCTACAAGCTTTTGAGTTTACATAACTTTTTTATTTGGTAAGATGAGACTGTTTTGCCGTTCCCCTTTTCATTTTGCCATCAACAGAGAGAGTTTCATCAATAGATTAGGGAGAGAAGAATATGAAAAAGTGGTTCGCTATCTTTAGTATGTGCGTACTTATTTTGTCTGGCTGTTCGTTAACCGGCGGTCAGCAAAATAAGCATTCATCAACAACAACAAACGAATCTGCTACTAATGAAGCAGCATCCGATCAGCAGTCGAAAAAAGCCTATGCCGGAACAAATAAATCCGATGTAAAAGGGATACGTGCTGTTGTAGTGCGTGTAGTAGACGGTGATACATTCGTGGCCCGGATGGCAAACGGAAAAGAAGAACGGGTACGGATGATTTTAGTTGATACACCGGAAACGAAACATCCTAGATTAGGGGTTCAACCGTTTGGCCCGGAAGCCTCCTCCTTTACAAAATCACAATTGACCGGTAAAACCGTTACGCTGGAGTTTGATGTTCAAGAAAGGGACAAGTACGGCAGGCTTCTGGCTTACGTGTGGTTAAATCATCAAAATTACAATAAACTGCTGATTGAAAAGGGCCTCGCCCGCGTGGCAGTCTTTCCGCCTAATACAAAATATGTCGATGAATTTAGAGCTGCACAAGCAGTCGCGCAAAGAGAGAAGAAAGGAATCTGGTCTATTGAAAATTATGTAACGGACCATGGATATAATTCGAATGGAAAGGAACAAAGTTCATTAACAGGTACAGAGAAATCGTCAACACAAGACCATTCCAAGGGAAGCTGCAATATTAAAGGGAACATCTCCAGTTCCGGTAAAAAAATATACCATATGCCTGGCGACGAATATTATGATGAAACGAAACCGGAAAAAATGTTCTGTTCCCGTGAAGAAGCGGAAGCTGCAGGATTTCGTCCTTCTCAGCGATAACATCGTCCCAAAAACGAAATGAGTCATCCCGGCTAGGATAAGAGAAGCTGCGCCCATTTAGGGTGCAGCTTTCTTTTGTTTACGTGTTGTTTGTGACATCTCTTTTTCTTGAGAGTATTGAATCTATAAGGATTTTGCATTTCAAACAACGTCGAACAATCAGAAAGATAGACGGATAAAGATATTAGGGGATATAATGGTCCCGTCCGTCCTTTACCTAAAGGAAAGAAATGGCATATACAAATCGTCTTTGTAAATATATTATTTGCGACTTTTATTGATTCTTTGGTTCTCCATTCTTAGCGATGAAATGTGCGAAAGCAATATGGACGAGATTCACAAAAGCTAAAATAATCAATAGCGATCCATCTATGAGTGAGCAAAACTTATGCCATTTTTCTAAAGCCATCTAGTTTACCAGAAAAAGAAAGGAAGAAGAGCGAGGCCGACGATTGCTCCTAATGCAATTCCAACGCCGAAACCTCCCCATCCTCCACCATAGCCATATCCCCAACCGTAACCATAACCTCCGAAACGATTAAAACGACCTCTAGAAAAAGGATGGATGAATACTCTGTCATGATGAACGCGATGAATGATTCCTTCGTGTATCCTACCATCGCGAGTTCTTATGCGAACAGCTCTCCCCCTATGCTTTTGACATAAGGAATGATAATGGTGTACTGACATAAAGACACCTCCCGATTCATGATTGATAAAGCTTGCTTTTGACAGAAGCGCTTAGTTTACTTCTGCACGATATACCTGATCACCCAATAGCATTTTCAACGTCAAAAGAACAGCAGGTAATCGATTTCCTTAGTATAGTATGAAAAAAATGCAAAATAGAAAGGACAAGTATCCTGATTTAAAAAAATGGGCTTTTTTTGAAAAAGAAAACATTCTGATTCTTATAAAAAGAACTCATAAAAAATTCTGATGTACAGCCAAAGGACCTTCCATAATCTTTCTTGAAAAAGATGGATGTGGAACAAAAAAGTTATCTATAAAATTATTATGTAAACTAAATGGCCAAAATGAGTACTCATTCAAATAGAATAAACGATAAGTTTTAAAAACACGCCGGGGTCACCGGCGTGTTTACTTACATTCCGTGGCCGGGATTATGTTTTTGACGGGTATGGTTTCTGTTTTTGACTTTATGGGAACCGCTTAATGGTTCAGGTTGACCAGTGTGGTGCCCTTTTGGAGCATTTTTTCTCATATCTTTCCCATCGTTTTTGTTCATTTTTATATCCCTCCTTGCTATACCTTATTGTGTGCGATTATTCAAAACAAACACCGAATAATTTGTTGTTTTTGACACAGAATAAAAGTGATTCTCCAATGAAGGAGTTTGCTCCATCATGCCTTATCAAAAAAGTAAGCAGAGAGCGTTTCAAGATGCTGAACAGAGAGTTTCTGAAGTCGAAAAAGCATCTCTGGAACTTGAAATCGATTCCGCTGATTTTGGTTCCCAATTATCTCATTTAAAAAATGAGGTAAACAAAGCTTATCAGCAAGTTGAAAATGCTTTAGAAACCGCAACGGAAACTCAAAGAAGGCAATTGGAAAAATACCATGCAGTTTTAACGGATATTGTGGAAAAAGTAAATGAATATGAATCGAGTAGGAGGGAGCGATTAACTCCCGTCCTCTCACACCACCGTACGTACGGTTCCGTATACGGCGGTTCAATTAAGATAATTGACGCAAGTCTTTATAACTTCCGTGAATAGCTGTTCTCTTTATGCCAGTGGTCACTCCACCCTCCAAGAGGTCTCCCACGGGATTCACCGCTTCCTCCCTCAAGTGAGGTACTACGTTTTCTGTGTTCATCATGACTCACTGAATACCAAGGGCTATTCTCTCTTAATTGTTCGGTCCTTCTTAGTTGTTCTAGACCAACTAATACTATGACCTCTGCTGACTTCTGACGGTTCAGCTACTTATCACTAAGTAGGTTATGAAGAGTACTTCACATATCCGCCAGACCTCCCCGGGTAAGTACATGCACTTTCACACCATCTATCCGCCTCATTTACTCGATATGACCTTCGACAGAAAGAGCTTTGTTTTGTTATGCAAACTCACTCAATCATACCTAGCCTTATATGAGGTTCGTGTTCCTCGGACCGGTGTTTTGCCTCCAGCTTCCTTCAGATTCCGCGTCACCACGGACACCCTTGCTCTTGGCTAACCTCTACTTCTGTCTTCGGGGTTCGGGACTTACACCCTATAGTTCATGTACATGCCGGGCGCACATAAACAAACATCGCCAACATAGGCGATGTTTGTTTGTCTCGACCATCCCTTTTGGTTTGATTGAGAAGATGTCGTCGTCAGTGTGAAATTTTATTGGTTTTTCTTTCTTTTTTTATTGTTTTGTCTTTGCTGTTCCGTCAGTGGTTCGTTGGAGGACCCTTCGTTGTATCCAGCTCCATCTCCTTGTGATTTGGATGCATTCATTCCGGGAATGACATGGTTTGCTTTTCTTTTGGTCATATGGTGCACCTCCTTATAACTAGCTTGTGGACCCTTGCTGCAAGATATAATTGGAATATTTTAATGCTCGATATCAGAATATTCTGTTTTTTATCGGCATTCATTTTTGGATGATGACCGTAACGTTACGTTGAGAAATTCCGTATTTATATAGCAGAACGCATTGGTCAGCTTTTTAAAGTCCTTCACTGACGAGTTATATATCCTAAACAACCTTGAGAGATAGCTGGAAAGGTTGAATATCTAAAGGAGGGGATGAAGCATGTTTAAACTTTTTTTAGATCCAGGACATGGGGGAAAAGACTCTGGAGCAACGGGAAACGGCCTTATGGAAAAAAATATTACACTAAAAATTTGTCAACTGATTCGAGACAGACTGCAGAACGATTATGAAGGAATTGCCATTCTCATGAGCCGTTCAGGGGATTCTTATCCGACATTGACTGCCAGAACAGAGAAAGCCAACGCTTGGGGGGCAGACTTTTATTTATCTGTTCACGTTAATTCCGGAGGAGCAACAGGATTCGAATCTTTTATCTATCCGGGCGTCGGACAACCTACCACTTCGTATCAAAATACCATTCATCAAGAAATTATAAAAGCAACGGGGTTCTATGATCGAGGGAAAAAGCAGGGGGACTTTCATGTTCTTCGCGAAAGCCGAATGCCGGCGCTTTTAACGGAAAACGGCTTTATTGATAATACTGAAGATGCGACAAAGCTGAAAGATCCCAGCTTTATTGAAAAAATAGCAAAAGGTCATGTTCAGGGGATTGTAAAGATCGCCAACTTAAAACCTATAACACCAAAGGATTCTGCTGGTTAATCGGCTATGGCCGATAAAGCGCTTAGCAGCACGTATTAAAGATCATGTCATCCATTGAATGATTATTGCTTAACAAGATAGGACCGTTTTAAACTACTGCAAATCTTTAAGCGAAACAGGGAGGCTGTCTCGATTTTTGACAACCTCCCTGTCTCTATTCCCTTCTTCATACAACTGTGAAAATGAATCATGAAAAAACGTCCCGGGCGAGATTCGAACTCGCGACCTACAGCTTAGGAGGCTGTCGCTCTATCCTGCTGAGCTACCGGGACACTGATAAAAATTATAAGGTGAATTAGAACGAAGGTCAATAACTTTATCAAAATAAGTTGGAGAATAAGGAGAAAAGTAGGTGACCGTGTAATCTTTTCCATGGCAAGTTTTCTTATCTACAGAATAAACATCCTTTTAAATATATGTCTTTTGGAAAGTGATGATCGTACCCAATTTCCATTTTTATGCTCACTTTATGCTATGTTTCGATAATCATCCAGTGTTGATGAAAACCAAGACGGGTTCAAAAAATTATTATATGAAAAAAACAAACCATCCAATCTTATACCATTATTGTAAACGGAATGACCTGATGATAAAAAATCCGATCGAACCGAAAAGGATGAGAAGAAATATAGGTAAATCCCAAGTTTCTAAAACGACATCGCGTCCATAGGCAATATTCACATCTTTCCAACTGCAATAAGCAATATAAAGGAGGATTTCATTTTTTACAACGTTGATCATAGTACTTGCGTTTTTGTATTGCCGTTCTATATTTTCTTCCGTTAAAACAACCATGTAATTATAAAGGTGTGGGAATTTTTCGAGAATTGCAAGCCCCATCCATAAAATGGCGCCTGTAATCGGGAGGAAAAAAATAGCCTCTTTGCTGCCCCATTTGTCTATTTCTCCGACCAAGTTATAATGAATTGGAACTCGATTCGGCAAGGAAGACCAGTGCATGAATAAGTGCATAACACTTCCGATGTACACTAATAATGAAATAATGTTTAGAATGTTTCCTAATGGCGTCTTTTTTAATTTTAATGCAGGACGCTTTCGAATTTCCATTTTGATCGCCTCCGATGTTTATGGTTAACTAATTAAAATACGGGCAATGACCGTTAAAGTTTCAAGAGAAATTTGAAAAATGAAGAGAAAAAATGATGCCTATGATTGGGCATTCATATCGACACAATTTGTCGATATAAGGAAAACTTATGAAAAACAATAACATTCTTGTTATTTACTTATGTTAGCGCTTGTATTAAGATGAACATATAAGAAAAGTTTGAATTTCCATTCAAACTTTTCGCTGCATAGTCTTACATAACAGAAGAGGGGGAATTGGGATGACAAACGACGTTTTTAACGCTCGTTCATCATTCGAAGTGAATGGTAAACGATATCATTATTATCGTCTAGCGGCTTTAAAGGATGCCAATGTGGCAGATGTCAGCCGCTTGCCATATTCGATCAAAGTATTATTAGAATCAGTTCTCCGCCAATATGATGGCAGAGTCATTAAAAAAGAACATATTGAAAATTTGGCGAAATGGGGTTCAAAAGACGTAGAGGGCGGAGAAGTTCCGTTCAAACCATCCCGCGTTATTTTGCAAGATTTTACAGGTGTACCAGCGGTTGTAGACCTGGCTTCATTGCGTAAAGCGATGAGCGATATGGGTGGAAAACCAGAAATGATCAATCCGGAAATTCCGGTGGATCTTGTCGTTGACCATTCTGTTCAAGTCGACAAATATGGAACTTCTGACGCTTTGGAAAAAAACATGGAATTGGAATTTGAACGAAATGCTGAACGATACCAATTCTTAAACTGGGCACAAAAGGCCTTTAAAAACTATCGTGCAGTTCCGCCGGCAACCGGGATTGTCCACCAAGTAAACCTTGAATATCTTGCAAGTGTGGTTCACGTAAAAGAAACAAGCCCGAACGAATATGAAACTTATCCAGATACTCTAGTAGGTACGGATTCCCATACAACCATGATCAACGGACTTGGTGTATTGGGATGGGGCGTAGGTGGTATCGAAGCAGAAGCTGGTATGCTTGGACAACCTTCTTATTTCCCAATTCCTGAAGTAATTGGTGTCAAATTAACGGGAGAACTGCCAAACGGTTCGACTGCGACAGACTTGGCGTTAAAAGTGACTCAAGTACTTCGTCAAAAAGGCGTGGTAGGAAAATTTGTTGAATTCTTCGGTCCGGGTGTTTCTAAGCTGCCGCTTGCCGACCGTGCTACCATTGCCAATATGGCGCCTGAATATGGGGCAACATGCGGATTCTTCCCGGTAGATGACGAATCGTTAAGCTATCTTCGCTTGACTGGACGCGAAGAAGAACATGTCCAAATTGTTGAAAAATACTTAAAAGAAAATGATATGTTCTTTAATCCCAAAGAAGATCCAATCTACACAGACGTAGTAGAAATCAATCTTTCTGAAATTGAGTCGAATTTGTCGGGTCCAAAACGCCCACAAGACTTAATTCCGCTTTCAAAAATGCAATCTTCTTTCCGTCAAGCCGTTACAGCACCACAAGGCACTCAAGGTTTCGGGTTGACGGAAAAAGAATTTGATAAAGAAGCCGTGGTGAAGTTCGAAAACGGCGAAGAAGTGACTATGAAAACGGGAGCAGTGGCGATTGCAGCTATCACTTCCTGTACCAATACATCTAACCCTTATGTATTGATCGGTGCCGGATTGGTGGCAAAAAAAGCCGTTGAAAAAGGGCTGAATGTACCGAAATATGTCAAAACTTCTTTAGCTCCTGGATCTAAAGTGGTAACTGGTTATTTACGCGACTCCGGCTTGCTAAGCTATCTTGAAAAAATCGGATTTAACCTTGTTGGTTACGGATGTACAACGTGTATCGGCAACTCCGGACCGCTTCTTCCGGAAATTGAAAAAGCAATTACGGATTCCGACCTCTTCGTGACATCTGTATTGTCCGGAAACCGCAACTTTGAAGGTCGTATTCATCCGCTTGTAAAAGCAAACTATCTTGCTTCGCCTCCATTAGTTGTGGCTTACGCACTTGCCGGAACAGTGGATATCGACTTGCAAAACGACCCAATCGGAAAAGACAAAGATGGAAACGATGTATTCTTTAAGGATATCTGGCCTTCTTCCGATGAAATTAAAGAAGTCGTTCAACGTACGGTAACTCCAGAATTGTTCCGTAAAGAATATGAACGTGTTTTCGATGACAACGCCAAATGGAATGCGATTAAAACCAGCAATGAACCACTTTATAATTGGGATCCAAATTCGACTTACATTCAAAACCCTCCATTCTTTGAAGGGCTTTCTGAAAATCCTGAAGAAATTAAACAGCTTACAGGTTTGCGTGTAGTCGGAAAATTCGGCGACTCCGTTACAACAGACCATATTTCGCCTGCAGGAGCCATTGGCGTAAATACTCCGGCAGGAAAATATTTACGCTCCAAAGGCGTAGAGCCGCGCAATTTCAACTCGTACGGCTCCAGACGTGGCAACCATGAAGTCATGATGCGTGGAACATTTGCCAATATCCGCATCCGCAACCAAATCGCTCCTGGAACGGAAGGCGGATTTACGACTTATTGGCCGACAGGAGAAGTAATGCCAATTTATGATGCATGCATGAAATATCAACAAGACGGAACGGGTCTAGTCGTTCTCGCCGGAAAAGACTATGGAATGGGTTCTTCCCGTGACTGGGCAGCAAAAGGTACGAAACTTTTAGGAATTAAAACCGTTATCGCTGAAAGCTACGAACGTATTCACCGTTCTAACCTTGTGATGATGGGTGTTCTCCCTCTTCAATTCAAACAAGGTGAAAATGCGGAAGTTCTTGGCTTAACCGGTAAAGAAACGATCGATGTTCATATCGACGATAATGTCAAACCTCATGACATTATTAAAGTAACGGCAACGGACGAAAACGGCAATAAGAAAGAATTCGAAGTGATGGTTCGTTTTGATTCAGAAGTAGAACTTGACTATTACCGTCACGGCGGAATTTTACAAATGGTTCTTCGTCGCAAATTTGAACAATTAAAACATGCGTAATCCTTCTTAAAAAGAGGTTGACAAAATTTTGTCAGCCTCTTTTTCTTTGTCTTCTAACATTTATGGACAGGCATATAATAGGACAAAGCATATTCGAAAGGAATGTGTCAGCATGATCAAAATAAAATGGGGAGTCCTATTGATTGCTTGTCTTCTGCTGATGGCTGCGAGCCAGCAACTGAAAGCCGATCCATTTCCGGAAAATGCAAAGAAAGAAGAGAAGAATCAATCCAATCTAATGGAAAAGACAGGTAAACAAGATCAGCGTCTAAAGAAAGGAGATCGTCTTCCTGGTTTAAAAATAGGTGAAAACGCACCGGATTTTACGCTGACGACTTTAAAGGGAGAGCGGATACGCTTAAAAGAGAGAAAAGGACAAAAGATTATCATCAACTTTTGGGCTACGTGGTGTCCACCTTGTAAAGAAGAAATTCCGGTTTTGCAGAGATTTTATGAACAAAATAAAGGATCAGTGGAATTGTTGGCAGTCAATATGGATCCTGAATCAAATGTTACACAGTTTGCCCGGAAATATGGCATATCGTACCCTATTCTTTTAGATCAAGACGGCAAAGTGAATGAAACATATAAAGTAGCGGCTATTCCGACAACTTATGTCATTGATGAAAATGGAGTGATCATCCATAAACATATTGGAAATTTACAACTTCAGCAAATGATCAATTGGCTAAAATAATAAAAAATTTTGCAAATTTGTTTATACTCTTTCTTCCACTTGGCCATACTAAAAATCAACAGCACTAACAACGGAGGGAAAACAATGAGAAAAATCAGAAAAAGATCCTTTCATGAATTAGTAAGAGAGAATCGTCAAGCGCTTCTTCATGATCAACAAGCGCTGGATAAGATCGAGGAGAGGCTTGAGGCACGACTGGAAATGAGACGAATGGAAAAAGCGGAATAAATTTTTGCGTTATAATCCCCCCAGAACAGGAGAAACTTTATGTCAAGGGGGAATTTTTTTATGAGCAATCCACATAAAAAAAGCAAATATTTTGTGCCGGATCATTTAGGCACCCAGCCTCGTGCAGCAGGAGGCAACAAAGGCAAAAAAATGCAAGACAAATCAGGACACCACGCACAAGTGATCCAGACGAAAGGCGAGTAAATCCAGCTCTCAATATATGACGACAAGGAGGATGTTTCATGACCAATCATCGTCCAAATCCAGACGATCGCAGTGACAATGTAGAAAAATTGCAAAACATGATTCATCATACGATTGAAAACATGGAAAGAGCAGAGGAATCAATGGCCTATACAGATTCCAAAGAACAATTAGAAAAAATTAAAGAAAAAAATGAACGCCGTCGTCAAAGCATCGAGGGATTCCGGAATGAAATAAAAGACGAAGCTTCCAATCAGCAAACAGAATAACAAATTTAGGGCTGACTCACTTGAGTCGCCCTTTTCTTATGCCATCAGAAGCAGTTTAAAAGCGAATGATCGAGTATTGTGATAAAATATCAATGGCTTGAAGTGAGAGTGTTCATGCTTATTTCGGAAAAAAATGAATCGAAATGATTACATACGGGTACACCGCGGAAACGGAAAAAGGGGAAACGTCTCCTTTTACGATGAAATGCTGTTTCTGTAAAGTGTAAAGATTAGGTTCTTTCGATTTCGCTGTAAAAAGAACATTCCCGAACGACACGAAGCATGAGAACGATCTAAAATGCCTGTCCAAGCAATATCCGTAGGCAAGGAGGGACGGTTATGGCATTTGGAATCAAAAGGGAAGAACTGTTAAATTGGAAACATCGAATTGAAAATGGCGAAATTGCTTTTTTAACACATTTTTGGTTGGACAGCCGCTTTCCTGATTGTCACAGTGTGACGAAAGTAGGGTGTAATGACCTTGAAAAGTTAGCCAAATGGGGGAAAAAATACGGTTTGAAAAAAGAATGGATTCACATTCGACGAGACGGTTACTCCCATTTTGATCTTCTTGGGGAAAAACAAAAAGAAATCCTTCAATCAGAAGGATTGACAGACCATATTCGGCATTTTCGCCTTTAGGTTCAACGTTTTCCGTTAATTCTTCCAGGGCGGTCTCTAAAAGAAATTCTTTTGGGGCCGCCCTATAATTTTTTACGATTGAAGCGTATATTGATAAATCGGTTCATCCAATTTTTCGCTATAATCCACATAAAGATCATGTTCGTCGAAAAACCAGAGGTCTTTTTCATCTACATAATATACAACCCCGTTATATTCTGCTTTCGCTCCAATCTGGATGGGTTCTTCTTTTGAAACTCCCAGTGAAAATCCTTGATGAAGCGGACTGGACCCGCCGTAACGGGCAAAGAATCGTACGAATTCTCCTTTTTTCACGCCCATTTCATCCTCAAACCACTCAAGCGCTTTTTTGGATATCTGAATATTCATCTTAAATACACCTCGTTTTGTTTTGGATTAGATCCAATACTTATCTCATAGTTAGTTTACCTTTCTTGGCCAAAAAAGAACAACCAATAAGCACGTCGAATCTGACCCGTTTCCTTCTACTCTTATTCGCGAATACGATCGTTCGAATATCGGATCAACGTTCTCTCTGTAGATATATAATGTCGTAATGGCACTCCCAGAAAAAAAGAGCCTTTTGTGATAAGGCTCTTTTTTCACATCCATTTAATTTTTGGCTCCGTTTTATTCAGAATTCTTTTGACGTTTGCTCGGTGGCGGAAAATAACAAAGGATGCCAAGAACAATACGACAATGATCAAGGGGATATCCCCTTTAAAGAAAGTATAGATCACAGCGATTATGGAAACGATGATGGAGGAAAGCGATACATATTTGGATATGTATAAGCTAATCAAAAAGGCTACGACTAATAATAGGAATAAGACCGGCTCGTACGCCAGCAGTACTCCCCCTGATGTAGCCACTGCTTTTCCTCCTCGAAATCCGGCAAAAACGGGAAAGCTGTGCCCAACGGCAGCTGCCATACCTGCGATCAGAGGATGCAAGTCTGCACCGAACCAGATTGGAAGCAAAGTAGCGAGCGTGCCTTTTAGGATATCAGCGATAATCACGACAGATCCTGCTTTTATTCCAAGTGTGCGGAAAGCGTTGGTTGCTCCTAAATTTCCGCTTCCATGTTCGCGGATATCCACACCATAAAATATCTTTCCCACAATCAAGCCAGATGGAATGGAACCAAGCAGATAAGCTATTAAAATAAAGACTACATATTCCATTCTGGTCATTGCCCCTTTTTCCGAACTATGTTGTTATCGGTTTTTATTTTCTTTATATCCAATTCCTATACAATCGTTGATGAACGCCTAAAAATTTTTGAACAATGCCTTTTCCCGCTGAACAGGACGCCCCAATTGGAAGTTTCACTCTATTTTATCATGGTCGGGATCAATAAAAAAAGATTTTTTTATGAAAAGCGAAAGCTTCAGATGAGCAGGATTTAGATTGAAGAGATAGAATAGAATAAAAAGCTGCATGCAGGCTAAAAAAGGAGGAAACAGTATGATCGAGAATCCATCACGAGAAGAAATTGGAGAAATTTTAAAAAAAGCCAAAAGAATTGCCGTTGTGGGTCTAAGCAATAATCCGAATCGCCCCTCTTATGAAGTAGCGGAAGCGATGCAACAGGCAGGATATGAAATCATTCCCGTAAACCCAGCTGTAGATGAAGTGTTGGGTGTTCAAGCGGTCGACTCTTTAACGGATATTGAAGGGCCGGTTGACATTGTGAATGTTTTCCGTCGATCGGAGGCATTGCCGGAAATTGCGGAAGAATTTACAAAGATTGATTGTCCTGTTTTTTGGGCTCAATTAGGGATCGAAAATGAAGAAGTGTACCGATATTTAAAAGAAAAAGGCTACACCGTTATTATGAATCGCTGTATTAAAATCGAGCATGCCATGACAAAATAAACAACATACCTACCTGGGCAAGGGCCAGTCCTCATATAATGAGGCCTGGCCCTGTATCTGTGAAACAGTTTTTCATTTCCTTTCTTGCGCTTTTTTCATGAAAAGGTAAAATAGTGCATAGGTGTCTTTTGAACGTGAATGGAGAACGCTTTTGGATGGTTAAAATGAACCTGTACAAAACCAAATAAAAGATGTTTTGGTTATTTGGACGGATTTTTCATTTATCATTATGTATGTTATAATAAAATGCGAACGTTTGTTTGTTTTTGTTTTGAAAGGGGAATGTTCGTGGCAAATAAGAAGAACCAAATGGAATATAACGAGGATGCGATTCAAGTATTAGAAGGTTTGGAAGCGGTTCGAAAAAGGCCAGGAATGTACATCGGATCAACCGATTCGAAAGGATTGCATCACTTGGTGTATGAAATTGTCGACAATGCGGTGGATGAAGCATTGTCTGGCTATGGTGATGAAATTAGAGTCGTTATACATAAAGACAATTCGGTTAGTGTGGAAGATTTCGGTCGTGGAATGCCGACTGGAATGCATAAACTTGGAAAGCCGACTCCCGAAGTCATTCTCACGGTGCTTCACGCCGGGGGGAAATTCGGACAAGGCGGCTACAAAACAAGCGGCGGTTTGCATGGGGTTGGCGCTTCCGTGGTCAATGCCTTATCGGAATGGCTGATTGTGACTATTCAGCGAGACGGATTCATTTATGAACAACGCTTTCGAAATGGCGGAAAACCGGAAACGACTTTAGAAAAAATCGGAAAAACGACGAAAACAGGAACAAAAATCCACTTTAAACCGGATCCGACTATATTTAGTACGGTTGTGTTCAATTATGAAATCTTATGTGAACGACTAAGAGAAAGTGCCTTTTTATTAAAAGGGCTAAAGATCGATATACGGGATGAACGTTATAATCAACATGATACGTTCTATTTTGAAAACGGCATTGAAGCATTTGTAGAATATTTGAACGAAGATAAAGAACCTTTGCATCCTGTCGCGTTTTTTGAAGGAAAACAAAACGGAATCGAAGTGGAGTTTGCTTTTCAATTTCATGACGGATTTTCGGAAAATGTTCTTTCCTTCGTCAACAATGTCCGTACAAAAGACGGGGGAACTCACGAAGCCGGAGCAAAAACGGCGATGACGCGGGTGTTTAATGATTACGCCAGAAAAGTCAATTTATTAAAAGAAAAAGATAAAAATTTAGAAGGCTCTGACGTTCGCGAAGGATTATCCGCTGTCATTTCCGTCCGGATCCCGGAAGAATTGCTTCAGTTCGAAGGCCAAACAAAAGGAAAACTTGGAACAAGCGAAGCCCGCTCCGCTGTAGATGCCGTTGTTTCCGAACAGTTATCCTACTTTTTAGAAGAAAACCCTGATATCAGTTCTTTGTTGATCAAAAAAGCCATCAAAGCGTCTCAGGCTAGAGAAGCAGCAAGAAAAGCGCGAGAAGAAGCGAGAAACGGGAAAAAACGAAAAAAATCAGATTCCATGCTGTCCGGAAAATTGACACCTGCCCAATCGCGAAATCCTAATCGTAATGAATTGTATTTGGTGGAAGGGGATTCCGCGGGCGGCTCTGCAAAACAAGGACGCGACCGGAGATTCCAAGCTGTGCTTCCGTTGCGTGGAAAAGTAATCAACACGGAAAAGGCAAAGCTTCAGGATATTTTTAAAAATGAAGAAATCAATACGATCATCCATGCCATTGGAGCCGGCGTCGGTCCTGATTTTTCTGTAGAAGACTCCAATTATGACAAAGTTATTATTATGACGGATGCCGATACGGACGGAGCGCATATTCAAGTACTTCTTCTCACGTTCTTTTATCGCTATATGAGGCCATTAATTGAAGCGGGAAAAGTATTTATCGCGCTTCCTCCTTTGTACAAGGTCAGCAAAGGAACGGGGAAAAAAGAGATAGTGGAATACGCATGGACGGAAAAGGAATTGCAGGCGGCCATTAAAAAAGTCGGCAAAGGCTATATGATTCAGCGCTATAAAGGGCTAGGCGAAATGAATGCGGACCAGCTGTGGGAAACGACTATGAATCCCGAAACAAGAACGCTCGTCCGGGTTCGAATCGATGATGCCGCCCGGGCGGAACGGCGAGTGACGACCTTGATGGGAGATAAAGTAGAGCCGCGTCGCAAATGGATTGAAAATCATGTGGCGTTTGGCCTTGAAGAAGATGTGAGTCTTCTGGAAAATGAAAATCTGTCCCATCGAGAGGAGGTTGAATAGTCGATGGCAATGGAAGAACGTTTTCAAGATTTACCACTTGAGGAAGTGTTGGGCGACCGTTTTGGCCGGTACAGCAAATACATCATTCAAGATCGGGCGCTGCCGGATGCCCGCGATGGTTTAAAGCCTGTACAAAGGCGCATATTGTACGCAATGCTGGTCGATGGCAATACTCATGACAAAGCTTTTCGAAAATCTGCTAAAACGGTAGGTAATGTCATTGGCAATTACCACCCGCACGGTGATTCCTCTGTTTACGAAGCCATGGTCAGGATGAGCCAAGACTGGAAATTGCGGAACCTGCTGATCGAAATGCAAGGAAACAACGGAAGCATCGACGGCGACCCTCCGGCTGCAATGCGTTATACAGAAGCGAGACTGTCCGCGATCGCATCAGAGCTGCTGAGGGACATTGATAAAAAAACAGTTGATTTTGTGCCTAATTTTGATGATACCGCATATGAACCGACCGTCCTCCCGGCAAGATTTCCAAATTTGCTTGTGAACGGTTCTACGGGTATTTCGGCTGGATATGCGACGGAAATACCGCCTCATCATTTAGGAGAAATTATTGACGGTGTCATTATGCGAATGGATCAACCTGATTGCACCGTAGACGATTTGATGAAGGTCATTAAGGGTCCTGATTTCCCGACCGGGGGCATTATACAAGGAATTGACGGAATCAAAAAAGCATATGAAACAGGAAAAGGAAAAATTGTGATACGCGGTAAAACGGAAATAGAAACGATTCGCGGCGGGCGCAAACAAATTGTGGTAACTGAAATTCCGTTTGATGTCAATAAAGCGAATCTTGTCAAACGGATTGAAGAGTTTCGTATTGACAAAAAAGTGGAAGGAATCGCCGAAGTCCGGGATGAAACCGATCGAACGGGCATGCGGATCGTCATTGAATTGAAAAAAGAAGCAAATGCAGAAGGAATTCTGAACTATTTGTATAAAAATAGCGATCTGCAAATTGCGTACCACTTCAACATGGTGGCGATTCATGAGCGCCGGCCGAAACTGATGAGTTTGCCTGCCCTGTTGGACGCTTATATCGCCCATCAAAAAGAAGTGGTCACGAACCGTTCAAAATACGATTTGCAAAAAGCGAAGGAAAGACAACATATTGTAGAAGGATTAATCAAAGCGCTGTCCATACTCGATGAAGTGATTGCGGTGATTAGAGGATCCAAAGACAAAAAAGACGCAAAGCTGAATTTAATGAATCGATTTGAATTCTCTGAACCGCAAGCAGAAGCGATCGTTTCCCTTCAACTGTACCGCCTTACCAATACGGATGTCACTGCTTTGCAAAAAGAAGCGGAAGATTTGAAAAAGAAAATCGCTGAATTGACGGCCATATTGGAAAGCGAAAAGAAACTATTGTCCGTTATTAAAAAGGAATTAATCGAAATGAAAAAGCGGTATGGGGATGAAAGACGGACGACCATTGAAAAAGAAATAGAAGAAATAAAAATCAATCCTGAAGTGACCGTTGCTATTGAAGACGTCATGGTAACCGTTACGAAAGAAGGATATATTAAGAGAACAAGTCTTCGTTCCTACTCGGCTTCAAGCGGTGCCGATTTGGCGATGAAAGATTCAGATCGGTTGCTGTTCCAAGCGGAATTGAGCACCACCGATGTGCTGCTATTGTTCACTAACAAAGGGAATTATTTGTATATTCCTGTACACGAATTGCCTGATATTCGCTGGAAAGAAATGGGGCAGCATATTGCCAACCTGATCGCCATAGGAAAAGACGAAAAGATCATTCAAGCCATTGCGGTCCAAAATTTTGAGGAAAAGGGCTATCTTCTCTTTTTCACGAAAAACGGCATGACCAAAAAATCTGAACTGTCTCAGTATAAAGCACAGCGCTATTCACGTCCGCTTGTGGCCATTAATTTAAAAGATAATGATGAAGTAATCGATGTGTTTTTAACAAACGGCCAAATGGATGTGTTCATTGCTACAAGGTTGGGATATGGGCTATGGTTTGAAGAAGAAGAAATTAATACCGTAGGACCAAGAGCGGCCGGAGTAAAAGGCATCAATTTAAAAGAAGATGATTATGTGGTCAGAGGAAAAGTATTCGTCCGAGGAGAACAGCCTTATATTTTTGTGGCAACCCAGCGCGGAGCTGTGAAAAAAATGAAATTGAATGAAATGGAAAAAATGTCCAGAGCTAAACGGGGTCTTGTTTTATTAAGAGAATTAAAATCCCATCCGCACCGAATTGCGTATTTAGATCTCACCGACAATGACTCCATCGTTTATTTGCGAACGGAAAAAGGAGTCGTAGAAACGGTTTCCCTTTCCGGATTAAGAGAGAATGACCGCTACTCAAATGGCAATTTTGCCATTGACGAATCAGAAAGCGGTACAGTCATAGAAGGATGGACAGAAAAACCGTCCGGTACAGAGTAAAGGATTTTTCTACGGCGAGATATATGTATAAGCAATGCTGTAAAACAAAAGTAGAAGGATCTCCCATCAAAAAGATTTTGATGGGAGATTTTTTTTGCACAATAATTCATTTGTATTGTTTTGAACAAATCATCAGACAAACAATATGGGTATTTATATCCATTTTTTAAAACATGTCGCTCTTTTTCGGATCACTTCCATGAAGGTACTACTTTTTAATGCCAAACCGTTTTCCACCGTAAAATCTTCAAACGCCCCATCAAGAAGTTAATCCTTTCAAGCAATGGATGTGGCAAAACAATGACTCCAATGCAGGAAATACAATGCCCCAAATTTAAGAAGGAAGAAAAATTTCATTTCAGCAAAGAGTTGTTCTCTTTAAATTTTTTCTTGCTGCCTATGAGTTTATTTATACGAAAAGGTAAAATGATTCTACAAATTTTATAAATTCCTATAAATTCCTATCAAAAAACTGCGGAAAAATTCGTTGACTTTTAGTAACTTTCTGATAAAATAAAAAGCAATTAAACTTATCAAGAACGACGGAGGGACCTGGCCCAATGAAGTCTGGCAACCTGCCTTGAAAAGAAGGTAAGGTGCCAATTCCAGCAAAATGGTATCCATTTTGGGAGATAAGGTATGTATGATATGGTACCTATTGATTCTTTCCTGAAATGGAAAGATTTTTTCATTTTACCATCAGCCTCTAAACAGGAACACCAATGAGTGGTATAGAAAGAAGGGGTATTTTGAGCGAATTATTTACGTTTGACACGTGGGATCATTATCAACTACCGGAATTTGATGAAAAGAGTGAAACAAAAGGGGCATTAGAAGTTCTGGAATGGGCCTATGACCATTATGGAGAAAAAATTGTCTATTCGTGCAGTTTTGGAATAGAAGGAAGTGTACTTGTGGACTTGATTTATAAAATCAATCCAAAAGCGACCGTCGTTTTCTTAGACACAGGACTGCACTTTCAAGAAACATACGAAACCATTGATAAAGCGAGAGAACGTTATCCGGAACTGAACATCGTCATGCAAAAGCCGGAATTAACGCTGCAGCAGCAAAGCGAACAATACGGTGAAGAATTATGGAAAAAAGATCCGAATTTGTGCTGCCATCTACGCAAAATTGTTCCGCTAAAAAGTGTTCTCGAACCTGTTGAAGCATGGATCTCAGGCTTGAGAAGGGAACAATCAGAAACAAGAAAACACACGAATTACATAAACCTTGATAAAAAGTTTGGCAAAATTAAAATTTGTCCATTAATTCATTGGACGTGGAAAGAAATTTGGCGGTATGCGTATAATGAAGAACTGCCTTACCATCCTTTGCACGATCAAGGATATCCAAGCATCGGATGCCAGCCTTGCACCTCTCCTGTATTTGATTTAGAGGATTTACGGGCCGGAAGATGGAAAGGCACCGGAAAAACGGAATGCGGTTTACATCTGCCCTCTTAAAATCACTAAACCAAGTAGACTGATTAAATATATAAAATAAGGAGGATCCTCTACATGACCGAAATAAAACCGCACGGAGGAGTTCTAATTCAAGCGTACAATCCAGAATATCCATTCGAAGGCATTGAAAAAGAAATTGAGCTGGATGCCACTGCTTTAAGCGATCTTGAATTAATCGCGACAGGAGCCTATAGTCCTTTAACAGGATTCCTAGAAGAAAAAGATTACAACAGCGTAGTCGAAACGATGAGGCTCTCCAACGGCATTGTTTGGAGCATCCCCATTACACTGCCGGTCACAAAAGAAAAAGCAGCCGATCTACAAATCGGGGAACAGGTTCGGCTTACTTTTGACTGTGCTACATATGGTGTGATCACCATTAAAGATATTTATGAACCAGATCAACAAAAAGAGGCGGAATTGGTTTACAAAACAACGGAACTAGCCCATCCGGGTGTGAAAAAAATGTTCAGCCGCGGAAATGTTTATGTAGGAGGTCCTATTGTTCTAGTCAAAAGAATTAAAAGAACGCAATTTAGCGAATTTTATTTTGACCCGGCAGAAACGAGAAGAATTTTCGCAGAAAAAGGCTGGAAAAAAGTCGTCGGCTTTCAAACCAGAAATCCGGTTCATCGGGCGCATGAATATATTCAGAAATCAGCTCTTGAAATTGTGGACGGCCTCTTTTTAAATCCGCTTGTCGGGGAAACAAAAGCAGACGACATCCCTGCTGATGTCCGGATGGAAAGCTACCAAGTACTTTTGAAAAATTATTACCCTGAAGACCGTGTGTTTTTAGCCGTATTCCCGGCAGCCATGCGCTACGCCGGCCCAAGGGAAGCTGTATTCCACGCGATGGTGCGAAAAAATTATGGCTGCACGCATTTTATCGTCGGGAGAGACCATGCAGGAGTCGGAAATTATTACGGTACGTATGACGCTCAAAAAATATTTGACCAATTTACTCGGGAGGAAATTGATATTACTCTCTTATTCTTTGAACATAGTTTTTACTGTACGAAATGTGAAAGCATGGCGTCTACGAAAACTTGCCCGCATGGAAAAGAACACCATGTCATATTATCAGGAACAAAAGTAAGGGAAATGCTCCGCAATGGAGAAGTGCCGCCTAGCACTTTTAGCCGCAAGGAAGTAGTGGAAGTTTTAATTAAAGGCTTAAAAGAAAAAGCGCCGGTTCATCAATAAAAAAGCGCTAGTGCTTCTAAAACCAGCCGTTGACTTCTTAAATAGGGAGTTGGCGGCGGGTTCAATCAAAAAGTATTAATAGATCTCAACACTACTTGTATAAAGCTTTTATAAATGAGTCAGCAAAAAGGGGAATATAGAATGGCACAAAATATTGTATGGCATGAACCATCTTTGCAAAAAGAGGAACGCCGGAAACGGAATGGGCATCACAGCGCTGTATTCTGGTTTACAGGGCTGTCGGGATCAGGAAAATCCACGATCGCCAACCGCGTCGCCAAAAAACTTCATGAATTAGGGGTGCAGACTTATGTGTTAGATGGGGACAATATCCGCCACGGTTTAAACAAAGACCTCGGATTTTCGGAACAAGATCGCAAAGAAAACATTCGCCGAATTGGAGAAGTCGCCAAATTATTTGTAGATAGTGGGCAAATGGTATTTACTGCTTTTATTTCCCCATTTCGTGAAGATCGTGAAACGGTCAGAAAATTGCTCGAAGAAGATGAATTTATTGAAGTGTATGTCAAATGTCCCCTCAGCCAATGCGAAGAACGTGATCCAAAAGGACTTTATAAAAAGGCGCGTAAAGGAGAGATTTCAGATTTCACAGGTATCTCTTCTCCCTATGAAGAGCCTGAATCGCCTGAAATCGTATTGGAGACCGATCGGTTTTCAATCGAAGAATGCGCGGAACAGCTTTTGTCCTATATAAAAGAAAGAAATTGGATCTAAAGGAGGAGGAATTTCTATGAGTTATGAAAAAGTGTGGAAGGATAATCCCAAATTGAATAAGGATGAACTTCGGAAACTGGAAAAAGACGGTTTGGAAATTTTTAATGATATTCCATACTATGCGGAACACGGTTTCTCATCCATTCCAAAAGAAGAATGGGGTGCATTTAAATGGGCGGGGCTTTATTTGCAACGTCCGAAAGAAGACGGCTATTTTATGATGAGGGTAAAAGTGCCGACTGGAATACTAAACAATGAACAGTTAGAAACTTTGGCGGGCATTGCAAAAGATTTTGGACGAAACTTTTTTGATATTACAACTCGCCAAGCCGTCCAATTTCATTGGTTGAGAATTGAAAACATTCCGGAAATTTTTGATCGCTTGAATAAAGTGGGATTGACCAGCACTTTCGCCTGCGGTGATGTTCCTCGGAATATTCTCGGAAATCCGTTGGCAGGCATTGATAAAGACGAAGTATTGGATACTCGTCCGATCGTTCAAGAAATACATGAATTTCTGACCGGCAACGAAGATTTTTCCAACCTGCCTCGAAAGTTTAAAATTTCAATCAACGCTAATGTTTATAATTCCGGACAAGCAGAAATCAATGACTGTGCATTCGTTCCAGCCAAAAAAGTCATCGACGGAGAGGAAAAGATAGGGTTCCATCTAAAAGTTGGCGGCGGGTTGTCCGCGGTGCCAAAACTAGCTGTTCCACTCGATATCTTTGTACTGCCTGAAAAAGTAAAAGATGTTGTAAAAGGCGTTCTGACCATTTTCCGTGATTACGGTTATCGGGAAAGACGAAATCATGCACGCTTGAAATTTTTAGTGGCGGATTGGGGTCCGGAAAAATTCAAAGAAAAATTGTTAGAACTTACCGGTCCGCTTCCTGAAGCAGGAACTGATCTGACAAAAGGATGGAATGCCAGCTATTTGTACGGAGTTCATCCACAAAAACAAGAAGGACTGCATTACGTCGGTTTGAATATTCCAGTGGGCAGACTGCAAGTAGAAGATGCATTGGAATTGGCTCGGCTGGCGAAAAAATATGGAAACGGAGAAGTCCGGACATGTGGTTCGCAAAATTTGATTATTGCCAATGTTCCGACTGAAAATGTAGATGCTTTGCTTAAAGAACCTATTCTGGAGAAATTCTCGATACGTCCACCGCGATTCACCGCTTATGCCATTTCATGCACAGGCATTGAATTTTGTAATTTAGCTTTGACTGAGACAAAAGAAAGAATGAGACGGCTTGCCGCATTTCTTGACAAGGAAGTGGATGTGGATGTTCCGGTTCGCATCAATATGGTGGGCTGCCCTAACTCTTGCGGCCAGCGGCAAATTGCTGATATCGGCTTGCAAGGAGTTTTAATGAAAAATAAAGAAAAGAAAATGGTGCAAGCATTTGAAATCAATGTGGGCGGAACATTGTTGAATGGCGGCCAATTTAACCAAAAATTAAAAGGAAGAATCGACGGCGAACATCTGCCGTTTGTATTAAAAGAATTCTTAACCTATTTCAGCAAGACCAAATTGGAAGGCGAAACGTTTTTTGAATACTTCAAACGAGTGGGAATAGAACCACTTCAAGAAGAGTTGGATCGTATATTAAGCAATTTGGCCTTAACAGCTTGACAAGAAAGAGGAAAACTATGACTCTATATCGTTTTGAAGTCATCACAGAGGATCAGCAAATGATACCTGTCATCATTGCGGCTGACAATGACGAACGGGCATTTGAATTAGTTGAAATAGAATTGGAAAAATTTTATTTAACCTTACCGCCCATTGAAGAAATTGTGTTATATGAAAAAAAGAAACTAAGAAATGGCGGCGGATTTGTCATTGGAACCGATCATGATCAATACGCAAAATATTGATAGGAGTTGAGAAAGTTGGGAAAAGTGTTCCTGGTGGGAGCCGGCCCAGGCGATCCAGAATTAATTACATTAAAAGGTTTAAAAGCCATTCAAGAGGCGGACGTGATTTTATACGACCGCCTTATAAATCCCGCATTGTTGGATTATGCCAAACAGGGAGCTACTCTGATTTTCTGCGGTAAATTGCCGAAACATCACCATCTCCAGCAAGAAACGATTAATCACATTCTAGTAAAACATGCAAAAGCAGGGAAAACAGTGACGCGGTTAAAAGGAGGCGATCCCTTTGTGTTTGGAAGAGGCGGGGAGGAAGCGGAATTTTTAGTAAAGAATGGCATTCCGTTTGAAGTAGTGCCTGGCATAACATCAGGAATCGCTGCCCCGGCTTATGCCGGAATTCCTGTTACCCATCGGGAGTATAGCGGCAGTTTTGCTTTTGTGGCTGGACATCGCAAGGAAGGAACCCATGAAGACTTGAAATGGGAAGCTCTGGCAAAAGGAATCGATACACTGGCCATATATATGGGAGTCAGCAATCTTCCGTACATTCAAGAACAATTGTTGAAATTCGGCAAACCGAAAGATACTCCAGTTGCTCTAGTTCATTGGGGAACTACCTCCCAGCAGCGGACTGTAACAGGTACGTTGGAAACCATCGTTGATGTAGTTCGTCGAGAAAAGGTGGAAAATCCAAGCATGATTGTGATTGGGGAAGTGGTAAAGCTGCGGGAGAAGCTGAGTTGGTTTGAAAAAACCGAGCCGTTCATTTTAATGGGGGAATCCGTATGAAAGCCGTCCTATATATTTGCCATGGAAGCCGGGTCAAAAAAGGATGCGAACAAGCGATTGAATTTGTTCGACAAGTTCAAAAAGAGATATCCATCCCAATTCAAGAAATTGCATTTCTTGAATTGGTCCGGCCTACGATCAAAGACGCTTTTTTACGCTGCATTGAAAAAGGGGCTGACGAAGTATATGTCATTCCCATTCTCCTCTTTGCGGCAGGACACGTGAAAACCGATATTCCTAAAATCTTGCTGCAGCTGCAAGTTTCTTATCCTTCTGTGACGATCCTGTATGGAGAACCGATTGGCGTACATAAAAGTGTGTCTGAAATATTAAAAAATAGAATCAAAGAAACAGGAGTTCCGATTAAGGACCATGCAGGAGTATTGCTTGTAGCACGCGGCAGCAAAGACAAGGATATGCAGCTTGATTTTAACGAACTTGCTCGTCGATTTAAACAAAAAACCGAGTATTTTTATGTGAAAACTTCTTATCTAACTGGGGCGTCTCCAAGCTTTGAAGAAGCTTTGGAAGAGATGGTCAATGAATCTCGACTTAAACAAATTTTTGTACTCCCATATTTGTTATTTACCGGACTCTTAATGAAAGGGATGGAAAAGAAAATTCGTGATCTCGATACAGAAAAGGATGTCATCTTATGCCGTTATTTAGGATATGATCCTTTGCTGAAAGAAGCTGTCCAAGATCGAGTGAAAAATGCGTTGAAAATGGGGGAAATCCATGTTTCCTATTATGGTTGATTTATCGGATAAAAAAATCGTTGTAGCGGGCGGCGGTCATGTCGCCTACCACAAGATTCAACATTTGCTAAAATATCACGTTCATGTTCATGTTGTGAGCCCTACTTTTCACCATAGGATCGTGGAGCTGGCAAATGAAAAAAAGGTGACGCTTATTCAAAAGTCGATTGAATATGAGGATTATAAAGACGCTTTTTTCGTCATTGCTGCTACCAATTCCAAAATCGTAAATGATCAAATAGCCAATTCGGCCAAACCTCATCAGCTTGTGGTCAATACAACGGATCCCCAAAAAGGAAATTGCACGATCCCGGCATCATTCAATCGTGGAAAATTAGTCATCGGTGTATCAACAGGAGGAGCCAGTCCCACTTTGGCTAAACAGATTAAAAACCAAATAGCCGAGCAATATGATGAGCGCTATGAATCTTACTTAGAATTTTTATTTGAAATCAGGGAAACAATCAAACAGCATATATCAGATCCGCAAGAAAAAAGAAAATGGCTGAAAAAAGCGGTAGACCCCATTTATCTATCTTCAACCAAAGAACAGCAACGGTTTAGAGAGCAACTGGAATCTGTATGGAATCACGATCTATTATGATTGGTTTGTTTGTGTTTGAATGGAGGAACAATAATGCAAAAATTAATCGTACTTGCATTAGTAGGTTTAGCGGCACAATTAGTAGACGGATCGCTTGGAATGGGTTATGGTTTAACATCCACTTCCTTGCTGTTATTGTATGGCATCGCTCCGGCTGCAGCCTCCGCTTCTGTTCATTTGGCAGAAGTGGTGACAACGGCAGCGTCCGGCATTTCTCATATACGTTTCGGAAACATCGACAAAGAAATCGTCTTGAAATTAATTATCCCTGGATCCATCGGGGCTTTCCTAGGTGCTACCGTATTAAGTAATCTTCCGGGAGACGTGTTAAAGCCGTACATCTCCATTTTTCTTCTACTTTTAGGGGTGTACATTATATTTCGCTTTATTTTCCGATCCAGTCAGAATGAAAAGGCTGAAGGAAAAAAAGTGTCCAAAAAACTGTTCGTTCCCTTAGGATTTATCGCCGGATTTTTCGATGCGACCGGCGGTGGGGGATGGGGCCCGATAGCAACCCCGACATTGTTATCCAAAAAGGATCTGGAACCGAGGAAAGTGATCGGTTCAGTGGATACAAGCGAATTCGCAGTATCACTTGCGTCAAGCATAGGATTTCTTCTTTCGCTAGGAGCGAATGAAATCAACTGGATCTGGACATTGGCCTTAATGATTGGAGGCCTGATTGCCGCACCGATCGCCGCATTTTTAATAAAAATCATTCCTTCCCATTTGCTAGGTGTCCTTGTTGGTGGAATGATCATTTATTCGAATTTGCAAACATTATTAAAATCAAGAAATTTATCTGATTCGTGGATTACTTTTGCTAATATCGCCGTTTTCCTTGTATGGGCTTTAAGCGTACTGTTTGTGATGAAAAAACATCGAAATTTAGCGGCCCAAAACAGCCGTTTCACCAAAAATCTTAAAAAGATTCATGTCGAATAGAAAACCTTCAAAACTATCATACACGCCTGTTATCAGCAGGCGTGTTGTTCATTTTATTTGAAAAAATGATTGGTTAAGAATACAAAAATAGTATTCATCATCGCGAAAATGAAAAAAATCGGATGTTTTTAAGCAATAGTAAAGGAACCAGGAGTTTAAGACGAAAAAAGCGAATAAATATTATGTCAATTAAGCGATTTTTCAAAATGGAAGAAAGAAGGATGAGATATGACCTATTGTAAAGTTCGGCAAGCTGAAATCTATTATGAAGATTTAGGGGAAGGTAAACCGATTATCATGATGCATGGTTATTCTCCTGACCATCGTTTAATGAGTGGTTGTATGGAACTAGTAAATGAATGGTTGGATAGAATTGAAGAGTCCCTTTAACTAATAAATGAACGCTTAGGAGAAGATGTTATACATAGGGTGATATAGTTCTAATATTATAAGAGCGTGTTATAAAAAAGATGATTTAAACACGCTCTTTTCTTTCATTCTTTTATCATGGTTCATAACATGAATTGGAACAAACAATCTCGAAACCACAATCAGCTACACGTTATCCATTTTGAGCAACGATTATGGGTTTTATTTCTCGCTGATTTGGACTTGAAAACAGGATGTTTTGGACATCTTCTATCACTTGTTCCACAGAATCATAAGGAGGGCTGATATGAAGCATTTTTCGAATGACCTCTTTAGTTTTTCTAGGCAACTTCAATTCTTCTTCCCAGCTCTTTTCCCTGATGGAAACAGGCTTATAGGTTGAATACAGCAAAAAAAGAACAAAATGGCCAAGTGCCATTAGATCTTCTTGAAACGAGAAGGAACATCGTGCGACATGTTTGAAATTTTTCTCATTGAAATCATCACGAGCTCCTATTCGACGTGCTAAACCAAAATCAATAATCAACAGCTGATCGTTGTTCATCAGGATATTGGGGGTCCGCAAATCGCGGTGTATAATCCCTTGGCAATGCAAAAAATGAACAAGTTTTAACACTTCTAATAAGATCAGCAAAGAATCGTCATGATCAAATTCCTTTTTTTGTTGAAAAATAAGTTCTTCAAATGAGTATCCGTCCAATTTTTCCATCACTATAAATTTTCCGGTCTGATCTTGAAAAGAATCGATGTAGGAAGGAAAAGCCGGATGGGAAAGAGACTTCAATATGGCAGCTTCATTTTCAAAAGCGAGACAATCCTTTTGGGATTTTGCTCTTCGCTTCCTTAATTGTTTGACAACCACTTTTTGGCCAAGTGAGTTGTCAAGAGCTTCATACACCAGCCCATATCCTCCTTTACCCAACAATCGAACGATTTCATAACGATTGTTGAGAACGGTTCCGACTTTTAAGGCCCTTTCGAATAAGTCTATCCACTTCTTCATACGCATCCGACTTTATTAGCTGCTATGGGAACGGAAGAAAAATCCGCTCGATTTCCATTTTTTCTTATAGTAATGGTGACCGTAGTGGGAAGAGTGTCTTCTTTCCCATTTCCTGCTGTCGTCGCTGCTATAATGGGAATGGTGACGGTAAGCAGAGGAGTCTAAAATTCTTTTTAAAAATTTTTTTAGCATCCAATCGCCTCCTTACTTTCTTTACGAACGAAAGGCCAAATGGTTTCAAAAAAGGATATGAAAATTGTCTTTTATTTAATAATACGAACGCATTGTAACACTGACAAGATGGAAGGTCGAAGCAAAAAGAAAGAAGGATAGTTAGGCAACTGTTTTGAAGCAGTTAAATTGAAATTTAAGCGTTTCATGCTGTGCGAAAGTAGAAGGGGATCATTCCAGTGAATATCTCCGCATGATCTCAAATATCCATCTTATATAACTAATACCAAGTGGTGAGTCCTCTGCAACAGCAGCATCAGAACGACTTTTAGGTGGAAAATAGGGAGGAGGATAAATGAAAAATGAATTATAAATTGTAGAAATAGCGTTTGCACTGAAATATTGAATGGAATAGACTAAAATAATTTCTTACAATTCTTTCATTCTAAATGGTAAATATAGGTTATAAAACAGAATGACGGATGCGAAAATAGATCGGTTTAATTTGTGAGATGTTTAAGCCAAAAAGCAACATTATAAAATTATTATCATAATCGATCGATGCAGAATGAAAACATTACACGATGAATGACTTTACAGGATCATATAGAATTCATTTCGATCAGACTTTCAAAATGAATACCGAAAGATTTATAATTGGTTGAAATGAAAATTAAGATCAGCGTTTCAAAATTTTTATTTTGTCTCAATGTAACAAGTATACTTATATTATGAGACAATCTATCCTTAACTTCCTATAATATATATTATGTAAACTAAATTATTTCTTCGTAATGTTAGGGGTCCTTCCCTTCAAGTTCCTATAAAAACAATTATTAGGCACTTCTTCTTCTAAGTTCCTCATAATTTTCGGGTGTTTTTGATGTGAACGAATGATCTATTTTTAGACGATAATCATCATCTTTTGAACTTGTTGTCAATGATCGTTCATTATCACTGAGGTGTTATTTTAGATGTTGCTGCAAGAAGCTATTGATGAATTTTTACTGTATCTAGAAATTGAAAAAAACTATTCGAAAAACACTGTTGCTGGTTATTCTTTGATCTTAAGACCTTTGAAGATTTTTTGGTAAAGCATCATCGATCCCTTGAATTGGATGACATTCATAAAACTCTCGTGCGACGTTTTATCCAAGAACAAATTACAGAAGAAAATATGAAACCTAGAACGATTCACCGAAAAATCTCTTGTTTAAAATCGTTTACGAAGTACTTTACACACGAAAACCTGTTGATGAATGATTTCATGGTTGGTATCGAAACCCCGAAGATTGATAATAAACTACCTGTATATATGAACTTGCAGGAGTTGCAAAAACTCTTTCGCTATCTAGAAAATGATACAGGTCGATTTGCCATCAGGAGAGGTATCATGTCCATTTATTTACTAAATTAGGTTTGAAATTCTCCATCAATTGATAAAGAGTAGCCACATTGCCAGCACTTATAATTAACTTTAGATTTTCAGGCTTTGCAAAACCTTTATCGACAGTATGTTCTAACATTTTTATAAGAGGATCGAAGAAACCATTGACATTAAGCAGAGCAATTGGCTTATTATGTATGCCTATTTGCAACCAAGAGAGCACTTCAAAAAGTTCTTCATAAGTTCCATAACCTCCAGGCATGACAATAAATCCATCTGCTAACTCATACATTTTCGCTTTGCGTGTATGCATTGTGTCTACAATAAAGAGTTCACTTATATTTTCATGTGCTAGTTCCTTATCTTTTAAAAACTTAGGTATGATCCCAATAACATGGCCTTTATGGCTTAAGACAGCATCTGCAATTTCCCCCATTAGCCCCGCCTTCCCTCCACCGTAAATCAGGGATATTTTTTTATTGGCAAGGAACTTTCCAAGCTCTCTGGCTGCTTGCCTAAACTCCATGTCATTCCCATAGTTTGAACCACAAAATACACAAATGGATTTCATCTTTCTCACCTTCCCCGTTGATTATTATTCCAATTACTTACAGGAACACTCTGCATATTAAGCGGCATTGGAGAGTAAGTCAAGACTTTATGGAAATTTTTTCAGACCCGCACTCATTGTTAATTTAAATACATCTTTTCCCTTCATACCGATCTTTACTTCATTAATTGCCACAAGCTGTCCCTTGTACAATGCATTAAATTTATCATAATCGGGTTTCATATATTTATATGAGAACACCCGTGCATTATCTGCCCAATACCCATTACAGACTACATCGCAATCAAACCATATTAAGTCCCCAGGTTGGAGCTTAATTTCCGATTTTTGTCTACGTTGTCCTCCAACCGCGTGTCTACCTATTTTGATCATTGGTAAAGCAGCGATAGCTCCTTGACTGGCTATAGATGTATTAAACATGTTTGCTATTTCTAATTCACTAATGCCTTCTTTGAGATTACTGATAACATCTTCAACGGCTTTTTCCACACAATTAGCCGCGTAAGTAAGCGCATCTATCTCATGTGGTGTTTTAACAGCCCTTATCTGCCTAATTTTGTTAGAAAAAAATATAAATTCTATACCTGGAAATCTACTTTTAATATGACTTAAACAAGCCATTGTCATGCCATCTTCATCGATCCCTAATCTTGATTTTGCTAATCCTAGTTCTCTTAACAAAGATGATAAGGCCTCTCGTGCACTAGTAGCGCTGTGAGTAAGATCAGATAGTTCCTTAAGCCTTCTTTCTTCGTGAGTAAGCTCAACTCCATTCATATACTCCCTATAAAAAGTACCATATGTCTGAACTTTACCGATTGCTACTTTAGCATCAAGTACTTGATCTATTTCCCCTACTGAATGCACGATGTTAACTTGATTAGGTTTGTCTCTTGTTATAACAATGTAACATTCACCTAAGTATGGACTTAAGGTTTTTATTACAGGCTCAAAACCTGTAAAGTATCTTATGTTCTCTTTTGTTGAGACCACTATGGCATCAAGATCATATTGTTTCATTTTATCAACTAATCGATTCTCATTGTAAAACACGACACTATATAACCTCCTTCATTATAAGTGGTTGAGGAGTTCGATAACGGCGGGAGCCAGTAATTCTTTATGGTTAATGTCGATCCAAGAAACTTCACTAATTTCAGCATGAGGTTTTATTTCCCCTGTCCATTCAGCTGTATAGCAGTATAACTCCACCATAGCTTCTTCACCATAAGCAGGACCTATAATATTGCAAAGATACTTTATACTTGAACGCTCAATTCTTATGCTGAGTTCTTCATATAACTCTCTTACCAAAGTTTCTTCAGGTGTCTCACCATGTTCAATCTTACCACCAGGTAGGTACCAAAGCTTATTATCCCTAACTCTAACACACAATAACTTATCTTCTTTTTTATTAACAAGACAGGAACACTTTATTATCTTCATTTCTTGCTAACGCCCTTTCTACCATGTTTAACATGTGATCCTTTTGATATGTAAGATAATGGACGGCTTCAATGCGCATTGGATCACCTGCGTGATAATATTCATACATGAGCTGCCTCTGCCCAAATCCATCACCAGAAACATCCCAAGCCAAATTAGAAGTTTTGATCTATCTTTAGCATCAACCATATCATTTGAGAGTGGAAATCTCCTGAATGTGGTGTGGAAAGCATAGATCCGGCTGCCAGTGATTGTATATGTTTGACCATTCGTTCATACATTTTAGGGAAGTTATATCTAATAGCTTGAATAGCACTAATACTAGGATTGAGTACACCTTCCTCACTCATGGAAGCTTCCTCCTCACTTAAGAGAATACTTGCTTTCAGTAATTCAATATAGGATGTGAGTTCACCTAATTTCTCTTGAACATTTATAAATCCATTTACCCCCAATACTTCTGCTAACTTAATAGCAGTACCTGTAAGAAATTCGGCTTTAGATAGACCTCTTACGATTCCTTGGTGACCAGTATGATTTCGAGCAAAAGTCTTATCGTAAAAGATGTTGGACTTTTGTACATCCTTAAACACAAAAACTCTATTCCAAGGAATATGAACATTATCTAGTAATAAATAGGCATCAATCTCATCAAAGCTATTTACAATTGGATAATCAAAGTCGCTAGTCCTCATCCCCTGGCTTTAAGCCTGGCATGTTAAATATTAGAAGTTCGTCGGCAATGGGAGCTAGAGTTACAATCATTTTTGCTCCTTTTACCTCAATTCCATCTGAGTCATGACTAATTACACGAACAGCAGCATAGTCATTGTTTTGTTCACCTAATGGAATAGACAGATTGATCTAAGGATTTATGGCACCGTGACCTACAAACAGATTTTCTTTTTTCACAAAATTATAGTACTCTACCTATTAGCTGAATACTAAAACTAAAACCTATAATAACAACAGATATATAAAACCAACTACAAGACCTACTAATAAGAATAGGAATATCCTTCTTAATATTGAAATTGTAGAACGGGCAAATTTGAAACATTCGAAGAAATGGATTTTACTCCTTCTATCAGTAGAACATTTTTTACATCATGAGCGTTTATTTTGAATTACGAAATGAATTTTTTATTTGGGAAAGTTTATTTTGAAAATTTGCATGATCACGCTTCATTTGGCTAAGACGATTCGTTACAACTTTTTTTCCATATCCATGTGGTGCGGAGGCAATTAATATTACATTTTCTTTATAATTGTTCATTTGGGAGACCTCTTAACAGCATTTTGAATCATCTAATGAAAAGTTCTCAGGAGTTGTTAATCCATCATATTCTTTGCAAATCATCTGGTTATCTCTTTTTTCGTAAAGAGTTACGGCTTTACAGTCCATTAATGCTCCTATAGCTTCTTGTTGGTAATTTGTATTTTTAGAGTAAATATTGCAGCCGACCATCTTAGATCGTAAAAGCGCTAAAAGCCTTCTCCAATTTGTAATTTGCCCATTCTGCAATAAACTTATGAATTCAAGTGATAGTTCATAAAAATCCCCGTATAATTCTACATGTTCTAAGCTCCGTTCGATTTCAGAACGAATATTTAAGTATTGAAGGCTTTCTTTGAAAAGAGCTGAAAGATAGCTTTTTATGTTTGAAAGAATTTCGACACCTAATGAGCATTTTTCGAAATATATGCCTTTTTGTTCTGCATCATAAAGAAAGTACCATACGTAATTTTCGGCAACATGAGGCTGCTCTTTAATGTTTTCGCTTATAAATTTCAACATTGAATCCGGTTCTTTATCGTGTTCGCTTAAATACTGTACTAACGATTGTTTTATTTGAGGTCTGATGTCTGAAAATAGGTATCAAGAACTATATCGTGAACATACACGATAAGACGTTTATTTTCGTGATATGCACGCAAAAATTCAAGGTGAGTAACAGTTTTCCCTTCATCCTCTAAGTATGTTCCTGCTTTATCCGCGATAAATAGTAGAAAGATATCACTTCTTGATACGTACTCCAAACAAGTTCGGATAGCATCTTGGTGAATATATCGCATACTATCTTCAAAGCGAATAGGTTCATGCCCCATATTTTTTAATTCTTCAAATACAGCATTTCGTATAGAGGAAAGAGCATCTTGTGCAACCGAACTTATAAAATAGTAGTTCTATCCATATTATAACACCGCCTTACTTTTTAAACAATCTCCCAAATCCGTAGAAATTTAGTTCGTTTGCAAATTCGTGTCTTAAAGCTTGATAACTTGATTTGAGAATTTCTTCAGAGGTTTTATTAGTGTCATGAATTTATGAAGTTAGAATCTATTTGATTAATGGAATATTGTTGTCTTAACCTTTTTTTCTTTTATTCGCAGGATGTTTGAGGTGCTTAACAAGGATTCCTTTCTGCATCTGCTTAGATAATTTATCTAACTTCTCTAAATTTTCGAATACAGACATGTCCCCTTCAATTGCTTTTCCAAACAACTCTTTTATGATATCCGTTTGGGCATTCTTTTCATAAAGTTCTGCTTGTTTTTCTATTTCAACCTTTATTCTCTCTATATCACGCAAAGACTGCTCTCTTATCCTTTGTATCTCTGCATTCTGCTGCTCTTTTAGTTTTTCTAACTCCGCCTGTTGTTGTTCTCTTAGCTTCTGCAAATCAACACTGTGTTGTTCTTTCAATTTTTGCAACTCTGCCTGTTGTTGTTCTTTAACAGTTTGTAGTGCACTATTCGCCTGATACCGAGCTCCTAAAAACGAAATAAAAGCAGGTACAATTCCAACCACAAGTGGAATTACAATCGATGTTAAAACATCCTTCACGAATTATCACCTACACCTACCGAATTTTAATTTGAATAGTGTTGAAAATGTTTGAAACTGAATATGTATATCGTCACACACAAATCATGTGTTGCTCTAACCTTTAGATCTTTTTAGCATAAAAAATTACTTTAAAAACATTCATTAGAACTTAAGTTCGACAAAAACTGCTAAATTCCTCCCCCTCCAATGATAAGTTTTTCTTCCTTAAAGTGGTTTGAATGAAAGTAAGTAATTTAATTAAATACTAGTATAAAGAGTTGTTTAATTTTGGATGATCACTTTTACACTTCTAACTCAATGCTTTACAATATCATTACAGTTAAATAAATGTTTTAGAGGTAAAGTCATGGACATCCGGATTCAGTTGCAACAAGCTCTTGCGGAATGTGAACGTTTAAGGAAAGAAAATGAATATTTAAAACACATTCTTTCAATGATGATGCAAAAGAAAGAAAACAATCATTCTGTAACTATGGCTAGTTCTATAGTGAACAACCAATCGTCACCGGAAGAAAAGATACGATTATTCAAGCAACTTTTTAGAGGACGAACAGATGTATATGCGGTTCGCTGGGAATCAAAAAACGGTCGCGCGGGATATACGCCTGCTTGCGCCTATGAGTGGCAACCGCCTATTTGTCGAAAACCGGAGATAAAATGCAGTGAGTGTCAGCATCGAACATTGCTACCGCTAAATGATCAAGTGCTTTACGATCATTTAAGCGGGAAGCATACGGTTGGAATTTATCCAATGCAAAAAGATGAAACGTGTTTCTTTTTGGCGATTGATTTTGACAAAAAGAATTGGCAAGAGGATGTGTTGGCGTTTGTTCGTGTATGTAAAGAGTTTTCCGTACCGTATAGTATTGAACGCTCAAGATCTGGGAATGGTGCACACTTATGGATTTTCTTCTCCGAAGCGATTCCTGCTTCATTAGCTCGCAAAATGGGAATGACATTGCTCGCTAAAACAATGGAAAAAAGATATGAAATAGGTTTAGACTCCTATGATCGATTATTCCCGAATCAAGATACGCTTCCAAAAGGCGGATTCGGAAATTTAATTGCATTGCCGCTTCAGCGAAAGCCAAGGACAAACGGCAATAGTGTATTTGTAGATGAATCCTTTACTCCTTATCCAGACCAATGGATGTATTTATCTTCTGTTCAAACGATGACAAAAAAAGAAGTACAAGATGTGGTACAGCTTTACGAAAATAAATCTATTACTGTAAACGAAGTGTATCCAGAGGAAATTACTATTGAATTAAAGAATGGTCTATACATTCTAAAAGATAGAGCCCCCTCTTCTCTTTTAACTAAGTTGACGAAACTAGCAACGTTAGCGAATCCTGAATTTTATAGAGCCCAGAAAAATCGCATGTCTACATACGGAATACCGCGAGTGATTAATTGCTCTTGGGATAAGGAAGGATATTTGGTCTTACCTCGTGGCTGTTTGGAGGAGGTTATCAACCTTTTATCGTCATTATCCATTCAAACTGAAATCATTGATGATCAATTCGATGGCAAGACGATTGATGTGGAATTTCAAGGTGAGTTAACTTTCCAGCAACACGATGCAATATCACAATTATTGAAACACAATACTGGTGTTCTTTCAGCAACCACTGGTTTTGGCAAAACGGTTATAGCGGCAGCTCTTATTGCGGAACGAAAAACCAATACGTTAGTCATCGTTCATCGTACACAGTTGATGCAACAATGGTTAGAGCAATTATCAACGTTTCTTAATATTTCATCAAAAGAAATCGGACAAATTGGAGGCGGAAAAAACAAAATAACAGGAAATATCGATATAGCAACCATTCAAAGCTTAAATTACAAGGGTCAGTTGAAGTCATTTATTACTCAATATGGCCAAATCATTGTCGATGAATGCCATCATATTTCCGCCTTTAGCTTTGAACAAGTGTTAAAACAAGTTCGCGCCAAGTATGTGTATGGTTTAACGGCTACACCGATTCGTAAAGATGGTTTACATCCTATTATTCACATGCAGTGTGGTCCTATTCGTTATAAAATTGACGGGAAAATACAAGCAAAAGTAAGGCCATTTGTTCATTGTTTAATTCCGAGGTACACGAACTTTACGTCCTCACACAACGATATTCAGCAACTTTATACAGAAATAGCACTCAATGAACGGCGAAATCAGCAATTATTTGATGATGTGTTGTCTGCACTTGAAGAAGGTCGCTGTCCGTTAATCTTAACGGAACGAATTGAGCATATTGAAATTTTGAAGCAATTATTTAAAGGATTTGCCAAAAATATTATTGTACTCTCCGGAAATATGACGAAAAAAGAACGGATAGAACAATTGCAACGACTTGCTTCAATTCCTGATGACATGGAAAGATTAGTGATTGCAACAGGAAAATATATCGGCGAAGGATTTGACAATGCCCGATTAGATACTCTATTCTTAGCAATGCCAATTTCATGGAAAGGCACCCTGCAACAATATGTCGGACGCTTGCATCGAATTCATGCAAATAAACAAGAAGTACGTGTATATGACTACGTGGATAAAAAAATCCCGATTATGCAAAAGATGTTTGAAAAAAGATTAGAGGGGTATCGCGCAATGGGATATGTTATGGATGAAAAAAACACTTCGTACAACGAACAGATGAAGTTGTTTTAATCTTAGTTATAGAAATGGGTATATGTTTCACTTCACTTACACAAGATTACGATTAAATTAGCAGAACCCACATCGACTCTTAACAATGTGTACCAAGGTGGGGCTTTTTCATTTATTTATGGGGTTAGAAAATACAGCAAATGTTAAACGCCCAACTACATTTGATGAGCAACTAGAGATTTTAAGAGAACGCCGGTTGAAAATAGATAGTATGGATTTTTAACGACAGTAAATTATTATCGATTATCATCTTCTATGCCAACTCAAAAAGATTTGGTCTCACTCTAATTTTCATTTAGTAACTGCTCAACATGTTTTTTTAACTTAGGAATCTTATTTCTGAACAACATCCCAGACAATTCGATAATTAATGGAGAAATAACCGTGAATCATCATATCTCTCATGCCAGCCATCTTTCTCTATTCGATATGTGGGTGTGCTTGTCGGATTTCATTTGGAATGTTTTTCGTTGCTTAGCCAATCACTAATATATTTTTAATTACCGCGTCCGACACTAAGTCTTTGTCTAGAAAATCATCATAAGATAAGCCCTTGGTGTATTTCTCAATTTTTTCTGCAGAGAATATCTTGTAAAAAAACTTTAGGCTCTCTCTGCATAATTAGCACTCCTTAAAATACTAGGCTTTAATGCTGGTTTGATATCATCTAAAATGTCTAAATCTACCGGCTTTTGAAAATGATCTTCCAGATTGAATTTTAAATCCATATAATCATCGAATGTCATGGCATCATCCATAAATTCCACTAACACATCAATATCACTGGACTATCTTTGTTCTCCCCGGCTATACGAACCAAATAAACCAATCCTTCTTCATCTACTGTATCTTTTGCTCTGATAATATAAGGTAACTTTATACGCGCAAAAACTTTTAGCCCCAAATCGAGGTACCCCCTCTTCACTAATAATTACACCCATCAATTCAATAAAAGCTAAATTTTGTATTTTTAAAAATTATACTATTGACTGACATGCTTCTCAGAGAGAATACAGCAAATTAGCTTTGATGCTTCATTTACATAAAAGAATAATTGTGTTAAATCTGTTTTAGAGTCCAAATAAAACAAAACAATACTACTACAATCGAAAACTATAAACTTCATCGACATCTTCATATTACATAGAAATTGTAGACAACCGGCTATTTCCGTCCGAAATCTGCTTTAATCTCACCCCATATGTCTGTTTCCCATTTGAGAATAGGGTTATTGTAATCGTTTTTTTTGAGCCATTGCTTCGCTCTTTCAATGAGCCGCCAAACTCGTTCGGTGTCTTTATTTCTTATTAGCGCAGTATTAACCTTTTTAGTTTTCACCCATTTGATAGCGGTTAGGGAGTCTGAATAAATAGGATAATCTTTTCCATACTGCTTTAGGAAGGCTAAAGCATGAACGATAGCTAAAAATTCTCCGACGTTATTTGTTCCAAGAATAGGGCCAAAGTGAAACAATACTTTTCCAGTTTTCGTGTACACTCCTTTGTATTCCATTTGTCCGGGATTGCCGCTACATGCCGCATCTACGCATATGCTCTCTTCTATATATGTCATATCTTTATTTAAATTAAGGGATATCTGTTGGGATGTTTTGGCCTTCTCTGCAGTCCTATAGTATTTCGTCCAACCATCATGATAAGCTTGTTTAGCCTCTTCGATGGATGAAAATGACTTATACTTTGCACTGGCTACCCCTAATACATATTGTTTGCATTCATCCCATGATGAAAAAATACCTGTCTGTTTCCCTATCCAGACCACGTAATATTTTGATTTCTTTTTCTCCATCATTCCACTTCCTTGAACTTCAGGAGTTAACTGACTCTCCTTTGTATGAACGCTCCGTAACGTTTCCGTATTTTCCTTTTTGATTGGCTTTGTTCCTTGCTTTAGGATGACGTTATTAACAATATCGGAATCCTCAACAATCCCATTACTTCCGTTAATTAATACATAAGAGCGAGTATTTCGACCAATGGCAAGGCGTTTTTGGTACTTCCTTTTATATATAATTAATTTCACGACTCTCTTTTCATTTCTTAACCAACTGGGAATCTGGCATTGCGATAACGATTCGACATAATATAAAACAAACGGGATATTATAGCCGACAAATGCACAATGGACGTTTCCTTTTGTGATTAACTCACTTAATTGGGGTAGTTGGTAATAAAAGGTCTGAATGTTAGGAGAATAACCTGCCCTAAAAATGGTGTTTACAAACTGTTTTATTTTTTCTTTTGTCGTTTCCTTCTTTTTAAGAGTAATATTATGGAAGACAGGAAGTAACTCTCTTAATACGATTTGAACATAATCACCGATACATGAAACATCGAGATTTGTGTTAAGAATTTTCGCTTTTCGATTCCTCATTTCGTAAAATTGATCCCACGCAGATATTTTTGATCGAATCATATTCATACATTCGGATAAATTTTCCTTTATTTTATCTCCTGGAAGCCGAATGACCTCATCAAATCCGTTTTTCAGCAGCCATAAATCTCTTTCTGTATCGTACACTTTTGCTTGATCGGTTAAATGGTAACGGAGCCCATCGCATTCAACGGCAATTTTGCAATGTTCACCATATATCACAAAATCAATGATATATTTAGGGATCCAACTGTTTCTACTGCCCATCTTTTGATAAACTGCATATTGGCTTTCAAATTTGATTCCGTACTCTTTTAACGCATTTTCAATCTTTACTTCTAAAGGTGAGTTTACATTCTTGCTGCCAAGCTTAGAGGGAATTTTGTTTATTTCTGATGTATCGTACTTTAAATTCTTTATATGTAAAAGTGTAATTTTCCGCTGCTCATCATATCGAAGTAATAAATTTTTACAAAAACTTGCTTCTCGATAATACGTAATAAGTAATCGGTACAATGAACAATGATGAAGAAGATTCATAATGGCTCTTTTCAACCTCGAAGATGTAATTTCAATCGCAAGTACACAGTCGTCATCATTATAAAGAGCGATATCAATCGTATGTTGTTCGTTATGATAATAAACAATTTCATTTCTTATGACGAGTAAACCATACCCTTCAGATAATTGAATAATACGATCAATGAGGGAAGATCTAAATTTATAAATATCATCAATTCGATTTTTTGCCTTATTGTGGTGAACAGATCTTTGTTCTTCTATTACCTCACTTATTTCTTTAAGAAAAGTACCGATTTCAAAGTTCTTCATAAAAACTACCCCAGTTTTAACAAGTGTTTTAGAAGTTATTCTTCTTTTTTTCGCCAAAATTTGCTAAAATCCTTCTTTTTGTAGTGAGATTGGCGCAGGAATATAGTTATACAATTATTTTGATTTTGAACATTGGTATAGAAAAGATTATATATTCTATGTGGGGAAACATTGATGAATTGATAAAATTTTGTATGAGGATTATGATTACCACCGACCATGTCTCAAGGTGGGTCTTTTTACTTATATGAAGGAGTTTTTATACAGATCTATAGCGTAAATCCCAGCAGTATGTACCAAGGAGGAATTGCACAAACGTCTTCAATGAAGTTTCAAGCAGCCGAATGGCTTATTAATCAAATACAAATGTACAGTATTGATTTAAAAACAAATTCAGTTAAAAATATGAAGGTTGGATCAATACTATTTTACAAGAATATGTGAACGATAAAACCGATGCTTTAAACAAACGTGTATTGCTGTAGAAACAGACATTCAACGTATAATAAGAATATTAAGACAGTGAGCTAGTATTCTAGGGTATAAAACCTATTTTGTGAACAGTCTGAAGGTATGCCGAATTGGCATACCTTTATCAATATGTTTACACTAGGAAAATGAACCAACCGTACTTTTTCGAGTAATTGAATGAAATACAGACATAAAAACAACATATTACGTTGCTTTGCCGAGGTCAAGGGTATCATCATGACCAGCTTTCCTGTTAGGTAAAAGTATAGTGACAAAAATGGCAACGACTGATCCTATGACTGTCTCCATGATGCGGGCCCATTCATAACCTCCCGAATGCAAAAAAGCCAAAACCATTACGACAGTTACGCCTATTTGTGAGATGCTGTCTTGATGAAGTTTAAGAGTTTTCGCCATTGCCATCCCTATAAAAATACTTAGAAAAGCGGCCATTCCTGAAGGCATGATCCACTGAGAGACAATCAGACTGCATGCCACTCCACCTACAACCCCTAAGAAACGATGAATCGCTTTGGTTACAGCCTTTTCAAAAGTCGTATTGGTAATTAAAACGGCTGTTAACGGAGCGATATAAGGATAGAAATGGGGAGTAATGAAAGTCGCCAGCCACCATGAAATTCCTGCTGCTAGTGATATTTTAAAAGTCTGTAAGGTGATGCCTGCACGATTTAGTTCTCTGCTAAGATGCTTTATAAACACTTTGGTGTTCATCGATATTTCCCCGTTATGATCCTTTTTGTTATTATGAGGCACAATTACAATCCAAGTGAAATATACTTAATTTCTAGATAGTCTTCAATTCCATAATGGCTTCCTTCACGACCGATCCCACTCTCTTTAAATCCACCGAATGGTGCTTGGGCGGCCGAAGGAGAACCATCATTTAAACCAATAATTCCATATTCTAATGCCTCTGTTATATAAACTGCTTCTTGAATATTCTCTGTAAATACGTAAGCAGCCAATCCATAAGGACTATTATTAGCACGTTCAATAGCTTCTTCTACTGTTTTAAATGTTGTGATAGGAGCAAGCGGCCCGAATGTTTCCTCATGCATGCAGTACATATCGTCAGTAGCATTCATAATAACAGTTGGTTCCATAAAAAAGCCTTCTTCTTCTTTTATGGAGTTACCTCCTACAAGGATTTTAGCTCCTTTTTGTTTTGCATCTTCAATTTGTGCCTTTACTTTCCGAACGACTGCTTCATTAATGAGTGGACCTATATCTACACCCTCTTCAAATCCATTACCCACTTTCAATTTTGACACTTTTTCTGCTAGTTTATTAGAAAATTCTTCAGCGATTCCTTCTTCAACAAAAATACGGTTTGCACATACACAGGTTTGGCCGGCATTTCTAAATTTAGACGCCATAACCCCCTCTAAAGCTTTCTCTATATCTGCATTAGCTGTTACGATGAACGGAGCATGCCCTCCTAATTCGAGAGATATTTTTTTCACAGTGTCAGCGGCCCCGCGCATTAAAATTTTCCCTACGCGTGTAGAACCGGTAAAAGTGAGCTTGCGTACACGTTCATCTTTTTGCCAAACATCCACAATCGGTTCTGCATCGCCTGTTACAATATTTATGACACCCTTTGGAATCCCGGCTTGCTCAGCGAGTTCTGCCAATTTCAAAGCAGTGAAAGGCGTCTCTTCAGATGGTTTCAAAACGGTTGTACAACCAGCAGCAAGAGCTGGTGCAATTTTTCGTGTAATCATGGCTGCCGGAAAATTCCATGGAGTGATGGCTGCAACAACACCTACAGGCTGTTTTTTGACTATAATACGTTTATGGGGAGAAGATGCCGGAATCGTTTCGCCATAAATTCGTTTTCCTTCTTCAGCAAACCAAGAGATGTAGCTATTCGCATAAAAAATTTCTCCTTTTGCTTCGGAAAGAGGTTTTCCTAGTTCTGTTGTTATGATTTCCGCTAGTTCGTCCGTATGTTCTTCAATTAAGCAATGCCATTTTAATAAAAGTTGACTGCGCTCTTCGGCAGTCTTTTTAGACCACTCCTTGAAGGCAGAGTATGCCGCATCTACTGCCATTTTTGCTTCTTTTTTACCGCCGTTGGGAATAGTGCCGATGATCTCCTTTGTAGCTGGATTGATGACATCAATGGTTTCTTTTGCATCCACCCACTGTCCATCTATATACATTTTGTTTGGATACATAGGATTGTCCTCCTTAGATGTTGTTTTGAACTCATCCAAAGACTATCATGATTTTTGCATTAAGAGTACTTCCTTTATATACTAGGGATATAACAAAAAGTTATGAGGGATCAAAATGAGAACAGAGTGGCTAGAGGCTTTCTTGATTACAGCGAAGACAAAAAGTTTAACAAAAGCTAGTGAACAACTTCATATGACACAACCAGCATTAAGCAAGCAAATTAGAAAACTAGAAGAAGATTTAGGAGCAACATTATTTACACGTTCTGCCAAAGGAGTAGAACTAACAGAAGCCGGGGATATTTTATTTGAAGAAATTGAACCTGTCTTACATAAAATTCGTTCTATACAAAAAAAGATTCTATCAACACAAAAAACTTCAGAAATTAAAATTGGAACGTGGCCGAGTATTTCCAGCTTTTATCTCCCATATAAATTAGCTACAGCTAAGGAGAACGACCGGGAAGTGAATATTAAAATTTTTTATCATTATTATGATATTTTCAATTACCTACATACCGGGGACATTGATGCAGCACTGCTAGATGATCGAGAAATTCAACATTCATATTGGTCTAAACCTCTTTTTAAAGAACCTTTTTATTTGTTTGTCAATCATCTCCATCCACTGGCTAAGCATGAAGATGTCATTTATTTTAATGACTTCAAGGATGAACCCCTCGTTGTTCTCCCTTCTTCATGCGATGTTCGTATGTTAATAGAAGAAGCCTATAGACTTCATCATTCTCAACCGAATATTTCTTTTGAAATTGACTTTGGTCAAAGTATTATCGGGTTTATTTCAGCCAATTTAGGCATATCTATACTACCGGAAATTTTTACCTATAATACTGATCGATCCGTTATTAAGGTTCTTCCGATTGCCGATTTCAACATCAAGAGACAGATCTCACTCATTGCACGAAATCCTGCTATAGGAAAGTTGCTATTTACCTTATTCTTTCATGAATAATCTGCTTCGGTCGAACAGAAGAACCAAGAACTTTAATAGATTGTTAAAGAAAGAATATGATTTTGGAATTTTGATTTTTTGCTTGTACACATAATCTAAGAGGCTCTATTATGTGCAAGATCGGATGACGAATTCTGAAATAATGTACCATCCATATCAAAAATAATTGCTTTTTTCAACTTCCTCTTTCCTACCCTTCTTTTCAATGTATTTAAATGAAGCTTAGGGGAATGACCATAATACATGTTCGATGCTTCGTTCAATATCTAATTACATTTGGAGAATTTCTTGCATTATAAAAGCTAAGATGGTTTGTTTTTGGAATAATGGATTAAAACCGTCATTTCAAACTTAAATAGCGCATTTTTACCTCAGGAATAGATCACCGTTTCTGCACGGTCTAAATGTTTTTTATATCAAAAACAAAGCCCCCTTCATTAGCTTATGGGGGCTTAACAGTTGATGTAAATTTAACTATTACAAAATTTTATTATAAAATCAATATTCGAAATTATTTATTTATGTCCAATTCCCTTTTTTCCTTTAAAAGTTTTTGAAATTCTATTTCTAATTCTTTAGACGGTTCAATACTTAAGCGGCTTAGCACTTCTGAAATTTTCGTTTCGAGTAAGAGACGTTGATCTTTTTTGCTGTCTCGAGTTTTTTGTGGTTGAACATGTTTATATTGCTGAAAGGTTCCTTCAAATAATTCTATCTTTTGATTACGAATGATCAATATTCGTGTTGCGATATTTTCAATGAATCGGCGATCGTGTGAGACGAAGATCACGCTTCCTTCATATTCTTTTAGAAGTGACTCTAATGCTTCAACAGATTCTGTATCAAGAAAATTCGTCGGTTCATCTAAAATCAACGTATTGATATCACTTAAAAATAGTTTTGCTAGTGCCACTTTTACTCGCTCTCCGCCACTCAAAACCCTTACAGGCTTATAAACATCTTCATTGAAAAAATGCATTCTTGCAAGGACCGTCCGAATAAGCGTTTCATCCTGCTTTGAAGAGGATTGGACATTCTCTATAATAGATTTTTCCACATCCAATATATTTAAATTTTGGCTAAAATAGCCCATTTTAACAGACGGAGAAACCATGATGCCTGGCTCTTGGTTGACGATCTTTTTTACTAGCGTCGTTTTCCCGCTTCCATTTGGACCGATAATCGCTAATTTGTCACCACCTCGAACCTGAAAATTTGCATGGCTCCAAAGCATACGTTCTCCAATCATACCCGTTACATCTTCTACACGAAAGATAATCCGATTTTTAATCGTTTCTTCATTCGGCAAGTTCATCTTAATTGGTGGGAGTTCTTTCACTTTTTCTGCCTTTTCAAGTTTTTCTAATCTCGTTTGAATGGCTTTCGCTGTTTTTTGCAGTTTTTTTTGCTTTTTGGCAAAGTATGGCTTTGTCCCTCTTACTTCCGATTCACTGACTCTTTTTGGCGTCTTCGTTGCTCTTTCCGCTTTTTTCTCTTTTAATTTTAATGCTTCTTCCAACTGCTTTTTCTTTTTCACATATTTTTCATAAGCTAATTGTTCTTGATGTTTCTCTGCTTCTTTTTGTTTTACGTAATCGCTGTAGTTACCTGCATACTCTTTTATCTTTCCTTCATTGATTTCCCATATGGTTGTACAAAGAGCATCCAAAAATTCGCGATCATGCGAAACAATGATAAATGCCCCCTGCCACTCTCTCAGCTTCTTTTCTAACCATTCAATATGGTCAGTATCTAGATTGGTCGTTGGTTCGTCTGCAAGTAAAAGCGTTGGAGCTTTAACAAGAGCTTTTTGAATATATTCTTGCGTCACTTCACCACCACTTTTGGTTGTATCTGTTCGTTTAAACTGCGGTAAAAGTTCACATGCAGTTTGTTGAATAACGATACCTTCTTCTGGAGAAATCTTATTAGCTAGAATTTGAAGCAACGTCGTTTTCCCGCTGCCATTTCGACCAACTAATCCAATTCGATCATTTTGATGAATTTGCAATTGATCCGCATCTATCAATAAACGATCCTGTACATAGTGCTTTACATGATGAGCTTCTAATAAAAGCATATCAACATCTCCTTTTACCCGAGTTTAGGAGACAAAAAATGCCTCCTATTATTCAGAATAGGAGGCACAAAATCATAGGGCACACCAAAAGAAACGATCTTTTAGATCCAACCTATGAAAGTCCAATCCTATTCTGAAAAACGACAATTAAAGGCCTCATAAATGAAAATGAAGCGGAGATTTTTCTGCTAATATAGCCTTTAATTGTTGACTTTCGTGAATAGGATTAGAAAATCATTTAGTTGGTTCACCCTTCCGATCTTTTATTTTGATTACAATCTAAACGATACATTTAGAATTGTCAAATGGCAAGTGTAAATAAAAAACCTTTTTATAAATTTAAATTCAATAAACCACTTTTTCAAAACATATGTTGCAAAAAACTCTTTCATCAACATGGTCAATCTGTTAAGCCTAACGACTTTACAGAAACAAATGTTCGTAGACAACCAATGAAAGATTATGAGAAATCAAGTTTAGCTCACTTTGAAGCTGGCTTCACAACAGGTGGCGGTTAGATAGTTCCAGCACTAATTTTCTCGGAATAGCTCCATTAGGATTTGTAACTTTGATAATGGATAAAGAAATCGTCTATCGTTTTAAAAATTTTTCGGATAGTGGAGATTGGGGTAAAAGGATTTAATAAAACAGCTCTTAACCAACGTTTTCCCTTATAAGTCGGCAAAGAGAAAAACACCCCTTCTTTTTGTAATAGACATTGTTGTAACTCCAAGTTCCATTGGTCGTATTGCTTTGCATCGAGATTTTCGGGCCTCCACCTAAGGGGGCATTATATTGAGAGATTTTACCGCTGTCCGGCTTTATGAAGCCACCTATCATTTTTAACACCGTACTTTTTCCTGAACCATTTTTCCCCACAAGAGCCATAATTTGTTTTTCGTTAATGGAAGAGAAAGATTCTCAAAAACTGTTTGGCCATTATATTGTTTTGTGATGTCTTGCAGCTCGATAATAGATTTCGTGATTACCCCCCTTTCTTAAACAGGATCAACAAATGCTCTGCTGAAATCGCTTGCCCATCTCCCTATCCATTAACTTACAACTAAAATTCGTTAAATGGGCAAATCTAAAACCGCAGGGAATAAATAATCCTAAATAATCCGTTTGTATACCATTTCTTCTTACGTTCAACTCTTAATATAATGATAAAGCTTATTATCGATGCTTTGCTCCATCACCATGTTCATACAGACAACGGGAATTTCTTTATCATTTTTGTCTTTCATTACAGTTTGTTGAACAGATTTCTTATCAGGAATCGCCTGGCCTAGATAATAAAAGTCGCTTCCTTCATCATCATCTTTTTTTACGAATATATGAATATCAATATTATTTTCTTCTGCTTCAATAATGGCTTTAACTTCTTTTGATTCTAACGTTCTATTGCTTCTTGTATACCATTTTAATACTTCTTGATTCAAAAACTCATCACCATAATCTACACTTGACTCTATATCATCATTTTTATGGTAAGTGATAAATATTGGGCACGTATTGTATTTTGTCTTATAACCATACATGGTAAAACTTTCGTCATTCAACCAATTCAACAGCTTGCAAACATCTTTTCTTGTATATTTTTTATACAATGTTAGCGGTTGACTGCTTTGATAAACTTTGCTCTTTTCTTTTGCACTTCGAACAATGTCCATTACTAATTTTTTGAAAAATCCATTTGACTTTATACTCTCTCGAATTGAATCATTAAACCTATAATGTTTATCTTCATCAATAATAATTGGCTTATCTCCGTATTTTTTTCTAGTGTTTTCGGTGAAAAATGATAAATCAAAGACGCGTTGGACGGAAATAATTGTCGCATCATCCATTCGACAATTAGACTCTGCTAAACGTTTACGATATTCATCATATTCAACTTTTTCTTGACGAAGTAACAAATCTAATAAAATGATTTCATGCTGTCGTTTACCATTCAATATTTCTAGTGAAAACATTGTTAATACTTTATTTTCATAATCTGATAATGTAGGAACTTTTTCCTTTAATTTTAATAAAAATTGATAGTAGTTCATATTCTTTTCTACTATAACAACCGGATCAATTGAATGGTTGGAAACAAAATCATATAAAAATGGGATTCTGCCAATTCTATTTTTCAACTCGATAAAGGCTTCTTTTAATATTTTTATTGACGTTAAATTGCTGTTATTTATGGCTTTAAAAATTTGCTTTTTGGCAATTTCTTCAAAGTTTATTGTTGAGACACCTTTTATATAGCTTGTATCCGTCATATGTCGACGAATATGGTCTTTGTTTAGCGATTGGTCGCCTGATAAAGCAATCGGAATTAAGTAATTATTTTTATAATTGCCAATAAAATCAATGATCGTAACGAATTCTTTTGATGGATGCTTACGGAGTCCGCGTCCAAGTTGCTGTATGAAGATAATGCTCGATTTTGTTTGTCTTAGCATAACTACTTGATTAATGCATGGAATATCAATGCCCTCGTTAAATATATCCACCGTTAAAATATAATCCAGTAAACCATTTTCTAATTGATTTACTCGACGAATTCGTTCTTCTTGAGAATGATCCCCTGTTAAAGCTACTGTTCTGAATCCTCTTTTATTCAATAAAGAAGATAGCTTTTCTGCTTCTTCTTTTCGGCTGCAGAACATCAACCCTCTTACTTTGTCACCAGAAAACCCATAGTATTGAATCTTTTCGACAATATGATTAACACGCTCTTCAGAAACTAACTTTGATAATTTTGTGGTATCGTTTATTGTCTCTCCATTAAATTGAAAGTCTATTACCCCATAATAGTGAAAAGGACAAAGCATATCTTCTTCTAATGCTTCTTGCAAACGAATTTCATAGGCAATATTATAATCAAACAATTGAAATATATTAAAATCATCCGTCCGCTCAGGTGTAGCTGTCATTCCCAACAAAAACTTAGGTTTAAAATAATGAATGACTTTTTGATAGGATTTGGCACCCGCTTTGTGAACTTCATCCACTAAAATATAATCAAAGCATTCAGGATCGAATTGGTGCAAGATTTCTTCTTTTGAAATCGTCTGTATCGTTGCAAATAAATATTTAGCGTCTGTTTGCTTATAAGAACCCGATAAAATGCCAAAATCTTTTTCTAGACCTCCTAGAACCCTATAAAAATCAGATTTTGCCTTTTGTAAGATTTGCTCTCTGTGAACAATAAATAACATACGTTTCGGAGCAAAACTACGTACGTCAAAGGCAGAAAGATAGGTTTTTCCCGTTCCGGTTGCTGAGATCACTAATCCTTTATCTTTTCCAGCTTCACGCAAAGCTTGAATTTCTTTTAAAGCGGCTCGTTGCATTTTATTAGGAACAATCTTTATAGCATCTTTAATCGAATTCCTATTGTATTGAGTGGGTAATTCGATCACATGATCTGTTGCTTTCTTGTCAGCATTCTGTGAGTATGTCTTTTCGTAATGATCAATCCATTGTTCAGTCAATATTTGAGATTCTTCCCAGACTTCCTCAAATTGATTTTTGAAGTGGTGGACAATTTCTCCGTTTTCATGTGATGTTAGTTTTACATTCCATTCGTAGTTAACTTTTAAGGCATGTGCTGTGAGATTAGAACTCCCAACAATTAAGGAATAATACGTATCATGTTCAAATATGTATCCTTTTGCGTGAAAACCTTTTAAATTGGTTAACCTCACTTCGACATTTTTGATCTTCATCAATTCTCTGAATACTTTTGGCTGGTTAAAATTTAAAAAAGTAGAAGTTAGAATACGCCCTTTAATTCCTTTATATTTAAGATCAAGGAAATGAGATTTTAACATTGCCAGTCCACTCTCTGTAATAAAGGCCACCGAAAAAATAAAGGACCGACAATTTTCGAGTTCCTCTAATAAAGAATTTAAAACATTCTCATTTTTGGTCGTATCATTAACCAAAAGCTTAGGTTTATAACTCCCTGTTTGATGATACTTTTCATCGATAAATCCTTTATGTAATGATGCTTCTAAGTTTTGTATAAAATTCCCCATTCTATCACCATCACCACTTGCTGCCAATCATCCATTATTCATTTTAATTCTTGTCATATTGAAGTGCAAATATTGTTGAAATTGAAAAAAGCTATTCATGGCTAATCAGAATAGCTTTTTTGTTTCTCATTTATTATGAATTATTCATTTAATAATGATATTTTAGTTAACTTCTCAATCGCTGGAACATCTGCCGGTGCCCAATCCAACGTTTTCAATTCTTCTATTGGCAGCCATTTAATAGAAGCATGCTCTGTTAAAACGGGTTCCCCTTCAATAAGTGTGCAATAAAATGTCGTTAAGTGAACAATTCCAAAATCATATTCATACACCGTATATTCAATTTGATCTCCAATTTCTACTTTGCAAAGCATCTCTTCTTGTATTTCTCGTTGCAGGGCTTGTTGAGGAGTCTCGCCTTCCTCGATTTTCCCTCCTGGAAATTCCCATTTATAAGGTAATGATTTGCTTGGTCCCCTTTGTGCACATAAAATTTTTCCATTTTTTATGATTACTGCGCCAACGACGTGAATTTCTTTTTTCATGAGCTCCTCCTTATAAGTCAACTTGATGCAAATTATACCGCTATTAAATATGGAGTTTAAAAATTCTTTGTCAAATTGATGGTATTCATTCCAACTATACAACACAATCTCTCTTATTAAAAGTGATTCAAGCACTCACTATATCTGATAAAACACTATTAATTCTGATAAGATCAAAAATCTTGAATTCATATGAATTTTACTCTATGATTTCAGTTCTCATTTCCTTGATCCACATGATTCTTTTTATTCCTAACAATCATGGACTTACCCTTAATGTGAAACTATCATCATCGGGCATAGAGCACCAAAGTTTCTTCACCTTTACCATTTCTGCAAAACTCTATTAAACTCGTGTATTTGCGAAGGTAAGAGACCACGGCTAATTCTGCTTCATTTTATTCAATTATTTTTTATAGAAAAACTTGGTTTACTTAGCCAAACTTTGTCAGGATATGGTATTATAAAGGAAATGATATCGAAAAACAGCAAGACGATCACGAGAAAGAGTATCCGCAATTCTTTACGCTTTATAATTTATCGCGCAACATTAAAGAAAAGAGTGTGATGTCTATGTCAACTACAGCTCCAATCAGTACAAAGGCAGTAAAAGAACGTGCAGCACGAAAATTGCAGAGGGCGTCTTCCAGCAAAAAAACAGGTTATGTTATGAGTAGCACAATCAAACCTGTCCGGGTCGATAAAAATGATCCTTTGGTCAAAAAAAATATTAATAGCCGTTAAAATGATGAAACCTTGGCCCCGCTTCCATAGCGGGTTGTTTTGTTTTTGTGCCTTTCATAACTGGCGTTGCATCAAATGTTTTTTAACGATATGCTGTAATCCCCTGGCGATGACCCGACAAGATCGGCAGGATTTTTAATGGGAAAATGATCCAAATTCATTTCGCTTAGCCCCTTAAACATTTCGCCACTTAAATGCTTCCTATACAAGTCAATCATTTTTAGCATGTATCCGCCTGCTTTCATTCATCATTTTGTTTATTATATGCTTTGTTTTCCATTTTTATCATCACAAAAAACGGATCCGAAAGATTGGATCCACATTTTAATTATGAAAATATGTATGAATCACCACTTCCATCGTAAGTGGCGATTCATTTTTACCGTATACAATTTACCAGATTTTTAGGTTTTTCGTTTTGAACACCGGCTATTAAATTCGTTACGGCAAGATCAGCCATTTTCATTCTGGTCGCAGTACTGGCGCTGCCTATATGCGGAAGGGCGACGACATTCGGTAAAGTTAATAGAGGATTATCTAAAGATACGGGCTCCTCTTCAAAGACATCTAACCCTGCTCCCGCAATTCCCCCATTTTTTAAAACGTGGTACAAAGCTGTTTCATTCACAATTCCGCCTCTTGCCGTATTGATAAGGATAGCGTTCTTTTTCATCAAAGAAAGTTGTTCATAGTCGATTAAATTTTTTGTTTCGGGTGTGTAAGGAGTCATAATACAAACGAAATCCGATATTTTTAGAAGCTTTTCAAGCGGAGCATATTGAACCCCTAATTCCTCTTCTTTTTCATATTTACGCCTTCTGTTAAAATAGTAAATTTCCATGTCAAAACCTTTTGCTCTCTTCGCTAAAGCTTCTCCAATCCGTCCTAATCCGATGATACCTAAAGTGGATCCATATACATCTTGCCCTGTTAATTGCATGAGAGACCATGTTTTCCAATTCCCATTTTTTAAATAATCAGATGCCTCGATGAGACGACGTGCTGTTGCGATCAATAGGCCAAACGTTAAATCCGCTGTCGTCTCTGTTAAAACGTCCGGTGTATTAGTGACCATAATACCATGATTGGTTGCGCTGTTAATATCGATATTATTATAACCGACGGCCATATTAGCAATGATTTTAAGCCTTTTTGCTTTTCTTATGAGCGAATCATCTATATTGTCTGTTAACATGCACAATAAACCGTCAATATCTTCTATTTCATTTTTTAAAATCTCATACGGTACAGGGATGTCTTCTTTTTCCCACATTCGCACATCGCAAATAAGACTTAACCGGTTTATGAATGGTTCAGGAATTCTCCTCGTGATATAAACTTTCGGTTTCATTGACTACCTCCATCATTTCATAAAGATGTATCGTAAATTTCACAGCCTTTTTCTTTTAAGGCAATATCCATCCAGCTTCTGTCTACGGTTCCTTCTTCTATGGATTGAAAAATCTCTTTCTCTTTTTGAGACTGTGTTTTTACTTTATTCAGAATCTCTGCCGCCTCCTCTGCCGGGACAACTATGAGACCATCCTCATCTCCTACAATAAGATCTCCCGGTTGACGTTCATTCGCAAATGAATAGAAAAAATGTTTACTTACTTATTGTTAATTCTGATATTTGTTCATTTTTCTCTCCCATGCGTCTGAAAACCGTTGCGAGAATGGAACCGGAGATGTTATGCCAGACGCTAAAAATCGCACTAGGCACAGCCGCTATTGGCGAAAAATTAACGGTTGCAATGGCGACACCCAATCCCGAATTTTGCATTCCTACTTCCATTGCCACAGCCTTTTGTTTGGCTAAATCCATTCCGAATAGACGAGCAAGCAAAAATCCCAGCAAAAAGCCGAGGACATTATGCAAGATAACGACAGCAAAAATGAGCGGACCTGTGGTAGCCAGCTTATCGTGACTGCCTGCCACTACACCTGCTACAATCATAACGATCGCAATGGTAGATACTAGCGGCAGCGCCTTTGCACTTGCTTCCGCCTGCTTGCCAAAGAATTTCCTAATGACAAATCCGAGTGCCAATGGAATAATCACCACTTGAATAATAGAGACGAATAATGACCACATATTGATGTCTACCCACTTGCTTGCCAGTAGCAAAATAAGTAACGGAGTAACAATCGGTGCTAGAATGGTTGAAACCGATGCGATCGACACAGCGAGGGCCACATCCCCTCTTGCTAGAAACACCATCACATTCGATGCCGTTCCACTTGGACAGCATCCTACCAAGATGACGCCAACAGCCACTTCCGGCGGCAGATTTAATCCCCAGGCCAATAAGAAAGCCAACCCCGGCATGATAATGTAGTGGCACATAACACCTAGAGCTACATATTTTGGCCGACGAAATACTTCTTTAAAATCGGCTGCGGATAATGTGAGTCCCATCCCGAACATGACAATTCCTAACAACGGAACGACATAGGCTCCGATCCATTTGAAATGATCTGGGAAAATATAAGCAATAATGGAAAAAAGAATAACCCAAAACGTAAAGGTTTTCCCTGCAAAAGAACTAATTTTTTCGATAAATAACATGATGATAGCCACCTCATTCTCATTTCTAGTGATTTGATAATTAGCTAGATAGTATGTTATCAGAATTTTTTATATTTTACAATTTTACTATCGATTTCTTCACTTTCGCTTTCTTAATAATAAAAAAACTGTCGCATACAAAGAACGTTTTTAGTTTTTCTGCATGCATCTCCTTTTAATCGATACAAGATTGAGGAAGGTCCAGTACATATTGTAGGTGCCTTCAGATTTATCAATTATCCCCACTTACAATTGATTATTTTAGAACAATAGCTTTATCACAACGAATGTAGGCTGCAAAATAACTTATCGGCATTCTTCGCATTATCTCTTACGATTATGAATTTCTTTATTCCCCCTATTTTTTCAAATTCTCATTGGCAGACGAAAAACGCGTTTTATTGTTCTATCCCTATAACTTTCATTGAAATGACCGATATAAGCTATAGAAAAAGGAAAGGAGATTTCAACATGAATATTTTTAGAAAGTTATCTTTAAACAAATTTAAAAAACTTTCATTTGCAACAAAATCCATCGTTGCAACCACAGCACTCATCCTATTAGTCGGAACCATACTTATCCTTTCAAGTTTATCCATTCAAAACGAAGTATTGACAAAAGAAATGGAGAAGCAAGCAACGAATATTGCACAACGTTGGGGAAACGAAATTGATCCCTCTCTGGTTGAGAAAGCTGCATACGAAAAAGATTTCAATGGTAAAACCCAAAGAAAATTAACCGCTTTTTTTGACAAAATTTCGAGTGACAATCCAAATGTTGCCCAAGCATATATAATGGGAACCAAACTGAATCAAAAAAATCAATCCGCTATTATTGCGACACCCACAAATATAAAAGAAGGATTACAAAAAAACGGAATCAACGTCGGTGATTTATATGAACAACCGAAAACGATCGCTAAACCGATTAAAGAATTAAATAAAACAAAAAAAATAACCGTTTCGGATGTGTATGAAGACCAATTCGGAACTTGGGTGACCGTGCTCTATCCCATTAAAGACAGTACAGGCAACGTATGGGCGTTCTTTGGAGTAGACGTGGATGCGAGCATGGTGAAGGATGGAACGGAAAAATTTTTGCTTAACTCATTGTTGATTCTGATACCTGCCATTATCGTGATCATTCTTATTCAAGTATGGGTTAGTCGCAGAAGCTTCAAACCCTTAAAACAGTTATTAACGGGGATTAACGAAATGAGAAACGGAAATCTTGATATTCAACTTCCTACCAGAGAAGATGATTTAGGGAAAATGAATGAAGCATTCAATGAAATGGCGTCCGAATTAAAATCAATGATTGGGAAAATGAGACAAACCTCTGATACCTTATTACAATCATCCGAATTAGCATCAAAAGTTACGGAACAATCGAAAGATCACTCTGTCATCATCAGTAATAACATTAAACAAATGATCGATGGGATCCAAGTACAAGAAGTATCAGTGACAGAATCAGCAGGAGCTATCGAACAAATCGCGACTGAAATCAACACGATCGCACAATCAGCTCAAGAAGTTTCTACCGTATCTAAACGTATGGAAGATTACGCAATAAATGGTCTAGACGCAATCAATGAAGTCATTTCACAAATGAGAATCATTAATGACACTGTAAAACAATCCAGTCATGTGATCACTTCGCTACAAAAACGTTCAAACGAAATTACCGGTATTCTCGAAGTCATTACCAACATTTCAAGCCAAACGAATTTATTAGCTCTTAACGCTGCGATTGAAGCGGCTCGCGCAGGCGAACACGGTAAAGGGTTTGCGGTCGTAGCGGAAGAGGTCAGAAAGTTGGCGGAAGAGTCTAACCATTCTACTGAGAAGATTGCCAAAATCATTGAAGAGATCCAAAATGAAACCAACAACGCTGTTTCCGCTATGGAGCATGGAACAGCTGAAGCAGAAAAAGGAACCAAAATTGCTCAAACAACCGGAGAACTTTTCTTTAAAATTAAAGAGATTGCAGACCAAATTTCTAGTCAAATCGAAGGTGTTTCAGCCGCATCTCAAGAGATTTCTGCCGGAACAGAAGAAGTTACGGCATCTGTCAAAGACCTTGAAGCAATTGCACAAAATAACTCAAACTTCACTCGTGAAATAGAAGAAAGCACTGGACAACAATTAGAATCCATCAACCAATTATACGAAGCTTCCAGAGAATTAAATGAGTTAGCACACGATTTGCAATCCATGATTACTAAATTTAAAGCATAATAAAAAACCGATAGGCATATCCCCTATCGGTTTTTCGCTTCATTTGGATTCTTTTCCATTCATTATCTCTACAATATCATACTAGAAATAGAGATTTCTGATAAATATTCATGTGTTCCTTCAAAAAGGTTATATATTTGTCTACTTCTTCCATTGTCGTATATGGTGAAATGGAGAAGAATTTGTGTGCATAAACAGGTAGCCTTTTGGTCTTATCACGAACAGGAATTAATCTTTGTTTGGATGTATTGCCAAAATAGATCCTGTCTCTGTCGGCGCCGATTAATTCAGCAAATCCACTATTATATTCATTAATGGCCACTACTTCGTCTTTTGTTAATTTCCCTCCTAGTTCTTCTTTCCAAAGAACTTCGTTCGGATAAAATCTAAAAGTTGTCACTGGCGCTATTTCGTTTGTCACAGCTACATTGGCAAACTCTCTTAGCAAAGATTCTCTAAAAGCTATGTTCACACGAATATAGTTGGCCAACAGTGACTGGTAGCCTTCAATCCCCATCGATAACAGTGAAGCATATATAGTAATGGCACTACCCATACGAGAACATTCCAGCGTGTAGCTTGTATGATAACTTCCATACCCTCTATTGCCGACATAAGGCGTTTCAGAAGCATCTAAGTCTACAAACCTTAAATCTTCCCTGTTTTTTAACAGAAATAAACTTGATATGTAAGGGGTTTGGCCCATTTTATGAAAATCAAAGACCATACTGTCCGCTAAATGTATACTTTTTAATTTTTGTTGGTATCTTTTTAAAACTAAAGAAACACGATCTTCGAATTTTAATGGATTCTTCACAAAATCATATTCATTAAAGAATGTGTACATTGCCCCCATAGCAGAGTCGGCATGGATATAAATGGGTTTTAAGTTGTATTTTTGCTCTAATTCGCTAGTGATAGCATTTATACCTTCAATATCATCTATACCAAAGGTGTCTGTTGTTCCCATAGTCGCGAGGACGTAAACCGGTATTCCACCTTCAGAGATCACTTGTTCCATTTTGAGTTTCAGATCTTCTAAATTCATGGAATGGTCATCATTAACCTTCACACGTATCATGTTGTTGACACCTATACCTGTTGCTTCTGCTGCTTTATAAAGACTGTAATGAGATAATTCGGAGCAGAAACAAAATATGTTTTTAGGAACCCCCTCTTTATTCGAATCCGGGAATTGACGAGAAATCGCGATTCGTAATGAATGAAAGACCGCTCCTTGACCTCCCCATGTTGCATATCCGGCACTTGTATTTTCGTCATACCCTACCATTTTGGACAGCATGCTCGTCACCATGACTTCCGCTTTAGCTGCACCTGACCCCTCTACATCCCAAAGGGCATTCCCATTTAGCAGAATCATGACTAAGTTGCCTAAAATACTAGCTATATTCGGCAGTGGAGATACATTTGCTACATAATTGCTATTCACAAAACGGTGACCTTTTGCCAGATCAATCAGTTCCGTAATCGTTACTTCCATTGGCAATCCTTTTTTCGGTACATTGGCCTCTTTGATCACACGATTATAATAATCTTTTGTGTAATTGGGCATTTCTCCTAAAGTTAATTTGGAAGGATCTTTTAATTCATCGATTTTAGTAAAAATAGTATTGATATATTCTAATATTTTTTTTCGTTGTTCCTCATTTCCATCAGCACTAGGAAATAATTGTTGCAGTTGATTCATGTTAGTCATTTGCAAATCCTCCGATTGTCCATTCTTAATGTTAGTATCAGCGATCTATGGCGAATAACCTCGATTCAAAAACTTTCTCCCGCTCTTGTTACCAGCTGCTTGCCGGAATATGCCTCAATCTAAGAGCTGACAGCAGGTTTTAATCTCCCCTTTTCTTCATTATCCTTTTGCTTTTAGATAGCCCAATCCTTAATTTTTTAAGAAAGGGTTTGAATGAAAAAGAGGGGAGTTTTAGATTTAAAATTAGATTCGAAGCTGTCCTTTAAACCGTATGGCGCCACATTCTTTTTATCGGCTAGAAAAATAAAGAATTTAGATGGCAAAATAAATGGAATCTTAACTGCTTTAAGAAATGCATATTTCATATGGACATACAAACAGCCCCCATTCAAATGGAGGCTTCCGCACAATTATGATTAAATCAGCGATTTTTTCAGATTTCGCAAATAACGCGAGCGAATGATTAAGAAATAGATGACTTGGGCGATGAAAAAACATGCTAATACGATGATCATTTCTCTAGCAATGGATAAGATATAAAAACTTTGCAAAGCCATAAAAGCGAAGGCGCTATGAATACAGGCGACGACAATGGGGACAAAGAACAGCAGAGCCATTTGACGCGTGACGATTTGATTCAATTCTTGGTCGGTCAAACCGACTTTTTTAATGGTTAAATATTGTCGTCTGTCATAGTCCAAATCACTGTACAAACGGAAATATAAAAAGCTTCCTGCCGCGACGAAAAAAACTGTTCCAATCAATAAAGCGACAAATAGCATCGTTTTGTACATACTCATCTGGTTGGCATAAATAGTACCGCTGACCATCATGGAGTAAGGGCCTTTTTCACCAGGAAAGGCGCTTCCGTTGTTTACTAAACGATTGGCTATTCCTGCCGTTTTTTCAAACCGCTTCGTGTAGTAGCCTGTGAAAGTTTCCCACTTAACAGGTTTGATTTTGGGATACAACTCATCACTGACAACCAAGCCTTCATGAAAAAACTGAAAAGGAAAAACCGCATTTTTCGTGTACGTTAAATCTTTCCATGTTAAATTTTGCTGCGGGATCGCATATGTTTTCGTTTTCGGCATGATTCGAAAAGAAGTTGATGATGCCAAAGAGCGTGCTTTGTTCCCAGCCAGCGGTTTTTCTCGAACATCCAGCCCTGTCAACTTAGACAATTTTTTATATTGCGAAAAAGAAAGAACCGGCAACAGCTGCTCCATGGAACGTGAAGACGATGAAGACGTTGTTTGATCAAAAGTCTTCATTTTTACGATTTTGACTGGCAATTGAAATTTTTTGTAGTGCAGATGCTTCTTTTGAAAATCCTTTTCGATCTGCTGTAAATGCTGTTGATGCACTGGTGATCGATCCAATGCAAGATAGCCGACGGCAACGGGGTTATCTTTTTGAAATTGGCGATTCATTACATTCATGGATGCGAGTGTCCCAATTGCGCAAAATGCCACAGTAGAAACGATGGTGACCATAAAAAACATGCGGGCATTATCTTTCAAACGATAAGCTAAACTTGAAATCGTAATGATATTCGTTTTTTTCCAAAAGAAAGATCGTTTCTTTTGCAATAATTTTGTAATAAAAACAGAAAGTTGTGTGTAGAAAAAATAAGTTCCGACAATAGTCATTCCAATGACCGGCAATATTCGAGACATCATGTTTCCTATCGTTGTCGTTGCGGCCAAGTAATAACTAACCGTTAAAAGAATAGCTGCGAATAGCGATAAAAGTTTGGATACTTTTGGTTCTTTTTTCGGCTTTTCTCCTGCTTGGAATAGATCAATCAGTTTGTTGACTTGAACGAGTATGGTAGTGAATAAGGAAATACAGAAAAATAAAACGAAAAAGGCTCCAATCGTCAAGAACAATGCTTTTGGAGAAACGTAAAACGGCAAGGATTCCAGTCCAAACATATTCGATCCAATCATTAAAAACAATTTTCCAGTAATGAGGCCAATAATAATTCCTGTAATGATCGCGCCGATTCCAATCAGCATATTTTCCAGAAAAACCATAGAAACCAATTGTCCCTTTGTCATCCCGTGCATCATCAAAATTCCAAATTCTTTTTTACGGGATTTTAGAAAGGTACTGACAGAATAAAGTACAAATAAGAAAGAAAACACGTACATGATCATTTCCGCTGCTTTCATTAATTCCACCGCCGTTATGGCAGTGACGCCTTTTTTGATTCCAGGATGAAAAATAAACAAAGCATACACAAAGAAGATCAAAACAGAAAAGGCGCTGCTGAAAAAATAAGCGGCATACGTTCTTTTGTTTCGGGTGACATTTCTATAAACGAACTGTGGAAAGTTCACGACTGTCACCCCCTAATAAAGAAAGCATATCGATAATTTTTTGGAAAAAAGTTTGGCGGTTATCGCCGCGGTAAATTTCATTATAAAGTTGTCCATCTTTAATAAAAATCACGCGATGACAATAGCTGGCGGCCACAGCATCATGTGTCACCATCAAACAAGTAGCGCCATCTTGTTCATTGATCTTTGTCAGCATTTCCATTACATCTTTGGAAGACTTCGAATCTAAGTTTCCTGTCGGTTCATCAGCCAAAATCAAAGAAGGTTTGTGAATGATGGCACGGGCAATCGCTGTTCGCTGCTGTTGACCACCTGATATTTCATACGTTCTCTTCTTTAAAATAGATTGGATTCCTAGTTTCTCACTAACGACCTCAAGTCTTTTTTTCATTTCACGTACACTGACGCCGTCAAGGGTCAGCGGCAATACTATGTTTTCCTCAACAGTTAAAGTATCGAGCAAGTTAAAGTGTTGAAACACAAAACCAAGCTCATGTCTTCGAAACAGCGCCGTCTCCTTTCGATTTAAAGTGTGGGGGTTTTTCCCATTGATAAAAATTTCACCCGCTGTAGGGCGATCAATGGTGGCGATCACATTTAAAAGAGTGGTTTTCCCACTTCCAGACGGCCCCATAATGCCAACAAATTCGCCTTTTTCAACAGAAAAATGGATATTATTTAACGCTTTATAGGCCACTTTGCCCTCATAAATTTTTTCTAAATGTTTCACTTCTAAAATCGACATTTCGAATTCACTCCCTGATCATTGGTATCTTCATTTTATCGAGAAACCCGCTTCCTCACCATTTCGTAAGATTACAGTTGACTTACAATTTTGTAAGGTTTCTGATTGCTAGAAGAGAATTCGAACCGTCGTACCTTGACCCACTTTCGATTCTATTTCGATACGGTGGCCCAATTTTTCACAAATTTGTTTCGCTAAATGTAGACCCATTCCCGTGGATTCTTGGAAATGACGACCATTTTCGCCAGTGAAATATGGTTCGAAAACACGGGGCAAATCGCTTTCGGGTATTCCCACCCCTTCATCTTGTATTTCCAAAATGATATGACGGCCCTGTTTCAATCCGCGAAAATATACTTTTCGGTTTTCATGAATCGTATATTTTACAGCATTTGTGATCAGTTGTGTCAAAACAAAAGACAACCATTTTTCATCAGTGGCTATAGTCAAGTTTTCAGGGATTTCTATCGATGGAAAAACGTGTTTTCGAATAAAAAGACGTTTTTGACTGGATGTAACTGAACGGACCATTTTTTCCAATTGAATCGTTTCTACATAAAAATCGTGTTCAAATAAATCTAAACGAGCCGTGTATAAAACCATTTCTAATCCTTTTTTTAAACGATCGAGCTCATCACCAATGGCCCGAAAACGAACATCATCCTCATCTTGAATAATTAAATGAATAACGGATATGGGAGTCTTCATTTGATGTACCCATTGATGAATAAATTGTACATGATCTTCCAGCTTATATTTATAGTTATGTAAATCTCTTTTATAATGATCGAATTGACTGATGAGAAGTTGATGTAAACTTTCAGATAGAGGGGATCGCTGCCATTCGCTCGTAAAATCTTCCATTGAAGTCAACGGCTTTTCTAATCGTTGATAAAAAGAACGATTCGTCCAATATCTGTAGCAAAGATAGGCGATCAAAAGACAAGTACTGAGAAAGATCGCATATAAACTAATCGTCAAATGATGATAACCGTCCAGCCAGTAAATGGACGTCACCACGAACAATTGAACGAAGTAAAGAAAAAAGAGCGGCAGTTGATCTCGTATAAAAAGCTTCATTTTTTCGTCTCCCAGTTTGGCATGAATCGATATCCTTGGCCACGAATGGTTTCGATCGCATCATGAATCTGTAATAAAGCTAATTTTTTCCGGACCCGTGTGACATACACATTTAAAGTGTTGTCGTCCACAAACGCTTGATCATCCCAAATTTTTTCTAATAGTCGATCACGGCTCACGACTTTCTCTGCTTTTTTCATCAATTCATCCAATATTTTGGCTTCCGTGAGACTTAGATCAATAGTTTGATCCTCTAAAGAAAGCAACAAACGTTCCAGATCCAGCTTTAAACCCGACACAATCACCATTCGTTCATTGTTAGAATGGGCATACGGCCCATAGGCGCGTCTTAATTGACTATTGATTTTAGCCGTCACAATTTCATAATCAAAGGGCTTTGTAATATAATCGTCTGCTCCATTTTCCAGTGCCATGACTTGGTCCATCTTGCTGTCGCGTGCAGAAATAAATAAGATGGGACAAGTGGAAATGGTCCGAATTTGACGGCACCAATAATACCCGTCAAATTTAGGCAAGTTCACATCTAAAAGAACAAGATGTGGATCATATTGTTCAAATTGAGCTTTGACTGTTTCAAAATTTTCTATTGATTTTGTATCAAAGTTGAATTTATGTAGATGCTTTTCAAGTAGACGAACCAGTTGGATGTCATCTTCTACAATCAATATTTTAAACATGAAAACCCCCCTTTTTCCCTACTATGATTGTATCAAAATGTCAAAAACGAATGAAAATGGAAATCGATTGTCTGGTTTTCTTAGTAGCAAATTAAGGTATAATAAATCGTTATCTATAGTAAAAAATTACTTGTCAAATGATTGAATACTACACTTACCTCTTGACTAGCCATCATCCTTCCATGATCAATTTTTTGTGAAAAAAATATGGTTTTATCCATTTAAATAAAGGATTGCTTAAATTGTAAAAAAATATAAAAATAGGTTTGAAGGGAGGGTTTTGTTTTTTAGTAACGGATGGCTGAAATGGAATAAGGATGTTTTTTCACAACAAGTGAGAAGAACGTCTTTAAGAAGGAATTATTTTTGATCAAAAGTTATTACGACACACCAAGCTACTACTTCTGGTGTCATTTTTTCATCAAAAAGGGGAAATCGTTGAGAAGGCAACAAGCAGTATATCGATTCAGGTCATGTCGATGGAATTGGTATGACGAATCTTCGAGAAACGCCTAAAGAACTATTCCTCCATAAAAGTAAAAACACTTCACCATAAAGATTGAAGTGTTTTAAAAAAAACTTAATAAGTTTCTTATGCCCAATTTTCAAAAAGGTCACCGTATTTTGCTTTGCGTTTATACACTACGGCTCCGACTTGTTCCTTACCTTTAACGGGTGCCACTGCCTTTACTCCAACAACAGGCTCGCCAAGTTTATATGAATCCTTGGCAGAAACCTTTCTTTTCACTGCTGGATTAATAAACCTTGTCATTCAGAAGCACCTCCAAAAAGATAATGGATTGTTTTCATCAATTCATAGTTTGCAAGAAATTGGGATCCTATTTCATCATCAGTTAAAAAGGTTGACCCGGAAATAGTTACAGTTATAACCAATTCATTACCTATAGGATAGCATATTAAATAAGTTTTAAACAAGTGATCTTTTGTTAAGAGGACCAATTCTTCCCCTTTTAAAAAGCTATCGATAACCAGAATCCTATCTTCGTCCTCTTCTTTTTTCCCATCGTTTATTGTAAAAGGATAAAAATCGACTCGTCCTACTTTTCCTGCAACATGTCTTAATCCATCATTACCTTCTTTTTTCCACACGCCTACTCCGTCTATACTGAATAGTGGATGAATAGCATATACACTTCGAAGTGCATCAGACAAGTAATCGTAGATTTTGGTCTCATCAGAATGAATAAGTTCTTTGGTTAATTTAAGGGTAAAAAGAGCCACTGCGTCCCGCTCTTTTTGTCTTAATTTTGCTTCTTCTAAAAGTATAGCCGGGTCTTCATAAGGTCCCTGTTCTTGAATTTTTCGTTTTATATGACTGCAAGCTACATTTACTGCAGCAGCAAAATTTTGTTTTTCTCGCACTTCATATTTCAAAGGAGAAATTCCAATTAAATCTGTAGGCAGGCGATAACCTTCGATTTCTGTTTCGTTTAACACTTTAGGTACTGTATTCGGAATCAAGTAAAAAACCCGTCCTCTTCTTAACCTTCCCCAAAAAAGACCCATTTCAAACAATGTATTATCTCGTGTCATGACAGACGTTGTACCCCGTATATTTACGATATCGTCTGGGGAGAATATGAAAACAGCAAAGTCATTTTGATCTAATTGCGCTTCGAGATCTTCCATTGTGTAATTTAAAGGATTGAAAGCTCCAGCAGACCAAGGAGTAACTTCTGCAACATAACTAAGTGCTTCATGTACAGCATTTACATAATCAATTGACTCTCTTGCAGATCCAATAAAAACTCTAGGTTTATTTTGTGCCATAATGCCTCCAAACCATTTAGTTAGTTTAGATTTTCGCTAAATTGATAAGTATGGGTTTAATTCTTATCGGTCTGTAAGATATTTCCTCCTATATCATATTATATTTCTTCTTATTTCATAAATTATTTTGTTTTGACAGGAAAAAGCCGCAATTAGCAAGCTTGGCTTTTTCATCCAATCCTCTTCACTTTTTACATAGAGCATAAGGAATAACAACACAATGAGCAAGATACGTGGGATTTAATCAGCTTTGTGTTACTATATGGTGGAATCCAATAATATGAGGTGTTCCATATGAAAATTGAAGTATGGTCTGATTACGTTTGTCCTTTTTGCTATATAGGGAAGCATCGATTAGAAAAGGCCTTATCGCAGTTTCCGCATAAAGATCAAGTAGAAATTGAATTCAAAAGCTTTGAGTTGGATCCAAATGCCCCAAAAAACAGTGGAAAAAGCATACATGAAGCCATTGCAGAAAAATATGGAATGAGTATCGAACAAGCGAAACAAACCAATCAAGGTATAGGCCAACAAGCCGCCAGCGTTGGACTTTCTTTCGATTTTGATCGAATGAAGCCGACGAATACTTTCGACGCTCATCGTTTAGTAAAATTTGCAAAAACTCAAGGGAAAGAAGCGGACATTTCCGAAAAACTCTTTCGGGCTTACTTCACGGAAGGCAAGCATATTGGGGATCACGAAACATTAGCCGATATCGCCGAAGCAGCCGGGCTGGATCGCAAGCAAGCTTTAGACGTTCTTCACGATCAAAATGCTTATGCCAATGATGTCCGCATAGACGAAGCCATAGCGCAGCAATATGGCATTAGAGGTGTTCCATTCTTTCTCATCAACCAAAAATATGCCATTTCTGGTGCTCAACCATTGGAAACCTTTGTTGGTGCTCTGCAAAAAGTATGGCAAGAAGAATCCGCTTCCCCTGCCTTTGAAGACCTTTCAACGGAAGATAATGTAAGCTGTGCTGATGGAAGCTGCGCCATTCCTGAAACAAAATAGAACGAACCAAAGTATCAAATAGAATCTATACAAAGCCAGATTCTTTACTTAAAGTTCCACTTGTCCATTAAATAAAGATCATTTATTTCAGCAACCTTATTCCGGTACTTTTATCGGGGTAAGGTTGTTCATTATTCTTAGGTTATTCCATAATATGAATGGTAGAGAATGAAACAGGAGGAAAGAAATGAATCATAAACCGCTGAATTTTTTGAAATACTTTTTGCAATGGGATCCTTCTATTCCTGTCCCGAAATTGCAAATTCTTTCAAGTGCTTTAGGAATGGCTTTGCCGATTATTGTCGGTGCGTTAATCGGCCATGTAGAAACGGGATTCATCGTTGCTCTAGGCAGTCTTTTTATGAACCCTCCAAATGTGGATCATTCGTTAAAGGAAGAAGTTTTAAACTATGTGCAGACCATCGTCGCAGGATTTATTGCCATTAGTTTAGGAGTATTTATTGGAAATCATCATTCGCTATCAGCTAGTATCTTTTTGGTGTTTGTGAACGGATTAGTTTCTCTAGTAGGCGGCCTGAATCGTACGTTCGCTGTGAACAGCATGCGTTTTACTATTTTATCTATGATCGGTGCAGGTATATCCCCGCCCACACAGATCAGCCCATTGCTGATAGGTTTGTTTTTTTCTTTAGGTTCAATATGGGCTGTATTTTTATTTCTCTGTTTTTCTGTTTATTATCGGTTTTTTATAAAAAAGAAACCGTTTAGCAAATCATTATCCAACAATCCCTCCAATGTTGATTTTTTTACGCAATGTAAATACTGGCTAATCAGATTGAAAACATCTCGGGCTTGGCTCTATACGATCCGTGTCGTTTTGTGTTTGAGCGTAGCACAAGTGATTCAATTATATTTAAAGAATCCACATGCCTATTGGATCAGTCTGACTGTTGTTTTGGTGCTCCAAAGAAAAACGTCTATCGGTCCTTCTAGAATTTATCAACGCGCTCTTGGAACTTTTTTCGGCGTTCTGATTGGTGGCGCCATATTAATATTTCCGTTGTCCATTCTGTGGATCGTCGTCATAGTGGCGTTCATCGGTGGTATTCGCATTTATTTAAAGACCCAAAATTATGTATATTATTCAATGGCGATGGTACCTTTGCTTTTTATTTTGCTTGGCAAAGGAAAACACATTTCTTTTGATTTAATGATCGATCGGCTAGTGTACACTTTTGCCGGCTGTATTATTGCCCTTGTTTTCGGCTATTTCCTTTGGACCACCCCCGAAAAACAAAAATACATTTAAAAAGATCATTTACGATGAATTTTGAATTTCAATCCGTTCACAACAATATGCTTTTAGCACATAAATAAAAAGGCTGTTTAGGCAACGACCCCAAAACACACTTTCTGTGTACCTGCCATCCGAAAGAGTAACCCCCTCATTATTGATCAACGCTTCATGAAGAGATGTTTAACCGTTATCTTTCTTTACTAGTCCTACATTTTATTAGGATTGTAAATACACTATCCCCTTACGATCTGCTGTGACGAGTGAATAGGTCAAGTTCGCTTTTTTTAAAAGGAAAACGAAATTTTTTACGAAATTTTTTATAGTAAATCCCTTAAGATCGATTGAGCGTTTTTCCTCCATCCATTTTTATGACTTAAATCACTTTCCTATACTATTTTACGATAATAGAAACCTTCTGTTCAGATAATGATAAATATGACATTCTTTTATAAGTTCCCATTTGTTTTTTCATTTTGGATTATACCTACATCTTTAAAAATCAGTTTATTCGTAATTTTCCGATCTTTTAAACTTACATTGACACAGTGCTTCATTATGATATAGTAATATCAAAAACTTTAGCGCTTAAAAGCATTTAAACATCAAAACGTTATATGATTAAAATGCTTTGGTGCAAAAGTAAAAAATAAGAATAACAGGAATGAGAAAACATGGAAGAAAAAAATCAAGGTTTACGTAAGGGACTGTTGCCAAGACATGTCCAATTTATTGCTTTGGCAGGCATGATTGGAACAGGGATATTTAAAGGAAGCTCGGACACTGTCAATATGGCCGGTCCCAGTGTTGTGCTTGCCTATTTAATTGGAGGACTATTGCTTTTTATTGTCATGGTCGCATTAGGAGAAATGGCGATTGTTTATCCTAAACTCAATGTGCAGCATCTGATCAATAAAGCTTTTGGCAATCGGATATCCTTTATCGTCGGATGGCTCTATTGGATTAATTGGATTATTGTAACTGTCGTTGAATTGCTGGCAGCCGGAAGTTTTTTGCAATACTGGTTTCCTTCTATGCCATTATGGTTGTTAAGTTTCATCTGTGCTGCCTTTATCGTGGGAATCAATTTATTTCAAGTAAAATACTACGGCGAACTTGAATATTGGATTGCCGGCATTAAAATTGTTACGTTAATGGCTTTTATTCTTTTAGGTTCTTTAATCTTGCTAGGGATTTTTCCCGGTACCACGTCCTCCTTATCAAATTACACAGCCCATGGCGGTTTCTTCCCCCATGGTTTAGGTGGAACGTTCAGTGCCTTTTTAGTGGTGATGTTTTCATACGGCGGAGCTGAGTTAATTGGAGTCAGTGTCACGGAGACAAAAGACAGCCAGCGTGTTTTGCCGAAAATTATTAAAGGAACCGTTTGGAGAGTCATTATTTTTTACGTCCTGCCCATTCTCATCATTTGCGGAATCGTTCCTTGGGATCAAGTATCCTCTAAAGAAAGTCCTTTCGTGCAAGTTTTCGGCTTCTCAGGACTTCCAGGCGCTGCTCATGTAATGAATTTTGTGCTTTTAACGGCTGTTCTGTCAGCTGCTAATTCAGGAATATACGCTACATCCAGAACATTGTTTACGATGTCTCAAACAGGTGAAGCTCCTAAGGCCTTTTTGAAAACGTCCAAACAAGGCGTTCCGTTAAACGGAATATTATTAACAACCATTTGTATATTAGTGGGTGTATTTTTAGCTTATATGACCCCTGATCAAGTCATCAGCTATCTTATGACCATTCCAGGATTTACCGTTTTATTAATTTGGATCGGGATATGTTTAGCCCAATTAAAGCTCCGGCCTCAATACTCGGAAAAACCTGTTTTTCAGGTAAAAGGGTTTCCTTATACGACGATTATCGCTGCCATTTGTTTATCTTTCATCTTTTTAGCTTTTATTTTTAATAAACAAAATATCATTGGAACGATTGTCTGTCTGGTCATTGTCGCTGTACTTATTCTTCTTTCTTTTACTGTCAAATCAAAAAGATAAAAGACTTGTTAAAAAGGCCAAGAACCTGGATTCGTTAGGTTTTTGGCCTTTTTTCATATGCTCTAAATAACCTATCGACAACAGACGAATCAGCCCCATTCGATCCATGATATTTTGGCTTCATTCCATCTATCATACTTCGATATGGCGTTAGATAAAAATTTTGGATCAAATAAAAAACTTCCAATCTGCAAGACTATCTTGCAAATTGGAAGCTTGTTTTTATTTTATTTTCAATGGTTTGAGTTGATCTATAATTTCTTCGAAGGGTGCATCGGCTTGTATCAATGCGGCTGCTGTATAAGCGCTCTCAACTAACGCGGTATCCATAAGATGAACTTGCTTTTCGGTTATTTCTATCGCCATTTCTAAGTTCATTTTCGCACTGCCTAGATCATAAAAGGCCAACAGTTTATCAGCACTATTCTCGGAGATCGCGGAGCTGATCTTCTCAAAACTTGTCCCTACACCCCCTTCCTCTGTTCCCCCTGCACAAGTGATCGAAACGTCTCGGGCTGCCTCTTTTAATAATCGCACTACTCCTTCCGCCAGTTCTTCGATGTGGGAGACAATGACAATCCCATATTCTTTTTTAGTCATTCAGAATGCCTCCCTCTAACATCGCTTCAAAAAAGTATCCGCTTGAAACGGCGCCAGGATCCAGATGCCCGATGGAACGTTCTCCAAGATAAGAGGCGCGTCCCTTCGTTGCTTTCATATCTTTTGTTTGATTCACAGCTTCCTGTATCGTTTCTTTTGTTAAATTTCCGGATTCCAGCGCTTCGATCACAGGGACCCAAACATCCACCATGGTTTTTTCGCCCGGTACTGCCTTTCCCCTCTTTTGAATCCCTTCAAGCCCTGCTTTTAGAATCGCCGCTATATTTTTTTCATCCTTGCCGGCTTGTTTGGCCATCGCCATAAGGGCAGATCCATAAAGAGGTCCGGAGGCGCCTCCGATTTTACTCAGAAGCGACATGGAAGCTTTTTTCAAAACATCTTGTACCGTCGCATATTCCTCCTCTTTTAATTTTTCTTCCATGTCTTTTGTTCCGCGCGCCATATTCGTGCCATGATCGCCGTCGCCTATAGCGCTGTCTAATTCACTTAAATAAACCTTTTGTTCATTCACTTTACCAGCAAATAAAATGAGCCATTTGACAGTATTTTCAGTCGTTAACATCCATCATTCCTCCTTCTATACCCATGCAGGTGTCTTAACTGGAATTTTCAAATAGTGGGTCCAAGTATCATCTGCCAGTTTGACAAGAGTTAAAGAGACCCCTGCCATATCAATAGAAGTCATAAAGGAACCAACTTTTTTATAATCAATCACCAACTCGATGATGTAAATTATTTTGTGTAAGCAAATTTTTCTACTAGAAAAAAAGAAAAAGGCAGGGTATTCTCAGATTTGCGACCAAACAAAACTGAAAGGAGATACCCTACCTTATGAGTAATAGTATACTCAACTCAGATTTCGCAAATCAACTGGAAAATATGATAAAAGATTTTGTTCAAGAAAAGCTTGAATTCATCATGAGAGAAGAAATCAAAAATTTCCTCCAAGTGGAACAGGAACACGTTCAAAACTCAAGAAATGGTTATTATCACCGTACTCTTGATACAAAGTACGGGAAAATAGAAGCTCTTACGGTTCCAAGAGATCGCAACGGGGATTTCCAGACTCAACTGTTTGAGCCTTATCAACGTCAAGACGGCTGGCTGGAACAGGCGATTATTAAAATGTATCAAAGTGGGATGAGCACTCGAGAAATTGGGAAGTTTATCGAAAGAATTCTTGGTTCAACCTACTCTCCTACCACGATTAGTCATATTACAGATGCCGCGTTGGAGGATATTCAAAAATGGCAACAACGTCCATTAAACAAACGGTATTCTGTGTTGTATCTTGATGGGTTTTATATAAAAGTTCGTCGTGATACGTATGCCAAAGAAGTCATTTACGTTGTTCTTGGTGTCAATGAAGAAGGTTATCGTGAAATTCTTGGCTTTTACGTTGGAGGTCAAGAAAGCGCGCATGGCTGGCAAGAGATTCTCCAAGACCTTTATACACGCGGTGCTCATGAAGTCTTACTTGGTGTTTTTGATGGACTCCCAGGTCTTGAAGAAGCCTTTAAAGCCGTCTATCCGAAAGCCGATGTTCAACGATGTGTGGTCCACAAAGTAAGAAATACGTTAAACAAGGTAAGGAAAAAAGACCAATTTGAAGTGGCTGAAGACCTAAAGCTGATCTATCGTTCGATGACAAGAGACGCAGCCATTCAAGCCTTTCATGAGTTTAAAGACAAGTGGTCTAAAAAGTATCCTAGAGAAGTCCAATCTTGGGAACAAGATTTAGATGTCCTCCTAACATTCATGAAATATCCGACCAGTATTCGTAGTGTCATCTACACGACCAATGCGATTGAACGAACGATTAAAGATATACGTAAACGACTCAAAACGATGAACAGCTTAACCAGTATTGAAGCAGCAGAAAAAATCACGTTCTTAACGGTACAGGACTTGAATGAAAAATGGTCCACTAGAAAACTTAAAGGGTTTTCTACGGCATACAAGGCACTTCAAGATATGTTTGAAGAAAGATACTGAAAGACCAAATTTTGTTCATGAAGAACAGAGTCTAGGGAGACTAAGTTGTCTTATATGAGACTGAATATTCAGTCTCATATAAGACAACTAAACACCTCCTCCAAGATTAAAAAAACGTATCTGAGAATACTCTCTTACACAAAATTCTTGACGGTACCACCAACTCTTCTTCCTTTAATAAAGCATGGACATCATTCATGAACACAAATTGTTCCATTAACGGTGTAGAACCTAGTCCATTTACCAATACGGCATATTGATCCCCTTTTTTCCAGTTGAATGCTTTTTTCAATTGGTTGACTAGTTCTTTTGCGATTTCTCTTGATGTTTTTATTTTTTCACGCCGGTATCCCGGTTCCCCATGAATTCCAACACCGTACTCCATTTCATCCTCTGCTAGTTGAAATCCCGGTTTGCCTACTTCCGGAACGGTCGCCGGAGAAATAGATACCCCTATCGTTTTGATATTCGGTACTAACTGATCCCCCAATGTTTTTATCTCTTCAAGGGATAAACCGGACGCTGCCGCAGCACCTAAAATTTTATGTACCAGAACAGTTCCCGCTATTCCCCTTCTTCCGGCTGTAAAAGTACTATCTTCAACGGCGATGTCATCATCAACAATTAATTTTTCGACTTGTATATTTTCCATTTCAGCCATCTCTTGAGCCATCTCAAAATTCATCACATCACCAGTGTAGTTTTTCACAATCAATAAAACACCCGCACCTTGATCCGCTATCTTAATGGCTTCAACTATTTGGTCAGGTGTTGGAGAAGTAAAGACTTCGCCACAGACGGCAGCCGACAGCATGCCTTGTCCGACAAAACCTGCATGGCTAGGTTCATGACCGCTCCCTCCTCCGCTGACTAGTCCCACTTTTCCCTCGTCTTTAAAAGTTCGATAAATGACACCTGTTCCTTCTAACCTCTTTACTAGTCCTTCATTTGCATAAACAAAACCGTTCAGCATTTCGTCTAATACATTTTTTGGATCATTTAATATCTTTTTCATCGTTTAGCCCCCTATTGTATTTTCGAGGTTTTATAGTTATGAATATCCTATAAAATAAAATGATATTCCGCTCAACAAATGACTAACAGCATGAATGATTGGGTATGCTATGGTTCACGTCTAAAAAAGTATTTTTCTTCAGATAATATGTAACCCCTTACATTTTGTTTTGCAAATTTTGGTATTCAGTCAATCTTATTTTCCCATATTTATATGATTCCAGCAAGCTTCATAGTGACGATGAATCCTAAAAAATTATGAAGAAATAAAGTTCGTTGTTAAATCAAAAATTAACTCAACTTTCGCAGTGAAAAATTTATGAATAATCCTTGATTTGATAGGTTTCTTTGGGTATCTCATATTCACTTGACACTGAAAAAATTCGTCTAAAAAACAAAAAGACACCTCTTTCTTTTGGTAAACTATTGGTGACCAAACCAAAAACCAAAGAAAGAAAGGTGTCACCATTATGATAACGAAAAAAGAGTATTTTGCGCAATTACCAAAAGAAATAAGAGTCAGTCAAGACTTTGTGGGAATTTTTTTGGTTCGCTGAAAATAGATGTAAGTCATAGGTTAGCGAACCATTTTTTTGAATTTCATCCGTAAGCGCTTTCGGACTCTCATCCCTTGCCATGACAGACGAATATGTATACCTTTTTTTACCATCCCTTGAATTCAGACAGGGCATGATAGATCGGAGTCCCGGACGATTGCTGTAAATATGGCACGTTATTCCGCGTTACCTCTGGAAGAAGACGGCGGATGCGTTGTTTCGCCTTGTTCACGATCGTCTGTTTGGTAGATGCCGTTTCCTCCGCCGGATGCGACGATTCTTCTCCTAAACGATGTCCGAAAAGACGAATCCCATCCATCCGGGCAATCATTGCCTTGAAAAACGCCCTGAGTCCCTTGTCTGTCCAACTGCGGCGGTATTTCACCCGATACGCCAGCTGGCTCATCACGCTTTCAGCCCTCCCCATCGGATACATGCCCGTTGTGTCCACTCCTTGCTCCTTCAGCCATTCCCGGTAATCACGGATGCATCCCGGCATCGATTCGATCCGGTGGATCAAGGCAGCCAGCTGTTGTTCTTTCGCTTCGTCCCCCAGCGTGCCGAGGGCGCTGTTCAGTTCCACAAGCAGCTTCTCTTCATCCTGCTTCGCCAGCTTTTGCCGAATCGCCTGCCACCGTGGATGGCCCGAGAGGCATTGGCGCAACTCACGCGCCACGTGGAATCGATCCAATTGGAAGCAGACCCGTCCTTTGAAATACTCCCGGCACGCGGTAATCCATGGAGCGCCGTCCCCGTTGATGACAAGAAGATCCCGACACGGATCATAGGCATATTCGTTCATCAAAAATTCCTCGAAGCCTTCCCACACCTCCCCCTTGCCTTCATGGACGTAATGGCGCTGATTCACGAATTCGATCCGTGAGCCGTTGCGCTTCCATCCTTCGTGAACGGTCAGGATTTTGTCTTCCTTGGCCCGTTTTCCCTTCCCTTGGAGAGAGACAAACAGTCCATCGGCCTCCACAAACAGCACCCGTCCATATCGCTGGTCAACCGGGCAGTGCAGCGGAACTTCAGCCTCGAGCACCAACTGGCGGATCGTCTCATGGCTCATCACCGGATACCCGACCATCTGGGCAAGCGTATGAGCCGCTTTGCGATAGGAAGAGCACTCCACAGCCAATCCCATCGCCGTTTCTTCTAGACAAGGGCTGATTGACTGCGATCCATCAAACGCTAAAAAGGAATCAAGCAAAAACGTGTAACGGTTTTGTTCTCGGTCTAAATAGTAGTTTCGCTCAAAGGTAACTTCGCCAAACAAGGTTTGAATCGTGGTGCGTCGTTTGTCTTTCAAGTGGTACCGGCGCTTGTCCCGGGTTTCCGCCAATTGTCGGTCGATGTCCTCCAACAGAGCCGTAAACAGCTCGGTGAAGGCGTTTTGCAAGGCTCGAAACAAATCAAGTTCGATCTCTTTCCATGTCAACGAATTTGTGGTAAGATGTTGTTGAATATTCATGGGACTCTCTCCTCCTGTTTGATGGTGTGAACAATGATCATCTTACCAGGGAGAGAGTCCTTTTTTCATGTTTCCTGCTTGGGATCCTACCGCGCTTTGCTTGGTGGCCCCGATGAGGGGGATTGCGAACCTACGTTCCCAACCCCCTCATCGGGGAATTCTAAGAATTTCTCCCACAAACATTTTACTCACACAAGAAATAAAAGACGGATTTTCTGAATTACAAATTGGTAATCATTTAAGAAAAGCAGGAATTATCAAGGCTTGTGGTTATTCTTGTTTATCGATTTTTCAACTATTATTTCTTCTTGTTTTTCAATACAGAAACTGGTACCACGCCTTACAAAGCAAAAAGGCTGCCGATTTACCAGGAAAAGATACCATTTATCGTTTTTTGAACTCGTCTACGTATAACTGGAGAACCTTTTTACTATCTCTGAGCTCCGAAGTGATTCGTCGTGTGAAACAAACGATTTCGAAGCGCCGTGTTACCGTGTTTATTGTAGACGATTCGATTTATTCTCGTAACCGTAGTAAATCGGTTGAGCTTCTAGCTAAAGTATTCGATCATTCCACTCGTCAGTTTGTCAATGGTTTTCAACTATTAACGCTCGGATGGTCCGATGGCTTTACATTTGTACCTATCGATTTCGCTCTTTTGAGTTCAGCGAACCAAAAGAATCGCTTGAACGAAATCCATTCGTCCATTGATAAACGAACCACAGGCTACAAACGACGGCTCGAGGCATTGGAAGCAAAACCAAACATGGTGTTGAAATTAGTAGAACATGCATTGGATAAAGGAATTTTCGCTGATTATGTGCTCATGGATACATGGTTTACTCATGCCCCGTTGGTGGAGAAGATTCACTCCAAAGGCCTTTTTGTCATTGGTATGGTCAAACAGCTGAAACAACGGTATCTTTTCAACGGAGAACGTTTAACCTTGGAACAACTGTATCGAAAAGCGAAACGAGACATTGGCAAAAAAGAAACACTCGGCTCGATTCACGCAACCCTTCATACGGGTTTACCAGTGAAAATCGTGTTTGTGCGGAATCGAAACAACCAAAGTGAATGGCTAGCCATTTTGAGTACAGATACCACGCTGTCTAATGAAGAAATCGTTCGAATCTATGGGATGCGTTGGGACATTGAAACCTTTTTTAAATTCAGTAAATCGTTTTTACATTTAGCCAAAGAGTTTCAAGGTCGTTCCTATGACATGATGATTAGCCATACTACCATTGTCTTCACTCGGTATATCTTGATTGCTTGGCAACTTCGGAAAGAAGAGGATCCGAAGACCATGGGCAACTTATTCTTGTTTCTATGTGACGAAGTAAAGGAGATGGACTTTAAAACGGCTTTACTACAATTGATTTCTCTTTTCCAAACTTTGGCTGAAGCTAAGGTTTATTTGAGTATGGACATTTTTCAGTGTCAACTGTCCAATTGGATTACTTCTTTACCTCGTTATATCAAGGACTGTCTTCATATTTCTGTGTGCGAAAGTTGAGAAATTAACATAAAAAATTAGCTTATGGACTGGATGAAAGGGTGTTTTTAACTTTGTATGACGTACTTTTTTCGCAAATGAATGATCCAAATCATGACGAACTTCACTTTGCTCGAACTAAAAAATACCTTTTGGAAACGTGTGAGTAAAATGTTTGTGGGAGAAATTCTTAGAATTCCCCGATGAGGGGGATTGCGAACCTACGTTCCCAACCCCCTCATCGGGGCCACCAAGCAAAGCGCGGTAGGATCCCAAGCAGGAAACATGAAAAAAGGACTCTCTCCCTGGTAAGATGATCATTGTTCACACCATCAAACAGGAGGAGAGAGTCCCATGAATATTCAACAACATCTTACCACAAATTCGTTGACATGGAAAGAGATCGAACTTGATTTGTTTCGAGCCTTGCAAAACGCCTTCACCGAGCTGTTTACGGCTCTGTTGGAGGACATCGACCGACAATTGGCGGAAACCCGGGACAAGCGCCGGTACCACTTGAAAGACAAACGACGCACCACGATTCAAACCTTGTTTGGCGAAGTTACCTTTGAGCGAAACTACTATTTAGACCGAGAACAAAACCGTTACACGTTTTTGCTTGATTCCTTTTTAGCGTTTGATGGATCGCAGTCAATCAGCCCTTGTCTAGAAGAAACGGCGATGGGATTGGCTGTGGAGTGCTCTTCCTATCGCAAAGCGGCTCATACGCTTGCCCAGATGGTCGGGTATCCGGTGATGAGCCATGAGACGATCCGCCAGTTGGTGCTCGAGGCTGAAGTTCCGCTGCACTGCCCGGTTGACCAGCGATATGGACGGGTGCTGTTTGTGGAGGCCGATGGACTGTTTGTCTCTCTCCAAGGGAAGGGAAAACGGGCCAAGGAAGACAAAATCCTGACCGTTCACGAAGGATGGAAGCGCAACGGCTCACGGATCGAATTCGTGAATCAGCGCCATTACGTCCATGAAGGCAAGGGGGAGGTGTGGGAAGGCTTCGAGGAATTTTTGATGAACGAATATGCCTATGATCCGTGTCGGGATCTTCTTGTCATCAACGGGGACGGCGCTCCATGGATTACCGCGTGCCGGGAGTATTTCAAAGGACGGGTCTGCTTCCAATTGGATCGATTCCACGTGGCGCGTGAGTTGCGCCAATGCCTCTCGGGCCATCCACGGTGGCAGGCGATTCGGCAAAAGCTGGCGAAGCAGGATGAAGAGAAGCTGCTTGTGGAACTGAACAGCGCCCTCGGCACGCTGGGGGACGAAGCGAAAGAACAACAGCTGGCTGCCTTGATCCACCGGATCGAATCGATGCCGGGATGCATCCGTGATTACCGGGAATGGCTGAAGGAGCAAGGAGTGGACACAACGGGCATGTATCCGATGGGGAGGGCTGAAAGCGTGATGAGCCAGCTGGCGTATCGGGTGAAATACCGCCGCAGTTGGACAGACAAGGGACTCAGGGCGTTTTTCAAGGCAATGATTGCCCGGATGGATGGGATTCGTCTTTTCGGACATCGTTTAGGAGAAGAATCGTCGCATCCGGCGGAGGAAACGGCATCTACCAAACAGACGATCGTGAACAAGGCGAAACAACGCATCCGCCGTCTTCTTCCAGAGGTAACGCGGAATAACGTGCCATATTTACAGCAATCGTCCGGGACTCCGATCTATCATGCCCTGTCTGAATTCAAGGGATGGTAAAAAAAGGTATACATATTCGTCTGTCATGGCAAGGGATGAGAGTCCGAAAGCGCTTACGGATGAAATTCAAAAAAATGGTTCGCTAACCTATGACTTACATCTATTTTCAGCGAACCAAAAAAATTCCCACAAAGTCTTGACTGACTCTTTGGAAACTTCTTCCTTGATTAATCATTTTTCAGTATCGATCCCCTCTCTCCCAACTTTCGCTGCTATTTCTCCAGACGATTACTGGCAGCCTATTGATCATCATTTATAGAAAAATTCAATAGCTGACTGATAGATGAACGCATTACGAATATGCTTTCTTTCGTCGTATACATAGTTGGATGAAATAAGTCTGTCATTTGCATCCCAATCAATTGTTTGCCTATTTCAATAGTAAAAAGTATGAGAGATAATCTGACAATAAATTTGATATTTCTGAAAATTCGTGTTATTTTATAAGAAACCATTCATTAGAAAGGAATGATGCAATGAAGACTGCACCTAAAATGACTGAGGAGAAAATATATCATGTTCTCCGTGACGCCATTGTAAATGCAGATTTTCCTCCCGGGCAACAATTAAAAGAAAATGTATTAGCAGAAGCCTTCGGGGTCAGCCGTACACCTATTCGAACGGTTTTTCAGCGATTGAAATACGATTCATTAATCGAATTAAAGCCAAAAAGAGGTGCCTTTGTGTACTGCCCCACTCCAGCTGAAGCGGAGCAAATATTCAGCGTCCGGAAAATGTTGGAACCCCAAGCGACTGAACTGGCGGCCCACTATGCAACATCGGCAGAAATCGATCGTATGCATCATTTTTTAGAAGAAGAACGAAAATTAATGAAAGATCATTTGTTTCACCAGTCATTAGTGGCAACAAAGAATTTGCATTTGAGTATCATTGAAGCATCCAGAAATTCGTATTTAATCGAATTTCTTAAAAAAATTATTACTTTATCCCATATCATATTAAGCTTCTATGATGTATCTGAACATAAAGAAGCAAATGCCATCTGTGAGCATGATGAATTATTAGAGGCGATTAAAAATCACCAGCCAAAAGCAGCAAAAGAACTAGCTTTTAAACATATCGAATCGATTCAAAACGATATTGATTTTTCAAAAGAATTTACGGATCCTGTCTCGATTACACAAATCATTCATCGTTACGTATAAAGCCACGGCATAAATTGTATACAATTTTTGTATACATAAGATAAATCCTCAGTACTGGGAGGTAAACCAAATCGTTCGAGTGACCATGGCTCAATTTTCACCAAAACAAGGCGATAAAAAAGAGAATATTCATAAAATGATCGAAATGATGAAAACAGCAAAAAAGCAGCAATCACAGCTCATTCTGTTTCCGGAATTATGTTTAACTGGATATTTTGTTTGGGAATCTTTAAGTGAGTTGGCCGAGCCGCTTTCAGGCAATTGCATTCAAATTTTCCAAAGTGCTTGTAGAGAACATGAAATCTTTGCTGTTATCTCTTTTCCGGAAAAAAATAAGGACTCCACCTTCTCTATCACTGCCATTCTGATTGACGACAAAGGGACGATAAGAGGCATCTATCGAAAATCCCATCTCTTTGCTAACGAAAGAAATGTATTTAAAGGAGGAACAGAGCTGCCTGTCTTTGATACCAAGCTTGGAAAAATAGCATTAATGATTTGCTATGATCTGGAATTTCCAGAAGTCGCAAGAATACTCCGGCTTAAGGGAGCAGAGCTTCTACTCGTACCGCTGGCAAACATGAAGCCTTATGAAAAGCATCAATTCATTTATTTACAAAGCCGCGCTATGGAAAATCAAATTCCAATCGTATTGTGCAATCGTACCGGAACAGAATATGATACTACTTTCTTTGGTGAAAGCGCTGCCGTCGACGGAAACGGCACTGTAATCGTCAAACTAAATGATGAAGAACAGCTAATCACCATTCATGTTCCGCTAAATAAACCATTTGATGAACATTTAAATTATATGGCAGATCGGAGAACCGACTTATACGTAGAGCTATTTAATGAATTGACTGATAAATCAGAAAACAAAACCGAACAAAGGAGATGATATGGATATGAAGAAACAGCTTCATCTGAAACGAACATTAAAGCTGCCGCAAGTGATTATTTTTGGCCTTGCTTATATGGCACCTATGATTGTTTTCGGAACCTATGGCATTTTAGCCGAGACCACCCACGGTTCTGTTCCAACCGCCTATGTCGTTGCGTTGATCGCCATGCTATTTACCGCCTACAGCTATGGAAAAATGGTAAAAGCCTTCCCCACCTCAGGTTCAGCCTATACTTATACTCGAAAGTCGATCAGTTCACATTTGGGGTTTATTATTGGCTGGGCTATATTGTTAGATTATTTATTTCTTCCCATGGTCATCTGGCTGATCGGATCCGTATATCTTCATTCTGCCTTTCCGTCCGTTCCTCTATGGATATGGATCATCACCTTTATCGTCATCACATCCATCATTAATGTCATTAGCGTTAAAATGACGACAAATGTCAATTTTTTCATGATGGTTTTTCAACTGCTAGTGATTGCTTTTTTTCTCATATTATCCATCATGAACATAACTTCGAATACCGGAAGCAACTCATTCGATCACAACCCGTTTTTCAACAGTCACTCCTCTCTTTCATCTATACTTGCAGGAGCTTCCATCGCATGTTATTCATTTTTAGGATTTGACGCTGTCACAACCATGTCTGAAGAAACGCTGCAGCCGGAAAAAACGCTGCCGCGAGCTATTTTGCTTGTTACTTTCATCGGTGGAATCATCTTTGTCATTTCCTCTTGTTTTCTATACCTTGTTCATCCAAACTACACTAATTTTCAACATCTTGATTCAGCTGCATTTGAAATTGCTAAACAAATTGGCGGAACATTGTTAAGCTCCATTTTCCTTTCCGGTATGATCATTGCCCAATTTGCATCGGGAATCGCTGCCCAGGCAAGCGGTGCACGCCTATTATATGCAATGGGCAGAGACAACGTATTGCCGACAAAATTATTTGGCTATTTAAATGCAAAAACCAAAACACCCATTCTCAATATTGTGATAATGGGAGCCATTTCTTTACTAGCGGTGAATATGGACGTTACGACATCCACATCCTTTATTAATTTCGGAGCGTTTTTGACATTTATATTTGTCAATGTGGATGTGATTTTTCACTACTATATAAAACAAAAAAATCGTTCAAGCAAGGATACTTTTTTCTATTTTCTCATTCCTTTAGTAGGAGCCGTTTTAGACTTTGGACTATTTTTGAATTTGGATAAAAATGCAAAAATTCTCGGTTCGATATGGACCTTCATCGGAATCGTTTATCTAGCCTTTTTAACAAAAGGCTTTAAAATAGCACCACCCGAAATGGATTTTCAAAGCGTTGAAAGTCCGACAGAATTGCCTCTTGATCAAAAATCTATTTAAAATGGAAAGGATGGATCCAAATGAAATACGCAAATGTTAAAAGCAGTTTACCAGGAAGCATATCTAAAAGTTTACTGGAAAGAAGAGAAAAAGCGATCCCCCGTGGAGTTAGCTATGGAATACCTACTTTCGCCAAAGAAGCAGCTGGTTCACTCGTAACAGACGTGGATGGCAATACGTTTATAGATTTTGCAGGAGCCATAGGGACGATCAACGTAGGACACCGCCATCCAAAAGTGGTAGATGCTTTAAAAGCTCAAATTGATCAATATATTCATACAGGATTTAATGTCATGATGTATGAACCGTATATTGAGTTGGCTGAAAAACTAGCGGCCATCGCCCCGGGGAATGAGGATAAAAAAGTGATTCTCCTCAACAGCGGAGCAGAGGCAGTAGAAAACGCCGTGAAAATTGCTAGAAAATATACAAAAAGACCAGGCATCATTAGCTTTACACGAGGTTTCCATGGAAGGACATTAATGACGATGTCGATGACAAGCAAAGTGAAGCCTTATAAATTTGAATTCGGCCCCTTTGCTTCAGAGGTTTATAAAGCGCCTTATCCATATTTTTATAGAAAACCAGGAAACATTTCGGACGAAGAATATGAAAATTTCATCATCGAAGAATTTAAAAACTTTTTCAAAAATGACGTTGCTCCAGAAATGGTAGCGGCTGTTGTTATGGAACCTGTACAAGGCGAAGGTGGTTTCATCGTTCCCAGTAAAAAATTTGTTCAAGCGGTTTATGACATTTGTCATGAATACGGCATTTTATTCGTGGCGGATGAAATCCAAACAGGTTTTTGCCGGACTGGCCGTTATTTTGCCATTGAGCATTTCGACATTGTTCCTGATTTGATCACCGTTTCTAAATCACTTGCTGCAGGAGTACCGTTAAGCGGCGTGATTGGCAGAAGCGACATTATGGATGCTGCTTCGCCAGGTGAATTAGGCGGAACTTATAGCGGAAGCCCACTCGGTTGTGCGGCTGCATTAGCCGTATTGGACATCATTGAATCCGAGAATTTAAACGCTCGCGGCGAACAAATCGGTAAAACCGTCATGAACAAGTTTAAAAATTGGTACGATCGATTCGAGTTTATCGGCGATATTCGGGGGCTGGGAGCAATGTGTGCAATAGAGCTTGTAAAAGACAGAGAGACAAAAGAGCCTAACAAAGATTTAACCAATCGAATCATCGCTGAAGCCAATAAGCGTGGTTTACTTCTTTTAAGCGCAGGCATATTCGGCAATGTTATACGTTTGCTGATGCCGATTACCATTACTGATGAACAATTGCAAGAAGGACTGGAAATTCTTGAACAATCTATTTTGGTGGCAGCAGCCTCTATTGAAAAAATTTCTTTATGACGAGGGAAAATCAAGAGACAACGCTAAGTTTTGCCATGAACAAAGCCATCCCTTGAGCGGGGATGGCTTTAATAACAAAAGAGGGTTAATTTTTGTCTGTGTTATTATTAATCTTAACTTGCAAATAAATTAGTGAATTTTAATTAGAATAGCATATCACAGTTGTTTTTCATCTAGCTTGAAATATTTGTTGTGGCGCTGATATTATTACCAAGAAATCGATTTGTTTCTAAATATGGATTTCAATCCACGCACTCATATAGAGTGCGACGATTAGCAGTCCTTTACTATCGGAATATGGATAAAATTTAAATCCACGCACTCATGTAGAGTGCGACAGCGGTTTTTGATCAAAAAAACCGAAAATTCCCGTCTTTTTGATCAAAAACTCACTATTTTCTTTTAACAAAACAAAGAAATTTTTTAAATGAATACCATAATTTTCGAATAAAAGGGTCGGATTCAGGTGCGAATGTTTCGGTGATTTTATGTGCGCTTTACATTCGCACCATAAAATGATGGTTCTTCTTTAAACATTAATTTATTAAAACCAATGTGTTCTGCTTTTGCTTGTTGCCGCATACTAACTGGCAGAACCTAAAGCATCTTTTCTTCATCAATCAAAGGAAAATCTTTACTCATCATCTCCAAAGAAATCATCAAAACCAAATCCATCGTGGTCATATTCGTGATCATGATCATGGTCTTCATGGATCAAATCTTCCATCACTTCGTCTAAGAGCATGCCTCCTAGTGCTCCTGCCACAAATCCTCCAATCATTCCTGCCGCAGAGTTTCCATGTTGACGGAATGGGTGTTCGTCATAATCATATGGTTCATAAGAATAGGTATGATAGGAATGCGGTTGGTGATAAAAACCCGGCTGCTGAATGGCTTCCACAATATATCTTTCCAACACGTTTACTAATGCCGGCATATCATTCAAAACTTCTTGTGTCAAAAAGAATTCTCTTTTGACTTCAACTTCATGATAACCTTGCCGAACCTCTACTTCCATCCAAACGCGAATTCCTTGTTCTTCCAATGCAAGACGCATTTCTATTTCATGTATATCTTGAGCAAAATGACTCATCGGGAAAAATGAAAATTCTTGACCAAAGCGATCCAATTTTCCTGATGTTGATGTTTGACGAAATCCGAGCCGTTCCAGTGCTGCAAAAACATTCATGATTGGCGGAATAGGTCGAATTTCTACATAATCCACATCTTTTTTATCCGCTCCACCTTCAATGTCTAAGTATGTATCAAAGTAAAAGGAAACGGTTGGGCAGGAGACAGGCAATGTAAAGGGGAGCTGATAGTGAAATGGAATGTATTTTTCTTCATGGGCATGAATAATAAACGGCCCGCTGGCAGGGACAGTGGCAATATGATGTTTGGCCATACCATGTTCATTTCGAATTTCCATAAACAACCCAACATCAATGGAACGGATTTTTTGATCTACTTCTCCTCCAAATATGACGACGTCACCCTGCACATTTTCGCCAACTTGATAGGAATTCGTATATAAACGCAAGTCAACGGTAGCTGAACCTTTTCCAAAACTCGCAAGTATCTTTTTAAACATGGTCATGCTCTCCTCTATATTGTATTTCAGTATTGTATTATAACATTTTTATTTTTTACTCTCATTTGTTCAATCTTCAAAATTGGGACATTTTTCATCCCCTTTCGTTTCATATCCCCCCCTGCTCATAATTATTTCACAATTACCAAATCAATTTTTTACCGATGCCAAAAAAGCCTATCTAAAAGAAAAGGAAATCTCCTTGCTTTTAGATAGACTATTCATCTTGAATTTAAAAGAAAACGGTAATCTCATCATTAAGGATATGATACTTTCCCATATCGTTTATGTTGCAAAAACGCATGACATTTTTTCGTGCCATGCGTTTTTGATAAGACATGATGTATTATTTCCGCCAAAAATTCGTATATTCTGCTTTATCCTGGATATTAAATTCGATGATCTTCTCTAGCAATTCGTAATTTACCGGCTCATTCCACGGAATTCGAAACAAGCCTTTGGTAGCACTGTAGCCAGCTTGGGCAATTTCATCGGCAAAGTGCGCAATGACTACTTCTTCGGGTGAAACGCTCAAATGATGCTTCGCTGTGGAAAAACCGATGATAAATGTGCCGTGATCGGTAAACATTGGCGTATTCCACTTGATTTGCGGTTCCAAATTTGGGAATTTATTAGCTACCCACGCCAAAATTTCCTCTGTTCGGTCGCGGTGGTCGGGGTTATCGATACCTGCTAAATATTTTGCAAAAACTTCCATATCTTTCTCCTTCGATATGCTATTTCCGCCAAAAATTCGTATATTCTGCTTTATCCTGAATATTAAATTCAATGATCTTCTCAAGCAATTCGTAATTAACTGGTTTAGTCCATGGGATTCGGAACAAGCGTGAAGAAGCGCTGTAGCCAGCTTGGGCGATTTCATCGGCAAAATGCACCATTGTCTTTTCTTCGGGTAAAACGCTCAAATGATTCTTTGCCGTGGCAAACATAATGATGTATGTGCCGTGATCGGTAAACGTGGGTTTGTTCCACTTGATTTGCGGTTCCAAATTCGGGAATTTATTAGCAACCCACGTCAAAATTCCCTCTGTTCGGTCGCGGTGGTCAGGATTATCGATACCTGCTAAATATTTTGCAAAAACTTCCATGTCTTCCTCCTTTGCTATTATGCTATTGTCGCCAAAAATTCGAATTCTCAGTCTTATCCTTGATATTAAATTCAATTATCTTCTCAAGCAATTCGTAATTAACTGGTCCAGTTCATTGAATTCTGAATTATGCATGAAGAAGCGCTGTAGCCAGCTTGGGCGATTTCATTGGAAAAATGCACCATTGTCTTTTCTTCGGGTAAAATGCTCAAATGATTCTTTGCTGCGGCCAACATAATGATGTATGTACCGTGATCGGTAAACGTGGTTTGATCCACTTGATTTGCGGCTCCTGGTTTGGAAATTTCTCAAGTTGATGAGATACTCTTAGCTATGATTTTATCAGTCTACTACACTTGTATCAATAGAGTACACTCTTGTTGATAAAAATGAACTAATTAACTGAATAATTGCAGAAATGAGATGATACTGTATGAAAATTGCGAGAGGTAGAGAATTGCTACACCGGAATAGCGACAGGCCTTTATGCAAATTCCTGAAGATGAGTGGGTGCTAGGAACCTACTACACTTTTTCCAAACCAGATTTAGAAATTATAAATAAGCAAAGGAGAGAAGAAAACCGTTTAGGGTTCGCCGTTCAATTAGCCGTTCTTCGGTATCCCGGTTGACCATACACTCATATCAAAAGCATCCAGATTCAGTCATATATTATATATCGAAACAAATCGGTGCCACTCCATCTTAGTCTTTATCCTCAACAAAACTAGAAGCTATTTTACGTGGACAAATAAATACAAAGGTCATGAAAAAAATGATGAGGATGTTTTGCGACTCGCTCACTCTATAAGAGGAGGAACAGTCTAAACATCCCTTATAATGGGGAAACTAGGCTCTTATTCAAGGCAAAACAGTTTAGCTACAGCCTTACGTGAGATGGGAAGAATCGAAAAAACAATCTTTATTCTTAATTACATTTCGGATGAATCTTTAAGAAGAAAAATACAAAAAGGATTAAATAAAGGAGAAGCCATGATTGGACTTGCAAGAGCTATAAACAAGGAGAGCTTAGGGAACGAACCATACAGCATCAATTGCAAAGAGCCAGTACTTTAAACATAATTATCAATGCCATCAGTATCTGGAATACCCTACTTCTAACAAAAGCAGTTGAATATCAAAAACGGACAGGTAGTTTTCATGAAGGCTTATTGCATGTCACCTTTAGGCTGGGAACTTATTAATTTACTAGGAGAAAATCATTTTTATTCAGAGAAACTGGTCTCATTAGATTCTTTAAGACCAGTACAACTTTCTTAACGTTGTTAAAAACGGGGGAACCATCTTGAAAATCGGCTTAGCGTTCTAAATCCGCATTTTCCTGACAGTACCCCTTTATGGATGAGAAAGGAAAGAGCCTAATTCATCAAATTATATCAACAATCTTCCACTGTTACACCGCTTGTATTTTAAAATAAATATCCCATAACAAGCACGGCTGCGATATAAACAATTCCTACCCAGAACATCATGACAACCGTATACCCCATAACATCCTTCAATTTCAACTTTGATATAGCAAGCGCCGGCAAAAGCCAAAACGGCTGAACTAAATCGTTCCAAGCACTGCCAAGCATTACACTCATAGAGGTTTGACTAAGAGAGGAATGTAGTTCTTTTGCTGCGTCAATCATAAACGGTCCTTGAACAACCCAGTGTCCTCCTGCAGAAGGAGCGAAATAGTTAATAAAAAATGAACTGATAAGTCCCCAAAATGGAAGTGATTCTGCTGAAGAGAAATGGACAAATCCCTTCGCAATGGTATTCACCAATCCCGATCCGGTCATGATGGCCATAATGCCTGCATAAAAAGGATATTGCAAGATGATACCGGAAATCGTTTTGATTCCTTCGTTTAAACTAGCTATATATTTGGCTGGCGAGCCTAATAAAAGAATCCCCAGAAATAGAATAATGAAATTAACTATATTTAGATTCAAAGAATGCCCATCATAAAAGTAAATGCATACATAAATAATTCCAATGATACCGATAATGAAAGATAATAAACGACTATTGTTTAATTTATTCGCCAATGTATTTTCTTCTAAAAATTCTGTAGCCGCTCCTGTTTCTTCTGAAAATGCAGATGGATTAATTTCGATAATATTTTCTTTTCTTTTTGGATGCAGCATTGCATTTAACATTGGAAGAGTAATAATAAGAACAATGGATGTCATGATCACGGGCGGTGAAAAAATGGTTTCTGAAAGAGGAATAACCCCCATTGTTTTTTCCATTGGATGACCCGGAGTTGAAATAAGCACTGGAATACTGGCGGATAAGCCTAATCCATAAAGGGTAAAGCCACTATAGGCAGATGCAATGATTAACGGATAGTGAACACCTTTTACTTTTACTGCCAATTTTTTCGCCATTACACTTCCGATGACGAGCCCAAATCCCCAATTTAAGTAGCAACCAATGCCTCCAACAAGGGTTGCTACGATAATGGCTGCTTTCGGAGTACGAACCTTGCTTGCAATTTTATTTAGCAATTTATCAATCAACGGAGAAGTTGCCAGCACATACCCCGCAGCGAGAATAACGGCCATTTGTGCTGTGAACGCCAATAAATCCCAAAAACCATTTCCCCAATTCAACGTCATTTCTTTAAATCCTTGCCCTTCAACAACTATTGATAGAATCATTGTTAAAAGGGTTAGTCCAATGGCAAAAACGAAAGGATCGGGAAGATACTTTCTCATTAAATTTGTAAAAAAATTTGTCAATTTTTCCATGCTATACCCCCAAAAATTCATGTTGCTGTTTTGATCAATTTATCAGTTCAAACAAATCTGCACTTATTTAAAAACGCTTACATTTCTGTTTATCGAATTTCCAAAAGTTTTTGGTGCATATACAGCACAATATCGTATTTCATCAGGGTTATTTAATAAGAGTTTGTTTTTCTCACTTCGGGGATCGATTCAATGATCATCCATGAATTTTTTGGATCCACTATGTTTCTTAAAATGGGTTATTGTTCTAACACATCATGAATCTCAGGTTGCGAAATAAAAACTCCTCCTTTCTTTTATTTTTTACACCATCAAGATATGATTTATTTTGAACAAATATTCATATTCGAACATGCACAAGGAATGCGTTAAAAGCGTCGATTATGATCAATATCTTCTAATTGAGAAACCTATTCTTAAGGTGAAATTACCCATTCATTTTTTTAAGAAGACCTAGCCTTTCGATGGATAGATTTAAGAATTGTTCTGTTGTGTTTAAGGAGAAGAAAGATAAGTATATGAACGAACGGGTGGATCGTATAGAAGATTAAATCGAGTAGGAGGGAGCGATTAACTCCCGTCCTCTCACACCACCGTACGTACGGTTCCGTATACGGCGGTTCAATTAAGATAATTGACGCAAGTCTTTATAACTTCCGTGAATAGCTGTTCTCTTTATGCCAGTGGTCACTCCACCCTCCAAGAGGTCTCCCACGGGATTCACCGCTTCCTCCCTCAAGTGAGGTACTACGTTTTCTGTGTTCATCATGACTCACTGAATACCAAGGGCTATTCTCTCTTAATTGTTCGGTCCTTCTTAGTTGTTCTAGACCAACTAATACTATGACCTCTGCTGACTTCTGACGGTTCAGCTACTTATCACTAAGTAGGTTATGAAGAGTACTTCACATATCCGCCAGACCTCCCCGGGTAAGTACATGCACTTTCACACCATCTATCCGCCTCATTTACTCGATATGACCTTCGACAGAAAGAGCTTTGTTTTGTTATGCAAACTCACTCAATCATACCTAGCCTTATATGAGGTTCGTGTTCCTCGGACCGGTGTTTTGCCTCCAGCTTCCTTCAGATTCCGCGTCACCACGGACACCCTTGCTCTTGGCTAACCTCTACTTCTGTCTTCGGGGTTCGGGACTTACACCCTATAGTTCATGTACATGCCGGGCGCACATACAAAATGACTGAAGACAAAGACAGTCTTCAGTCATTTTGTGATCATTGAGCATATATAGTTTAATCTTATATCCGTTGCGAGATATCAAAATGATAAAAGCTTAAGATAGCCAAAGACAAAGTGGTATGTCCTTGCTATATGCACAACATCACACCATAATCTTGCAAATATCGTTCGAAAATTCAACCGGATCATTGATTGGCAAGCCTTCGATGAGAAGAGCTTGATTGTACAATAAGTTGGTATAGAGTTTTAATTTTTCTTTGTCGTTTGCGTAAGCGTCTTTTAAAGATTGGAAGACGTCGTGATGGACGTTAATTTCTAAGATTTTTTCCGCTTTGATGTTTTGGTTGTTCGGCATGGCGTTTAGAACTTTTTCCATTTCGATCGATACTTCCCCTTCTGTTGCAAAACATACAGGATGGGATTTTAATCTTGTGGATGCTCTGACGTCTTTGACTTTGTCCGATAGTACTTCTTTCATATAATCAAAAAGTTCTTTGTTTTCCTTTTCTTCTGCTTCAGTTTGTGCTTTGTCTTCTTCAATTCCCAAGTCGCCGCTGGATACCGATTTAAATTCTTTGTCTTTGTATTTCATTAACATTTTGATCGCAAATTCATCGATATCTTCGGTGAAATAGAGAATTTCATACCCTTTTTCTGCTACTAATTCCGTCTGTGGAAGCTTTTCAATTCGTTCAATGGTTTCTCCGGTCGCATAGTAAATATATTTTTGATCCTCCGGCATTCTTGAAACATATTCATTTAAAGTAACCAGCTTTTTCTCTTTTGATGAGTAGAACATCAATAAATCCTGCAATAATTCTTTATCTCTTCCAAAATCTTGATAAACTCCGAACTTTAATTGTCTGCCAAACGATTGATAAAATGCTTCATACTTATCTCGTTCATTTTTTAATAAGCTTTCCAATTCTCTCTTAATTTTATTCTTAATGTTTTTGGCGATAAACTTTAATTGTTTATCCTGCTGCAGCATTTCCCTGGATATATTGAGAGATAAATCTTCTGAGTCGACCATCCCTTTGACAAAGCTAAAATAATCTGGAAGCAAATCAGGACATTTTTCCATGATTAAGACGCCGCTGGAATACAGTTCTAATCCTTTTTCGAATTCTTTTGTATAGTAGTCAAAAGGTATTTTCTCAGGAATAAATAAAATCGCTTGATATCTTACTGTACCGTCGACGCTGATATGAATATGTTTAATCGGCTTGTCAAAACCGTAATGTTTTTCTTGGTAAAAATTCTCGTAATCTTCATCCGTCAATTCACTTTTATTTTTTCTCCAAATCGGAACCATGCTGTTAATAATCTTTTCTTCTTTATACTCTTCAAATTCGTTTTCGCTGCCCTCTTTACGTTTTCTTTCCGTCACATCCATTTTGATAGGATAGCGAATGAAATCAGAGTATTTTTTGATGATTTCTTTTAAGCGGTACTCTTCAAGGAACTCATCGTAATTTTCATCTTCTGTATTTTCTTTCAACTTTAAAATAATCTCGGTTCCAACTGAATCTTTCTCGCATGGTTCAATGGTGTATCCATCCGCTCCTTGAGATTCCCATTTATATGCTTCATCGCTGCCTAAAGCTTTACTGATGACTGTCACTACATCTGCGACCATAAAAGCGGAATAAAATCCTACCCCAAATTGACCGATGATTTCATGGCCATCTTTCAATTCATTTTCGTTTTTAAAAGCAAGAGAACCGCTTTTCGCTATCGTTCCAAGGTTATTTTCAAGCTCTTCTTTTGTCATTCCAATACCGGTATCCAAGATCGTCAATGTTCTGTTTTCTTTATTGGGGATGATTTTAATATAGTAATTGTCTTTGTCAAAAGTGAGCGAATCATCTGTCAGCGCTTTGTAATAGATTTTGTCAATGGCGTCACTGGCATTGGAAATGAGCTCTCTTAAAAAGATTTCTTTTTGTGAATAAATCGAGTGGATCATCATTTCCAACAGTCTTTTCGATTCTGCCTTAAACTGCTTTTTCGCCATAAAGACTCTCCTTTCCACGAACAAAATTCCTATATGTAAAGAATGTCCTTATCGCTTTATGATCAAAATTAGCACTCTCATATATTGAGTGCTAATCAATAGTTTAGATAGCACAGAAAATGGCATTTGTCAAATAGGATATAAGCCATATCGACTTGTTCTATCTTCTAATGATAGGCAATGAGGATTCGAGCGATCATTTATTTTCCTATTAACGAAACAAAGAAATAATAACCGAACAAGAAAGTGACAAGCAACATTAACATTGCTAAAAACAAAATAAGAGAACGAGAAGGCCGAAACGTTTGTTCATTAATTTGTTTCGCTTTTTGAAAATAGCTGATAGTCGAAAAAAGGATCGTACATACGCCTGTTAAGACCGATAATAGACCGATGATTTGCACAGTCATATTGGATAAAGATTGAGTAGCCGATTTGATATGCAAGTTTAGAATAAGAAAACCGATTCCCATAATTGCAATCGCAGTTCGAATCCATGCCAAAAATGTTCGTTCGTTGGCTAAATGCTACTGAATATATTTTGAATCTTCTGTAACGGTACGTTTATTCTCATCCATGAATCCATAGCCTTTCCATTTAAAGTCTACACCAATATATACTTAGAAATTTCCGTTTTCAATAATTGTTCTTGACAAAATTGGATTGCTTCACGAGTATTCAATCAAGAATTCCTGTATCGCCAGACGGATTGCTTGTTTGGACGATGTTTTCACTCTTAGCTTAGTTCATGGAATGGGATTTTTCAATAAAATCGATTAGTTCTTCAGTAGTCAGAACCGTTGCAAATTCTCCATGCAAAGTGGCAAGAGAAATGACAAGAATTTGATCAGCATCATAATATGCACCATCAGGTCCTTTTAATCCAAAGGCAGCTGTAGCGCCTGATACTAGATTTGTATTAAATCCTAGGTTTCCGCTCATTCTTGTAGTAGTGGAGTGGAGCGCATTGAGAAGTCGTTAAACCAGTAATGACGACATTATGGATTTCATGTTCCTTATAGGCGGGAAAAAGTTGTTTTGGTTGCCGGATAACCTATAAGGATAAGACTGTGGAAGGGACTTATCAGTATGGCTTTGGAATTCTGAATTTTAAAGAATAAAAAAGGGCGGATGTTTTCCGTCCAAGTTTGAATTGAGAAACGTGAATGAAAATGAACGATCAATAAAAATCGGCCCTTTGAGTCATTGTATTTTTTGGGACATGATCATTAGATTTTATTTAGAGACTTCCATTTAATATTTTGTGAAATGTTTTAATTTTTTATCTTTTGTATACATTGGCCCCGTTTTGTCAGCGATCCCTCTCTTCATAGAAAGCACGAGCTCTTTTCTCTATTTCATTTAGCATCGCATCATTTTCCACTAACGTCTCGCGTATTCGATGAATCAATTGCAAAGCGTTTGGTCCAGAGATTTGCTTTGCCACACGTTCAAGAAGAACTTTCGTATCAACAGAAAATTTACGGGCAAACCCTTGACACATTATCATATTCTTCCGAAGAGCTTCGTTGTATTCACCTGCAAAAGCTCGGCGTAAACATCCGCGCATACCTGCATAACCATATGAAATTTCGGAAGCAGCCCTATAAAAAAGAATCATCCCATCTGCATTGCTGGATTCCGGATGTAAACGAAGTTCACTTACCAATGAGACTAAACGTTGTACCACTGGCTTGGCAGACTCCGTTGCGTTCCACCACTCCATCAAGCAATGCTGTTTCTCTGCACTCATATTGATAAGTCGTGTATTAAGCAAAGAACTTTCCTCCTAAAGACGAGGGATTGCTTGAATTTTCTCGTTCTTCGCGCGTATTGCCTCCCATTCAGGACCAAGAAAGGACTGGCCAAGCTTATTAGCTCTCTTAATCATTTTAGCGATTTGACGGTTTAAATATCGACTTTGCTCGACTAAATAAAAAACGCTCGGATCAGCTCCTTGAACAGCTAATTCAAAATTGGGACTTAATTGTTTTTCACTAATACGCAAAGTATCAAGATCAAAGACAAGCATTTCTTTTTCAAGAGGAATCAAATCACCTTGACGGATGCGTTGAATCGTCCCTTGTACAGCATCAAATCCGTAGCCGATATCCGCAACTGTTGCATGATACGGATTCAGTCCCGGCGCCACTCTTATAGATGGAATTCTTCGAAAACCTGTTGTAATAGAACACACTACTTCCTTGGCGGCCATCCCTTTTTTTAACGCAGCCTCAATAGCATCAAGATAATCATCTCGTTGATTAGAATGGATCCCTACAAAGTCAGATGACATTTATAAGTCCCTCCCCTTAGTTTTTTAGATTATTCTGAAAGAACGATATAGGTGTATGTCAGTTGTTTGTCTATTAAGATTTTTTCGCAAAAAGTAACGGTAGGAAAACGTGGTTTGAATCAAATTTTATACAATTGAAGTGAACATAAGACTATTAGAAATAAATACATTCGGCTCATTTCACTTGCGGCTCTTATCTGTATAAAAAGTCGGCGTTTCTTGTTATTGAATGTCTGTATGTTATCCTTTGGAGGAGTTGATTAATTGTGGTTCATGAATTGGATATCCAAAATACATTACTATTACTGCCTATCATGCTCGACTTACGTCCTTCTCTACTACATGTCCATACTTAGCTAACAAGAAAAGGCACCTGTAGATCATTACAGGTGCCTGTGACTAGATCATTGTCTATTCAAATTGATTTCATAATATAGAATCCATCTGTATCTTCCACTTCAACAATACCGACTTCTCCTCTGCCATGAGATTTAGCCCTAAAGCAGGAACAAATTAACGGTCAATGGGATATGGAATGATTCATATTAATAGCGGGAATGCTTATTGTATTTTTTCTTAACACTAAAAAAATTATATTAAAAATTTAGGTCCTATGATTTGTTCAATCAGTTCTTCCTTAGTCAAAACCGTTGCAAATTCTCCATGCAAAGTGGCAAGAGAAATGGTATGAATTTGATCAGCATCATAATAGACACCATCAGGTCCTTTTAATCCAGAGGCAGCTATAGCGCCTGATACTAGATTTGTATTAAATCCTAGGTTTCCACTCATTCTTGTCGTGGTGGAAACGCAATGAGGAGTCGTTAAACCGGTGATCACGACATGATGGATACCGTGTTATTGTTCCAAGTTGGTCCCTATAAAGGCACTGTTCACATGTTTTTGAATGATGACTTCGCCTTCTAATGATTTACAATCTCCTTAAACGAAACTCCTTTACTGTTAGCAGCCAGAGGTGAATGAGAATTCGTCGATATATGTGGACATGGATAACAGGTCATTGCTTCTCTCTCCATATTTTTAATAAACTGTTAATATTTTCTTCAGCGTTAGGATTATTGTGCTTTCCCCATCTTTTATCTTCAAATCCCTGTTGAACATTAATTATTAAAAGAGCAAATAGATGATTGGAATTCATGTTCATCCCCCAATTTAACAATTTAGGCTCCCAACGGAGATTCATCTTCGAATTTTTTATAAATCAAACGAATTTTTTTGCATTCCCTTTTAAATATCTTCAAGTTTACATAATAATTTTATGATAATCTTAAAACTTCTTCTAAAAAATAAAGCAATGTTCTATCTCCTCTTCTATTAGTTAGATTGAATAAACAAGAATTTTGACATAATTACTTAATGTTTTCCGATTGCAAAGATATGAAAATCAGCTGATTTCATAATATAGCCACTCCGATAATTTTCCACCCATTTTGTTGTATAAAGACTGTGCAATTTTATTATCTTTTGCCGTTTCCCATGTCATAAAGGCAAAGTCGTTTTCTCGTATGTATTCTAAGCATGCTTGAAATAATTTCTGTCCGATTTTCTTTCCTCTTGCATTCGGAATCACAAATAAGTCATTTAAAATGGCCTGTTTTTTTACTTTTAAAGTGCTAAAAGTAAAGTACAAAGTAGCAAAACCTACCAGTTCTCCTTGATGTTCAGCAACAAATTGAAGTCCGCTCGAAGGATTTTCCATTAAATGATGAATCAAGTCTTTTAAATCCCTTTCTTTAGGGACAGGTTGTTTGTAAAAATCAACAATATACTGCAGCATTAGTTCATATAATTCAGAAATATCTTGCTCCATTGCCGGCCTTATGACTACATGATGGTTCATTTTTTCTCCTCCGCGATCATCATTTTTTCTATTTTTCTATAATTTCTTTAAGTTTCGAGTACATGGCATCAAAATCGATCCGTTCAATAAGAAGATGGTTCCAATACCATTATTTAAATGAGCATTTTGCAAAATTAGATTTTTTGGATAAAAGTATAAAAAATAAAGCACTCGACAAATAGCTACCAGCATGTTATTTTACAAAATATTACAATAATCTTGTTTTCGGGCATACCTACAGAATTTTTCACATTGAATTTTTTTAAGCGGCTTTCTTCCCTTTATTTTCCTTTGCCATCGCTAGCGCTGAAACAAGTAATACAATAGCGTTCAGGTAAATATGGGTCTTTACTTTTTCAATTCCCCATACATGTAGGGAGTTCGCCGTAAGGTAGCTTTTCATTCTTGAATTACAGCGTTCTACACTTGTCCTCTCGTTGTAAAGCTCTTTCCAACGTTTTGTATCACGGTGCGGATTGGAATATCGGCGCACATCCTTTTTGATGTCGACTTTTACCACCATTCCATAGTTGGAAGATGAACAGGCTGCCATTCCTAATGGGCAATCCACTTTGCCGGTTGCGTGAGGACATCTGAACTTGAGCTGGTCCTTATCAGCTCCCCAATAAGTCATTTCATAACCCATGGAACAACGCGGAGTTCCATTGGAAGAAATCCCTTCAGGAGGCTCTTTTTCGTTGCGCAAATTGAGCGGGATAATGGCTTGCGCTCCAATGTTTTTGGCTGATTCATAGTTTTTTAGTTGGTCATATCCGCCATCCATGATCAGAAATTCAATTTTGGATTTGGTACGCTCTGCCACTTGCTCTATTAATTCTGGTGCGACTTCTCCATCGTTCACATGGGCAGGGGTTACTTTTATGGCCATTGGCAGTTCGCTTGCGGTATCGACTGAAAGATGCATCTTATAGCCAAACCAGGTAATTTTATTGCCGAAGGAATCATATTTTGCGCCCCAATTGGCATTACCCGTTTGTTCACTACGCTTTTTGGGCTGTTTCTTTTCATAGGCATCAATGGCGGCACTGTCGATGGCCTGGTGGCTGCCGTCAATTATTCCTTCCTCCTGAGCTAACTGTACCAAGTCAAGGAAGATCTTTTCAGCCAGCTTTTTTTTGATAAGTGCCGCAAAAACCCGGCTGAGAGTGGAGATAGACGGTGCGGGGCGATCAATCGATAAACCGCATTGATAACGGAAACGAAGGTCTTTATCCAATCGATGATGAAGGGCGGTAAAGGTGTCGATGCCTTCGAGTGGGGCAGCGATGAGAGCCCTTAGAATCCCTTCTCTGGAATGACCGTCAGCCCCTCGGGGTGAAGAACTTCTCAACTGTTTAGCATAAGGGCGTAAATCAAGCGAGCTAAAAAAGATAGGTAATTTCTCTTTTGACTCTAATTTTTGCAGTTCTTCAAAGGAAAATAGGCTTTCTTGTAGAATATACAAAGTGACTTCCTCCCTCAATAAAGTTTATTTTTCTCCCGAATACTCGCTTTTTCTCAAAATTTCATAGACACTTAATAGAATACACACCTCATTTAATGGATATATGTTGAATTTTTTTAAATAATTTACATGGTAGGGGGCATCCTATCAACCAAATTGTATTTATTTGGTAAAAATAAGGTATAACCGTGCTTCATCATCTCCACATCACTCACGGTCGCTAACCCTCCCACATCTCTCCGGATTGAATTCCATACATTCCTTCGTCCTGCGTATCCATGAGGTGGAGGTTGGATATGCTCCTTTGCTGGGTCACATGCCCGTATGGAATAAATAAGCTCCAACTCTGCACTATTGGTGTTTGTCATTTGAGATAATTACGGTATTCTGAAATGATTTCATGAACTTAATAAAGCCTTAAGCTGCCTGTAATGAATCGATTTGAGGCAAACCTCTCAATAACTTTGAACCATCAAATTCACACTGTTTTTGACCAATGACAAATAAGACACGTAGTAATTTACAACACAAGGCAATCAGTGACTGCTGTTTCTTCAAAGGTCGATCAGGACGCTTTGTGTAGTATTGATGCAGGGCTTTAAACGTTGGATTATGGGCAACGAGTGGACGAATGGCCAAGTATAAAGCTCTTCGCAATCGACTTCGTCCTCGTTTTGTGATCTTGGTTTGCCCCTTAAACTTCCCGGAACTATGTTCACGTAATGACAGCCCTGCCAGATTTACTAATTGCTGGGGATGACTATACTTTGTTATATCCCCGACCTCAGCGAAGAATAGCGCGACTGTTGTAGGACCTAAGCCTTGAATATTGATCATTTCCTTCGCTCCAGGTATCGTTACTACAAGTGCTTCCAGATCCTTATCTAACTGTCCTAATTGCTCTTTGTATAGCTCATATTGATCGAGTAAATAATCCAATTCACGTTTAGCAAACTTGATACCAATTTGGATACCAATGCTCTTTTTCGCTGCTTCTATTAACTTTGTAGCTCGTTTGATTCCTACACCACGGTTTACTTCTTGTTTCCATTTCGCAAGAACTTCTTCTGATGTCATTTCTTTAATCTGAGAGGGGAATGGAAAGTTTCTTAATGTACAAAGAGCTGCCTTTCCTTCCCAGTCTTTAAATACATCGAAAAACTCCGGAAAGTAACGCTGGATGTGATTTTGAATACGACCTTCTGTGATCATAAGCTGCTGGATGAGCTGATCTCTTAATTTGACGCCTTCTCTTAGCTCTGCATAGATGCCATCTAAGAGATTTGGTACGGAGTATCGCCCATCTTTAATCAGCTGTGCAATCACACGTGCATCTTTCGTATCGTTTTTAGTTGGAGAGTTATCATCCAGCTCTTTAGTTTTTTTGACATGCATAGGATTGACCAAGACAAAGTCATAACCTTTAGCAGTCAAGAAATAGGCCAGACTCAGCCAGAAATGACCGGTCGGCTCAACACCAAAAATGACATGTGTTTTTTGGTGTTCCTTTTGATGCCTCGAAACCCAATCAAGCAGTTTTTGATAGCCATGTATGCGATTTTCAAAGATCAGTCTTTTTCCAAATTCGATTCCTCGATCATCCTGAGCTCGAGCGACGTGTTTGTCTTTGGCGATATCAATGCCTACAATTAATGTTGATGGTGTAATTTGCGAGATTTTACGATTTTGCGTATAATTCATCTTGAGTCCTCCTTGGTAATTATTAATTCGGGGTCAATGCATTGACACCCTGTACTATACCAAGAGGGCTCTTTTTGTTTCAAACCTCAAATTTCTTCATTACAGGAATAGCTCCTTTCTAGTCCTTCCGCGCTATCCAGTCCCTTATCCCATCTCCAAGCAAGTTGAATCCAAGAACCGTCAACGTAATGAATATGCCGGGAGCAAGTGTATACCATGGTGCTTTATAAATGTAACTTTGCGATTCATTCAACATTCTGCCCCAACTTGGATCCGGAGGTTGAACACCTAATCCCAAATAACTGAGTGCCGCTTCTATTAAAATAGCAGCTGAAAAATTTAAAGAGGCTGCTACAATAATAGGCGACAAAATATTTGGAAGAATATGATAAACAATGATTCTAAGATGCCCCGCTCCTAAATGTCTGGCCGCTGTTACAAAATCAGTTTTTTTATAGGCCAAAAAGCCGCTGCGAATAATTCGGGCAAACCCGGGAATAAAAAAAATACCAACCGCTATAATCGTCTGCGTTAAATCGGGCTTAAAAATAGAGACGAGAACGAGTGCTATGATAATTCCTGGAAATGCCAATAAAGCATCCATCAGGCGCATCAAAATTTCATCCACCCATTTTCCTAAATAACCCGAAGCAGCCCCGATGACCAATCCACCGGTGATGCCAATGGCAACGGAGAAGAAACCTACTGTAAAAGCTGTTTGAGAACCCTCCATTACGCGGCTTAAAATATCCCTTCCAAAGTTATCTGTCCCTAAAAGATGCTTGCGGCTTGGACTGGCAAGGCGATCCCCAATGTTCATTTCATTCACGTTGTGCGGCAAATAGACGAAACTTACCAACATGAGTAAAAACATTGCCGAAACCAAAATCATTCCAATCCATAGATTGCTGTTTTTCGAAAGATTCATGCGGACCACCCTATTTTAATTCTATTTTCGGATCTAACCAACGATAGGTTAAATCCACTATTAAGTTAACTAAAACAACAAGAAACGCTATAATAAGGACCATCCCTTGAATAAGCGGATAATCACGGCTGCCGATGGCGGAAACAAGCAAACTTCCAAACCCGGGAAGTGTAAAAACCTGTTCAATGACTAAACTTCCTGCAAGAATTTCGCCAAAATTCATTCCAACTACTGTAACGACAGGGATAAGGGCATTTTTTAATACATGTTTAAAATAAATAGTCGATTCTTTTAAGCCTTTACTATATGCAGTACGGACATAATCCTCGTTCAGCTGTTCAATCATCGTAGTTCGTAAATATCGTACAACGATGGCGATCTGCGGAATTGCTACTGCCAGCGACGGCAAGAAAAGAGAACGAAAAGCCAGGAATGGATTTTTCGACCACGGAACGTATCCCCCTGCAGAAAACCAATTCAATGTAAATCCGAAAATCAATATAAGCAGAATGCCAGACCAAAACGAAGGAACCGAAAGCCCGATTTGTGTAATGATCGAGATCAAAAAATCCATCGTTTTCCCTTTGCTCTTCGCTGCCAAAATTCCTAAAGGTATCGCTGTAACAATGATTATGCTTAAAGCAATGATGGCTAAAGAAAACGTAACGGAGGAGCGGCTTATTATTAAATTTAAAACGGGTTCAGAAAATCGCAGCGATTCTCCAAAATCTAAATGAAAAATGTCCGTCATCCATGATCCAAATTGTTCGATAAGAGGTTTGTCAGTTCCGAGTTTTTTATTTAGAGCTTCTAATTGCGCCAGGGTAGCCTCCGTTCCTAAAATCGCCAAAGCGGGATTCCCGGGAATAATTCGAAATGCGCAAAAAGACAGGAAAACGACAAAAATCAGTGTCAGAAAAAAAGTAATGATTCTCCTTACTACAAAATTCATACAATCACCTTGTCCCTTTGCCTAATTCATTGCCTCTTATTCTTTCACCTTAATCGTTGACAAATCTTGAACATAAATCGGATACGTTTTATATCCTTCCAAATTGTCTTTTAATGCCGTATTTGTGTTCGGATCCATAATATAAACGGCTGCTGCTTCTTCAGCCAAAATGGTCTGTGCCTTTTTAATGAGTTCTACCCGCTTATTTTCATCCATTGCCGTTCTTGCCTGTTCTAACACGTGATCAAACTGGGTGTTAGAAAAATTAAAGAAATTATTTTTGGATGTTGATAAATATTTATTTAAGATTTCATATGGATCTAATTTTCCATCCAGCCCTATAATGGTCATGTCATAATCTCTGCCTTGATAAACACGATCAAGCCATACTCCCCATTCGACGGTTTCAATTTTTGCTTTAATTCCGATTTTTTCGAGATACCGCGCGATTACTTGAGCTGTATCCACATGAAATTGATAATTGGACGGTACCGTTATCGTTGTTTCAAATCCATTCGGATAACCCGCTTTTGCAAGTAACTTTTTCGCTTTTTTGATATTAAACGCATACTTGTCTTCCAAGTCTTCTTGATAATATTTGCCCATAATCGGGCTCATGTTCGAACCGATCTTTGTTCCTTTTCCTAAAGCCACTCCTTTAATAATTTCATCTTTATCAATAGCATAATTGATTGCCTGGCGGACCAATTTGTTATTGAATGGCTTTCTTTTATGGTTAAATGCAAGTAATTGTACTAAGTTTTGCGGAGCGCTTACATATTTGTATCCTTTGCCTAACTCATCTAATTTTTCACTGCCGATTCGAGGATAAATATCAATTTCTCCTGATTTAAAAGCCAAGAAAGCGGCTTCGGCATCTTTAATAATCTGAAACTCAACCTTGTCCAAATAAGGAACACCTTTCACATAGTAATTAGGGTTTTTCTCCAGAACAAGACGCTGCCCTGGCAAGTATTCCACAAACTTAAAAGGACCTGTCCCAATTGGAGTTTTATTGCTGTCCTTATAACCTTTCGGAATAACGGCAGCCGTCACTGCCGTTAAGAAAGCGGCTTCCCTTTGTTTCAGTTTAATGACGACCGTTTTCTTATCCGGTGCCGTAATAGATTCCACATTGCTAAATGAAGTGTACAATGGTTTTCCTGTACCAATCCCCGCTAAAAGATCATAGGAATACTTTACATCCTCAGCAGTCACCTCTTGCCCGTTATGAAATTTGACTCCATCTCTCAGCACAAATGTATAAGTTAAACCATCCTGCGAAATTTTATAAGATTTCGCAATTGCCGGGATAAGCTCACCTTTATTGTTTGGCTTTAGCAGCCCTTCAAAAACATTGAACATTATTTCTCTTGTTCCCGCGGCTTGAGCCAAAAATGGGTCCAAATAATCGGGATCTTGAGGAACTGCGACGACCACTTCTTTATCCCCTTTTTCTTTTGTGGAAGAAGTGCCAATTGATACCTCTTTTTGGCTTTCACATGCGGATAGCAATAAAACAATCGAAATGCTTAACCATAGCCTTTTCATGAAATTGGTTTTTTTCCTTTTTCTTCTTTTAATACTTAAAGCCATCCAAATGACTCCCCTTTACGTTAAAATGAGGAATTATATTTATAAAAGAAGATCCATTTTATTTAATAAATCTGGCACTTCTTCTATAGAACGAATCGTGTGAGGATACCGAATTTCCTCTATTCCCTCCTGATTAAACCGATTAATCAACAAAGCTTTCATTCCTACTTTCGAACTGCCAACCACATCATCATAGTAGTTGTCCCCGACGTATATGCACTCTTCTCCGGACACGCCAGCGTCTTTTAAAGCTATTTCAAAAATCGCTGCATCCGGCTTTTCAACGCCAACTTCTGAAGAAATAATTATATGATCAAAATAAGCAGTTAAATGATGTCTTTCCAAAAGTTCTCTTGCACTGTGATCCCAGTTGCTGATCACTCCCAGTCCGTAAGAATGCCTTTTTAATTTAGTTAACACCGAATTCACAAAAGCGAAAGGACGCCATTGCTCTATAGGCTTTTTCATCTCCAGCATTCTTTCGCTCTGTCTGCTCAAATGAAAATGGAGGCCAAGCTTAAAATTCAAAACACCTAAATACCAAGGATAGAAAGTTTGAACATCTTTTCCTAAAACACTAGGATACTCTCTCATAAAATATTTATCTGTCAGATGATAAGCCCTTTCGATTTTTTCCAACGAAATATAAATTCCATTTTCCGCTAAAAATTGCTGATAAACGTCCTCTCGTTGCTGATAAAAAAGGGTATAGCCTAAATCAAACCAAACGAACTTTTTTTCCATGTGTTCCTTCCTTCTTTTTAACGTGGACATTCATTTTAAAACTCGGAGTTACTCTTTAACAATCGGTAGGACGACATGCGACGGATATCGTCCGTCATGATAAATCGTTTGAGTTGCAGCAATAAAATCCGCTTCCGTCGCACTTCCCGGTTTGACCAATCTATTTGGATTACGGTCAAATGTCGGAAACAATGAACTAGTTATATCAAGACGAATGGAATGCCCTTTATGAAAAACGTTGGCAACAGCGCCGGCATTTATTTCATATTTAATGACTCGGGAAGCCGGCACAGGTTCTTGTCGTTCCAAGGAGTTCCGAAAACTCGCCCTAATGATTCCTTCTGCAACGTTATACGCATTTCCGTTCGGATGAACATCGATGAGCTTCACGACAAAGTCTGTATCTTGCGCAGTCGTCGATGCATACAGGATGACTTTTATGTCGCCAACAACAGAAACATCTTCTTCTAATATGTCTGATGTATAAACTAAAACATCGTTTCTCACTTCAATGGGAAGTTGATTTTTCGGACCCATCGGCGTTAAAACGGGATCAGCTCCTGATCTTCCGCCAAGTGCCGGTACTGGAATGGAAGGGTGATAAACAAAAATATCAGGTGATTCATTTTCAGGTGGATGAATGGAGAGCTTTCCATCACCATTGATTGAATTGGCTTTATATGAACTATGCAGATAGTAATTGGTATTTACCGTATTAGGAGGCGGCCATTGAGATGACTCTCTCCACTCATTGCTGCCCATCAAAAAGTACTGCACTGGCTTTTTATGTCCCCATTCGTTTACTTCATCTTTTAACCATCGGTTAAACCAGCTCAGTTGAATTTCATCGATGCGGTTGCCGGCATCTTTTCCAAAATCAAGTTCACCAACAAATCTCGACCATGGCATATGGTACCAAGGAGTAATAAACAAATATTGTTCATTGGCTGCCACAGCGTTCGCATATTTTTTTATACCTTGAAAGTTTTCAATTGTTCCGTCGATGAAGATGTCATACCATCCACCAATATGTAGAGCAGGAACGGTTATTTTCTCATAATAGTCCCGTATAGAGTATCGATCCCAATATTCATCCCTCACGTTATGTTCAAGCCACTCTTTATAAAATGGTGTTAATTCCTCTTTTACAACCGGCACATCCTTCAAAGGCAGGTAATGATAGAATGAGTGGATCGTCGGAGTCTTGAAAGAAATCTCTTTTAACCACTCCCATTTTCCTCTGCGAAACCCTTCATTCTGGCTAACAAACAATGTCCAAGACAAATTCAAAGCAAGAGCAAATGCACCATGTTTATAAACCTGTCCGTTATAGCCATCCGAACCAATCATTGCCGGAACAATACATTTTAAATAAGGAGGCCTCTCAGCAGCTGTTAACAATTGCACTGCACCAGCATAAGAAAAACCGTACATCCCGACTTTAGGTTCTACATCAGGCAAATGCGCCGACCATACAACCGTATCATAGCCGTCCTGTCCTTCCGTCCGATAAGGATCGAATGTCCCTTCAGACTCCCACCTCCCACGAGTATCTTGAACAATAACTACATACCCATTTTGGGCATACCATATTGGATGAGCGTAATTCATTGTCTGGGCATCGCTCTTGTTGTAAGGGGTTCTTAATAGCAAAACCGGATATTTTTCTTGGTCATCTGGCCGGTATATATCTGCATACAAAATGGTCCCATCTCTCATAGGAACAGATACATCTCTAGTAATTCGAATATTCTCCGTTACTTTCTGCTTCTTCATTGCTAAGCATGTCCCTACCTTCCTTTTATGGGTGGCATCCACACCATCGCACTTCAGACCGTCCCTCTTTCCAAACGGCTATTGTAGTTTTTTCGAGATCCTGGCAAGCGGATGATCTTAATAGACTGAATTTTCAATTATTTTTTAAAAAAGAAACCTTTCTTCAAAATATTGTCCGTCATTCACGGCGCTAAATTGCAACGCTTTTGTCGATAACGGCAGTCCGCCCGGAGCCTTCCCAATCCCAAGATCGACTCTTCCGGAAGCTAGAGTAGACAAAACATGAAAATTTTCCGCTACTTTAAAAGGACTATAATGCTGAAGCATGACGCCTCCTGATCCGATGCGGATCGACCTCGTTCGGGCAAGCAAATACGACATTAAAACTTCCGGAGACGACCCGGCCAACTGTTCCGTATGATGATGCTTCGACACCCAGAAGCGCGAGTAGCCCCCTGCTTTTTGAGCGAGGCGTCAACAGCTGAAGAGCCTTCAAGGATCGGACTTTGATCTAATCCAAACTGATCACTAATGTGCATCTCCCTCTTTTCTATTCTTAGTTTTTTGGTATGAATAATAGGTTTTATTTTTATGATTAATCTTATCACCGGAAATGACAAAAAAGCAATACTTCCGGTGATAGAAAGATTTTTATCATTCATCCAAAAAATCTATCAATTCTTTTATGATACGGATGCTATTAACGATTTTAAATTTTTCAACCAAATGGTAGTGAACTCAGCTCCATAATAAACGCTAGGAATATACGGTTTGAGCATCATCAAATGATCGACATCGACTTCCTTCCGGTTCATCTTTAATGCATTCATTAGGCAAAAATCCGATTTTCCATCCATATTGAATGGGCATTTTGCCACTTCCAGATGATTTCCCTGAATTCAAATCAAGTCTCCCTTTCGCCCCATTAAAAGCTGGTATCTCAATCTGGTTAAAAAAACAAAAATGCTAATCATTTTTAACAGCTTCATTCATTCCAACAATGGTGCTACTCTACTGCTTCCTCCTTGGTATCGTTAACGTTTTCCAATCTGTAGATTTTATTTGTTTTGCAATATAGACAATCTGTCCGATGTGATAAGAATAGTGGTACATTTGCCTTTCGATAGCTTGGATGACAGTATGAGGTTCATTTCGGATCGTGATGGATTTTAAAAGATCTTTTTCGTCGATTTCGTATAAAGTTTTTAAAAAAATTTGCCATCCTTTTTCCCAGCGATCAAGTAGTTCTTCCCTGCTTTTTAGATCGTTGGTAAATTCATCATCGCGATTTCGATTTGGTTTTTCTCCGTCTGAAGCAAAAAAGTCGGTCCAGCGCGAAATCATGTTGCCGTTCATATGTTTAACAATCATGCCAATACTATTGGATTCTTCGTTAAAACAGTAAAAAAGTTCATCTTCGGACAATTGTTCCATCGCTCTCTCTGCTGTTTTCTTCATATCCAAAAAACGTTCACGCACAACCTTTAAATACTCTTGACCAATTGTCACTTCAGCACCTCCAAAAAAGATCGTTATATTTGTTTTATTTCGCAAAAAGGATCCTAATTCCTGTTCATAAAAATAAGGAGAAATCTCTTTATAGATTCTATTGAAAATAACGATCTCTTTTTATAGAAAACCGAAAATAAAAATCTAAATATTCTAAAAATAAATTGACGGCCACACAGCGATTGGATATAATCACAGTAAACAGATATGATTTATGTAATTTTGAAAGGAAGGGTGTTGGAAAATAAGTGACATTTTAAATGAAGTATTGGCCGCCAACGAAGAATACTCTGCTCATTTCGGCGATAAAGCCCATTTGCAGCTGCCGCCAAAGCGTCGTTTTGCCATTCTGACTTGCATGGACGCCCGTCTTGATCCGGCTAAGTTTGCAGGACTAGCAGAGGGTGATGCTCATGTGATCAGAAATGCCGGAGGTCGTGCAAGTGACGATGCCATTCGTTCCCTCATTATCTCATATAAACTGTTAGGAACAAGAGAATGGTTCGTGATTCATCATACCGATTGTGGGATGGAGACATTTACCAATGACGTGATCCGCCAATTGCTCTCCAACAGCCTGGAAACAGCTGAATTTGACGGACAAAATTGGAAAGATGTAGGAAGAGACTCCGGTTCGAAAGAAGGCGAGTACATAGAATTTTTGCCAATCCGCAATCTAAAACAAAGTGTCATCGACGATGTTGAACGCATTCGTTCTCACCCTCTCGTGCCAAATTACATTCCGATCTACGGATTTATTTATGACGTGAAAAGCGGTCGTCTCGTGGAAGTACCAGAAGCGACTCGTATTGGACAAGCAGTCACCGTTTGATCATCATTGCTTTTTTCATATCACGAACCTACCGTTCTTTTATTTCAAAAAAATGAACATGTTTAAAGCATAAAAATAGCTGCTAAAAGTGCAGCTATTTTTATGGAATAACCGTTTCCTCTCGTTAACGGCCATTTTGTGCTGCTACTGTCATATTGGGTCACTCGCATTAAAATAATATAGTGTCCTTTGCGACATTTTCTTTATTTAAAAAACGTAATGAAGTATACTCCTTCTACATTTAGAAACCCAACTGTATCAATCATGAATTTGTTCCTCCCCGTACAGGTAATGATTCATGTGGAACTTTTGTTTTTGATGTTCCTTTCTTTTTAAACGGTATCCACCAATTTAATTCTCCAAATAATTTCATCAATATCGGAATTAGAATCGTTCTTACCAATAAAGCATCCACAAGTATTGCAAATGCTAATCCAAGTCCCATCTCTGCAACAACTCTTACATTTACTAATGAAAATGCGCCAAAAACAGCTATCATTATAATTGCTGCTCCATTCACTAATCCTGCTGTATCTGATAATCCTTTCACGATACTATTGTCATGGGATAGACCTTCTTCAAAAAATTCTTTCATTCGACTAATGATAATTACTTCATAATCCATACTTAGTCCAAAGAGAACCGTGAAAAGTACAACTGGCGTGATTGAATTTATGGTTTGATTCGGGTCAAAGTTTAATGAGAACTTGTTTTGAAAACCAAAAACCAATACTCCTATACTTGCTAAAGTGACAAGTGTATTTAGGACAATTGCTTTAATTGGAATAATAATGGATTTAAAGGTTATGACTAAAACAAAGAAACTGACTATAAACACGGTTAAAATCATGATCGGAATACTTTCGAAAACCTTATGGTCAAAATCCAATCCTGTTGCAGTTTCTCCCCCTACATAAGTAGTTAGATGATTCGTATTGTTTTTCTTAACGGTTTCCCTGATATCCTTTACAAGATTATGAGAGATTTTTGAATCTGCTGCTATATCAGATGCTACAAGGATAACTGTAGTATCTTTGCCATTGTCTGCATTTAACAAGTTCTCTAATTGTTCTTTTAGTGTGCCTGAAAACAAATTGAAATTTTTATAAGCTCCTTCATAATCTTCTAATTTCCATTCATTGTTCCAATTAGTGATACTCGTTACTTTATCAACGTAATCCAATTTGCTTACTTCATTTGTAATTCGATTAACTGTTTCTAAGTTTGATTTATCAATTATTTTTCCATGTTGCGATTTCAAAACAATCTCAATTGGAAATACATCACCTTGATCAAACTTATTGATCAACATCTCAAATCCTTCACGTTCCGGAGAATCGTTTGGAATAGAAGATGCACTAGCAACTGGTACTTGCATGTTTGTTTTTATGGCAGGAACAGCAATGATCAATAGAATGAAAAGCGATGGGATTAAAAAGACAACTGGATGTTTAATTAACTTATTCGCCAACCGTTCCCATATATTTGTTTTATTACGCCTATTAAATAAAGGTATTCTCCATTTGTTTACCCGGGTTCCCATCATTGTTAAAAGAGCGGGCAACAATGTTATGGAAACCAAGATAGAGAAGAAAACGACGATGACTCCTCCCAATGCGATGGAATTAAAAATCATTATATTGGGAATAAACAAAGCGGATAAACTAATTGCTACAGTTAAGCCCGAATAAAGAACAGATCTACCTGCCGTTTCCATCGTTTTTTTTACTGCCTCGATAACACTTGAATGCTCCAGCTCTTTTCTGTACCTACTTACGATAAACAGTGAATAGTCAACCGCAACTCCTAGCCCAACCATACTGATAATATTGGTAACTAAAATATTTAGAGAATAGTTCTGAGCTATAAAATATACTGTAGCCATCGTACCAGTTAGAGCAAACATTGCCATTGCTAAAGGCAATACTGCAGAAAATACAGTCCTAAATACGATGAGAAGAACTATAACCATTACCGGAAATGCAATCATTTCAGCTTTTGATACCGACTCTTTTGTAGCTTTATTTAAAGCGTAATTAAGAGCGGGTCCACCGGTTACTTTCACGTTAAAATTTTTATGACCAATACTGCCTAATTTAGATTCAATCTTAGGTACCAAGCTCGCTGCTTGATCTTCAGTTGCAGATAGTCCAACTGCTATATAAGTTGTTGATTTATCTTTAGAGACTAATTGTTTATTCTTGTGATCATAATAAGTCGTTACTTCTTTAATTTGGCTAAAACCATTGAGTTAGTTCTTAATTTCTCCAATAATCTTTTCATAATCTTTATCAGAAACTGTCTTTGATTTGTGTTGAACCACCACAATTAAGTTTTGAGGATATTTATTGGAAAATTCTTTTTGTATTATATTCTTTTCAGTCATCGATTCGCTTTTAGGGTCATTAAAACCACCAGAAGATAATTGATTAGGAAGATTAATGGCAAAGTATCCCCCTGCTAATAATATTAAAATCCAAAATAACAGGATTTTCTTTGGGTGACCAGTCACCCATTTTGCGAGTTTGGTAAACATTCATTCATCATCCTATTCTCTAGTTTGAATTTCAGATCTATTCACATAAAAGCTTCAAATTTTTTACGGGAATCGGCATTTGACTTAGTGTTAGAACATCTTCCACCAAAATTTATGGATTAAAGTGTAATGAATTCAGAATTTCCACTAGTTCTCCTTCGTTTTTCTCTACATTCGTCATCGGGAAACAGGGATCAATCCACCTTTTGATAACACTTCTGGTGCCGTCTTAACAGAATCAAATTTATTCAACATTCTTTCTTCCTTTCGGGTGAGTGACCAGTCACCCATTTATGTTGTTTAAAAAAAGGAAAACTTATTTCCCTAATTTTTATTACACCCTAATCCATTTAGTACGAAGTTGATTAAAAATTCAATTTTTTCATCTACAGGTAAATCTAATGGCAAATTCTTTGGCTGCAAATTAGGAATCAATGTATAAACCATTGAAAGTATTAAATAACCCGCTGCTTCAGGATAGGGAGTTTTAAAGATTCCCTGTTTCGTACCTTCCTTTAATATTTCACAGAACGGATGTCTGAGGTCTTTAAATATCTCAAACACTTCATCTTGAAAATCAGGGTGGTTTTGCAATTGGTACCTGGACCACAAAATTACAAATGGAATGTAGTTCTCACCAAATTTTAATAACTCAACTTTCGCACACAGTAATATTTAAGCATTGCTTGATATAATTAGGTATAGTGGCCAACCATTTATTCATTTGATTTTTAAAGATGTCCATGTTCAAAGAAACCTCGGCTTCCGCCAAAGTTTGGAAAAGGTCAATAAGTGATTGAAGGGCAGTAATAAAATCTATGTCTTTTACATCTTCGCAAAGGATGTAAAAAAGGTTGCCAATCGTCTTAGGATCCTCCTCTTTTCGCATTTGCCAAGCAATGAGAATATATCGTGTAAAAACAATGGTTGTATGGCTAATTAACATGTCGTAGGAACGTCCCTGGAATTCTTTCTCTAAATTTAAAAGGGATTTATTGCATTTGAAGAAGACTTCAATGTCCCAACGCATGCCGTAAATACGAATGATCTCTTCATTTTCTAATGTTGTATCTGTGCTGAGAATGGCAAGCCATTCGCTCCGTTTATTACGGTTTCGTACAAATAGAATTTTTACTGGAATTCCATTGTCTAAAGTAGCATAAACGGATCCGCGAATGTCTTTTTTACCCATGTGAGGTTTTGCCAATTTGTAAAGTTGATTCAGTGTGAAACGTTCACCATTGTAAACGTATCGCTGCTTTAATTGCTTCACCAAGCCAATGACAAATAACCCTTTGTTCGTAATCTTCTCAATTAAAGGCGCTTGTGTAAACCAGGAATCCATGAGAACATAGTCAGCTATAATCCCTTTTTCAAGCGCATGATCAAGTAAAGCTGAAGCCACGTCCGGTTTTGATTTCAGAGCTTCCTGGCGACGCTTATAGCCAGATGTTCGTTTATCAATATTGGTATTGATTTCTTGCAGGCGATTTTCCTTTTTCGGTGAACTTAGAAGAGCAAAATCAACGGGAATAAAAGTAAAACTATCGGTCCAGCCAAGGGTAAGCATTTGAAACCCTTTCAAGTACTGATGGGTAGAGTGATCAAAAACCTTAGCCAACAGTTCAACCGACTTACTACGGTTTCTTGAAAAGACAGAATCATCAATCACAAAAGCTGTGACACGATCTTTTGAAGTTAATGGTTGAAGCAGACGGATCATTTCACTGCTTAATGAAAGCAGAAACTTTCTCCAATGATAGGTTGGTGTATTTAAAAAGCGATAGACTGTATCCTTTCCGGGCAGATCCTGAGATCGTTTACTCATAAAAGCACGAAACCAGTTCTTATATTGGAAGACTAAAAGAAAAATCAGTTTGAAAACAGTAAGACAAGAATACCCGGAAAGTTTCGTAATATTCGCTTTTCTTAAATGATATCCAATATTTAATTCGGAAAATCCTTGTTTAATTTCTTTTGGTAATTGCGCAAAGTAGTCTTTATTCGTTATCATAGTGGTGACACCTTTCTTTTGGATTTGGTTTCGTCACCAATATTTTACCAAAAGAATAGGTGTCTTTCTTTATGTTTTAAAAAATGTCAAATGATAATTTTGTACTTCCAAAACCCATTTACATCAAGCATTTAAACAAGATTTTGGACTGCGAAAGTTGAGTTATAATTAAACCTTATTTAATAAAAAATAGACATAAACAAGACATGAATAAAGAAATCTGCCGACATATGTGCAATCATTGCATATTCCAATCCTTTTTTCCAATATAAATATCCGAACCATAAACCCAAAAGGCCGTTTAATACTAATGTTCGAATGAGAATAATTAATGAAAATTCACCTAATATTTGCACATTAGATGGCAAATGCCCAAGTCCAAATAAAAGTGCTGTCAGAAAAATTGCTATATAATAGAAGCTATTGGGAATACCCTCTTTTTCTTTTTTTGTTATACGTGCCAGTAACCAGACGATTAGTGTCATTATAAATAAACGCAGCATTAACTCTTCTGTGATTCCTCCATAAAACATAGCAAGTAATCCTTGCCACCATTTTGTAACAGGAATCTCCCTCTATAAACTTTAATTTTCTTCAAAATTCTCACGTTTTCTTTAAATTTCGCTAACACATAATAGCTTCTTCACCTCAAATGAGTGGATATTACTTGTATTTATTCAATATATTTACATGGTAAGGTGCATCCTATAATACAGATTTACAATATCTGTAATATCATGTATGACCGTGCAAGAAGTCTCCACACTTCTCATGGTCGCTCACCCTCCCATGTATCACTGGATTTTAAGATCCACACATTCCTTCGTCCTGCGTACCCATGAGGTGGAGGTTGGATATGCTCCTTTACAGGGTCTAATGCCCGAATGGTGAAAATATACTCCAACTCTGCACTATTGGTGTTTGTCAGAATAACAAGTCGTTTGAAAGCTTTTATGCAGCCTGTAATGCTTTTATTTGAGGTAATCCCTTTAATAGCTTTAATCCATCAAACTCACACTGTTTCTTACCAATGGCAAATAACACACGTAATAATTTACAACACAAGGCAATCAGAGACTGTTGTTTTTTTAACGGCCTGTCTGGCCGATTGGTATAGTAATGATGCAAGGCTTTAAATACAGGATTATGGGCAACCAATGGTCGAATGGCCAGGTATAATGCTTTTCGTAAACGTCTTCGACCCCTTTTGGTTATGCGTGTTTGCCCTTTATACTTTCCTGAACTGTGTTCTCTTAAAGAAAGCCCTGCCAGATTGACTAATTGTTGCGGATGATTGTACTTGGTTAAATCTCCTACTTCCGCAAAGAACAAAGCAATGGTAGTGTAACTAAGTCCCGGGATATTGGTCATTTGTTTCGCACCTGGTATGCTTTCAACAACACCTTCTAGTTCTTCATCTAGTTGTGCTAACTGTTTCTTGTAAAGCTCATATTGATCCAATAGGCAATCCAATTCTCTTTTTGCGAACTGGATTCCTGTCTCAATCCCAACGCTCTTTTTCGCTACTTCTACGAGTCGGGTTGCTCGTTTCAGCCCAACCCCACGCTGTACATACGGTTTCCATTTTTGCAGCACTTCTTCTGGTGACAACTTTTGAATATGAGAGGGAAATGGAAACATGCGCAAGGTATAAAAGGCTGCTTTACCTTTCCAATCTCCAAACACATCGAAAAACTCTGGGAAAAAGCGCTGAATGACGTTTTCAATCCGCCCTTCAATGATCATAAGCTGTTTGATGAGCTGATCTCGTAATTTGACGCCTTCCCTTAGTTCAGCGTATACGCCCTCTAATAGGTTCGGTACGGAGTATCGCCCATCTTTCATTAACTGTGCAATGACACGAGCATCTTTTGTATCGTTTTTTGTAGGCGAATTGTCATCAAGCTCTTTACTTTTTTTGACGTGCATGGGATTCACTAGCACTACATCATATCCTTTTGCCTTAAGAAAGTAAGCAAGATTTAGCCAATAATGACCTGTTGGCTCCATTCCAAAAATCACGTGGTCCTTATGATTTTCTTTTTGAATATGATTAACCCAATCTAATAAGGTTTGAAAGCCGTGTATACGATTTTCAAAGATCAATCTCTTGCCAAATTCTAAGCCTCGGTCATCTTGAAAACGGGCAACGTGCTTTTCTTTAGCTACATCAATACCTACAATGAGAGTTGATGGTGTAATTTGAGAGATTTTTTGATTTTGTGTATAATTCATTTTGAGTCCTCCTTGGTTTATTGAAATTCGGGGTCAACGCGCATTGACACCCTGTACTATACCAAGGGGACTTTTTTTTATCAAACCTCAAATTTCCTCATTACAGGAATGCTCCTTTCAAGTAGTAATAGTTTATACTCTTTATTTAGTGGTTCTAGGTATAGTATTAAAGCTGCTATCATCGCAGTAGAAAAACTAATTAAACCTAACATAATAGCAAAAATTTCGTGCATAAAAATGGCAAGTAAAAACAAGATTTTTTTTATTGAGCATTTTGCACATTTTTCAACCCAAGAGCCATAAGGTTTTCTAAAGCATAAAAAAGGACTTCACCCCTTATTTGTAGAATTTTGAAGTGACCAAACCACAAAAATCCACAAGGAGGAAGTCACTTTGTATATTCTACAAGAAAGTCTATTTTCCTTTGAAGAATTGCAAATTTTAGAGTCAAAAGAGAAATTACCGATCTTTTTTAGTGCTCTAGATTTGCGTCCTTATGCTAAACAATTGAAAAGTTCTTCACCCCAAGGGGCTGAAGGACATTCCAAAGAAGGGATATTAAGGGCTCTTATCGCTGCCCCATTAGAAGGTATTGATACTTTTACTTCTCTTCACAATCGATTGAAAAATGACCTGCGTTTTCGTTACCAATGTGGTTTAGATATTAGCAGGCCTGCACCATCCATCTCTACTCTTAGCCGAGTATTTTCTTCACTAACCAAAACTGGACTCGTGAAAAGAATCTTTCAAGATCTCGTCCAGTTAGCTCAAGAGGAAGGAGTAATTGATGGAAAACATCAGGCTATCGACAGTGCCGCCATTGATGCTTACGAAAAGAAGCAGCCTAAGAAGCGAAGTGAACAAACAGGCAACGCCAATTGGGGGGCAAAGTTTGATTCCTTCGGTAATAAAATGACTTGGTTTGGCTATAAGATGCATCTTTCCGTTGACACCAAAAGTGAATTACCAATGGCGATTGAAGTAACCCCTGCTCATATCAACGATGGGGATGTCGCACCACAATTAATTGAACAAGTAAAGAGTTGTACAAACTCTAAAATTGATTTCCTGATAATGGATGGTGGGTACGACCAGCTTAAAAACTACGAATCCGCCAAGAACATTGGGGCTCAAGCTATTATTCCACTCAATTTGCGTAATGAAAAGGAGCCTCCCGAAGGAATTGCCTCCAATGGAACCCCACGCTGTTCTATGGGGTACGAAATGACTTATTGGGGAGCCAATAAGGATCAGCTCAAATTCAGATGTCCACACGCAACCGGAAAAGTGGATTGCCCATTAGGAATGGCAGCCTGTTCATCCTCCAACTATGGAATGGTAGTAAAAATTAACGTGAATAAGGATCTTCGCCGGTACTCTAATCCACACCGCGATTCCAAACGTTGGAAAGAACTTTACAATGAGCGAACCAGTGTAGAACGGTGCAATTCAAGAATGAAAAGTTATCTTACAGCGAACTCCCTGCATGTGTGGGGAATCGATAAAGTAAAAACTCATATTTACTTGAACGCCATCGTATTACTGGTTTCAGCTCTCGCAATGGCAAAAGAGAGTAAAAAGCAACAAACCGCTTAAAAAATTTTTAAAGCGAAAAATTCTGCAAGTACGCCCAAAAAAGGACAAACAGAATATTTGTAAACCAAAGATACAAAATACCCCAATTTATTTGGGTTTCTTTTAAAACTCTTTTTAATAAAAATCTAATTTTGCAAAATGCTCATTTTATAATTAGAAAATAATCCACAAAATAGTAATAATTGCAAAACGATTGTTCCCCAAGTAGGTATAATAATTAACCAACTTTCCGCAATTGGTTCAATAAGGGTCATAAGTTTTGGATTTACTCCAAACATTGGGTCATTGATATAGTAGTAAACAGCTGTTCCATTAACCCATTCTGCATTAAACAGTTTTGCAATACTAGAATGTAAATATAAAATAGCAATTTGAAGTTGGATAACGAAGATAGCTGCCCAAGCAATCGCATTAGCAACTTTTGATTCTTCTACTGAAGTTTTTCTTTCCCAATGCCATTTTCTTTTATCTCCTAAAGTAATAGGAAGTAATAAAAAGGTTAATACACTAATAACTTGATCTCCACCATCTAGTGTTGTCATTGAGTTTTGGATACTAAATGCAATCCACCAATGTATTATCCCTGTGATTCTTGGTCTCCACCCTGACGCTACCAGTAGTAATAAGAAAATCACAATAATTTTAACGGTTGGTAAGAACTCTACAGGTAAAATACAAAATGCACTTATACGACTAATGCCAGTGGAGCAAAATGGATATTCTTCAATCCCTGCCACGGGTTTGAATAGTGTACTCACTTCATTAAACATAAGAGTCATAATAGAGGAAAGTGCTAAAATGGTTCTTGCTAAACCATAAACATTGGTAAATGGAGATCCAAGGTTATTTAGTTGGTTTACAGTTGATTCCTTTATGTTTTGGAACATTTTAATTCTACCTTCACCATTTTCATAGTTTTATAATTTCTTTCTATACTAGAACTCCAAGACCATGGCATTGGTTCCTTGATTGTAATAATATGTACTCCGCAAAGGGTTGGTTCAGGTGTTTTGTTTATAATTTCAATTGGCTTAACATCCTCTATCTCTTTAATACAATATTTTATATCATATTTTGAACATTCTTTAAATTCAGACCCTTGTATTTCTTGTAGAAACATCCCAATTTCTGTTCCTTGTGCTCTACCTTCTCTACTAATCCCAAATAGGTTTGAAACTCTCATATTTGGCCATTTTACTGACTTTTCTCCATCTAAAGAATAGACATCCAAGTATTCATCTCTAGGACTTTTGCTGAAGAACCCCCATCCTTGTGGCATTATTTGCGAAATCACAAGTTTATAATCACTTTTTATATTAATAGGATTTGGTGGTAAGGATGATGTATAAAATTTTGTGTCAAGCATTTAGTTAGACCAAAAGAAAAAGGTAGGGTATTCTCTGATTTGACCAATCATCTAGAGAAAGGAGTACCCTACCTATGTCTAAGAGTATATCGAATATAGATTGGATGAATCAACTGGAAAACGTTATTCGTGAGTTTGTAAAGGAAAAATTAGAGCTGATCATGAAGGAAGAAATCCAGACTTTCCTCGAAATGGAACAAGAGGGAACGTCGAATAGAAGAAACGGCTATTACCATCGAAACCTAGACACGCAGTATGGTCGTATCGAAGGACTTTCTGTTCCAAGAGACCGAAAGGGGGAATTTCAAACGCAGCTGTTCACCCCTTACCAACGCCATACGGGCTGGCTCGAGGAAGCCATCATCAAGATGTATCAAAGTGGTATGAGTACGCGTGAAATTGGCAAGTTTATTGAACGAATTTTAGGCAAGGCCTATTCTCCTTCAACGATCAGTCGTATGACCGATATCGTGAAAGAAGACATTGAGAAATGGCACAAACGTCCCCTGAACAAACGTTATTCTGTCTTATATTTAGACGGATTGTATGTAAAACTTCGTCGCGATACCGTGGAGAAAGAAGTGATTTATGTGGTGTTGGGGGTCAACGAAGAAGGATATCGCGAAATTCTTGATTTTTTCGTAGGAGGACAGGAGAGTGCCTATGGATGGCAAGAGATTCTTCAACAGCTCTACAAAAGAGGCGTACAGGAAGTGCTTCTGGGCGTATTTGATGGCCTTCCGGGGCTAGAGGAAGCCTTTAAGGCTGTTTATCCGAAAGCCGATGTGCAGCGCTGTGTCGTTCACAAAGTACGTAATACCTTAAATCGTGTTCGGAAAAAAGATCAATTTGAAGTGGCAGAGGATCTCAAACTGATTTATCGCGCACCGAATAAGGAGATTGCGTTACAGATGTTTCAACAGTTTGAGTCGAAATGGTCGAACAAGTATCCGAGAGAAGTTCAATCTTGGGCCAATGAGTTGGATGTCCTCCTTACATTTATGGATTATCCAAGCAGTATTCGAAGTGTGATTTACACGACCAATGCCATTGAACGAACGATCAAAGAGATTCGGAAACGTCTAAAGCCGATGAACAGTTTGAGTAGTTTAGAAGCCGCTGAAAAAGTCGTGTATTTGACCATCCAAGATTTTAATGAGAAATGGGCAGGACGAAAATTACGAGGATTTGCTGAAGCCTATGAAACCCTTCAACAAATGTTTGAAAAACGTTATAACTAACCAAATATTGTAAACGAACAAAATAAAGGGATTCTCCCTTTCCACACAGGAGACTGAATATTCAGTCTCCTGTGTGGAGGAAATCGAACCCCTATCCATTCCAAATCCATTTCAGAGATACCCTATCTATCTTACATAACACAAAATTCTTGACGGTACCGTGGTAAGGCAGCAATAATAGAAAGTACAAAAATCGATAACAAGATAAACAGAGTAATATAGAAAGACATTACAGTATTATTCTTAATTTCCTGATTCATGACCTTATTAAAATTCCCCCTATCTTTCTTTATATTTGTTACTTAAATGTTTTTAATATCACAAGTTTCTTCTGAGCAATTGCCTATTGGTACAATTTTTCTTGTGCTTGCTATATAATTATAAACATAATGACCGAATCCGAAATAACTTGATAATTTAATTGGAATGTAAAAGATGGTCAGCAAGGGAATTCTAGCGATGATTGAAGCAATTGCATCAATTCCAGTTGCAATCTTTCCATTATTAATATTTATACAATGCATTTCTTTTTCTAATTTCTGTATGGGAATGTTTATTATTCTTGAATCATCACGTATGGTTTGGAATTCAATAAGACGTAACCAATTAAGACGTTGTATATTTTCTTTCATACTCACACAGAGAGGACACCAACTATCATAAAGGACAATAATTTTAGACATAATTAATTCACCTTATTTCATATTTTGTATTCATTTAAAAATAGACTCTAATTAAAGTGAAAAACGTTAAAAGCACAATGATTCCAATTAATATCCATGAAGACCAGTCACCCAGATATTCCATTAGAAAAGGGAAAATTATTATAATAATCCCAAGAGTAATCGAATATATTCCCATCACTCTTGCTAATTTATTCTTATCTCCTTTATATTGTTTTTCATCATACCCGGCAATTAATTTCAATTTCTTTTTTCTCCAAATAAGCCAACCAACAAGAATGAATAATAAACCAGTAATAATACAAATAACAATAGCAGTAGAGAAATCTGTATTTAAGGACATATTTCACCTCCGTAATAAATGGACATTTTTGGAATGATTTTTCCGAATGTTTAATTATAAACTCAACTTTCGCACACAGAAATATGAAGACAGTCCTTGATATAACGAGGTAAAGAAGTAATCCAATTGGACAGTTGACACTGAAAAATGTCCATACTCAAATAAACCTTAGCTTCAGCCAAAGTTTGGAAAAGAGAAATCAATTGTAGTAAAGCCGTTTTAAAGTCCATCTCCTTTACTTCGTCACATAGAAACAAGAATAAGTTGCCCATGGTCTTCGGATCCTCTTCTTTCCGAAGTTGCCAAGCAATCAAGATATACCGAGTGAAGACAATGGTAGTATGGCTAATCATCATGTCATAGGAACGACCTTGAAACTCTTTGGCTAAATGTAAAAACGATTTACTGAATTTAAAAAAGGTTTCAATGTCCCAACGCATCCCATAGATTCGAACGATTTCTTCATTAGACAGCGTGGTATCTGTACTCAAAATGGCTAGCCATTCACTTTGGTTGTTTCGATTCCGCACAAACACGATTTTCACTGGTAAACCCGTATGAAGGGTTGCGTGAATCGAGCCGAGTGTTTCTTTTTTGCCAATGTCTCGTTTCGCTTTTCGATACAGTTGTTCCAAGGTTAAACGTTCTCCGTTGAAAAGATACCGTTGTTTCAGCTGTTTGACCATACCAATGACAAAAAGGCCTTTGGAGTGAATCTTCTCCACCAACGGGGCATGAGTAAACCATGTATCCATGAGCACATAATCAGCGAAAATTCCTTTATCCAATGCATGTTCTACTAATTTCAACACCATGTTTGGTTTTGCTTCCAATGCCTCGAGCCGTCGTTTGTAGCCTGTGGTTCGTTTATCAATGGACGAATGGATTTCGTTCAAGCGATTCTTTTGGTTCGCTGAACTCAAAAGAGCGAAATCGATAGGTACAAATGTAAAGCCATCGGACCATCCGAGCGTTAATAGTTGAAAACCATTGACAAACTGACGAGTGGAATGATCGAATACTTTAGCTAGAAGCTCAACCGATTTACTACGGTTACGAGAATAAATCGAATCGTCTACAATAAACACGGTAACACGGCGCTTCGAAATCGTTTGTTTCACACGACGAATCACTTCGGAGCTCAGAGATAGTAAAAAGGTTCTCCAGTTATACGTAGACGAGTTCAAAAAACGATAAATGGTATCTTTTCCTGGTAAATCGGCAGCCTTTTTGCTTTGTAAGGCGTGGTACCAGTTTCTGTATTGAAAAACAAGAAGAAATAATAGTTGAAAAATCGATAAACAAGAATAACCACAAGCCTTGATAATTCCTGCTTTTCTTAAATGATTACCAATTTGTAATTCAGAAAATCCGTCTTTTATTTCTTTTGGTAATTGCGCAAAATACTCTTTTTTCGTTATCATAATGGTGACACCTTTCTTTCTTTGGTTTTTGGTTTGGTCACCAATAGTTTACCAAAAGAAAGAGGTGTCTTTTTGTTTTTTAGACGAATTTTTTCAGTGTCAAGTGAATATGAGATACCCAAAGAAACCTATCAAATCAAGGATTATTCATAAATTTTTCACTGCGAAAGTTGAGTTAATAAATATTCTAAACATAGTTTTAATTTGTCCATTAAGGAACAATCAAGATCCATTACAGCATCTGATATTTCATTGAATTTTTCCACGACGGTTTCCATTGTGGCTAAAAATAACTCTTTTTTTGTTTTAAAGTAAAGGTAAATAGATCCCTTGCCAATTCCAGAAAGTGCTGCTATTTCATTTATATTTGCAGCATCATAGCCCTTTTCAGCAAATTCTTTGGCTGCAATCTCAATAATCTTCTGTCGCTTTAGTTTCTTTGGATCATCCAATTTAATTTCCCTTTCTTAGAGGTGACCGGTCACCCATATTTAATATAAACAAAAAAATACAAAAGTCAAAGAATTATCAAAATATTTTATCATTGTATTCTTCTTCCCGCTGTTATTTCAGCACCTGTAAATTATTTTGATTTACATCATCTTGGAGATGAACGTATTTATTTCCAAAAAACAAACATGTTGAAAATAGCTGCTAGAGTGCAGCTATTTTTATGGAATAACCGTTTCCTTTAATTAATACGGTCATTTTGTGTTGCTATGATTTTCATTAAAGGCTATGCTGACCTTTATTCTCTTCCTAGCAGCTCACATAGACATCACAGATCTTTTGATAAACGTATCATATCTTTGCATTGTATACCGTTTTCAAATATTTCCTCAGAATAATGTCGAATGAAGAAATCCCTATCTATTCCCGTTATTCTAAAGCCACATTTTTGATAAAGGATAAGTGGTGCTATACTTGAATTTCCGGTACCTATTTCCATAGTTTTGTACCCTTGATTTTTCGCATTTTGTTCAGCGTGCTGGACTAACTGTTTTCCAGTCCCATTCCCTTGGTTCTCTTTTTTAACGGCAATATTGACTAACTCAACTGTTCCTGGTCTTGTAGGCAATAATATATAGACTCCGATGATTTGTCCATTATCTTCTGCTACAAAGCATTGACCTCTTGTTGCATATTCTTTAACCAAATCTTTAGCGGGATCTGCTAACAATAGTAAATCCATTGGAGGGGATTCGTTTGAATTCAATTTTCTAATCTTCACGACAATCTACCTTTCTTAAGAAGCGAAACCAAATTTTTAAGCAAGGTTACTGTGGATTCACAGTAAGAAAATTCTCATCCTTTAGATTATCAATATCGATCCCATCACAATTGATAGTTTCGGGAAAGTTTAGACTTTTCAAGAGTTAGATAATCGACTGTTTAAACGGATCTTTCTCTTGCGTTTTCCATTCTCTAGCTAATAGGCTATAAACGATGTGGTCTACAAAATGGTCATAAAGCCATTCAGCCTCCCTGAACGTCCCTTCCTTAGAAAAACCTAATCTTTCTGGGATGGCTCGACTTTTGGAATTCAAAACTGCACATCTTATTTCTACTCTGTTTAATTGTAAGTCGTTGAAAATATGATGGATCATGGCTATACATGCTTTGGTCATCAAACCACGTCCTTGAAATGGTTCTCCTAACCAATATCCTATGCTTGTTTTCTTGTTGGTCCAATCAATAAAATGTAATCCGATTATCCCCGCCAACTGACCGTTGTACCAAATACCTGCATCCATTCCATTTTTTGAAGCAAATTTTTTCTTTGACGACTCAATGAAAGAAATCGTATCTTCTACCGCTTTGGTCGAGTCAACCCAAGGAAGCCATTCTCTAAGGTATGTTCTGCAAGAATCCGTGAGGTTAAATAATGGTTCGGCATCCTGTTCTTCGAGTAATTTGAGATAAGTTTGATCGTCAATTGGAAGTCTAAGCATGATCGTCCCCCGCTATTTATCTGCTAATCATCTATTAAAATGAAATTTTCTAACATTTTAACATAAAAATAGAAATGATAATGTGAAAATTCGTATTTTTTGTTGCAAGTATAATTCATGATCACGTCATGAATTCTCTGCCTGTCCCCCCATTTCAGCATCTCTCTTCACGATTCTTCTCGGCTCTCAAAAATGCACCGCAGTAAAAAGGGAGGCCTATTCGCAGTTTAAAAACTCTTAAATATCCGCCCTTTAGTATGTTTAATACGGAGAAAATACAACTTCTCCTTTTACCACTTCCTGCCCGTTTTGATTTATAGCTTGAACATGAAAACGCAGTTGATTCTCATTTTTTTCTTTTAGAGTAGCTTTTAAAGTAATAATATCGTTAAGAAAGACCATTCTTTTAAACCGGACCGAATAATCTTGTATAAACCCTTCTTCATAATAAGGAGTAAAAAGCTTTGCAAGATTTCCCATTGTCCACATACCGTGTGCGATAATTCCTGGCAAACCGGCTTTTTTCGCTTCTTCATCAATGGTATGAATAGGATTGTAATCTCCGGAAGCCCCGGCATCACTAGCATTGCAGTAATTAAATCTGATGATTCAAAATACTAAGAATGTTCAATTTTTTATTGATTTCGAAACAAAAAAATCCTTTACAATGGAAGTACAGGTGGTTCCTGCCCAAATCCAATCGTAAAGGATAACCATTATGGACAAGAATACACTAATTTCATCATTTGGTAAATGGGTTTCACCCATAAATATTCAAAAACTTAGCGAACAAGTCAAAGAATTGAAACAGGACTATTACACAAAAAAGCTGACAACAGAAGCCTATATTAAACTTTTATTGGTAGCCCAGCTGCTCGAATTTAAGAGCTTAGAGGAAATGAGTGATGCACTTGTAGACGAAGATCTTCAAAAAGCACTCGGATTTGAATCGATAAGTGCCTCTCAGCTATCCCGAAAAAACAATCAGATCCACCCACTAATTCTTGCAAATTTGTTCTTGGATCTTGTTTGGAAAATTCAACGGTACCATTATAAAAACGGAAAGAATATGCCACTGAAAATCATTGATTCAAGTACACTCCCGTTGAACTTGACCCATTATAAATGGGCAAAATTCCGGAAAACAAAAGCTGGTGTAAAGCTACACTTACGGCTCGTTTTCATGGATAAAGACACCGTCTATCCTGAAAAAGCAGTGATTACGACAGCAAAAGAACATGACCGAAATCAACTCGAAGTCCTAGTGGATGATCAAGAAGCCATGTATGTGTTTGACCGCGGTTATGTGGACTATGAACGTTTTGATCGGATGACAGATGATGGCTATTTCTTCGTTTCAAGACTGAAGAAAAACGCAGTCATTCGTGAAGTCTATACATTTTCACTTCCTGATGATTGTCACGTTCTATCCGATAAAATGGTCTACATTGGTACCACACAAAATCGTACTGAAAATGTCTTTCGTCTACTAGAAGTTATGGACACAAAAGGGAACTTACTTCGTTTCATCACCAACCGATTTGATTTAAAACCAGAAGAGATAAGTGATATTTACCGATCTCGCTGGGCTATTGAACTCTTTTTCAAATGGCTCAAGCAACACGTAGAAATTAAGCACTTTTATGGAATGAGTGAAACAGCTATTCAAAATCAAATTTTCTTAGCCCTGATCACGTATTGCTTACATGTTCTCATTCAATTGGAGATGAAAAGTAAGAAATCCCTACTTCGAATTACTCGTTGGTTAAAGAGAGCTCTGTGGAAACCAGCTTATGTTTGGTTGCGAAAATTTGATGGGCGAGCCAGTCCATAATCTCCCTTTTGTCGTTGTCGCTCTGGTTTAACTGTATATATTTACCAAATGGGCAGTGCCACCTTTCTTTAGGTTTTGTCTTTTTGGCACAAATTCACAAAAAATAATTAACAGAAAATTCTAACTATATTTATGCAATGCTAATGCCCCGGCATATTTAATTAAATCAAGCCGCGTAACGGGAGGAAGCTGTACCTCTTCCAGTGAATCTCCCACCTGCAATTTTATGAGCTCCTTCATTCGATCATCGCCTTTCTAACTGTTTCGGTTATGATGATAGTTTGTGTGGTAGTAAAAATGATTTCACTGGACGGTTCTTCTCCGTAGCCTTTTATAACCAAAAATCCTAACTGATCGTTGCTTCCTTTTTTCTCATAGTACTTTTCCACTTTCGAGTAGCAATAAATTTCTTCTTCAACAAAAAGAGGCCGCTCATAATGAAAAGTCTGCTCTCCGTGAATAAGCCCTTTGCTTGGAAGTTTCAATCCGTCCACCACACCGTAATCCAAGACCTTTGGAAACGTTGGCGGAGCGATATTGTTTTTATATCTAGATTTTTTTCCAGTTTCCTCATCCCAATAGATTGGATTTGGATCGCCTATGGCTTCTGCAAATTTTTTAACAACGCTTCTTTCAATTCTATTCCTCACTTTTTCAGAATATTTTCCAATATGTTCCGCAAACATTTAAGTCACTCCTTCCTTTTAATTTTTTGGACCTCCCGCTACATATAAAACTTGGCCGTTGATAAAGGAAGAATTCTCGTCTGCAAAGAAAGCGACAGCATGCGCAATGTCGAAAGGCTTTCCGCTTCTTCCAACCGGTATTTGTGAAACGCTGTGATGAACAAATTCCTCAAATGATAAACCAAGTCGTCTTGCTGTCTCTTTTGTCATATCTGTTTCGATAAATCCAGGAGCTACCGCATTAGTCGTAATCCCAAATTTTCCAAGTTCAATAGCCAATGTTTTTGTAAACCCTTGCAATCCCGCTTTTGCTGCTGCATAGTTGGCCTGACCTCGATTTCCGAGAGCCGAAGTGGACGAAATGTTGATGATACGACCATATCGTTTCTCTACCATATATTTTTGAACAGCACGAGCGCAATGAAAGGATCCCTTTAAATGAACATCCATCACGGTATTCCAATCAGAGTCTGTCATTTTGAAAAGCAGGTTATCACGAATGACTCCAGCATTATTGACAAGAATATCAATCGAGCCAAACGTGTCGACCGTTTTTTTCGTAAAGTCTTCCACCTGCGATGCATCAGTGACATTTGCCACTCTCGTATAAATGTCAAACCCTTTTGCTTTTAATTCAGCAGCCGTTTGACTTAATGCTTCTTCATTCAAATCTATAATCGCTACTTTTGCTCCTTCTTCAGCAAAGAGCTCAGCGATCGCTCTTCCAATTCCGCGGCTTCCTCCTGTCACAATGGCTACTCTTCCTTTAAATCTTTCACCCATTTTTCATTCCAAGCTGCTAAAATCGTAAAAATTCGAATATGGCGATAGAACCAGCAAACATCGCCTGCCGCCGCTTTAGGATCAGGTCGGATTTTCCTTGTACTAACGAGGCTCGTCGTTTGTTGATGACATCTGTCATTTTCTATTCCTTCCATCGAAAAGTGCACGACGACAATTTTAGCAGCCGGGAATACACCCCCTTTGTATCATTTGATGCTGGTTCATCCAACGACATTTGTGCAAAATGTTCCATTATAACCATTCAAATTCCTGCTTGACATATTCGATATTCCTCAACAAAATTCCTTTTTAATTCAACTGGAAATCAGATCAGCAATAAAAGTCATAGTAAAAAGATCAGATACGGATTCAATTTAATATAGTCTGTCGCTTTATAGCTCAATAGAACACTGGCAAAAGATCATCGCGATCTAAATACCCTTCCGGAACGCTATCCGGAAGGGTTTTTTCATCAACGAAAGCTAGTGATGACGTTAAATCCTTTTGTTTTATATTGTGTCATATTGTCAAATACCGTGTTTACCTCTTTCAAGTGGACTTCCCGTTCGATCAATCGTTTCGGATTCAGTCGTCCGGAAGAAATCAAGCTCAGTAATCCTCGGTAGTCTGGATGAGGATTTCCGAGGCTTCCGACAAATTCAATTTCAGCTGCAGTAATGAGGTCAACAGGAAGCGAAACAAAACCTCCTTCTTCTGAGGTAGTTAACCCTACTTGAACATGTCTTCCTCCTTTTCTAAGAGATAAAACCGAATTTAACACGGTATCTTTAATCCCTAAAGCATCTAATCCGACATGGGCACCGCCTTTTGTTATTTCTTTTATCGCTTCGGAAACGTTTTCTTTTCTGGCATTGACTGTGGCGACAGCGCCTTCCTGCTTAGCGATTTCAAGTTTTTGATCATCAATATCGACTGCAATGACTTGTGCTCCTAAAGCATTAGCCACCTGAATGGCAGAAAGTCCTACCCCTCCTGCTCCATGTACAGCGACCCAATCACCAGGCTTGACATTGCCTCTTACGATACCGTGATAGCCTGTCATGTAACGGCAGCCCACTGCAGCCGCTGTCAAACTGTCTACATTGTCAGGGAGCCTGATCAGGTTAAAATCCGCGTTGCGAATTAAAATATATTCCGCATATCCGCCTTCAAGTCCAGACACCAATCCATAAATTTGAAGATCTTCGCATAAATTCGGCACCCCTTTTTTGCAGTATTCACATCGCCCACAGGCAGAATGGAACGGAACGGTGACACGATCTCCCGGGCGAAATGACTTCACATCTTTCCCGACTTCTTCCACTATCCCTCCAAATTCATGCCCAGGAGTAATAGGTAATTCCGGAGACAAACCAATCCACGACCAATCGCCTTGCCAAGCATGCCAGTCACTGCGGCATACTCCACACGCTTCGATTTTAATCACCGCGTCTTCTGGCCCTGGTTTAGGATCCGACACAGTTTGAATTTCCAACGGTTTTTTATGATGAATAATTTTCGCTGCTTTCATCATCATTTCCCCCTTATAATGAAAGACTTGTGTATTTCTGATTTTCTCTACATTTTTGGCAATAAAGTAAATACTTCTGAATCGCTATGGATTTGGATGAGCCCATTTAATAATGACAGAAGATAGGTCACAGGATGAGAGGCTATAACAGTGTGACATCGAGCAATAAACATTCATTCCTGTACACGCAGGCATTTGTCTTTTCAGTCATTGTTGTACAGTGCTTTCTTTCAAGAAAGACATAAGGAAACGCTTTCAAAATAGACCGTCAAATGATGAAATCTCCGAAAATGTTAAAGCCTTCATTTCCAAAAAGTGTTTTTATTCTCCTAAGCATTCTACTCGTTTTTTATTAGGAGAGCATCCATACTTTTGTAATTATTTATATTTTATAGTGAAACAAAATATGAATTTTTTCTGTCTTCCGTCTTGTCCTTCATATTTATCCCTTACTTCTCGTATAATGTGCTGCCTAATTCAAAAAAATATAGAAGGAATTCTCGGATTGACCCAAAATTTTAGAAAACAGAGAATGATAACTAATGTTTAGAGGATTGAAACGCGTCCTATATCTATTTATAAAAAAAGAAGGTTTCAGGATGAGGGAAGAAATCTAGAATTTGCTTGAAGTTAAGTAGGTCGGATTTTTCAAAGAGACGATTGCAGAAAGCGTTTCTTAGTATATTGGATAAGCTTTCGAGATTGCATTTACATGTGTCGACTTTCATTTTAACTGAATTCGAAATTTCCCATTTGGAAAAAACACTAAAAAATCGTTTGAAAGAAAATATCCCTTGCCAATAAGCAAGGGATATTTTAACCTCTATTTTTAACGGAACTCATAGACCTTTATCGTAATGCGGATTCTAGATCTTCAAGTAAATCCTCAATATCTTCAATTCCGACAGAAATGCGGATCAATCCATCTTCAATGCCTAGTTCAAGACGACGTTCGCGTGGAATCGAGGCATGCGTCATTAGTGAAGGAATCGAAATTAAACTTTCCACTGCCCCAAGACTTTCAGCCAACGTAAAGTAGCGTGTCTTTTTCAATACATCCAGCGCTTTTTCTTGAGATTCTACAGTAAAGGAAATCATTCCGCCAAATCCGGCTGATTGTGAACGGTGAATTTCGTGTCCTGGATGGGTTTCAAGACCCGGATAGTACACTTTTTCAACTTGTGGATGGTTTTGTAAAAACTCCACGATTTTATTAGTGTTCTGTTCGATTTCCTCCATGCGGACACCTAATGTTTTGATGCCGCGCATAAGAAGCCAGCTATCTTGTGGTCCAAGAATTCCACCTGTTGAATTCTGAATAAAATGAATATCTTCTGCCAGTTTTTCATCTTTTACAACAATAAGTCCGGCGACGACATCACTATGTCCTCCAAGATATTTGGTTGCGCTGTGAACGACAATATCAGCTCCAAGCGTCAATGGATTTTGCCAATATGGAGTGCTGAATGTATTGTCTACGATAAACGTTAATTGATGTTCTTTCGCAATTTTACTAATAGCTTTCAAATCGGTGATTTTCAAAAGCGGATTAGTTGGTGTTTCTACATAAATTGCTTTCGTATTCGGTTGAATCGCTTCTTTCACTGCATCCAGATTACTTGTATCCACAAAAGTAACATCGATGTTGAAACGATTTAACACTTTCGTCATAACGCGGAACGTTCCACCGTACACATCATCTGTAGCAATGACGTGGTCGCCGGCGGAAAATAATTGAATGGCTGCGGTAATGGCCGCCATTCCAGAACTGAACGCAAATCCATGCGTTCCTTCTTCAATATCGGCAATTAATTTTTCCAACGCTTCACGAGTCGGGTTTCCCGTTCTGGAGTATTCATATTTAAAATTACCTACTCCATCTTGTTTGTAGGTGCTCACTTGATAAATAGGCGTCGAAACCGCACCAGTATACGGATCACGACTAATACCACCGTGAATAAATTTTGTTTTCTTACGCATGTTAAAACTCCTTTAAAAGAAAATAAATGAAAATCTTTTATTCATTGTTTGAAAATGAATAAATTCCACTACTTAAATAACGTTCACTGCTGTCTGGAAAAATGGTGACAATATTGGTCCCTGGTTTCGCTATTTCCGCTTCTTTCAGACTAGCTTCAAGCGCTGCACCTGAAGAGCTTCCTACAAGCAATCCTTCTTTCCGAGCTACTTCGGCCAAACGGAAAAAGGCGTCCTCATCAGGAATCGTATGAATGGCATCGAAGTACTTTTTATCGATAAACGGCGGGAGAAATTCCATGCCGATTCCTTCCGTACGATGGCTTCCGGGTTCTCCGCCATTTAGTATCGAGCCCTCCGGCTCCACAATCACCGTTTTTATTTGAGGATTTTTTTCTTTTAAATAACGAGCCGTTCCCATAAAAGTGCCGCCTGAACCGGCGCCCGCAACAAACACATCAACATGGCCGTCTAAAGCATCGTATATTTCAGGACCGAGGCTTTCATAATACGTATCAGGATTGGAAAAATTTTGAAACTGCCCCGGATAAAAAGAATTAGGCGTTGTTTCCAACAATTCTTTCGCTTTCTCAATTGCCCCTTCCATTCCAAGAGACGTAGGTGTATTGATCACTTTTGCTCCGAGAGCTCTCATCAATGTTTGCTTTTCTATACTGAATTTCTCAGGTACGACAAATATTGCTTGTACACCAAATTGAATAGCTGCGAGAGCGAGACCAATTCCAGTGTTTCCAGCAGTCGGTTCAATAATGGTCCAACCTTTTTTTAGTTTACCTTCTTGGAACGCACGCTTCAACAAATATTGCCCGAGACGATCTTTTACACTTCCGCCTGGATTGAGATATTCAAGTTTGGCAAACAGGCGTACACCTTCAGGCAAGGGATAAGAAGTGATTTCAACTAACGGTGTATTCCCAATAAGTTCAAACACATTTTTTGCGAATTTCATTTTTCATTCCCCATTTAGGCAAAAACTTGTTTCCATTCATCACGTTTCGCTAACATTTTTCTTGCAATTTCTTTTGCCCCTTCTAATGAATGGCTTGCTGCCCAGCCGCATTGAACTTCATTGCAAGCCGGAACTTCTGTTGCTTGTAAAACATCTTTAAGTGTTTTTTCAATGATATCAAGAACTTCATCATAGTCATCATGATTGATAACAGTAAAATAAAAACCCGTTTGGCATCCCATCGGACTTATATCGACTATTTTATCAGAATAGTTGCGGCTGAATTCTGCCATCATATGTTCCAAAGAATGAAGTCCAGGCATATCCATATGTTCTTTGTTCGGTTGGCAAAAACGAATATCGTATTTGCGAATGACATCTCCATGAATACCCTCTTTAATACCTGCCAAACGAACATAAGGGGCTTTCACTTTTGTATGATCTAAATTAAAACTTTCAACGTTCATTTTCTTTTGTTCCGTCATGTTTATCATCTCCTTTTAATTTTGCATCCATTAGCCATACAAAACGATTTAACTGCGTAAATGAAACGTTAAAACCATTTTCCTCAAATAAATTCGTAAGTACAGGAATGGTCGTATAATATTCACGCTGCAAATCTTCAGCAAGACGATTGAAACCTTTGCTATAAGATTCCTGTATCATTTCTTGCTTTGCCTTATCTGTGGTAAAAACGGTATCGGCAAACACAACACGACCATGTGGATTTAATCTTTGTCTGAATTTGGCAATCGCTTTTCTTTTTTCAACATCCGTTAAGTGGTGAAAAGCATACGTGCTCACAAAAGTATCGATTTTCTCTGTAACATCAAAATCGAGAAAATCTCCATCTATAATTTTAACATTTGGAAGCTTATTTTGAGCAATTTTCCTCATATTGGAAGATGGTTCGATTCCAATTACATGCAAACCTTTTTGATTCAATTTAGTCGTTAAATTTCCTGTCCCAACTCCAAATTCTACAACAATACCTTCAGCTTTGTCAGCAACTGTTGAAAGAATCTCATCATATTTAGAAAATACTTCTTCATATTCAGCATCTTGACCAGACACTGTTTGATCATAAGAATGGGACCATTCGTCAAATAGCTCATTAAATTCTCTGCCCAATCCCAATTCCTCCATATCCTATAAAATAAATCCGAATAACATGTTAACACTTCCCACTTCAAATCGCAATGAATACATATTGGTTTATTTTCTTCCAATATTAGACTCATACAGGATTTCGTATTGTTTTATAAATATGCTGAAAGAAAGGATTTGCGATTACCGATTTAAACTCCTTTTTTAATCAATAATGGGATGGTTAAAATTTGTTTACATAATATTATTATAGAAATCCAATAAAGTTTTCCCCACCGAAATTTCTAGACAAAAAAGAAAGCGCAACACCTCAAATGAAGTATTGCGTTCGAATAAAAAAACTGATTTAAAAAAGTGAATACTCAAATAAATCTATTTGCTTATCCCCCTGTAACCTTTCTTCTATTTTATAAGTAATTCATGTTCATCGGCATATTCACGTTCTATGTAGGCATATTTCCCATAAGCAGGTTTATCCGTCAATTTTTTAAGGGGAATGATCTCTGTTGGTTGAATATCCACTTCAAATCCCAATTTTTCACATAATTCATGTTGAATAGCCGATAAGATAGCTTCTCCAATTGGTTCAATGAACTGACATAAAAATTGTACTCGATTCCTTGAAGTTTTCATTTTCCACATAAATGGGACCCTACTAAGTGTATAAACAGCCTCTTGCAGTTCATAAAAGTTGACAGACTTGTTTTGATATTCGATAACATCTTCTTTTCGACCATAGTGGATCATGATCGGTTCCGTTTTTTTACAATCGCAATGTGCTCCATCCATTAATTGGATGATATCTTGATTAAAATATCTAAGCAGCGGCATCCCTTCTCTTGATGAAGAAATCACACAATTACCCGTCTTCCCAATTTCAACAGGGATTCCTGAATCATCTACTACTTCAATTAATACATTCGTATTGTCAAGATGATAATGTCCATTTTCACATGTCATAAACAGTCCGCCTGTCTCCGTACTACCAAACAACATGTGAACCGGAACACCCCACATGTTTTCAATGTATTTTTTTCTTGCCGGAGAAACAAGTTCACCTGCTAAAAGTAATGCCCTTAAACCTTGAGTCGGAAAATGAACCCCCATTTGCATACCGACATGGTACAATTTTTCAGCTTCGGATGGAAGCATGGTTAAAACAGTAGGATGAGTTCGTTGTATAATTTCGATCACACGCCGATCAGGAGTAACCATGCTTGCTTTATCGACGCCAATATGAACGGCCCCGGCATTTTGACACGCATCATATACAATAAATGAAGGGATGGCCAACGCAAAAGGAAACCGATTTAAAACGATATCCTGATCATTTAATTTTAGAGCAGATCGAAGAACGACTTGGGCTCCATGTTCGTGATCTTTATGGCTGTACCAACTTGGAGTAGGAGTACCTGTTGTTCCGCTCGTCTCATGATAAGTAGCCACTTGATGTAGTGGAACACCTAGTACATCATATGTATCCGCCTTTCTAAGATCCTCTTTCGTTGTAAAAGGAATGCTATTCCAATCTTCAAGATTGATATTTTTTAACTTGTTTTGATAAAGCTTGGATCGCATGGCCGCCTCAATGAATAGTTGATGTTTCATCGTCTATATCCCCCTTTTCATTTGAATGATTTATTTTTTGATACAAGCGTTGAGCGGTTGAAAGGCTCATTTTGGCTGATGTTATAAACTCTTCCAAAAGTTCTTTCATATTATTGATTTTTTTGACACCACCATTTTGAACTTTTCTGGTGAAATCAGTAATTTTTCTTATTTCTTCAGAGCCAGCTGAAAGTTCTTGAACAGCGGCCGATACTTCTGTAATTTGTTGTGAAACATCGTTTATATCTGATTGAATCACTTCAAAAGCGTGTTTGGCGTCATTAACGATACGCATCCCATTTGTCACTTCTTCTTTTCCTTCGTTCATATATTCCACAGATTTTGAAATATTTTCTTGGATTGTTGAAACAATTTCACTAATTTGACTCGTTGAAGAAGCCGCCTGTTCAGATAATTTTCTTACTTCATCTGCCACTACAGCAAATCCTTTTCCATGCTCTCCAGCACGTGCTGCTTCAATTGCCGCGTTTAACGCTAATAAGTTCGTTTGACTTGAAATATCCGTAATCGTTTTGACGATATTTCCGATCTCCCTAGAAAACTTAGACAAATCGGTAATAACATTTGAAAGATTTTCTACTTTTTGATGAATCGATCTCATTTGACCAATGACCGTATCAATAGCCCTAGATCCCTCTGCAACAGTTTGCAAGGTTGCCGTTGATGTATTGGATACGTTCTCCGCATTGGAAGCAATTTGTTGAATTCCGGATGAAATATCCATCATAGCTTCGGTACTTTTTTCTACATTTTTAGACTGAATCATAGCGCCTTCCAAAATATCCGAAGACATTTTGGAAAAATGATCAAATTCACTACTGATTGTCTGCAAAGAATCCATTAATTCTTTCACATCTTGCTCAATGCTTTTGATGAAAACGATCTGTTCATTATTTTCGGCGGGTGTATCTCGATTTTCATCATGAATTGAATGAGATTCAATCGGAATATTTCGATTCACGAAAACAATTGAAATCAGAATAAAAATAAAAGAAATTAAAATTGCGAATCCGATTAGCCAATCGAAAGAATGATCGGCGAAATAAAGCAATAAAAAAATTGTAGGCAAGAAAAAGGATGCACATAATAGCCCAATCACCTTAACCTTTATATTCATTTAATAGCTACTTCCTTTCTGTTTTGATGTGACGCATTATTTTACGTCTGATCACTTTAGCATTCATCTACCCAATTTTTGATTCATACTAGTTGTAAAAAACAGGGATGAAAGTACCCCAAAACTATTAAGTCCTTTATCCCATCCTCTATGATTATCAATCTATTCTCATTATTAATTTACAATTATATTATCGTACAAAGGTATGTTATTTTTATAGGTAAAATATCTTTTTTACAAAATTTCTGCTTTTATGGAAATTCAATGATATATTCTATGAGGCTCACCAAAATAAAAGTGAAAGGAGTCCTCTAAGCAACAAAAAATGATTGAATAAGGAATTTCGCGCTATCAAATGAAATTAAAAAACCTCATAAATGTACAGTCCCATCCACTAAATGCAAAGAAGGCTGACTTAAACATCGCTAAAGCAATGTTTAAGTCAGCCTTCCATTTTTTGATCAAACGTTCATTTCATGATTTCTATTTTTTCTACTCTTTAAATTCTTCTCCATCATGTTTGGATTCAACAAGTTTCAAATCACTTGCCTCGCCGTTTTCAACGTAATGTTGAAGCATTGCCATTTTATTTTCCCAAAATCGTTCATAAAAGGTCAGCCACTGTTTCAATTCAAGTAGTGGTGCAGGTTCCAGTCGATAGCGCGTCTCTCGCCCAACTTTTCTCTCTTTGACAAGACCTGCATCTGCCAAAATGCGCAAATGTTTAGAAACAGCTGTCCGACTTATTGGAAAATGTCCACTTATTACGGTAACAGGCATCTCCTTTTCAGCCAGCAATTTTAACAACTTGCGACGAGTAGGATCAGCGATGGCTTGAAAGACGTCATGTTTCGATGATAAAGCGGCCATTTCAAGCTTCGACATACGCTCCAAGAGATTTTCCAAGTCGAGACCATCCCTGATCCATCCGATCCCGTACGACCGTATGAGATTCTCCGAATTCCGTCACTTTGTTTGCGTCCCAACCAGAATGGATGAGCGTAAACTCCGTCTTGCCGTCAAGCTCTTTTAATTCGAATGTAAGGGTCCAATCTTTCCCCCAACGGAAGGACAGACGATGAGGCGGATCTATTTCCACCACTTTACAAGGAGACATGCCATAAGGGCCTGCATTTAAGTGAAATTCATGGCCTACTATAGGCTGAAAATCATTTGGCATAAACCATGCAGCAAGACCTTCCGAAGTCGAGACAGCCTCCCAAACTTTTTGAATCGGTGCGTTAAATACATAAGTATGACGAATGTCAGAAATATTTTTTTCCGTTGTCAATGCTATACCCTCCCAAAAAATTTTCTGTATGTAGTAGCATTATCTTTGCAGACTACATCTCTTTATTGACTACTTTGCGGCCAACCATCTCAGCACAATACTCAGTTACTATTCTTTTTCAATAAAAGAATCCTTATCCTTATTTCAGTTGCCCTCGTTTCAATATTCTTTCATCCTTTTTTTGAGCTGAACTTATCAATAGAGAAACGAAGACTTGTCCTTCTTATAAACGTTGCTTTCTAAATGACTATTCTTTTATTCAATCACTCCTTTTTATTATGAAACCAAATGGTTTCGTTTTATATTATATGAAACCATTTGGTTTCATGTCAATATTCAAAATAAACTGTTTGCCAGCCTTTCCATGATAATTTCATTCACTTTGGATGTCTGTTTCTTTGTCAAAAATTGCATACAAAATCGTTTCATCCGTAAAAACCCCCTGTTCATCAGGGGATGAAAAATCCATTTCTTATATTTGTATTTTTGTTTATTATTGTAAAGGTTTTCATCTTATCCTGTTCCTTCACTGATAATAGGCTCATTGATTCTCCTATGGCAAATCAAATTGAAATCCGCTTATTTTTTTAAAAATTCTATCACCTGACCTATAAAAGGTTCGGTTTTCTCGATTTGCACCCAATGTCCGCAATTGGGAAAAACATGGAGTTCCGCATTCGGAATAATTTGGGATAATTTCCAGTTTGTCTTTTCTAATGGGATGACCCGATCTTCTCTTCCGTGAATCAGTAAAATCGGAATTTCTATTTTACTTAATTGGTTTTCCGTAAGGGCTAAAGCATTCACATGTCTTTGCCGAGGTGCCGGAAACATAGCAGAGAACGCTTCTTGGAACCCAGGTTCTATACTGGATTCATAGCGCATTTTTACTAAATTATCATTTTCTGCCATGCTTTGATCATTGGAAAAGATCGAAATGAGCTTTTTCATGTTTTCTATGCTTGGCGTATAACCCCACACGGCATCCAATTCTGCCGTGATCGGAAATTCAATGCCGGCGCTCCCCATCAAAATGATTTTTTTGACAAGATCGGGACGTCGATTGGCAACATGCAGCGCTAAAGCACCGCCCATGGAATTACCGATAATCGACACGTTGCGAAGATTCATCGTTTCGATAAAAGCAATCATGTGTTCGACCCACAAATCCACAGAATATTGAATATTTTCCGGCCTTTCTGTGTATCCGAATCCCACGACATCAGGAGCGTATAAATGATAATGCCGGGACAGAATAGGAAATACTAACCGCCAATTCGCCCAAGCAGAGACCCCGGGGCCAGAGCCATGTATAAGAAGAAGCGGTTCTCCCTTTCCTTCTTCGTGATAATGAGTTTGAATTCCTTGAACGTCCACATATTTTCCCTTATCCATCATAATAGAATTTCCTCCATTTCGTTAGTCGATGAAATCTTCAAATAGATAAAAATTCAACGATCATTTGAGGCAATGCTGCTGGATTTGTGATTTCGACGGGCATTGAAACAATCGTAACGCAGCCATGCCACTGCATCTCGCTGGATGTCTTGTGTAATTTCGTGTCCAGACGGATAAATTGTATATTTTACAGATCCTGCATGTTTACGCAAATAATCATAGTTTTCTTGCCCCACTTGTAATGGAAAGATAGAATCCGATTCTCCTTGGGTTAGAAACACGGATAAATGAGAGATAGATTTTATTGGATATTCTTCCTTTACAAAGGATGGTATATATCCGTTCATGGCGACCATTCCTTTCACAGTATCCCCCAGTGCCAACGCAAGAGTCATGCTTAGAATAGCTCCTTGACTGAAACCGATAAAATAGACTCTGTCAGAATCTATTGGATACTGTTGGAACGTATATTCAATAAACTCTTTAAGTTTGTCTATACTATCATCGAATAACTTACGTTCTGGATTTCCGTATTCTTTTAAATAATAGTAAGCATATCCTTCTTCATAAGGGAGATCGCCCCGAATGCCTATCAAAATAAATTCTTCTTTTAGTTCTTCCACTACTGCGAGCATGTGCTGTTCGTTATATCCTATACCGTGCAGTGCAAAAACAACTGGATATTTCTTTCCATCCTCTATGACAGAAGGGAGAAGCGTTTTATAGACATAGGTGCTGCTCATTCAAATTTACCTCCTACAATGGAATAGATTAAAAGAATAATCGCATATGGATGTCAGTCGTGGAAACAGAAACAAAAGTGTTGTCGACGGAATTCTTTGCGTTTTTTCAAGGGAATCGCAATCATCAGGAAACAAGAATGATATTCTTGAAGATATTGAGAGTCACGGAAATCATCTAGTTGACAGCTCTTTTAACGGTATTAATGTTTACTGTTCCTTCAGAGTTCTCATTCAATGATTGTCGCATCTTTTTATCATCCGTTTCAATCGCCGATCGTTTTCTCTTCCTCCGATTGAGCATTTAAATCGATGTCAAGTTCTCCCCAATAAATTAAAAACTGAAGAGATACATACAATTGATAACCGACGCTTGGGACGTTGATATCGGTTTGTAAAATATCGGTGATTTTTTGCAGTCGATAACGTAAACCACTAATGGAAAAATTCATCGCCCGGGCGGTTTTGTGCACACTACAGCCGTTGCTTAAGTAATAGTAAAGCGTTTTCGTTAATTCCATATTCCTGCTTTTATCTTGTTCCAATAACTTTCCCAGCATTTTATGAATGAATTTTTGAATAGGGTTCATATTTTTCATTTGAAACATGACTCCTTCAATTCCCAAGGAGTCAAAGAAAATGATTTTTTGATGAAGGTTCGCAGCCCTCAGCGCCGAGAGACATTCTTCATATAATTGTGGGGCCTCTTCAATTGACAGGGAAGTCGAACTGATGCCTAATTTAAATAAACGGGAAGGAAATTTTTTCAGGCAATGGTCCATTAATGTTTGACAAAATATTTCCTTTTTCATTTTGTTTTTTAATAATAGACATTCCGATAATAGAATAATGACTTTACCCGATTTTTGGCCAAACAAGGCATTGATTCTTTGATCTTTCATAAATGCCGAAAGCTCATTAATCAATTCATCGTTAAATTCCAGTTCTTCTTTAACGGATGGCTTTTGAAGCAAACTGTGAACGGCAATCATAAAGTATGGATCTTTTAATTGAAATCCTAAATAATAAGCCCGTTCGGTCAATTCTTCCAATGTCATCCGATTGGATAAAATATCTTCTAAAAAATGACCTTTAATTCGTTGTTCGGTATTAAAACGAGTGCGTTCATTCAATAAATAAAGCGAACAAGCCAGTGCTCCATGTTCTAAAATTAACTTATCGACCTCCTGCGGCACCGTTTCGCGGTAAAGAAAAGAACAATAGCCGACAATTTTTCGATGCAGGTAAATCGGTGTAATCATCCTTTTATGCTCCGGAGAACAATTTAAAAACAAAGTTTGTTTTGAGTATTTTAAATTATCTGAATATTTTTGTCTATTCTTATGAAAGCACTTCTTTAGTTTTTCAGAAAAGAGAGAAGCTTCTTGCTCCGGAATACCTGATGCAGCAATCAGTTGTACATTCACGTCTTCAATGAAAACCGGCAATTTGGAAATTTGATGAAGAACTTTGGCTATTGAAGACAAATCATGTTCCTTCAATACTTCTTCCATCAGTTTTTGATGGACCACATAAGCTCTGCTGAAATTATCTCTTTCTATTTTTAGTTTTTCAAATGTTTGATCCAGCTCACCAATAATATTATCAGCCTCATAAAATTTCAATTCGTTATCTATTTCGCCATTCCATTCTTCCACAGTCCGGCATACTGCATGACAATGTTTGTGTCCCATCGCTTTACACTCAATCTCTTTGGCGATGACTTTTTTCCCGAGAATTGTAGACAGATACCCGCTTGCATAGCCGACTAACGTGTGACAAACAGGATCGTTGCTTGGACCAAACTTTTTCAAATGTTCTTCAGCCTCATAAGAATTTTTCCAGATCGCTTCATGGTGCATCCATCCATTCGAAAAATCTGCTTCGGCAACGAGCAGCTCTGCTTCTTCCAAATAACCGTGCAGCGTATGCATTTTTGGACCGACATATAAAAGTTCCTTTTTATTATCCCAATCCATTTCCAATGCTTTCTGTGCATCCTTCACCCCGCAATGCCAGCCATGACGCAGCAAGAATCCCTTCGTCCGTTCGAGCCCTAATGTCTTTATAAGCTCATGGCGCAGCATCCCTATGGCGGCTGTTGGTCACCATTCGTTCTTGTGGATCGTCTTGATTGTGAAGCGTAGAAATTTTATAGATTTGTGTTAAGTCCAATTCGTCCGCTTTCATGTTTTCACCACCTAAGAAGAATGAGTGAGTTTTGATAAATCGATGAGGATCTTCATATCAGAAATCGGATAAGTCTTGCACGCCAACGTATAATTTTCTTTTCCCGCTTATTGACAGCATCCAAAAGACTTTCATTCTCTTGGCATGGCAAACCAATGTGTTCTTCAATGCCATCCAAGACTTTTATAGTAAACATGGTTCATCCCCCTGTTTCAAAATCTCACGTGCTACCAACTCGCTTCATTCTACTAATTATTCCACATATGATGAATGATCTTTTAAATATGCCGTAGAATTTGCGATGAAAAGGAAAACGTTTTTTCTTTATTTGCAAATACACTTAGAACGGATGCTTCCAAAAGGAATAACAACTTCTCCCGCTTCCGCCCCTCTCTTACCATACAGGATCGCCCGGAAGACCAAATAATGTCCTTCCATACGCAGCCATAGCATCTTCCCACAAAGAATTTGGATGCGCCGCCACCGCCATTAAATCCCTTGTGAACAACTCTACCGGATCTCCTTTAAAGATGGCATTTCCTCCAAGAGTCAACAGCGTTCTAACGGCGATATCCACCGACGTTCTCGAGACATAACCACGCCATGCGTATAACTGTTCGCGCTCCTCATCGCATATCACAGCCTTTCCTTCTTTAATACAAGCATCTAGCTTGCGAATATAATGTTCCACAGTGCCTTCGATCGTATTTAACTCTGTTTTCAACTCTGCCAATAACCGTTGGCTTCCGGCGGATTCCTTTTCCTTCGCACCCGCTTTATAAACCCGAATACGTTTTTCGGTACGCTCTTGGAAGAGAGAAATCATTCGTTCAGCACCACCCCAGGAAACTAAAGGAAAGCCTAGTAAAAAAAGAGGCATAAACGGCATGCGATACACCGGATCATCCGCGTCATAATCCCCTCCCGCCAGTTTCCCCGTCGCCATCACTCGACCGGCTGGCATGATGTGATGCAATGGCACATAAGCTCCTTCAACCAATACACCATTGCTTCCTGAGCCGCGCAGACCAATAGTATCCCAATTTTCCACTATTTTTACATCAGACTTAGGAACAACCAACAAGCAGTACTCAGGGCTTTCACTGTCAGGAAGCTCCATCATGGCTCCAAGCCCAATCCAATCGCTATGCAAAACACCACTGCAAAAGTTCCACTGACCGTAAAGCCTATAACCGTCACCATCCTTCTTTACACGTCCCACAGGTGCAACGACGTCCGCTAACAACCCGCCTTGTTCAAATATTTCATTCCTGCCTTCAGGAGGAAGATAAGCAACCCATACCTCATGCATGGAGTAAAAATATGTCAACCAACCGGCAGCAACACTGTACCGAGATACCGTTCGGACAATCTCTGCGTAAGTCCGCAAGTCTACTTGTAGCCCTCCATACCGCTTTGGACGCAAAAGTTTGTGGAAATCAGCATCTTTAATCGCTTTTGGCACCCGATCTGAAAACCGGGCATTTTGCTCCGCTTCTTTTGCTTCTTGCTCTGCAAGACGCCCAATCTCCTCCGCTCTTGCAAGCAATTCGGCAGTATTCGGCTTCTCTTTTATGAATATTTTCTTTTCAACCATTTCTTTTCCTCCTCTCATTTTGGCAAAGGTCCGTTTTCTTTCCCCGGAATCGTCATGGAAGGAAGGGACCCCTTCGGAGCCTGCCTTCCCTCTATTAGAAAAATAGAAAAAAGAGTATCGTATTCTACCTAAAAAGACAGCGCTTTCAAAATAATTCATTATGATGCTTTTAAACATTTTGGCACCGGATTTAGAATTTTCACGTCTCAGCGACTACATTAGACCCACCGATCCATCCGCCAATTTCCCGCTTCATCAGGTAAGTGCTTTGGCAAACGACTCCGTCAGTTCTCTCCTATGATAAAAAATGCCTTGACCAATTTTATCTTCCGTCCATGTAATCGTAGGAAAATCAGGATACGTAATGTAACCGCTCGCAAATGCTTCATTGCGATTTCCTGAAGGATCAAAGAAATAAGTAGTCTGTCCGCGAGTAATACCGTGACGAGTCGGCGTAACATCAAATGAGACATTATTTTTCGACAAAATGTCTGCCGCTTTTAACACATCATACCAATTGTCAACATAGAACGCGGCATGATGCAGTTTCTTATCAGGCCCCTTAATAAAAGCAACGTCATGAGGCTTTCCATTGCTGGCGAATATAAAGCTTCCTACCATCTCTTCTCCATCAACTGTTGTGATTTGTTCACTGACAAACATACCTAAGACTTCTGTGAAAAATCTTGTTACCGTGTTAATGTCCTCACCGGTCAGGGCCAGGTGATCCAGCCGATGCGGCGCTATTCCTCTTAGTCCATCCGGCCAAGGAGGAGGATTCAAAGACCCGGTTTTCGATCCAACACGCAATATGTCATAGTACAATTCCACATGATGTCCTGTTGGAAGTTCAAAACGTATCGCTTCCCCTTCTGCAAGTCTTGTTCTTTTGGAAATCCTTTTCAACGTACATCCGAATTGCTCGATCTTTTTTTCAAACTTGGATAAATCCTCTTCATTTTCCACTTTAAAAGCCAAGTGATCAAGTCCCGGGGAATCGGCCTCTTGAAGAATGAGACTGTGGTGATCGAATTCATCCCACGCTTTAAAGTACACTTTTCCGTCACTTCTTCCCACTTCATCCAGTCCAATCACTTCCGTATAATACTTGACGGATTCTTCAAGATCCAAGACCCTTAATTCAGCACGACCTATCCGCATAACAGCCATTTTAAGCACCCCTTTTCTAAAATAAGTGTAGGTTCATGTATTTATTTTAAAATTTTTTATTTTCTGAACATACAGTTAATTATGCGGTTTTGATGGCTATTTTTGGATTCATTTCGTAGGATTCGTACGAAACGCATTATTGCGCACCGGAACTATCACGAAGATTAAATCAATTCTTACACTATCTATCCTTTTGTTTGCCATTTGGACAACAAAGCAAGGGTTTTTGACCTTCAATCGGAAGAATGGAAGCGGAATTCAAATGGGTGGTATGAGTATAAGATGAAGGATTAGATGGAAGATGTCAACTATTCTGAATGTAAATCGGGGATTGAATATGGATGATCATTCATTGAATTGCAAACGTATCGGATCATGTCAAGGAGTTCGTAGTATTATGCAACAACAGCATGCTACGAAAGCTCCTTGACACTTCCGATCTTTTACAATAGAGCAATCATTCACGGATTTATCCCGTTGAGTCAGCCTTTAAAGAACCGCGCTTAAATATCTTTACAACTGTTCAATCATGTTCCGTGTTTTCCAAATCCCTTATAACGTACGGAGTGCATCCTCTATGGATTGATCACCTGCTAGAAGCTCGAACGTTTTATTTTTGGCATTTTCCAAATCAAGACAAGAGACAATCACTTTAGCTACGTCACCTCGCGGAATATTCCGTCCTTCCACACTTTCAAAATGATCAGCTATTTCGACTTTTCCTGTAGGTGGATCAAAACTTAGCCAACCTGGTCGGACAATCGTATATGTTAATCCACTCTCTTGTAAGTATCGATCAGCTTCCCCTTTTGCTTTCAAATAAAGTTCCAAATTCGGCAAAGCATCCGGAACACCGGCTCCATAAGAACTGAGCATGATAAAATGGGAAATACCTTCTTTTTTCGCAGCGTCAACCAGGCGTTTTGCTCCTTCTTGGTCGACTGAAATGGTTTTATCCGGACCTGTTTTGGAACCGGAACCAGCCGCGAATATTACAGCATCCATCCCTTTTACAGCATGAGTCAAATCTTTTTCCAAATCAGCTACGATTGCTTCCTTTGCACCAAGTTGTTTCAAATTTTCTGCTTGAGATTCATCTCGAATCATCGCATACGCTTCATGTTTGCTTTTTCCAAGCAGCTCCACGATCAATCGACCTGTATGACCATTTGCACCTGCAATAAGGACTTTCATTTTATTCCACTCCTTTTTATTTAATTTTATTTAATGAATCACCAATTCATCATTCCGTCAAACAGTAAGAGTGATCACTATGCCATTTAACGGAACACCTCCCTGTACAATGGACTTGTATGATGTCTTGGAACTTATATCATCATTTAAATGAATGGATCTTTTAATTCTATTAAGATTCCGTTAATGAATGGCTGTACGTATTCCCAAGCTCATATGCTCTTTGAAACAATTGGTCATAATGTTGTTTGATTTCGTTTTCGTTTTCGAAGTCCTCAGCCAATGTGTTGTATAGAAAAGCCACTTCCGACTGGCCGATACCGGTATAGCCTGCTAAACCAACATTCAAATAATGAGTAATCATCGTATCAAAATTTCTTTTTTTAATGCTCTCTTCCGTCTCCCCCACAAGCGGAATCCACAGCACCTTTTTATGCGGAAGACGAGATCCGCCATAAGCAAATCCGTAGTTCCACGTGCGGTCAATATACCCCTTTACCATTGCCGGCAGTGAATACCACCAGATCGGAAAGATGAAAGCTAGTCCATCATTCCTTTTTAACCTTTCCATTTCTGCATGAACCCTTGGGGAATATTTTTTCATAGGGTTCTCCCAATCCGGTTCATCTTTCTCATGTACCAGAGGATCAAATTCTTCGCTGTATAGATCCGCCATTTCTACTTCATGTCCAGCATCTTTCAGCCCTTCAACAAATCGCTCTGCAATCGCAAAAGTAAGAGATTCTTTTCTAGGATGCGAAACAATGGTTAACACTTTCATATTATGAACTCCTTTATAGGTTTTTTATATCGTTAATAAAGTTTTGTGAATTTTGCCATTCTTGTTCCTAGTGAACAAACCGGTTTGCTGGAAAAAATCTAATTGGATGTACAAGGAATTTTCTTATCATCGAAAGTTAGGATATTCACGTTTCTTCAATTTGTATTGATTTTTCATATTTATTTCGTTGCTTCTCTGACCCGTTTTCGGTACAGAAAGATCAAAATAACGCATATCCACATTACCAAAATAAGGGAATTTTTTATAATCTTTATTCATGCTTTTCCGTTAAAGCCGGAAAATGCGGAACCACTTCTTCCCCTAATTCTTCTATTACCTCTTCAACCGGACGCTGTCCATATTTTAAGTTGATGATGACATGATTGACCCCTTCCGTTTTCAGACGTTCCAAGTATTCGATAAGTCGGTTGCGTCCGATCCGGAATCCTAAATGAATAGGAACAGGCTCATGATTCGGGTCCTCTGTTAAATCTACATAGAGAGATTGTCCAAACGGTTTAAACTGGTCGGTATGAGAGCGCCAGTTTTTGATCAGCCCCGCTTGGATTTTCAAATTTCGTGGATAATAGAGCCAACCATTGCTGTTTTCCGCAATCCATTTTACGGATTGAGAACTATGTCCAGTGACCAGAACGGGAATGTCTGACAAACTCGGTTTAGGCAATAAATCCCCGTTTGTCATTTGCACACGTGGGGATTGGATCTTCGGAAAGTTCTCTGCCCACGATTTTTTCATGACGGATATGGCTTCTTGAAACAAAATCCTGCTCTGTTCAGGATCAACGGAAAAAGCAGGGAATTCTATCGGACGATCGCCGGTTGCCACTCCGAGAATCAGACGTTCACCGGATAATTTATCGACAGAAGCAGCAGCCTTTGCAACATGCAATGGGTGACGCAGTGTAAGGATAATACTGGCAGTACCTAAAGCAATGTTTTTCGTATGAGCGGCTATGTATCCTAGATATACCCACGGATCATAAATTTGTCCTACGTCTCCAAACGAAGGATCGAGTAACGGAACGTCTCTGACGAACAGCGCAGCAAACTGAAGCTCTTCCGCTCTTTTTGCAAATTTGATCTGCTTATCCATATTCATCTCAGGAATGCTGCCCTTATACGATTCCAAAGGAAAGAATAAACCAAGAGTCAGATGATTTTCTTTAAACACGCGTGAATATCCTTTATGTTGATCCAGTCTGTTCATCTTCGTTCCCCCATGCGTCTTTTTAGTATGTTTTCCATAAGGGTTCAACATCATTCTTCTATATCCTTATTTTCAAATATATAGAATTATAGATATAATAATACAAAAAGAAAAGACATTCAAGTACAAACACTTATGATCAAAATCGATAAGTCTCCCGAATAAAGATTCCATCAATTGATTAGTGCTATTCTTTGAAATTTTCAAATCCGGTTTTATTGGCAATATAGATAGAATGATCTATAATAATACTAAAATTATCCAGTTAGGAGGAAGAATAGATTGAAAATTAAAATAAGAAAGATGGAAGTTAAAATAGCAGTCATTGCGTTCATTCTCTCTTCTTTCGTTTATTGCTTGCTAGGATACGGATTAGGAATTGATTATTTTAAATTTTACAGTGTGCAAAAGATTGCAATAACAACAGCTCATTGGTTTAATTTGAGTCCTGTTGTCATTGCTTTGATAGCCTCTATGCTGTATCATTGGAAAAACAAAAAAGTAAGTGAGTAATTCACTAGTTTTTTATGGATTTAAACCCATTATGGATACATAAAAGGAAGGGGAAACCTTCCTTTTATGTACAGAGAGTTAGTTTCATATTTTCATAAGCTAAATTTATTCTAATGGTTATTGCTTACGTTTCAGAAGAAGGACTGATCAGATATTTTCTGATTAAATCATGATATTCTCAGTGTTTGAACTTGTTTTCTTCAACACACCAGCTTTTACTCAGAATCAAGATTTCTGTTTTATCATTTAACTTTGAATAATCAGAATAATACAGATGCAGACTAACTTGTAATAAATGGAATATCCGTGATCCATGCTTTCTCCCTTTTCCCCTAGCTATGTATCTTAACAAGATTATCCTTCTTTCTTATTAGCAAAAATAATCCATAACCAAAAACATTTAGCACTATTAAACTTAGTATCCAAGCTAATTTTAATTGTCCAGCATGGTACAATTGAATGAATCCCCATACGGTAAATAAAACATAGTAAACTGTAAAACCTATCGTAAATAAGAAAAATCCAATGGTACGAACATCCACTATTTCAATCGAGACAAAAGATTGATCTGTTCCGTAGTACAACTCCCTTTTGAATAGAGCAGGTATCCACCGCTTTTTGTCTTCAAAAGTAAAGTCTGATTCCCTCGAATCTGCGTTGTATAATGAAGCTTTAAGAACAAACGGTTCTGAAGCAAATAGAGAATGCATCGTCTTTGAGTTCATGAATGAAAATTTTTCTCCAACGTCATAGCCAATATCCGCAAAATGAGCGTCATGAACGTTCCCCAAGTATAGTAAAAACATGAACAGCAAACTAACAATGAATAAACTCGAAATTCAGATTTTCAGCAAGCAATTGGCGAACGATTTTCTGACGAATTTGCATCAATGAAATTAATTTTTCTGCTTGTTCCAAACCACCTAAACGTTCTACTGCCATTCTGAACGCATCAGACTCTGAATAGCCATCCATCATTAATTCTTTTACAGATTCATTGAGATGCATTCGGGTTTCTTCTTTCAATTCCCTTGTATCGGGGTGTTTTGGATTCGCCTGCTTGTATAATAGATCAACATATTCATCAACCATCCGCATTTTTTATCCTCCCTCAATAAAGTTTATTTTTCTCCCGAATACTCGCTTTTTCTCAAAATTTCATAGACACTTAATAGAATACACACCTCATTTAATGGATATATGTTGAATTTTTTTAAATAATTTACATGGTAGGGGGCATCCTATCAACCAAATTGTATTTATTTGGTAAAAATAAGGTATAACCGTGCTTCATCATCTCCACATCACTCACGGTCGCTAACCCTCCCACATCTCTCCGGATTGAATTCCATACATTCCTTCGTCCTGCGTATCCATGAGGTGGAGGTTGGATATGCTCCTTTGCTGGGTCACATGCCCGTATGGAATAAATAAGCTCCAACTCTGCACTATTGGTGTTTGTCATTTGAGATAATTACGGTATTCTGAAATGATTTCATGAACTTAATAAAGCCTTAAGCTGCCTGTAATGAATCGATTTGAGGCAAACCTCTCAATAACTTTGAACCATCAAATTCACACTGTTTTTGACCAATGACAAATAAGACACGTAGTAATTTACAACACAAGGCAATCAGTGACTGCTGTTTCTTCAAAGGTCGATCAGGACGCTTTGTGTAGTATTGATGCAGGGCTTTAAACGTTGGATTATGGGCAACGAGTGGACGAATGGCCAAGTATAAAGCTCTTCGCAATCGACTTCGTCCTCGTTTTGTGATCTTGGTTTGCCCCTTAAACTTCCCGGAACTATGTTCACGTAATGACAGCCCTGCCAGATTTACTAATTGCTGGGGATGACTATACTTTGTTATATCCCCGACCTCAGCGAAGAATAGCGCGACTGTTGTAGGACCTAAGCCTTGAATATTGATCATTTCCTTCGCTCCAGGTATCGTTACTACAAGTGCTTCCAGATCCTTATCTAACTGTCCTAATTGCTCTTTGTATAGCTCATATTGATCGAGTAAATAATCCAATTCACGTTTAGCAAACTTGATACCAATTTGGATACCAATGCTCTTTTTCGCTGCTTCTATTAACTTTGTAGCTCGTTTGATTCCTACACCACGGTTTACTTCTTGTTTCCATTTCGCAAGAACTTCTTCTGATGTCATTTCTTTAATCTGAGAGGGGAATGGAAAGTTTCTTAATGTACAAAGAGCTGCCTTTCCTTCCCAGTCTTTAAATACATCGAAAAACTCCGGAAAGTAACGCTGGATGTGATTTTGAATACGACCTTCTGTGATCATAAGCTGCTGGATGAGCTGATCTCTTAATTTGACGCCTTCTCTTAGCTCTGCATAGATGCCATCTAAGAGATTTGGTACGGAGTATCGCCCATCTTTAATCAGCTGTGCAATCACACGTGCATCTTTCGTATCGTTTTTAGTTGGAGAGTTATCATCCAGCTCTTTAGTTTTTTTGACATGCATAGGATTGACCAAGACAAAGTCATAACCTTTAGCAGTCAAGAAATAGGCCAGACTCAGCCAGAAATGACCGGTCGGCTCAACACCAAAAATGACATGTGTTTTTTGGTGTTCCTTTTGATGCCTCGAAACCCAATCAAGCAGTTTTTGATAGCCATGTATGCGATTTTCAAAGATCAGTCTTTTTCCAAATTCGATTCCTCGATCATCCTGAGCTCGAGCGACGTGTTTGTCTTTGGCGATATCAATGCCTACAATTAATGTTGATGGTGTAATTTGCGAGATTTTACGATTTTGCGTATAATTCATCTTGAGTCCTCCTTGGTAATTATTAATTCGGGGTCAATGCATTGACACCCTGTACTATACCAAGAGGGCTCTTTTTGTTTCAAACCTCAAATTTCTTCATTACAGGAATAGCTCCTTTCCTTTCTTCCAAAAAGGTATCGATCAATTTTTTTACAAAATTCCATTCTTCGATTTTCAGATTATAATGGTAACGTACCTCATCAGTCATTGGATAATATTTCCTACGGCCTCCCGATCCTTGCTCATCACTCCAATAAGTAGTAATCCATTTTCGCTTTTCCATTCTTTTTAAAGAAAGATGTAAAGTCCCCTCCTTCAATTCAAATCTTCCATTCGTTCTAACCATTCACTACCGATAACTAATAACTTAGTTATCATTACAGTGGCTTGTTTTTTATTTTTATATCATGTCTCCAATTTAAAACGAATTTTTGATTTCCTCCCCATTACTAAGTACAAGCATGCTTCTCTTTTTCCTCCATAAATTTTGCACATTTATTATCTAAGATGATGATAGTATGATTAACACCATTAATTTAAAGGGGGAAAGGCATGAAGAAATTACTGTTAGGAACTTTATTGGCAGGAGTTATCGCTGTTGGTGCAGCCTGCTCAAATAATAATGTTTCGCACAATTCCATGCAAGGACACGATATGTCAAACAAGAAGGAAGAAACCGCCAAGTACTCCAGCCAACAACTTCCTTTGACAACAAATACAGAAGTTTTAACCGGTAAAGAGATTAATCTTACTGCTAAGGAAGCATTATTAAAAATCAATGATCAAGTAAAACTTCCGGTCTACACGTATAATGGATCTGTACCCGGTCCACAAATTCGAGTGAAACAAGGGGATCGTGTCATAATTCACTTTAAAAATGAATTGCCTGAACCGACATCGATACATTGGCATGGCTACCCTGTTCCAAATAGCCAAGACGGAGTTCCAGGGGTCACCATGGATGCAGTCAAACCAGGTGAAACCTATACGTATGAATTTACTGCAACCGTACCGGGAACGTATTGGTATCATTCCCATCAAGAAAGCGCGAAACAAGTGGACAAGGGGCTATACGGTACTTTAATCGTAGAGCCTAAGAATGAGGAAAAAGTAGATCGAGATTATACGCTAGTGTTAGATGAATGGATGAGCAAACCGAATGCAGAAAGCAATATGAATATGAGCGGTATGGATCATAGTAATATGGGACATGGTCAAATGGATATGAGCAGTATGGGCCATGATATGAGTATGTACGATATTTTCACAATTAATGGGAAAAGTGGTTCCGCTGTTAAACCTTTAAAAGTGAAGAAAGGCGAAAAAGTACGACTTCGCCTTGTAAACGCAGGGTACATGTCTCACAAGCTTCATCTGCATGGTCACAAGTTTAAAATCGTTGCTGCAGATGGGCAGCCGATAAAAGATCCGCAGCCAATCAAAGATGAACTTTTGAATATTGCTCCGGGTGAACGTTATGATATTGAATTTACAGCGAATCATCCAGGAGAATGGTTATTAGAATGTCACGGCGATATGAAAGGTACCGATGGCATGAAAGTGAAAATTCAATACGAAGGTGCAAAAAGAAATTCGGACAAAGCAAATGCAAAAGAGGACCTTCCTACCGTTGATTTGACAAAATACGGAAAACATGAATTAGGTTCATTTACGTTAGATCAAAAATATGATGTAGAGTATACGATGAATTTAGGAACCTCCATGGGCAAAGATGGCATGGTCTACACAATTAATGGGAAAACGTATCCTAAAACAGCACCGATCAATGTGAAAAAAGGAGATCTCGTAAAAGTAAAATTAGTGAACAATTCACCGACAGATTTACATCCAATGCATTTACACGGACATTTCTTCCAAGTGTTAAGCAAAAACGGCAAGCCCATTACAGGTTCCCCATTGATTAAGGATACGTTGAATTTAAAACCGGGTGAAGAGTATGTTGTCGCATTCAAAGCGGATAATCCGGGAAATTGGATGTTCCATTGCCACGATTTACATCATGCCTCAGCCGGAATGGTGACAGAAGTAAAATATACTGATTATAAATCGGATTATAAACCAAAACCGAATGATACAACCAATAAAGGCGAATAAAAAATTGAAAAAGAGTCAAACATTTAGGTTTCGATGTCCATTTTCAGAATGACAATGGAAACTTTAATTTGGTTGATGAACCTTCAACCGTTCACCCCATTGTACGCACCGTTATTTTATTCAATCATGACTCTTCTCCATACTTTTCAACCCTTGGTATTCCCAAAGGAATGGCCAAGGGTTTTTTGCAAGAAGTTATTTTTAGAAATTCTCGATAGTATCCCTTACAAGAGTTGGTCTGTTTATATGGATATAATCTCCTGCTAAATCTGTTTTGAGCATCATTCAATCACAATAAACAAGTAATTTCAGCACCTTTTTACAGAGGCATTGGAGTTTTCGTTGGTTTGGCGTAGCCTTCTTTGTACTTTTCATCTATGTAATGGCGAATTTCCTTTATAGATTTTCCTTCTTGTTTCATCTTAATGGATTCATCTGCGATTTGTAAGCAAACACCGCAACGAGTTCCGTGATCATCCCATATGACAGAACCATCTTGATTGATTTTTTTGACAAAGCAATTCATGTTGCTCTTATGTCCGGCACTCTCGCCACAACCGCAATAACAAGGAATCCATTGTAACAACTCAGTTGATTTTCCGGCAGCTTGATAGATCATTCGTATTTCTTTCTGTTGACCTTTTAAAAAGGATGGCAAAACTTCAGCAGAAGCCGTTTTTTCAAGCAAATCACCATTGGAAGAGTGCTCTTGATGTGATTGTTCATGATTGGAACCGCACGCCGATAGGATCAAAGTGAGTAATAGTAAAACCATCATTCCTTTTATTTTCATCCTGCTCACCTCTTAAAATCATTAGATAAGACTAACGCATCATAACAAGTAGATATTCTAAGTTTCGTAATGCCTTTGTCACGTAATCAAAATTTGGGCACTCGTAGGACGTAAACACAAAGAAAATATCTAATTTATTTGTTCAAGATTAGACCACAATTCAGTCGCTACTTTTAAAGGATCAAAAGAAATCATTTTCTATTGGTCACACCTTATGTGTCCCATTTATATCCCACTCCCCAAACAGTTTGAAGAAATTGATCTATCGGAAAACCAGCTTTCCTAAGTTTTTCTCTAATATTTTTTATATGAGAATCTATTGTGCGCTCTTCTGTGATTGCGTCATAGCCCCATAATGACACGATGATTTGTTCTCTGCTAAACACTCTGTTTGGATGCTTTAAAAACAGCCCTAATACGGCAAACTCTTTAGGGGTTAAACAAATGAGCTGATTTTTATACTGAACTTTATGCTGGTCTTCATCCCATACTAAACCTTGAAACTCAAGCTTCGAACGTTTACCAACCGAACGCCGCAGTACGGCCTCAATTCGAGCAAGCAACTCGGATTCGTCAAATGGTTTTGTAATATAATCATCAGCCCCCATTTTAAGTCCTTTTACTTTATCCAACGTTTGAGCTCTTGCCGTCACCATGATAATAGGGATATTGGAAAATTCTCTAATTTGTTTGCAAGTTTCCCAACCATCCATTTCCGGCATCATAATATCGAGCAAGACTAAATCCGCCTTGTTCTTTTCTAAGTATTGCAACGCTGATAAACCGGACTCGCACTTTATACAATGATACCCTTGAGGGGAAAGATAAAGATCCAGCAAATCTAGCATTCGTTTTTCGTCGTCAACTAGTAAAATCGTGTGCACGCTCATCCCTCCTGTAGTGTAATTATTATCTTAGTTCCTTTTCCTGGGATACTATCCGCATAAATAGAACCTCCATGAGCTTCAACAATTTCTTTTACAATGGCTAAACCTAATCCCGTCCCACCTTTGGTTCTTGATCTTGATTTTTCCACACGATATAACCGTTCAAAAATATGCGGCAAATCCTCTTCCGGAATTCCCGTTCCTTCGTCCGAAACAATAATCATAACATTCTTTTTTTTCTCTTTTACATAGATGGAGACGGTTGAACTTTGATCTGAATATTTTAATGCATTGTCTAACAGATTCATCATTACTTGCTCAAAACGTTTTTGGTCTATGTGGACGGTAATATTCCCATCACAGAAATAGTTAAGAGACATGTTTTTCGCTTGAAAAGCAGGATTCAGTTTGTCATACAATTTTTTTAAGAATGCGCATAAGTTTGTAGATTCCTTATGAATGTGAAAGGAATGTTGATCCATCTGCGCTAACTCAAAAAGATCTTTTACTAATTTTTCCATATGCTCTGCTTCTTCATAAATAATGGACAAATATCGATTTCTCTCTTCTTCTTCAATATTGGTTCTCCTGGCGATGTCGGCATACCCCTTTACATAAGTTAATGGAGTACGAAGCTCATGAGATATACTAGCGAGAAATTCTTTTCTTTCTTTTTTTAAGAATTCCAAATCCAACGCCAATGTTTGAATGGCTTTCCCTAATTCCGCCAATTCGTCTCCCCCTTTTACTTGCAAACGAACAGAAAAATCACCTTTACTTAATTTTTCGGTCATCTGTTTCATGCGTATGAGAGGAATGGTAATGACTCTTGATAAGAAAGCAATGGTAATAATGGTTAAAAAGACAGAAAGAATTCCAACCATAATGAAATGGTGCTTTAACTTATAAATCATATATTGAATGGAATCGGTATTTTGAAACATATAGACGTATCCTTTTAGTTTGCCGTTGATTCGAATCGGGCTTACGGTTGCAATATGCGACTCCTTTTGCCAGTTTTTTTGTACAATCATTCCGCGATAGGGAATGTTTTTATTTGTTTTTTTAATGATTTTTTTTGCAACCGGCAAAATATGATTGGAAAAATATAATATTTTTCCATTGTCATTTGTAATTACGACGTCTGTCTCCGCTTCAGATTCCATCAATTTGACATGTTCTAATGTTGAAGGATTATAATTTTTTTCCAACACATCGCGGTGGCTGTTCCCTCTTGCTAAGAGTTGCTCAAATTCCTCATTAATTCTCGAATGAACCAGAGTAACATATAAAGACGCAAATAAAACCGCTTCTACTCCTAATACAAATACAAAAAATAATAGTCCCAATTTAAACGAAATTTTTCTCACTTTTTTCCCTTCCATTCAACCATAAGTCCAGAATGAAAATATGTATTATTTTATATAATAAATTTGCAGAAATGATGGATTTGAAAAATTCCAGCTTTAAATTCGTTGTGGCAGCCAATCATCAATAAAGAAAAGAGGAGAGTTTTCTCAGATTGACTGCAGCCCTCTTAGAAAACCCTACCTCATTAGTGATAGTAGATCAAACTTTATTTTTTCCATTATTTGTTGGTTCCTAGGATCGCAAAAAAGATATTCAAACCCCTCCACTCTATTCATATCAACAGCAATATGAGATACAAATCAATATTTATTCTCTTGAACTTTTATACCATGCTACTGCTTTTCGTTCGATTTCTAAAACCAGCTGTTCCTTCCCTTTGATATACGATTCAATATCGCAAGGAAAACGTTTTGACAATTCCTCTTTTAAATCTCCATACTTTTTCGCAACATCTGAATGGGATCGTAAATAATCTCGAAAAGCCAGATGACGTTCAATCTCAGGATTGCCTAATTCAAAAAAGTGGATATGATGAGTACGGTTATCTCCTCCCTCAATAAAGTTTATTTTTCTCCCGAATACTCGCTTTTTCTCAAAATTTCATAGACACTTAATAGAATACACACCTCATTTAATGGATATATGTTGAATTTTTTTAAATAATTTACATGGTAGGGGGCATCCTATCAACCAAATTGTATTTATTTGGTAAAAATAAGGTATAACCGTGCTTCATCATCTCCACATCACTCACGGTCGCTAACCCTCCCACATCTCTCCGGATTGAATTCCATACATTCCTTCGTCCTGCGTATCCATGAGGTGGAGGTTGGATATGCTCCTTTGCTGGGTCACATGCCCGTATGGAATAAATAAGCTCCAACTCTGCACTATTGGTGTTTGTCATTTGAGATAATTACGGTATTCTGAAATGATTTCATGAACTTAATAAAGCCTTAAGCTGCCTGTAATGAATCGATTTGAGGCAAACCTCTCAATAACTTTGAACCATCAAATTCACACTGTTTTTGACCAATGACAAATAAGACACGTAGTAATTTACAACACAAGGCAATCAGTGACTGCTGTTTCTTCAAAGGTCGATCAGGACGCTTTGTGTAGTATTGATGCAGGGCTTTAAACGTTGGATTATGGGCAACGAGTGGACGAATGGCCAAGTATAAAGCTCTTCGCAATCGACTTCGTCCTCGTTTTGTGATCTTGGTTTGCCCCTTAAACTTCCCGGAACTATGTTCACGTAATGACAGCCCTGCCAGATTTACTAATTGCTGGGGATGACTATACTTTGTTATATCCCCGACCTCAGCGAAGAATAGCGCGACTGTTGTAGGACCTAAGCCTTGAATATTGATCATTTCCTTCGCTCCAGGTATCGTTACTACAAGTGCTTCCAGATCCTTATCTAACTGTCCTAATTGCTCTTTGTATAGCTCATATTGATCGAGTAAATAATCCAATTCACGTTTAGCAAACTTGATACCAATTTGGATACCAATGCTCTTTTTCGCTGCTTCTATTAACTTTGTAGCTCGTTTGATTCCTACACCACGGTTTACTTCTTGTTTCCATTTCGCAAGAACTTCTTCTGATGTCATTTCTTTAATCTGAGAGGGGAATGGAAAGTTTCTTAATGTACAAAGAGCTGCCTTTCCTTCCCAGTCTTTAAATACATCGAAAAACTCCGGAAAGTAACGCTGGATGTGATTTTGAATACGACCTTCTGTGATCATAAGCTGCTGGATGAGCTGATCTCTTAATTTGACGCCTTCTCTTAGCTCTGCATAGATGCCATCTAAGAGATTTGGTACGGAGTATCGCCCATCTTTAATCAGCTGTGCAATCACACGTGCATCTTTCGTATCGTTTTTAGTTGGAGAGTTATCATCCAGCTCTTTAGTTTTTTTGACATGCATAGGATTGACCAAGACAAAGTCATAACCTTTAGCAGTCAAGAAATAGGCCAGACTCAGCCAGAAATGACCGGTCGGCTCAACACCAAAAATGACATGTGTTTTTTGGTGTTCCTTTTGATGCCTCGAAACCCAATCAAGCAGTTTTTGATAGCCATGTATGCGATTTTCAAAGATCAGTCTTTTTCCAAATTCGATTCCTCGATCATCCTGAGCTCGAGCGACGTGTTTGTCTTTGGCGATATCAATGCCTACAATTAATGTTGATGGTGTAATTTGCGAGATTTTACGATTTTGCGTATAATTCATCTTGAGTCCTCCTTGGTAATTATTAATTCGGGGTCAATGCATTGACACCCTGTACTATACCAAGAGGGCTCTTTTTGTTTCAAACCTCAAATTTCTTCATTACAGGAATAGCTCCTTTTTGGAAGAATCGACGTCCAGTTATCCCGTTTTCCCCCTTTGGTTCATAACCAATTGAGATCATTTTTGTGTTAAACTCGTCAATTCTATTTATCTCTCTTACTATAGGCATGATGTCGATAATAGGCTTTGCTTTTAGGCCGTTTACTGAGGTACTGCCGATATGATGAATTTCGATGATTTCCGGCCCAAATATTTCATGCAATGTTTTAGCTTCGTCTTCAAAATTCGATACCCATTGCTCATCATATGACTTCACTTTAACTCTTCTCATTTCAGATCCCTCTTTTTGATCTATGATATTTTCTTGCCGATATGCCAGCGTGGCATCCAAATTAAAAGTGGGCCCCGGACTCAAAAAAGATACACAAATCAGTGCATCAGTTTCCGCCAAACCATACGAAACCGTTCGAGATTACTTAGAAACAGGGAAAGAAAAAGAGGCTAAGCCAATAACCGGGGAAAACCTAAAAAAGGTCCAGGATATTTTATTCCACCAACCGTTTTTACCGATGTGAACGAACATATGACCATCGCCCGGGAAGAAATTTTTGGACCAGCGGCTGCCGCCATGCCGTTTGATGGCAATGAACAAATTGCCGATGTCATGAAAAGAGCCAATGGCAGCAATTATGGATTAACAATCGGGATTGGGACAACTGATGTTATAAAAGGGTACAGAGTCGCACATCCAATGGAAGAAGGAACGATGTGGGGGAATTGCTACAATCTTTTTGACGCCGCAATGCCATTTGGAGGCTTTAAACAAAAATATCCTACTATGTCTGAATTCCATCTGCATCATTAAAAAAAGGAGGGTATATGTAAAATCTTACCTCTCCTTTTTAAAAATGATTTTATTTCATTTACTCAACTTTCGCACACAGAAATATGGAGACAGTCCTTGATATAACGAGGTAAAGAAGTAATCCAATTGGACAGTTGACACTGAAAAATGTCCATACTCAAATAAACCTTAGCTTCAGCCAAAGTTTGGAAAAGAGAAATCAATTGTAGTAAAGCCGTTTTAAAGTCCATCTCCTTTACTTCGTCACATAGAAACAAGAATAAGTTGCCCATGGTCTTCGGATCCTCTTCTTTCCGAAGTTGCCAAGCAATCAAGATATACCGAGTGAAGACAATGGTAGTATGGCTAATCATCATGTCATAGGAACGACCTTGAAACTCTTTGGCTAAATGTAAAAACGATTTACTGAATTTAAAAAAGGTTTCAATGTCCCAACGCATCCCATAGATTCGAACGATTTCTTCATTAGACAGCGTGGTATCTGTACTCAAAATGGCTAGCCATTCACTTTGGTTGTTTCGATTCCGCACAAACACGATTTTCACTGGTAAACCCGTATGAAGGGTTGCGTGAATCGAGCCGAGTGTTTCTTTTTTGCCAATGTCTCGTTTCGCTTTTCGATACAGTTGTTCCAAGGTTAAACGTTCTCCGTTGAAAAGATACCGTTGTTTCAGCTGTTTGACCATACCAATGACAAAAAGGCCTTTGGAGTGAATCTTCTCCACCAACGGGGCATGAGTAAACCATGTATCCATGAGCACATAATCAGCGAAAATTCCTTTATCCAATGCATGTTCTACTAATTTCAACACCATGTTTGGTTTTGCTTCCAATGCCTCGAGCCGTCGTTTGTAGCCTGTGGTTCGTTTATCAATGGACGAATGGATTTCGTTCAAGCGATTCTTTTGGTTCGCTGAACTCAAAAGAGCGAAATCGATAGGTACAAATGTAAAGCCATCGGACCATCCGAGCGTTAATAGTTGAAAACCATTGACAAACTGACGAGTGGAATGATCGAATACTTTAGCTAGAAGCTCAACCGATTTACTACGGTTACGAGAATAAATCGAATCGTCTACAATAAACACGGTAACACGGCGCTTCGAAATCGTTTGTTTCACACGACGAATCACTTCGGAGCTCAGAGATAGTAAAAAGGTTCTCCAGTTATACGTAGACGAGTTCAAAAAACGATAAATGGTATCTTTTCCTGGTAAATCGGCAGCCTTTTTGCTTTGTAAGGCGTGGTACCAGTTTCTGTATTGAAAAACAAGAAGAAATAATAGTTGAAAAATCGATAAACAAGAATAACCACAAGCCTTGATAATTCCTGCTTTTCTTAAATGATTACCAATTTGTAATTCAGAAAATCCGTCTTTTATTTCTTTTGGTAATTGCGCAAAATACTCTTTTTTCGTTATCATAATGGTGACACCTTTCTTTCTTTGGTTTTTTTGGTTTGGTCACCAATAGTTTACCAAAAGAAAGAGGTGTCTTTTTGTTTTTTAGACGAATTTTTTCAGTGTCAAGTGAATATGAGATACCCAAAGAAACCTATCAAATCAAGGATTATTCATAAATTTTTCACTGCGAAAGTTGAGTTCATTTATTTTTTACTCCATTTTGTATCCACTTCTATTCCGGCATCAACGAAGAGATTATAGACCGGGCATCTGCGTTCTACTTCTTTTTTCAATTGTTCAATTCTCTCTTCGCTTTCTTCCGTTTGAATGTTCACATGGAAACGAATTTTTTGGAAATGCGGTTTTACGCCTTCTTCCCCCATTAAACCTCTAATATCTACAATACCAGTGGTTTCAAATTCAATGCCTGAAAAAGTAAAGTCCAACTCTTTGGCCACTAGCGGTATCATCACTCCATTACAACCGTTCATAGCTGCCGCAACAAATTCTAATGGATTTGGACCTGAATCATTCCCACCTAATTTTGGTGGTTCATCTATTGAAAAAACAGGGAAATTCCTTATAGAAATATTGGTTTTAACGCCGGATTCCCATTTTCCAGTTGCTGCCACTTTCACCAATGTAGAAGTTTGAGACATCATTCTACCTCCTTAAACTAAGTAAATATATACGAATTATACAAATTATATATAAAAAATAATTGATTGTAAAGGTATTAATTTTCGAATATTTTGGCATTTTATATAAATCATCATTTTGATGATGATTCAGACTGTCGACAAATCCGAAAAAACCGGATTTGCCGACAGTCTTTTTTTGTATAATTAAGATACCGTAATGAATTGAGGTGGATGAAGTGCTAACAAAAAATACACAGATGAATCGTGATCAAATAGAAATGATAGCTTTAGACCAACTTGTACCTGCAGATCATTTGGTTCGTAAAATCGACGCTGCTATTGATTTTTCATTTATCTATTCGCTTGTTCAAGACATGTATTCATCGGAAAGAGGTCGACCAAGTATTGATCCAGTTGTATTGATTAAAATGGCTTTCATCCAATATACCTTCGGTATTCGTTCCATGCGAAAAACTATAGAGGAAATCGAAACGAATCTGGCTTACCGTTGGTTTCTTGGATTTGGTTTTTATGATAAGGTACCTCACTTTTCAACGTTTGGGAAAAACTACGAGCGACGCTTTAAGGATACAGACTTATTTGAACAGATATTCTATCGCATTTTGAAAGAAGCTGCAGATAAGAAGCTGATAAGCAGTGAGCATGTCTTTATTGATTCTACTCATGTCAAAGCGAGTGCGAATAAGCATAAATTTGAGAAGAAAGTGGTTCGAAAAGAAACGAAAGCCTATCAAGCACGTCTACAAGATGAGATAAATGCTGATCGAGAAGCACATGGAAAAAAGCCATTTCCTCCAGATAAATTTGGGAAAGAAGAATATAAAGAAATAAAAGAAAGTACCACTGATCCGGAAAGTGGTTACTACGTAAAAGACGAGCGAACAAAACAGTTTGCTTACTCATTCCATGCTGCTGCGGATCGAAATGGCTTTGTTTTGGGGGCTATTGTAACGCCAGGGAATATTCATGACAGTTCCGTATTGGAGCCACTTCTTGAAAAAGTCATCGAAAAACATGGAAAACCGGTTGTAGTTGCTGCTGACGCTGGATATAAAACTCCCGCCGTTGCCCAATACATATTTGAAAATGATATGACCCCTGCTTTACCTTATACTCGCCCTCGTACAAAGGATGGTTATTTCAAAAAACATGAGTATGTTTACGATGAATACTACGATTGTTATCTTTGTCCGCAAGGACAAGTGTTAAAATATGCAACTACGACGAAGGAAGGCTATCGTCAATATTTTTCTGATCCAGTCCAGTGTAAAGATTGTCCATTCCTCTCGAAGTGCACCCAAAGTAAGGAGCATAAAAAACTGATTCAGCGACATGTATGGGAATTTTATTTAGAGGAAGCTGATCATCTTCGGCATACACAAGAGAATAAGAGCATTTATGCAAGACGGAAAGAAACCATTGAACGTGTTTTTGCTGATGCAAAGGAAAAGCATGGTATGCGTTGGACAACCTTAAGAGGTCTAAAAAAATTGTCCATGCAGGCGATGCTAACTTTTGCTGCAATGAATTTGAAAAAGATGGCTTGCTGGACATGGAAAAGTCCAGCAATAACATAAAATAGACCCCTGGAGGGGTCTATTCCAAACATTTGAAAGCATAAAAGTGACAAAAGGCATCCGAAAGCGCACATTCGGATGCCTTTTGTCTACACTCTGAAATCATCATTTTGATGATGATTTTTTATAGATATCTTCTAATGAATGAAAATGAAAATTTTAAATAATTCCGCAATAAATAAAAGGCTTTATTAAATTCTATTCTATCAATTTCACTTTAGAGTATGCATATTTTTACCAGCAATAGCTGTCTGATTTAGATCCTAGCTTCAAATCAATTAAAATAAATGCAGCCAGACCATCTGGCTGACTGCATTCTAAACAAATTTTCCCAAACCATCTTGCAACGTTCAATGGATTTTGCTAGATATATGGCCGCTTTTGAACATAGATCACATTTGTACAGCTCTTCCTTTTTGCCTCATCTCGATCTTTTTATAGGCCAACACTGCAGATAACAGGAATAAGCATGTTATAAAGGAACCTAGTGGCAGCTTCGCCACAATCTCATCCGGGAAGACAAATGGAAGAAGCGGAAAAGCGTAAACCGCAGGGACACGGATGCCGACGACATATAACAGAATCAGCATCAAAATCATGTCTAGCAATGTTGCCAATATCCAAGAATCAATAGAAAAATATAAAAGCGTTCCTATCGTCGCAGAAACCGTTAAGACAAGCCCTTGTTTAAAAGCCATTTTTCCGTTGTACATCGGTTTTTGAAGCGACTCAAATACGACCACGAGTATCGGTGGGATCACAGCCAATGGGTAGCCGACAATCGAACATAAACCAATCCACACTAAGATCAGCACCAAGAACACTGCCATATACTTGTACTGGATCTCCGTTTTCTTCTCCAATCCTTTATTTAACCTAAATAGGAGAACCCCAATCATCAATAAAAAAGTAAGAATAAACACGGATATCACAAATGACCATTCCGTTGCATTCGTCACCACCGGCAGCAATCCCGTCGCAATGGAAGGGCCTAAGTTCGATTGAATGGTCCACAAAAAGATCATCATTAGGATAAGGGTAAAGATGACTTTTCCTAAATAAGAAATTGGCAATTGATTCACTACGAAACCGATCAAAGCCGTAATAGAAGGAACCAGAAAAATCTTGAATGGCTGTCTTATCCACCCCTCATCTCGCCACACCCACATGGCAATTGCCATGGCTGCTACTTCCGGCAAAATGATTTCGTGATCTTTAAGTATCACCGAAGCTGTTATCATCGCGATAATAAAAGCGAAGCTTATAATATAGGAAATAATTGTTTTTTTCTTTGAAACAGTTGATTCCATCTTTGTATACTCCTTTTTTGTGTTTCTCCATACTGTTTCTCTGCTTTCTTGTAGTTTAACGCCCTATCAAAATGGGAAAGGTTGTATTCACCATTTCTAACGCCAAATTTGTCCGTAAAAATGTTCATAGTTAGGCTTGTCAGACTTTTGTCGTCCAAACCGTTGATCATGTCAAAAATGATAAGAGATCATGGATTTTTGCTCCATGATCTCTTGTGGATGTTATTTCACATCGTAACCTTGATCCTCGATCGCTTCTTTCATTTTTTCTACACTGACTTTTGTCTCATCAAAAACTACATCCACAGTGCCTTCTTTTAGATGCACATCTACATTTTTCACACCTTCCAGCTCTTTAAGAGCATTTGTTACGGCCATTTTGCAGTGTCCGCAAGTCATTCCTTCTACGTTTAATGTAATGTCCATTAAGAATTCCTCCTTTATATCGTTCCATTTTCTATTTTCACGCGTTTCAAACGAAGCGCGTTTGTCACAACCGATACAGAGCTGAATGCCATAGCCGCTCCCGCAACCCAAGGCTCCAATAATCCAGCTGCTGCCACAGGAATGCCAATAGAATTATAAAACAAAGCCCAAAATAGATTTTGTCGAATGTTTCTCATCGTTTTACGACTTAACTCAATCGCATTTGGAATATGTGCCAGATCTCCGCCAACCAACGTTACATCAGCCGTTTCAATCGCGACATCCGTTCCTGTGCCGATGGCCATTCCGATATCCGCTTTTGCAAGAGCGGGAGCATCATTGATCCCATCGCCGACCATCGTCACTCGTTTTCCTTGTTTTTGGAGTTCTTCAACGATTTTCGCTTTGTCTTCAGGGAGCACTTCGGCATACACATGATCCACATTCACTTGCTTCGCTATCGCTTCAGCCGTGCGTTGATTGTCTCCCGTTACCATGTACACTTCTATACCCATTTGTTTTAAAGTTTGAATGGCTTCTTTGGAGCTTTCTTTTACGGTATCCGCGACAGCAATGATGCCGGCAATCTGATGGTCAATGGCAACCAGCATGGCGGTTTTCCCTTGTTTTTCAAAATCCGCCATTTGATTTTCATGCTCGGATATGTCAATCGAGTGTTCCTTCATCAATTTTCGCGTTCCAACAAGAACATGTTTGCCTTCAATAACAGCTTCAATTCCGTGGCCGGGAATGGCGGAGAAATGCTCCGATGGTTTTATGGAAATCGCTTGTTTTTTTCCGTATTCCACTATCGCCTGGGCCAGCGGATGTTCAGAAGCGCTCTCGGCTGAAACGGCATAATCAAGCATGCCATTTTGAAACTCTACTACATCTGTTACTTCTGGTTTTCCCTTTGTAACAGTACCTGTTTTATCCAGCAGCACAGCATTGATTGTATGCGTTCCTTCTAAATACTCACCCCCTTTAAAGAGGATCCCTTTTTCCGCCCCTTTACCGGTTCCGACCATAATGGATGTCGGAGTGGCCAATCCAAGCGCACAAGGACAGGCGATGACAAGAACCGCAATGGCCACTTCAAGCGCCTTTGGCAAGTCACCCGGCGCCACAATGAAGTACCATATCATAAACGATGCAACAGAAATCCCTACCACAATAGGCACGAAAATTCCTGAGATGACATCTGCCATCCGCTGAATCGGCGCTTTAGAACCTTGAGCCTCTTCAACGATTTTAATGATATTGGCAAGGGCCGTCTCTTTTCCTACCTTTTCGGCTCGAATGGTCAGTACGCCATTTGTATTCAAAGTAGCTCCTATGACAGCGTCTCCTTCTTTCTTATCAACCGGAATCGATTCGCCAGTAATCATGGATTCGTCCACGGAGGATATCCCGGAAATAACAGTGCCGTCTACCGGGATTTTTTCTCCGGGTTTGACAAGAATGGTATCTCCGATCACCACTTCTTCAAGCGGAACTTTTACTTCTTGACCATTACGGATCACAAGAGCTTCTTTTGCTTGCAAGCTCAACAGCTTAGAGATGGCTTCTGTCGTTCTTCCTTTTGCCAGTGACTCGAAGTATTTTCCGACCAGTACAAGCGTAATCAGCAAGGCACTTGTTTCAAAATACAATTTCGGCATATATTCGGGATTGGCTAAAGTTTTAAACGCTTCGTACAAGCTGTAAAAGTAAGCGGCCGATGTTCCAAGAGCTACTAATACATCCATGTTGGCGCTTTTGTTCCGCAATGCCCGATATGCCCCAACATAAAAAGGACCGCCTATGTAAAACTGAACGGGTGTCGCTAATAGAAGCTGGAACCATGGATTCATTAATAAATGCGGCAGCGGCAAGCCTAAATCAAAAGGCATATGAGCAATCATCGTATAAAGCAAGGGCAATGATAAGATGATCGAAATAGCCAGCTGTCGTTGCTTTTGTTTCAGCTGCACTTTTCTTCGATCAGCTTGATCTTGTTCTTCATCGTGGATCTGTCCCTTGTAGCCTAGCTTTTTGATTTTTTCTAAAATATCTTCTACAGAAGAAACGCCTTCATTGTATTCTACAACCGCACTGTTTGTCGCCAGGTTAACAACCGCACTTGTAACGCCCTCCATGCGTTTTAGCCCTTTTTCGATACGAGTCGCACAGGCCGCGCATGTCATCCCTTCAATATCCAGCGTTACTTTTTCAGTCGCAACGCCATATCCTAATTTGTTAATTCTTGTTTGAATATCGGCTACACTTTGTTTAGCCGGATCATATTTAACCGTTGCTTTTTCCATCGCTAAATTGACATTGGCTTCTACTCCATCCATCTTGTTCAGCACTTTCTCAATACGATTGGAACAAGCGGCACATGTCATACCAGTCACTTTTAATGTGACGATCTTTTGTTCACTCATAAAGCATTCCCCCCTTTACTTAGAGAATTGCTTAACAACTTCCATTAACTCTTGAATGGATTCTTCTCCGTTGCCTTCACGAATAGCTTTAGAAACACAATGATTGGCATGACGTTCCAACAAATTAAAACCTACTTTCTTTAATGCGGCTTGAATAGCCGAAATTTGAACTAAAATATCAATACAATAACGGTTGTCCTCCACCATTTTTTGCACTCCACGCACTTGTCCTTCAATGCGTTTCAAGCGCTTTATTAAACTTTCAATTTCTTCCTCTGTTCGGGGAACCATTTTAGGATTGATGGAATTATCTTCACAGTGGTCCACTGATATCACCTCATTCTGATCGCATCTTCATTATACATTATACCGGTAAGGGGTATAAAACACAACCATACAGCCCCATTTTATTCTTATTTTTTGACACCATCCCGCAAAAACATCATCGAATACCAATCACTAAAAGGCGTTCTCCTTTTAGACTTTTTCCTGTTATGCATTAGACTTGCTGCCCAATCGTAATGTATACAGTGAAACTCCCCCTACAGCCGGGGGTTCTTCCACTTGCGATCATCCATTTTTCTATTTCGTTAAAATCTTCCTGACTTAAAAATCGAATACAAAAGCCAAAAAAACATGAGTGTTGCCACCACGAATCCCATCTCAATGGCAGGAAATTTCCACAACAACGTGGATTGTCTATTCATGGAAGAACCGATAATGATCCCAACCATAATGATGCTGAAAGACAATAAAACAATGCTAAATGATAATCGATTACTGATCTGATCCAATTTCTTTAAAAAAAGATCCAGTTCCGGGATGCCGACCTCCATACGAAGTCTTCCCCGCTTGACCAAAGAAGTAAATTCTTTCATGTGTTTTGGAAAGTCCAAAATCAATTCTCTATAATCAGAAACTTGCTTCCATACCGTTTCTGCTACATTTTTGGGATGGTATCGTTCTTTTAACAGTCGACGGCCAAATGGTTCGGCAATATCGAGTATGCTGAATTCAGGATCAAGATTTTCAACTACGCCTTCAACCGTCAGCAAAGTTTTTCCTAATAATGATAAGTCGGCCGGAATTCGGATTGAATGCTGAAAAGCTAAACGAAATAAATCGTTCACGGCCTCCCCTAAACGAATTTGGCTTAAAGGAACATCATAATACTTTTCCCTCATACGTTCTACATCAGCTCGCAACTGTTTCATGTTTACATCATCCGGAATCAATCCCATTGCACTGATCGAATGAATCACCCCATCGGTACTTTGACGCATCAACGAAATGATTAAAGATGAAAAATGATATCTCATATCGGGAGTAAGCCGCCCTACCATTCCAAAATCGAGAAAAGCAATGATCTCTCCAGGTAATACTAGTACATTTCCTGGATGCGGGTCCCCGTGAAAAAAGCCACCGATGAAAACTTGTTGAAAAATTCCTTTTGCAAGACGTTCAGCTAAGTTTTTTAAGTTGTAGCCATTTTTCTTCATTTGGTCTATTTCATTGAATTTTACCCCTTCGACATATTCCATCGTTAATACTTTTTTAGTGGTATACTCCCAAAAAACTTTTGGAACATAGATGGTAGAGTCATCTTTAAACTGATTGGCAATTTTCTCCGCATTCCGTGCTTCATTCGTATAATCGAGTTCTTCGCGAAGGGACTTAGAAAATTCATCCATCATATCACGGATTTGATACTTTGCTGCCAATTCCGATCGTTGTTCAGCTAATGTCGCCAAATCTTGAAGAATTTCCAAATCTGTTTCAATCACAGTTGTAATATTTGGACGTTGTATTTTGACTGCTACCTGTTCCCCGGTGCGCAAAGTGGCCCGATGGACTTGTCCGATCGAAGCAGCCGCAAGCGGCACGTCCTCAAAATGGAGAAATATGTTTTCAATTTCCTCTCCTAATTCACTTTGAACAATTTCACGCACTTCTTGAAAAGAGAAAGGTGGAACATGGTCTTGCAGTTTTTCTAATTCTCTGATGATTTCTTCAGGAATCAAATCAGGGCGAGTACTGGCGATTTGCCCCAATTTCACGAAAGTAGGACCTAATTCTTCCAGAACGATTCTAATTCGTTCACCGACAGATTTAGAAGCTTTTTCTTTCTTCTCGAAAAACAGACGCTGAGGGAGGGAGAGAAATTGAGTAATGCCGGTTTCCTCGACCACCATTCCAAAGCCATTGCGAATCAACGTAATAGCAATATCGCGATAACGACTGATATGACGAATTCTTTTCCCAATCATACTATATCCCCTTCAAAAGACTAGGAACCCGAGACAGGGTTCCTTTACTTATCATCATTTTCCAATTTCTGAATTCGTTGTTCCAGTTTTTGAATATCCTCTTTTGTCGCTAAATCCAATTCGTTTAATATTTGTTTGATTTGCTCCCGTACAATGCGTTGTAATCCTTTTTTTTCTTCTTCTCCCCGCTGAACCAGCTGATTGACCATGTCTTTTGATTCTTCCAGAGACAACTCCCCTTTTTTCACCAAATCATTCACAAATTTTTCTGCTTGTTCCTTGCTCGTAACAGCCAAACCTAGTCCAAATGCCAATCCTTTTTTGATTAAATCCATTTCCAATTCAACCCCCTATACTATTTTGATTCCAACAAAGATAACACTTCAGGAATCTTCCGTTGAGCTTCTCGCTCGCCAGCTTTAATGCATTCTCGGATTCTGCTTGTGTCGAACGCTAAAATATGACCTACTTCCGGACGAAAAACGACATCTGCATACTTCAAGTTGACACGGCGCTGCACGGTCATCATAATTGTAAACGAACGATAAACCGTTTCAAATATATTACGAGGTTCCTGTTCATCATGTTCCCTTTCGACATCTACGGCAAGGATCTTATCCATTCCTGCCTCACGAAGCAAATCGGCAGGGAGATCATTTAAAATTCCACCATCCACCAATACTTTACCTTGATAATGAACGGGAGAAAAAATACCAGGAACCGATGTCGTCGCTCGAATAGCCAAGACAAGGCTACCTTCTTTCATCACGAAAACATTTCCTTTGATCAAATCGACCGATACTGCCCGAAACGGTATCTTCAAATCCTCGATTTTAATATCACCAAGCCCTTTTTGCTCCAAAAATTGAATCAACGTAGCGTATATTTTATTTCCGGCTAAAATTCCACGTTTTCGAATTCCAATATCCATCAATCGATAAGATGGCGTGCTTAGAACAAACCCTTCAATTTCTTCTACATCAATACCCGCGGCAACTAAGCCTCCAATCGCACCGCCCATACTCGTTCCTGCTATAAAATCAATGGGGATTCGATGCTTCTTTAACACTTTTAACACTCCAATATGGGCTATCCCGCGTACAGCACCGCCTCCTAAAGCAATTCCTACTTTCACAACTATTCTGTCCCTTCACTGAAAGATTTATGGGTATGGTACCATTTTTCGCTTTTTTGCCGCAAAAGGAAACTGCTGAAGAAAATGATCTGGATGAATTCAAAACAGTTTCTTATCCTATAGTTTATTCAATCGAGTAACAAGTCCATGCCTCATTTTAATCGTTCAACAGGATAACTTCTTTGATAAGCCCAATGAAGACAAATCAGCGATTCAATCTTTGTGAAGGCTGGTGAAAGTGGATAAATCTTTATTTTAATCTTAACATTTTTCAAACAAAAATTCGCATTTGGCATGCTCTTTTTTATATATTGAGCATTTTGCACATTTTTCAACCCAAGAGCCATAAGGTTTTCTAAAGCATAAAAAAGGACTTCACCCCTTATTTGTAGAATTTTGAAGTGACCAAACCACAAAAATCCACAAGGAGGAAGTCACTTTGTATATTCTACAAGAAAGTCTATTTTCCTTTGAAGAATTGCAAATTTTAGAGTCAAAAGAGAAATTACCGATCTTTTTTAGTGCTCTAGATTTGCGTCCTTATGCTAAACAATTGAAAAGTTCTTCACCCCAAGGGGCTGAAGGACATTCCAAAGAAGGGATATTAAGGGCTCTTATCGCTGCCCCATTAGAAGGTATTGATACTTTTACTTCTCTTCACAATCGATTGAAAAATGACCTGCGTTTTCGTTACCAATGTGGTTTAGATATTAGCAGGCCTGCACCATCCATCTCTACTCTTAGCCGAGTATTTTCTTCACTAACCAAAACTGGACTCGTGAAAAGAATCTTTCAAGATCTCGTCCAGTTAGCTCAAGAGGAAGGAGTAATTGATGGAAAACATCAGGCTATCGACAGTGCCGCCATTGATGCTTACGAAAAGAAGCAGCCTAAGAAGCGAAGTGAACAAACAGGCAACGCCAATTGGGGGGCAAAGTTTGATTCCTTCGGTAATAAAATGACTTGGTTTGGCTATAAGATGCATCTTTCCGTTGACACCAAAAGTGAATTACCAATGGCGATTGAAGTAACCCCTGCTCATATCAACGATGGGGATGTCGCACCACAATTAATTGAACAAGTAAAGAGTTGTACAAACTCTAAAATTGATTTCCTGATAATGGATGGTGGGTACGACCAGCTTAAAAACTACGAATCCGCCAAGAACATTGGGGCTCAAGCTATTATTCCACTCAATTTGCGTAATGAAAAGGAGCCTCCCGAAGGAATTGCCTCCAATGGAACCCCACGCTGTTCTATGGGGTACGAAATGACTTATTGGGGAGCCAATAAGGATCAGCTCAAATTCAGATGTCCACACGCAACCGGAAAAGTGGATTGCCCATTAGGAATGGCAGCCTGTTCATCCTCCAACTATGGAATGGTAGTAAAAATTAACGTGAATAAGGATCTTCGCCGGTACTCTAATCCACACCGCGATTCCAAACGTTGGAAAGAACTTTACAATGAGCGAACCAGTGTAGAACGGTGCAATTCAAGAATGAAAAGTTATCTTACAGCGAACTCCCTGCATGTGTGGGGAATCGATAAAGTAAAAACTCATATTTACTTGAACGCCATCGTATTACTGGTTTCAGCTCTCGCAATGGCAAAAGAGAGTAAAAAGCAACAAACCGCTTAAAAAATTTTTAAAGCGAAAAATTCTGCAAGTACGCCCAAAAAAGGACAAACAGAATATTTGTAAACCAAAGATACAAAATACCCCAATTTATTTGGGTTTCTTTTAAAACTCTTTTTAATAAAAATCTAATTTTGCAAAATGCTCATATATTGTCAAATTAACTCCATTGGCGCCTGTTTCATGTCCCTTTTTCTTAATGTCCATCTCATTCATTTCCCCCGTTCGTTTGTATAAGAGCGGTTGTCAACTCGTCAATCACCTGCCGAATTTCATCCTGCGTATTGTAAAAATGGGGAGCGATTCGGATGACGTCGTTTCTTGCAGAAACAATGATATTTCTCTCTTTCAAAATAGATTCAATCTGCTCAGCATTTTTCACATAAAAAGCTGTCATGGCGCCTCGCTGATCAGCAGATAGAGGCCCAGCAACGTGTAATCCTTTTTCTTGTCCATAATCTAATGCGAATTGAGCTAATGGATTTAAATAAGAAGATATATTCTCCACTCCTATATCAAGAAGCAAACGAAGAGCGGCGGCAGCGGCATAAGCGCTGATAAAAGAGGGTGTACCAGTTTCAAAACGACGTGCTCCAGCTGCTAATGTGAATTGATGAACGTTGAATTTCGAATGATTTTCTTGACCAAACCATCCTGTTATACGAGGCTTCCATTTTTCTGCTAATTCTTTTTTTATATATAAGAAGGATATGCCCGGAATACCTAATATGTATTTCCTCGTTCCTGCCGCCAATATGTCAATATCCATTTTCTTTACATCAATAGGAACTTGTCCTGCTGATTGATAAGCATCCACCAATAAAAGAGAACCTTTACGATGGACAATTTCCGCGATTGCTTGAATATCTTGTTTGAATCCATTGTGATAACCAATATGGGAAATGGATGTGATGAGCGTATCAGAAGTTACATAACGTTCGTAATATTCTAAAGGGATCACTCCTTGTTGTGAAGGAATAAATCTCACATTTGCTCCAAATTTCTCCTGAGCAAGCCATACATGACCGACGGTTGGAAAGTCCATATCTGTAGTCACAACGATATTTTTACCTTTTTCAAAAAAAAGAGAAGAAGCAATAGCAGAAAAAATGTCAGATACCGAACTGAATACAGCAATCTCATCAGGTGCAGCACCAATTAATTTTGCAAAACTGGATTTTGCCTTTTCCACTTCCTTTATGGCTTGATTCCAATTAACGCCCATCGATAATAAACTATTCATATACTCTTCAATCGATTCGGATACAGTTTTTGAAATGGCGCCTTGCGAACAACTCGCCAGATGGATTTTCGACTCTAAAACAGGAAATAAAGAACGATAATGTGCAAACGGGTGTTTCAATCCTAACTCCTCCTTTCGATTCCGCTTAAAAAGTTTCCACTGCTTCTTGATCTCCCTATTATGATCGTCATCAGTAACTGGATTCACTTTTAGACTATTACTATGTTTAATAGACTTACAAGAGTTTTTAATCTTAGTATTGATAGTTCAATCATTGGCGAGGAAAATGAAACCTCGTTACGAATGATTTCCACCACTGTGATCCAGAAACCCGGCTTTTATATTATCAGCGTGAATCCAATATATATGGCTGCTCCCCACATTACCAATGCTGAAATTTTGTTGAAAATCCTCATCAAGCGTCCAGATTTATCTATCTCCCCTGTTATCCGGCCAGCCACTGCCAGTCCCGCAAACCAGATCCAAGAAACCAGAATACAAGCAAGTGAGAAGGCCATTTTTTCAGACCCATTGTATTGAAGTGAACTCGTTCCGATCACTACAACCGTATCCATGATCGCATGAGGATTCAGCAACGAGACCGATGCCGAAAACACAACTTGTTTTAAAGGAGTAAAAGTTTCTTTGGCAGTATTTTCGTTCTTTCCTTTTTCAGCAGCAGGAGTGCTTTTCCAAGTACTCCACCCCATATAGAACAAAAACACCATTCCAGTGGTTAATAGGATCGTTTTGATCCAAAAAGAACCCAAAACCATAAGAGATACACCCAAAACAGCAAGGGTGATTAAAAGTGTATCACATATTGAAGCCGTTAACACGACCGGGAAAGCATGGATAAAGCGTTTCTGAAGGGCCCCCTGATTAAAAACAAAAACGTTTTGGACGCCAAGAGGAAGGATTAGTCCAAATGCGAGAATAAGTCCGTGAATGAAGGCTTCTGTCATTCAAATCCCCCCTATTGCTATCGTATGAATACCATTTTACTCGAATATCAATCGTTGTCTCCAACCAATTGGTTGGATTCGATACCAACCAAGTTGTATAATCAAAACAAGCATTATGGGGAGAGGACGAAATGAACATTTTTCTAATAAATGCGTTTACGGATCAACCATTTGCGGGAAACGCTGCTGCTGTTTGTTTTTTACCGGAATCAAAAGATGCGGAATGGATGCAAAAGGTAGCGAAGGAGATCCACTTGCCAACAACTGCTTTTATCAAACATACAAATGGCAAATTCAGCTTGCGTTGGTTTACTCCGTCTATGGAAATCCCCCTCTGTGGTCATGGAACTTTGGCTAGCGCCTACGTTTTATGGGAGATGGGATACATAAAAGCGGAAAATCCAGTAAGTTTTAGCACAAAAAGCGGAGTACTGACTGCCACCGTAAAGAATGGCTGGATTGAACTTGATTTTCCATCCGCTCCGGACCACGAAATCAATGCTCCGGACAGACTGATTCAAGCATTGGGAGTTGTACCAAAATACGTAGGAAAAAATCAGCTTGATTATATCGTCGAAGTCGAGTCAGACGATGTAGTAAAAAATCTCATACCTGATATCGATTCCATTGCCCAACTCCCAATTCGTGGAGTCATCGTGACAAGCCGATCAAGTTCCGGAAGGTTTGATTTCATTTCTCGGTTTTTTTCTCCCGTACAAGGGATTGTCGAAGACGCCGTTACCGGTTCGGCACATTGTTGTTTGGGCCCTTATTGGAAGCGCCGATTAAACAAAGACGAGTTTATTGCCTATCAAGCCTCAGCCAGAGGAGGAATGATAAAGGTCAAAATGGCAAACAACCGTGTCCTATTATCCGGTAAAGCTGTCACAGTTATGAAAGGAGAGCTTTTTGTTTAATGCCCTATCTTCTCTAAAGACTCATCCAAATAGATGAATTCAAAAATTTTTTATGGGAGAGAATTTTTTCATGATCGAATTGGATTGGAAACCCGACAAATCATCTCCAACTCCCCTCTATATCCAAATCAAAAAATATATAAAAGAAAAAATTAAAACAGGAGAATGGACTGTAGGGATGAAAATCCCGCCTCAACGTACATTAGCCCAAGCATGGGGGGTGAACCGCAGTACGATCGTAGCGGCCGTGGAAGAGTTGATTGCTGATGGATTGCTGGAAGGAAAAAGCGGGAGCGGTACCAAGATTATTAACAATACGTGGTCCTTGATGAATTCTACCCCGCCCCCAGATTGGTATTCCTATGTGCAAGCAGGGAGCCATTATCCTAATTTGCCTACGATACAGGAAATCAATCAAGCAGAATTTGCTCCAAATATCATCCGGCTGGGAACAGGAGAGCTTTCGCCTGATTTATTTCCTCGTGAGATGATGAAAGAAGTCTTTAAACGACTGCCGGACCGCATCAATTCACTAGGCTACGAAGAGCCTAAAGGGCTGCTGTTTCTTAGGGAACAGCTTAGCGGATATTTAAAAACCATAGGAATTGAGGCTTCCCCTTCTTCCATTTTGATTGTGTCCGGAGCTTTACAAGCATTGCAATTGATTTCAATGGGCCTCTTGCAGCGAGGGTCTACGATCTTTCTAGAAAAACCATCATACCTGTATTCCCTGCATGTGTTTCAATCTGCCGGGATGCGATTATTTGGACTTCCTATAGATGAAGATGGAGTTCAAATAAAAACGATTACGGAACAAAAAAAGCGGCAAAACGCTGCGTTGCTTTATACGATCCCGTCCTTCCATAATCCAACAGGAATTTTGATGTCTGAAGAAAGACGAAGAGAATTGATGGATGTATGTGAACAGGAGCGACTGCCGATTATTGAAGATGACGTATATCGGGAACTTTGGCTCGATTCTCCGCCTCCCCCGCCTTTGAAAGCCATCGATAAAAATGGACTTGTTCTGTATCTCGGGAGCATGTCGAAAACATTGAGTCCCGGCTTGAGAATCGGCTGGGTAGTTGGGCCGATCCCTGTCATTGAGCGATTGGCGGATATTAAAATGCAAACCGATTACGGATCCAGTTCCTTGTCCCAGTGGGCGGTTGCGGAATGGCTTTCAAGCGGATTATACCATCGCCATTTGGATGAGGTCAGAAAAGCATTGAAGGTGCGAAGAGAGGTCATGATTGATTCATTGCAAAGGTATTTTTCCGACATTGCGACCTGGTCTGTTCCAAAAGGCGGTTTTTATATATGGCTTCGCTTATTACCTTCACTCTCTATACGTGAACTTTTTGAAAAAGCATTAGAACACGGAATTCTATTGAATCCAGGAAATGTCTACGATCAACATGCGACTCAGTATCTTCGACTTTCTTATTCCTATGCTTCTATAGCTGATTTGAATAGAGGAATGGTTCTTCTTTCGAAAGTGATCCGTGAGCTAACCACTTAACTCTCGATTGAGCCAAAAAAGTCACTGAAGTTCACAACGGCTTTTTTGGCTATAGGGAGTGTTCAAAAACTTGAAGACTAGCGACAGTTGGCAGGGCAGAAAATGACGAGCAGGTCAATTGACTGGCACCCAAATTTTCGAATAAAAATCAGGGCTGGCGGGATCTTCATTTGTATACACTTCTAACGCTGGTGTTCCTGCGTGCTTATAGCCACTAGATGGGAACCATTCTGAAAAAATTTGTACCCATGCTTTCTGAATAGCTTCAGGCATCGGTCCGTGAACTTCAAATACAGCCCATTTTGATGCAGGTATTTTCAAATTACATAGTCCGTCAGGTGTTTTGCCATCATATTCAGTTGCTACCCAATAATCCATTACTTGCTTCGATTGAGTATGACTGTTAGCGGCACATACACCTAATACACCTTTTATTTCACCATTGTTCAACTTAAATAATAAATCAACTGTCCCATCCTTCTTCCATTGATCCCATAATTTTGGAATACTCTCAAAATTCTCATTATTGACAAACGAAATTTCTCTCTTTATTCCAACTACTTGAAAATGATCTCTTTCAACTAGTGTGTATTTCATTAGTGCTACTCCTTTCAGACCCATGTGTGAATTTAGTCGGGATAAGATTTGTGAACTTCCAAGTTCCTTAAGACTGTCTTGTTGTCCCTTTTTCACTTCATCGCGGTTTTTGTTAATGAAGATTGATGTTTTAAACCCATTTACTCGTAGGTTCACACATTGCTTGGTTGATCTTTTTCACACAATATACCTTCCTTACTGTAGAATAGTAGCCGAGAGAACACTCTCTCGGCTGCAAGTGACGGCTATAAATTGATGTTAATAATATTGATTTTTCTGTATAGACAATAATACTTTTATTCACCCGTCTCTGCAAATCGCTTAATTCTTTCCCCGATCTCATCTCGAACACGCTGGAATACAGCCCATTTTTCTTCTTCTGTCCCTTCCGCTTTTGCAGGATCGTCAAATCCCCAGTGTACGCGCTTCACATGTGGCGGTGTTACTGGACAGTTATCAGCAGCATGCCCGCATAATGTTACCACCATATCCGCATTGTTTAACAAGTCAGGATCAATGACATCCGATGTTTGGTTCGCAATGTCAATCCCCACTTCTTTCATGGCTTTTACTGCATTCGGATTTAATCCGTGGGCCTCAATGCCGGCACTATATATTTCCCAGTCATCACCAAGATATTTTTTGGCCCAACCTTCTGCCATCTGACTGCGGCAAGAGTTTCCGGTGCATAAAAAGTAAATGGTTTTCTTCTTCATTTTCACATGCTCCTTTATTAGATGATAAGCAACCATAAATAAAGTCCAATCAGTGTAATGAGTATTGTTGGTACGGTTAAAATAATCCCGTTTTTAAAGTAGGTTCCCCAAGTAATTTTGACTCCTTTCGTCGATAATACATGCAGCCAAAGGAGGGTGGCCAAAGAACCGATTGGGGTAATTTTAGGCCCTAAATCAGAACCAATCACATTCGCATAAATGAGTCCTTCACGAATGATTCCGGTTGTGTTTGTATTAGCTATGGCTAAAGCATCAATCATTACGGTAGGCATGTTATTCATAATCGATGAAAGAATCGCTGCGATAAACCCCATTGAAATGGTTCCTACAAGTAAACCTTTATTTGCCGCGGCTTGAATCGCGTCAGACAGTACATTCGTCAATCCTACGTTTCTTAATCCGTAGACGACAACATACATACCAATAGAAAAAAAGACAATTTCCCATGGTGCACCTTTTAGTATTTGTTTAACGTGAACAGCTGGGGTTCTTCTTCCAATGGACAAGAAAACAAGTGCGACCACTCCTGCAATGATAGACACAGGAATTTTAGTAAATTCACTGATAAAATAGCCTACTAATAAAATACTTAATACACTCCAAGCTATCTTAAACATTTTTTGATCCTTAATGGCTTCAATTGGTTTCTTTAAATGAGACACATCATATTGTTTTGGTATATTTTTTTGAAAATACAAATATAAAACCAAAATACTGGCTCCAAACGAGAAAACGGTAGGAATGATCATGCGCGTTGCATACTCAACAAACTTAATATGAAAATAATCGGCGGAAACAATGTTTACTAGGTTACTAACCACAAACGGTAATGAGGTTGTATCTGCGATAAAACCACTTGCCAGAATAAAAGGCAGTACTTTCTTTTCATCAAATTGTAAAGCTCGTACCATGGCAAGAACAATGGGAGTTAAAATGAGGGCTGCCCCATCATTCGCAAAAAAGGCGGCTACTATGGCTCCTAAAATAGAAACAAAGATAAACATCTTTACTCCGTTTCCTTTTGCCGCTTTTGCCATATGTAATGCTGCCCATTCAAAAAATCCAATTTCATCTAAAATCATTGATATGATAATAATAAAAATAAAAGCAAGAGTCGCATTCCACACAATTCCTGTCACAGTTAGGACATCTTGAAAATCTACTACACCTACCATAATAGATAGCAGAGCGCCCCCGCATGCAGACCAGCCAATAGATAAGTTTTTGGGTTGCCAAATCACAAATATTAAAGTTGCGAGGAAAATCAATGATGCTAGTAGGACGGAAAGCAAAAAATCACCTCTATCGTTATTCACATAAAATTCTTGTGCCTTTTTCTTCAAGTTCTTTTAATTGTTCTTGCTGGTCAGGAACATGAGCCAATATATCTTGAATGAGCGAATACATTTCATGTTCCTTATTGACAGAATAAAAAACCCATTGGGCTTTCTTGGTTTCATTTAGTAAACCTGCATCTTTTAACTTCCTGAGATGTTGGCTAATGGCGGGTTGACTCATCTGAAAAAATTCAACCAACTCACATACGCAACAATTTTTATTGTCTAATAACGCCATCATGGTAAGTCTAGTTTTATCGCCTAATAACTTTAATATTGTCGCGACGTCGTCTATATTCGTAACCACTCGATTCATTTTACCACTCCTCCATTCATATATCATAATATAACAATATGCTTATATAAGCAAATAAAAATAGGATGATATAGTATAGTATCGCTTCAAATGTCTTAATAGCCATAAAAAAAGTCGTATTCTAGCCGTATATTTGATCTTTTAACGACTATAATTGTTGCTGTAAAAAATAAAATGAAAAATCTCCCTCGTTTAAAGGGAGATTAATTGCAAATATCTACTTCCGTACATTTTTTCGTTTCTTCTATTTGTATAGTGGTATGATGAATGCCAAATTGTTTATGCAGCTTCTCTCTTGCCTCATATAATAATTGATCCCTATCAATTTGAGGACGGACGACAAGATGACAGCTTAAAGCAGGAAAATCTGAAGTAATGGACCATACATGTAAATCATGAACATTGGTGACTCCCGCCAAAGACAATAATTGATTTTTTACTTCTTGCAAATCAATATTCGATGGTCTCCCTTCCATCAGAATATGGATAGAGTCCTTCACTATGCGCCAACCACTGATCATAATTAAAACAGAAACCAATACACTGGCTATCGGATCGGCAATATTCCAGCCAAAAAGCCATATCAGCAAGCCGGTAACAATGGCCCCGATAGATCCAAGCAAATCCCCCAGCACGTGTAAAAAGGCGCTTCTTATGTTTAGGTTGTCGTTCTTATCCCCTTTCATCAAAATCCATGCAGCTAAAATATTGACGATCAGCCCCATTCCTGCGACTGTCAACATTCCCGAACTCATTACTTTAGGTGGATAATAAAAACGTTGGTATGCTTCATAGAAAATCATGACCGAAATAAGCAATAGTGTCAGTCCATTCAACAATGCAGCTAAAATTTCAAAACGTTTATATCCGTACGTTTTCGTTTCATTTGCTTGCTTTTCCCCTATTTTCAAAGCTAACAAGCTGAAACCTAATGCCGCTGCATCACTTAACATGTGTCCTGTATCAGATAGCAACGCAAGACTGTTCGTCATGATTCCACCGATCAGTTCCACAATGAGAAAAGAGAAAATCAGAAAAAAGCTATATAGCAATGCTTTTCGATTTGCATGATGTGCATGTGAATGACTTCCATGACTGTGATGATGTCCCATATCGAAGACTCCTTTAAGCCATAATTCTGTTTATCAAATTTATTTCTTTAAATGTCTACTTAATTCATTATATACGAGTTTCCCCTTTAAGTTGATTCCATTGGAAAAAACAATCCCAATGAATAAATAGACACTTCACTCGAAAGATGAAAAGTGTTGGCCATCTACAAATGATCCCCATTTATCAAGTTCATTTTACCACACTTATTCAGTAAATTGTGGTACGTTTCACCTTGTATTCGTCATTATTTGATACTTATCTAAACAAGCATGGAAAATCTTGATTTTCCCGTTAAAATCCTTTAATAGATCAATTTCTTTCTAAAACGGTAAAATAAGGTTGGAACCTATAAGCACATTGCGAAAGGATATTACACGGGTGCATAAGTTTACAGATTGTTATGGTCTTGTTTAATAAACTGACCAGGAGAACGAACGGGTAGAAGCACTTTATGAGAAGGATTTTGATTCGTCTTCAATATTTTTGAGGAAATGGAAGTTTCTTTTTCTTGCAAGATAAATGATGTCTGTCGACTCCTTTGTCCAATATGAACACCTATTTCATACGAAGCCGTTCTTCGTTAGAGTTTCTGACGGTTGTTGCGCCTTCTCATTAATCATGATGGTTTGATACCTTCTTTCATTTATACTCATAAAAAGTGGCAGTGGTTTAACTTGCTTTGGATCAAATGATCAACCGTATTCCGCTCAATCGATGTTCGTTGATATGGTATCTAGCATAATCGAGATTGTTTCCGGGAACCATTATCGCTTGTACAAACATATCGACCTTTTTTGATCGATATTCTAAACCAACTTGAGACGTTTTGCGATCTGTCATCAATAGTTATAAACACACTTCGTTTCTTTCCCGCACTAGGGACAACAATGATGTTTTATCCTATTTCAACATAATTGAAAACGCCTCCCGATCTCACCCTCTTCTCTGAACAGTTTTTACTCCGGATTCTTCGCAGTACTTTTCAAAGTAAACATAAGTCATTCGTTGATTCTGACTAATTCCCATATAAAGGGCGTGAGTTTTTTCATCCGGAAATTTTGCCTGAATTCCAACTTTTTATAGAGCTAATCTTTTGAAACAATTCTTCTTTGATTTGAGGGATCGCTTCATTTGCAGAAAAAAATTTTTCTTGTACGAGAAATTGGAAGGTTTCCATAACCCATGGTGCATCTAAATGAGCTTTTCTTATCAAATGAGCTTGTTCAAATACGGTGACCGGATCGCCATAACACAAGATTTCTCCATCATACATGATGATAATTTCATCAGCCCACTGGTAGGCTAGATTCACATCATGGGTAGACAAAATAATGGTTTTTCCCTGTTTTTGGATGTGATCTAATACCTTCATGATTTGTTTTGAAAAATAAGAATCGAGTCCTGCTGTAGGTTCATCTAGAATGATGATTTCAGGATCCATGGCGAGCACCCCTGCTATGGCGACACGTTTTTTTTGTCCTAAGCTTAAAAAATGGGTCGGCTTATCGCTAAATTCTGTCGTTTCTGTCTGCTCCATGGCCCATTCCACTTTTCGCGACACTTCTTCCTTTGGCAGACCCAAATTTTGCGGGCCAAAAGCAATATCTTGAATGACATTAGCCGAGAACAATTGAGAATCCGGATCTTGAAAGACAATTCCCACATGCTTGCGTAATGATAGAAGCGATTTTCGATCATATTTCACTTCTTTGCCTTTAAAACGAATGGTTCCGTTTGTCGGTTGCAGAATACCATTCAAATGCAGCAGCAATGTAGATTTCCCGGCTCCGTTATTACCTAATATGGCTATTTTCTTTCCCTGCTTAACCGTAATGGAGAGGTTTCTTAAAGCGATGGTGCCATCCGCATAACAATGAGTTAAATTTTCGATGTCAAAAAGAATTGGCTGCATTATAAAATTCCTCCAAACTGTACATAGATAAAGGCCATTCCTGCCAATATAAGTAAAATGATAAACCAATTGACAAGGGAATAACGATAAGATGGATCAAAAAACAAAATTTCATCCCCGTAGCCTCTGGAATTCATGGCAATGGATAATTGTTTCGTCCGTTCAAACACTTTTAAAAACAGGATAGAAATCAACAGTCCAAGAGATTTCATCCCTTGTCGTATCGTGATATATCCTAGTCGGGAAGACTGTGATTGATAAATATTGATCGATTCTTCCATGATGACGAAAATGAATCGATACGTTAAGGTAATCAACTCAATAAATATAGAATGGATTGGATGGCATACAGGAAAGAGAAAGTCATCGAACCGTGCGTGACTTGGGGCAGGTATTTCCTTCATTGCTACTGAGGTTGCACAAGCTTCATCATCCGCTCTCTCGTCATCCTCTTTGCGGTGAAAGTTTGAGGCAAGCTTGTGCAACATAACAACCGGCTTCATAACGTAATAACGCCAATTTCACCATCAGGCCTATTCATCACATATTGGATTCAGATGCTTTGAAAACAAAAATACGAAAACTATTTTTCACTGTTTACTTTTTGGAACTCTATTGATTTAAGGCTTTTTTCTACTTGATCGACCACCGAATGGATCAATTCTGCTGCCGTTACATGTTGGCTAAGACGTGGATTTTGTCCACACCAGAGTGACATCCATTCTCTTTTTCCTTGCTTGGCTGCTTCTTTACGAATGGTTTGGGTGAGGTTATTTTGAATAGGATACGGCGGCAATTCCCTCTCATAGTTTTTCATCATCCTTATAAATTCATTGTTCACCCCTCTTGCCGGCTTGCCACTGAAGGCCGACGTGATCGCTGTTTGCTCTTCGCTGCTGTTTAAAATTGCTTTTTTGTGCAGTTCATGAGCTCCGCTTTCCTTACAGGTCACAAAAGCTGTTCCCATCTGAACGGCTTGCGCTCCTAATATTAGCGATGCCAGCACACCTCTCCCGTCCATAATCCCGCCGGCCGCGATCACCGGAATCTTCACCCGATCGGATACTTGCGGTATTAACGTTATGGTTCCAATCATCGCTTGGTCAAATGGTTCCGCAAAACTCCCTCTATGTCCACCCGCTTCACTTCCCTGGACGACAATCATATCCATCCCGGCGTCTTCATTTTGTATGGCTTCGTTTACGGTTGTAGCCGTTCCGATTACCACAATATCGTTGTCTTTTAATTGCTCGATCACATTTCTCGGCGGGATGCCAAATGTAAAGCTTGCGACGGGAATTTTGTTTTTTATAACAATTTGAATCTGTTCTTCAAAAGTGGAGTTGTTCAGTATCGGATCTTCTTTTTTCTTTTCGATCCCCAACTTTTGGCGAATGGGTTCCAATAATTGATTTGCTCTTTCTATTTCCTCTTGAACAATAACCGGATTTTCAGGAACGAACAAATTCACCCCAAATGGTTGGTCAGTCCACTCCTTTACTTTTTGAATGGATGATTCCAAATCTTTCGGAGTCATATAACCGGCCCCGATCATCCCCAAACCTCCTGCATTCGATACAGCCGCAACCAGTTCAGGCGTAGTAATTCCGCCAGCCATCCCTGCTTGAATGATGGGATACTTTAACGATAATCTTTTCGTCACTTCCGTTTCATGCCACATCATGATAAACCTTCTTTCTTTATGAATATACTGACTTTTCTTTATATTAAGTTTATTATTTGCCATCCGCTATGTAAATACAAAAGCCATCGGATGAAAATAGTAAACAAACCGGAAGAATTACGATCGAACAGAAATCTAAATGATTTCAAAATGTCAACGGCATGAATCTTTTCTCGGGCAAATCTTTACTCATAATGGAACTGAAGATCGATAAAATTGTTTCAATTTGATGGATTTTGCAACATAGTGATTGTGAAAATACGAAAGTCTTATATAATAATAGTAGCAAGATGTTTTGACCAATTGTTTTTCAAAACAAAAAACAGCGGGAATAATAAAAAGTCTCCCTACTTAAGTATGGATGATGATCTTTTACGATTCAAAGCAACGAATTTTAGATGGATAACAGCCACACGTGAGAAAAGGAATCATACATTTACAAATCAATAGCGCAGTTCTTCATTTTTCTTTGAATGGCTGCTCCTTTCAACCTTCATTCGTTGCCCTTATCATTGGAATTCGAGGAAAGGAGAGAATGACCGTGTATTTTGCTCTTATGACTTTGTTGTATATTGCCTCGGTTGTAATACTATTTGTCGGGGGATATCAAATTATCAAACATGAAGAAAAATAAAAACGCCACCATTGCGTTTGAGTTTTCCCCTCTTCTTTTTTCTCCTTCTGTTTGACGGAAGAGGGGGAATTGCTTTAAGAACCGAACCTTCTTTTATCTTTTCATTTCATTCATAACCATCTTTCGGTCGAAAAACTTATCACAGGTGAAATGTTGCTGTTTCTAAATAATTCGCCGTTTTGCGATCACAAAAGAAAAGCGGGTTGTTTGACCGTTTCTCTCCTTTTTTGAGTATCTGCTCGAAATGACGCGAATAGGAGAGTGTTAGAACATACTCCAAGAATACTTCTTAGACAGCATTTCCAACAATTTCACTCCCGCTATGCTGTTTCCTTTACGATCTAAAGCCGGGCCGAATACTCCCAATCGATTAGGCACCGCTCCCATAATTCCGCCCGAAACCCCGCTTTTTGCCGGAATCCCTACTTTAGAAGCAAATTCACCGGAAGCGTTATACATACCGCATGTTACCATAAACGTTTTGCAAAGTCTCGCTATATCGGCCGGCAGGAGTCTTTTTCCAGTCATCGGTTCTACCCCGTCCATCGCGAAAACAACCCCTATTCTGGCCAAGTCAAAACAATCTAATTCAATAGCGCACTGTTTTGTATAAAGACAGATCAGTTCTTCCACATCTTCTGTGATAATTCCATCCTGCTTCATGTAATAGCAAAGAGAACGATTGATAAAAGAAGTTTCAAACTCCGATTTCGCCACTTCTTGAGAATAAGTAATTTTTGAATTTCCGGTTAATTCATGTACAAAGTGCAAAATGCGTTGAAATCGTTCTTCGATGTTTTTTCCTTTAATCATATGAGTCACAGCTAAAGCCCCGGCATTAATCATCGGATTTAAAGGTTTGGATGGGTTGTTTATTTCCAATTTTAAAATAGAATGGAAAGGATCTCCTGTTGGTTCATATCCGACCTTATGAAACACGGATTCTTCCCCGCAATCCATCAGTGCCAATGCAAGAGTGAGTACTTTCGAAATGCTTTGCAATGTCATTTTTTGTTGTATGTCCCCTGCCGATAGGCACGTTCCGTCGGGGTAGTATATAGTGGCTGATAAGTCATGAGGATTCGCTTTTTTTAAAGCGGGAATATAATCAGCTACCGTACCGTATTTTGTATAATGTTTCGCTTCCAATAATAATTCATTTAACTCCTCGCTTGATTGACAAGACAATGTTCGTCACCCGCTTTATCATTTGAATCTTAAAGAAGAGACACATCAGTTCTAGTATAGGTCAAAAGGAGAATCTCTAATCTTGTATCTTCAAACCGTTTTTTATCAATGCATCAGATCTTGTTGCAATCTTTTTGCTATCTAATACATACGACATCATTTTGAAACTTCTTTTATTAAGATAGCGCAAAGGTTATGGAAAAGGGTGATGGGGTCTGCATGGCTAATGGTTCTTTGGATATACTTCTAAAGAGGCATTTTTACTGAAAAGGGAGGAATTCAGTTGGCAAAAGAAAATTTTTCAACGAATACGACAACTCCTCATTTTGTCCAAAAAACGATGGAAGAGATTTGGAGTTCGACATGCGGATCGTGGCAAAATTGTAATAACGCGAACATTTCGTCTTTCTTATCTCAATGCTTGGAACACAACATCGATCCACAGTTCTGCTTCGATTGGATTTCCCAACACAGCAACGAAATCCCCAATTGGTCTACTGTTTCGAATACCGCTCGTGAATGGGTCAATCAGCATACTTCTACTGGTTCACCCCTCTCTTCTGAGAACGGCATTTCTTAAAGGCCGTCACCTGTTGCAACAGGGATCATCGAATAAGAATAAAAAAAGGAAAGGGCAATATGAAAAACCGCTTTCCTCTTGTGAACACTCATCCAAGTTCATTTTTTCATCTGCTTTATAAGGCCATGGGGTGAGGAAATGATGCAACCATTCCCTCACTCTTTCAATGCCGGATGACGGAAAAAATCACTGTTGATGAAATTTTCCGTTTTGGAAATCCAATATTGCTTGGCGAATCTCTTCTTGTGTTGTCATCACAAACGGTCCGTACGCTACCACCGGTTCATTGATCGGTTCACCGGCATACAATAACACCCGCATCTTTTCTTTCGCTGTTATTTTAATGATACTATCTGAATCTTCGTTATCCCTAGTTAAAAAGAGCACTTGTCCGGCACGGCCTTCCGTTTCATCCACGCCAAAAAATCCGCTTCCTTCCAAAACATAAAGAAATCCGTTATAGCTGCCCGGAAGATCCTGAACTATGCTAGCTTTCGGTTCCAAGTCGATCTCCACCATCGTTATAGGCACATGGTTCAGTGTTTTTGCTTTTACACCTTGAGAAGAGCCTGAAAAAACACGTATGACGGCCCCCTCCTCTTTCCGTACCGGTACGCTTTCTCTTTTTAAGTTTTGATAACGTGGTTCAGTCATTTTCTTTATTTTTGGCAAATTAATCCACAGCTGCAAGCTGTGAACGGTGGAACCAGGCGCCGGATCTTCTTTATGAATAACCCCTCTTCCTGCCGTCATCCATTGAACATCTCCTGCTTCCAATTTTCCTTTACCCGCTTGATTGTCTTCATGTTCTAGTGTTCCGTCGATCACATATGTCACTGTTTCAATGCCGCGGTGAGGGTGAAAATCAAAAGCTCCTTTTTGGAAAACATCTTCCATCAACATCAAAAATGGATCATATTCTTTCCAATTTCCTGGTTCTAATACATATCCATTTTGATGGATGGGACTGTTTTGTTTTAAGTTTACTGATTGAATACGGCGAATGCCTCGTTCATTCATCGTTGACCCCTCCTAATGTCAAAATTGAATCTAACCGATATTGAACGGTTTGAATAAATCTATCCACTTAGGATATTTTTTTGGCGAATTTCAAAACGCAAGAATACACGGGACAAATCATCAAGCTCCGAATCGCCGCGATTTATCATTCTCACTACGGTTCTTTTATTTCCTTTGCAAAATGCAGTACTTGCATTGCATCCTTTTATAATCTCGAGAAATCAATCTCCAAGACAATCGGACAATGATCGCTTCCCATCACATGAGAGTGAATATCAGCCGTTTTTAAAAAACTGGATAATCTGTTGGATGCAATAAAATAGTCGATTCGCCAGCCAATATTGCGCTCTCTTGCTTTATTGATATAGGACCACCATGTATAAGCCCCTTCTTTTTCGGGATAAAAATATCGAAACGTATCGATAAAGCCCGCATTCAGCAATTCCGACATTTTCGCCCTTTCTTCTTTTGTAAAACCTGAATTTCCTTGATTGGATTTCGGATTCCTTAAATCGATTTCTTGGTGAGCGACATTGAGATCCCCGCATAAAAGAACAGGCTTGTCCTTATCTAAATCGATGAGATAACTTCGGATTCGATCTTCCCATTCCAAACGATAAGGAAGCCTTGCCAGATCCCTTTGTGAATTAGGGGTGTACACATTCACCAAATAAAACTTTGGAAACTCCAATGTTATTATTCTTCCTTCCGGCTCGTTTTCAACGTCGCCCAGTCCGTAATGAACGGATAAGGGCTCTTCTTTCGTGAATACAGCGGTACCGGAATACCCCTTCTTCTCTGCATAATTCCAATATTGATGGTAGCCTTTTAAATCCAATTCAATTTGTCCGGATTGCAATTTCGTCTCTTGAACACAAAAGATATCTGCATCCACTTCTTGAAAATAATCGAGAAATCCCTTGCGTACACAAGCCCGAAGGCCGTTGACATTCCACGATACAAGTCTCATTTGCTGATCCTCTTCTCCTTACTTGTAAATGCATCGTTTCTTATACTATACTACGAAAATAGTTGATAAACACCCAATAAGACTTTGCTGGCCTGAATTCATCTTAAATGTTTCACTATGCGGAAAAAACAAGTTACTTTCATTCGTTTCATACAAATAGACCAAATCCATTAAATCAATGCCATTTGAAAGAATATTGTGTTTCAACCAAAGATTCTCCATTTTTGTCCATCACAACGAAAAAAGCCGTCCTAAGAAAGGACGGTTTCAGACTGTCGACAAATCCGAAAAAACCGGATTTGCCGACAGTCTTTTTTTGTATAATTAAGATACCGTAATGAATTGAGGTGGATGAAGTGCTAACAAAAAATACACAGATGAATCGTGATCAAATAGAAATGATAGCTTTAGACCAACTTGTACCTGCAGATCATTTGGTTCGTAAAATCGACGCTGCTATTGATTTTTCATTTATCTATTCGCTTGTTCAAGACATGTATTCATCGGAAAGAGGTCGACCAAGTATTGATCCAGTTGTATTGATTAAAATGGCTTTCATCCAATATACCTTCGGTATTCGTTCCATGCGAAAAACTATAGAGGAAATCGAAACGAATCTGGCTTACCGTTGGTTTCTTGGATTTGGTTTTTATGATAAGGTACCTCACTTTTCAACGTTTGGGAAAAACTACGAGCGACGCTTTAAGGATACAGACTTATTTGAACAGATATTCTATCGCATTTTGAAAGAAGCTGCAGATAAGAAGCTGATAAGCAGTGAGCATGTCTTTATTGATTCTACTCATGTCAAAGCGAGTGCGAATAAGCATAAATTTGAGAAGAAAGTGGTTCGAAAAGAAACGAAAGCCTATCAAGCACGTCTACAAGATGAGATAAATGCTGATCGAGAAGCACATGGAAAAAAGCCATTTCCTCCAGATAAATTTGGGAAAGAAGAATATAAAGAAATAAAAGAAAGTACCACTGATCCGGAAAGTGGTTACTACGTAAAAGACGAGCGAACAAAACAGTTTGCTTACTCATTCCATGCTGCTGCGGATCGAAATGGCTTTGTTTTGGGGGCTATTGTAACGCCAGGGAATATTCATGACAGTTCCGTATTGGAGCCACTTCTTGAAAAAGTCATAGAAAAACATGGAAAACCGGTTGTAGTTGCTGCTGACGCTGGATATAAAACTCCCGCCGTTGCCCAATACATATTTGAAAATGATATGACCCCTGCTTTACCTTATACTCGCCCTCGTACAAAGGATGGTTATTTCAAAAAACATGAGTATGTTTACGATGAATACTACGATTGTTATCTTTGTCCGCAAGGACAAGTGTTAAAATATGCAACTACGACGAAGGAAGGCTATCGTCAATATTTTTCTGATCCAGTCCAGTGTAAAGATTGTCCATTCCTTTCGAAGTGCACCCAAAGTAAGGAGCATAAAAAACTGATTCAGCGACATGTATGGGAATTTTATTTAGAGGAAGCTGATCATCTTCGGCATACACAAGAGAATAAGAGCATTTATGCAAGACGGAAAGAAACCATTGAACGTGTTTTTGCTGATGCAAAGGAAAAGCATGGTATGCGTTGGACAACCTTAAGAGGTCTAAAAAAATTGTCCATGCAGGCGATGCTAACTTTTGCTGCAATGAATTTGAAAAAGATGGCTTGCTGGACATGGAAAAGTCCAGCAATAACATAAAATAGACCCCTGGAGGGGTCTATTCCAAACATTTGAAAGCATAAAAGTGACAAAAGGCATCCGAAAGCGCACATTCGGATGCCTTTTGTCTACACTCTGAAGCCGTCCTAAGAAAGGACGGTTTTTTCAATGAGAAGTTTTTTCTCCCAGACGAATTAAAAGGTTGTATAAACATTGACGCATGTTTCTGCTGTTGGTTCATAAAAACAGTGTAGTTTGTACCGACCTACAAAAGGCTGATTGTACCAACGATCAGGGCAGTCTCCCTGTGGCCTAAAATACCATAAACTGTATTTGGCCGGCCAATACCGTTCGCCATTTACCACTCTTCTCGCTAATCGTTTTTCATTTTCTCTTGCTCTTTGATAAAAATATCCATATAACACGGCTTCAAATGCATGTGGTTGAAATATCATTTGCGGAATGGTTCGGATCCCTACAAAATCTGAACAATTGGCCCTGACGCGATTAATGCCGACATTCCCAACGAGCAGCATACCAAGTGTCCCTTCTCCTTCAGCCTCGGCTCTCATCAATCTTGCTAAAAGGGCGATGTCTGATTCTCTCGCTTTCACTACGGCCATATGACCACCTCCGTTTCTTCCTCTTTATCATATTGCTTGATTGGGTGAATGATGACGACTTAGGCGGGAAAATGTTTGAACAAACAGCAAGAAATGCCTCATACCATATTTTTCGCAAATACATACATCTTCTGAAAGAATTATTTGACTATCTCCTTTTGAATGGTCCAAAAGTTGACGATTCAAAAATGGAGCACAAAAGATTATGTCGCCTTTTGACCAATTTCAAAAAAACGTCCAATGTCTTTTAAGGCGAGGAACGATGATCTTTCGCTAATTTTTATGAACACCAATAGCGAGAAACATCGCAGTGAAAATTTCGCATGAAGAATAAAGTATGAAGAAGAAAATTGGCAGTCAAAGTACGAGAAAGAAGTCGTTTGGAAGGTAAAAGAAGAATTTTCCATCACTTGTGTTGAAGAAAGCAAAAAGGGCATGACTATGAAGCCTGCCCTTTTGAATCATTCTTCTCCCACAGCTGGCTTTGTTTATGATAGGCAAGAAAATAAGCAAGTCCTACAAAAACCGCTCCTCCAATCACATTGCCGATAAAAGTGGGAATAACATTACTAATAAAATCAGCCCATGAAAAATGTCCCGCAAAAATGGCAGCAGGAATCACAAACATATTGGCCACAACGTGTTGAAAGCCAATAGCAACAAAGCCCATAATCGGGAACCAAATGCCGATGATTTTTCCGATAAAATCGTCAGCTCCGTAAGAAAGCCAAACGGCTAAACAAACAAGCCAATTACAGCCAATTCCAGATACGAGTGTTTGCCAGAACGATTCGTCGAGTTTTCCTTGTGCAATGGCTACCGTTTTAGTCAAAAACGATCCCGTTTCTGTAAGTCCTACAACATGGCCAAAGAAATATGCAACAAAAATGGCTCCAATAAAATTGGTAATGGTAATGACAATCCAGTTGACCAACAGTTTTGACAAGGTGACTTTTCCTGCATAAAAAGCCATGGCTACTGACATGATATTACCTGTCACTAATTCTGAACCAGCCAATAATACTAAAATCAGTCCCAACGGGAAAACCGCAGCCCCCAGCAAATTGCCAAAACTTCCCCATTCCGGCGGCAGATTCCCGCTCACTCGAATATCAAGCAAAAAACCAAGCGCAATAAAGGCTCCTCCAAAAAACCCCAAAATGAGAATTGAGGATAGAGGCAGCTGTGTTTTTTTCACCCCTGCATCGATCGCGATACTTGCAATTTTGTCCGGCTTGTAAAACGCCATCCCCATCATCCCTTTCTTCAAAAAATATCAACAACCACACAACCCTTCACCCCATGCAAAGGGCAAGATGGCTGCTTCCTTTACCATACCAAGACAAGATATTTTCTATGAATTTGATAATCTACAAAACATGTACACCATATCCATATTTACCTATATTTTTATGGTTCATGAAAACGATGGTAATTATAACAAAACAGATGGCAGCATGCAAACTCTTTTGAAAATGAGAGTCAAAAGCCGACCTCCCCGTCCTGTCTCTCGAAACTTACACGGAATGAAATCGATATGCCTATTTTTCCAGATCGATGATGCGTTCCGGATGGGTATAGACATTAAGCGAACGATTGCGAATAAAACCGACTGCCGTAATTCCCAAATCCTCCGCTAGCTGAAGAGCCAATTCCGTAGGTGCTGATTTGGATAAAATGACTTCGCAGCCAATTTTCGCTACTTTAAGCAAGATTTCCGAAGAAATCCGTCCGCTAAATACGATAATTTTATCTCCTATTGGAATACTATGTTTTAGGCAATAGCCATATATTTTATCCAACGCATTGTGGCGCCCGATGTCCATTCGACTTAATATTATTTGATGAACATCACATAGCGCCGCATTATGAACGCCGCCGGTTTCGCGAAACGTTTCAGCTGATTCCTGCATGGTATTCATCAATCGAAAACAATCGTCTATGGACACTTTGACTCGAATATCCTTCATTTTTTTGGCCGTTAAAGCATCGTTGACGAATACGAAACCTTGTCTGCTCACTCCGCAGCATGAAGTGATATATCGCTTGTTTTGAAAATTCCGGTAATAAGGGTTGATATTCTCCGTCTGGACATGGACAAATCCTTCTTTCTCCTGCACCCATATATCTTGGATATCCTCATATCGACGTATCACCCCTTCTGAAGCTAAAAATCCTATAACCATATCTTCTATAAATTCCGGAGTGCATACCATCGTCACGAATTCTTGTCCGTTTACTTTCACTGTCACCGGGAATTCTGTTACGACTTTGTCTTCTTTTTCTTCTACACAACCGTTCTCAAAACGAAAAATGTTTCGGCTCACTTCGATCGGCTTCATGATCCGAGCCTCCTTTTTTCAAGTAATGTTTTGATCAAAAATAAAAACCGAAACTGCTATATCCTCTTCCACTTTGATATCAGAAAATAAGTACAAAAGCTTAGCTCCTATCACTTCTTCCATACCATCAGGAGGATGAATCGAATATAATTCCTGAATCATTCTTGTCCTCGCCGTATGGACCATTTCTTTTCCTTCCTGCGTGTTGGCGATAAATTTTTCCGTTGGCGTCAAATTGCCGTACAATGTGGAGACCGCCATATTCTCCACAAACACCGTATGAATTCTCTCCGGCCCTTTCCCAAACAGCTCTTTACGAAGTTTGCGGATAATATCATTGAATTCGTGTATCTTTTTAGACATCCCTTCCCCTTCTTTCATGAAATTCCATAAATTTTACATGTCCTATCATAAAACATCCCTTTTAAAAAGAAAAGCTAGCTTGGAAAAAGAATTAGAAAATGGAAGTTTCATTGTAAAGTATTGTCTATTTTTCAATTTAGCACTATAATAACAGTTGAATTTAAAGATGGAATCATAACAAGGTCTGTTATGATTCTATCGACTCACATATCAATGGATGGTCTGTTAGCAAGTTCTGCTAATAAACTAATCCACCATGAAAGCGGCCTGTCAGTAGGCGTTGCTTTTCATGGTGGATTTTTTTGTGTTTGAAAAAAGGAGGTAACAAGATGGATAATCAAATGATCCACGTCACGATTAACGGTCAGATATTTGAGGCCGATCCGGGATCAACCATATTAGAAATCATCAATGCCAACGGGATTGAACATCCTCAAATATGCTATGTACCGGAAGTGGATCCTATTCAAACGTGCGACACATGTATCGTCGAAGCGGATGGAAAGCTTGTACGTTCTTGCTCGACACCTGCTGTGGACGGCATGAATATTGAACTATCATCCAATCGTGCCAAAGAGGCGCAAACTGAAGCAATGGACCGTCTTTTAGAAAATCACTTGTTATACTGCACAGTTTGTGATAACAATAACGGAAACTGCAAACTGCATAATACGGCCGAACTAATGGGAATTGAGCATCAAAAATATCCGTACCGACCAAAAGTGGATAAATCCGAAGTAGATATGTCCCACCCGTTTTATCGTTATGACCCTAATCAATGTATTGCTTGCGGTCAATGCGTAGAGGTCTGTCAAAACCTTCAAGTGAATGAAACACTCTCCATCGACTGGGAAGCTGAACGTCCACGAGTCATTTGGGATGACGGCGTACCGATCAATGAATCATCGTGCGTCGGCTGCGGCCAATGTGTTACCATCTGCCCTTGCAACGCCTTAATGGAAAAATCCATGCTGGGCGAAGCTGGATTTATGACGGGCTTGAAAGAAGACATGTTGGAGCCCATGATCGATCTTGTGAAAGAAGTGGAACCTGGATACAGTGGTATTTTCGCTATTTCTGAAGTAGAAGCCGCTATGCGGGAAACCCGAACGAAAAAAACGAAAACGGTTTGTACTTTCTGCGGTGTCGGTTGTACGTTTGAAGTCTGGACGAAAGGACGCAAAATTTTAAAAGTACAGCCTAGTCACAATGCTCCTGTCAACGCCATTTCTACATGTGTAAAAGGAAAATTCGGCTGGGATTTTGTCAACTCCGAAGATCGGTTGACCAAACCATTAATCCGTAAAAACGGTGAATTTGTGGAATCCACTTGGGAAGAAGCTCTTGATTTAGTAGCAAGCCGACTGGGATCGATCAAACAACAATATGGTTCAGGAGCTTTAGGTTTCATCTCATCTTCCAAAACCACTAATGAAGAAAACTATCTCATGCAAAAATTGGCCCGGCAAGTATTTGAAACAAACAATGTGGATAACTGTTCCCGCTACTGTCAATCCCCTGCAACAGACGGTTTGTTCAAAACTGTTGGGATGGGAGGCGACTCTGGAACGATTAAAGACATTGCAAAAGCAGGACTTGTTATTATTGTCGGAGCCAACCCAGCAGAAGGGCATCCGGTGCTTGCGACTCGCGTAAAACGTGCTCATAAGCTCCACGGACAAAAGCTGATTGTAGCTGATCTCCGTAAAAATGAAATGGCAGAACGCGCAGACATTTTTATCAGTCCAAAACAAGGCACAGACCAAGTATGGTTGATGGCCGTTACGAAATATATCATTGATCAAGGTTGGCATGACCAAGCGTTTATTGATGAAAACGTTAAATATTTTGATGAATTTAAAGAACTGCTTGAAAAATATACGCTTGAATACGCAGAAGAAATCACAGGCATTTCAAAAGAAACGCTCATTCAAGTGGCACAAATGATTCATGAAGCGGACGGTACTTGTATTTTATGGGGTATGGGAGTTACCCAAAACGTAGGAGGTTCTGAAACGTCTGCAGCCATCTCCAATTTGTTGCTCGCCACCGGAAACTACCGCCGTCCTGGTGCCGGCGCCTATCCTCTCCGCGGTCATAACAATGTTCAAGGAGCTTGCGATATGGGAAGCCTTCCTGGCTGGCTGCCTGGATATCAACATATTACCGATGATGTGGCTCGTGCAAAGTTTGAAAAAGCGTACGGCGTTAAAATTGATGGTAAACCAGGACTTGACAATATCCAAATGCTTCATGCAATCGAAGAAGGCAAATTGAAAGGCATGTACATTGTTGGCGAAGACATGGCTCTTGTCGACTCCAACGCCAATTATGTTCATGAAATGCTTTCAAAGCTTGATTTCTTAGTTGTTCAAGATATCTTTCTTTCAAGAACGGCTCAATATGCGGACGTTGTTTTGCCGGGAGCTCCTTCTCTTGAAAAAGATGGAACGTTTACCAATACTGAACGTCGTGTTCAAAGATTATATCAAGCACTTCCTACACTGGGAGACTCCAAACCGGATTGGTGGATTATTCAAGAAATTGCCAATCGTCTAGGAGCCGGTTGGAATTACAGTCACCCAAGCGAAATTTTTGCAGAAATGGCTAGTTTGTCTCCGCTCTTCTCCGGTGCAAGCTATGAAGTTCTGGAAGGCTGGAACAGCTTTTTATGGGGAAGCCTTGACGGCAAAAATACTCCGCTTCTTTACGTTGACGGTTTTAACTTTCCTGATAAAAAAGCGCGTTTTGCCTTGTCTGATTGGGTTCCTCCCGTTGAGTTTCCTGAAGAATACGATCTTCACATCAACAACGGTCGGCTTTTAGAACATTTCCATGAAGGAAACTTGACCAATCGATCCAAAGGTATCCGTTCTAAAGTGCCGGATGTCTTCGTGGAAGTATCGCCTGAATTAGCAAAAGAGCGAGGAATTAAGGACGGATCAATAGTTCGTTTAGTTTCTCCATTTGGAGCGTTGAAATTGCCTGCACTGGTTACCGACCGAGTAAAAGGCAATGAGCTCTTCTTGCCTATGAACTCAACGTCAAAAGAGTCAGCCATTAACTTTTTAACAGGGACAGCGGTCGACGGTCGTACCCATACACCAGCATATAAACAAGCGAAAGTACGGTTGGAAGTATTGGATGTAGATGGGAAGAGTCCGCTACCGAAAACCAATCCACGCAACAAAAAGCGCCATCCACAAAATGGTGTAGAGGTATATCGCAAGTGGAAGCGGCGTGATTTCGTTCAATTAACAGATTAATAGAAAGGAGGAATTCTAAAAATGGCGGAACCCATTACCTTTATTCGCAAAAAGGAAATGACGAAAGAAGAGCAAATCCAGCAAAAGTTGGATGAACTGAAATCCCTTCTGGCAGATCATGATGATGATTTGACGAATTTGCTTAAGATAATCGGCGAATTGAATCAAGCAGGATTGCTGGAAGCCGCAAATGCTATGCTTCAAGCGCGGGAAAAAATCGCCAAAATTGCTCTTGGTCAGGTGTCACGTGAACCGGTAACCAATTTGATCAACAACTTAATGGGTGCAGCAGGTGCCGTTTCCAATATAGATCCCGACTTCACCGCAAAACTAATGAATAGCATCACGAACGGTATAAAGGAAGGAAATCATCATCTGCAAAACGGCGATAAAGTAAAATTCCGAGATTTATTGAAAGTCCTGAACGATCCGGATATTAATCGTGCGATTGGCTTTGGGCTCCACTTTCTAAAAGGAATGGGGCAAGGATTAAAAGAAAATGGATGACATCCATCCCTCTTATTTATAAAAAGAGGCTGAGCGGAATAGCCCCTATTTTCTGCTCAGCCTTTTTTCGATTTGGTGCGGAGAAAGGACGTTCCATTCGCCTTTGTGCTGTTCTATTCTTTTTTCGTTTTTGCCCGAATTTTTGAACTGATTTTCCGATCGCTTTCATCGCTGTGAACGTCCCCTCCCATCCTTACATACATGCCAGCCATTATTCGGCAGAAATATCGTTGCTTAAAAATATAATCAAAAGATAACAGGAATATGAAGGTGAAGAATGTTGAAGTTAAATGCAAAAATTAATGTACTAGTCATAAGCATTATTCTTTTTATTTCGTTTACCGTTTGTATTGCAGCTATGGAAAAAGTTTCTACCAGCATTAAAGATTTTGCGATTCATAAAGCCAAAAGTGATTTACGTTTAAGCTATCACTATATTGATTCTAAATACGAAGGCGATTGGGCCATTAAAAATGGAAAATTGTACAAAGGGTCCACTTTAATGAATAATAATGAAAAAATCGTGGATCAAATAGGAAAGGACACAAATGATACCATTACCATTTTCCAGGGAGATACCCGGGTTGCCACAAATGTTTGGAAACAAGGACAACGAGTCATCGGAACAAAAGTTTCGCCCGTTGTAGAACGGACCGTTCTTAAAGAAGGACGAAATTACTACGGGGAAGCAAACGTTGCAGGGAAAATGCACCAAACCGCTTATATGCCGCTGCATGATAAAAATGGAAAGATTATCGGCATTTTATATGTAGGAGCTGATCAAAGCATCATCGATCGCACCATTCATTCATTTCTTATCGTCTTTTCCGTTGTTTTAATCGTTGCCGTTCTCCTATCTCTGACGGTTGCGTTCTGGTTTACAAACTCACTGAAAAAACGTTTGCATGTTTTAGCGGAAGCACTGGAGCATTCAGGAAAAGGAGACTTTACGGTTTCAGTCCACGATTCTTCCCGTGATGAATTAGGACAATTGTCCAAAAGCTATAATGATATGAAAGAAAATTTACGAATCATGATCCAACATGTACTGGAAACGTCTGAACAAGTAGCTGCCTCCTCTCAACAGTTAACAGCCAGTGCAGAACAAACCAGCAGCACCGCTGAACAAATCACGGAAACCATACAGGAAGTATCCCAGGCAGTCGAAAATCAAACCATGAGTGTGGAAAAAAGCGAAAAAGCCATTGAGACAATGTCGAAAGCCATCCAAAACGTATCAATGAACTCGGAAAAAATGGCGGAAAAAGGAATAGACGCAAAAGAAAAAGCAAGACAAGGCGGGTTATACGTACAGCAGACTTCTAAACAAATGAATGAAATCCATAAATCCGTTCAAGAAAGTGGCGAAGCTATTAAAATGCTTGGTCATAAATCACGGGAAATCGACATGATCACAAAGGTTATTTCGGATATAGCGGATCAAACCAATTTGTTGGCGCTAAATGCCGCAATTGAAGCAGCCAGAGCGGGAGAACACGGGAAAGGTTTTGCGGTTGTAGCGGAGGAAGTAAGAAAACTCGCAGTACAATCTCAAGAATCTTCTAAGCAAATTGCGGGTCTCATAAAAGAAATCCAAGAGGAAATGGCTCGTTCCACTGATTCCATTGAACGAGTCAAGGACGATGTTCAAAACGGATTAGGCATCGTAAAAAATACGAAGGAAAACTTTGAAGAAATTGTCCATTCGGTTACGGATATCGAATCCGAACTTCAATCGCTGTCTGCAAATATCCAAGAAATGTCTGGAAAAATCCAAATGATTTCAGACGCGATGTTTGAACTAGCTTCCGCCTCTAAACAGACATCCAGCCATTCACAAACAGTCGTGGCTTCAACGGAAGAACAACTGGCCTCAATGGAAGAGATTTCAGCAGCAGCCGCTTCTCTATCCGAACTAGCACTCAGTCTGCAAGAGCGTATGGCAACATTTAAAATCACTCAGGAACAATAACGATAATATAAAACTTCATACTGCAATGGAGTGTTTTTGTCTTACGGATCTGCTGTTCAACCGGTATGGTATCATGAATCGATTATCCATATTGTATTTGAGTATATTTATATGATTTTCCCCTGCCTGATCACAAAGGCAGGGGTTTTAAAATCCTGATTACAAAAAATATTCATAACGAAATAATCGTGATGATAAAATGAAAAGCTTTCCTGAAATAAGAACCCTTAAGTTTCCGCTTCTTTAATCTGTAATATCCAATAGTAATGTAAAGAGCAACAAACGAATTGTTCCCCTTGTCTTGATTGGCGACTATTCTGTAAAACGATCTTGTTCTTTGGCTGATTTCGCAGTCAAATCCAAAAAATGTTTCAATATACTGGCTGTCAATCCCCAAATCACATAGTCTTTGTAGTAGTAAAAGTACTCATCCATTTGTTTGATTTGCCAATTATAATTTTTTCCGCCGGGGATCAAATGTAATGGGAAATTTTTTTCAGGAGCTATTTTAAAATTGATTTTATAACACTCAGGCTCCACAGATTGAAGATACGAGAGCGGTACTGTAAATATAGTTTCAACTTCTTGAGGATTTGGCCGGATTTCCGTGCCCTGTTCAATAAGACCCACATACGGATATATGATCCTTTTCCCAAAACCGGGTATAACGTAATCCAAGGGATACACTTCCGATAAGGAAGTGATGGGTATTCCCAACTCTTCTGACGTTTCTCTCATAGCCGTCTCTTTCGCCGTTCGATCATCAGGCTCCATTCTTCCTCCCGGAAAACAAATTTCGCCCGGCTGATGCCTCAGCTGCATGGAGCGCACTTCAAATAAAAGATGATATTCATTATTCATTTTAAGCAGCGGTAAAAAAACAGCAAATTTTGAAAAATGTTCGCTACCCATTATGGCAGGTTTCCGATCGCCCAATCCTTTTAAAAATCGTTTCACGTCCATACGTTTCACCTTCCACTAAATCCTGTTAAACAAAACAAGAGGTTAAGCTAATTTATGTCCCCCCTACCCTCTATTTCGAAACAACACGTACCCGGAAACACCAAGCTTTTGGTCCTATATTATCACTCATGCTTTCGACCACAACGTACCAGTGACAAACTTGCAATATATATCGGGTTAACAAACTCCCTTTTTCTTAGGTGCGAAGAGCCGCTGAATCAACAGTTTCAGAACGCTGAATCCCAAAATCAAAATGCCGCTTTTCATCATTTTCTTTCGACGTTTTATTAAGTTGAACGGTTTCATCATCATTCGAACATCCATTTGCCGGCACAAAAAACCCTCCTGATCCAATGATGGATAGGAGGCAGCGCTTCTCATGCAATGAAACCGAGAATCTCCTCAATAAGCCTATTCCACAAATAGAACTATGACGTTTTTAAATGATGTCGTTTTCACGAAATAGGTTTCCGATCACTTTAAAGTATTGCATTTCTCCGAATGATTTTCATTACTTTCATCATATCGTGTTTCAAGCAATCGTTCAAGATATTGATTCAAAATCACTTAGGAATCGTGATTCTGCTTCTGTATTACTCCATTTTATTCTCTTTCCGTAAATAATTGTTTTTTCCTCCATGTTCCATAACGATAATAAAGGAAAGCGATGATGCTGCTTATAACAAAACTGGCTCCCATTCCAAAAGCAATTCCCTTTTCGCCTATGTAAGAAGCCGACAATTCTGTTAAAGGATATCGGAGAATCCATAAAGATACGATATTGAGAACCAGCACTTGAAACATCGCACCTGAAGCCCGCACAATTCCGTTTAAAATAAAATTAATTCCCAAAAACGGATAGAAAAATGCGATGATTCCTAAATATTCAGCTCCAAACGAGACGGATGATTCAGGCTGCTGGATGAATAGCTTGACGATTCTGTCTGCAAGCAAAGCAACGAAAAACGCGATGACCAACATAATGGAAATATTATAGAGGACTCCGTTTACAGCGATTTGACGAACGCGAGTCCATTGATTGGCTCCAATGTTTTGTCCGGCCATGCTGTTGACAGCCGTTCCCAGCGCCTGTGCCGGCAGCATCAAAAGACTGTCAATCCGTTGAGCAGCGCCGAACCCAGCGACAACATGTCCCCCAAAGGAAGTGACGACACTCATAATAGCAGCCGTTCCTGCTGAAATCACCATCATTTGCAGCCCGGCCGGTATCCCGAGTTTTAAAATCATGGAAACTTCTTTTCTATGAGGCCATCTCGGAACTGAAAAGGGAATCAGATGTTTCCGTAAACTGTAGTACAATCCGTATAGAAATGAAACTCCTTGGGAAAGAATCGTTGCATAAGCCGCTCCATTTAAACCAAGTCCCCACACTTCAATAAAAAGTGGATCTAACACAGCGTTCAGCACTACGGCAAAGAAAACAAATCGAATCGGCGTCCGGCTGTCGCCTAGAGCACGAAACACTGTTCCGATAAAATTATAACCAAATAAAAACAAAATTCCGGCAAAATTGATTTCTAAATAGCTTTTCGCTTCAGGAACCATCGTCGACGGAGTTCCAAGAAACTTCAAAATGGGAACGGCTAACATCATTCCCATCGCCCCGAGTGTAAGAGAAATAAACGTTAATATCACAACAAAAGCATTCACATATCGCTTTAGGCCGATCTCGTCATTTTTCCCTTTCAGCTGGGATAATATGGTTAATGTAGCATTATTAATACCGATAATAAATGACAAGACGGTAAAAATCACCGTTCCAGAAACGGCAACAGCTCCTAAAGCGTTAGAACCGAGCAAATTGCCAACCCATAAGCTATCGATTAATTGAAAAGAGGTTTGCAGAAAATTAGTCAGCAGAATCGGTGTCGAAAACATCACCAGCTGCTTCATAATATTTCCACTTGTAAAATCATACTGCTTCATATGCTAACTCCTTTTTTCGGATCGAGTCTTTGTTAACCCCATTTAGATAAGAAGGAATGACGTTTTCGGAAGTAGAGTATTCGATTCTGGAATATCAAAACTAGTCGATTCTTATTTTACCGAAACGATAGAAAATTGCCTATTCCCATCTCTTCAAATATAGCAAACATCTTCTATTTTGGATATTTCTACGATTTCATCAAACTTCCTTGTATTGGGTATTGGAATGACCTTGCCGTTTGCAATCTTCATCTTTCATGCCATCCCGGACACCCTTGCGTTAATCGAGCCGTTACTTCTGTCTTCATACTTGACGATTGTCATCTTTATCAAGTCCACATAAAAAGGCAGGCCGTTTAACGACCTGTGCCGTTTAACGACCTGTCCTTTCCCATGTTCGCTTTGTTCATTTTGTTGTACAACAGGCATCATCATATCGATGTCTGTTCTTTCCATTCTCGTTCTATAATCATCAAGCAATCTATAAAGGCTCCAGCAAATCGTGTAGACCGTGATAGCTAACCCACAGCTTGTCGCTTACCCTATTTCAGAGTACCAGACGACGATGATCTAGCTTGCATCCTGTTCAGCTTCAATGCGGGAAGACTTCGAAGACTCACCCATACGCCAATAGACGATCAAACTCACCGCAATGCAGAGAGCCACGTAGAAGAAAAAGAGCGACTCTTCTCCGATGCTCTTCAGCCATAATGCAACGAATTCCGCTGTTCCTCCGAACACCGCAACGGTAAGGCCGTAGGGAAATCCTACTCCTAGGGCGCGGATTTCGGTCGGGAATAGTTCCGCTTTCACGATGGCATTAATGGAAGTGTAACCGGTGACAATAATGAGTCCAACCATCATAAGAAAGAAGGCAGCGAAAGGGTTCTTCGTCTGCTCCATCAAAAGGAACAGCGGCACTGTCAGCAATGTTCCCAGAATACCGAAACCCATCAATAGCGGGCGACGACCGATCCGGTCAGATAGCATCCCGGCGAGCGGTTGAAGTATGACAAATATTAACAAAGCAATAAAATTAATCCAACTGACGATCTCCTTTTGAATGCCCACCGTGTTCACCATAAACTTTTGTAAGTACGTCGTGTAAGTATAAAAGGCGACGGTTCCGCCGAGTGTTAGCCCGACCACTGTCAGCACTGCCTTGGGATATTTCATCAGCGCTCGAATGGTTCCGGCACTTGCCCTGCTTTCAGAATCCAATTTTGAAAACTGTTCCGATTCGTCCATCGTTCGTCGCAGCCACAACACGGCCAAAGCTCCCAATGCACCGATGACGAAAGGAATACGCCAGCCCCAGGACTTCATTTCGGGTTCGCTGATGATTTGTTGAAGAATAATCTGAACACCCAGTGCCACTAACTGTCCGGAAACGAGTGTGACATACTGGAAGCTCGAGTAGAACCCGCGTCGACCGCTTTTTGCCATCTCGGACAAGTACGTGGCCGATGTTCCATACTCCCCGCCTACCGATATCCCTTGGAGCAGACGTGCGAGAACTAGAATAATAGGCGCCAACACGCCAATCGTGCTGTAGCTCGGAGTAACGGCAATGATCAGGGAACCACCGGCCATGAGGCTGATGGAAAGCGTCAGCGCTGCACGTCGGCCGTGACGATCAGCGTATCGACCCATCAATAGGCTTCCGATTGGGCGCATCAGAAAGCCGACGGCGAAGATAGCAGCCGTATTGAGCAGTTGGCTGGTGGAATCCCCCTCAGGAAAGAACTCCGCAGAGAAATATACAGCGAAAGCAGAATAGACGTACCAGTCGTACCATTCAATCAGATTGCCGACGGATCCTTTAAAGATGTTGCTTGTGATGCGTCGCGTTTTTGCCGAATCAAATGATTGAGTCATCGTCATAACCTCCTTGTCCATATTCCCATTTTACATACCGATTTACAAATATTTTTAGAATAGTATATCGATTGTACAAGTTTTATATTTTCTTCAAACAAATTCATACATTACACTTTTTGAAAGCGCTATTAAAATTTATTATTTGAACTTATAAGAAGGATCATATAATGAAATTATACAATTACAATAAATATAATTCAATATATTAAAAAAATTAATAATATTATATCAATAAACAATATAATGATAAAAATATTTCCCGGACGTTAAGCAGAACGGAACTGGATCGGTCTTTTCCGCGCGAAAAAACGGCATATAAAAAATGAAGATAATATCTGTTCACGGTTTTAGCCAAGTTGCCATATTTCCTGCTTCATACTTTACGATGTCACACTCCTCATAAAATAAAACCTTTGTTCAATCATTTCTTTTGCAGTCACATAGAACAATAAAAAAGCAAGATTTAGCATTTTTCAACACCAGCCAGAATATGTTTAAAATGGACAGAAAAAGAGCTGATCCTTTTGCCTTTTGAACAAAAGACAAGCGCTAAAGGATGGCTTGTCTTTTGTGAATGATTAATTATTAATGATGATGGTGATGCTGGTGAGCTTCTTTCTCTTTCCATGGGTTTGTAATGACGAATTCTTCCTGAGGTACGTAGAAATATTGGACCCAAACTCCGTCTAAAAACTCTTCGCGTCGATCTAATAAGATATCGATATCTTTATCCGTATTCACGATTTCATCATGTTCTGTTGGAGTATCAAGCTTAATTCCATAATGAGCATGATCACCGTGAATTTCCGTAATATATACTCGAATCATTTTTCCTTCCGCTTCCGGGCTTTCCAGCATTTTTTTTAATACTTTCGCTGCATTACGATTTAGTTTGCATTTCATCAAAATCACTCCTCTTTCAAACAAATACCTTACCATTATCCCCTTTTTTTGATAAAAATGAAACTAATGTGCTTAATGTTTGAAAAAGAAATTGATTCAATCCTCGATGAAAGAAAAGACAAGGCGGATCACTTGATTGTTCGTTTAGGGAAAACGCCAAAAAGCTGGCAAACGCAGAGGAAAAAACCGCTTCGTGAAAGCGACTTCAAACATTGTCTTCGACTTTTTCTGATTGTTGCTGATAATAACGGGATAGTTCTATAATCATCGCTCCCATACGTTCGTTTTCCGGAACGAGATAACGGTCAATCCCTTCCTCTTGCAAAGCTTCTGCCGTTACTTTCCCCACGGCGACAGGCAAAACTGTATTACGAAATGCCCTGACCAGTTCTTCATCCAATCTTTGTGATTTAGCAAACGAAAATAAAGAGTGAACTTGTATCGCGCTCGTGAAACAAACGGCATCCACGTCATGCTGCAAAATTTCCTGACATAATGTATCCACTGTTTCCCGTTTCGGCGGAATATGCTGATAAGGAAGAATCTCTAAAATATCCGAAACGCCTTGATCTTGAAAAAATTGCTTCAATCGAGGAGCTTTTTCTCCATGCAGCTGTATCGTAACCTTCTTTCCTGAAAAATCGGTTCCTTGTAGCGCTCGTATCAGTCCTCTTGTCGTACCATCTTCATCAACGACGACCGGTTGAATTCCGATCTTTTTAAGAGCAGCGATCGTCTTATAGCCTCTTGCGGCAACACTCGTGGTTCGGATCCTATGTAAAAATTTTTCTTGTATTCCGATCTTTTCTGCCAAGTCCAAAAGCGTTTGTACTCCCGCTCCGGTTGTAAACACGGTCCAGTCCGATCCTTCATCAACAAATTTCCGCAAATCCGGCTCCACTTCCTTTTCTGCTTTGAAAACGGTTCCTTGAAGTGGACGGACGATCGGTGTTCCGCCTTGTTTTTCGATTAATGTGCTCATCTCTTCTGTTTTTCGCGAACCGCCAATCACGATTCGCTTACCTGATAGACCTTTACTCAATGTGACCCCTCCTTGTTGAAAGCCGCTCGAACGATTATTTCTCAGATTCAGCCATTCTTTTTTGAAAATAATCAACAATTCCCATCGAGCAGATCGTTAAATCTAAATCGAGTATTTCATAAACGTTTGAAGTGCGTGGCACCTTTCGTTCATCCAAATATCGAGTAACTTTTTTCTTTAATGTTTGATAAACGGCCTCCGTCTTTTTTTCAAAAGAAAGGTTGCTGTCGGCCACTTGCTGTCCTGCTTCTACAAATATAGGAAGCCAAAATCGTAATTGCCGGAAAGCAGCGGATGGATCTTCACTCATTCCAAAATGGCCAAAATAAATCCGGCTAATCCCTAGTTTCTCAATTCGATCAGCAGATTGGAGCATTGCTTCCGGATTAAAATGATTCGGAGAAGTTGTAGGCAAATAAAAATCCAGTCCATTTTCCAAAAGCGGAGTATAGATAATCCCAACTGTATCTCCCGTAAAGATACCGTTGCTTTTCGGGTCATAAATAGAAAAATGATGATAAGCATGGCCTGGTGTATCCAAAAACGTAAGTATACGGTCATGACCAATTTCCAGCGTTTCCCCATCCCGTTTCACGATTAAACGATCTTCCGGAACAGGCACAACAGGTTCAAAAAACTCTTCGAATTTTTCGCCATATACAGCCTTTGCCCCTTGGATCAATCTCGATGGATCGATAAGATGTCGTTTCCCCTTTGGATGTACAATCACTTTTGCTTTCGGGCATTTTTCCAAAAGCAGTCCTGCTCCTCCAGCGTGATCGAGATGAATATGTGTCACAATGATGTATTGAATGTCAGCAGCCTTTAGCCCCAACTGTTCCAATCCCTGCAGAATATAAGGGATAGATGGACTTCCACTTGTTTCAATAATCGTCAATTTTTCTTCTTGAATTACATATGTTCCCGTTCTTTTTTCACGTCCTAAATCCCGTACGTCCAATAACGAAATCCCGTGGCCCAAATATTGCGCACTTGGCATTGTATCCCCTCTTTCCAAATGATTCTCCCTCCCTAATACTACTAGTTTAACAGTTTGCGGAAGTAATGGAAAGTTCGGAAAAATGTTTCATTTTATTTGCATGAAAAAAATCCGTTTTGAATATATAAGTCGCAAAGGCTGACACTCCAGCATACATTTAGGCTTGCAGCAACCTTTTCAAACGTATTTGCTCTAAAATACTTTGCATTTCCTTTTTTTACAAGCGAAAAAACTGACGATCCTTTCATCGTCAGCTAAAACTTACTGGCTCTCTTTTTGAACTTCTACAAAAGTAGAAAAAAAGCAAGCTCCTCCTCCCATGTCTGCCAATTGCTGCGACGTTAAAACATTGACGGATTGGAATCCGGATTGTTCGTCATCCCACCAAAGTCCTTGAATTACGGCGGTTCCTTTTAAACAATCTTCTGTGACGTTTGCGAACAAACGGCAGCGCCCCCTCTGATTGTAAACAATGACCATATCGTCTGTTTTGATTCCGCGTTGTATAGCATCTTTTGGATGGATTTGCAGCCGAGGTTTTCCTTCAAATTTTTTTAATGCAGCTATATTTCCAAAAGTAGAATTTAAGAATTGATGATTGGGTCCAGAAATCAACATGAGAGGGAATTTTTTCTCCATTGGTTGAATAGGAGTAAATACAGGGACAGGCGGCAACCCCTCTTTTTTCATCCTTTCCGAGTAAAATTCCACTTTTTTGGATGGAGTGGGAAAGTACTGCGGAAAAGTATTGTTTGCAGCGCCTATTTTGACATAGCCCTTTTTCTTTAATTCGTCATAATCGATGCCGATATCCTCTACAATTTCTTTTATCATCTCTTCTTCAGTAACACGAAATGCCACATCATCAAATCCCATACGCTCCGCTAGTTCCTTAAACAAGGTAAAATTCGATTTTGCTTCTCCTTGAGGAGGAATGACCGGCTCGTGAAGCTGCAAATACAGATGCCAGTATGATTTATACAGGTCCCAATTTTCGAAATGAGTGGTTGCAGGAAGAACGATATCTGCATAACGGCAAGTATCCGTAAGAAACTGATCATGAACAACGGTAAATAAATCGTCCCGCAACAATCCGGCTCTTACCTTTTGTTGATCAGGTGCTACTTGCGCCGGATTACTGTTATACACAAACAACACTTTAATCGGGCGAGACCGATCAAGCAGAGCATTTCCGAGCTGATTCATGTTAATGGTGTAGGCGCGAGGATTTTGATGGAGATCAGGACGTTGGATTTTATAATGATGAAAAGGAAAAAAACCACTGTTTCCTTTTAAAGCACCTCCACCACGAATTCCCCACTGTCCGGTTAAAGCCGGCAAACATGCGATGGCACGGACGGCCATCCCGCCATTTTCATGATGCTGCAAGCCATTTCCAATTCTAATAAAAGAAGGAGTGGTTTGACCGTATAATCTCGCCAATGAAAGAATCTCTTCCTCAGAAAGGCCTGTCCATTTTGCCGTGATGGAAGGAGTATAAGCTAAAGCCTCCTTTTTTAATTCTTCAAAGCCGATTGTATATTTTTGAATAAAATCTGTATCAATCAAGTTTTCTTGAATCAGTACATGCATCAAGCCAATCGCTAACGCTGCATCCGTTCCGGGTCGGATCTGCAAAAAACAATCAGCCCATTTTGCAGTACGGTTGCGATGCGTATCGATGACAACAATTTTCGCTCCACGTTTTTTGGCTTCATTGGCATAGAGTACTTGATGCAAATTAGTGCTCACGGCATTGCAGCCCCAAATCAAAATGAGCTTAGAATAAATCGTTTCTTCTGGATCAATGCCTTTGTTTGCCCCCATCGTGTATCGAAATCCTTGCGCTCCGGCCGAATTGCAAATCGTCCGATCCAAAAAACTGGCGCCTAATTTATGAAAAAATCTCCGATCCATCCCTTCGCTGTTTAATATCCCCATATTTCCATAAAAGCTGTAAGGCAAAATGGCTTCACTGCCATAAGTTTGGATCACCCGCTGAAATCGTGTAACGATTTCATCATAAGCTTCCTCCCAAGATATCCTTTGAAAAGTCATCGTCCCCTTTTTTCCCGTTCTTTTTAACGGATAAAGAACACGCTCTTTGTGATAGGTTCTTTCCGGGAATTTTCGAACTTTATGGCAAATGACCCCTTTTGTCACGGGATGATCTTTGTTCCCCTCCACTTTTACAATTCTTCCATTTCGTTTTTCCACCATTAAACTGCAAGCATCCGGACAATCCAGCGGACAAACAGATCGGACCATTGTCACCTTGTCTTCCAACAGTATCTCCCTCCCACGATGAAAGCTTACTAGTGATTATAACAAATGTGGCATTTATGTTCACTTTCATTATATAAAAGTTTACTTATCAAATATCATGATGAAAAATCACCTTACACAAAAAAACAAACATGATTTAAAGAATTTTCACTGATCGCTTTTCAATCAAAAAACTGCTCGTCCCAAATTTCAAAAACAATTGCTTCCTTGAACGAATCCATTCTTTTTTAGTACTACTCTCTAAAATTTTCCTTTAAAAAAGACCCTTGGATTCATCCAAGGGCCAGCGACTTCTAAAAATTGACGGGTCGTTTTTTTCTCTTCCGAACAGAGAGTTTGTATTTTTCCATCTGTTCATTCCATTTGTCCCATTTCTCTTGCTCTTCCAATTGCTTAAAATATTTGGCCAAATAAAACGGGACTATCAAAAACACGATGTAAACGCTTCCAATCAAAAATTTAATAATGGATAGCATATGCTCACCCAAAAATGCCCACATCCTTTACGCCTCCCTTTCTATTGGTATCTTATGAAATTTTTGTCTATTTTATGAATTTTATTTGTCTATTTCGTGGCAAAATAAAAAATCCTGCATAAGCACCATATTTTTATTGAAAATTCAGAATATTTTCATGATATTCCTTCCAGCCTTATTGCTTCGATATGGATCGTCTCCAATAATTTTTTTACACAAAAGAGACTTTTCGTTTTCATGCTTACGGTCATTATCCATCCGCATCCGCCTTTTTCTATTTTGGGTTGATCTTTTGTCAAACTCCCTCCACGCATTTACATCACATTTCATCATTTTTCTATTAACTGGATATTATCTTTTTTCCAAAAGCTTGAGTTATACAAGTCTTTCTTTTGGAATAGAATCTTACGAGCAAAGAACGTGGAGGGTAGACTCAATGAGCGTCAGTTTATTTGTCAGTTATCTTCTTTTAGGATTATCGTTGGCGGCACCGATCGGACCGATTAATGCCGCTCAATTGGACAAAGGAATCAAAAACGGTTTTATGCACGCCTGGCTTGTCGGCGTCGGCGCTCTCATTGCAGACGCGTTTTATATGATGCTTGTTTATCTTGGTTTTGTCCGTTTTCTTGACGCTCCTTTCATCCAAGCCTTTCTTTGGTTGTTCGGATTTTTTGTACTTGTTTACACTGGCGTTGAAAGTCTTTTAACGGCCGGAAAAATTTCTGCAAATGTTCACCGAAGCAGCCAACCGCTTTTTAAAACGTTTATTTCCGGTTTTTTTATGTCTTTGTCCAATCCGTTAACCATTTTATTTTGGTTGGGGATTTACGGTTCGGTGCTGGCTAAAACAGCCACTACTTACGGAAAAGAGCAATTGTTCTTTTTGAGCGGAACCATCTTCGCGGGTATTTTTTTATGGGATCTAACGATGGCATTTATCGCTAGCAGTTTTCGCAAACTTTTGTCCACCAACTTTTTGTATTTGACTTCTTTTCTATCCGGTCTGTCGCTCGTCGGTTTTGGCTTTTATTTCGGTTTTCAAGGTATTATGACTCTCATCGCCCATTAAACAGGAGCCGGTTTTTGCTCCTTTTTCCAATTGGATCGCATTTTCAGCACTACAATGGCAACGATTCCGACAAACAATAAGCTGCCGAAAAAACCAAATCGACTCGTTTTTTCCAATAAAGTACCGCTAACCGCCAAAATGATGAGCACCATCCCTGACCATCTCTTTGTTTTGCCCCATGCGTTTAATTCGATCAGCCGCCTTGAATAGAGAAGAATAAAAAACCAATTATACAAAAGCATTAAACCGGCGGCAGTTGTAATATATTCATACACTTTATCCGGCATCGCGAGCGCCAATATAACGGAAGCGGCCATTCCTGCCGCCGTCAAACCCAGAGCTTTTACAGGAACTTTTAATTTCCATTTCCCATTTTTTGCTAACGCAGCAGGGGCATCTCCATCTTGCGCTAACATCACAAGCATAGATGTAATCGAAAACAAGGAAGCGCACATCGTGGAAAAACCGGCGATAATGAACGCTCCGTTAAAAATATGCGGGAAAAACGGCAGGTGATAGTCATTTAAAGCGATGACAAAAGGACTTTCCTTCGAATAAAAGGCCTTCCAAGAATCCATCATCACCGCCAAACCGAGAGAGAGGCAGTAAATGAGTGCCAGCAAAAAAAGCATGAAGCTTCCGGATTTTGGGGCATCTTCTTTTTTCCGCAAGCGAATCGCCAGTATTCCCATGATTTCAATCCCGCCAAATGAATAAAAGGCGTAGATGAGTGAAGCCCAAACTCCTATGACTCCATTCGGAAATAGTTGTTGGATAGTAGTTGGTACTCGAAAGCCATTTCCTCCGTCTAAAACTCCACATAATGCAAGCAAAGCGATCACAATAAACATCAAAATGGCGGAAACTTTCATAACGGCAAAAACATTTTCTAGCCTGTCAAAACCTTTCGTACCCGTTAATACAACCATAATCCCCAAAACGGCATAACCGGCTGCAAAGACCCATAATGGGACATTTGGAAACCAGAAACGCGAAAATATCGATAACGCAGTCATTTGGCTTCCCATAATTAACATTTCCGAACACCAATAAACCCACCCTGTGGAAAATCCAGCCCATCGTCCATAAGCTTTTTTGGCATAAGATCTAAAAGAGCCTTTTTGCGGGTCATTTTTTGTCATTTTTGCTAACGCATCAAAAACGATGTAAGTGGAAATTGCCGCAAGAATATAAGAAAGGATGACGGATGGCCCAGCATTGCGGATGGCAAGACCGGATCCAAGGAAATAGCCGGTGCCGATTATGCAGCCGACCCCGATTAAGGATAACTGCCACCATTCAAGCTGCCCCTCCTTAGAAGAACTTTTGTTTCTGTCCATGTCCATGCACTCCCTTTACTTCTTTTCCTACTATATTGTTCGTTAACGAAAGCGATTTATTCTGTCATTTCTAGTCTTGATTCATCTTCATCCATGCCTTTTCAAATTGGTCGGAACCCACCAAATGTGGTATAAAAAGAATGGAATTGCCTTTACTGACTGGCAACTTAAAGTTGATTCCAATATCCTTTTCAAGGAAAAAGAGGTGCATAATGAATGAAAGCTGCTTTTATCTCTGATATTCATGGAAATGCATTCGCACTCGAAGCCGTTTTGGACGATATCGCCAAAAAACAGATCGATCAAATTTATGTACTGGGTGATCTTTGCTTTCGAGGGCCGAATCCAAAACAAGCTTTAGACCTGATTCGTTCATTGAATGCCAATGTGATCAAAGGAAATGCCGACGAATGGGTGGTACGCGGCATTCAAAAAGGAGAAGTACCGGATAAGGCGCTGGATGTAATGAAAAAGGAACGAGAATGGACAGTCGCTCATCTAGATTCAGCGGATATCGATTATTTACAAAACCTTCCGCAAACTCTCCAAATCGACTTGAACGGTAAGGCAATCCTAGCGTTTCACGCAACTCCAAACAGCTTATTTGACATCATCCGTCCCGACACCGATGATGTTCATTTGGAAAAAAGGCTAATGGCCGAAAACATGGCTGATTTTTATATTTATGGTCATATTCATTTACCTTATATCCGTTTCTTGAACGGCAAAACAGTATTGAATATTGGCAGCGTCGGATTACCGTTCGACGGCCAAGCGATGGCTTCTTATGGTATCGTGGAAGCAGAAGATGGAAATGTACGCGTTTCTATTGAACGAGTAAACTATGATATTGAAAAAACAGTACAGCAATATATGGAAAACGATTATCCTAATAAAGCCATGGTTGATGTTGTGCGAAACGGTCGGCTGTAATATCCAACATGGTTCAAACGTGTCCTTCCCAAGAATGAAGGTTAGACATATACGGAGTATGTTTTGGTATTCTTCTTCAATGCGTTTCATCATAAGGAATGCCAAAGAAAAGGGCTGATCTTTAAATCAAGCCCTTTTCAATCAGTTTTGCCATATCACATGACTCTAATTTGAAGATGGCGTAATCCGATTGTTTTTACAATATTGTTCTACTAACTCCTCAATTTGATCAACATCCGGATATTTTCCCGAAAAATCAAATGTAATTTCATCCAGATATTTTCCATTTCGATACACATGGACAGCACCTTTTTGATAAGTCACACTGAACTCCGGCACAAACCGATATCCGTTCCGTTCAATCGCTCCCATTCGATCCCCCCTTTTTATTTTGCTCTTTTAGAAATCCAACGCTCCCTGCACTAAGCAAAAGGACAAATGGATCAATTCTCCCATTGTTCTTTATTGCTTCCTTATAGTCATGTCTTTTGCTCTTTGCTATCGAATTCTCACTATCCAATATTTGGTGAGAAGGATCATGGAGCGATAAGAAGTAGTCAAAACGATAACCACGGACTCTTCCTGTTTTTGTTACTGTTTTCAATTGATTTTCTTTTTCTCTTCCCTTTTTGATGCGCTTTTGATTAACTTTCCATCGAAACGATCGGGGGCTTTTCCCGCTCCAAGGGCTATGTTGGAAATTGGCAACTGTTCTAATTCTTTTCCGCTCGGCAAATGATTCACCTCCTTACTACATTGCAAGTTTTTTTAGTATACCCTTTGCCGTTTTAATTTACTGGTCGAGTGACCCCCATTTTGCGTCCATTCAAAATCTACATTTGTTTCTTTATGAACTCATTTTCTAATCGATTTTCTTTTTACAATACACAAGCTACATCCAACCATAAATATCAACCATCATACGGAAATAAAGTTCCACTGAACCGCCTTCACTTGTCGGAATAAACGCTGTGTTTTCTAGAAACAATAAAAAACGTTGGCTGCCCACTGTATCTTAAATTCGATACGTTGTTTCAAAACATCTTCTTTCCAAAATCTTTATTTCCAAAACATTCATCATCTAAGTCATTCATCTGGTTTCCAACATTCCATCATAAAAGAGCAACAGGACGACGGGGGATCGCTTTGATAAACAAGTCTTGGTTTATAGCCATCATAGGATTCATCATTTTTATCGCAGCCATTGTTTATTTTATAGATCTTGATTATGCCTATGTCCCTGATAAAGAGGACATCATCAGTTCTTATCGAAATGTAAACAGCTATGATTGGTACGGACAAACACTCAGTCTCTCTGAAGGAAATGCAAAAAAACTTTCAGAAAAGAATGGTGCGGTGAAAGTGGACCATGATTTGTTTGAAAAAGGAAGAGACGCTTTCTATAAAGAAACATTTGGAAACGAAGTATTCCTTACAGATATAATCGGCATTTTGGATGGACCGTTAACGGCACCTAATTTGATGAAAGCCATCCTTGCTCTAAAAGGGGAAGGTACAACCAATTTAAAAGTAGAACTGGCAAAAGACGTTAAGATCGGCGGGCAATCATTCAAAAAAGGTCAGATGATTTCAACAGGACTTGATGTTCCAAAAGGTTCTTTTGCTCCTTTAGGTATGCCTGTTTCATTTTCTAAAGGAGAGTTAAAAGCTGGCATTAGCTGCGCGGCTTGCCACGCGACGGTCGATCAAGAAACGAAGCGTGTAGTGGAAGGCGCCCCCAACTCAGATTTAAATGCAGGTCTGCTCCTTGCTTTAGCACCCAATACAGCCGCCTATTTCACTCACGCGAATATTTCTAATTTTTCTCAATTCCTTCAAAAACAGGGGAATCTTAAACTTCCCAATAAAGAAAAATTAGAAGAGTCGGTAGACAAGACATTGCTCCTGTGGCCACCAGGGAATTTTGACTCCACGATTGATTTAAAAGGAAATCCAGCTCAAATCCCTTCCTCTTTTACCTTTCAAAATTTCCCTTATAGTTGGAGTGGATTTGGCATGGCTGGTTCATTCCACGGATTAACCGTTTTTAACAATAATGTTCATGCTCAAAATTCCGATTCCCTTTCACAAGCAGATATTGCCAAACCGCTCTTTGACATTGAGAAAGAAACCTATATTGGAACCATTTTGCAAAATGCGGCTAATCCAAAATTTCGGTTCGATCCAAGCAAAGGAAAAAGCCCTTCCGCTTTTTTCGCTGAAGTGGATCCGACGCCTGCAGCCCCAGGAATAAACGAAATGGTCAAACCTCCGACATTTCCAAACGTATCTCCGGTTGCCCCGGATGGTTTAATCGTCAGCAGCCCTGGGTTTCATTTTAATGAACAAAACAATGCAATGTCTGCTTTTCAAAATGCGCTCGTTCCACCTAAACCGAACATAACCATTAGCAAATCGGAAACCGATGATGGGTATAACGTTTTTTCGAAAGCAGGATGCATTAAATGTCATGCCGGCTCTTATTTTACTAACCATCAAATCGTTTCAGCGGACGAAATTGGGACAGAACCGTCAAGAGCAAAAGCTCTGGCCAAAACGGCTAAAATTTTTGCAGAGCCTCTTCTCTATTCACCGACTGAGAATGTGCCGATCAGAAAAAATGCACGTGTGCTGAAAATCCCGATGGACAACATTGACGAACAACAGCTGCGATTAGGTTTTGCACACGATGGAAAAGGCGGTTATAAAACGCCCAGCTTGATCGGCCTTTATTGGCAAGCACCTTATCTTCATGACGGTGGCGTTGCAGTAGGGTATGAACATAACTACGGCCTTACCGGCACACTTCTCAAAGGAAAACCGGTCGATCCATACAGAAGCATCATCGCGCTTGTGGATCGAAAAGAACGCCAAAAAGTCATAAAAGCGAATGCCCCTCTCCATTCCGTCCATATAACAGGTGATGGCCATTCTTTCTGGGTCGATCAAGAGAGCGGCTTTACGAAGAAAGAACAGATAGCTTTAGCGAAATATTTGCTATCGTTAAACAAAGGCCGGACGGAACAAAAATAAACGTGCTAAAAAGGATCTAATGATTTTATTCATCAGATCCTTTTAAATTGGTTTTGTGAATCATTATCCAAAATTTACCATTAATGTATTTGATTAAATTTTTCTCTAAGCTGAGAAACGCAAAAAAACTGATTTAAATTGATCCCAATTCTAATTTGAATCATTTTCAAAACTAGAAACATTTCCATCTGCTATTGACTATGAAAGATTACAAGCATATGAATTTAGGTTATAATGGGTTCCAGAGGTGATCATATTGAGCCAATCAACCTTATGTCCCAAATTTGAAAAAGCAATGAACATTATCAGCAAACGTTGGACAGGTTTTATCATACATCAACTGCTTTCAGGTCCACAGCGTTTCTGCACCATTGAATCTTCTATTCCGATCAGTGGTCGACTGTTATCCGAAAGACTAAAGGAATTGGAGCAAGAAGGAATTGTCAATCGAAAAGTATATCCAGAAACACCGGTAAGAATCGAGTACTCTTTGACGGAAAAAGGGAAAGCATTAGAACCCTTCATACGGGAGCTGGAAAATTGGGCAAACGAATGGGTGGTCATTGAAGATCACTGTGAACACGAGTAAGGCAAAGCTTCATTCATGGCTTTGCCGCCGCAACGAATCCCCTGCTTCCTGTGATATGAAGATGATCTGTTCCTGAAAAATGTAAGTCATTATGATCTGTTTATCGATGAAAGAACGACTCCTATTCGTTGTATTGTGAACCATCAAAACTTTGTTGTATTCTTCATTTTAAAAAATCTTTGAAATGAGTTTGTTTTCGCTTTTATTCAAGGTCATCACCGAAAGATAATTGGCCTCACACGAATCATCCCGACACCACTATTTCCCTTTTCAATTTATTCTGGATGCCGATGCGATTCTCGATCTCCTGCTCCTTCCTTTCAACTTTTTTCTACATACACAAGAATGGCTGTTTCATCTCTTTTATTGCCGTCTTATTTCTTTTAGTGATAAAATGAGCATTGTATCGTGAAACCAACGTTTTGAGGTGTTTAAAAATGAAAAAGCAATTAGAAAAAGCAACGTTTGCCGGTGGATGTTTTTGGTGCATGGTAAAACCTTTTGATCAATGGGATGGCATTCATAAGGTAACTTCCGGTTATACAGGAGGACATGTAGAAAATCCAACCTATGAACAAGTCAAATCCGGCAAAACAGGTCATTATGAAGCAGTGGAAATTCTTTATGATCCAACTGTTTTTCCTTACAGCAAAATTTTAGAAATTTATTGGCAGCAAATTGATCCGACAGATGATGGCGGACAATTCCATGACCGAGGAGACAACTACCGAACGGCCATTTTTTATCATACAGAAGAGCAACGAAAATTGGCAGAGGAATCAAAAGAACGCCTCGAAAAAAGCGGTAAATTCAAAAAACCGATTGTAACTAAAATTTTGCCTGCTTCTACTTTCTACCCTGCAGAGGACTATCACCAAGATTTTTATAAAAAAAATCCAGAAGAATACAAGAAAGACAGAGAAAAATCTGGACGGGATCTTTTTATCAAGGAACATTGGGGCAAATAGACAGTTTAACTTTCTATTTGGTCGTTTTTCCTTTAAACGATCATTTTGCTAGTGGCGTAAAATCATGAAATCAACATAAACAAGCAGACGGAAATATGTATCTGCTTGTTTATTTTTTGGGTTGGAATTGGTCATTCAGTATACCAGTTTCTTTCTTAGCCTTATATGCATACAATGCCAATGATCAATCGATGTCGAAACGACATTTTTAGGGAGCGAAATGACCACTCATTGATTTCATAACTCTTTTCCTTACTTCTATAGCGACTTTGATTGATACAGCTTGTTCGTCATTCGAGCGACTGCCGGTTATGCTCTAGTCAGTTCGGATTCCTTTTATTTTTCAATTTATAAGTTCATTTAAGTTGTCCATTTTTAAAGCTTCAGCGTGTCCATTATTCTTCAAAACAAATGAGTCGTTATTCATTGGTTTTTTAAGGGAGATGAAACATTTTCAAATGAGAGAGCTTCCAAAAAACCGTTCGACTATCTGCCGCGGCAAGTTTGACCATATTGTTCTCTACGTTTTTCAACAGTCCGATTTTGTCTGCTTCCTCTCCCAAATCAAAAACCACTAACGTTTCTTTGTATTTTTTTAATTGTTCTTCAAACGATCTAGCCAACGGGATGTTCAAAGGAACGACAGGAAGTTCTTTGCTGCTTAGCGTATATGGGGTGGATGGAACAGAGTATGGTGTAAACCACTTTAAATGGTGCATGGAAATAAAAATAGTTTTATAAACGGGAGAGTAAAATACGATGTAATCATTTAATACACTCGTAATATAACCATGGAGGGATTTGTTTTTGGCAGCGAATAATTCAAGAAAATGTCCTTTTGCTTTTAACAGTGTTTTTCGGTAAGAAAGTTCATGATCGTCATCTTTAAAGCCGACGGTCACAGGCGGTTGAACGCCTGTCAATTCGTTTTTGCTCCGTTCTTTAATGTTATGGACATGCAAAAAAGGAATATAAAAATCTTTGCGTCCATCAAACAGGACTAATATATCAGAGCCAATATCCATTAAAATTCCATAAAGCTTAGTCTTATCGGATATCTCCAATTCAATTTCCGTGCCGATATATTTTTTTAATTGTTCCATCTTATTCTCCTTCCTATCCTATAATAATACCAGGTGCACCAGCGTCGCATATACTCATGCACCCAGCACGATGGCAATGATTGTGGATATCGGTTTTCCGTTCTCAATAATCGTTTTCTTTCTCTACCTCATCCTTTTGTTCCGCTATGATGGATCACTATTTTTAATTCTGGCTGTGGAGCGAGAGGTGCTATATCTTATTTTGGATTCTATCCGATCTTATGGAAGTTCTTCTTAACTATGCAGATCTAGAATGGAATCGTTTTTCAGATCGTCTTCCGGATCGTCTTCCGGATTGTCTTTCGAGGGATGGTTTTTTTTCTTTGTGGAGTGATCTTAGTGGAGGATCTTCCTCTGCTTCAATTTGGTCGTTTTCTTCTTTTTTATCCGTTTTTGGACCTATACTTATGCATTTAATATGAAACGGATTGATTCGTATAATTTCATGGTTGTTCGTAATGGTGAAATATCCTCCAGCATTTTCCACTAAAATGCCTTCCAAAGCATCGGGACCTCGGCGATTGATCAATACCCATTTATGCATCAATTGATCAAAAAGATCGGCAAAATATTCGGCTTTTAATATCTCGTGGCTTATAGAAGTCGAAGGTTTGGATGACACTGAAACCATTGTTTGATCAGATTCTTTCGTTTCGGTTAAATGATTAGATTTTATTCCCTTAGATAGTTTCAATGCACTTTTCACATGATCAAGATTAAAATACACGATCTCGTTGTTTTCCAATGCCAAGATAATATAATCGTTGCTTGTTTCCAGTAATGTCCCGACAACCAAATCAGGCCCGCCTTGATTGATTTGAATATATTCGTTTTTTAAGTGGCGGAATAGATCACTAAAGCTCTCCTCTTTAATAAAATCCAACTCCTCGTCCAGTTCCTTTACTGGTTGATTGGCTTTGGAATCTTCACTTACGCTTTTGACATGATGAATTTGATAATAAACGATCGTATTATGTTCAAGCTCTAAAACAATATAATCTGACTGAACGTCCAACAAACGTCCCGTTTTTGCTTCGGGATCGTTGCGATATATAGTAACCATCCGTCCTTTTAAGGATTCTAAAAAGGATTGAAATCGCTCCTTGTTGCACTGATGGTTCAAATTCGATTTCTTATTCATTCATATCCTCCTTGTTCGTGATCCATATGGTATAACTACAGTGCATGTATACTCATCACAAGGAAGAGATGAACCTTGTAGTTGCCTATTCACAAAAATTTCCACCTTACTAATCCAATACTTGTAAATGATTTCGAATATAATTTCCTCTTTTTTCAATAAAACGCAAGATGAGTTCAGGTTCATTTTCAAATAGCATCTGACGGTCTCTTATATAGGGATCTTTTTGTACATACGGTTTAATTTGTTTGTAGAGCTGTTCCACTTTCGGCTGCAAGTTTGCAACGGTATATTTTTCTTCCAATATTTCTTGCAAAATCAATTGATACTTTTTTCGAAACGAGGGAACGTCCAGAAGTCGAGCTGTAAGAGTATTATATCCTTGAATTCTTACATAATCTTCCGACATTTCCTTTCCATTGATGTCCCTTCCCCATGTTGCATCATAATCCCAAGGGATAATTTCAAATAAACCCGTTTCCCTGTTCAGATATAACGCGTAATTATGAACAAATCCATCGTAATTTTGAGTGCAGACGATTCCTGAAAGCCAGTATAGATATTGCTCGACATGAAAATATTTTTGAATCTCTTTTTCAAATTCCGCCCGCGGAGTAGTATTCAATTTAAGAATCATCTCTTGCAAGTAAAATATGTCTTGTTCATTCCCCCATTTCATTTCATATCCTAAATCCAACGAACGTTTCACTTCCTTGTCTAGATCACTCATTAATGAAAAATTGGCATCCCCATCCACCGCATAAAAAATGGCCCCTTCTGGCAAGCTCCTTTTCTTAAGAAAACATTCATCTACAGATTCCAATTCTAAATAGATCCCTTCGTTTCGGCCATTTATGGACAAAAAAATATGCTGGGAACGCGGCGACAATACGCCTATTTCGTTGAAGAAATCAAATGATAATTTATTTCGGATGACGGCCGGATCTTTAAACTCTGCATTCAGATGAATTTCTTTCGCTCCCCTGTATATTTGGGGTTTATAAAAAGCGATATGATAAGATTTTTTTTTAAATTTTCTGATATGCGAACCACGATAAGCTATATCAATTTCAAGCTTCTTGTTGCCTATTTTTAATTTTGCCGGCAGTGGTTCATCGTTCCAAATATCTCTTCTCAGCTCTTGGTAATCTTTAGGATGGATATAAAGTTCATATTGAGTCAAGTTGTTTTTATCCATCTCTCTCCTCCTCGCTCCATATAAAGAAATCTCGCATGATTACTATAATCATATGAAAAAAATAAGAGGGTGACACCTGAAGACACCTTCATAATTTTTTTACAAAAACTACATATTTGTCTCAGGCAATTCCTCATTGTCCTCATACTATGAATCGTGAAAAGAAATTTACATTTTTTATATAATTTTTAAAGGAGGTTTTCACATGGGACAGATCACCCATGATGATATTAAAGAGGCCGTTGAAAAAGCAACTGATGCTGGGTTAGAGGATTTTATGTATCAAGATCCAAGCGTCGTTAAGGAAGTAAAAGGCGGTCCATCAACGTCCCGCAGGTCGAGCACCTCTTCTAGGCGTTCTTCCAGACGTTCTTCTAGACGTTCTTCCAGACGCTCTTCTAGACGGACTTCTAGACGCTCTTCCAGACGGACTTCTAGGCGCTCTTCCAGACGCTCTTCCAGACGCTCTTCCAGACGCTCTTCCAGACAGACTTCCAGACGCTCTTCCAGACAGACTTCTAGGCGTTCTTCCAGACAGACTTCTAGGCGTTCTTCCAGACGGACTTCTAGGCGTTCTTCCAGACAGACTTCTAGGCGTTCTTCCAGACGGACTTCTAGGCGTTCTTCCAGACGGACTTCTAGGCGCTCTTCCAGACGGACTTCTAGGCGCTCTTCCAGACGCAGTACTTCTAGAAGTTTTTTCCAATATTCAAGTGAGACGGCCAGAAACCGCTTTGTAACAAAAAAAAGATTCTGGAAAAACGGAAATATGTGGGAACTAAGATTGGCTAAATAATTACGCAAAAGGATGAAAGGTTTTTCCCTTCATCCTTTGTTTCATTTCCATTGGAAAATTTCCACTAAGAAAATTCCCGCAGTGACAACCTTTTATTATTTTTTAAAACCCCGTTTTCCCTCATGTTGAAACTTTTATGATCCTGCTATCATTTCATCAATCTAAAAAATGCGTAATGTTTTTTCATGGTAAAAAAATCTCCTCGGGTTTTACCCAAGGAGACTTCAAACGCCACAATATTAAAATTTTGGATGTCTTTATTCGTTTATCATAGCGATAATTCCTTCATGATCATCTAATTTCAGCTGAATTCCAGCCGCATACGGATCGATTTGATACTCGCTCTTAATCCAACCTCTGATCGCCTCAATAAGTTGTGGTTCTGTCAATGGATGCAATACGCCTGCAATTTCTCCTTCTGCTCCAAATCCAGTGTCATCATCGTACAGTAATTCAGTAATGACATCTTCCGGGCGAACATTTGCTTTCGCCGCTACATAAACACAGACGGCATTTATGATTTCTTGTTCAGAAAGTTTTAACGTCTCCATGAGTCATACTCCCTTTGATGTCTGCGATTAAAGATCAATTTTATAGCGCTCAACACCAGCATGACAACGGCAAATAGAAGAAATAAATTGATGACAAATCCCAGCATGGAGCTGATTGGTCCGAGACCATGAAACAAACTTCCTGCTAAAAATCCGCCTAGACCACCCAATAAAAGCCCTTTGGCAAAACTGCCTTTGCTGCTTTTTTGTGGAACCGTATGAGTGTATGGGGTAGTGTTCGATTTTGACGAATTGAAGATGCTAGAATTTTGATTTTTGTTCGGAACAACTTGCTGGCTGTGACTCGGCTGATAAAATCCTTTTCCAGATCTGTATCCTTTTGCCGATGCGCTGTCTACCATACCTAGTCCAACAAGGGAAAAAACAAGAGCCAATGAAGAAAGCCATTTAACCCATTTTTTGAACATCGATGAATTCGACTCCTTTTCTATAATTTTTCATTTTAGTTTAAAGAACTGTCATGTTCAGGTTCTTATGAACTTATTATATGATCTTATTCAAAAATATTCAAGTAGAATTTCTTTCATTTTGAAAAGAAAATGTAACGACATGAAGTTCATTTAGTAACAAAGTCATTTGACTTTCTTAATATCAAAGCGTAAGATAAGTTCAAAAGAACTTGTAAATAGGAGGAAACTTCGTGAATACCTTTCAATTAACAAGAAAGGAAATGGCGTTCCTTCTCCTTTCATTAAAAGGTTGGAGCAAAAAACCACCGCTTTCGGTACTGCAAGAAGCATGGATTCACTCTGAAGAACATGGTTCTCTCTCCGAACTCGATCCAAATGCTGCGAACGTTGGAACGCTTCCGCCCATTTTTGAAAAAATCATAAAAACGAATAAACTCGATAGAGGTTTTTCTTTAAACGAAATAGCAGCACTTGGCAATCAAATCGAGTACACTAATTTTTCTGTCACGGCGTTACAAAACTGGATTAAACGGGATATTAAAGAAATGATCGGCTCTCCTCAAAAAGGAAAAAAATATTCACTTGAGCAAACCGCGCTTTTATTCATTGTAGAGGATTTAAAAACAGCCCTTGACTTTGAATCGATTCGTCAACTATTAAAGCTGATTATCAACGATCCTGATGACCAAAAAGATGATCTCATCAATCCTATTCATCTGTATGCATGTTACTCTACTCTGTTTGAAGAAATCAATGATCATTCTTTGAGCGAAAACCGCTTACCGAATGAAGGAACGATCGAAACGATCGAAAGAATTATTAAATATAAGGCAGAGGAAATGGTGCAGGAGCATTTCCAACTGGATGAAGAAAAGCGTAAAGCGATTAAAAACATTATCATCATTGCCGTTTTATCCGTTCATACGGCTTATTTTCATATGCTTGCTAAACGTTCTTTGTCCGCTGCTTTATTTTTGCAGAATTTACCTTTTTCTTAAGAGTAAAATAAAAAAGCCGGCTTAATCGATGAAAAAGCCAGCTCGACTCAAAACTGAAATGAGTGATTATTTCTTCCTGCAATTTGGGATCAAGGACATCTCCTTGATCCACTTTTCATTAATCTAAATGACTTGGTGAAAAAGCATACGGCAACAGTTCCTTAACGGTTGTCTCTTTTCTTTCTCCTTTTAAATTCGTTAAAATAACCGGCATATCCGGAGGGCAAAATTCTGCAATCACTTGGCGGCAAGCTCCACAAGGCGAAATAGGACCATCTGTATCCCCGACCACCGCCAACATCGCAAAATCAGTTTGTCCTTCCGAAATCGCTTTAAAGATGGCCGTTCTCTCTGCACAGTTACATAGACCATAAGATGCATTCTCAATATTGCATCCTGAATAAATGTCTCCGCTTTTAGTCGCTATGGCAGCGCCCACCTTAAAATGAGAGTAAGGGGCATATGCTTTTTCTCTCCCCGCGACAGCTGCTTGAATCAACGTTTCGCTAATCAAGTCCCTTCCCCCTTAGAGAAATTTTGTAAAACGGGAGCGGGCTGAAAATGTGCGGATTTGTTGTCCTCTTTACATTTCTAACATTTTAAGCTTGGCCTGTCACAATTTTTACGCCCGCACTGGCTCCGATACGATTTGCCCCTGCTTTTTCCATCGCCAGCAAGTCTTCTGCAGTTCGAATTCCTCCAGAAGCTTTCACCCCAAAATCCGGTCCAACCGTTTTACGCATTAATGCAACATCTTCCACTGTTGCTCCTCCTGTCGAAAAACCGGTAGATGTTTTGACAAAATCTGCTCCGGCTTTGACTGCTAATTGACAAGCGAGCACTTTTTCCTCTTCTGTCAGCAAGCAGGCTTCAATAATCACTTTCACCAGCGCTTTTCCCTTTGCTACTTCCACGACGGCTCGAATATCATTTTCCACCAATTCCAGATCACGACTTTTAAGAGCCCCGATATTGATCACCATATCCACTTCTTCGGCTCCATTTTGAATGGCATTGGTCGTTTCAAAAGCTTTAACTTCAGGCGTGGTTGCACCGAGTGGAAAACCGATGACGGTACATACTTTCACATCGGTATCTTTTAAAATTTCATAAGCGGTTTTCACCCAAACCGGGTTTACGCATACCGAAGCAAAACCGTATTTTTTGGCTTCTTCCGCCAACCGGACGATATCATCTTTCGTAGCATCGGCTTTTAATAATGTATGATCAATCATGTTTGCTTTTTCCAACAACATCGAAGTACATCTCCTTAACCGTATATTTTTCTATCGGCAGCAGCTGCTATTTCCTTTTAAAGTGTAACAGGATCTTGTCTTATTTTCAAAGCCGAAAGATGTGAAATTGCCATGAATTTTGAATTTCACCCTCACTGATCACCGCCGGCATCCATGGTATCACTCTACTTCCATTTTGTTAAACCACAACATGAAGACCGATCCTTTTTATTCAACCACCATTCCCCATTACAAAAATAAACCGATAATCGTCCCGGATAAAATGGACGCCAAAGTTGAACCATACAATAATTTCAAGCCAAAATTCGCCACTGCGTCTCCTTGTTTGTCATTTAACGCTTTCACGGCGCCAGTGACAATTCCGATCGAACTAAAATTCGCGAAACTGATCAGGAACACGGAGACAATTCCAACTGTTTTTTCGGACAGCGAGTGGGATATTTTTGTAAAATTAGCCATCGCCACAAATTCATTTGTCACTAATTTTGTAGCCATGATGCTGCCGGCTTTGACTGCTTCTCCCCAAGGAACACCCATTAAAAAGGCGATAGGAGAAAAGACATAGCCGAGTATTGTTTGGAATGATATATGGAAGACCAGCGTAAAGAGATAATCAATTAAGTTGATCAATGCAATAAATCCAATTAACATCGCTGCTACAATAATAGCTACTTTCAGCCCATCCATGATACTTTCGCTGATCATTTGAAAAAAGCTCAATTTTTTTGTTTCTTCAACGACAAGCAAGTCCTCTTCCTCTGAAATTTCATAAGGATTAATGATATTTCCGACAATCAAAGCGGAAAATATATTGAGTATTATCGCAATCACGACGTATTTCGGCTCCAGCATGGTCATATAAGCACCGACAATCGATATGCTGACAGCGCTCATAGCCGACGTACATAGTGTGTACAAACGCTTCCGGGAAATGTGTCCAATTTGCTTTTTCGTCGTCAAAAACACTTCTGATTGTCCTAAGACAGCAGAAGAAACCGCAATGTAATTTTCTAGTTTCCCCATCCCGTTTAGTTTGCTTAAAACAAGGCCAACATATTTAATAATCACAGGCAAAATTTTGAAATAGTTCAAAATACCGATCAAAACCGAAATAAAAATAATAGGCATTAACACATCAAGAAAAAAATTGGATATCCCTTTGTTTTCCAACCCTCCAAAAACAAAGTCGACCCCTTTACTGCCCATCTCAAGCAATTTACTGAACATTTTCGACACAAATCCAATGACCGAAATGCCTGCTTTTGTATTAAACATAATAAAAGCAAGTACTAATTGGGCAATCAGCATAGTAAAAATTGCCTTATAGCGCACATGTTTTCGATCATAGCTGACCAACATGGCAAGCCCATACACTAACAGCAAACCAGTTAGAAAAAAAACAACTCTCACAGCAGCTCTCCTCCAATAACATGTTAATGGCAGCGGTTTCAATCCAAACTAAAAGAAATAATTAGAACCGCTGCCCAAATGAATAGACGATCTATCCATTCTCGAAAATACTATACCAAGATATCAATCTATTGTAAACAACGAAATAAAACAGCTGTGTACACGAAAAGCTCGCGGCGAAAAAGCTGATTGGACTAAAGTGAAATGACAAGTTTCATTCTTTTAAAAAGGAGCGACTTCTGTTTTTTCAAGTGAAGCGATAGAAAATCTGTTTCGCTTATTTTGGATTAAGCGGAACCATTTTGTTCATACTTTTATCATAGTAAAAATTCTTTTTCCTTTCATATGGAAATAAATAAAAATTCTATTGCATGAAAATTAGATCCATTCTTTTCAGCGAATATTCATTTATATTTTATTTTTTTAAATTTTTTAAAAAAGGGGTACACAACAAGAAAAATGTTGTGTATACTGTATTATAACAGAAACAATATTTTATAATCTGTATTATAAAAAGGAGGTGCCTGAAATGGTTCAAAGTCCGGTTGAATTTTTCCAAACCATATCCATTAAAGTTTGTTCGGTATGCGGCCAGCATATGGATGAGCAAGCGGAATCTTATATGATGGAGTGCGATCGCTGCCTTGCGCAATCAGAAGAATAACATCCGTTTCATCCACTTCATAAGTTCATTATTTTTTCATTGAGACAATATTCGGCTTCATTAGAACAAAAATGAAAAAATTTGATAAGGAGGAATAAAAATGGTTCCAAGTCCGGTTGAAATGTTCCGTGATCTTCCTAAAAAAGTTTGTCCGGAATGCGGTGAATATATTGAAGAACAGGCTGAATCGTATATGATGGAATGCGACCGCTGCTTAGCCAACAAAGAAGAATAAGCTTCTTAAAACATTGCTTAGACCTTTGAAAGTCCAGTTGATCGGTGGATGGATGTACGGATCGGTATTAAAGGAGCAGTTGGTGTCAACCAAAAAGGTAAACTGGAAATGGAAAAAAGAAGCTCTTACGGTTTTTCATCTATTAGGACGGTTAAAAAATGGGAAGGAAAATGATTCCTTCCCGTTTTCTTTATTCTAACCTAAATAAAAAAGCGCGCAGCCATCATCGCGACAATTCCTATCACAACCGTCCCTAATAAACTACGGGTCGCAAGCGCCACCACAAATGCCGGTATAGCTGCCAACAACTCCAGTCGATTTTCCATGATCGAAAATTTTCCGTTTGAAAGCAGCAGCTCTTGCGCCAACAGGGCCGTCATGACCGCAACAGGCACATGGCTTAACCAACGTTCAGCCCATTGGGGCAATTGAAATCGGCTTAAAATCATCAGCGGAAGAATTCGCGGTATGATCGTGACAATCCCCGATCCAATAATAACCGCCAAAACATATGATCTTAATTCCATTTTTCAATAAACACCCCCGCTGTTGCCGCCACGATGGCTGCGGTAATCACTCCCGTGCTGCCCGAAACAAAAAAGCTTAAGATCACGATCGATGATGCACTGCATATAGCCACTGCTAAATCGACCATCCATTTTTTTCTGCTAGTAATCTGTAAAACAAGCAATCCAATAAACATCGCTGGCAGGGCAAAATCAAGTCCAAATGCATTCGGATCTGGAATCCATTCTCCAAAAAATCCCCCTGCTACATTGCCAATTAGCCAGTTGACATATGCAGTGACATTCAAACCGAGCATCCATTTAAAACTTCCGGCTGCTCGATTAGATAAATGATTCATCGCAACGCCAAATGTTTCATCCGTTAACAACGAACCGGTCAACACATTTTTCCACAAAGGAAGATGACGAAAATAAGGGGATATCGCTGCACTCATGAGAAGATGACGAAGATTAATAAAAAAGATCGTAAAAATAATAGCGGAAACAGGATTTGCGGCCGCGATCATTCCTGATGCAATAAATTGCCCCGATCCGGCATAAAGAATAAGGGAAATCAGCACAATTTCCGCGATGGTAAGCCCCGCTGTTTTTTCCACCACACCGGCTGCAAAACCGATGCTCCAATAGCCCAATAATGTGGGCACGCAGTCTTTCGCCCCTTGCCAAAACCCCTCTTCCGAATATGGATATGAAATAGTATTTATTCGAGCATTCTCTGCCATTATGTAGATCCACCCTTTACATACAGTGAATTTTCATTTTTTTCGTCTACTTCCACTATAAATTGAATTAAAATTTTGTCAATTCCATGGCCAACCATTTATCATGAAAAGCAAAGCTTAAGGGGAGGCTATAAAGAGGGAGGTGGAAAAAGTGAACAACGTTCCAACAAATCAGTTAATTTATTATGGCATACCGACAGCCGCATATGTATTGCTCGGCATTTTAACCACCCTTTAAAAAAGGAAAAAAACGGAAATAAACGTCCATCGCCTCTCCCATCCTTTTGAATTCGAAAGCCTTCAAAAAATATCATCTCCGCCAACGTCCTCATTAAGGCCATGATGGACAAAAACAATTTGGCGCCAGGCTACCGCCTAAAAATTCGATTCGTTCAGCCAACCATCAGCGGGGACACTGCCCCTGCTGATGGAAGTTTCCCTTATCCTTACCATCGAAACCAAATTTTTTCATTCTTCCACCTTATTGAGCGGCTGTTTCGCCGGTCCTTCCAATACTTCTCCTGTCACTGAATAACGTGACCCGTGGCACGGGCAATCCCAAGTACGATCACCACTGTTCCATTCCACTTCACACCCCATATGCCGGCAAGTGGTATCCACCATATATACGTTTTGATTTTTATCTTTATAGGCCCCCGCTCTTTTTCCGTTCACACGAATGACAGAGCCTTCATCCGTTTGTAAATCATCCACCGTTTTTAACGGGGATTCCCATTTCCCTTTTAATAAATGCCCCGCGACATTGGTATTTTCTCTAATCAATGTTTTCACTGATGGATCCACGTTGAAACGAGAAGGAGTAAACAACTCTTCATAAGGATTGGGCTTTTCTAAAATTAAATCACTGATTAATTGGGCTGCCGCTGTTCCATTTGTCATTCCCCACTTTCGAAAACCCGTTGCAACATAAATATTCGGTTTTTCGGAAGTGATTCGCCCAATAAAAGGCACTTTATCTAATGTCGTCCAATCTTGCGCCGACCAGCGGTACAAAAATTCGTTGATTCCAAATGTTTCTTCTGCGTATTTTTGCAGTGCTTCATAATGATGTATCGTAGAAATCCCTTGTCCAGTCTTATGACGTTCCCCGCCTACAAGCAATATTTTTTCATTGTCGCACAGCGTATACCGCAACGATCGTGTTGGTTCTTCAACCATAAGATACATGCCGCCAGAAAATGTTTTTTGAGGTTTGACGGCAAGAAGATAAGATCGTTCTGGATACATTCTGGCAAAATAAAATCCTGCCCCATCGTAAAACGGATAATGGGACGCAATGACTACTTGCTTACATGAAATCGTGCAGCCATTTCTAGCAACAACTTTTATCTCATTCCCTTGCTCTATATCCACTGCGGTCGTATTTTCAAATATTTCTGCTCCTTGATGTTCGGTCTCTTCCAATAGTTTTTTTAAATATTTTAACGGATGGAATTGGCCTTGCGTATTCATCCTAACAGCTGCTTTTACGGGTATATCAATGGGAATAGAGTTGCGATAGTCTCCCTCTATCCCCAGTTTTTCATAGGCCTCCATCTCCTTTTCAAGTTTGCTGATATAAGAATCCGTATTCGTGTAGAGATAAGCATCTTCTTCGGTAAAATCGCATTCGATTTGATGACGTAAAACGGTGTCGCGGATAAAATGTAAGGCAGACATATTCGCTTCATAATAACCACGTGCTTTCTCAAATCCAAAATGTTCCATCAATTCGTGGTAGATTAAACCATGCTGAGCGGTAATTTTGGCAGTTGTGTGCCCCGTTGTGCCAGTGAGAATTTTGCCAGCGTCGATCAGAGCGACTTTCATTCCTGCTTTTCCTAATAAGTTGGCAGAAGTGATTCCGACAATTCCGCCACCAACAATGGAAATGTCCACCTCTATATCTTTCTCCAGTTTCGGAAAAGACGGTAATTCCAAATTGGATCTCCAAAAAGACTCGGGAAATGGAGGCATGTGTTGGCTTGCATTTTCCGAAAACATCCAATTCCTCCTTCATGGGGTTAGTATCTAAAGGAAATCTTCCCCAAAAAAGAGGACTTTATTCTTTTTCTAAGCGTTTGTGGGAACGCCTTAAAGTAAAGCGAGAACATAAACTCGTCATAAAAAAAGAAAAGCTGCCACTTATAGGCAGCTGCCATCATACATTAGTTCTTTTTGATTGGATATAACTCCCGTATCTCTTCTTTCATTTCACTTCCGCAAATTGGGCAATGCAAATTGGGTGTCGCAAATTCTTTTCTCATCCAAACATTGCAATCAGGCGATTGGCAAGCGTAGACACTCGTTTCGACCATTTCAACTTCTTCTTGATTCCGTTTGTTATAATACACAAATAAAGACCCCTTTATTATAATTGATGATGTTTCTGCAAAACACAAAAAGCCCGATCTCAAGTAGAATGAGGAACAACTTCATAACAGTATACGACCAATTTTGGGATGAGGGCCCTGACTTTACTGATAAAGCAACAAGTCGTACTTCTATCTTACCACTTAATTGACAGAAAGCCAATCTCGCTCAAATTTCTAGTCCTCCCATTCGTTCTATTGAATGGCTACTACGTATTAAGATTATGCCTCGAGAAGACAGATTATAACCTTAAAAGACCGATTTTAGTGAGAACGACTTCAAAATACCATTCGCTTCCTTTTTTCCTTAAGATATCGTGAAACTTACAGCAAAAGGATTTTTCTGCGGATAAAAATAACAATAGACGAATTGTGTCGATTGTTGTATATTTATTTTGCGTTCTAAATAATCATACCTTCACAATGAAGAATGATAGTCATTTCTGCAAAAATATACAAATAATGATCGATTGACTGATCGGGCTGTTTTCAACGTACTTGAATACTATTTTGAAGGCATCTGCGAAAATTTCAAACGAGACGGCGGTAAACGTTACCGGATGAAGGATGCATAAAAAACATGCCTGCCTGGTTGCGAATAAATAAACACATTCTCATTACATTTTCGCAAATGTCAATCCCCGTTTTACATTTGCAGCACTGTTTCGTCATCCAAGTAGAAAGGGGTTCATTGATTCAATGGAACAAAAACGATTAGGGTTTTGGCTTTTGACCGCACTGGTCGTTGGAAATATGGTAGGATCCGGAATATTCATGTTGCCACGAACGCTTTCTGAAGCCGCCAATCCAGCTGCTGTGTTATTGGGATGGTCTTTAACTGGTTTCGGTGTCCTCACAACGGCTCTTGTCTTCGGTAATTTATCCATCCGAAAACCAGAACTGAACGGCGGACCACAAATTTACGCAAAAGAACTGTTTAAAGAGGGATCAACACTTTCCACATTGTCAGGATTTATGTCTTCTTGGGGGTATTGGATCGGAAACTTCGCTGGAAATGTTGCTATTATCACTACTTTTACAAGCTATTTAGCAACCTTTTTTCCCATTTTAAACAGCAAAGCTCCGTTATTCACAATCGGAACCGTTGCTTTCAAAACAGGCAACGTTCTAACTTTTATTATATGCACCGCCATGCTTTGGTTTACACATTTTTTAATTTTAAGAGGAATTGAAGGAGCAGGAAAAATCAATTTTCTAGCCACGAGCGCAAAAGTGATCGGTTTCTTTTTATTTATTGTCCTAAGCCTGTTTGCGTTTCAAAAAAGTAATTTGCTTCCATTTACGGCTCCACGCTTAGATGAAAGCGGACATCCACTAGGAATTTTAACACAAATAAACCACGCAGCTGTCTCAACACTTTGGGCTTTCGTGGGTGTTGAATCGGCTATTGTATTTGCCTCCAGAGCCAAAAAACAAAGTGATATAAAACGGGCCACTATTATTGGGCTAATGATTGCATTGGCGATTTATATCGGTATTTCCTTGCTGGTGATGGGCGTTCTGCCACAGGAAACTCTAATACATTCCGAAAAACCACTCGTGGATGCTATTGAAACCATCATCGGACCAATCGGAGCTTATTTAATCGCTGGATTGGGCTTGATTAGTTTAGCCGGCTCCACAATAGGTTGGGTGTTAATGAGCGCCGAGGTTCCTTATCAAGCGGCTAAGCAAGGATTGTTTTTAGCTTCTTTTCTAAAAGAAAACAAAAGAGGCGTTCCATCCTTTTCCTTATGGCTGTCAAACGTTCTTGGACAACTCTTTATTTTTTCAACCATATCCAATTCAATGGCCCATGCATTTGACTTTTGTCATTTATATCGCCACATTGGCTTATCTCATGCCTTATCTTATTGCATCCTTGTTCCAGCTTAAGCTCGTTTGGACCGGTGAAACGTATCAGCTTAACAAAAGCCGGTACACCGATGGTCTTATTGCTTTATTGTCCACTATTTATTCCATTTGGGTCATTTATGCAGGTACTTCTGATTTAAAAACATTTTTGTTCGGAGCCGCTTTATTGGCTAGTGGACTGATCTTCTACCCTTCTTTGCGCAAACAAACTCAAGCCACACCTTTCACGAAAAACGGCAGGCTTTTAGCTAATCAAGAGGAGACCCCTTAAGGTCTCCTTTTTTTATTGTTCTCCTATCATTCTTTGCCCTGGCGACTGAAGAAAGTTCGCAATGTAATTTAGGATATGTCATGGCACATTTACGGCTGTCATGTTTTGAAATATGATATACTGGGATTCGAGTCTTTTTTCATTTAAGCTAATGGCCTTTTAAACGATCCGTTCAACCGACTGTATGAACTCCCTAAATGTTGATACACTCATCAACAGTTTGTGGATGGCGGATGAGTCTTAATGGATTGAGACGTTAAAATGGGAGGCCGTACCGTCATTTTGCAATCATTTTCCTTAAATTATTGACTGGATGCATGTGAATGAAAGGTGGTTTTGTCATGAAAGAAACGGCTGCGTTCAAACATTTTGATAAAAAATGGGTCTTCTTAGTAATAGGAATTTTATTCGTAGCAGCCAATTTACGCCCTTCTCTGACCGCAGTGGGGCCGGTGCTCGGTTTTATCAGAGAAGATTTAGGTTTGTCCCATTCCGTGGCCGGGTTGCTTTCCACACTCCCGCTTATGGCATTTTTCGTTTTTTCCCCACTGGTTCCTCAACTTTCTGGGAAGTTTGGAATGGAACGAACCCTCTTTTTCAGCTTGCTGTTATTGACGGCGGGCATATTCATACGTTCCTGTTCCTCTATTTTTACGTTATTTTTAGGAACATTTATGATAGGAACGGCGATTGCTGCTGGCAATGTTCTTTTGCCGGGGCTGATCAAAAGGGATTTCCCTCATCAAGTAGGGCTGATGACAGGCGGATATTCTCTTTCGATGAACACTTTTGCCGCACTTGGATCCGGCCTAAGTGTTCCATTGACTCATGCTCTTGGCTATGGATGGCAAGGCTCCCTTATGTTTTGGGCTTTGTTGTCGCTTGTGGCGCTGTTCATTTGGCAGCCTCAGCTCCGCCATACAACGATGAACCACTTACCAACGTATAAAAACAAGGAAAAAAACCGGCTCTGGAGATCCAAGCTTGCTTGGAAAGTGACGATTTTTATGGGTTTCCAGTCTTTTGTTTTTTATATATCCATTAACTGGTTTCCCAACGTTTTTCAAGATCGTGGAATGAGTGCTGAGGCATCGGGTTGGATGGTCTCCATCATGCAGTTTGTTGGTATGCCGGCGACCTTTATAGTTCCGATCCTTGCAGAGCGCTGGAGTAGTCAGCGGCTTTTATCCACCATCGTCTGCTTGATCGGGATTATCGGCTATGCAGGACTTCTAATGGAAAATCCCGATTATACGATTTGGTGGGTTTTGCTCATAGGCATCTCGCAAGGAGCGACGTTCGGTTTAGCTTTGACTTTTATTTCTTTGCGGGCAAAAACGGATTATACGGCGGCAAGACTTTCGGGTATGGCTCAATCAATCGGATATTTGTTCGCAGCATTTGGCCCTTTTCTGTTTGGACTTTTGCATGACTTGACAGGCCACTGGTTCGTTCCCCTCTTTCTTCTGGTGGCAGCCACAACCGTTCAATTGGTTTCTGGACTAGGTGCAGGACGAAATTCGTACGTCTTAGAGGAAGAAACAACGATTTCATAAATACGAAAAAATCGACAGCCTACCAGCTGTCGATTTCTTTTCTCCTTCTACAAAGTCAAAATAATCGGCTTATCTTTTGTTACGATAATAGTATGCTCCACTTGAGCCACCAGGCTGCCGTCAGGAGTTTTGTAAGTCCATCCATCTCCTGCTTCTTCAATCATATCAGCCCCTGTAGAGATAAACGGCTCAACCGCAATGACAAGACCCTCTTTTAATAATTCATTATCCCACGGGTCGTAATAATTCAATATATGATCGGGCTTTTCATGGAGTGATCGGCCAACTCCATGGCCGGTTAAATTCAGGATGACAGAAAAGCCATTGCGCTTTGCTTCTTTCATCACTGCTTTACCAATTTGATTTTGTTTAGACCCCGCTTTTGCTTTTAATATTCCTTGTTGAAAAGCTTTCTCCGCCGTTTCACATAATCGATACAGTTCTGGATCCCCATTGCCGACAACAAATGAAATTCCCGTATCTGTAAAAAAACCGTCGAAAGACCCGGAGACATCAATATTTACAAGATCCCCTTCTTGAATGACCTTGTCGCCGGGTATTCCGTGTGCTACTTCATCATTCACGCTTATACAAGTATAGCCGGGAAAATTGTATTCTTTTTTCGGTCCTGATTCTGCACCGTATTCTGCAAATAATTTTCCGGCTAATTCATCTAATTCCTTTGTTGTGATGCCGGGCTTTGTATGGATTTTTAATTGGTCGCGAATCGCGGCCATCACTTTACCGCTTTGCTTTAACCCTTCTAGTTCTTGTTCCGTTTTTACAATCATATCTCTCTTCCTTCTTATTTTGTAAATATTCGTTTCCTATACTATCTTACTTTTTTCTTTTTTTCAAAACAATTCATTCTGAAAGTGTGCAGTAACGAATTCCAGCATCGCTTTTTCATCATGTTTTTTAGCATTCTTTAACGGCATCTGCTCTCTCTTATTCATACACATTTAATTAAAAAAGCAAGCCTTTGAAAACTATCATACCTCCCATTGTCAAAAAAAGACTGACTCAAAACATCGCGTTGGAGCGATATTGAGCCAGCCTTTTCCTATTTTAACAACCATCCTTATGTTCGAATAAGCCACTGTATAAACATCAGAGTTACTCACAGTCTTTACAAACAAGCAACGATGATCAGCAAAGATACTCATCGGCATAACGGATCAACCGTTTGTCTATGATTCCACATTTTTTAAAAATAAATCAACGAGTTTGGCCGCTTGAGCACGAGTTAAGTTTTTATTAGGAGCAAAGGTACCATCTCGATAGCCACTAAGGAAGCCTTTTTCGTAGGCCGCATTGACATAGGGCAAAAATTCTGCTGAAATCGCAGATGTATCTTTAAAAATGGTTTTATGTGTGGTCGCAATACGTTGTCCCGTTTTCACTTCATAGGCCTTCATTAAGATTTTCGCTGTTTGCTCGCGAGTAATTGTGTCGTTCGGAGCAAATTTATCCTTTGTTTTTCCATCAATGATTCCTGCTTCATAGGCTGCGGCAATATCTTGAGAAAGTTCCAAACCTTTAATATCCTTAAATGGCGGTTTTCCCTTTGCTTCTAATCCTAAAGCACGGACGATAAGGGAAGTAAACTGGCCGCGAGTCACATTTTGGTTCGGCACAAAAGATTTTTCTGTCATGCCTTTTGCGATTCCTCTTAATTGTAAATCCGAGACATATTCATAAGCCCAATGACTTTTGTCTACATCTTTGAATTTATAAGGCTTCGGCAATTTTGTGAGTGAAGGCAGTCCGGTTATATACCCAACACCGCCTGTTTTATCGATTCCAATCTTTTCTTCCATCGCTTTTTTTAACTCTGATTTGTCAACAGCCGTAATGCTGTTTTGATCTAATTCATCTCCAGGATGCTGGAAATTGCTCAAAATATAAGAGAAACCGTTCATATTATCTACCGCTGACAAACCGGTTGCTTCTGCCCCGGCCGGAACAGATAAAATACGGGACAATTTTTTTGTATCGACATTGTACGCCCACACAAAGTTGTTCGTATGTTTTCCGCTGTCTTCGCCTATGAATAATGTTCTAAGCGGCTCGGAATAGCTTAAATTATCCGTATTGGCTACTTTGTCCACATTAGCCGTATTGCCGTATGAATCCGCTGTTGTTAAATCTTCACCGGCAATTAAACCAGACATGGTCGCGGCAACATAGTCGCTATCAATGGCATTTCCATCCTTATCTTTTTGCCCGCCGGTTAAATCCAATTGGTACGTGACACCCGATTTAATGACTGGTAATTGAATATCGTCAACAGGATCTGTTCCTTTTGTATCTTTTGCCATTCCGCTGCTTTGGTCTGAAATGGCTATATAAACTTTTTTATCTTTTGCATTAAGTGCAACACCTTCCATTTTATTAAATTCAGATGTCGCTCCAAGCATGGCTGCATAACGTCGTGATTCTAAAAAGGCAGCTGCTTTTTCCATTCCTGGTTTTAATTTTAAATATTCTGTTTTGCCGTAGGAATATTGCTTGATGGCAGTAAAGCCTTCTTTGGGCGCATCTGAAGTTTCGAAAATATCACTAAATTGAATGCCACTGTCAATGATATCTTTTATCTCTTTATCTGTAGCATGACCTAGCTTAATCCATTCTAATTTCCCGCTACCGCCATTTTCAGTACCGGTTTGATGAAATTTAGCAGCATAAAGTGTACCTGCTGATAAATCCGCAGGCTTATCCGCTACGTACATGAATAAAGTAGTATAAGAGCCATCATCACCAAAAAAGGCTGTACGTTTATCAGGCATCACCTTCATTAATTCATGTGAAAAGCGCCCAACGCTATAATGTTTTTCCACCTTTGTTGAACCGTCTTCCTTCACCGTAATCTCCGGAATAAATCCGTAGTAATAAGGATTTGCTTTCGATTCATCACCAAAATAAAGCTTAGCAAAACTTTCTGTCCAGGTTCTTGCAGAAGATTGTGGATTGAATTCAAAACTGCGTGCATCCGGCTCATATTCTTCTGATCCGAGATGAGTGTTCCAAGGCGATACACTGCCATTACATGGAATCCAAAGACCATTTACGGAAGAAAAATCAATTTTTTTCACTTCTACTGCTTTCAGCTCCCCAGTTTTCTTATCCTGCGCTAATTTCGTCAAAGTCATAGAGGCTGGAACTAATCCATAAGCTGAATGGCCGGCCGCATCAAATGTGTCGTATTCATAATGGGTCACCATATAAAGTTGACCTTTTATATTTAATAAGCTATTTGAGTCAGGTGCATCCGATATAAAATAAGTTGGTTTACCTTCAACACTGTGATCCATAATGGGATTCCCATGTACATCAATCGGTGTACCCGCCGGAATTTTTTCGCCTTTGTTCGCGGCTACTTGATCTTCCGATTTAAACAATGTTTTATAGGCAAGCGGAAACTTTCGAACTCTGCCATCGCTGTATTTTACCTCAACTGATGCATCGGTATAAGTATTCACCATTTGATCAATCGTGGAAGGTGGATTCATTCCGTTAAATTGGATGGAATCAATGCTCACTTTCTCGTTACTCGCCGCAGCAACCGGTGTTACAGCAGGAATGGTTAAAGCTAGTGCGAATGCGAATGTGGCTCCTTTTTTCGTAATCAGCTTCATCTACTTTTCATCTCCTAGTTCAAGATCGTTTCTTTTCTCTGTAATCTATTAAACTATTAAACTGTTAATGCTGAATGAAAAATTTGTTAATTTATCATTAATTTTACATTTGTTTCCATAACTTTTTGAGATTTAACCTGTACAATTTTACATGCTCGAAAGACTTTATGGTAAAATGAATAGGAAGCTTCATTATGGATAACAAAGTTTTTCAAATGTCTTTCAATAAGTTGAACGATCCTAATGGATGGAAAGGACTGACTAATGGCCAATACGCATTCTTATTCAAAAAATGAGGAAATTGCCAACTCGATTACTCACGGCATTGGAGCGCTGTTTAGCATTGCGGCATTAGTGATGTTGATTGTGTACTCTGCATCGTATGGCGGACCCCTTCATATCGTTTGTTTTACGTTGTTCGGCGCCACCATGCTTCTTTTATACTTATCCTCCACGATTGTGCATAGCCTTCCGCCTGGGAAAGCAAAAAAATTATTTGAAATTTTCGATCACTCGTCGATCTATTTTTTTATCGCTGGTACTTATACTCCCTTTGCTTTACTGGCGATAAAAGGCTGGCTTGGATGGACGCTTTTTGGCATCGTGTGGGGGATAGCTGTGGGCGGAACCATTTTTAAATGTTTTTTTGTGAATAAATTTCTTTACACCTCCACTCTTTTGTATGTAGCGATGGGCTGGCTTGTGGTTGTTGCATGGGGTCCTCTGACAGAAACGGTGGCTCCAAACGGAATTTTACTGTTAGTCATCGGCGGCATATTCTATACAGTGGGAACAGTTTTTTACGTGTGGAGGGGATTTCATTACCATCATGCGGTTTGGCATCTGTTTGTTTTAGGTGGATCATTTGCCCATTTCTTTGCTGTTTTGTTTTATTTGCTACCTTAGTTTGATGAAAAATCAATGCAAACATAAAGAACGAGAAAGAAAAATTCCTTCTCGTTCTTTTTCATTAAGAATTTGGCTTTATTGCTTTCATCGAAAAAAAAGCGGATACGAGGCATAAAAAGGCCAAAATAAAGAACATCACAAATTCCGAATTTTTCATGAGAATGGAGCTGACAGGAGGCCCCGCTGCTACACCGGCAAAACGCATAGCACTGTAAATAGAAGTAATCGTCCCTCGCTCTTCCTTTTCAATGCTGCTTGTGATCATGGCATCCATACAAGGCAAGCCGGCACCAATGCCGATCCCGCAGATCACAAAAATGGCTAATATATACCACAATCGATCTGAAAAAAGGATCATACATAATGATATAGCAGTGACAACAAGCCCGATCGTTGTAATCCATTTCATCGTCTTTTTATTCCCTTTAATATATTTCCCGGTTAAAAAAGAAGCAAAGCATAAAGCTGCGAGCGGGATCGCAAGCAAAAATCCTTTCATAATTCCAACAGTATGAAATTGATCTTCCAAGATGCTCGATAAATAAAATTGAAATCCAAACAAAACAAACATTAATATAGTCCCAATAGCAAAAACGGCATAAAGCCATCTGCCTTCCCTCTGAAAAATTTCCTTCACCTTTTGGATAAATTCACGAATCGATTCTTTATTCTCTTCTTCTCTTTTTGGGCTTTTAACGAAAAGAAGCAAAAGGAAAATAGAGACTAAACAAAATAACGGAAAAGAAAAAAAAGGCATAAACCAAATCCAACCCGCCAACAAAGCTCCCAAGATGGGACTGAGTACTTTTCCAAGCGTGTTCGACGTTTCAATGACACCAAGCGTCGCGCTTACTTCCTCTTCTTGTCGGAACAAATCTCCGACTAGGGGCAGTACAATAGGAAAAGCTCCAGATGCCCCCACTCCTTGCAGCATCCTGCCGATCAGGATCATATAGTATGGGTTCGACATCTTCCAAGAGGCCCATCCCGCCAAAAGCCCACCTATTCCCGAAATGATCAAACTCGGAATCATGACCATTTTACGTCCCAGTCTGTCCGAAAGATAACCAGCAATGGGAATAAGCAATATCGGAACAACTGAATAAACCGTAATAATCAAGCTCGATTGCAAATTCGAAATCCCCAATTGCTTTTCTATAACTGGAAGAACCGGTATAAGCATAGAATTCCCAAGTGTCATAATAAGAGGAACCGTTGAGATTGATAATACGGCCGCCGGTTTACGATGTTTTTTTTCTTGTTGAGAGGCGGATCTTTTTTTGCTGTAGCCTTCAGCTGGATATTCAATATGCTCCATGAATGAATCCTTTCCTTCCTTTTCAATCTTGCTTATTATTATGTACACTTATTTGAATTCCTACTTAGTCGAATAGCTGTTTCCAAACATTTCTTTTTGATAAACACGTTAAAATGGACTCATATTGAAAACATCATGCAACAAACATAGTGATGGATTGAACATCCATCAAGAGAAGTCGGTTCTTATATACCCGACATCACCCAGCTGAATCATCTGATAAAATAAAAAAAGGCTACCGATTTTTTGATTTATTCATCAGTGAGCACATTACCATTACATATTGTGGGTCACTTGTTAACATAACATTATTATAATAAATTTTAATCGAAATCAATTTTATGAATGGGGTTCCTGTTTTCTATTGCGTCTTTTAATCGTTTTTGCATGTCGCCGATCCCTCTGCTTCCTTGGAGCGGAAACTGAATATCGTGGCATTCCGGGAACATTTCCCGCAAAATGGGTTGAAATTTTTTTCCACCCAACATGACAACCACGTCAACCGCAGCGGCTCCTTTTACCTCCGCTTGTTCTCTCAGTTGGCTTATTTCGATCATTTCCGATTTTCGATGATGATCTGAAAAAGATAAATCATAATTACCAGGGACAATATCATCCGGAAGCAATAACCCATGCTTAGCCGACAAAATGCCCCAATGATCAAAAAACAGGCGAGCGTAGTTTTGACAAAGGCCATGAAATATTCCGATATAGGCCGCATCAGCCCGCACCGGTCCGGCCTCTGGATGTTGATCCCAAATTTTCCGTTTGCCACACGGAATGATGCAAAAGAATTTCTTTTGTCTCATTCGTTTTTTCCCCTCCCCCTTTTTTAAACATGAACATTTCTTTTTCAGTATGAACTCTTATTTTAAAGCTCTTTTCAATGGATTATAAAATTATTCTTTTGTATCAATCATTTGGGGACTGTTCTTTTTTTCTTTCCACTGTTTAAATCGCTCTAAGTCTTTTTCCACTAATTTTAATGTAAAACCAATGACGGCCGCGTCATCGATCAGTCCAAATCCTAGCAAGACATCAGGAATCGCATCCGTTGGGACAGCAAAATAGACGATGGCCGCAAAAATGGACAGCATCGAACGATAAGGAATTTGGCGGTATTCCCCTTTCGACCAAGCTTTAGCCAGTTCTAATAATAATTGCAAATTGTTCCAAACATCACGAAGGCGCCTTCTGTTTTTTCCTGCTTTTATTGTCGCCCGCCGAATAAGTTTCATCGCTTTTCTCTTATCTTTTAAATATTCTTTTGCTCTTCCAACGAAAACGTTCGAGTTTTTGCTTTCTTCGTCTCCACGATTGTGTCGAAAGCTATTCAATGGAATCATCCCCGTTCTTATTTTCATGCCGGCGATTCCTTCAGCACATTCATCGCCCTGCTTGTTTCCTATACATTCCCCATTTTACAAGGATTTATGATGATTTTGGCCTTTTTTTCTTACTATATCCTTTATCAAGCCATATTGCTCATTAAACCGATTTGCTTTCCCAAACCTAGATGATTTTAACTATTTTCTCCCAAACACAAAAGGACTGGAAATACAATCCAGTCCCTCTTTTCTCTATTGTTCATAAGCACAATATGGGCGCAATTTGACTCCAATCATACTTCCTATATAAGCGGAAGCAAACCACAACCAACCATGAACGCTGAAAGATGCGATTCCATCAAAATAAGATCCGATGTTGCAGCCAAAGGAAATCCGAGCTCCATAACCCATAATCACTCCGCCGCATAGGGCAGCAATGGTCATTCTTGTCGGGCGTTTCCAATGAATAGGTTTCTTAAATCGACCGGCAACTGCCGCAGCCAATAAAGCTCCAACCATCACACTAATATCCATCACTGTTGTAATATCCATATATAATGGATTGTGGAGAGAAGCTGCTCTCGCCGGATCAGTCCAATACGACCAATGTTCCGGATGGCCTCCGAACAGCTGCACAATTTTGGCTCCCCATAAGGCAAACGCCGAAGTGATTCCCCAAGGCTTTCCTTGAATAATCAGGACGAGCGTGTTCACAATAGCCAATAATAATCCGCCAATGACAAGAGACCAAGGTCCGGTAAACACCGATTTCCAACCATTTCCCTGTTTAAGTGTCGGCGCAACCCAATGGCCATTTCGGCGTTTCTCTAACATAATCGTGATAACAAACACAACGGCTATTATAATCAGTTGAAAGATGTATCCTCCCAGCGGCCCGAAGGTTTGGATAAAGGAAATGGGTTCAAAATGAGGCGTATTCATCCACCAATTGAAATGAGTTGTCGCGATTACAGATCCTATAATAAATCCGATTAACGTCACAATCCCGTTAACATCTCCGCCGCCTATATGATAAAGCGTTCCAGAAGCACAACCGTCTCCAAGCTGCATTCCAATGCCAAACAAAAAGGCTCCGATCAAAACAGACATTCCGACGGGTGATACATATCCTTCAACTGGATGACCGAATATGGATCCTTTTATTAGAAAAGGTAAAAATAAAAGACTTGCTGTTGCCAACATAATCATGTGGGCACGCAAACCTTCCCCTTTTCGGTAAAGAATGAACTTACGCCAAGCAGAAGTGAAGCCAAAGTGCGCTTGATAAAGAGTAAAACCACCCAAGCCACCAAGAAGATATAATAAAGCTTGACTGACGGAAACCCGCTCGTATAAAAAGACGGCACCTCCTAAAAGAACGGCCGCTGATATGATTTTCAGCATAATATCAAAATAGTGCGGTTTACCTGATATTGGTTTTTTCATTTGTTCTGTACGATTGTGAGCTGCTAATTCCAATATCATTCCCTCCTTTTCATATTCATTAATATAATACAAAATCGATCAAAATGGTAGGAATATCTCCGAAAAAAAATGGCCTATCCGCAAGATAGGCCATTTAATGACTTCTATTTGCATTGACATCCGCAAACTCATAAGTGCACCAAATTAAGGCTTCTAACGAACGATGATTTTCAATCGAACAAGTCCATATTGATATGAAGGAACACTCATGCCAATTCACAACGAAACTATTGACCTGTTATCTCGCGAACTTTTTCATCTCTCGGAAGCAGCCAAGAAACCAATCCAAAAAGAGGCAATAAACTACAAAAAATCATGACAAAGCGAATGCTGAACAAATCGGCAAGCGAACCAAATAAAACGGATCCAACTCCTCCCATTCCAAAAGCCAATCCGACGATTAGCCCCGAAGCCATACCTACTTTCTTCGGCATCAGCTCTTGAGCATATACGACTGTGACACTGAAACTCGTCATCAAAATAAAACCAATAAGTGCTATCATTGGAATTACCAGCCATAACGGAACATGCGGCAATAGGACAGCCAACGGAGCGGAGCCGAGCATGGAAACAGCGATGATATTTCTTCGTCCGAAACGGTCTGCAAGCGGGCCGCCAAAAAATGTTCCTAGCACTCCAGCAACTAAAAAAACAAATAAATAAATTTGCGCTTCTTGAATCGATAAGCCATAATCATCCAACAAATAAAATTGATAAAAATTGGAGATCCCGGCATAATACCAAGAACGAGCAAACACGAAGAAAACCAACACGACCATCGCCCATTTGATTTTGCCAGAAATCGATTGCTGAATTTTCGTATTTTGACTTGCCGGTTTTGCACCTTGTCTTCTTTTTTTCTCTATAATGACAGGCTGCCTGCTGTACCATCTCGAAACCATAAATAATAAAATAATGCCCATAACCGTAACGAATGTAAACCATAATCCTCCTCTTTGACCTAAAGGAACAAAAATCAAAGCTGTGAAAAGAGGAGCTAGCGATTGGCCGGCATTCCCCCCTACTTGGTAAATGGATTGTGCCAGTCCTCTTTTGCTCCCTGCCGCCATATACGCTACCCGCGAGCCTTCAGGATGAAAAACCGCTGAACCAAGGCCGATGAAAATGACCGATGCCAACAGCGCCCAAAATTCATTGGATATGGAAAATCCGATCAGACCTAATGTACTCATGAACATCCCAAAAGGAAGCAAAAAAGGGGTTGGTCTTCTATCCGCAAATACACCAAACACCGGCTGCATCACAGAGGACGTCATGTTTAACATAAAAGCAATCAACCCAATTTGGGCATAAGTAATATGTAATGAATGTTCTAAAATCGGGTACATAGCCGGGACGACCGACTGGATGGAATCGTTCACAAGATGACCGGTGCTTATGGCCAAAAGGATGCCGTATACGGTGGCCATTGCGCCTTTTGGCATGGGTTGTTTTTCTTTTGCAATACTTGTCATTTCCCTTCACTCTTTCAATTTAGTTTAGATTGTCAATATTATATATAATTATCGGAAAATTAGAAACAAAAAAGTTTTCTCCTTATAAAAATCCTCGGATTTTCGCAAGCCAAAACCCGAGGACTTCCAATTGATGAAAAAAAATTCATTTGATTTTTATATCCAACGGAAACGGGGCTGTTCCTCCCCTTTTGTCTCGTTGGTTGCTTCTTCTTCATGGGGTCGGATCCGCCAAAAATTGTCCCAAACTGATGGAGATCGTTCAGGAGACTGCTCTTTGGCCTTTTCCTCGATCCTTTCCTCAGTCTTTTTCTCGGTCTTTTCCTTGATTTTTTCTTTTTTCGGCTGTTTCTTTTTTTTCTCTGCCATTGCTCTGCCCTCCTCCCGCATTTTTGACATTATAGTTTATTCAAAAAAAAATGGCCGCGTATAGGCGAATGATTTGCTTTGATATGGTGTGTTAACAGAATACGCAATTTTTCTATCTAATGTGCTCTCATCTAAGAAGCGATCAGGCACTGCCGCTTAATAAATGACATATTCTTTTCTAAACGACTTTGTGCTGTTTTTTATTGAATGAAACAAAGCAGTTAGTAAAAAATAGAAAAGCCGATCGATACAACGTTTGTTTTTCCATAGAGAAACTTTTTTTACACCTTCCTATATTCATGAACGTTCCTAAAAAGGTTGCTATAGACTCAAACGCCATCCATTTGGTAACATGTTCTAGTAGCATAAGTTGGTAAGGAGATAGTCGCATATGGATGAAAAAAAATTTCAAGATCTGAAGGCAGGAGAAAGAGGCGCTGTCATCAGCATTTTTTCTTATCTCTTTTTATCGGTTTTCAAACTGTTGATCGGAATTACGAGCCACTCGGAAGCCCTTAAAGCGGATGGTTTGAATAACACCACTGATATCATCGCCTCTGTCGCGGTACTCATTGGATTGAGATTGGCGCGTAAACCTGCCGATGAAGATCATCCATATGGCCATTGGCGCGCAGAAACGGTCGCATCTCTTATGGCTTCATTCATTATGATGATGGTAGGTTTGCAAGTGCTTTTCAACGCTGTTTCCTCCATCTTTCATCATAAGGAACAAATTCCTGATTGGATATCTGCATGGGCCGCTCTTTTCGGCTCTTTTGTCATGTTTCTTGTTTATCTTTATAATCGTCGTCTCGCCAAACGCATTAACAGCCAATCGGTTATGGCTGCCGCTAAAGACAATTTGTCTGATGCCTTAGTCGGGGTCGGGACAGCAATTGGAATCATCGGCTCCCAATTTCACCTAGCCTGGCTCGATCCTTTGGCCGCTGTCATCATTGGATTATTAATTTGCCGCACTGCATGGGAAATTTTCCGAGATGCTTCTCATGACTTGACAGATGGTTTTGATGAAGGGCAATTACAGAAATTTAAAGAAACTGTTCTTACCGTTCCCGGCGTGATTAAAGTAAAAAGCGTCAAAGCACGAAAATACGGAAACAATGTCATAGTGGATATCGTGATCCTCGTTGACCCTACTCTTGATGTCCGTTCCAGCCATGGAATTTCCGACAAAGTGGAAAATATTTTAACGGAAAAATATGACGTATTTGGGGCTCACGTCCATATTGAACCAAAGGATTGAACGAACGCAATCTCAAGGATAGCCCCAAACGCTCCTTGAAGATTCTTTCCCCAAAATGTAGTCCACACAAAAAATTCAACGTTTTCTAACAGAAATCAAAATTGATTTCAGTCCATTCCGTATATCCATTTCCTTCCCCCTGTCAGTTTGCCTTTGATGTTCTGTTCTTTTTATTTTTCACTTCAAACCATTTTGCTGAAAAATTCTTCTGAATCAATGGAGAATCCTTTTCTTGACGTAATATCGCTCTTTCTGTCTGTTTTATAAATCAACTTTTCCAAAGCCCCTTTCATTCAAAAGGAAACAATTGATAAAAAAGGGATAATCCATCGTCCTCACGGAACCATTTTTCAACGCACCATGAATGTTTTTTTCAGAAGTGGGAATCTTATTTAAAGGATCGATCATTTTATAAAGGAGGTTATCATGGTGATTCAATGGCCAAGCAATGATGCTTTCCAACCTTTAGGCCAGTTTCGAAAAGACATGGAACGTTTCTTTAATACAAATTTCCCTTCATTTTTCCAAAATAATTTCAACTTTCCAAGAATGGATGTGCGTGAAACGGATAATGAAGTTATTGTTACTTGTGAAATTCCAGGATTAGAGAAAAAAGAAGACTTGTTTATTCATTTAGATGGCACAGAACTTCAAATTTCTGGAAAAATAGAAAAAACCGAAAAAAGGGAATCAGAGCAGATTCATCATGAAGAACGATATTATGGAAGCTTCCAAAGAAAAATAACTTTGCCTGCAAAAGTGGATGAAAACAGCGTTCGAGCCACTTATAAGAACGGTATTCTTGAAATAAGAGCCAACAAATTGCAGAATTCCAATCGTAAAACGATTGACATTGAATTTCAATAGCACCGCCGCTCCCATACTTCCCGGTTTTCTAAAAACGAGCGAAAAACCTCCGAGCGAAAGACTCGGAGGCATTTACAAATATCTATCCACAAAATGGAATTCCATTTTGTTCAATTTTGAATCCCATCAAGAGCTTTTTGGGCCAGCATGGCAATGACAGCGTCATCCATTGGAGGATTATGCAATCCGGCTCGAACATCTCTGTAATAGCGCTGCAAAGGATTTTCGAAAAATAAACTTTTGGAGCCGGCAATCCGCATGGCCGCATCCACAACGCGTATACTTGCATTCACAGCCACATGTTTTACGGCTCCTAGAGCTGCCTGAAGTTCCACTTTGGATTCCGAACGATCCCATTTTTCTGCGATTGCATACATAAACGTACGAGCTTGCAAGAGTTCTAGTTCCATTTGCCCAATCAGCTGGCGGATATTCGGTAAATCACTGATCGTGCCTTCTATGCTGTTGGGAGAATATTCAGTCGAAAATCGGAGGGCATAATTACGGGCAGCACCGGCAATTCCAAGGTAGCAGGCCGGGATATGGAGCAGCCATCCCGCTGATTGATTGTTCACAGGATCGACGGTCTCCACAAAATATTTTTCATCTATACGAACATCTTTTAATAATAAGTCATGGCTTCCGGTTCCTCTCATCGAAATGGTATTCCAAGTTTCTTCAACGGAAACCCCTTTCGTTTCTTTCGGTATGAGAAAAATACCGACCTTTTTTCGTTGAGGAATATAAGCCTTTACCAATATGAAATCGAGAACGGGGGATAAAGTCGTATGCGTTTTTCGGCCATTGATCACCCACTGTCCGTTTTCGAATACAGCCGTAGTTTGCGGCAAGCCACCTCGAGTTGGACTTCCCGTTTGCGGCTCAGTAGCTGCAGTGTTGATTAAAGCCCCTTTTTTTACTTTCTTCACTACTTCGTTCCAAACATCTTGATTCCATGGCCGCCTTGCGGATAAATCCATCATCGTGCCCATGTGCCAGCCGATTGCCAAAGCAGTAGAGCCGTCTCCTTCGGCAATTTTTTCTTGATAAAGAAGAAATTCATATAAAGAAATTCCTTTTCCGCCAAATTCTTTGTCTAAAGTCCACGTCGTATAGCCTGCCTCTTTTAAATCTTCCATATTCTCATATGGAAAATCTCCCGTTTCGTCTATTTTACCCGCTCTTTCAGAAAAACGAACAGCCAATTTCCCAATTCGTTCCAAACGTTCTTGTTCTTCCTTTGTTCTCGCAAAATTCATTTCTGACCAGCTCTCTTTCTTTTCCTGCTTCTGCTTTCTTTATACTATTCTAGTTTTTATTTTAATGCGACTTTTTAGTCGTTCCGTCCTCTGGAACAGGGGGTTCTCGAGTCTCTCGATCCTTATATTAAACTTGTATTTTCTCCCTCAATTATTCGCCAAAAAATAAAAAAGAAAGCGATAAGGAGTTTGAAAGCCCTATCATCTTTTCGTTTTTTACGATCAACAACGAAATATAAGAAGGAGAGATTCTATAAAAAAAGAAAGGATTTTCATTCGATGTGTGCGACTTTTTCTAAACCGAATTTCGACGATCGCGAACCGTTCAGCAAAGCATATAAAAGATCTTTTTCCTTGGAGTGAAACACAACAACAATTAACATTCGGAAAACCATTTCGTTTCTCTCCGTTTAGAAGATTAAGAAGGAGGAAGTTTTTAAACGCGATCGGCGCTTTTATATTGTTCCATCCGGCTTTATCTTCTGCCTATCGTTTTTTTGCTGATTTTTCTAGGCAATCGAATCGTAAAAGTAGTGCCTTTATTTACTTCACTATCAATTTCCAAAGACCCTTTATGATTTTTTATGATTCTCTGACAAATCATTAATCCAAGACCCGTTCCTTTTTCTTTTGTGCTAAAAAACGGTTCCCCCAATCTTGAAATCAGCTCTCTTGGAATTCCAATTCCTTCGTCGATCACACGTATCACCACATGATCTTCGGAATGATCCACTTCGGCTTCAATCGTGACGGTCCCGCCTTCCGGCATCGCTTCAATCGCATTTTTAATAAGATTAATTAACACTTGTTTAATTTGATCCGCTTCCGCTTCAATCACAGGACAATCCTTCAAGCGAATATCAGAAATAATATCAATATTATACATAATAGCTTGAGTCCTTAGGAGCGTGACAACACGATCAATTAACTCGACTAAATTGATTTCTTCAAGATGGGAAATCTGCGGTTTGGCAAGCACAAGCAAATCGCTGACAATTTTATCAATACGGTCGAGTTCTGTCAAAATCACATCCGTATAATCCCGATGACCCATATTGCTTAATAATTGGGTAAACCCTTTGATCGCCGTTAACGGATTTCGTATTTCATGGGCGATACCCGCGGCCAACTGTCCGACAATGGTCAGCTTTTCAGCTTTCTGAAGCATTTTTTCCGTTTCTTTTTTGTTGGTGATATCTTTTAAAATGATTTGATATGTATGCCGATTTTTATAAAACAGAGGTATTAATTTGAATTCTACGCATTTAACAATTTGATCCACTCTTCTAATGCAAACTTCCAGCGAATCTTGCTGGTGAGGATGTTGAAGATATGTTTTAACAAGCGGGATATATTCCTCAAGGAGATAGTCGAAAAGGGAACGGCCAATAATTTCCTCCTTTCTTGCTGAACCGAGTAGTTGTTTACCGGCTTGGTTAATATCGACAAAAAAGCCTTCCTCCGTGACGATTCCTATTGTATCGACCGTATTTTCCAACAAAAGGCGGTACTTTTCTTTTTCTTCTTGAATTTGTTCTTCAAACACTTTTCGTTCAGACACATCATGGGAGATACAAAAATATTCCATTTCATTTGTCATAGCAATGCAGCTCGTTTCAAGCCAAACATAATCGCCGCACTTTCTTCGTGCACGGTACTCAATCTTATCCCAGCCATGATCGGAAAGTTGCAACTTATACCGATCTTCCGGATGGATGTAGGAATAGATAAACGTCCCCAGCAATTCGTAAGCTTCATAGCCAAGGATGAGAGCTGAGGCTGGTGATACGTACGTCAATCTGCCGTTGGAAGAAATACACATGATCAGATGTCTGGAATCTTTGATCAACGATTGGAATTTATTCACAATAAATGAAATGTTTTTTTGTTCACCATAAAATTAAACCCCTTAGCAATGAAGAAAAATGTCATTATTTTCTATTATACACAAAATTCAGGTTATTTGAGGCAATTTTACTTTTGAAGATCCTTTTATTGTCTCTGTTTCGCTCCTTTTGTTTGACATTTTCATTCCTCCAAAATTGCTGCTCTAAAGAAGAATTTCAATATAAAATTCTATTCAATGCCCTATATCATGGCAAGATATTTATAGATTGCGAAGAAAAAACAAGATTGTTGTCGAAAAATAAATTAAATATTTTTAATATTTATAATTGAAAGTCATTTATTTTCATGTTAGATTGATAGTGGTAACTCCCAAACTAAAATGTAAGGAGGAATTCGATGAGCTCAGTTGCAACTCCATTAAAGGAAAAAGTTGAACAATTTTTGTCTGGTGTCAAAAAATTGTACATTAACGGAGAATTTGTAAAAAGCGCCTCTGAAAAAACCTTTGATACTCCCAACCCTGCGACGGGTGAAGTGTTGGCTACAGTTTATGAAGCGCAAGAAGAAGATATTGACCGTGCTGTAAAAGCAGCAAGAGAAGCATTTGACAATGGTCCGTGGTCTAAACTAACCCCCGCGGAAAGAAGCCGATTAATGTACAAACTCGCAGATTTAATGGAAGAAAATAAAGAAGAACTGGCTCAACTAGAAACCCTCGATAATGGTAAGCCGATCAGGGAAACTTTGAATGCCGATGTTCCGTTGGCCATTGAACATTTGCGCTATTATGCCGGTTGGACAACGAAGATCGTTGGCCAAACCATCCCTGTGAACGGTCCGTTCTTTAACTACACCCGCCATGAACCGGTTGGAGTAGTCGGCCAAATTATCCCTTGGAACTTCCCGCTTTTAATGGCGTTGTGGAAATTAGGGGCCGCACTTGCTACCGGCTGCACCGTCGTATTAAAACCAGCAGAACAAACGCCTTTATCCGCTTTGTATTTAGCTGAGCTGATCGATGAAGCCGGTTTTCCTAAAGGAGTAGTGAACGTCGTACCAGGATTTGGTGAAACAGCCGGGCAACCGCTTGTAGACCATCCTCTTGTCGATAAAATTGCCTTTACAGGTTCAACAGAAGTCGGAAAATTAATTATGAAGCGAGCATCCAATTCGATCAAACGGATCACGCTTGAATTGGGTGGTAAATCACCGAACATCATCCTTCCGGACGCAGATTTTTCAAAAGCCATCCCGGGAGCTTTAAACGGGGTTATGTTCAATCAAGGTCAAGTATGCTGTGCCGGCTCACGCGTCTTTGTACCGAAAAAGCAATATGATAATATCGTTTCCGATATGGCGGATTATGCGAAAAACATTAAGCAAGGTTTCGGACTTCATTCCGATACAGAAATGGGTCCGCTTGTATCCGATGAGCAGCAAAATCGCGTTCTTGGATATATTGAAAAAGGATTGGAAGAAGGCGCTGAATTAGTCACCGGAGGAAAGAAACCGTTTGAGGAAGGTTATTTCGTCACTCCTACCATTTTCGCCAATGTGGAAGACGATATGACGATTGCAAAAGAAGAGATTTTCGGTCCGGTCATTTCTGCCCTGCCGTATGAAGATTTAGATGACTTAATCAATCGCGCGAACGATTCCATCTATGGATTGGCTGCTGGAGTTTGGACACAAGATGTGAAAAAAGCACATTACATCGCCAATAATCTCCGTGCTGGAACCGTTTGGGTCAACTGTTACAACATATTTGACGCTGCAAGTCCTTTCGGTGGATACAAACAGTCCGGTATCGGCCGGGAAATGGGCTCCTACGCTTTGCAAAACTATACGGAAGTAAAAAGCGTGTGGATCTCTCTGAACTAATAGCGGTAAAATAGTAAGGGCTTACAAGAGCTGGATCCTCTATTGATTTTCCTCTAAATTCAGCGAATCGCTTGAATTTAGAGAAGCTGGGAGGAATCTGGTTCTTTTGCCTTTTGCCTTGCCTTATTTTTCTTTGCTGTGATAAATTCGATTTTTACTTTTTTGAAGATGGTTCATTCTAAAAGTTTCACCTTCCCCCGATTTATGAATTCTTCTTCTTCCTTCAAAAACGGCCAAATGCTTATGAGAATTCCGTGTTTCACTTTTTTACTTTGAACAAAATCAAACCTTCCCCTTTCTCAACAGTAAAAGTACAATCGAAATGAATCCTTCACAAACGTGATCGGTTTTCGGTCCAAAAAATATCCGATTACAGAAAAAGACCGTGCAAATGTTGAAACGCACGGTCTTTTTGACCTTTTTCAGGAATTATTTATTCATTTCAAATTTTTTCTTCTCTTCTTCCGCGAGTTTTCTCCACAAAAGCTTTCCACTGGACGTAGTGGGCAAGGAATCGCGGAATTCAATAAATCTTGGATATTTATAAGCTGCCATGTGTTCTTTAGACCAACGAATCAATTCTTCTTCCGTAATTTTTCCTTTGTAGTCTTCATTCAAAATGATGAAAGCCTTTACATTTTCACCTCTTTTTGGATCTGGAATTCCGACCACACAAGCTTGCTGCACGGCTGGATGTTTGTAAAGATAACTTTCGACTTCAGTCGGCCAAACTTTAAATCCCGAAGCATTGATCATTCTTTTTAAACGGTCCACAATGAAATAATATCCTTCTTCATCGCGAACCCCAATATCGCCAGTCCGGAAGAATTTTTTACCATCTATTTCAAGGAAAGCCTTTTCGTTATCCTCTTTGCGGTTATAATATCCGACAAATACTTGAGGACCGTGTACCACAATTTCCCCTTCTTGACCGTCGTCCAATTCTTCTAAAGTTTGTGGGTTTATGATTCTAGCATCAACATCGAACGATGGAACCCCTAAACATTGCAATTTTGGGCGATCCGGCGGATTGAAATGTGTATGAGAAATCGTTTCGGATAATCCATATCCTTCTACATAGCGAAGGCCCGTTAATTTGTACAGCTTCTCCCCAACGGCCGCTGGCAGCGAAGCTCCTCCCCCCGCAATTAATTCCAGCGAGTCGACATCTTCTTTTTTCAGCAGGGGATTGGCAAGAAAATCAATAAGCATGGTGCTGATGACCACCCAATGAGAAATCTGTTTCTTTTTTATGATTTTTCTGGCATATTCGCGGTCCCAGCGCGTTAATACGATCATTTCCGCTCCTACAAAAATAGGCATATGCATGCTGTGAATCATTCCGGTCACATGGAACAGCGGCAATGTTGTGAAACAAACTGAATTGGGCGTTAAAATATCCCAATATGCTCCACCTATCGTGTTTGCCTGGACACTGCTATGTTTATGCAAGCATCCTTTTGGCAAACCCGTTGTACCGGATGTGTACGGCATGACGGCAAGATCGTCCGCATCTCCCAGCGTACACTCCGGTTTTTCTCCAGCTTCTAACACATCTTTCCATAAATAATGATTTTGTTTTGAGAACAGACGGCGACTTTCTGCCACTACCGGAGGAATTGGATCATCCACTTCTTCGGGCAAATAATCATGATAACAAGCGATCACTAACTGTTCTAGAGGAGTTTGTTCCAAAAGCGGGGCAACATAATCATAAATTTCTTGTGAAACGATACCGGTTTTGATCTGGGCGTCTTGAATATAAAATCTAAGTTCTTCGTTTGTATTCATCGGATTGATCGGAACGACAATCGCATTAATCCTGGATATAGCGTAATAAGAAATGATAAATTGAGGCGAGTTTTGCATATACAGCATGACACGGTCCCCTTTTTGGACGTGCAGCCTTTTTTCCAAAAAACCCGCGATTCTCTCTGCTTCTTCCAAAATTTGTTGATAAGAATACGTGGCGCCATAATAATAAATGGCATTTTTTTGAGGAAATCGTTTGGCGGAAACAACTAAATTATCGAAAATATTGGTTTTTGGAACCGTTAGCGTTTTGGGGACTCTTGTTGGCCAGAATGAAAAATGGGCAGTATTTTTCATTTTTCTCCTCACCTCATGAATTCATAATATTTTCCTTTTATCAAAACAGCCGGGTGTCTAAAAGGGAGATTTCTAATATTCCAGTTTTAGTGTGTCAACTTGTTATACGGTCTTTACCACAGGCATCTGAACGTTATTCATAATCAGAAACAATCTTTATCGTTCTTTCTATCATGATCCATAGTCGAGCTTCATCGTGTATTTCAGTGCAGCCGTTTATTTTCCTCGAAAAATCGGTGTTCTTTTTTCATTAAAAGCGGTAACACCTTCTTTATGGTCCTCTGTTTCCGCCATCAGCATCTGTGTGAGCCTTTCTCTTTCAAGCACTTGTTCTAAAGTCAGCTGATAAGATTCATTGATCAACTTTTTCATTTTTCCATACGCTTTAAGAGGTCCTTGCGATAAGCGCGCAGCAAAAATGATGACTTCATCCTGCAGCTCTTCGATAGGCACCACGCGGTTGATGATTCCTAACGCAAGCGCTTCTTTTGCTGTGATAGGCTCTGCTAAGAAGAACAATTCTTTCACTTTATGGGGACCTAAAATTTTAGGTAAAAAATGGAGGCCTCCGCCATCGGAAATAAGCCCTACTTGAGCAAAACTTAAGATAAATTTACTTTCATCCGATGCAAGAATAAAATCGCAAGCTAGAGCCAAATTAAATCCCGCTCCTGCCGCATATCCATGAACGGCTGCCACAATCGGTTTTTCCACTTCTTGCATCGTCAAGATACATTGATTGAGATGACCTACATGCTCATACAAGGATGTGATGTCAGTTCGGCTGGCCATGCTTTTCACATCACCCCCCGCAGAGAAAGCTCTGCCTGAACCTCTTATGACGATTGCCTTCACTGAATCATCCTCACCCGCTTGTTGCAGTTGTTCTCTCAAACCAATGAGCATATCCTCGCTAAAAGCGTTTAAACTTTCCGGACGATTTAACGTCAAAATCAAAATTTTTCCTTGTTTCTCCACTAATACATCACTCATTCTTTTCCATCTCCTTTTCCCATTTTTTTGATCAACTTACCGAATCTACTAATAAATTAGTGGCGACGTTGATCCGTGTATTTGAACAACTGTTCCGCTGGAATCACAGAACAAAAGTAAACGCTTTCCAAATGGATTGTTGGACGCTTCTCCTTTTTGTAATGAGTATATACCCACTCATATTGTATATCTGATTGGATTCAGACTTCCCTTAAAAATGAGGTTGACCATCCTGCTCATTTTCCACATGGATTAACTTTCCGTCTTTCCAGCGCGGAACGACAGTGAAGGCACTTTTTTGGGAAATAAAGTCCAATTCATCATCATACGAATAGCGCGAAAGTATTTTTCCGATTCTTGTTAAGCGCAAAAGTTCATAAGGATGATCCTTTTGGGATCGATAAAACAATTGCGCCGTTTTCGCAGCATCCGTCAACTGAAAAGAATGAAGCGAAAGCAAGCAGTCGACCATGTAGCCGGCCCCATAAAAATCTTCCATACTGAAGCTGCCGCGCGACCCTCCGCAAATAAGGAGGATGGTTTCATTTTGATAATGTTTCACAATGTCGGCTGCGACAGCTTCTGTATTTAATAGGCTGGCTGCGTATAATTTTTTGGCCGACTCCGCTTTCTTCAGTGCCACTGTACCATTTGTCGTCGATAAAATGAGCGTTTTTTCTTTAATCCTTTTTCCCAGCTCTTTTGGATAAGGATCCAGAAACCCTTCCATTGATTTCCCGTTATATTCTCCGGCAAGCACAGCAGACGATGACGGAAATGCAGAGGATACTTCGACTGCTTCTTCCCTGTCGTATACAGGAATCACGGCTTCGGCCCCTTGTTCCAGCGCAGCCGTAATGGTGGATGTGGCCAGTATAATATCAAATACAACGGCGATTTTTCCTGCCAATCTTTCCATCACTAAATCTTCTTTTTTCAATACTACGTGGATCTTCCTTGTCATAGCTCACCTCTTTCACTATGAAAAGCCGTCAGCCAGGAATATCGAACTAATGATTTGGCAAATTCTCCGTAGCGGGCAAAGCGATGATCATTTGTCTGGCCGTTTTTGTAACGATAATAAATCTGCTGGCAAATACCAGCTAATTTAAAATATCCGAACGATAAATAAAATGGAAAATGTTCCACGTCCCTTCCGCTTTTCCTGCTGTAGCTTTTCACAAATTCCTTTCTTGTGTAAAATCCAGCCAACGTTGTGACAGAGGGCTTCCCAAATCCTGCTTTCAACTCGGGCGGATCATCTGGTTCCTGCCAATAGCTCATAGCTGCTCCCAAATCAGCCAATGGATCTCCTACTGTTGCCATTTCCCAGTCAAGCAACCCTGTCATCTTCGACAAATCTTCAGAAAATAGAGCATTGTTCAGCTTGTAATCATAATGGATAATGGCCGGTTCAGGTGAAGTTGGAATATGGTGGACAAGCCATGTTTTCAACCGTTCCAACTCGGGAAGATCTTCCGTTTTCACTCGTTCAAAACGAGCGATCCAGCCATGCACTTGCCGTTGTAAAAATCCTTCCGGCTTCGTCATTTTCTCTAGTATTGTTCCTTTATATGGAACAGAGTGAAGATTCACAAGCATATCGACCATCATCTCAGAAATGCGCTTCCCTAATGCCGGCGTTGGTTCAATCTCTTCCGGAAAATCGGTATCGATCAAAATCCCTTCTTTTTTTTCCATCAAAATAAATGGCTTTCCCACAATAGAATCATCTTCGCAAAATAGAAATGGCCGCGGCGCCAAAGGGAAATGTTCCGCTAATACTGACAGAAATTGATGCTCCCGTTTCATATCATGAGCTTTCGGAGCAACAGGCCCCATAGGCGCACGCCTTAATACCGCCTCCCAATTTCCTATGTTTAATGCATATGTGAGGTTCGAGGCTCCCGTACCGAATTGCCGGATCTCTAACGGCGAATCCGGTAAATCCTTAAAATTCTTGCGTAAATACGCTTCCAATTTTTCTTTATTTATTTCCTCTCCTTTTCGGACAGGTATGATATGGGACAATCGGTATCACTTCCTTTTCAGAAATTCCGTTTCTTCCAAGTGTTGATGTAAATAATTTCTCAGTTCTGTCGGCAAAGGTTCGCTTTCTTGGGTATCAAAGTTAAAATAGACGATCACGGCTTCGGCACAAGCGACAGTTTTGCCAGTATGTTTGTCTATAATTTCGTGACCCAATGTAAAACTTTTCGTTCCGATTTTTTTGATCGATGTCGTGACAACAAGCCTTTGATTATAATAGGCTTGAGCAACAAAATCACAGCGTGTGGAAGCCAATATAAAACAATGATCCATATTAGTTTCTTCCAAAAAATCGAGACGCGCTTCCTCTAAATAAGCAAAATAACTAGTATTATTCACATGCCCAAAAGCATCCGTTTCACAAAAACGGACACGGATTTCAGTTGAATGCAACGAATTTCCTCCTTTACCGATGGGAAAAAGATGCTTCCCTTTTTTCTATAAACGCTTGCACACCTTCTTTGATATCTTCTGTTTGAAAAACTTCTTCAAAGAGCTGTGCTTCCAGCTGAATTCCTTCCCACAATGGAGCTTGAAGACCTTCATTGATGGCTTTTTTAATTCTGATTAAAGCTGGCAAGGAAAAGCGGTTGATTTTTTCCGCCAGTTTTTTTGCATAGTTTAAACCTTCTCCTTTCGGGACAACATGATCCACGAGCCCAATTTGAAGTGCTTTTTCTGCCGATATGGGATCACCTGTGAACATCAATTCCTTCGCTTTGCTTGCCCCAATTAGGCGTGGAAGCCGTTGAGTCCCTCCCCCCTGGGAATAGGCCTAGCTTGATTTCCCGCAAACCGATTTGGACGTGATCTTCGGCTATCCGGAGATCAGCTGTCAGTGCTAATTCGCAGCCGCCTCCCAATGCCAATCCATTTAACACAGCTATCGTAGGTTTTTTAATATTCTGAATTTTAAAGAAAAAATTATCCGTTTTCATGAATTCTTCTTGAAGCCCCTTTTTCCCAATCCATCGTGGGAAATCTTTTATATCCGCTCCCGCCATAAAAGCCCGTTCTCCTGCACCAGTTAGAAGAATAGCAGTAATCGTTTTCGTCCTCTTCCAGTTGATCGAAAATTTCCGAAATTTCATTTGTCACTTGTCGGCTTAACACATTGAGAGGAGGATTGTTTATCGTCACAATCGCTGTCCTTCCTTCTTTTTCAAGGCTTATTAATGTCATTCTTATTTCACCTCTTCTTTTTCATACGTATAGAAACCCTTGCCTGTTTTTCGTCCAAGCTCTCCCTTTTCCACTTTCTCTTGCAAACATTTCGCCGGTCGTTCCAGAGGGTTTCCTGATTCTTGATATTGCTGATTTTGAACGAAATAGACAACATCTAGACCAGAGAAATCCATTAACTCAAACGGCCCCATCGGATGACCTAATGCTTTCTTAACGATCAAATCAATATCTTGATAGTCGGCATAGCCATTTTCATATAGATAAATAGCTTCCTTATTTAGTGCACCTAAAATCCGGTTTGCAATAAATCCGGAAATTTCTTTTTTTAACAGGACAGCTGTTCGATTCATCCGTTCGCAGACTTCCATCGTCACCTTTGCCGTTTCTTCGCTTGTTTGGCTGCTCATGACGACTTCCACACAATCCATGACAAGCGGTGGGAAGAAAAAGTGCATATTAATCATTTTTTCCGGCCGTTCCGTTACTTCTGCTATGAGAGAATTCACGATCGTAGAACTGTTGGTGGCTAATATAGCGTGTTTTGGCGCCCATGTATCAAGCTCCTTAAATACGCTCCGCTTCACTTCCAGTTTCTCGACAACCGCTTCAATGACAAAATCGGCATCTTGAACCGCTTCCTTTAAATTCGTGGAAAAAACGAGCCGGGCAAAAGCGGCATTTACGGCATCCTCTGTGATTTTCCCTTTGGAAACCCATTTATTCATAATTCCATTCAAAGATTTTTCAGCTTTCGTTAGCGCGCTTTCGCTTATGTCTTGGATAGCGGTTTCAAAACCGCCCAATGCAGCCAACATCGCAATTTGGTGCCCCATTTGTCCTGATCCGATCACTGCTATTTTCTTCACATCATTAATGTTCATGACAGTACCCCCTTATGGACTCATTACATCGCAATCAAGAGTTGATACTGAATATCAATTATTATGTTGGATCCCATGAATGAGCATTTCATAAAAAATTTCGGCCACACGCTTGTCGCTCACTTTTCCTGTTGGCTTAAACCAAAAATAGCTCCAATTGGCAATGCCTAAAATGCCGAATGAAACAATATCAGGCGGCAAGTCTGTGCGGAATTCTCCGTTTTTTATTCCCTCTTCAATCAATAATTGAACATTTTCTCGAAATTGATCTCTTTTCGGCAGAACGATATCAAGATATTGATCGCTTAAATGATTGATTTCCCTTATGAATACTTTTGCTCGCTGTCCTTCTTTTTCGATATCTTGAATTAATTTATAAATGATCGCAAATAATTTTTCTTGACACGTTTTGCTTGGATCCGAGATGATTTTTTTCTGATTCTCTAAAAGACGTTCGATATATTGCAAATGGATATCCTTTAGCAATTCTTCTTTGCTTTTGAAATAATAATAAAAGGTTCCTTTCGTTACATGCAGTTCATCCATGATGTCCTGTATAGAGGTTTCTTTAAAGCCTTTTTCAGCAAATAGCTCGATGCTCTTGTCCATGATTGTTTCTTTCATTGTACAATCCTCACCGTTATCAGTTTTTTGTGATTATACTATAAGAACGAGAGCATCAATACAAGTCTTCATTGTTTTTTCATTGACTCTTCTCGGATGGCTCTTCTCAAAATTTTCCCTATATTGGTTTTGGGCAATTCGTTTCTAAATTCAATGATTTTTGGTACTTTATATGCGGATAGATGCTGTTTGCAGTGATCGATCAATTCTTTCTCGCTTGTTGTTGCCCCTTCCTTTAAGACGATAACAGCTTTAACCGTCTCCCCTCTGTAGGCATCTGGAACGCCAATCACCACTGCTTCCTGAACGGCTGGATGCTCGTATAAAACTTCTTCTACGTCGCGCGGATAAATATTATAGCCACTTGCGATAATCATATCTTTTTTGCGATCGATAATGGATACGTATCCTTCCATATCCATTTTGGCGATATCTCCCGTATACAGCCAGCCGTTGCGTAACGTCATCGCCGTTTCTTCCGGTTGGTTCCAGTATCCTTTCATTACTTGCGGGCCTTTGATGACCAATTCTCCTGGCTCACCAGGCGGCATTTCTTTCGTTCCAGATTCCAAATCGACTATTTTATAAGCTGTCCGAGGGAACCCGATCCCAACCGTTCCCGCTTTTCTTGCTGCAAACGGAGGATTGCAATGGGTTGTAGGTGACGCTTCTGAAAGACCGTACCCCTCTACTATTTTCGCTCCTGTTTTTCTTTCAAATTCTTTCATGACTTCTATTGGCATAGGCGCACTTCCGGAATTGCATAATTTCATAGAATCCAATTGGTACTCGTGGGCGCGTGGGTGATTGGTAATCGCTACATACATGGTTGGAACACCTGGAAATACCGTCGGCTGTTCTTTCTTAATGGTCTCCAACACTTCTTGAAGATCAAATTTTGGGAGAAGGATCATTTCATTCCCACAAAAAATGGAAAAGTTCATGCATGATGTCATCCCAAATACATGAAATAGTGGAATAACCGTTAAACATTTTTCATTGCCTGGATTTAATTCACTTTTAAAAAACTCGTAAGTTTGAACAATGTTAGCCACCAAATTAAAATGAGTCAGCATAGCCCCTTTTGATCTGCCTGTAGTACCGCCCGTATACTGCAAAACCGCAATATCGTTTTTTGGATCTATCTTCACAGGCAAAAAATCGTTTTTTACTGAAAGAACAGATTGAAGCGCCAAATCGGGAAGCTTAGGATGAAAAAGATCTCCTAAACTGACAGTCATCACGGTTTCAATTGCCGTATATTTCTGTACTGATTTTATTTTTGGGTAAAGAGCATCTATCAGAATGATGATTTTCGCCTGACAATCTTTTAAAATATACTCCAGTTCTTTCTCCGATAGCATCGGGTTTAGCTGGGTGACGATTCCGCCAGCGGCAAGGATCCCATAATAACTGATCAAATATTGTGGGCAATTTGGCAATTGTATGGCGACCCGGTCACCTTTTTGAACACCTAGTTTCTGCAAATGGGCGGCAAATATTTGAACTGCTTCCCAAAGTTGTTCATATGTCAGTTTACGGCCATAAAAACTGGCGACATATGCTTGAGGGAATTTTTCCACCGACTGTTCTAACATTTCAGGCAATGTCATTTCCGGAATCGTTATATCATGGGAACAGTTTCCCTGATAGGGAGCAAAGTATTGAACTTCCTCCATTGGAAAATCCCCCTTTTGATCCAATCAGTCCGGAAATTTTATGTCAGAGCGTGCGATCCACCATCCACAAAGAGGACATCCCCGGTTATATAATCCGAAGCTTTTGAGGCCAAAAAAACGGCCGCTCCCTTTAAATCATCGTCACTACCGAATCTTCTTAACGGCGTATGTGACAGCCAATAATCTTTCCCTTTCTCAATAACGACATTCGACATTTTCGTCGGGAAGAACCCCGGCGCAATCGCATTCACATGAATATGATACGGCCCCCATTTCACCGCCAAATCTTTTGTAAAAGTAATGATGGCACCTTTGCTGGTATTGTAGCCGATGGCATCCAAATAATCGGGATCCGTTCCGCCAAGCCCGGCAATCGAAGCCATATTTATAATCTTTCCCGACTGCTGCTCTATCATTTTTTTCCCAACCGCTTGCGACATTAAAAACGTGCCGGTAACATTCACATCGATTACTTTTTTCCAAGCATCAATCGGCATTTCCGCCGCTGGCGCCCCCCATGAAACTCCGCTGTTATTCACTAAAATATCAATGCGTCCCAACTTGCGAATCGTTTGATCCACTACCGTCTGAACATCCTCCGGTTTTGTGACATCGCATTCCAGAGCTAATGTTTTTATCCCGTACACGGACTGTAAACGTTCAGCTGTTTCTTGACAATTCTCTACTTTACGCGAACAAAGGACAACGTTCACTCCTGATTCAGCGTACGCTTCTGCGATCTGCTCTCCTAATCCTCGCCCTCCTCCAGTAATAATCGCCGTTTTTCCGGTTAAGTCAAACAGTTCCTTTACTGTTGCCATTGAAATCTCTCCCTTTCTAGTGAATGCTCACGCAATTCCAGCTTCGCAATTTGCTGTTTATGAACTTCATCCGGACCATCAGCTAGTCTTAGTGTTCTTATATTGGCCCAATGAGCGGCAAGAGTCGTATCATTGCTGACGCCTTTCGCACCGAATGCTTGTATGGCGCGGTCTATTACTTTTAAGGCCATATTCGGAGCAATCACTTTAATCATCGCAATCTCTTTTTTGGCCGCTTTATTGCCGACCGTATCCATCATATAAGCCGCTTTTAAAGTCAACAGCCTTGCCTGTTCAATTTCGATCCGCGATTGAGCAATCCAATCTTGGATCACTCCTTTCTTCGATAAAGATTCGCCAAAAGCCTCCCTTTCTTGTACGCGTTTACACATTTCGTCCAGCGCTCTTTCTGCAGCGCCAATAATTCTCATGCAATGATGAATTCGTCCAGGTCCCAACCTACCTTGGGCGATGGCGAATCCTTTGCCTTCTTCCCAAATGATATTTTCCGCCGGTACCCTCACGTCGTGAAAAAGAATTTCCGCATGCCCATGTGGAGCGTGATCATATCCAAAAACGGGGAGCATGCGCTTAATCTCCACACCCTTTGTATCAAGAGGAACGATAATCATGGATTGCTGTTCGTGTTTTGGAGCATCGGGGTTCGATTTGCCCATGACGATGGCAAATTTGCAACGCGGATCCCCTGCTCCGGAAGACCACCATTTCAAACCGTTTATCACATATTCGTCTCCATCCCGCACGATGCTGGCCGAAATATTGGTGGCGTCGCTGCTCGCAACATCCGGTTCCGTCATCGAAAAACAAGAACGAATGTCGCCGTTCAGAAGAGGTTTCAGCCACTTTTCTTTTTGCTGCTCGCTTCCATAACGGACGAGAACTTCCATATTCCCGGTATCAGGTGCATTGCAGTTAAATATTTCCGGAGCGATCATGCTTCTTCCCATAATTTCGCAGAGCGGGGCATATTCCAAATTGGTCAATCCGGCGCCATATTCGCTGTCAGGCAAAAACAAATTCCATAATCCTTCTTTCTTAGCCTTCTGCTTCAGCTCTTCTAAAATGGGTGGAATGGACCAGCGAGTTTCTTGATCATTCAACTGTTCCTCGAATGTTTTTTCATTCGGATAAATGTATTCTTCCATAAAGGCTGTCAACCGCTTTTGAAGATTGATCACTTTTTCGGAAAACGAAAAATCCATAGAAGTTTGGCCCCCTTTTTTAACTAACCGGTCGGTATGTGCCGTTAATTGTATGTTATATCAATTAAGTATTCCTGACAATAATATTTTATAAAATTCTGAAAATTTTATTCGACATAAAAATAGGAAAATCCTATTTTGGTCCATCCGTTATTTACAAACTTTTGCGCTCAATAAAAAATCAGTTTCCTCCGGGCCAAGTCAGGATGACCAATGGAAACCGGAGGAAACCAATAAAAATCAATACTTTTTCTGTTTTTTCTCTGCTGATGAGTGGCTCACACCGCCGGCTGTTTCTCGTTCCGTTGTTCCTTGCCCTTCCGTTTGAGAAGAGTCTAAACCAATAGTGGAAGGATCTTTTTTTACTCGTTTGCTCAATTTCCATCACCTCTGTCTTACTTTACCTTGACAGCCGCTTTTTATGTATCATACCAGCTGCTTTTTTTAGGATGGAAATCCACGTCCGTGACTTAAATCTTGTTTGTCCGTCAGAACAAGAGCGGAAACAACCACGGAAGAACGGCTGATGTCAAAATGGACGCAAACCCCATGGCAGCCCCGGATACTCCTCCCGGCAACGACCCTTCTGACAGTATTTGCGCTGTGCCGATACCGTGAGAAACCGTACCAATGGATAGTCCTCTGGAAAACGGATCTGATATCCTCGTCACATTCAATAGCCACGGTCCGAACATTGCTCCGAAGATGCCGGCGACCATGACAAAAATCGCCGATAGCGCAGGATCTCCCCCTATAATCTTCGCTTCTTCTATGGCAACCGGCGTTGTAACCGATTTCGTCGCTACTGAGGCTGCAATGGTTCCCGAAAAATCAAATAGTTTGGCAAGCAAAACAGCAGAAATGACGGTTGAAAAGGTACCCAAGACGAGTCCGGCAAGTGCAGGCATCCATTTTTTTAACAGCAAATCTTTATTATGATAAAGCGGAACAGCAAGCGCCACTGTCGCTGGTCCAAGCAGATAAGTCATAATATCCTTTGCCGGCCCATAGTCTTTGTAATCCATTCTACATACCGTAAGCACGATGATGATGAGTACTGTACTCAAAAAAACAGGTGTGGTCAAAGGGGATGGGTATTTCCGGGCCAAAATGCGAGAAATCCAATAAGCCGCTATCGTCACGACAATACTAAACACTGTAATGGCGATCTTCATCCATATTCCCTTCTTTCTCTTTTCCCAGCCATTGACTTGTATACCCCGTAATCAACAGACCGATAATGGAGCTGCCCAGTAAAATAATGATCAATGCAAATCCATTTTTGACAAAAAAATTCCCATAGCTCATGAAACCTACTGAAATGGGAATGAAGAAAAACGCTAAATGCTTATTTAGAAAAGAAGCTCCCCTCTCCACCCAATGAATTTTCACAATTCCAGTTAGAAGCAGTATAAATAAAATCACCATTCCCAGCACGTTTCCCGGAATGGGGATATGAAAAAACTCGACGATACTATAGCTAATCTCATTGATAAGCCATAAAAAAGCGATTTGCAACACAAAAATAAATCCCTGCTTCATCACTCACACCTCCATTTTACCGAAAATTCAAATAACAATTAATTTTATTGTAACTCATTCGTCCAATGAATGGAGAAAAAAATCCATCTTTCATCGTTTTCGAAAAAAACAGACGCCATATTGTGTATAAATCCTTTCATCCTAGAAAACGATAGGAAGGGAGGTGTTAGGAATGGCAAAAATCGGAGTAGAAGAATCATTGCACAATGTATCCGAAGCCTTAAAAGAAAGAGGATATCAAGTGGTGGAATTGAAGAAGGAGTCTGACGCCCGCGGCTGCGATTGTTGTGTGGTCACCGGATTGGACTTCGATATGTTGGGCATTCAAAATACGGTCATAAAAGGACCAGTCATCAACGCCGACGGCTTAAGCGCCGATGAAGTTTGTCGTGAAGTTGAAAACCGACTTCAATAGAGACACTCAGCGGGAAAACCCGCTGAGTGTTTTTTCCGGCTTTCATATGCTCTCTCAAGTGAAGTGCTTACTGTTGAAAACTTTCCCATCCAGTCTCAATTGCTTACTAGAACGTCAGAAAAGACAAAAGTCCTTATCTGTTGTTTGAAGTTTGACACCGACAAAAAAGCAGACAATGGAAAAGACTTGGCTTTTCGTCATTTACCATTTAGCAAGACGGTTCATCTCAGAGAAATCTTATTATGAGCTGCTTGTATTTTTCATGCTGAAATGATTTTTTCGTGTTTTTCCGCCTATAACAAGAAATAGTTCCATAGCCATTCTGCCATTGATTTTTTATCCTCAACGTGAAAAGCAGGAATTTGTTTAAATTGATGCGGGAAAGGCGTGATGACGGCTTGTACATTTTCCAATTTCAATAAATTCTTGTCCTCTTCTCGGTGAATCATAACCGCTTTAGGAAACGAAGCTTTTTTATAGCCTTCTATCAAAATGAAATCAAGTGGAAGCGATTGATACAGTTTCAATATGTCTTCTAAGCCATAGTAACCGTTGATCGTGACAACGGCTGTGTTTCCGCCTTCTACCGTAACAGCATAAGCGCCTTTTTTCCGATACCTTTCTGTATCTTTTCCTTTATCTCCGATGACAGGTCGTCCACCATGTCCATGATGTTTCACTACGCCCACCGTTTTTCCGTGAAAAGAAGCATATTCAAGCAAATATTCGATCCAAGTTGTTTTCCCGCTATTTTGATACCCTACTATTTGGAAGATCTTTTGCTCTCTTCCCACCACGACTCACTCCCCGTGTTATCTTCGAGAAAGAGAACATCTACAAGATCTCCGCTTCCAAACCCTCTTGTTCCTCCCGGAAGAACCATTAAGCAGTCTGACCACGCCAAGGACGTTACGACGTTTGATTTATCCAGTCCCACCGGTTTTACATGCAGCTTTCCGTCCTCGCCATAAAAGACTCTGCTGCGCACAAACCTGGAAAAAGGATTGGCTTTCGGGAATTCTGATTGTAAAAAAGCTTTTCCTTGGCGCAAGTATGGTTTAGAAGAATGAAGCCAGTAACGTATAAGGGGGCGAACATACAATTCAAATCCAACATAACAAGCAGAAGGATTTCCGGACAATCCAAACAGCATTTTGCCATTCAAAACGGCGGCCGTTGTCACACTACCAGGACGCATAGCGATTTTATTAAAAAGCACTTCAGCCTTCATTTGGCGATAAATTTCCGGCAAATAGTCAAAATCTCCTACAGAAACTCCGCCCGTCGTAATGACTATATCGCATTCTTTGTACGCAGTTTTGACAGCATTTAATACCGAATCGACATCATCGGCGCATTGCCCGTATGTTTTGACTTTTCCCCCTGCTCTTTCAATTTGCGAAGCGATCATGTACAGATTGGAATTGCGGATTTTTCCCGGCACCAATTCTTCATCTACATTTAATAGCTCAGATCCCGTAGCAAGTACACCGACAACGGGAGGTTTCACAACGGGAACTTTGGCATAACCGAAAGTTGCAAGCAACGCTTTTACACCGGGATTAATTTGAATTCCTTCTTCTATCAAAGGCTGACCTTTCTTGGCATCTTCTCCTTTAAAGGAAATATTATCATGTTTTTGGAACGGCCGTTTGATCGCAATAAATGTTTTGCCATCCCGTTTTTCCTCATGAACCAATTCAAGCATGACGACACAGTCCGTCCCTTCCGGAATAGCCGCTCCTGTCATAATGCGGATTGCCTCCATTTTCCCAACTCGAAAAGGACTTACTTGCCCGGCTCCAATTTCATCGATGACTTCAAGAAAAACCGGGCTGTCGCTAGTCGCATCTGCAGTATCTTCGCTGCGGACGGCAAACCCATCATAAGGAGAGCGGTCAAAGGGCGGTACATCGTGATCCGCTACTAACGGTTTTCCTAAAAAGCGGCGATCGCACGCATCAATATCCACATATTCTATTTCTCCAAGCTGCTTCCACTCCATGACTCTCCGAACGGCTTCACCAACTTTGATCGGGCTTCTCCGTTCCACCATGATCCTCATCCTTTCTCTTTACCACCATCATTCTTCGACGTCGGCAACTTTGAGCCAGTTCCAGTCAACGTTCTTGATCCGGTTGGACCCATACTCGTTCCATTCATCCATATATAGAGCGATCGAGTGATTTTTTCGTTCCGATCCATTTTATAAAAGGGAAATTAACAAATTTTCGAATGATGTTCTTCTCTTTTATCCTTCATTCTTTGTAGATTATACCACATTTTCCCTGGCGTCGTTTTGAAGTTCAGCAAATACCAATGGGAGAAATGGATTCTCCATCTCTTCCGTCCGGTCACTTTTGCTCCTTTTTTCCATATGTCAGGCTTGATCAACTTTCAGTCCTTGTATGGAAGATTTCCTTCAATTTTTTCTGATTATATCTTGTTCGTTTTGACAATACGCGCATTTGTTTTTTTCTTATTGGACGGTTATCCACCGATATAGGACATTTCAATTTTTTTACGGGGATGATGAGTATTAGCCAAACGTTCATCTGAATAACGATCTGCTCGGTGGTTCCAAATGTCTGCTACTTTTTGTGCAATTTCTTCATCCTTCGCCCCGCTTCGCAGAAGAGCTCTCAAGTCGTAGCCTTCACTTGCAAACAGGCAAGTATACAGTTTTCCTTCGGCCGAAATTCTGGCTCTTGTGCAGCTTGAGCAAAAAGATTCTGTAACAGAGGTGATAAAACCGACTTCCGTTTGTTCACCTTGATAACGATACCGTTTAGCCACTTCGCCAAAATACGCCGGTTCCACTGGCTCTAATTGAAAACGGCTCTTTAATTTTTCGTATATTTCTTTTTTGGTTACCACTTGATCTAATTTCCATCCATTTGAATTTCCGACATCCATAAATTCAATAAAACGGAGAGAAAGTCCTTTTTTTCGACAAAATTCTGCCATCGGCAAAATCTCGTCTTCATTCATACTTCTTTGGACAACCATGTTTATTTTCACCTTAAGGCCATGGGCAAGAGCAGCGTCAATCCCCTTTATGACTGCCTTGGAACGGACTCCTCGGCCGTTCATTTTCATAAAAATTTCATCATTCAGAGCGTCAAGGCTGACATTCACCCGTTTTAAACCAGCTTCTTTCAATTCTTTTGCATATTTAGGCAAATATACTCCATTTGTTGTAAGACCAATATCTTGAATGCTGGGAATTTTCAACAATCGCTGAATGAGGGAGGGGAGTTCTTTTCTCATGAGCGGTTCCCCGCCTGTAACTCGGATTTTTCTGACCCCCAATTTGCTAAAGATGATTGCCAATCTTTCTATTTCCTCAAACGAAAGCACTTCCTCTTTCGGCAAAAAAGCAAAATCCGGGCCAAATATTTCGGCGGGCATACAATATTGACAGCGGAAATTACAGCGATCAGTCACACTTATACGCAAATCTCGCAAAGGTCGATTCAACGTATCAAGAATTGGAATTTTCATTGTTTTCATCTCCCAAAAAGGAATGTTCCTTTTTAAGCTCGTTTCTTTTTTTGTGAAACGTCTCTCATTTCCATAACGATAGAAAAAGGGAGCAGAGTACGCTCCCTTTTTTCTATTGTAAAGGAAAATTCATTGTACGTACACCGTTTTTTTCCTGATGCCATTTTCGACTCTCTTTATGAATAATGTACAGATCAAAAAAGAAAATCAGACCTGATTCAGGAGAAAAAGGTGCGGCTAATATTCGTAAACAACGTTATGAAGGGTATGAGAGGAACCAAATTATGAAAAAGACGGCAAAAGAAACTTGCCGCCCATTTCATTAATTGACCAATCGCCCCGTTATTCCTTTTGATTCCCAATAATTTTTTCTTAATAACACCTTTTGAATCTTTCCCGATGCCGTTTTCGGCAGTTCCTCCACAAACGTTACTCCTGTAATCGCTTTAAAATGAGCTAACTTTGAACGGGAAAATTCGATTAATTCTTGTTCTGTTACGGTTTCGTTCGGTTTCTTGACTACAAAAGCATGCGGAGTTTCTCCCCACTTTTCATGCGGCACGGCGATGACAGCAGCTTCTAATACAGCCGGATGCTCGTAGAGAACGCCCTCGACTTCAATAGAGGAAATATTTTCTCCGCCGCTAATGATAATATCTTTTTTTCTGTCCACAATGTCGATATACCCGTACTCATCAATCGTCCCCATATCGCCGGTATGAAGCCAACCGTTTCGGATCGTCTCCATTGTCGCTTCTTCATTTTTCCAATAACCTTTCATCACGGCGTTGCTTCGAATAACCAGTTCTCCTATTTCCTTTCCGTTTCGTGCTACTTCCTCCCCATGTTCATTAACAACCTTAACACGACAACCAATCATCGGATAACCGGCTTTGGCTCTCACACGCCATTGCTCTTCCAAAGGTAAATGGCTCAAATGGGAACGAACGGTGGAAACCAAATGCAGCGGCGTACTTTCCGTCATTCCGTAAACTTGGATAAACTCCCAACCCAATTCATTCTCTACTCTTTTCACAAAGGAAGGCGGAGGAGCTGATCCGGCAATAACTACACGTACATCTTGTTCGATTACTGGATGATGCTGTTCATTATATTGAAGCAAGGAATTCAATACTGTTGGAGCCATTTCCATAAAGGTTACACGATGCTTTTGCACTAAATCAAATATCGTTTTTGCTTCCACTTTTCTCAAAGCTACATGAGTCGCTCCATTGGCTGTAAAATAAAAGGGGGCTCCCCAACCGTTGACGTGGAACATAGGCAGTACATGAAGCAGCTTGTCTCGATCCGAAACGCGCAAATGATGCATCGACCAAAGTGCATGAAGATAATTATTGCGATGCGTCAACATAACCCCTTTTGGGTTCCCGGTCGTCCCGCTCGTATACAATAAACTACATACATCTTCTTCATGGATTTCGGGTCGTTCTATTTCGTTAGTTGGAAACATGCTCAACCAATTGTCATAATCTATTTCCTCGTTGTCTTTGTCTTTATAATGAACAATAATATGTTCAACGGTCTCTAGACGGTCTTTCACCGGTTGGATCAAATGATAAAGATCTTGGTCGACAAACAGTACTTTCGATTCACTATGATTTAGCATAAACAAATAATCTTCAGGTTTCAATCGAATATTCAAAGGAACCATAATAGCTCCTAGCTGAAAAATTCCATAAAAACCTTCAAGCATTTCCAATGTGTTGGGCGCCAAATACGCCACTCGATCTCCCTTCTGGATGCCTAGTGAATACAACCCATGAGACAACTGATTCACTCTTTCTTTTAATTGTCGATAAGTGAAGTAGCGATCGTCATTAATCACTCCAATTTTTTCTGCATACAAATCAGCAGCGCGATCTAAAAAATCTGTCAGTACTAACGGAACGTGCATAACTCATCTCCTCAACTGTTCAGAAAATTATAATATATTAGAATATTAACATATTTTAATAGGAATAAACAATGATTTCACTGCTGCCTTTTTTCCTAGTCTAAAAGAATGATAGAAAATTCAGCCAATCCCTTTCATCGATCCGTCCCTTGTATGCGTCTATAAAAAAGAGGATATACGTTCTTGAACGAACATCATATCCTCTTATCATTAATGAATTAAAAGCAAGTGTATGAAAAAATTATTCATCCTCTTTTTTTCTCTTTGGCAATCTCTTTTCACGCCGAGCAGCCTCTCTTAATAAAAATTCAATATGGGCATTCACACTACGGAATTCTTCTTGCGCCCACCGTTCAATGATTGCATACAATTCAGGATCTATTCTCAACGGAAAATGTTTCTTGTTGGCCATGTTGATCCACAACCATTAGTACAAGCTGCCAGTATTAATGACCGGCTGAGCGCCACGGTCCGATATGATCGCAATCATTAAATTATTGACCATGTTCACTTTTCTTTCCTCATCCAGTTCAATCGTTCCATCGTTCGAAAGCTGTTCGACGGCCATTTGAGCCATACTGACAGCACCTTCTACAATCATTTTTCTGGCCGATAGAACGGCGGCGGCCTGTTGACGCTGAAGCATGGCGCTCGCAATTTCTGTCGAATAAGCCAAATGGGTCAGCCTCGCTTCGATTACTTGAACTCCCGCAACGTTTAACCGTTCTTGCAATTCGTCGGCCAATTCTTTGGAAACAATATCCGCATTGCCTCTTAATGTAATATGGTGGTCATCCAACGTATCATATGGATACTTTGTTGCGACGTGGCGGATAGCAGCCTCGCTTTGGATTTCCACGAATTCTTCATAATCATCTACATCAAAAGTTGCTTTCGCTGAATCAATGACTTTAAAGACGATGACGGAAGCAATTTCAATCGGATTTCCTTCCACATCATTTACTTTCAGTTTTTTGCTGTTAAAATTTCGCACGCGAAGAGACACTTTTTTCTTATTCGTAAATGGAACAGTTAAAGCTATACCGCTTTTTCGAATGGTTCCTACATAACGCCCGAAAAAAACGACAACATTGGCTTGGTTAGGCTGTACAATAGTCAGACCGCTCCCGATCAGTATGGCAATGATCACCAACAAAATAGAACGAAAAAAATGATCTCGAGACATGGCTAAAAAAGCCACAGCCAACAGAGCGATAATTAACAAAATTCCGATAAATCCGTTCATGTGCCATGCATTTTTCTCTTTCAATTTTCGCTTCCCCTTCCTATTGGAATTTATATCAAAATGATATCATAATTTGAAATATATGTAAATCATAACAAATTTTCCGTAAAATGATTGAAATGAAAAAAAGTCCTTATTTTATCAACGCCTTAAACTTTTTATCACGATAGGATGTCCACACCGCACCCGTTCATGATTGTGCGGTCTCATCCTTTTATTGTCACTGTCCTAACCATCCTGAGCAAGACAAACCATCTTCCATGAACAAAACACAAAAAATCGCCGCTTCATGGAAGCGGCGGCCTGTACGACGGCTGAATAAGCCTTTATTGTTGATTCCATTTTCAGCTAAATCACTTGTTCTTTTTCTTGAACAAACTCAATTTCAAAACCTAAATCGGCAATCATTTGATGGTCTGCGGTTGTTTCCTGGCCTTCCGTTGTCAAATAGTCTCCGATAAAAATCGAATTGGCCGGATAGAGTCCAAATGGCTGCAAACTGCGCAAGTTCACTTCTCTTCCGCCGGCGATGCGAATTTCCTTTGACGGATTGATATAACGGAATAAACATAGAACTTTTAAACAATAGAGCGGGTTCAACTCCCTTACTCCTTCGAGCGGCGTTCCCTCTATCGGATTTAAAAAGTTTACCGGTATCGAGTCTGCATCTAAAATATGCAAACTGCGGGCCATATGGATGACATCTTCTTTCGTTTCCTTCATTCCGACTATGACACCCGAACAAGGGGAAATTCCGCTTTCTTTCACGGTTTCAATGGTTTCTACGCGATCCTCGTACGTATGCGTTGTCGTGATGTTTTCATAGTGGCGCTCCGATGTATTGATATTATGGTTGTAACGGTCTACCCCCGCTTCTTTCAACCGCTTGGCTTGTTCCGGCTTCAATATCCCCAAGCAAGCACATATTTTCATTTGATATCGCTCTTTAATTTCTTCCACGGCGGCAGCAATGTGTTCCACTTCTTTATTGCTAGGTCCTCTTCCGCTCGCCACGATGCAGAATGTTCCGGCATTTAATTGCCGCGCCCTTTCTGCTCCTTTTAAAATCGTTTCTTTATCCATCATCCGATATTTTTCAATCGGTGCTGTGGATATGACGGATTGAGAGCAGTAGCTGCAGTTTTCTGGACAGAGTCCTGATTTTGTATTTAAAATCATATTTAATTTTACCTTGTTGCCGTAATAGTGGTGCCGTATCCGATAGGCTCCCTGAAGCAGTTCAAGCAATTCTGCATCGGGGCAATTCAAAATATTCATCGCTTCCAAATCGCTTATTTCATAACCGTTTAAAACGCTTTCAGCCAGTTCGATCCATCTAGACATTTTTTCCCTTCTTTCTATACATTTTGATTACGCAATTTGCTTTTGGAAAGTACAGTACGTTCTAACCGATAAGCAAGAAATCCGGCAAAAACAGATAAAAGGATATCTTTCGGAAGCGGGACTAACATCGTCAGCCAAGCGGCTTTATAAGAAAAAGCCGGCGGGGCATCTGCCCACAATTTCATCGCCATATACATCCAGTTCGTTCCGAAAAGATAATTGGCTGCCATACCGGCTAATGAGGCTATTACGTAGGCAGTCTGCGTTTTCTTTTTTTCGATTATCCATCCTGTTATGTACGCAGCCAAAATAAAAGACAATATAAACCCAAATGTCGGGCTAAAAATCGTTTCGAAACCTCCTTTAAATTGGGCAAAAACCGGTACACCGATTATTCCGATAAGGGCATAAACAGTCATGGAGATAGCCCCTAGCCGTTTGCCGAGAACCGCACCAGCCAGAACGGCAAAGACTGTCTGCAACGTAATGGGCACCCCGTTAATGACCATAAAAGGTGCAAAAGAAGTAATATTTGCCCCGATCATCATCAATGCAGCAAACAACGCCATCATCGTCAAATCAATCGCCTTTATATTTCTTGGTTTCAACACCCTCTCCCCTTTCTGTCTCTACCAAATAGCATAATCTTTCCATTTTTGATTGTCAACCTATCAAATAAATAGTTGACATAAAAAACAGGATATTTCTTTGAATTTAACCTATTTGTTCCTTTCAAAAAAATTTTAGCTTGCAATCCATATGTTTTATTGATCTAATTTGGATGAACATGGGCAGCCTTTTTTCGTCTAAAACTCACTCATACTTTGCACAAGATCAAAAGGTGAACCACTCATTTCTAGCCAAACAAAAACCCCTTATAGCAGATTTTATCTACTATAAGGGGATCAGATTCCTTTTTTATGCATCAAAAAATCCGTTCAATGTGAAAATCCAAAAATCTTTTTTAAAAATTAAAGATCCAGTGCATCAACTTTTTCATTAAAATAAACGTAGAGAACTGGTTCTGTGTGGCTACAGCTCTTCTTTTTAATCAGCGTCTTCCACCCGCGGCCAACCGCTGGAATGGAGATGATTATATAAGGGATGACGGCAGTTTCCCATCAGGGCTGATCAACGAAAGGGCATATGGTTTCGAAAAAAGTTCTTGCGCCATTTCATTGACGGACTGAATATTCACTTGATCGATTAATTGAATCATTTCATCCAAAGTGCGATGTCTTTTCAGCAATAATTCGTTTTTGCCGTTTCGGCTCATACGACTGTTTGTGCTTTCCAGCCCTAGCATTAAATTGCCCTTTAGTTGTTCTTTACTGTTATGTAGCTCTTTCTCCGTGATACCCTGTTGCTTTAAGTGTTCCAGCGTTTGAAAAATCGTTTCAGAAAGTTGATCCAGCTGATCGGCCCCTGTACCGCCGTAGATGGCGATCATCCCGTTGTCACGGTAGGATGAATGATACGAAAAGACGGAATAAGCAAGCCCTCTTTGCTCTCTGACTTCTTGGAACAGTCTTGAAGACATGCTGCCGCCCAGCACATTGTTTAAAATGATGAGATTATAACTATCTTCATGCCCAACTTCCAATCCTTTGAAACCGATACATAAATGGGCTTGTTCGGTGTCTTTTGTTTTTGAAATCCGGTCAGCATGGAATGTGGGTTGAATGGATCCCCGATCACGTTTTCCACCTTCATAAGAGCCAAATCGTTTTTCCACTTCTTTTATAAACGTTTCATCGACGTTTCCTGCGATAGAGATCACAACACGATCCGGAGTATACATTTGATGCATATATTCTTTTAATTTTTGGCTAGTAAAGCTCTCCAAAGTCTCTTCCGTTCCAAGGATAGGATATCCTAAAGGATGCCGTCCGTATGCTGCTTTGCTTAACAAGTCGTGTACAAGATCGTCAGGAGTGTCTTCATACATTTTAATTTCTTCTAAAACGACATTTTTTTCTTTTTTTAATTCCTCTTCCTCAAATGTGGAATGGAAAAACATATCGGCTAACAGTTCTAATGCATATGAGGCATGATTATCAAGAACTTTTGCATAATAGCACGTGTATTCTTTCGATGTGAACGCATTGACTTGTCCGCCTATGCTATCAAAACTCTCAGCAATTTCCTTTGCATTCTTGGATTCTGTCCCTTTAAAAAACATATGCTCTAAAAAGTGGGAAATACCATTGTTTTCAGGGGATTCATCCCTCGAACCGGTTCCTACCCATATTCCGATGGCAACGGAGCGGACCGTAGGAATAGTTTCTAATACGATTCTTACTCCATTCTGACAAGTATAAGTTTTGATCAAATTGCATCCTCCTATCTTGCTGCTTCCATTATTAGTCATTTTTCTCATCTTCTATTGGAAAAATGCGTTCTTCGTTTAATAACTGCGACACCGTGTTGATCTTCAAATTCTTTTTTTGAATTTTTGTGATTAATCGTTCCAAAGAAGCTGCGGTGCTTTTTGTCGGATGCATGAGAACAATCGACCCCGGTCCGACATTGGAAATGACCCTATTCACCAATTCATCTGGGGCAGGATTTCTCCAATCAATGGTATCAACCGTCCACATGATTGTTTCCATCCCTAGACTGTCCGCAATTTTGACAACTTCATCGCGATAGCTTCCGCTTGGAGGCGCAAAGAGCGAAACGTTTTTTCCTGTCGTCGCCTCTATCACTTGATTCGTTTTGATCATCTCTTCCCTGATTCGGTCGGACGAGAGGGTTTTCATGTCAGGATGTGTGAAGGAATGATTCCCCACTTCATGTCCACCGTCCACAATCATTTTGGCTAAATCCGGATTTTTCTTTACCCATCGCCCCTCCAGAAAAAAAGTGGCATGAATATGATGCTTTTTTAAGACAGAAAGGATTTTGGGCAAATACTCATTTCCCCACGCCACGTTCACCGCAAAACTAACCATCGGCTTATTGGGATGACCGCGGTATATGGGAGCGGGAGGAAGATTATGTAAATGAACTTGGGGTTTCGTTTGATGAAAAACAAGTTTATCCTCATTAAACTTTCCGTCTTTTTTCATTCTTTCGTAAGAACGTTTCACATCCACTTTTATCCCATTATAACCGGGGATTTTCTTCCAAACCCGATCAATCACGGCATCTTGAGCTTTTCGGGAATATTTATGATCAGCTGCTTTAATTTGGTTATACAAAGATGTCTCAACTTTGGCATCTGCAGAAAGCGATTCTGTTTTCAAAGAAGATAAATATTGGGTCGTCATCGGGTTATCCACAATGAAAAAGGATAGCATACACAAAAACAGAATGCCAAAGATTCGTCTTAACTTAGCCACGGTTTTCCCTCCCCCTACACTACCATATGAAAAAAGGGGGACAGTTAGAACAGCGTTTCTTGAAAGCGTTCATGCAACAAAAAAGCCAGGGAACCCCTGACCTCTTTACTCATTATTTATAACATAGGATGAAAATCCGTTTCAATGGCTGGATGAAAATTATGCTTGTTCATTTTTTTTCTTTTGATCTCTTAACACCGCTTTTCGCGATAAATTGATCCGACCATGTTCATCAATATTGATGACTTTCACTAGTATTTGGTCTCCTATCGACACGACATCTTCTACTTTTCGAATTCTTTCTTCCGCCAATTCAGAAATGTGGACTAAGCCGTCTTTTCCGTTGAAAATTTCCACGAAAGCACCGAATTTTTCAATCCGTTTAACAGTCCCAAGATAGATTTGCCCTGGTTCAACTTCTCGAACGATATCTTCAATGATCTTTTTGGCTTTATTATTCATTTCTTCATCTACTGAAGAAATAAAGATCGTTCCATCTTGTTCAATATCGATTTTAACTCCTGTTTCTTCGATGATTTTATTGATTTGTTTTCCGCTTGGTCCGATGACATCGCGGATTTTATCCGGATTAATGGTCATCGACAAAATTTTAGGAGCATACATCGATAAATGGGTGCGTGGTTTTGAAATGGTGCTCATCATATGTTCAAGGATTTTCAATCTTCCCCGTCTAGCTTGTTGGAGTGCTTCTTCCAAGATTTCACGATTTAGTCCTTTTATTTTAATATCCATTTGCAGAGCGGTAACGCCTTTTTCTGTACCGGCAACTTTAAAGTCCATATCGCCAAGATGATCTTCCATTCCTTGAATGTCTGTTAAGACCGTATAATGTTCTCCGGATTTCACTAATCCCATTGCAATTCCCGCAACCGGCGCTTTAATGGGCACACCGGCGTCCATCATCGCCAGCGTACTAGCACAAATACTAGCCTGAGATGTCGATCCGTTTGATTCCAAAACTTCAGAAACAAGACGAATGGTATAAGGGAATTCTTTCTCATTCGGAACAACAGGTTCCAGAGCTCTTTCTCCCAATGCACCATGCCCAATTTCCCGGCGTCCCGGTCCTCTCATTGGTCCAGTTTCCCCTACACTAAAAGGAGGAAAATTATAATGATGCATAAAACGTTTCGATTCTTCAATTCCGAGACCGTCCAAGATTTGAACATCACCAAGCGCTCCTAATGTACATACGCTTAAAGCCTGTGTTTGTCCACGAGTAAACAATGCGGAACCATGTGTACGCGGCAATAAGCCAACAGCAGAAGAAAGCGGACGAATTTCATCGATTTTTCGTCCGTCCGGGCGAATTTTTTCGACTGTAATCAAACGACGGACTTCTTCTTTCACGATTTTATCCAGTATTTCTTTTACTTGTTTAATCGTTTCTTCCTCAATATCTTCTTTCTCTTCAAATTCCGCAACTACTCGGTTTTTTATCTCTTGGATGGCGTCATCCCTGGCATGCTTTTCTTTTACTTGGATGGCAGCCAACATTTCTTGTTCGCACATGGAACGAACTTGTTTTTCCAATTCAGGATCAATTTCATACAGCTGAACTTCCATTTTTTCTTTGCCAACTAATTTGACGATTTCTTCTTGGAAAGCGATCAACCGTTTGATTTCTTCATGACCGAACATTATCGCTTCCAACATGGTTTCTTCTGGTACTTCATTCGCTCCAGCTTCCACCATATTAATGGCATCTTTTGTACCGGCAACGGTTAAATGAATATCGCTTTTTTCCATTTGTTCCACAGTCGGGTTAATGACAAATTCACCGTCAACGCGCCCGACAATGACCCCGGCAATCGGTCCTTCAAAAGGAATATCCGAAATGCTGAGCGCAAGTGATGAACCAAGCATCGCTGCCATTTCCGATGAACAGTTTTGGTCAACGCTCATCACCATACTTACGACTTGAACTTCATTTCGAAATCCTTCCGCAAATAACGGACGGATCGGGCGGTCTATTAAACGACTTGCAAGAATGGCTTTTTCGCTGGGCCGGCCTTCCCTTTTAATAAATCCGCCTGGGATTTTACCAACCGCATACAATCTTTCTTCATAATTGACGGTAAGCGGAAAAAAGTCTACTGACTTTGGTTCTTTTGAAGCGGTTGCCGTACTTAAAACTACCGTATCACCATAATACACGAGCGCAGCGCCGTTCGCTTGTTTGGCAACCTGTCCAATTTCCACCGTCAGTTTGCGTCCAGCCCAATCTATAGAAAATGTTTGTTTCTCTTGCTCCATAAATGAACTCCTCTCTATTCAATCACATAGTTCCTAATGACGCACTCTTGCCTTCAAGAATATCATTGCTTTCAGGAAAAGTATAGACAAAAAATAATCTCCATGCTTTTCCATCGAGCCATGAAACACGAAACGGACAAACCTAAGGGTGTCGTAAATGGAAAACCCATTAGAACAAAACTCTGTATTATGTATTTTTACCGAATTTAACATCTGTCATCCTGGAACATACAGGCTCAGTGCGGTCGACTTGCTTATATCACGCACTAAAAGCCACTTATTTTTCTGCTAACAAAAAAGCGGGAAAAATCCCGCTTTTTGCTGATTATCGGCGCAAACCAAGTTTTTGAATCAATTCACGGTAACGTTGCACGTCTTTTTTGCGTAGGTACGTCAATAAGTTGCGGCGTTTCCCTACCATTTTCATAAGACCGCGACGTGAATGGTGGTCTTTTTTATGAACACGTAAATGATCATTCAATACATTGATTTGTTCAGTCAGGACAGCGATTTGAACTTCTGGAGAACCAGTGTCATTCTCGTGTGTTTTGAATTGATTGATGATCTCGTTTTTGCGTTCTTGTGATAAAGCCATCCTTTTCACCTCCATTTTCTTTTCGATCCCCAATTACTGAGCAAGCGCCGGAGCAACGTCATGCCAAGTAATGGTTCTTTTTCATACGATAATTAGAATACTATGTTTTCAAACAAAAAGCAAGTCTATTCGGCTTCATTTTGAAAATATTTGATGGCCGATTGTTTATCTTTTTCAATTTGAGCGACCAATTCTTGAACGCCGTTGAATTTGCGTTCTTGTCGAATGTGCTTGTACCATTCTACTGTCACTTCTTCGCCATAGATGGAGTGGTCAAATTCAAACAAATGAACCTCAATCGACATGAAACGTTCATCCGGTTGTTTAAAAGTAGGTCTATACCCAATATTGCATACACCATTCACCCATTTGTCTTTCACTTTCATTTTCACCGCATATACTCCCGTTTTCGGCAGATAATAGTCGTCAGCACATTCCACATTAGCTGTCGGGAATCCAATTTCTCTACCCCGTTGGTCACCGTGGACCACCGTCCCGGTAATTCGATAAGGCCGCCCTAAAAGACGATTGGCTTCTTCGATTTGCCCTTCCGTTAGTAAGCGGCGAATTTTAGTGGAGCTGACTTTTTCTCCGTCGTAAGCAAGCTTATCCACTTTCGTGATCGTAAATAAACCACGAGAATGCTCTGGAAGCGTGTCCATCGTTCCATTTCCGCACCGGCCGTATGTAAAATCATAGCCTGCCACAACATGTTGGACATTTAAACCAATAATATATTGATCTATAAATTGCTGCGGCTCCAAGCGGGCAAAATCAGAAGTAAATCGAATGACAAACAAGTGATCGATACCTAACTGTTCTATCATTCGAATCTTTTCCTCAAGGGGAGTGATATACCGAATCTTTTCATGTTTTTTCCCCAACACGACGGAAGGATGGGGATCAAACGTCATCACTGCGCTTTTCCAGTTTCGCTCGTTCGCAATGTTTTTTGCTGTCTCAATGACTCGCTGGTGCCCCGCATGCACCCCGTCAAAAAATCCTAATGCCATTGCCATCGGGGGCAGTTCCTCTTTTTGGATGGAGTGCGGGTGATTCAACATCGTTATTTTCATTATCCTCACCTATCCCTCTTTCTTCCGCATTTCTCTTCGCGGAATTGAACAGACGCGAAACAGTCTGTCCAGCCCTTGCCGACAATAGAGTCTGACATCTGTCAGTTATCTCATTCAGTCAAAACTTTCACTGGTTTTATGTATAGCTGTTTCGTAGGATGTGTTTGATAGATGGCCATCAGACGATTTTTGTAAAAAACCGCCACTTTTCCGTCATTTTCCGGCCAATCAATAGGTTTTTCCAATATTGCTCCGTTTTTTACTTTCTCCGCTACTTTATCACTAATATTCCATTTCGGCAAATGGGACACACCTTGTTCCAATGGAAAAAGGATTGTTTCCAGCTGATTTTTTTCAGCCAGCTTGGATAAATCTGAAAGCGTGACACAATCTGTTTTGGAAAAACCACCCGACGCTGTTCTCGTTAATTTGGACATATAGGCAGGATATCCAAGCTCTTGACCAATCATGACAGCAAGAGTACGAATGTATGTTCCTTTGCTGCAAACGACTCTAAATGGAATGGAGACAAATTCTCCAGAGAACCATTCACGGTCATCCAATAACTCCAGTTCATAAATGGTGACCGTTCTTTTAGGTCTTTCCACTTCCAACCCTTGTCTTGCATATTCGTATAGTCGCTTTCCATTCACTTTCACTGCCGAAAACATGGGCGGCGTTTGTTCAATGGTACCCGTCAACCGCTCGAACACATCCAAAATTTCTTTCCGAGAAAAGGTTTTATCTACCGTTTTTACTTCTACGGTTTCTCCGTCGGCGTCCTCCGTTGTCGTGGAAAGTCCGATCGTTACCTCTCCTTCATATGTCTTTCCTGCATTCGTCATGTATTCGGCGATTTTAGTCGCTTTGCCTATACAGATAGGTAAAACACCAGACACATTCGGATCCAGCGTACCTGTATGGCCGACTCGTTTTGTTTTAAACAATTTTCGGATTTGAAAAACGCAGTCATGCGATGTCATTCCTCGTTCTTTCCAAAGTGCTACAATACCGTCCATCGATTCACATCCTTTTTTCTGTCACTAGACGGTTTCATTATCATTATGAAAATGATTTTTTACGAAAAGCTCTATATAGAAAAAGGGCTGATTACAGACCAATACAATAGAAATATCGATTTCCTTCGTTTGAATGGTCATTACATAACATGAACCTTTTTTAAGATCGTACAGAACCCTTAAAGAAAAAGGATAGACTTGTGGGTCTATCCCCTTCCTTTAATTCTCCTGATTGGATTCATTGCTGCTGATTTCTTTCAGCAGCGTTTCAATGCGATTGCCATAATCAATGGATTCATCAAATTCAAAAAGAAGATCGGGCGTTTTCCGCAGGCGAATTCGTTGGCCAATTTCAGAACGAATGAATCCTTTCGCTTTGGCAAGAGCTTTTAATGTATCCTTTTTTTGTTTTTCATCGCCTAACACGGAAATATATACTTTTGCCTGCTGCAAGTCGCCTGTCAATTGCACATCCGTCACAGTGACAAAACCAATACGCGGATCTTTAATTTTTCTGCCGATGATATCCGACAGCTCTTTTTTCATTTGTTCTCCGACTCGGTTTGCACGAAGGTTCACATTTATCACCTCTATCTCTATAACCATTCATAAGATGCGCTTAACCTTTCCCACTCAGGAAATGAATCCAAATAACGGAGGGCATTCTCCAATTGGCGTTCACAAGCTTGTCGTGACGATGCTACCGTCACAACCGCAATTCTTGTTCGTTGCCAGACATCTTGATGGTCGATTTCAGCCACGGAAACATTCATTTTTTGCTTCAAACGTGTTAACACACGCTGAAGTACAGCCCGTTTTTCTTTTAATGACCGGGCATCCTGGATGAAAAATTCAACTTCCAGGCTGCCGATCGTCATTAACGTTCCACTTCTTTCATGACAAATGCCTCAATGACATCTCCTTCTTTAATGTCATTAAAGTTTTTAATGGTAATTCCGCATTCATATCCTTGATGGACTTCTTTTACATCGTCTTTAAAACGTTTCAAAGTATCAATCTCGCCTTCAAAGATGACGATGCCGTCACGAATGAGCCGAACTCCGCTATCACGGGTAATTTTTCCTTCCGTTACATAAGAACCGGCAATGGTACCAATTTTAGAAACTTTAAACGTTTGTCGAACCTCTGCTTGACCAATAATTTTTTCTTCATATTCCGGATCAAGCATTCCTTTCATTGCGGATTCAATTTCTTCAATCGCTTTGTAAATAATACGGTGCAGACGGATATCGACTTTTTCCGTCTCAGCCGCACGTTTAGCATTTACATCCGGACGAACATTAAAACCTATAACGATGGCATTGGAAGCACTTGCTAAAATAATATCTGATTCCGTAATCGCTCCAACACCCGTATGAATAATTTTTACATTTACGCCCTCTACATCAATTTTTTGTAAAGCAGCAGCCAGTGCCTCAACCGATCCTTGCACGTCGGCTTTTAAAATGATATTTAACTCTTTCATTTCCCCTTGTTTCATATGTTCAAACAAATTGTCGAGGCTGATCTTCGCTTTTTCGCTTCGTTGTGCCGCCAGTGCTTGTTGAGCCCTTGCCTCGCCAATTTGACGGGCTTTTTTCTCATCTTCAAATACAACAAAACGGTCACCAGCCTGAGGAACGTCGTTTAAACCAGTAATTTCTACCGGAGTAGACGGTCCAGCCGTTTTGACACGACGCCCTAGATCGTTTACCATCGCACGAACCCGACCGTAAGTATTTCCTACTACAATCGGATCTCCCACATGAAGAGTACCGTTTTGAACAAGCAATGTGGCTACAGGGCCACGGCCTTTATCTAGCTGCGCTTCAATCACCGTTCCGAGCGCCAGTCGATTCGGATTCGCTTTTAACTCCTCTACTTCGCTGACCAACAGGATCATTTCCAATAAATTATCGATGCCTTCTCCGGTTAAGGCCGAAATTGGAACAAAGATCGTATCGCCGCCCCAATCCTCAGGAACCAATCCGTATTCCGTCAATTCTTGCATGACACGATCCGGATTGGCAGATGGTTTATCAATCTTATTGACCGCTACAATGATCGGTACATTAGCCGCTTTCGCATGGTTGATGGCTTCAACCGTTTGCGGCATTACCCCGTCATCGGCAGCGACAACCAGCACAGTGATGTCCGTCACTTGTGCCCCACGTGCCCGCATCGTTGTAAAAGCAGCATGGCCCGGCGTATCCAAAAACGTGATTTTCTTTCCGTTCACTTCAACTTGGTAAGCACCAATATGTTGGGTAATTCCTCCTGCTTCTCCTTCCGTCACTTTTGTATGACGGATCGAATCCAGCAATGTCGTTTTCCCGTGGTCAACATGCCCCATAATCGTCACAACAGATGGCCGCTCTACTAAATCTTCCGGTTGATCTTCCGTAAAGTACACTTCCAGATCGGTTTCATCAATTTGGACTTCTTCTTCTACTGCCACACCGTATTCGTCCGCAATCAACTCAATGGCATCTTTATCCAATTCTTGGTTGATCGTGGCCATAATTCCTAGCATAAATAATTTTTTAATGATTTCGGACGGCTCAACATGCAATTTTTTGGCAAATTCAGCAACTGTCATAGATCCTGAGAATGTTATTTTTTCAGGAAGTTCTCTTTTCTTGGCAGAAGGCTGTTGGGCATTGGATGGTTGATGCGCTTTCTTTCCTTTTTGATTTTTATGCTTGTTGTTTTTTGGCTTGTTTCCTTTACGGTCGAAGGAAGCAGTTTCTTTCGGACGGTGATCATGATGATCATGTTTTTTGCCTTCTCCGCCTTTTGATCCCGATCTTGGCTGTGATTTCACACGATTTTCTTTTGCGTTTTCCTCATTCGACTGCTTGAACTGAGGAGAAGCTTTCGATTGCGGCTTGTTTGACCTTTCCGGATTCTTCTCATGGCGATGGCCATGTTCTTTTTCTTTGTGTAATTGATCGAACGCTTTGTCCAGTTTTTGAATGGTTTCATCATTGATGGTCGTCATATGGTTGGAAACATCAATATCTAATTCCTGAAGCTTAGAAATCACCTCTTTGCTAGACACATGCTTGGTCTTGGCATACTCATATATTCTCATTTTACTCATATGTTCACCCCCGTATAGTTTCGTCGAGCAGAAAATGCAGCTTTTTCGCAAAGCCTTCGTCCAGCACAGCCACCACGACTCTTTCCTTTTTTCCGATCGATTGTCCCAACAAATACCGGTTGGAAACTTCTTTTACAGGAACTTGGTAATAAAGGCATTTATCTTTTATTTTTTTTATGGTGTTTTCCGAGGCGTCTTTCGACAAAAGGACGAGCTTTGCTCGACCCGTTCGAATTTCTTTCACTGCCAATTCTTCTCCGGAAATAATTTTCCCCGCTCTATTGGCCAATCCAAGAAGTGAAACCCACTTTTCCTGTTTCACTTACTTTTTCTCCTTTTCGATATACTCGATTAGTTCTGAGTATAAAGAATCGTCGATCTGAACATTTAAATGTCTGGAAAGCGCATTGGTTTTTTTGGCCAGAAGGACCGCTTCTTTATCTTTTGACAAATAGGCTCCTCTTCCGGATTTTTTGCCGGTTGGATCAATCGAAACCGTTCCTTCTTTCGAACGGACGATGCGAATCATTTCTTTTTTAGGTTTCATTTCACCCGTTGCAACACATTTACGCAATGGTATTTTTTTCTGAACAGCCATGATTCTCCACCCCTATTCGATTTTTTCAGATGAAAAATCAGTTGCTTCTGTACCCGTTTCTTGTGAATTCTCCACTTCCTCAAGCTGTATCATTTCTTCTGTCGTTTCAGATTCATCACTCTCGTTTATTTCTTCTTCCAAGTTTGCGGCAGCCGGAGGATAGATTCCAAGTTTTCTCGCTTCCGATTCACTTTTAATATCAATTTTCCATCCGGTTAGTTTAGCCGCAAGCCGTGCATTTTGACCTCTTTTGCCAATGGCCAGCGAAAGTTGATAATCCGGAACAACGACAGTCGTCGCTTTTCCTTCCTCATTCACCTGAACATCCAACACTTTGGAAGGGCTTAACGCATTGGCCACGAACACTACAGGATCGTCGGACCATTTGACAATATCGATTTTTTCTCCTTTTAGTTCGTTTACAACCGCCTGAACACGGGCGCCTTTAGGACCGACGCAAGCACCGACAGGATCGACATCCGGATTTTCCGCATACACCGAAATTTTTGAACGATCTCCCGCTTCACGAGCGACCGACTTAATTTCAACGGTGCCATCAAAAATTTCAGGAACTTCAATTTCAAATAGTCTTTTCAGCAAGCCAGGATGAGTACGCGATACATAGATTTGCGGTCCTTTTGTCGTTTTTTCTACTTTCGTAATATAGACTTTAATGCGATCATGCGGCTTGTACGTTTCATTCGGCATTTGCTCGTTTTGCGGAAGGAGCGCTTCAATCTTCCCTAGACTGACATAGATAAAACGAGAATCTTGCCGCTGCACAATCCCCGTCATGATATCTTCTTCACGGTCAATAAACTCGGAATAAATAATTCCTCTTTCCGCTTCCCGAACTCTCTGCGTCACTACTTGCTTCGCGGTTTGTGCCGCAATTCTTCCAAAGTTTTTCGGTGTAACTTCCAATTCTACAATATCGCCGATTTCATAGGACGGGTTTATTTTTTTAGCCTCGTCCAGAGAAATTTCCAAACGAGAATCAAATACTTCTTCCACCACTTCTTTTCTGGCAAAAACTCTCATCGTTCCCGTTTCTACATTTAAGTCGACACGAACGTTTTGGGCTTGGTTAAAGTTCCGTTTATAAGCCGAAACAAGCGCGGCTTCAATGGCATCGACAATCACTTCTCTTGAAATCCCTTTTTCTTTTTCCAAAATAACAAGAGCATCTAAAAACTCTGTGCTCATTGTCGGTTCATCCCCCTTCAAGATCACAATTAAGCTCTATCATTATATGATAACGTTCATTCGAAAGCGGATCCCTTTCCACGGATTGTGAACAGACTGACTCGCTTTGAATAGAATCCTTTCATTAAAAGAAGGAAACGGCTAAACGGGCTTTGGCCACTTTTTGGAACGGAATGATGACTTCTTTTTTCCGTGTTTTCACGCGGATTTCTAACACCAATTCATCATCACGAAACGATATCATTTTCCCTTCAAATTCTTTTTCGCCATCAATAGGTTCAAAAGTTTTAACATGAACGTGCTTTCCAACGGCTTTTTCGAAATCGCTCTTTTTTTTCAGCGGCCTCTCCGCTCCGGGCGATGAAACCTCCAAAAAATAATTATGGGAAATTGGATCCAATTCGTCTAATTTTTCGCTTAAACGTTCGCTGACCGTTCCGCACTCTTCGATGTCCACGCCTTCCACTTTATCAATATAGACGCGAAGAAACCAATTTTTTCCTTCTTTTACATATTCGACATCGACTAAGTCGAGTTTCATATCGTCCAGTATGGGTTGGACTAGCCGCTCTACTAATTCTGTAATTTTACTCATAGAAACCTCCTGGCCGAAAAAAAATTTACCAAGAATGAAAAATAGGATAACAAACACGAAAGAGTGGGGACACCCCACTCTTTCAAAAGAGAGTTATTGTTAGTATTTCCACTAAAAATATACCATAACCATTAAAATTATGCAATAGTGCGGAATAATGGCTAAAACAAGGACAATTGATTTTGTTCAGGAAGAGCATCCAGGCAGCCATGTTGATCCAAATATTCCATGATCGTTTTCGACACTTTTCCTCTTTGCTGCAAGTCCTCTTTTGATAAAAACTCGCCTTCAGATCGTGCTTTCACAATATTTAAGGCCGCGCTTGTTCCAAGACCCGAGATGGCATTAAACGGCGGAATGAGCGCATCGCCATCGATGATAAATTCAGAAGCGCTCGACCGTTCGAGATCAACCATTTTAAATTTGTAGCCTCTTTCACACATTTCAAGCGCCATTTCTAAAACCGTCAACAAGCTTTTCTCTTTTGGCGAGGCATCCAAACCTTTGGCATTGATTTCTTCGATTCGAGCACGGATAGCCTGAGAGCCGCGTACCATCGCATCAAGATCGAAGTCCTCCGCTCTTACCGTAAAATAGGCGGCATAGAATAATAGCGGATGATGAACCTTAAAATAAGCAATTCTGACAGCCATTAAAACGTAAGCGGTCGCGTGGGCTTTAGGGAACATATATTTTATTTTTTTGCAAGAATTGATATACCATTCCGGTACATCATGATTCCTCATTTCCGCTTCCATCTCTTCCGTCAACCCTTTACCTTTGCGGACGGATTCCATGATTTTAAAAGCAAAACTTGGCTCTAAGCCTTGATAAATCAAATAAACCATGATGTCGTCACGACAACCGATCACGTCACTTAATTCGCACGTGCCATTTTGAATTAATTCTTCTGCATTTCCAAGCCATACATCCGTTCCGTGAGACAATCCGGAAATTTGCACAAGCTCCGAAAAAGTGGAAGGCTTTGTGTCTTCCAGCATTTGCCGAACAAATCGAGTACCGAACTCAGGAATGCCAAGCGTTCCTGTTTTACACATGATTTGCTCTTCTGTAACTCCCAACGGTTCAGGGCTTTGAAAAATTTTCATCACTTCCGGATCATCGGTCGGAATCGTCTTCGGATCAATTCCGCTCAAATCTTGAAGCATCCGGATAACGGTCGGATCATCGTGGCCGAGAATATCCATTTTCAGCACATTATCATGGATTGAGTGGAAATCAAAATGGGTCGTTCTCCATTCAGAAGACTGATCGTCAGCCGGATATTGGATCGGCGAAAAATCGTAAATATCCATATAATCCGGAACAATGATAATCCCTCCCGGATGTTGTCCCGTTGTCCTTTTTACACCTGTACATCCTTGAGCAAGGCGGTCTATTTCGGCCCCTCTCAATTGCAAATTGTGATCTTGGGCATATCCCTTCACATAGCCGTATGCCGTTTTATCAGCCACAGTGCCGATTGTTCCAGCTCGATACACATTATCTTCACCGAAAAGCACTTTTGTATAATTGTGGGCTCTAGGTTGATAATCTCCGGAAAAATTCAAATCGATATCCGGTACTTTGTCGCCTTTGAATCCCAAGAAAGTTTCAAAAGGAATATCATGTCCATCTTTTTTATATTTGGCTCCGCACTTAGGACAATTTTTGTCAGGCAAATCAAATCCTGATCCGACAGATCCATCGTTAAAAAACTCTGAGTGTTTGCAGTTTGGACAGACATAGTGCGGCGGAAGAGGATTCACTTCTGTAATTTCTGTCATCGTGGCGACAAAGGATGATCCTACAGATCCCCGCGACCCGACAAGATAGCCGTCGTCCAGCGATTTTTTTACGAGTTTATGGGAAATTAAATAAATAACGGCAAATCCGTGTCCGATAATACTTTGCAATTCTTTTTCCAAACGAGCTTCCACTATTTCCGGAAGTGGATCGCCGTATATTTGTTTTGCCCGATCATAGCTCATTCGCCGAATTTCTTCTTCTGCTCCCTCGATTTTCGGTGTGTACAGTTCATCTTTAATCGGCTTCACTTCTTCAATCAAATCAGCAATTTTATTGGTGTTTTCCACTACGATTTCTTTCGCTTTTTCTTCCCCTAAAAAGGAAAATTCTTCAAGCATTTCATCCGTCGTCCGAAAATGAACTTCAGGCAACTGATAACGATTCAGTGGATTAGCGCCGCTTTGTGACCGTACCAGTATTTCGCGATATATTTTATCGGTCGGATTCAAATAATGCACATTCCCGGTTGCTACTACAGGGATATGCAATTTTTCTCCGAGTTTCACGATATTGGCGATAATTTCCTCTAAGTCTTGTTCGTTCTTGATCAATCCTTGTTCAAGAAGCGGAGCATATACGGGTTTTGGATGAACTTCCAAATAATCATAAAATCGGGCCATCTCCTCTACTTCTTCAGGAGCTTTTTGCATCATTCCCACAAATACTTCGCCTTTATCGCAGCCGGATCCGACAATGATGCCTTCTCGGTATTGTTGCAGCTTTGAGCGCGGAATCCGCGGAACCCGGTAGTAATAGTCGATATGGGCGATCGACACCAGTTTGAATAAGTTTTTTAATCCTTTTTGATTTTGCGCGAGCAGCGTGCAATGGAACGGACGGCTCCGCTTATAGGCCTCTCCTTCCCCCATATGCTCATTAAACTGGTGATGGTATTCAATTCCTTTTTCTTTGGCGTCCTTCAGCATTTTCAACAACAAATAACCGGTTGCTTCCGCGTCATAGATCGCTCTGTGATGCTGCGTCAATTCTACATCAAATCGTTTTGCCAACGTATTTAACCGGTGATTTTTCAACTCCGGATAGAGAAATCTGGCAAGTTCCAGAGTATCGATAACCGGATTTTTTGCTCGTTCCAGCCCAATTTTTTGGAAACCGACATTTAAAAATCCCATGTCAAATGTAGCATTGTGGGCTACTAAAATCGAATCTCCTGCCCATTCAAAAAATTCTTTTAGAACGACCTCATCATCCGGTGCATTTTCCAGCATTTCATCCGTAATTCCCGTCAATTCGATCGTTTCCGCTGATAACGGGTGATGCGGATTGGCAAACCGTTCAAATCGATCAATAATTTCCCCATCACGAATTTTTACGGCAGCCAGTTCAATTATGGTGTCGTATACAGCTGAGAGTCCCGTCGTTTCCACGTCAAAGACAACAAATGTATCATCGGCAAGCAGGCGGTTTGCGTCGTTGTACGCGATGGGAACACCGTCATCCACTAAGTTTGCTTCCAATCCGTACAGCACTTTGATGCCATGCTTTTTGCTGGCGCTGTATGCTTCCGGAAAAGCCTGTACGACGGCATGGTCTGTGACCGCAATCGCTTTATGACCCCATTTTTTTGCCTGAGCAATTAGGTCGGAAACACTGGTGACAGCGTCCATCTGACTCATTGGAGTATGAAGATGAAGTTCCACTCTCTTTTCATTTTCAGGAGCTTTGTCTTCCCGCACTACCGCTTTCACTTCATTAATATCATTGGCGATCATCACAAGGTCGCGGACAAACGTATCGTTTTGTACAGAACCGCGAACCCTGAGCCACATCCCTTTTTTCACCTTGTTTAACAGAGCAGCATCTTCTTTATCTCTTGAAAACATTTTGACTAAGATCGAACTAGTGTAGTCGGTGATTTTAAAAGTAAGAAGTGTTCTGCCGCTTCTTAACTCTTTTGTTTCCGCATCAAACACATAACCTTCGATCGTAACTCGACGTTCCTCATCTACGATATCTTCCAGCTTCCGGAAATCAGCATCATCTTTTATGGCATATCCGATCATTAGCGGACCATCATCTTCTGCACTTCCATTGGCCTCTTCATTCTTACGTTCTTCTCGTTTCCGCATTTCCGCAATGGCTTGCTTCGCTCTCTCTTCATCTTCTTTTTGTTTTTCCTGCAAAAATTGCGCATATTCTTGCATGTCTTGCTGCTGACTGATCTCGACATCCACCTGCAAAAGGGGGAATCCATAGTTTTGATAGTTTGCTTGAATGAAAGAACCATATTTTCTTTTGATCGTCAAAGCTTCCATTTCGCCGGGGGCTTGAATCAACAGTTTGTTTCCTTGGAGAACCGGTTCCTGGGTTTCAAGAATTTTTCTCACCGGCGGAGAAATTCCATCCAAATTTCGAATACAATCTTGCCAGTAACCTCTTATCAAATCTTCTGTGAACGAAGGATCGAGCACTTTTGCAGAAAAGGTGACATCCGCGATTTCCCGAAAAGCAATGGATAGCTGCTGCTGCAGTTGTCTCCAAATGGCCGCCGGGATGATTCGCTCAAACGTAAAATGAAAATGCCACTTTTTTTCTTTCCGCAATACGGTTAATTTATCGATTTCAGCGTTGCAAAAATAGGTTTCAAGCTCTTGGTTTTTCAAATTCAACTGCTCAAGAAGCAGCTGAAACCGTTGCTTTTTCCCTTCGGCCTTTTCATTCATTTGTGACCTCTCCCAATTCGTTTAAATTTCTTCATACTACTATCATCTTAAAAAAAGACCACTAGTCTTTCAATAGAAGGAAACTTTCCTTTCTATAAATCCCCCAATTCATTCCATTCAAAAGAGAAAAAGGCGCCTTTCAGGCACCTTATAGGCATCGACCGACTTGTCCAAAAGATTTTTTACAAGCGCTCAAAAATAGATGCAAGTTGAGAAACAATGTCAGATGCAGGGACTTCAAACGTTTCTTGTGTTTTACGCACTTTTACTTCGACAATGCCTTCAGAAGCTTTTTTTCCGACGGTTACACGAACAGGAAGTCCGATTAAATCAGCATCGGCGAATTTCACACCGGCACGTTCCGGACGATCATCAAACAACACTTCGTACCGCTCTTTTTGAAGCGATTGATAAAGTTGTTCCGCCAGTTCTCTTTGAACTTCATCTTTTGTATTGACCGCAATTAAATGTACATCGAACGGAGCAATTTGTTTAGGCCAAATAAAACCTTTTTCATCATTAAATTGTTCTGCCACAGCTGAAACCGTTCTGGAAACTCCTATTCCATAGCATCCCATAATCATCGGTTGAGATTTTCCGTTTTCATCTAAATAGTAAGCCCCCATCGCTTCGCTATATCGCGTGCCAAGCTTAAACACGTGGCCGACTTCAATTCCTTTCGCAAATCGAATCGTTCCTTTTCCATCCGGAGAAGGGTCGCCTTCTTGAATAAAACGTAAATCTGTATAGGCTGTCACTTGAAAATCTCTTTCTGGATTCACATTGACAAAATGCCATCCATCTTCATTCGCGCCGCAAACTCCGTTGACAATAGCTTGGACTGCATGATCGGCAATCACTTGAATACCTTCTTTTACTTCTACAGGTCCGAGTGAACCAATAGGACAGCCTAAAACGGATTTCACTTCTTCGGGACTAGCCAATTCCACTACACTTGCCTGAAAATAATTTTTTACCTTGACGTCATTTACTTCGTGGTCTCCACGTACAAGCACAAGTACGTACTTATCATCCACTTTGAAAAGAAGCGTTTTAATGCAGCGTGTTTCTTCTACGTTTAATAACTTTGAAACTTCTTCAATCGTTTTGGCATTTGGTGTGGAAACTTTCTGCCTTTCTTTTAACGGTTCATCCGGTTTTTCGTATGTAGACACTACCGGCGCCATTTCTATGTTTGCTGCATAATCAGACGAGTCGGAGTAAGCAATGGTGTCTTCACCGATTTCAGAGAGCACCATAAATTCGTGCGTATCTTTTCCACCCATGGCCCCAGAATCGGCAATAACAGCACGAAAGTTCAATCCTAATCTCCTGAAAATATTAGAATAAGCTTGAAAAATACGATCATAGACTTCGTCTAAACTTTGTGTATTAGAATGAAAAGAATAAGCGTCTTTCATGATAAATTCCCTGCCGCGAAGCAGTCCAAAACGAGGACGCTTTTCATCACGAAATTTTGTTTGAATTTGATAAACGATGAGCGGCAAGCGTTTATATGATTTGATTTCATCACGAACAATGCTCGTAACGACTTCTTCATGAGTCGGTCCTAGTGCGAATTCGCGGTCATGTCGATCTTTTAAACGCATAAGCTCCGGGCCGTATGTATACCATCTTCCGGATTCTTGCCATAATTCAGCTTGTTGCAAGCTGGGCATCAACATTTCGACTGCTCCGGCTGCATCCATTTCTTGACGTACAATTTCTTCTACTTTCTTTAAAACTCTCTTCCCTAAAGGCAAAAAAGTATAAATTCCACTTGCTGTTTGGCGGATAAATCCCGCTCTAAGTAAAAGCTGATGGCTTTTTGTTTCCGCATCAGCAGGAATTTCTCTCATAGTTGGTATAAGCGTTTGACTTTGTCTCATCTTTAGCACCCCATCATTTCTAATACTTCTATCTTGTTTCAAATATCGCTGCTTCGCAGGGAGTCTCCTCATCAGGCAACAAACGATCAATCATTTTTTCATACATACATCCATGATTTTTCTATTGGTCGTGAATAAACTTTCAAACTTATCTTTCGTTTCATCGCCTTTTGAGGAATTTTCATTTCGATTATGAAGCATTGATTTATAAAAAGAATCTTTGGATGTCATTCCATGTTACCACAATCATCAGCAGCATTAATAGAGCAAATCCGATAAAATGAACAAGTCCTTCTTTCTGTTGATCGATCGGTTTTCCTCTAACTGCTTCAATGGCAAAAAACATCAAACGGCCTCCATCCAACGCCGGAATGGGAAGCAAGTTCATAATGCCAATGTTAATACTTAGCACTCCCGCCCATTTGATTAAATAAATAATTCCTGATTTGGCGACGGTCTCGGTGGATGCGTAAATACCAACAGGTCCTGACAACATGTTAATGGAAAAACCGCCCGTGATAAGTTTCCCTAACAAGTGAAAAATCTCAACGGTCCAAGAATACGTTTCTTCAGCCGCATAAGTAATAGTGCCGAACACTGACTTCTCAACAGGGTTATAAACGCCAATAATCCCAATCGTTTTCCCATCGATTTTCTTTGCTTCGGGAGTTACAGGAACTTCCAGCGTTTTCTTGCCTCGTTCTATACTGAAACGAAGTTCTTGTTCCGGATGTTTTTGAATAATGGACACAATATCGTTCCAGCTGTTCGTTTCTTTTCCATTTATGCTCAGTACAACATCGCCTTCTTTTAATCCAGCTTGTTTTGCAGCGCCATTATCCGTTAATTTCCCCAATTCAGGTTGATTGGTTGGAACTCCTTGCAAGGCGGCAATTAACAAAAAGGCAATAAACGCTAAAACAAAATTCATCATAGGTCCGGCAAAAATCGTCATCGCTCTTTTGCCAAGAGACTTGGAAGCAAATTGACGGTCTAAAGGCGCAATTTGCGTTTCAATGCCATTTTCAACGATAACTGCTTCTCGATGGACAGGAAAAGTTTTTAACTCTTCTTCGCCATCTTCATAGCCACGGATCAACAACTCTTTTTCCAAGTCAGCGTACTCTACTTCCACTACTTTTGCATTCGAATAGCGGTCTTTTCGATTTAATATGATTTTCACCGCTTCTCCTTTGTCATTAAGGATGAGACCGGCGCGATAACCAGGTTTTAATTCAACCGTTTCCGCATCTTCGCCGGCCATTCTGACATATCCGCCGATCGGCAATAAACGAATCGTATAGACGGTTTCCCCTTTTTTGTGTGCAAAAATCTTCGGACCAAATCCAATGGCGAACTCACGGCAAAGGATCCCTGCTCTTTTAGCAAAAATAAAATGGCCAAATTCATGGAAAAACACGAGAGCTCCAAAAATCACAACAAAGGCTAAAATTGTACTCAAATGAATAACCACCTTTTTATAATAGTGAGTCGATAAATCGGCGTGTTTCTCGATCGATGCATTGAATGGATTCTAAATCCGGGTCTTTTATTAGTGTATGCCATTCTAGCGCTTTTCCGATTAATTCTTCAATTTTGAGGAAAGAAATTTTTCCATCCAAAAAGGCTTTTACTGCCACTTCGTTTGCCGCATTCAACACAGTAGGCATGCTGCCTCCTGCTTTTCCTGCTTCATAAGCAAATGCAAGACAACGAAAACGGTCAAAATCTACTTCTTCAAAATGAAGAGACCCAATGGCTGCTAAATTGAGCCGCTTTGTAACAGGTAATGGAAGCCTTTCAGGATAAGTTAAAGCATATTGAATTGGAACACGCATATCAGGAGTTCCGAGCTGAGCAATGACAGAATGGTCCTGATATTCTACCATAGAATGAATAATACTTTCACGATGAAGTATAACATCGATTTGTTCATATGGCATTTGAAAAAGCCAGTGCGCTTCGATGACTTCCAATCCTTTATTCATCATGGTAGCCGAATCAATGGTGATCTTGGCACCCATCGACCAATTCGGATGGTTCAAAGCTTCTTCACGAGTAACGTACCGAAGCTCTTCTCTCGTTCGATCACGAAAACTTCCTCCTGAAGCCGTTAATATGAGCCTAGCAACATTCTGGCTGTTTTCACCTTGAAGACATTGGAAAATAGCCGAATGTTCGCTGTCCACAGGCAAAATATCGACATGATATTTTTGAGCAGCTCTCATCACCAAATGGCCAGCTGTAACGAGTGTTTCCTTATTGGCCAAAGCAATTGTTTTCCCCGCTTTGATCGCTTCCAACGTTGGAATCAGTCCAACGCTCCCCATGACTGCATTGACAACCGTATCCGATGCAGAAAAAAGGGCTGTCTCCGTTAAACCTTTTTCTCCATATACGAATTGAACGAAAGGAAATTCTCCTTTCAGCCTTAAAGCATCATCTTTTTCCAATACGGACACAAGCTTTGGAGAAAAATCTTTAATAATTTTTCGCGTTTCCTCTATATTTCGTCCGGCTGAAAAAGACGATAATCGGAAATAGTCTGAATGCTGCCGGATAATATCCAATGTTTGCCTTCCGATAGAACCGGTTGCCCCCAATAGACTGATGTTCTTCAAAAAACTCATCTCCTCCATATTGGTTCCGCCGTCTTATATGATGTGAAAAATATGTATCAACGGCAGAACAAACAGCCAGCTGTCACAGCGATCTAAAATTCCGCCATGTCCAGGCAAAATATTCCCAGAATCCTTAATATTATAATGCCGCTTCAGTGCGGATTCAACCAAATCGCCAATTTGTCCAAAAACAGCCATCACGAGAGCCGCTATCAAGAGCTTCGCTAAAGGCACCTCCAAATGGATCGAGAACGCAAAGACAAATGCGACTACACAGGCGGAAAGAATGCCGCCAAAAAAACCTTCGACTGTTTTTTTAGGACTGATTTCAGGCCACAATTTTTTCTTTCCAAACGATCTTCCTATTAAATAGGCGCCGATGTCAGTCGCCCAAATGATAAACAACGCCAAAAATACATAAGCCACTCCCGCATTTCTCGTTTCGATTAAATAATAGAACCCGAACCCTACATACAGTGCGGAAAGAACTCCAAACGCCGCATCATCAAATGTAAAACGATTTTTGGTGACGACTGTATACATTAAATAAATCAACACCAAGAAAAGCAAAAGTTCAAGCTTATGATACCCCCATTTTTCTATGAGGTTCTCATACCGATTCGGAATGAGCAATAGCCATAACATAATGAAAGGGATCACGCTTTCAAGCGACAATAGCCGAATTTTCTTCATTTTCAGTGCTTCATAAAGCCCCACGGACGCCATTAAATACGTTAATATTAGAAACGGCCATCCTCCATAAAGAACAATAGGCAAAAAGATGGCTGCCGCTATGACACCAGTTATAAATCGCTGTTTCATACGATTGACTCCTCACTTTTCTCCATACCAACTTTGATTACATACGCTACTATTCCATATTAAATCCCTCGATCACCGAATTCATCTTTCTACGTTATCTCAGACAATGCCATTTGATTTCAAATAATTTTTTCAAGCTCTTCTATGATCTTCATTCCTTGATCGATGATAACGGATCTTTACAAACCGCTTTGCTTGATCATCCTCTTTCGTGAATGGACATTAGCCTAATCCACCAAAGCGGCGTGACCGTTTTTGATAAGATTCCACCGCTTCAAGAAAATGGTGTTCTGAAAAATCCGGCCAAAGAGTATCTGTAAACCATAGTTCCGTGTAGGCCAGCTGCCAAAGCATAAAGTTGCTTAAACGGATTTCCCCGCTTGTACGTATCAACAAATCCGGATCAGGCAGCTGTTTCGTCATTAAATAGCGGGAGAAAGTTTCCTCATTTAAGAGCTTTTCGTTCATTACGCCGTTTTTAATGTCTTCCAGTACATGATGGACGGCTTCCATAATTTCTGCTCTGCTTCCATAATTCAAGGCGAAATTGAGAATAAGCCCGTTATTCTGCTTTGTATCATTGATCGCTTTTTTAATGGCATCTACCGTATAGGAAGGCAATTGCTGTTGGTTGCCCATCATTTGCACTTTTACATTTTCTTCAACCAGTTCTGGCAAAAACGTTCCAAGAAACTCTTGGGGAAGCTTCATTAAATAGTCCACTTCCTTTTTGGGACGTTTCCAATTTTCGGTTGAGAAAGCGTAAAGGGTCAATGCTTTCACGCCTAAACGATTGGCGAGCCGAGTGATTTTGCGAACGGTTTTCATTCCCTCGTGATGACCGGCAATTCTCGGTAAGGCGCGTTTTCTCGCCCATCTTCCATTTCCATCCATAATGATGGCGACGTGGCTCGGAATGGGGCCTTTTTTAACAATCTCCATTCGTTCTTCCAGTGAGAGATTGTTATGGGTTTTCCAAAGCTTGTTTTTATTAATCATATAACATCCTCCACTTCGCATCCTTACCAATCATTTATCGCGATAAGCGCTCATTGGTGTTTATTTTTCACACGGTGCAAATCTATAATACCAAAAACTTGTGACAGTATCTCTATTAATTACCGATCTTCCTCATTTTTTCGATGGAATTTCACAATCCATCCCAGCGATAGACACATCAATAAAAACGAAGTATGTATATAACGGAAAAACCCCCTTTTGGCAAGAGGGTTTTCACACGATCAAACTTCCATAATTTCTTTTTCTTTCTTTTTCGCCATGTCGTCAATCTTTTTCACATGTTCATCGGTAATCTTTTGGACATCTTCTGTATAGCCGCGTAAATCGTCCTCTGTAATTTCCCCGTTCTTCTCTAATTTTTTCAAATCTTCGTTTGCATCCCTGCGAACATTCCGTACTGCTACTTTCGCTTCTTCCGCTTCTTTTCGCACTAATTTTACTAATTCTTTGCGGCGTTCTTCGGTAAGCGGCGGAATCGTGATGCGAATGACGCTGCCATCGCTCGTAGGCGTCAATCCAAGATCCGATTTTAAAATCGCTTTTTCCACTTCTCCGACAACGGATTTGTCATAAGGCTGAATGACAAGCAATCTAGCCTCCGGAACTGAAATCGATGCCAGTTGATTCACCGGTGTAGGCGCTCCATAGTAATCCACTACTACTTTATCAAGCAGCGATGCGTTTGCACGCCCTGCCCGAATCGTCGCCAATTCCCTGGATAAAGCTTGAATCGCTTTTGACATTTTGTCTTTCGCTTGCTCAATCACTTGTTTTGTCATTCGGCTTTCCCCCTTATCATCGTTCCAATGGATTCTCCTAAAACAGCCTTTTTAATATTGCCTTTTTCCATAATAGAGAATACAATGAGCGGTATATCATTGTCCATACATAACGAGGAAGCAGTGGAGTCCATTACGGCCAGACCTTCTTTTAACATATCCAGATAGGAAATCTGATCGTATTTCACAGCCGATTTATCCACTTTTGGATCTGCAGAGTAAACACCATCTACATTATTTTTGGCCATTAAGATGACTTCTGCTTCAATTTCCGCCGCACGCAACGCAGCCGTCGTATCCGTAGAGAAATAAGGGTTTCCGGTGCCGGCGGCAAAAATCACAACCCGTTTCTTTTCCAGATGGCGAATGGCCCTTCTTCTTATATAAGGTTCCGCCACCTGTCTCATTTCAATGGAAGTTTGTACACGAGTTTCAATTCCAAGCTGCTCTAAGCTGTCTTGAAGCGCCATTGAATTCATGACCGTTGCCAACATTCCCATATAATCAGCGGTGGCACGATCCATTCCCATTTCGCTTCCGGTTTTCCCGCGCCAAATATTTCCTCCCCCAACGACTACTGCCACTTCGACACCAAGTTCAGCAATTTCTTTCACTTGTTCCGCAATGGATTTCACGACTTCCGGGTGAATGCCAAAGCCCCGATCCCCAGCCAGCGCTTCACCGCTTAATTTTAATACAACACGTTTATATTTTGGAACGCTCATAAGAACCTCCGTATGTAAATCACTAGTTTTTATCGTTTAGCTGTGTACCTTCTTAATTTAATGTCATGCCATTCTGAAAAAAAGGGAACACATTGTGTTCCCTCTATTCCCTCGATTTCCGAGAACAAAAAACGTTCATCTTGTTTTCAAATAAGGCATAGTGAGTATCTTCTCACTCAGATATTCTTGGAAAGGTCGAAATTATTTTTTCATTTGATTCATTACTTCTTCAGCGAAGTTTTCTTGGCGTTTTTCAATTCCTTCTCCTACTTCGAAACGCACAAAATCTTTGACAGTTGCACCTTTAGATTCAACGAATTGGCGAACTTTTTGATCAGGGTTTTTAACAAAGGATTGTTCAAGCAGACAAATTTCTTCAAAGAATTTGTTAAGACGTCCTTCAACCATTTTTTCAACAATTTTTTCAGGTTTTCCTTCATTGAGAGCTTGCTGTTTCAAAACTTGACGTTCGTGCTCTACTTCTTCTTGCGGCACTTGGTCGCGAGAAACGTATTTTGGATTCAAGGCAGCAGCATGCATAGCTACATCTTTTGCTACACTTTCATCCGTCGTTCCACTTAAGAGGGCAAGAACGCCGATTCGTCCACCCATATGCAAATATTCACCAAAAACTTCATTTTCGCCTTTCGTCTTCACTTCGAAACGGCGAAGAGTTAATTTTTCACCGATTTTAGCGATGGCTTCATTGATGTATTCACTTACTTTTGCGCCATTTTCCATCGTTTGGTCAAGAGCTTCTTCGACTGTTTTTGGTTCATTTTTCAAAATATGTTGAGCCAATTCTTTTACGAGATTTTGGAAGCTTTCGTTTTTAGCCACGAAATCTGTTTCGGAGTTGACTTCCAAAATAACGGCTTTATTTCCTTCGCTTAACAGATAAGTTGTTCCTTCAGCTGCTACGCGGTCAGCTTTTTTGGCAGCTTTGGCCATTCCTTTTTCACGAAGAAAATCGATCGCTTTTTCCATATCGCCATTCGTTTCTGTCAGCGCTTTTTTGCAATCCATCATGCCGGCGCCCGTTTTTTCACGTAGTTCTTTTACCATTTGCGCAGTAATTGCCATCTTTTTTTCCTCCTTAAGAATATATGTACTAAGCCGCAATAGCCGAAACAGCCATCCAGCTTTTGATTTCACCGTAAAATTTCTTAAAAAAAGGTGATAAGGGCCTTCCCTCTTATCACCTTTTCATTTTTATCTTGATTGGCGCTGGAGCTTATTCAGCAGCAACTTCTGCCGTTTCAGAAACTTCAGCTGTTTCTTCACCTTGTTTAGCTTCTAAAATAGCATCCGCCATTTTTGAAGTCAGAAGTTTAACAGCGCGAATCGCATCGTCATTCGCAGGAATGACATAATCAATTTCATCCGGATCACAGTTCGTATCAACAATACCGATAATCGGAATATTCAATTTCCGTGCTTCTGCTACTGCGATACGTTCTTTGCGTGGATCGATCACAAACAAAGCGTCAGGAAGTTCTTTCATATCTTTAATGCCGCCAAGAAATTTCACAAGGCGTTCATGTTCTTTTTTCAGCTGAACGACTTCTTTTTTAGGCAATACATCGAATGTGCCGTCTTCTTCCATTCTTTCGATGTCTTTCAGACGTTGAACACGTTTTTGAATCGTTTGGAAGTTGGTTAACGTTCCACCGAGCCAACGATGATTTACATAATACATTCCGGAACGCTCTGCTTCTTCTTTTACGGATTCTTGTGCTTGTTTTTTCGTACCAACAAAAAGAACTTTTCCGCCGTTAGCAGCCAATTCTTTAACGAATTGATAAGCTTCTTCTACTTTCTTCACGGTTTTTTGAAGATCGATAATATAGATGCCGTTGCGTTCTTGGAAAATGTATTTTTTCATTTTCGGATTCCAACGGCGTGTTTGGTGTCCAAAATGCACACCTGCTTCTAATAATTGTTTCATAGAAATAACAGACATTTTTTCTTTCCTCCTATGGGTTATTATCCTCCGTCCTCTTCATATTTAAACAGAGACTGACAAAAATCAGCACCCTCTGATTAAATCCGAGAACGTGTGTATTCACACCAAAAGATACTATATCATAATCAAATCTAACTATCAAGCTTATCATTGCCCATTTGTTCGAAATTTTAAAAGCAGTTGTATTTCTGTTGTACCTTTATTTAATTTATGCGCAATTTCTTCAATCGTTAAACCCTTTTTTTGTAAAAACAATACATTTTCATATAAGTCGTCTTCCGTCCAATCCAATACGTCCATCTCCGTTTTGGATTCTTTAGACCCAACGACCGACGGTTCTTGCTGGTATTTTTTCAACGCTTCTTTTTTCGAAACGACAGGCTGTTTGGACTGGGTCCATTTCCGTTCATCCTGTTTCGACTGAATCTCGAAACTTTCCTTTTTATGCTTAAGCTGCGGCTGTTCAGCATCCATGGACGATATTTTTTTCAGAAATGCTTCATTTTCATCTTTCATTTGAAGAAGATAGGTTGATAACAATTCTTCCGTATCTTGAATCATTTTTTCTTGCTCCTCTTTTAATCCGAAAAGGCGGTTTTGTCTCATGTAAAGGAGCACAACAGCAAACAGTGTGATGACATTAAAAATAATGGATATGAAAAACAAAAAAGTTGACACCATGATTCCCACCTGAATTTCAATTCTTTTAGCAGCGAAAAGGGATGCCGCTGACTTTTTTTAGCTTGTTCCGCAATTTAAAAAGAGCTTTCGAATGGATCTGTGAAATTCGTGAAGTGGAAAGATTCAGAATCTCTCCAATTTCAGTCAATGTTAACTCCTCCTGATAAAATAGGCTCAGCACTAATTTTTCTTTCTCAGACAATCCCGCTATTTCACGGGATAACTCTTGGATTAACTCCTCTTTGACAACCTCTTCTTCAGGAGTAGAGATTCGGTCATCTTTGATATCGTAGCCTTTTCCATCCATTTCCTCTTGATCTTTTATTTGATCGTCCATCGATAATATGTTGGCCGTATAATATTCAGCCATGATTTGTTGAAGTTCCTCTACGCTCATGTCTAGTTCGTTTGCGACTTCTTCCGCCGTGACATGTCTTAAAAATTGCTGCTCTAATTCTTCGATTTTGGCTTCGATTTTTTTCGCTTTTTCCCTCGTCCCTCTTGGAAGCCAGTCCTCTTTTCTGAGCCCATCTAATATTGCTCCTCTAATACGAAAAGAAGCGTATGTATCAAACTTTAAATCTCTGGACGGATCAAATTTTGTCAACGCATCCACCAAGCCTAAAAATCCGAGGCTTTTGAGTTCATCCCGGCTTACATTTTTCGGCATGTGAACAGAGAGGCGCTGAACATGATAACTGACAAGCGGAGTATATCGTTTGACAAGCAAATCCCCGGCGTCCGGATCTCTTGATGTAAGCCATAAATCCCACCATTTTTTCTCCTCTACAAGTTGTACATCTATCATGATTCTCCTCCTCGAATGTTTCCCAGGGAAGTTTGTGATTCATAGCGAGGCCGATATTCGGTTTTCGTACAACCATTTTTTGTTTGCCTGAATGAATGCGGTAAAAATAGCAGAAAATAGATGATCTTTATTGCGACGGATGTGATTTCGAAACAAACAACAGTCGAGCGAAGCGAATGAAAAATCGTCTATTGCTCTTTGAGACAGTATCCGAGTATACGAAATGATAATACATCTAGTATTCTACTATTTTTTCGATCAGAAGTTTCCTTTTCCCGTCACACACATCTAAAATAACAAACCCTTTCGTCGCCCCTACACTTCGCTTAAAGACGGGCTTCTTTCGAAAAAAATGTTAAATGATGGACACGCCTTTATTCACGGTTCTGATTTCCAAAAGGCCAGTGGAAGGATCAAACTCAATGGTTCTTCCACTGTTACCGCCAACGTCCTCGGCTACGATGGGAATATGTTCTCTGTTCAATTGTTTTTTCACTGCCTCGACATTTCTCGGTCCGATTCTCATTATTTCATTTTTGGACGAGAATTGGAACATTTGTGCTCCTCCGGCAATTTTTGCTTTTAATCGTTTACGCAGCGCACCTTCGTTGATTAACATATCCGTTAATTGGGGAATAGCTGTATCAGCAAATTTGGCTTTATTAAATGTTTCCGTCTTGGCTAGCGAAGAATCCGGCAGCATAATATGAGCCAACCCGCCAATTTTTGTTTTTTCATCAAATATGACAATTCCAACGCAAGAACCTAAACCAGCCGTTCGAATTCGATCGGGTGGGCGCACCACATTTAAATCAGCGATACCTACTTTAATGACTTTTACCGTCTCATTCATCTAGCGGCACTCCCAATGCATCCAAAACTTTCCAAAAGGAATTCGGGTCAGGCAAGAGAAAAAAATGTCCTTTCACGGAATCAGAGGCTTTTCCATCTGCTTCTTTCAAAGTCGTGTCAATAAAAATGGCATAATCGCTGTATTGGGATATTTCAAACAATCCATCACTCATTACGGCTCCCACCATATCAATGGCCAAGGCGGGTACGGACGGAAAAACATGCAGACCCGTAAAATCTCCCAAAGCAGACAAATACGAACCGGACAAAATATTTCCTAATTCTTGAAGCGCCGATAAAGCCATTTCCGAATAGGGCGGATGGTCAAAAGAAAAAGATTGGTCGCCAGTCAGCTTTTGTATAAAAAGTGCTGCCTGTTCCAGCTGGAGGACGAAAAACATGCTTCCTTCAATATCTCCTTCAATCCGCAAAAAAACGCTTGCTACAATGTTGTCCGGTCCGCCCGCCATTTCCATCACGTCATCAAAGTGAAGAATTTGTACAGTGGGAACCACCATATTTATTTTTTTATTCATCAAAGTGGACAAAGCAGTGGCTGCATGGCCCGCCCCGATATTTCCAATTTCCTTGAACGTGTCTAAATGAGCGTTTTGTATCCGATCTAAGTAACTCATCAGCTTTCATCCTTATTTTTCTAGAATTTTTTCAAGACTTAATAAAATAAGAAGCCTTTTTTCCCATTTGACAACACCCGTGATATATTCTGCTTCAATTTCCCCTACCATTTCAGGCTGGGGTTCGATGAACTCTTCGGAAATATCTAACACATCATTCGCTCCGTCCACAATGAACCCTACTTCCATTTCATTAAGCGTCGCAACAATAATTCTTGTACCATCATCAAACTCTTTTTCGGGAAGCCCAAATCGTGTTCTTAAATCAATGATCGGGGTGACCACTCCCCTTAAATTGATCACACCTTTGATAAACGGGACCGTCTTAGGTACTCGAGTAATAGGCATCAATCTTTCGATGGATTGGACTTGATGGATTGGCAGCGCATATTCGTTGTCGCCTAATTGAAAGGCAATAACCTTCAGAACAGAAGGTGCTGATATTTTGCTCATTTTTTCTCTCCCCTTCCCTATTTGATTAGTGCGTTACAATCAATGATTAATGCTACTTGACCGTCTCCTAAAATAGTCGCTCCGGATATGGCAAATACGTTCGTTAGATAATTCCCGAGACTTTTCAATACCACTTCTTGCTGCCCAATAAAAGAATCCACGACCAATGCCGCCATTTTGTCGCCTTTTCGGACGATGACAACTGACAAGTAATCATCTTCCGCCTCTTCTTTCGGTACCTCGAAGAGCTTTTCCAAAAAGAGAAGAGGCACGACTTTCCCTCTAAAATCAATGACTTTTTTACTATGCGCACTTAAGATGTCTTCTTTTTTGATAATGGCTGTTTCGATTATGGAGGATAACGGTATGGCATATTTTTCATTTCCTACTTCGATCAGCATGACTGAAATAATAGAGAGTGTCAGCGGCAGCTGAATAGAAAAGACGGAACCTTTGCCTTCAACTGAGTTGATATTGATGGATCCGCCAATCGATTCAATCGTCGTCTTGACTACATCAAGTCCCACACCTCTTCCGGAAATATCCGTAATACGGTCGGCTGTCGAAAAACCGGATTCCATAATGAGGCCAAATACTTCACTGTCCGTTAATTTCTCCGCTTCCTCTTGAGATACAATTCCTTTATCAATGGCTTTTTTTAATACTTTCTCACGGTTGATTCCCGCTCCATCATCCTCCACTTCAATGAAAACATGGTTTCCGCTTGTATAGGCTTTTAACTTTACTGTACCTTCTATCGGTTTCCCCTTCGCTTTTCTTTCTTCTTTCGTTTCAATTCCATGATCGACAGCATTTCTGAGCAAGTGGACAAGCGGATCACCGATTTCATCTATAACCGTCCGGTCCAGCTCCGTTTCCGCCCCGATGATTTCTAAATTAATTTGTTTATCTAATTCGCGGGCTAGTTTACGAACCATCCGCGGGAAACGATTAAATACCGTTTCAACCGGAATCATCCGCATATTTAAAATAATATTTTGCAAGTCTCCGGAAATTCTGGACATCCGTTCCACTGTTTCAGTCAATTCAGGGTGATTTAACTCACGGGAGATTTGCTCAAGTCGTCCGCGGTCAATCACCAGTTCTTCAAATAAATTCATCAAGCTGTCCAAACGTTCGATGTTGACACGAATCGTTTTATTGGAAACATTTTTGGATTTTCTTTGTTTGCCTCCATCTGCTTGATGATCTTTCGCGTTTTTTTCTGCAGAGGCCTTTTTCTTTTCCTCCTTGTCGGAATGATCTGTTTCTTTTGAATGGTCGCTGGCTTGTTTTGGAGAATCTGCAAAAGGCTGAACGACCACTTTTTCTACTTCTGAAACTTTCATCACTTTCTTTTCAATCTCAGAAGCTTCGTCTTTCGTCACAATCGTTACCGTAAATCGATGATCAAAATGCTCTTCTTCCAACTCTTCTACTGCAGGAACAGATTTAATGATTTCTCCGCATTTTTCAAGAACTTCAAAAATCATATAAACCCGTGCCGCTTTTAACAGACAGTCTTCCTTTAATGTAACGATCACTTCGTAACAGGAAAATCCTTGTTCTTTTGACTGCTGAATAACGGTTGTTTCAAATTCGTCATATTGCACAGAATTCCCTTCACTTGAATGGCTTGGCTCCCGGACTTCACTTTTCTCCTTCTTTTCGACGTTCGATCCGCTTTCAATCGCTTTAAGCCGTGCCACTATCTCCTCTACATTTCTTTTGCCATCTCCACCAGAAGCAATATCTTGAATCATGGCCTCCAAATCATCCACCGAAGCAAAGACAACATCTAATACGTCTGTTGTAACTTTTATTTTATGGTTGCGGATGGCATCCAGAACATTTTCCATTTTATGAGTGAGGTTTGCTAAATCTTCAAATCCCATTGTGGCGGACATTCCCTTTAAAGTATGGGCAGACCGGAATACCTCATTGACGATCTCCATATCTTCCGGGTTTTTTTCAAGCTCAAGAAGATTTTCATTAATAGCTTGCAAATGCTCTTTGCTTTCTTCTATGAATATTTCAAGATATTGAGTCGTTTCCATCTGTTCCACCTCTTCCTAAGACAAATATTTTAAGATTGATTGAGCGATATCTTGAATCGGTTTCACTTCATCAATGACATTCGCTTCAATTGCAGATTTTGGCATTCCAAATACAACGCATGAGTCTTTAGACTCAGCAATGGCATGTACATTGCCTTTTTCTTTTAATTTTATCAGACCATAAGTCCCATCTGAACCCATTCCAGTTAAAATAACGGCAATTTTTTTATAAAATTCCAATTTGCTAGCTGACTCAAAAAGAACATCTACAGAAGGCTTGTGACCATTCATTCGGGGAGATTGATCAAGCGAGATGGCAAGAGACCTTCCTACCTCCTTGATTTTCATATGAAAATTCCCGGGGGCAATATAGGCAACTCCTTTTTTCAACAGCTCACCGTCTTCCGCTTCTTTAACGTAGATGCGTGACAGTTGATTCAAACGATCAGCCAAGGATTTTGTAAATCCTGGAGGCATGTGTTGAACGATTAGAATAGGCGCTCCAATTTCCTTTGGCAGTTGCGGCAGCACTTCTTGAAGCGCTCTCGGTCCACCGGTGGAAGTGCCAATTAGCACTAAACTTTTTGCATATTCTTTCGTACTCCAATGGTTTAACTCCGACTCCCTATTGGACGTCATTAGGCCGCGATCCATCTCGTCTGTATGGACCCGCACGTTGCTTTTCGTTCCTTTTTTTACCTTTGAAGCCAGCAAAAGTTTCGAGATCAATTCATTTTTTACCTTATCCAGATCCAGCGAAATCGGTCCGGACGGCTTTGCCACAAAATCAAAAGCTCCATTTTCAAGGGCTTTAATCGCATTTTCTGTTCCTTCCTTCGTCGTACTCGACAGCATTACAACCGGCAGCTGATAATGGCTGATGATCCATTTTAGCGCTTCAAGTCCGTTCATGACTGGCATTTCGATGTCCATCGTGACGACATCCGGACATAACGTCTTCACTTTTTCTATGGCATCTTTTCCGTTTCTAGCTGTCCCGACCACTTCCAATTCAGGATGTTCGGAAACAAAGTCCGAGATCAATTTTCTCATGAATGCGGAATCATCTACTATGAGTACTTTCTTTTTATCCATCTCCAACACTGCCTTTCAGAAAAAACTGGCGAAGCTTCCCAATAAAACGACCCTTTTGGATGGTTCCCATTGCGTTCGATTGGGACAAATAAATTTCCACGATCGATTTTAATGAGCGGGAAATACTGGAATAAGGATTGTATAAAAAGAAAGGTGTCTGGCTTGCGACTGCATTCTTTACGATTTTATCTTCAGGCAATATTCCAAGTTTTGAAACCTCTTTATGCAAAAATTTCTCCATGGCCATCGATATACGTTCGAGCGTGACTTGTCCTTCTTGATTGGATTCAGCACGATTGCAAATCAAATAAAAATGTTTGTCTTGATCTCTTATTTGAATATATTTCATCATGGAATACGCGTCTGTCACAGCAGTCGGTTCAGGGGTCGTGATCACCAATAAATCATCAACAGACATCAACAGCTCCAAGCTTTCTTTTGATGCTCCGGCCCCCATATCAAACAAAATATAATCATATTCCCACTGCAATTTTGCTACGGACTCGATCCAACGTTGAAAATCATTCTCAGACCATTCAAGAAGACGCCCAAGACCAGAACCGCCGAATATGTAGGAAAAGCCCCCCGGACCGGAAATGATCAGATCCTTCAATTCATATCCGTTTTCTATAAAATCTACAATCGAGCGATCCGCACTAATACCTGATAAAATATGAATATTCGCCATGCCAATATCCAAATCAAACAATAAAACTTTTTTTCCTAACTGCGCCAAAATGACAGCTATGTTCACAGAAATATTGGACTTTCCCACGCCCCCTTTACCGCTGATCACGGCAGCCGTTTTAGCAGGTGACTGATGCAACTCTCTCAATTTCAGCCTTAATCCTTCTGCTTGGTCTTTCATATGCTTACTCCCTCAATATTTCTTTCAAAATGATTTCAGGATTGCCAGTCAATAAATCGTCCGGGACGTTTTGTCCATTTGCCAGGAACCCCACTTTTTTCCTGTACTTGCAAACAAGATTGAACAATGAGCCTTTTCGCTTTGTTTCATCTAATTTCGTAAAAATAAATTGATCAAATGGAAGGTCTTGAAATTTTTCTATTATTTCATCCAAATCTTCTGCTTTGGACGTAAGAGCCAGCACAAGATATGTCTCCATCTCTTCACGGACCGGAATGATTTCTTTTAATTGGTCGATATACTGATTTTCCCGATAATTACGTCCCGCCGTGTCAATCAAAACGAGGTCATAATCCAAAAATTTTTGCGTCGCCTTTTCAAAATCAGCAGAATTATAAACAACCTCTACAGGCACGTTCAGCAAATTGGCATAAGTTTTTAATTGTTCAATCGCGGCAATTCGGAAAGTATCCGTGGTGATAAAAGCGATTTTTTTCTTGTGTTCCAGCACTGCTTTTGCCGCCAATTTCGCCAACGTAGTCGTTTTTCCCACGCCAGTCGGCCCGACAACATTGATATATTTTTTAGCAAATAGTGGGTTGTCGGTTTGAACGGATTGAAGTTTTCTTTTTAAGTAATCAATGGCTCGTTTGCGTATTTCTGTTTCGCTCACTTCGCCCTTGGATTCAATATAAAACGCATATAGCTCGTCCCCGATGGTTCGCACATGGTCGGATCCGATTTCTTTTTGCTCCAATTCTGACAGAATGGAATGAATCATTTCCGGGTATTTGGAACGATCCTCTTTTGATGTCAAAAGAGCGATCATCGACTTTAATTCTTCTAATTCCTGTTTGAGCTGTTGATTTTCGCCGTGGTCAGCTTGCTTTTGCCGTTCTGAAACATGGAGAGGCATTTTCGGCTGTTCCGCTTCCATCCTTTCCATCCTTTCCATCATTTCCAGTTCAGGATCCACAGCGGCAATCACTTCAAATTGTTTCTTTTTAAAAAAACCGAGAAAGCCTCCACCGTACGTAATCTTGGAATTCAGAATAACAGCGTGCTCGCCTAACTCCTTTCTAATTTTTTTCATGGCTTCCGGCATGGAAGGGGCTATAAATTTCTTCACTTTCATTCGATGGTCACCACCCCGACGCTTTGTACTTCCACATTTGGTTCAAGTTCGTTGAAAGATAGGATCGGTAATCGTGGAAAATATCTTTCCAACAGCTGCCTTACAAACATTCGAATTGCCGGAGAACATAAAATGACCGGCATTTGCTGCATGATAGAAACTTCTTCTACTTTTTTTGAAACGGCTTCTATTAATTTTTGCGAATTGACCGGGTCGATCGACAAATAATTTCCATGCTCTGTTTGTTGTACACTATCAGCGATCAATTTTTCCACCTGCGCTGACAAAGTGATCACTTTGATGGTTCCTTCATCGGCATATTGATTGGTAATTTGTCGTGATAAAGCTTGACGAACATACTCGGTTAACAAATCGGTGTCGGATGTTAATTTGCCGTAATCGGCTAGCGTTTCAAAAATGATCGGCAGATTGCGTATCGAAATATTTTCTTTTAACAGTTTTGCCAACACTTTTTGTATGTCTCCAACGGATAAAGGATTCGGTGTTACTTCTTCAACAAGAACAGGATACGTTTCTTTCATATGGTCAATCAATTGCTGCGTTTCTTGTCTTCCGAGCAAATCATGGGCATTTGCTTTCAATACTTCCGTTAAATGAGTGGAAACAACACTCGGTGGGTCGACGACAGTATAGCCCAGCATTTCTGCTTGATCTTTTACTTCTTCCGTAATCCATTTGGCAGGAAGACCGAATGAAGGCTCAATCGTATCAATTCCTTCAATCGAATCCTCTTCTTCGCCGGAATTCATGGCCAAATAGTGATCAAGAAACAACTCTCCTTTGGCCACTTCATTTCCTTTAATTTTAATTCTGTATTCATTCGGGGCTAATTGAATATTATCTCTGATGCGCACAACCGGAAGAATAATCCCCAATTCCATGGCCAGCTGTCTTCGGATCATCACAATCCGATCAAGCAAGTCGCCGCCTTGGTTTGCATCGGCAAGAGGGATAAGTCCATAGCCAAATTCAAATTCAATCGGGTCAATATTTAATAAATTGACGACATTTTCGGGCCGCCGCAATTCTTCTGCTTCGTTCTCTTCTTGAACCTCTTCCGTTTCCACCGGCTCATCCGGAACTTTTTGAAGCCTGTATCCTCCGATCGCAAGCAGCGCCGCAACCGGAATCGTCAGCAAATCATTAATAGGCGTGGCAATTCCAAGCAAAAAAATGGTACCGGCCGTAACATATAACATTTTAGGATAGGATAACAATTGAGACATTACATCTTCGCCAAGATTGCTGTTTGAAGCGGTTCGAGTGACAATGATGCCAGTAGCGGTGGAAATTAATAATGCCGGTATCTGGCTGACAATTCCGTCCCCCACTGTCAACAATGAATAATGATTGGCTGCATCTTGAAACCCCATACCTTGCTGGACCATGCCAATGACCATTCCAAAAATCAAGTTAATGATGACGATAATAATACCGGCGATCGCATCGCCTTTTACAAATTTAGTCGCACCATCCATCGCTCCGTAAAAATCTGCTTCCCGTGAAATATTTTCACGTCGTTCCCGCGCTTCCTGCTCCGATATCATTCCTGCATTTAAATCCGCGTCAATGGCCATCTGTTTACCCGGCATAGCATCTAAAGTAAAACGTGCTGCCACTTCAGAAACGCGTTCTGCTCCTCTCGTGATGACAACAAACTGAATAATGATTAATATGAGGAACACGACTAAACCAACAACCAAATTTCCGCCGACAACAAACGTTCCAAACGTTTCGACAACGCCTCCTGCCTCCCCTTTGCTCAAAATAGAACGCGTTGTCGACACGTTTAAACCTAATCGAAATAAGGTTAATAGAAGCAGCAAAGACGGAAATACGGAAAATTGGAGCGCTTCATTCATATTCATGGTTGTTAACAGCACCAATAACGCAAGAGATATGTTCAGGATAATCAAAATGCTTAATAGCCATGAAGGAAAGATGATGTAAATTATTTTGTGTAAGCAAATTTTTCTACTAGAAAAAAAGAAAAAGGCAGGGTATTCTCAGATTTGCGACCAAACAAAACTGAAAGGAGATACCCTACCTTATGAGTAATAGTATACTCAACTCAGATTTCGCAAATCAACTGGAAAATATGATAAAAGATTTTGTTCAAGAAAAGCTTGAATTCATCATGAGAGAAGAAATCAAAAATTTCCTCCAAGTGGAACAGGAACACGTTCAAAACTCAAGAAATGGTTATTATCACCGTACTCTTGATACAAAGTACGGGAAAATAGAAGCTCTTACGGTTCCAAGAGATCGCAACGGGGATTTCCAGACTCAACTGTTTGAGCCTTATCAACGTCAAGACGGCTGGCTGGAACAGGCGATTATTAAAATGTATCAAAGTGGGATGAGCACTCGAGAAATTGGGAAGTTTATCGAAAGAATTCTTGGTTCAACCTACTCTCCTACCACGATTAGTCATATTACAGATGCCGCGTTGGAGGATATTCAAAAATGGCAACAACGTCCATTAAACAAACGGTATTCTGTGTTGTATCTTGATGGGTTTTATATAAAAGTTCGTCGTGATACGTATGCCAAAGAAGTCATTTACGTTGTTCTTGGTGTCAATGAAGAAGGTTATCGTGAAATTCTTGGCTTTTACGTTGGAGGTCAAGAAAGCGCGCATGGCTGGCAAGAGATTCTCCAAGACCTTTATACACGCGGTGCTCATGAAGTCTTACTTGGTGTTTTTGATGGACTCCCAGGTCTTGAAGAAGCCTTTAAAGCCGTCTATCCGAAAGCCGATGTTCAACGATGTGTGGTCCACAAAGTAAGAAATACGTTAAACAAGGTAAGGAAAAAAGACCAATTTGAAGTGGCTGAAGACCTAAAGCTGATCTATCGTTCGATGACAAGAGACGCAGCCATTCAAGCCTTTCATGAGTTTAAAGACAAGTGGTCTAAAAAGTATCCTAGAGAAGTCCAATCTTGGGAACAAGATTTAGATGTCCTCCTAACATTCATGAAATATCCGACCAGTATTCGTAGTGTCATCTACACGACCAATGCGATTGAACGAACGATTAAAGATATACGTAAACGACTCAAAACGATGAACAGCTTAACCAGTATTGAAGCAGCAGAAAAAATCACGTTCTTAACGGTACAGGACTTGAATGAAAAATGGTCCACTAGAAAACTTAAAGGGTTTTCTACGGCATACAAGGCACTTCAAGATATGTTTGAAGAAAGATACTGAAAGACCAAATTTTGTTCATGAAGAACAGAGTCTAGGGAGACTAAGTTGTCTTATATGAGACTGAATATTCAGTCTCATATAAGACAACTAAACACCTCCTCCAAGATTAAAAAAACGTATCTGAGAATACTCTCTTACACAAAATTCTTGACGGTACCGAAGGAAAAGGAATAATAAGCATTGCGACGATTAAAATGACTCCCAGTAACACCGAAAAATCTCTTACCTTCATGATGTTCTCTCCCAACTTTCAATAAGACCTACACTTTATTTTTTAATCGGTACACATACGCCAAAATTTCAGCGACCGCTTTGAAAAATTCTTCCGGTATCCTCTCTCCAATTTCCACCTGGGTGTACAGAGCCCTTGCCAACGGACGGTTTTCAACCGTTTCAACATGATTCTCTTTGGCGATGGCCTTAATCTTTTGCGCCAAATAATCTGCCCCTTTAGCGACTACAACCGGCGCATCCATTTTCTCCTCTTCATATTTCAGCGCAACGGCAAAATGAGTTGGATTGGTGATTACGACGTCTGCGTTAGGCACTTCTTGCATCATTCTTCTCATCGCCATTTCCCGTTGTCTTTGCTTAATCCGTGATTTGATTTGCGGGTCGCCTTCTGAGTTTTTATATTCATCTTTAATGTCTTGCTTTGACATTCGAATGCTTTTTTCAAAATCGTATTTCTGATAAAGATAATCAAACAAGGCCAAAAACAACAGAGCGATCGAAGCAGAAATTCCCATTTGCACCGTTAACGTTCCTACCGTTTTCAATGAATCGGACAATGACTCAAAAGACAGGCCAAGTACTCTGTCCATATTCATCCACAAAATCACAAAGGTCACGGTTCCGACAATGGAAATTTTTAAAATGGACTTCAGTAACTCTACTAGTGCCTTAATCGAAAAAATCCTTTGAAATCCTTTCATAGGATCGATTTTTTCCAGCTTGGGAACCAACGTCTCCGTCGTAAACAAAAACCCAACTTGCAGATAATTGGCGGCTAAACTTCCCACTAATGCGACAAGCAGAAAAGGGCCGACCATATATGCAAAATCTTTCAATACATCTAAAACGATGGATTTTAAGTTTCCTTCCGTAATAGGCATGAGCATATAATCTTGAAAAGAACGTGAAAAGAGCCGCCTCACAATATCGCCAAGAAAAGAAGAAGCAAAATAGAGCGAGGAAAAAACAGCCAACAGATTGATTGCCGTAACGACCTCTTGGCTTTTTGCCACTTGACCTTTCTTCTTCGCTTCTTCCCTTCTTTTGGGTGTGGCTTTTTCCGTTTTCTCCCCCGCAAAAAACTGCAAATCAACGGTCAATAATCTCACTTTACGTCCCTCCGATGATTTTCATCACATCTCTCATCGCGTATAGCATCATTTCAAATAAATGTTGCACCACCGCGAAAATGGCACTCATCACCACGATCATGACAATAAAAGCCACGGCAATCTTCACAGGAAATCCGACAACAAAAATATTCATCTGCGGAACGGTGCGGGCAATAATCCCCAACGCGACGTCGACTAGAAATAGGGATGCAACCACCGGAATGGCCATTTGAAAGGCGATGACAAACATGGATTGGAAAGCATGAATCATATACTGCGCAAAAGAGCTGCTGCCAAGCGAAAACTTCCCTTGTTCCAGCGGTATGAGCTGATAACTGTAATAAATTCCGTCCAAGAGAAGATGATGCCCGTTTACAGAAAGCAAAAAAAGCAGAGCAAACATGTAAAAATATTGTCCCATGATCGGACTTTGCATTCCTGTGTGAGGATCAATGACATTGGCAATGGTAAACCCCATCTGAAAATCAATGAGAGCTCCGGCTACTTGAACCGCCGCCATCACCAACGCAGCTGTAAATCCAATCAACAGACCGACAAGCATCTCTTTTAATATTAATAAAAAGTAGGCGCCATCTATCGCAATCGGCGCAGTATTCATGGTATAGTACATCATCCAAGAAAGAGCGAAAGAAACGCCCACCCGATGTATGGCCGGAATGGTCCGATACGAAAAAAGCGGCACGGTCACAAAAAAAGACGCTACCCGGACAAAAATGAGAAGAAACACGGAGAATTTCGGAACTAGCTGATCCATGCCATCATCCCACAAACTGTGTTAAATTCGATAAAATTTGCGAAGTATAAGAAATCATATGAGTCAGCATCCAAGGACCAAAAAATACCAATCCAACCAGCATCGCCACAATTTTAGGAATGAAAGCGAGTGTTTGTTCTTGAATTTGAGTCATTGCTTGAAAAATACTCACGACAAGTCCGACAATGAGCCCAATCAGCATGATCGGACCGGATAGAATCAAAATCATATAAACTCCTTTTTCTGCGAGAGAAATGACCATTTCGGGATTCATGTACTCTTCACCTACTTATAACTTTGTAAAAGCGACTCAATCACTAAATGCCAGCCATCGACAAGAACGAATAATAATATTTTAAATGGCAATGAAATCATAATCGGAGGAAGCATCATCATCCCCATAGACATGAGTACACTGGACACCACCATATCGATGACAAGAAAAGGGATAAAAAGCATAAATCCCATTTGAAACGCCGTTTTCAACTCGCTGATCGCAAACGCCGGCACAAGCGCAGTTAACGGTATATCCTCTATGCTTTTTGGCCGTTTCGCATTCGAATATTGCAAAAATAAGTCCAAATCCTTTTCTCTCGTGTATCGACTCATAAAGTCTTTAAAAGGGACGCTCGCCCGATCATAAGCTTCTTCCAGATTGATTTCATTTTTAAAAAGAGGAGTCAAAGCTTCTTTATTGACCTGTTGAAACACCGGCGTCATGATAAAAAAAGTCAAAAACAAAGCAAGGCCCACCAATACTTGGTTCGGCGGCATCTGTTGCGTTCCCAAGGCAGTACGGACAAAAGACAGCACAATGATGATGCGCGTAAAACAAGTCATTAAAATCAAAATACTCGGCGCCAGCGATAAAACGGTCAAAAGAAGAAGCAGTTTTACCGACAATGACACATTTTCCGGGGAGCTGTTATTAAAATAATGCATAAATTCATTCATCAGACTTCTTCTCCTTGGTTTCCAGCTGCTGGAGCGCTTGCTCCCTTGAAGTTTTTATTTCGTTTAACTGCTTTTCAAGCACACTTTTAAAAGGCGCTGAACCACCTTTTTTGACCGCTTTTTGTTTTCTCTCCTGCCATTTTCTCAAAGCGACCGTAAAAATATCTTTCGTATCCAGCAATAGATCCTTTTGTTGATTGTAAACTTGCAAAAGCTGTTTATATTCTTCTTGGTCGTTGATTTCTTTCAGCAGTTCTATGTTTTCACCAACTCCCAGAATAAAAATGCGTTCTCCCACCTTTACCAATTGGATGGAGCGGTTTCCTCCAAGAGGAGAACCGCCCAAATGCTGGATCAGCTTCGAATCTTGATAAGTTTGGCTTTTTTTATTGATAAATTTGATTAAAAAGTAGATTAATACAATCACAAAAAGGAGCGCGAACAGCATTCTTGCATAATCCCAAGCACTGACTCCGGAAATATCGTCCGTCGCAGTGCTTTTTTCTTTTTTAGATGTTCCTGAATCCTGACATTTATCAGGATGTTCGATACAATCTTTTACGTTTCCGCTCAAAGTTCCCGCGGCAGTGACAGATGTTCCGCCAATACCCAAGAGAAACAGGCTAATGAATATGATCAAACACTTTTTGACTCGTTCCAGATTCAATCGAAAGCACCTTCTTAACATTAACCAAGCGTCTTTTTAATTGCTTCTATCACCCGATCCGCTTGGAAAGGCTTGACGATAAAGTCTTTTGCTCCGGCTTGAATCGCATCAATGACCATAGCCTGCTGTCCCATGGCCGAACACATAATGACTTTCGCATTGGCATCAATCGCTTTTATCGCTTTTAACGCTTCAATTCCATCCATGTCAGGCATCGTAATATCCATCGTTACAAGATCCGGCTGCAACTCTTTATATTTTTCCACGGCTTGATTTCCATCGGCCGCTTCTCCAACCACTTCATAACCGTTTTTCGTTAAAATATCTTTGATCATCATTCTCATAAAAGCTGCATCATCTACAACTAAAATACGATTTCCCATTTTCATTCCTCCTCAAATGATTATTTTAATTGATGAATGCGTTCACTTTGGCTTTGTATTTCCGTTATACGAACACCGAAATTTTCATCTATAACCACAACTTCGCCCTTTGCTATCAACCTATTATTGACCAATATATCCACCGGTTCCCCTGCCAGTTTATCGAGCTCAATGATAGAGCCGGAGGAAAGTTCCAGAATATCCTTTACCGTGCGCACGGTTCTTCCAAGCTCGACAGTCACATTTAAAGGAATATCAAGCAATAAATCTAAATTTCTTGTTTCAACAGAAGGTGCGGTTGTCGGCTGAAATTCCGCAAAAGCGGCAGGCTCCACATGAACCATCGGTTCCGTTTTCCTGCTTTTTCCTACATTCTCTTCTTTCTGAACATCGGGTTGTGGTCGGTCGGTTTTCGACGCAGTCTCTTTCCTTCCCTCAGCGATTGTTCCTTTTTGAACAGAATTTTTATCTGATGCGTTTTCTTCATTTGCCATTTGCGGCTCTTCCCCATCGGTTGAAGGGTTCACCAATTCTTCTACAAGACTTTTGGCAAATGAAATCGGCAATAATTGCATGATATTGGAATCAATTAAGTTTCCAATCGTTAAACGGAAGGAGACTTTGACGAACAGTTCGTGATCAGGTATAGCGTCAGATCCTTCTCCGTTTTTTAAGTCCATTAAGACGAGCGAAGGCGGGGAAATATCTACACGCTTTTGGAAGATGGTCGACATGGACGTGGCCGCCGAACCCATCATTTGGTTCATTGCTTCCTGGACGGCGCTTAGTTTGATGTCATCCAAAGTTTCGCTTGGATTCTCACCAGTTCCCCCTAGCATGAGATCCGCAATGATCGCGGCGTCTTGCTGTTTTATCACTAAAAGATTCACTCCGGCAAACCCATCGCGATATTCTACCAATATCGCAACATACGGATGAGGAAATTCATCCTGAATTTTGCTCCGAGGGATAATCGAAACAGAAGGTGTGGTAATATCTACTTTTTGGTTTAATAGACTGGACAAGGCTGTTGCCGAGCTACCGAACGAGATATTGCCGATTTCACCCAAGGCATCTTCTTCAACCGGCGTTAAATAATCTTCCGTATGTATCATTTCCTGTTGTTCTTGTTTTTCTTGTTGCGTTTCCACATCGTCTATCTCTTGATTCGGAGCTTCTGCGTCATTCACAGTTCCTTTCAGCAAAGCGTCAATCTCATCCTGCGAGAGCATGTCATCATTTTTCATCGTTTTCTCCCCCCTCAATGGAATCTATAATTTGCACAGCCAGTTGTTTGTTGACTCTTCCCGGTTGGCCGATAAATTTAGGAACATCCCCTGTTTTGATTATCAATGGTTCATCGATTTTTCTATCCAGTCTGATGACATCTCCCACATCCAACGTTAAAAATTCCTCAATCGTAATCTCAGAAGTTCCCAGTTCTGCCGTCACCGGAATTTGCGCATTTCGTAGATTATTTTCTAAAATCTCCAATTCCCCGGGCTTGCGCTCTTTTTTTTCAGATGTTTGCATCCAATAGTGTACGGATAATTTCGGAAGAATAGGTTCCAACACTACATGAGGGATACAAATATTGATCATGCCCATCACTTCGCCAATGACCGTATTCAAAGAAATGACCACGACGGTTTCATTGGGCGAAATCATTTGTAAAAACTGTGGATTTACTTCAAATTCAGTCAAGGACGGATTGATTTCAACAATGTTTTCCCATGCTTCCCGATAATGATAAAAAGCTCGTTCAAACATGTTTGACATAATATTTGTTTCGATTTCCGTCAATTTTTCAATTTTACTTTCTCCTGATCCTCTTCCTCCCAGCAAACGATCAACCAGCGCATAGGCGATATTCGGATTAATTTCCATAATAATCCTTCCATCTAACGGCGGAACCTCAAATACGTTTAAGATCGTCAAATTAGGGATTGATCGTATAAATTCTTCATAAGGAATTTGGTCCGCTGAAGCAACAGATATTTGTACATAAGTTCGCAGCTGAGCAGAAAAAAACGTCGTCAATAACCGTGAAAAGTTTTCATGAACCCGAGTTAAACTGCGGATTTGATCTTTTGAAAACCGCAGCGCTCGTTTAAAGTCGTATACTTTAACCTTTTTTTCTTCTTCTTCTTTTTTTAATTCATCCGCATTCATTTCCCCGGCAGATAGAGCCGACAAAAGAGCATCAATTTCACTTTGGGATAATACTTCCTCCGACAAAGAGCTTCACCTCCTTACGGTTCCATCAAGATTGTTGGATGATATAGGAGGTAATGTACACTTTGACGATTTTTCCTTCCTGCATCACCTCGTTTAATCTTGATTTCAACATTTCCGCCAGCTTTTCTTTTCCGGCTGCTCCTTTCAAATCTTCCGCTCTCATCCCGGATAATAATTCTATAATGATGTCCTTTGTTTGAAAATCACGTTTTTCGAGTTCTTCTTTTGCTTTTTTGCTGTCGGTTTGAATTTTAAAGGAAATGCGGATGAAGTCGTTTGAAGCCAAATTGGTTGTAATTTCCGGTACATCGACGGAACATTCCAGAACTTGATCAATATCCGGTTCTTTTCCTTGATGCCCGCTGTTCGACTTTAACATGATCACCAGCGCAACAGCCCCGGCCAATGTGATGACGGTTAAAATAATGAGCATAATGGTCAGCAGTTTATTTCGACCTTGGCTAACCGCTTCATTCCCCATCGTCAAACACCTCCTTATCCAATTTTCCGAACAGCTGAATGCTCCGATAAAAATCCAGCACCAGCTTTTGCACCTGATCTTTGGATTCTTTCACTACATATTTGCGCCCATTCGTTAACGTAATCGTCGTATCCGGAAAAGCTTCGATCGTTTCTATGTAAAGTGCGTTTAACTGAAAGGGCCTTCCATTTAAGCGCGTTAATGTAATCATACTGTCAGAGGGCCGCTAAGAGCCTGCGGCCCCTCCCTCCCTTGCTAAAAAACTCGTATTCTATCGTTTTAGATTGACCAACTCTTCCAAAATTTGGTCCGAAGTCGTAATAATTCTTGAATTGGCTTGAAAGCCGCGTTGGGCCACAATCATTTCCGTGAATTCCTCAGATAAATCGACATTGGACATTTCCAAAGCACCGGGAACAATTTTTCCTGCTCCCTTTGTTCCTGGTGCATTACTATTCATATTGCCTGAATTCGTTGTGACCTGATAAAGGTTATTTCCAACCTTTTCTAAACCTTCGGGGTTGGGCAACTTAGCCAATGCGATTTGCCCTGCCGTTTTTAGAGTGTCCGAATCATCTACATAAGTAACTGTTCCATCAGCACCTATACTAATCGATTTAGCTGAAGTGGGAATATTAATTTTTTTGTCACCCATACCCATTACATATAGCCCATCTTCATTCACAAGATCTCCATTTTTATCGAGATAAAAGTTTCCGGCTCTAGTTAAGTAATCATTCGTTCCATCACGTACAATAAAAAATCCATCACCGGAAATGGCCAAATCAAGCGTCCTGCCGGTAGTCTGCAAGCTTCCTTGTGTCTGCACAGTATCAATGGCGCCAAGTGTAGAGCCCAAACCGACTTGTTTCGGATTTGTTCCTCCTACTGCCCCAGCCACTGGAGCACTTGCCCCGGAAATTTCCTGGCTGACGAGGTCTTTAAAAATCGTACGTCCTTTTTTAAAGCCATAAGTGTTGACGTTGGCAATATTGTTCCCGATGACATCGAGTTTCGTTTGGAAATTTTTCATTCCGCCGATTCCCGAGTACATGGATCGAAGCATATCACATTTCCCCTTTCCGATTTTCTGCGACAGTTCATCGCTTGTCTCAAGCATTCCATAACAAGAGGTCGTTCTATCATCATTCATTTAGTTTCTAGCTTCAAATGATGATAGTTTCCATATTATTGAGCCATGCACAGACTTTTTCAGGTTTCATCTGTACTAGGAGTTTCAGACGATGCTTGAATTTCTGAAATATTGGCAGGCTCCAATACTGTGCCATCCGTTAACACAAACTCAACGCTGTCTCCTGTAAATCGTACGGATGATACCACTCCATGTCCTTCTTTTACCACCGGGTCTCCATTTGGATCATCGCTGTCTTCCAGTTTGTGATAAGTGACGTTTTTCCCGACAAAAGAACTGTAAGCAATATATTGATTTTGCTGCTCCATGTTCAAAAGTTTCTCAAAAGAAGCAGCCAAATTCGTGATTTGTTCCAACGTCGAAAATTGCGCCATTTGGCCGATCATCTCATTATTGTCCATCGGACTCAAAGGATCTTGATTTTGCATCTCGGCCATTAACAGTTTTAAGAAATCATCTTTTCCTAAAATCGAATTGTCTTTTCCATTCGTATTGGATTGATTATTAGTCGTCGGTAAATAAAGGCTTGGATCAATGGTATTTCCCATATTCTCACCTAAACTTCCATATTAATGAGTAGTTCTTCAAAGGAACGGTCGGATTCTTTTTCATCGTCCTTTTGTTTTTGCGGCTGCTGCCGCTGTTCTTGGCGCCCGCCTTCAGATGAATCGCGATGATATGTGTCTAATTCAGGCGGATGAAACACGATCTCCACTTTATCTACGGAAATATTTTGTTGAGTGAATGCCTGTTTTAAAGAAGCTATATTAGAATCAATCAATTCTTTAACGGTTTGAGCGGAAGCCAAAATTCGCGCTGTTACAACGCCATCTTTTTGCTGCAGCTCAATCCGCAGCGTCCCCAAATTCTCTGGATACAATTTAATCATTAAAGTATTCGCATTCGGTTGTTTAGCAAATTGCGACTTTTCTAAGATCTGTCTAAATTTATCAATAAACTGCTGCAAGTTCATCAGTTTCGGATTTGATTGCAACGGAACTGAAATCGTTTCCCCGGCCTTAGCCGTATTGGACTGCAATGAAGAATTAAAAGACGCTTCATGTTCATTCAACGGCTGAATTTCCTTTGCACTCTCTCCCCATTTAGCGACCGATTCAAGTCCTGACAGTTCCTTTTCTCCATCTGTCGTTTGCGTTTGCGGTTGAACATAATGGGAATAAGCCTTTTTCAAAATGGCCAGCTGCTGGTTATCGGCTTCAACCGTTTCCGTCTCCGCTTTTTGGCTGATTTCACTTAAAAGCTTTTGAATCCAGTGCACAGACTCTGATACATTCGGTGATAACTGTGCTTTACTGTCGAGGTTCGTTAGCTGTTTTGCCGCTGCGAACAGTGGCACCATTACATTTGGATCTAGTTTTTTCCACTGATCGATGGGTAAAGCGACTAGCCCTTCTAACACTGCGATCAATTGTTCAACAGAATCCTTTTGTATCTTTGAATCGTTTTGTTCGATGTCAGGCGCTCCTGATCCCAGCCATTTGTGGAGGGCATCTGAAACCACAGCTTGAGCCTTTTGTAATAATTCAGACGGCAACACTAGATCTTTTAACGATTCGCCTTGCCACTCGATGGACGATTTTTCCAAACCCTCACCCGAGCCTTGACTGCCCTCAAGAATCTGCAAAACACGAGCGATCCAGTCTTGCGAAGACGCATTGTTTTGCTGCGGTGTGATAACGGACTTTGATCCCTTTCCGCTTTCTTCCATAACTTGGCTGAACAAAGCAGCAAACGGTGAGCCTTCAGCCATTTGGAAATCAGGCAACTCTAATGCAGCTGTTGATTGGACCGCACCCAACAAAGGCATTTTCATCATTTCTGCATTTAAACTGACCCCGTTTTTGTTCGAAAAGGGGATCATGCTCCCAAACAAGGGCATTTGTTTCATCCCTGCATTCAAACCCTCACCTCCTTTCCAGTTCCCATCGATACAGAAGAAATGTCATTACGGATTGGCCAACAATCTTGTGTATTTGGCGGCTGTATCTGGCGGGAGTTTTTCCAACACTTGAGCTTGTTGGTCCGTATTCAGCTGTGACAAAATGCTGACCGCTTGTTCATCCGTCATTTTCATTAATATGGCCGCTACATTTTGAGGCGACATCGTTTCGTATGTTTTCGCAACGTTTTTGCTCATTTGAGCTTTATTGGCTGCTTGTTTTTGCTTCGAGAGATTTTCCATTTCAATATTTAGTCGATCATTTTCTACTTGCAGATCCTCCATTTTTGAATTGGCAGAATCCAGCTGGTTTTGCAATTGATCAATTTTCGATTGCTTTTTTTTCACTTCTTTTTCTAAGGAAGCAATTTTGTGCACATATTCATTCATCTTTTGCTTCTGCTCATGGGAAGCGGCCATTTGATCTAAAAACGGAATTTTGCCACCCGCTTTTTTGATAGCGTCAGCAACCGATACACCGGACACTGACATAACAAAATAAGCAATCACAGCAGCAAACACAAGCGGTATAATGCCAACAAATAATATCCATTGAAAAGCGCTATACTCTTTCTCTTCTTGATCTGGTTTGCCGGATATCTTGTTTTTTGCCATTTGACTCACCTGTTTCTCCGATTCATAAACTGAATAACGGAAAGTTCATCCATTTCTCTGTTTTCCATCTGCCCTAACAACTTTTGATATTTCTGCCATTCTTTTTCTTTAATTTTTTCGTATTTTTTCACTTCTATGTTCTTTTCTTTCAGCTTGTTTTCAAACCAGAACATTCTATTTCGTGCGTTCATCACCAGTTGCTGCTGATAGTCAATCATCTTTTCCAAATTACTGATGAACAACTGATAATGCTGGATTTCATACACCGGAAAGCCGGATGCCAATTGGGTCTCTTGAAAAGCCAGTAAATCTTCCTTTTTCTTTAATAACTCGTATAATTTCTCGGCGACTTGTTCAAATTGCCTTTTGGCGCGGTGATATCCCGATTGAATTTCTTCTTTTTCGCGTTCTTTTATTTGCAGGATTTTTTCGAACTTAAAATAGTATCCCATTACTGCCAGTCTCCTTTTTCACTTAAATGAATAAGCGAACGGATACTTTCTTCCATCGTCGACTTTTCATTCACATCTTGTTTCAAAAAGGAAACAATTTTTGGATAATAAGCAATCGCTTTGTCAATATCCTCGGATGAGCCTTTTTTGTAGGCGCCGATATTAATTAAATCTTCGGCGTTTAAATATGTACTCATCATTTCTCTTATTTTTGCAGCAGCATGTTTGTGGTCTTCTTCCGCCAACGTGTTCATCAGACGGCTGATGCTTTTCAGTACATGAATGGCCGGGAATTGACCTTTATTCGCAAGGTTTCGGTCCAGGACAATATGTCCGTCTAAAATTCCGCGAACGGTGTCTGCAATCGGTTCGTTCATGTCATCACCGTCTACCAGCACCGTGTAAAAAGCGGTGATGGTTCCTTTTTCGCTAGTACCGGTTCTCTCCAGCAATTTAGGCAAAATGGCAAAGACGCTAGGCGTATAACCCTTTGTCGCCGGCGGCTCTCCGGTAGCAAGCCCGATTTCCCGCTGAGCCATCGCTACGCGGGTGACAGAATCCATCAGCAACATGACATTGAATCCTTTATCACGAAAATATTCTGCAATGCTTGTCGCCGTATAGGCCCCCTTGATCCTCATGAGGGCAGGCTGATCGGAAGTGGCGGCCACTACAATGGAACGAGATAAACCTTCAGGCCCCAAATCTCGCTCAACAAATTCCCGCACTTCTCTTCCTCTTTCTCCGATGAGGCCGATCACGTTGAGATCCGCTTTCGTATTGCGGGCAATCATGCCAAGCAATGTGCTTTTACCGACGCCGCTGCCTGCAAAAATGCCGACACGCTGACCTTTTCCTACAGTAAGCAGGCTGTCAATTGCACGAACCCCTACTTCCAAACGCTCCGATATAGGAGGGCGCTTTAAAGGATTGGGCGGTTCCTGATCGGTTGCGATAGACGAGAGACCTCTAGGCAAAACCGAACCGTCCATCGGCATACCGAGCGGATCGACAATTTTACCGATCAAAGCGGAACCCACTTTAATTTCCAACGGTTTTCCCTCAGATTCTACTAAACTTCCCGGCGCAATTTCACTCAAATGAGTATATGGCATTAAAATGACCATTTCATCACGAAAACCGACAACTTCCGCCAGAATCTTCTTATCTGATTGTTTTTGCGAAGGGTAAATATAGCATATATCGCCTACCGAACAATCGGGGCCTTGAGATTCGATCATAAGTCCGACGACCCGCTTGACTCGTCCATATTGCTGATAGGACGCTATATTGGCGATTTTATGAATAAGATCAGCCGCTTTCAAACAAGATCACCTTCAAACATTTCCATGAGCGTCTGCCTGATTTTGAACAATTGACTGTCAACGCTGGCGTCCAACCTTCCATGTATAGTTTCGATAATGCAATCATTTATGTCTAAGTCTTCATCCGGATACAGATAAAGTTCAACGACAGCCGGAAAAATGGCCTCCAATTCTTCCTTTTGCGAAAGCAAAAACTCATAACGAGACGGATGAACGTGGACTTCAACTTCCCGTGAATCCTTAATTTCCTTAAAACTCCTTTTAACAAGAGACGAGAACAGTTCCTCATCTTTTTCTAAAACCGTCCCTAAAATCTTTTCCGCGGTTTTCATCGCTAGCTCCAAAATGACTTTTTCCGACTGAATAATATTCTTTTGAGCTTCCATTTTTGATTGTTCGACAACATTTTTCGCGGATTGAAGCAAAGTTTTATATTCCTTGTAGCCATCCTGCCGTCCTTGTTCTATCCCTCGTTCATATCCTTCCTGATAAGCTTGCTCCATCAAAGATTCCTTTTCTTGTTTCCATGACAATTTTTCTTGTTCGAGTTGTTCCTTTAGCTTTTTTGCCTCATATTCCGCTTTCTCCATGATTTCATCCGCTTCTTGTCTTGCCTTCACAAGCAATTGCCCATTGTCCAAGCCTGTGTCGGCAGCAGACTCATCATTTAATTCGGTGGTGGAGACTTCTCTAATGGTGATCACTCTCGCGGATCGTTTTTGCTGGTAGCCCCACGAAGATTTCAATATTTTAGACAATAATATCATCTCCTCCGCCCCGGGCAATAATAATTTCTCCGGCATCTTCCAATCTCCGAATGACGCCGACAATTCGCGACTGAGCCTCTTCGACATCACGAAGACGGACAGGGCCCATGTATTGCATTTCTTCTTTAAACGTTTCTGCCATTCTGGACGACATATTTCGAAAGACTACTTCTTTCACTTCCTCGCTGGCGACTTTTAACGCAAGCAGCAAATCTTCATTTTCGCAATCGCGGATAACACGCTGGATCGAACGGTTATCTAATGTCACGATATCTTCAAATACAAACATCCGCTTTTTAATTTCTTCTGCCAGTTCCGGATCTTGAACTTCCAAAGTATCTAAAATCGTTTTTTCCGTCGAACGATCCACACCGTTTAACACTTCAACAACTGCTTCAATTCCTCCAGTTTGCGTGTAGTCTTGCGTAACGGTGGCACTTAATTTTCTTTCTAAAATCGCCTCAACTTCACTGATGATTTCCGGCGAAGTCCGGTCCATAATCGCTATTCTACGCGCCACATCCGCTTGAACATCTTGAGGCAATTCTGACAGAATTTGCCCTGCTTGCTGCGGATCCAAATAAGAAAGTATTAACGCAATCGTTTGCGGATGCTCATTTTGTATAAAATTTAAAATTTGACTTGGGTCCGCTCGCCGTGCGAAATCGAACGGACGGACTTGCAAGGAAGAAGTAAGCCGATTGATGATGTCCTGAGCTTGTTCTTTGCCAAGCGCTTTTTCAAGGATCGTTTTCGCATAACCGATCCCTCCTTGAGAAATATAGTCTTGGGCCATGGCAAGTTGTTGAAATTCTTCCATCACTTCATCTTTTTTCTTTGAATCTACTTTTTTCACATTGGAAATCTCCAATGTTAACCGCTCAATCTCTTCTTCGGTCAAATGTTTGTAGACGGACGCCGAAACATCCGGCCCCATTGAAATAAGGAGAATGGCTGCTTTTTGTTTGCCTGTTAACTTGCTTTTTGTTCCGGCCAACCTTCACCCTCCTATTCCTCAGACAACCAAGTTCTGATTAGTTTTGCAAACTCTTCTGGCTTTTCTTTCGCCATTTTTTCTATCTGCTTCCTGCGCTCCAATTGCTCATTATTTTTTTCTTCTTCTTGTTGAATTTTTTCAGCTGCAAGTTCAGACTCCAACAGTTCTTCTTCTAATTCTTCCTCTCTTGCCATCCGTGAACGGATCAAGAAGAAAACAAGCAAGCCAATGATCAATAATAAGATCGCCCCGATCAAATAAGCCCACCACGGAAGGAACGGCTGCTTTTGATCATGAAACTTGATTTTGCCGTTAAACGGTTGAACAGAAACGGCAATTTTGTTTTGAATGTCATTATCCGTCAACTGTGTTCCTGTACTCTTGTCAATGGACGTGCTAACAACAGTTGACAATATTTTTTTTATGTCATCCACCCGGCTTTGCGGAAGAGACGACGGATCATTCGCTTTTGGCGGCTCAACTAACACTTGAATACCTAAATCGCGAATTTTATATGGGCTTTCTACAATTTGTCTATGAATGCGGTTGATCTCATAGTTAATCGTTTCTTCTTTATGTTCGGAATTTCCGCTGCCGGTTTGACCTTGAACATAAGTGGATCCTACTGTATCCGCTTGGTTTTGGGATTGAGGTGTTCCTCCTTGAGCTGCGTTTGTCCCAGTATATGTATCGGATATTCGTTGGGCGCTGATCTCAATTCCCTTCATATTTTCTTTATCAACAGGTTCTACTAATTTTTCATCCCGTTTTTCTTTTGTAAAGTCGATATCGGCCGTAACAGATACGACTACTTTGTCTTGTCCCATCAAAGTACCGAGCATGGTTTGGACTTGCTGTTGGATGTCCCGTTCCACTTGCTTTCTCACATTCAATTGCTGTGCGAACTCATCGCCGGTTGTATCGTCATTATTTTGCAAATCATAGTACTCAAAATTTTGGTTCATAATGACAATATTATCTTCCGGCAAATTCGGAACGCTTTTGGAAACCAAATGATAAAGGGCTTTGATTTGCTTGTTATCAAATTGATATCCCGGCTCGGTTTGCAAAACGACAGACGCTGATGCTTCTTCGTTTTTATCACTGACAAACACACTTTTTTCCGGAAGATTGATCATGACTTTTGCATCTTTGACACCATCAATGCTTTTAATTAAGTTCGCAAGTTCGGTTTGCATGGCATCCAACTTCAACACGTTGAATTCGTTGTCTGTCATTCCGAACTTTGCATTTTGGCTAAAAAAGCTGTAGTCAATCTGTCCCGTTTTAGGCAATCCTTCAGCCGCCAGGTCCACTTTCAGCGAATCCACCGAATCTGAAGGCACCATGATGGTGGTTCCCCCGTCGGTAATTTCATACTTGACGCCGCGGGAATCCAAATCTTGCTTGATTGAACCGACTTCTTCCGGCGATAAATTGCTGTACAAAGGCTCCATTTTCGTTCGCGTTGCAAAAAAGGTGATAACACTCGCCAGTAGCACAATTAACGCTAAGCTGCTTAGAAAAATCGTTTTTTGTTTCTTAGAACGACTTTTCCAGAAATTTGATGCGTTCGCAAAATACTGTTTTAATTTTTCGTTCATTATGATCCCCCGGTTATTTCTCTTAATCTCTCAACATAACCGTTTTATTAGACTTGCATTCTCATGATTTCCTGGTAAGCTTCGACCGCTTTATTTCTAACTTCTACCGCTAAATTCAGCGCTACTTGTGCTTTTTGGGAAGCAATCATGACTTCATGAAGATCTACATCATCACCAAGAGCCAGTTTTTGGCTAAGTTGATCGGCCTGCAATTGGCTGTTATTCAAGCTGTTTATGGAATTTTTTAATATATCACGAAAACTGGAGTCTTTTTGCTGGTTTGTATCAGCCTTTGTGAGTGTAGGGGCGGACGGCTTAAAAACGGACTCAACCGCGCCTATTGATTGAATCGCCATATTTGCAAAACTCCTTTCAGTGTGATTATAAGTTTATGAGCTTATTTTCCGATTTCCAAAGCTTTCATTAACATCCCCTTTGTGGCATTCAGTACGGTGACATTTGCTTCATACGAACGGGTTGATGACATTAAATCCACCATTTCTCTTAAAGGATCGACATTGGGCATTTGTACATATCCGGCTGCATTGGCATCTGGATTTTCCGGATCATAAACAAGTTGAAAAGGTGTCGTCTGGTCTTCTACAATTTTCGTCACTTTTACGCCGCCGCCGGCAGTGGGGGCATTACCGCCATTTATCGCTGCCTGCATGTAGGATGAAAAATTGGTCTGTTGCGGCTCTAAAACAACCATTTTTCTCCGATAAGGCTCCCAATGTCCGTTGACCATTTTCGCCCTTGTCGTATCCATATTCGCCATATTAGATGATATGACGTCCATTCTTACTCTGTCAGCAGTTAATGCAGAAGAGCTTATATTCAAGCTTTGAAAAATCGACATGACTATTTCCCACCTTTAATAACCGTATTTAAGGAAGAAAATTTTCCACTAATCAACTCGGCCATCGCATTATAATAAATTTGATTACTTGCAAGATCCGACATTTCTTTATCCATATCGACACTATTTCCATTCTCGTTATAGGATGATGGACGGCTGAAAATGGCACTAGACAATGTATCTTCGTTTGGAAACGTGAAATGTCTCCGATCCGTTCGATAGGCGGTTATTTGGTTGGACTTGGACGATTCCAGCAGTTTTTGAAAACTGACATCCTGGGCTTTGTAGTTGGGCGTGTCGACATTGGCGATATTATTGGCTATGACCTTTTGTTTTAATGCCGAATAGTTTAGCGCCTGTTCTAGCGTTGTGATTGAATTTGAAAAGAAATCCATTTTTTCACCCCCCATCCCTTGAATTCTTTGTCTTAAAAACCGTCAAAATCCTTCTTTTTCGATAATTGATCATGTTTTTTTAGAATGATGGTGTCGCGGCCAATTCCAATGATGATGGACAAGACAAAAATCTCAACATCCCTTTACCAATAATAACCTATGGGACATATTTGTACCATGACCTATTAACTAAAAAATCCTACAATGTAAAATATATCATATTTTTCCTTGTCGAAACACTGGGACTTTTTGCTCTTAATATAGTTGTAATAATTCTGAATAGAAGGATAATTGTTATTATTAGTATAACGTTCTTTTGCTTTCAAAAAAATGCTATTCTCTTGTCTTTTTCTATCATGGATTTGTTTATACCACTTTATACGAAATGGTTGTTTCTTGTCATTTTTTGTCAATTATACGAATATAGCTGGTTCCTTTATCACATGCCCGTTATCATATGAAAGGGGTGCTGTATTTTCCCGTACTTTCCCATATGATTAAGATCCCTTTGTTCATTCAATTGAAAAAATTCACATTCGTCTTTTGTATTTATACTCATAAAAAAACCGCCGAAAAAATCGGCGGTTGAACATGATTAATGAGATTTTAATTTTTCAAGTTCCACTAAAAATTTATCGTTTAATACTTTAATATAAGTACCTTTCATTCCGAGAGAGCGTGATTCAATCACTCCGGCACTTTCCAGTTTGCGAAGGGCGTTGACAATAACAGAACGGGTAATGCCGACACGGTCAGCGATTTTCGAAGCCACTAACAGCCCTTCTTTGCCGTCCAGTTCCTCAAATATATGTTCGATCGCTTCCAATTCACTGTAAGAGAGCGAACTGATAGCCATTTGAACAACCGCTTTGCTGCGGGCTTCTTCTTCAATTTCTTCCGTTTTTTCACGTAAAATTTCCATTCCGACTACAGTAGCTCCATATTCCGCCAAGATCAAGTCATCGTCTGAAAATTGTTCATTCAAGCGGGCAAGTATGAGAGTTCCAAGACGCTCTCCTCCGCCCACGATTGGCACGATTGTTGTTAAGCCATTTCTGAACAAGTCTTTGTTCTCAACCGGAAAAGCAGTATATTCACTGTCGATATCCAAGTTTGGAGAAGTTTCTTTAATGTTGAACAAATTATTCGTATATTCTTCCGGAAAACGGCGTTCTTCCAGCATTTTTTTCATACGCTCATTTTCAATTTGCTGATGAACGGCAAATCCGAGCAATTTTCCTCGACGGCTTACCACAAACACGTTGGCTCCAATCACTTTGGCCATCGTGATCGCCATTTCTTTAAAATTCACAGGTTTTCCTGCAGCTTTTTGTAGCATCGCATTAATTTTTCTAGTTTTGGTTAATAGATCCATTACTGTTCCTCCTAATACTATTCAATTTTTATTTATGGTATGAACGTTGCATTTTCCCTATTTTATAACTCTGTCAAGAAGATTCAAACTAGAGTATAAACTGGCTTAAATCCTTATCCTTTGAAATAGCTGCTAATTTTTCATCCACATATTGAGGAGTGATTTGGATCGTTTCCAAATTGATATCCGGTGCTTCAAAGGATAAGTCTTCCAACAATTTTTCCATGATGGTTTGAAGTCTTCTGGCTCCAATATTATCAGTATTTTGATTAACCTTAAATGCAAGTTCAGCGATTCTTTTTATAGCATCGTCAGAAAATTCTATTTTTATACCTTCCGTTTCCAATAATGCTTGATATTGTTTAATCAAAGCATTATCAGGTTCAACAAGAATGCGTTGAAAATCTTCTACAGACAACTTTTGCAGTTCTACCCTGATCGGAAAGCGGCCCTGAAGTTCCGGTATGAGATCAGACGGTTTTGCCATATGGAAAGCACCCGCCGCAATGAACAAAATATAATCCGTTTTAATTGAACCATATTTGGTCGTCACAGTCGAGCCTTCTACGATTGGCAAAATATCTCTTTGAACACCTTCTCTCGATACATCGGCAGAAGAAGAGGTTCCATTTTTATTGGCGATTTTATCAATTTCATCGATGAAAATAATGCCAGTCTGTTCAGCACGATAGATGGCTTCTTGAACGACTTCGTCCATATCAATTAATTTTTGAGCTTCCTCATTGGTGAGTACTTTCCGCGCTTCTTTCACCGGCATTTTTCGTTTTTTCTTTTTCTTTGGCATAAGGCTGCCAAGGGCCTCTTGGAAGTTTTGCCCCATTTGTTCAATTCCGGACCCTTGCAGAAGGTCGAACATGGAAGGTTGTTGTTCTTCAATTTCAATGGTGACCAGTTCGTCTTCCAATTCCCCTTTTGCCAACCTTTCGGCAATTCTCTTGCGCTTTTCGTGGATATTTTGATCATTATCCGTGTCGCCCGCTTGATTTGATTCCATTTCTGTGTTGCTGCCGAATATCATTTCAAAAGGATTTTTATAGTGATGGGAATTGTTTTTGCCGGGAACGAGCAGTTCAACAAGCCGCCTGTTTGCCGCTTCTTCTGCACGTTCTTTTACCCCCAGCATTTTTTCTTCTTTTACCATACGGACCGAAACTTCCGCCAGATCACGGACCATTGATTCAACATCACGTCCCACATATCCGACTTCCGTGAATTTTGTCGCTTCTACTTTGACAAATGGAGCTCCGACTATTCGGGCAATTCGTCGAGCGATTTCCGTTTTACCGACTCCTGTCGGTCCAATCATCAAAATATTTTTCGGAATAATTTCATCCCGAACATGATCCGGAAGCAAACTGCGGCGATATCGATTTCTCAGTGCCACCGCCACTGCTTTCTTCGCTTCCTTTTGCCCGATGATATATTGATCAAGCCGATCGACAATTTGTTTTGGCGTTAATTCCAGAGCGCTTTTTTTCATGGAAACTCACCCCTTTACAGCTCTTCCACTATAATATGGTCATTCGTATAGACGCAAATTTCACCGGCAATTTCAAGAGCCGCTCTCGCAATTTCTTTCGCCGAAAGCTCATTTCCAGAAAATCTTTTTAAGGCACGGCCGGCAGCCAGTGCATAATTCCCTCCGGAACCAATCGCCAAAACACCGTCATCCGGTTCAATGACTTCCCCTGTTCCAGAGATGAGTAGAAGATCTTTTTGATCCATGACAATCAACATGGCCTCCAATTTTCGAAGCACTTTATCGCTTCGCCATTCTTTGGCAAGCTCCACAGCAGCCCTTTGCAGATTTCCATTATACTCTTGAAGCTTTCCTTCAAACATGTCGAATAAAGTAAAGGCATCCGCTACGCTTCCGGCAAAACCAGCAAGCACACGTCCGTTGAAAATTTTTCTGACTTTTCGAGCCGTGTGTTTCATGATTACGGCTTCGCCAAACGTGACTTGGCCATCCCCCGCCATTGCACATTGACCATTATGCTGTATGGCAAAAATGGTTGTCGCATGAAAATTGCTCACTGTCCTTCCTCCTTATCCGGACTAAGCCCGAGGATGATGATTTAAGTAACTCTTTCGCAAATGCTCATTCGTCACATGTGTGTACAACTGAGTAGACGATAAATGAGAATGGCCCAACAATTCCTGAACCGCTCGCAAATCCGCCCCATTATTCAACATATGCGTTGCAAAGGTGTGCCTTAACATATGAGGGTGAATTTTTCCAGACAATGATGCTTTTTTTATGATTTGATTTAAAATATGCCGTATGCCCCTGGGCGTTAATGGTCCACCGCGGGCATTCACAAATAAGGCGGAATGTTGATGGTCATTTTTTTGTATAAGTATGCTTCTAGATTTTTGTATGTAACGCTTGATGGCTTCTTCGGCAAAACTGCCAAAAGGGACATATCTTTCTTTTTTTCCCTTTCCTTTCACTAAAAGTGTACACAATTCGAAATCAATATCATTCATTTGAATATTAGCACACTCGCTTACGCGAATTCCGGTGGCGTATAATAGTTCCAGCAACGCTTTATTTCGGATGGCAAGGGGTTCCTCGCCTTCACAAGCAGCAAATAAAGCTTGCATTTCTTCATCATAAAAAAAGTCAGGCAGCCTTTTTCCTTTTTTAGGCTGGGACACAAGTAAAAATGGATTTCCAGTAATCTTATTTTCTCTTTCTAAAAAGCGATAAAAACTTCTTAAACTGGATATTTTTCTAGAAACGGTCGTTCTAGCCATTTGCTCTTCATATAACTTCGTCAAAAAAAGCCGGGCATCTATATACTCCACATCCTCGACCTTTTTGATACTTTGCTCAATCATGAACTTATAAAACTGCTCGATATCACGGCGATAATTGTCAATTGTATATTCGGAGTAGTTTTTTTCTATTTGCAAATACTGCAAAAAGAACTTCAACTCATCTTCCATGTTGGACACCTCACAGGGCTACTAAATAGTAACATATATCAGCAGCCCTTGCAATGTTTCTACAAACTTTTCACAAAGTTATGAATTGTTTCTAATGCTCGGCGTGCGTATTCCATATTTCTTTCTTTTTTATCACGAATTTTCTTCGGAAGTGCAGGAAACAATCCAAAGTTCGCATTCATCGGTTGAAAATGGTCCGGATTAGCAGTCGTAATATAATGTGCCATACTGCCAATCGCCGTAACAGCAGGAAATTCCACAGGGTCTAAGCCTTTCGCCAGTCTTGCAGCGTTTAATCCTGCCACTAATCCGCTGGCAGCTGATTCTACATATCCCTCTACCCCCGTCATTTGCCCGGCAAAGAATAAAGTGTCCCGATTTCGAAATTGATAGGTCGCTTTTAACACCTTCGGAGAATTAATAAATGTATTTCGATGCATCACACCATAGCGGACAATTTCAGCATTTTCTAATCCGGGAATTAAACGGATCACTTCTTTTTGCGGCCCCCATTTCATATGCGTTTGAAAACCGACAATATTATACAATGTCCCGGCAGCATCATCCTGTCTCAGCTGCACGACTGCAAATGGACGTTTATTGGTACGAGGATCTTCCAATCCAACTGGCTTTAGCGGCCCGAACAGAAGCGTCTTTTTCCCTCTTTGCGCCATTACTTCCACCGGCATGCATCCTTCAAAATATTTTTCTTCTTCAAACTCTCTTAATGGAACGGTTTCCGCCGCCAATAACGCTTCGTAAAAACGGTCAAATTCTTCTTCCGTCATCGGGCAGTTCAAGTATGCCGCTTCCCCTTTATCATAGCGGGATTTTAAATATACTTTGTCCATATCGATGCTTTCTTTCTCAATGATCGGCGCCGCGGCATCATAAAAATAAAGATAATCTTCGCCAGTCAGCTCTTTTAATTTTTCTGACAACGAGGGGCTGGTCAGAGGACCGGTCGCAATAACCGTGATGCCTTCTGGTATTTCCGTCACTTCTTCCGTAAAAACTGTCACGTTCGAGTGGTTTTTGACTCGTTCTGTCACGTTGGCCGCAAATTCATGGCGGTCAACCGCAAGCGCTCCGCCTGCAGGTACCTGGCAATCATCAGCAGAACGAATGATGACGGAGTTAAGTGTTCTCATTTCTTCTTTTAATACACCAACTGCATTAGTAAGAGTATCGGCACGCAATGAGTTGGAACATACCAGTTCCGCAAATTTATCGGTATGATGAGCCGGTGTTTGTTTGACCGGCCTCATTTCATAAAGATTGACCTTTATTCCCCGTTCTGCGATTTGGAACGCGGCTTCGCTTCCGGCAAGACCGGCTCCTACTACATTTACCGTTTGTGTCATATTTATATTGCCTCCTGATAGATGAACCTTATCGTTTTACTGTCTCTTCTTTATCCCGTATGGATTTTACAACAGCTGAATCGTCAAAAAAAGCGTTTTGCTTACCACGAAGAAAGAGTGAGCGATTTTGCCCACCCTTCCGTGATCTTATTGGAATCTTAACATTCCTCACACGAGGCTGTTTTACGGACTGCTTTTGCTGCAGGCATTTTCGGAACGAAAGGACAAAGAACGCCCACATTCAATCATGCAGCCAAATTCCATTTATTGTTGCGGTTGTTCTTTATATTCACACTGTGTACATTGAACTTGCACGCCTTTTTTTAATTTTTTTTCTACTAACAGTCCTTCGCATTTCGGGCATTTACGATCAATCGGTTTATCCCATGAAAGAAAATCGCATTCCGGATAACGGTCGCAGCCGTAAAAAATCCGGCTTTTTTTGCTTTTTCTTTCTATTATATTTCCTTTATGGCATTTCGGGCATTTCACTCCGATTTCTTTCACTATCGGCTTAGTGTTTCGGCATTCCGGAAAATTGCTGCAGGCCATAAACTTTCCGTATCTGCCCATTTTAAATACCATCGGGCTTCCGCATCGTTCGCAATCTTCCCCGGCATACTCATCTTTTATTTCTACTTTTTCCATTTCTTGTTCTGCTTTATCCAAATGTTTTTCAAAGCCTTTGTAAAAATCATCTATGACTTTGATCCACTCTACTTTTCCTTCTTCGATTTCATCCAATTCCTTTTCCATATTGGCCGTAAATTCCACATCTACAATTTCCGAGAAAAACTCAAGCAATAATTCATAGACAATTTCGCCAAGCTCTGTGGGAACAAAGCGTTTATTATCTAAAGACACATAGCCTCGTTTTTGTATCGTATCAAGAGTAGGAGCATAGGTGGATGGCCGTCCAATTCCAAGCTCCTCCAGCGTTTTCACTAAACGAGCTTCCGTATATCTTGGCGGTGGTTGTGTAAAATGCTGTACAGGTTCAATTTTTTCCGAATTTACTCTATCACCTTTTTGTAAATCAGGCAACCAATTTTCCTTTTCTTCTTTGTTATCGTCCGTTCCTTCCACATAAACTTTCATAAATCCCGGAAATTTTATTTTCGAACCATTTGCCCGAAACATGACCCCATTTTGCAGAAGATCCACACTGATGGTATCCATGATCGCAGGAGCCATTTGACTAGCTACAAAACGCTCCCAAATCAGTTTATACAGTTTAAATTGATCTCTGGTTAAATATTCTTTTATTTTCGCCGGCTCTCTAAATGTGCTGGTAGGCCGAATCGCTTCATGGGCATCTTGGGCATTTGTTTGCTTTCTTTCTTTTCGCTTTTCCGTTGGAGTATAGTTTTTTCCAAAATGTTCTTCTATATACTGTAAAGATTCTTTCTGAGCCACTTCCGATATACGTGTCGAATCGGTTCTCATGTACGTAATCAAACCGACCGTGCCTTCTTTTCCCAGATCAATCCCTTCATAAAGCTGCTGGGCGATCATCATTGTTTTCTTCGCACGGAAATTAAGCTTTCTGGCAGCTTCTTGCTGTAAAGAAGATGTGGTAAAAGGCGGAGCAGGGTTTCGTTTTCGTTCTTTTTTCGTAACGCTATCAACCGTGAATTCTTCTCCGTTAAGTTTGGCTAAAATTTCCTTTACTTGCTCCTCTGATTTCACATCCTGTTTTTTTCCATCGATCCCGTAAAACGAAGCTTGAAAACGATCGCTATTTTTTCGAAAGACTGCTTCGATCGTCCAATATTCCTCCGGCTTAAAATTCTGAATTTCTTTTTCTCGATCGATGATAAGCCGAAGTGCAACCGATTGAACTCGGCCTGCGCTCAATCCTTTTTTTACTTTCTTCCAAAGCAGCGGGCTTATTTTATACCCTACGAGACGATCCAGCACCCTGCGCGCCTGCTGGGCATCGACCAAATCCATATTGATCGGCCGTGGATGTTTGAAAGATTCTTTAATGGCATCTTTTGTGATTTCATTGAAAACCACACGGCAGTCTGAGTCCATGTCGAGGTTTAGACTATGAGCCAGATGCCATGCAATGGCTTCTCCTTCACGGTCCGGGTCGGCGGCAAGATAAACTTTTTTCGCCTTTTTGGCTGCTGATTTCAGCTCTTTTAAGATGGCGCCTTTTCCGCGAATAGTAATATATTTTGGTTCAAAACGATTTTTTATATCAACTCCCATTTGGCTTTTAGGCAAATCGCGGACATGCCCCATGGAAGCCTTCACTTTATATTTTTTCCCCAAATATTTTTCAATGGTTTTTGCTTTTGCTGGGGATTCCACTATTACGAGATAATCTGACATGTGTAAACCTCCCCTAACGGGTAAAAATGGAAACATTTATACGAAAGATATACCCACTGATTAGAGGCATCTTCCGTTTGTAATGTTTTCTCTCGTTTTTCAGTTTTCATAATTTTGGAAACTTGTTTGCGAGTATTCTGTTGCACAATGTATAACAGAATGAAAAGAAATGCAACCTTTTTACATAAAAAATCTGTTTTTCATTCATAATCCGTTGTGGATGAAAAAATTCCTATTTTCATTTTTATGTTGAAATTTTTTTCTTTGCCTCCATTTAAAAAGCCTTTATAATATCTTCGGCGTTTCTAACGAGATGAGCTCCATCCGCAATTAAATCATGTGTGCCTTCGGAAAGGGGATCAAAAATGGCGCCGGGGACTGCAAACACTTCTTTTCCTTGCTCCAAAGCATGCTGAACGGTGATCAAAGATCCGCTCCGCTTTCCTGCCTGTATGACCACCGTACCAATCGTCATACCGCTAATAATTCGATTTCGTTCCGGAAAATGCCACTTTTTCGGTTTCCTATTTGGCGGATATTCTGAAATTAAAAGCCCTTTTTCCGCAATAAGTTTCGCTAAAGGAGCGTTTTCTTTCGGATAAAGATGAAAAAAGCCGCCGCCAAGTACAGCAATGGTTTTCCCGCCAGCTTGTAAGGCCGCTTGGTGGCTGAAGGAATCAATACCGGAAGCCAAACCGCTGACAATAATAAATTTTTCCTCTACCAACGGCGGTATAAACTCGGAGATGACTTTTTTTCCATAATCATTTCCTTTTCTGGATCCAACAAACGCAATCTTTTTCTCATCAGATAAAAGCCGGGAATCTCCTGCTGCATAAAGACCCCAAGGCGGAGTGGGGATTTGCTTTAACAAGCGAGGATAATTAGAATCATATATGGGAAAAAACTTAATTTGATAACGATTATATATATTCAACGATCGATGAATGTCAAAGGAATGGATTTCGTGATAAATCTGAAGAGATTTTTCCAAGGGGATGGACAAAACTTCACTGAAATGGCGGGCAGAATAAGAGTAGATATGTTTCAACGAAGGATCGGCCTTTAACAGGCGAAAGATTCTGTTCCAAGTCATCGACGGGCAATGAGATAAATGAAACAGTTTTTGCGACAATTCATCCATAAAAGTCCTCCTTTTTTGGTTCAACTAACCATCACCGGTCTCTTGACGGAAGTTTCCTTTATCGCACATGAACGGGCAGGAAGCCCCTTCTTCAATATTGGCAAGTCTAATATTGGTTCAATGGGGAAACTCTTCCGAATGTCTGATTGGTTCTTAATACAGCGTCCTTTTTACAAATTGGGGTCAATACATTGAGGCATCTAAAGGAACGGAACGGTAGAAAACGAACTTTTTACTAAATTAAGCACCGAAACAATCTTGTACTAAGAAATATTCTTACTCCTAGTTAAGCTTGATAAGCCGTTGGGACTTTTCAGCAATGGTTGGTTGCAGAACCACCGATTGCTTTTCCCAACGGCCGACTATTACAAGTATTTTGACAAAAAAAGATTGTCTGTTTAAACTTCATTTTGGTCAATGGGTCTTACATTGTTCGTACAGTCCTGCCTCTTTAATGGCTTCAATCAATGTTTCGCCTATTTTCGCCGGCGTATCCGCTATTTTAATGCCGCATTCTTTCATCACGCGGATTTTTTCATCCGCCGTCCCTTTGCCGCCTGAAATAATCGCGCCGGCATGACCCATACGTTTACCCGGAGGGGCCGTCCTTCCACCGATAAATCCGACAACCGGCTTTTTCATATTGGCTTTTATCCAGCGGGCCGCGTCTTCCTCTGCGGTACCACCGATTTCTCCAATCAGAATGACGGCATAAGTGTCGGGATCATGATTAAACTCTTTTAAAACATCAATAAAATTCGTTCCGTTGACAGGATCTCCTCCGATCCCGACGGCTGAAGATTGGCCAATACCGGCTTGTGACAATTGGTGCACAGCTTCATACGTTAAAGTTCCAGACCGGGAAACGACGCCGACATGGCCTTTTTTATGAATATATCCGGGCATAATGCCAATTTTGCATTCTTCCGGTGTAATAACGCCTGGACAGTTGGGACCAATTAACCGTGTTTTCTTTCCTTCCATAAAGCGTTTTACTTGAACCATATCCAAAACGGGAATATGCTCTGTGATGCAGACGACCAATTCCAGTTCGGCATCTACTGCTTCCATAATCGCGTCGGCAGCAAAAGGCGCAGGTACATAAATAACCGATGCGTTTGCCCCGGTGGTTTCCACGGCTTCTTTCACAGTATTAAATACGGGCACCCCTTCTATTTCCGTGCCACCTTTACCAGGTGAAGTACCGCCCACAATTTTCGTACCATATTCCAGCATTTGTTTTGTATGAAATCGAGCAGTAGATCCGGTAATTCCTTGAACAATGACTTTTGTTTCTTTATTCACATATACACTCATTTTTTCCCCGCCTTTCTTAACCTACTTGTTCCACTATTTTTTGTGCTCCATCCGCCATGGATTCTGCGGCTATAATATGAAGACCAGATTCATTTAAAATTTTCTTGCCTAGATCCACGTTGGTTCCTTCTAGACGTACCACAAGCGGAACTTGCAAGCCAAGTTCTTTAGCGGCTTCGACAATACCCGTCGCGATGATGTCGCATTTCATAATGCCTCCAAAAATATTGACAAATATCCCTTTTACATTGGGATCAGATAATATAATCTTAAAGGCTTCCGTTACTTTCTCAGCTGTAGCGCCGCCCCCGACATCGAGGAAATTCGCTGGCTCACCGCCGTAATATTTAATAATATCCATAGTTGCCATCGCAAGACCAGCTCCATTTACCATGCAACCGATATTGCCTTCAAGAGAAATGTAGCTTAAATCATATTTAGAAGCTTCGATTTCTTTTGGATCTTCTTCGTCTAAATCGCGGTATTCAAGGATATCTTTATGGCGATACAGAGCATTTGAGTCAAAGTTAAGCTTTGCATCCAACGTCATGACTTTTCCGTCGCCGGTCACAACAAGCGGATTAATTTCTGCAATGGAACAGTCTTTCTCAACAAATACTTTGTAAAGACCCAGCATGAAATTCGCCGCTTGATTCACCAGTTCATTTGGAATGTTGATATGGAAAGCAATCCTGCGGGCTTGGAAAGGTGTTAATCCCGTTAATGGATCTATCGTCTCTTTGAAAATTTTCTCAGGTGTCTTCGCAGCCACTTCTTCTATTTCCGTACCGCCTTCTTCTGAAGCCATTAATACAACGCGGGAAGCGGCACGGTCCAGCACGATCCCCACATAATATTCTTTCTTTATATCGCAGCCTTCTTCAATAAGTAAGCGCTTTACTTCTTTGCCTTTTGGACCAGTTTGATGTGTGACAAGTGTTTTCCCCAACAATTCCTCCGCATATGTACGAACTTCATCTAAGTTTTTCGCAATTTTGACGCCGCCTGCTTTTCCACGTCCCCCAGCATGAATCTGCGCTTTCACAACCCAAACATCCGTCCCCAGTTCTTTAGCGGCTTCGACTGCTTCTTCCACAGAAAAAGCCGCTTTGCCGTTTGGAACCGCCACCCCATACTTTCTGAGTATTTCTTTTCCTTGGTACTCATGGATATTCATTCATTCCATCCTCCTATTAACAACCAATAATGGACTGCGTATTGTTTATTTTATAAAAACTCTGACTATTTGTCTAGCTCTTCTCTCATTTTATCAGCATTTATGTCTTTTTTTTGTATTTTATGTCCCTATTCTTCTCTTTTACTTTAATAATTGCGAAAAAGAACCGGCGTTCCGCCGGTTCACTCATTATGCCCTTCCTCTGCTTTATCCAACCGATAAATAAAGGCAAAAACTTCTGCAACTGCTTGATACAGTTCTTCCGGTATCGCTGTAGACAATTCCAGTTTGCAAAGCAATTCCACTAAATTACGGTCTTCTTGAATGGGAATATGGTTTTCTTTAGCTTTTTCAATAATCGCCTCAGCCGTTTTGCCCGACCCTTTCGCGATAAGAATTGGAGCTTGATGCTTATGAGGATCATAAGAAAGAGCAGCTGCTTGTTTTCGTTTTATTCCGTTTTCTTTTTTCATATCAAAATATTCACTCCGGTCGAAAATGGATCTTGCATCATTTCCTGAAGGATCATTTTCCCGTTTTTTTCATCTAAAGGTTTAAACTGGACAGAAGATAATTGGTAGCGAATCTGTTGCAATCCTTCTTTTAAGTTGGATAGAAGCGGAGAGGCAATCGTTTTTAGTTCCGGGTTGTCGCTCATTATAAGGAGAGTGACGATACGGTTTTGAACTTGCATATCGACAACAACCTCCTTTAAATTTTTCAAATCCAAATAAAAAAGAATTCGGCAATAGTCCGGGTCAAGCTTTCCGTCTTTGTTCTTTTTTCCCGACCATTTTATGGTCAAATCTGTGTTGAGTCCGAAAAAAGAAAGAGGAAAATTCATGACAATGGTTTGAGCGGCTCCCAGATCGTTTGATAAAATCGGATATGCATTCAGCCTTGCCAATAGTTTTTCGGCGCTGTCTTTGATCTCTCCGGAAGCCTGGTCTATTACAAGATCGGCCAGCTGTGGTTTTAAAACTTCTTTCCAATTTTCAGTGAAAGATAAAAGGTTGGATTCGTAATCGGCGCCCAATAATTTCATCATCGTTTTCAAGAGAGCAAAAGCATCCTTGCCTTTTAAATGATTTTCCGTCTCTTGTTTTACTTTTTCCCACAAGCCCTGGAACAGTTTTTCCCCTTCGCTTAAGCTATCTAAGGGAAGCTGTCTCGTACGGTCAGCCTCCTGTTCCACTAGTTTTAGCAGCCGGTCTTCCGAAACTGTCAGCAAAGCAGCCAGTTTCTTTAATGAGATTTCACCGTTTTCCGGAATGGATGCCGCCTCCTTCAGCAATGCCGAATAAACTTTTTCAGCCCATTCCGTTGTCTGCGACCGTTTCGATCCACTCTCACGCAAAATATCACGAACCAATTCTTGCTGGGCGGGATCCAGCCGGGATAAAAAGGATGAAAGCTGTTTTCTTCCAATCTCCCCAGATGAAAAAAGCCGTTGAAAGGAATCATCATCCGTTGAAGAAGAAAATAAAGAATTCAGCCATTTGATCGCCAAATCGGACAGTCGAACACCGTTTTGTTCTTCTTTCGGCAAAAATCCCCACTTTTGAAGCAAATCAGCTGCGGCATCTTGTTCGGATGGACCGCCGCTTTCCAGAAGCGCAAGAAACTTTTGGAAAAACTTCATTGCCAATAATTTTGTGGAAGGATCCTTTATTTGATGAAGCGTGTTCATCAATGGGGGCACAAGATCTCCTTCAGGCGATGAAGACGCCATCTGTTCCCTTAATGCCGCCAACAATGAATGGGTGCTGCCCGTCTCCCCCATTACTGACATCAATGAATTAAAGACACTTTTCGTAAATGGGAGGGAACGATCCATCATCAACTTTAAAATGTCAAGCCCTGCTTTTGTATCCGTCAGCTTCAGCCATTGGGCTGCATTTTTCATTTTTTCTTTTGTCAGCACCCATTGTTCAGCCGCCATTTTTTCTGCAATCGCCTTGATCTCCGGAGAAACGGGAAGAGAAAGTTTTTTCACAAGACTTTCGGCCGCAAGTTTAGGGTCCGTCCCCATTTCTGCTGCATTGGCAAGCACTTTTAAGTGCAAACCATTTTTCACCGTGGCTACTATAAACCAGTACCGTTCTCCGGCTTGGAGCGGAACTTCCATTTTAGCGAACATCTTTTGTCCTTTTATATTGATTTCTGCCATATTTTGCGGAAGCCACCGGACAATTTTGGCCGAAAACATTTCTCCTGTCTGAAAATGGACTTGTCTTTCCCGAGGGATTCCTTTTAGGGAAACAATACTTTGCAAAATATTCAATGAATCTTCTCCCCTTTTAGGCTCTCCACGATTTCTTTCACCGGAGAAAAGGATAAGCGATGGATGTCTGAAGGGCCGTATATTTTCAAACCAGCAAGATGCTCTTTCGTTCCGTAGCCCATGTTTTGATCAAATCCGTAATAGGGGTACTTCTTTGCAAACTGTTCCATCATCCTGTCTCTTTCCACTTTCGCAACAATCGATGCGGCGGCAATCGAAGCACTTTTACTGTCTCCTTTTATAATAGATTCTTGAGGAACAGAAAGCGGGAGAGTGATGGCATCGATCAGCAAATAATCCGGAGTTCGAGTGAGCGATTGTACAGCCAGCTGCATTGCTTTTTTTGTCGCTTGATAGATGTTCAATTGGTCAATTTCCTTATGGTCCACAATCCCGATTCCTATGTCTGCATGTTGTTTAATATATGTATAATAGGATTCTCGTTTTGCTTTACTCAGTTTTTTAGAATCATTGAGACCCGGCAAATAAAAATCTTCCGACAAAATGACCGCCGCCGCTACAACGGGTCCGGCAAGCGGCCCTCTGCCAACTTCATCGATCCCGGCAATAATCGAATAACCTTTTTTTTTTGGCTTTATTTTCATAAGTAAATAATGATCGAAATTGTTCTTTTTCTCTCTGTTTCTTTTCTTGTTCTTTATACCAAGCCTGAATCAGTTTTTGCACTCCTTTTCGCTCATCCCCCAGCCATTCCCGAAATAACGGGTCATCCTCAGACTCGATCTCTTTGATTTTTTCTTTGATTTCCCCAATTGTCAGGCTCATATACCGTCTCCTCCTTTTTGAAATGGAACGGAAATCTTTCAAAACTATTACTTCTATTCTAAGAATCCCTTTTCTTTCGATCTGGATATAAGGACAGAATAAACATCCAAAACTTCGAATCGTCAGCTGAATTTCATCAGAAAATGCTCGATATTGGATAAGGGGCATGTCCCCTCTTGGTTTTATTATCGGCTTTTCACAATAAAAAATAAAGACCCGCTAAGAGGGTCTTGAGTCTGTCGTGGACATCGTCCGATTCATTTAACTTTGAAGAGTCCATATGGAAAAAATTCAGCTTCTCCCCAAAAAGCTTCGTCTTTATTCCCTCACAGGCAGGTTGAAAAGAAAAGGGGTTACGTCGCAAATATCTTTAAGAAAGGTGATTTTCCGGAAAATCAAATGTCAATTTCCCTAACTTTTCAGAACGGATATCGCGGATGATAATATCAGTAGTTTTATCGTAATCAATTTCTCCGCCTTTTAGCAGGCAGCCTCTCAGTTTTCCAATGGCATCAAACATTTCGATGATTTCCAAATGAGGGTCAATCTGGTATCGCTCTGTCAGACGCTCGGGATAATGCTCCTTTAAAAATCGCAGTCCATAAGCTGCAACATCTTGCAAATTAATGATCGAATCTTTTATGGCCCCCGTTAGCGCCAATTTATAGCCTACTTCCTCATCTTCAAATTTAGGCCATAAAATACCTGGGGTATCTAAAAGTTCCAGTTCCTTCCCCACTTTTATCCATTGTTGGGCTTTCGTCACCCCTGGTGTATTGCCTGTCTTGGCAATGTTTCGTTTAGCCAGCCGATTAATCAGAGTGGATTTCCCCACATTTGGAATACCGACAATCATAGCACGAACAGCACGGGGCTTGATCCCTCTTGCTCTCATTCGCTCAAATTTTTCTTTCAACAGCTCTTTTGTCTTATTCATTATTTGGGAAAGTCCCTGACCCTCTTGAGAGTTTATTGCAATGGCGGGCAATTGGCGACTCTTGAAGTAAGAGATCCATTCTTTCGTCCATTCCGAATCAGCCAAATCCGCTTTGTTCAATAAAATGATTCTAGGTTTTTGCTGGATGATTTCATCGATCATCGGATTTCGTGAAGACAGAGGCAAACGAGCATCTACCAGCTCAAAAACGATATCAATAAGTTTAAGTTTCTCGGTCACTTCTCTCCTCGCCTTTGCCATATGGCCAGGAAACCATTGTATCGTCATGATTTCACCTCCTATCTGAATGGTTTCTTGATAAGCTTAGCTATTGAGATGAAGTGTTTTGATCAAGCCAAGCTTATTCCAACGAGAAATTCTAAGATGAATCCATGATTCGGAAAACAGGTGTTTAATGGAACGACAAAAAAACATTCCTTTGGTACAAAAAACGGGCTATTTGGCTATTCCGATATCTTTAATCGGCCAATAAATAAACTTTGTCTCCCCTACTATTTTATCCATTTTGATCGTCCCGATATGGCGGCTGTCTTTGCTGAATCGGCGATTGTCCCCTAAGACAAAAATCTCTCCTTTTGGCACTGTATCGCGGCCAATAATTTCTTTCAAAGTAAAGTCTTGTGTTAAAGGACCGTCCGTCACTTCTTTTTTGTATTTGTCTAAATAGGGTTCTTTATAATATTTTCCATTAATATACAATTTGTCGTTCTTATATTCGATTCTATCTCCCGGAAGCCCGATCACTCGTTTAATATAATCTTTTCCTTCCGGTGCGTGAAATACGACAATATCGAATCGTTTGGGTTTCGCAAGTTTATTGACAATCATACGGTCTCCGTTATGCAGTGTCGGCATCATCGAAAGCCCGTCAACCACAATAGGAGCAAAAACGAAGTAACGAATAATCGCCGCGAGAGCCACTGCGATTAAAAGAGCTTTTGTCCATTCCCATAATTCATTTTTCTGTTTTGCCAAATTGTCCACCACCCAATGCCTATATAGAATCAAAATTGCGCCTGCATGCTGTTTCCTCGGACCATTTGCCACACAAATTTCGAGGAAAAACGGCGTTTGTTTTTCTATTAATTCAAGCAGAAAAAACGGAAACATGATCTGATCTATACGTTTTCCTGCCGCAACTCTTATTATTTGTTGAAGCGTTATTCACACAGTGTACTTGGTCATCCATAAAACGAAGCTTCGTCTGAAGAATCCATACATGGCATTTATTTTACTTCATTTAAACTATTTTTGCCACCATTTGGAACGGCATGCAGTATGTATTGGGACATAAAAAGGAGCTTGAATACAAGCTCCTTTTTGCAAAGATCGTTCTATTATCGAATTTCTTTAATACGAGCAGCTTTTCCTCGCAAGTTACGCAAATAGTAAAGTTTCGCACGACGAACTTTACCGCGACGCACAACTTCAATCTTCGCAATTTTTGGTGTGTGAAGAGGGAATGTACGTTCAACCCCTACACCGTAAGAAACTTTACGTACAGTAAAAGTTTCGCTGATTCCGCCGCCGCGGCGTTTGATTACAACACCTTCAAAAATTTGGATACGTTCGCGATTTCCTTCTACAACTTTCACGTGTACGCGTACAGTATCCCCTGGACGGAAATCCGGAATATCATTGCGAAGTTGTTCTTTTGTAATTTCATCAATTAAATGGTGCATCGTATTCAACTCCTTCCAACAGATGCTCTTGCAGATCGATCGTTTGCAGCGGAACATCGTTTTCAAACGAAAAGAACGAAATATTTCGTTCAAATCACAAGCTAAATCTTATCATATCGCCAACCGCAAATCAAGCAGCAATTAGAAATTTTGCCAGTACGTTTTTAAGAGTCGGAGGACGAGTAATTCCCCTTTTCCCATTCTTGCAGCCATTCTTTTTGCTCAGGAGTTAATGGATAATTTTCTAACAAGTCAGGCCTTCTTTCCCAAGTTCTTCGCAGCGACTCCTTCATTCGCCATTGCTCAATCAATCGGTGATTTCCGGACAACAGTACGTCTGGAACTTTCAACCCACGAAAGTCGGCGGGGCGTGTATAATGAGGATGTTCCAGCAATCCAGAGGAAAAAGAGTCCATAATCGGTGAATTCTCATTGCCTAAAACTCCGGGAAGCAGTCTTACAACGCTGTCGACAACTGCCAACGCACCGATTTCGCCTCCAGTCAGCACAAAATCGCCAATGGAAATCTCGTCGGTAACGATCGTCCGAATACGTTCATCATAGCCTTCATAATGTCCGCAAATCAAAATCAAATGGTCTTCTTCGGCAAGCTCTTCCGCTTTTTTCTGCGTATATCTCTCGCCTTGGGGGCACATAAGGATCACTCTTGGCTGAGTGTTTTCGCTTTTTTGTTTCAAATGGGCGACGGCGTCGAAAATGGGCTGTGGTTTTAATACCATCCCGGCGCCGCCCCCGTATGGATAATCATCTACTGATTGATGCTTGTCATTAGAAAATTCTCTGAAATTGACTACATGATAGGTGACAATTTGCTTTTCTGCCGCTTTTTTTAGAATGGAAGATGACAAGACACCGTCAAACATTTCCGGAAACAATGTTAAAATATCAATCTTCATGACAGCAGTCCTTCCATTGGATGGATTATAATGATTTTTTCGTCAATATCTACTTTCTTCACGATGTCCTCAATATACGGAATATAATATTCTTTTCCATTGGAGTCTTTTACCACCCAGACATCATTGGCTCCCGGTGTAAGAATTTCCGTTACGATTCCCACCGGGTCGCCATCTTCCGTCTTTACTTGACAGCCAATGATTTGATGAAAGTAATATTCCCCTTCCTCCAATTCGTGTTGCTGGCTTTCAGGAATCTTTAACATCGCACCTTTAAACTTTTCCACATCGTTGATGCTTTCATAACCTTCAAATGAAAGAAGATCGAATGACTTATGAGTCCTATGACTATTCACCACGAGCGGAATTCCTTCCGTTTGTCCGGGGAGGAATAAATAGAGAGTATTGCCTTTTTTATAGCGTTTTTCCGGGAAGTCGGTACGGGAGAGCACCCGCACTTCTCCCTTGATTCCGTGTGTATTCACGATTTTACCGATATTGAACCATTTCTCCATTCTTTCACCCCTCACGAATGTCAATAATTATTCCGTCTTTCACGACAATCGTTTTCCCTTTTGCCACTTCATCCCAACGGTCTCCAATTTCCACTGTTACAATCGTCTCCAATTCCTGCTCTTTTATTTCGCTTCCAAGCGGCAATAAATCCAATTGTTGAAGTTGAAATTCATATTGCTTGATTTTTTCTCTTCGTTTGTCGATTTCCTTTCCGAAGTAGGCACGAACTTGCGCAAGGGAGAATTTTTTTTCTTTTTCTACCTTTTTTTGCTCAAATTGAAGCTGAGCACATTCCTTTTCCAGCTGCTCGATTTTTTCCGAGTATTTTTGGAGTAGCAACTCTTTGCTTTTTTCCGTTAATACTTGCTTAACGACCACTTTTTGGATAATTTCCATCGGGACACCTCCGAGATTGCCCCCAATAGGCTGACCATGAGTCCTATACAAAAAGGGAGGTTTCCCCTCCCTTTTTCGGCAATTTCCAAATATACTTTTTCCTTTATATCAGCACTAGCTGCCTAAAGAACAGTCCGAATGGTTTTCACCATACGTCCGTATTTTCCAACCACTTTTCCGGCATCAGCCGGTCCATTGGAAGGCTAGAAACCTCTCTTCGCGGATCGACACGGAGCCTTTTCCGAGTGGTCCGCGAAAGGTTGGTCAACGGCAAGAATGAATTCAATCATTCTTATTTGCCGTATTTAGCGTTGTGGAATTTTTCCATAATTCCTTTTTGAGAGAAAAGGTTGCGAACTGTGTCAGACGGTTTTGCACCGTTTTGCAACCATTTAAGCGCCAATTCTTCGTTAATTTCGACTTGAGCCGGTTGAGTCAACGGATTGTATGTTCCGATGGTTTCAATAGAACGGCCATCGCGAGGAAAACGAGAATCTGCCACTACAATACGATAGAACGGAGCTTTTTTTGCCCCCATACGTTTTAAACGAATTTTTACTGCCATGATTAATGCACCTCCGAATAGTTTCACACAAGATAGTATGTTATCAAAAAATCCTATTGCTTGTAAAGTGTTTTTTCTTAACACATGAATATTGCCTCAAAAAACTTACAATTGAAAAGTTTTTAGATCAAGAACCGTAAAAGTAAAACATCATAGATTTCACATGAAAAGGGTGAAACAATGACGGGCCGCTCATCGCGTTACATAAAAGGGAATTTGAAGCCCTTTTTCTTTCCTTTTTGCATGCTGGTCATTTGTTTCATCATTTTTTTCATTTCTTCAAATTGTTTCAACAGCCGATTGACTTCTTGAATGGTTGTACCGCTTCCTTTTGCGATACGTTTTCTTCGACTGGAGTTGATAATTTCCGGATGCTCTTTCTCTTCTTTTGTCATTGAGCGAATAATCGCTTCCACATGGCTGATTTGCTTTTCATCGATTTGAATGTTGTTCAGCCCTTTGATCCTGTTCATTCCGGGGATCATTTTTAATAATTCATCGAGTGGACCCATCGAGCGGACTTGGCCCAATTGGTCAAGAAAATCATCGAGTGTAAATGACATCGTTCGGATTTTTTGTTCAAGCTGTTTTGCTTTCTCTTCGTCAACGGAAGCCTGAGCTTTTTCAATTAACGTCAGCACATCTCCCATTCCGAGAATGCGCGATGCCATTCGTTCCGGATGGAAAGGTTCAAGAGCATCCATTTTCTCGCCCATTCCGGCAAATTTGATGGGCTTACCGGTTACCGAACGAATCGATAAGGCAGCCCCTCCGCGCGTATCCCCGTCCAGCTTGGTTAAGATGACGCCGGTGATGCCAAGCTGTTCATCAAAGCTTTGAGCGACATTGACAGCATCCTGTCCCGTCATCGCATCGACGACAAGAAAAATTTCCTCAGGCTTGGTCAAAGACTGGATTTGTTTTAATTCTTCCATCAAATTTTCATCAATATGGAGCCGGCCGGCGGTATCAATTAAAACATAGTCATAATGCTCTTCTTTTGCTTTTTCAATCGCCTTTTGGGCAATTTCCACCGGGCTGACTTGATCGCCGAGAGAAAAGACCGGCATATTCAGCTGTTTGCCGAGAGTTTCCAACTGCTTGATGGCGGCAGGACGGTAAATATCCGCAGCGACCAGCAACGGCTTGCGGTTGTATTTTTTCCTCAAAAGGTTAGCCAGCTTGCCTGTTGTCGTCGTTTTCCCCGCTCCTTGGAGCCCGACCATCATCACAACAGTCGGAGGGCGCTTCGCAACGGCAATTAGGCTCTGTTCACCGCCCATCAGCTCGGTCAATTCTTCCTTAACGACTTTGATGACTTGTTGGCCGGGAGTCAGACTCTTCATCACTTCTTGGCCAACGGCGCGTTCGCTCACTTTTTTTACAAAGTCCTTTACAACTTTAAAGTTGACGTCTGCTTCCAAAAGCGCTAAACGAACTTCTCTCATCATCTCTTTCACATCCGCTTCGGATACTTTTCCTTTGCCGCGGATTTTTTGAATGGTGTTTTGCAAACGCTCGGCCAATCCTTCAAAAGCCAATGCTGCCGCCTCCTTTCTTTATAAAAAATCTACTCCAACCTCTCCAATTGTTCCACCAACTCGAGCAACTGCTCTTTTGAATGGTTGTCAGAAGAGATGGCATTCTTTAATTGTTGAAACAGTTCAGTCCTCATTTGAAACTTTTTGAATAAAGACAATTTTTCTTCATATTCTTCCAGCATGGCTTCTGTCCGTTTAATGTTATCATAAACCGCTTGACGGCTTATACCATATTCTTCTGCTATTTCCCCCAACGAGTAATCATCGAGGTAATAGAGGGCCATATAATTACGCTGCTTTGGAGTCAACAACGATTGATAAAAATCATACAAGAAATTCATTCTCGTTGTTTTTTCCAGCATGCCATTCCCCTCTTTTCGTTGTTAAGTGGAATTCCTTTACACTATTTCAGTGTACTTTGAATGACTTCAAATGTCAAGGAAATTCCCTTGCATGTGCCTGACGACAGAATATAAAGCGCTTTTTGGCGATAAAGGAACTCATGGAGCTCCCATTCCCCTTATTTCAAAAGTGAAAAACCGTTTGAGCCATAGACTGTTTATTTCCATCTGACCGGATAGTCCCAGCTGCGGCTCAAACGGTATTAGAAGAAGCCTTTATTCCTGCCTCTCCCCCAAAACGTCAGTTGGTGGAATCCTCTTTCATAAGGTCGGAAAATAATCCGTATACATACTTTTCAACATCAAACTCCTGCAAATCATCCATTTTTTCACCAAGTCCAACAAATTTTACCGGAATTTGCAATTCATTTCGTATCGCCAGCACGATGCCCCCTTTCGCCGTGCCATCCAGCTTGGTCAACACAATTCCTGTGACTTGGGTAGCTTCTTTAAAGGTTTTTGCTTGGATCAGTGCATTTTGGCCGGTTGTGGCATCTAAAACGAGAAGCACTTCATGAGGAGCCCCGGGCACTTCCCTTTCGATCACGCGTTTCACTTTTTCTAATTCTTTCATCAAGTTCACTTTATTTTGCAGGCGTCCAGCCGTATCGCAAAGGAGAACGTCTACTTTTCTCGCTTTTGCTGCTTTGATGGCGTCAAACATGACAGCAGCGGGGTCCGAACCTTCAGTCTGTTTGATCACATCGACTCCGACCCTTTCCCCCCATACTTCCAATTGTTCAATGGCTCCGGCGCGGAACGTATCGCCTGCAGCCAGAAGCACTGATTTTCCTTCATTTTTAAATTTATGGGCCAGCTTCCCTATCGTTGTCGTTTTGCCGACCCCGTTCACGCCGACAAATAAAATAACTGTCAGACTGTTTTCCTGGAGATTGAGTTCATGAAGGGTTTCATCTCCCCCTTGATAAATCTCCACGAGTTTTTCCACAATCACATCTTGCAATTCAGCAGAGTCTTGAATTTTCCGGCGTTTGGCCTCCATTTTCAGCTCTTCCACCAGTTCCATCACGGTTTGAACACCGACATCGGCACTGATCATAATTTCTTCCAATTCCTCAAAAAACTCCTCGTCCACTTTTCGATAGCGGGCGATCAAGTCGTTGATTTTACTCGAAAATCCACTTCTTGTTTTCGACAAACCGCTCTTGAATTTTTCTGTTACAGTATCCGTTGATTTCGTAAATTTTGATTTTAGTTTTTGAAAAAAGCTCATCATTTCACTTCCTTTACTCATACTACCAGAGTCTTTGCACTTCATTTTTTCTTTAAAACAAGCCTTCGCATTCTGAATAAAGATCAAATTTGAACTTAAACAGAAGATTGCTTGATTCTTAAAAGAAAAAGTTCAAAATGAAACAGCAAGAAAAAGTGTTTCTTACACTTTTAACAATTCCTTCGTTTCTTCCAACCGGACGGAAACCAGCTTTGATACGCCTGATTCTTGCATTGTGACTCCATACAGCACATCGGCTTCTTCCATTGTACCTTTTCGGTGAGTGATGACAATAAACTGTGTTTCTTCGCTGAATTGCTTTAAATAACGGCTGAAGCGATAGACATTGGCTTCGTCAAGCGCTGCTTCTACTTCGTCCATAATGCAAAATGGAACAGGACGTACTTTTAAAATCGAAAAGAGTAATGCAATGGCCGTAAGCGCCCGTTCTCCGCCGGAGAGAAGCCCCAAATTTTGCAGTTTTTTTCCTGGAGGCTGAGCAATTATTTCAATACCGGTAGTCAACATATGATCAGGATCTGTTAATTTTAATTCAGCTCTTCCTCCACCAAACAATTGAGAAAAAACCGATCCAAATTGTTTACGTACAGCAGTGAAGGTCTCTTCGAAACGTCGAGCCATTTCTTCATCCATCTCGGAGATCACACGATAGAGTGTTTCTTTCGCTTCTTGAAGATCATTTTTTTGTTCCAACAAAAAGGAATAACGTTCGGAAATCCGCTTATACTCATCTATCGCTCCCAAATTGACCGTCCCTAATTCCTCAATCGCCAATTTGATTAGTTTTAATTGCTTGCGAGCTTCTTCAATGGGAATCGTAAGCGGATAATGTTCTTTTGCCGCTTCAAATGTAAGCTTGTATTCTTGATTTAAAACGGAAAGACGGTTTTCTAGTTCGACATCCAAACGATTAATCTTTACTTCTTCATCTTGAACGACTTCGACAAGACCTTTATGAATTCGTTTTAATTCTTTTAATTCAAGTTCTTCATCTTCAATGATTTGCTGAAGCTTGAATCGTTCTTCCCTTCTCAATGAGATGAGACGTGCTGTCTCTTCCTTATCTTGGGATTTTTGCTTAGCAGCTGCTTCCACTTGAAATTCCCCGTCTTCACTGTTCACCATTTCGGACTGCAAATCGTTCAAATCGTTTTCCAATTGCTTTTGTTTGTTGGACGCTGCCTCAATCTCCGTTTCTACTCTTTGAAGTTCTTTTTTGCGTGCGTTAAGCTGCTCATTTTTAACCGCCAATAATGCTTTCAAATCGCTGATTTCACTTTGCAGTTTTTCTTTTGATTCTTTCTCATGATATTTCTGCTCTGTCAGACGTTCTAATTCAGCATTGATTTTCTTCAACGCAGATTCTGTATTTTCAAGAGATCGAAGCAAAGGCTCTTTTCGCTCTGTCAACGCTTGTTTTTCCCGCTCGTATTCCGATTTTTCCAAATCGTACACGGCCAGTTTTTCATTTAGATTCTCAAAGGCCATTTCGTTTTCACGCCATTTGGCTTTCCATTCTTGCTGCTGCAAACGAAGCTTTTCCCCATCTTTTCGCATTTCTTCCAAATGAGCTTCGCGGGATTGGATTTCCGATTTTAATTCCTTTACCTTTTTTTCCGCCTCCATTGTTTTTTGTTCCATGATTTCGATTTCCTGCTTTAAAGATTCCAGCTCATTTTTGCGGCTTAAAATGGAAGCATTCTTTTGTTTAACCGCTCCTCCTGTCATGGAACCTCCGGGGTTGACGACATCGCCATCAAGCGTTACCATCCGCAATCGGTATCCAAGTTTTTTAGCCAGATCATTAGCTGCTTTTAAATCCGTTGTGATCACAACATTTCCTAACAAATTGGAAATGATGTCACGATATTTATCTTCACAACGAATCAATTCTGCCGCAATTCCGACAAAACGGCTATCCGATCGCAGCAATGCAATCAGGTCATTGGAAATCGATTTGCCTTTTATGATATTCAACGGCAAAAAAGTCGCCCTGCCGTAATGATGCTTCTTCAAAAAGCCGATAGCTTCACGGGCAGAACGCTCGTCCACCGTCACGATGTGCTGCGTGGCACTGCCGAGAGCTGTCTCGATGGCCCTTTCCAATTCTTTCGGGACTTCAATCAGTTCAGCCACCGCTCCTTCAATTCCATGAAGAACCGAATTTTTAGCTTTCAAAACTTCTTTTACGCCTTGGAAAAAGCCGGCATACTCTTCTTCCATCGTTTCGAGCATTTCTTTACGAGACTTGGCTTGCTGCAGAATTTTATAGGCTTGATATAAATTCGATTCCAATTTCGCATATTTTTGTTTCTGTGCTTCAAGCGTTCGTTTTTCCGTTTGGAAAGAATGAATGTGCTGATTCAACTCAAGTTCAATTCGTTTCAACTCGTTTTCTAAATATTTTCTTTCGTTTTCAAATTCAGTACGAGAGCTTAAATATTTTTCGTTTTCCTTCGTCAGCCTTTGTTGGCGAGCTTCATATTGCTGCCATTGCTGTTCAATGTACTGCAGCTCATTTTTGATAGACGCTTGATTGTTTAAATGATCGATATAATCGGTTTTTAATGAATCAATCCGTTCGTCTACGTCGTCGGCCAGCTCGTTTAATTGTTTTTGTTTATCAGCGAGTGATTGTTTTAAGGCGAGCGCTTCCTCTTTACAGTTTTCCGTTTCTTGTTTAAGAAGCTCTTTTTCGTTTTGCAAAGATTGAAGACGTTCTATAAGTTCGATAACATTTTGCCTTAATTGGCTTTCGTTTTGAGCCGCATTTTTCTTTCTTTCTATTAATACCTTTTTTTGCCCTTCCAGTTTCTCCAATTCTTCACTGGCCGCCAACAAAACATTTTGCAAATCACTAATGGATTCATCCAATGCCGTCAGCCGATCCCTCAACTCCGCAAGCCTAGCTTCCTTTTTTTGAATTTCGGCCGATCGAGCCATTTCATCTTTTTTATGACTATCCAGCTCGCTGCTCAATTTTTCCCATCGCTTATGTAATTCTTCAATCTCATAAACGATGCAAGCCACTTCCACCTTTTCTAAATCCTCTTTTTTCTGAAGATAATCTTTGGCGATAGAAGCTTGAATTTTGAGCGGCTCTACTTGGTGTTCCAGTTCGTGCAAAATGTCATTGACCCTGTTCAGATTTTCTTCTGTTTCAGCCAATCTGGCCTCTGCCTTTTTTTTGCGCGTTTTGTATTTCAACACTCCCGCTGCTTCTTCAAAAATGCTTCGTCTGTCTTCCGGCTTGCTGTTCAAAATTTCTTCTACGCGGCCCTGTCCTATCATAGAAAAAGCTTCCCTGCCAAGACCGGAATCCATGAACAACTCGACAATGTCTCTCAATCGGCATGGCTGTTTGTTAATAAAAAACTCGCTTTCACCAGATCGAGTCACCCTTCTAGTGACACTGATTTCATTATATTCCAGCGGCAAAAATTCATCTTCATTATCGAGAACTAACGTAACTTCCGCAAAATTTAAGGCTTTTCGGGTATCACTTCCAGCAAAAATAACATCTTCCATCTTTGATCCGCGGAGCGACTTTGCAGAATGCTCTCCTAATACCCACCTGACGGCATCGGTAATATTGCTTTTCCCCGACCCGTTTGGCCCAACCACTGCTGTTATACCAGGAACAAAATCAATGGTGATTCTGTCAGCAAACGATTTAAAGCCAACGATCTCCAATCGTTTGAGGAACATTTATTTTCCCCCTGTCATTTCTGATTTTGTTTTAGTTTAGACAATGCTTGTTCGGCGGCACGCTGCTCCGCTTCTTTCTTGGACCGCCCTGTCCCTACGCCGAGAACCTGACCGTTTAAGGCAACTTCAGAAACAAATTCCCGATGATGGGCAGGTCCTTTTTCTTGCAGTATACGATACGTTAAAATACCGTTTCCGTCCCTTTGAACCATTTCCTGAAGCTGAGTTTTAAAATCCATCACATGAGAAAAAGCACCGGCATCGATTTTAGGAAACACGATTTTTTCCAAAAACTGGACAACAGCCTCTAATCCTTGATCAAGATAAAGAGCCCCTATGAACGCTTCAAACACATCAGCGAGCAAAGCAGGCCGCGTTCGTCCTCCAGTCATCTCTTCTCCTTTTCCCAATCGAATGTATTGACCGAATTGCAGTTCGTTGGAGAATCCGACAAGGGAAGGTTCACATACAACCGCCGCACGCAGCTTTGTTAATTCACCTTCGCTCATGAAAGGATATTTGTTGAATAAATAATTGGATACCGTCAGTTCCAGCACTGCATCTCCTAAAAACTCCAACCTTTCGTTATCATCGTGTGGCTTTTTTCGATGCTCATTCACATAAGATGAATGGGTAAAGGCTTGCATTAAAAGGCTTTGATCATGAAAATCAATTTCAAGCTTCTCTTGCAGCTGCCGAAATCGCTGCTCTTCTATTCTCTTGTCTTCTTTGGATTGTTTCCTCATTACAAAGTTCCTCCACTAGCATAAAATGAAAAACTTCTTAGTCTGAATGCCTCCATCTTCACTCACATAACAAGTTTAGACGAAATATCCTTTCAGCGCAAAATGTTTTCCCAATTTTCTTTTCGGCACAGAGCCTTCTGAAATAATCAGTGTAAAAGTGCAACTTTCATCAGAGTTAATGAAAAAACTGATGACTAGTTGAACTTTTCGAGCATTATGGTCATGGACATTCAATCATTTGTTTTGGAAAGACGATCATCGTAGTGATCCTTCATGTGTTCTGACGAATGGAATGTGAAATGTCATTTCTTCCGTTAAACAATTGCCATTAGCGATATGTATACTGGAGGATTAGAAAAAATCGTATATGGGAATAAATGTGTTTGAAACAAAGATTCTTACAAAAAAAAGCAGCCGCCTCCTTTGGAAGGACGAGCGACCGCTTTAAACTTCTGACGATTATTGTTTACTTTTTATGTAATTAACAGCATCACCGACTGTTACGATTTTTTCAGCTTCTTCGTCAGAAATTTCCATTTCAAATTCATCTTCCAATTCCATGACAAGTTCTACTACGTCAAGAGAATCAGCACCAAGGTCTTCTTTAAAAGAAGCATCAAGCGTCACTTGAGATGCTTCCACTCCTAGGCGGTCCACAACAATTTTAGTTACACGCTCTAAAACGTCGTCCATTCTACTCACCTCCCCTCAAATACTTCGACTTAACTCTTATATCACATGCCCATTCCACCGTCAACCCGCAATATTTGCCCAGTCATATAACTGGAATCAGGCGACGCCAAAAATAAGGCCACTCTTGCAATCTCTTTCGGCTCCCCTATTCGAGCAAGAGGAACTTGTTTGATCATGGCTTCTTTTACTTCTTCTGGCAGGTCTTCTGTCATATCAGTAGATATAAATCCAGGCGCGATCGCATTGACCGTAATTCCCCTCGAAGCAAACTCCTTCGCGGTGGTTTTGGTTAAACCGATTACCCCTGACTTGGCTGCCACATAATTCGCTTGACCTGGATTTCCAGTAATCCCGACAATAGAGGAAATATTGATAATGCGACCACTTCTTTTCTTCATCATGGCCCGTGCTGCTGCCTTTGTACATAAAAAGACACCTTTTAAGTTCGTGTTGATGACAGCATCCCATTCCTCTTCTTTCATTCTCAAAATCAAATTATCTCTCGTAATACCAGCGTTATTGACAAGGATATCTAAACCACCAAAGTAATCGACAACTGATTTTATCATATCTTGAACAGCTTGACTATCCGAAACATCACATTGAACAAGGAGTGCTTTTCTTCCCATTGCTTTAATTTCTTCGGCTACTTCACGGGCTTTTTCTTCACTGCCAGCGTAATTAACAGCTACATCGGCTCCTTCTCTTGCAAACTCAAGTGCAATTTCCCGGCCGATTCCTCTTGAAGCCCCTGTCACAAGGGCCACTTTTCCTTCTAATCTCACACTGTTCCCTCCTTCAGTTCTTGAACGGTGGACCGAATCGATTCTTCGTCCGAAACGGCGAATGTACGAACTCGGCGGTTCACTTTTTTAATCAAACCAGACAGTACTTTTCCCGGCCCAATTTCAATAAAAGTATCAACCCCCAGCTCCAAAAGTGTTTGAATGGTATCTTCCCACAATACAGGAGAATAAAGCTGTTCCAACAGCTTAGCACGAATATCGCTGGCAAGTTGAACCGGACGGGCGTCCACATTGGCGACTACCGGGACTTTGCAGTCATGAATCTCTATTTGATCCAACACTTTTTCCAGTTTTTCTGTAGCAGGCTTCATTAAACTAGAATGGAACGGCCCGCTCACTTGCAGTGGAATGACTCTTTTAGCTCCACGTTCCTTGGCCAGTTCTCCAGCTGTTTCGACGCCTTTTTTTGTCCCCGATATGACAATTTGCCCAGGACAGTTCAAATTGGCTAATTGGACACTATCCCCGCCTTGCGATACTTCTTCCGTCACTTTCAGCAGTTCTTCACGCTCCATGCCCAACACGGCAGCCATTGTCCCTACACCTGCCGGAACTGCTTCTTCCATATAACGTCCACGCATGTGCACAGTATAAACGGCATCTTCGAAACGGAGAGCTCCGGCATAAGTCAACGCAGAATATTCTCCCAGACTGTGTCCAGCGGCATAATCGGCATGAATTCCCTCTTTATTGAGCCTGTTCACTAGCGCCGAACTTACAGTCAATAAAGCCGGCTGAGCATTGTACGTCAGTGTGAGCGTCTCTTGAGGACCATTGAACATAATATCGCTTAACGAGTAACCAAGTTTTTCATCTGCTTTAGCGAAAAGGGCGGCAGCTTCCTGATCTTGTTGTGCCAATTCCTTCCCCATGCCAACTGTTTGTGATCCTTGTCCAGGAAATACAAAGGCTATTTTTCCCATTCTTGTCTCTCCTTACGCTTCTTGATTTTGCAGTTTTTCCGCTTCTTCCTTCACAATTCCGGTTATGTTGTATTTGACCATTTCCCGCGCCTGGCGAAGGGCGTTATAAAAAGCTGTGGCGTTGGAAGATCCATGAGCCTTAATGACTGGTGCTTTCAACCCAAGGAGCCCGGCGCCTCCATATTCCGAATAATCCATTTTCTTTTTCAGCCCTGATAATTCCGATTTCATCAAGCTAGCTCCCAATTTTGTTTTCCATGACGACAGCATGACTTCTTTTATCATAGAAAAAACAGAAAGAGCCGTTCCTTCGATTGTTTTTAACACCATATTTCCGGTAAATCCGTCTGTCACAACGACATCCGCTGCCCCCTGAAGCAAATCTCTTGCTTCCACATTGCCCGTAAAGTTGAGATTTGTATGGGACAATAGATCAAATGTCGATTTCGTCAGTTCATTTCCTTTTTTCTCTTCGGTTCCAATATTCAAAAGTCCTACCCGCGGACGGGATATTCCCCGAACTTTTTCAGAGTATATCGTCCCCATCAAAGCATATTGAAGCAAGTTCTCCGGTTTTGCTTCAGCATTGGCTCCCAAGTCAAGCATTAAAAAGCCTTTTCCGTCAACTGTCGGCAACGTGATGGCGAGAGCCGGACGGGAAATTCCCGGAATTCTTCCAACCACGAACAGTCCCGTGGCCATTAAAGCCCCTGTGTTTCCGGCAGACACGCACGCATCTGCTTCTCCTGATTTTACCGCTTCAGCCATTAAAACCATGGATGAATTTTTTTTCCTTCTAACTGCTTTTACGGGTTCATCCGTCCCCAGAATGACTTCATCCGTATGTACAATTTTCACTCGATCGCTTGCTTTTAAATACTGTTTAATCTCTTGTTCTTTTCCAAACAAAACAATTTCTAAATCCGGAAACTCTTCTAAAGCCCTGTTTGTTCCCAGCACTATTTCTTTCGGGGCGTTGTCACCGCCCATGGCGTCTACTGCTATTTTCATAGTTCTTCATCCTTTGTTGTTGATTTCGAACGAAACATAGTAAATTCTCCATAAAATACCAGCTCTTGTCCAACATAACTTCTTACTTTCACAATCGCTCTTCCCGTTTCCGTTTGAGGATTTGATACTTTCGCCTTTGCTACTACCCTCTCTCCTTCTTTGACAGAACGGGTAAAGTGAATGTTGGCTTTTTCCGTAAGAGCAAGCTCATCATTGATCACAGCGACTGCAAGCGAATTGGCTTGGGCAAAAAGATGATGGCCTCTGGCAATTTTATTTCTGCTAAAAACATGTTCTTCTTTCACATCAAAAATGGAGATGGCGCTCTTATCAAGTTCTATATCAACAATATCACCGATCACTTCTTCAATCGGGAGAGAACGGACTTCGTTCCGAAATCGCTCTTCTGCCACGTGTTTAATCCGTTCCCGCAACTCCGGGATGGAAAGTTCCATACGATCTAATCGAATGGTTTGCACACTCACACGAAATCGTTCTGCTAATTCTTCGTCGGTGATAAAAGGATTGTCTTCAATTGTCTCCTGGAGCCTTTTTTGTCGTTCTTTTTTGGATAATCTCATATTATACACCATCCGATATTAGTACTAGGTACTAACAGTAGTATATAATCAAAAAATATAGAATGCAAGATCATATTGGCATTCAGTCAGTAATTTGTAAACGTTTTTCTTCCTCAACCGAGACAATCATTCAAATCTTTCCTCCCGACGAGTGAGAGTAAAGGATGCGGAAGGAAACGACCTCTCTTTTTTGGTTAATCCAGCTTTTCTCCAGACAGGACTCCCGACTCTTGTAAATACGTGCGCAGCGGTTCGTATTCTTCGGTGGTCCAAAAAGCATCTGACTGGATAAGCTCGGCCGCATCTTTCCGGGCTGTTTCCAGCGCACGATAATCATGAACGACATCAGCCACTTTAAAATCTGGCAACCCGCTTTGTTTTTTCCCAAATAAATCTCCCGGTCCGCGCAATTCCAAGTCTTTTTCGCTTAAAACAAACCCGTTGTTCGTTTCCGTCATAATTTTCATACGTTCTTTACCTACTTCTGTTTTAGGATCAGCGATTAGAATACAATACGATTGCTCATTTCCTCGTCCAACACGTCCCCTTAATTGATGCAGCTGAGCAAGTCCGAATCGATCAGCATCATAAATCACCATAATGGTAGCATTTGGAACATTCACTCCGACCTCGACAACAGTTGTGGAAACAAGAACATGAATTTCATTGCGACTAAATGCATTCATCACTTGGTCTTTCTCCTCGGCACTTAGTCGTCCGTGCATCAGCCCGATGTTGTAGCGGTTATGAAAATAATGGGTTAATTGGGCATGAATATCGATAGCATTTTGCACGTCCAGCTTTTCAGATTCCTCAATCAGCGGGCAGATCACATATGCCTGCTTATTTCGTCGCAGCTCCTTTTCCATAAAGGCTAGAACACGTTCAAACATATCATGCTTTGCCCAATACGTTTCAATCGCTTTTCGTCCTTTTGGCATTTCATCAATGACGGACACATCCATCTCTCCAAAAGCGGTGATCGCCAGCGTTCTCGGTATCGGTGTCGCCGTCATAAACAACACATCGGGATTTTCTCCTTTTTCCCGCAACACTCTTCTCTGCTCAACTCCGAATCGATGCTGTTCATCCGTAATGACCGTGCCTAATTGTTTGAAATTCACATCCTCTTGTATGAGAGCGTGAGTACCTACTAAAATATCAATGTCTCCGTTTTCCAGCTGTTCCAACACCTGTTTTCTTTTCTTTCCTTTTACAGAACTTGAAAGCAGCTCAACGGTGACGTCAAAAGGTTCAAAAAGTTCACGTAAAGACGACGTATGCTGTTCCGCCAATATTTCCGTAGGCACCATCAAGGCTCCTTGATTGCCTGCTGTAATCGTTGCATATAAACAAACGGCAGCCACGACGGTTTTTCCCGAACCAACATCTCCTTGAAGCAATCGGTTCATACGGTAAGGCGATTTTAAATCGGCGCAAATTTCATTGATCACACGTTTCTGAGCATTAGTCAGAGGAAATGGCAAATGTTGAATAAATTCTCTAAGTTTTTTCACATCATAATGTTGCTCTTGACCTTTTGAATGCTCTCTCTCAAATTTTCGCAACGCCTGTATTTTTAATTGGAAGTATAGAAATTCCTCGTACACAAAACGACGGCGCGCCTGTTTTAATTCCTGCGCGTTTTTCGGGAAATGCATCGCCCGAATGGCTTCCCGGCGACCCGGTAATTTATAATTTTCAAGAAATGCGGTCGGTAGATTTTCTCGAATATAATCTCCATATTCATTAAGGGCGGTTGCAATAAATTTTTTCAACATATTGGACGTGATGTTTCCCTTTAAAGAATATACCGGTTCAAATTCGCTGCGATATGAGTAGGGACCGAGATGATAGTGTTGCACGGTGATCGTTTGACGGTGGCGATCCCATTTTCCGGTGACTGTGATCGTATCGTTCAGTTTGATTTTTTTCTTTAAAAAGGGCTGATTGAAAAAGACCGCTGTCACTAAATAGCGATCTACAAGAAGTTTAAACGTTAAACGTGATTTTTTCCGACCGTAATACATGACAGAAGGATCACTGTGAACTTTCCCTTCGACCGTTACCCTCTCTTCATGAGGGACATCGGCCAAGTCTCTCAAGCGGTAATCTTCGTACCTGTAAGGAAAATATTCCAATAAGTCCTTAATGGAGTAAATGTTCATTTCCGCAAGCGAATGGGCTGTTTCTTTACCGATCCCTTTTAAAACACCAACGTCTCGAGAAAGCAGATTATTCACGGTTATTTTGCGATGTCTCCCCCCTTATTACGGACATCTCCGACCAGGAGAGCCACCGCATACCCCCCTTCTGCTGTGACTATCTATTATCGTGAATGGCAAAGATACTTTTGACAGAGGCAGCACCTTTCTATCACTTTTTTTCTTTGGCTAAAGCCTTCTGTTTCGTGATCGAATTCAAAAAGGGTCAATAGTCCCATTTCACACAGCCGCCATATTCCATCTTTCCCAACGAAATCATTTTTTTAATTAAAATGATTTCCATACGAAATAGAAGGGGAATATCCCCTTCTATTCGTCGACTTCCCAATATTCGATTTAGTTCCTTTTCCTATTCAATCGAAATAATAAAAGAATAAAGCGGTTGCTTTCCATTATGAACTTCTATTTCCAAATCCTCATATTTCTCTTCAATGAAAGCAACGAGTTCTTCTGTTTCTTCTTTGGAAACATCTTCACCATAAAAAATGGTGATAATTTCACTATCTTCTTCCACCATATTCTCAATTAAATGTATGGCAGCTTCCATTTTATCCTTGCTGGTCGTTACAATCTTTCCATCTAAAATGCCCATAAAATCATTTTTAGCAATGGAAATGCCGTCAATCGCCGTATCTCGAACGGCATACGTAATTTGTCCCGTCTTAACATGAGCCATCGCTTCCGCCATAGCTGCCTGATTTTTCTCCAAACTTTGGTCTGGACGAAAAGCAAGCAGAGCGGCTATTCCTTGGGGAACCGATTTCGAAGGGACCACTACTACTTCTGCATCAATCATTTCTTTTGCCTGTTCCGCTGCTAAAATAATGTTCTTATTATTCGGGAGAATGATGACTTTTTCAGCGTTAACTTCCTGCGCCGCTTTGACGATGTCCTCCGTACTTGGATTCATCGTTTGTCCGCCCGGAATGACTGCAGAAGCTCCTATGCTCTTGAACATTTCAGCAATTCCTTCTCCCATGGCAACCGTTACAATCCCATACGGCTGTTTCTCTTTCTTCTTTATATCCGTATGCAGCTGTTGGTGGGTTTCCCCTACAATTTGACTATGCTGTTCACGCATGTTTTCGATTTTTATTTTAATGAAGCTTCCATATTGCTGTCCATATGTAAGCACTTCACCAGGTCGTTCCGAATGGATATGTACTTTAGCCACTTCGTCATCTGCAACAACAAGCAGAGAATCGCCAAATTGGCTAAGGTCTTCCCGGAATTTTTCTTCTGAAAATGGATGATCTTTGAGTTTCTCTTTTTCCAAACGAACCATAAACTCCGTACAATATCCATACACAATGTCTTCTGTTTTCATGAAGCTTTGAGCTTTATGATGTTCCGCTTTGACGAGTTCGTCAAGCGTCGGTTCAATCGCAGGAGTTCCGGGTAATTGTTCCCCTTTTAAAGCGGCTAAAAATCCTTCATATACAAGGACAAGCCCTTGTCCTCCGCTGTCGACTACCCCCACTTCCTTTAACACCGGGAGCAATTCTGGGGTTCGTTTCAAAGAGCTTTTCGCTTCTTTCAGCAATGCTTCCGTCACTTTCACAATATCGCGCTCATGCTTAGCCGTTAGAACGGCTTTTTTTGCAGCATCTTTCGCAACCGTTAATATCGTTCCTTCTACCGGCTTCATGACCGCTTTATAAGCTGTATCTACTCCAGCTTCAAAAGCATTAGCGAATTCTTGGCTATTGATCCATTCTTTTTGTTCAATTGCTTTAGCAAACCCACGGAATAATTGGGAAAGAATCACACCTGAGTTGCCGCGCGCTCCCATCAATAATCCTCTTGCAAAGGAAGCCGCAGTCTTACCTACATGATCTGTTAGATGTTCTTGAACTTCCTTAGCTCCGGAAGTCATAGACAAATTCATGTTTGTTCCCGTGTCGCCGTCAGGAACAGGGAATACGTTTAATGCATTGACCATTTGTGCATTGGCAGCCAAGTTATTGGCACCGGCAATGATCATTTCCGCAAAACGCTTACCATCCAAAGATGTTATCGACACGTATTTTTTCCTCCTCACTAAGGGTTCGTCACCCTGACACCTTGTATAAAAATATTGACTGTATCAACTGACAGCCCAACCGTTTGATCAAGTGTATATTTTACTTTCGTTTGAACGTTATGGGCCACTTCGGAAATTTTCGTTCCATAGCTCACGATAATGTACATATCGATATGAATCCGATCGCCTTCTTGCCGAACAATCACGCCACGAGTGAAATTTTCTCGTCTCAAAATTTCCGTTAATCCATCTTTCAGTTGATTTTTGGACGCCATACCCACTATGCCGTAACAATCTACAGCAGCTCCACCGGCAATAGTGGCAATGACTTCATTAGAAATATCTACCGTTCCATACTTCGTTTTCAGCTCAATCGACATGAAAAGAGCCCTCCTTATCGAATTCTTCCTTTGTTACAAACATTTTACTATACATAGGGGCTTTTTAAAAGTGAACCTTCCGTTCTTATCATTCCAAATTAATCGATCAGCGTCAAGGTGTTTTTCTTGAAAGATATTTTGTTCCAGTTTTTGTCTCCTATTCGTAAATTCCTATCATATTAAAAATAAGTCCTCTTCCCTTCTGTCCTTGTGAATCAACCAAACCCAACTTATTTTATTACAAGAAGAGATGAGAAATGACTCTTTCATTCTTGCTTTTCCTTCCTTTTCTATCATACAGATCAATGAACGTACAGCCAGATGGCTTCTATTGAACATCAAATTTTGTGCATGAGTACAACAGACAGCTGTTTAATCCTTCAAAATCCATTTTAACTGTGAACAAAAGCTTTGCCTCCCATGATTTGGTCATTTTTTACATCTTAATAGCTAAAAAGCCAGAGATTCATCGGTGTCTTTTCCCTTCCTGATATTGCATTAACCAATATTCTATGTTAAATTATATTAGTGTCTGTTTGAAGATAAGGAAGTAATGAAATTGAACATTTTCAGCTTCTGCAGTTAGGAGGGAATCAAATGGCAAAACAATGCGTGATTACTGGTCGCAGAACGCGTACCGGAAATAGACGTTCCCACGCTATGAATGCCAACAAGCGTACTTGGGGAGCAAACTTACAAAAAGTGCGCATTCTAGTTAACGGTAAGCCAAAACGGGTTTGGGTTTCTGCAAGAGCTTTAAAATCCGGAAAAGTTGAACGTGTATAATGACAATAAGCACCCACTCTCGGGTGCTTGTTTTTTATCCCGTCATATAATATAATGAATGATCTGCAGCCATTCCATTTTCACTTCAACGGCCATTTCAGGTGACCATTTTCGCTTTCCTCTCGTTTCTCTTTTTTACGCTTTCACCCATTTATGTCTCATGAAAAGGGGGGTGAGTCCAAAGGCCTGACTCACTCAATCACTCAAGACACGCTACGCTGGGCAGTTCATAGCATGCTGAAAAATCTGGCCTTCCGCCCGACGTCAGCCCCTTGGAAACCATTTCTCTTTTCTCTTTATCCTTTTTTAAAGGTACCAAGCATTGCCCGGACAATTCCGCCTAAAAATCTAGGCAATTTAATCGTATAAAATTTCATTCCATGTCCCTCCCCATTCATCTGAAGGATGATAATGGTCTATTCGCCATATTATATTCAAACAAAGGAAATAAGTACGTATCGTCCTAACGTGCCGGACTGATTGGCATTTCATCGGAACTTCTTACCATCATTAATATGCCGCTTGTAAAGGAAAAAGTACCTTTTTCTTCAATCAGTTCATTGCTTATGCATCGAGTCGATCCAAATATTGCCGTATAATTATGTAAAGGATATTTAAACCCTGTAAGCGTTAATCCTTCAACATGGCCGTTCACAGGAAGAAAAGAAACATATGGCTTATCAGGAAGTTTTCGTATTTCATATTTTTTCGGACGATGAACCGAGATGATATTTTGGCGATCGATGATCTTAAAATCTATAGAGCTTTTGCTCCATTTCTCATTCACAAGCAAACTGATATTAGCCAAAAAATGATCCAGCCTCCCGCCGGTGGCGCCAAACAGAGAGATGGTGTTTGGATTTTGCTTTACACCGTATTCGATGGCTAGCTCCATATCGGTTTCATCTTTTTCCGGTCTGTATTTTTTAATATTTCGCACTTTTTCCTTTATTCGCTTCCATTCGCTCTCTCGAATGGAATCAAAATCACCTACAGCGAGATCAGGCACAATTTGTTCATCCAGCAAATATTGCACGCCTTTATCGACCCCGATCCAATACATCTCTTGTCCATCAAACGCTTTTAAATCCGGTATACATATACGGGGACCGCCTGCCACAATGCCCACATTCATCCATATTCCTCCTATCGATTCCCATGAATGCATCTATAGCAATGAGTACTGATTTTAAACTTTTCCAAACGGGAAACGCCTAATGTGCAAATATTTTTTCCCTCTTCTTAGCGAATCAACCATTAAAAAAAGGGAGGGAGGTCCTCCGCCTTTTCTATGAAACTATTGTGTAAGAGTATAAAGATGGAGGATACAACAATATCCTTTATCCATTATTGTTCCAGTCGTTTACGGATCAAGCTGATCGCTTTTTGGCGATCTTCCTGATTAAAAATGGCTGAGCCGGCCACTAACACGTTCGCGCCGGCATCGACGCATAATTTTGCTGTTTCTGCGTTGATACCGCCATCCACTTCAATTTCGACATCAAGACCGTTTTCACTCACTAATTGCCGCACTTGACGAATTTTCGGAAGAACAGTATCGATAAAGGTTTGTCCGCCAAATCCAGGATTGACGGTCATGACGAGAACTAAATCAACGTCATTTAGCACATGACGGATCATTTCTACAGGGGTAGCCGGATTGACCGCTACACCTGCCTTTACTCGCAGCGAACGGATGTGTTGAATCGTGCGATGAAGATGCGGACACGCTTCCACATGGACCGTAATATAATCAGCACCTGCTTTGGCAAATGTGTCAATATAAGCATCCGGGTTTTCAATCATTAAGTGGACATCCAGCGGCAGCTTCGTAACAGGTCGGACGGCTTCGACAATCAACGGTCCCATCGTAATGTTAGGGACAAAATGTCCATCCATCACATCCACATGAATGTAGTCGGCCCCGCCTTTTTCAACTTCTTTCACTTCTTCCCCTAATTTCGAAAAATTGGCGGAAAGGATGGAAGGTGCAATTTTGATCATAGTCCATCAATACCTCGGCTTTCTCTCTTTTATTTCAACTAAAAACTGTTGGTAATGATCATAACGATAAGCGGGAATTTTCTTCATTTCCACCGCTTCTCTCACTGCACATTTTGGTTCATTCAAATGACGACACCCTCGGAACTTGCAATATTGACTTAGTTGATGAATTTCCGGAAAACAAGACGACAATTCATCAAGGTCCAAGTCTCCTAATTCAAGGGAGCTAAAACCAGGAGTATCGGCCACAAGACCATTATCTATTTCAATCAATTCCACATGGCGAGTGGTATGTTTTCCCCTTCCCAGCGAATCGGAAATATCTTTCGTCTCTAATTGTAAGTCTGGACGCAATGCATTCAAAAGCGAAGATTTACCGACACCAGATTGTCCAGCAAACACCGATGTTTTCTCTTGCAAAACAGCACGAATTTGATCTAAGCCGCTCCCGTTTTTAACAGATGTGGTAATGACTTGATAGCCGATTTCCCTGTAATCCTCACAGTATGAGTGGATTTTTTGTTCGTCTTCCGGCGAAAGCAAATCCATTTTTGTGAGGCATATGATCGGTGTGATCGCTTTAGATTCGATTAACACAAGGAAACGGTCCAAAAGCCCGAGATGAAAATTGGGACGCGCCACTGAAAAAACCAAAATGGCTTGGTCTACGTTCGCAATGGGCGGACGGATCAGCTCATTTTTGCGCTTCTCTATGCTTAAAATATATCCTTCCTGATTGCTTTCCAACTGATATTCCACATAATCACCGACAAGAGGGGAAATTTTTTGTTTTCGAAACACCCCTCTTCCTCGGCATCGAACCACTTTTTCTCCATCTAATACATAATAAAATCCGCTCAGCGCTTTAATAATTTTTCCATTAGCCATTGCATTCCTCCTTACTCAAAATGATTTTCTTACAGGTAAGACTTTTAAAGCCAACGGATCGCTCAAGAAAAATAGTTGGTCAAAGTTGTCGTTATGGACTTACTCGTCATCCGGAAAAGGGACCATTTCGTCAATGATGACTTTTTTATCTCTAACCACTTTATATCCTGCTTTTTTGCCACTGGCAATCGTCAATGAAATCGTTTTTCTCGTGTCTTCATGAATGAAAAAAGTCTCATATGGTACAGTCATGCTGTTGTTTGCGTCTTCGATGTAAATGACCACTTCTTGAGGCTTTCCTTCTTCATCCGGTTCATATGGAATGAACAATTCTTTTGTAACGGTTTTAGGCGGAATTTCTTTTTTGCCTTTTGACAGCACAACTTCCACTCTATCCCCTTTGTTTAACAGCGTACCGGCTGAAGGATTTTGAGAGATTACCAGCCCTTCCGGCACACTGTCAGAATAATCTCTTCTGACAATGTCCACTTTTAAACCGCTTGTGGCCGCATAATCTTTCAAACTTTTCTCGTTGTAATCAGTCAAATCAATCAGCGATACCTTTTCCGGACCCCTGCTTACCGTAAATGTCATCTCTGTTTCTTCCGGAACGACTTTTTCATTTGGCCCCGGATCTTGGTCTATGATGGTTCCCGGCGGGTGATCGTCATATATCTCTACTTTACGGATCCTTTTAAAATGTTCTTTTTCCAACATGTCGGCGATTTCATTATAATCCCGATCACGATAATCATCCAGTTTAAATGTTTTTTTCCCGGAGCTTACATACAGATCAACAGAAGATCCCTCTTTTACTGTTTGATTAGCACCAGGTTTGGTATAGATGACCTTTCCTGCCGGTACATGATCGCTAAACCTTTCGATCGTGTCTCCAACTTTCAATCCATCCGTCACCAATTTCGAAACGGCGTCATCCACCGTTTTCCCATGAACATCCGGCACCTTGATTTCTTTCGGTCCCAATAAATCCGGGATCACAAAGACGCTCCCCGCTGCCAACAACAAGAGCAAGAAAATTCCGGTTACAATCCAAGGCCATTTTTTTCTTTTCTTTTTTTCCGGCTTGTCCGACCCACTGTTCGTTTCTTCTTTTAATGGGTAAACAGCCGTCGATTCTAAATCATCTACCGGAAGTGGACCTTTAATGGCAGGTATGACTTTTGTTTCTTCTTCGTCCACCAAAATGGTAAATTTCGGTTCATTCAGTCGGCTCGGTTCAAGAGCAGTCCTTATATCTTCTTCCATTTCTTCCACGCTGTTATAACGGTAAAAAGGGTCTTTGCAAGTAGCTTTCAGCACAATATTTTCCACACTTTGCGGAATTTCCGGAAATTTTTCCCGCAAAGAGGGGGTATTGGATTGCAAATGTTTTAAGGCGATGGAAATGGCTGTTTCTCCTGAAAATGGCAAATTTCCTGTCAGCAGTTCGTACATTACAATACCAAGAGAGTAAATGTCTGATTTTTTTGTTGCTACTCCTCCACGTGCTTGTTCAGGAGAGATGTAATGGACAGATCCGAGAAAAGAGTTGGTTTGGGTAATCGACGTCGCACTTAAAGCCATCGCAATGCCAAAATCGGTAATTTTGACATGACCATTGTGATCGATCAAAATATTCTGCGGTTTAATATCACGGTGAATAATCGAATTGCGGTGTGCGTGGGCGATAGCTGAAGTCAGCTGACTCATGATGTCTAGCACTTTCTCCACCGGGATAGGGGAATGCTGCATTATGTATTGTTTTAAAGTCATTCCATCCACATATTCCATCACAATGTAAAAAATATTGTCTTCTTCCCCCACATCATAAATATTCACGATATTCGGGTGGACAAGACTGGTTGCCGATTGAGCTTCTCTTTGAAAACGGCGGATAAATTCTTCTTCTTCGGCAAAATCCATTCTCAATACTTTTAGAGCTACATCTCGGTCCAATATGATATCTCGTGCTAAATAGACATGCGCCATCCCGCCTCCGCCAATCATTTCGATTACTTTGTATCTTCCGCTGATTCTCCTGCCGGCAAGCATTCCGATCACCCGCTTTCACTCCCGGCTGTCTGGTGTAAAATCACAATGGTGATATTATCCTCTCCGCCTTCTTGATTGGCTAAGTCAATGAGCGTTTGAGCTTTTTCCGCCAACGGAAGTTCCCCTTTAATCACTTCTTCCATTTTCGCTTCCGAAACTTTATTGGAAAGGCCATCCGAGCAGAGCAGCAAATAATCGCCATCTTCAAAGGTGATGCTTAGCACATCGGCAGCTACTTCCTCCTCTGTCCCAAGGGCTTTCGTCAAAACATTTTTGCGGGGGTGATGTTCAGCATCCTCTTTGGTGATTTGTCCTGTTCTTACAAGTTCGTTCACTAAAGAATGATCTTCCGTCAGCTTTTGAAAGCCGTTTTCATTCAAAATATAACAACGGCTGTCACCGATATTGGCAATCGTGCAGAAGCGGCTTGTGCAAACCGCAGCCACAATGGTCGTGCCCATACCCGAACATTCAATATTTTCCCTTGAGTGGGATAAAATCTTCTCATTCACTTTGACAATGGCCGTCTTTAGCCATTCTTCCGCCTTGTCAGGGGTGGAAATCATCTCTGTTTGCTGCCACTCTTTTTGCAATTCTTTGATCGTCATTTCACTGGCGACATCTCCAGCATTGTGGCCGCCCATTCCATCGGCCACAATGGCCAATAGGTCACCGGATGAGTTGCGAAAAATTCCGCCGCTGTCTTCGTTATGCTGGCGGACTAATCCTTTATCAGTCTTAAACACTGACTCCATAAGCGGTCACCTCGTTTCTTCTTTCCGCTCCTTAGCGCGGAGTTGCCCGCAAGCAGCGTCAATATCATGCCCGTGTTCACGGCGAATCGTTACATTGATTCCGTGTTTTTTCAACGTTTTCTCAAATTTAAAGATTTGGCTTCTCGGGGTCCGAACATAATTTCGTTCCGGAACATAGTTCACTGGAATTAAATTGACATGACACTTTAGATCTTTGATCAGCTCGGCCAATTCTTCGGCGTGTTCAACCGAATCATTTACTCCGCCGAACAATCCGTATTCAAAGCTGACTCTTCTGCCTGTTTTTTCAATATAATACTTTACGGCTTCGATTAAATCCGGCAATTTGTATGCGCGGTTAATTGGCATTAATTTGCTGCGAAGCTCATTATTAGGAGCATGGAGGGAAATGGCGAAATTAATTTGCAAATTTTCATCGGCAAATTGATAGATTTTCGGTATGATTCCGCTTGTAGAAACCGTAATATGGCGAGCGCCGATATTGAGTCCTTTTTCATGGTTGATAATTTTTAAAAACGAAAGCATTTGATCATAATTATCAAACGGTTCTCCAATTCCCATAATGACGACGGAACTGACCCGTTCTCCCATTTCATCGAGCGCTTTTTGCACATGCACCGCTTGCGCCACGATTTCCCCCGCCTCTAAATTTCTTTTTAATCCTCCTAAAGTTGAGGCACAAAATGTGCATCCAATCCGGCATCCAACTTGTGTGGTCACGCAAACCGAGTTTCCGTATCGATGACGCATTAGCACCGTTTCAATAGAAAATCCATCATGCAATTCAAATAAAAATTTAATGGTGCCATCTTGAGAAGTTTGTTGAACAATCGTTTTCAATGTGGTGATAGTAAAGTGTTCCGCCAGTTTATCCCGAAGGCTTTTCGGCAAATTCGTCATTTCTTCAAACGACGTGACCCGTTTCTTGTAGAGCCAATCATAAATTTGTTCTGCTCTGAAAGGTTTTTCGCCATGATGGCGGATCCATTCTTTCAACTCAGGCAGTTCCATTGAGTAGATAGAAGGCGGCCTGTCTTCTATCATTTTCTTAGATTTTTTCGTCATCGTGATTGTCTGTTCCATTTTTCATTCATCCTTCTTTCTAAAACAGCTGATAAAAAATCCATCTCCACCAAAATCTTGAGGAAAAATTTGAAGAAAATGTCCCGCTACAAACGGCTGCACCGCTTCCGGCAGATGATCCAACAGCTCGGGTTCAAATTCAGGATGGCGATCAAGAAATCGATTAGCGGTACCTTCATTTTCTTCTTGGTCCACCGTACAAGTACTGTAGACCAAAAGGCCGCCGGATTTCAGAAGAGGTGCCTGGGCGTCCAATATTTCCAATTGTATTTTCTGCAAAGTCTGAAGATCTTCCTGTTTCTTGACATATTTTATATCCGGCTTCCGTCTTAAAACGCCTAGTCCAGAGCAGGGGGCATCGACTAAAATACGGTCGAAAGATTGCGGCGGGAACTTTTCTCCTCCTTTACGGCTATCAAGAGGAAGGGAGGAAATATTTTCAAGACCTAATCGAACTGCATTATCTTCAATCAATTTGATTTTATGAGGATGTAAATCAAGAGCATACACTTTTCCTGTTCCCTGCATTTTTTCCGCCATATGGGTCGTTTTCCCGCCGGGAGCAGCGCAGGCGTCAAGGACAACCATTCCGGGTTCCAGTTTCATGGCATGCGCTACCAGCATAGAACTTTCATCTTGAATGGTCATCAACCCTTTCTGAAAAGCGGACGAATGGGCTGCGTTCCCTTTCAAAATTCGAATGGCTTCCGGCAAAATCGGACTTTCTTCTGCTGAAAATCCTTCTTGGCGCAAGCTGATTAAAACTTCAGCCCTATCTGCTTTCGTTTCATTCACGCGCACCGTTTGAACAGGAACGGACAAATTGGTTTCACACATCGCTTTTGTTTTTTCCAATCCGAATTGACGAATCCAGCGCTTGACAAGCCACTCAGGATGACTTGTCTCAATCGAAATTCGCTTGACTGGATCCGTGATCGCATCTAATGCTGGCAATCCCTTTCGTTGTATGGAGCGAAGCACGCCATTGACCATGCCGGCAATTCCTTTATGGCCCCGTTTTTTGGCTATTTCCACCGCTTCGAATATAACAGCCCGGTCAGGAACTTTGTCTAAATACACCATTTGGTACAAAGATAATCGCAATAAATTTCGTACCCATGATTTTAGCTTGTGTTTCAAAAACGGTGCCAAAAAATAATCCAGCGTAAATTTTCTTTGTATCGTCCCATATGTTAATTCTGTCAATAAACCGGCATCCGGACCTGTTAAATCGTATTTTTGAATAGCTGAATTCAGCAATAAATTACTGTATGACTGATTTTGTTCGACTGCTTCCAACAGTTCAAGCGCAGCCTCGCGAACATTTTTCTTTTTTTTCTCCATTTCAATCTCCCAATTTCATTCCAATTTGCAGAGATCCGGCTCCTCTCAAAAACTGTTCTGCTTTCATCCTCTTTTTTCCGGCTGGCTGGAGCTCCGTAATCTTGATGCCTGTTTCATTTCCGGAAGCGACGAGAATTCCGTCATTTTCTATCGCCACGATGGTTCCGGGTTCTTGTTTTTCAGGGAGCGTTTGTTTTTCTCCCCACCAAATTTTCACTATATTCCCATCAAGTGTAGTATAGGCAACCGGCCAAGGATGCAAACCACGTATATGATTGTAAATATCCTCACCCGGCTTGGTCCAATCAATTTTTTCCTGCTCTCGCTTAATATTGTGGGCAAATGTCGCCCGACTCTCGTCTTGCTTAATCGGCGTGATTTCGCCATTTATAATTTTTGGAAGCGTTTTGGAAAGCAATTTGGCCCCTTCCTTGCTTAATTTGTCATGCAAGATGCCGACATGATCCGTTTCTTCGATCGGCACTTCCACTTGGCTGATAATATCTCCGGCATCCAATTTTTCTGCCATATACATGATGGTGATGCCTGTTTTCTTTTTGCCTTGCATGATCGCGTAGTGGATCGGCGCTCCGCCGCGAAGTTCCGGCAAAAGAGAAGCATGAACATTTATACAGCCGTATTTGGGTGCTTCAAGCAATTTCTTCGGCAAAATTTGTCCGTAGGCTGCAGTCACGACGATATCCGGCTTGAAACTCAATATCGTTCGCAATTCTTCTGAATTTCTCAATTTTTCCGGCTGGAGAACGGGAATGCCGTGTTTTTCTGCTTCTACTTTAACAGGAGGCGGAGTCAGTATTTTTTTGCGGCCAACAGGGCGGTCAGGCTGTGTCACAACCGCTTGAATTTCATAGCCGTCTTCTAGTAGCCTTCTTAGAATAGGGACAGAAAAATCGGGTGTTCCCATAAATACAATCTTGATCATTCAGCCTCATACCCTTCCAACGATTCTTCTTCTACATATTTATCCACTTTAGTAGTAAACAAAATACCATGAAGATGATCAATTTCATGTTGAATCGCCCTTGCCAAAAAACCATTGGCTTCGATGATGAAAGTTCGTCCTTTCCAATCTTTTGCCTTTACCTTCACGTAATAGGGCCTTGTCACTTCCCCGTATAGACCGGGAATACTTAAACAGCCTTCTATATCTGTTTGGGTCCCTTTTGTTTCCAAAATTTCCGGATTGACAAGTGCGATCATTCCATTTTCGTCTCCGATATCCACAACTGCTACTTGGAGATCGATCCCGACTTGAGGAGCGGCCAGACCAACCCCGTCCGCCTCTAACATTGTTTCGTGCATATCTTTAATCAATTTTTTTAAATGTTTATCAAAAGATGTCACTCGCTTGCATTCTTTTTCTAATATTTCTGCCGGATAAGTGACAATAGGTAATATCGCCAAAACTTTTCCTCCTAACTTACATCATCACAAACGGATTGATATCCACTGCTATTTGCAAATGAGAATAGGATCCTTGTCCGTTATACTGTTCCAATATCGATTTCAACGTATCGGAAAGCATTGGTTCATGCTTGTATTTTATCAAACATTGATAGCGATATCTATCATTGATCCGAGGAATGGGAGAAACAGTCGGTCCGAGAACAACCGTTTTATTGGAGAGCCGGCTGCGGATGAATTTCGTAATTTTTTCTGTTACGGAGGCTGCCACGAGCGGATCCTCATGGCTGACATTGACAAGGGCCAAATAATAAAACGGAGGATAACTTCCCAATTTTCTCATGATCATCTCCCGCTGATAAAAACGCTCAAAATTTTGTTGACCGGCAAGCTGTATGCTGTAATGTTCAGGGGTATAGGTTTGAACAACCACTTCTCCTTGCAATTCATGCCTGCCGGCTCGTCCGCTCACCTGGGTTAATAGCTGAAACGTTTTTTCTGACGAGCGGAAATCGGGAAGATGCAGCATCGTATCCGCACTTAACACCCCGACAAGTGTAATATTCGGAAAATCCAGCCCTTTCGCAATCATTTGCGTTCCTAGTAAAATATCGGCTTTTCCTTCTGAAAACTGGCGCAGAAGAGTTTCGTGAGCGCCTTTTTTTCGTGTCGTATCCACATCCATCCTAATGACTCTGGCCTCAGGCAGCAGCTTTCCCAATTCTTCCTCTACTTTTTGTGTTCCGGTCCCAAAATAGCGAATATATGGGCTGCCGCATTCCGGGCAAACAGACGGCGCTATTGTTTCATAGCCGCAATAATGGCATTTCATTTCATTTGAAAAATGGTGATATGTTAATGAAATGTCGCAATGCGGACATTGAACGACATAGCCGCAGTCTCGGCACATGACAAAGGAGGAATGTCCTCTTCGGTTTAAAAGCAGCACGGTTTGTTCGCCCTTTTCCACTCTATCTTTTAACTTTTCAAATAGAGACCTTGAAAATATCGAACGATTGCCAGCCCGCAGCTCTTCTCTCATATCGACAATTTCCACTTCAGGAAGATCGCGGTGATTCATACGGTTTTTCAGCGTTAATAAATGGTATACACCTTTTTGCGCCCTCGCGAAACTTTCCAACGAAGGAGTGGCGCTTCCTAAAATGACGGGACAATTAAAATGCTGTGCTCTTTTGATCGCGACGTCCCTAGCATGATATCGCGGAGTTTCTTCTTGTTTATAGCTTGTCTCATGTTCCTCATCAATGATGATGATCCCGATGTTTTCAAACGGCGCAAAAATAGCCGAACGAGCGCCCACCACTACTTTCGCTTCTTTTTTTAAAATTTTCCGCCATTCATCATACTTTTCGCCAATGGACAACCCGCTGTGCAAAACGGCTACATCATCACCAAATCGGCTTTTAAAGCGATGAACCATTTGTGGTGTCAGAGAAATTTCCGGTACGAGCACAATGGCTTCTTTTCCTTTTTCCAGTACCTTTTGGATCGATTGCAAATAAATCTCTGTTTTTCCGCTGCCTGTCACTCCGTATAATAAAAAAGTTTCATGCTTTTCTTCTTCCAAAGCTTCAATAATGGGGGAAATGGCTTTTCTTTGCTCATCTGTCAAAGGAAAGGGACTTGTTTTTTCAAAATCCGTTTGAGCATAAGGATCGCGATATACTTCTTTTTGCTCTTCATACAAAATCCCTTTTTGGATCAGCGCCTGCAAACTGGATGACGTACTGTTTGCATTCTCCAGCAGTTCTTTTGCAGATATCATTTCTCCTGGATGTTGTTTAAACACATCGATCAGCCGTTTTTGTTTGACGGCATTCCCCTTTAAACGGGAAGCGGCTTCTGACAGTTCCTCGGCCGATAATCTCGTGCCAATCATCCGTACTGTCTTTTTGTTTCCTTTGCTTTTCACCTTATAAATCAATTCAACCGTTCCAGCTTTCACCTCTTTTTGTATAGAGGTTAAAAGTCCCGCCTTTTCCCCTTCTTCCCAAGTGATTTCCTTTTTATTCTTAAACAGCTCGGCTACCTTCTCATCCGCTATCTTCTCTTCGTTGACTGCCGCGAATCGCTTTTCGTATTTTGCTTTCATGGCAGCTGGAAGCATCGCTTGATAGGCCGAAACTTTAAAACAAAGCGTCGTTTTCGTCAACCAGTCAGCTAGATCCATCAACTCTTGATTCAGTACCGGAACAACGTCCATTGGCTCTCGAATGGCTTTTAACTGAGGAAAAGACGAATGGTCTTTTACTTTCACTACATACCCTTGCACATTTCTTGACCCGAAAGGCACGATCACTCTCATGCCTGGCTGGATCATTTGACTCCATTTTTCAGGAATCAAGTAATCAAACGGCCGGTCGGTTTGCATGGTTGGTACATCCACAATCACGCTTGCTACGTTCATTTTGATCTTTCCTCTTGAAGCGTTTTGACGATTTCACGAAAGATTTCTTTTGCCAATTCTTTTTTGGACATAAGCCCTAATCGTTTGTTTGAACCGTCTTTTTTATAGATTGTCACAATATTGGTATCTTCCTCAAAGCCGGCGCCTTTTTCGTTCACATTATTGGCAATGATCATATCTGCGTTTTTCCGCTTCAATTTACTCATTGCATATTCATCGAGATTGGAAGTCTCAGCGGCAAAACCAACGAGGAACTGATGATCTTTTCTTTCGCCGAGCGTTTTTAAAATATCTTTCGTCCGTTCCATTTGGATGATCAAATCTCCATCCTGTTTTTTCATCTTTTCATTGGATACTTGTTTTGGACGATAATCGGCAACAGCCGCACTTTTAATGACAATGTCTGCGGACGGAAACTCCTCCAGTACGGCGTCGTACATTTCTTCTGCGTTTTCTATATATTTTACGTTCACACCGATCGGCGGATTTAACGAAACCGGGCCGGAAATAAGCGTTACATCAGCTCCTAATTGATGGGCCTCTTCCGCCAAGGCGTATCCCATTTTTCCGCTAGAACGGTTGGAAAAAAAGCGGACAGGATCTAAAATTTCGCGTGTCGGCCCCGCTGTTATGACGATTTTCTTTCCTTTCAAAGGCTGATTTTTTTCTTTTTCCCAATACGAGCTAATCAACTTGACAATGTTCTCCGGTTCCTCCATCCTTCCTTTTCCTACATATCCGCAAGCCAAATAACCTTCATTTGGTTCTACAAATTGATAACCGTAAGATTGCAGACGTTCAATATTCCGCTTCACCGCAGGATGGTCGTACATATGGACGTTCATTGCCGGCGCTATCCAAACCGGAGCAGTAGCAGCAAGCAAAGTCGTCGAAATCATATCATCCGCTATGCCGTTGGCAAGTTTTCCGATTATATTCGCTGTAGCCGGCGCCACGAGAACGAGATCGGCCCAATCTGCCAGGTCAATATGGGCGATCGATTCGGGATGCTTTTCATCAAATGTATCTGTATAAACATCGTTTCTAGACAGCGCTTGAAACGTTAAGGGCGTGACAAATTTTTGAGCTCCGTTGGACATAATGACTTTTACAGAAGCCCCCGCCTGCGTTAATTTACTGGTCAATGCCGCTGCTTTGTAAACGGCAATGCCACCTGTAACGCATAGTAAGATGTTTTTTCCTTTCAACATTATGAAACCCCCTTCTCTATACCATTGTACCGCTATTGGACAGAAAAGCTTTGTTTTTTCACTCGACTTTGTAAACGAAACATTCCGGATCAAGAAGCAAAACAAAAAACCTCACGGAAATAAAATCGGTTAATGGGCGCCTACAGGTTAAAAGCATCTCTTCCTATTTCAAAATTCCTTCTTCGTATAAACGACTGACTTGTCTATGCTTTTATGTCACACGAATGAAAACCGCTGACATGATTCGACTTTTTTGATTAAGAAAAAATAACAACCTAATAAGGTTGTTATCCTTCATCGGAGTAAGTTGTACCTTCTGTTTTTTCTTTTAAGGTTAAATACTCGGCATCTATTTCTTCCAATGCTTTACCGACATATTTCTGTGAAACATAGGAATCTAAAAGTTCGTCTTCAGGATGATCTTGTAATTGACGCGCTCTTTTGGCGGCAATGCTGACAAGTGAGTATTTGGAATCAATTTTCTTTAATAAAGAGTCAATCGATGGATAAAGCATACTATTCTACCTCCAACATTTTTTTATAATGATGCTGAACTCTTTCACGTCGGCAATGCTCGGCAATAACGATGGCTTTAATGCGTTCGCATGCCTTTTCCACTTCATCATTTTCCACTACATAGTCGTATAAATCCATCATTTCGATTTCTTTGCGAGCCTTTTCCATTCGTCCGCGAATTCGTTCATCATCTTCTGTTCCTCTATTCACGATGCGATTATACAGTTCGGAAAGGCTTGGCGGCGCAAGGAAAATAAATAAGCCATCGGGAATTTTTTCACGTACTTGTTTGGCTCCTTGCACTTCGATTTCCAGAAAGATGTCTTTTCCCGCTTCCAATGTTTCTTTCACATAATCAAGCGGAGTTCCGTAATAATTCCCCACATACTCCGCATATTCAAGCAACTTTCCTTCCTTTATAAGCTGTTCGAATTGTTCGCGGGTTTTAAAAAAATAATCTACACCGTCTACTTCACCTTCCCGAGGCTGTCTGGTCGTCATGGAAATCGAGTATTCGAAATCAACATTTGGGTCTGAAAAAATCGCCTTGCGCACCGTTCCCTTTCCTACACCGGACGGCCCGGACAAGACAATCAACAATCCTTTTTCTTTCCTCATGAAATTATCCTTCCTCCAATTCTTCTTTTGAAACAATTCGATGCGCGACCGTTTCGGGCTGAACGGCTGAGAGTATAATATGACCGCTGTCCATAATAATGACAGCTCTAGTCCTTCTCCCGTATGTAGCGTCAATTAATGAACCTCTTTCGCGCGCTTCCTGAACCAACCGCTTAATCGGGGCGGATTCAGGACTGACTATGGAAATGATTCGATTGACAGAAACAATATTTCCAAACCCAATATTAATCAGCCTGATGGACATGCGGCTCCTCCAATCAATGTTTGATTTTGAACGTAGAAGTTCTGACCTATTACTCAATATTTTGTACTTGTTCTTTCATTTTTTCTAAACAGCTTTTTAATTCAATGACATTTGCCGCGATCTCTGAGTCATTCGCTTTGGAACCAATCGTATTGACTTCTCTGTTCATTTCTTGAATGATGAAATCAAGCCTTCTGCCGATCGGTTCATCTTTCTCCAAAAGCTGTGAAAATTGCTTTATATGGCTGGCTAATCTTACACATTCCTCATTAATATCCGCTTTATCAGCCAAAATAGCCACTTCCGATAAAATTCTGGCTTCATCCACCTCGTTATTGGACACAGCTTCTTTTACTTTCTTTTCAAGGCGTTCTTGATAATGCTTGGACACTTTCGGTGCAAGAGATTGAATTTTTTTAATGACCGTCTGAATTTTATTTAATTGAATCAGCAAATCTTTTTCAAGCTGTTCCCCTTCTAATCTACGCATTTCCAACAAATTTCGAACAGCTTCTTCTATCGTTTGGAAAACAAGTTTTTCAAGTTCCTCGTTTTCTTCCTCTCTTTCTTCTATCGTAATTAATTCTTCTTTACGAAGAAAGTCGCTGATTTGGATTTCGCCATTTAACTGATATTTTTCTTTTATTTTTTTTATGAATTGATAATAATCCTCAATCAAATTCCAGTCAACATGTATTGAACGTTTAAGAGCCCCCGCTCCTTCGATGATCACAAAAATTTCAACACGCCCACGTTTTATGTATTGTCCGAGATATTTTTTGATTTTATCTTCCAGCTTTAATAACTGTCGGGGCATGCGTATCGTAAACTCGCAAAAGCGGTGGTTCACTGATTTCATTTCAACCGTAACCGCATGCTGAGCAGACTCTGCTTTGCTTCTTCCAAAGCCTGTCATGCTAACAACCATCGGTTTCACATCCTATCCAGCTATGAATTTCTCTTTTACGAACAACGTCTATCGAGGAGAGCATTTCACCCTCCCAAATGTCCTTCATCCACAAGGTAATCTTCCGGATTGCTGTCATTCAAGCTTTATGCATTTTTGGGACAGCTGACAATCGGACGCAACCTTCTTATTGATTCAGTCAATTACATATATTGACATGATGAAAAAAGGGTCCATTATGATAAATGTCTTTCTGCAAAAAGAAAAGGTATAGAGGAAATCCTCTGATACCTTTTGGATTATATCACAAATCATTTTCTTTTTCTTGTATAAAAAGAGCCTGCCAAAAGAAATGTCGGTAATGCACTTAGCCCTAATATAAGCAGCCATTCCCTGGGAGGAAGGGTGACCGTTTGAAAAACCGGCTGCAGCGAAGGAATATAGATCACCGCCAGCAATAGAACGGCCGATGAGAGAACAGCCAGAACGAGCCAACGATTCTCAAACGGATTTCGAGAAAAGATCGAATGTTCGCTTCTACAATCAAATACAAGAATCAATTGACTAACGGTTAAAGTGGCAAAAGCAATCGTTTGAGCATAGGCTAAATTTTCCGGATGCTGTTTTCGAGCAACAATAAAAGCGATGATGGTGACAGCGCCAATTAAAAATCCTCTGGACAAAACCTTCCAACCAAGACCACGAGCAAATACCCCTTCTTTTGGATTTCTCGGTTTGCGCTTCATCACATCTTCTTCCGGATGGTCCAGTCCTAGTGCCATGGCCGGAAGTCCATCCGTCACTAAATTGACCCATAAAATTTGAATGGGGACGAGTGGAAGAGGAAAGGCTAAAATCATGGCAAATAGCATCACTAAAATTTCCCCTACATTGGAAGCTAATAAATAGCGAATAAATTTGCGAATATTTTCATATATATTTCTTCCTTCTTGAATCGCTGACTTAATAGTGGCAAAATTGTCGTCCATGAGCACAAGCGAAGAAGCTTCTTTAGCCACATCTGTACCCGAGATCCCCATGGCAATCCCGATATCAGCAGCTTTGATGGCAGGTGCGTCATTGACTCCATCTCCCGTCATCGCCACAATGTGGCCATTATTTTGGAGAGCCCGAACGATTTTTAATTTATGTTCCGGGGAGACTCTGGCGAATACAGCTGTATCTTGAACTACTTCTTCCAGTTCAGCGATAGACATTTGATTAAGTTCCTGACCACTGACCACTTTGGAACGATTATCTAAAATCCCTAATTGCTTGGCAATGGCTCTTGCTGTCATTACATGGTCTCCTGTAATCATAATGGTCTTAATGCCAGCTTCTCGGCACTCTTTGATGGCTTGTCTGACTTCCGGACGAGGCGGATCAATCATTCCTTCAATGCCAATAAAAATAAGCTCTTTTTCCGCTTCTTCTACATTTTGAATAGCTGATTCCCTCTCCTTAAGCGGTTTGTAAGCAACTGCAATATTGCGAAGAGCCATGCCAGCAAAATCACTGATTACGTTGTCTACGATCTTTTTATGATCCCGGGAAAAGTTTACCTTTTTCTCGTTCCATAGAATCGACGAACACTTTTGGATTAACACGTCCGGTGCTCCTTTGGTGATGACAAAACGCTGCCCGCTTTGATCTTTCACCACAACGGACATCATTTTTCGAATAGAGTCGAACGCGAATTCTTGTTCAATTGTGAATTGTTGCGACAAATTCTCCCTTGTCAGGCCCGCTTTCATCGCCGCCACCAATAAAGCCCCTTCCGTTGGATCGCCGTCAATAAAAAAATCACGCTTGTTTTGTTTTAACTCCGCATGATTACATAAAAGTCCGAATGTCAGCAGCTGGTAAAGACTTTTTTCCCGTTGGGGTATGATCCGGACGCCATCTTCAAAAAATTCTCCATTCGGTGAAAAACCTGTTCCGCTTACGGTCCACGTTTTCCCATTCGACCATAAATGGGTCACGGACATTTTATTTTGCGTCATCGTTCCGGTTTTATCGGAACAAATAACGGATGCGCATCCAAGCGTTTCGACAGCCGGCAATTTGCGGACAACGGCCCTTTTTTTAATCATCCGCTGAACCCCCAATGACAAAGCGACTGTCACAATGGCCGGAAGCCCTTCCGGAATCGCCGCAACCGCCAGCGATACGCCAGCAAAAATCATTTCATAAAAACCATGACCTTGCAAAATCCCAATGCCCACCACTAACGCCGTTAAAAACAAAGCGGCGACAATTAATACTTTTCCCAGCTGTTCCAACCGCATTTGGAGCGGGGTAGAAAGGGTTTCGGCATTTTGAAGCAAATCAGCAATTTTTCCCATTGCCGTATTCATGCCGATTGCCGTAACAACTCCGATTCCGTTTCCCCTCGTAACCATTGTCCCCATGAAAGCCATATTCTCTAAATCCCCGATATTTAAATGTTCCCCGTGAATCGATTCAGCGATTTTAGGTACAGGGACCGATTCTCCTGTTAAAGCGGACTCTTCCAATTCTAAGTTATTCGCTTTTAAAATACGGACGTCGGCACCAATTCGGTCTCCGCTTTCGAATTTCATCACGTCCCCGATCACGAGCTCTTTTGAAGGAATTTTTATCCATTCACCGTTCCGGAGCACGTTTACTTTGGGAGCAGATAATTCCTTTAATGCTTGCAAAGATTGTTCGGCTTTACGTTCCTGAAAAAAGCCAAGAAACCCATTCACGATCACGATGGCAACGATAGCGATCGCGTCCATGTACTCCCCCATCAATCCAGACACTAAGGTAGCTGCCAGTAAAACCAATATCATAAAATCTTTAAACTGAGAAATAAACAATTTAAACGCGGACTGGGATTCCCCTTCTTCCAATTCATTAACGCCGAATTGTTTTCTCCTTTTTTCTACTTCTTTTGAGTTCAATCCCTTTTCCAGATTAACATTCAATTTTTTTTCTATATCCGGCCTTTCCATCTCATAGAATTTCATTTCTCTATCACACTCTCCCCTTAAACGTCGCTCTTATAGCAAGGTTATTCAGACTCGTCCAAAAAAATGATATGATTTATTAGAAAAGAGCACTTTTCACGCTTGGAGTTAGTTGTGATGGCAAAAACAAATGAAGGCTAATGGATTTTAATCCATTCATAATTCCCTTGCACAGATTTCTAACAACAACTCAATGAGAGTTTCCATTATAATAATAAAGATTCATAAAAAAGGACGCTCTTACAAGGAACATTAAAATCATATAAAGAAAAGGATGTTTCATTATGTCGTTTGACGGATTATTTACCCACGCCATGATGATGGAGCTGCAAAAAGTACTCACTGGCGGAAGAATTACGAAAATCCATCAACCTTATAAAAACGAAATTATTCTCATCGTCCGTTCCAAAGGGAAAAATTATAAACTGCTTCTATCTGCCCATCCTACCTATGCCAGGGTGCAGCTGACAAATGAGCCGTACGAAAATCCGAAAGAACCGCCCATGTTCTGCATGCTTTTGCGCAAGCACTTAGAAGGGGCTATTATCGAAGAACTGAAACAGAAAGAATTGGACCGTATACTGATTTTTAAGCTAAAAGGAAAAAACGAAATCGGCGATGTTTCTACTAAACAGTTAATCGTTGAAATTATGGGACGCCACAGCAATATTGTCCTGGTGGATCAGCCGACGCAGAAAATTATTGACAGCATTAAACATATTACGCCTGCCCTTAGCCGGTACCGAACCGTATTGCCAGGAAACGAATATTTATATCCGCCTTCCCAAAACAAGTTGAATCCACTGGAGGCGACCGAAGATGACGTGCTTCGTCTCCTCGATTTTAATGGCGGAAAACTCGACAAACAGCTAGTTCAGCACTTTTCCGGTGTTTCACCGTTGTTCGCGAAGGAAGTGCTTCATGAAGCCGGAATTCCTAACCGTACGACAGTCCCGGCTGCCTTTATTCGCCTGCTGCAGCCGCTAAAAGAAGGGCGTTTTCAGCCAATGCTGTGGAAAGGAGACGAAAAAGAGCATTTTTACTGGCGGGATCTCAATCATCTTAAAGGAACCAAGCAGCCGTTTCATTCCCTAAGTTCTCTACTTGACCGTTTTTATTTCGGCAAAGCGGAGCGGGACCGTGTAAAACAGCTGGGCAGTGATTTAGAACGACTGGTGAAAAATGAATTAGAAAAAAATATATCCAAGCTAAAAAAATTGGAAAAAACGCTTCAGGAAGCGGAAAATGCCGATGAGTACCAAATACTCGGCGAATTGCTGACCGCCAATCTGTACGCCGTTCAAAAAGGAATGACGGAAATTGAAGTCATCAATTATTATGATGAAAACGGAGAAAAGGTCACCATTCCTTTGGACCCGAAAAAAAGTCCGTCGGAAAATGCCCAGTCTTATTTTTCGAAGTATCAAAAAGCAAAACATGCATTGGTCGTTGTAAACGAGCAAATCGATAAAACAAAGCAAGAAATTCAATACTTTGAAAATTTGCTTCAGCAGCTTGAATCCGCATCCCCGAAAGACATTGAAGAAATCCGCGAAGAATTAGAGGAAGAAGGCTATTTGCGGATGAAATCGAAAGCGAAGAGAAAACAAGGAAAAGAGAAACCAATGATCGATACTTACACAGCCAGTGACGGAACGATTATATTAGTGGGCAAAAACAATAAACAAAATGATTATGTCACAACGAAACTCGCTCGACGAGATGATATTTGGCTGCACACAAAAGACATTCCCGGTTCCCATGTTGTGATTCGCCATAATAACCCATCCGAAGAAACGCTGTTGGAAGCCGCCAACCTGGCCGCTTATTTCAGCAAAGCAAAACATTCCAGTTCGGTACCGGTGGATTACACGAAAATTCGTTATGTCAAAAAACCGAACGGTTCAAAACCTGGATTTGTCATCTATGACAATCAGCAAACCATTTATGTTACACCGGATCCTGATTTAGTGGTGAAATTGAAAAAATAAGGAAGAGTCGCTCTCTTCCTTATTTTTTCATCTATGTATTACGATTGTACCATCGGCCAATGCTCAGGATTTTCCCGCCATTGACGAAGAGTCTCTAAATCCGTGGGTTGAATCGCTCCTTTTTCTAAAGCAACTTCCATTAGCGCTGAATAATTGCTTAAACTATAAGCTTTTAAATTGGCTTCATCAAGCAGCTGCTTTCCTATTTCAAGTTCATAAGTAAAAATCGACACGACTCCAAGCACCTCGCATCCTGATTCTCGCAAGACGTTAGCTGCTTGAATAGCGCTTCCTCCTGTCGAAATTAAGTCTTCTACGACCACCGTTTTAACGCCCGGCTGTACTTTTCCCTCTATTTGTTTCCCTTTTCCATGGCTTTTCGCTTTTGAACGAACATAGCACATGGGCAAATCGAGTAGATCGCTTACCCAAGCCGCATGAGGAATGCCCGCTGTCGCAGTCCCGGCAATGCATTGTACTTCTGAAAAATGTTTGTTAATCAAAGAAACGAGTCCTTTCGCAACTTCTTTTCGCACCGCCGGATAAGAGAGGGTAAGACGATTGTCGCAATATATGGGCGATTTTATTCCTGAGGACCATGTAAATGGATCGTTTGGTTGCAAATAGATGGCTTCAATATTGAGAAGCTGTTCTGCTATTCTTTTACTTTGTATATGATCGTTCTGCATGTGACTGTTCTCCTCTCACCATTTTTACAGCTTTTTTTCAGATCTGCTGGTTTATAGACCAGAATTTCTAACAAGAGGCTTTGAATAATCATTCCATAGTTTTTTTACCTGTTGATATGCATGTAGAGGATCTGGAGCTTTAGTAATCGGTCTTCCCACCACGATCATGCTTGCACCAAGTTGTCTGGCGGTTTTCGGATCTGCCACACGACTTTGATCATGAGATTGATCTGTTTGCAAGCGGATTCCCGGTGTCACCTTTAGAAATTCGGCTCCACATGCTTCCGATATTTTTACTGCTTCATGTACAGAGCATACGACTCCGTTGCAACCAGCCGCTTTTGCCAGCTTTGCATAATGGACCACTGATTCCTCCAGCGAGACAGCAACAAGCTGTTCAGACTGCATCTCAAGTTCACTTGTTGACGTAAGCTGGGTGACGGCCAATAACAGTGGGCGCGATTTCCCTGCCGGCGTTCCGGCTTCTAACCCTTCCAAAGCCGCTTCCATCATCCGTCTCCCGCCCGCTGCATGCACGTTGACCATATCCACTCCGAGATTCGCCAAGCCTTTCATCGCTTGTTTGACCGTATTAGGGATATCATGGAGTTTTAAATCCAAAAAAATTCGATGATTCTCTGCTTTTAATGCTTCGATGATGACTGGTCCATTCTGAAAATAAAGTTCCATTCCCACTTTTACATACAATGGCTTCCCGGAAAACGGCGCCAAAAATGCTTTTGTTTGATTCCAATCGGAAAAATCAAGAGCCAATATAGGTTCTGTTTCCATGAGACTTCCAGCTCCTTCCCGTCAATTCGCTGATATGATCAATTCCTTTAGAAGCCACATAGTCTTGCAGCTGATCAATGAGTTTCGGGCAAATAAACGGATCAACAAAATTCGCTGTACCGATGGCCACTGCGCTGGCCCCCGCATAAAAAAATTCGAGAATATCATCGAGCGAGGAAATACCGCCCATTCCAATGATCGGAATATGGACATGCTGGCTCACTTCATAGATCATCCGCACCGCAATCGGTTTGACAGCGGGACCTGACAAACCTCCGGTGCCGTTTGCCAATAGAGCCCTTCCAGTATGGATGTCTATCTTCATGCCTAAAAGCGTATTAATCATCGTAATACCGTCCGCTCCGCCTTCTTCTACTGCTTTTGCTATTTCCACAATATTGGTGACATTAGGAGACAATTTCACATATACCGGAACTTCGGATACTTCTTTCACTTTTTTCGTCAGTTCTTTTGCAATTTCCGGTACCGTCCCAAAAGCAATCCCGCCTGTTTTAACATTCGGACAAGAAATATTCAGTTCCAACGCTTTCACGTTGTCCACTTGTGAGATGGCTTCAGCAACCGTTACATAGTCTTCCATTTCCGATCCGGCGATATTGGCGATAATCGGCACATCAAATTGTGAGAGCCATGGAAGCTCGTCACTGATTACTTTTTTTAATCCCGGATTTTGCAGCCCAATGGCATTCAACATTCCCGAAGGTGTTTCTGCTACTCGCGGAGTCGGATTTCCAAACCTTGGTTCCGGTGTGGTCGCTTTGATCATAATCGCTCCCAACTGATTCAAATCATATAACTGACTGAACTCTCTTCCAAATCCGAAGCAGCCTGAGGCCGGCATCACTGGATTTTTCAACTCTAAACCTGGCAATTGGACATGCAATGGATTCACAATACAACCTCCCCAATCGGGAACACCGGACCATCGCTGCATATTTTTCGATATTCCGTTCCCTTTGGATCATTACTAGGATGGCAAACACAGGCAAAACAGGCTCCGATTCCGCAACCCATCCGCTGTTCAAGGGAAACGAACCCCCGATCGGCCGGATTTTCCTTTTCAAGAGCTTTCAGCATCGGGATCGGACCGCAAGCATATAAAACATCTCCTTTTACAGAAAACTGCTTGATGGCATCTGTGACAAATCCTTTTATTCCAAGCGAACCATCCTCCGTCGCCATATAGGTTTCACCTAAATCACAAAATTTTTCCATATAAAAAGCACTCTCTTGATTTTGAAAACCAAGAACATGGATGACATGAACATTTTTTTCTTTAAGTCGTCGCGACAAATCATAAAGAGGAGGCACTCCGATTCCTCCGCCGACGAGAACGGCGGTTTGACCAGATTCGATCGCTTCCAACGGAAAGCCGTGGCCGAGAGGGCCCAGGACATCGATTCTTTCCCCCGCTTTCTTTTCGGAAAGAAGTCGTGTCCCTTCCCCGCCCGCTCGATAAATAATGGTAAACTGTCCCAAATGTTGATGAACCGCAGCAACACTGATGGGCCGCCTCAAAAGGGGTGCAGTCCCGCCGTTGATACGGAGATGAACAAACCTTCCCGGTTCGTCCATCTCCTGAACCAATTCGCCTTCCATTGTTAATTCATAAATATTCTTGGCAATTTGTTGTTGAGAAACAATGGTCATAAACTCTTGTTTGATCACGCCATCACCGCCTCGATGTGTCCTTTCATTTTTGTTTTCGGCATAGCTTCCATCGAAAAAGTCATCGATTCCAGCACTCTCAATATCGCTTCCGCTGTATCTAGCGACGTTAAACATGGAATGCCGTTTTCCACCGCTTCACGCCGAATTTTAAAGCCGTCGCGCTGCGGCTGCTTTCCTTTTGTCAACGTATTAATGATAAACTGCGCTTGTCCTTGACGAATGACATCCAATATATCCGGCTGTTTCGAGCCTATTTTTCCTACCGTTTCTGCTGAAATGCCTCCCATTTGCAAATATTTGGCTGTACCGCTTGTCGCCAGAAGTTTAAAGCCAATGGCCGCAAATCGTTTGGCTAGTTCCAACGTTTCTTCCTTATCCTTGTCCGCAACGGTCAATAAGATGGAACCTTTTTGCTGAATTTTGATTCCGGAAGCAAGCAGCCCTTTATAGAGCGCTTTTTCCAATGTGACGTCTTTCCCCATCACTTCCCCGGTTGATTTCATTTCCGGTCCAAGTGTTGTATCCACTTGGCGCAGCTTCGCAAAGGAAAAAACAGGAACTTTTACATATACACCCTTTTGTTCTTCAGCTAATCCTGTAGAATAACCCATTTCTTTTAAATTCGTTCCCAAAATGGCTTTTGTCGCCAAGTTTGCCATTGGAATATTCGTGATTTTGCTTAAAAACGGCACTGTGCGGCTTGAACGCGGATTGACTTCCAGAACAAATACATCTTCCTTGGTCACCACATATTGAATATTCAGTAAACCGATAATGTTTAAACCTTTTGCTAATTTAATCGTATAATCGACGATTTTGTCTTTCTGTTCTTTCGTCAACGTTTGCGGCGGGTAGACAGCAATGGAATCACCTGAATGGACGCCGGCACGTTCAATATGCTCCATAATTCCCGGGATGAGCACATCGTTTCCATCCGAAACGGCATCAACCTCGATTTCTTTTCCTGTTAGATAACGATCAATCAGCACCGGATGTTCTGGATTGATTTTGACAGCATTTTTCATGTAATGAAGCAATTCCTCTTCATGATAAACGATTTCCATGGCACGACCACCTAACACATAAGATGGTCTCACAAGAACCGGGTAGCCGATTTCAGCTGCGATTTTCACTGCTTCTTCTGCGGAGAAGGCCGTCTTTCCAAGCGGTTTCGGAATGTTGAATTGATCGAGTGCGATTTCAAACTTGTCGCGATCTTCCGCACGATCAATGTCTTCCAGAGATGTTCCTAAAATGTTGACTCCCCTCTCCACTAATGAATCTGCCAAGTTAATAGCTGTCTGTCCTCCGAATTGGACGATAACTCCTTCCGGTTTTTCCAAATCAATAATATTCATGACATCTTCAATCGTGAGCGGCTCGAAATAAAGTTTATCCGAAATGCTGAAATCAGTGGAAACCGTTTCCGGATTGTTATTAATGATAATCGCTTCATACCCTGCTTCTTGAATGGCCCAGACAGAATGGACCGTCGCATAATCAAATTCCACTCCTTGACCAATTCGGATGGGTCCAGATCCGATTACGACCACCGATTTCCGACGGGTGACAATCGATTCATTTTCCTCTTCATACGTTCCATAATAATAAGGAGTTTCCGACTCAAATTCGGCAGCACACGTATCGACCATTTTATAAACCGGAACAATCCCGTATTGTTTTCTCCAGTCATATACTTCTTTTTCAGTCACGTTCCACAGTTTTGCAATAGTCGCATCGGCAAAGCCCATTTGTTTAGCTTTCTTCGTTTTTTCCACATCAAACGGGTGGGCTTTTAATACAGATTCATAGGATACAATGTTTTGAAGCTTCTTTAAGAAAAAGAGATCGATTTTGCTCCATTCATGGATGGTTTCAATCGAAATCCCCCTGCGAAGAGCTTCGCCAATGCAAAACAATCGTTCATCATCTGCTGTTTTAATTCGGGTCGCCAATGTTTGCTCATCCAGTCCCGCCAACTCTTTCCGTTCTAAATGGAACACATTGTTTTCCAGGGAGCGGACGGCTTTTAAGATGGATTCTTCAAACGTTCTTCCAATCGCCATTACTTCTCCAGTCGCTTTCATCTGCGTTCCGAGAATGCGGTTTGCCGATTCGAATTTATCAAATGGCCAACGCGGAATTTTAGAAACGACATAATCAAGGGCCGGTTCAAAACAAGCGTACGTTTTCCCGGTCACAGGGTTCTTTATTTCATCAAGTGTTAATCCAACAGCGATTTTGGCCGCCAATTTGGCAATGGGATATCCCGTTGCTTTTGAAGCGAGCGCCGACGAGCGGCTAACGCGTGGATTCACTTCGATGATATAGTAATGGAAACTGTTCGGATCAAGCGCCAGCTGGACATTGCATCCGCCTTCGATTTCTAAAGCGCGGATAATTTTTAATGACGTATTGCGAAGCATTTGATATTCGCGGTCGCTAAGTGTTTGGCTTGGCGCTACAACGATGGAATCGCCTGTATGAATGCCGACCGGATCGATGTTCTCCATGTTGCAGACAACGATGGCATTGTCATTGGAATCACGCATGACTTCATATTCGATTTCCTTATACCCGGCGATACTTTTTTCTACCAAGCATTGATGAACCGGGCTTTTTTTCAGTCCTCCTGATACAATTTCAATGAGTTCTTCCTCGTTATGGCAAATTCCGCCGCCGGTCCCGCCAAGTGTATAGGCAGGACGAACAATGACCGGATAACCGATTTTTTCCACAAAGGAATAGGCTTCTTCCAAAGTGTGGACAATCTCGCTTTCCGGAACCGGTTCGCCCAATTCTTTCATCAGATTGCGGAACAATTCCCGATCTTCTGCTTTTTGAATGGCGGATAGCTTCGTCCCTAAAATTTCCACTCCGTACTGTTCTAACACGCCTTCTTTCGCCAGTTCGACAGCTAAGTTCAAGCCGGTTTGACCGCCAAGCGTTGGCAAAATGGCGTCAGGTCGTTCTTTTTGAATCACTCGGGTCACAAACTCTAAAGTTAAAGGCTCCATATACACAACATCGGCAATTTCAGTATCCGTCATAATGGTCGCCGGATTTGAGTTGACTAGAATGACCCGATAGCCTTCCTCTTTCAAAGCCAAACAAGCTTGCGTCCCTGCATAGTCAAATTCTGCTGCTTGACCGATAATAATCGGGCCGGATCCAATTACTAAAATGCTTTCAATATCTGTACGTTTAGGCATGGAGAGTCTCCTTTCCAACATGTTGATAGTTTTCCATCATGCGCATAAAACGATCAAATAACGAATTATCATCTTCCGGACCCGGTGAGGCTTCCGGATGGTACTGAACGGTAAAAGCCGGATAATCTTTGTGCTTCAACCCTTCGATCGTTCCGTCATTCAGAGCAATATGGGTGATTTCCAATCTTGTATTTTCAAGAGAAGCCTCGTTTACGGCAAATCCGTGATTTTGGGAAGTTAAGGCGGTTTTTCCTGTTTCTAAATCTTTTACAGGATGATTGGATCCTCGATGGCCGAATTTTAATTTGAACGTATCTGCACCGCAAGCTAATGCAAATAGCTGATGTCCCAGGCAGATGCCGAAAACAGGCACTTTTCCAAGCAGTTTACCGACGGTTTCAATGGCTTCAGGAACGTTTTTCGGATCTCCCGGGCCATTGGAAAGCATCACACCATCCGGCTTATATCGAAGAATGTCTTCTGCAGTTGTATTGTATGGAACAACGACAACATCACAATTTCGTTTGTTTAGCTCCCTTAAAATGCCGTGTTTCATCCCAAAATCCATCAGCACCACGCGAAATCCTCGACCAGGGCTCGGGAATGGAGCTTTAACCGATACTTGTTTTACTTGATCGGTTGACAGTTTCGTTTCTTTTAAACGAGCAATGACGCGATCAGGAGATTCGTTTTCGGAAACAATCGCCCCTTTTAATGTGCCGTATCGGCGGATAATTCGCGTTAGTTTTCTCGTGTCCACCCCTGATATGCCGGGAATGTCTCTATGTTTCAAGAATTCATCGATCGACCATTCACTCCGCCAATTGGAAGGAAAGTCCGCGGCTTCTTTTACGATCAATCCTTTTACCGCCGGATGGATCGTTTCAAAATCATCTCGGTTTATGCCATAATTTCCAATGAGCGGATAAGTAAATGTGACGATTTGACCGCAATAAGAAGGGTCGGACAGCACTTCTTGGTAACCTGTCATCCCTGTAGTAAATACGACTTCTCCAATCGTTTCTTTTTCGCTTCCAAACCCTTCACCGATCATGATGGTCCCATCTTCTAAAATAAGCTGTTTCTTCACGCGTAAATCCTTCCTTCCTGCCAAACTATTTTTCCGTTTACGATGGTTGCGACTGGCCAACCTTTGCATTTCCACCCTGCAAACGGAGTATTCCGTCCTTTAGAAGCAAAATGCTTTGGCTCAATTTTCTTTTCCAAGTTCAAGTCAATGATCACAAGATCTGCGGGAGCTCCTTCCTCAAGCTTCCCATATGGCAAATGAAACACTTCCGCCGGTTTAATCGTCATCCAATCGACTAGCTGTTTTAACGTAAAAATGCCTGTTTGAACATATCGTGAATAAAGCAGCGGGAAAGCTGTTTCCAGACCGACGATCCCGAAAGGAGCTTTTTCAATCCCTGCTTGTTTTTCCTCCATTGTATGCGGAGCGTGGTCTGTTGCTATACAGTCAATGGTTCCATCTAAAAGCCCTTCGATTAAAGCTTCACGATCTTCTTTGCTGCGAAGAGGAGGATTCATTTTAAAATTAGCGTCAAGCCCCGGAATGTCTTCCTCTGTCAACAGCAAATGATGAGGCGTTACTTCCGCCGTCACACGAACACCCGCTTTTTTGGCATCCCGTACGGCTCTTACCGATTCTTTCGTACTGATATGGCAAACATGGTAGTGGCATCCCGCTGCTTCAGCGAGCAGCACGTCCCTTGCGATATGTACCGCTTCACATACGGAAGGGATTCCTTTCAAATGATGTTTTTTCGCAAACGTGCCGTCGTGGACGACTCCTCCGAAAATTAAAGTATTCTCTTCGCAGTGGGCGACAATCGATGCTTGAACGGCCGCCGCCTTTTTCATTGCCAAAAGCATCATTCCTGCATTTTGAACACCAACCCCGTCATCGGTAAAGGCAAATGCTCCTTCTTTTTGCAAACTTTCAAAATCCGTCAATTCCTTCCCCGCTTCATTGACAGTAATCGAGGCATAAGGGAGAACGCGCACATAAGCTTTTTCCTTAATTCGCTTCTGCAATTCTTGCATCCGTTCCACCGTATCGGGAACCGGCTTTGTGTTAGGCATGGCGCAGACGGTCGTAAATCCTCCTCGTGCCGCGGCGAGCGTACCGGTTTCGATTGTTTCTTTCTGTTCTCCGCCCGGCTCACGTAAATGAACATGGACATCGATAAAGCCAGGCGCAACCAAATTTCCTCCAGCGTCCAAAATGGTTTCATCGAAAGCGGTCAGATGCTCTCCCATTTCGGTTATTTTTCCGGCTTCCACGCGAATATCGACGATTTTCATTTTACCGTTTTTACAAAGAATATTGCCATTTTTGATCAGCAGCTTCATTGGCCATTCTCCCTTCCAACACTTCTTTTAAAACAGCCATGCGGACATAAACTCCATTTTCCATTTGCTTAAATATTCTTGATCTTCTACATTCAACTAAACGATCATCGATTTCAACGCCTCGATTAACGGGAGCGGGATGCATGATGATGCTTCCCGGTTTCATTCTTTTCTCGCGTTCAACGGTCAGGCCGTACAATTCGTGATATTCCTCTGTTGAAAAAGAGGTATGTTCGTTATGACGTTCATGCTGAATTCTTAAAAGCATCAGCACATCCACCTCAGGAATCAAATCGTCGATCGCTGCAAATTCACCCGAATACAAGAAATCCTGATCAAACCATTCTTTCGGACCTGAATAAAAAACATTCGCTCCCAGTTTTCTTAATGCCTCTGCGTCGGAACGGGCAACTCGGCTGTGACGAATATCGCCGACAATTCCAATCTTCAATCCTTCAAAACTTCCAAACTCTTGCTGAATCGTAAATAAATCCAGCAAACTTTGAGTCGGATGCTGCCCGCATCCATCGCCTGCGTTAATAACGGGGATATTCACTTTTCCAATTAAGTGGCGATAGTATTCATCTTCTTCATGGCGAATCACAACCGCATCCACTCCTAGTGATTCCAAAGTACGGACTGTATCATAAAGAGTTTCTCCCTTTAATACGCTTGAACTTCCCGCTTCAAACGGTATCACTTCAAGTCCTAATTTCCTCTCGGCCATCTCAAAGCTGCTTTTTGTTCTTGTGCTCGGCTCAAAAAATAAGTTTGCGATAAAAGTTTGATTGTCAGGTTGCCAGCGATAGCCTTTGCTAAAATAATCGGCTTGCATTAATATTAACAAAATTTTATCTTTATGCAAATCCTTAATTGATACTAAATTTTTTAACATGCGCTCTGCACCCCTTAAATTTCGTTTTTTTGCTTGAATAAAAAAGTTTTTCTTTTTTCGTTCGAATCATCCAAAAATATTGTGTTTTTTGATATTTGTTTTTTTATACAAGCATAAAAAAACCTCTTTGCAGCTAAACGCCGACAAAGAGGTAAGCAAAATCATGCGCTCGCTGTTCGATCTCCCATACACGGTACCGAAATCAGCAGCGCCGTCATTCATTCTGCCCTTTGTCAGCCTCTCTGGACTGCATTTAAAAGGGAACTTATTTAGTTTTCAATCCGTTCATGGATCGTTACTCTCTCGTGTTGATCTACCTCCTCCAGCTCTACTACAATTTTTTCATGAATGGAGGTAGGTATGTTCTTTCCGACATAATCCGCTCGAATGGGCAATTCCCTATGTCCTCTGTCCACAAGAACCGCCAGTTGAATCTGAGCAGGACGCCCCATATCCATTAAAGCGTCCATCGCTGCTCTCACTGTTCTTCCCGTAAAAAGAACATCGTCTACTAATATCACTTTACGATCAGTGACATCTGTCGGAATATCCGACCCTTTTACCTGTGGCTCCTTACGATTAGATTTATACGTGAGATCATCTCGATATAAAGTGATGTCCAGCTCTCCGACCGGAACACTCTGTCCCTCGATTTCCTCGATTTTTTTTGCTAGTCTGTTTGCGAGATAAATGCCTCTCGTCCGGATGCCGACAAGCAAGCAATTATGAATACCTTTATTTTTTTCGATAATTTCATGGGCAATTCGAGTCAAGGACCTGCGTATGGCAGGCTGATCAAGCACCATCGCTTTTTGCATCGGACTCACCTTCTCTCTTTTTTTGGAAACGGCACAAAAAAAACTCTCATCGTCAGGATGAGAGGATTCATTTCGAAAGCATATCTTGTCAAAGTGATTACGATCATTTCCGTTTCCTTCTCAGCCTCACGGGACTGGATTAAAGGTTCATATTCAACTGCCATTATGATACTCTTTTCAAAATGTACTGTCAACCTTCCAATCGCAAAAAAGTCAGAATTCGAGAAAAATCATCCGGTAATGGCGCTTTAAACTCTAAATATTCTTCCGTTCTCGGATGAATGAAGCCAAGTACCTCAGCATGTAAAGCTTGTCCTTCAATATTTAATGTTTTTTTGGGGCCATACTTCGGATCTCCGGCTAAAGGATGACCGATGTATTTCATATGAACGCGGATTTGATGAGTCCTTCCCGTTTCCAACTCACATTCAATTAAACTATATTGACTAAAACGTTCCAAAACTCGAAAATGAGTGACCGCATGTTTGCCGTTATCGACAACCGCCATTTTTTGCCTGTCTTTTGGGTCTCTGCCAATGGGAGCATCAATCGTTCCAACATCATGTGGAATCATGCCGTGAACGATGGCTTTGTATTTTCTTGTAACCGTTTTATTAGAAAGCTGCTGAGAAAGCTTTTCATGAGCATAATCATTTTTAGCCGCCATCAATAATCCGGAAGTATCTTTATCAATGCGATGAACAATTCCAGGCCTTAGAACGCCGTTGATGCCTGACAAGTCTTTGCAGTGAGCCATCAACCCATTGACAAGAGTGCCTGACAGATGCCCTGGAGCCGGATGAACCACCATTCCACGCGGTTTATTGACAACGATGACATCTCGATCTTCATAGTAAATGTCCAAGTCCATTTTTTCCGGTGTGATTTCCAGTACTTCCGGTTCCGGAACGCTAACAACAATACGGTCATCTGCCTCACATTTATAATTTGCTTTCACAGTCGCTCCATTGACTGTTACACGTCCTTCTTTAATCCATTCTTGAACTTGACTCCGTGACCAATCTTCGTTCCATTGACTAAGAACTTTATCAATTCGTTGATGCTGTTCCTCTTCTGTGATGATATGTTCAATTCGTTCCATTCGCTTTCTGTCTTTCCCTCCGATCTTCTAATAACAGAGCAATAATCAAAAGCACCACCCCGATGGTGAGCGATGAATCGGCGAAATTAAATATTGGAAAATCATAATGGAAAATATACGTATGGATAAAATCGACGACTTCTTTCCGGAAAAAACGGTCCAGAAAATTTCCAATCGCTCCCCCGAGAATAAAGGAAAAACCGATGGATTGAAGCGTTTTATCTTTTCCGTATTTTACCATGTAATAAATGATGCCAATGACAACAATGACGGTTAAGATATAAAACAGCCATAGCTGTCCTTGGAGCATTCCCCATGCTGCTCCTTTATTGCGATGGGAAGTTAAGTACAAAAGATTCGGCACGATCTCTATGCTTTGACCGACTTGCATGTATTTGACAATCAACCACTTCGACCATTGATCGATTATCACCACCACAATTGCTAAACCAAAGTAATACAATAAACGCACATTGGTTACCTCCACCTCTAAAGTGAATTGTTACCTTTGCATTTTAGCATAACCTTTTTGATTCAACAATTGTAGAATGAATTTATCCGTATATCCCTTTTCTGCCATATGTTAAAACGCATTTCTCCCATTCATCGATCGTTTCCATTGTAGGAATTTGTTTGATCCATTCAAAGGGAATCCATTCTCCGCTGATTTCGCATTTTCCAAAATCTCCCGACTCAAATTTTTTTAAAGCTTTTACAATATCCTTCTTTTCCTGCTCGATGTAACGATACACTTCTTCTTTTTGGGATCGTGAATTCATTAATTCTTGATAGACGATCTGCAATTCATGATAGATCTTATCATACGTTGCCATCTTCATCCCTCCGTTAACACCGATTGAAGTTTATTCCCGGGAAGTCTTATTGAAAACTGCATCAACGCGAAAACGCTCACTTCTGAATTTCTTGTTATCGTTAGTGTTCCTTTATGAACAAAATTATTACGATGAAAGAAAAAGAAGCTTTGGATAAATTATGATCCAAAGCTTCTTTCGAATTAAGCTAAATGGGAATAATGATTTTTCACCACATCCGCACAGCGCGGGCAAAGAGTCGGATGTTCCGGATCTGATCCAACTTCCGGCGTCACTGTCCAGCAGCGTTCACATGTTTCCCCTTCCGCTTTTTCGACCACAACGGCTGCCCGTTCCAGCTTTAAGGCGTGTTCAGGAGCGTCTTCCAACCGACCAGCTACTTCAAATCCCGACACGATGAACAATTGTTTTAAGTTTTCATGAATGGAATCAAGCAGAGCTTTTGTTTCATCGTTTACATAAAGTTTGACGTGGGCGGTCAGCGATTTTCCAATTATTTTTTCGTTCCGCGCCTCTTCTAGCGCTTTAAGAACATCATCGCGCAGTTTCATAAATTGATCCCATTTTTCTTCTAATTCTTTACTGTTAGGAATCTCTTTATAAACCGGCATGTCAGTTAACTGCACACTTTCTTCCGTTACACCCGGAATATGTTCCCACACTTCATCCGCCGTATGCGCCAGAATAGGAGCTATTAATTTGACGAGGGAAACGAGACATTCATACAAAACGGTCTGAATGGCCCTCCGTTCATAGAAGTTCATCGGTTCAATATACAGAATGTCTTTCGCAAAATCGAGATAGAACGAACTTAAATCAAATGTGCAAAAGTTATTAATTTCGTGATAAATCGCCGAGTATTCATAATGTTCATAATGATCGTGAACACTTTTAATTAAATGATTTAATTTTACAAGGATATATTGGTCGACTTCACGCAGGTTGTCATAAGAAAGCGAGTCTTTTTTCGGATCGAAATCGGCAAGGTTTCCTAAAAGGAATCGGAACGTATTGCGGATTTTGCGATACACTTCCGAAACTTGCTTTAAGATCGCATCAGACACGCGCACATCGGCTTGAAAATCAACAGAAGCTACCCAAAGTCTCAAAATATCAGCGCCGTATTGATTCATGACTTTTGCCGGTACAACCACGTTGCCAAGCGATTTACTCATTTTTCGTCCTTCACCGTCTAAAGCAAATCCGTGGCTAAGAACGGCTTTGTACGGAGCTTTTCCCGTTACAGCGACAGCGGTTGTCAATGAAGAGTTAAACCAGCCGCGGTATTGGTCGGAACCTTCCAAGTACAGATCGGCAGGACGGTTCAATTCTTCTCTTTCCAGTAAAACGGCTTGATGCGATGATCCGGAATCAAACCATACGTCCATAATATCCGTTTCTTTTGTAAATTGACCGTTCGGGCTGCCAGGATGAGTAAATCCTTCCGGAAGAAGATCTTTAGCCTCCCTTTCAAACCATACATTGGAACCGTATTGACGGAACAATTCCGAAACATGCTGAATGGTTTCATCGGTAATAATAGCTTCCCCGTTTTCCGCATAAAATACCGGAATCGGCACTCCCCAAGCCCGCTGACGGGAAATACACCAATCACCGCGGTCACGAATCATATTGTAAAGACGAGTTTCTCCCCATTCAGGCACCCAATTCGTTTCTTTTACGGCTTCCAGAAGCTGTTCTCTGAAGGCGTCGATAGAAGCGAACCATTGAGCAGTGGCTCTAAAAATGACCGGTTTTTTCGTACGCCAATCGTGTGGATAAGAATGGGTAATAAACGCAAGTTTTAACAGTGCGCCTGCTTCTTCCAATTTTTTCGTAATGGCTTTATTCGCATCATCGTAAAAGAGTCCTTCAAAACCTGGAGCATCTTCTGTCATGCAGCCTTTATCATCTACCACTGATAAGACATCCAAATTGTATTTTTTCCCGACCAAGAAATCGTCTTCCCCGTGTCCAGGAGCTGTATGAACACATCCCGTACCTGAATCCGTGGTCACGTGCTCTCCCAGCATCACTAAGGAATCGCGTCCGTATAAAGGATGTTTGGCAACGACATACTCCAGTTCTGTGCCCTTTAATGTTTTCACTACACTTGGCTCATTCCATTCAAGCGTAGATGATACATCTTCAAGCAGAGCTTCCGCCACCACATATTTGTGGCCATTGACTTGAACTACCACGTAATTAATGTCAGGATGAACCGAAATCCCAAGATTGGCAGGTATCGTCCAAGGAGTGGTCGTCCAAATGACGATGCTTGTATCCGAATCCAGTACCCCTTTTCCATCCTTCACAGGAAAAGCAACATAAATGGACGGGGATCTTTTGTCTTTGTATTCGATTTCCGCTTCTGCCAAGGCCGATTCGCTGGAAGGAGACCAATATACCGGTTTTAGGCCTTTATAAAGGTATCCTTTTTTGGCCATTTCACCAAAAACTTTAATTTGTTGGGCTTCATACTCCGGCTTTAATGTAATATAAGGATTCTCCCAATCGCCTCGTACACCTAGTCTTTTAAATTGTTCACGCTGATTGTTAATTTGTTCGTAAGCGTACTGCTCACAAAGTTTACGGAATTCGGCCACGCTCATTTCTTTCCGATTGACGCCTTTATTCGTCAAAGCCTGTTCAATCGGAAGTCCGTGCGTATCCCAACCGGGAACGTAAGGGGCGTGATAACCGCTCATTGATTTATAGCGGACGATAAAATCCTTTAAAATTTTATTCAGCGCATGCCCCATATGAATATCTCCGTTCGCATAAGGAGGGCCGTCATGCAAAACAAAAAGGGGGCGTCCTTCCGTACGTTTTTGCACTTTTTGGTAAATATTCATTTCTTCCCATTTTTTTTGAATGGCAGGCTCTCTTTTTGGTAAATTCCCACGCATTGGAAAATCCGTCTTAGGCATTAACAGTGTTTCTTTATAGTCCATTCTTTTTACCTCCTTGTCCGTTCGTGAATGTAAATACAAAAAAACCTTCTCATCCCCAAAAAGGGACGAGAAGGTTGATGATTCCCGCGGTACCACCCTTATTGGCAAACAAACTGTCTGCCCTCTCTTTCATTCGTAACGTGAACAAACCGCTGTCTTCTACACATCCGTTTTGGATTTTCAAAGACAGAACTCAAGGGTGATCTTCCACTCTTCGCTTATACCGGCTTCCACCGTCCCGGCTCGCTGAACAATAAGCTAAAAGAATGTACTCTCCCCGTCATCGTTTTTCCCTTATACCTTTTACATTATAGAAATCGTATGTCTGTCAGTCAAGTCTTGCAACGGCACTCTCTTCCGGATAGAACGGTGAGACAATCAAAAATAAATCTTACTCCTCGTGTTCATTTTGCAGACTTTTAAGATCGGTTGCATCTACTTCAAATTCCATCAGCTGATCCCAATCGTCGTTGTTTAACAAATCCAGTTGGGCTTCCACAAGCATTTTAAAACGAGTGCGAAATACTTTTGACTGCTTTTTGAGCTCTTCGATGTCAAGAGCGATTTTCCTCGCTTTTGATAAAGCTTCATTGACAATGCGATCCGCATTTTTCTCCGCTTCCTTAATGATTAGCTTAGCTTCTTTTTGAGCATTCCGCTTTACGTCTTCCGCGGCTTCCTGAGCGATCAAAATCGATTTATTGAGCGTTTCTTCAATATCTGAATAATGATTCAGACGTTCACGCAAAGATTCCAGCTGTTCTTCCAGATCTTTTTTTTCCCGCAATATCAGTTCGTAGTCTTTAATCACTTGATTTAGAAACTCGTTGACTTCATCTTCATCATAGCCTCTAAATCCTTTACTGAATTCTTTATTATGTATGTCCAAGGGCGTTAAAGGCATACAGCCACCTCCATACCTATCTATGGACTTTATTATAACGGTTTTTTTCCCATTTGTAATGAATATCTTGCAATTTTCCCCAAATTATTTCAAAAGACCTAATGTAATTCGCCACTTCTCTTTTTTTGTTTTATCATCAATCGACAGCAGCTTGCACCTTCCTTTTCCACGCACGGAGAGAACATCCCCTTCTTCGCATAGAAAAGCAGGGTTGTCCACCACTTTCCAATTCACTTTGACTAAGCCGCTTTTGATCATCGTCTGCACTTTTTGGCGGGACAGCTTGGCATAAGCGGAAATCATAACATCTAAACGCAACGATGAGACGGTTGTTTGAACCGGTTGCCAGCTTTCTTCTGATTCAATCGCTTCTTCTAGTTTTTTTTCTTCCAATTGGACGGACGCTTTTCCCACTTGACGAAAATTTAATTTCACAAAATCAGCCATTTCCGCAGCAACTAAAAACTGAAAACGCCCTTCTTTAGCTAGAATATCGCCGAATTTTTCGCGTCGAAGTCCAAGACCCATTAAACTTCCTAATACGTCGCGATGATTTAAAACAACAAATTTTTGCGGGTAGAGAATTTCAAAAAGCGCTACTTGAAAGTCTTCTTGCTGTACAGAAAAGTAAGGCGGATAAAGGAGCGCCCTCTTTCGTTCCGCCTGTACCGTTCCTCCGAAAAACGACACGTTAACCTCGGTGTTTTTCCCCAGCAATGAAGACAAAATTTGCTGTTCCCGAGGATCTAAAAAATCCATCAATTTTGGTGCATATTTTTCTTCGACCTGTCGAATCGACTCGAGGACATCGTCAATAAATTCCTTTTCCTCCGGTCGAAAGTGCTGATAAATCGATGACATCGTTTACTCCTTTTCACTAACGAAATCGAAATAAATATTTAAATAACCTTTCTCTTCCGCACAATGGTTTGTCGGTCATGATTAGCATGATTACAGAATTTTCCTTTCGCAACGATCACAAAAAACGTTGCGAAACGGAATTTTCAACTCTGCTATAACACCCAGTAGGCAAGTTGATGCAGTCCCCGAGTAGCTAGGTTTAAAACAATGAACGCCACAATAGGGGAAAAATCTATCATCCCGATCGGAGGCACGATGCGTCTGAACGGTTCTAAATAAGGTTCACATATTTTAGCAAGAAACTGTCCGAAACCAGATTCTCTAGCTCCAGGCAACCAAGACATCAAAATGTAGATAATTAACGCCCATGAATAGATTTCAATGAGCCAAGACAAAGCATTAAAAACGAATACCATTCTTCTTATAACCACCTTGAATTATCCATATTTTCTTCTGACAATATTTCAGAAATAGAACCGGAAACCTCCACATTGTCAGGAGCGCAAAGAAAAATTTTCGGTCCTAAATGCTGGATGTCTCCACCAATAGCATAAACAGTTCCGCTCAAAAAATCCACAATCCTTTTGGCTTGGTCATGCTGGATTCTTTGTAAATTGACAATCACCGCTTTATGACTTTTTAAATGATCTGCAATTTCTTGAGCTTCAGCAAAAGCACGCGGTTCTATTAAAATCACTTTAGATGATTTTTGCACACTTTGCAAACTGACAACATTTCGTTTTGGAGCTTCTTTTGACGGTTGTTTCGGCTCTTCCTGTACTTCGCTCTCCTCAACCGCTTCATAATCATCGTCCAAAAGGAAAAACGTTTTAATTTTTGACTTGATTCCCATCCTTCCAACCCTCCTTTATTCACCTACAAGAGCTGTTCCGATCCTGATAAAAGTTGCACCTTCTTCAATCGCGATGGGAAAATCATTGCTCATGCCCATAGATAGTTCCGTGCAAGGCGCATAAGGCAAATCGAGATTTTGAATTTCCAACTGCAATTGTTTCAATCGTCTGAAACAGTCCCTTATGATGAGCTCATCGGTTGTAAACGGGGCCATCGTCATGAGACCGACCACCTTAATCTTTGGAAATTCTTCCAATCGCTTAACAAAATCTTCAACCGCTTCAGGAGCTAATCCATGTTTCGTTTCCTCTCCCGACGTATTCACTTGGACGAAACAAGAGATTGGTTCATTCGCCCTCTTATCGATCTCTTTAGCGAGCGACAGTCTATCCAAAGAGTGTATGTAGGAAACTTTATCTATAATGTTTTTTACTTTTCGGCTTTGCAGCGTGCCGATAAAATGCCACACAGGCTGATCTTTTAATGCTTCCCACTTGGAAAGAAGACTATCGTCTCGATTCTCGCCAAGATGAATGATCCCTGCATCCAGAGCTTCTTTCGCCCTCTCAACGGATACATATTTCGTAACGGCCACGATTTGAATTTCTTCCGGACTGCGCCCTGAACGTCCACATGCTTCTTCAATCTGTTTTTGTATGTTTGCCAGCTTATCGGCTACTCTCAAGATGCGAAACCTCCTTATTCCATCCGATAAAACCAAGCATTCTCCCCGTCTTTCCATTATCGCGGCGATGAGAATAAAACTCGTGATGACAGCTTGTACATAATGAGGTGACAAGGATGTTTTCTTTTGGCAATCCCGCATTTTCTAAAATAGTGCGGTTTAACGCTTTTAAATCCAATTGATAACGCCCTTTTTCTGTTTCAACATATGGAATGTCGTCGTTAGGAGATAGAACGGCATCGACTTGTTGAATGACACGATCATCCACTTGATAACAATTTTGGCAGATAGAAGGTCCAATGGCCGCAAAAAGCTCAGTCGGATCGATTCCATCACTCAGCCATTTTGCCGCCATTTCCCCGGCAATTTTTTGCACGGTTCCTTTCCATCCGGAATGAACAATGCCGATTCTTTGCTGTTTAGGGGCAAGAAAATAGATAGGGACACAGTCAGCATAACACATGGTAAGCAAAATGCCTTTTTCCTCTGTGTAAAAACCGTCAGTGTCCTTTATGCTATCTTCATAACGAAGTGCGCCTTTTCCACGATCATTTTGCGAGATGCGGCGAATATTTTTTCCATGAGTCTGTTCTGCGCTTACCCATTGCTGAAGAGGAAACCCGATCTTTTTTGCTAATATACGGCGGTTTTCGCACACATCGTCGCTGTTGTCATTGACATGAAACGCCAAGTTCATGCTGCGAAACGGTTCGCTGCTTTTTCCTCCATTTCTCGTCGTAAATCCGGCTACGAGGCCGGAATTGTTCTTCATCCAGGAGTCAAGAATATAGAGGTCATTCATTAAACGAAAAGGTTCTGTCATAACGACAACTCCCGTTTTTTCTTTAGTTTAACACGATTGCCAACAAACGTCACTGTTAAAGTGATTTATTCTTTTGGTTCTTCTAATTTCGACTGAGTATAATAAGATCCGCGTGTTCGGACAAGAATCACATCTTCGCCGATTTTTACTATCTGACTCCAAGGTATGACTGTTTCTTCTTCTTTTCCAAAAAAGCCAAGGACTTTTCCGCCGTTATTCATCACAATCGCATCAATTTTTCCAGTATCGAGATTAATTTCAATATCCGTTATATTTCCAAGCTTTTTTCCGTCAGAAACATTGACAACGTCCTTCACTTGAAAATCAGAGACTCTTGCCATTATCTCTCCCCATTTCTTTTCCGTCTTATTGTTACAATATATGCTCTTTCTCCGCACAAAAGACCCCGCAAGCTGTTCGCTTGCGAGGTCCGTTTCTTATTGAATATTTTTATTCATTTGTCGGATGGCCGCTTTTTCCAATCTTGAAACTTGCGCTTGCGAAATGCCTATCTCTTCGGCCACCTCCATTTGAGTTTTTCCTTGGAAAAAGCGTTTCCTTATGATCATTTTTTCGCGTTCATTCAATCTCTTCATTCCTTCTTTAAGCGCGATCCCTTCAATCCACTGGCTGTCTAAATTTTTCTCGTCGCTCAGCTGATCCATGACATAAATGGGATCCCCCCCGTCATTATAAATGGGTTCAAAAAGAGAAACGGGATCTTGAATGGCATCTAATGCGAACACAATTTCTTCATGGGGGACATCCAATTCCTTGCTGATTTCTTCGGCTGTTGGTTCCTTTGAGGTTTCACTGATCAGCCGTTCCCGTACTTGCAACGCTTTATAGGCGATGTCTCGAAGGGAACGCGAAACACGGATTGGGTTATTGTCTCGCAAATAACGGCGAATTTCCCCAATAATCATCGGGACCGCATAAGTGGAAAATTTAACATTTTGACTTAAATCAAAATTATCGATCGATTTCATTAATCCGATGCAGCCCACTTGAAATAAGTCATCCACGTATTCACCGCGATTATTAAACCGCTGGATCACACTTAAAACAAGACGAAGATTTCCATTAACGAGCTTTTCTCTTGCAGAAATGTCACCTGCTTGCATTTGCTTAAAAAGCTCACGCATCTCCTCATTTTTCAATACAGGGAGTTTAGAAGTATTCACACCACAGATTTCAACTTTGTTGCGAGCCATTGATTCCCCTCCTTGCAGGAGCTGCTATTTCAAAGATCAGTATCTCCTTGGAAGGGAATTTTATGCACGCCTGAATCCATCTTCAAAACCTGTCGCCGCCGCTTATCTGTAAAGCGATTGGCCCGTATTTTTCGTTAGATCGCTTTTAAAATTTATTATTTCCATCTATTTTTTATTTTCCGACAAATGATCGGATGTCAATCAATCTTAACTGTTTAAACCATTTTATTAAACTCTTTTCGGAGTCTTTGAATAATTCGTTTTTCCAGCCGAGAAATGTATGATTGGGAAATTCCAAGCATATCTGCGACATCTTTTTGCGTTTTTTCTTCTTCCCCGTTCAGGCCGAATCTCAGCTCCATAATTTGCTTCTCTCTGTCCGATAGTTGATGCAAAGCTTTAAACAACAATTTTTTGTCCACAGTCGATTCTAAGTCTTTCGTGATAATATTATCCTCAGTACCAAGCACATCCGATAAAAGCAATTCGTTTCCATCCCAATCGACATTGAGTGGCTCATCGAAGGAAACTTCAGAACGGATCTTATTGTTTCTTCTTAAATGCATTAAAATTTCATTTTCAATACAGCGAGAGGCATATGTAGCTAATTTGATTTTTTTCTCAGGATTAAACGTGTTAACGGCTTTGATGAGACCAATTGTACCGATACTAATCAGATCTTCTATGTTAATGCCTGTATTCTCGAATTTTCGGGCGATGTAGACTACCAGCCTTAAGTTGCGTTCAATTAAAATGGATCGAGCGGCTTTATCCCCTTTTGGCAGCTTCTCAAGCAGCACTTTTTCTTCTTCTTTAGACAGCGGCGGAGGAAGAGCCTCGCTCCCCCCGATGTAATAAATTTCATCGGTTTTTAATCCTAAAGCAATCAATAATTTATACCACAAATACGTCCATCGCACTCTCCATTTTTTCATTTTTTGTCATCCCCCTTCTATTTTCGATCCATACGAGTATAGTAATAATACGTTAAGATGCACTTTCTTTCGGGGCAGTTGCCGCTAATTTCGGGTGAACGATACATGCAAAAGATTGATCTGCCGACAATTGTTGAACGGTAAAATGAATCAATGCTTTGCTGACAGTTCCTCTAGGTTGGTTTTGGATTTCCACCCCATCCGATTTAAAAGCCAGCAAAAGCTGACGAGTTTTTCCGACGCTTTGAGCAGGAATGAAATGGACCCGGTCCGCCCACTTTTGGTTTAATTCTAATTCCCCATTTAAAAACTTATCTGGTTCTTCGGCTATTTCCAATATTTCTCTAGGAAGAGTATTTTCCAGACCTTTGGTAGAAACAATCATAACGGGCGTTTTTGTCAAAGGATCGAAAAGGTGATTGCCACTGTCGACAAGCCCTTTCAATTCCAATTGGCAGCCGGCAAAATGAATCATCACATCAACAAGTTGATCATATTGAATTTTGGCCGTTTCAAAATCTTCCAATCTTCGTTTAGAGAAATACCAAGCAACCGGAATCGCCAACATGACAAACACCCAGCTGATGGGATCGCCAAATCCTTTTACATTTGCTAGAAGCGTGGCGGAGTGAAGATCGGAATCAAATGAAATAAAATAATGAATGCCTATTAAGATTCCCCCCAGCAGAAAAGTTGCAAAATATAATGTCAGTAAATTGGACAGAAAAAAGCGAAACCTTTTATAGCCGAACACCGCCAATACCATCCATATGGAGAACAAAACTTTCACAGCCGGATTTCCCGCGATCGGCGCAAACTTGGTTGCCAATAGAAGAACAAGGCAAGATCCGATTATCCCTCCGAGAAGAATACGAAAAAAGGACACTTGCCTTTTTAAAAAAAGCGCCGTCATCCATAACAACAAACTGTCCACCAGCAAGTTTAATAGCCATATCACATCGAGATAGACTACCAATGTTTTCCCCCTTTTTCTTCCCTTTTGTTATCGAAGTATATCCTACTGCACATCCAAAGTGTGTCATAATTTGGATTCGATAATAGGTTTTTTTTTAATGATATATTCGAAAATTGTCAGCTTTATTCCTTAAACTGTTCTATAATCTTCTTTTGACAATCATTTTCTAAGAATGATGAGTTTAAAAGGGGCCGAAATAAGAGAGGATGCTATAAAACCGCCTATGATTTGTCACAATAGCCGGCAAGATTCGAAATTTAAATGAATCTTTATTCATGGATCGCACATTCCATCCCATTGCAGCATGTGGCTAACTTTCATTCTCCAAGAGCGGCTAAAAATACGATCTCTATCGTTTGATACTTAGCACAAAAAATGACTGCCTCCAAAAACCATAGATTACGGAATGGAGACAGTCATTTTCTTCATTTATGTTCATATCGTTTTTTCACTTATCTGCGGCGATTGCGATTGCGTAAAAATGTTGGAATATCAAGCGTATCTTCCAGCGGTTGAACATTGGAACGAGAAGGTGTTTCAAAGTGAGAGGCTTCTTCTTTTTTTCCTTCACGCTTGATATGACTGGAAGGAGCAGCACTCGCTTTGGCTTGTCCCAATCCGGTACGAATCGGTTTACTGTTTTGTGATGTATCTTGCTTAAATCCAGTCGCAATGACAGTGACGACAATTTCGTCTTTTAAATTCTCATTGATGACAGATCCAAAAATCATATTGACTTCTTGATCTGATGCAGAAGCTACAATGTCTGCTGCTTCTTGTACTTCATATAGGCTTAAGTTTGTTCCGCCCGTAATATTCATGAGAACACCTTGTGCGCCATCAATGGACGTTTCAAGAAGCGGACTGGAAATAGCCTTTTTCGCAGCTTCTGCTGCCCGATTTTCACCGGAAGCCACTCCGATTCCCATCAAAGCTGATCCTTTATTAGACATGATCGTTTTGACGTCAGCAAAATCGAGGTTAATCAATCCAGGAACGGCAATCAAATCAGAAATGCCTTGAACTCCTTGACGCAATACATTATCGGCTTCCCTGAAGGCTTCGAGCATCGGGGTGCTCTTATCGACAATTTCCAGAAGGCGGTCATTCGGAATCACAATTAACGTGTCCACCGCTTCTTTCATTGCCGCAATTCCCCCGGCTGCTTGGTTTGCCCGTTTTTTTCCTTCAAATGTAAATGGGCGCGTTACGACTCCAACAGTCAAAGCTCCTAAGTCTTTTGAAATTTGAGCGATGACCGGAGCGGCCCCGGTTCCTGTACCGCCGCCCATACCGGCTGTTACGAATACCATATCCGCTCCTTTGAGCGCTTCTTCAATCTGTTCTTTGCTTTCTTCAGCTGCTTTTTTTCCTACTTCCGGGTTGGCACCGGCTCCCAATCCTCGGGTCAGCTTGGCCCCAATTTGCATTTTGATTTCCGCTTTGGATAAATTCAACGCTTGTGCATCTGTGTTGACGGCAATAAATTCTACCCCTTGTACACCATGTTCAATCATACGGTTGACCGCATTGTTTCCTCCGCCGCCAACACCGATTACTTTTATCGACGCAAATGAATCTACACTCATATCAAACTCCAACATGACAAATCCTCCTAATTCGTCGTTATTCCCTCAAGATGACTACTCATCAAAAAAGTAACCAAAAATTCTTTTCATTTTAGCAGTAAATTTTTCTTCTTTATGTTTGTCAGGCTTCACTTTTTCTTTCGAAGGTTGCGGTTCTATTTCTTTTTGAATTCTCGCGTCCGGCACCATGACCGGTTCCGGATTCGCACTTACCGTTCTTCCTTGCATTCTTGCAGTCTTGTAAGCGTACTGTATCAATCCAATAGATGTGATAAACTGTGGATTTCGAACACCAATGTAATCAGGAACTGCAATGCGTACTCGATTTTCAAAAATGCTTTGAGCTAATTCCATCACACCTGGCATATTGGCAACTCCGCCAGTAAGAACAATGCCGCCCGGCAAATCATGGACACCCATCCGTTTCATTTCTTGCCGTGCCAATTCAAAAATCTCTTCCAATCTAGCTTCAATAATATCAGAAATTTCTAATTGATTGAATTGCTGATGTTGGTCGCTTCCTATGATTGGCACACTGAAAACTTCGTCCTCCGAGGCAAGATCATAAAACGCATGGCCGAATTTTATTTTTATTTTTTCGGCATCTTCCGTATTGGTCCGAAGTCCAACGGATAAATCTTTCGTAATATGATCGCCGCCCACAGGAAAAACCGTTGTGGCTTTTATATGTCCTTGTTCAAATACCGTTAAGGTGGTTGAACCTCCGCCAATATCAATCAACGCAGTGCCTAATATTTGTTCGTCCCGTGATAACGCCACCGTTCCGGCTGCCAACGGCTGCAGGACGATTTCCAGAATCTCCAGTCCAGCTCTTTCTACGCAACGTAATGTATTATGTAATAAAGTTTTGGATCCGGTTATTAAGATTCCTTCCATTTCCAAGCGGACCCCTATCATTCCTCTTGGATCGTTGATTTCATCCAATCCGTCCACGATAAATTGTTTAGGCAAAACATTGATTATTTCCCGATCCTGCGGAATCGGCATCACTTGGCAGGCGTCTATCACTCTAGCAACATCTTCATCTGTAATTTCACGATTCTCGCTAGATACAGCGACTACTCCGCTGCACGGCTGCAGCTGCACTTGATTGGCCGGAATGCCAACGATCACTTGCTTGATCTCCATTCCAACCATTCTTTCAGCTTGTTCGACTGCTTTTTTTATAGAATGAACGGTTTCATCTATATCAATAATGGATCCTTTCTTAATTCCTTTCGATTTTACATTTCCGACACCGATGATATTTAATGAATCATTAACCATTTCGCCGATAATGACTTTAACTGTGGATGTACCGATGTCAAGACTGACATAAATCTCATTGCTGTTCATTCTCTGGCACCTCCTTTATCTTACATCCAGCGTAATCCGATTGTGAACAACAATTGACCAATTCTTGTAAATACCTTGTTAAGTTATTCGTCATTTTTTACTTATTTCCCTTTAAAAAATATGAATTTTTTTCATCGCTCATAGCTTTGCATCTTCATGAAAATTTTTTTAAAAAAGTTTATTGCGATGCAATGGCAAAAGTATGCTAAATACAAGTCTACACTAAGATTCAAAGGGAGAAAAGCGAAATTTAGCTAAAGGATTTTCTCCTACGTCGTTTTTCTTTTTTCTTTCACTCCCGCCCATCCTTAAACTTTATGTCAGTTATCCACCCAGAACGCAATAGGACAGTTAAAAATAGTTTTTGCCATACGTTTCCATTCATTAATCGCTTTTTCCGAATTTCAACGGTACATAAATATTGTATTTTTTACGGAAACCATAGCAAAAAAAAATTTCTTTCATGAACAAAAATAGTTCTTATGACCTAACGACCTTTCTTTCCTTTATCTATTGTTTTGTTTCTTTTCTCCTTTATAGGATTGAAAAAAAGTACCTACTTCTAAATCGATAACTCCTTTTACTTTCGGATCCAATTGACTAACAATGGAAGGATAATACACCATTTTTTTCGAAAACGTCTCAAGTGTTGCTCTTACTTCATAACCATCATTCATATAAAGCGTTATATGATAGCGATCCGTTTTTTTCGGTGTGTAGTGTATCTCTGAAATGGAATTGACGATTTCAACCGGCAATTCGTTTAACGATTTCACCATTTCTTTTAAAACATCATCTTTTTTAAAATCAAATAGAATGGGTAATTGTTTTGGAATCTTTACAGTTTTTTCTTTTATCACACGTCCGTTTTCCAGAACCGGTTCATATGTGTCGCCATTCGCGAGATAGCCGATTTGCTTCATTTCCTTGATTTTAATATGGATACGGTTCGGGAACCGGACGGATATGTCTGATGATTTAATTTCGGGTATTTTTTTTAGCCGTTTTTCCACATCGTCCTTGTTCAATTTCCAAATGCTCATTCCATTTTCAATATTGCTCCATTTGATAATATCTTTCGTTTTCAGCACATGGTTTCCAGAAACAGTCACTTCTTTTACATGGCTGATAGGCGACAAAAAATAGACCACTGACAACACTAATAAGAAAAAAAGAAAAAGAAGTAAAATCAGCCGGCGATTCGCCTTCCTTTTGCGATATTCTTTTAATCTAGGAATCCGATCCTCCAACGAGACGATTTTCCCATTTTCCACTCCATTCCCTCCCTGATGTTGCTGAACAGATACTAGGAGCATGTTCCCTCTGCTCACCTTGTCCAAGGCCAGGAAACACACGGCGCATAGTACAGTTGATTCATCCTATTTTCTTGTACGGACACGCAGCTAGGATTAATCGGCCTTATTGGGGATCCGATGAGTTCGCCAGTTCAACCATTACTTGGTATAATCGATCAGATGCATCTGGAATTCCCAATTTGGAAGAAGCTTGCTTCATTTTTTTCAGTCGATTCTCGTTTGTTAAAACGGCATCCAGCTCCTTGACCAGCCGCTCCGGTGACAATTCTTTTTCTAAAAGCAATACTGCCGCTCCTTTATCGGCTAAAGTCCGAGCATTTTTTTCTTGATGGTTGTTCGTCACATAAGGGCTCGGAATTAAGATGCTCGGTACTCCAAGCGCCGTTAGTTCTGCTAAAGTAGTTGCTCCGGCACGAGAAACAACCAAATCTACTTCTTTTAATATCTCCGGCATATTATGGACAAACGGAGCAATAGCGACATTGGACGGCTTTCCTGCTAAAGAGACTTCCTTTTTGACATTCTCAAAATGGATTTCTCCTGTTATATACAAAATTTGATACGGTTTGTTTCCTAACACAGGCAGCGATTTGACGACTGCTTCATTTAAAGGTCTTGCTCCCCTGCTTCCGCCAAAAATAAGCACAGTAGGAACATTTTCTTTTAATCCAAATGCACGCAAAGCCCCATTTTTCTCCGCAGAAACCACTTCGGAAGCCCGGGGATTTCCAGTCAAAATGACTTTTTCCCGTGGGAAAAATTCCTCGGCTGCCTCAAAACAAACCGCTATTTTATCAACATATTTGCTTAAAAATTTATTGGTTAAACCAGGAACGCTGTTTTGTTCGTGTATGATGGTGGGAATATGTAATTTCGACGCGGCGTATACGACCGGTCCGCACACATAGCCGCCGGTACCGATGACAATATCCGGCTTATACTCTTTCAGCCACTTCTTGCATTCTCTTACACCCTTTAGAAAACGAGCCACCGTTTTCACGTTTTCAAAAGAAAGAGAACGTTTAAAACCCGTAATATGAATAGAGCGAAACTCAATTCCTTCTCTCGGAACAAGCTTTGATTCTAATCCCTTCTCTGTTCCGATATACAAAAAAGAAGTTTCGGCATGTTTTTCTTTTATGGTCCTGATGAGAGCCAAAGCCGGGTAAATATGCCCTCCAGTACCGCCGCCACTGACGACGATTTTCATATTCTTTTCACCTCAAATTCTTCTTTCACTGTTATGTACGTATTCATGATAGTCAATCCACATCCTGTTTCTTTTTCGGAAAACACGTTCACAAAGGTCGACTACATTATCATACTATATTTTAGCGAATGAATGTCCATGCGCAAATACAATTTAATAGAAATTGCAACATTGTAACAAAAATCGAGTAGGAGGGAGCGATTAACTCCCGTCCTCTCACACCACCGTACGTACGGTTCCGTATACGGCGGTTCAATTAAGATAATTGACGCAAGTCTTTATAACTTCCGTGAATAGCTGTTCTCTTTATGCCAGTGGTCACTCCACCCTCCAAGAGGTCTCCCACGGGATTCACCGCTTCCTCCCTCAAGTGAGGTACTACGTTTTCTGTGTTCATCATGACTCACTGAATACCAAGGGCTATTCTCTCTTAATTGTTCGGTCCTTCTTAGTTGTTCTAGACCAACTAATACTATGACCTCTGCTGACTTCTGACGGTTCAGCTACTTATCACTAAGTAGGTTATGAAGAGTACTTCACATATCCGCCAGACCTCCCCGGGTAAGTACATGCACTTTCACACCATCTATCCGCCTCATTTACTCGATATGACCTTCGACAGAAAGAGCTTTGTTTTGTTATGCAAACTCACTCAATCATACCTAGCCTTATATGAGGTTCGTGTTCCTCGGACCGGTGTTTTGCCTCCAGCTTCCTTCAGATTCCGCGTCACCACGGACACCCTTGCTCTTGGCTAACCTCTACTTCTGTCTTCGGGGTTCGGGACTTACACCCTATAGTTCATGTACATGCCGGGCGCACATACAAAAAACTGGAAACCTTAAAAGATAAGGTCTCCAGTTTTTTAATATCGGGAATAACGACTTACATTTAAAAGAATCCCAATGGCTGCTAATACAAGCGTCAAGGAAGAACCGCCATAACTCAAGAAAGGAAGGGTGATGCCGGTGACCGGCATCAATCCGGTCACCACGCCCACATTGATCATGACTTGGATGGCCACCATGGAAATAATGCCCACTGCCAAAAAACTTCCATACAAATCTGGAGCCCCCAATGCAACGCGTATGCCCCTCCATAATAAAAGCGTAAATAAAAGGAGCACAATGCTGCCGCCGATAAACCCCAATTCTTCCGCTAAGATGGCAAAAATAAAATCGTTTTGCGGCTCCGGCAAATAGAAAAATTTTTGCCGGCTTTCTCCCAAGCCCAGCCCAAATAATCCTCCTGGTCCAATAGCATACATCGATTGTATGATCTGAAAACCGGTTCCCAGTGGATCAGACCACGGATCCAGATAAGAGGTAATGCGGTTCATCCGATAAGGTGCCGAAAGAATAAGACCCGCAAAACCAATCAGCCCGACAAAAGCAAAGCCAGCGAAATGTTTGATTTGAGCACCGGAGATAAAGATCATCACAATGCATGTGCCCACCATGACAGTTCCTGTTCCAAGATCCGGCTGGAGCATAATGAGTCCAAAGGCCAAAAACACTAAAGACAATGTAGGTACCAGCCCTTTTTTAAAAGAGGTAATGTACTTTTGCCGTTCTGATAAATATTTTGCCAAAAAAACGATCATAGCCAGTTTCATAAACTCGGATGGCTGGATGGAAAACGCACCGACCCCGATCCAGCTTCGCGAACCGTTTCTGACTGTTCCCACTCCCGGCACTAGCACAAGAATGAGCAATGCAAAACAAACAAGCAGAATGACTTTTGACCATGAACGCCATATCCAATACTCCACGTTCATGAGAAAGAACATCGCCATGACGCCAGCGCCGGCAAAAAGCAGCTGCCTTTTTGCAAAATAAAATGAATCACCAAACTTATATTCCGCCCAAACGGCGCTGGCGCTGTAAACCATGATGAGCCCAATGGCCAAAAGACTAAGTGTCAGTACAATTAAAACAAAGTCCGGGGAAGACTTTTTGTAAGACAAAGCCAACACCTCGATAGACATAGATTTGAGCTAATCAGCACGAAATTAGCCGATCGTAGGTGTTAATTCTTTGTTGGGTCCGTGCATCCACTAGACAAGCTCTTACTTCAGTCTATGCACAGCCTCAATAAAAATATCACCGCGTTGTTCGAAAGTTTTATACTGATCCCAGCTGGCGCATGCCGGCGATAACAGAATAATGTCCCCTTTCTCTGATAACTGATATGCTTTTGGCACTGCATCGCTCACATTCTCCGCATGAACAATCGTTTTAATGCCCGCTTTGCGCGCCGTTTCGGAAATTTTTTCTGCTGTTTGTCCAAATGTAATGACAGCTTTCACATTTTTTAAATAAGGAATAAGATCGTCAAAACCGTTTCCGCGGTCCAGACCGCCTGCAAGGAGAATAATCGGGCTTTGAAAGGCGCTTAAAGCGGCTTTAGTCGCCAACGTATTCGTTGCCTTCGAATCGTTGTAAAATTTTCGGCCATTCACTTCACCGACATATTGAGTGCGATGTTTTACTCCAGCGAAAACTTTTAACACGTTTCGAATCGCTTCATTTCCCCCGCCGGCCAATTTAACGGCTGCAACTGCAGCCAGTATATTTTCTAAATTATGGGATCCCGGGAGAGCAATTTCCTCTGTATCGATCAATTTTTCACCACGGAAATAGACGATGCCGTCTTGGATATAAGCTCCGTCCTCAATCACCCGTTTAGTGGAAAATAGAACTTTTTTCGCTTTGGAAAATTTCGTCAGTTCAATTAGTTCTTCTTGATCGCCATTGATAATCAGATAATCGTCTTCTGTTTGATTTCTCGTAATATTCGCTTTCGCTTTTGCATATTCTTCTTTTGTTCCATGGTAATCAAGATGAGCCTCATACAAATTCGTAATAATGGAAATATGAGGCCTGAACGTATCAATCCCCATCAGCTGAAAAGAAGACAATTCCATGACCACTATATTCTCTTCCGTTGCCTTTTGGGCAACTTTAGAAGCTACTTTTCCAATATTTCCGGCGATAAGCGGCCGCTTCCCATCCTTTTCTAACATCTCGAAAATTAACGTCGTTGTCGTTGTCTTGCCGTTCGTGCCGGTAATGCCGATGATAGGAGCTTCCGAAATTAAATAAGCCAATTCTATTTCCGTCAAAATCGGAATCCCACGTTCCAAAGCCCCCCGAACAAGAGGGTTCGAATAAGGAATGCCGGGATTTTTGACGATATACTCATATCCCTCATCCAACAATTCGATGGGATGGGAACCCGTGATCACCTTTATGCCCTGTTCCAGTAAATCTTGGGCTTGAGGATTTTCCTGCAAAGGTTTTTTATCGTTTACTGTGACAAATGCGCCAAGCTTATGTAGAAGTGAAGCCGCGCTTGCTCCGCTTTTGGCGAGGCCCAATACTAATACTTTTTTATGCTGAAATTTAGTGATCGTTTTCAATTAGTCCCACACTCCGATATAGATTCCTAGTCCTGCACAAATAAGAGAGGCCGTCCAAAAAGTCACGACGACACGCCATTCTGACCAACCGCCGAGCTCAAAATGATGATGCAGCGGACTCATCCGGAAAATACGCTTGCCGGTCGTTTTAAAAGAAATCACTTGCAATATAACAGACAGCGTCTCTGCGACAAACACCGCACCGATGACCAGAAGGACGAGCTCAAGCTTCGTTAGCAAAGAAATGGTGGCAATCGCACCTCCAAGCGCCAACGAACCGGTATCTCCCATAAACACTTTGGCCGGGTGGGCATTAAAGACGAGAAATCCTAACACAGCTCCCACCACTGCCATCGCAAACACAGCTGTCTCATATTGCGATTGATTCCAAGCCAACACTCCGAACGCCCCGAATGCAATCGCGCTCGTTCCCGAAACAAGCCCGTCAAGACCGTCTGTCAAGTTGACAGCATTGGAAAAACCAACAAGCCAAAAAATAACAAACAATACATACAACCAGCCCAAATCGACCGATATATCCGTAAATGGAATGGACAACTCCGTTGAATAATGATGCTGCTTATAGAAAAAATAAAAAATAACGGAAATAATGATTTGACCCAACAATTTTTGCTTGGATGTCAACCCTAAATTCCGCTTCATCACCACTTTAATAAAATCATCTAAAAATCCAAGCAGACCAAATCCAACTGTCACAAAAAGCAATAGATAGGTTTCCACATTCGGTTTGGAAAACTTTCCGGTCATCACTAGAGTCGTAATGATGATAGACAGTAAAATAACGATTCCGCCCATTGTTGGTGTGCCTGATTTTTTCTGGTGGGATTTTGGCCCTTCTTTGCGAATGCTTTGCCCAAATTTTAATCTTCTCAAAAAGGGGATAAAAATGGGCGAAAGAAGCACAGTGATTAAAAACCCCATCAAGATCGTATAGAAAATCACTTGTTCCATCATCGTTATCCCCTCCTCTTCCCATATTGATTAATAGATGAAAACAGCTGTTCCATTTCCCTTTCATCATCTAGGTGGAATGGTAAATATTGATTGAATGATGGATCGTTTTGATAAAAAATAAAAGTTGTCATTTCTTTCCACTCTTCTTGTTCTATTTTTTTCTTGTAATTCTCAGCAATCGTGTTAAAGGCATCAAATAAATCTTGTGTTTGAAAAACTGGAAAATCGTTAGGCACCGATCTCGGCAAAGGGCTGTCCGTGTTCCACAATGCCGCAATCGCTCCTTGTTTTATCGCCGCTAAAAAATTCGGATTTTCTTCAACAGGCAAATAAAGCCCTTTTGGCATCGATAATGAGGAAGTGATCGAAACCGTTTCAATTCGAATTTCCTCCATTTTGGCTCCCGCGACTTGCTTGAACCATCCGGCTATTTCTTTCATGAATAGCATGGATTTATCTCTCCTTCAAAGCTTCAATAGCTACTTCCCGATCATCAAAATGAAGCACTCGATCGCCGATAATTTGGTACGTTTCATGGCCTTTTCCCGCAATGACAACGACATCGCCGGCGGATGCTTTTTTAATCGCTTTGAAAATGGCCTCACGGCGATCCGGAATGATTTCGTATTTCTCTCCTTCAACCCCTTTTTCCATGTCCTTCAAAATAGCTAAAGGATTTTCACTACGGGGGTTATCCGAAGTAAAAATCGGATCTGTCGCATATTGACAAGCTACTTTCGCCATTAAAGGCCTCTTCGTTCGGTCCCTGTCTCCGCCACAGCCTACGACGACGAAAATCCGTTTGTCTGTCAACTGGCGCACCGTTTTCAGTACATTTTCAAGTCCGTCTGGAGTATGAGCATAATCCACGATAACAGAAAAATCTTGGCCTTCATGAATTAATTGAAAACGGCCGGCCACTCCTTCGATGTCTCCTACCGCTGAAACGATCGTATCGAAGTCCACTTTCGCAACATATGCGGCAGCAATGCTCGCTAAAACATTATACACATTAAATTTTCCGGCAAGTTTCGTTTTTATCTGACATTCCCCGTCCGGATACACTAAATCAAACGTTGTTCCCGAAGGGTGGAGTTCAATATTTTTGGCTCGAAATATAGCCTCCCGTTCGATGCCGTACGTGACAATATGGGCAGCTGTTTCGCGGATAAAGTACTCGGAAGCCGGGTCGTCGATGTTCAGCACGGCAAATTTTTGCTTTTCTCTGTCAAAGGTATTTCCCAGCTGGGCAAATAACAGCCCTTTGGCTCTCCGATACTCATCCATCGTTTTGTGATAATCCAAATGATCTTGAGTTAAATTCGTAAAAACGGCAATATCATAGTCACAGCCATGCACCCGCCCCTCGACAAGGGCATGCGAGGAAACTTCCATTGCCGCCGCCGTGACCTGTTCTTCCTGCATTTGATGAAATACTTTTTGCAACGTTAAGCTGTCGGGTGTCGTATTTTTGGTTTCCAGCGTTTTATCCCCTATTTTTATGTACATGGTGCCGATCAAACCAGCCTTTTCGCCCGCTTTCTGAAATATTTCGTACAGCAAATGACTGGTCGTCGTTTTACCGTTCGTTCCCGTGATTCCGATTAATTTTAACGATTTTGTCGGCGATTGATAAAAGGCATCGGCCAATACGGCCATCGCTCTTTTTGTATCTTTTACATATACGACCGGGACATCAACGTCAACAGGCTCCTCTGCCACGATCGCTGCAGCCTGTCGTTCCGCTGCTGCCTTCGCAAACTGATGACCATTTACCGTATACCCTTTAATACAAATAAAAAGGGAACCCTTTTTCACTTGGCGATGATCGTTTTCAATCGAAGTGATGTCTGGGTTTTGCTCGGAAGTAAGCTGATAAAAAGGCAATGATTTTATCAAACTTTGCAGTTTCATTATGTCCAATCCTTTCTAACAGTCGCATCCATCCTATGTATTTGGCTGTATGGCTGTTTTGCTTATTCAATCTTTACTATGATGATGGATACTTGGCCATGACAGCCACTCTTTTCTCATTTTAACGAAATTCCTGCGAGAATGCGAACCAATATCGAAGAAAAATGACTTTAAAACGGAAAGACAGATTGAAAAAAATGTCGAGCTGTGGCAGTCACTTAATCATATTAACACAGAATGGTAGGTTCTGCTTAACTTTTTGAAGAAGAAAGATGGGTAGGCGGCATATTGCCGCCTGCAGCTAATTCATAAAAATGCGGACAGTAGCCCCCTCTTCTACTTTCGTTCCCGGTTTTGGAGATTGATTGACCACTTTATTTCCATTTCCGCTTACATCGAATTGTAATGGATATCGTTGTTCCAATAATTCTTTTTTTGTCATTCCTTCCAAATTGGGAATCTTGATTTCTTTCGGGTCGTTCCATTGTCGTTTTTTCTCGATTTGATTTTTTCTTGGTTTGACATTCATCGCTTGCAAACTGTCATCCATGATTTTGCCTACAATCGGGGCCGCGACGGTTCCTCCGAATTGAATCGTGCCTTTAGGATTGTCGACTGCCACATAGACGACGATTTGAGGGTCATCCGCAGGTGCAAACCCGATAAAAGAAACGATATGATTATTTTCTAAATAACGCCCGTTTTGTGCTTTCTGAGCCGTTCCGGTTTTTCCGCCCACCCGGTAAGAATCAACATAGGCGTTTTTTCCCGACCCTTTCGCAACGACACTTTCCAATGCATAGCGAACTTTTTTAGATGTCTCTTCCGAAATCACTCTTCTCTTTTTAACGGGAGTTTTTCTCATCAGAACCTCATGAGTGTTTGGATCAATTAATTCTTTTGCTACATACGGCTGGTACAAAATTCCGCCATTGATAGCAGCGGAAACAGCTGCTACCTGCTGAATGGGAGTAACGGAAACACCTTGACCGAAAGCGGTAGTAGCCAATTCAACTGGCCCTACTTTATTCATAGGGAATAATAACCCTTTTCCTTCTCCTTGCAAGTCGATCCCGGTTTTTTCGCCAAAGCCGAAATCATGAATATACTTGAACAATTTTTCTTTTCCCAAACGTTCTCCCAATTCGACAAAACCAGGGTTGCAGGAGTTTTGGACCACTTCCAAAAATGTTTCCGTCCCGTGTCCTCCCCGCTTCCAGCAATGTAGTGTGGCACCCGACACCTCAATATAACCGGGATCATGAAATTTTTCATGCTCCAAATCTACCTTTTTTTCTTGAAGCGCCGCAGCAAGAGTGATAATTTTGAATGTCGAACCAGGTTCATACGTGCTCCAAATCGGCAAATTTCGGTTGTAAATTTCCGGAGGGACCTCTTTATAGTTTGCAGGGTTAAAAGTAGGCCTAGAAGACATCGCCAAAATTTCTCCTGTATTGGGATTCATCGCAATAGCTATGATTCCGTCCGGATTATACTTGGCTTCTGCATTGTCCAATTCCCTTTCAATAATCGTTTGCACTTTTGTATCAATGGTCAGCACTAAATCTTCCCCGTCCATTGGAGGTTGGTAGTCGTCGGACATATTGGGCATTTTTTTGCCCTTAGCATCAGAATAATATTTCATCGAGCCTTTCTGTCCTCTCAACTCTTTATCATATGTCAATTCCAGCCCGGCTAACCCTTGATTATCGATTCCCGTGAACCCCAGCACATGCGACAAATAGCTTCCAAATGGGTAATAGCGCTTTGAATCCTCAGCAATAAAAACTCCTTTGATTCCTAACGCTCGAATTTCGTTTGCTTTTTCATAAGAAATTTTTCTGCCTTCGGGTAAGCGTTCAATAGAAGTTTTTTTCGTCAAATGCTTATACAATTTTTCTTCATTCGCATTCAGAACAGCCGCCAACTTTTCGGCAGCTTCTGCAGGATTTTCAATTTGCCGCGGCATGACATAGATGGTCGGAGCACTCTTGTTTGTGGCTAGCGCAACGCCATTTCGGTCGAGAATTTTTCCGCGCTCAGGCTCAAATGGTATATTTCGGCTCCATGAGTCTTTCGCTTTATCCGTGAGCATGTCTCCCATGGCAAATTGAACATAGCCAAGTCTAACATCAATAACGGCGAATATAACTATCCCTGCAAGCAGCAAAAAGGTCAGACGTTTTCGAACCGTAACTTGAGATACACGCTTCAAGAAATCCCCTCCTTTCCAGGCTCGTTCCCAATATATGCTTGTTTTTTTTTAATAGAACGGACAAACCCGAAAGAGAAGTCTACTTGCTAACGCTGAAACAAAGCGAATAGGAGACGTTTACTATGCACGTGCATCTTTCATTTTTACAACGATGATAAACAATCTTGCAATGGGTTCTAATGAAGTTTTTTGAAATAGAAAAAGCCGGATCCCAGGCCCTGTTGTTTAGATGCCTTAGATCCGGCTGCATGGACTAAATATTTCTGCAGAACGTTTTTTCGTATCCGTCTCCTTGGTTTGCTCTCTTTTTTATTGCTGTTTAACGTAATTTTCCGGTCGTGTTAAATGGATGACAAGCTCCGTTCCTTTTTTAATGGTTTCATTCGGCTTTATGTTTTGTTTGATCACATAGCCTTTTCCGCTCACACTCAGCTTCAAGCCCGCCAGCTTCGCTACTTTCGCCACGTCACGCAATGACCACCCCTTCAAATCAGGAATCGTCAGCGGCCCATCTATTCGCAAAATGACTTTTTCTCCTTCGAGAAGGTCTGTGGACTTTTCTGGATCCTGACTTTGAACAGTGTCCCCCTTCCCTAACAATACAGGTTCCAATCCTGCCTCTTTCACTTTTTGAACCGCGTCTTCCGCCTTCATTCCCGTATAATCGTCGACGGTTATCGTTTTGGCTGTAATCTTTCGTTGCGGTTTAATATTTAAATACTGCAAACTGTTTTTCATGACAGGATTAAAGATTTTGGCCACCGGGACTCCTCCCGTCTCATTTTTGAGATGAGGCTGCTGTACCGCCACATATACGATCAGCTGCGGATCATTTTTTGGTGCCATGCCTAAGAAAGAAAAAAGATAGTTTTCGGCACCGCTTAAATAGCCGCCGCCGTTAGGGTTGGGCAGTTGAGCTGTTCCAGTTTTTCCTATCACATCATAGCCATCGATATTATAAATTTTTCCAGTTCCATTTTTCGCTGTGAGAACCGTACGCAAAATATCCCGAACTTCTTTTGCCGTGTTGGAGGAGATTGGTCTTCCTACCTCTTTCGGTTTTGTTTGCATAACGATTTTATTCGTATTAGGATCCACGATTTTATCAATCACATATGGTTTCATCATCTTCCCATTATTCGCGATAGCCGTAGCTCCTTGAACGAGCTGTAATGCCGTTACGGTCGTCCCCTGACCGAAGGCCGTCGTCGCCTTTTCCACAGGATACCGGTATAAGATATTTCCGGAAGCTTCATCAGGGAGTTCAATTCCTGTTTTCTTTCCAAATCGGAAGCGATCCAAATACTCTCGGAACGTATCCGATCCCATCATATCCAGCAAATGCACAAAGGCCACGTTGGAAGATCGCTGAACCCCTTCCAAATAAGTAATGGTTCCCCAACCTACGCCACCGTTATGATCACGTATGACGCTTGTTCCCACTTTATAGCTTCCGGATTTATAGGTGGCATTTGGTGAAAATACTCCTTCTTCTACTGCGGCCGCAAGCGTAAAAATTTTCATCACCGACCCTGGCTCATAAGCAGATTCCACGATTTCATTGCGCCAGTTATCGGACAAACCTTCCCGCGAACCGGGATCGAAAGAAGGTCTTTGACCCATCGCTAATATTTTTCCGGTTTTCGGATCTGCAACAACAGCTAGGATTTTAGAAGGTTTGTATTCTTTTTCTACCGTGTTCAATGCATCTTCCAAAAATACTTGTATTTTAGAATCGATCGTTAAATAAATATCATCTCCGTTCTTCGGTTCTTTCACCATTTCTTTTTTATTCGGCAATAAATATCCCCATAAATCACTCTCATATTGAATTTTTCCATTTCTGCCGCGCAAAAATCGGTCATAAGCTTTTTCAATCCCTAATTGTCCAATACTTTGATCGGAATTTTCGTCTTTTCTGGCAAACCCGATTAAATGCGAAGCGAATTTGCCGTTCGGATAGAATCGAGTTGAATCTCGCAGAAAAACGATCCCGGGCAATTTTTCCTTTTCGATTTTTTCTTTTACATCGTAGGAAAGGTTACGGCCTGCATTGCCAAATTCAACTTGAAATACTCCTTTTTTCGTTAATCGCTTGTAAATTTCTTTTTCATCCATATCAATATATTTGGCGAGAATTCGGGCGGTTTTTTTGGGATTCGTGACATGATGTGGATATTTCGGATCGCTTGTCGCTCTTTTATCCAGAATAGCCGCAAGCTTATAAGTGGTCATATCCTCGGCAATCACGTCTCCATTTCGGTCATAAATGTTTCCGCGATGAGCGATCAAAGTATCAGTTTTCATATACTTTCTTAACGCTTCGTTTGCCAATACATGGCCGTCTACTTTTCCTGTGATTTCTATGTATAAAAAACGTACAAATAAGACAAAAAAGAGCAAAGCGAAAAAAACAAATAAAATCGCTGCTCCTTTTCGGATGTTTATTTGATTACCATTCATGTTACTGCACAACCTTAATGTTTTGTTGATTCAAGTTTAGCCCTTGTTGTCTTGCCTTTTCCCAAATTTTTTTATATGTACTGTCTTCGCTGATTTGCATTTGTAAATCCTTGTTCACTTTTTGTTGATTTTTTACTTTTGCTTCGATCTGTTGGATTTCCTTATTCGTTTGATAAATGGCTGTTTCAGTTGAAATAATTTTCACGGACAGCACACAAAAAAACAATGCAAAAACAACGATCATCACTTTTTCACCCGGAGTAAGCCACCTTTTGTGGCGGCGTACTTTCTTGGGTGCTATCGGTTTCCGTAATTCCGGTTCCTCGAACACTTGTACTTTTCGCGCTACATTCGCCATCGTTTTCCCCCACTCATTTTAGATTTTTTCTGCGATTCTTAGCTTAGCCGAACGGGCACGGTTGTTGTTCATGATTTCTGCTTCATTCGGTACAATAGGCTTTTTCGTTATCACTTTTAATTTTGGTCTGTATTCTTCCGGAAGTATCGGCAAACCCGGAGGTAAATCCGGAGCTGAACTTAGCGATTTAAATATTTGCTTGCAAATGCGGTCCTCCAATGAATGAAACGTGATGACACTAATTCGTCCTCCGGGATTCAATAATTCAATTGCATCATTCAACGACTGTTCAAATGCGGATAGCTCATCATTGACGGCAATTCTGATCGCTTGAAATACCCGTTTGGCAGGATGTCCGCCTTTTCTTCGAGCAGGAGCCGGAATGGCTTCCTTAATTAGCTCCACAAGCTGGCCAGTCGTCTCAATTGGTGCTTTTTTTCGTGCTTCTTCAATTTTTCGGGCGATTGGCTTGGAAAATTTTTCTTCCCCGTATCGGAAAAAGATTCGGACTAGATCTTCGTATGGCCATTCATTGACGATTTCATATGCCGTTCGTTCCCCATCGAGATCCATCCGCATATCAAGAGGAGCATCATGATGATAGCTGAACCCCCGCTCCGGCGTGTCCAGCTGGGGAGAAGATACCCCGAGATCATATAAAATTCCGTCTACTTTATAGCATCCAATCGATTCCAATTCTTGTTTGATGAATCGGAAATTGCTTTTGACAAAAGTGATTTGATCTCGATAATCAGCCAATTTTTCTTTAGCAAATTGCAGTGCCGTGACATCTTGATCGAATGCAATTAATCGTCCTCGTTTCGATAATTTCGATGCCAAATATTGGCTGTGTCCTCCACCACCAAGTGTGCAGTCCACATAAATACCGTCGGGCCGTACATTCAGTCCGTCCACTGCCTCTTTTAATAAAACTGTTTCATGCACAAAATTCATTTACATCCATCCAATCGAATCTAAATATCAAAATCAATCATATTCTCAGCAATCTCTGTAAAAGACTCTTCCGACTTTGCAAAATAGTCTTCCCAAATCGGTTTACTCCAAATCTCAATTCGATTGGAAACTCCCAAAACTACACATTCCTTTTCCAATTGAGCGTATTGCAGAAGAGTCGAGGGAATATTGATTCTTCCTTGTTTGTCCAGTTCGCATTCCGTTGCTCCCGAAAAGAAAAATCTCGTGAAGCTTCGTGCGTCTTTTTTTGTAAGGGGCAATGCTTTTAATTTTTCTTCTAATATTTTCCATTCCTGAAGGGGATAGCCAAACAAACATTGATCCAATCCTCTGGTCAAAACAAACGTTTCACCAAGGTCTTCCCTGAATTTAGCGGGGATGATCAATCTTCCTTTTGCATCAATGCTATGCCGGTATTCCCCCATGAACATCACTGAGCCCCCACTTTCTAACCTAACTGTACCACATTCCCCCACTTTTCTCCACATCTAATTATTTCTTTAAACATTAAAGATTTCCTCTTTTTGAAAAAAATTTTAATCTCCAATTTGATTTTTTATATTCTTGTCTATGAAAATAACTCGTTCACTCGTTTCACTATACTCACTTCACACTTATCTTCTCCGCTTCATGAAGAAAACGGAATGACATTCTAAATAAGTTTCGCTTGCTTTTCAACCAAAAGCGCGGCGCTTCTTTATTCCGAAGAATCGACAGTTTTGGCCGCTCCATACAATCCATTAAAATAGAAAAAACCGGCCAAAGCCGGTCGTTGTAAGCATCTAAATTTTGACTAGTTGATGGGTGCCGTCAAACGTGAACGGCAATTCCATTAGATCGTGAATAAAGGAAACACCGTATTGGTTCATAAAATAAAAGAGGTTCCACACTCTTTCTTGAGGACCGCCGTTCGGATGAAGGCTGTTTTCGATGCGATCGTACTTTTGGAGAATGGCTTGATGTTTGACCATAAGGTTTTGGTCGGTTTTTTTCTTAAGATAATCCAGCTGTCGAAAATGAAATTCAAGATTTTTTTCTATAAGAGAAAGGGGGCCTAAATTCATTTTGCGGGCTCTGTCTTTTATTTTTTCATAATGCTTCATTAAATCCTCTTTCGTCGTCTCGATCAAATCGTGGAAAGTATCGTCTCGAACAGTATCCCAATATTGATTCTTTTCGCTGGAAATGCCCGATTCTATAGCTGTTTTGACATCTATTCCCAGCACTTCAAGATCTCTTGCCACACTTCTTTCCAAAAGAGTGATATTCAGACGCGGAAGGATTGGCGGCACTTTCATATCCAGAAACTCAAAAGCTTGTTTTAATTCAGCCCAATAAGCGATTTCACCAGGCCCCGCTATAAATGCCAGCGTTGGAAACAACTGTTCTTGCATGATCGGTCTCGTGACCACATTATTGCTAAAACATTGCGGAGCTGTTTTCAGTCGATCAAGCAAATGTTCAATTTCCAATTCGATTTCGCCATTTTTACCTGTAAAACGTTCTTTCTCTTTATTGTATTCAAGCAAAATTCGTTCTCCACATTCGTATAGAAAAAGGTTTGCCGCTTCCTCACTCAATTCGATCATATTGGAAAATCCAGCTTGACGAATTATCGATTGCTGCTCTAACACTTTTTCCGTAATACTCTCATTTTCGAGGATCATATTTCGAAAATAAGGGATTTCCAGTTTGCGCAACGGCTCAAACGCTGAATCGATCAGTAAAAGACCGTAATGGCAAAATAATCGGGCGATCAGGTAGCGAAAAAAATCAGTAATGGTTTCTGAACATTCAATGGCTTCCCGAAGCAAGTCAAGCAGACCGTTAGTATGCTCTGTCTCTCCGAACTGCCGTATAATCTCTTCGACCCACTTTTGCATCAATGCTTTATTAAAGGAGATATCAGAGACCATCTTTTTTCCTAAAACGCTTTCCGTATAAGAGAACTTTTCCATTTTCGTTCCTTTTTGAACATAAAGATGGTTCACTTCCAAGAAATCGTGATCTTCTCCAGCAATCCAAAAAACAGGCACTATAGGTACGCCTAGCTTTTCCTCCTGCAGACCGGCAAAGCGAATAACCGAAATGATTTTATGAATGGTATAAAGAGGGCCTGTCATTAGCCCCGCTTGCTGTCCGCCCAAAACCACCGCCGAATGTGGGAGCTTCAACTTGTGAATGGATCGCTGAACAGCGGGAATATGTAAAAAATCTTCCATATATTTTTCCAGACAACCGGCTAATTCATATCGCAAAAAAGTCCGGTTTTCAAGTTCTCTTAGTCTTTTTTCAAAAACATAAGGATCAGATAAACGATAATGAAAAAAATCCACAACCGGTTTTTCTTGTTTTAAGTAAGATGAAGCAAATAAGTTGATCGCTGGAATTTGAATGTTTTCCAGTTTCATATATATGTACTCTCCTTCTTCAGGCATGTCGTTTTCAAATACCACGTTTATGACAAATTTGGAAAGGATCCTTAATCATTAATCGAGGTCCAAATGATTCTCAAGCCCTTTTATCATCCAATAAACGGTTTGAATCATAGGAGTGCTGATTTGTTCTTGTTCAGCTATCTTCAACACATATCCTAAAATGGCATCGATTTCTGTTTTTCTCCCATTCTCTAAATCCGTCAACATAGATGAACGGTTTTCCGCCGTCTTTTGAATAATTTCCAACACTTTGTTGAATGTGGCATCGGATTCATATTTTGGAAACACGGACACCAGTTCCGTAAACATGGCCGTTAACAGCTGATGATAATACGGATTTTTGATCAATTCTCCATTCGGAACTTTCAAAACAGCTGTTAGCGGGTTAATCATGGCATTAGCCAATAGTTTTGCCATCATCATGTTTTGATAATTTTGATGAAATTGGAAAGGGAACGACCCATTTGTCTGCGACACGAAATGCTCAAGAAATTGCCGGGATCCCCGATAAACCGACACATTGGTTATTCCCCTTCCCCTTACTTGGACGATAGTATCTTTTTCTTTCAAAACACCGTGTTCGACGGTTCCTAAAAAGACATTTTTTTGAGGAAGCTGTTCCAAAAGAAAAAGATGGCCCATCCCATTTTGCAAAAACAATAACGAGACATCCGGGGACAATTGTTGGAAAAACGGGACCATCCCTTGTAAATGATATTGTTTCACAGCAACTAATAAGAGATCCTCGTCAATCGAATCCGCCTCGGTCAATTGTTTGACCCGTACGATCGCTCTTTTCTCACGACCATTTTCTCTTAAGGTGATTCCATTTTCTTGAATGGCTTTGCTTTGTCTGGATGTTCTTGTATAAAGGGTTACCGGAAACCATTTTGATAGATTGGCAGCATAATATAACCCGATAGAACCGCCGCCGATGACACCAATTTTCATTTCACTTTTTATGCTCATCATCCATTCCCCTTGTCTGCAGTCCTCTCTGCTTTCATGCTCTTTTATTTCGTTCATTTAAAACTTTTCCAAAGTCTGATTTCATCAACCAATATCATCTTTTCTTCACTTCATACACATTTTATCAGAATGCCAACTCTTTGATAACCATTTTCCTTGGCGAGATGGCCATCCCGGATCGCAGATGAGAAAACGTTTACATATTTCAATCGAATCATATATAATAAAATTAAGAAAATAAACTCAAAATATCCCATATCGCTTTTTTCACCTGTATAGATGGATCATCCTTCAATAAACAAGGGGGTTTTCGCCTATGACAATAAAAGTGGAAAACTTAAAAGTAAATTTCAAAACATTAGAGGAATTCACTCAATTTAAAGAATACGGGCTTCAAGAACTTTCCATGCTGGAAGAATTGGAATATTCCTTAGTAGAAGACGCAGCGGCTTCTCCTTTTTACGGAATCTACTTTGGAGACAAATTGGTTGCACGCATGTGCTTATATGTGAAAGACGGCCACTTGGATGGCGCCATTCAAGAATATGATAAGCATTTGGAAATTTGGAAATTAGAAGTGCTTCCACAATACCAATTTAAAGGGTATGGACGAATGCTTGTGGACTATGCCAAACATTTCAATTTGCCGATTGTGACAAGACCTCGTGTAAAATCACAAGATTTTTGGGTCAAAATGGGGTTCCAATCATTATCTGAAGACTCTTCCCGCCTTGTCTGGATACCCGATTCCATCAGCACAAAAAAAATAAGCTGATGAAAAGAAAGACGGATCAAGTGTTTCCCGGTTGATCCGTCCTTTTTTCATTTCGACGTTTAATTTCTTTCATCTACCGCTAATTTCCTTGCTCTTTCCATAATATACAGAAGCGAACGATAATCCTCTTCCAATTGATCATATTTTGTTTTCAGCTGTTCGAATTGTTTTTTTTCTTCATTCAATTGCGCCGTCAATGCCTCTATTTCCCTTCCTAGCAATTGTTTTTCTTTTACAACCTGATCATATTGGTCAGCCTTCTTTAGCTTTTCGGTCAAATAAACAATGATTTCGTCAGCCGTTTGTGTATCATTGCTTTTTAAATTAGAATTTTCTAAAGAATCGGTGCCTGCCTCATTTTCATGCAAAAATTCTTTTTTTACTTGTTTTCGTTGTTTTTTGGCCAGTTCGATTCCCGATTGATATTGTTTCCTTACATAAGAGTTCCACCGAAAGCCACAAGCAGCGGCTGTTCTGGAAAGCTTTTTTCCAACTTCTTCAAAAGCCTTTAATTGCGTGCTTCCGTCACGAATATGCCGCAATACCACCTCCGCCAACAAAACATCTTCATCTTGAGTCCATGCATCTTGACGCATTGCAGACAAGTCTATCCCCCCACTATCAGTTTATAGAGCCTTAAAAACCGCAAAACCGGCTCTAAAAGTTTTTCCTTCGTAAAAAGCCGGTAGTAGTTCCGCTTTATAGTAATACATATGTTGGTAGTAGAAGTGATAGACTGTTTCACGTTCAAATTTCTTTTTTATTTTGAAAAGATAAGACCTGCACATTTTTAATTTGTTTTTCGTTTAAACAACCGGGAAGTAATTTAGCATGATTTCAAAAGCTAAGTCACCCCCTGAACACGTCAAAGAGTAAAGGATGTCAGGAGTTTTATTCCACATCCTTCCAAAACCTTTATCACTGAGAACATTTTGGTTGAAAGCGAACCAGTCATTACACGGATTATAGAGCTCTCTTTGCAGCCATGCAAAAAACGCGAAGGATAAACTTCCTTCGCGTTTTTTGAAGATTATTTATTCACAACTTCTTTTCCTTTGTAAGTTCCGCATGATGGACATACACGGTGAGCAAGTTTCATTTCACCGCAGTTTGGGCATTCTACCATTCCTGGTACTTGCAATTTATAATGAGTACGACGTTTGTTTTTTCTTGTTTTAGATGTTCTTCTAAAAGGTACTGCCATTTTTCCCACCTCCTTACAGAGAGCTATAATCTATGAAGGCCAGAATAAGCTGGTTCTTCTCGGTTTATTTGTCATCAGCAAAAAGATCAGCCAGCTTTGCCAAACGTGGATCTATTTTTTCGCTTTCTTCTTGAAGAAGTTGATCCTCCGTCAACAGCTTCCAATCTTTTCCTGATGGAAGTTCTTTCTTCTTCGCATCTTCACTAATCACTTGCAATGGCACTTCTGCCAATAACATTTCCTTTATGACAGGCAACAAATCCAGCGTATCCCCTTGAACCTTATGGACATCTTCATCTTCCCAATCCTGTCCGGGCCATTCTTTCAAGACGTATATCTCGGTTGAATCGATCGCAAACGGGTACGGTACATCGACCAACGTCCGAGCGCACGGAAGAATAAATTGACCCGTGACATGAAGATGAAACGTCACTTTTTCAGAACTTATATCAGCTCTTCCCGTAATATGTACGGGGGAAAGATCGCGGATTTGTTCATCCATTTGTTTTAATTCCGGTATCTCTACCGTCTCGTCAATGATAAAGTCATCACGATTTTTTCGTAATTGTGCAACGGACCACTTCAAAAAAATCACCTCAAGGCAACAGAAATAATTATATATTCCCCTTATATGATTGTCAACTTTTTTTCTTTACAGGATAAAGAAAACTATTCTTAGTATACCACTTTTTCATCTATTATCTTCTTTTTGTTGATCCATCCATCCTTCCCCGCTAGAATGAAAATAACAATTTGCTTTCAAAGGATGAGAAAACATGAAAAGTGCTGGAATTGTGGTTGAATATAATCCTTTTCATAACGGCCACCTGCATCATATTTTGCAAACGAAACGAATAACAGGCGCTGAAGTGCTGATCGCCGTGATGAGCGGCCATTTTTTGCAAAGAGGGGAACCGGCACTCCTTTCCAAATGGGCGAGGGCAAAAATGGCCCTGCATTCCGGAGTTGACCTTGTCGTGGAGCTCCCTTATTATTTTGCCACTCAGAAGGCCGAAACCTTTGCTTTCGGAGCCATTGCTCTTTTACACGAGCTCGGTGTGGACAGTTTTTGTTTTGGAAGCGAATCAGGGGATATCAAAGCGTTTGAAAAAACGGCCAACTTGTTGGAAGAACAAAATGAACAGATTCAAAACGAAGTACAAAAATGGATCAAAACGGGCATAAGCTACCCAAAGGCTCAATCACTGGCCATGAAAAATGTTTTAAAAAACGTTTCTCTTTTAGATACGTCCAAGCCCAATAATATTTTGGGCCTTCAATACATCAAAGCAAAGAATCGACTGTCACCGGACATGAAAGCGTATACGATCCCTCGCCAAGGAGCCGGATACCACGATAAACAACCGAACAAGTCGATAGCAAGCGCTACCGGGATTCGCCATTCTATTTTTCATCCAAATGGTGTTCGGTTAGACGGTGTAAAACCCTATGTTCCGAACGCGACCTTTACCGAATTAAAAAAATATCTATCCACTTTCGGAGTTCTCCATCATTGGGAATTGTATTGGCCTTATTTGCAATATCAATTGCTTTCTGCCAAGCCGGAAGAACTGCAGTCGATCTACGAAGTGGAAGAAGGAATTGAATATCGGCTGATCGAGGCGGCCCATCAATCCACTTCTTTCCAACAGTTTATGGAATCCGTTAAAACAAAGCGATATACATGGACACGCCTGCAACGAATGTGCGTACATATTTTAACTCATGCTTCAAAAGAACAGATGGCGGCTGAATCAGACTATCCTTCCTATATCAGAGTGCTAGGGATGACATCAAAAGGGCGGGAATATTTAAGAAATGTAAAAAAAACATTACAGATTCCATTGATCGCCAAGGCGTCCGCTTATCGGAATCTGCTTACAGCTGATATAAAAGCGACTAATATTTTCGCAATAGGATTGCCTTCAAACAAACGTTCAGCGCTGCTTAACAGCGATCTTCTCTTTTCCCCGGTCATCATCCCTTAATTGGTTATATCTTCACCAGAAATGAAGAGACAAACGGAAGATGGAATGAAAAACAGGTTTCCTTTCGTTTGGAGGGTTTGTTTTTGGCCCTGATCCAAAATGATGAGGCATCCCGGTTCTCGTTCCATTTTTTTGTATCTCATCATTCCTTTGGTTTTAGTTTCTGCAAATAATCAAGGGCATCATCCAACGTTTTGACGGGAACAATTTTCATATTCGTTTTCGTATCTTTTGCCGCCTTTACCGCTTCTTGATAATTCGTTTGTATTTCCGGGTGCTTCTTCTTCCATTCTTTCGGGATTGGATCATTAGGAGCGAAAAAGATATCCGCTCCAGCTTTATCAGCGGCCACTACTTTATAAGCAATTCCTCCAATTCGACCAACGGTTCCATCCGGAGAAATGGTCCCTGTACCAGCAATTTTATATCCTTTTGTAATATCTTGTTTCACTAACTGATTATAGATTTCCAAACTGAACATGAGTCCTGCAGAAGGTCCGCCAATGTTTTTCGTGTTGATCGTCACTTTAGGATGAGTGGTTACTTTTATATCGTCCATTAATCCTATTCCAATGCCAGTTTTATGTTTCTGCATAGGGAATTTCATTGTACTGATCGGTTTTGTGATTTGTTTTTCTTTGCGAACAAAAGTGACTTTCAACTGTGTACCCGGTGGTTTAGATTGGACATATTTCATAAATTGCGAGGATGAAACTAAATTCCTGCCGTCTACCGCAATAATCCTATCTCCTGGCTTTAATACCTTTTCTGCGGGCATATCAGGAAAAACATCCAACACATACACTCCTTTAAAGTCAGTACGATACGGCCGTTTGATTTTATGGAAAGCGGCCATGATCGCATTATTTTTTGAGCTGTTCATATCATATAGTTGGCGGACATTGTATTCTTCATCTGTTTCCTCATCGCCAAACAATTCTTTTTCCGGGATAATGTCTTCATACTTGCGAATAGAAGCCAACAAATAAGTCGGAAGAGTGGCTTTTACAATCTTCACTGTAGTCAGCATCAGTTCTCCTTTTTCCTTTGTCCCGCCTTCGACCTTGATGACCGAATCCAGTTCATGGGCGATTCCCGGCTCCGTAATATAAAAAGGAAGAGGGAAAAATAGCACTGCAGCTAAACATAATCCTGTTATAAATAAAAAAAAGTATGACTTTTTAGTTCGTTTCACCCTCATGGTTCTCCTTCCAGTCGTCTATAATAGTTAAAATTTCAGGAATCTTTTTGCGGGCTTCATTTTCACCTGCTTGAATAATTTCTTGGATATTGGTAAAACTTCGCGAATTGAATTTTTCTACTGGTGGTTTGATCATGAGATGTGATTCTACCGTACGATTTTCCATCGCTTCTAGCTGTAAAATGTCGATGCTCTGAATGATGACGTCATAAATCGTCGAAATATCCGTCCCTTTTTTCACTCCCGACACATCAACCCCGATGATAATATCCGCCCCCATTTCCTTTACTACCGAAACAGGGACACGATCGACCACCCCACCGTCCACCAATAGTTTACCGTTCCATTTTTCTGGGACAAAGATTCCGGGAATGGAAATGCTCGCCCTTACGGCATCCGCTACAGGACCTTTCGTGAATACCACTTTTTCTGCTTGCTTCAGATCCGTGGCGACAATCGCAACGGGCAACATTAAGTCTTCAATATTTTTGCCATGAGTCAATAAACGAATCATGTCTTTGATTCGATTGCCCGCAATCAATCCCATTTTAGGGACAGTAAAATCTAAAAAGAACTTTTTCCGAAACGCTAAGGAAAACTTGCTTAATTGCTCCATACTGTGGCCCGCACCATAAAAACTCGCGACAAGAGCACCCATACTGCTGCCTGCAATCATATCTATAGGAATGGAAGCCTCTTGAAATGCTTTTAACACCCCCACGTGGGCAAATCCCTTTGCTCCCCCGGATCCGAGAGCAAGACCGATCTTAGGTTTTGCCAAAACTTCTCCGACCTCCTTTTCTATCAGCTTCCACATTTCCGGTATTTCTTTTTCGGCTCAACTCATTTGTTATCATATGGTCTATTTCAAAAACGTATGAGTATATTGAATTATCAGGACAAGAATTTCACGGCAGTCATCTTTTTCCCTATCTTTTACCTTTCCCTGCCATTTAAGAGCGAAACTTCAGATAGGAGGTACAGAACTTGACCCCTTCCAAATTAAAAACGGCTGTTTTAGCGCTAATGGCGACCATCTTTACGTTTTCTTTGATTGCGTTTCCAGAAGAGGCGTTTGAAGCATCCATTAGAGGATTAAATATGTGGTGGGAGGTAGTATTTCCTTCCCTGCTTCCATTTTTTATCATATGTGAAATGTTGATCGGCTTTGGAGTTGTCAAATTTATCGGTGTCTTGCTAGAGCCATTAATGCGCCCTTTGTTCCGCGTACCAGGTGCCGGTGGATTTGTCTGGGCGATGGGAATTGCATCCGGATTTCCGGCAGGGGCAAAACTGACAGCCAGGTTGCGCCAGGAAGGACAGCTGACTCGAAATGAAGCAGAAAGGTTAGTGTCTTTCACGAATTCTTCTAACCCGTTATTTATTTTTGGAGCCGTTTCAGTAGGATTTTTTTATAATCCCCATCTCGGCGTCATTCTAGCTCTCTCTCACTATTGCGGGAATTTTCTTGTTGGTTTAACCATGAGATTTTACGGAGAAGACCGGAGAGAAAAAAGAACAAAGAATAAGCAAACCTCTCTCTTAAAAGCAGCGTTTCACGCCTTGCATGAAACAAGAATAAAAGAAAACAGACCGATCGGAAAACTATTGGGAGATTCCGTTATGTCATCCATTCAAACTCTTTTGATGATCGGCGGATTTATTATTTTATTTTCCGTCGTCAATAAGCTATTGTACCTTCTACATATTACGTCTTTTGTCAGTCAAATCGTTCAAGCCATTTTTTCCCTGTTCGGGCTTTCTGCAAGCTTAAGCATCCCTTTTATATCAGGATTGTTTGAAATTACGCTTGGCAGCCAAATGATCAGCCAAGTCCCCCACGTACCGACGATTGAACAAGCAGTCCTTGTCAGCTTTATTCTGGCCTTCAACGGATTTAGTGTTCAAGCACAAGTGGCGAGCATCTTGGCGCAAACGGATATACGCTTTAAACCCTTTTTCTTTGCTCGTTTGCTTCACGGCATTTATGCTTCGACGATAGCTTTTTTGCTTTGGCCGCTTTTATACGAGCACTTTTTCAAAAATGGAGAAACCCTTCATTCCCTTCCGGTTTTCAGAAGTGGAAGTCAATCCATGTCTTTGCTTCACTGGTTTGAAAACAACGGCCCCTTCATCACCATTTGCGCACTAGTGGTCTATTTATTTCTCTACGCTCGCCGTTCTTTTCCTGAACGAATACGTTAAGGCAAAGCCAGCCATTACGGAGGAATATCCCTTCCACAATGGCTGGTTTTGTTCGCTACTTTTGACCGTTGTGCAATTTTTTGAATTTCTCCTTTAACGCCTTCTCTACCTCTTTTGGAACAAGAGCCGAAATTTCAGCATTATATTCTGCTGCTTCTTTAATAATGCTGGAACTCAAAAAGGAGTATTGGTTGTTTGTCATCATAAAAAAAGTCTCAATATTTTCATCGAGAAATTTGTTCATCGAGGTGATTTGCATCTCATATTCAAAATCAGAAACAGCTCGGAGGCCTCTTAGAATGACATTGGCATTGACGCTTTTGGCATAATCTACAAGCAAACCATGGAAAGAATCAATTTCCACATTCGGTATATGTTTTGTCACTTTACGGATCAATTCCATCCTCTCTTCCACTGTAAACAACGGTTTTTTTGCAAAATTGTGAAGTACCGCTACATATACCTTATCGAATACTTTCGCTCCTCTTTGAATGATATCCAGATGACCGTTTGTAATCGGATCAAAACTCCCTGGACATACGGCAATCCTTGTCATTTCTAATCCCCCTTTTCTTCTGTGTCCTCTGTCATTCGATAAATGGTGACCCCAATGATTCCATAAGTCTCATGTTTCCATTGCCGAAGATTTCCTGATCGGGCAGGGAGCGTGACTTCTTTACTGTGTTCACAAACGATAAAGCCATTTTCTTTTATGTATCCATTATTAAAAATACTCAAAAGCTCCTCCAATTTTTGTTTTCTATAAGGTGGATCCAAAAACACACCATCAAATCGGATTCCCCTTTTCTTTAGAACTTGCAAAGCTCGAAAAGAGTCATTTCGATATACTTCGCTTTGTTCCCGGAAACCACAAAAGTCGATATTGGCATGGATAGTCTGAATCGCTTTTGAATCTTTATCGACAAAAATCATTTTTTCGAATCCCCGACTTAAGGCTTCTATGCCTAACCCGCCGCTCCCTGCAAACAAATCTAGACCAATACCTCCGGAAAAATATGGTCCTACCATATTAAAAATCGCTTCTTTTACCTTATCGGTAGTCGGTCGAGTCGATTTTCCGGGAACAGCTTTCAATTGTTTTCCTTTACAAATTCCAGAAATAACTCGCATGTTTACTCACCATTGTTATAAAAATTCTTTCTCATGGTAACATAATTTGATCATCATCGCCACTAGGAAGCGTTTTCATCATCATTCTCATTGTTTCTTATGGCAGATGCTTTCCATTCTTTACGTATAAATCGAAAGAAAACGGGAACAATAAAAGTGACAGCACCAAAAAGGAAGGTGTTGTTGTCAACCGCGGAGAAGACTTACGTTTCCCCATAAGTTCTTCCTCCGGTTTCTCCTCTCCCTTTACCTTCTATCCTTTTACTAGGAATTAGAAGGGCCCTGCAGGAAATCCTGCAGGTTTTTTTTGTTAACATTCTGCCGTCGATAAGCGCTCATAGTATTCTTGATGGACGTTTTCGACAAATATTTTTCAAGATCCTAAAACTAGCAAATTGTCCGCTTTTCTTGAAATCTCCGCGCTTTTCTCCTTTTCTCTTTTTTTGGATTCATCGTTTCTCCTCAGATTGTCATGTTGAGCTCTAGAAGCAGTCGCGCTACAATGAAAGAGAATGACAACGAGAACGGAGGATGAAGATGATTCAACGATTTATTGAACTAGGAGAAGGCTATTCCGATCTATATGAATTAATTGAAATTGCGAAATCCAATCAGCACCGCTTAGCTCATTTAATGGCTTTTCACACGACCATTGATGACCGTCCCGCAACGTCCCTTGTCGTCGTATTGAATCCAACAGAACGAGGCGAGTTTCAGCCTTTGTATATTTGCAGAGAAGGCATTCCTCATCCTAGTCATAAATCTTCTCAACGATGGAATGATTTTAAAAGTGCGGCGACCTCGCTTGGGAAGGAAATCATTGAGTTAGATGTAAAACCGTCCACATTTTTTGCCGAAAAAGAACTGTTTTATCAATATCTTATCGGCATTTTGCGGATGAATCGCTATATTCCGCCTCTTCAATAAAAAATGGAAACAGGAAACCAAGAAAGACCTCGTTCAAAAGGCTTCTATGTATCTTGGAATTTTTTCTCTGCAGCGAATGCTGCAAAAAACGGATCGATGAATTAAAAAGGGGAGGACTTCCCCTTTTTTCCCTTTATAAGCCTATCTTATAATCATATTCTTTTGCTTTATCCGGTTTTGAGTTTTCGAATTCCGTTTTTAAAAAAGGTTTAAAGGAAGGCTCTACTTTTTTGACAAAGGGTAATGTGGATATTTTTTTCATGCAGTCTTCTATTTCATCTTGGTTGCAGTACACAACCGCATACTTCATTTTTTTTGAGACATAATGGACATTTCCATATCTTCTTAACGTCTTGGCTTGTTTTAAACTATAGAGCCAAACGATCATCGCTTGTCTTGCTGTAAACATAGCATCTCCTCATTTTTCAGAATATTCACATTCAGTCTATCATAGTTTTTTATTGCAATCAATGTTCTTAGGCGCCTGTTTAAGGGATTCAAAAAGCAAAGCACGCGTTTGTTGCTTTGCTTTTTTGAAAGTATGAAATTTACGCAGAGCAGCTGCAAGCTCCTCCTGAACCGCACCCGCAACCAGATGATTTCTCGAAAAAGGGGTTACCAACCGGTACTTTAATATGCGGTGACACGGAATGAGCAATCAACAGGCTGACCTCATCCAATAATTGTTGCAATGCATTTTCCGCTTTCCGAAAATTTGCGACATTTTCATCCAGATCCATTTCTCTTTTCGCTTCACGGATATTTTTCATCACATCCGCATAATCAGGATGATAGCGTCCAAAGCGCTGTACTTCTTCATATCGTTCTTTCAACCTGGAAAAGCGGTTGATTTTTTCTTTAGTAGATGGAGTTGTATATAGTCGATCGTAACACTTTCGATATTGTTCGGCGATATCAGATTGAACAATCATCTCAGCCAATTTCTCGGCTTCTTCTATTATTTCAATCGTTTCTAATGTTGCAGCAAGCAATACAGCTCACCTCCGTGCCTTCATTTTATCACGTTTTTTGGATGGAAGGAAAGAATCAAGGCACGGTCACATAAAATTGCTTTCTTAATCCTAAAGGATGATTGTTAGTATCCTTTATTTCGATATTGATTAAATGTGTGCCGCTAGGAAGCGATTCGATGATAAAAGCAGCCGTTCTGTATTCTCCGTAGCGAACGCCATCGATGGAAACAACTGCTTTTCCCCGCTTTTTTTGATTAGATTTTGTCATAAAAGTAATATCAGGAACAAAGCATTCCACATAAAGATCATTTGATCGTACGACATGGCGGACAACAAACAGAGAAGGATTCTTTTGTCCGGCGGCCTTTGCCGACTGTTCTAACGAATGTGTTTTCGAAACATCCGGATTTTGCTGGCAAGAAGCAAGAATGAAAACGAAAAAAATGATAAAAACAATTTTCTTCATAAGAATCGTACAGGATCCCTCCCTTGGGGTTGCAGTGATCCACTATATGTGGAGGAACTATATGGATTTTGCATTCGCAAAAACACTTCCTGTACTTCCTCCCTTCTAGATATTGAATTCGTTAACATAGACTCTCAATTTTATGGCACTTTTCATCCCCTGGACATTGGTTGCATTGAGGAAGTTCGATAAAGAAAACCGTTGAAGAGCTTTTTCAACACGAAAAACGAAATGGTCCAATTTAAGTTTGATTCAAGTCAAGATGACAACTGTATCTTCAGCCGTCGAGCTGTTCGTTTGTCTTCAAAGTGACAAGATGCAAACAAATTTACTCTCTTTATCGGACAACGGAAAACAATCATTCAGTGCAAGAGAAGATCCCTTTATTTTCCCTGACAAAGCTTTAACCGTCTAATCTCTCCCCTTCTTTTCCAATCAAAATGGCATCGATGATCATAATGAGTGCTTTTTTTATAGTTTTTACCAGCGATCTTCATTTATACAAAAAAGTTGAAAAGCTTTTCCGCAGTTGTTTTCTCTTACCAAGTAAACGTTGAGTTAAAACTCCATCATTTTCATTTTGGTGTATGACGACAGAAGGCAGGAACCAGCAAAATCATTAAAATAAAGAATGAAATTCCATTCACTTCTAGACATTTGAACGATCCAAATAAAAAGAACCGTTATCACTCCGCCGGTTCTTGGTTTCCATTATTCTGGATGGATGGCAGCATGCCCATCATCATCTTTGCTATTTGAATGCCGTTTGAAAATTTTTCCATTTGATGAGGGATCGTCCTTTTAAAATAATGAAGCGATTGAATCTCAAATTTTTCTAAATCCTCAGGTCTGCGGCTTAAAATTCGGTACCATTGCGGTTGTTCCCTCAAGAATTGCCTCAATTCATTTCTGGAATAAATATAATCAACTATTTCTTTTCTCACAAACGTTCCTCCCTCAATAAAGTTTATTTTTCTCCCGAATACTCGCTTTTTCTCAAAATTTCATAGACACTTAATAGAATACACACCTCATTTAATGGATATATGTTGAATTTTTTTAAATAATTTACATGGTAGGGGGCATCCTATCAACCAAATTGTATTTATTTGGTAAAAATAAGGTATAACCGTGCTTCATCATCTCCACATCACTCACGGTCGCTAACCCTCCCACATCTCTCCGGATTGAATTCCATACATTCCTTCGTCCTGCGTATCCATGAGGTGGAGGTTGGATATGCTCCTTTGCTGGGTCACATGCCCGTATGGAATAAATAAGCTCCAACTCTGCACTATTGGTGTTTGTCATTTGAGATAATTACGGTATTCTGAAATGATTTCATGAACTTAATAAAGCCTTAAGCTGCCTGTAATGAATCGATTTGAGGCAAACCTCTCAATAACTTTGAACCATCAAATTCACACTGTTTTTGACCAATGACAAATAAGACACGTAGTAATTTACAACACAAGGCAATCAGTGACTGCTGTTTCTTCAAAGGTCGATCAGGACGCTTTGTGTAGTATTGATGCAGGGCTTTAAACGTTGGATTATGGGCAACGAGTGGACGAATGGCCAAGTATAAAGCTCTTCGCAATCGACTTCGTCCTCGTTTTGTGATCTTGGTTTGCCCCTTAAACTTCCCGGAACTATGTTCACGTAATGACAGCCCTGCCAGATTTACTAATTGCTGGGGATGACTATACTTTGTTATATCCCCGACCTCAGCGAAGAATAGCGCGACTGTTGTAGGACCTAAGCCTTGAATATTGATCATTTCCTTCGCTCCAGGTATCGTTACTACAAGTGCTTCCAGATCCTTATCTAACTGTCCTAATTGCTCTTTGTATAGCTCATATTGATCGAGTAAATAATCCAATTCACGTTTAGCAAACTTGATACCAATTTGGATACCAATGCTCTTTTTCGCTGCTTCTATTAACTTTGTAGCTCGTTTGATTCCTACACCACGGTTTACTTCTTGTTTCCATTTCGCAAGAACTTCTTCTGATGTCATTTCTTTAATCTGAGAGGGGAATGGAAAGTTTCTTAATGTACAAAGAGCTGCCTTTCCTTCCCAGTCTTTAAATACATCGAAAAACTCCGGAAAGTAACGCTGGATGTGATTTTGAATACGACCTTCTGTGATCATAAGCTGCTGGATGAGCTGATCTCTTAATTTGACGCCTTCTCTTAGCTCTGCATAGATGCCATCTAAGAGATTTGGTACGGAGTATCGCCCATCTTTAATCAGCTGTGCAATCACACGTGCATCTTTCGTATCGTTTTTAGTTGGAGAGTTATCATCCAGCTCTTTAGTTTTTTTGACATGCATAGGATTGACCAAGACAAAGTCATAACCTTTAGCAGTCAAGAAATAGGCCAGACTCAGCCAGAAATGACCGGTCGGCTCAACACCAAAAATGACATGTGTTTTTTGGTGTTCCTTTTGATGCCTCGAAACCCAATCAAGCAGTTTTTGATAGCCATGTATGCGATTTTCAAAGATCAGTCTTTTTCCAAATTCGATTCCTCGATCATCCTGAGCTCGAGCGACGTGTTTGTCTTTGGCGATATCAATGCCTACAATTAATGTTGATGGTGTAATTTGCGAGATTTTACGATTTTGCGTATAATTCATCTTGAGTCCTCCTTGGTAATTATTAATTCGGGGTCAATGCATTGACACCCTGTACTATACCAAGAGGGCTCTTTTTGTTTCAAACCTCAAATTTCTTCATTACAGGAATAGCTCCTTTTTCTTCTAGTCTTTTCGAAAACCGAAGAAAGATTGTTCCGGTCTGTTGGGAGATTGTTTTGGAGATGGGGTTGCAGAAGAATTAGTTTGAAACTGCGCCAACAAATTTTGAAGCGCACCAATGGCCTGATTCATATGATAGAGATGCTCCTGAAGCTGATTGGGATCTATTTTTTTAAGCGATGTAAAAATCGTTTCCGTCCACTTGGAACTTTTTGGCTTATCTGATTCCGAACGCTCAGCAGCTTTCTCTTTATATTTGTCCCAGAGAGGATCTTCTTCCCCAAGCAGATACCATTCCTCAAAAAATTCTTGGAGGGTTTTATCCTTATTGTTGACTTCCTGAATAATTTTCGGGTGTGCTTTGACAAATTCTTTAAATTTCAATACTTGAGGATGCAGCTGCTTTTGGCCCAAGGAACCATCACCTCCTGTTTTTCCCATTTACTACATCGTATGATTTTCACTTAAAAGAGTGATTCTCAAGATTTCTATCTCGTGATAAGATAGAAAAACAACAGTAAAACTTTTTCAGGGGGGATCGCTCAAAATGAAAGAACCATTGTTCCAGTTATTTCAACAAGTAATAGAGAAAACAAACGAAAAAGAAAAAACCATTCTTAAAGAGCTGTTGGAAAGATATGAGAATTATATCGGTTCCGATGAACCTTATTTAGGAAGATTGCTTGGAATGCAAAAAAACGTAACCGATTCCAATTGCGAAATCACGATACCTATTACTGAAATTATTCATAACCATTTAGGTATCGTTCACGGGGGGATTACGGCAACTCTTTTGGACAGCGTGATGGGAACAATAGCAAGCCATGTGGCCCCTGATGGTCATGGAGCGGTCACTTCCAACTTAAACATTCATTATATCGCCCCAGGTAAGGGAGATAGCCTTACTGCCGTTGCAAACGTCATACATAAAGGCACAAAAACGATTGTAGTAGAAGGGGAAGTCTATCTGGACAATAGAAAAAAAATTGCCCACGCTACTGGGACATTTTTTATCGTCAAGATTCGATAAAACGAAAGCGTTTTAATTAGGGGAATCATGAATGGGAAAGAAAAAGAGGAAGTTTGCAATATACTTCCTCTACCATTTTTCTTTTTGAATAAAATCCTGTGTATAGTAAGTTTTGTAAACCCCGACTCCTAAGTGCGAATAATTTTTCTCCAGAAGTGCTTTCCGATGGCCTTCCGAATTCAGCCATCCTTGTACGGCTGCAGGACCGTCAACGTAATGGGCAGCAATATTTTCACCCGCCATCTGATAAGGAATCCCTGCTGCTTTTAAACGCGTCGCTAGATCTCCTTGTGACGGTGAATCATGCGAAAAATAATTTTTATCGCTCATTTCTTTACTGTGCCCGAACGCGACATTTGCCGTTTTTTCATCCCACTTCAGCGGCTCTAGATGAAACTCTTTTCGTATCATATTCGTTATATCAAAAATCTGTCGTTGCTCACCTTTTTCGATCATGTTCCATTGACCAGCCGTCGGATTCGGCCATTCAGGAAGTTCTCCTTGGTATATCAGCTCATACGGTTTTTGGCGAAGCAAAATTTCTTCATTGACAAATCGTACACTGGATAGCGTCCCTGAAAATTTATCCAAATACAATTGAGCGTAAATCCCCCCCATTTTTACTAACGGCTGAAGGTTTAAATCCTCTTCCGACAGTTCAAATCGATAATTCCCCGCACTAGTTTTAATCACGATTTCAGGATTCATGGAATAGGTTCGAAAAATATCGTCGATCCGTTGTCCAATTTTAAACGGCTGTACGTTTGCATCATGGCCAATGGCATAGACAGCAACCACCTTATTTTGTTCGACGCCAAATTGTATATACGAATTTTGATTTTGATAAATCCACCAATGATACCCGTATTGCGTTGGATCGATGCGGACCGGTTTCCCAAATTTAGAAATGACTTGCTGTTCGGATTTTCCGATAAAAAAAGCTAAACTTTCTTTCGGCAATTTTTCAGCCACATGTGTTTCTTGTGATCGTTTCTCTTCGCTTCCTTTCCATTTAAGAGAGTTGTCTTGCAGCGGCGGCTGTAAAAATCCCCAGTTCTCAGCATATTGATTTAAGTAAACTCCCATCACCAGAATGATGCTCAAAACCACAAGGACTCTCAAAATCGTTCGCAATCATTTCCCTCCTTCTAATTCTTTCAAGCTTGCAACAAGTAATCGTTCGGATGCCAGCCTTCATAACCAAGCCGTCTATCGAAAATCCCACTTTCGCTTTTGTGAGACTTTGCTTTTGAAACTCGTCACAATCAAATATCATTATCCCGAACTAGTTGTCCTCAGTCGTGCAGAAAAGAACATTTTAAAGAGACGTTTCGCTTGTTCCAAACATTTACGGATATTCTTTTAATCACTAGAATCATACATGATCGCATTCGAAAAATCTACGTCTATTGTTCCACATTCAATGCAGAGAAAATCATTCATAAAATATTTTATGCGATAGAAAATAAAAAAGATGGATTGAATAAATGTCTTGGATATATTTGCAAGCAGAATTTTTTTCGACTATTATAAAAATAAGATAATGGACTTTTCGCAATTTTCTTTAAAACTCTTTTTTGGGGGGATTTGTCCATGAAATTTGAAAATGTTGGTTTAGAAAAATACAAAGCAGATTTAAACCGCTTGGACGAAATTATGGAAGAACATCGATTGATTCGTGCGGGACAGTGGGATTATGAACGTGTCACATACGATCGCAAATTTGAATTAAAAGAAGGCGTATATTATCTTCGCGTCCAAGGATATGCCGTAGAAGGCGATGTGGGGGCTCATGATGCCGTCATTCAGTTAATGACACCCATTCTTGGAAAACATTATTATCCGCACGGGATAGAATATGGTGATGACGAATATTATCCCGAATATTTGGTGAAAGAATGTGAATCCGTTCTTTCCGCCGTCAAAAAAGAGATTGAATCTTTCGCCGTGTAGAAAAAGCGCAAAGCCAACCTTCAGTCGGCTTTGCGCTTCTTTAGATTTCAGCACCTAAATAATGCTCAATACCCCAAGATCGCTTTTAGCATCGAAGTTGTTTCGCCGCCTTTGTAAAATACGTAAAGCAGCAAATACACAGCGATCCCAGTAATCGCTGTGAAAAACCAGATAATGCTCGTAACAGGTCCTATTTTCCGATGTTTTTCAAATTTGCTTTTGTAGCCAAGCCAAAGGGTAACAGCTCCAAAAATCCCCCCGATTGTCGCAAGGAAAATATGGAAAATCAAAAAAATCGTATAGTAAACTTTCATATTAGCGGGACCGCCGAAAGCTGTGTTGCCAATAAACAAAGTTCTGCTTAAGTAAATGATAAAAAAGGTCAACGCAAAAATGGCGGCTGCCGTCATCAATTTTTGATGAGTATCTCTTTTTCCTTGTACAATTTTGATCCAACCGATACCGATTAGTACGGCACTTATGACAATGCAAGATGTGCTAATGGTAGGTAAAATAGGAAGCGTCATTTCCTTTCTCCTCTCTTCTTAACCATTTTACTATGTACATAACCATTCGCATTTCTATTTAGGACTATGACAAAACTCTGGGAATGAACCGGATGATGTTTCGTTCCATCCGTTATGTTTTTTAAACCGGGCACACTTTATGGTTCTATAAGAAAGGCTCCTTTTAAAAAGGAACAGACTCCCTTCTTGGGAATCTTCTTTCCGATTGAGCGTATTTCATTTAAGCTACCATTTCGTTTGGTGCTCACGAAGAGAAGCTTCCGTAATTTGATCGGCTTCAAGCTGTTCTTTTCGGTACCAATCAAAGAAAATTCGGGCCAGCACAATACCATAAACAACTTCTTGTATAATTTTCATCAACACTCCACCAAGCTGTTGATCTTCGATTACCGGCAAATTGGAAAACAGCTCGGGGCCGGAAAGTTCCAAACCATTTAGAGTGTTGGTTGGAACGCACAATTGCATCGATTGCAGCCAAGAAGACGGATCGCTGTACGTGTTATATAGGGGATGGCCGGAAAAAATAATCAATCCGCAAGCAGGGGTCAAAAGTACGGCATCAGCGATTAAATATCCGACCTTGCGTAATCCGATCAAATTCGAATGTTCGGGCAAATGATTCATCAGCGGCCACCACATAAAAAGGGCAAATCCAAATAAGACAACCGTGAAAAGCCCATGAAAGATCCCGTTCTTGTTAATCTTATCAAGAATAGCTGGAATATGGTAGAAGGAAAAAAGCCCGTTGAAAGCAATCGCTGCCATTAATGGTTTTGTCAATAACGAAAAAATCGGCTTGATGATTGGCAATTCAATTATGTATTTCCAAAACCATACCGGAATTCCTTTTATGAGGATCGGAGGCAGAACCAAGCAAAGAATGGCCATTTGAACCATGTGATATGAAAACATAATATGGCTCATTAAATCAACGGGAGAGCCTTTAATACCATACAAAATCACCATGGCCAGAATAAAATGCAATAATTCTTTTTTGGTCAAAGGTTTACTGTTCGGAAAAACATTTCTCCATTTGATCATCAGCAAAAGGTAAAAGACTGTCATCAAAAGTATGGCCATCAAAAAATACGGGCTCCACAACGCTTGAAACCCAAATATTGTGATTGGCATTGCTTCATCCCCTCATTCCCGTCAATTGCCCATAATATCATTATACTTTCTCTGCCAAACAGGAACAATGCAACAATTGACAAGTTTATGATTTTTCGCTGCCTTTGCGTTATGGTTTTACCGTTTTATCGAATGAGCCGAAAAGCCAACCGTTATGGCTGGCTTTTCGTTTCTTCAATCTTTCCCACACCGCATCCATCAAAAGATGAGTGAAACAGTAGGCCAATACAAAGTCCTACCATCAGGATAAAATAGTCATTCTTATCCGTCATTTTCACTTTTTAGATCCAAACAATCGTCGCAAACGTCAATACAGTTAAAAATGCGACGAAGACTGCGGACCAGAAAAATAGTGAAGGAGCTTCATGGCCTTTATGACTCATGTGCATAAAATAATATATTTGAAACAACACTTGTATGCAGGCCAGCAGCAAGACAAATGGCAGCACAAACCATTTCGATAAACCCGCCCCAACGGCCACAAACGCTATCAGCGTTAAAAAGAGCATCAGCGTGAAGGACACAATCTGCATTCTCATTTCTTCCGCATTTCTTCTTCTTCGAAACTTATAGTCGATTCTTGAATTTTCTTGATTGACAGGTTGATCCGTCATCATTCATCCCACCTTTCCCATCAAATATACGACAGTAAAGATAAACACCCACACGACGTCAATAAAATGCCAATACAAGCTGGCTACATAAAATTTCGGTGCATTGTAAAGAGTTAAGCCGCGTTTCGCATTGCGAATCATTAATGTCAAAATCCATAACAATCCAAAAGTAACATGGGCTCCGTGAAATCCGGTCAATGTATAAAAAGCCGAACCGAACGCACTGCTGGTAAAAGTATGATGAAATTCATGAACATAATGATTAAATTCATAAATTTCCGCTACCAAGAAGCCTATTCCAAGAAGTACAGTGATGAACAGCCAAGCCTGCATGCGCTTAAAATTGTAATTCCTCATATGGTAAATGGCATAGACGCTGGTAAGGGAACTTGTTAAAAGAAGCATCGTCATCGTAAATACGAGCGGCAATTCAAATAATTCTTTTGCATGCGCTTGATTAGGATTTGGAACTTTATCTTTTAAAGCGATATATGTTGCAAAAAGGGAGGCAAACATGACGGTCTCGCCTCCAAGAAACAACCAAAAGCCAAGAAATTTATTTTTCCCTTCAATGGTCGCTTTTTCAGGCAATTCGGGCCATGTTTGCGGCGTAAACTTTTGTTCCGCTTCCATTATGCCTTAACCCCCTTTTCCGAATCTTCCAACAATTCTTCTTTGTGAATATGGTAGCCATGATCGTCCTTCACGGAACGGATCAACATGGAACCGAATGTGATGGCCAAGCCAACGAACAACACTGGAATTCCCAACGGTGAATCAGCATGATACATTACGCCGAAAGAAGCAACAAATAAACCAAAAGCGATGAAGAACGGAAGTATGGATGAATTCGGCATATGAATATCACCGATCGGTTCAGCGGGCGTCAGTTCATTGCGCCCTTCCATTTTTTCCAGCCAATAAGCATCCAATCCACGAATCAGTGGTGTTTGTTTAAAATTATAATATGGCGCCGGCGAAGAAACGGCCCATTCAATTGTCCGTCCATCTCCCCACGGATCATTGCCGACTCTCTCTCCTTTGGCTGTGGAAGCGATGATGTTGAACAGTAAGATGAAAACGGCAATTCCCATCAAACCGGCCCCAATTGAACTGACCAAGTTTGGAGTATCAAAGCCCTGATTGGGTAAATACGTCCATACTCGGCGCGGCATTCCCATTAAACCAAGGAAATGCTGAATAAAGAATGTAAGATGGAAACCGATAAAAAAGAGCACAAATGTAATTTTCCCAAGAGTCTCATTTAACATTTTGCCAAATATTTTAGGCCAGTAAAAGTGAACAGCGGCCAACAAGGCAAATACAACGCCACCGACAATGACATAATGAAAATGCGCGACAATAAAGTAGGAATCGTGATATTGATAATCAGCCGGCGCAGCCGCTTGCATAACACCTGTAACCCCGCCAATGACAAATGAAGGAATAAATGCAATCGCATACAACATAGGAGTCGAAAAACGGATATTCCCCCCCCACATTGTCAAAAGCCAGTTAAATATTTTGATTCCTGTCGGAACAGCAATCGCCATAGTGGCAACGGCAAAAATCGCATTCGCAATCGGACCTAGCCCAACCGTAAACATGTGGTGAGCCCACACCATGAACCCCAAGAAACCGATTAAAACGACTGCAAATACCATTGACGAATAGCCAAAAAGCCGTTTCCTCGAAAAAGTGGCAAATATTTCTGAAAATATACCAAAGGACGGTAATATTAAAATGTACACTTCAGGGTGTCCGAAAATCCAAAAAAGATGTTCCCAAATAATCGTATTTCCACCGCCTGCAACATCAAAGAAATTAGTTCCAAACAAGCGGTCAAACATCAATAAAAAGATTCCTACGGTTAAAGGCGGAAAGGCGAATAATATCAGAGCAGAGGCAACAAACGTAGTCCATGTAAACAGCGGCATTCTCATGTAGGTCATTCCTGGTGCCCGCATATTAATGATGGTGGCAAGAAAGTTAATTCCAGAAATCAACGTACCAAATCCTGATACTTGCAAACCAAGAACATAGAAATCAATGCCATGGCCTTTTGACGCAAGAGAAAGCGAAGCATAAGAAGTCCATCCGGCGTCAGGCGTTCCTCCTAAAAACCACGATAGGTTTAAAAAAAGTCCTCCAAAAAAGAACAGCCAAAATCCCAACGCATTTAAAAACGGGAAAGCTACGTCACGAGCTCCGATTTGAAGCGGAACCACTGCATTCATAAAAGCAAACAACAGCGGCATGGCGGCTAAGAAAATCATCGTTGTGCCGTGCATAGTAAATAATTCATTGTATGTTCCAGCACTGACGAAATCGTTATTCGGCACAGCAAGTTGAATGCGGATGAGAAGGGCCTCTACACCGCCTATCAGAAAGAACAGTCCGCCGGCCATTAAGTATAGAATGGCAATCTTCTTATGATCCACAGTCGTTAAATAATCCCAAAGAGTAGCGCCGAAACCTTTTTTCTTGGCAGCTATTGTACTCAAAGATTAACCCTCCTTTTTTGATAACCCATTTAATCTTGCACTTTAAGCGTCATTAAGTATGTCGCCAGCTTGTCAATTTGATCTTCTGTTAATTGTCCATACGCACCCGTCATTTTATTTCCGGGTTTGTATTTTTCGGGATCACGTATCCAATTTTTCAACTCTTCTTTGTTGTGATCAAGGACTCCGGCAATACGAGAGCGCTCTCCAAAATTGGCGAGATTCGGAGCAGTTCGGGCTTGCTCAGGCCGATTGTCCTGTGGCGTGACCGCGTGACAGCTGAGGCATTTTTGTTTAAAAATCTCTTGACCTTGTGCAGCGACTGGATCAGAAGGGGTTGTCACTTTAGCTGCCTGCATATCTTTGACCCATTGATTAAATTCATCCTTAGGAATAGCCTTCACTTTGAAATCCATTAAAGCATGGGAAGGTCCGCAAAGTTCAGCACACTTTCCGTAAAAGAGGTTTCCTGCTTCTTTTGCTTTCTTACCATCAAACTCCAGCCAGAACGTATTGACATTGTCGACATTCGCATCCATTTTTCCACCAGCAGCCGGCACCCAAAATGAATGCTTTACGTCGCTGGCTTTCACGCGAAAATACACTTTTTCATCAGTAGGAACGACCAAGTCTTGGCTTGTAATAATCTTTTGATTAGGATACTCAAATTCCCACCAATATAGATTGGCTCGCACATTGACGACCACCGCTTTTGGGTTCCCTTTTCCATCCTTATCATTTAAACCTTTATTATCGGCCAATTTAAAAGTAGCGGAAACCGTCGGTACGGCCAAAATCAAAAGAAGAATGATCGGAATAATCGTCCAAAGCAGTTCGAGTTTATGGCTCCCCTCCACCTGCTTCGGAATTTTGTCTTCATCCCCTTTTTTTCTTCGAAAGCGAAAAATGGCCACTACATAAACCACTACAACAACTAAAATAACCAATACCATAATGGCAGTGCTCAAAATCATCAAATCAAATTGCGTTTGAGCAACTTCGCCAGCTGGATCCAGAGCTGATAGAAACGGCTCCCCACAGCCGGAAAGTATCAGCCCCAAAACAGCTAAAACAGCAAACAGACGCCATTTTTTTAGCCTTGCTTTCATAGCCTCATCATACCCCTCTTTCATTGGATTCTAGTCAAGTTGACTAGTCCTCTATTTGGATTTCTTCGTGAAAAGAAAGAACTCCCAACCCCTTAGTTCGTCTTACACGACAGTCACAATCACCATCGTTACAAATAAAATCGTTAAATAATTCAAGGAATAGATGAACATGATACGTGCCCATTTCAAACTGTCTTTCATTTTATATCCATAAATGCCAAGAATTAACCATCCCAAGTTTAATATAGTGGCAAAAATTACAAAAAAATGACCTAATGACGTCATGAAGAATGGCAGAGGCAACAAGGCCGCAACCCACAAAACAATATGACGCTTCGTTACGTCAAATCCCTTTACAACAGGAAGCATCGGTATACCGGCAGCACGGTATTCTTCGCAGCGCTTCATAGCCAAAGCATAAAAATGAGGGGGCTGCCAAATGAACATAACGACAAATAACATAAAGGCAATCAAATTCATATGGGGATCAACAGCGGTCCATCCGATTAACGGCGGAATCGCTCCTGAAATGCTGCCTACAACCGTATTGCTGACAAAACGTCTTTTCGTCCAGAGTGTATATAAAACAACATAGCTAAATACGCCGATGATTCCCAGCACTCCAGCAGTAAACGTTGTCATAAAAAGGCTAATCGTTCCCAAAATAATAAAAGCAAAGCTCATGACCAAGACTTTTCCACTGCTGATTTTACCCGTGACGGTTGGACGTGATTTCGTTCTTTCCATGAACGGATCGATATCACGATCAATATAATTGTTCAAACTTGCCGCCCCGGCAATGACCAAGGAAGTTCCTAACATCGTAAAAAAGATGGTATCGAGCTGGGTCAAAAAATGGATGTTATTGAAGTGGAACGCCAGCCACATTCCGGTAAACGTTGTAATTAAATTGGAATTTACAATGCCGATTTTGATCAACGCCATGAAATCCTTCAAGGCAGTTGTTTCAGGAGCATTTTTTTCTGTCGTGGTAATGGCTCGAGTATTAGACACCGATTTTTCCTCCTTGTCAAAGAACAAAAATGTTCTTATTTTTTAATATAAATGATTATAGATGTTATTTCTAGCCATTCTTCTAAAATTTTGGAAATTCTCTTTCAAAATAGGTCGATCTCATTATGACTCCCACCCTAATAAATGATAAAAAGCCGTCAATATAATATTAAAACACAACGGTCGATCTTTTGTGAACAAATTATGAACTAAATATGGCTAATTTGTTACTACTACATCTAAAACATTTTCATCTTTCAAAATTTATAAGAAAATAGTAATGATTACAATGATAGATAATAAAGATCGGGGATGGTGGATTTCAAACAAAATAATAGCTATACCTCTTGATCCATCATGATGCGAAAATGCGAAAATTTTCACATGATTTTTGGTCAAAAAAGTTTGATAGTTTCCTTAATCATTGTTTTTTCTTTCATTGTTCTGTATGATCGTTACAGTGATAAACATCAAAACAACATTTTAATACTGATTTAAGAAGGTGAATAACATTGCATCGAGGATTAAAATGGTTGGCTGTTCTTTCTTCGCTCGGTATGCTTTTCGTGCTAATAGGAGGAGCTCTGGTAACCAAAACACATTCCGGGATGGGATGCGGACATTCATGGCCACTGTGTAAGGGACAGGTGATACCTGATCACATTACGGTTGCCACAGTGATAGAGTTGGCTCATAGATTTGTTACTGGTGGAGTCTCAATCTTTGTAGTGGCTTTATCGATTTGGTCTTGGATCGCCATCGGCCATGTGCGAGAAACAAAATTTTTAGTTATAATGTCCGTTTTGTTCTTAGTGCTGCAGGCATTAATTGGTGCCGCCGCCGTCGTTTGGGGACAGTCTTCTTTCGTTCTCGCACTCCATTTCGGTATTTCATTAATCTCTTTTGCAGCCATATTTTTGCTGACATTATTGATATTTGAAGTAGATAAAAAGTTTGATGCCGCTACTTTGACAATCAGCAAAAAAATGAAGTGGAATATTATCGGAGTGACCATATACAGCTACATCGTTGTGTACACTGGAGCGCTTGTCCGGCACACAAACGCCAGTCTCATTTGCAAAGATTGGCCCTTATGCGTGAATTCGCAGCCCGCACTTCCTGCCAATATGCACGAATGGATACAAATGGGGCACCGTCTCGCTGCTGCTGCCTTCTTCGTGTGGATTGCTTATATTACGTATATCGCAGTAAAACATTATAAGAATCAGCGGGTGATTTATTGGGGTTCAATCATTGCGTTAAGTTTGATGATCTTACAAGTGTTTACTGGCGCTTTAAGTATTTATACCCGTTTAAATCTCTATATTGCGCTCTTGCATGCCTTATTTATTTCTTGTTTATTTGCTCTTTTATGTTACTTAGTATTGTTAGTATTAAGAAGCAACGTGAAAGAACCAGGTATATCACCGGCAAAAGAAAAAATGTCCACTACTCGTCCAACAACTATTTCATAATGAAACGACATAAAAAAGGCGGCAAACCATTTCGTTTGCCGCCTTTTTGTCATGGATGAATCATTCAAAAAAGAAGCACACCCATTTTCCTTAAGATTTAAAATGTTTCGCTGTTTTTTTATTTCTTATTTTTGCAGCTCAATCAGTAAATCACCTGTTGAAATGGCATCGCCGCTTTTTACATAAATATCTTTCACAACGCCGGAAAAAGGAGCTTGAACCGTCGTTTCCATTTTCATTGCTTCCGTTATCATTAAATGGTCGCCTTTTTTAACTTTTTCCCCTTTCGAAACAATAACTTTCATCACCGTACCCGGCATCGTTGCAGCGATATGGTTTTTATTTTTCAAGTCTGCTTTTACTCTTGTAGCGACTGTTGATTTAATGCTTTCATCTTTGATGACCACTTCACGAGGCTGGCCATTCAATTCAAAATAGACAATTCTGGTGCCGTCTGCTTGGGCTTGGCCGATGGATACCAGCTTGACAATCAACGTTTTACCTCTTTCAATTTCTACTTCAATTTCTTCTCCTAATCTCATACCGTAAAGGAAAGTCGGTGTATCGAGAACAGATAGGTCGCCATATTTTTCCACAGCTTGAATATAATCCAAAAATACTTTTGGATATAATGCGTAGGCTATCACTTCATGAGCGGTTACTTGGCGTCCAAGTTCATGGAATAGTTCATCCCTTAAAGCTTTGAAATCGACGCTTTCGAGCAATTCACCAGGTCTGACGGTAATGGGTTCTTTCTCTTTTAAGATGACTTTTTGCAGTTTTTCAGGAAATCCTCCATATGGCTGTCCGAGATATCCTTGGAAAAATTCAACAACAGAATCAGGGAAATCGATCGTTTCACCCTTTTCCAACACATCTTCTTCCGAAAGATCATTTTGCACCATAAATAAAGCCATATCTCCCACTACTTTCGAAGAAGGAGTCACTTTCACAATATCGCCAAACATCATATTAACCCGATGGTACATTTCTTTCACTTCATCCCAGCGATCTCCAAGACCAACTGCTTTTGCTTGTTGTTGAAGGTTGCTGTACTGGCCTCCGGGCATTTCGTGCTGGTAAACTTCTGTATGCGGCGCCACCATGCCGCTTTCGAAGTCTTTGTAATATTTGCGTACGTCTTCCCAATATCGGGAAAGTTGTTCAAGCCCTTCCACATTCACAACGGGTTCTCTTTCCGTCCCTTTTAGCGCATAGTATAAGGTATTCGCGCTTGGCTGTGATGTCAAACCAGCCATAGAACTGAGCGCTACATCCACAATATCGACTCCTGCTTCTGTTGCCTTGGCGTACATATAAATGCCGTTTCCGCTCGTATCATGCGTATGCAAATGAATGGGAATATCCACCGTTTCCTTCAATTCAGAAATTAATCTGTAAGCGGATTGCGGTTTTAATAAGCCGGCCATATCTTTAATGCCGAGAATGTGAGCGCCTTGATTTTCAAGCTCTTTAGCAAGATGTTTGTAATATTGAATATCGTACTTCGTTCGAGTCGGATCATCTATATCCCCCGTATAACATATGGCTGCTTCCGCAATTTTCCCGGATTGTCGAACTGCATCAATGGCTACTTCCATCCCTTTAACCCAGTTGAGGCTATCAAAAATTCGGAAAACATCAATTCCTGCATCTGCAGATTTTGCTACAAATTCACGGATGACATTGTCAGGATAATTTTTATAACCGACTGCATTCGATGCTCTTAACAGCATTTGAAATAAAATATTGGGAATTTCTTTCCTCAATTGCAGCAATCGATCCCACGGGTCTTCTTTCAAAAACCGATAGGCGACATCAAAGGTAGCTCCTCCCCACATTTCCAATGAAAACAAATTAGGGAGCAGTCGTGCTGTTGGTTCGGCAATGCGAACAAGGTCATTCGTTCTTACCCGAGTTGCCAAAAGCGATTGATGAGCATCGCGGAAAGTGGTATCTGTCAACAACAAATTCTTTTGATTTTTCACCCATTTGACAAGTCCGTCCGGCCCTTCTTTGTCCAGAATTTGTTTTGTCCCTGACTGTATTTCCTCGTAATGCTTAATTTTAGGGATCCGAGGTTTGTCAAATACCGGTTTTTTCTTTTTTTCAATGCCCGGGAATCCGTTGACGGTGATCGTTCCGATGTAGTTTAACATTTTGGTGCCACGGTCTTTTCTTTTTGGAAAAATAAATAATTCAGGTGTTGTATCTAAAAAAGACGTGTCGTAATTCCCTGACAGAAATTTTTCGTGTTTCATGACATTTTCCAAAAATGGAATATTTGTTTTGATTCCGCGAATTCTGAATTCTTGAAGGTTTCGAACCATTTTTGCAGCCGCTTGCTCAAATGTTAGAGCCCAAGTAGACACTTTCACTAATAGCGAGTCGTAATAAGGTGTAATGACTGCTCCTTGAAACCCATTTCCTGCATCTAATCGTACTCCAAACCCTCCACCGGATCGATAAGCCATGATTTTTCCTGTATCCGGCATAAAATTGTTCGTTGGATCTTCTGTTGTCACACGTGATTGAATGGCATATCCATTAAGATGAATGTTTTCTTGTTTTGGAATCCCTATTTTTTCACTATGTAACGAGTACCCTTTCGCAATCATAATTTGGGTTTGTACAATATCGATGCCCGTGATCAGTTCAGTGATGGTATGTTCTACTTGAATGCGCGGGTTTACTTCAATAAAGTAAAAATTTTCGCCCGAAACTAAAAATTCGACCGTACCTGCATTTTCGTATTGAACGTTTTTCATTAACTGCACAGCTGCTTCACAAATTTTTTCGCGAAGTTCATCCGATAAAGAAACGCAAGGAGCCACTTCGACTACTTTCTGATGCCGGCGCTGTACGGAGCAATCGCGTTCATACAGATGAATGATATTTCCTTCTTTATCTCCAAGAATTTGGACTTCGATATGTTTCGGATTTTGGACAAATTTTTCAACATAGACTTCACTGCTGCCAAATGCGGCTTTCGCTTCCGACGCAGCTCGTTCGTAAGCTTCTTTCACTTCTTCACTGCTATGAACAATTCGCATACCGCGTCCGCCGCCGCCTAATGCTGCTTTAATGATGATCGGGTAACCATATTTTTCCCCAAACGCTTCAATCTCTTCATAGCCGGAAACAGGTCCATCGCTTCCTGGAATAACAGGAATTCCTGCTCGCTGCGCTTGTTTTCTGGCTTTTACTTTGTCGCCAAACATATCCAAATGTTCGGTCCGCGGACCTATGAAAATAATTCCTTCTTCTTCGCATCTTCTTGCAAATTCAATATTTTCAGATAAAAAACCGTAGCCTGGATGAATGGCATCCACTTCTGCGTTCTTCGCAATTTCCAGTATCCCTTCTATATCTAAATAAGCGTCTATCGGCTTTTTTCCTTCACCGACTAAATAAGCTTCATCCGCTTTATAACGATGGTAAGAACCGGAGTCTTCTTTTGAATAGATGGCCACCGTTCGAATATTTAATTCTGTGCATGCCCGAAAGACGCGAATGGCAATTTCACCCCTATTGGCGACAAGCACTTTCTCAATCTTTTTCATCATTTCTCTCCCCCAATGCAATCAAAATATTTATATATATCGTCTTATGAAACCTGTAACAAAATGGCTGATCGGTTTTGACAAGAATCTCCATGGTCAGAACCATGCAACCATTTTGCTGAATTTGGCTTATTATTGCCCTGCACTAATGAAAGGACCGATCACCCCCTATTCTTTTGTGCAGGACAACCTTTTCTATGTAACAAAAGGCGCGTGAACCGCTTTCACGCGTAATAAGCCACATTATTCTAGCCTTATTTCTTAAAGTGTTTCTCATAATAGTTAAACATGGAAATATTGGCCAATATACCCATCGATAGGGCCAGCAAAATGAGGGAGGAGCCTCCATAGCTGATAAAAGGAAGGGGTACCCCAGTAATAGGAATCAATCCTAAAATACCACCGAGATTAATAAAAGATTGAATGGCAATCATGCTGGAAATGCCAACTGCCAACATGGATCCAAAAGGGTCGCGGCACTGTATGCCAGTATAAATTCCTCTCAATACCAGAAAGGCAATCCCTCCCAATACAATCACTACTCCGGCAAGCCCTAATTCTTCAGCGATAACCGCCATTATAAAATCGGTATGGGGCTCCGGCAAATAACCTAATTTTTGAACGCTTTGTCCCAAACCAAGCCCCTTAATTCCTCCCGATCCGATAGCCAAATAAGAGTTAACTAATTGGTACCCTTGGTCACTTTTCTGTTTAAACGGATCTAGAAAACCTTCCACACGCCCCATTTTTTCAGGAGTAAAAATCTTGTCTTTTTTCAACAAAACAACAGGTGATAAAAGAAGGCTAATCACCAGACCCAGAAGGATCAATTTACCGATATTCTTAAATTTCATTCCTGACGTCAAAATGACCGTTGCGCCGATCATAAAGATAATGAATGCCGTTCCAAAGTCAGGCTGTAAAGCAATCAACAAGCAAATAAAGATCAATAATATAATTGGTGGTATGACACCCTTGTCAAAAGAGTTGATGTATTTCTGCTTTTTGGCATATACAGCTGACATATAGATAATGACAGCAAGCTTGGCAAACTCAGCGGGCTGAAGGCTGTTTGACCCCACTCGAAACCAGCTTTGCGCGTTATTGGAAACATGCCCGAAAAAAAATATAAGGATAAGCCCCGCTGTAATGGTGGCAATCATAGAGAATAAAAACTTGCTATTTTTTAAGGCTTTATAAGGAAAAAAAGCCATAATAGCAAACAGCAGAAAAGCAACCATAATATGCAATTTTTGTTTGGAATAAAAATAGTCGCTTGGAACGCCATACCGTTGGACTGCAGTGACAGAACTAGCGCTGTAAACCATCACCAATCCAAACAGGCTGAGTATGATATAAACTATTATTAAGCTGTAATCAAAAGATTTCAAGATTTTCTTAAACATACTACTCTTCCATTCTATTATGTATTGTTCACAAATTCGACATGATATTGAAATTTCCTGCTTGTATCTACAAAAAAACTCAAACAAATACACTTCGTAATGTTTGAGTTCTTACTCATGTTTATTCCTTTGAGATCGCTTCATGAATGGCAGACAGCTCTTTTTCCAAAGAATCAAGCAGCTTTTTGCCGTCTGCTTCATTCACCAATCCTAATCGAACTGCAAAATCTATTTCACGGGATAAGCCAAACATTTGAGTATCCAACACTTCCTCATAAAGAGGGCATTGGGGCATCGTTAAGTTATCCATTTGTACTTTTATTAAACGCAAAATTTTCTCTGCGTCTGCTTTCAAAAGTGAGTAGGCCTTTTCCCGGTGATCCAAAGTCGTTTCCGACGCCATTACAATCCCCCCGTTTCCGAGCGATTCATCACTTATTATGAAATTTTATCGTTAAAATTCGTTTTTTGCAAGGGAAAGGAAGGAGGTTGCTCTTTTCCGGGATGTTCAATGCTCCTATTTCTCTTTTCCCCTACTCTATAATAGGAGCTTTAAAAGAATGTGACAAGACTTCTTTGAAAGGATATACTTAAGTTGAAAAAGAAAAGGAGGAACATGGTATGAACACGATCATTCCATTTAAAGGAAAAGTGAAATATCCGGTTACGATGGATGCCGGTGTATGGATTTTCGATGATCGACGCATTGATTTAAATACATATTTTGATCAAGAAGATCAGCAAACAGAAGAAACGGAAGAAGATTATACGAAAAAAGTGTCGAAATATTGGGAACGGGAAATTCGTGAAGGCGCCGTCTCTCCGCCTACTATTAAAACCGAAAAAAAATTTGAAAAGGAAAAATTATTAACGGGAACATTCGGTATCAAGCTGGCCCCATTTTTAAAAAATGCCGAACCGGAAAAAGATGCAACCACTTTGGTCATCGAAACAGCTGAAGGCGAAGAAGCTGTTCCATTGGAAAAAGCTTATGACTTAATCCTTTGTTTTTCCAAAAACGGCAAGCCATTACGTGAAGACGGTCCTGTGCACATCTATTTTGGAGACGGTTCCAATAAGAAAAACCCGATCAAACATGTCAGAGCACTTCGCGTAGAATAAACGGCTGTTCTTTTTCTCTAACAAACATTTTTTCAGTACAATCCGGCTGGACAGCAAAAGGGAACGATACACGCCGATCCGCGCAGTACTCCGTTGTATGCCCATACACCTTTACAACGGCTGAAATTCTAGTATTTTTACAACAAATGAGCAGCGGCCTATGATAGCCGTCCTTTTCTAACATATGCCGCTGCTAAGCTTTTCCAACCGAAAGATGTTATTTTTTTCAAAACGTTTGGAGCTCGAAAGACAAAAGTCGCGGACGAAGAATGGATGGCGAACGCTTTTTATAAAATATCCGCCGCTAATTGTGCAAGGTCAGAGCGCTCTCCTTTCATTAATTTAATATGTCCGGCCACTTTTTGATCTTTAAATTTTTCAACAACATAGGTTAAACCATTGTTATATTCGTCTAAATAGGGGTGATCAATCTGGGCGGTATCCCCCATTAGAACTATTTTGCTTCGTTCTCCAACTCTCGTTAATATGGTTTTGGCTTCATGTTTGGTTAAATTTTGCGCTTCATCGATAATAATAAACTGTTCTGGAATACTTCTGCCTCTTATATACGTCAGTGCTTCTACTTCAATGGAGTTCATTCCTGCCAGAATATTGTCAATTTCCCCCGGTTTTTTGGTATTGAATAAAAATTCTAAATTATCGAATATCGACTGTGTCCACGGTCTTAGTTTTTCCTGTTTCTCGCCAGGCAAATAGCCGATATCTTTCCCCATAGGGACAATCGGTCTTGCAACGAGCATCTTTTTATACAAATCCATATCTTCTGTCTGCAATAATCCGGCAGCCAGCGCCAGCAACGTTTTCCCTGTTCCTGCTTTTCCCACCAGCGTGACGAGCGGAATATCTTGCCTTAGCAAAAGTTCCAATCCCATTATTTGCTGTACATTTCTAGGCCGAATTCCCCAAACCGGCTCTTGATTGTATTTAAGTTTCCTTACATGTTTTCCGTCTTCAGCCACTATGCCAATAGCCGATTGGGAACTTCCCAACGCATCTTTTAAGATGAGAAATTGATGTGGATAAAATGGATGCTGGGTTAATTCTGAAAGAGAAAGTTCGCCTTTTACATAAAATTGGTTTAAAGCTTCGTTGGAGATATAACACTCTAAAAACCCCGTATAAAGATCATTGAACTCAATCACTCTGTCATTCAGAAAATCTTCTGCCTGCAACCCGATCACATCAGCTTTTACACGGACTAAAATATCTTTGCTGACTAATATAACCGGGCGCCCATTTTCTTTTGCTGCCTCTTCAAGTGATAAATTTTTGGCTACGGCCAAAATTCGATTATCATTCGTTTTTTCCACAAAGATTTCTTGAAGTTGCTGAAATGAACGATGATTTAATTCAATTCTGAGCGTTCCGCGGTTTGGAAGGCGAATTTTTTCATGGAGCTTTCCAGATTGTCGTAACCCATCAATTAATTTCGATACTTGTCTTGCGTTTCTTCCAATTTCATCCATATTCCTTTTTTTCGAATCCAGTTCTTCGAGGACAACAGCCGGTATCACCACTTCATTGTCTTCAAATGAAAAAATGGCGTATGGATCTTGCAACAAGACATTGGTATCTAAAACATAAATTTTCCCCAAATCCATGCCTCCTGCTCCATTTTCTTGATACAGCTTTGATTGCCGCAAATTTCGCAACTGCAGTTTTCTGGCGGCTGCAGCTACAGAGTCGCAACATCCTCCTCTTTGACTTCAAACGACTGCAACAACGCGATTCATGAAGCATCAACTCAAAACCTGATGTAGGCTTTAGCCGATTTTAAGATCGACATTCATATCCCTAATACGTAAAAAATTCAAGAATGTCGAGATAAACCCCCGCTAATTCAGTCGTTTTAGTTTGTTACTATTATATGAAGAATTTCTTGCTTCAGTTCAGAAAATTGGACTTCCTTTTCAAAAAATCACAGTCTTTTGAATAAAGTTGGAAGATCCCTGCAAAATAAAAACAGAACGAAAAAGATCAGAAAGATTTGAGGTGAAATCCATTGAAAACTTGGCTATTCCTTTTAGCCGTTCTATTATTGGCCTCTTGTTCCGGAAACAGAAATATAGCCGAAAACGCAAATCGTCCAAATCCAAATCCAAATCAAAACGCGCCACTCACGCAAGTGAAAAACAGCAATCCCCGTCCGCTGGACAGAGAAAGTGGGCAAAGAAAAGCGAATCACTTAGCTAATTTAGCGGACAGCGTACCAAATGTTGAAAACGCCCGAGCGGTTGTTCTCGGCCCCTATGCTGTTGTAGGAATAGATGTCAATCCTAATATTGACAGATCACAGGTTGGTTCCATCAAATATTCGGTAGCTGAAAGTTTAAAACACGATCCATACGGATCCAGAGCGGTTGTAGTAGCGGATCCCGACATGAACGCTCGTCTAAAAGAAATCCAAACGGATATTCGAAACGGTCGACCGGTTCAAGGGATTATGGAGGAATTATCCGATATTGTCGGCAGAGTCATGCCTGAAATTCCGAATCAAATTGTGGAACAAAAAAACCCCGACCGGGCAACCGAACATCCAAAAAGGAATTTACCTGATCGACAGGACCACAAGTTGGAAAAAGAACAGCAAGATCAATCGAATCAAATGAAAAACCGCTGACACAAAGGAGAATGTTTTCATCCAAACGAATTCACATGATGACAGTCCATTTTTCCAAACATAGTTTAAACAAAGTTGAAAAGGGTCTCTATTCCAAACGAACACCGACCAAAGTGTCTTACTTTCCAAAAGAGACCTTCTCATCCATAACGAATATACTTTCTTTCATCAAATGAGATCACCGCATTCAAAGATGTAGATCTTTTTTTTGACACATCATCAAACTAAATATAAACTAAAAATCGGCTCCTTCTTTTCTTCTTCCAAGGAGTTGATTTTTTTGCTGAAAAAAAACACATAAACATCGTTGAAGTGAAGTAAAGTCATACTCAAAATGGCTTTTTAATTGAATAAAACGTTCGTTGACTCTATCTATTTAATTCCCTTTTCTTTTTAAAAATCCTCTTGAAAAAATAAGATTTCATTTTGAATACCATAACCCTCACGGACTTATTGTTCCATGACGTGGGCACCATTTTTCCTCGTGATGATCATGAATTTATATTGATCATAAAGAGATGCGACTCTATTTTTATTTATATAAAACTCGCAGCCATAAAATATTTGAACACTTTTAAATAAACATTCTTGACTTCTTGATAATTAGATTTATAATCGAAACAGATTAAATGAATTTCCTCGTTAGGCGAGGCTCCTATACAAACAAAAGCCACTGCCCAGAAACATCGAAAGATGCCATTGGGTAGAACAGGTTTGGTCGGATTAAGGCTTAACCCAATGTGGCTGAGAGCATGACTCTCTACGTTGTATAGTGCTAAAGCTAAACTAGGGGGAAAAAGGTTCTTGAACGTTCCCCCCTCATCTATTCGTGAGGGGGGTTCAATTATTTAAAAAGGAGTTGAGCTTTTATGGGTAGTCAAAATTCCAATGAACCGGACCCACCGAAAACCGAGGAAGCCATAAACCAGCCCCTCTATGTACGATTGATTACTCATAAAAGTTATCAATCCTTAAATTGGGATGGTTTCTGACTTCCTCAATCAAACTGAGGGAGGAAGAAAGCATTATGATGAATATTTATTACACAAGCGAACATGGAAACCTTATTGAAATAAACGAAATAAAAAATGGCTGTTGGATAAAATTAGTCTCTCCAACAGAGGAAGAAATTCAAAATGTCGTCCAAAGACTTGAAATTCCTTTGGATTTTATTAAGGATGCTTTGGATGAAGAAGAGAGATCCAGAATTGAAAAGCATCGCAATCAATTGCTGATGATCATTGATATTCCGCTGAAGAGTTTCAATCATTCTAAACAGAAACCTTTTTATGAAACGATCCCAATGGGAATCATCGTCACGGAAAAATGTTTTGTAACGGTTTGTTTAAAAGAAAATTCCGTTTTCGATGATTTTATTCAAAACAAAGTAAAAGAATTTTATACTTACAAAAAGACAAGATTTTGTCTCCAAATGCTATATAAAATTTCCACTTATTATTTATTGTATTTAAAACAAATTAATAAAAAAACGGATTCAGTTGAAGCCGAATTGCATCAATCGATGAAAAACCAAGAATTATATACGTTGTTGGATTTGCAAAAAAGCCTAGTTTATTTCACCACTTCGTTAAAGTCCAATAATCTTGTTATGCAAAAATTGTTAAATGGGAATTTTTTAAAAATGTATGAGGACGACCAAGAACTTCTCGAAGATGTGATCATCGAGAATAAACAAGCGATTGAAATGGCGGAAACATACACTTCTATCCTTAGCGGAATGATGGACGCTTTCGCCTCTGTCATTTCGAACAATCTCAATATTGTGATGAAGTTTTTAACCTCCATCACCATTATCTTATCGTTGCCTACAATGGTAGCCAGCTTTTTTGGAATGAACGTCTCCATACCATTCCAGCATTATCCACATGCCTTTACAATTGCCATTATGATTTCCGCTTTTCTTTCTTGCTTTACGGCGATCATTTTTTGGAAAAAGCGATTCTTCTGAGGCGATCATAAGCAAGCATGTAAACTTTTTCGGAATTGAAAGTGTCGATCACGACAGGCCTTTTATAAAAATTTTGGTTTATTTTAAAAGATCGGTATGAACGGATGTAGATTCAAAACAACGGTTTATTTATTTAAAGTGTTGGAAAAAGGGCTAAGTCTTCATTACAGCATGATCATAAGATAAAGCATCAGTGTCGACGTAAACATGATGAGAAAAAGTGGTCGCAGACATCCACTCTTGGCCCTTACCTTTTACTTAAAAAAAATGTATACTTAAGAACAGTTGATTTGGTAATGAGGTGTTGAATTTGAGGGTAAAATGCATTTTATGCGACCGCGTTGACCATTTGGATGACGATTCTGTGTTAGCAAAACGGCTAAGGAACCGTCCGATCCACACCTATATGTGCCAAGAGTGTCATGATCGGATTACAGAACGAACAAAAGCAAGAATCGCCACCGGGAAATTCCGTTTATACCGATCAGGAAAAATGAGCAACCATTCATAGTCTATGAATGGCACAAAATAAAAAAGAAGTTCCGAATACAGGAACTTCTTTTTTATTTTGATTTGACAATGTCTGCCTGACGCCCAATTGCAATGACACACAATCTATTATTTTCGATAACCAACGGAAAATCGCATCATTCACTTTCTGCTTCTTTCTTGTTTCGACGGATTCGGTAAATGCCTAATACAATGGCTGCGACAAAAAGACTTTCCACAACAGGCAACTGATAGGATAATATCAACAAAATAAAAGAGCCCATGATCATGAGAACATAAATCACGATATTTTTCCCAAAAGAAAGCTTTCTGGCGAACCCGAGATTATACACAAGGATGGATAACACAATGATGATCACGAAGTACAACCAGACAGCCCCCTTCACCCCCACAAGCTGGATCAAGAGGGCCAAAAGCGGGCTGACATGTTCCATTCCTGCCACGTGTTTTCCCCCTTAAGAGCGTGTATCTGAATACTTTTTCTTTCTCTCCAATTTTTCCCGTTCATTTTTATTCAAGATTTTTTTACGTAATCGAATCGATTCAGGCGTTACTTCACAATACTCATCTTCATTCAAATATTCCAAAGCCTCTTCCAAAGAAAGAATTCTTGGCTTTTTCAAAACGGTCGTTTGATCTTTCGTGGCTGAACGGACATTGGTTGCATGCTTCACTTTTGTGATATTAACAGCAAGATCATTTTCTCTAGTATGCTCTCCGACGATCATTCCTTCATAAATTTCTGTTCCCGGTTCCACAAAAATAGTGCCTCGGTCTTCCACCTGGCCGATTCCATACGGTGTGGCCGTCCCCGTTTCCATTGAAACAAGAACTCCTTGTCGGCGACCTCCTACTCTTCCAGGCTGCATTGGCTGGTAGCTGTCAAAGGTATGATTTAAAATTCCGTAACCTTTCGTCAATGTCATAAATTCGGTTGTATACCCAATTAATCCTCTGGCAGGAACCATAAAAATCAATCGTACTTGACCATTTCCGTTATTGATCATATCGAGCATTTCGCCTTTTCGGGATCCGAGAGATTCAATTACAGCGCCAGTATGCTCTTCAGGAATGTCGATTTGCACTCTTTCCACCGGTTCACATTTGACGCCATCAATTTCTTTGATAATGACTTCCGGTTTTGAAACTTGCAGCTCATAACCTTCACGACGCATATTTTCAATTAAAATAGACAAATGAAGTTCCCCGCGTCCAGACACTATCCACGCATCGGGAGAATCCGTGCTTTCCACCCGCAAGCTGACATCGGTCTGCAATTGTTCCATTAAGCGCTCTTCGATTTTTCTGGCAGTCACATACTTGCCTTCTCGGCCAGCAAACGGACTGTTGTTGACAAGAAACGTCATTTGCAGCGTCGGTTCATCAATTCGTAATGGCGGCAATGCTTCCTGATGATCGATAGGACATACCGTCTCTCCTACGTTGATATCTTCCATTCCCGATACCGCCACCAAATCGCCTGCATACGCTTCTTCAATTTCCACTCTTTTCAATCCGAAAAAGCCGAACATTTTAGTAACACGGAATGATTTCACCGTACCGTCCAGTTTCATTAAAGCGACTTGTTGCCCTACTTTCATGGAACCTCTAAAAATACGTCCAATCCCAATCCGGCCTACATATTCATTATAGTCAAGCAGAGCCACTTGAAATTGCAGCGGTTCATTACGATTATCTACAGGAGCCGGGATATGCTCGACGATCGCGTCAAACAGCGGCTGCATGTTTTCTCCTTGTTTGTCTGGAGTTGTGCTTGCCGTCCCGTTAATGGCAGAAGCATAAATGACAGGAAATTCAAGTTGATCGTCATTGGCATCCAACTCGATAAACAGTTCAAGCACTTCATCCACTACTTCTTCGGGACGAGCGAATTCTCTGTCGATTTTATTCACTACAACGATAGGAGTTAAATTTTGTTCCAATGCTTTTTTCAAGACAAATCGGGTTTGCGGCATACAACCTTCGTAGGCATCGACCACAAGCAGTACCCCATCGACCATTTTCATAATACGTTCTACTTCTCCTCCAAAGTCAGCATGGCCAGGAGTATCCAAAATATTGATCTTTACATCTTTGTATTGAACAGCCGTATTTTTTGCCAAAATGGTAATACCGCGTTCTCTTTCCAAATCATTCGAGTCCATCGCCCGCTCTTCCACATGCTCATTGGATCGGAAAATTCCCGATTGGCGAAGCAATTGGTCCACCAATGTTGTTTTCCCGTGGTCTACGTGGGCAATGATAGCAATGTTGCGTATATTTTCCCTTCTATTCAAAGTAATACTTCCTTTCTATTACCACAGCAATTTGCATTGTCTGTTTGCACGTTGAAATAAAAGTTTTTCCATTAACCCATCAATTATATCACAGAATGTAGAAAATTGAAAAAGAGTTATGTAAAATATGAGAGAGAAGGAGGCTTAACTGGTGATGAAAAACATTCAATGGATTTTCTTATTTTTTGCAGTTGCAGCAGCCGCCAGCATCATTGGCATTGGCATATTCATCGCAGAACAAAGCTTGGCCGGCATCATCATTTGTATTATTTTATTATTCGCCATCATGGGAACGGGCTTTAAATTAAAACGAAAAAGAAGAGAAGAAGGCAGACTGTAAACGTGACCGCTAAAAGTGCTGGATGGCAAGCACTTTTAGCGAATTTTTGTTTACGTTAAATATTTTGAAGGAATCGCTCCATAATTTCCGTATGCAAACCAGGTTTTGCTACAAATATCGTGTTATTCTCTAGCAAATTAAGCGGCTCCCCTTTTAAGTTTGTCACAATTCCACCTGTTTCTTCCACCAGAATTTTTCCGGCGGCAAAATCCCATGGTGAAAGCCTCATCGTGATATATCCATCTAATATACCGGCTGCCACATAAGCAAATTCCAACGCTGCCGTTCCGTAAGACCGCGTTCCTCGCACCGTTTGGGCCAATGAAATGAGCGGCTTTGGATCCATTCTTCGATTTTGAACCAGCCAAGTAGAATTTAAAGCAATAATCGCTTCTTCCACTTTAACAGGAGCCAGTTTTTTTAACGGCTTGCCGTTTAAAAAGGCTCCTTTCCCTTTTTCGGCAAAATAAAGCTCATCATGTGCCACATCATAAATGTATCCCAATCGACCGATTCCGTTTTCGAAAATCCCGATGGATATAGCGAAATGACGCTGCTGATAAATAAAATTCATGGTCCCGTCAATCGGATCAATAATCCACACGACCCCATCCAATGACTCAAGCTTATCGCCAAACCCTTCCTCGCCCAATATCGAATGATCCGGATAGTTTTGTTTAATTTTTTCGATAAAAAATTGTTCAGTCGCTTTATCCATGTTGGTTACTAAATCATTTGGATTTGATTTTGTTTGAATATCCAATGTTTCAGTGAACGATTTTCGTATATTGTCCCCTGCCTCCCGCAGCCATTGTTTCACCTTTGCATCTATTTCATTCCAATTCGTCATCTCGATTTCCTCCAAACCGGATAAAAATACGATTGCGTCAATGAAGGCAATTCATAATCCTTCTCATTGCCAACGTTCGATTATGTACTTAATTAAAAAGCCTCTCCGGCCAATTTCACAGCACAGTACTGTGATGATTCCGAGACTGTCGAAACGGATCCAAAATTAGCTCATGGAAATTCGGTTCTCCGGCCACAGCAGCAGGCTTGTTTTATTGATGACAAAGAAGGTTGTTCTGGAATTACCATCAACAAAAGAATTTATAGTTACAACTCCAAGAGTTCCTATTGGAGTATATGTGGCGTATGAGATCTTCAAACATTTAGAAAGGTCATTCCGTCCCGCTGCTGTGACAAAATCCGTTGAAGCTTTTGTAAAAGCCTTGTAAGCCTACAGAATCTTATGTAAAGTATAAACCGAAAACCACCTTGTTTTCTGCAGGGTAGTTTCTTTTCATTTGCTCGTCATTGGTTCTAATACTTATTTCTTCCACTCATTTTAATACTTCTCTATGGCTTCTTCAATCAATATGTAACTGTAAAACGGTTTCTTTACGCAAATTTGTACATAACCTAAAACCGTTTAACTTCAATGATTATGTCTGGTCTCATTTTTTTTATTTGTTTTAAAAATAACGATTTGTCTTTAGGAGAAATTAAGATGAACTTCGATTTCCCGTACACTACTTGTAAACGATCAAGTGATAGAGCTGGTGCCGCTAGAGGATTTTTAGACTCAGTAATCACTTCAATCTCTTCAAGAGGAATTGTCCAACTAAAAATTCCTCCTCTAACTTTTAAGACTTTGTCAGTTAAAATGTAAAATGTATGGAACCATCCTGAAAGCAAAAAGAATGTAAATAAGCTACAGATGACTGTTAATAAAATTTTGTCCGCAACAGTTAGATTCTCCGCTATAGTACCTAACTCTAAGTGGACAGCTATCGGCAATGCGATACTTCCAATGATTAACAGCCATGTCAGGATGGAACTAACGGGTCCTTTTTTCGAGTAAAATACCAACTTAATCCCTCCTAACTGATACATCTGTCATCATTGTCATTAATCATGGATATTTATGAAAAACGATCTTTTCTTCATGGCAAGCGATTAGAATATCAAAAGATCCCTGCTATGCAAATCACCTCTTCAATCTCCTCTTTCGTTGATCTTCACTTGGGAAATGCATTTGTTATTTCTATCTTACCAAATATTAGACGGCTGCTCTCACTCTTTCAATCTTCATTTCTTTAAAATTATTTTTTCAATCAGAACTCCATAGCATTCATTTCTTTTAATTATCACTCCTTTAAAAGGAAAAATGTCGGTTGTGAAATTCACAAAAAAAAACCTTTAAACTCTCGTTTCGGGTCCGCCTTCTTTTCTTTTTATCTTCCCTGTTTTTTCACAACAACGATTCTAACCGCACCAATTCTTCACGCAAAGCGTGTAATTTTGTTTTCACATTGTCCATCTTTTCTTTATCGTTTTGCTCCATAGCTTCAAACAAAACGGCTAATTCATAATCCAATTCCATACGAATGACGGCCAACTTTTCTTGTGTTTTCTTTTTCTTCGAGTCATTCACCAAATGTTTCATTGAAGAAACACTCCCTCGAAATCAACTTATGGTTAGTACATCATATGAAATGGTATGATAACTTGTAACAAAAATGTCTCGCTGCCTAAAAGAAAATTTAATTTTCAAAGCCCTTTATGATAAAATATGTTCAATCTTTAAGGAGGGACAAAGATGAACTTTACCGGTTTTTCGAATGAAGATTTTCAAGTATTTCAAATTCCTGGCTTGGATGCCCGAATGGAGGCGATCAAAAGACTCGTTCGTCCAAAACTCGAATTTTTAGGGAAATACTTTGCACCGACGCTTAGCACCTTAACGGGAGATGAAATGCATTATCATGTGGCAAAGCATGCCCGCCGTACCATCAACCCGCCCAATGATACATGGGTTGCTTTTTCTTCAAGTAAACGTGGATACAAAAAACTCCCTCATTTTCAAATCGGCCTTTGGGAAACGCATTTATTTATCTGGTTCGCTGTCATAAATGAAGCTCCCAATAAAGATCAGATCGGCGCTTCTTTTCAAAATGAAGTATCTGCGATTCGAAAACGGATCCCTTCGCATTTTGTATGGTCCGATGATCACACGAAACCAAATGTCATCCAATCGAACGAATTGTCCGACCAACAACTGGTTCAATTGTTTGAAAGACTCCAATTCGTCAAAAAAGCGGAAGCTCTTTGCGGTTTGCATATTCCCAAAGATGAAGCCGTACGTTTAAACAGCACAGACCTTTTGAATACGATTGAGGATGTCTTTGTACAATTAATCCCTCTATACAAACTGGCATACAGACAAACGGCGATTTCAACCGACAAATAGTGTGCCGCATCCGTAGAAAACAGGATTGTTCGGCTTTAGCTAAAATAAAAAAATTGCTTATTCTGATATAAGAAAACGTGGTTTACATAATGATGTTGCGGTAAATCTGTTTATTTCAGACGAGAAAAAAGGAGACCCCATCACGCAAAAGTTTTCAATGATTCCTTTCAAATCCCCTAAGATGGACAAACACCTCATGATCGATAGGTTTAACATCACTACAAAGGGCTAAGCCCCTTCTACCAAAGTTGCAGGATCTAAAACGGTAGAATGGACGCCTAGCCCTATTGTTATGACTACTTTTGGTCCATGTACACCTTATCGCCCGGTTTTAAAGCTTTCATTTTTTTGACGACGTGATAAGAAGAATAGCCGCTCGATTCTTCAAATTCGTTGCAAAGCTTTTTTTCTTCCGATTTGCTCGGAACGATTTCTTTAAAGCGGCGATAAGCAGCCATCAGCTCTTCTCGTTCAATTCCCTTCTCATAAGCTTCTTCAATAGCTCGAAAAAATTTGATCACATCGATGACTTCCTGAGTGGACCAATCAAATGAAAACGGATAAGAATATTCCTTCATATTATTCCACCTGCTTATTCTGTTTTGCTAACTTTAGTATGCCCATTTTCGGCGAATGTCCTCCGCCTCTCCAATCATTCTTTCTATTAACTCTTTGACAGACGGAACGTCCTTGATCAATCCCATCACTTGCCCGGCCCAAGCAAAGCCGGAATCCGCTTTTCCTTCATATATAAAACGCTTATTGGCTTCACCGCTTATGTAATCTTTCAGCTGTTCATAGCCCCCATTTTGTTTTTCGATTTCTAAAATTTTTTCTGTCCAGCTGTTTTTAATGGCTCTTCCAGGCGCGCCTAAAGTTCGTTTAATCACTACTGTGTCATTTTCAGTCCCTTGAATAAGATAGTTCTTATATAATTCGGAGGCATGGACGCATTCTTTTGTCGCGATAAACCTTGTACCCATTTCAATCCCTTCAGCTCCAAGACTGAGAGCAGCCATAAGCCCTCTGCCATCGCCAATTCCACCTGACGCAATGACCGGGATGCTGACGTTGTCAACTACTTTTGGCGTCAATACGAATGTTCCGATGTCATTCTTTCCTAAATGCCCTCCACCTTCTTGGCCGACGACCATAACTGCATCGGCGCCAAGTTCTTCCGCTTTCTGCGCCTGTCGTACAGCCGCTACTAAGACCAGCTTAATCACATCTACTCCCTTAAGCTGATCGAAAATAGGAGCAGGATTGCCGCCTGTCATGGTGATGACCGGCACTTTTTCCTCTACAGCGACCTCCAAAAAATGTGAAAAAGAACGATTGTGCTGCCCAATCGCAAAATTGACTCCAAACGGTTTATCAGTTAATCCTCTTACCTTCCGAATTTCCTCCCGTAAATCTTCCGGTTTTTCTAACGACATGGCCGTAATTTGACCTAATCCACCAGCATTAGAAACGGCGGCTGCCAGTTCAGAATAGGCAAGATGGGCTAATCCGCCTTGTATAATCGGGTATTGAATCCCTAACAATTTTGTTACACGAGTTTCCCAATTCAAGTTAATCCCTCCCGACTCTTATTTATTCTACTTTGACCCTTCAAAGTCCTTTTTCTTTTCACAATTGGTTACAAATAAAACTAGGAAAATCCCAACTCCCATGCTATAATTCATTTGTTTTAGCTTACATGAAGAGGTGATTGTTGAATTGTCCCAGTTTGATACACCATTGTTTACATCATTAGTCCAGCATGCCAAAAAAAATCCTGTACAGTTCCATATTCCCGGCCATAAGAAAGGAGCGGGAATGGATCCGAAATTCAGAGAATTTATCGGCGAAAATGCGTTATCCATTGATTTGATTAATATTGCTCCACTTGATGACCTCCATAATCCAAAAGGCGTGATTCATCAGGCGCAAAAGTTGGCAGCCGAAGCATTCGGAGCAGACTATTCCTTTTTTTCCGTTCAAGGAACAAGCGGCGCCATTATGGCAATGGTCATGAGCGTTTGTGGACCTGGCGATAAAATCATCATTCCTAGAAACGTTCATAAATCTATCATGTCCGCTATCATTTTTTCCGGTGCTGTTCCGATCTTTATCCACCCGGAAATTGATGGCCGTCTCGGTATTTCACACGGTATTACTGCCGATGCAGTGGAAAAAGCGTTAAAACAACACCCAGACGCTAAAGGGGTTTTAGTCATAAATCCTACTTATTTCGGCGTTTCCGGAGACTTAAAGAAAATTGTAGAGATTGCCCATTCTTACAACGTTCCCGTTTTAGTGGATGAAGCCCATGGCGCCCACATTCATTTTCATGACGATTTACCTATTTCGGCCATGCAAGCCGGGGCAGATCTTGCAGCTACGAGCGTCCACAAATTAGGCGGTTCTTTGACACAAAGCTCGATCTTAAACATTCGGGAAGGTTTAGTCTCCGTTAATAAAGTCCAATCGATCATGAGCATGTTGACGACAACGTCAACTTCTTATTTGCTGCTCGCTTCATTGGATGTCGCACGGAAACGTCTTGCGACCGAAGGAAAAGAACTTTTAGACCGAACGATCGCATTAGCAGAAAACATTCGTAAACAAATAAATGAAATTCCATATTTGTATTGTGTAGGCGAAGAAATTCTCGACTCAGAAGCTGTTTTTGATTACGACCCGACAAAACTGACTATTTCCGTAAAAGATTTAGGAATCACCGGACATGATGCCGAAAAATGGCTTCGTGAGGTTTATCAAATTGAAGTGGAGCTATCCGATTTATATAACATCCTTTGCATCATTACACCCGGCGATACAGAAAAAGAAGGAACCATATTAGTCAATGCGCTCAAACATTTATCCGAAACGTTTCAACATGATGCGGAAGAAAAGCATATAGAAGTATTACTGCCGGATATTCCCCATCTTGCCCTAACCCCTAGGGATGCTTTTTACGCGGAGACAGAAATCATTCCTTTTGAAAAATCAGCCGGTAGGATCATAGCTGAATTTGTGATGGTCTATCCTCCAGGTATTCCTATTTTCATACCCGGAGAAATTATTACAGAAGAAAATTTAGCCTATATTCGAAAAAACATGGAAGCGGGGTTGCCTGTCCAAGGCCCGGAAGACCCGGAATTAAAAACATTAAGAGTCATCAAAGAATTCGAAGCTATACGCTAGATTCAATTTCTCAGTTTCAAATGGACCTTCACTTTACCGAAAAACGGCTATTTATTACACAGCCGCCAATTAGACAGCAGCATAATAATTCGTAAATAACGTCAAAACGATAGCTGCTTTATGCGACAATGGACCCCGAAAAAGATAAATTTCGGTATTGGATGACGACTATTGTGAAAGTCCATTCATTTCCTTTCTGAATGATCAGCGTTCAAAAACGGAAGGTGAAATGCCTTCCGTTTTTTTGAAAAACACCCCCCTTTAAAAACTCCCATACTTAAAGAAATCTATTTTTCCAATCGATCGTTTTCACTTCAGTTCGTTTCTGTTTGAACAGATGAAAAATGACGTTCCTGTCTACATTTCTCTCATCTATTGTATCGTTGATTTAAAATTCGCCGGCACCATCAGCTTAACCTCTTAGCTTGACTGGGAAAAATGTATAGTGAAATTTGTAAATAGCGTTAGGTCGTACCATAGTCATAAACGTTTTCTTTTTAAAATTAGGTCGGCAGACTGTGTTAAAGCATTTCAGCCAAAGCAATTTCCACACATAGCAGAAAAATGGGCAAAAAAAAAGCCAGCATAAAATATGCCGGGCATTCTATGTGAAAGTAAAGGTGATGATGATAAATGAATGAAAAACTGAAATTAGAAGGGAATATGACTTAGTCGTCCAATTCTTCTTCTTCGTTGCAGCCACAATCAGAATATAAAACGGTTACTTTTTCATCTTCAAAATGATCAATGGTTGAGAGGCAGGACTTGCAAACAATGGTCCCCATCTTCCAACTTCCTTTCGTGTAAGTTTGTAATCGGTTCATCTCTATGTATCTATAATAATATAACACATTTATTTTTTCAAGCCTATTTTGTATGTCACATTAAAAATAAATGTGTAGACCCTTTATGTGTTTCATAGTGTAAAAGGAGTTTGAAACACTATATCCAGAGCATATTGGATAAGCACAAATGCCGTTAGACTAGAGATTGTAACTAATATCACATTCTTATTGGAAGGAATAAATTTTTTCGCCACTAAAATCCCCAAATAGAGAAAAACCAAAAACATCAACCATTGAAAGCGAGCACGGTCACCTTCAGACAACCATGCCGCTAACATGTAACCGCTCCAAATGATTAATTGCAGCAAAAAAACGAAATAAAATGCCATGTTCGTCCACTCTTTTCTGTTACATACTGATACTTACGCCCTCTCGACTGTATTACTTTATTATATGAACGGAAAAACGATATTTCATTAAAACCTCTAGAAAAAAGAGAAAACCCTCAGCACATTGAACCGTGCTAAGGGTTTATCCGAACAGGTTATCTGACAATATGAATTGGTGTGCCTAAAGCCACTTCTGCAGCTTCCATCGTAATTTCCCCTAATGTCGGGTGAGCGTGAATAGTCATGGCAATATCTTCTGCTGTTACACCAGCTTCAATCGCCAATCCTAATTCAGCAATCATATCCGAAGCTCCAGGTCCCGCAATTTGAGCACCAATGACAAGACCGTCTTCTTTGCGGGTAATTAATTTCAAGAATCCATCCGTGCTGTCAAGCGACAGAGCCCGTCCATTTGCTGCAAACGGGAATTTAGCGGCCACAATTTCGATTCCTTCGTCTTTCGCTTGTTGTTCAGTATATCCTACTGTTGCTAGTTCGGGATCCGAGAATACAACTGCAGGAATAGCTAAGTAGTCAATTTCATCCGGCTGTCCAGCAATAGCTGCAGCTGCTATTTTTCCTTCATAAGAAGCTTTATGTGCAAGCTGTGGCCCCGGAACGATATCTCCGATAGCATAAATGTTTGGAACATTAGTACGACATTGTTTGTCAATTTTGATAAGACCTTTTTCTGTTAATTCAATGCCGACTTGCTCAAGTCCTAATTCATCCGTATTAGGTCTGCGGCCCACTGTTACAAGTACGTAATCAGCTTCTATCGTTTTTTCTTCTCCCTTTACTTCATACGTAACTACGACGCCATCTTCTTTTTCTTCGACACCTTTTGCCAACGCATTTGTAAAAATTTCAGCACCTTTTTTCTTCAAATTGCGTTTGACAATGGAAGACATTTGTTTTTCGAAATTAGGAAGAATTTCGTCGCCGCCTTCAAGAATCGTCACTTTTGTTCCAAAGTTGGCAAATGCGTTTCCAAGTTCCGTTCCGATGTATCCTCCGCCGATGACAACCAATTTTTCAGGAACTTCTTCAAGTGCAAGGGCTCCAGTAGAATTTAACACGCGTTTTGAAAATTTGAAAGCCGGAATTTCGATCGGACGAGAACCTGTTGCGATAATCGCATTTTTAAATGTATATGTTTGGGCTGATTTCTCGTCCATCACCCGAACAGTGTGCGCATCGACAAAATACACTTCACCTTTTACAATCTCAACCTTATTTGCTTTTAAAAGGGTTGAAACGCCGCCCGTTAATTTTTTGACAACGCTTCCCTTCCAAGATTGTACTTTGGAAAAGTCAACTGTCACATTTTCCGCTTTAATTCCAAGAGAATCGGAATGCAGCGCATCATGATAACGGTGGCTGGCTGAAATCAGCGCTTTTGAAGGAATACAGCCGACGTTTAAACATACGCCCCCGACATGCTCTTTCTCAACGATGGTTACTTTTTGCCCTAATTGAGCAGCGCGGATTGCAGCGACGTACCCCCCAGGACCTGCGCCGATGACAATAGTGTCTGTTTCGATTGGGAAATCTCCTACTACCATTTTGATTACGCCTCCATTAGTAATAATTCTGGATCGTTCAATAGACGCTTCAGATGATTCAGCGCATATTGAGCGGTAGCTCCATCAATCATACGATGATCGAAGCTCAATGATAATGCTAACACAGGTGCGGCTACAATTTCACCATTTTTAACTACAGGTTTTTCAGAAATTCTTCCAATTCCTAAAATAGCTACTTCTGGATGATTGATAACAGGCGTAAACCATTGTCCTCCAGCAGAACCGATATTCGTGATTGTGCAAGAGGCTCCTCTCATTTCATCTGGAGAAAGTTTTCCTTCACGGGCTTTTGTAGCAAGTTCTTGTATTTCAGCAGAAATAGCAAATATCGATTTACGATCCGCATGTTTTACAACCGGGACAAGCAAGCCGCGTTCTGTATCAGCTGCAATACCGATATTGTAATAATGTTTATGGATGATTTCCCCTGCTTCATCGTCAAGAGATGTATTTAAAGCTGGAAATTCACGCAATGTGCTCACGAGTGCTTTAACTACATATGGAAGGAATGTAAGCTTGATATTCTTTTCAGCTGCCACTTCCTTGAATTTTTTGCGGTGAGCAACAAGTTTGGTTACATCTACCTCATCCATTAAAGTCACATGTGGAGCAGTATGTTTGGAATTAACCATCGCTTTTGCAATCGCCTTGCGAATTCCACTCATTTTTTCGCGAGTTTCAGGGAATTCTCCTTCCAAAACGACGGTTTGGGCAGGAGCGGCTGCTTCGACAGCTTTTTCTTCTGTTGTCGTTTGTTCTGAAACTGCAGGTTGTGCTCCTCCGCTTAAGAATTGATCGATATCTTCTTTCAATACGCGTCCATTTTTACCGGAACCAGTTACTTGACGAATATCCACGCCTTTTTCACGAGCATATTTACGAACGGATGGCATCGCGATTACACGACGATCGGAATCCACTTTTTCAGGTTGGCCAGCAGGCTGAGGAGCCTCTTGTTTTGCTGCTGCTTCTTGTACGTTTTGAGATTTTTCGGCAGGAGTTTCTTCTTTTGATCCTTGATTTTCTTCTGCGGCATTGTCATCGCTGTAACCTTCCGCATCAAATGTGATTAATACATCTCCAACAACCGCAACATTTCCTTCTTCAACAAGGATTTCTTTTACCGTTCCATCCACCGGAGAAGGAATTTCAACCACTGCTTTGTCGTTTTGCACTTCACAAAGTACGTCGTCTTCACTTACTTTATCTCCAGGTTTCACATACCATTTAACGATTTCACCTTCGTGAATCCCTTCACCAATATCCGGTAATTTAAATTGAAATGCCAATGTATTCACCCTCCTAAAAATTGTCTAGTTCCGTAAAAGAGGGGAGCATAACCCATCCTCATAACGGTCATCCATTAAAATTCGAGCACTTTTTTAGCAGTTTCGACAATGTCTTTAAAGTTCGGCAACCATACCGATTCGGCTTGTGAAAAAGGATATACAGTATCCGGAGCAGTTACACGAAGAACAGGAGCTTCCAAGCTGAGAATAGCTCTTTCATTAATTTCCGCTACAACATTTGCAGCTATACCTGCTTGTTTTTGTGCCTCTTGAACAACAATCGCCCGATTTGTCTTTTCAACGGAAGCCACTATCGTTTCCACATCAAGAGGGCTGACCGTTCTTAAATCAACTACTTCTGCAGAGTATCCTTCTTTTTCTAGTTCTTCAGCAGCTTTTAATGCTTCATGTACCATTGCTCCATAAGCGATGATGGAAATGTCTTTTCCTTCACGCTTCACATCTGCTTTCCCAAGCGGAATCGTATATTCACCCTCAGGAACTTCTTGACGGAAAGAGCGATACAATTTCATATGTTCCAAGAATATGACTGGATCATTATCACGAATGGCTGAGATTAAGAGCCCTTTCGCTTCATAAGGTGTGGAAGGGATCACCACTTTCAGACCAGGTTGTTGGGCTACCAGCCCTTCTAAACTGTCTGCGTGCAATTCTGGTGTATGAACGCCTCCGCCGAAAGGAGCGCGAACGGTGATAGGCATAGAAAATTTTCCGCCGGAACGGTAACGATAACGAGCCATTTGTCCGCTCAGGGAATCCATTACTTCATAGACGAATCCAAAGAATTGGATTTCAGGAACAGGACGAAATCCTTGAAGAGCAAGCCCAATGGATAAACCGCCTATTCCGGATTCCGCTAACGGTGTATCAAATACCCGTTCCTCTCCAAATTCTTTTTGAAGGCCTTCTGTCGCACGGAAAACCCCGCCATTTACGCCGACATCTTCACCAAAAACTAGAACGTTCTCATCATTCTTTAATTCCGTACGCAACGCATCATTGATGGCTTGGATCATTGTCATTTGCGGCATGGCTTACTTCGACTCCTTTTCTTTATATAATTCATATTGTTCTTTTAAGTTATAAGGAAGCTCTTCGTACATAATAGAAATCAAATCGGTCACTTTTTGTTTTGGAGCTTCGTCAGCTTTTTTAATGGCAGCTTTAATTTCTTCTTTTGCTTTTTCGATTGTTTCATTTTCCATTTCTTCGTTCCATAATCCCTTGCCTTCAAGGAACTTGCGGAAACGTACAATCGGATCTTTTCTTTCCCATTCTGTATCTAGTTCAGATGAACGATAACGAGTTGGGTCGTCACCTGACATTGTATGAGGTCCGAAACGATAACAAATCGTCTCAATCAGTGTCGGTCCTTCTCCGTTAACGGCACGTTCTCTTGCATCACGCACAGCCGCATAAACAGCCAATGGATCCATTCCGTCCACTTGAATGCTTGGGATTCCTGCCGCAACCCCTTTTTGAGCTATGGTTTTAGCTGCTGTTTGTTTTTCTCTTGGCGTAGAAATCGCAAATTGGTTGTTTTGAACAATAAAGATAGCTGGTGCTTTGAACGCGCCCGCAAAGTTGATTCCTTCATAGAAATCCCCTTGTGAGGAACCTCCGTCACCTGTATATGTAACAGCTACAGCTTTTTCTCCTCTTTTTTTCAATCCAAGTGCAATTCCTGCCGTTTGTACATATTGAGCACCGATAATAATTTGTGGAGGAAGTGCACGAACTCCTTCAGGCATTTGTCCTCCCATATAATGTCCGCGAGACCATAGGAACGCTTGTGATAACGGAACACCATGCCATACAATCTGCGGTACATCACGATATCCAGGGGCAATCCAGTCTTCTTTTTCGAGAGCAAAATGGGAAGCAATTTGAGAAGCTTCCTGACCTGCCGTAGGAGCATAAAAGCCCAGCCGGCCTTGACGGTTTAAAGAAATGGAACGTTGGTCCAAAATGCGTGTAAATACCATCCGCCGCATCAGCTCTTGAAGCTGTTCATCCGTTAATTCAGGAAGCGCTGCTTCGTTAACGACCTTTCCTTCTTCATTTAAAATTTGAAACATTTCAAATTGATCTTCTATCGCTTTTATCTTCTTCTTCACATCAAGTGGTGCCTTGTTTGCTTTAGCACTCATTCGTGTCACCTCTTCCTTTCTTCCATAACAATGTTCATATTTAGTAACAGAATACCCCCAAATAACAGTTCCTAACCCCGACGATGACGATGGTTATGAGTGAATCTGCCTAAGTATGAAAAAGCACCGCAAACTGTACCATTCATTTTCCGTATTTTCATTAGTACAATTTTCATTTTACGAACCTAGTTTAAACCTTTTTTCTTTAAAAAGTCAAACAAAATAGCAGTTTTTCTTTCATTATTTCTTTCTGTATTATTCAAATATAATAATCTGTTTTATAAACACGGTTCGTTTAAATCTTTCTGTTATATAGAAGTAATACGGCGTTGTTTCCGGTTCAAAATCAGCTGTTGTACACTTCTTCCTCATTTCTGCCCATATATGGAGCCAAGGAAGAAATCTGGTTTCACTAGAAGCGTATACTGGTTTTAGAGGTCATTTATCGACAGTGAGCGTTTATTAAATTATAATTGGTTGATTCGACCATTGAGAATTTAGAAGTATGGATAGAAATCGCTTTTCGCGCGGGACAAAACCATTAACAAATGAATGATCATTTGTTAGACTTAATTACGGCAGTTGTAAATTTCTGTCGAAAGGAGGAATTTTCATGATAACCATGAAAGATATCATTCGTGATGGACACCCAACTTTGCGAAAAGTCGCTGAGGAAGTTTCACTGCCGCCGTCCGATGAAGATAAAAAAATACTAGAGAGTTTAATCGAGTATTTAAAAAATAGCCAAGATCCGGAAATCGCCGAACGATACGGATTAAGGCCAGGCATTGGACTAGCAGCGCCGCAAATCAACGTTTCCAAAAGAATGATTGCTGTCCATGTGGAAGACGAAAATGAAAAACTTTACAGCTATGCGCTTTTTAATCCGAAAATTATAAGCCATTCAGTGGAAAGAGCGTATTTAGCTTCAGGAGAAGGCTGTTTATCAGTAGATAAACCGATTCCGGGCTATGTACCTCGATATGCAAGAGTGACTGTAAAAGGGTATGACTCGGAAGGAAATGAAATCAAATTACGGTTAAAAGGTCTACCGGCAATTGTTTTTCAGCATGAAATTGATCATCTTAACGGTATCATGTTTTACGATCATATTAATAAAGAAAATCCATTTGCACCTATTGACAATGCAGTAGCAATTACGCGCTGAAAAAATAAGATCAATCGTTACTGTTCAAATCAAAAGAAATTTCCGTTTAGAAAAACAGTCAAATTGTCAAAAGGCCAACCCTTTCCATGAAGACTGCGGATCATTTTTCATCCATAGCCAAAATGGAAAGGGTACAACCTTTTTTTAGAGGTCGACGTCAGTCGCCGTTTGGGAAAGATGATTTAAATAAGCTGCAACCTTTTTAATCCTTCATAAATTCCATCCTCGGCCACATCTTTCGTGACGATATCCGCTTGTTTTTTTACAGGAGGCAATGCATTTCCCATGGCAACGCCCGTGCCTACTGTTTGAAGCATTTCGATATCATTCAATCCATCACCGAACGCATAAACGTCTTCAATACGAAAGCCAAGCTTTGCGATCAACTTTTTAATCCCTTCCGCTTTAGAACCGCCTGCAGGTAGTACATCCACTGAATACTCATGCCAGCGGATAAAACGAAAGTCGGGAAAACGTTCTTCGTAATAAGCCTCCTCACCAGGTTCGCAAAACAATAGCGCCTGGTAGATATCATGATTTCGATAATAATGAGGACTGTATTCCGGATGTGAAAATTTCAATGTGCCCAAGCTTTCTTCTATATAGCGATGATGGTGTATATTCGACTTCATCGTTTTGTCAGTCATAAATACGAGCGGATGATTTCTGCCATTTGCCTCTTTTTCCAACCGTTCCATCTGGTCAACAGAAAAAGGCCGATGATAGATCACTTCGTTTTCAAACACAACATACTGGCCATTAAAACTGACAAAAGATTCGATTTCTAATTCTTCCCTTAAATTGGCAAACATAAACGGAGCCCGCCCGGTTGCTATCGCAGTGTACACCCCGCTTTGCTTTAACAACTGAATCGCTTTTTTCGTATTTTCGGGTAGTTTTTTTTCATGGTCCAACAATGTGCCGTCTATGTCAAAAAAGACTATTTTACTCATCACTCAAACTCCTCACATAGAATCATTACTTGATGGTTAAGGTAAACTACAAGCACCATTTTGTCAAATAGGTTAAATGTTCCAACACGGGCAATGCAAATTTTTCGGTCAATTCCATATACTATCAACAGTATATAAACCAATGTGGGAGAGACGTAAATGACAATGCTGGCCATCTTAAGGGCGGCTTTTCCTTTGGACAAGTTTGTAGTACAATAAAGGCAAGGGAGTGATCCACTATGTTAAAGAAGCTTAAAAAAAAGCTCCTAAAACAGTGGAAAGACCTATTACGCAAAAAGTCTATCGCTTAGTTTTTGGCACCGCCCTTCTCTTTTGGGAGGGCTATCTTTATGAACAGTTTTTTTTGTGTAAATTATTGGAAATGATTTAGCGCTATGAAAATGCATGAAAAAGTTAATAACTTTTTATATAATAGAAAAAGTTACTAAAAACGGCAAAGGAGTGAGTACATTGATTTACAAAGTTTACTATCAAGAATCAAACACGGAGGTTCCAACTCGCGAAAATACAGTCGCTTTGTTTATAGAAGCAGACTCTGAAAGGGATGTACGCCAAAAATTAAAAGATCGCCCCATCAGTATCGAATATATTCAGCCGCTGGAAGGGGCCTATTTGGAATATGAAAAACAAAGAGAAGACTTCAAGGTGGAGAAATAGACATATATGAAATTTGTAAAAAATGATCAAGCAGCCGTTTTTGCCTTAGGAGGATTGGGCGAAATCGGAAAAAACACTTATGGCGTACAGTTTCAAGATGAAATCATCCTTATCGATGCCGGAATCAAATTCCCGGAAGACGAACTGCTGGGAATTGACTACGTCATTCCGGATTACAGCTATTTAGTCAAAAATGAAGATAAGATTAAAGGTTTATTTATTACCCACGGCCATGAAGATCACATCGGTGGCATCCCCTATCTTCTGCGGCAGGTCAATGTTCCGATTTACGGAGGAAAATTGGCTCTTGGTTTAATTCGAAATAAACTGGAAGAACATGGTCTATTAAGACAAGCGAAACTGCACGAAATTCGCGAAGATGACGTGATTAAATTTCGCAAAACGTCTGTCACCTTTTTCCGGACAACACACAGCATTCCGGATTCATATGGAATTGTTGTTAAAACGCCTCCTGGGAATATCGTTCATACGGGAGATTTCAAATTCGACTTTACTCCCGTCGGTGAACCTGCCAACTTAACCAAAATGGCGGAAATCGGAAAAGAAGGCGTTTTATGCCTGCTATCGGACAGCACAAACAGTGAAGTACCTGAATTTACAATGTCGGAACGGCGGGTAGGAGAAAGCATTGAGGCTATTTTCCGAAAAGTAAAAGGCCGGATTATTTTTGCCACATTCGCTTCAAATATTCACCGTCTCCAACAGGTAACTGAAGCAGCGGTTCAAAACGACAGGAAAATTGCCGTTTTTGGAAGAAGCATGGAATCGGCTATTGAAATCGGGCAAGAGCTTGGCTACATTCGCTGTCCGAAAGATACATTTGTTGACACTCAAACGCTTAATCGCCTGCCTGCCCATAAAGTCACCATACTTTGTACGGGAAGCCAAGGAGAGCCGATGGCTGCTCTTTCAAGAATCGCCAATGGAACCCATCGGCAAATTCAAATTCAGCCAGGAGATACGGTCGTATTCTCCTCTTCGCCAATACCGGGTAATACGATCAGCATTAACCGCACCATCAATTTGCTTTATCGAGCAGGTGCCGATGTGATTCACGGTTCCTTAAATAATATTCACACGTCCGGGCATGGCGGACAGGAGGAGCAAAAATTAATGCTCCGCCTTATTAAACCGAAATTTTTCATGCCGATCCACGGTGAATATCGGATGCAAAAAATGCATGCAAGACTGGCAATGGATTGTGGTATTCCGGAAGAAAATTGCTTCCTAATGGACAACGGTGATGTATTGGCTCTTGGAAAAAATTCGGCAACGATCGCAGGAAAAATCCCTTCTGGCTCCATCTATATTGATGGAAGCGGAATCGGAGACATCGGAAATATCGTATTAAGAGATCGCCGAATTTTATCGGAAGAAGGTTTAGTCATTGTCGTTGTCAGCATCAATATGAAAGAATTTAAAATCGCTGCTGGACCTGATATCATCTCACGCGGATTCGTCTATATGCGAGAATCCGGTGATCTTATCAACGAAGCTCAAGCGATGATCACGAAGCATATCAACAAAATGTTGGAACGAAAAACTTCTCAATGGTCGGAAATAAAAAACGAAATTACCGACACCTTGGCACCGTTCTTATATGAAAAAACGAAACGGCGCCCAATGATCCTTCCAATTATTATGGAAGTTTAAAACAAGCAAAACCTCCTTAGAAAAAAGGAGGTTTTTGCTTGTTTTAAAGGGCTCTGGACATTGTTCTGAGTCTCATTAAAAGCCAGTACAACGATTCTTATGAATAGCATCCTTACGTTCAATCACATTCATTTTTTCCCTCTTACATAATCCGCATCGAACAAAAAAAGTCTCATAAGCAAAACTAAAGACGGGATTAAAAGCAAAAGCCCGAATATAAAAGCAACCACTAATGAGGTCCCCATTGCCGGATTGGTCACATTTTCATGCACGGTAATAAAAGGATATAAAATATACGGTAAATGTGAGACTCCATATCCAAAAAAGGCAAAGAAAAATTGCAGCATAACGAAAATAAATGCAGTGCCAAATCGTTTTTGACGGTAGATAAAATAAACAGCTGTCAGAAAGCAAATTAACGATAAGGCAAACATCCACCAATAATCAAGAGCTCTGTCATAATGAACAGGATTATGGACTTTAAGACCCCAAAATACGAGTAAGCTTGCTAAAATAGTCGGAGGGCTCCAAAAGAGAGCAAACTTTCTCAACAACGTTCTTGCCTTAAGGTCATTCGCCCGGTCGGCATAGTAAGTCAAAAATGCAGCACTGATAAAAAGAACGGAAACAATGGCTAAAAAGACAACGCTCCATGAATACGGGCTGGCAAACAGCTTATTGGCCAAAAAATGCACTTTATGATCCTTCACCTCTATAAATCCGCCTTCTGAAATAGTCAACGTCGTCGATAAAGCGGCAGGAGACAACAAGCCGGTTGCACCGTATAAAAATGAATAAACGAGGCTTCTTCGCGATCCATAATTTCCAAAAGCATAAAAAGAACCTCGAATCGCCAACAAAAGAATCGCAATGCTACCCGGAATCAACAGAGCGGTGCCATAATAATAGGCTGCCGCCGGGAAAAATCCGACTAAGCCGACAAAGAAAAATACAAAGAAAACGTTTGTCACTTCCCAAACCGGCGATAAATAACGGCTAATGAGTGTATTCATGACATGTTCCTGCTTTGTAATTTTTCCATAGAAATCAAAAAACCCTGCTCCAAAATCAACGGAAGCCACTATTAAATATCCATATAAAAACGTCCATAAAACAGTGATTCCAACGATTTCTAGGCTCATTGCTCATCCTCCTTTCCAAATTCCCTTCTACTTGCATACATAAGTCTGAATGATGAAATGTTGAATGTAACACTTTCATTCTGATAGTCCTTTAAAAGGAGTAAACACACTGTATTCTCCCTTCATATTTGCCTCTTAGAATAGACTTTGTCGATCAGCTGTCCATTTCGGAAACAATCAAACTCCAACGCTGAAACTATTTCGGATCTACATAAGGGAATCGCCGTTCCAATTCCACTTCTGCCGGATTATTTTTAAACATTTTACTCAGGACAAAACAGCACATAATGGTCAAAATGAAATACAAAATCGCAAACAATGTAAATGCCAGACCCACTCCATTTCCTTTTGTGGCCGCATCTGCCACTTTCATATACCCTCTTAAAATCCACGGCTGCCGACCTACTTCATCTAACATCCATCCTAGTTCGATGGCCAGCACCGCCAACGGACCGGAAGCCACGATCGCCCACAACAGCCATTTATTCCACTCTTTTTTCTTAAAGGCCCATAAGAGAATATATAGAGCAGAAACAGCTGTAAGAAAAACACCAATTGCAACCATCAAATCAAACATATAGTGAATAATCAGCGGCGGTCTTTCATCTTTCGGAAAATCATTCAACCCAATTACTTTCGTATCAACAGAATTTCCGGACAAAAAACTTAACATCTTTGGAATGCGAATTTCATAATGGACATCATGATGGCGATCCAATGAACCAAACATGATTAAATCGGCACCTGTTTCCGTATTAAAATGCCATTCTGCCGCCGCCAATTTTTCAGGCTGCCGGTGCGCTAAAAATTTAGCCGATAAATCTCCCGCCAACGCCGTAAAAATAGAGAAAACAAGCGTGCATACCATGGTCATCCGCAGCGCCTTCTTTTCATATTCCCCCCTTCTTCCTCGCAAAATAGCAAAAGCGCTGATTGCGGCTAAAATCACTGCGCATGTAACATAACCGGACGATATCACATGCAGTACTTTGGAAGGTGTAGCAGGGTTAAACATTGCTTCGATCGGATTAATATTCACCGTTTTTCCGTTTTTTAATTCAAATCCTTGCGGTGTATTCATAAATGAATTTACAGTCGTGATAAAAAGTGCCGAAGAAGAAGATCCCACCATCACTGGTATGGAAAGCAGCCAATGATAAATACGGTTTTTAAAGCGATCCCACGTGTAAAGATAAATGCCTAGAAAGATCGCTTCAAAAAAGAAAGCGAACGTTTCCATAAACAGCGGAAGTGCTATCACCTGGCCGGCGACTTCCATAAATGAAGGCCATAGCATGGATAATTGCAAGCCTATAGCCGTACCTGTCACAACGCCAACGGCAACAGAGATCGTAAATCCTCTCGCCCAACGGCGCGCGAGCAGCAAAAAGTGAGGATCCTTTCGTTTGATCCCAATGAACTCAGCTAAGGAAATCATCACAGGCACGCCCACGCCTAACGTTGCAAAGACAATATGAAAGGAAAGCGTCATTCCAGTTAATAGACGGCTCAACATGACGTTATCAAATTCCACTTTGACCCCTCCCTACTACATGTATGGCAACCTTACCAGCCAGATTGCCATCCTATGATTTTCATCATTGTTGGAAATTCATTTCCATACAATCCGCTTTCTTTTTATATCTTTCCCAAATAAGCTCAAGCAAACCATAAAATCATACTGTGACGAGAAAAAAATCCCTGTTCTGTTGACAACGATAACAAACAAAAATACATTCAAAATTCATTATAAAAACCGATCTAGTAAGATCGGTTAATGTGTCGATGCATTTTTCCTTTCAATATATATGAATTATTATTCGGAATATTCAATCTAAAAAATAAACAGGTTGTCGGCTATATCGACGACAACCTGATTAAAATTTTTGAGCATGCAAGTACAGAACAAATGTCGCTAAATGCCCGATTGGTTCTACTGACCTCAGTGAAGATGAAACTTTACGTCAATGATCATAGCTTCACTTTATTCGCTTTTTTCGGATTCTTCCAATACGCGATTCACGCGTTTTTCAAGCATTTTCATCCCACTTCCGCCAGCTTGGAAATGACGGAGTTTTCCTTCTTTATCAAATACATAATAAGCCGGTACGTATTGGTTTTGAAATGCATCTGTCAATTTATGTTCGTTATCAACAAAAATAGGCTGTGTAATTCCATGTTGTTCAGCCACTTCCTTAATTTGATCGATATCCAAATCTTTCTCGGAACGAGGCATATGGACAGCCACAACGTTTAATTTATCTTTATAACGGTCACGGAATTCGTTTACTTGGGGCATGGCTTCTTTACAAATATGACAGCTTACAGACCAAAAATGGATTAAAGTAGGTTTTTTACCTACAAGTTGGTCTCTTGACACCTGTCCGTTGAGCCAAGTCGTTGCACCGGTTAATTCCGGCATCGGTTCACGCAATTTCATGGATATATTCCTCCTTATTCATTTTGAAAAAAGGCCTAACGACTTCGGTTAGGCCTCCTTCCAATCACGATCCTGCTTCCCATTTGCAAATCATTCCTCTTACTTAGAAACCCCCGGCTGTCGTTTCCAATCTACCGGAAGAATTCAAGCTAGAGAGATGTTCAGACGAATGGGGAAAGCTGGATATACTCTCTTATAAGCTAATCGAAAGCTAAGCTTATTTTACTTCCAAAGTAGCTTGACCTGGTTTCCAGTTTGCAGGGCACAATCCACCCGTTTGAAGTGCTTGAAGCACACGGAGTACTTCATCGACGTCACGGCCGATATTGTTATGATGAACTACTTGATATTGAAGTTCACCTTCAGGATTGATGATGAAGAGACCGCGAAGAGCGACACCTTCTTCTTCGATTAGAACACCATAATCACGAGCTACTTTATGGTTATGGTCAGCTGCAAGTGGGTATTTGATTTCTCCAATTCCGTTTTCGGAACGATCAGTATTGATCCAAGCTAAGTGGGTATGAACGGTATCAGTAGAAGCACCGATTACAACAGCATCCAGATCTTCAAATTCATCATAGCGGTCAGAAATGGCTGTAATTTCTGTTGGGCAAACAAATGTGAAGTCCATTGGGTAGAAGAATAAAACAGTCCATTTGCCATTTTTCATGTTTTCTTCCAAGCTAACTTTTCCAAATTCTTTGTTTGGCAATACTGCTTCCATTTCAAAACGCGGAGCTTGCTTCCCTACTAAACGTTCTGCCATGATACAGATCCCTCCATTTGATTTTAATATATTGTTTATTGAGAAAGTAACGGGGATATTCTCAATTACTTTCTCCTGATTACACTTGTCATTATAATAAATAATACATTGCTAGTCAATTAAAATAAGTATAAAAAAGAAATAATTTTAATCGGAAGAAATTCTCCTTTTTTATTGTGTCCCATTAAAAGGAAAACTACTCCATGAACGATTGGAATTGATTACTATTTTCACTTTAAGTTTATCATGTTTTTTTAGCGGAACAAAATATTATGCCTTTCATTACAAAAGAAGCTTTTTTAACCATTATGATATGGAAGCACTTCTATTTAAACTTGAAAATGGAATGTTAAAAATACGCCTTCATTTAATCAAGTAGGAGGGGGTGACTAACCCCCGACCTCTCACACCACCGTACGTACCGTTCGGTATACGGCGGTTCAATTAAGATAATTGACGCAAGTCTTTATAACTTCCGTGAATAGCTGTTCTCTTTATGCCAGTGGTCACTCCACCCTCCAAGAGGTCTCCCACGGGATTCACCGCTTCCTCCCTCAAGTGAGGTACTACGTTTTCTGTGTTCATCATGACTCACTGAATACCAAGGGCTATTCTCTCTTAATTGTTCGGTCCTTCTTAGTTGTTCTAGACCAACTAATACTATGACCTCTGCTGACTTCTGACGGTTCAGCTACTTATCACTAAGTAGGTTATGACGAGTACTTCACATATCCGCCAGACCTCCCCGGGTAAGTACATGAACTTTCACACCATCTATCCGCCTCATTTACTCGATATGACCTTCGACAGAAAAAGCTTTGTTTTGTTATGCAAACTCACTCAATCATACCTAGCCTTATATGAGGTTCGTGTTCCTCGGACCGGTGTTTTGTCTCCAGCTTCCTTCAGATTCCGCGTCACCACGGACACCCTTGCTCTTGGCTAACCTCTACTTCTGTCTTCGGGGTTCGGGACTTACACCCTATAGTTCATGTACATGCCGGGCGCACATAGAAAAGGGCGGCGCTGCCAACAGCAGACGCACGCCCTATTGCAAATCCGTTCCATTCGTTTTTATGATCCGTCGAATTTCATTCGCGGTTTGACAAACTGGTCAAGTAAGAGGTGATAGCTTGAATACCGGTTTCAATCGCCTTTTCATCAGGATTTAACTTAGAATGGTGAAGTCCATAAGGCGAACCAACTCCCAACCAAAACATAAACCCGGGAATTTCTTTCAGCATGTAGCCAAAATCTTCACCCGTCATCGCTTCACGGCAAGGAACAAATGTGATATCCTCTTGCTTTTCCAAGAAACGAATAAAATCTCGGGTCAGCTCAGGATCATTGTTCACTTGATAATAACGACAACCATAATCTATCGATGCCTCGCAATCAAACGCTATCTCGATGCCATGCAGAATCGCTTCAATCCGTTCTTTTACCTTTTCCATCGCTTCCGGGGAAAGGGTGCGAATGGTTCCTTCCAATCGAGCCGTTTCAGCAATAGCGTTTTGAACGGTGCCGGCAGTCATTTTCCCTATAGTAACGACTGCGCTGTCAAGTGGATCTACATTTCTGGATACGATCGATTGCAGCTGTGTGACCAGATGGGCTGACGCTATCACCATATCCTTTGTTTTATGAGGATAGGCAGCATGCCCCCCTTTTCCTTTTAAATCAATATACAATTCCGACGTATTGGCAAATAGCAGTCCTTCTTTAAGTGCAATCGTACCGGCCGGATATTCTGGGGCTATATGAAGGGCAAAAATCATGTCGGGTCTCCACTTTTTCATTTGTTCGCTCTCCATCATCGGCAAAGCCCCGCCCGGTCCTTCTTCAGCAGGCTGAAACAGAAAAACAAGATCATCACGGACAGGATGATGAACGAAATGCGTTAACACACCAAGGGCAATACTCATATGAACGTCATGCCCGCAAGCATGCATACGCCCTGGATGTGTGGATCGGAAGGGCAAACCCGTTTCTTCCTCGATGGGGAGCCCGTCCATATCTGTTCGATAGCCAATCGTTTTTTCAGGTTTTAGTCCTTTTATTTTTACAAAAATTCCGGTTCTCCATGTTTCTATTTCCATTCGCTCTTGCGGTAATGTTTGAAGATAATCAAGCAAATATTTCTGCGTTTTCACTTCTTGAAAGCCAAGCTCGGGAATTTGGTGTAAATCACGGCGTATTTGAATAAACTGGCTGATAGCCATACGATTTCTCCCTTTCTTTCCTTTTTCCGTAAACGGCGGAACGTAGAAAGTTCATCCGCCCATTTATTGCAAACTACAAACAAGCGTGGATGCTGGCATCCACGCTGATTCACATTATAAACTCCGAAGTTCCTGCATAATTTCTGTTTTGGATTTTGTCTTTTCATCAATTTCTTTGATCACTCTTGCAGGAGCACCGGCCACCACCGTATTAGGCGGAACATCTTTTGTTACGATCGCACCGGCTGCTACTACCGAACCTTTTCCGACAGTTACACCCTCCAAAATAACCGCATTAGCGCCAACAAGCACATCATCTTCAATAATGACAGGTTTTGCAGAAGGCGGTTCAATTACACCTGCAAGAACGGCACCTGCTCCAATATGGCAGTTTTTCCCGACAGTCGCACGTCCTCCAAGAACCGCATTCATATCAATCATCGTTCCTTCGCCGATAACGGAGCCAATATTAATGACGGCACCCATCATGATGACGGCCCCATCGCCGATTTCCACTTGATCACGGATAATGGCACCTGGTTCGATACGTGCATTGATTCCTTTTAAATCAATTAGAGGCAAAGCGGAATTGCGGCGATCATTCTCGATTACATAATCGTCAATGCGATCTTCATTGTTTTGAATCGCTTGTGAAATTTCCGCCCATTCACCGAACACTACACCTGTATTGCCGTTAATAAAGGTTTTGGCAGAAGGACCAAAGTCGATTCCATCTAAATTTCCTTTTATATAAACTTTTACCGGTGTAGATTTTTTGCTGTTGCTGATAAATGAAATGATCTCATGAGCGTCCAACATTTTCATAAAAAAATTCTTCCTCCTTGTCCATTTTTGGCAAACCACTCAATATGTATTTTTTGCAGCGGTTGAACACAAACCACCGTAAAAGCAGATGAACGTTTGATACTACTTTAGCAAAGGAAAGTCCTTAGTACAAGAGATTTTATTCAAAACTTGTCGACTGCTTTGCCAAATAATCATTGACAACTTCCACAAAAGCCTCCACCTGTCTTAGTTCAAAGGCGGAATCATATCCCATTAGCCAAGTGTCTCTCGCCATTGGCAGCCCATGCTCATCATGCAGAGGAATTTTATAAAAATCTGATTCCGACTGATGAAGCGTGATCGCAGGGAGAATCGCATAGCCGATCCCGTTAAACGTCATCTGCTTGCACGTTTCGATTTGGTCGACAATAATCGTTCGTTTTGGGGCCATTTGAAACTGACGATGCCACCAATTCTGGATTTCTTGATAATAGTTGGAGTCGCTTTTAAATTGGATAAACGGCCTGTCGGTTTCCAATACTTCTTCGACTCGGCGAATTTCCTTGTCAACCAGGTAAAGCCGGTCCTTGAATAAATGAATTTTTCGGCTTTTCCAATCGGGTGTACCGCGAAGGATGCCTATATGCACTTCTCCTTCATAAAGCGCCTTCGCTATTTCGCTGCTCCATCCCGTCATCAACGAAATCTTGGCATGTGGATACTTTTCGACAAATTGCTTTAATATTTTCGGAAGCCAATTTTGCCCTACGATGGAGGCGCAGGCAATTTTTAGCGTACCATGCACTTCCGATTCAAATGAATGGATTTTTTCCAGCACTTTTTCTTTTCGTTCCAGAATTTCGTTTGCAAAATCCACCACCAATTCCCCGGCAGGTGTCAAAGTCAATCCTTTTGGGGAACGGTTGAACAACCTTGTTCCCCATTCTTTTTCAATGTTCTGCAAACGCTGAGAAAGAGCGGGCTGAGATACAAACAGCCGTTCAGCCGCTTTTCGCATATTCATTTCTTGAGCCAGAACAGATAATAGTTGAAACTCCGAAAAAGACATGACCTATTTCCCTTCTGTTCGTTCTATTTCGCAAGAAATTTTCGCTATTCTTTTTTAGGCAAAAACATCACCAAAACAAAAGAGAGAAGACCGCAGAAAAAGACAAACAAAAATACAGTATGCAGGGAAGCGGACAAACCGTTTCTCAGAACGGAGACTAAACTAGACGGAATCCGGCTATTCCCGCCGTTGCCAAGCAAAGAATTAATTGAATTGATAGAAGCATATTGAGAATCTGTACGGTGTTCCAAATAACGTTGGAGGCGGCTGTTTAAAATCCCCCCCAGCAAAGCAGCACCGACTGTATTTCCAAGATTTCTCATAAACATATTGGTAGCTGTGGCGATCCCTCTTTGCTGCCATTCAACCGTGCTTTGAATGGATACAATGAAAGCGGTGGATGTTAATCCCATCCCCACTCCGACGAAAAACGAAGAGACAGCCGCCCATAACGGACCTGAGGACGATTTCATGAAAACAAAAAGCAATCCACCGATAACAAGAAAGATCCCTCCGAGCAGCGAAGTATATCGGTACCCAATTTTTAATAATAATCTTCCGGATACGGTAGAAGCAATCGGCCAACCAATGGACATGGCCGTCAAGGCAAATCCGGCAATGGTGGCATTTTCTCCCATCACACCTTGTACATACGTTGGAAGAAAAGAACTAATGCCGATCAGCATCACTCCCGTTATAAAGGAAACCACATTCGCAATAGCAATAGAAGGGACCTTCCAAATGGCAAACGGAACGAGAGGCTCTTTTGCCCGCTTTTCCTGCCAAATAAATAAGCCCAAAAAAAGGACTATTCCAAACCATATTCCGACGCTGGCATTTGAACGCCACCCAATATTCACTCCGCCTTCCACTAACAAAAACATAAAAGAGGAGATAGCGATTGTAAAGAAAATCGCCCCTAAGTAATCAATTTCGGCATTTTTCTTCTCTAAATGTTCATGAAAAAACAGCCAAATGCCAAGAAGCGATAGCACTCCCAAAGGTATGTTCATCCAAAAAACAAAATGCCAGCTGACATATTCCACCAATATTCCGCCGACAGCGGGACCGACAATGGCCGAAATACCCCAAACACTAGATAAATATCCTTGTACTTTTGCTCTTTCTTCTTTCGTATAAATATCGCCAATAATCGTATTCGCTATTGGCATGACAGCTCCTGCTCCAATACCTTGAATAAAGCGATACAAAATAAGCTGTCCCATCGACTGAGCAAACCCACACAAAGTCGATCCAATTAAAAATAAAATGATTCCTATCGAAATGATTGGTTTACGGCCTAACAGATCGGATAATTTCCCATAAATAAGAACAGTGACCGAATTCATAAGCAGATAAGCAGAAAACACCCAGCCATAGAGGGAAAATCCTCCAAGATCAGAGACAATGTCAGGCATTGCCGTTGAGACGATCGTCGATTCAACAGCACCCATGAACATCGCCAGCATAACAGCCGCAAGAACATAAGGCCGCTTTGTTTGCTTCAAACCGGAAACAGATGCTTCGCTATCCATCATCCACAACACCTCTTTTCAATCGCGAATTCCCATTCATTATTTCAATCTTCCTGAAATGAAAATGCAGCCCTATTAAACGGGGATTGGATATTTGCCAAAAAGAGAGATGCTCCCAATACCGGGAGCAGCCCTTAAAAATGATTTAATTGATCCACGTGGCGGTTTAATTGCTTTAATATGATTCTCCTCGTTAAAATGCCTTCAAAATATCCACTGTCGTCCACCGCACAAAGAAAAGGATGATCAATCAATAATCCAAGCGCCTTTTTAAAGCGATCATCAGATTTTAACGTAGGAATTTTAGAATTATATACATCTTTTACCTTTAATTGTTCGAGTCTTTCAAATTCAATCCGTTCAAGACCGAGGATTGCTTCTGTGATCATTGGAGAACTGATAAGCCCATGTAAACGAAATTGAGGATCAAGGACAGGAATTGCGGTATAACCGCTTTTTGTCAGAACTAGAAGAGCATGTTCCAAGCTGTTTTCTAACTGTACATGGGCTACTTTTTCAGAAGGAATTAAGAAATCCGAAATCTTTGTTTCTAAAAATTCTTCACTTTGGAAAGAAATCATTCCATCTCCTCCAGATAAAATTGCCGCTTTATGTAAGCGCTTGATTTCTTTTTACATTTTACCATATACCCGAATTTCTTGCTCCTAAAACACCTTGGAAAATATAAAAAAGGAATAAGCCCTTCTAAGTTCAGCAAACAAAGCACTTAAAGCACTTTATCAGTTCCGCTGCCTAAAGAACTTGACGCTCTTGCAAAACAGCTATGACCGATCCGTCGGCTTTTTAGAAGATTGATCAGACAAAATTTTACGGATTTCCGTCAATTCCTTTCTTGTTCCTGCGAGCTCCGCAGACATCAGCAGCAAAAAGAAAAGTTGGATGATTAACAAAACAATGATAAAGGTCACCGGTTTCACCCGCACTCGTTATTTATATTTTGAATTTCTGTCATTATACCAGAAATTGATTCTTATCTACAGTATTTTGACATGAAAAATCCCCTATTGAGACCAAATCCTCAACAAGGGAACTCGATTATTGCTGCCGTTCTTCCTGAAGTAAATCAAAAATTTCAATGGCGGTCATATCGATGTCATCAAACGGATACTTTTTGGATTTACCGTCTTGATCGAACACTTCTAACTCAAACGTATCTTTATTTGGGAAATATTTAACTTGGCAAATGGTTTTTCCGTTCAGTTCAAACAGCCGTTGCTGGACCTCTCCTGTCTCGCTTCCTTCTTGCAATGACTTGAGTCGTTGAATAATGCCGAGCAATTGTGACATACGCTAGGATTCCCCTTTCTAAATAAATGGTCTACTTGTCTGCCGCCCGTACAAATAGTTTTAAAAAAAGAAACAAGAGAAATATACCATACATCTTTTAAGCAGCCAACTATTTTATTTTTTTCAAATTTTTTTTAGCCTCTGCTAACAGGAAGGAAGCATAAACATCTTCTTGTGTACAGTTTCAAGAAATGGAAACACATCTTGCAAAAGAAATACAAGATAAGCAAAGATAGAATCGATCCAAGCGAAAATTTTCCTCTCTTTTCTTATTGAAGAAATAGATGTAAAGGATAACATGTTCTGATATTGTCTACACGATTTTCTATCACTAGTCACAATGGCCCGTTTTTCTTTATTCACGATTCTGAACGAGGTCTGTTCCTTCTATAAATAGCCATAAATGACCGCCTCATAAAATATATAAAAAAGAACAAGCCCTGTTCCGATCACTACGGTCCATATAACAGGGTTTCGAATATAGGGATGATCTTGAACAGCTTTTGGGATCGCAGAATCGTATGTTCGTTTCAGTTTTTGCTCTTGTATGATCAGAATCGTGTACAAAAGAGATCCGGAAACCACTACAACGCCCGCCAATGTTAAAATCCACATAAAAAAACTCATATTCAGCACCTCTAGCCTTATATTGTGTATAGTTAATATGTCCAGGTGCTGAATGAGCTATTCGAACCTATTTTAATAAAGAAGACCATCATGCTCGTATAAATAATCGTACGTAATGTCCATAAATAAATATTCATGATCATTGACTGGATAGGAGAACGTGCGGATTATTTCCCCCGTTTCAAGATCAGAATACAAATCTGATAAAAGACCGGTACGGTTTTTGCGCATGCGGAGAATGTTTTCCAGAAAGTAGGGACGCCAGCTCCAGTTTTTATTTAAATACTCCGGCTGTACAATCCACTCCCCATCCTTTTTCAACAAGTTCGGCGTCACTTCAAATCCGTTTTCATCACATATGTAGAAACGAAAACACATCGGATCAAAATAAGCAGCCAGTTCTTTGAGCAGTTCAATCCTCGAATCCGTTTGTTTCCTTAATTTCGGCAAAAGTGTTTGCAAATCGTTTTGTATGGATTCCGCCTGAAGATATACTTTTTCCAGCATGCGCTTTTCATGAAGAATAAATTCTTGGAATTTTCTCCTCAATTTCTCCTTAAGAACATCGCAAGGCAAAAAACCGGGTATTGGCTCTTGCAAGTAGCAGCCTTGATAATACCGGCCTCCATGTTTCCATGCATATTGAAGCTGAAATTCGATTTCTATTTTTTCAAAAAGCAGAGAAGCGCCGATTTTTCTTGCTAATATCGACAAAGAGTGAAGAATGTCTTTGTATGCCCGGTTTCCGGCATCATGTCGAAGAGCTTGCAAGCTGACTTTTAATATATCCGGATAAGAACCGGTAAACTTATGAATATTGACATTCTCTTCCCCAATATGATCAATCGCAATTTGTATGCCAAATGTTTTATAGTATTGTAATAGATGTTCAAGATCACTCGTATATTTTTTTTCCGAAATCTCAAGCACAATTTTATGTAGATCAAGACCCGTTTCTTTGTACCCGAGCAATATATTGAGAAATTCTTCTTCTTTGTCCATCATCAGTAAACGAGCATCCCTGTTGATAAACAGATGTCCTTCCGCTTCTTCCTCCATAAAACGATTGAGCGCCTGCCTTAAGATGTGATTATCCGCCTCTAACCGAAATTCATCCGGCACTTCCTCATCTTCAAAGAAATCTCCTAAACTTACCGGTCCATTTTCCCCTAAATATCTTCCCAACACCTCGTACCCAATGATGCTATGTTCATCTGCGCTAAAGATCGGTTGAAAGTAAGGAACTACTCTATCTAAATTCGCCATAATTTCCAATGCGTCCATAAACAAGCCCCCATCAGCAAAAATCTTGTTTCCGTCTTTTATTTAGAACAGGCCAAACGGCTTTTCCTAGGCGCATATTCAGCAAAAGTATGAACATAGGGAAAAATTCCTTGTCCCGTTTCAAAAATGTGCTATATTCTGCTTTATTAGCCGGAAAAATCGCTCGATTCAAAATACTTGAGGTTGTCGAATCATTCAAAAGTTCGCTAATTCTACCAATCATCCGCTTCTTACGAACTTTCTCTTAACAAAAAATTTAAAAATCTCAATTATATTATATGAAAAAAAGCGGGTTCCCGCCAGAATGACCCCCAATGATCCTCGTCCTTTTTCATTATTTATAAAAAAACGCTGATAAGAGAAAAATTCCGCCGAAGCGGAATTTAGAGGTTTTCATTTATTAATCTTTCATTTAATTTATTTAATGTTTGAATGATCGTCTTCTTTTTATTATACCCTTTCATATTGATGGTATATTCATGATACTGGGCAAACACCTGTCCCCAGCTTCCGGGAGCATCAAATCCATAGATAAACACCCGTATCATTCCTTTTTTAGAAGGAAGGAAAAACATTTCAAACCGATTTTCTTTTTGCACGGCTGCAGCCTCCTTTAAGCTGCCATCTTTTATTGTGCAACTTCATCTATTCAAAAAGTAACACTTGAATCGAAAATAAGCAATACATTTGATTGCAAGTCCATAGAATAATAACAGAAACTTTTTGAATCAGTTTACTAGAAAGCAAATGATTCGTGTTTAGGAATGACAGCACTTGCTGCTGCAACATGAAAATTCCCGTTTCTTGAAAAGAAAAAACGCCAATCCACTTTTTATGAGTGGGTATCCCCCATGGCAAGAATAGGTGTGGATCAACGTGAACATGAGAATATCGAGAAGAATGTTTCTCCAAAAGATGGCAGGCACTTTTTTGGCTTTTCTAGGGTTGTCCGGCGGAGGGCTGGCCTACGCACATTATATAGAACCGAAACGGCTGGATATCCATGTGGAAGAATTTTACCATCCTCTCATTCCTCCGTCATTTGACGGAATGTCGATCGTTCTATTCAGCGATACTCATATTGGATTTCAATATACTTTGAATCAATTGCAAAAACATGTCGCCATCATCAACTCTTTGCAACCTGACATTGTATTCTTTACAGGCGATTTGTTAGACCAACCTGGTCAGTTTCCAAAAAAGCATGTTCTCCCTGACATTCTCGGGAAAATCAAAGCCCCTTTTGGAAAGTTCGCCGTTTACGGCAATCACGATCACGGAGGCTATGGAACAGAAATTTACAAAAACATCATGGAAAAATCGAGCTTTCAAATTCTCCGCAATGAAAGCAGAACAATCTCTATGATTAACCAACAACGCATCTACATCGCTGGAATTGACGATGCTATGCTCGGATCACCGAATCTTTATGAAACGATCAAAAAAATCCCAGAAAATCAATTTACGATTTTATTATCTCATGCACCTGATTTAGCGGATGAGGCTTCTCTTTTTCCTATTCAACTACAATTGAGCGGTCATAGCCATGGCGGACAAATCAAACTGCCTTTCATCGGGGCATTGATTACCCCACCCTTTGGAACAAAATATCCAGAAGGACGCTATGAACTGACAAAACACCACAGACTCACACTTTATGTGAATCGCGGATTAGGCACCACCCGTCTTCCATATCGTTTTTTCGCCGTTCCCGAGATTACAAAAATCGTTTTGAAATCAGTTCCTTGAAAATTTGGAATCTCACTGTTTAGTTCGTTGAAAGACTTTTTTGTTTATACTTTTCTTCCAAGTTTCGTAAAACGGAAAAGAATCACAGCATTCCCCATTTTCGTTCGTATTCCACTTTCAAATTATAATCGCCATTGGTGAAACCGTGTCTGGACAAGATATCGAGAGCTTCACTAAAATCAAAAGTAGCGGTTTCCATAATGATTTGGTTCTTTTTTTCGTAAATCATCCAATGATCATGCGCTTCTTGCAAAATGTCCATCATGCAAGCAATCTTCTCCAATCGAACCGATAAACGATCCTTCAATTCTCTCACATGTCGTGAATTCACTTGGTGAAAACGGGATGACCTTTTAAGAGGTTTTATTTTGCGCGGAAACCAAATCTGTCGATCCCAAATTTCGAAAATAAAACAGATTTTTTGATTACAAGTCAGTTGATTTTTATTCATTCAACAGCACTCCTTTAATATTCGCGTTAATCAGCAGAAAAAAGGCCTATGAAAGTTGAACTGTACATAGGCCTTTTTTTCTTTATGATGATAGATTCGCCCAATAAGAGCCAAAGACAAGAATAGATAAAATATATCCCAAAACGACGTTCACCACGACCCCTGCACTGAAGGCGGCAAGCGGTTTCCAACCAACCGATGTTAATTCTTTGAAACGAGTTGTCAATCCAATCGACAGGAAACAAAAAGTAAAAGCCCATGTTCTCAGTTCTTTGATTGGTGCAATAATCTCTGTATTAATCACATCTGCCTGAACGGCCGAAGAGCCGGCCAAAAGGATGGTCAGGATGGCTGAGGCGCTGAAAAAACCAATCACAAACTTAGGAAATCGGCGCCATATTTCAGACGTATCCGCTTTTGCACCTTCTTTTCGCTTTTCCCACCAAGTGATTGAAATGAACGTAAGTATGAAGCACCAAACCCCTATAAAAATATCACGGCCGATGACCTTCATGAGTGTAAAGGCTACGAGCGCTTTATCGCCGAATGAGCTGGCGGCCGTTATTCCCGCCGCATCTGCAAATTCTGATGTTCCAATCCACGCTCCCGCTTGTCCTGCTGGTAATCCAAGCCATTTGATAATAAGCGAAAGAGCAAAAATCATAAATACTGCCCAAATCACAACAAGTGAAATCGAGACGGAAACATGTTCTTTTTTTGCTTTTATGGAACTTCCTACGGCAATCGAAGCCGAAACACCGCAAATGGAACCCCCTGCACCTAATGTGGCCGCAAATCGTTTATCCAATCCCAGCCATCTGGTTCCCACGAAATAAATGACAAGGAATGTTGCCACAGCAATGATCGTTGCCTGGAGAAAGGCAACAGGACCAGCCTTTATGATCAGTGTGAAAGGAAGCGTTGCCCCAAGAAACACAATCCCCACTTTCACGTAAAGTTCCGTCCTGAGCGCCGTTCCAAACCATTCGGGAATAGGTATTAAGTTGCCGATAATAAGCCCTAAAGCAAGGGCAACAAGAGGAGCTTCCAAATTATATTGCTGCGCCCATTCCCAAGAACTAAAAATATTGATTAAAACGCTGAGTATAAATAAAACAAAACGATAAATCCGGAAATAAAGTGACTCGTTTTTACTTGCAAAAAGAAGGCAGCGATCGAAAATAAAACAATATAAATGGCCAACAACAGAATGATGGAACCGAAATGTTGACTTAACGTGGTCGTTAAAGTATGAATGTCTCCCCATTTTGGAATTTGGGCTGTTAACACTTTAATGGAAGACCCTGCTAACCAAAAGAATATAGCTATCACAACCAGAAAAAGTCCGATCCACACGGCCCACCAGTCTTCCTTTCGGATCAATTCACCCCAGCCCCTTTGAACCGTCGGCAATGCCTTTTTTTCATTCAAGTTTGTCCCCAGCATCATCAACAACCCCTTTCTATATTGAATTGGATGTTCATTTAAAACATTGTTTGTCTTTGAAACGCCAAAATTTTGCTTTCCACGCACCATAATTCAATTATGTCGATATGTTTACTATGATTAAAGACTAAAAAAAAGAACATTTCGCTTTGCACATCACTTCCTTCGTTTTCCCAGTAAAAAAGTCTTCGTTTTTTAAAAAGAAGAACTTATGAATACGCTAAAATGGTATATTCTTGCCTACCTGATAGATATCGGGGGATAGACTTTTTATTGGAAAGCTCCTTCCGCTTTTGGAAAAAGATAAAAGACAATGGTGGATTTATTCATCAAAATAACATGTCCGCGCAATAAAATCAACATAAAATTCAGAATAAACAAAAATAAAATTCATAGTTGACAGGTATGAATACACGGTATTAGAATGAGAGCAATCTTAAATTTTGATTATTATTTGTTTTTTCAATTTTCAAATAGAAAGGGTGTGAAAAAAAATTGAAGCAGATTATCGTTTTATCGGGAAACCCGACAACTTATTCACACACAGCGCTTGTATTGCAGCAAATCAGCGATTTGTTAGCTTATCGTGGATGTAATGTAAAAAAGGTGTCCGTAAGAGATGTTGAGCCGGAGACGATATTCAATGCACGTTTTGACGATCCACAAATCACTTCGATTGTCAATGATTTTAAAAACGCCGATGGAATCGTCATTGGATCGCCTGTCTACAAGGGATCCTATACGGGCGTGTTAAAAGCATTGATTGATCTATTCCCGGAAGATTCGTTCAAAGGGACACCGATTCTGCCCGTCATGGTAGGCGGAAGCAGCCATCATATGCTCGCCATCGAGTATGGTTTAAAACCATTATTATCCGCTTTGAAAGGCGAATTATTGCAAGGGTTTTATTTGTTGGATAAACATGTGGATAAAACTTCTGCACCGTATGTCCGAAACATAGACATTTTACAACGCATCCATAAACAAATAGAGCAATTTATTGGGGAGATGGATAAAAATGGATCTTTTGTTCATGTCAAAAGCGAATAAACGCAATCTTTCCTTGCGAATTCATCCTGTTCGTTTCGTGATCACAACGTATCACGATTCGAAAGCTAGGTCATCGCTTTTTACGTCTGTTTGTTCTTAAGTTAAAGGAAAGCCGAAGCTTGGAGGAACAAAAATGGATATAAAAATCAACATAAAAGACAAGTCATTTAAAACGAATCAAGGAAGTGTGCAAGTGCTGCATGATGTTTATTTGAATATAAAAAACGGTGAGTTTATTACGGTGATCGGTCCGAGCGGTTGTGGCAAAAGCACACTGCTGAAGATTATCGCCGGGCTGGATACGAATTACAACGGAGATGTTTTCCTCGGCCAACAGGCTGTTAAAAAGCCAAGTGTCGCCCAAGGTTTTGTTTTTCAAGAACATCGCTTGTTTCCATGGCTGACAGTCGAAGAAAATATTGCCGCTGATCTTTCTTTAAAGGATCCTGCTATTCGCGAAAAAGTACATGAATTAATCGACATCGTTCGATTAAAAGGGTTTGAAAAAGCCTATCCAAAGGAATTGTCAGGAGGCATGTCACAGCGGGTAGCCATCGCACGAGCTTTATTGAGAGATCCAGTCGTTTTATTGTTAGATGAACCATTTGGCGCCCTGGATGCATTTACAAGGCAACATTTGCAAGATGTCCTTTTACAAATATGGGCAAAAACAAAAAAGACTATGATTTTAGTGACGCATGATTTGGATGAATCGGTCTATCTTGGGAATAGAGTCGTCGTCATGAAATCAAAACCGGGAACGGTGCACCGCGAGATTCCCGTTGACTTGCCATTTCCGCGCCAAAGAACAGATTCATCATTTCAAAAAATGAGACAAACCGTCATGCAAGAATTTGAAACAGTCAATCATTTTTCATTATCAAAATAATGTCTGTCACAGCAGTCAAGGAGGAAGTTTATGAAAAAGGCATATCTATTCTTTATTTTCGGAATTATTTGGATAATAGCCGGATGCGGCAACAGCCAAGCAAGCGAAAGTGCAGATCAAAAAAATACTACGATCAATATAGGTATTCAACAAGATGTCGGCCCTCTCCTTTTAGCAAAAGAAAAAAAGCTGTTTGAAAAAGCTTTCCAAAAAGACCATGTTCAAGTGAAATGGACTGAATTTCAAAGCGGCCCGCCGCAAATAGAGGCCATTTCTTCCAACCATCTTGATTTTGCGGGAGTGGGCAATTCTCCTGTTATTTCAGCGCAAGCCGCCGATATCGGTTTTAAAGAAATTTCCAATACCCGATTAGGATTAAAATCGGATGCGATACTTGTACCGAAAGGAAGCTCGATTAAAACCCTTAAAGATTTAAAAGGCAAAAAAATTGCTGTCGCCAAAGGAAGCAGCGGATTTAATTTATTATACCTGGCTTTACAGAAAGCAGGATTAAAAGATTCCGATGTGCAAATTATCCAGCTTCAACCGGATGAAGCACAGTCGGCTTTCAATGCAAAAAAGGTAGATGCTTGGTCGATTTGGGAGCCTTTTATATCTTATGAAACATTAAAACATGATGCTAGGATTTTAACGACCGAAAAGCAATTAAACAGTTTTTCGCCGAGTTTTATGCTCGTACGTTCCCAATTTGCAGAAGAACATCCGGATTTAACAGTGAAGTTCTTGAAAGTGTATGAACAGGCACGGCTTTGGGAAAAACAGCATTTCAACGAAGCCGTTGCGATCTATGCCAAGGCGAAGAATTTAGATAAAAAGGTTGTGGCCAGCGCATTGAAAAACAATCCATCCACCAACCTGCCGATCTCTAGCAAGATTATTCATGCTCAGCAAGAAACGGCTGATTTTCAATACAAGAAACATATCATCCAGAAAAAAATCGATACAAGCAAAGTAGTAGATAATCAATATATCAATCAAGCACTATCAAACAAAAAGTAGGTGAATAAAAAATGAGCAAAGCAGGAATGACAGCTGAAATACCGGTCTCCACGCCACGTCAATCTGAGAAGAAATGGAAATCTATTTCGCAATCTTCCGGAAAAAGAAGTAGGTATAGATTACTTTCCGGATTTATACTCCCTGTTATCATCATTATCATTTGGCAATTAATAGGGTCTCTCGGATGGGTGACGAAAACCGTATTGCCGACACCGTGGGAAATTATTTTGGCGGCTAAAAATTTAGCCGTCTCAGGGGTTTTGTTCACCAATATGAAAGTGAGCATTATTCGAGCCGCATGCGGATTTGTCATTGGCGGCGGATTGGGATTGGCTTTGGGAACTCTGGTAGGACTATCGGCAAAATCCGAAAGTTTATTAGATCCAACTTTACAAATGGTGCGGACTATTCCGCATTTGGCGATTACCCCGCTATTCATTCTGTGGTTTGGCCTAGGAGAGGAATCGAAAATTTTATTAATCGGATTAGGCGCATTTTTTCCGCTATACGTCAATACCTTTTTAGGCATTCGTAAAGTGGACGCAAAGCTTTTTGAAGTAGCGCGCATACTTGAATTCAGCAAATGGAAGCAAATCAAGCTGCTGATCGTGCCTTCCGCTCTTCCCAATATATTGTTGGGAATCCGTCTATCGCTAGGAGCCGCTTGGCTCTCACTAGTCGTAGCGGAACTGATGGGTTCTACGTCGGGCCTTGGCTATATGATGATGGACGCCAGACAATTTAGCAACACGGATATCGTATTTGTCGGCATCATCATTTTTGCCATTGTCGGAAAATTAACAGATTCATTGGTCAGGCTGATGGAAAAGCATTTTCTGAAATGGCAAGACACTTACAAAGGTGAAGTATAAGTTGAAATGGGCTTATTTAAGATGAATCATCCATAATCATTCATTTAAAGGAGTGAAAAACATGGAAATATTTTGGTTTATTCCTTCTCACGGCGATGGAAGATATTTGGGAACGACAAAAGGCGGACGTGCAGGAACTTATCATTATTTCAAACAAATTGCTCAAGCTGCCGATCAGCTGGGATATAAAGGAGTGCTGATTCCGACGGGTAAATCGTGCGAAGATCCTTGGTTGTTGGCTTCATCGCTGGCCGTCGAAACCGAACGATTGAAGTTTCTTGTTGCCGTAAGGCCGGGATTAATGTCCCCAACTCTCGCGGCCAGAATGACGGCGACGCTAGATCGAATTTCCAATGGTCGATTGTTGATAAACGTTGTAGCCGGAGGCGATCCAGTAGAATTAGCCGGAGATGGGCTATTCATAAGCCATGATCAAAGATACGAAGCGACTGATGAATTTTTAACGATCTGGGAAAAATTATTAAAAGGCGAAACGGTCACGTTTGACGGACAACATTTAAAAATTGATAGTGGCGAACTTCTTTTTCCTCCCGTACAAAAACCATATCCGCCTGTCTTTTTTGGTGGATCGTCTGATGCCGGAAAAAAAGTGGCGGCTAAACACGCCGATGTGTATTTAACGTGGGGGGAACCACCAGAGCAAGCGGCCAAGAAAATCGAAGAAGTCAAGAAGTTGGCAGAAGAACAAGGCAGAACAGTTGAGTTTGGCATCCGATTGCATGTAATTGTGCGGGAAACGGATAAAGAAGCATGGGAAGCGGCAGACAAACTGATACACTATGTCGATGAAAAAGCCGTTCAAACAGCAGATCAAGTCCTTTCCCGGTATGACTCGGTCGGACAGAAACGAATGAGTGTTTTGCATCGCGGGGCAAACAAAAGCAGACAATCATTAGAAATAAGCCCTAATCTTTGGGCGGGGATCGGATTAGTAAGAGGAGGCGCCGGCACAGCCTTAGTAGGGGATCCCGAAACAGTTGCAAAAAGAATGTTGGAATATCAACAAGCAGGATTTAATCGTTTTATATTATCCGGATACCCCCATTTGGAAGAAGCGTATCGGGTGGCTGAATTGTTATTTCCATTGTTGCCTTTGGAACAACAAAATAATGAAAATGAATTCTTTCATTACGGTGAAATTATCGGAAATAATATATCGCCGAAATTTATCAAAGTATAACAAAGTAAGGGTCACCTCCTGTCCGTATAAGCGGCAGGAGGTGTTCGTTTTCGAAAAAGCCATCAGATAGAATGAAAACAGAACAAAATGACAGAGATAAAGGATCTGATTATGTGATTTTAAACCTCTTTCCCCTCTATCAAATCATCGTTTCAACACAGCTTCTATGAATAAGCAATGATAAGTAGCTGTTATAAAGCCATTTTCTTGAAAATCACGCTCATAGATTTTTATCATTTTTTTTAATATCGAAGGTCGTTGGAAAAATGGCCCTTGATTGCTATTCGTAGCCCCTATTTTTTTCAAAGAAGTGAAAAAGTCTCTCACAGAGAGGAATCGTTCTTTTTCAATGGTCTCTATTCCGACGATGTTCGAATGTGGATGAACCAATCGAATCGTACGATCGCATAATTCTAATAAATCCTTTAATGAGTAAAACGGCTGCCCGAGTCTGGCATTCGTATAGATTTGCCATTTTTGCAACGCTCGAGAAAAAGAAGTGTGAAGTTCATGGAATGTTTCGGCTCCAAATGTTGAAAAAAGAATCCTTCCATTATTCTTTAACGAATGGCTAAGACGAATCAGAGTATTCTCCATATCATTCAGCCATTGAAAGGTTGCATTGGAGATGATAAGATCATACCGTTCTTTTAGCCCCATTTCCTCAATATCACCGCAGAGAAAATGTACCCGTTCATCATTGATCCGCTGTTTCGCGATTTCGATCATTCCCGGTGCAAAGTCAATTGCGGTTATCGTTGCTTCGGGAAATTGTTGCGACAGTTTCTTCGTCAAATATCCTGTACCACAGCCAATCTCCAGAATATGGATCGGAGCGAATTCACTTTCTTTCCCATCCATCCGCTTCAATAACTGAGTCCCCATTTTTTTCTGCACGCTTGCAAATTGATCATACGTTTTGGCATGGTCACTAAATCGTTTTTTCAGCAACGGTTTATCGATCATTGTTCTCCCCCTGCAAATAATTGAATCAACTGTGCACATTCGTCCGTTTTCGTTAAAAAAGGAGCATGTCCGGTTTTCGGCAATTTATAGAGAAGCGCCTTGCCACTTGTCTGTTCCACAATGTCTTCTGCAGCGGATAGCGGGCATATTGCATCTTTTTCCCCATGAATGAGCAATAATGGAGCCGAGATATCTCTCACAGCAAAACGAACATCTGCTGAAATTAAATAGTCAAGGCCTGCTTCTAAACTATTTGGTTTATCACAATGAAAGTGATCGATGAAATCGATCTCCTTCCCTTTTTCGTCTTCATAAAGCAACGAGTTTATAAAAGTAGAAATCGTTTGTGCGCGATTACGAATCAATTGCCTTTTCATTCGTTCCACTATCCGTCTATTCCATCCAGCGTGATAACGATCTCCTTGAATAAACCGACTCGTACCGCTGATGAGAACTATGCGCTCGATTTTTTCGGGAACAGAAAAAGCAAGTTCAAGAGCGATCAACGCTCCAAGCGACCAGCCCACGAGAACAAAAGAAGAAAGACCTTTTTCTTCTATGAACTGAAGCGCTTTTCGTTTAAAATCAGCTGCTTTATCAATCCCATCCCATTCCACTTTATAGATGGCAAAAGTCGATTTTAGCCTTTCTTCAAGAGGACCCCAAATCGTTCCTTTCATTCCCCATCCCGGAAGGAAGACTAGAGAATGCTGATGTTTCACGAAATCACCCCCAATTCTTTTCCAACGGCGGCCACTTGCTCAAGCGTCCAATCTAGTTCCTCTTTTGTGAATGTCGACATAAGGGAGAAACGGATTCGTGCTGTCCCCTCCGGAACCGTAGGAGGCCGAATGGCGACAGCAGCAACACCTTTCTCTTCCAATTTCTTACTAAAGAGAACCGTTAACTCATTGGAACCGATCATGATCGGAACGATTTGTGTCTCGCTTGTACCGATATCAAAACCTATTTCATATAGTTTTTTTCGAAAATAATAACTATTCTCTTGCAACTTTTTCCGGCGTATCGTCTCTTGTTGGACAATGGAAATCGCTGCAAGGATCGATCCCAATGCAGCAGGCGGCAATGCGGTGGTAAAAATAAAGCTTCTCACTTTATTGATGAAATAGTCGATGATCCATTGTTTTCCTGTTACGTAAGCTCCAAAAGACCCCAGAGCTTTGCTGAAAGTCCCCATTTGAACATCTACTTGCTGTTCAATACCTAATAAATGAAGGAGCCCTTCTCCTCTTTCTCCGTAAATACCACTGCTATGAGCTTCATCGACCATCAAAATAGCCCCGTATTTTTCTTTTAATTCAACGAGCCCTTTTAATGGAGCAATATCCCCATCCATACTGAAAACAGAATCAGTAACGATCAGTTTTTTCTTATGAATGGGCGCTTTTTTTAAAAGAGATTCTAAATGATCCAGATCTTGATGTTGATACCGTTTCATTTCCGCTCGGCTAAGAATCGTTCCATCGATGATGCTGGCGTGATTCCATTTATCGCTGAAGACGATATCATGGCGACCGACGAGTGCAGAAATAATGCCAACATTGGCTGTATACCCGCTGTTGAAAATAAGTGCGGCTTTTGTCCCTTTCCACTTCGCTAATTCCGATTCGACTTTTTCATAAAGTGAATAGTTGCCAACCATTAATCGAGAAGCTGTCGATCCGGCACCGTATTGCTGGGCAGCGCGCACGCTTGCTTGAATGAGCCGATCATCGCCAGCCAATCCAAGATAATTGTTCGATGAAAAATTAAGAAGCCTGCGACCATCTTTCAAAACGTATGAGTTCTTCAAAAAATCAATAGAATACAAATGGCGTTTTTGCTTTTTATCCTCTATATGCCGCAGTTCCTCTTTCATTTGTTTCTCCCATAAGTACATGAAAAAACATCTCACCTCTTTTGTTAACTAATTTTATAAAAAGTTAACATTTTTGAGATAATCGTATCACAACGGAAAATTTTAGACAATCTAAAAACGATCTTCTTTCGCGGCAAGCGGCAATGCCTGGTCCTTATGTTGATAAAGAACAGAGATTGGAGCATGTATGATGAGTTAAAAACCAATCTTCTCATCGAACAAAAAGGAGTTTATAATATTTGGAATATACAGAGAAAAAAATGGATATCCCCTTTTTAGTTTTATCGGTTTAGCCGTTTCAGAAAAATTAAAAAATATAAAGTTGAACTCCCATAAGAGAGTTTTTATTCCATTTTTATGAAAAAACTTTCTTTATCTTTTTCCTTCCCCTTTCCATCAAGCCTAAAAAAGGATATAATATGGTAAAAATGCTTCGAAAGGAGTTATCATGTTGAACAGCCAAAATGAATTGCCCTCGCTTCCTCCTACAACTACGAACCTCTCAAAAGCAATATTTACGGTGAATCGCCATGCTAAAACAGCCACCAATCCAAAATACTTATATTCACTGAAAAAGAAAGCGTTGCTGAAAATGATTCAAGAAGGAAAAGCAAAAAAAGTGGGGCTGCACTTTTCTCAAAATCCAAAATACAGTCAGCAGCAGTCTGATGTGCTCGTAACATGTGGAGAATACTCATTTCATATACCTGCCTCTAAAGATGACTTTCAACTTTTGCCGCATTTAGGTCATCTTGACCAGCATACTCATAATCCAAAATGTCATATGAGCCTGTTCCAAGCGAAAAAATTGCTTCAGAATTATACTGGTTTTGAAGAAAATGAAACACGTCCGTCAAGCGGACGAAAAAAATATCGAAAACCCGTTTTTAAACCTCTAGGAGAGTCATTTTTTTCCTAATGGCCACATCAACTAAAGAGGTTGGACCTTTGACCCGTTTTGCGGGTTCGTACGCTCCAGCCGCTTAACGTACGATTGTCGGCTGGAGTTTTACGCCATCAAATTGTTCACATAAATTACTGCATTGTTTGTGAGCCTCCCATCCACCCTTTCATTACAATCACGGCACTTTATGGACCGATATTCTCACCCCTTTTGCCATACCGTTCAAATTCATTCGATTGAGACGATTCCTTTTTATTGAAAAGCACTCTCTAAAGTTTCACCGTAAAAGTGAATCGGCGTTCCGTTACACATTTTTATGTCCGGAATAACAAAAAAGCACCTCACTCGGTGCCTTATCGCTATAAAATATACTCGTCAATTTTTTTGATCAATTCATTGATTTCTGGTTTGCTGACTTGTTCATCAGCTCCCACCATTTCTCCTTTGTGCCGTAATTCATTGGTGATCAATGAGGAAAAAATAATGACAGGCAGCTTTTTCAGACTTGGATTATCTTTTATCCGCTTGGTCAAATGATGTCCGTCCATTTGCGGCATCTCGATATCGGTAATCACCAATTGTACTTTTTCTGCAATATCAGATTCTTCTTCTATGAGAGATTCCAAGTAGGAAAGAGCCTCTTGTCCATTTTCAAAGAAATCAATATTTACATATCCCGCTTCTCCCAACGTCTCTTCCAATAATTTTCTCAACAGCGGCGAATCTTCCGCCACGATTATTTTCTTGTTCGATCTCTCCCGTTTACCAAGTTTTTTCACTTGTTCGACTTGAATACCGGAAGTCGGGTTAATATCGACCATTATTTTTTCAAAATCCAAAAGCAAAAGCATTTCTCCGTTCATTTTAATGACGCCGATGATTTCACTGCTTTTCCCTTGATAAATTTCGGAAGGCTTTTCAATGCTTTGCCATGAAATCCGGTGGATTTTAGAAACGTTGTTGACACGGAAAACAGCTTTTTGGCAGTTAAATTCCGTCACGATGAATTTATCATTCTCTTTCGGCTGAGAGTTTTCAAACCCCAGCACACTCATCATGTCGATTACCGGCAGTATTTCCCCGCGCAATTCGATAATTCCTTCAACATGAGGATGTGAATGAGGTATAAACGTGACGGGAACCGGCAATATAATTTCTCTCACTTTTATCACATTAATGCCGTATTTGTTTCCGTTCACTTCAAACTCTACAATTTCCAGTTCATTTGTCCCACTTTCTAACAGAACTGTCGTATTTTTGTCCATAGTGGCAACCCCTCCCAATTACCTTAACTATACCATGAAAATGATAGGCAAAAAAGACTATCTATTTTGAACTATGACGATTCCGTCGATTTTTTTTATTCCCGATTTTCAGCCATCCAATTTTGACAAAAATCAAAAACATAAAGAAGGCTATACATGCCATCCCTATTAACACCATATAATAAGCGTATTTAATATGAAGTTCCGGCATATAATCAAAATTCATTCCATATATTCCTACGATAAAGGTTAACGGCATAAAAATCGTCGTAATAATCGTCAGCGTCATCATAATGTTATTGGTCTTATTGGAATTAAAAGACATATAGTTATCACGGATATCGGCAGAAAACTCCCGGTAGGATTCCAGCATTTCTGATAACTTCAACAAATGGTCATATATATCGTGAAAATAAAATCGCTGATCTTCAATAAATGAGACATTTTCTGAATTTAAAAGCCTGTAAAGAAGATCTCTCATCGGCAAAATGGAGCGCCGGAGCTTGGACATGTCATGGCGTATTTCAAATATTTTATCCAGCAACTCATTAACAGCCTCTCTATCGCTGTTTTCTTCGATTTGATTGAGGGTATCTTCAATATGGAAGACAGGCTGAAAATAATCGTCTACGATCTGGTCAATAATGCTGTGGACCACAAAAATCGGCCCCTTTTTTAAACCTTCTTCTTTTTTTAGACGCACCCATGAGTTATTAATGGCTCTGTTCGGCTGTTTATGATAGGTGACAAGCATATGACTGTTCATAAACACCTCTACTTCGTCTGTAGCCAAAGTTGTTTGCTGAATGGAATGCAAAAGAAAAAATAAATAATTTTTGTAGAAATCCACTTTGGGCCTTTCAATCAATTCGTCTAAACAGTCCTCCACAGCCAATGGATGGAAATGAAAAAAATCACGTAAAAGGGAATTTTCCTGATCGGTTGGCTCCGAAAAATCCACCCAATACCAAACCGTATGTTCATTGTTAAGATCACGAAGCGGAACATCATATACGATTTGGTTATCTTTATCAACAGCGCATGTTCTGATCATAATCTCTCATTCAACCGCCTTTAAATGATGAAGTTTTTTGATTCTTTCCTTTTTAAGAGACTCTATAGACATTATAATGATAACAAAAGGAAAGAAAGGTTAGTGAAAAACATTGGAACAATATCTGAACGAAAACGTCAAAAATATTCAAATCTCTGGAATTAGAAAGTTTTTTAATATGGTGAGCGGAATAGAAGGGATGATCTCCTTAACCATTGGCCAACCGGATTTTCCTACACCGGATCATATAAAAAAAGCGGGAATGAATGCCATTCAAGAAAATTTTACCGTTTATACACATAACGCAGGATATTTGCCGCTTCGCCAAGCCATTAGCCATTATGTACATAAAAAATATGATTTAACCTATTCGCCGGAAAGCGAAATCATTGTCACGATAGGAGCGAGCGAAGCGATTGACGTTGCCTTAAGAACCATTTTATGCCCTGGAGATGAAGTCATCCTTCCAGGTCCGGTCTATCCCGGCTATGAACCGATCATTCGGATGTGCCAAGGGGTCCCTGTTTTTGCCGATACTAGGGACAACCAATTTAAATTAACAAAAGACGTTCTTGAAAAATATGTCACCGCCAACACGAAATGCGTTATTTTGCCTTATCCGTCCAATCCAACAGGAGTAAGTTTAACAGAAGACGAGTTAAAAGAAATCGCTCTATTTCTTAAAGATAAACCTATTTTCGTGATTGCTGACGAAATCTACAGCGAACTTCTTTACGATCGTCCTCATGTCTCCATCGGCCGTTTTTTAAGAGAACAGACAATAGTCATCAACGGCTTGTCGAAATCGCATTCCATGACTGGATGGCGGATTGGCTTTTTAATGGCGCCGGAAAACATCGCCCAACATTTACTAAAAGTTCATCAATATAACGTGTCTTGCGCTTCTTCTATTTCTCAAATGGCTGCATTGGAAGCTTATACAAATGGAGAAGAAGACTCCGCGGCTATGAGGGAAGAATACAAAAAGCGCCGCGCTTATGTATATGAGCGTCTCGAAAGTTCCGGCTTGGAAGTGGTCCGCCCGGACGGGGCATTTTATTTCTTTGTAAAAATACCTGATGCGATAAAACTGGATTCTTTTGATTTTTGCCTTCAATTAGCGCGGGAACAAAAAGTGGCCTTGGTTCCCGGGAGTGCCTTTTCCCACTATGGAGAAGGATACTTTAGGCTGTCGTATGCTGCCTCGATGAAAGAGCTTGAGGAAGGGCTGAACAGACTGGAGAATTTTCTAAAAAGCAAACATATCCTGTAATCATTCTGCTTGCTTCGATAATATCGTAAAAATGTTGGCATTCAAAAACGGTAAAAAACTGGTCCTTTTGTGGACCAGTTTTTGCTTCTTTTTTTATTCAGCCCAATATTTGATAAGGGCTTGCGTCCCACTTGATTCTTCTCCTTTTGCCGACAGTTCCTCATACATTTGTTTAGCCAGCGAAAGTCCCGGAAGTGAAAGATTCATTTTTTCGGCTTCTTCAAGAGCAATCTTCATATCTTTTATAAAGTGTTTAATGTAAAAACCCGGTTCAAAGTCTTCTTTTAAAATACGTGGAGCTAAATGAGACAACGACCAGCTCCCGGCTGCTCCTGTGGAAATGCTTTTTAGCACCATTTCCGGATCCAATCCCGCTTTTTTCGCATAAATAAGCGATTCGCACACACCGATCATATTAGTAGCAATAGCAATCTGATTGCACATTTTTGTATGTTGTCCGGAGCCGGCTTTCCCTTGGTAAACAATATTATTTCCTAAAACGTTTAAAAGATCTTGAACCCGATCAAAAATTTCTTTATCTCCTCCGACCATGATGGCAAGCGTCCCGTTTCTAGCGCCGATATCTCCTCCTGAAACAGGGGCATCTAATGTATAGATTCCTTTCGATTGGGCTGTTTGATAAATGTGTACAGCCAATGACGGCTTGGAAGTGGTCATATCGATAAAAATCTGTCCACTTCGGCCGTTTTCAATCAGTCCGTTTTCAGATAAATAAACTTCTTCCACATCACTTGGCATACCGACTATCGTAAAAACGATGTCCGCCTGTTTCACTAATTCTTTCGGACTGTTCGCCCATTTTGCTCCATTCTTTAATAGCTCATTCGCTTTTTCTTTTGTCCGATTATACACCACCAGCGGATAACCGTCCGCTAAAATATGTCCGGCCATACTTTTCCCCATTACTCCTGTTCCAATAAACCCGACAACCGGTTTCGTCATCCTCCTCCTGATTGCCAAAATCCGTATAAACGGGCGAACTCCCATCAGAAGAGATTTCACATCTCCCCAGGGCCTTTACATCGATAAACCTGCGAGTCTTTCAGGATATACAATAACGATGTAATCGTTTAAAAATACAGAAGATTCCCTCGACTATTCGAATACCCGTTTATATAATTGGATTTCGCAATCAGTTGTTCACCTCCTCCGTTTATTGTAAAACGATCTGAACCTTTCCATAATAAAATGAACGATCTTTATATACCGAAAAAAAGAAGACCTGTTTCAACAGGTCTTTAAAAGAAAAGGGGGTTGTGAGTGAGAATCTTTAAAATTCCTCTTTCATCATTAGAATTCCCCCCATTTTCTTTTTTAAACATGTTTTTACAAAACATGTGCCTGTTGTTTTCAATATCATATATTTGATGTTTTTTCGATTCGTCGAATGGTCTTTGAAAGCATTAAATGGAACGGACCATGCCGCCGTCGACTAAGAAAGTGCTGCCTGTCATATATGTATTGGCTTCCGAAGCTAAAAACGCGACCACATTCGCAAATTCCTCCGGTTTTCCGTATCTTCCGAGAGGAATCTTACTTTTCATGATTTCTGACATTTCTTCTATGGAGATCCCTTGTTTTTCAGCGCCAATTTTATCCAGCTCGATAATTCTATCAGTCGCGATGCGCCCTGGAGCCACTGTGTTCACTAAAATATTGTACGGAGCAAGTTCCGTAGCCAGTGTTTTAGAAAGCCCTACTATCCCTGTTCGGAATGTATTCGATAAGATTAAACCTGGAATTGGCTCTTTAATAGAAGAAGAAGCAATATTGATGATCTTTCCGCCGTTTTGTTTTAAATAAGGCAAAGCGGCTCGAATCATTCGTATATAGGAAAGCAGATTCAATTCAAACGCTTTTTGCCACATTTCATCCGTTATTTCTTCAAACGTTCCGGACGGCGGTCCTCCTGCATTGTTGACCAAAATATCGACTCCGCCATAAACGTCTACCGTTCGTTCGACCAGATGTTGAATATCAGCAAGTTTTGTCACATCGCAAGTTGTCCATTCTATCCGGCCGGGCAATGTCTTGTCCCATTTTTGTTTTAGATCTTTCAGCTTTTGTTCGCTTCTGCTGGAAATCATGACATTGGCTCCGTTAGCCGCGAGTTCCTCCGCAATAGCTTTTCCCAACCCTTGACTAGAAGCGGCAACGATTGCCTTTTTTCCTTCTAAACCTAACTTCAAGCAGAATCCCTCCTTTAACCAAAGTACTTTTATTATAAAACATGCAAAATTTTCTTGCATTTTTTTCGCTTCATTACCGTCTAATCACAAAGTCGATCCGAAATGCCATGAAATTGGCAGAACAACACCAAACGTTTATTCCCTCCAACCACCAAAAAAGAGGCTGGAACTTTTTAAAACTCCAGCCTCCATAAAGGGGGAAATGAGAATAAAGATCTAAGTTGAGTATTCGTGTGGCATTTAACATTTTTACCCCTGATTAAGAATTTATACATCTTAATGGCTATATTGAGAAGACACTGCTTTTTCAACAAGTTCTACTACTTCAGCAGTAGTTCTTTTATTCAATGCTTCAGAAGCCAATTGTTCCATTTCGGATCGATTTAACTTTTTAATAAGAGATCGAGCTTTTAGAATGGATGTGGCACTCATGGAGAATTCATCAAGACCAAGACCGAGCAAGAGCGGAATGGCCGTCTCATCTCCTGCCATTTCTCCACACATTCCTGCCCATTTACCTTCTTTATGAGCGGCATCGATGACCATTTTCACAAGCCGTAAAATCGCCGGATTGTATGGTTGATACAAATAGGATATGCGTTCATTCATACGGTCTGCTGCCAGCGTATATTGAATTAAATCGTTCGTTCCTATGCTGAAAAAGTCCACTTCTTTTGCAAATTGATCTGCCATTACAGCCGTGGACGGAATTTCCACCATAATGCCGACTTCAATTGAATCCGAAACTTTCGTTCCATCCTGAATCAATTTTTCTTTTTCTTCTTCTAAAATAGCTTTTGCTTCACGAAACTCATTAATGGTTGCAATCATAGGGAACATAATTTTCAGATTACCGTAAACGCTGGCGCGCAGCAATGCCCGAAGCTGTGTGCGGAACAGATCTTGATCTTCCAAGCATAAGCGAATAGCCCGGAAACCTAGGAACGGGTTCATTTCTTTTGGAAGATTTAAATATGGAAGTTCTTTATCTCCGCCAATATCAAGTGTGCGGACAACGACTGGCTTTCCGTTTAAGCCTTCCAATACCGTTTTATAAGCTTCGAATTGTTCGTCTTCGGACGGCAGTTGATCTCGTCCCATATACAGAAATTCAGTACGGAACAAGCCAACTCCTTCTCCTCCATTATTGATAACGCCTTCTATATCTTTCGGCATTCCGATATTGGCGACCAGTTCGACTTGATGGCCATCGCTGGAGTATGTTTTTTCATTCTTCAATTTGGCCCATTCTGCTTTTTCCTTAGCAAATTGTTCCGCTTTGTCTTTATAAGATTCAATGACTTCAGGAACAGGATTGACATGAACCTCTCCATTGATGCCGTCAACGATCACTAAATCGCCATTTTGAATTTCTTTTGTCGCTTCCTTTGTCCCCACAACAGCAGGAATTTCCATTGAACGCGACATGATAGCGGAGTGAGAAGTTCTTCCCCCTACGTCGGTCGTAAAACCTTTAACAAATTGTCGGTTCAATTGAGCAGTATCAGAAGGAGTTAAATCTTCTGCTACTATGATTACTTCTTCCGCAATCAAGCTAGGATTCGGAAGTTCCACTCCTAATAAATGAGCGAGAACACGCTTCGTTACATCTCTAATGTCAGCTGCCCGTTCTTTCATATATTCGTTATCCATGTTTTCAAACATGGAAACAAACATATCAGCTGTTTCTTTTAAAGCATATTCAGCATTGACTTTTTCATTTTTGATTTTATCTTTAATAGAACCTGTCATCTCAGGATCGCTTAATACAAGAAGATGAGCTTCAAAAATGGCTGCTTTTTCTTCGCCCAACTCTTTTTTGGCATGATCCCGAATCGTTTCAAGCTCGCTTTGAGATTGACGGATTGCTTCTTCAAAGCGGTTGATTTCTTGTTCAGAATTCTGAATGTCTTTTCTTTCTACTTTTAAGTCGGGTTCCACTAAACGGTATGCTTTCGCAATTGCAATCCCGTTTGATGCTGCGATTCCTTTTAAAATCGTCGACATTATTCTGCCAAACCTTCTTTTTTCATAGTTTCTTCAATCGTTTTCAACGCATCCGCTTCATCGCTTCCTTCAGCGGAAATCGTTATTTGGGCGCCTTTTCCGATTCCTAGCGCCATAACACCCATGATGGATTTCAAGTTCACTTTTTTGCCATTATATTCAAGCTGAACATCGCTAGAAAATTTGCTTGCAGTTTGTACTAATTTAGTTGCTGGACGAGCATGGATTCCTGTTTCATCAATAACGGTAAATTGTTTTTGCACCATTTATCATCGTCTCCTTTACTTTTTCGTCATCAATACATTAACGAATCTTTCTTCATTCGTCAATACTGGTCTATACCACATGAAAACTCAATGCAATTCCCCCATGAAAGAATATCATGGAAAACCGGATAGTGACAATAAAGAAAGTGTGTCATTTCTATTATATCTTAAAGAAAGAAATCTTATTTCTTTTGGATTTCTGTAAAGAATTCGGACTATTTCATTCTGTTATGCAAATCACATTGGATTTAAAGGGTTAACTTAGCGCTTTCTCTCTTTTTGCAAGTGCCGTCATCAAAGAAGACTTCTCTTCATTTTTCTTTCAAAGAATATAAAAAAAATAGACCCTATGAAAGAAGTCTAGGATTTTGAAATCGCAAATTGTTTATCGTATTCATTTAATAACAGATCAAGTTCTTTGCTTAATTTTATTGTCTCTTCACTGTTTAACCCTTTTTCAATCCCGACCGCAATCATCGCGATTCTTTTTTCTTCAATTAACTGGATGAGTATAGCCGGGGAACGGTTAGTATTCACATTTCGTCACCACATTTCGAATTTTATCCCCAGAAAAATCGAAGTCTTTCATCTACAATAGATTACTATATTATTGATAATTTTACAATCAATGACATTGTGAATTTATATATGTTTTTACAATATTTGATAATTATATGAAACTTTTATTAACGATGGCTTTCTAACAACTTGTTCGAATCAAATGATAGGAAAAGTTACCAACGTGGGACATTCTTCGGTGCTTCCATCCTTAAAGGCAGGGGCTTTTTGTGGAAAATCGCCGGTCAAATGGCAGCCCAAAAAGGAGAACCGGATGATCGTATACTCCTTATTAAATATTTTTAAAGACATTTACTTTCGAGGTTCTTTATCATAATAAAACAGCACATCTCCCCCTCTTTGGGCCACTCCACGAAAATGTTTGAAATCCGGCCGCTTAACAAGATGGGAGCGAAACTGCATAAAATCCTCTTTTTTCACTAAAAACTCGTGAATTTCCTCGTTTTTCAATTTGTCCAAAATGGATTGTATTTCTTCTTCTTTCAAGAGATTCCCCCCTATTCGTGCTTATCTGCCAAATCCGAATATGGTCTTTAAGCTAGAAAGCGAGCGCAATAGGTTCGATCATCTTTTAAAGTTCAAAAAAACACCAAGACAGCAAAATCATCAATGCGCACAGTACAGCTATACGTTCGTAGTCATGATGATTTTAGAGTGAACTTTTCATTTTTGGAATTCATTATCCAAGCCAGCCGACGATGTTTCCATGTTTTGAGAAAAAGAAAGATCTCCTTCGAAAATAGCGATTTTCAAACAAAAATTATTATAAGACTATTGCTTTCAAAATGCTATAAAAAAGATTATTGAAAAATTATACATTTTTATGTAAAAAGACTTTACCTTTTGATTCTTATAGGGCAAACTATTATTAATTATTTTCCACATCTTGCAAGCAGGAATGCGGGCTTGCTGTTGTTTAATCGCGTCTTATGCAAAATTTGTACTCCGTCCTATGAGTGACTTATTTCGGACTATAATTCAAAGGAGAGAGGGTTATGATCAAAGCAGAAGTAGGAAATATCATTGAGTTTAAAGGCGGATTGAGGGGGATCGTCGAGAAGGTGAACGAAAATTCGGTGATTGTGGATTTAACTTATATGGAAAACTTCAGAGAGTTGGATTTAGAAGAAAAAACAGTGGTCAACCATAAAAATTATACGATCGTACAAAAATAGGTCCATGCTCTCACATCGAAGGTTTGACATCTATAGAAACGTCTTTTCGGAGAAAGCCCAGTATATCTTTTTTCAGTTTCGGCTTTACAAAAAAAGGATTTTGAACCGAATTTGAAAAGAATTTGTAAATCATTTGAAGCAGATTTCCTTTAAAATAGAATCAGAAGCAGAAACAGGCAATGTATATTCATTGAGATTTCCTGTTCTCAATGCTTATTCCCTGATGCCAATCTCGATGCATTGCCGGTTATACAACAAAAGGATAGAGGAGGAAATGGCATGAAAAGTTGGACCAACACTGTTCTTGCATTGGCATTATTGTCAACTCTCAGTTTAGCCGGATGCGGAACGAATGAAAAAACATCTGAAAACGAAAACCAGGCATCATCTAATACTGTCGAAACAAAAGAGCATAAGGACGCTGCAAAACAAGCCGTTCAATCAAGCGAATCCAATCAAGAAAGCGAAAATCAAAATACCGCCAGCTCAGAAAACAAGCAAAATGAACAGGAATCAGCGAAAGCAAACGATTCCTCAAACAATCAGACTGAAAAAAAGGCTTCAACCAATGACAGCGTTCAACCTAAGGATAGCTCACAATCCAAAGACAGTACACAATCCGGAACCGTCCGCCCATTCGAGAAAAAGATTCAATATTCCATAGGCGGACAAAACAAAACCGATACAGCTGTATTGGAAGAAAGCGACAACCAAGGGTTTTCCATGTATGTTCTTCCCCACTATGAACTGACAGCTGAAGAACCATACAAAGATGTTGTGTACTTTAAAGACAAAGACCAGCTATTTATGCGAATTGAATTAATGCAAAAAACCCAAAATTGGGATACATTTAAACAATCGGCTTTCGATCAGTTGAAAGCTATTAATGATGAGGTAAAAACGATTTCGCCGCCAAATACAAGCACGTTTAAAAACGCTACCGCCTATCGGACTAGCACTCAAGATGCAGTGGTCACTGCTTATGTGATACCATCGAGCACCCAGCCGATAAAGATTACCATTTATGATGACAAAGACAGCTCGCATTCAGATGCCTTTTTAAAAATGGCGGATACCATTCAAGTGAAATAACTTTCTTTAGGGAAGCTGATCATCGCTTCCCTTCCCTCTGCCTCTCCCCTCTCTCATTTCATTTATCACCATTTAATCTTTTTCTTTCGACGTTTTATCCCATAGCAGAGAAATCCCGCTCCCATTATTTGATAGGCTTTACCCAAAGAAGAAAGAAGAACAAAAAACTAAAGTATCCGAATAATGGATAAAGAAAGGATAACAATCGCCCGTAATGAAGCTGGCTTAAGCAAAAAGCAATCAAAAAAACGCTGATATAAAGAAGAATAGGCTGAATTGGCCAGTAATGACTCAATTGTCTTTCCAATCCATATATATTTCCGATAATCGAAGTAAAAATTTCTCCATAAATAATACATAAATAAATGCCTGAAATTCCATAGGCGACGTTATTCATAACGCTTGCCATCGGTATTTCCAAGCTAGTTACGTCAGGAAGCTGCAACAAAACAAAGTGGCTGGAAAGGAGAATGATCGTCAAAAATAATCCTCCAATGATTCCCCCCCATCGAATGGTTCTTTCGTCATTGATCTCTGCGGCAACAGGAACTAATACTGCTTGAGCAAGAGCCAAATTAAAAGCCGTATAAGCGAAAGGACTTACTATGGATTGAATACTAATATCGGAAGAAGCTGACGAAAAAAGAGAAGAAAAAAATTCCGGTGTTTGGGATGAAACCAAAAACACAATAAGGTTAAAAGTGATCATCAGCGGAACAACAAATGAATTGACAGCCAATAGTCCTTTCGTTCCATTGATGATCACAATCACCCCTCCAAAAATCGTCAACCAAATCCCCAATTGCTTCGATAATCCTAATTGTTCCTCAAAAAGCGCTCCAGCCCCAGCTAGCATAACGCCGGATACACAGATCAACATGACCAGCATGGCCATATTAAAAAAGAAAGCAAGTTTTTTGCCAAATAAATATTCATTTAATTCTTCATAAGATTGAGCTTTTAACTTGATCGATACTCTCATCGTCTTCGTTCCCATAACAATAAACAAATAGCCGCTTACCATGATTCCGAGGAACCCAATGAATCCAAACTGAGTAAAAAACTCCACGATTTCCTTTCCCGTTGCAAATCCCGCTCCAATCACTGTTCCTACGTAAACAAACGCAATTTGAAGAGCGCCATAAAAAGCCTTCACGAATACTCCCCCAATTCTTTCCCCTCTGTCCATATGTATGTGAAACCATCCCCTTTCATAAGCGGAAAGCAAAAAATTTTATTTTAAGAAAATCACTTCGTGAGGGTGAGAAAAAAATTTTTTCTTAAATTGCAATATTAAATGCAACAAGTATTGAAAGACCAGATAACCCATGATTAAGTAGAATCGGGACACTCTGCGCGACTTGACGTGGAGTGGCGGGCATGGTAGCCTGGTTGGCCCAGCCAGTACCGTATACCTGGCTTCATGGCTGGTAGCCATGCCCGCAGAGGCTCTTTGTCAAGTTGCTAAAAACCAACCCTTTGGGTTAGCTGGCTTAAGGTTAAGAAGCTAAGCCAGCTAACTCTATTTGGAAACACTCCTCAGGTGTACGATAATTGAGGATCTTCCTTGGAAGATGGTTACACCAATTTTCAACATAGGTAATGGTTTCGTCTGCCACAGAGGAAATGGGTCTCCCCTTTGGTATGAAGCGCCTAATAAGGCCATTATGACGCTCGTTGGTTCCTCGTTCACAGGATGTGTAAGGGTGTGTAAAATAAACCTCTGTTAGATCTTTTTCAACACTAAGGCCGAGGTCAGCAAATTCAGAACCGTTATCAGCCGTAATGGTTTTAAACACTTTAGAGAACCGATTACCATAAGACACTTTCAACTGAGATATGACTTCTGAAACGGATAGACTATCCTTGGCTGTCACTCTCAAAATTATTTCTTTACGGGTTTTGCGCTCAGTAAGAGTCAATAAGGCCTGATCTTTAGTCTTCTTGCCTATAACCGTATCAATTTCCCAGTGACCAAACTCTTGGCGTTCATTGACTTCAATTGGTCGCTCATCGATACTGCGTCCTAAGATCTTCTTATTCTTCCGGTTACGTTTTTTCTTGGTGTTCAGGGTAATTTTCATAGGTAGGTCAATGTTTTTAACGCCTATAAGTCCTAGATCAATATAGTTATAAAGGGTCTTGGTGCAAACCATTTTGTCTTTGAATTTCCCATCACGTTTGGCTCTCCCACATACCGCATCAGGAGACCATTTCTTATCAAGGATCTGAGTTTCGGCATACTTAATAAACTCGATGGCATCGTCTAGTTTTAGCTTGCGGCCACAGGCTTTCCTGTTTCTCTCATAGAGAAGTTGACCTGTGTCTGGAAAATAGACATGAACAATTTTCCCGTTGCTTTTTCTTTGTGGCACTGTACCTCTTCTTAACTCACGGGAGATGGTGCTTTTGTGACAACCAACATAATCTGCAATCTCCTGTTGAGTCTTACCAGCAGCGTGTAAGGCCGCAATTTTCCCACGGTCATAAGCCGTTAAGTGTTTGAAATGCCGAGCTCCTATGGTAGAATTAGTAATTGCCATAGATAAATCCTCCGTATCGATATTGTTTTAGTCGACTTAATCATACGTGGTTTATCTATGGTTTTTCATTTTTTATGCTTGTTGCATTTGATTATACAACTAGCCAAAAAAATTTTTTAAAAAAGAACAAAAAAATTTCATCAAAACACTTGAAAGTCAAAAATGGTCAGACTATAATAAAAGCGAAAGGTCAAATTTAGTCAAACTTTCTCGATGATCTTTGACGAAAATCAGTTGACACTAACAGATGATCCTTTTAAATTCATCTGCTGTTTACGAGCACCTTAAAAGTCAAAGTTAGTCAAAGTCAAAACCTTTTAAGGAGGTTGAAATAAATGCTCTGTGAAAAATGCCATCAAAAACCTGCCAATATAAGCCTTCATTTGCAAATCAATGGACAATCGAAAGATTACCATTTTTGCGAAGAATGTTATGAGAAAGAAAAACAATCGATCGCTCAATTACAAGGAGGGATGCCTATGTTTATGAATTTTGGTGGATTTCCGTTCGACGATTTCTTTAAAGGCTTCGGGGAACAACCTCCATTTGAAAACGGAACGCTAAACGCTTTTCCATACCAAGCACAGCCAAAACAAGCCGGAAACGGCAACAGTTTTCTTGACCAGTTTGGCCGCAACTTAACAAATGCAGCAAGAGCCGGCATCATCGATCCTGTTATTGGCCGCGACGAAGAAATCAACCGTGTGATTGAAATTTTAAATAGAAGAAATAAAAACAATCCGGTTCTGATCGGTGAACCAGGTGTCGGAAAAACGGCAATCGCCGAAGGGTTGGCTCTGAAAATCGCCGAAGGCTCCGTTCCTTCCAAATTGAAAAATAAAGAAGTATATTTGCTGGATGTCGCTTCACTCGTCGCGAATACAGGAATTCGCGGACAATTTGAGCAAAGAATGAAACAATTAATTGCAGAACTGCAAAAAAGAAAAAATATTATACTCTTTATCGACGAAATTCATCTTTTAGTGGGAGCCGGATCCGCTGAAGGGTCTATGGATGCCGGAAATATTTTGAAACCGGCGCTCGCACGTGGAGAATTGCAAGTGATCGGTGCCACCACATTGAAAGAATATCGACAAATTGAAAAGGATGCTGCTTTGGAACGCCGCTTCCAACCTGTTCAAGTGGATGAACCAGCACCGGAAAAAGCTTTGGAAATACTGAAAGGTTTGAAGAAACGTTATGAGGATTACCATGGCGTCCAATACACGGATGATGCGTTAGCAGCCTGCGTCCATTTATCACATCGTTATATCCAAGACCGATTCTTGCCAGACAAAGCCATTGATTTAATGGACGAAGCTGGTTCCAAATTGAACTTAACCATTACGACAAACGATAAAGACGCCATTCAAGCGCGGTTGAACCAAATAGCGAAAGAAAAAGAAAAAGCTTTACAAGAAGAACACTATGAACTGGCTGCTAAATTAAGAGACGAAGAAGCCAGCCTTGAAAAACAACTGAACAGCGAGGCGGATTCAAACATTCGTCCGGTCGTCACTGTCGCTCATATACAAGAGATTATTGAAAAGAAAACGGGAATTCCGGTCGGCAAATTACAGCAAGATGAACAAGAAAAAATGAAACATTTAGAAGAAAACTTAGCGAAAAAAGTCATCGGCCAAGATGAAGCAGTCAAAAAAGTGGCGAAAGCCATCAAAAGAAGCCGCGCCGGCCTTAAAGCGAAAAATCGACCTATTGGCTCTTTCTTGTTCGTCGGTCCTACCGGAGTTGGGAAAACGGAATTAAGCAAAACGCTTGCCGAAGAATTGTTCGGTTCAAAAGATGCCATGATTCGTCTCGATATGAGTGAATATATGGAAAAACACAGCGTGTCAAAATTGATCGGTTCTCCTCCTGGCTATGTAGGTCATGAAGAAGCTGGTCAATTAACAGAAAAAGTTCGTCGCAATCCATACAGCATCATTTTGTTGGACGAAATTGAAAAAGCCCATCCAGACGTTCAACATATGTTCTTGCAAATTTTAGAAGATGGTCGCTTGACAGATAGTCAAGGACGAACTGTAAGCTTTAAAGACACCGTTATTATCGCAACAAGCAACGCAGGACAATCGGTTAAAACGATTACGGTTGGATTTGAAAAGGGAAATGACAAAAGCGAAAGTTCCGTGCTGGATTCGTTGAAAAATTACTTTAAACCAGAATTCCTCAATCGTTTTGACAGCATTATTGAGTTTAAACCTTTAGAAAAAGAAGAATTGAAGAAGATTGTCGATTTGATGTTGGCGGAATTAAACGAATCATTAAAAGAACAAGAAATGACGATCGAAGTAACGCCTGAAGCAAAAATGAAACTAGCTGAACTCGGCTATCATCCAGAGTTTGGCGCCCGTCCGTTGCGCCGAGTCATTCAAGAACATTTAGAAGATCCGATTGCCGATTATATGTTGGACCATCCGGATGTAAAACATTTAAAAGCCGTGCTGGAAAATGATCACATCGTCATTGCTGCAAACTGATATTGGTCTTGAATGAAAAGAGGCAGACACTAAAAGAGGATACGGTCTATTAAATAGATTTAACTCCACAAAGCCGTATTCTCGTGTCAGCCTCTTTTTTTACTTTACAGCAAGTCAGAAGGATCATAGAATCGCATAAAAGCCTTTCTGATTCGAATGAAAGAGCAAACAGACGGAATGAAGAATTTTCCTATAGAAAATATGGGTTCTATGTGGATAAATCCTTCACGGCAAGTCCAATTTTTTTTAATAAACGGATAGCCGTTTCTTTCTCCTCGTCGTCCAGAACGCTCATCAGTGAATGAATGTTTTCAGCATGCTTTGGAAATATCTCTTCAATAACGGCCCTTCCTTTTTCCGTAATGGCAGCATATGTCACCCTGCGATCGGTAGGGCATGCGACCCGCTCTACCAACCCCTTTTTTTCTAATTTGTCTACTACATAAGTAATACTGCCGCTCGCCAGCAAAATTTTGCTTCCAATTTGCTGCAACGGTTGCGGGCCTTTATGATACAACAATTCCAATACGCCAAATTCCGTAGGATTTAACCCATTTTGATAAATCCATTCATTCGTTTCTTCATTGACGACTTTATATGCTCTTGACAGTACAACAAATAGTTTCAAGGACATTTGTATGTTTTTTTCTTCCATTTTCTCAATCAGTTCCTTCTATTCATAAATTCTGCATTCTTTGCGGCTCAATCACTATCCAATAATCATGATGGCCAGCAGCTTCGTCTATTTGTACTTGTTGAATTTCGGCAAGCAATCGAGCATGTCCCCATTGCTGATATCATCTGTTTTTCTTTTATACAAAACAGATTTTCACCAATGCCACCGCACCATCACCTATTAACGTTTGAAACATTTGTCCAGACAAGACTTTTTCCTCATTGTAACATAATCTTTCCATTCTTTGGCCATGTGGTTTCGCAATATTGATCAAAATTCCTTCCTGCATATCAACATTATATTACTTAGACTTTGGGTGAATAAACAAAGTGGTCATGCCAATTTTTTATTTTTCAATCGGAAAATCACTGTAGACCGCTGAAAGCGCCATTTTTGACGTCTTCTCCTACAAATAAATCGTCCATGAATGCTCGCAAACCATTTCCGGTTCTCTTCTGCTTTTTAAAATATAAGCCGCTTTCCATTTCTTCTTTCGTCTGTCAAAAGGTCATGCAGAAATCCTGTAAAAACACAACCACTCCTTCTGTTTTATACATATCCCATCAGATTGATTTCACCTTGTCAAGTTTAAACGTTTGCTCCTATTAAAAGATGCTTATATTCAAATTACTTTTTTTCGATCATTTTAAAGGGAAAACAACATCAAACGATTGATTTTCTCTCATTTTGACTTTTTTTCCAAAGGTTTTTTTCTAGCACTTCTCATTTCAAAGTTTCTGATATAATAAAGTAGATTTCAACATCGCAGAAGAGATCATTGAATCACGAATCTGCGGGAACCATAATAGTAAGGGCGAATTTTGATGCGAATAAATAAGAAAAAACAAAAATGGATTTATTTTTGGGTTGTGGTGGTCCCAAGTATTCTAACCATCATGCTGTTCTACCGTATTTTATTAGACAATGAAAGAGACAATTATCGTCAACATATTGAATGGATCGCCTCCATTCATCAAAACCAAATCGATCAATTTATTGGGGAAACGATCACGGGATTAAACATTTTAGCTTATAGTCTGGATCCGATGCTGAATGATTTGGATTCAGTCAAAATGATCTTAAAAAAGACTCAAAATCAGGATCCGCGTTATGGAGGAATGTATATTCTAGATTTAAAAGGCAACGTGATCACCGGAACAAACGACTTGTTAAAACACTATAATTTTAGATATATGGACTACTTTCGAGAAGTTCTTTTAATCAAACATACGGTCGTATCCGATCATCAGGAAAAGATTGATAATCAGCATGTTATTGCCGCCGCTTCTCCCATTTTGTCGAATAATAAAGTCATAGCGGTGCTGGTAGCCCATATACAAGTCGATTATATAAGAAATATCATGAAACAATTGACTCCAGATCAGGCTATATCATTTGAGAATTCAAAAGGAAAGACCATTTTTACTGTCAACAAACCACCGAAAAATAACGATACAGAAAATAAGATTCGTTATCCGCTTGAGCAATTACCTTGGAATATTGTTCTAACGACAGGCAACCGTTATTATCGGGATGTGATTCGTTCAACCATCTTATTTGCTATCATTCCGTTTATTTTTTTTCATATTCTTTTCCTCGTCTTTAAATATTTTATGCTCAAAAGACAAACGAAACTGGAACGGGTTCAAATCGAGGCTCAAAAACTGGAATTGATAGGAACGCTTGCGGCCGGCATTGCTCATGAAATTCGAAATCCTTTAACTGGAATTAAAGGGCTTGTTCAGCTTTTAAGCGAGAAATATCAAGATCAAACGGATCGTTTTTATTTTTCGGTTATTAATAAAGAAATTGCCCGCATCAATCAAATTGTCAGCGAGTTTCTTATTTTAGGAAAGCCGACGGTTCAAAAAATGTCGTACACCGATATTCGTGACATTATTGTTGATTTGAATCCATTGATTTATTCAGAAGCAAACTTGTACAACGTTCAATATGAGTATTCACTTCCAGATGAGCCTGCGATTCTATACTGCACGGTGGATCAGATGAAGCAAGTGCTCTTAAATTTAACCAAAAATGCTCTTGAGGCGATGAAAGATGGGGGAATTCTCCAATTAACCGTCACGAAAGCAAGCCGTTCTTGTTTGATTACGATCGCCGATAACGGAGAGGGGATCTCTCAAGAAAACTTGGAAAAGATTTTTACCCCGTTTTTTACATCGAAAGAAAATGGAACAGGGCTCGGCCTGGTCGTATGTAAACGTATCATTGAATCTTTTGGCGGAGAAATTGCGATTGAAAGCAAGCTCAAAATAGGCACCCAAGTTCGGATTACTTTGCCGCTAAAAGAAGATACAAGGGATGATATAACGAAATAACAAAAAAGCCAGGAAGGGAATCTTCTCCTGCCTGGCTTAGCTATCCACAGTGTCAGACCATACTGGCCATACAAGAAGAAAATGTCGCTTCTCGAATACGGACTGCCACTTTTTTTCCGGACCGGTATCTTTTGATCGTATTGGTTTGCGCTTTGTCGTAGAAGTATTGATAACGATTCAAAAGCTGATCCAATTCTTGGCTGCATTGAATGGTTTCTTTAGCATCAAGTCCCATTAAACTGCCAAGCCGAATCATCTCTTCTCGTTTTTCCTGAATTTTTTCCATCAAATACGCCTGATCATACCAAAAACAATCACTCACTTTACTTCCCCCAGATTATTCTTTTTTTCCAACACAGCCGTATCATAAACGCTTCGAGATCCGCTAAATTCTCTCATCTCTCGCATTTCATAAGTATTTTACCGTAGGATTATCTCAAGATTTTTCGAAAATGTAAATAGGTTCGGAAAAATAAGACATAAAATGGCATTACTGATCATATTTTGACATATTTTGATTGATCCGTCTGAATCTTTCATCCCATTTTGAAGAAAAACTCTCTCATACGTTTGAAATCCCAAACATATACATCTCCATAAAACTGTCACACCATCATAAACAGACTCGTTTTCTCGAGTTCTAAAAGAATGGCTTTTTTATCAATTTGTTTTCCGGCATAACCAATCAACTGATTGTTTTTCCCGATCACTCGATGACAAGGGATAATGATCGGCATCGGATTGGCTTTATTCGCTTGTCCTACCGCTCTGACGGCATTCTTATTGCCAATCGCTGCCGCAATCTCTTGATAGCTTCTTGTTTCTCCATAAGGAATATGAAGAAGTTCGTTCCATACTTTAAGCTGAAATTCCGTTCCTTTCAGAAAAATTGGAAGCTGAAAAACCTTTCTTTTTCCGTCAAAATACTCCAAAAGCTGTCCTCTGGCCTCCAATAATAAGGCGTCTTTTTCCGCTTTCTTTATCTCTTCATTTTCCGCTTTTTCACCAAATTCCAGTCCGATGATTCGTTCTCTGCTCGATACGATCGTCAAATTTCCGATCGGACTGTTCATCGTTAAAAATAATTTCATCTTTCTCTCTTACTCCTTTTTAACAGGCAAATAAATATAAAATGTTGTTCCCTTGCCAACACTACTTTTTACTTCCACTTTTCCATTATGTTCTTTAATGATTTTGAAGCTGACCATTAAACCAAGCCCCGTCCCCCGTTCTTTTGTCGTGTAAAACGGCTCGCCTAGCTTCTTGATCTTTTCTTCCGGAATGCCCGTCCCTTCATCCGATATCATAATACAAATATACTCTTTTTCCACTTTGCTTTGAATCAAGACATTCCCGCCTTTTGGCATCACTTCAATGGCATTTTTAATAATATTGATAAATACTTGTTTTAATTGATTGGATTCCGCATAAACAACCGGCAAGTTTTGATCCATTTCCATAATAAGCTGAACATTGGTCATTAAGGCCTGTGGCGTAAGGAGGTCAACTGTATGTCTGATGACTTTTCCAATATCGACTTTTTGGAATTGAACCGCTTGAGGCTTGGCCAATATTAAAAACTCGGTAATGATCGATTCAATTCTTTCCAATTCTGTTTTAATGACTTCAAAATACATTGCATATTGACCATTTAAATTATGCTCCAACAGTTGGATAAACCCTTTCATCGCCGTCAAGGGATTCCGGATTTCATGGGCGATGCCTGCCGCCAGCTCGCCGACCACATTCAACGTATCCGATTTTCTCAACTGCTCCTGTATTTTGATTTGTTCCGTCACGTCCCGAATCACCGTTAAATTCAGATGAGTATTTAAATATAGTTTGGAAGCCAGCTCAAAATATTTCGTCTCCTCACCGCATTTTTTCGTTAAAAGCAATTTCGCCTGTCCATGTTTTTTTACCTGACAAAAGTAATTTCTCTCTTCTTCTCTACTGGCATAAGATTTCATAACGTCCCTTACGTCCTGATTCAGGAACGTTTCTTTTTCCGCTTTTAACAAGCGGCAAGCCACATGATTAATATCTTTAATCACATAATGTTCGTCCCATAAAATCATGCCGTCCATCGATTCTTCAAAAACTTTGCGAAAACGCTCTTCACTCTCTCTCAATTCTTTTTCCATCCGATAACGGTCACTGACATTTCGGAAAATACTAAGATGATATTGTCCATCGGATGGCATTTTCACTGTAAATTCCAGATGCTTCTTTTGTCCATTAGGCATTTGAAAAAGCATTTCTTCCCTGGCTTGTCCATCTCGGTTCAGCTGCTTAATCACTTTCTCGTAGTCATCTATGTTATCAATAAAATCAATAAGGTTTCTGTTGAGCAGTTCTTCTAAAGTGCATTCAAACACCTTCAGCGCTGAGCGGTTCGCTTTAATGATCGAACCATCCCGGTTCCAAAACACGATCGCATCTACAGCTTCATTAAACAATTCCTCAAACATTTTTTCGCTTTTTTTTAATCTGATTTCCATCTGCTCATGTTCGTTCATGCCTTGCATGATCGCCAAATTGATCCCTAAGTCTTTGACGGGAATCACAATATAATCAAAAATCGTCATACCGTTGGCATGGATCATCGGGATTTCTCCGACTGTTTTTCTCCCCAGCTGAATCATCTCTTGAATCTCTTCAAATTGGTTTTGATATTCTTTTGGAACAAAAGAAGCAACCGTTCTCGTTTTTGCTTCCGACATGGTAACAGACATTTCTCGGCAGAACGCAGGATTCACATCCAATATGTTGCCTTGGCAGTCAAACAGAAGAATAGCATTCGATGCGTGTCTGTAAATATTTCTCAACATCATGGAAGTCGTAACAGCAAAGCGATCTTTTTCTTTTAAGTAGGTGATGTCACGCAAATAGTATATAACCATCTGGAGATTTTCATCGCGTTGAATCGTGATTTGCACAAATTTCATCGTGCCATCTTTTAAATGAAGGACCGTTTCATCTTCCAGTTTACCGTGTTCATGCAGCTCCTCTTTAAAATAAGCCAAAATTTCCTCTGGAACAGCCGGAAAAAAATCCTTCCATTCATGCTCCATCAATTCACGTTTCGTCAAATGCACCAAATCAGCAGCCGCTTGATTGGCATAAATGATTTCCGAGTCCATAGTAGTGACAATGATAGCTTCCCTTGAGCCTTCCAGTATCTTTTGATAGAATTGTAAAGTGTTCTCATCGGACAGCCGTTCTGCGACCTTTTGCCGTCTCTCCTTCTTTTCCATTCTTTCGCCTCCTAAGTTTTGAAAACACTAAACGTTCATTCCTTAATCAATCGGGTTTATATGAGTGGTTGTTAGGGTATAACTATAAATGTTTTTGGCCTTTGCGCCATGATGGATACTTCATAATGAAGGTGATCATTCGAATGTCAAAAAGAGATTTCTACTTTGACAACGCAAAATTTATACTCATCTTTTTCGTTGTTTTCGGTCATATCATACAGTCTTATATTCATGACAATTCCGTGATTACAGCCTTGTACATGACCATTTATACGTTCCATATGCCGGCGTTTACACTCGTTTCCGGCTATTTCGCTAAAGGGTTTTACAAAAAAGGATATGTAAAAAAATTGGCGAAAAAATTATTGATTCCTTATTTGATCTTCCAAATGATATATACCATTTTTTACTATTTCCTTTACCAAGAACATACTTTTCAAATCGAGCCGTTCGTTCCACAATGGTCCTTGTGGTTTTTGCTCAGTTTATTTTTCTGGAATGTACTGCTGATTTTGTTCGTGAAAATCTTTCAATTAAAAGAAAGTCTTTCTCTTTTTATTTCTTTGGTTTTGGGCCTTGTGGTTGGATGTTTTGAAGATCATTTGGATGTTCTCAGTTTTTCACGGACGTTTGTGTTCTTTCCGTTTTTCTTGCTCGGATTTTATTTAAAGAAAGAACATTTTTCGTCTATCATCACGACAAAAGCAAGAATCCTTTTTCTAATGGTTTTGTTGACCGTCCTGGTGTCGGTTTATTTTCATCCGAACTTAAATGAAAATTGGCTTTTGGGGTCCAAGTCTTATGCGCAGCTCCATTCTGATAACTTTACCGGGATGGTTTTACGAATTGGCATATACGCCATTAATATTTTAATGGTTTGCTGCTTTTTCGCTTTTGTTCCCCAACGAAAATTTTTCTTTACTCATTGGGGGAAAAATACGTTATATGTGTATCTTTTGCACGGCTTTTTTGTCAAAACTTTCCGTGAAAGCGACATGAAAAATTCGGTGGAGTCTGTCATTCTTTTGCTGATCGTATCGTTTTTGCTGACTGTCTTTTTGTCCAGCTCTTACATGACAGCCGTCGCACAACCAATTATTGAGATGAAGTGGGGAAAATTAAAAAAGATGATCCTCCATTTGAAAAAATCATCGAAATACATGGAAAGCTAGCATCGTTTTCGTACATAAAATAGTATTCGGAAAAAGATGAACATTTCCTGCTAAACAGTAAAAAAGACCATTGTTTTTTGTTTACCGGCTGGACGATACCGAAAAACCGTCTCCCTTCCAAGCGACGAAAAATTTTCCCGATGTTGGAAGGGAGATTTATTATGGAAACTTTTCTATATGTTGTCCTTTTTTCCCGTACTTTTATAAAATAGATTTAGTGATTTTCGCACGTTTGAACAAATGAAAAAATATTGAAATCGAATAGAAAAAGGAGTAACATCGATGCGCATAGTTGTCAGTACATTGAATGCTAAATTTATACATATGAACTTGGCGATACGCTATTTAAAAGCGTATGTTCAATCAAAATACAATGTGGAAATTGCGGAGTATACCATTAAAGATCCCGTCATGAATATTGCGACCGATTTGTTCAACCGAAAACCCGATGTTTTAGGATTTAGCTGCTATATTTGGAATATCGAAGAAACGATTAAAGTAATCAAATTAGTCAAAAAAATTATGCCAAATGTAATCATTGTCCTTGGCGGTCCTGAAGTTTCTTACGATGTCCCTTATTGGCTCAAAAGAATTCCGGAAGCAGATTTTATTGTGATGGGCGAAGGGGAAAAAACGTTTGAACAGCTTCTTGATGAAATCAACGGGAATCAAGATTTCAGCACAGTTCCCGGCATCGGATTTATCAAGGAAGGAAAAGTCCAGATCAATCCCCCTGCAAACAAGCTTGATTTAAGGGAAATGCCGTCGCCGTTTCGATTCGAAGAGGATATACCGGATCTTCCCAACCGGATCGTATATATTGAAACGAGCCGTGGATGTCCTTTTCAATGCCAGTTTTGCCTTTCCTCGATTGAAGTGGGAGTTCGTTACTTTAACCGTGAAAAAATAAAAGATGATATCCGTTACCTGATGAAGAATGGAGCGAAAACCATCAAATTTGTAGACCGAACATTTAATATTAGCCGAAGCTACGCCATGGATATGTTTCAATTTTTAATTGAAGAACATCTCCCGGGCACCGTGTTTCAATTTGAAATCACCGCAGACATTATGAGGCCGGAAGTGATTGAATTTTTGAACCGTGAAGCACCCCCTGGATTATTTCGGTTTGAAATCGGCGTTCAATCGACCAATGATTTAACGAACGAACTGGTGAAAAGAAAACAAAATTTTGCAAAACTGACACGGACCGTCACGATGATAAAAGAAGGCGGGAAAATTGACCAGCATTTAGATTTAATTGCCGGCCTTCCGGAAGAAGATTACCAATCGTTCCGGAAAACGTTCAACGACGTATTTGCACTTAGACCGGAAGAACTCCAACTTGGTTTTTTAAAAATGCTCCGGGGAACCGGTTTGAGAATCAACGCCCGTAAATACGGATATATTTATATGGATCATGCTCCGTATGAAATTTTGCAAAATCATGTTCTGGATTTTGAAGATATTGTCAAAATCAAGCAAGTGGAAGATGTACTTGAAAAATATTGGAACGATCATCGAATGGATCAAACGGTAGAATTTCTCGTCTCCCACGTTTTTCCTTCTCCATTCGATTTTTTCCAATCGTTTGGAAGCTATTGGGAAGAGCGAAAATGGTCAAGAATAGGCCATCAACGAGAAGACCTTTTCTTACGGCTTAAAGAATTTCTGCAAAATGAACGAGTAGAACAATGGCCTTTGATTGAAGGATTCATGAAATACGACTTTTTGACTAACGCTCGCTACAAGCCGCGAAAACCATGGTGGAACACAGTTTTGGATAAAAAAGAACGGGCAGCGGTATATGCACGCTTATTAGAAGAACCGACATTATTAGGCAAAAACTTTGCAAGCCTCAATCTGGATGAAAAAGATTTGTACAAACACACAATTTTAGAAAAAATTCCTTTCGATATAGAGCATTATTTTCAAACAGGAAACATTGTCGATTCGCCAAGCTATCTTCTTGTCTATTATCAGCCCGCTACAGGTGAACCTGTTTCTTTTTTCTTACATGAAAAGGAATGCTGAGCGCTCAGCATTCCTTCTTTTTATGTGCGCCCGGCATGTACATGAACTATAGGGTGTAAGTCCCAAACCCCGAAAACAGAAGTAGAGGTTAGCCAAGAGCAAGGGTGTCCGTGGTGACGCGGAATCTGAAGGAAGCTGGAGGCAAAACACCGGTCCGAGGAACACGAACCTCATATAAGGCTAGGTATGATTGAGTGAGTTTGCATAACAAAACAAAGCTCTTTCTGTCGAAGGTCATATCGAGTAAATGAGGCGGATAGATGGTGTGAAAGTGCATGTACTTACCCGGGGAGGTCTGGCGGATATGTGAAGTACTCTTCATAACCTACTTAGTGATAAGTAGCTGAACCGTCAGAAGTCAGCAGAGGTCATAGTATTAGTTGGTCTAGAACAACTAAGAAGGACCGAACAATTAAGAGAGAATAGCCCTTGGTATTCAGTGAGTCATGATGAACACAGAAAACGTAGTACCTCACTTGAGGGAGGAAGCGGTGAATCCCGTGGGAGACCTCTTGGAGGGTGGAGTGACCACTGGCATAAAGAGAACAGCTATTCACGGAAGTTATAAAGACTTGCGTCAATTATCTTAATTGAACCGCCGTATACGGAACCGTACGTACGGTGGTGTGAGAGGACGGGAGTTAATCGCTCCCTCCTACTCGATTTTGCTTTTTTTTTTTTTTTCGCTTCTTTATGGGTGATATCATATAATTTAGAGGCGTTCACATCTCCAAATTCAAGGCCATACTCTACTTGCAATGAAGGTTTCTTTTTTTTCATTATCCTCTACCCTTTCTTCCCTGTTTGGAATTGCGGTTGGCGTGTTTGATCGCTTCTTCGCCATTGGCAAACTCAACGGAAAAATCCGTTTCCTTCACATTTTCTTTCGGTGTTTTGCTGTATTTTTCCACCGCATTCTTTTCCGCTTTTCGCTTCGGCAATAAAAGTACCTCCCTTCCATTCGGTTATTTTCTATCATGACCAAAATAAACACGATTATCCTGACCTACACACGAATAAACAGATCGAACAGTTCACGAAGAAATGCTTATTCCAAATTTTTGTTTCATGATTTGCCGTCATGGGGAAAAAATAAAATTGAATGGACCATTGAACACGAATGGTCTAATATTAAAGTTTTTAAAGGAGGATGCACCAATGGCAGGCAGTCGAAATAAATTATTAATACCAGGAATTGAACAATATCTTGATTCCATCAAATATGAAATTGCCGAAGAATTCGGCGTACAGCTAGGCTCCAACACTGCTTCCCGCTCCAACGGGTCTGTCGGTGGAGAAATAACAAAACGACTTGTGAAGCATGCCCAATCCGAACTAGCTGGATCACAAAATCAAGAATCATGACGTTCAACCAATAACGAAATTTCAAGATCAAGACCTTCTCTTGAGAAGGTTTTGAAAAGTCGCTTTCAAACATTTTTCAGAACCTATAAAACCATAACAAAAGAGGCTAGACCATATCGAATATGAATAAGTCCGCCTCTTTTGTGAATGCTTGTCTTCATTCTTCTTATTGTCTACCAAAATTCTCTTTAACCATTTCTTTTTTTCGCGACACCACATAACCAATAACGGCGATGGCAATCAAAACACCCCAGAAAACGGATTTCCAGCCGATAGATTCCGGAAAATGCTCGTCTAGGATATGAATTTTAGGATGAGCAAGCGTGAAAACAATCAATTTTACACCAACCCACCCCACAATTAAAAAGGCCGCTGTTTCCAATGTTGGATATTTTTCTAGCAGCTGGACGAACCAAGAAGCGGCAAATCGTATTAACACTAACCCAATCATACCGCCAAGAAACATGACGATAAATTGTCCGCCGTCAATTCCACCTATTTGGAACGAGCCAATAGGACTTAATGTGATGGCCATCGCCACGGCTGCCAACATCGAATCGATTGCAAAGGCAATATCCGCTATTTCGACTTTTAGAACCGTCAGCCAAAAAGAGGTTCCTTCCAAGTTTTTTGGGCTTTCCGATTTTTTCTCCTCACGTTTCCATTTTTTGATTAAATGATTGATCATGATATACAGTAAATACAATCCTCCGACGGCTTGAACTTGCCAGACATTCACTAAATAAGAAATTAAAAACAAGGCGCTAAAGCGGAAAAGAAACGCTCCGGCCAAACCGTAAAACAACGCCTTCTTTTGCTCTTCTTTTGGCAAATGCTTGACCATAACGGCCATAACAACCGCATTATCAGCTGCCAAAATTCCCTCCAATACAACCAGAATCAACAAAACCCATCCATATTCCATCAGCAATGCAATATCCATTTTTCTCCTCCTCCCTTGATTTACAAAAGTTTCACAAAAAAAGACCTTTGCCCGTTATCGTACAGGCAAAGGTCTTGCGATGCATGATCCAATGTTCATGCCAACAAAGCCGATGGAAAGCTCCATGAATTGACGACTTTGTTGTAGGCTGAATCAGCCCATTGCTACTCCCCTTTGACTTAATAGCCAAGGTATTCATATTGTTATTAACATTATATGTTTCGAAACAGAAATTGTAAACATTATTTTTTCTGAAAATGCAACAAAAAGATTCTCATCAGTATACCGGCGACCAAGCCAGGAAGCAAAAAGAGCATCGGAGTAAAAATTGGACCTAAAAATGCAGAGCCAACATAGACTTTCGGCGAGTAAATCAAGCCTAGCGTGACGGTATAAGCTGAAAAAACAAATGGAAAATACGCATATTTTTCTTTCTCATTCGAAGCCATTTTATAGGCATCCCACATCGAAAACATATACAAACACGGATAAAACATAAGCCACTGATAATCGACAATTTCAGCTGCTTTTTTCGTTTTTCCTAAAAAACTAAGTATAATGCCTTCGTTAAAATGACTAAGAAGGTTAACGTAAATTTCCAATACAACCAATAAAATCCCTTTTACCCATTCACCAGCTAAAAGCTGAGGAAAGCCGGGAAACGCGATGCTCCAAAGCACTGCCTCCAACTTTGTTAGCCTTTTCATATTTTCTTTCGCCGGTTGGCAGCCAGTTGATCTTCTTGAAGTTGAAAAATTCCGCTGCTCATAGAACCTGCCTCCTGATTTCTGCTTATCCATAGTTTATTCGTTTTAAGACAAATTAAACATCAGCCAGTGTAAGGTTCACTTTGCAAGATGGATTTTCCTTTTGCTGCAAAAAGATTTTCCGCTGTCGAATCCATGACCATCCATACAAATTCGAATGATCTTTTTTCGCTCTCGCTTAAAAGGGGCCCATCCATTGACGGCCCCTTGCTTCAAAAAAGTATTTAAAGTTTATCAACAATAAAAGATTCGTCCTTTAGTCCATTGGATTATATAAATGAATATCGGGATTTTTTTCTTGAAACCAGCGAAGTGCGAAATCATTTTCGAATAAAAAGACCTTTCTGTCAAAGCGATCCTTCACCAACAAACTGCGGCTGCTGGATAAAGAATCATTCACGGCGTCTTCATTTTCAATCCAACGAGCGATTTTGGACCCCATCGGCTCCATTAATACTTCTGAGTTATATTCGTTTTTCATCCGATGTTCAAATACTTCAAATTGCAATTGTCCGACAGCCCCGAGAATATACTCCTCAGTGCGATAAGTTCTAAACAACTGAATGGCTCCTTCTTGAACTAACTGCTGTATCCCTTTATGGAAACTTTTTTGTTTCATCACATTTTTTGGAGACACTTTTACAAACAGCTCCGGTGTAAACTGCGGCAGTTTTTCAAAATGAAATAATTTTTTGCCCTCTACAATCGTGTCTCCGATTTGATAGGTCCCGGTATCATATAATCCGATAATATCGCCGCTGACTGCTTCGTCCACAGTACTGCGATCATCGGCCAAGAACTGCGTAGATTGACTAAGCTTCATGCTTTTCCCCGTTCTGGATAAGGTCACTGACATCCCTCTATTGAATTTTCCGGAACAAATTCGAACAAACGCAATTCGATCACGGTGAGCGGGGTTCATATTGGCCTGGATTTTAAAAACAAATCCTGAAAAAAGATCACTGCAAGGATCTATTTCCCCTTGATCAGATAGCCGAGGCTGAGGTTCGGGGGCAAATTGCAAATACGTCTCTAAAAAGGTTTGTACGCCGAAATTGGTCAATGCACTTCCAAAAAAGACCGGAGTCAATGTTCCTTCTCTGACACGCTCTTCTGAGAATTCATTTCCCGCTTCATCCAACAGCAAAATTTCTTCCAAAGTTTGTGTATATAAATCGGATTCTTTTATTGGATGGTCGCCGATGATTTCTCCATTTTCATCCAGAGAAAGGAACCGTTCTTCTTCCTCTACTCGAAATTGTTCAACGCGGTGATAAAAACGGTCATAAATTCCAAAGAACTCTTTACCCATGCCAATCGGCCAATTCATCGGGTAAGAGTCGATTCCCAAAACCTCTTCTAATTCAGACAACAGTTCAAGCGGTGGTTTACCCTGCCGATCAAGCTTATTAATAAAAGTGAAGATCGGAATGCCCCGCATGCGGCATACTTTGAACAATTTAATCGTTTGAGCTTCGATCCCTTTCGCCGCATCGATAATCATGACGGCGCTGTCAACGGCCATGAGTGTACGGTATGTGTCCTCGCTAAAATCTTGGTGGCCCGGTGTGTCTAAAATATTGACCCGATAGCCGTTATACTTAAATTGCATAACGGACGAAGTGACCGATATTCCTCTTTGTTTTTCTATTTCCATCCAATCGGAAGTAGCATATTTTCCGGTTTTCCTTCCTTTTACCGTTCCTGCTGCCCGAATGGCGCCCCCAAAAAGAAGCAGCTTTTCCGTAAGAGTGGTTTTTCCCGCATCCGGGTGAGAAATAATTGCAAACGTTCTTCGCGAACGGACTTCTTCCTGTAATGATGCCATATAGAATCAATTTCCTTTCCAAAATTCAACTTAAATGGCCCGAGACTGGCCTTAAGATCGTTACCTTTTCTATCATATTCTTTCAAAATCAGAATTTCAACGTGATTTCATCATAAAAAAGACTTTGAAATCAGGATCTCGGCATATCTAACGGAAAAATGGCCTTTAATCTAATCTGCTCACTTGCTTCCTTTCCGGTCGCCAAATGTGTTCCAACAATAAAGCAAGAAGCATTCCAATCATGATACCGTTGCTGGCCACATACTGCACAATGGCCGGCAACCCTTGAAACACAGACTGAGGTAAAAACATAATGGCCGTTCCTAGCGAAAGAGACATGCCGACAATCGTCAAACGTCTTTCATCCAGAGGGGATTTCAAAATAGAATTCAATCCGATTCCCAACATTTGAGTAAATGTTACTAACATGGCCGCATATGCAATCGGACCTGGCAAAAGCGACAACGCTTGATAGACAGCCGGTAAAAATGAACTGACAATCAAAAGTACACAACCGATTATATAAGGCTTCATACGGCTTTGGCCCGTCATACGGACAAAACCCGCCGAAATGGACAATGGGACAACCCCAACAGAAGAAAATAAAGAAGACAACAGATTGTTAACCCCGCTGATGATTCCGGCTCGGTTCAGTCTTCCCCTTTCCTCTTGCCGATCAACTACTTGCTGCATGGCCGCCACACTGGCAATAATATTGCTGATTAATACAAAAGCAACTAAAACAGCAGAAACCGCCATGCCTGCGTCCAATTTTGGCCATCCCCAAGCGAAAAACTTAGGAAATGAGACAACTGAAGAGACAGCCGGAGCCTTTTGTTCAAATCCATTTAGCATTATAAAGGTTAACCAGCCGAGAAGAATCCCAATGAGGACAGCGTAACTTTTGAAAAATCCCCTTCCCCATACAGACAAAATAAATACTAATATAAAGACGATAAAAGAAACGAGCACATGGCTTGCTTTTATTTCTCCTCCGGAATCGCCAACACCGATCATACCTTTTAAAAACACACCGGAAAGTTGGAGGGATAAAAGAATTAAATAGACTCCTGTCACGAGAGGCGTAAACAACTCAACCATATAATTCATCAGCCCCATGGCTCCAATGACAAGCAATACCCCTCCCGCAACTAACATTCCGCCTTCAAGCAATTGTAAAACTTGGAATGGATGAGAATGCTCCGCGGCTGCCATTTCCCCCATCAACACGAAGATGCCAAGCCAAATTCCCGCCGGCCCATCGGCAACCGGCAATCGGTGACCAATCCAGCCGGAAAGCAGAGAAGATATGCCAACAACCAAAAAAGTCCGCTGCAAAAGTTCGGCAATCTGATCGACGGACAAGTGGTAGACTTGTCCAACGACAATAGGAAGTACAATGGAATTGGCAAGTAAAAAAATAAACCATTGCAGTGACGCAACAGCGGTTTCCACTGTCCGTTCTTTCATAAGGGGTCCCTTTCTTTCCATTGAGCGGCACCTCACATCCCTACATCTCTCTTGTCCATTGATAAATCCGCTTTGCCACTTCATCTGATTCGTTTTCTGACAATGCCTTTGACAAAGAATCACTCATTTTCCTTAAAAGCGGTTCCTTTTCCTCTTCATATGTAAAAAAGATGGACCATTCTATTTCAGGAATAGAAACGACGAAGTAATCCTCTTTTTTATTTTCGTAAATAAAGATATTCGTTTCATTTCCGTTTATTTCTGTTTTACGAATTTTCATTTTGTTTTCCCCTTCCTATAAAAATGCAGTCATTTCAATAACTTTGGATGCTGCACTATCTTCATATAAATAAGCATCGTTTTTAATTTTGAGCAGGACACGCTGTCGATAAAGGCAGTCATTACTTTTTTAGGTCACACTTCTTCAGCCATTGGCGAGTATAAATAGACATACAGCAACTTTTCCGTATTTTCGATTGCCTTTTGATGAGTTCGTTCGAATGCGTGGGAAGAATCGATTCCCGGGCCGATCAGACCGTGGACGAGATCGCGTCCCGCTCTCATAGCCGCTGAAGCATCCGAGCCGTAGAAAGGATAAATATCGATTTTATATTGAATTTGATGTTCTTTTGCCAGCTGAACTAAATGCTTTCTTAGTCCGTAATGATAAGGTCCGCTAGAATCTTTCGCACAGATTGACACAGAATACTCATCTGAAGACTGTCCGTCCCCGATTGCCCCCATATCGACCGCCAAATATTCCACTGTCTCTTCCGGAATATTGGAATTTCCACCATAACCGATTTCTTCATTATTAGAAAACAAAAAATGAGTCGTATATGGCAATATACGTTCTTCTTTTTGAATCCTCCTCAAAGTTTGAATTAAAATCGCCGCACCTGCTTTATCATCAAGATGGCGCGATTTTATAAAACCCGACGCTGTCATTTCAACCCTCGGGTCAAATGAAACAAAATCACCAACTTGAATTCCCAGCGATTGAACATCGTTTGCAGATTTTACCTCTTCATCGATGCGCACCTCGATATTTTCATCATTTCTTTTTGCCTCTCCCGCTTCTTTATAAACATGAACAGACTGTTGGTGCATCAGTATCGTTCCAGTATACACGCTGCCGGAATCGGTATGAATACAGCAATATTCGCCTTCAACGGAATTCCAGCGAAATCCGCCGATCATCGTTAATTTCAGCCGTCCGTCTTTTTTGATTTCTTTAACCATCGCTCCTAACGTATCAACATGGGCAGTTACAAACCGGTGTTTGGATGAATCTTTTCCCGGCACCGTCACCAATAAACCGCCTTTTCGGGTTTTCTTGGTTTCGAACGTTGTATCTTTCAACAAAGACTCCACATAACGAATAATGTTTTCTGTATATCCTGTCGGACTGGGAATCGATACAAGCTCTTGAATCAATTTCATCGTTTCATTGACATCTTCCATCCCACATACTCCTTTCCATCGATATCGATTATACAATATGTATTTTAATAAACCTGGAAAAGCGATAACAAGTTGTCAAACATGCAACTTTATTCCAGTATTTAAAATCACCGTGGTTGGGGAATACTTCAAATAAAGGAGGATGATGAAGATGTTATCGTTTATTCTATATTTAATTGTTGGAGGAATTATCGGCTGGTTAGCCGGTCTTATCTTAGGGAAAGACATTCCCGGGGGAATCATTGGAAATATTATCGCTGGGATTATTGGGGCTTGGCTTGGCGGTTTGATACTGGGAGATTGGGGCCCTGATATTAGCGGTATCGCGATCATTCCAGCCTTAATAGGATCCATTATTCTTGTTTTTATTGTTGGCTTGATTTTAAGAGCAGCCAGAACTTAATCAGTACTTCTAATCGCAAACCTATACCTCCACTTTGTTTATATGAACACTTTGCGGGCAGTTCAATTTCCTTTTTTCATTCTAAAAAGGAATTTTTCTGCCCTTTACATATATACCCAGTCAAAAAGCCATTTCATTTATGATCAAGGCCTCTCTAACTATCTCCATCCTTGGTGAGTTAGAGAGGCTTGTTTTCCTATTCACTGTTTATAGGCCAGCTTTCAAAACTATATGAACAAAACCGATGACTCTTGTTATTCCAGACGTAAAGGCCCTTTTTTCTCGATGAAAGCATTATACGTATTTCAAAGCATGGTCCAAATCCCGAATCAAATCGTCCGGGTTTTCAAGGCCAACGGATAAACGTAACAGCCCGTCTGTAATTCCTCTTTTTTCTCGTTCTTCTTTGGGCATTGCCGCGTGAGACATTTTAGCTGGATATGACAAAATAGATTCCACCGCTCCCAGACTCACTGCAAACACGGGGATTTCTGCGTGTTGCACAAAAGTTCGAACCGCTTCTTCGTCTTTCAACGCAAAGGACAAAACGGCTCCCGCACCTTCAGATTGGCTTTCATGGATCAAATGTCCTTCATGGAATTTCAATCCCGGATAGTAAACATGTTCGACTTTTGGATGTTGAGCCAAAAACTCAGCAATTTTCAAAGCCGAATGGGAAGATTGCGTCAACCTCACATGCAAAGTTTTTAATCCTCTCATGACTAACCAAGAATCGTGCGCCCCTAATACAGCGCCAAATGCATTTTGCAAGGCATACAGTCTGTCCGCCAATTCTTTCTCTTTTACAACAGCCAGCCCGGCTAACACATCACTATGACCGGCTAAAAATTTTGTCGCACTATGAAGAACAATATCAACCCCAAAGTCTAAAGGTCGCTGCAAGGCAGGCGTCATAAACGTATTATCAACGAAAGTAAGACATCGATTCGCTTTTGCCAATTTTACAATTTCTTTTAAATCCGTAATTTTTAATAATGGATTGGAAGGTGTTTCTACATAAATGACCTTCGTATTCTCTTTTATATTTCTCGCGACGGCATCCAAGTCCGTCATATCTACAAACGTATGTTCAATGCCGAATCTGTTTAATACAGTTGTAACCATGCGATAGGTTCCGCCATAGACATCCTCTGTCACCAATACGTGGTCGCCTTGGGACAATAACAAAAAAGCTGTTGAAATCGCCGCCATTCCCGATGAAAAAGCAAAACCTCTCGAACCGCCCTCAAGCTGGGCAATCACTGACTCAAGAGCCTCGCGTGTTGGATTTCCTGAACGACTGTAATCGTATTTTCCAAATTCATCAAAACTAGTTTGGTGAAAAGTGGAAGCTAATTGAATGGGAACACTTACTGCCCCTGTAACCGGATCGAATTTATGCGAATTATGGAGCAACTCTGTTTGAATGGAAAATTTTCGATCGATCAATTTTTTATTACTCATGCGGATCACCCTTTCATATTTTGAAACGCTTGTTTTAAGTCGGCTAACAAATCTTCCACATTTTCAATGCCGATGGAAAAACGCAAAAGCCGATTGTCAATCCCGTTTTTAATGCGAATTTCTTCCGGAATATCCATATGTGTTTGCGTAGCCGGATACGTAATAAAGCTTTCGACTCCTCCTAAACTCTCAGCAAAAGAAATTAACTGCAAGCTTTGTAAAAAAGGGTTGACCCATTCCTCTTTTTGCAATCGGAAAGATAGCATTCCTCCTCTTCCAGGATATAAAACATCGGTCACCTCGCTACAACATCGCAAAAATTCACTGATTCTCCGGGCATTTTCTTCATGCTGCTTCATTCTTAATCCGAGCGTTTTCATCCCTCGAATCAATAGCCATGAATCAAATGGAGATAAGACCGCTCCGATCGCATTTTGATATTCGCCGATTTTTTGAGATAATTCTTCTCCTTTTGTGGCGACAAGGCCTGCAAGGACGTCATTATGTCCGCCAAGATATTTCGTAGCACTATGGACGACAATATCGGCCCCTTGAAGAAGCGGCTGCTGCAAAACGGGGGTATAAAACGTATTATCCACAATCAATAAAAGCCCGTATTCTTTTGCTAATTTTGCTGTTTGCTCTATGTCTGCTTCTTGCATAAGCGGATTGGTCGGCGTTTCAAGAAAAATCGCTGCCGTTCGATCCGTGATTTTTTCTCTTACTTTGGAGATATCTTGAAAATCGTCATAAATAAAGGTTAAACCGAATTTTTTCCAATTTCTTTCAAACAATCGATAAGTGCCGCCGTATAAATCTTTGGAAACGATCAGTTCATCGCCTGATTGAAACAAACTCAAAACCGTTTGAATCGCTGCCATTCCTGAACTGAATGCAAAACCCGCATCGCCTCCTTCCAAGTCGGCAATGGCTTTTTCAACGATTTTTCGCGTCGGATTTCCTGTTCTTATATAATCATATCCAGTCGATTGACCTATCTCTTTATGTCGGTAAGCGCTCGATAAATAAATGGGAGGATTGATCGCGCCGGTGGATTCCTCGCTCCGGTTGCCTATTTGGGCCAGTTTGGTTTGCAAATGATAACGTTCCATTGCATGCATCTCCTCTTGAAATGGTTTTGATAGGACGACATGATGGAAAAAAGAAATTTTTACAAATCAAGTCGATTTCCTAACACTGTTCATGAATAGTTTCAAATCGAGTAGGAGGGAGCGATTAACTCCCGTCCTCTCACACCACCGTACGTACGGTTCCGTATACGGCGGTTCAATTAAGATAATTGACGCAAGTCTTTATAACTTCCGTGAATAGCTGTTCTCTTTATGCCAGTGGTCACTCCACCCTCCAAGAGGTCTCCCACGGGATTCACCGCTTCCTCCCTCAAGTGAGGTACTACGTTTTCTGTGTTCATCATGACTCACTGAATACCAAGGGCTATTCTCTCTTAATTGTTCGGTCCTTCTTAGTTGTTCTAGACCAACTAATACTATGACCTCTGCTGACTTCTGACGGTTCAGCTACTTATCACTAAGTAGGTTATGAAGAGTACTTCACATATCCGCCAGACCTCCCCGGGTAAGTACATGCACTTTCACACCATCTATCCGCCTCATTTACTCGATATGACCTTCGACAGAAAGAGCTTTGTTTTGTTATGCAAACTCACTCAATCATACCTAGCCTTATATGAGGTTCGTGTTCCTCGGACCGGTGTTTTGCCTCCAGCTTCCTTCAGATTCCGCGTCACCACGGACACCCTTGCTCTTGGCTAACCTCTACTTCTGTCTTCGGGGTTCGGGACTTACACCCTATAGTTCATGTACATGCCGGGCGCACATAAAAAAGCCTTCTAAGAAGAAGGCTTTTTTATGACAGTCCTCTTCTTATCTTCCGGATAAATCCGCTGGATTTAGCACCTTGACAGCAATCGTGGATTGCAGCAGGTTGCTGAGGTTTCACAGGGCCAGTCCCTCCACCTCTCTCGATAAGAACGAAATTATTTGAATTTTTCCATCTTTTAATTAAATGTAACCGATCAGGTAAAAAAAAGCAATGATTTTTTATCATCGTTATGGAAAGGTTGAAAAGATGACAGCCTTTCATCCATTTCCTCTTTTGTTTCACATCTGCCAAAACGGTTCGATCAAAACGCCGTTCACTTGTGAATATTTTCCCATTTTCAGCAAAATACTTCATCGAATCTTGTCATTTATGAGTCTATATTTCTCATGTCCTGTTTTTCTCCCATATGGTATAATTAAGCATATTTTGTGAAAAGGATGTGGGATTGTGCTAGAAGTCATCAAAGCGATTGTGCTAGGATGCGTGGAAGGGCTGACCGAATTTCTTCCGATTTCTTCCACAGGACATTTAATTCTTGTGGGTCATTTTCTTTCATTTACAGGCGACAAAGCAAAAACTTTTGAAATTGTTATCCAATTGGGTTCGATACTTGCCGTGGTCGTTCTTTATTTCAAACGGTTCCTTTCCCTGTTTAACTTCAAAAAGCGATCTGGTTTAAACCTTCTACATATTATTATCGGGATGATTCCAGCCTCTGTATTAGGTTTTCTCTTTCATGATGTCATTAAAAACGTACTTTTCTCTCCCTTCACCGTCGGTATCGGTTTATTTTTGGGAGCTTTTTTAATGATCTATGCGGAAAAAAAGAGCAAAACCGAATCTACCCAAGATTTGGATCACTTATCGTATAAACAGGCTTTCATTATCGGTTTGTATCAATGCCTGTCCCTATGGCCTGGTTTTTCAAGAGCAGGATCGACCATCTCAGGAGGACTCCTTGCCGGGGCTAACCATAAAACCGCTGCTGAATATTCCTTTTTGCTAGCTGTCCCCATGATGGTCGCTGCCAGCGGACTTGACTTGTTAAAGAGCTATCAATACTTATCGATTCATGATTTGAACTACTTTGCTGCAGGCTTCATTACCGCCTTTATTGTTGCCATGCTAGCCATTGTCTTCTTTTTGAAAATTTTATCCAAAGTCAAACTCATTCCGTTCGCAATCTATCGAATCATCATCGGAATCATCGTCATCGCATACTTTATTTAAAGCATTAAAGGGGCCTGGCCCCTTTAATGCTTTAAAAATTTATTGTTGGATTATTTGTGGTCTTTGGGTTAAAATACATACTGCTGGGTGATAGAAAGGTCTAAGTACCTATTTTTATCCATATCAAAGTAACTCTATACACATTGGAGGTTTACAGCATGAAAAAATACTTTAAGTGGTTTGCTGTTGCTACGCTTATGCTCGTTTTAGCAGCATGCGGCAACGGTCAATCAACAGACAAGAATAAGACTTCTCAATCCAACGACTCCGATCTTTATCGTCAAGTCAAAGATAAAGGCGTTCTCGTCATCGGTACAGAAGGTACATATGCTCCGTTTACTTTCCGTGATAAAAGCGGAAAACTAACAGGATATGATATCGATGTAGCGAACGAAGTGGCAAAACGCCTTGGAGTCAAAACAGAATATAAAGAAACGCAATGGGATTCCATGTTTGCAGGTTTAAACTCTAAACGTTTTGATATGATTGCAAACGAAGTAGGAATTCGCCCTGACCGCGAAAAGAAATACGATTTCTCCAAACCGTACACCGTCTCTAAAGCGGTAGTAATTGTGAATAAAAACAACAAAAATATTCATTCATTCGCAGATCTGAAAGGGAAAAAATCCGCACAATCACTCACAAGCAACTTCGCAGATCTTGCGAAGAAGAACGGCGCAAACATCGTGGGCGTAGACGGATTTGAACAAGCGATTCAATTATTAACATCCAATCGGGTAGATGCTACGATTAACGATTCATTGTCTTATCTTGATTATAAAAAACAAAAACCAAATGCTCCGATTAAAGTGGTAGCTAAAAGCGATGATGCTTCTAAAAGTGCTTTCATGTTCCGTAAAGGTTCAGGTCAATTAGTAGATAAAGTAAACCAAGCATTGGATGACATGAGAAAAGACGGCACTCTAGCCAAAATCTCTAAGAAATGGTTTGGTGCAGATGTATCTAAATAGTATCCAATTACAAGATCCTAATCATTATATGCAAATTGCACAAAGTTCCCTTCTCCCTATGTTGAAGGGGGCTTTGTATTATACATTGCCATTAACTCTGATTACGTTTTCTATTGGCTTGATTCTTGCTCTTTTAACAGCACTCGCAAGAATTTCAAGCATTAAACCGCTTCAGTGGATAGCGCGTTTTTACGTATCGATTATCCGTGGTACTCCGTTGCTTGTGCAATTATATATTATTTTCTATGGTCTGCCATCCATTCATATCACCATCAATCCATTCCCGGCTGCCGTGATCGGTTTTTCTCTTAATGTAGGAGCTTATGCGTCAGAAATCATACGTGCAGCGATTTTATCGATTCCAAAAGGTCAATGGGAAGCGGGATACTCTATTAATATGAACTATTCGCAAATATTAAGACGAATCATTTTGCCACAAGCGGTGAGAGTATCGATCCCGCCTTTATCCAACACTTTTATTAGTTTGGTGAAAGATACTTCTCTTGCATCACTGATTTTGGTTACAGAAATGTTTAGAAAAGCCCAAGAAATTGCCGCAACCACATATGAATTTTTACTTCTCTATTCAGAAGCGGCTTTAATCTATTGGATTATTTGTTTCATTCTCTCCATCATTCAACAGAAATTGGAAGGTCGTTTCGACAAGTATGTAAGCCATTAAAAAAGCTTTTGTACAATAACAAGCCTTTTATAAAGGAGTATTGAGCATCGGCATGATTAAAATTCATGATCTACGAAAACAATTTGATCAACTTGAAGTTTTAAAAGGGATCAACATGAGCATCGAAAAAGGAAAAGTCATAGTGATTATCGGTCCATCCGGCTCCGGAAAAACCACTTTTCTGCGCTGCCTGAATGCCCTTGAAATTCCAACAAGCGGGACGATTCAAATCGGAGATGTAAAAATAGATTTTTCACAACCTGTTTCAAAAAAAGAAATTGCCGCTTTACGCAAAGAATCCGGGATGGTCTTTCAACAGTATAATCTTTTTCCGCATAAGACGGTTTTGGAAAACGTAACGGAAGGACCCATTATCGTAAAGAAACTGCCGAAAAATGAAGCCATTCAAAAAGCAGAAAAACTCTTGCAGAAAGTGGGCTTGCTTGATAAAAAAGATGAATATCCGTTCCAACTGTCCGGAGGGCAGCAACAACGGGTTGGAATTGCACGCGCCTTAGCCATGGAACCGGAATTAATGCTGTTTGATGAACCAACTTCCGCTTTAGATCCCGAACTCGTCGGTGAAGTGTTAAATGTTATGAAAGAACTCGCCAATGAAGGAATGACGATGGTCGTTGTCACCCATGAAATGCGATTCGCAAAAGAAGTGGCAGATGAAGTCGTCTTTATGGACCAAGGTGTGATTGTGGAAAGAGGTACACCTGAAGAAATCTTTACACGTCCTAAAGAACAACGGACGAAGCAATTTCTGCAATTATTAACATAACCCCTTTCATCCACTTTGATAGATCCTTCCTATCTTTTAAATCATGATGGGAAGGATTTTTTTATTTTACGTTTCCAACAACCGTTCTGTCTAAGATTCTCTCATTTCTAACGCCAAAACAAGTACTCCATTGTTTTTCCCACCAATTAAAATCACGTAATCATTTATTTCTTCTTTTTCTTTTCTTGCTTAAACAGTCCATCAGTCATCCTTCCAAAACCGGGATTTTACAGTCTATTATGCGGGATTTAGTGCATTCTTCAAAAATAGGTATCCCCTTTTATCCATAAAAAACCGCCTCCGGAATTCAACCAGAAGGCGATTCTAACGGATGGTCTTTTTATTTGGCCAGTTCCTTCACATAAGGTGTGATGTCGATTTTTAAACTGTCTGCCAATCGTTGTCCCAGCCCTTGATCTGCTTGATAAAAATTCATAATCGAACGAATCGTAATCTTTTGATCTTTTACTTGGCTTAAATCATCCGTTAAGTTTTTAATCACTGTATCTTGTACTTCTTTTGAATATTTTCTCCACACTTGTCCGGCTTGACCAAAATTGTTTGGTTTATAGAAAGCTTGTTTAGCAGCAACTCCATTTATCGGCTGCGGTTCCTCAACATAAGACCGGTCTTCTTTCGGCTCATTTTCATAGCTGTTCGGTTCATAATTGATCGGGCTTTCTTGCTGTTTAAACGGCATATAGCCATCACGTTGATAATTATGAACTTCTACACGCGGGGAATTAATCGGAAGTTGCAAATAATTCGGTCCGATCCGATGCCGTTGAGTATCCGAGTAGGAGAATAGACGCCCTTGAAGCAATCTGTCTTCAGATGGCAACATTCCTGGAACTAACACGCCCGGATTAAACCCTACTGATTCAGTTTCCGCAAAATAATTTTTTGGATTGCGATTTAAAGTCATCGTCCCGACAAATTCGTACGGAATATCTTCCTCGAACCAATCTTTCGTCGCATCGAGCGGATTAAAATCAAATCGATCAAAATCTTTCGGATCAAGTACTTGAACATATAAATCCCATTGAGGAAAATCGCCGTTTTCAATCGCTTCATATAAATCTTTCGTTGCATGGCTATGTTCATGAGCTTGAATTTTCGCTGCTTCTTCAATACTTAAATTTTTGATTCCTTGTTTCGGCACCCAGCGCAATTTTACATACACTGTTTTCCCTTCAGCGTTGATCCATTTAAAAGCATGAACGCTTGAACCTCTCATATGACGATATGTCGCCGGAATCCCTTCATCCGTAAAAACATGAAGAAGCATATTGGTGGATTCTGGAGAAAGCGAGCAGAAGTCCCAAAAACGGTCTTTTGATTGCAAGTTTGTTCTTGGATCCGGTTTAAAAGCATGGATCATATCCGGAAATTTAATGGCGTCTCTAATGAAGAAAACGGGAAGATTATTTCCAACAAAATCATAATTTCCTTCTTCTGTATAAAATTTCACCGCAAAACCTCGTGGATCTCGCAATGTTTCCGGAGAATGATTTCCATTAATCACCGTGGAAAACCTTGCAAAAACAGGAGTTTCCGTTCCCGGTTCTTGAAGAAATTTTGCTGTCGTATATTTGCTCATGCTGTTTTTGGTCACAAACACTCCATGAGCCCCTGCTCCCCGAGCATGAACAACCCGTTCAGGAACACGTTCTCTATCAAAATGAGCCAGTTTTTCAATTAATTGATAATCTTCCAGCAAGGTTGGCCCATTCACCCCAGCTGTGCGAGAATTTTGATTATCTCCTACTGGCGCTCCCTGGTTCGTGGTTAACTTTTTCTTCATTCTCTCCGCTCCTTTATCAATCATTATTTTTATTTTAAAATTATTATTATCTAATACACTTTTTATTTTATATAATTGAGAATGAAAGTCAACTCCAAATTATAATAATTTTAAATTATTTTTTTTCGAGTTTTCGATAAACCTAGACTTTCCTTTCGATTTGTTATGTCTACAACTCATGATTCCCCGCTCAAAAAACAATTTTTAATACAACGTATGTCTATGTAAAAGAGCAGCTAACATTTATATATATATAAAATGAAAAGGGATATTCGCATCGGAATATCCCTTTTTTATGTGCGCCCGGCATGTACATGAACTATAGGGTGTAAGTCCCGAACCCCGAAGACAGAAGTAGAGGTTAGCCAAGAGCAAGGGTGTCCGTGGTGACGCGGAATCTGAAGGAAGCTGGAGGCAAAACACCGGTCCGAGGAACACGAACCTCATATAAGGCTAGGTATGATTGAGTGAGTTTGCATAACAAAACAAAGCTCTTTCTGTCGAAGGTCATATCGAGTAAATGAGGCGGATAGATGGTGTGAAAGTGCATGTACTTACCCGGGGAGGTCTGGCGGATATGTGAAGTACTCTTCATAACCTACTTAGTGATAAGTAGCTGAACCGTCAGAAGTCAGCAGAGGTCATAGTATTAGTTGGTCTAGAACAACTAAGAAGGACCGAACAATTAAGAGAGAATAGCCCTTGGTATTCAGTGAGTCATGATGAACACAGAAAACGTAGTACCTCACTTGAGGGAGGAAGCGGTGAATCCCGTGGGAGACCTCTTGGAGGGTGGAGTGACCACTGGCATAAAGAGAACAGCTATTCACGGAAGTTATAAAGACTTGCGTCAATTATCTTAATTGAACCGCCGTATACGGAACCGTACGTACGGTGGTGTGAGAGGACGGGAGTTAATCGCTCCCTCCTACTCGATTTACCAGCATGTATTTCTGTTGCAGGTTAAGATCTTAATGCCTACAAGCATGATATTTTTTTTACACTTTTCCTTCCCTTTTTCTCCGACAAGCACACAAAGGACATTCACCCCTTGTTTCAGACGACCTTTTTAAAAAAAGTGTAAGAAGAAACTATTTTTAGACCCATCCCAGAACTGATCACTATAACACACATACATAACTTGAAGCCTTATTCCTTTGACCCCTCTTCATAACCTCTACTGGAAAGAGAACGATCTTCACCATCCAATTGTTCTATTTTCTCGTCAATGGTTCCTTCCGTCACCGTATCGTTGACTTGTTCATGCGTTTTGGCCAAACCAGAAGCCACTTCTGATGAATCTTGATTATCTTCGGGATGAAAATATCTTCCTGCTGAATTTTCACTATTTTGTCGTTTTTGGGCTGCCATTTGTCTTCCCCTTTCCAAATCGTTTATCCCTATTTTTCACTTATAAGAACTCTTTATTCGCTTTTCTCATTTTGGCCTTTATCGCCATTGAAAAAATTGGACTATAGCCATCGCTACGTTTACTCTCCTGTTCATGTATCTTCCCGCAACAATGTTCCTCAACCGTTCATTATAAAAAGATACGTTTTGACCTTTTGAAAAGCGATAGACAATAAAAATCGTTCTACTCCATTTAAAAATTGTGGGAAAACCCTTTCATTCATGTTCTCTAAAAATGAAAAAGTCAAATCCGCAAAAACTTCAAACAAAGATACATCTACAGTAAATTTCCTTTGCAGTTTCTCATGTATATTCACCACTTCATTTGCCCATACTTTTTATCGGATGGTAACTTTTAAATAAACAGGTGATATGCAGATGGAAAATAAGACCTTTACCATTTTTGTAAATGGCGTTGAAATCGAAGCAAGAGAAGATCAGTCGGTTTTTGAAGCGGCGCGGGATCATAACCAATATATCCCCGGAATTTGCTCGTATCAGCCGGATCTCGGCGTTGGTGTGCTGCAAACTTGTGACACTTGTTATGTTGAAATAGACGGGGAACTGCAGCGGGCTTGTGCAACGAAAGCCAAGCCTGGCATGCGGGTAAACTCTTTATCAGACAAGGCGAAGGCAGCACAATTGGAAGGAATGTCACGGATATTGGCCAACCACGAACTCTATTGCACAGTCTGCGACAACAATAATGGCAACTGTGAAGTCCATAATACCGCCGAATACTTGCAAATCGAACATCAAAAGTATGAATTTACGCCAAAGCCTTATCCACCCGATCATTCCCACCCTTTTTATCGCTATGAGCCGGATCAGTGCATTCTTTGCGGTCTATGCGTCGAAGCATGCCAAGACCTACAGGTAAGTGAAGTTCTCAGCATTGCTTGGGACAGAGAACGACCTCGTGTCATTTGGGACAATGATGTTCCAATCGATCAATCATCCTGTGTTTCGTGCGGACACTGCGTAACTGTCTGTCCTTGCAATGCTTTAATGGAAAAGTCCATGTTGGGCGAAGCCGGCTACTTAACAGGTATTCCGAAAAATATTTTAGAACCGATGATTGATTTTACGAAAGAAGTGGAACCAGGTTATCAAGAGATTTTCGCTATTTCCAATATGGAATCAAGCATGAGAGAAGCTCGGATCAAAAGAACCAAAACGGTATGCACTTATTGCGGCGTCGGCTGCAGCTTTGAAATATGGACAAAAGGCCGAAAAATATTAAAGGTTCAGCCTGAGCCAGAAGCGCCGGTGAACGGGATTTCCACCTGTGTCAAAGGAAAATTCGGCTGGGACTTTGTGAACAGCGAAGAACGACTGACTAAACCGCTTATCCGAAAAGGCGATCATTTTGTCGAAGCAACGTGGGATGAAGCACTGAATTTAATCGCAGAAAAATTCCAATCTATAAAAGAAAAATACGGTCCCGACTCTCTTGGATTTATTTCGTCCTCTAAATGCAGCAACGAGGAAAATTATTTATTTCAAAAACTGGCGCGAGCTGTTTTCGGTACGAATAATGTCGACAACTGCTCTCGTTATTGTCAAACCCCTGCTTCCACCGGTTTGATGAGAACGGTTGGAATCGGCGGCGATTCCGGCACTATTCAAGATATTGCTAGTGCCGATTTAGTCATCGTGATTGGAGCCAACCCTGCGGAATCCCATCCTGTTTTAGCAACAAGAATCAAACGAGCCCACAAACTGCATGGACAAAAATTAATAGTAGCAGACCTGAGAGTAAATGAACTGGCCGAACGAGCTGATCTCTTTATTCATCCGAAGCCCGGAACCGATCTCGTCTGGTTGTCTGCCGTAACAAAATACATTCTGGATCAAGGCTGGGAAGATAAAACATTTATACAAAACCGAGTGAATAATGTCGAGGAATATATTCGCTCGCTGGAAAAATTCACATTGGATTATGCAGAAGAAAAAACCGGTTTATCCAAAGACACTCTTGTCAAGATAGCCACTATGATCCACGAAGCAAAAGGCACCTGTATTCTTTGGGCGATGGGAGTTACGCAACATTTGGGCGGAACCGATACAAGCACTGCGATCGCCAATTTGCTTCTAGTGACAGGAAATTTTGGAAAACATGGAGCAGGTGCCTACCCACTTCGCGGACACAACAATGTTCAAGGAGCAAGCGACTTTGGAACAATGCCTGCATGGTTTCCGGGATACGAGCCTGTTGAAAACGACGAAGTACGCACACGATATGAAAAAGCATGGGGCGTGAAACTGCCGGAAAAACCAGGACTGAACAACCATCAAATAGTAGAAGCCATTCATGATGGAAAAGTGAAAGGAATGTATTTGTTCGGTGAAGAAATGGCTTTAGTGGATTCCAATATTAATCACGTGAACGCTGGATTTGAAAAATTGGAGTTTTTCGTCGTTCAAGACATTTTCTTTTCCAAAACGGCCCAATATGCGGATGTGGTGCTTCCGGCTGCGCCTAGTCTGGAAAAAGAAGGAACGTTCACGAATACAGAACGAAGAATCCAGCGCTTTTACCGAGTGATGGAACCACTTGGCGATTGCAAACCGGATTGGGAAATTTTCCGCGATCTCGCTAATCGTCTAGGTGCCGATTGGCGCTATACCCACCCGTCTGAAATTATGGATGAAGCGGCTAAGTTGGCTCCTGTTTTTGCCGGTGTCCGTTACGATCGACTGGAAGGATGGGAAAGTCTCTTATGGCCTGTTGATCGAGATGGAACAGATTCGCCGCTCTTATTTAAAGACCGATTTGGATTTCCCGACGGAAAAGCAAGATTGTTTCCGGTTGATTGGACACCACCTTTTGAAGCAGGCGATGGCTATGATCTCCATTTGAACAATGGCCGTTTGTTAGAACATTTCCATGAAGGAAATATGACTTATCGCTCAAAAGGCATTACTCATAAAGTGCCGGATACGTGGCTGGAAATTTCTCCGGAGCTAGCGAAAGAACGAAATATCGAAACCGGAGCGCTTGTCCGTCTGACGTCACCATATGGAGAAACAAAAGTCCGAGTTTTGGTCACCGATCGAGTCAAAGGACACGAATTGTATTTTCCGATGAACGGGAACAAAGAATATAATGCCGTTAATAAACTAACAAGCAGTTATCATGATCGGGTGACTCATACCCCTAACTACAAAGAAATGCAAGTGAAAATGGAAGTTCTTGAACCAAAAGGAGAAAGCCCGTTGCCAAAAGTAAATTACAGGTTTGGAAATCCACAGCCGCATATAGGAGCAGAAGTAGAACGAAAATGGAAACGTTCTGACTTTACGCCGATACCGGAGGAAATCAATAGGGAGGGAATCATCGATGGCCAAGCCCATTAGTGCAATTGAAAAACAACATCCCGATCCCCTTGAAGAAACATCAGAAGCTTTAGCAGAAATGGGGGAAAAATTAGCGAACAGTCGAGAAGCTGTTCTAAAAACACTGGATATACTTCAAGAGATGCAAAAATCGGGTGTATTGGACATTCTATACGGCCTCTTAAAGTCACGTGAAAAAGTGGGCGCGGTGATGATCGAACAAATCAATCAGCCCAAATATCATCATGTGATTAAAAACGGCTTTCAATTATTGGCTACACTCGAATCAGAACAATTGGAAACTATTTTTAACGCTATGAAAAAAGGGATTGAACAATTGGATCAACCTTCAAAAAAGCAACAATCGCTAAGCCTCTGGGGCATGATGAAAGCAGTGCGAGACCCATATATCAACTCGGCCCTTTCCATGATGCTCCATTTCTTGCATGGCGTTGGTAAGGGATTGGAAAGTCAGAAGCAATTGAAAGAAAGCTGAAAAACTTTGGCCATGGATGGTGAGAAGATTGATTACACGCATGATTTCCATTCCAAATATGACAGAATCAGATAAGGATACGGTAAGCAGAGTGCTTCACGATGTGTGGGGAGTACGAAATATTCAAATGAATGCCGAGAAAAAAACCGTTGCAATCTCATTCGATGAAAATGCAGCCACTTTGGAAGATTTTCGACAAGCCATGATCGATAACGGATTTGAATGTCAGATGATGGAACATCAGCCGCCTGACATTCCCGACCATATTCAATGAGATCACTGTAAAAATGTTCATCAATAAGGAGGATGCCTTGATGCCTAGAATTTGCGAAATATGCGGAAGAAAAGAAGAAGTGGAAGATGAACAATGGGAATATGATATTTTAGATGTATGCAAAGACTGTGCAAATGATCGAAAAATGACATTGGATCCTGAAGAACTATAAAGAAAAAGGGATGGCCAACCTCCGTAATGGATAAAATTCAATGGAGGTAGATCATCCCTTCTTTTTTCTTTCAGCCTGTTATGTTCTATAACGGTAGGAAACCTTCTTCTTAACTGGAAGCCTCTTTCCTCTAAAAAACGCTTGACGGGATCCGTATGAAAGAAAAATCTTTATTGAATCCCCTTCGACATGATCCATGCGGCTTATTGGTTTATTGTTCCAATAAGCCGTATTTTTTTTGAAAACGTTGTAGAACTTTGATCCAGCTTTTTGCAAATAAAGCCAGAAAGAAGACATTGGAAAGCCCGTGAGCCAAATCAAATGGAAAACTGGCGCTGTAATACGCTACTATTTGCGGCCAAGTGATGTGGTTCATAACAGAGACGACATACATGAGATTCATACCCCATCCAAATAGAATGCCCACCACGAATCCATAAGCACAGCGGCCAACCGTATTTTTCATCAGCCTTGTTCGTCGCATCAAACCTGCCGTTAACCCGATCATACCCCAAGCATACATTTGCCAAGGCGTCCAGGGGCCTTGTCCTAAAAACATATTGGAAACGAGTGCTGCGAGTGCGCCGACCACAAACCCGCTTTCTGGTCCAAACGCGAGCCCGGTGACAATCACGACGAACGTGGTAGGCTGAACGCTTGGAAGAGGAGCAAACGGAACCCGACTTACTGCGGCAATCGCTCCTAAAACCGCCAACAACACCAGCTCTCGTCCGGCTGCTTTCCGCCTCTCAAAGCGAATGACAAAAGGAAGAAACGTGCCGATCATAAAAATCACGCTGATCCATAAAAAATGGCGCTGTACCGATAAAGGCAAAAAGGCTAGAATCACAAATAAAATAACCGCTAACAGGATGAGAATCATTCTAGAAAGCGCCATTTTTCTCGAGCCTCCTCTACCGTTAACACTTCCGGGACACGTCCGCCCCTGGAAATCCGATTGGCAACAGTCGTGTAAAACGTATTTCCTTGAAAAAACGTTTTAGTAGGAGCGGTAATCGTTACTTCTCCTTGGAACAGCATGGCGCAGCGAGTCGAGTATTGAGCAGCAAACTCAATATCATGAGTAACCATTACAATCGTAACCCCATTAGCCCTTAAATTTTTTAACAGTTTCCCAAACTGAAGTTTTGCTTCCGGATCCAATCCTTTTGTCGGTTCATCTATAAGCAGAAGTCGCGGATTCATCAGCATCACACCGGCAAGAGCCGCCTTTTGCATTTCTCCTCCGCTTAAATCATAAGGATGACGGTCTTTAATAGGCGTCAATTGAAACATCTCCATTAATTGTTCCATCTTTTCTCTTCCATGTTGAATTTGGTGCTTATCGATGATGGCCTCTAACTCCGTTTCCACTGTATCCTGCAGGAAGAAAAGTTTCGGATTTTGCGGTAAAAAAGCAATTTCTGATGGAATTGGCTTTTTCAGTTTCTTTCCATTAAAGATAACGGCACCACGCTGCGGGTTTTGGAGACCGGCCATGACTTTCAGCAACGTAGATTTTCCCGATCCATTCGCTCCAACTACCGACAGCCACTCCCCTTCATACACGGAAAGCGACAATTGATCCAGTATTGGTCTAGTCTCCTTTTCATATTGAAAATTAATTCCTTTTAAAGCCAACAAAGGTTTTTTATTTGTAATATCCTCTTGAAACGGCTGGGTGGGAACGGAGGTCCCTTTCAGGGTCGAAATCCATTTTCTTCCTTCTTTTACTGTCAGCGGAATGCTTTCTGAGGCAGGCTTTTGACTATGTTCTAAATATAGGCGGGCCGGGCTGGGAAGATAGGGATAGATCTGAGAAGAAGGATGTTTTGCCAATTGAGAAACGACTTCACGCGATGGGGCATCATAAATCTTTTTGCCCTTTTCCAAAACCATGACGCGGTCTGCAAGTGAAAACAATTCCTCCAAGCGATGTTCCGCGATGATGACGGTAAGTCCAAATTCTTCATTCATTCTCCGGAGCATGGTCATAAATTCACTTGCAGCCACCGGATCAAGCTGAGCAGTAGGTTCGTCTAAAAGAAGAATACGCGGATGCAACAACAAAACAGCAGCAAGATTGACCAATTGTTTCTGGCCGCCTGACAATTCAAATGTCTTTCGCTCCAACCATCCTTCCAAGCCAAAAAAATGAACCATTTCGGCTATTCGCTTTCGCATGTCCTCCGTTGAATATCCCAAATTTTCAAGACCAAAAACCAACTCCTCCATCACCCGGTCCATAACGATTTGATTTTCCGGATCTTGAAAAACCATGCCAATCTCTTGTGCCATTTGTTTGGCCGGAACTTTCATAAAAGAACATCCGTCCAAAAACAACTCCCCTTCTATCTTTCCATGCGGACGGACTTCTCGCTTTAACAAACGCAGAAGAGTGGACTTTCCGCTACCGGAAGGGCCGCAAAGGAGAATAAATTCTCCCGGCTCTACTGTAAAAGTGATATCAGATAGAGCAGGTTCTGGTGCATCCGGGTACGTAAAAGTTAAATTTTTCGCTTCCAATAACGCCATAGCAGTGCCTCCCTTACTTGAATTCCTATTGGAAACCCTACAAACATAACGAACATGAGCAGGAAAAACCACTCTCTGCCTTGCAATAATAGTGGTTCCAAAATCGGATAGACTGCCAGCACGCCGTCCCCAAGCCACCATCCAAAAGCCACTGCCGTTCCGAAAACAAGCAAATAAACCATCGCAAACCAATCTTTTCCCTTCATCCGAAAAGGAATATAACGGCTCCGTTTCTGAATCCCATAACCCCTTGCTGCCATGGAATCGGCGGTTTGAATTGCCTCTTCAAGCGACCAAGTTAACAATATTTGCACGAATTCCAGACCATTTCTTACTCTTTGTATGAAGGTGCCTTCTGTGACAGATTGTCCCTTTCCTCTTTGGACCATTTCAATTTCATAAAGCCTTCTTCGTAAGAGCGGAACAAACCGCATGGCCAGCATAGCCAACAGGGCCCATTGCGGGAGCCATTTCGCAAATAAAAATAAAAATTTTTCCGCCGTAATCACTTGGTTGTAAGCGGCAAAAGCCGCCATTAAATTAAATAAAGTAAGCGCAAGCATCAATCCTTGCAAAAACGATTCCAACGTGACGGGATTTGCGCCGAAATAAAAGAAAATATGACTGCCGCGGTGATTCGTCAATGGATTGAGTATCAAAAAAAATACGGGAATGGTGATCATCATCCCCTGCCATTTACGCACCGTCTTACCGGAGTCCAACAAAATATTCAATATGAGAAAGAGCACAGCACCCGCCGCTAAAAAGACTGGGTGCTGATAAAGCATGGCAGACACCATCGCCCCGGCAAAATAAAGAAAGCAAACGAATGGATGGTAAGAATGAATTCCTTTTTTCATGGTTGTGTATCCTTTGTATAGTCATTCGTGTAAATCCATTGAATCACATCCCCCGCCTTGACGGCGACAGCACCTGCACTACGAGAAACGTACTTATTGTTGACTTTTATCGTCCAACCACTTAACGGACCATGATCAAATTCATAAAGATTCGAAATTCCTTCCACATAAGCCGTGGAATGACTGCCGCGTATACTGACCGGAATGCCCTTTTGCTTGGCGATTCGCAATGTCACTTCCAACGCCGTATCCCCATTTTGCAACGGTACTTTAGTGGGGGAAAGGATGGTTCCCGTTTGTGAATCTCCACGAATCGATACCGTTACCGTTTGTTTGTTAACCGGTTTTGAGGCCGATTTTGGGGCCGGTTTTGGAACAGGCGTTGCGGCTGGTTTCGAAGATGGTTTTTTGGCCGGCTCCGGTTTCACAGTCGATTGACTCTTTGGTGCTTGTGGAGTATGGATTGTCGTCGCATTGCTCTTTTCAGCCGTTGATTTTTGTTCGCTGTTCCCTTTGCTATTCTCTTTCTCCGCATTGGCATTGGACGATCCGTTTTTTGACTTTGCAGCTGAATCAGTCGATTTCGACTTTGTTTCTTTTTCATTGCTGGTTTTGGACGAATCTGCGGCCGAATGGGACGACTTTTCCGCATCTGCAGTTTGATCTTTATTTTGATTATGATCTTCTTTGGAAGTTTTTATCTCCTTTTCTTTACCGTCTGAAGATGTTTTGTCCGAAGATGACTGAACAGCCGCTGCGTTATGATGGTCGTTATTGGAATGAGGCACGACTTCATCCTTTTGACAGCCTGCCGTAAACAAGATCAACAAAAAAGAGAATAGTAGTAAGAACGCATTTTTCCATTTTCTCATTTACCGTCACCCCCTTGAAAATGTTCCGGATAAGCATAGATGATATAACGTTTCGGTGCATTTCCCACATAACGAAATGGGTAGCATGTCGTTAAAACTAACTCCTCAGTCGGCGCGGTGGAATGAATGACAGAACGATCGTCCTTGTCCACAATTTTCATGCGGCGAATGGTATAAGAAAAGGATCCGTACGACAATCGAATGATCAACTGATCGCCTTTTTTCAGCGTTCCTATTTGTCGAAACACCGTATCCCGGTGGCCGGAAAGAACAATTTGATTATGTTGTTTCGGATAGGCAGAAGCTGAATAATGGCCGACCCCTTTTTCTAAATCTTCCGGAGAAGCTCCTTCGACAATCGGCAGCTTCCGTTTTAAGGCTGGTATCTCTAAAGTACCCACGACTTCTCCGCGCACAGGATGAAAAGATCCTTGTTTATGTTCAGAATGCACAATTTTTTCCGCTTTTCGAAGCGCATCTTTTTGATCCGCATCCATTTTCAGCTTCTGCCATCCAGCGCAGGCAATGAAAAGAAAGCCCCCAGCAATGAACAAAAGAGAGATCTTTTTAATCATGGCCTCTCTCCCGGTATTTCCGGTTATAAACATATAACAGAACACCCGCTATGATCAGAATGATTCCTGCCAAAAGAAGATTATAGATATTCGTTGAAGTATTCGGCAATTTGCCGCCCAAAGGAGGGTGTGAAGTTTTGGATCCGGATTGATCGTGATCATTTTTTTCTTTTGAATTGTTCGTTACGAGACCGCTGTTCTCATTTTTTGATTCTGAATTAGGATTGTTGCTCGTTTGGGTATTGTCGGTCCCTTCTTTCGCCGGATTTGGATTTTGTGCCATCCGATAAACGGAACCTTTTCCATCAGCAAAAAGTTGATAAGCGACCATCGCCTCGGCACCTTGCTCGGTTGCCACTTCATCTGCATCACCCGTTGCCGTGTGGCGAAATTGTCCGGCACCATTATAAAAACGGATCAAATAGCTCAACAAATTGCCGTCTTTTTTCGTAAATGCAGCACCTTGAGGATCAACTCCTGCTGCTGTCAAACCTATAATGGCTGCGGATGCTGCTTCACTTGTTTCCCCTAGTTGAGGATCTGCAAAACCACCATTTTCCTTCTGTTCAGCAGACAGCCAATCGACACCTCGTTTAATAGCGGCAGCCACTTCCGGTTCATCCTTATAAGGAGCCAGAGCAGCGATTGCGATTCCGGTCATATCGACAGGTGAACCTTGGCCGTTATATAGCGTCCACTTGCCATCCGCTTCCTGTAATTCTAAAATGCGTTTCTTTAACTTTTCTCTCGTCCAATTAGCGTTTGATGGAACTGGATAATTTCCGCTGTCCAAAGCAATTAAGGCATACAAGATTCCGTTTGTGCCTTGGCGAGTCATTGGACAGCTTTCGTTTTTTTCGCAATAGTCACTGTTGTAGATTTTCTCCACTAAATTATATCCTGCTATATCGCGAGGATCTCCTCCTGCAGCCGTTATACCAATAACATCTCTTTCATAATCGGTAATATTCCGGTACTCTCCTTTTGTCTCTATCACTTGTTGCTTTATGTCATTCAAATAAGATGCAGGAACTTTCATTCCGGCTTGACGAATGGCAACAGCCTCCCACGGACTGTCGACTCCCGATTGAAGAATATGGTTCACCGTCGTTTTTAAAATGTCATTTATTTCGTTTTCACTGACCTTATTTGGTTCGTTTACCGGCGATGTATTGGACCCATCTGATCCATTTTGACCATTGCCGCTGCCTTCATTTCCGGTATTTCCGTTATTTCCACTATTTCCATTGTTTTCATTATTCCCGTTGTTTCCGTTATATTCGTTCGTTCCCCACGTTTCGACTTTAAAAGTTATATTGTCATCCGGTTGCAGTACATAGGACGATGCACCGACGGAAGCCATTTGGCCATTGACATAAAATGCCCAATATTGCCCCCATGTATCATGAGATTCAAGCCGTTCTGTTCCGATGTTTTGAACGTAAAAACCAAAGTCTTTACTATAAGTAACATCAAGAGGAATCTTTTGATCATCCGCAATCGATTTTAACAAATCGTAAGCCGTCGCATGGCCTTCGGTTGTTCTTTTTACATTCGAAACAAAAGGTTTTCCATCTTTCCCGATGATCGTTAAACTGGCATCTACTTTCTGATTTTTCGTATAATCAGTCGTGTATTCCCACTGAATGTGATCATGGTTGGTCACTTGATATACAGCGGCACTGACAGGAATGGAGAGCCCGTTGACATACACCATCCAGCCGCTAGCCGGTCCGCGGTCGCCTCCATGTAAACCATTGATACCGTCTACATAAACGTTTTCACCGCTTCCCTTCGTTTCGACCGAAAGATGGTTTTCAAGGGCTGCTTTTTGCAAAACGTCCAAAATCGTACTTCCAGAAGGGACATCGACCGCCGTTGTTTGCAAGATCGGACCATTGTCCCCGATGATGGTCACTCCTACTTCTGATTGCTGCTGTTCAGCCGTTATACTGCTATTTGACGGTTCCGACGCGAAAGCAGTAAAACCAAATGCCAATTGGCCTATTATGAAAATAGACATTAAAGCCGTGACAGCTATCTTTTTAATAGAAAACACAAATCCCCCTCCTCAACGATATGTAATAATAAAAAATAACCAAAAGAAAAAGGCACACCTAACGAGATAGGGTGCCAAAAAAAAACAAAAATAGCCAGCAACAAACTGACGCACCCTATCCTCGTAGGTATAACGTCGCAAGAAAAAATAGGCAGGTCTCCTGGCTCATGATCATCGCTTTCTAAAGCCTTCCCATCTGCAAAACAGCAAACAGTGGCAAACCATTTAGAAAGCTCCCATTCACAGTGGCGGGACCGCGCCGGATTTTCACCGGACTTCCCTTTTCATGGCAAGAGCTCGACAGCACGGCTTTTGCCAACCTATTTTCCTATTAACTAATTGTATTTGAATTTATCATAGCCAATCAAAGTGTAAACTGTCAAACGGACAAAAAATGACAAAATGGTTTGCCAAACAATCATTTTTTCTAACATCCATTAAAAAACTTTTTGGTGGCAAGTAAAAGAATCAATCGCTTCGAAATCTGGCTCATAGCCAATCCCGGGTTTTTCAGGGACATGAATCCATCCATTCTCGACGGTCACTTCCGGTTGAATGATATCACGTTCCCAATAATGAGATGAGGCAGCCGTATCCCCTGGCAAAGTAAATTGATCCAGAGTAGTGATGGCAACGTTATGGGCCCGGCCGATTCCTGCTTCAAGCATTCCTCCACACCAAAGCGGAATGTGATGTTCTTTGCAAAAATCGTGAATTTTGATAGACTCTCCTAATCCGCCAACGCGGCCGATTTTCAGATTAATAATTTGACAACTTCCAAGTTCAACAGCTTTTCTTACATCTTCAAGACTATGAATGCTTTCGTCCAAACATATCGGCGTTTTCAGTTCCTTTTGAACCAACGCATGATCGACGATATCATCGTGGGCCAACGGCTGCTCAATCATCATTAAATGAAAGTCATCCAATTGTTTCAATAAAGGAACATCTTCCAAACGATAAGCAGAGTTGGCATCGGCCATCAAAGGGAGCTGCGGAAAATAATGACGGATTTGTCTGATCACTTCTACATCCCAGCCAGGTTTGATTTTCACTTTCACTCTTTTATATCCTTGTTCCACATAGTTTTTGATCATTTCCAGCAAATCATCGATGGATTTTTGAATGCCAAGGCTGATACCAACCTCTATTTGTCGCTTTTTCCCCCCAATCACTTGGTAAAGCGGTTTGTTTAAACGCTTTGCATATAAATCCCAAATGGCCGTTTCAATAGCGGATTTTGCCATATAATTACCACGAATCGGCTGAAATATCGAATTTACTTCATGTGGATGAGAAATCTCCCGCCCTTTTATCATGGGGATTAAAAAATCTTCCAAAATATGCCAGTTGGTTTGAAACGTTTCTTCAGTATAGGTAGGTGCGCTAAAGGCAACGGATTCCCCCCAACCTATATTCCCGCTCTCATCTTGCACCTCAACTAAAATGAAATCTTTCATTTGGATGATGCCAAAACTGGTGACAAAAGGAAGTTTCATTTTCATTTTCATATGGCGCATGCTTATTTTTTCAATAATCATACAAGTCATCCCCTTCTATATCGTTGCACATTCGGAACCAGCAGGTAAATTGAACTGATTCTTTTGCATTCTTACAAATTTCATTACAACCATTCCCGACTGAACATAATTAAATTAACAAGTCTTGTTTGATGACAATTTCTGCGCCAATGATTTTCTTCAGCTCATGACCGCTTAGGATCGCTCGATATAGCAAATTGTAATGGTTAGGTGAATAAACAGAGATCCAACCATCATCGTAAAATCCTATCAATTATTTCCCAGGAAAAAACAGAAACGATCCTATTTCGTTACCACATTAAAGATACTGAAAAACACGTCCATTCAAAAAGTTTGACAGGTATACCGATATTCCGTTGATGAATAAGCTTTCATCACTATTTTGGGCCCGTTGTCGGATTGTGAGTTTATTAGAAACGATCGATTTTCATTATACCATTCATCCGGCCTTGTCCTTATCCGACAGTTCGAACGTGCGCATCACTGCATTAGCCAATATTTCGATACCGGTAAAGATTGCTTCCGTTTGAAAGGTCATGTTTGGATGATGAAGCCCCGGACGCAGATCGCAGCCAAGTCCGAGCATCGTAGCTTTTAAATCTGGTTTATGGAAAGTATAATGATGAAAATCCTCGCCCCCCGTTGTCAGCATGCCAGGAACCAGCCCTTCTTCTCCCAATGTTTGGACAATCGCTTTGGACATGATTCTTTCTGCTTCCGGATGGATGGAAGCAGCTTTCACATCGGCTTCCATTTTAGCGTGGATCTTAACGCCAAATTGAATTTCTAATGATTGGAATATTTTCGATACACGTTCCATTAGCTGCTGCATAGCCTCGTTCGTTTGTGCTCTAATATCCATTCGAAAAGAAGCTTTTCCCGGAATGAGGTTTGCCGCTTCCCCGCCGGCATGAAAACTTGTCAACTTCACAGAATAAGGGATTCGGGGATCGAAATGAATTTGATTCAAAGCGTTAACCAAAGCGGCTCCAACTTCAATGGCATTTTGCCCTAAATGAGGCCTGGCGGCATGAGCATCTTCTCCGTGAATCTTGCCTTGAAGAAATGCTGATGCGCCATGTTTGATACTTGGTGAAGCCTGACCAAAGCGAAGTTCTTGAATAGGCCGCAAATGAATGCCGTATAAATAGTTCAAGCTATCAATAACGCCTTTTTCAATCATTTTCAGCGCCCCGGTACCTTTTTCTTCTGCAGGCTGAAAGAGAAACATCAACTTTCCGGGAGGACTATAGTTTATTTTTTTGAACAAAAGCATCACGCCAAGAACAATGGCCATGTGGGCATCATGGCCGCATGAATGATTGGCTTGCCATATTCCGTCTTTTTCTTGCCATAAAGCATCCATATCGCTTCTGACCCCGACACATATTCCGTTTTTCCCTTGGCCGAATTCTACCACAACTCCCGTACAATCCGTAAACGTTTTTGGTTGATAGCCGAATGTTTTCAGCTGTTCAGCAATAAAGCGTGTCGTTCCAAACTCATGCCAGCTTTTTTCCGGATGATGATGGAAATAGTCAAACAGCTGGTGAACAACAGGCTTTAAAACCTCCAAATCTTTTTTCACGTCCACACCTTCTCCCCATGCGAATCATCATTTTATCATTTAAGCATCCATCCGATTTTAAAACGTTATCTATACGTTTTTCTCCCGATACTTTGTTTAGAATGCGAGTGCACAAACGATTTTTTATAAAAACAAACTATTATGCGTCTTTTCCAGCGCCGAAAATCCATGATTTCCTGTTTTCTTTTATCTTATGGTCCATCAAGATTTATTCTTCTCATACAGCTTCTTTAATTCTATGTACAAGCAAATTTTTGAATTTTCCCGAAATAGGAAACGGATTTTTTTCAAAGAGCTTCTTCACTCAGAACCTTTGTTCAGGTTGGAATCAATTATTTCTTTCGTTTTTCACCTATTGATGAATTCGTTCGTCATCCTAGCCTTTCGGATTTTCCAAACGATCTCTTTTGCTTGATTGAATGTATTAGAAATCAAATTTTTCTAATTTTCAAAATCATCCTTTCATCATTCTGCTTAAATCATTTGAAAACGAGCATTAAATATTGTTACACATCCTTTTTAAAAGATAGTGCCCCGATATATCAACATTTTAAGGTTATTTTCAGATTTATTGAACCTTTTCCACAGGAACAAATTTTATCATTATTCTTCGATCATTCATATAAATAATTAAACTATATGCAGTATAGCGATTTTTTTCATTCCTTTATTCCGATTCTCTAAAACGAGGAGAGGTTATGATTGATCATTATTAATCAAAAATTAGAAGATTTCAGCCAAATGGATCTGGGGACTTTATCCAATGAAGCATCTACAATCCTTCAATTAATGGGGAAATACAGTACGGTTTATGAGTATGAAACAAAGGAGCAACTTGAATTTGAACTTGCGATTAGACTTCAAATCATTCAAGCGGCTAAACGGTTGTATAAAAGCGGTGTCCATTTTGCCACTTTTAGTACATCTAAATGCAACGAAAAATATTGGACGCTTACCGAAAAAGGCGCCTTTGCCCTCAAAACTAATGTTTTGCCCCAAACTGCGATTGAAGACATCTTCCGTAACGGCAGAAAGTATGCTTTTGAATGTGCTACAGCCATGGTGATCGTCTTTTATAAAGCAGTTTTGGAAATCATTGATAAAGAACAGTTTAATCTCCTTTTTTCAAATCTTTATCTATACGATTGGCAATATGACCAAGATCTTGATCTCCGCAGTCATAAAGGAACGGATTTTTTACCCGGAGATTGCGTTTATTTTATCAATCCTGATCATGATCCTAATACTCCGGAATGGCAAGGAGAAAATGCGATCGTATTGGATGAACGTCTCTATTATGCACATGGAATCGGGATTACAACCAGGCAAAGAATCATTGATATATTAAATACTAAAAGAAAGCAAAATCCCAATCAATCCGCTTTTTTAACCAATCAAATCACTCGCCTGAATTTTCGGTCTTTACTTCCTTACAAACCAAAAGTAAATCGTGATCATCACCACGTGCACCAGCATTCCAGCCTTTTTTCCGATGATGTAAATTATTTTGTGTAAGCAAATTTTTCTACTAGAAAAAAAGAAAAAGGCAGGGTATTCTCAGATTTGCGACCAAACAAAACTGAAAGGAGATACCCTACCTTATGAGTAATAGTATACTCAACTCAGATTTCGCAAATCAACTGGAAAATATGATAAAAGATTTTGTTCAAGAAAAGCTTGAATTCATCATGAGAGAAGAAATCAAAAATTTCCTCCAAGTGGAACAGGAACACGTTCAAAACTCAAGAAATGGTTATTATCACCGTACTCTTGATACAAAGTACGGGAAAATAGAAGCTCTTACGGTTCCAAGAGATCGCAACGGGGATTTCCAGACTCAACTGTTTGAGCCTTATCAACGTCAAGACGGCTGGCTGGAACAGGCGATTATTAAAATGTATCAAAGTGGGATGAGCACTCGAGAAATTGGGAAGTTTATCGAAAGAATTCTTGGTTCAACCTACTCTCCTACCACGATTAGTCATATTACAGATGCCGCGTTGGAGGATATTCAAAAATGGCAACAACGTCCATTAAACAAACGGTATTCTGTGTTGTATCTTGATGGGTTTTATATAAAAGTTCGTCGTGATACGTATGCCAAAGAAGTCATTTACGTTGTTCTTGGTGTCAATGAAGAAGGTTATCGTGAAATTCTTGGCTTTTACGTTGGAGGTCAAGAAAGCGCGCATGGCTGGCAAGAGATTCTCCAAGACCTTTATACACGCGGTGCTCATGAAGTCTTACTTGGTGTTTTTGATGGACTCCCAGGTCTTGAAGAAGCCTTTAAAGCCGTCTATCCGAAAGCCGATGTTCAACGATGTGTGGTCCACAAAGTAAGAAATACGTTAAACAAGGTAAGGAAAAAAGACCAATTTGAAGTGGCTGAAGACCTAAAGCTGATCTATCGTTCGATGACAAGAGACGCAGCCATTCAAGCCTTTCATGAGTTTAAAGACAAGTGGTCTAAAAAGTATCCTAGAGAAGTCCAATCTTGGGAACAAGATTTAGATGTCCTCCTAACATTCATGAAATATCCGACCAGTATTCGTAGTGTCATCTACACGACCAATGCGATTGAACGAACGATTAAAGATATACGTAAACGACTCAAAACGATGAACAGCTTAACCAGTATTGAAGCAGCAGAAAAAATCACGTTCTTAACGGTACAGGACTTGAATGAAAAATGGTCCACTAGAAAACTTAAAGGGTTTTCTACGGCATACAAGGCACTTCAAGATATGTTTGAAGAAAGATACTGAAAGACCAAATTTTGTTCATGAAGAACAGAGTCTAGGGAGACTAAGTTGTCTTATATGAGACTGAATATTCAGTCTCATATAAGACAACTAAACACCTCCTCCAAGATTAAAAAAACGTATCTGAGAATACTCTCTTACACAAAATTCTTGACGGTACCTTTTTTCCAATCTAATCATTTCTAAAATAGGTTCGAAAACTTATCTTTTATAATTTTTTATTACAACTGTCCAAAACTCTTCATTGTTCATTTCGGAAAGAAGTTGGGTTCCCGGCAAAAATTTTGAATGGATGGCAAGCGGTCGATCAAACTCATGACTTTGGATGAGATGTGAACATTGATTTAAATGGAAAAGAATCAGGTTGACCTCATTTTGTTACGTTTAGATGATCTCTTCAGAGTGGTTTGGTTGATGCTAAACGGCGAAAGAATCGTTTTTCATTCAGGTTATAATCCTTTTCATTGAAAAAAGGGGTGACTATAACGAAGTCACCCCCTGATTCATCCTCATTATAGTTTGACTACATGTTCTGCCTGAGGTCCACGATTTCCTTGAACCACTTCAAACTCCACTTGTTGTCCTTCTTCCAACGTCTTATATCCTTCTCCTTGAATGGCGCTGTAATGAACAAATACATCGGATCCACTATCAGATTCGATAAATCCGTATCCTTTTTCAGCATTAAACCATTTAACAGTGCCTCGTTCCATATTAAAACCTCCAACATATAAATTCATTCTTTATTTAGTTTCTCCAAAAAAAGAAAAAACATTCACTTATCCATAAAATATTCTTTTTCTGCCAAAAAAAGGCCCTACATCGATTACGGAACAAACGGAATCGTCGCAATCAATGTAGGACCGCAAATGAACCGTGCTCTCCACGGCTCCTATTGAAACGGATTAATGATTCATTTTATCCAATCGAGTCGTTCTATATTGTTTCACATCGCTCGGTTCTGCCCCGCATCCCCAAACTTTGATCGTTCTTTCAATTTTTACATCAGCTTCATAAGTTCCTTGCTGTTGGCCGTCTGGTGAATGATAATCAATTCGTACCCGAGCCGTATTCTCGCTTTTTTCAACGATCTTCGACTGTTTCATCATTTCTATCCAATCCCAGCCCATTTTCAAAAAGGCTTCCCGCTCTGCTGCTTGTTCAAATGGAGAAATAACTCCCCAGCCTCGGTAAGAACCGGCTAGATCAGAAAATGCACCCTTCCGGAACAATAGAGCATCCAGTTGATTTGGATTCAAATGGCCCCAGTAGCGTCCTTCCGGCAAGTCAAGCATAGTCGGCGCATAGCGATGGCCTCCCAAATGACTGGAACGCCATACGCGTAAACAAGAATCAGGATTTAATGAAAGACGTTCCTGAATTTCCTTATACAGTTCGTAGCCAAACTTTCCACAGCACCGATCGCGGCTGCCTTGTGTACATAAAAACAGCTCTCTGATATGGGATGAAGGCTGCAAGTACTCATCAAATTTCTCTAAAGAAGCGGTATTGGCTAAAAAACCTCGCACCAACTCGTGAACTTTTTGACTCGGAAGCAAATATTCCCGTTTTTCATAATGAGCCAAAAAAGAGTCCGGTCGTTCAAACAAAAAGACGCGCGAATACCCATCAGGAGAAGGGAGAGTATCCGAATGAAACGCTAAAAACCGGAAACTTTTTTCTTGCTCTTCCGCCTCTTTTAATACTTCCAACAATTTTTCATTCATTTTTGGGGACTGTTCTACTTTTTTTGTCCATGGAAATGGCGTTTCCACCAAAATATAGCGCTGATGAACCGGAGCTGAACCGATTGGATCAATTCCATTGGTCTTGGCTACGATGGAACAATAGTCATGTAGATCTGCTTCTTTCGGGCTTGTTTTTGTTTCTAACATACTTTGCATCGTCTCCTTGCTTTTCAACTTAATGACCTTTTTCTTCATACACTTGAATATTCTTTCTTCCTATCATTAGTTTAATGATAGGGAGATGTAACTTGCAAATGTATGGGCCCATTTTTCTTAATGATCTGTGAGAATCTTAATTATGAACAATCTTCATGTTCACAAAACAAAAACACCGTCACGTACGAACGGTGTAAAAACAAAGTCATATCAAGAAACCCTAACTATTCATTCCGGACAAAAAAAGCTCTACTTACTACCACTTAACCTGAATTCTAATTAGGAAATAATGCCTTGCAGTTTTTTAAACTTTATTGTGATCTTTGGTCCGAAATGGTTGCATGATTATTTTCGGCACTTAAGGCAGCCAAATCATCGTATGGTGGTCCTGTTGTAGTTCCAGCTAGCAAGACAATATCAAACTCATTTGCCGGGATTCCCCATGAATTACCATTAAATGTCGTGAATGCCCGATCCACTAAAAAACCACCTTTTGTATTATAAACCACGTTATTATTCATAGCACCCGTTACATTTGGATTGATATAAATACCTGTCCGCAACGAATAAAACGTATTATTTTCAACTATTAAATTCGTTACATTAACCTGAGGCACTACTGCCCGATTCACTACCCAGTCAGACATTGGCAATGCTTGTGGAGGACCGAATATTGTGTTATTCATCAACCTTGTATTCGTTCCGGCAACTTGGATGAATTCTTTCTGGTAAGGAGTATCACTCGTTATGGTTAAACCATCAATCGTCGTATTATTCGATAAAATTAACAATGGAATAAGATCGGCCTGCAATACAAGCAATGTTCCTGGCTCGCCTTTTAAAGTAATCCCTTCCTTATTGACGGCAATTTGAGTGGTGATAGGGTATGTTCCACTTAATACATGGACCGTTCCTCCCGGATTTACGGCTGCAATCCCTTCCACAATGCTACCAAATGGATTCGCTCTGCTTCCATTTCCATCTACTGAGCCTGCAAGAACAAATATATTGTTCGGATCTACGATTTGATCTATTGCATGATTAAGAGCTTCTTGTACACTTGCCACGGTAGGATATCCTGAAACGGGTCGATTCGTTAATACGGTTCCGGCTGCTTGATCTTTTTGTGCCTCTGTTAGGCTGTTGTATGCTGTAAGATCAAGCCCCAATTGTGGATTTTCAAGAGCAGCCCGCATCTCAGCCACTGTTAGAGCATTATTTACTGCATCTAGACTGCTGTTGCCTCCAGATAAGACGTAATCGGTTAGTTCCTTTGTGATTGTAATCACATCATTAGTATTAAGAAGATTATCAAGCTCACTTCCAACTACGGTTACAAATTGAATTTTGCTATAAAGATCTCCTGCAAAAATAGTAAACAAAGAAATTCCGTTCAGGAAAGAGTTTTGAGCGTTTCCAAAGGCAACGACCTCTGTTTCTCCCGGATCAAGGACAAAAGAAACCGTCCCATCTTGACTTAGCGGGTCATTTCCTTCACGAATAAAAAGAGTAACTTGTAAAGTGGCCGGGCTCGTGTTTACAAATGTTTTTGTACCTGCCATCTTATTTCCCTCCTTTCTTGCTTAATTGATCAAATATATTATTCATAAATTAGATAAAAATACCAACTGCTTATTAAGAAAGACAGATCACTGTCTTCAGTTCATCATATGTACAAGCTGGTCAAAAGAGTGAAACTAAAATAGCCCTTTTTAAAAAAAGGGCGCAACGGATTCTATTGGGATTTTTCAAAAAATCCAGTTTTAAAAAGAACACATTAAAAAAAGGGGGGCTACTATATTCTTCTTTATATCCATTCCAAAATACCGGTTAAATCTTCATATATTGCATCCGGATGTAAATCCAACTCTTCTATCGGCAACTTGTTCCGATTTATCCATGCAGTATGAAAGCCAAAGTTTTTTGCACCGGAGATATCCCATCCATTTGAGGAAATGAACAATACTTCTTTTCGTGAAACTTTTAGCGTATGTAATGTATGATCATAGGCGGCTGGAGTTGGTTTATATTGTTTTACTTCATCAACGCTGACGACATCATCAAAAAGTTCGCCAAATAGAGAATGATCGATCAATGGATCTAGCATATCATGCGACCCATTTGAAAACACAGCCAGAGTCTTGTTCCGTAATTGAAGCAAAACTTCATGGACTTCGGGAAAAGGAGTAAGATGCAAATAAGCTTCCATTAAAAATTCCTCAATTTCAGACGGTATGCTCCGTTCATTTTCTTTCAAGGCATAGCGGAGAGCATCTTTTGTTATTTCCCAAAAAGAACGGTATGTTCCCATGAGTTGACGCAAAAACGAGTATTCGACTTGCTTTTTCCGCCAAGTCTGACTAATAGACTCACCTTTTCCAGGATATAAAGTTTCCACTGCTTCTTTCACAGAATGTACATCAAAAAGAGTACCATATACATCAAATATAAATGCTCTTACGGATTTAGACATTTTTCTCCCCCCTTTAAGAATAATAAACTTAATATTCTAAAATTTAAAATGATTTTTTAAATTTTATGGTAAAAAAGCAGCCGGATCCATTAAAAAACCCTCTGCGGAAGTTCCGCAGAGAGCGAAATATTAGCGATTGTCGATTTTTTCAGGATATAAATCGTGATTCATTAATCGATATTCAGCCATTTTTTCATATTTTGTACCGGGACGTCCGTAATTGACATACGGGTCGATCGAGATTCCGCCCCGTGGAGTGAATTTTCCCCAAACCTCAATATAGCGTGGATCCATGACATCGATTAAATCGTTCATAATAATATTCACGCAATCCTCATGAAAGTCTCCGTGATTGCGAAAACTAAATAAATAGAGCTTCAACGATTTGCTTTCGACCATTTTTTTGTCGGGAATATAGCTAATATATATTGTAGCAAAATCCGGCTGGCCCGTTTTTGGACACAAGCTTGTGAATTCCGGGCAATTGAATTTTACAAAATAATCGCGGTTCGGATGTTTGTTGTCAAATACTTCGAGAACCTCTGGTGCGTAGTCGAATACATATTTTGTTCCTTGATTGCCTAACAACGTGACTCCTTGCAATTCTTCCTCATTTCTTCCTGCCATTTCGGCTTCCTCCTTTTCTACTTTTTTTGTTTAAACCCCTCGTTTATTTCCCCATAAAAGAGTATGGAGCTGCGGCAGTGCCCGAACATCATTCATTTCAGCCGATGCAGAAATTTTTTCTACAAGCCATTTCATTTTTGTTAATAAATGCTTAATCAACTGATCATCATCGGCCGTAGCTGGATCGTCATTTCCTACTTGGACAAAAAAAGGAACAGAGGGGTAGCGTTGATGGACGGAGACAGCATAATCAAAATCACGATCATCAAATATTACCACTTTTAAACTAAAAGTTTGGTGGTTTTTCGCTTGAAGCTTTTTCACGATGTCATCCAGCACGAAAAAATTGGTTTTCATCCCTGAACTAGGAGGCTTCGGTGAAATCGTTAAATCATCGATTTGCCAAAACCAATCTTGCCAGCGGCTCCCTTGCGTTTCAAGACCTATACGGATTCCTTCCTCTTTCAGCAAATCAATGAATTCTGAAAGGCCAGAGATGAGCGCCGGGTTGCCTCCGGAAATCGTCACATGACTGAAACAATCACCGCCCAGTTGTTTGAGTTCCTTCCATATTTCCTCCGCCGTCATTTGTCGAATGTCTGCTTTTGCCGATCCGTCCCACGTAAAAGCAGAATCGCACCAACTGCATGAATAGTCGCAGCCGGCCGTTCGGACAAACATTGTTTTTTGACCGATTACGCTGCCTTCTCCTTGAATGGTCGGGCCGAATATTTCTAATACAGGCACCTTCTTAGCCATATTACTTCCCTCTCTTCGGCCGATAAACTACATAACTGGTCGGTGTTTCGCGCAAGAACACCTGCAAGCATTTTGGCTTGTTCGGCAATGTGTCCAAATAAGCTTGTATCATTTCGTATATTTTTCGTGCCACTACTTCGGTGGAAGGAAAGTTTTCAGGCTGTTTTTCACTGAACATTTGGTGATCATTCAAAAGTGTATGGTCAAATGGATACGAAACAATTTTTTTCAACGCTTGAAAGTTCACCAAAAATCCGGAATCATCCAACTCGTCACCTGCAACCGTTATATTGACAAAATACGTATGGCCATGTACATTACGGCACTGTCCTGCATCTGGATGAGGAATGAAATGGGCAGCTGCAAATTGCAGATCTTTGTTTAATTCGTACGTATAATCATGCTGCACTTGCGGATAAATTTGTTGTAGCATTACTTACTACCTCCGTTCTTTTTAGATAAATATTCGTTCAATCCCCGCTTGCGAAGTTTACAGGCCGGACAATGACCGCAACCGTCGGCCATAATACCGTTATAGCAAGTCAATGTATTTTCACGCACATAATCAAGCGCTCCTAACTGATCAGCGAGCTCCCAAGTCTGAGCTTTATTCAGCCACATCAGCGGGGTATGAATGACAAATTCGTAGTCCATTGCTAAGTTAAGCGTCACATTTAAGGATTTGATAAAAACGTCCCGGCAATCAGGATAGCCGGAAAAATCCGTTTCACAAACCCCTGTGATAATATGGCGAGCCCCCGATTGCTTTGCCAGCACCGCAGCAAACGATAGAAATAACAAATTTCGGCCGTCCACAAAAGTGGTTGGGAGTTCCCCCTCTTTTTGTTCAATCTCAATCTCTTTACGAGTCAGTGCATTAGGAGCGAGCTGATTTAATAAAGACATATCCAGCACTGTGTGCTTCACTCCAAGATCGTCAGCAATCGTTTTTGCCACTTCTATCTCTTTTCGGTGACGTTGTCCGTAATCAAAAGTCACCGCTTGAACTTCTTGAAAATTTTTCAAAGCCCAAAATAAGCATGTTGTGCTATCTTGTCCTCCGCTGAATACCACAACCGCTTTTTCCTCATTCAACATGATCTTCACCTTTTCTTATATAAATTGGTTGTTTAGGGTTCACGAATTCCAATATAATCGCCGGCATAATAAAAAGAGATTGCGCAATGGAAAGACGCAATCTCCCACTATTATCAGCAGAGAAACAAACTGCTGACCTGCCGTTCCTAAAAAAAAGCAAATCAATAAAAAGCACCTTTCCATTTCGTACGAACTAAAGGGAAACGTGCTTTGACAGACATGCAGAACGGCAGCCCGGACATTGTTTCCTGGCCGGATGTCTCTCCTTAGTTTTTTATAGAGGGAGTTCGCGAACCTCTCCCGCGCGTTATGCACGGATTTCTTATGGAGTTGTTCAAATGATCATTCATCATTCTGATTGTTTACTATAGCACATTTTTATAGATTCGACTACTATCAGGATCCATCCATTCATTTGTCTTATTTTTCCATTCACAAGGAAAACACACCGTTCAACAAGACGAACGGTGTGAAAAATCGTAAATTCAACTTCTATTTAGAACAGTTCCAGGTCTGTTATTCCTGATTTTCAATCGCTTCAATCACTTTTTCAGCCGTGCTTTTGCTGGATTGTGGATTTTGTCCTGTTACCAAATTTCCGTCGCGGACAGAGAAATCGGACCACTTTTCACCCGAAACAAAGTTCGCCCCTTTTTCACGCAGCTTGGATTCCAGTAAAAATGGCATATGTCTGTCCAGCTGCGTTTCCCTTTCTTCCTCATTCGTAAAAGCGGCTACTTTTTTCCCTTTCACTAATGGAGTACCGTCTTTATAGGTGACGTTGACAAGCCCCGCCGGACCATGGCAAACAGCGCCAATGACTCTTCCATCTTCGGCGAATTGCTGCAATACATATTGCAACGTTTCATTATCCGGAAAATCAAACATGGTGCCATGCCCTCCAGGGAGGAACACTGCATCAAATCCAGCGGCATCTTCTTTGCTTAATTTCGCTGTGTTTTTTAATTCTTTTTCCGCTTCAACCCAATCCGGATTTTTTTCTTTTATGCTATTTGGATCAAGAGGAACTTCTCCGCCGTTAATGCTCGTTACTTTGACATCATATCCTTTTTCCTTAAAGGTCAAATAAGGCACCGCAAACTCTTCCAGCCAAAGTCCCGTCTTGTGATCATCCGTAATCGTTGTATGGTTCGTCACAACCATGAGAATACGTTTATTGTTCGCCATTTGATGTACCTCCTTTAATTGAGTCTCATGACGTTTTCGAATTTACTATAATGATTCTTTCCCGATAAAACAAAAGATATGCTTCGGTTTGATGAACCTTAAAATCGTTATTAAAGGTCCAATCCATATTCTATGACCTTCAAACTGCCTTGCTGATATTCCCTTTTTTGAAATGCAGAGAGCCACCTCTTATTACACTTTCGAATAGCCATCCAAATTCATGGACACTTTGCTTTAAATGCCAAATGCCAGCCAGTTAATCGATTTATCTGCTTTTTACGAGAAGCTGCACCGCTTCTTTAATGACCTCAGAACGCGCTTGATCTTCTCCCTCTTCCATTTGTTCACGAATGCATTTTTCTAAGTTTGTCGCCACTATTAGTGCAATCGCCCGATCCAAAGCACTTCTTGCTGCACTTAATTGGGTAATTACTTCTTTACAATCTTCCTCTTGGTCCAGCATACGAAGTACTCCGCGAACTTGTCCTTCGATTCGCTTTAAGCGGTTTTTAATATCTTTACTATACTCCATTACCGGCTATCCCCTTTATCCTTTTTTGATCACACGAACAGTTCGATAATGAATAACTTTTAACTTTAAACCCTTTTCTAGCTAAAAACCGCAGACCTAGATTCAATTCCAGTGGATCTTGCGCAATCAAATGAATGTTGTTTTTGGGAATATCTTTATAAAAACGTTTTAAGTATGCATATGGAATATTCAAAGATGTATGACCGTCCGTTTTCATGACTTCATTATAGTCCCTGATATCCAAGAACGTAATTTGGCCATCTTGGCGCTGTTTCCTTTGATCTATACACGGAATGCCTTTAACCGGATAGTAACGTTTATAAAGTTCTTTTAAGCAAATAAAAATGATGAATAATATCAGCAATCCAACCATAAGCATCTCCCATATCTCGTATATTCTATACTCACAATGGATAGTATACCCTATGGGGTGTTTAGTCAAGTAGATTGATTTATTATGAAGCATGAGGCTTTTGCCGCATCTTACATCGTATTTTCTTGTAATTGCTGAACATTCAATAAGAATGAACGTCTATTGGATGCTCAAAACCATTTTCATCCTATCTCTACTACATGTAACTGCTACAATATATAATACTTTTAAGAGGTGAATGGTATGTGTGGACGATTTACACTAACGGCTTCCATTGCAGAAATTGCTGAACGTTTTAGCGCTGAATATTCATTTAAGGATGAAGATTATTCCTCAAGCTACAATATAGCCCCTTCCCAATCGGTTCTAGCCGTCATCAATGATGGTCAAACCAACCGAATGGGCTTTTTAAGATGGGGATTAATTCCGCCTTGGGCAAAAGATGTGTCCATTGGCCATAAATTAGTGAATGCCAGAGCTGAGACTCTTACTGAAAAACCTAGTTATCGGCATGCATTTCAAAAAAAACGCTGCCTTATTGTAGCCGACTCCTTTTACGAATGGAAACGAGTGAACAATCAAAAGATTCCGATGAGAATTTTATTAAAATCCCACGAGTTATTTTCGATGGCTGGATTATGGGAACAATGGAAATCGCCGAATGGCGACTCGATATTTTCTTGCACCATCATTACAACCAAACCTAATCCTCTCATGGCGTCTATTCATGACAGAATGCCAGTGATATTAAAACCGCAGGATGAACCGTTATGGTTGGACCCAACTATTAGCGACCCTCAAAAATTAAAGAATTTATTAAAGCCTTATGATGAGCAATGCATGGAAGCGTACGAAGTTTCTCAATTGGTCAATTCACCGAAAAATAACTCGCCCGATCTAATTCAGCCCATTGACTAGGAAGTTTTAAGGCTTTCTTTTTTTCTTTTTTTCTTTTCCCCTTTTTCATCACGATTATAGAGAAGATTTCAATAAACGAATCCTTTTCTGAATTCGATCACGTGAAATGTCCTAATGGTTTTTCACAAAATTATTTGACACAAGTATAAAATTCTGATTTTTGATTCAAAATATGGACAAAGGAGGATTGAATGATGAAATACGCTGGCATTTTACTTATAAAATTTATTGCTTGCCTAATCGCATTTGCAGTAGGTCTCGATCTATTTTTTGATGCTACCTATTTGGATATTTTTTCTTTCAGCTTACTGACGACGATTATGTCTTTTTTAATAGGAGATCGGTTGATTCTTCCCTATTTTGGAAATACGTCTGCATCAATAGTTGATTTTCTTCTTGCCTATACGAGCGTTTGGATTTTTGGCAGTATTCTTCTTAATAACTATATGCAGATTGCTTGGGGAAGCATTATTTCAGCCGTTATCATCACAATAGCAGAAGCGTTTATTCATCAATTTATTCTGAATCGTTTTCCGGACGTTCAAACGAACAGGCGGACAAAAATGGGAGTCAATCAAAAACTAGCATATAACGCCGAGTTTTCGGAAGATCATGATTTTAACGATAAAAAAGAATAAATTGGTCATTTGATTAGATCCCCTTATAGGCAATGGAAATGAAAGAAACGAATGATACCTAAATGACTATAAGGGGTTTTTGTATGGACTTTAAAACCTATTTCCCATTCGCCCTTTTTTTTGCAAGAAAACGCCGATTCATCCTGTTTCTATAAAAAATGGTTTCATCCAAAAATAAAAAAAATCAGTGTGTGAAAAAGTTCACAAATTATTCATTTATATTGTGAATAAATTCACATTTAGTGTTGTATAATGAACTTGTAAATCGCTGCAGCCATTCCTTTTCTTTCTAAATTATCAACGTTTTATGAAGAACCGTACCCTTTCACGTGTGTCTTTGGCTGCAGCATCTTTTAAATGAATGTTGGCATAACATTTACTGCTAACAGGAAATTATGTTCTAACAGTACATAAATTTGTAGACTTACCCTATGTAAACCATTTTTTACATATGGGTTTGGTTAGATTCTCACACATTTCACATCAACCAGAAATGACGAAAGGAGTTTCTTATCATGAAAAAAGAAAAAGTAAATCGTGTTGTTATCGTTGGAACTGGTGCAGTAGGTTGCAGCTATGCTTACTCCCTAATCAATCAAGGTGTAGCTGAAGAAATAGTATTGATAGATGTCAACAAAGCAAAAGCGGAAGGCGAAGCCATGGACCTCAATCACGGAATACCGTTCGCCCCTTCTCCCGCTAAAATTTGGAACGGAGATTATGAAGATTGTAGACAAGCTGATTTAGTCGTCATAACAGCCGGATTAGCGCAAAAACCGGGAGAAACCCGTCTGCAATTAGTAGAAAAAAACACTAAGATTTTTAAAGAGATAATTCGAAATATTATGAACAGCGGATTTGACGGAATTTTCCTAGTAGCTACAAATCCGGTCGACATTCTTACTTATGTGACCTGGAAAGAATCAGGACTTCCTAAAGAACGTGTCATCGGTTCCGGCACTGTACTCGACTCAGCCCGGCTGCGCTTTCAACTTGGAGAACGTTTAAAGGTCGATCCAAGAAATGTTCACGCAGTTGTTATTGGTGAACACGGCGATACAGAACTTCCGGTTTGGAGCCATGCTACTATTGGTATTGAACCACTCGATTCCTTTATCAAAAAGGGTGAAATCACTAGAGCAGATCTGGATGAGATCTTTGTAAACGTACGGGATGCTGCATACCATATCATCGAAAGAAAAGGAGCCACCTATTACGGAATCGGAATGTCTCTTGTCCGCATCACTAAAGCGATCCTTCAGAATGAAAACAGCATTCTGACTGTATCCGTTCTGCTTGAAGGAGAATACGGTCAAGAAGATCTTTACATCGGTGCACCCGCCGTCGTTAACCGAAATGGGGTTCGTGAAATCATCGAAATGAAATTAAATGAAGAAGAAAAAGAAAAATTCAACCACTCAGCCGCTGTTTTGAAAGAAACGATGAATAAAGTACTTTCTTAAACGACCATACAAAGGGAGCGTTTTAAGTTAAATGCTTATTCCGCTCCCTTTATATATGCCCTGTCTTTTGGCGAGCTGCAGAAGTTTATTTCCAGTTTCGTTCTATCATAAACCATGATTCTGAGAAGACAAAACCATGCAAAAACTCATTTGAGAGGGCAAGGGGTATTCAAACTCGATTTAATCAAAACGATCGTTATTATTCGAATTTTAGTTGCATTTCCGCATCGTTTTTCTGGACGCCGAAATGGTTCCATGTATGAAGAAATAATATGTTGATTGAATAAATGAAACCGGCATTTTTTGACATTATATAGATTCTACTTTAGTTTTTTCTATGTTCACTATAATTTTAAAATTTTAAAAATTAAAAACTTCTTTTTGAACTGTCAATAATCCCCTTGAAAATGCACATTTTTTACACTTATTTGATCTTGCATATTCCCCACCCTGCATTTAAAATTTAATTTGAAACGACTATTTATTATTTTTAGAATTTTATTTCGTCGTTGCGAGGGATTTTGACGTCGATTTTTGTATGTTTTTTAAAATCGATTCACTAATACGCTCGAAAAGTATAAACGAAAAAAAGACCGGACAACATAAGAACGCTTAAAATCTTTTATTCATCAAACCTGCGTAGGTTCAGGGAGGAATTTCATTGTCTTTTATCATTAACATCATTGGAATTATCGTTGTTTTTGCTATTGCCTATTTATGCTCTATCAATCGTAAAGGCATAGATTTTGTCTCTATCCTTTTGATGTTTGTTATTCAATTGGTTATTACTTGGTTTATGTTAACCACTAAAATAGGTGGACAATTCATCCAAATCGTTTCAAAGTTTTTCTTATGGCTTATCCATTGCTCTATGTCCGGTATCAATTTCGTCTTTGGTGACCTAGTATCTTTAAATGGTACACCGTCCTTTTTCATGAGCGTATTAATGCCGATTATTTTTATTGTTGCCTTCTTCGATATCTTAACTTATTTCGGCATCCTTCCAGCTTTAATCAACGGCATCGGTTTTGTGCTTTCTAAATTGACGCGTGCTCCCCGCTTTGAAAGTTTTTTCGCTACTCAAGTCATGTTTTTAGGAAACAATGAAGCGTTGGCGGTAACGAGACAACAACTGAACAAAATGGATGATAAACGGCTGCTGACCGCCTGTATGGTAGGAATGTCTTGTGTCAGCGTTGGAGTTCTCGGCGGATATATGCAGCTCATCGATCCTAAATATGTATTAGTTGCCATTCCATTAAATGACGTTGGAGCATTAATCATTACATCATTCTTAAATCCATATAAAGTGTCGAAAGAAGAAGACGTCGTTTACAACCCTGCAAAATCCGGAGAGAGAAGAAACTTCTTCGATATGTTGGCAGACAGTATGCTGACTGGAGGAAAACTAGCTTTAATCATCGCCACCATGCTGATCGGATTTACAGCATTAATTACTGCCAGCGATAGCGTTTTAGGATTGATCCATAAAAACCTTTCACTGGAAAATATTTTTGCCGTACTTTTTTCGCCTTTTGCCTATTTAATGGGAGTTACACATTCCCAAGTATTTACCGTTTCTCAATTTATGGGTGAAAAATTAGCGACGAATGAATTTGTAGCAATGGGGAAACTACACCCTATACTGAATAAACTGAATCCACACACAGAGGCTGTCATCTCCACGTTTCTTGTTTCTTTTTGTAACTTTTCTACTGTAGGAATTATTTTGGGAAGCGTGAAATCATTATTCAATGAGGAGAAAACAAAACTAATCGCCAAAAATATTTGGCGTCTGCTCGTTTCAGGTATTTTGGTCTCCTTTTTAACTGCGATGGTGGTAGGGTTGTTTGTAAGATAAGCAAGAAGATGCTGTCGCTTTCTATTCATTGAGGTAAGAAAATCAATTCCGGTCCTAAGCAAAGTTGATGCTTAGGACTGTTTTATGGGTGAAACTGCTTCTTTCTTTTCTTCCTGAAATACCACTAATCTTTAGGCAAGGATTTGCATTCAAGCAATCAAATAACCCCAATATCTCGATCATATTCTTCAAAGCTTATACACAATGAATCCGCTTTTAAGTTTTTATAAAAAAAGCTCGGCACAATGTTCGAAGAACCAATGTTCCGAGCCTCTTTTTCGCATGAAAAAAGAAAAAGGTAAATATGGAATACCCTAGCTTTGGCCTTTAGACAAACCGCTTTTAAATACCCAAAGTCGGCTGCCCATAAAAGTAATGGCCATCCCACACAATGTTGCAAAAATCTTACTTACAGCCAACGGCCATTCAAACTTTTGCTTAAATAAAGAAAGTAAAAGAAGAGTAGTCGCATAGGCAGCCAAATTAATGGTTAGAAATCGAAGCAGCTCTTGAATATTAGCTTTTTCTTCTGCTTTAAAAGTCCAATTCCTGTTCCATATGTAGCTATTGATCATACCAGCAAGATAAGAACATCCTTGCGCCCATAAGTAATGGACATGTAAACCGGTGAGGACAAAAAAGACGATAAAATCAATAAGTGTATTTCCAACTCCTACCGTACAAAACTTCAGAAGCATTCCCATTTTTTCTTTTAGATGATCCCACATAAAGATACCTCCTTCGTCTTTTGACCGGAAGGCAAAAACCATAATCTTTCACGCCATTCGAATGCTGTCAGGATTTCACCAAAATTCGAGGAGGCCTGATTGGGAGCTGGACCTCCTCGCTTGATCAATTCTCGGAAGTTTTAGGAGCAGGAGATGAAAGTTTCGCTTCTTTTGTATATAAGTCCGTTTCGATCGCGTATCGAGGACGTTTTTTTACTTCTTTAAAGATTTTTCCAATATATTCTCCTATCAGTCCAATCCCCAATAATTGCAAACCTCCAATCAACCAAATGGAGAGCATGAGAGAAGTCCATCCTGATACGGTATGGTGCCGCCATTCTTGAATAAGAGCATATCCGCCAATCAAAATACTTAAAAGAATAGAAAGAAACCCTAATAACGTCACAAATCGAATGGGAGCTACACTAAACGATGTAATTCCATCAAAAGCGAAGGCCAGCATTTTTTTCAAAGGATATTTAGATTCCCCGGCGAAACGTTCCTTTCGATCATACATCACTTTAGTAGATGGGAAGCCGATTAACGGCACAATCCCTCTAAGGAAAAGGTTCACTTCTTTATATTTTAGTAATTCTTCCAAAGCTCTTTTACTCATAAGACGAAAATCTGCATGATTAAAAATAAGGTTAATGCCCATTTTGTTCATGAGCCGATAAAACGCGACAGCGGTTGTCCGTTTAAAAAACGTATCGGTATCTCGTTTATTTCGTACTCCATAAACAATGTCATAACCTTCCCAATATTTTTCTACAAACGTACGGATGGCACGAATATCATCTTGCAAATCCGCATCAATGGAAATCACGCAGTCGGCTTGTTTGCTGGCGGTTGCTAATCCCGCCAACAAGGCATTTTGGTGCCCGACATTTCGAGCAAGCTTTAAACCTTTTACATAAATATTTTGATTCGTTTCTGCTTCAATCAAATCCCAAGTACGGTCTCGACTGCCATCATCCACAAATAAAATATTGCTATCTTTTGAAATTAAATGTTCATCGATTAATTCTTTGATCACCTGTGTTAATTGTTTAGACGTTTCTTGAAAAACTTCTTCTTCGTTATAACAAGGAACGACGATGGTTAAAACTGGGTAATTCAAAGAAATTCCTCCTCAGAATTCTTTATTTTGCTTTGTATAAATAAATTCTCCACGCTGAATCCGGATCGTCGAAAGCCTTTAAAAAGTGAAGGCCGTCCTCCTCCGCATTCATAATAGGTACGGATGAAAATATATACTGTCCGCCCATTTTCTTAAATTGATCAATGTTCAATTGAAGATGATGAATTTTTTTCTTGCTATTTTTTCGGAAGTCGTAATGCTTTCCTAATTCACTTACAAAAATATAGCATCTGCCGCCCCATTGATCAAAGTATGTCTCCAACTGCTTATTTTTCTCCAGTTCTTTCGCAATGATTTTCCTAAATTGGTGCTTATACGACAAAGGATAAAAATTATTATAGGTATCCAATGTGTAAAACCCATTATACTGGGCAATGGCAGGGTGAAGCCCTATGCTCGCCACCCGATAAGAAGATTTTGGTTTTCCGATATATTTCGCTATTTCTTCAAACTGATGAGTGGCATAAAACTGTTTAAACGACGGCGAGTGATTGGCACGATAATAAATCTCTGGATTGGCTGCAAAAAGTATAAGAAGCTGCAGCACTAAACATACCTTCACAAATCTTTTCCATTGAACCCCTTTTTTCCAGAGAATATAAGCACCTACCGCGAACATCATGTAAATGATCATTGGCCGTAAAAAATGGAAACGAGCAAAATTAAACGTATTTAGCAATTGGTACCTTTCTTTTAATGGCTCCCATCCTTTGTAAAACCAGAAGGCATACCAGACTGATAATACGAAGTTAAGGATAAACAAACGAACATAGTTTCTTTCTTGATTCCATTGTTTCTTCTGAATAATGATCGCCATGACGATAAAAGAAAGCGGAACAATCACAAAAGTGTGCAGGGTCATTACGTGCGTATGCCCTAAGAAATAGTTCTTAAACACAAGACGAACAGAATGCCAAAATCCTAATTTAGAACTGACAAATTCATTCCGGCTCGTCGGTTCTGTCGGAAACACCAGCGAATAAACCAGCCGATATTCAATTGCCAAAAAAAGGAAAGTCATATACGCTATGCTGCCAAAAAACTTGAGATTCCAATCACGTTTGACCATCACATCGCGCAGCCAAAGGAGCCCCATGGCTACCAGAAAAAAGAAAAACCCTAAAACGAAGCTTGAATAGAAAGGAAGCAAAGTAATCGTCAACCATTCTTTCCAAGTCGCTTTTCGTTCTCTTATATTCAAAAATGCCCATAAAGCAAGCGGCTGTCCAAGCGTGCTTAACATGCCGGAAGGCCAAAAAGGAGTCAGCGCAAAAGCAAGCGACACTCCTACTCGAATTAGATAAGCATCGTCTGCTTTAACAAAGTGCTTTTTTAAAAGCAAATACATGCCTATAAAAGCGAATACCCGTGTGATCGTTTGGCTTAATGCGTAAGCTAACATTGGAGGAAACAAATGATGCAGCCATTCGATCCCACTAAACTCCGTACCGTATGCATTACGCGGCAACCCATTGATTACTTGTGGAATGGTAGCATTAATAGGTCCGAATAATTCCCCGCTTCGCTTTAACACCCTATACCAAGCAATGTTCGAGTCCATATTATCATGAACCCGAATATGTGAATTTTCCCCTAATACATACATAGGAAGGAGATATACTCCAATTAATGCAAAAGCAATAATAATCCATTTTTGTTCTTTCGTCCAATTCGAAGCTAATTTTGCCATCATTCCGTATACACGCACCCCATCTATTTGTTTTAAACCATTCTCTCTTCTTGTTTTATCAGTTGTTTCAATTTTTCTAGCATAGGCTCTCTTAATTCTTCATTTTTTAAAGCAAACTCAATAGTCGTCAAAATAAAGCCCAATTTTTCTCCGACATCATATCGTTTCCCTTCAAAGCAGTAGCCAAACACTTTTTGAGTCTTGCTCAATTTTTGAATGGCGTCGGTAAGCTGAATTTCTCCCCCTGCCCCTCTTTCTTGTTTTTCTAGGTAAGAAAAGATTTCTGGCGTCAGAATATAACGACCCATGATCGCTAAATTAGAAGGGGCTTGTCCTCTTTTCGGTTTTTCCACTAAATTTTTGATTTCATACAGTCGGCCATTCTGAGCCATCGGGTCAATCATTCCATAACGATGACTTTCTTCCAAAGGAACAGGCTGAACTCCAATGACGGATGCTCCCGTTTTTTCATATACATTCATTAGCTGCTTGATGCAAGGAGTTTCCGATTCCACAATATCATCCCCTAATAACACGGCAAAAGGCTCGTCTCCAATAAATTTACGAGCACACCAAACCGCATGGCCCAAACCCAACGGTTCTTTTTGACGAATGTAATGGATGTCAACCATGTTCGATGATTGCTGAACCTTTTCCAACAAATCCAGCTTTCCTGTGTCATAAAGGTTTTTTTCTAATTCAAATGCATGATCAAAATGGTCTTCTATCGCGCGTTTTCCTTTGCCGGTCACGATGATAATATCCTCAATCCCAGAATGAATGGCTTCTTCCACAATATATTGAATGGTAGGCTTATCAACAATGGGAAGCATTTCTTTTGGCATCGCTTTTGTCGCAGGCAAAAAACGTGTTCCCAACCCGGCAGCCGGGATGATCGCTTTTTTTACTGATTTCATGACGTTGCACTCTCCCTTGGATGAAAAATTGGTCTTTTTATCATTTTCACCATTCGTTCAACGGTAGAAAAACTCATATCTTCTAAAAATCCTATTTCTCAAGAAAAAAGAATTTAGCCTTTGTTTATTTTCGGGAAGAATCCATTATGAGTTTAAAAGTTAGGCGATCATGGATACAGTCCATTCACTCGTCCTCTCCATCGACCGTACGATCAAAATGAAATGTCATCATGATGATGACATTCTAAAAGACCTATCTATACCATTAAAAGTTCTGCCGGAATTTTTTATTTTCTATCCATTATTACAATATAGATAATTTCTCAAACCCATTCTTTGAAAATAATAGAATAGATCGCACGACTTCTCCAAGCTCCCGAAAGATCGGCATTGTAACCATTTCCCCCTTCATCCATTCCACGTTTTATTATAATCCCAGTTTCAAGACGAAAAAGCAGTAATCCCGGCAAAGGCTGAAAAGGAGATTGAAAAAGAGTCCTTATACAGGTTAATGAAAAAGCAGACTTTTGACAATAGAGAACGCCAGTGGAAGAATGAATCTAGAACATGCTCACTATTACATCTTATTCATAAAAAAACCTTTACGAATCCTCATTTTATGCTGAAATTCGTAAAGGTTTTACTCATTCATGATTTTATGACAGTGCATCTGATGGATGAACACAATTTTATTTTTTTAAGTTTTTCAATCTATCCAACAAAAGTATGAAAAAGGATAAAAAGATTTAGTAAAATGACTAGCGTTGCGACAATCCAGCTAATGACGGTTGTCATGCGATGATTCACAAGAATCCCCATAATTTTTCGCTTGCTTGTAAAAATAATGAGCGGAATTAAAGCGAAAGCAATGCCAAAAGATAAAACAACTTGGCTGACTACCAACGCTTTTGTAGGATTAATGCCGCTTATAATAATGGCCAACGGCGGCACCATTGTAATGAATCGCCGGACATAAATAGGTATTCTTTTGTTAATAAATCCTTGCATGACCACATCACCAGCCATCGTCCCGACGGAAGAGCTCGACAAGCCAGCAATTAACAAACCAAGACCAAAAAAAGCGGCAGCTGCAGTACCGGATAAATGATGGAAAAGGTAAAAGGCTTTGTCCAAATCTTCTACAACATAACCATTTTTATGGAATAAGGCCGCGGCTACAATCAACATGGCCATATTGATGGCACCCGATATTAACATCGCAAAAAGGATGTCCAAAAACTCAAATTGAAATATTTTCTTTTTCTCTAACTCGCCTTTTCCCACTATACGATTTTGAGTCAAAGAAGAATGAAGGTAAATAGCATGAGGCATGACCGTCGCCCCGAGAATGCCGGAAGCGAGCAGAATACTGTCTGCTCCTATAAACTTCGGCGTCAACAAGCCTTCGGCAACGGCTCCCACATCAGGTTTTGCCAGAACCGTTTGGACCGCAAACGATAAAACCACCATGGAAATCATGACGACAATCACGGTTTCCAATGAACGAAAACCACGGCGCTGACATTCCAAAATCACAAAAGATGCAATAGCGGTGATAAGAGCGGCAGGAACCATAGGCACCCCGAAAAGCAAGTGAAGCCCTAATGATGAACCAATAAACTCAGCCAAATCCGTTGCGATGATCACTAATTCACTTTGAATCCATAAAAAGACGGAAACAGGTTTTGAAAAATATCCCCTTGCTACCTCAGGCAAGTTACGGCCTGTTGCAATTCCTAATTTAGCGGATAAAGATTGAATCAGCACCGCCATTAAATTGGATGCCGCAATCACCCATAACAACGCATAGCCATATTTAGATCCCGCTGTGATATTGGTTGCAAAGTTGCCCGGATCCATATAGGCGACAGAAGCAATAAACGCCGGACCCAAGAAAGGAAAAATGCCTTTCCATCCTTTGATTTTGCCCTCTAAAACCGCCTGGGCTGTATAAATAATTTGTTTATTCTTATCATGATTGTTCATTACGAATGATCCTCTCATTTTTGCATAAACACCTAAAAGTAATACTTCTACAAAAAAGTTTACTTAAGGAAAAAATAATTGTTTTCATCTTAAATCATTCATGCAAAAATGTAAATTATTTTGCACTAATTCTTACTCGCATAGCCTGGTGAGATACATCCATACATCTTAATCCATTCACCATTATGGCAAAGCATCCATATTCAGTCCATATTTTGTGCTAGAAAGAATTATTCTATCAACAATGCTCCGTTCAGGACTTATCTATTATGACAAAATATAAAATGTTTCCATTTCTCCCTTCTAAAATCATTTCACGTATAGAATGAAAGAGACATGCATAGGTCCGTTATAAAAAAACAGCACTCTTTCACCCGATTTAAGGAAGAGTGCTGCAAGAACGTTTATTGGTTTCAAAAATCAACTTCTCAAAAAGCATTGGAGTTCCGCTGAAAATCTTGGAAAATGATTCAAACTTACACCAACAGCTGAATCTGATTTCCTGAAGGATCTTTTGTCATGTATATATCGTTTTCTTCTGTCACGGAAGCATCGATTTTCCGCAACCGGTCGATGATTTGATTTCGAGCTTCATCGCTCGGGAGGACAAGAGAAAACTTTTTCAATCCGACGCTATTTTCTGAAGGCGCAGGTATTCCCACCCCGTTCCAAGTATTTAATCCAATATGATGATGATAGCCGCCTGTCGAGATAAATAACGCCTGTCGACCATATCGGCTTACAATATCAAATCCAAGCCCTTCACGATAAAATTGCTCCGTTTTTTGCAATTCGGAAACGTGCAAATGAATATGTCCAATAACTGTATCGGAAGGAAGTCCTTTCCACGATCCATCTCTTCCTTCTGCAAGCAAATTTTCTACATCCAGCGGCTCTGTTGACATGACCACTTCCCCATTGTTCCAATTCCATGTAGATGATGGACGATCTGCATAAATCTCAATTCCGTTTCCGTCAGGATCCGCTAAATAGAGCGCTTCACTTACAAGGTGATCCGATCCCCCTTGCAATGGATAGCGAATTTGAATAAAATGCAGCAATACTTTCGCCAAGTCCGAACGTGTAGGCAGTAGGATGGCAAAATGGTACAAACCGGTTCTATGCGGCTGTTTCGGTATCACATTTTCCGGTTGCTCAATGGTTACCAGAGGCGTTTTTCCATCCGCTGTAAGGACCGCCTTCTTTTTTGATTGTTCCAGTATTTGAAAACCTATCACGTTTTGGTAAAACGCAAGAGAACGTTCTAAATTGGCCACTTTTAAGTCCACTTGTCCCACAAACGTATGGGGCGGGATGAAATTCCATATTAATTCCCTCTCTTTGAATAAATAATGAAATTCATTTACTTACCTTCAGTTGTAAAAAAGTAGTTTTCAAAATTTATATAGTTACTTTACGTAAGTAATTTTATTATTGTAATTAAAAACTGTAAAGTAACAATCTTGATCATGAAAAATATATTTGAAAATACATGAATGAGGTGGTCATTCGTGCCTTGCCGTTATAATAGTATGTTTTTATTCTTTTAAAGCCAAAACAGACAACGTTCAAAAATGATTCCATTCAACCTGCTTCCATTTTCCGATTGTTAATGTTGCTGCTATGTTTTCCTCATTGTTCAATTCAGCCAAACATTTCTCATTTGCTTATTGTCCACAAAGCTGCTCCATTTCGCATCATCATCTTTTTCAAAATTCGCACAAAATATCAGAATACATGGTTTTTAGATATCAAAACATTTCTTGATACCATTTAGCAGCGGCTTGAATTTCATCCAATGTTAATTGATGGCCTTTATTCTCCCAGTGAATGTCAACTTTCGCATGTGCTTGTTCTAATAAAAGTTGAAGTTCCGATGATTCCTGCGGAGAACAGATGGGATCATTTGTGCCCGCTGCGATGAATACCTTTGTCTCTGACAGATGCGGCAAATCAATCCCTCTTCTTGGAACCATCGGATGAAAGAGAATGGCTCCTTTCAACGCATCTTGATAATGAAACAGTAAGCTTCCGGCGATATTAGCTCCGTTGGAATATCCAATAGCCACTATATTTTTTCGATCGAATGAATACTTCTTTGATGCTTCGTCTAGAAACTCATATAATTCTTTCGTACGGAACACAAGATCTTTTTCATCGAATACGCCTTCCGCCAATCTTCTAAAGAAACGAGGCATTCCGTTTTCCAGCACATTTCCGCGTACACTTAAAACGGAAGCATCCGGGTCGATCATACCGGCCAGAGGCAATAGGTCCGATTCATTGCCCCCTGTTCCATGAAGCAAAAGAAAAGTGGGCTTCGCCGGATCGCGGCCTTGTTGAAATAGATGTCTCATGATTTTTCTCCTTTCATACCTCATAACAAGGAAGACGGCTCATTCAATTTCCGATTTTCTTATGGATTGGATCAATGATCGAATCCCAATCATCTAGTCCTGCTTTTAAAAAGAAATTTTTACTTCTGAGTTTTGTCCAATTCTCTTACTTGAATAGACGGCAAAATTTGTTCCAATTTGCTTCTGTACGGTTCATACCACTCAGGCAGCATTAAATTTTCTCCTAATTTTTCCGGTTCTTCATCAATGGCAAATCCCGGTGGGTCTGTGGCCATTTCAAATAAAATTTTCCCATATTCTCTGAAGTAAATAGAGTGAAAATAATTTCTGTCCTGTACAGGCGTTACTGGATATCCGTGTTTTTCGATGCGTTCTTTCCAATCCAACTGATCCTCGTCATTCTCTGTACGCCAAGCGATATGATGGACCGTTCCGACCCCTACTTGACCGCGGCCGGTTGGAGATGTTTTCAAATCAACCACATTCCCAATGTCGCTTGTCGACCGAAAACGGATATATTCTCCTTCCTCTCCTGCTTGTTCAAGCCCCAGTACGTTTTCGAGCAATTCAGCTGTTTTTTCAGGATCGGCAGAGAAAAGAACGGCTCCTCCAAAACCTTTAATGGCGACATCAGAGGTCACGCCGCCAAAACTCCATTGGCTGTTGTCTCCTTCTTTTCTCTCCACCAATTCTATTTCCAACCCATGAGGATCGCTCAAACGTAAATATTGTTCGCCAAATCGTTCTAGTTTGGAAAATGGAACGTGGAATTTCTCGAGCCTTTGTTCCCAAAACAGCATAGCGCCTTTTGGAACAACATATGTTGTCACTCCCACTTGTCCGTCGCCGATTTTCCCTCTGCGCCCATCTGGCCATGGGAAAAAGGTGATAATCGTGCCCGGTTTTCCGGCTTCATTGCCAAAATAAAAGTGGTAAGTGCCCGGATCATCGAAATTAATCGTTTTCTTCACCAATCGCAATCCCAGCACACCAGCATAAAAGTCGACATTTTCCTGCGGATTCCCCACAATGGCTGTGATGTGATGGATCCCTTTTGTTTTCTTCCCCATCATTCTTCTCTCCTTGAATAGATTGATTCCTTTCCTGATGAAGCAAGTATGGATCATTTTCTAAAAATACAAGTATCTTCCTCGCTTTTGCATGTTAAAAAAGAAGGGGCAAATTTTCTATAATGGATTCTATAATGGCTGATTCACTCTATTGCCCCTCCATACTCATTTACTTTAAATTCTCTTTTGATTCCCTCACATTTTGGACAAAATCGTTTTAGAAAAGAACGGCATCCAAAGCATATTGGCCAGGACCTGTAAGAGCAACCCCAATGGCAACTGCAATTAATATAAGATTCAATTCATAACCATTTTGTGTCGCCCAAAATCCATTCGGTCCGTGAACTTTTGCAATCGCAACGATCATGGTCGCAGCGATCATGATTCCCGCAAGAGGTGTTAGTAATCCTAGAGCGAATAACAATCCCCCTGCAAATTCTGCTAAACCGGCCAGAAAAGCCATCGTTGCACCTGGTTTAATGCCAATCGATTCCATCCATTGACCGGTGCCCTTTATTCCATAGCCTCCAAACCAGCCGAACAATTTTTGAGCTCCATGGCCGACAAACGATAATCCAATCACTAAACGAATAATTAACAAACCAATACTCATCATCATTTTCTCCTCCCTCAATAAAGTTTATTTTTCTCCCGAATACTCGCTTTTTCTCAAAATTTCATAGACACTTAATAGAATACACACCTCATTTAATGGATATATGTTGAATTTTTTTAAATAATTTACATGGTAGGGGGCATCCTATCAACCAAATTGTATTTATTTGGTAAAAATAAGGTATAACCGTGCTTCATCATCTCCACATCACTCACGGTCGCTAACCCTCCCACATCTCTCCGGATTGAATTCCATACATTCCTTCGTCCTGCGTATCCATGAGGTGGAGGTTGGATATGCTCCTTTGCTGGGTCACATGCCCGTATGGAATAAATAAGCTCCAACTCTGCACTATTGGTGTTTGTCATTTGAGATAATTACGGTATTCTGAAATGATTTCATGAACTTAATAAAGCCTTAAGCTGCCTGTAATGAATCGATTTGAGGCAAACCTCTCAATAACTTTGAACCATCAAATTCACACTGTTTTTGACCAATGACAAATAAGACACGTAGTAATTTACAACACAAGGCAATCAGTGACTGCTGTTTCTTCAAAGGTCGATCAGGACGCTTTGTGTAGTATTGATGCAGGGCTTTAAACGTTGGATTATGGGCAACGAGTGGACGAATGGCCAAGTATAAAGCTCTTCGCAATCGACTTCGTCCTCGTTTTGTGATCTTGGTTTGCCCCTTAAACTTCCCGGAACTATGTTCACGTAATGACAGCCCTGCCAGATTTACTAATTGCTGGGGATGACTATACTTTGTTATATCCCCGACCTCAGCGAAGAATAGCGCGACTGTTGTAGGACCTAAGCCTTGAATATTGATCATTTCCTTCGCTCCAGGTATCGTTACTACAAGTGCTTCCAGATCCTTATCTAACTGTCCTAATTGCTCTTTGTATAGCTCATATTGATCGAGTAAATAATCCAATTCACGTTTAGCAAACTTGATACCAATTTGGATACCAATGCTCTTTTTCGCTGCTTCTATTAACTTTGTAGCTCGTTTGATTCCTACACCACGGTTTACTTCTTGTTTCCATTTCGCAAGAACTTCTTCTGATGTCATTTCTTTAATCTGAGAGGGGAATGGAAAGTTTCTTAATGTACAAAGAGCTGCCTTTCCTTCCCAGTCTTTAAATACATCGAAAAACTCCGGAAAGTAACGCTGGATGTGATTTTGAATACGACCTTCTGTGATCATAAGCTGCTGGATGAGCTGATCTCTTAATTTGACGCCTTCTCTTAGCTCTGCATAGATGCCATCTAAGAGATTTGGTACGGAGTATCGCCCATCTTTAATCAGCTGTGCAATCACACGTGCATCTTTCGTATCGTTTTTAGTTGGAGAGTTATCATCCAGCTCTTTAGTTTTTTTGACATGCATAGGATTGACCAAGACAAAGTCATAACCTTTAGCAGTCAAGAAATAGGCCAGACTCAGCCAGAAATGACCGGTCGGCTCAACACCAAAAATGACATGTGTTTTTTGGTGTTCCTTTTGATGCCTCGAAACCCAATCAAGCAGTTTTTGATAGCCATGTATGCGATTTTCAAAGATCAGTCTTTTTCCAAATTCGATTCCTCGATCATCCTGAGCTCGAGCGACGTGTTTGTCTTTGGCGATATCAATGCCTACAATTAATGTTGATGGTGTAATTTGCGAGATTTTACGATTTTGCGTATAATTCATCTTGAGTCCTCCTTGGTAATTATTAATTCGGGGTCAATGCATTGACACCCTGTACTATACCAAGAGGGCTCTTTTTGTTTCAAACCTCAAATTTCTTCATTACAGGAATAGCTCCTTTAAAATTTATTTTGATCTATATTGAAGGGGCCCATTCTCGCCCCGTGCTTAGGGTGCGCTTTCCTTATTCATACTAAGGAAACGTTCCACTATTCCATCCTGTCTAAAAACCAACAGACATCATCATCTTGTTATTTCCACCCCCCTTATATTCGTTTTCTTCCACCTCATTATCTTAAATCCAAGTATCTTGAATTTGAGATAATAGTAACGCACATCCAATCTTTTGTCAACTCTTATGTTGTAGATTGGAAAATTTTATTGAATGGTATTTTTTGTTCAATCCGCAAAAGGAAAGAACAAAATAAAAATGAGCGTGATGGCAGGATCAAATAAAGCATTTATCGTATAGTGAAAAAATTATGAGATCGATCAAAACCTCCATAAAACATTGGTTTCCTTTGAATTTTATTTTGATTGTTCACATAGTATTCGAATAAAAGCTGTTTCTTCCTGCCGAATCAACACCCAAATAACAGGAATTTTTCTTTTTATGCTAAAAAAGGTTGTGCCCTATAGTGGACACAACCTTTTGGATCCGGCAAGCTCTTCCTGACATCGGTTGAACTCTTTTTTTTCCATTAATCCAATTCTGCTAATTTCGCTTTTAAATATTCGATTGACGTTCTTGCATACCAATCAGGTTCTGATTGTCTCGTATGAAATCCTACTTCCATTGACAAATAACCGTCATAATGAATATCTTTTAACGCTTTTAATAAAGATGGAAAATCGCCTCTTCCTTGTCCGGGCGGAAGTCGGTCATGATCAGAAATGTGGACGTGGTGAAGGTATTCTCCCATTCGATAAGCATAATCGCTTGGCACTTCATTTCTGTATAAAGCATGGAAAGTGTCAAACATTACTTTTACATTGGATAAGCCTGTTTGTTCCCTTAAAAGCAAGGCATCATCGGCTGTTTCAATTAAATTGCTGTCCGCAGGAGTAGGTTCTACTACCATCGTCACCCCATGTTTTTTGGCGAAATTGGCTACATCTATTAAACCTTGCAAACTATAATTCCACGCATCTTGTTGAGAAGTGCCATGGACAACCCAGCCGGCAACCCAGATAACGGTTGGACATTCCCATTCAGAAGCTAGCCGTACCACTTCTTTGTAATGGTTGATGGTAAACTTTCTTTCTTCCGCCAGAGGAGAACTCGGATTCATCCCCGGCCCGCCGCCTGGAGCGGGCAACATTGCTGATACTTTTAAGTTCTTTTCTTTTAATAATTTTAAAATCTCTCGTCTTCTTTCATTTGATAAATAGTCCGGCCACGCATGCGGACTGGCGCATCCTATTTCAATCGCATCATAGCCAAATGACGAAATTCGTTTAATCACTTCTTCTAACGGATAAGAAGGAACCCAAGTTGGAAAACTGCTGTAAACCCAAGTATTAAAAGATATACCCTTCATCTTGTACATCCCCTTTTCAAAATTCATTCCCAAACAAATACCGCTTTTTCCGTTTTGCGCTCATCAAACAGCCGAAAAGCTGTTTCAGCCTCTTCCAACTTAAATCGATGAGTGACCAATTTTTCGACGGGCAATTTTTTTCGGATGATAAATTGCGCAATTTCCTCATATTCATGAATGGGGAAATACCAAGAACCTATAACTGTTATTTGTTTACGAATGAACTGATCACTTGGCTTAATCGTTGTGCTTTTGCTCTCGCCAATCCATGCGACTCGTCCGTGAGGGCGGACACAATCCAACGCATTATTTTCAGCTTGCGCGTTTCCGGAACAATCAATGGCAGCATCTGCGCCACGGCCATTTGTAATCCGAAAGATTTCTTCCAGTACATTGACCTTTTTACCATTAACGATATAATCCGCTCCAAGCTCTTTTGCAACTTGCAGCCGTTCATCCAGCATATCTACGGCAATGACCGTTGCCCCCAATCCTTTGGCGATCATGACACCCGCACCGCCCATTGGCCCTAAACCAAAAATCACTAAGACATCTCTTCCGGAGATCCCCAGCCTCTTTTGTGCATGGTATAATGTGCCAATGGCATCAGTAGAGACGGCAGCAGCAACAAAACTCATTTCATCGGGAATTTTCATACAATTTTCAGCCGGAGCCACCATGTAGTCAGCATCTCCGCCATGAGCGTCAAATCCAATGCATTGAAATTCTTTACAAAACATTTTATAACCGCTTTTACAATATGAACATTCTCCACAGCCCAATGCTAAATAAACAGCCACCTGGTCTCCGGGATAGTAGGAATGTACACCTTCTCCTACTTGAACAATTTCTCCTGCCGGTTCATGTCCCGGAATAATGGACCCTGTTTTCGCCTTTTCTCCGCCGACAACAGGGTCGCCGTAATATAAGCTCATATCGCTTCGGCAAATGGCTGACGCTTTCATTTTGATTAACACTTCACCTGGTCCTGGAGTCGGAATGGGATATTCTCGCACTTCCACCTTTTTATCTCCAGGAAATATAACCGCTTTCATTTTCGTGATCCACTCCCCTGTAATCATTATGCAGCAGGCCCCAAGAGACAATCATATAAGATCAATCGTTTTCGAAAATTTCATAGAAATTAAGCCCACCACATTTCTTCTACCGGCTCTTTGAAGAGCGCTCCTTTTAATAAAGAAATCGCCTTGCCTAAGCCTTCATCTATGGAAGCAAGCATATCCTCGTGTTCAATGGAAACCACATAATCATACCCAACGGCGCTAAGAGCGCTGAGCATATCTTTCCATGCCTTTTCATCCATACCGTATCCAACGGATCTAAATGTCCAGGAGCGATTCAAAATATCGCTGTAATGTTTTGTATCCAATACGCCATTGACACGAATATTCGCTTCATCCAGATAAATATCTTTTGCATGGAAATGAAAAATGGCATTTTCTTTTCCTAATTTTTTAATCGCCTCAACGGGATGAATCCCTTGCCAAACGAGATGGCTTGGATCAAAGTTGGCACCGATGGCAGGTCCGACATGTTCCCTTAATTTTAGTAAAGTTTCCGGATTGTAAACAACAAAACCAGGATGCATTTCAAAGGCAATCTTCTTAATTCCGTGTGACTCCGCAAACTTGGATTCTTCTTTCCAATAAGGAATAACGACTTGGTTCCATTGCCAATCTAGAATTTCTAAATATTCCGGCGGCCAGGAACAAGTGACCCAGTTTGGAAACTTCGCATTTTCGTGATCGCCCGGACATCCGGCAAATCCATTGATCACGGGCACTTCTAGACGTTCTGCCAACAGAACCGTTTTCCTCCAAACCTCATGAGCTTCTTTTGCAGCCTTTTTATTCGGGTGAAGGGGATTTCCATGACAGCTTAATCCGCTGATGGTTAACCCTCTGCTTTCGATCGCATGTAAAAAAGATCTGATTTTTTCAGGATTATTGAGCAGCTCGTCCGGATCGCAATGGCTGTTTCCCGGATAATTGCCTGTTCCCAGCTCAACCGCCTCTACCCCCATCTCGCACAGCTTATCTAACATCTCTTCAAACGGAAGATTTTGATAAAGAACGGTAAATACGCCTAGTTTCATGAATGTACCTCCTAATCTGCCTTCACTTTCACCCATTTTTGTTGTTCATGACTTTCTAAAATGGCATCCGTAATACACATCGATACATGACCATCTTCAAATGTGGCAAAATTTGCTTTATCTCTCAGCGGGTCTTTGCCTTCTTGAATAAAGGTATAAAAATGGAGCATCATATTTTTTAAAGAGTCCGGCCAACCTTCATTGTGTCCCCCAGGATGATGAATATATGATCTTGCTTTCGGCGTGAATAAAGCAGGATCCGCTAAGAGAATTTCATTCGGCCTGTCCCGATGCCCAATCCATAATTTCTCAGGTTCTTCTTGATTCCAATAGGCCGATTTTTGGCTGCCATCAATTTCAAAACTGAGCCTGTTTTTTCTTCCGGCGCTTACTTGTGAAACCGTGAAAACACCTCTTGCTCCATCTTCAAAACGTACAAGGACAGAAGCATAATCTTCTGTTTGTATCGGAACATCTTCGGATGCTTCCTGTCCTTTTTGTGTTCCAAACGTCGTGACATGGGATGATGGTTTTTTCCTAATCGGTATCACCGTGGCCAAATCAGCAAATACTTCCACAATTTTTTTGCCGGTTATTCTAATTTTCATTTTTTTCCACTACAGATTTTTTATCATTCAAGAATTAAAATAAAACTACTTTTCTGTGGTTTGGCAGCTTGGCCTTTTCCTTAGAAGAAAATGAAATTGATCTCCAAAAGAAAGGTAGGATCCTATTGATTAAACTAGTCTTAATGGATTTAGATAATACATTATTGCCCTTTCAATCGTATTGGGAAGAAGCAAATAAGGATGTTTTCCACTCTTCTCATTTAACGAAAAACCTTGATTATCATAAATTTCTCTCTTTATTTAAAAGATATGATAAAGAATTATGGAACCTCCATTCCCAAAATGTCATATCTTTAGATGAATTGCGTCAACAAAGATTAATAAAAACGTTAAACGATTTTCAAATTGATATTACGGTTGAAGAATCTCAGCAGTATTTTCAAGAGTTTTTTCAGAATTTATTAGATAGGATCACTCCAGACTTTACGCTACATCATCTGTTGACGTCCATAAAAAGCCATTATGAACTTGCGATTTTAACAAACGGGAAAAAATCAGAGCAAAAAGAAAAAATAAAGAGAATGGGACTGGATCAAATCATTAAACCTACCCATATTTTTATTTCAGAGGAGATCGGTTTTGAAAAACCCAATCCTAAAGCATTTTATTATGTTTTAGATAAATTAAATAAGAATCGTGAAGAGGCTATCTACGTTGGAGATTCTTGGTTAAATGATATAGAAGGTTCGGTGAAAGCCGGTCTTAAAGCTGTATGGATCCATCCTTCTTCCACTTTGCCAGACCCTTCTTATCATTCAAAAGTGTATATATGCCCGTCTATTTTAGAACTGGAAGAAGTTTTACAAACGATCCAGATCCCAAACTAAACTCAACAAAGTGACAATGTCTAAAGCTCTTTATCGGACAATTGGATGAGATGATGTTCTAAATTTAGCAGGACTAAAAAAGAAAACCATATTCTTATCGAAAGAATATGGTTTTCTCAGAGTGTAGACAAAAGGCATCCGAATGTGCGCTTTCGGATGCCTTTTGTCACTTTTATGCTTTCAAATGTTTGGAATAGACCCCTCCAGGGGTCTATTTTATGTTATTGCTGGACTTTTCCATGTCCAGCAAGCCATCTTTTTCAAATTCATTGCAGCAAAAGTTAGCATCGCCTGCATGGACAATTTTTTTAGACCTCTTAAGGTTGTCCAACGCATACCATGCTTTTCCTTTGCATCAGCAAAAACACGTTCAATGGTTTCTTTCCGTCTTGCATAAATGCTCTTATTCTCTTGTGTATGCCGAAGATGATCAGCTTCCTCTAAATAAAATTCCCATACATGTCGCTGAATCAGTTTTTTATGCTCCTTACTTTGGGTGCACTTCGAAAGGAATGGACAATCTTTACACTGGACTGGATCAGAAAAATATTGACGATAGCCTTCCTTCGTCGTAGTTGCATATTTTAACACTTGTCCTTGCGGACAAAGATAACAATCGTAGTATTCATCGTAAACATACTCATGTTTTTTGAAATAACCATCCTTTGTACGAGGGCGAGTATAAGGTAAAGCAGGGGTCATATCATTTTCAAATATGTATTGGGCAACGGCGGGAGTTTTATATCCAGCGTCAGCAGCAACTACAACCGGTTTTCCATGTTTTTCTATGACTTTTTCAAGAAGTGGCTCCAATACGGAACTGTCATGAATATTCCCTGGCGTTACAATAGCCCCCAAAACAAAGCCATTTCGATCCGCAGCAGCATGGAATGAGTAAGCAAACTGTTTTGTTCGCTCGTCTTTTACGTAGTAACCACTTTCCGGATCAGTGGTACTTTCTTTTATTTCTTTATATTCTTCTTTCCCAAATTTATCTGGAGGAAATGGCTTTTTTCCATGTGCTTCTCGATCAGCATTTATCTCATCTTGTAGACGTGCTTGATAGGCTTTCGTTTCTTTTCGAACCACTTTCTTCTCAAATTTATGCTTATTCGCACTCGCTTTGACATGAGTAGAATCAATAAAGACATGCTCACTGCTTATCAGCTTCTTATCTGCAGCTTCTTTCAAAATGCGATAGAATATCTGTTCAAATAAGTCTGTATCCTTAAAGCGTCGCTCGTAGTTTTTCCCAAACGTTGAAAAGTGAGGTACCTTATCATAAAAACCAAATCCAAGAAACCAACGGTAAGCCAGATTCGTTTCGATTTCCTCTATAGTTTTTCGCATGGAACGAATACCGAAGGTATATTGGATGAAAGCCATTTTAATCAATACAACTGGATCAATACTTGGTCGACCTCTTTCCGATGAATACATGTCTTGAACAAGCGAATAGATAAATGAAAAATCAATAGCAGCGTCGATTTTACGAACCAAATGATCTGCAGGTACAAGTTGGTCTAAAGCTATCATTTCTATTTGATCACGATTCATCTGTGTATTTTTTGTTAGCACTTCATCCACCTCAATTCATTACGGTATCTTAATTATACAAAAAAACGCTTCTTTCTCCTTATTAGAAAGTTCGAAAAAAGTTTATGTTCTTTTAGTACAATCTTTTCTAAGAAATATATGTATATACAGCAAGTGCAAAAAAAGGAGCTCTTACATGATCATTAAATATTATTCTTTTACCATTAAATAAAGAAAGTATGGAACTCCAATGATCGACACAACGATTCCAACCGGTATCTCTGCGGGTGCTACAATATTTCTTGCGATCGTATCGGATATTAACAAAAGGAGCGTCCCTACTAAGGCTGACACGGGCAATAACAACTTATGTTTCGGACCTACTAATTTTCTGGCAATATGCGGAGAAATCAGACCTAAAAAAGAGATCGTTCCTGCGACAGAAGTAGCGACTCCGGCCAATGCAACCGCAAAAAGAATCAGTATCCGTCGTGCTTTTTCCACTTGAACGCCTAATCCGATGGACAAGTGATCGCCTAAAAGGAAAACATCTAAAAATCTTGCCTTATAAATTGCGAAAAACAGAAAGACTATGATCCATGGTAATATGGTGATGACATATATCCAACTAGTCCCCCATATGCTGCCTGAAATCCAAACCATTACTCTATTAAATTCCTGTGTGGTAAATCGAAGTTGAAAGATAATCATGAGAGCTTGAAAAGCAGAGTTTATTCCGATCCCGATTAAAATCAATCTTGTAGGATTGATCCCTTTTTTCCAGGCAAACAAGTAGATGAGCACGGCCCCCAATATCGATCCAAAGAAAGCTACAACAGGCATCGTCCATATAGTTAAATTACTTACCCCGTCGTAAACATTCCCGTTCATAAAATATATGTACATCACGACAGCTAACGCCGCTCCCGAACTAATTCCCATGATGCCAGGATCCGCTAAATCGTTTTTGGTGATGCTTTGAAGAATGGCGCCAGATACGGCTAAAGCGGTACCTACCAGTATCGCCATCACAATTCTGGGGAGTCTCATACTAAAGAGAACGATTTCTTGTTTTCTAGTACCTTGTCCAAGAAAGGTTTGAACGACTTCCCATGGTTTGATCGAAAAAGAGCCTAATTGTAAACTAATCAGAATCGTGAATAGAATAAGAATTATAAAAACCGTTGTAATCCAAATCACTCTTTTCCGTTTACCATATGTGATCATGACACTCTAGCACCCTTTCTTACAAGATACAGAAAAAACGGCACTCCTAATAGAGCTGTTATGGAACCTACGGGAGTTTCGTAAGGCTGATTGATCATTCTTGCGATGATATCGCTAAACACTAGCAAAGTAGCCCCCAACACAAATGAACAAGGAATAATCAATCGATAATCCGGCCCAACCAAACTTCTTACTATCTGAGGCACTATAAGCCCTACAAAAGCAATATTTCCCGCCACTGCTACGGAACTACCACTTAACAAAATAACGATGATGATTCCCATTATTCTTACAGTATTTGTCTTTTTCCCTAGACCAATCGCAACTTCTTCCCCTAAGCTTAAGATGGTAATGCTCGGTGAAAGGATGATGGCCGCAATGACTCCCCAAATCCCTGCGAAAAAGAGCAACTGGACCCCTTCCCATTTTGCCGTTGTCAATCCACCTACAATCCAAAAACTCAATTGCTGTGATAAATTGTGGTACATGGCAATGGCCACCGCCACTGATATAAACAAAGTCCCGAGCGCTGTTCCGGCTAAAGCCAGCTTGGCGGGATCCACACCATTTTTCGACCTGGAGCTGAGAAAATATACTAGTAATCCACTCAAACTTGCACCTATAAACGCAATAAACATAAAGCCTGCGCCACCTATTTTCGCTTGCATTGCAAAAGCAATGGATATAGTGAGAGTGGCGCCTTGAGTGATGCCTAAAACGGAGGGTTCTGCAATCGGATTCCTTGTCATTCCTTGCATAACGGCGCCTGATACGGCCAGGAATGCTCCAACCAGAGCCGCTGCGACTGCTCTAGGCAATCTCACATCTCTCACAATTTGAGAGTCTAAAGCATGTTTTCTCGTAAAGATACTGTTCATGACGGTCGAAAAACTGATGTCTTTCGCTCCTAGAGAGATGGAAAGTCCAATACCAAAAACCAACAGTATCAACCCAACTATCAAGAGAGAAATCGTCATGATGACTCGCCGAGACGTCAATTTTTGATGATATACTTGTGATATTTCATCCATTGTGTATTTGCTCCTCCTGAAAAAGCAATACGGGCTGACAAAAGGTAGGACTATTCCTTTCGTCAACCCTGCTTACTATCCTATTTCTTTGTTACTTTTTCTTTTATGTCATCTAGCAGAAGTTCTTTTCCGATTGGTTGATAACATTGAGTAAAGTAAGGGGAGCTATTAAGGAATGTTACATTCCCTTCTTTCACAGCTCTCATCGATTTCCACACAGGATTGCTTTCTAAATTTTTCTTATCTGCATCGGTGGCAATCATAATGATGTGATCGGCATCAATTTTGGATAATCCTTCAATCGTCACTACAGGCAATGTAATTCCTTTTTGTTTTGGCAGATTAGCTGGTTTTTTCAACTTCATATCATCATAAAGAATGGACCCCACACCGGCATCGGCTAATACAAAGAATTGGCCGCCGCTCGCTAATACGGATAAATACGTTTGATCCCCGTTTTTAGCTGCAATTTCTTTTCCATCTTCTTTCGCCTTTTGGTCATAAGCGCTCAGCCATTTTTTGGCATCTTTTTCTTGACCAAATAACTTGGCGACATCCATCATTCTGGCTCTCCAATCATTTCCATAATCCTTCATTACAACAACGGGTGCAATCTTTTTCAATTGATCATAAATTTTTTCTTGTCTTTCGCTCATGATAATCAAATCAGGATTCGTATCCAATATCGCTTCTACATCCATCGTATCGTTCATGTTATAGCCTACAATTTTTGCATTCTTCATTTTATCTTTCAGATAGCTTGGGAACTCTTTTATGTTATAGGCATCACTGTTGGCGGTCGCCACCGGCGTATGACCTAAGATGAGCAAGTCTTCGCTGGCACCGGAAATATCCGCAATGCGTTTCGGATTCGCCGGAATTTTCACATCGCCTTTGAGCGTGCTGACCACTCTAGTTTTATTATCCTCTTTGGCTTCTTCTTTTTTATTAGAGCACCCAGAAAATATAGTAAGTGTTAAAAATAATGCGACGATAAGCGCTAAAGACATTTTGTTCTTCATGGTGTTTCCTCCTATACATTTCTTAAAATGACTAATTGATGCTGTTATATAAATGGGCTTTTTGAACATTTGCTAGAGTTTTGTATCGACGGAAAGTGAAAGAGAATGAACCCACTCCTGTAACGCTCTTCTTGGTTTTGCTTTCGGTATTTTCTCTTCATCTATGTATCCTAAATGAACAGAACCTATGATTTTTTTAGAAGATGGGATCCCTAACTCTTTTGCAAATATCGGATCATGAATATAAGGATTAGTCCGCCACACAACCCCTATATTTTTCTCCCAACATAATAATTGAAGGTTTTGAATAAACGCACAAGTAGCTCCTATGGATTCAAAGTCTTTTTGTTCATCTCCAAAGAGATCCGTTGCTACAATTAACGTAATGGGAGTTGATGAAAAATACTGCTCATACGCCTCTCTTATTTTATTCACACGCTCTTCAGAATAAGCAGCCAACACTCCGGTTCTTTCGTAACTATTCATCACACAATTCAAAAAATACTTTTTCTCATCCTCAGTAGATACGATGGTGACAGACCAAGGTTCCACTTTGCTGTGAAAGGGTGCATAAGCAGCCATTTCCAACAAGTGTTCCACTTCTTGCAAAGGAATGGGAATTTCTTTTGTTACTCGAATCGTTCTTCTTGATACAATGACCGATTCGATGGAAGATTCCGGTTTTAGCGTCTCCATAAGCTCCACCTTCTCCTTATATCAGATCCCCGCCGCTTTTCCAATGTCAAGTTGCTCATCTTTCAGCAAATCGTAAGTCAGACACACAGGTCTTTTCGTTCTCGGATCTTGCACAATTTCTGCGTCAATCTGAAAGACCTTCTTTAATATTTCAGTCGTCATCACTTTCTCTGGCTCCCCTTCACATACGATTCGCCCATCGCACATAGCAACCATATAATCGGCAAATCTGGCTGCATGATTCAAATCGTGCAAAACCATGACAACTGTTCGATCTTCTTTTTTATTTAATTCCTTAAGAAGCTCGAGTACTTCCAGTTGATGCGCTAAATCCAAATACGTGGTAGGTTCATCTAGTAAGATGGAGTCCGTTTGTTGGGCAAGTGCCATGGCAATCCAGACACGCTGTCTTTGCCCGCCAGATAAAGCATCGACCGGACGATCTTTAAATGGTAATGTTCCTGTGACAGTTAACGCCCAATGAATGATTTTTTTGTCTTCCGCTGTTATTCTTCCAAAACCGCTTTGATGAGGAAAACGGCCATATGTGACCAGTTCAAAAACCGTCAGCCCTGATGGCGCATCCGGTGCCTGCGGCAAAATAGCCATCTTCTTGGCAATCTCCTTCGTCGATTGTTTATGAATGGCTTTGCCGTCCAAATAAACAGTGCCTTTCTTTGGTTGCATGATGCGCGCCAACGTTTTTAACGTAGTGGATTTTCCACAGCCATTAGGACCTATAATAATGGTCATTTTCCCTTTAGGGATTTTCAAATTCAGATCCTGAACGATTTTCCTTTCCCCATATGAAATATCAAGATTTTCAGTAGCTAAGTAAGGCATTGCGATCCTCCTTTCTTTTAAAATGACCCGATCTCCGCCTGTATTGTTTGGTTTTATCCGCGAAATCGCTTTTATGTCATGAAAACCGCAATTATTATAATGATAATCATTTTCAATTATAAACGTGGAATCGCTAGTGTCAAGATTATTTCTTAAGAAACACAGCTTAGTCCCTTACATCATTTTGTGTAATCCTACAAAAAAAATCAATAAAGCGAAAGCGGAGAAAATCCCTTTTCAGAAAAAGATAAAATACAAAGCCGAAACAGGATATAAGGATATCGAAATATCTGATTTTATTCTTCAAATCAGTTAAAAAGAAATTCCACACCTATTGCAAAAAAGTAAGAAAGCTTTTGACTAAAAAGGAACTCGCAGCCTACATGCAGGCTGACTCCATAACATATTGAGTCAGCCTGGGCTTTTACAAAAACGTTTGAGTAAAATCAATCGAGTGAAAATTCAGCCATAATACGATATGATGACATCAATCTTTTTATGAAAAACGTGTATGAAACCATGTTTTAATAACCAAAAACCGTTCTCAACAACATTGTTCTTAAGATTGCTGATCATTGAGAAAATATTTTTCAATATCATCCAACATTAAATTAGCAGCGATGACACCGCCTGCCGTATTCCAAATAGCATCGTCCACTTTATAAACTTTATGATTCTTCGAAACGGATAAATTTTTGAAAATCGGATCAGAAATCCAATCCTTTTCTAATTCATTTCCTTTATTGTCACCGGTATCATAAGTGAAATAGAAAAGAATATCGCCATCCATAGCAGACGCACGCTCTTTTGTTACGTGTTGTTCTGCAAAGTCGTTTTTATCTTGTGAGGCAGGGCGAGCAAATCCTAGTTGGTCTAAAATCACTCCTGAAAAGGTGTCTCTATGATAAATCCGAACATCCCCTGGAACAAATCGAACGACAGAAACTTTCATCTTTGTTTTGTCCCCTAGCTTTTGCTTCAATTCCTTTACACGATTATCAAATTTGGCAATGACTTCATTGCCTTCTTTTTCTTTATGTAAAGCTTTCGCATAAAGTTTGAAATTTTCTTTCCAATCTCCGCGTAGTACATCAGAAAAAACAGTAGGCGCAATAGCGCTTAATTGTTTATAAATTTTTTCTTGGCGCATTTTATTCCCAATAATCAAATCCGGTTTCAATGAAGCGATTTCTTCTAAATTTGGTTGGTCTTCTGTACCTACTACTTTGACGCCTTTCATCTGATCTTTAATATGATCATACCAAGGATTCCCTTCCCATGATTGAACAGCTCCAACCGGTTTCACACCCATCGCAAGCAAAGCTTCTGTCCCTTCATTGGTTAAAATTACAACACGTTTCGGTGTCCCTTTAATCTTTGTAGTACCCATGGCATGTTTGACCGTATAGCTGGTGCTCGGAGAAGCGGTGGTTTTCTCCGAAGATGTATCTCCGCTGCTGCTACAAGCTCCCAGAGCAAAGACAGCAACAAGAATAAGTAAAAAAGTAGTTAGTTTGGTAGAAACCATTTGCATATTATTCCCTCCCGAGATAATTGATAGTAATTTTCATTCTCAAATACCATATTATGAGTGATAGAGCCGGTTGTCAATGATTAATTGAAAATGATTATCATAGTCATTGACAGTTTATTATTAATTTTCTAGACTATTAATGAACAAGTATGTTGAAATCGATTAAATAGACAAGGAGAAAGACCTTATGTTAAGCAGCTTTACGACACGATTGGTTGGATTAATCGGGGGATTCATTCTTTTAGTGATTTGTATTGGTTTGAGCATCATCTTAGGATACACCGATACAAACGTACAAGCAGTGATAAATACTTTTCAACATTTTAACGGCTCAAATACTCAACTTGTGATAAAAAATGTTCGTTTGCCAAGGGCTTTGATTGGCGCGTCGGTAGGTGGTTGTTTAGCTGTAGCGGGAGCTCTTATGCAAGCACTTACCAAAAATCCTCTTGCTTCTCCTGACATTATGGGAGTAAATGCTGGTGCCGGCCTCTTTATAGTAGTCGCTGTTATCTTTTTTTCTGTTAGTTCGCTCCATTCCTTTACATGGATCGCTTTTCTAGGAGCTGCCATTGCCTCTTTTATTGTCTACTGCCTTGGATCACTGGGTAAAGATGGTCTTACACCGATGAAAATGACATTGGCGGGTGCTGCGATTGCGGCTATGTTCGGCTCATTGACCCAAGGGCTGCTTGTTATCAACGAATCTTCTTTAGATCAAGTTTTATTTTGGCTAGCAGGATCTGTTCAAGGACGAAAGCTTGAGATTCTTTTTGCAGTACTTCCCTATATGATTTTTGCTCTTGCTTGTTCCTTTTTATTAGGAAAGCAAATCAATATTTTAGTCATGGGTGAGAAATTGGCGAAGGGATTGGGCCAACGAACAGGGATGGTCAAACTCCTTATGTCTTTAATGGTAGTCCTCTTGGCCGGAGGGGCCGTTGCGGTTGCCGGTCCGATCAGTTTCGTGGGTGTCATGATTCCGCATGTTGCCCGTTGGCTGGTGGGAAATGACCATCGTTGGGTTCTCCCTTATTGTTCTGTTTTAGGTGGAATTTTTTTGATTATCGCGGATATTGGCGCCAGATATATTTTAATGCCCGAAGAAGTACCCGTAGGCGTGTTGACGGCTTTCATAGGGGTTCCCTTTTTCATTTACATAGCGCGCAAGAAAGGAGAAGCGTTATGAAAAATCATCTGTCTTTGCGAACCAAGTACTTTTCTTTTTTAATCAGTAAAAAGTCTTTATTTCTTATTCTGTTTCTTTTTATCCTTTTGCTCGTTTGTTTTACAATCAGCGCAAGCTTGGGAGAAACGTTTATCAACCCATTTCATGTGATCGAGGTATTAGTCGGAAAAGGAAATGCATTTGAACAATTAGTGGTGACTCATTTTCGACTTCCTCGGATTCTCATTGCTATTTTAGTGGGAAGCAGTTTGGCTGTAGCTGGCGCCATTCTACAAGGAATGACGCGCAATCCCCTAGCTTCTCCTGACATTATGGGGATTACAGGAGGAGCCGCTACTGCGGTTGTGCTCTTTTTGACTTTCTTTAGTGACAAAGATAATAATTTGACCGTCAGCATTCAATGGTTGCCTTTGAGCGCATTCGTAGGAGCCACCGTCGTTGCACTGCTTTTATATATCTTAGCCAACCACGGCAGGAATCTTTCCCCTATTCGTTTAGTGTTAATTGGAATCGGTTTATCTGCTTTCATGAAGGCCGCTACGACACTCTTTATGATTACTAGTCCTATTTACCGTGCGAGTCAAGCCAATATTTGGATTACGGGAACTGTCTATGGATCTGACTGGCAAGATGTAAACATACTATTGCCGATTACGACTGTATTAATGTTGATCAGTTTCCTCATCATTCGGGACATAAACATTCAAGAATTAGGCGAACCAATCGCCAAAAGTGCAGGAAATCGTGTCCATACATATCGTTTCCTGTTTTTATTGATTTGCACAGGTTTAATCGGCAGCGCAGTTGCTTTTGGAGGAACGATTGGTTTTGTTGGCTTGCTGGCCCCTCATATCAGTCGGAGATTAGTCGGATCTTCCTTTGGGTATCTGCTTCCTTCATCTGCTATCATGGGAGCTCTTTTAGTTTTACTGGCTGATCTGGTCGGAAGAACGCTGTTTTTACCCATTGAAGTTCCGGCTGGTGTTTTTACGGCGTCTATTGGAGCCCCCTATTTTGTCTATCTTTTATTGAAACAAAGGAATCAGTAATTGCTTGGAAAGGAGAGAATGACATGGAAGCCATTGAAACAAAATCATTGACTTTATCATATGGAGACAACGTCATTATTGAAGAGTTGGACTTACAAATCCCTAAAGGGGAAATTACGGTGTTTATTGGCAGTAATGGATGTGGCAAATCCACATTGTTACAATCTTTAGCTCGATTGCTTAAACCGGCTAACGGGACGATCCTATTAGATGGAAAGCAGATTTTGAAGCTGCCAACAAAAGAAGTGGCAAAACAGCTTGCCATTCTCCCTCAAGGCCCTATTGCACCGGAAGGGATTACCGTATTGCAGTTGGTTAAACAAGGACGCTACCCCCATCAAAGGTGGTTTCAACAATGGTCAGAGGAAGACGAAAATAAAGTTCTAGAAGCATTAAAACTGACAGGAATGGAGACGCTGGCAGATCGTCCTGTGGATTCCCTTTCAGGTGGCCAGCGGCAAAGAGCGTGGATTGCCATGACGCTGGCCCAAGACACTGACACGATTTTATTAGACGAACCTACTACGTATTTAGATATGGCTCATCAAATTGAAATTTTAGATTTGCTGTTTGAATTAAATGAAACAAAAAAACGCACGATTGTAATGGTGCTGCACGATTTAAATTTAGCGTGTCGCTATGCTCATCATTTGGTCGCCATTCATGATAAGAAGGTATATGACCAAGGAAAACCTGAAGAAGTGGTAACATGCGAACTTGTCAAAGATGTCTTTCAAATCGATTGCCAAATTGCGGTTGACCCTATTTTCGGCACACCGATGTGTCTTCCCCACGGAAAAGGACGCCGGATTGTACAAAAAGCCGGCCCAACACTACGAGCAGCGGACTACTAATCAAGAAAACGAAATAACAAACAAACATGCTGTTTTTTATAAAACGACCGGCTTATTTGCAATGAAAATGATCATATGAATCGAATGAATCCTTTCTACTTTATTCTACTCATTTTTTGTACAACTGGTCGGCTATCTGTTTCATTTAGATTCATCATTTTCAGGTGTTCTGCTAATCTTTATAACGGCTAATAAAAAACATGAAATCATCCATTCACAACAGGCAGATCTTATTTGAAGATTGGCAGAGAACTGCTCCTTGTTTATGACTAATTAATACTTCCATGGTTTCTCTTTTACAAGATGTAAAAGAACTTCAATGAATGGTTCATTCATTGAAGTTCGCCCTTTAATATTGAGAATTTATATGATAGGGGGTGGGATCATAAACGTTTTTAACGCAAAAACGATAATTACTTCTTCTTGCTAGTCTGAATGGCTACTTCATACAGTGCATTCGACACTTCTCCATACTCGCTGGCATGCGGACGATCCTCTCCGTCTGCATAACCATAATCGAACATGCGATTTCGATTCAGTGCCAACTTTGTAAACGTTGGACGCAACAAATCAAAGAGCTTGAATCGGTCTTGTAAATGCGAAAATTTTCTTTGATATGATAGGATTTCTTCACGAACAATGCCCCAAAAACGATACTCAGAAAATTGTTCTTTTTCCTGTAAAATGTTGCTTAAATACCGGAAATGGCAAATAAATAATCCGGTTAAAATAAATTGTGTCAATCCTTCAGGCGGCTCGCTGCGCAATACTTTTTTCAACTCGGGAGACAATACCTCAAGTTCCGGAAGAGGCTGGTCGCTAATATTGACATCATCGACAAAATCTTTCATAATGATGCGCTCTGGCTTGTAATCTTTTAACACAAGCACCGTATTTTGGCCATGCGGTGAAAACACGGTACCGTACTGATATAAATAATGAAGCAACGGTGGCAGAATCGCTTTTGCAAGCTTTTTCACCCATTGTTCTACCGTAAGACCAGATCGTTCCACTAATTTGGATACGAACGGAGTTCCTTCATGGTCTACATGCAGCAATGCTGCAAGTGTAATCGCTCGCTCACCTTCTTTCAGTTCCTTATAGACGCTTTCTCTCCACACCACACCAAGCATTTCAAGATATTGATAAGGAGCTCCTTTTAAGTTCGTATACGTGCGGTGATCGACATTGATGGTCGCCACTTCTCCCAACAGACCAAGGCGGCATTCTTCCTTTAAAAACCAATCGTTTTCCAGAATATTTTTCATATACGTCGTTACTTCGGGAGCGATCACCGTCCTCTCGCTCGGCAATCCCCTGTATACAAGTGTATTAAAAATGCTCATCGGCAGCTTCACATGAAACTTTTCTTTGCTTGTTACATTCACAAAAGTGCGAATCGACTGTTGAGGCAGATATTCATCTTCTCCTTCTCCTAACGGAATCAACTCTTTTCTTGCTATTTCAGCAGCAAACATAGACACAATTACATTGTTCCATTGCCAGGCATGTATGGGCATGAAATAATAATCCTTCGCTTTGACTCCTGCTTCTTCCAGCTTTTTCAGAAAAAGCTGATAGGTTTTTTCACCAAGTTCTTGTTCGATCACATGCTGATAAGTTAAACCGTCTACCGAATGAAAAGTGCCAATATTTCGATGAACGGCAATCCATGACAGCTGGACCTTTTTCTTTTGCTCCGGTGCGTATTTGACATAGTCATCATACCCGAATCCAATACGGCCTTTATTGTATGTGATCCAAGGATGCCCCGTCATTTCTCCTTCCAATTCCGAATAATCTAATAAAATCAGGTCTTGCGATAACTTGGATCTTTCTTTCAAATGAGTATCCGCTACTAATGTATGTAAATACTCTTTTACTAAATGTCCCGCCGTAGAACTTGACATGTTTCCTTCCTCTTTTATACTTAACAAAAAAGCAAGAGACTGTGGTATATCGCTTTTTTCATTCGTTACCACTTTGATGCTCTCTGGTAAAACATAATAACTGTCAAATAGGCGAGGTTTTGCCTGAAAATAGTAAACATTTCCTTTTTGATCTTTCCATTCGCAATACCGAATGCCTTCTGACTCATCCTCACTGAATACCTTAGGTATTATAATTTCCTCATACATGAACTCTTGAATCATTTTGGCTAAAAGTCGTTGATCGGCTTCTTGAAAAGCTTTTTCTGTTATCATATGGACAGGAGTTTCACAAATTTTCACGACGTTCAACTCTCCTTTTCATTGAATTTGAAGATGATGGATCCATATGGATAGAACTCAAGATTATGCTCAGTGTCGAACCCAATAAAAGAAAACCACACAGGAGAAAAGGTGCTTCCAAGCCGTTATGCTGCACCATCATCAAAGCAGCCATCGGCGATAAAAGCAGGGAAACATTTTGCATCGACGAGACAATACTATAAGACAATGGCGCTTTTTTTCCGATTCCCATTTGGAAAAATAAAAGATCTAATGCCGCCAGACTTACAAAAAAACACATACCATACAAGATTCGAATGAAAACAAACAACCATATGCTTCTGGCAGCCGATTGGATAATAAGCAATCCCCCGGTTATACCCGTTAAGCTAATGAAGATGGCTTTCATATGCGTTTTTAGACAACGCTTCGGCAATAAAAATTGCAGTACAATCGCCACAATACTTGGTAATACATATAACAAGCTTGATACTTGTTTGGTTAGGCCAAATCTGTCGTCAAGAATAACCGTAAAGTAGGGACGTATGGCATTATGTCCAATATAAAAGAGAAAGACAGTGAGCAAATATCCTAAAAATTCCACCGACCACCTTCTACTTTTTCTTTTAACGGAATTTTCTTTCTTTTTTACACACCCCCTTTTTCTCATCGCTTCATTGCGAGAGAAAACAAAGCCACTTGCGATCGCAAAAACGAAATCTATGAATGCAAAAACGTAATAGCTGTCGAACGGGAACGGCTGGTTCACCATAAAGCTTCCAGCCATTCCCGATACGACCACACTCCCATGAAAGATCCATAAGTAAGTCGTTGTGGCTCTTACTTTTTCTTCCTCATTTTTGCTTGCAGCCACGAGCGTCGGATATAACAAATAAATTCCGCTTTGGAAACAGAGCAAAATAAGTGAAACGATTAAAAAATAAAGAAACGTATGGCCCATAGGGAGGAGGATTTTGCACCCTCCCATAGCTGTCAACAAGATCGGTATACATTTCTGAAAATCTCTTAATTTCCAAATCATCGCCCACAGTGGTGTCATCACAATCACAACAAGGCGACAGCAAATGATAAAGAAGCTCGTCGCTTGCACCCCATCCACTTGAAAATAGTCGGAAAATAGCTGCGGATAAAACGGGGATAACAGCATTTCTGATATCAACGTAAACAGTAGACAACTGTAAATAAATCCTTTTTCCCTGTTCGTCATTTCTTTTTTCTACAGCCCGAATTGTTGAAACACATTTTTTTCATAGGTTTGGTAAATTTCTTTTCCTGCCAACTGATTGATAATCGTTGCATTTCGAAAGGCGCCTAGTCCCAAATCAGGTGCACCTACACCGTGAGTATGAAGTTCGCCGTTTTGAACGAATATGTGGTTTTGCCCTTCCTTGTTCAACTTCACTTTATAATTTTCCTGAATGACAAGTTGTCCGTCCTCATCCCAATCCACGATATGCTTGATTCCTTGCAAACAATCCGGGATATAAGGATGATATCCCGTTGCCAGGATCACAACATCACTATTCAATTGGTGACTCTTTTCTTGTTCATGTTGGTACAGCGTTAAACGATATAGATGATCCCACTCTTCTATAGACACTAATTCGGTTAATGCTTGCAGATGAACATTCAGCACTTTATTTCCCACTGTCCGTTCATACAATAACTCGTAAATGTCGGCAATGGTCTTAAAGCTGATCCCTTTGTATAGCAGCGCTTGTTTGCTCAAAACTTCTTTTTTCTTTTCTTTCGGCAGCCTATAGAAATATCGTGTATAATCTGGCGAAAAATGCTCGAGACCAAGTTTGGAATATTCCATCGGATAAAATCCTTTGGATCTTGTAAACCAATTCAACTGGTAATCATGTTCCGGCTGCTTTAACAATAAGTCGTGGAAAATCTCCGCTGCACTCTGTCCGGATCCAATCACCGTAATCGAATTCGCGTTCAAAATATTATCTCGCTTGGTCAAATACTGACCAGAATGAAAAACTCGATCACCAAGAACGTTTTGAAACTTATCGGGAACGTACGGTCTCGTTCCTACGCCTACTACTACATGTTTCGTGTGATACGTTTTTCTTTCCTTTTCTTTCTGGCAATAAACGGTCACTCGATAATATCCTTCTTCTGTTTGCTCAATGTTCTCTACTTCACATCCAAACTGAAGCTGTGGAAGCTGGCTGGCCACCCATTGACAATAGTGATTGTATTCTGTACGTGGGATTAGGAATTTTTCAAAAAAGTAAAAACGATACAACCTGTTATGCTCATGTAAATAGTTGAGAAAGCTGAAACGGCTTGTTGGATCGACCATCGTTACGGCATCTGCCATAAAAGGTACCTGCAGAGTCGTTCCCTCCAACAACATTCCCGGATGCCAGTCAAATTGATCTTTTCGATCAAAAAATATGGAACGACAATCTGTTTTTTCCAGTAAAGCAGCCAATCCAAGATTAAAAGGACCGATTCCGACGCCAATTACATCTAAAATCTGTTCTCTTGCCAATCTGTCCATCTTTTTTCAAATCCTTTCCTCTCACAAATCATAAATAATCCTGTTTTATCAGGGAGATCCACCTCCTTAATGGGCTGAAAACCGCATTTTTGGAATATATGAATCATTTTTTCATTTCTCACATCGGGCTCGGCCACAATGCGAGTCGTTTCTTGAACTTGAAATTTTTTATGCAAAATGGTTAACAATAACGGATAAATGTAGCCTTTTCCTAAAAACTCCTTTGGTCCTATCAATAAATGAATGCCTTGATCATATTCATCAAACTTATAATATTTCCCGATAATATCATCCTTCACCCAGTAGGACTCCCAATAGCTCATTGGAATTCCGTCCATTTCTCCAATGAGAAGTATTTGATGATCGTCATGCAGAAATTTCTGTAAATGTGCTTTATACTCGGTAAAAGGGATATTTAAGTTCCAAAAGGGAATGACATGCGGCTCATGCATCCATGAATGAAGCCGACTCACATCTTCTTCTAAACGAACCGGCCGAAATGTAATCTTTTTTTGAATGACGGGATCGTACCTTTCAAATGGATAGCTCTGTTGAGCCATGATATTACACTTCATGCCATTCACCCACCGCAGCAACGATTGGATTAGGTACTCGAACATAAACGGATTGCGATGCAAGAGACCCTACAAGCTCGTCCATATCATGCACTCTTGTCAGTAAGTTCCCCTTGCTCGGCAGCTCTCTTTCCGTTAGCAGAGATTCTATCAAATTCGTACGATCACCCAGTTGAGCTTTTAATTGATTCAACTCTTCTTTAACCATGATCAACAAACGGTTTTCATCTATTAAACGGTTCACTCCGAACGCGTTGATTAAACCAAATAAATGATTAAACAATACGTAGTAGCAAAAACGCTCCTTTGCAATAGCATCGTCGCATACTGTGTCGCTTTTTTCGTTTAAAGTGCCAACCAGTTTTTTAAGAGCTTCCGCTTTTGATCTCATAAAATAATAGCCTTGGTTATCGCGATAATAGAAAGTGGATGGATAACCTTCTTCGTCCAGTTTGACGATGGAGTTTTGCTGATGGGCTTCTAAGGCAATCCCATACGTTTCGTATAACCAGTAAAGAGGCCGCAAACTGATCTCTAAATAACGAGCAAACCACTCCTCGCTCACTTCCGCAACGGAAGTCCCTTCTCGATGTGCAATGTCCAAAATGATGTTGGTTAGATGGGAACGTCCTCCTGTAATATGGTCTTGACATAACGCCGCTAATAAAGTAGTCCGAAGTTCATTTCCTTCTTGAAATGGATTATCACGAATGACGACTTCGAATCCAGTTTCATAAGAATCGGATTTTAACGAAATATAAGCAGGATCTTCAATAATGCGAAACGAAGGGTGCTGTTCTTGTAATTGTTCACGAATCTCTCCGTGAAGCAAACGACTCACTTCCACCCCGCGATGCAGCTCTTTTCGCTTATTAATACGCAACGAATTGGTGATTTTCACCGGAATCGAAAATTTATACATGAACTTTGCCTCTGGGTGGTATACAGTTCGTACGGAAGAAGTTGGATAATATTTTCTTCCATGAGGTCCAAGATAAGCCATTTTCCCTGATTGGATCAGGTCACACACATATTCATTCCCCAAAAGCTTCCTTGCCTGAAGCGGGTGAACTGGTATAAGAGAAAAACCATCTTTCTGACAATATTTTTCTTTAAAAGCTTTTGAAACCAAAGGATCATACAACAGTTCTTCTTTAATAAGAGTGGATGCCTTTTTTGCCAATACAGAATCTTCTTCCACCAGTTCATTCACAATTCGAAAATAATGAAGCTGAAAAGCTCCTTTTCGTTCAGGAGCAAAGATATGCTCTTCATCTTCATCGATTCCTTGTCGGCTTTTCGGCGTCGGATGGAGCTGGTGTCCGACGATCAATGACTGTTCCGATTGGAGGTAGGTTTTTTCTTTTTGATAGCATTCTTCTATATCCTCCTTTCTTTCTGTAAGAATGGTTTTCATATTCTGATAGCTTAAAAGGATACGAAGGATCAGTTCGTCTGAATGAATGGGCTTGTCCGATTCGAGTCTGCATTCTTTTTGAATCAACAAAGCCAATGTGACATAGTCGAGTTCTTCCATTTCCCCATCTCTCAATTGATAATAAATAGGAGATGAATAGAGGTGGCGGCCTGTTGGCGACTTATACTGAACAGGAACATATACTGTAACAGACTGCTGACCAAAAGAAAGTACTAATACATAGGCAACATCTGGTATTTGGACTTGAACAGGAATGTCATCCGGATGCTTCCATTCCCCTCTTCCCGTCTCTTTTACATAACAATTAATTAAGTTTTGCATCGTAATGTGGCTCGTAATGAATGGAATATTCATGCCTTTTCTCTCCTTGCTCTTTCTCTATTTTTTCTCCCAATCTCTTCATCCGTTCTATATGTTTCTTCATATGATCGATCGTATTAAGCGGATTAAGCATCGTACATTTTAAATATAGTTTTCCATTTTGTTTTGTTTTGGCTATAATGAACTCGCCGTTTTCGTAAAGGGCTTGCTGGATCTTACGGTTCATTTCATCCACATACTTTCGGTCTTCCGTACGTGACGGTAAATAGCGGAACAGAATGGCATTCATTTCCGGATGGACCGGCACTTCAAAACAAGGATCTTTTTTCATGAGCGATGCCGTTTCTTTCGCTAAATCAATCGTATAATCAATCATCTGCCCCAAGAGATCGGTCCCTAATAATTTGAAAGTCATCCATAATTTCAAAGCGTCGAAACGCCTCGTTGTCTGAACACTTTTTTCAACAAGGTGGATCATCCCTTTTTCCTGATCTTCCTCAGGATTCAAATAATCCGCATGATAAGCAATACGGTGAAAATCTTGCTTATTTTTCACAAAAAAAGCACCGCAGCTGATGGATTGATAGTATAACTTATGAAAATCGATGGTGATCGAATCAGCCAAATGCAATCCATCTAATAAAGACCGATATTGATGAGAAAAGAGAAGCGCTCCGCCATAGGCGGCATCGACATGAAGCCATAATCCTTCGTCCTTTGCCAATCGTGCCGTCTCACTTATACTATCAATGCTTCCAAAATCTGTTGTCCCTGCTGTCGCTACTATCATAAAAGGAATCAATCCTTCTCGACGAAGCTTTTTCAGTTTGTCCCTCGCATCATCTATGGACAGCTTCTGCTGATCATCTGTCGATACTGTCACTACGGCATTCGCTCCCAATCCAAGCTGTGCGGCCGACTGCTGCACAGTAAAATGAGCATGCTCCGAGCAAAGGATGCGCAGCTTATTTGCTTCATAAGGCAAACCCTTTTGATGGGCATTCACCTTGAAGTACGTTTCACATGCTTTATTCCGAGCAAGCAGCAATCCCATATAATTAGATTGAGTGCCCCCGCTTGTAAACACACCATCAGCTTCATGAGAATAGCCAATTTTTCGAGTAAAAAATTTCACAAGCGCCTCTTCCACATAAGTAGCAGAGGGGCTTTGATCCCATGAATCCATCGACTGATTTAACGCTCCAATCATCGTTTCTGCCGCAATCGATGGAAGCAAAGGGGGACAATGCAGGTGTGCCATAGCGGAAGGATGGGAAATCCATAACGAATCTCCCACAATAACGTCTTGAATTTCCGCCATCACTTTCGCTACTTCTTGGCCGGCGATTGGAATGTGGAGCGCCTCCTTCACTTTTTCCTCTATCTCCAAACAGCTTGTCCCGGAAAACGGCTTTTTCGCCTTTTTCGTTTGTTCACATATTAATGTCATGATCTCATCCATGAGTAAGCGATAGGTTTTCTCGCTTTTACCGTCAGGATGAAGAAACCATTTTTGAAAATTGGAATTCATGCCCATCACCTTCTAGCGCAATCCAAAATAAGATTCAGCATTTATTACGGCTTCATAAAACCGCTGCAACACATCACCGATTTGTTCTTTTGAAATAATTAACGGCGGCAACAGTCGAATGACGGAGCTCAAACGACCCCCAACTTCCAAAATCAACCCGCGGTTAAAACATTCTTGCTGAATCTTCTTGGCAAGCTCTGGATGGGCAGGGTAACTTCCGATCGCATTTGGTTGTTTGGTCGGATCAATGATTTCAATCCCGATCATAAGACCCCTGCCTCTTACATCACCGATGGAAGAAACTTGTTTTTGCATTTGTTTTAATTGCCCCATGGCATATTGTCCTAATTCATGAGCATGCTCTGGCAAGTGATGTTCTTTCACAAACTGTATAGTAGATTTTCCCGTTGCCATTGCCATTTGGTTTCCGCGAAACGTTCCGATATGGGCTCCCGGCTCCCATTTATCAAGACTTCTGTCATAAAGAACGACGGATAAAGGCAAACTTCCTCCGATGGCTTTGGATAAAACAAGAACGTCCGGTTCGATTCCTGCATGTTCAAAAGCAAACATTTTTCCCGTTCGACCGATCCCCGTTTGCACTTCATCAATGATAAGAGGAATATTACATTCTTTAGTGATTCGTCGAAGTTCTCTGAGCCATTCGATCGGGGCTGGAATCGAACCTCCCTCTCCTTGAACCACTTCCACAATAATTCCTGCCGGAGAAACGATTCCACTTTCTGGATCGTCTAATAAATGTTCAATGTATGTGCTGCTGATACGGTGTCCTTCCGCTCCTATGCCAAACGGGCAGCGATATGCATACGGATACGGAAGAAAATGAGTATCAGTAACAAGCGCGTGAATCTTCTTTTTAGGATTTGTCGTTCCGGAGATACTCAACGTTCCATGAGTCGAACCGTGATACCCTCCTTGGAATGATAATATCGTTCGATTTCCCGTTGCTGTTTTCACCAGTTTCAAAGCAGCTTCGACTGCATCAGCTCCCGTTGGTCCACAAAAATGGATTTTTGACTTTTCAGCAAACGAAGAAGGTAAAGAAGCAAATAGTTCATCAATAAAGGCTTCTTTAATTGGTGTGGTTAGGTCAAGCGTATGTAATGGTACATACGCTTGCAGGACTTTTTCAATGGCTTCTCGAATCACTTCATGATTGTGACCCAATGCCAGCGTACCCGCACCTGCCAAACAATCAATGTACTGCTTGCCGTTCATATCTGTTATATAAATGCCTTCAGCTCTTTTAATCGCAAGAGGGAGTCTTCTTGGATATGACCTGGCATTCGATTCTCTTTTTTCTTGCATCGCCAATAGGTCTTGATTTCCTATTTGTGTAAAAACAGGTGCTTTCATCCTTCACCACTCCTTTATTTTTCTCATTCTCCATTCATAACAGAAAGAGGGGTTTCCATTCATATATTGAGAATGATTTTCATTATCGATTGCAAGTATTATCTTAATTGATAATGATTATCATAGTCAATATCTTTTTGAAAAAATGATAATTTTTTCCTAAATTAGAAAAAAGGGTATATTATTTAAAAAGGTTTTAAATCTTTTAATTTTTCTTAGTTTCTGTTGTTTTCAAGCTTCACTCTCTAACCCTTCATCCATTAATAGAATTGAATGACAAAGTACCTACTCTTGTCCTCTTCCAATAATGGAATGAGAAAATGAATTCCATATGATGGGATAAAAGCCATAAAATAAGAAATGAATGATTCAAATTCGAATGTAAATCATCTAAAAACAATAAAGGGTAACCAAATATTGGCTACCCTTTAGCAAATTAAGCTTCTGGTCTAAATGTTTTACAATCTGTTTCTTCAGTACTCGATGCCTGTTTTCCTTTGTGACTGACCACATAAATAGTATCTGCACTGCATTTGTTTCCATTGCTCCAATATTTACAATTATGAACTTCACAAAGAACATCTTGAGCCATATTAGTATCCCTCCCTAATGGTTATGATTCGCCGTTTTTCGGTTATCGATACTTATTTTTTGTCCTCATTATTTTGTGATGCATACAAGAAATGTCAAAAAGGTTTCCTTATCATATAAAAGGCCTCGTTGAGTTTTTCCCCAATCCATGAGTAGGTGCTTATTTCGAATTTTACTAAAGTACTCCTTGCCCCAGAAAATTTAAAGCATAGCGGCTAAGAATGATAATACCCATTTAAATTATCAAAATTTTCTAAAAATATATTGCGTATGGACCATTGTTTTTTTAAAATAAACTCATGGTTCTGATAAATGTAAGCGATTTCAGAACTGAATCATTTATAAAGGAGTGACGAATATGGAAAACAAAGAGTTGCAATCATCATCCCCGCCTGAAAGCACAACGATCGACCACGAAAAAATCGCTGCCAGCGAACCATTTCAACATCTTGTTTCATCAAAAAGAAAACTTCTTGTACCACTCACAGTATTCTTTCTCGTTTTTTACTTTGCGCTTCCTTTTCTGACCTCATTCACTAAAGTGTTAAACCACTATGCCATCGGCGATATTTCTTGGGCTTGGATTTTCGCCTTTGCTCAATTTATCATGACTTGGACGCTTTGTACGGTATATGTCAAAAAGGCAAACAAATTCGATGATATGGCAGGAAACATTTTGGAAGAATATAAAAACAAGGAGAGTAACGTATGAGTATAACGGCATTTATTTTATTTGTTATTATTGTAGGCATTACCCTTATGATTACGTACTGGGCAGCGAAGAGAACCAAAACAGCTAGCGAGTTTTATACAGCCGGCGGCGGACTCAACGGCTGGCAAAACGGTTTGGCGATTGCGGGCGACTACTTGTCTGCCGCATCCTTTTTGGGAATTGCTGGAGCGATTGCCTTAAACGGATTTGACGGGTTTTTCTACAGTATTGGCTATCTTGTTGCCTATTTAGTTGTTCTGTACGTCGTGGCGGAGCCATTGAGAAACCTTGGAAAATATACTTTGGCAGACATGATTACCGCTAGGTTCGACCAAAAGAAAATCCGCGCAGTTGCGGCCATCAACACCATTGCCATTGTGATCTTTTATATGATCGCTCAACTTGTCGGAGCGGGAGCACTCATCCAATTATTGCTCGGCATTGATTATTGGATCGCCGTTTTAATTGTCGGCATCATGATGACAATTTACGTGCTGTTCGGCGGAATGACCGCCACAAGCTGGGTGCAAATCATCAAAGCCGCCTTGTTAATGCTTGGAACGGTCATTATTTCTTTCTTAGTTTTAATGAAATTTCATTTTAATCTGTTCAATATGTTTACTGAAGTTAAAAACGCTACACCTCATGGCGAAAACTTTTTGCATCCTGGAATTAAATATAAAGATCCGATCGATACGATTTCGATTACGCTGGCATTAGTTCTTGGAACAGCAGGCCTTCCTCATATTTTAATGCGCTTCTTCACCGTAAAGGACGCAAAAACGGCCCGCAGTTCTGTCGCTGTGGCCACATGGGTCGTGGGATTGTTTTACATTTTGACCATCTTTCTTGGCTTCGGCGCCGCTGCCTTTGTCGGGTCCGAAAAAATCATTCAAGCGAACGCAGCGGGGAATATGGCCGCTCCGTTGCTGGCGCAAGTGTTGGGCGGAGACTTCCTCATGTCTTTCGTATCTGCCGTCGCTTTTGCAACGATTTTAGCGGTTGTAGCGGGGCTCGTTTTATCGGGGGCCTCTGCTTTTGCACATGATATTTACGGGCAGATTATCAAAAAAGGAAACATAACGGAAAAACAACAAGTGTCAGCTGCTCGTTATTCTTGTATTTCCGTCGCTGCATTATCCATCATTTTAGCTTTATTTGCCCAAAAAATGAATGTGGCCTTTCTCGTTTCATTAGCATTTTGCGTGGCAGCCAGCGCCAACTTGCCCGTCATTCTATTTACGATTTACTGGAAAAAGTTTAATACGGCAGGAGCCATTACAGGAATGCTTTCGGGTCTGGCTTCATCCCTTATACTCGTCATCATAAGTCCAAACGTGATTGCCCCGGAACCAGGCACCGCGATTATAGTCGGAAAACCGCTTATTTCATTAACCAATCCTGCCATCATATCCGTGCCAATCGGATTTTTAGGAGCTTATTTAGGTACCGTTTTGTCGCCAAAACGAGATGACAAAAAATTCGCTGAAGTGACGGTCAAAGCCAATACAGGCTTAAAATAATTTTCTTTCATCTATAGAAAAGTCATCAATCCGTCACCAGAAGCTGTTCCCGTTTTGCGGCATTTCTTCCTTTGCTTTCGGGAAGTCTATTTTCAAACGGATCTATATCTTGGTAAAAAGAAAACACGCAACCCTCTTCTTTTCTCTATACTTGAATCGACCTGAAGCAAGCAATAAAGAATAGGGTTGCGTGCGGTACGATTTTTACATGACTCTTCCCTGATTAAAAGATGGTCCAGTCATTTTGATAGAATGAACAAATTTCGGAGGATATACTTTCATTTCTGCGTTTCATACAAATAGTGCTTATGGACTCATCGAAAAGATGGAATGATGTGATTCATTATATCAAAATTCAAAATTCCATGAAAAAGCGGATTGATTTTACGATGAGGCTAAGTACTGAACAAAATAAGACAAAACAATGGGGAAGAAATTCGCTGCATCGCTTCTAATCAAAAGAGATAGCCAGGCAGAATGCGAGCATAAAGTATAAAAGCTTAAGCAAGAGTTCTTGCTTAAGCTCAGACTGTCGACAAATCCGAAAAAACCGGATTTGCCGACAGTCTTTTTTTGTATAATTAAGATACCGTAATGAATTGAGGTGGATGAAGTGCTAACAAAAAATACACAGATGAATCGTGATCAAATAGAAATGATAGCTTTAGACCAACTTGTACCTGCAGATCATTTGGTTCGTAAAATCGACGCTGCTATTGATTTTTCATTTATCTATTCGCTTGTTCAAGACATGTATTCATCGGAAAGAGGTCGACCAAGTATTGATCCAGTTGTATTGATTAAAATGGCTTTCATCCAATATACCTTCGGTATTCGTTCCATGCGAAAAACTATAGAGGAAATCGAAACGAATCTGGCTTACCGTTGGTTTCTTGGATTTGGTTTTTATGATAAGGTACCTCACTTTTCAACGTTTGGGAAAAACTACGAGCGACGCTTTAAGGATACAGACTTATTTGAACAGATATTCTATCGCATTTTGAAAGAAGCTGCAGATAAGAAGCTGATAAGCAGTGAGCATGTCTTTATTGATTCTACTCATGTCAAAGCGAGTGCGAATAAGCATAAATTTGAGAAGAAAGTGGTTCGAAAAGAAACGAAAGCCTATCAAGCACGTCTACAAGATGAGATAAATGCTGATCGAGAAGCACATGGAAAAAAGCCATTTCCTCCAGATAAATTTGGGAAAGAAGAATATAAAGAAATAAAAGAAAGTACCACTGATCCGGAAAGTGGTTACTACGTAAAAGACGAGCGAACAAAACAGTTTGCTTACTCATTCCATGCTGCTGCGGATCGAAATGGCTTTGTTTTGGGGGCTATTGTAACGCCAGGGAATATTCATGACAGTTCCGTATTGGAGCCACTTCTTGAAAAAGTCATAGAAAAACATGGAAAACCGGTTGTAGTTGCTGCTGACGCTGGATATAAAACTCCCGCCGTTGCCCAATACATATTTGAAAATGATATGACCCCTGCTTTACCTTATACTCGCCCTCGTACAAAGGATGGTTATTTCAAAAAACATGAGTATGTTTACGATGAATACTACGATTGTTATCTTTGTCCGCAAGGACAAGTGTTAAAATATGCAACTACGACGAAGGAAGGCTATCGTCAATATTTTTCTGATCCAGTCCAGTGTAAAGATTGTCCATTCCTTTCGAAGTGCACCCAAAGTAAGGAGCATAAAAAACTGATTCAGCGACATGTATGGGAATTTTATTTAGAGGAAGCTGATCATCTTCGGCATACACAAGAGAATAAGAGCATTTATGCAAGACGGAAAGAAACCATTGAACGTGTTTTTGCTGATGCAAAGGAAAAGCATGGTATGCGTTGGACAACCTTAAGAGGTCTAAAAAAATTGTCCATGCAGGCGATGCTAACTTTTGCTGCAATGAATTTGAAAAAGATGGCTTGCTGGACATGGAAAAGTCCAGCAATAACATAAAATAGACCCCTGGAGGGGTCTATTCCAAACATTTGAAAGCATAAAAGTGACAAAAGGCATCCGAAAGCGCACATTCGGATGCCTTTTGTCTACACTCTGAGCTTAAGCAAGAGTTCTTGCTTAAGCTCCTTGACACATACAATACTTGATAAATCAAATATTTGAACAGAAAAAGTTGGAAAGAGCCTAATGAATTCATTTTGTTCTAGGAATATCAGGAATCCATATTTTTAGGTTGATGTGTTATGAATCTCTTCATTTGTAATAATAATTTTTGAATCACAAATCCAACCAATAAAATGACAACAAGCAATAATGTAATCGTCGCCCCGGGTGGAGTCCCCAGCTTATAGGATGAAATAAGTCCGGAAAAGATGCTGATTCCTGCTACTGCAATCGCTGTGATGAACACCATTTTAAATCCCTTTGCCATTCTGATAGCAAAAGCAGCGGGCAGAACCAATAGTGCTGAGACTAGAAGCACTCCAACCATGGGGATAATAATTGAAATGCACAATCCTGTCATAACGCTAAAAGACAGCGATAAAAGGTTCGTATTCACCCCACTGGTGAAAGCAGTATCTTCATCGAATGTAAGCAAATATAAAGGCCTTCTTAAAAAAAGAAAATAAAGCAACAAGAGTATTGTGACTCCTATCATTTCATATAACTGCCGATCCGTAATGGTCACAATCGAGCCAAACAAATATTGTTCAATATTTGTGGTCATTCCGCCTTCTGTCAAGCTTAACAGGAACAAAGCGAATGACAAACCTGCTGCCATTAAAATAGCGATGGATACTTCTGAGTAGGTTCGATACGCCCTCCTCATATATTCAATTCCAATGGCTCCTGCGATAACGACTAAAATACTGGACAGTATAATAGGCGAATGGATGAAATATCCAATGGCTACCCCGGCTAGAGAAATATGAGATAATGTATCAGCCATTAAAGCTTGTCTCCTTAAAACAAGGAAAACTCCGAGCATTGGAGCGATAATGGCAATTAATCCGCCAGCCCAAAACGCCCGTTGCATGAATTCCAGGTTAAACATTTCCATCCGCCTTGCTCTCCCCTTTCTAAATGGATGATTTTATCTAAATACGGTTCTACTTCATTCTGCTCATGAGTCACCATAATGACCGTGCGATGATGTTGTTTGACTTGGTGATGCATAAATTTATAAAAACCTTTCCGGCTTTCATAGTCCATTCCTGTTGTAGGTTCATCCAATACGAGTAAATCCGGATCAGATGCCAATACTCGTGCAATACAAATTTTTTGTTTTTGACCACCTGATAAATCCCCGATTTTATGATGGCGAAATTCCCACATTCCCACCATTTTTAACGCATTTTCTACTTTTTTATGATCGGTTTGACTCAATCTCTTTAACCACTTCCCGCGTCGAAACCTTCCCGATTGAACTAACTCTAATACGGTGCTTGGAAAACCAACATTAAAAGAGGCGATTTGTTGAGGCACATATCCGATGGTTAATCGTTTTCCTTGAATATTTTGTTTGCTGATGGTAACCGTTCCTTCCCAAGGCTTTAGCAAACCTAGCATCACACGCAGCATCGTTGATTTAGAAGCTCCATTTGGTCCTGTAATTCCTACAAATTCCCCGCTATGAATCTCAAAGGACACTCCATTTAAAACGGGAGTATGCGAATATCCAAATACAACATGATCTAAAGATACTAATTTCAACAGCTTCTCCCCCTTTCCTATAGAACAAATAAAAAGTGGGCGCCTATTTTTCAAAGACGCACACTTATAAAATTAATGACTTCTGCACAAAATTATGGATTCATTAATGATTTTTTCAAAGAGTCTAGATTTCTTTTCATGATTTTCACATAATTAAGACCTTTATCTTGCTCTTCTTTGGTTAAACCTTCTAAAGGACTTAATACCTCCGTTTTCGCACCTACCTCATTCGCCAAAGTCTGAGCTACTTTAGGTGAAGCAATCTCTTCAAAATAAATGATTTTCACCTGATGCTTCTGGGCAAATTTTTTGAGTTCCGCTAATCGTGCCGGACTAGGCTCTTGTTCAGGAGTAAGTCCCGAAATGGGAACTTGTTTCAGCCCATACTCTTTAGCTAAATAACTAAAAGCAGTATGTTGTGTAATAAATTCCTTTTTTGGTGCTTTTTCAAGTGTCGTGCGGTATAAATGATCAAGTTGTTTCAGTTGCTGAATGTATGCTTGACTGTTTTTTTCGTAATAGGCTTTATGTTCAGGATCTTTTGCCACAATGGCTTTCGTAATGTTTTCCACTTCTTTTTGAGCTAATACCGGATCCAGCCATACGTGAGGATCTAAATGAGATCCTTTATCTCCTTCTTCTTCCTCTTTAGCCCCTTTTATCAAAGAAATCCCTTTACTAGCATTCACAAATTTTACATTATTTATACTTTTTTGGAGATCAGGAGCCCATGTTTCCAGCTCAGGGCTGTTATAAATCAGCAGGTCTGATTTTTGAATTTTTTCGATATCTTTAGGAGATGGGTCCCAATCATGCGGCTCCACATTGGCAGGAATTAAAAGATCTACTTGCGCTTTGTCTTTTGTAATGTTTTTCGTAAATTCATACATAGGGTAGAATGTAGTCGCAATATGTAGCTTAGAATCTTTCGAATTAGTTCGGCTTTCATTGTTGCTGCATCCTGCAATCGCTAATGAACACATCAGCAATGACAAGAAAACCATGAATCGGAAGCGTTTCATCCTCTTTTCTCCTTTTTTATTGATTTATCTTAAACGGAATGGATATTTGCAAATCAAAATGATTACGATTTTGTCGTGTTAGAATAATACTATTAGAACTATAGTGTAGTCAAGTAAAAGTTCTAATCTCCATTCTTTTACTTTCTTGAAAAAGAAAAGAACACGATTATTCATTGCAAAAATGTTTTCACTTCTAAATCTTAGTCCATTGAACCAAAGAAAATTACCAGCTTGATTTTTTCACGCCCGGAATCTGACCTTTATGAGCATACTCACGAAAAGCAATGCGGGACATTTTAAATTTTCTTAAGTATCCACGTGGCCGCCCAGTTATTTCGCATCGATTTCTCAATCGCGTTGGAGATGAATCACGCGGTAACTTTCGCAATGCCTCATAATCTCCTTTTTCCTTTAATTCCTTGCGCAGGGCGGCATATTTCTCAACCATTTCTTGACGTTTTTTTTCTTTTACGATCTTTGATTTTTTAGCCATTTTTTTCATCCTTTTAAAAAAATAAGCCTTTTCATCATCCAACATTCATCAATTGATAATTATAATCATTACGATTTACTAGATAAGCTGCTTATTTGCTTATTATGAAAGTATACATACATAATGATCGTTTCAGAACCAGTGCATTGAATCCCTCCTTTTTGTTATAAATCGTAATGATTACGATTTATAACGTATTATAAACGAACTTTGCTGCCATTACAATATATTCTCAAGAAAGATTTTTACGCATACAAACGCAAAGACAACAGAGAAAATGTCTTCCCTCTTATTATTGAAACGTCTTGGCTATTGAATAGCCTAATGGAAAACAACATCATGATTCTTACAAGGAAACAATGACACGTTTAAGATAAAACTTTTATTCATTGTGAATTAACCAATAATAAAAGGCTTGCAGACTGTCAAGCAATTTTGACTTTGTCGACAAGCCGTCATTTTAAAAACCAGATCGAATTCTGCTTTAAACTGTAAGTATTTTTTTAGTTTGAACCCTTTTCTTCTGAAAAAAATTGCTTCTTTAGAGGGCAATGTATAGCGTCTGACAAAAAAGCCGTTCAATATTCCCCTATAAAATGGTAAGAAACACACACCGATTGAACTCATCGTACCGTTAAATCAGCTCTAAATACTCCAGCCCGTATCGAATACCCCCATCATTCACGTGCTTGGTCGTGAAATCAGCAAAAGGCTTTACCTCTTCATTGGCGTTTCCCATCGCAATGCCCATCCCAACATAAGAAAGCATTTCTTTATCGTTTAAACCGTCTCCGAATGCTACCGCATCATCAGGGGATAGTTTCAAGTGCTGCAGCATAGCTGCAATCCCTTTTGCCTTCGATAAATCGGAAGGAAGCACATCCATCGACAACGGATGCCAACGAATAAAAGAAAGATCGTTAAATTTCTCAAGGTAATGAATCTCTTCATGTTCTTGGCAATAGAGCAATGCTTGATAGATACTAGTATCCTTCCAATAATGCGGTTGGAAACCAGGCGACTCCAGCTTGAGAAATTGAAAACTTTCGACTACATGGGGATGCTGTTTTTTGTTCGCATAGCATTCTTTATGGCTCAAATAAACGATGGGATGGTTGAACCGATGGGAATATTGCTCCAATTGTTCCAAACTGGCGGGATGAATCGGTTTTTCAAAGATGACTTTCCCTTTATATACAACGTACGAACCGTTAAAGCTTACAAAAGAATCAATTCCTAATTCTTCAGCAATATGACGAAAATGAAATGGGGCTCTACCAGTCGCAAAAGACACTTCAATGTTTCGCTCTTTCAGCTTTCGAATGGCCTCTTTTGTGTCAAGAGGTATGGTCGAATCTTTATTGACTAATGTGCCGTCAATATCGAAAAAGACGATTTTATAAGACATAGTTTCTCTCCCTACGTATTTTTTGAAAATGGCACTTTTTCACCAATCACGAATTATCTGACCATTTTCATGGCTAAATTCAATCATCCTGCGAACAGAAGCTCCTTCCATTCATTTTATAACAAGAACGCAGCAAGAATGTCCAAACACGACACAAAATTGCCCGTACAGGACTTGTATGTATGTAACCTTCCATTTTAAGCAGATGCCTATAAAAAGAGTTTAATAAATGCTTTATCATTTTGATGATGAGGAGGATTCAATGTCATTATACGCATGAAAAATGACTTGGGTAAGGTTCCTCTAAGCCTATCCAACATATTCGCCACTGTATTGAAGATCTCCTTCATATTTAAAACTTTTCTTTACCTATAAACCTCCCGCTTTTCCCGGGAGGCTGGAAATGGTTTGCTGAATGCGTTCTAAAACGAAAAAATCCTTTGAAACGTCAACTTTCATCAACACCAATCATCGTTCGGGATATCTATAGCTGTCATTTCAGCTATCATTTTCGGCATAATCCATAAAATTTTTTACACCATCTATTTCATATATAAAATAGTACTCATCGCACAGCGTGAGGGTTTTATGATATTCCGGCAAGTCGTCAGTACTTTATCATTCCCGTTCAGTTGGCCACATTTCTTCGTTGTAAGCCATCTCCCAAAACATGTATTCAAATCGAGTCGTGTTCAAGAAAATTTCTTCCAGTCTCGCAAGTTCTGATTCTTGTTTTCCTTCTGCAAGATCATCGAGAAGATGGATGCACCATTGAGCGAGTTCTCCAAATTCTTCCGTGCTGTACATTTGAATCCATTCTCCATAAAGTTCATGATCACTTGCCCCCGGCAAACGGCTTAATTCTTTTCCAATCTCCCAATAGCTCCACATACAAGGAAGTATAGCGGATACAAGTTCCGCAAGCGTACCATTTTGGCCGACATGCAGCATATAATGCGTATAAGCCAGCGTAGTGGAAGAAGGTTTGGCTTTTTCAAGCTCCTCTTCGCTAATGTCAAATCGTTTCGCATATTGGCGATGAAGAGACATCTCCTCATTGATGGTGGAGTGCAAAAGCGCTGAAAATTTCCCCATTGTTTCTACATCATCAGCCTTAACAGCACCCAATGCAAATAATTTTGAATATTGAATCAAGTATAGGTAATCTTGAATCATATAAAATCGAAATTTTCTTGGATCAAGAGAGCCATCCCCCATTTCCTGTACAAAGGGATGAGAATGATTCTTTCTCCAAATAGGTTGTATTTTTTCGTATAATCTTTTACTAAATTTCATCATAGCCACTCCTTTTGTCCATCGGATTTCGTATGACACCATTGATAAATAAAGGTCAACATGACTTTCGTATAATCGACCAATTGATCAATCGATAGATGTTCATTCACAGCATGAGCGTTGTGCAAATCACCCGGTCCATAAATCGCTGTAGAAATACCGGCTTCACCTAGCCATCCACCGTCAGTGACTGTTTGGGACACATCTATGATAGGATCGGTTTTACAAACGTCTTGGTGCGAACGGGCTAACAATTGTACTCCGGGATGCGTAGGATCCACTTCCAGCGATGGAAAAATTTCACCGCGATCTTCAATCATGGAAGTGCCTCCCCATTTAAAAGTGGGGGGATTTTCTCTTAACCACACATCTCCTTGAGCTACCATTTTTAGATGCTCCTCGATTTCTTTTGCAACCTCTTCATAAGATTCATTCGGATAATAATGGACCGTGATCCATAATCGGCATTCATCCGCAATAAAAGCGGCATGTCTTCCGCCCTCAATCACTGCCGGGTTAATGGTATTGGATCCCGGAGGGAATCCCGGATAACTTTTCGTTACGGCCCAATGACGTTCCAGCTCCTGTAACCCCTCTATTACTTTCATCATTTTTTCAATCGCGTTTGCACCAAACAATCTCCCACCGGCATGGATCATGTTTCTTCTCATTGCATCGTGAAACGTTTCTTTACTTTTAACAGTGATCCAGCCGGTAATAACACCGCCTTGTCCTTGAATATGTAAGTCGCTTGTATCTACAACAACTGCAAAATCAGCCTTGTACCCGCGTTTACAGCATTGCAGCGTTCCTGCTTCGCCTACTTCCTCCCCAATAACCGATTGAAAGATGAGATCCCCTGGCAATTCAATCTCTGCTTCACGAAGCATTTGAATAGCAAACAGTGCTCCGGCTAGCCCGCCCTTCATATCTGCAGCACCACGCCCCACTACTACTCCGTCTTTCGCTACTGGTTTAAAAGGATTCACTTCCCAGTCCTCATTTTCATCCACTTCTGCGACGTCAATATGACCATTTACAATCAGACTCTTATAATTTGGGGAGTCCCTTCCTTTTAAAACTCCCACCACATTAGGATCACCGGGATAAACATCCCACATATCAATCTTAAAACCTAGGTTCTTCAAGAATTCTGCCACAAATGATTGCGCTTCTTTTGTATTTCTGGCCGGCGGGGCAGGAGTTCTAAAAGAAATAAGCTTTTTCAATAGATCAATCAATTCTTGTTTTCGTTGATCGACTTGTTCAACAATCCGATGTAAATTTTGGCTCACCGAATACTCTCCCCCTTATATGCATAAAAAAACCACTTCTTGTTCAAAGAAGTGGCGGCGGCATCATCCAATCGAAAAACAAAGCATGTCTTTCGAAAAAGATGACGACAACACCGCTTCCCTACGCTAGTATTACCTAGTTCAGGTGATAAGGGTTAAGGCCATTATGCCTCTCTCAGCTTTTCAAAAGCACCCCTAGTGGTGTATAACGATTCGATTTTATAAAAATTTTTCCGAAAATCGTAATAATGACTATTTTTGTTCATTTTAACATATCAAGACTACTTGTTCAATTGCACAGGAGGATTCGTATGACCTAGCAGCCCCAATATTTTTCCAATAAGCAAACTCTACTCTGATTTAGAATGAAATCCACACTGAAATGGATTATAGAAACCCTTCATCTTAAGAATTTTACGAGCTCACTTTCCCTTCAAAAACCAATTCTTTTAAAGGTTTTCTCGTATTTGGATTTTCACGCTTCTGCAAGTTTTCATCAAGTATTTCTTTTTCGCCTTGATAACCAATAGCAATCACGGCATGTAGATCAAAATTTTGCGGAATATTTAACAATCTGCGAGCCTCCTCTCGATCAAATCCTCCAATGGCATGTGTTACAAGACCGAGCAAAGTGGCCTGAATTGCTAAATATCCCCAAGCAGCGCCAGTGTCGAACGCATGTGCACCATTAGGATCACCATTCTCTCTTTGTTTGTTTGAAGCAACTAGAACAAGAACGGGAGCCTTTTCTGCCCAAGTTCGATTAAAAGGATGAAGAAATTGGTGGAAAGTTGTTAATTGCTCAGATGTTTTCGCCACAATAAAACGCCAAGGCTGGTCATTATAGGAAGAAGGAGCCCAATGAGCCGCTTCAAGTACACTATACAAATCTTCATCAGAAACTTTCCGATCGGAAAATGCGCGAGGAGACCATCGATTTAAAAATAAAGGATTAACGGAATGCGCAGCTTTTCGAAATTCTTTCACTTCATTGTATAGCTGTTCGACAGGATTTACAGTTAAACTCATTTAATATACCCCTTTTCAAATTTAAATGATGATTACGAATCTTCGTTTCTGTTTCGTTCTAAAGCAGTTATAAACTGTCTATTCTTTCAGTCGGCCTATCCGTGCTTAAAAGGCTTAAGGTTCGATAAAAAATTTTTACCGGAATGATCTTTTAGAGGCTGATTTTTGAATATCAGTGACTCGATTTTTTGTAAGAGGAAATCTCTTTTTCTCCGTAATATCCAATTGGGTAATCTCTCCTTCATGTATCGTAATTAATATGGATCCATAATCTAAATTATTAATTGCTGCAAGAATTTCGTTTAGCTTTGAATCGTTATAAGTAGACATAAGGTTCCTCCTCATTCATTATAAATTCTATTATTCTTATTAATTAACTATGTTTTAACGCAATAAAAGTGAAAACATTCATTTTTCTCTTAAGAATACACCGTTGTCGAATAACCAAAGTCTTGCGGGCGTTCTTTCGCAAATTCAATTGAGATAATAGAATCTTCTAACGATCCGTTTGCTTTAGGAAGTATGAAAACATCTATAAAATGACTAGATGGCCAATTTGATTCTTACAGCATAAGCATACGCTTTTATGATTGGGAAAAAGCCAAAACTTAATAAATCAAAGGCTGCCATAATCAAAGAAAACTTATCATTATATTCCCGCCAAGATCCATACTTCTTGAAATCATCATGTATTTTTCTTCAATTTTTTGGCCGCCCAGTTCCCTAATGATTGAATGAGTTGCACCATAAAAATTAATATTACAACGGTAACCATCATAACAGGCAAATCCCACTGTTGATAACCGTAGCGCAGGGCAAGGTCGCCTAATCCACCTGCGCCGACAGCACCTGCCATCGCCGTCGCTCCTATTAAACTAATCAACGCAATAGTCAAACAAAGCAAAATTCCGGATCTTGCTTCACGTATTAGAACTCGAAAGACGATTTGCATCCATGATGCTCCCATTGCCAAATAGGCTTCAATCACTCCAAAATCCACTTCAAGCAAAGCCGTTTCAGTCAGTCTTGCTATATAAGGAGCTGTATAAACGATGAGAGGTACAATTGCCCCTCGAATTCCAATAGCTGAACCCACAATCATTTCAGTAAATGGAATAATCGCTACAATTAAGATAATAAACGGGAGTGAACGAACAATATTAATGATCGTATTTAAGCTATAAAATAGCCATTTGTTTGGTTTAATATGATTGGGCCGTGTTATGACTAGCAAAACCCCAAGAGGAACCCCGATAATAGTTGAAATCACGAGTGAAAAGACCACCATGATGATTGTTTCATACAAAGATTGAGTAAATAATGGAGTCAAGTCTAACAGTCTCTGAATCACTTGGACATCACCTCTAATTCGGCACTCATTTCGGATTTAATTTCCACATGATATACCCTCTGTTTAAGATCATCGATGGCCCGGGATACGGCCTCCTCATCACCGGAAATGGCAAGCAACAAAATTCCAAGAGGCGTGCCTTTGATATGGGTGATAGAACCATATAATATATTGAGTGTAATAGGATATTGGGCAGCTATGGTTCCCAGCACCGGATCAAGAGCAGCGTCTTCTCGAAAAGACACACGCAATATTTTCGAACAAGGCCCATATGCCTCTATTTTTGTGATGATATCCCACGGAACTTCCTCATCAAAAACCGTCCGAATGAAGTTTTTGGTTGCCTGCCGCTTCGGCCTGCTAAAAATATCAAGAACACTTCCTTGCTCAATGACTTCTCCTTTTTCCATTACAGCTACCCGGTCACAAATTTTTTTGATCACTTCCATTTCATGTGTAATAAGCACGATAGTTAATCCCATTTTTTGATTGATCGTAAGAAGTAAGTCAAGAATCGATTCCGTTGTTTGCGGATCAAGAGCGGATGTAGCTTCATCACATAACAAGATTTCCGGATCCATGGCTAACGCACGAGCAATGGCTACCCTTTGTTTTTGTCCCCCTGATAATTGCGAGGGATATTCTCTTGCCTTATCTTCCAATCCCACCAGTTCAAGCAAGTCATTCACTTTCTTTATGATCTTCTGTTTTGGTATGCGATTCATGCGCAAAATTTCTGCAACATTGTCAAATACGTTAAAAGAAGAAAGCAAGTTGAAGTTCTGGAATATAACCCCTATTTTCTTTCGGGAATATCTTAATTGCCGATCACTTAAATCTAAAAGGTTTTCTCCATTTACGACGACGTTTCCGCTTGTAGGTCTTTCCAAAAGATTCATGATGCGAAGCAATGTACTCTTTCCTGCGCCGCTATAGCCGATTACCCCGAAAATTTCTCCTTTATTGACATGAATGGTGACTCCTTTCAGAGCTTCAATTTCTTTTTTTCCTACTTGAAACTTTTTATAAACGTTAGTGAGTTGGATCATAACTTGCACTCCTCTAATCATTTAATTCAAAGGGTTTATTAAAAGTAATGACCACGCCTTTATATTTTTCTTTGATGAACTTCTTGACTTCGTCGGAATTGTATAACTGAACCAACTTTTTGTAAGCAGGATTATTTTTATCTTTCTTATTTGTTGCTACAACATTTACATATTTATCGTCATTTTCTAAAAAAATAGAATCTTTTTTTGGTTCATATCCTGCTTGTAAAGCGTAATTTCCATTAATAGTCGAGGCATCAAGGCTATCTAATGTACGTGCCAAGAGACCAGCTTCTAATTCTTTAAATTTCAGGTGCTTCGGATTTTTTTCAATATCCTGTACGGTTGCTTTATCCTCATCTGTTCCGGGCTTTAATGTAATGAGTCCCGCCTGTTGATAAACATGAAGAGCCCGCGATCTGTTGACTGGATCATTTTGAAGTCCTACTGTAGCTCCATCCGGAATATCCTGAACACTCTTGTATTTTTTAGAATAAATCCCCATAAGCATCGCCACCGTTTTCCCGACTGGAACGATATGAGTGTTATGATCATGATTATATTGTTTCAAAAAAGGAATGTTTTGGTAAACATTCACATCGATTTCTCCTGCTGTCAGTGCTCGATTGGGCGTCATATAATCGTTGAAAACAACAGGTTCAATATTCATTCCCTGTTTTTTGGCTACTTCTTTTACTTTGTTGGTAATCTCCTCAAATGGGCCTGCAGTTACACCGACTTTGATGATATCTTTCTTGCTTCCATTAGTGGTGGTATTCACACTGCAGCCCGCAAGTGAAAACAGTAAAATTGCTACCATTAAAACTGACAATCCCTGCTTCTTCATTGTCTCTCTCCTTCCAAAACGACCTAAACTCCCCTAAAAATGATTCTTTCTACAAAAAAACGACTATTTACGTCATCCTGACATTACTGTCAAGATTTTTCCATTCGTTTTATGACGATCGATTCTATTTTTTAGAAAATCCATCTCTGCATGATAACAATCTATCCTATTTCGTTGTTATGAATAAAAACCTGCTTTGGGGTATTCTTGATGCAGCACCCAGTTTCCAATGTTGCGCAGTTTGTATTCAACAGGGTTATGAAGCGTATGGGTTCGTATGTTGCGCCAAAAACGATCCAATCCATATTTAGAGGCGGTAGATCGCGCCCCTGTCACTTCAAAAATTCGACTGCTAATATCCAAACCTACTCTCCCGCTGAGAACATTTGCTGCAGCCACTAGAATGGCACATTCCCCCCGTTCTTCTTCCGACAAGAAGAATTCCTTTTCCCATATTTCATCCAATTTATTTGCAGCTTTTTCCACCAAGCTTGCAGCTGATTGGATTTCAACCCAAAAATCGCCATACTGGCGAAGTGTAGACGGATCCTCGGATGCTTTTTCCACTCCAGAGGTATACCAAGGTCGTGATTTAGTTAAAGTATATTGTTTTGCATCTGCTACAGCTCCCTCTGCACTTCCTACAAATACATTGGCTAAAATGCTTTGGGACAGAATCGGATTGATGGTGGCAAAAACGCTATTTGCGGAATCGGAGGTGCCTAGTATTTCATGATTTTCCACTATCACATCTTCAAAGCTAACAGTTCCACTGCCTGTCTGACGTTGGCCTATACTGTCCCAATCATCATGAACAGTGACCCCTTTTCGAGAAGTGGGAATGATTCCATTAAAATATTCATTTGTGTCCTGATCGCTCCAAGAAATTAAGAGAAAATCAGAATCCGGTGATCCCGAGCTGAAATTTTTTTGTCCATTAATAATCACTTGATTTCCAACCCGTTTACCAATGACCGTTCGTTGCAATGGATTGGACGAATTTCCCCAAAAGTAGTTGTTCTTTGCTGTAATCGTATAATAATATTCCTTTTGTTCCGGCGTGCCTTTTAAATGAGCTCTCACTAAAGCTAAAAAGTGATATCCGTACAAATGAGCAATCGACGCATCAACTTTTGCCCATTCTCTGACGATTCGAAGTACTGTAGACCACGGTTGCCCTTCTCCTCCATATTCTTTTGGAATAAGCAATTTCAATAAACCACTTTCTCTAATTTTGTCTCTTTGAACTTTTGGTGTTCCCCCTGCTTTATCACGTTCCACCGCATCTTTCGCAAACTCCTGTGCAAGTAAATTCGCCTTTTCTAAATAGATATTGGAATCTTTTACAACAGCATCCATGTTATCTCGCTCCTTTAACCCATCATTACTTTTGAAAATTCGATCTAATGAAATGTATTCAACCGTTCACGCGATTTGTTATCAGAAGATTAAGATTTCTTTTTTTTAACGATAAAGTTGTTTTGCAAAGCCACATTGCTAGTTTAAAAGATTAGTGCAGACACATTGCAGGGATTGTGGATGAAACGATCTTTTCCTTACTTTTTCGATTGCGAAAAAACTGTTCGATAAGCCGCACCTGGATGCTCATCTTTTAAGCGTGCCTGTCCTTTTCCAAACAACTTTTCCCGATAGGTTCCTTCCTCATATTCGGTTTTAAAAAGACCCCGTTTTTGTAGTTCAGGCACAACAAGATCCACAAAATCTTTAAATGTTCCTGGCGTAGTAGCATAGGCAATATTAAAACCATCGATTCCTGCCGTTTCAGTCCAATATTCCAGAGCATCTGCAATTTGTTGAGGCGTTCCTATTTCTACAGGTCCCATTCCCCCTATTCCAACAAAATTTGCCAGTTCGCGCACTGTCCACTTTTTATTCGGATTGGCTTTCGTGAACTTTTCCACCGCTGATTTAATGGCATTTGTTTCAACATATTCAATGTTTTGATCCGGATCATATTTGGAAAAATCAATACCGGTCCATCCACCAAGCAGCGCAAGAGCTCCTTCATAACTAATATGTTTGGACAATCGACTATATTTTTCCCATGCTTCTTCTTCTGTCTTTCCGACGATGGGGGTGAAGAGATTAAAAATTAAGATATTCTTAGGATCACGCCCATATTTTTTGGCTCGTTCCCGTATATCTTTTACATAAGGTGCCGCAGTTTCTATACTCGGAAAACTAACAAATATGCATTCAGCATGTTTAGCCGCGAATTCCCTTCCTCTTGTCGACGCGCCAGCTTGATAAAGGATAGGAGTTCTTTGTGGGGAAGGTTCACAAAGATGGATTCCCGGTACTTGAAAATATTTGCCTTGATGATGAATCTCGTGTACTTTATCAGGATCGGCAAAGATTTTATTCTTTGTATCCTTTATAATCGCATCATCCTCCCAGCTTCCTTCCCAAAGCTTATAACAAACATCCATGTATTCATCCGCTATTTCATACCTTTGCGCATGATGAAGTTGTTCATCGAGGCCTAAGTTCTTTGCTGCACTGTCTAGATAGGACGTAACAATATTCCATGCGATGCGCCCGTTTGTGAGATGATCCAAAGTCGACATTCTCCTTGCGAACGAATACGGATGTTCATAAGTCGTGGAACAAGTAACGCCAAACCCGAGATGTTTCGTCGCATAAGCCATAGCGGAAATAAGTAGAATGGGGTCATTTACGGGTACTTGCGCTCCTTGGCGCACACAAGCATTTTTGCTATTTTGATAGACATCATAGATCCCCAATACATCGGCCAGAAAAAGACCATCAAATTTTCCGCGTTCAAGTAATTTCGCAAGCTCTACCCAATACTCAAGATCTTTATAGCGATCCGCTTCGTCTTCTGGATATGCCCATAAACCCGGCGACTGATGAACAACACAATTCATCTCAAAAGCGTTTAAATAAATCCTTTTCCCCATATTCTTCACCCTTTCTTTCTAGGTCGTATAGCGGCTTCCACACTTCCGCAGGAAGAAAATAATTGAAATTTCCGTAAACGAAAGACATCTACGTTTTCACTTTTTAAAAAAGAAAACCCCCTATGTTGCCATTCTGATCCTTGCGGCAAATTATAGGAGGTTCTGGTTGTCCAGTCACCTATCAATAGAAAAAATGAAAATAATAAGGATTCTTTTCTGTTTATGGCTTGAAATCGGCCAGTGATTTCATTTGGAAAATGCCAGTTGTGTCTTGATATCTCGCTTGAATTATTTAGTATGAAAAAATTCAATCAATTTTTTTGTAAGTCCCCCATTTCCAAAACGGATAAATTTATGCTGCCCGGATCCATTTTCTGTCTCCCTGACAAATTTAAGAAAAGCTAATATATAGATTCGTCGAGAAATAATCTCTTCCAACCCATGTTCATAAAACCAGTGATCAATGGTGTTATAGACCCCTCTATTGATGCCGTATTGTTGATGGCACCAATGAAAAAAACTCAAATCCGGCATATTTAAATACTTGTTCTCCCTTAGGGAGTTTTTCTTTTCTTTTCGAACGGGTGGCTCCCAATAGATTAGATTATTGTTTGGCATATAGATTTCCTCCCTAATGTAGTGATTAATAAGCTAAAGAGATTCAAATACGCCTTGTAAAAAGGAACTCAGATGTTATGCTGGAATACTATAATCAATACTATTCTTATCGGAATTAATTGATTTATTTTTCTAAATATTAGCAACAGACCATTTAAAAGTCAATACCTTAAAGTTTTATTTTCATTTTTTCCATTCTATATTAAAAACCAACTTGATTTATAGGAATAATGTGTTTAAAATAAATCTCAAACTTTATTGGAAAGGAGTAAGGAGATGAGTATTCGGGAATACAAGATTCATTCCAGACAGGATATTATTGACTTTGTCAATTCCAATCCCGTCACCCCAAAAGGAAAGAAAATTATTTTAGTCGCATTAGGAGGGATTTTTGTAGATGCCTATGATTTCACTAGTCTGGGCATTGGAACAGATCAATTAAAAGAGCAATTTCATCTCTCCCCCACGGAACTGGGGAGTCTTACAGCGATCATGGCTTTAGGTGCTTTGTTAGGCGCTACACTCGGAGGATATTATACAGATAAGTTTGGAAGAAATAAGATGTTTCTTATAGACTTGTTTTTTATGGTATTTTCTGCTTTAGGAGCAGCACTTTCCCCTAATTTATTCTGGCTCGCCATCTTCCGTTTTTTGATGGGGATAGGCGTCGGGTTAGATGTGCCAGTTGCTTTAAGCTTTATTGCTGAGTATAGCAATTTGAAGAAGAAAGGACAGTATGTAAACTTGTGGTGCCCGTTATGGTACTTAGCCGCCACCGTTACAGGCTTCGTTGTTTTCCCTTTTTATTTTTTTGAACAACAAGAAGACGTTTGGAGATGGTCGGTTGGTTTTGGAGCAGTAGCCGCTCTTATCGTCTTGATCACAAGATATCTGTTCATGAATGAAAGTCCGATGTGGGCAGCCTATCACTTGCCTCTAAAGGATGCAGCAAATGTTTTGGAGAAAACTTATAAAATAAAAGCTGTGATTGTTCCCAACAAGGACCAAAACCTTGAAATTCCTGCAAAAAAACTATCGTATAAAGCGATTTTCCATGGAAAATATAAAATACGTACATTATTAGCCTCTGTAATAACTTGCACACAAAGCATGGAATATTTCGCTGTTGGTTTTTATATCCCTACCATTTCTTCTATGATTTTTGGAAAAGATTTGATTTACGCCATTATTGGGACGATATTTTTTAATATATTTGGGGTCATAGGGGGATTTACTCAATCATACCTTACAGAAAAATTAGGAATTCGAAGACTTGCGATTATAGGTTACGTTATCGCTGCGGGCAGTTTATTGACCTTAGGTATAACGGGTAATCAATTCTCTGTCATATTACCTACAATTTTTCTCGCTTTATTTATATTTGGTCACTCTTTTGGTCCAGGTTCACAAGGAATGGCGATGGCGACTCTTTCCTATCCTACGGAATTGCGTGGTTTAGGAACGGGCTGGGGACAAGGTACAACCCGTGTCGGAAGTATATTAGGCTTTTTTATATTTCCTGTCGTCCTGTCTTTGGTAGGTTTTCAAACTACCATCCTTTTCTTGACAATTATCCCCACGATTGGATTGATCGCAACCGTTTTAATAAAATGGGAACCTATCGGAAGAGATATCGAAAAGGAAGCAGTTGAAAACACAATCTTACCACTAAGTGAAGGGAAAGCTTTTTAAAGGAAGTATCTAGTTTTCATAATACCAGCAGATCGGCATTGTCTCATTTGCAGACAGATAATTAGGAATATTCCGTTTTTTAAGCGATATTATGATGACGCTCACTAGTGTTTGAGGTGCTGAGGCTGTATAACATTTGGGGAATGGAAGATTCACGTTTTAGATTTAGGATGGACATCAAGATATCCATTCCCCTTAGCGTAAAGTTTCTCATTTGCTTTATGACCATATTATTTCAAACAAAAAAATATATATAATCCCATGTTATTGGCTTATCCTTGTTTTTTACAATAAAAAAAGCATGTAGACAAAGCTTTAAGTGCTTCGCTTTGTCTGCATGCTGATCTGTCCGTCATATGGATGCATTTGTAGGACTAAAACTTCTTCTCATTTATTCGTCTTGCAAGAAAGCGTTTTTCTAAATTTGTCCCTATTCTTTTCTAATTGTTCTAATTCTCTTTTCGTTATATTGTTTTTAGATTCTTCCATGAATCTTTCATAAGAAACAAATTTTCTTAACAGCATAACTTCTCCTTTCTATGTATTATATGAATATAAGAAAGAGTGAACCGATCATTGCTCATAAAATTCTATAAACTGTCTATTTGGCAAAAAAACACATTCTTTTTATCGCTGCTGCAAATTCCAATGAAATGGATCTTCCAATAATTTCCAATCACGATCAAACTCATCAGGAGTTAGAAGGCATTTATCTAAATCTTCTATCAATTCAGGTGGGTTTAAATCTCTACCTATGAAAACAAGTTTCGTATGTCTATCTCCAAACTGAGTATCCCAATCATCTAATAGTTGAGGCTCTTCTCTAAAAATCTGTTCTTGTTCCCGCTTAGGCAGGGAGGCTACCCAATAAGAAATAGGTTCTATGGATACAGAAGGACCCGCCTGCGACAGCAGCAATGCCAAATCATTTCGAGTTGCACACCAGGCAATCCCTTTCGCTCTCACGATATTTTTGGGCATAGAGTGTATCCAATTGTTAAATCGTTCTGAGTGGAAAGGAAGACGCCTTGCATATACAAAAGAAGAAATGCCATATTCCTCTGTTTCCGGTGTGTGATTTTGATGTCCACTTGTTAATTCTTTTATCCAACCAGCGGAAGAACTTGCTTTTTCAAAGTCAAATAGACCCGTATTTAATATCTCATTTGGTCTGATTACTCCATTGATCGTACGGATGATTTTAGCATCCGGTTGGAGAGTTTTCAGTACATTTTCAAGTATGTCCAAATCCTCTTTCGTCACAAGATCACATTTATTGATGATCAGAACATCACAAAATTCAATTTGATCAATCAGTAAGTCTGCGATTTCTCTCGTATCGTTTTCTCCTACCGCTTCCTTGCGATCCAGTAAACTGTCGTCTGATTGAAAATCGTGCCAAAAACGATAAGCGTCTACTACTGTTACCATAGTATCTAATCGGCAAAATTTAGTTAAATCAATTCCCATTTCTTCATCAATATAAGAGAAAGTTTGGGCAACTGGTACAGGCTCACTAATCCCGGTAGACTCGATGAGAATATAGTCGATGTTTCCTTCGTTAGCGATTCTCTCAACCTCTATTAATAGATCTTCTCGAAGTGTACAACAAATACAGCCATTAGACATTTCAACAAGCTTCTCATCCGTTCGAGACAACCCTCCACCCTGCTTTACCAGATCTGCATCTACATTAATTTCGCTCATATCATTTACTATTACGGCAACTCTTAAGCCATCCCTATTGTTCAAAATATGATTGAGTATCGTGGTTTTGCCAGAACCTAAATACCCGCTCAATACTGTAACCGGTATTTTCTTTTTATTCATCATCATTCCTCCTGAACATTGAAAATGATTTGAAGCGTTCTTTTCGACCAATAAATTCAAAGAAACGAATACTTTATTTTACATTTCGTCGCAAGAACTGTTTATTGATAAGGAGATTACCATTGTTGCCGTTTTAATTTATAAATGAAAACGCGGGATTTTTTCTAAACCATTAATCCGTTTATCATTATTTTTGAACGGTAATGGAAGCTATAGCATCATGCAGATGAATAGATTCCTCATTTCTGCATTCGATTGTAAACGATTCCATCCACTCTATTTCGTAAAGATTTGCCGCCACAAGACGTACCATATCTTCTACAAAACGCGGATTTTCATAAACTTGTTCGGTTACTATCTTTTCATCTGTTCTCTTCAATACAGGATGAATACATGCACTCGCATTAGATGCTGCTGCATGTAATAAAACTTTCTTCCAGTCCGTTTCATCTTGATAACGAGGTGAAAGTTGAACCTCATGGCCACATATCCCCGCTGATTATGGGCCCCGTACTCACTTATTTCTTTTGAACAAGGGCATAACGTTGTAATTCCGCAAGTTAATGCCGCTTCATTTGTAAAGCCCGATTGCTGATGGTATTGAGTCACCATTTTTGCATGGGCATGGTTAAGACCTGTTCACTCCGAAGAAGGTCCTGTACGTTCATAAAACCACGGGAAACTCACTTCTATTTTCGTATCTTTTTGCTCTATTCGTTGTGACAACTCTCGTGCAAAATCATGTAAAGTAGAAAAATTCAACGTAAATCCTTTATGCCTGTATTGTTCTAACTGTTCCATAAACCGACTCATGTTGTTCCCTTTCTGGTTATGCGGTAGACTGGAAGTTAAAGAAAACGTCGCTATGGTCGTTTGTTGTTTCGGAGACAGTAGACTATTTACGTTAACAGGCAGTTTTACGTTGCTGATACCAACTTGATCGATAGAAATTAAGAAATGATTCTTTTGACTTTGTATATCTACCATCTCGTGTTTTTGAGTTGGTTTTATTTTTGTACCCGGTGAGACAGATCCAAACAATCTATGCCTTTCTTTTTTTGGCGGAAGTTGAAAATTCATGTTTTCACCCTGTCTTGCGATGATGGTAAAGCGATGTCGTCTTTTCATATAATTCCCACATAAAGAAACATCCTAGCGATAAGAGAATCGATACTACGTTCATTTCTTGAAAAACTGAGTTTGACGTTATTTCGTTTCCCGATGCAATGTATATCTTTTTAAACGCGGTGAATACTTTCTTAATTCTAAACGCTCTGGATGTGTACGTTTATTTTTCGTAGTAATATAATTTCGATCTCCAGTTTCTGTGCAAGCTAATGTAATTTTGACTCTCATTTTCTCTCCTCCTTTAGGTTAATAAGATGCTAAAAATGGTGGAATTGGATCCTTAAATAAAGACCAATCTTGTTGACTCTCTTCTTCCGTTAGCAAACACTGATCCAACGATTGTTCAATGGCTAATTGGTTCATATGAATACCAATCATGACCAATCCCGTCATTCGATCACCTTATGTTTCACCCCAACTTATTTGAATACTTTCTCCATAATTGTCCCATCCACTACGTAGAAATACTCTTTTTGATAATCGAAATCATTACGATTTAATGATTGTCACGATACCCCCAGTTTGCTGAAAATACGGTTTTGCCTCCGGCTCTGCCAAATTCCCCTGCTAATCAAAAATTTTAAAAGAAACATCTCTTCGATCCGATCGTTCCTTATCTAAGTAAATGCGGCTTTCTGTTGCCTTTAGCTGTATGAATGAATTTTATCTATTTGAGACTCCCCCCTCTTTTTATCCAGCAACCATTCCCAAAATCACAGTATCGCCAAGTAAATGTTTATGTATTTGGGCACTTATTTTTTCCAAACGATACTTCTATCTTTGGAATGTTTTCATTGGACTAACCTGTTTATTCCACCAATAGATAATTGATCCTTACTAGCACATTTTAAAACGTAATGATTCCGATTTGCAAGATAAAAATGAAAAAATGTGAAAAATTTCATAAAAAGGTATGGTACATCTATAAGATCGGTTCCACTTACATAAAAGATATGATCATTAAAAAATGAATTTCTTTCAACGAAGAGATACGATTTCGATTCCGTGGATCGAATACTTTTATGAAGCATATAACGTTCTATTTCTACCACTCCTATTTTCCTATCGTTTTGAAGCAGCTGCTCACCTGTCTTATGAACAGAATAAATATAATTTTCCAAATTCATACTATTAACGTTTTCCCCTTCTAAACCATATCAAAAAAGGAAAAGATACTGCCAACAGTGAATGGTCATTAAGAATGAGTGATTACTCACTTTACAAAATCCTTTTTTCCGTTTAGTATAAAAGTGAGTAATCACTCAAGAAAGGAAGGAGACTCTATGCCCGAAAAACCGTGTATTTCTTTGGAACACGTGTCTAAACGTTTTGGGAAAAAGAAAGTCATTGAAGATGTATCATTAGAAGTTTTCAGAGGGGAAATTTTTGGAATGCTTGGACCTTCTGGGGCTGGAAAAACGACAATTGTCAAAATGATCGCTGGAATCGATGAACCTACCGAAGGAACGATCGATGTGTTGAATACAAAAATGCCAAACCTTCATGTCATGAAACAAATTGGTTTTATGGCACAGTCTGATGCCTTATACAATGAATTAACAGCCCTTGAAAATTTACAGTTTTTCGCTTCTATTTATGGATTAAAAGGGAAAAAGCAAAAGCAGCGTATCAACGAAGTCATGCAGCTGGTGAATTTAACAGATCATTTAAAAAAGAGCGTCAGCCAATTTTCCGGTGGGATGAAGCGGCGTTTGTCACTTGCCGTTTCTTTATTACATGAGCCGGAAGTTTTAATCCTAGACGAGCCAACAGTCGGAATTGACCCATTGCTTCGCCAAGCCATTTGGGATGAACTGGACCGAATTCGACAAAACGGAACAACGATTGTCGTAACTACTCACGTCATGGATGAAGCAGACAAATGTGGACGTCTTGCCATGATTCGCGACGGTCGCCTCATCGCGTTAGGCAGTCCGGAGGAATTAAAGAACCGGACGAATTCTCGAACCATTGAAGAAGCATTTTTATATTTTGGAGGTGCACGACAATGAGAGTCCGCGCGATCGTCATTCGTATCATTCGCCAATTTTTCCGAGACAAACGTACACTTGCGCTCATGATTGTGGCTCCCATGTTTATCCTTTTTTTAATGAATCTTGTGTTTAATGGAAAAGATTATAAACCAACGATTGCGGTTGATCCCAACGTTCCTGAAGTTGTTGTTGAGAAGTTAGCCAAACATGATGCGGATGTTAAAGAAATGACAAAAACGACCGCTCATCATCAATTAAAAACGCAGCAAGTGGATGCTTTTATGGAAATGGATAAGGGAGCTCCAAAGATGACGTTAGAAGGAAGCGATCCCAATGTGAATAAAGCTGTCCTTTTGACGGTGCAAAAAGCGATGCAAGAATTAGCTCCTCAAACACCATCCATGCATTTAAAAACGTCTTATTTACACGGTTCAGAAGATATGGCGTTATTCGATTATTTCGGACCGGTGTTAATCGGCTTTTTCATATTCTTTTTCGTATTCTTAATCGCAGGTGTTTCTTTCCTTCGCGAGCGCACAGGAGGAACATTGGAACGAATACTAGCCACTCCTTTAAAACGTTGGGAAATCGTAGTAGGGTATGTCATCGGATTTGGGATTTTTACCACTTTTCAGGCGAGCTTAATCTCTTGGTTTGCGATTGATATTCTTGACATGATAATGGAAGGCTCATTCTTATACGTCCTTTTTATTACATTTTTATTGGCCATGACCGCTTTAACTTTGGGAACGTTGCTGTCTGCCTTTGCTAATAATGAACTGCAAATGTTTCAATTTATACCGTTGGTCATTGTCCCGCAAATTTTCTTTTCCGGGTTGTTTAACCTAGAAACCATGCCAGAGTGGCTTCGTTCATTAAGCGTTGTTATGCCTCTCACATACGGAGCGGATGCGCTTCGGGAAATTATGATTCGCGGCAACGGCTGGAATGAAATTGCCCAAGACGCCTATGTATTACTTGGCTTTTCCGTTTTGTTTATGATATTAAATGTGATAGCATTAAAAAAATACCGAAAACTGTAAGGGGTAGTATGAATGAACGAGCAACAGTGGATCAAAGAGCTGTTGAAAGTGAACGGTGAAGATGTCAAACTGAGCGAAAAGCAAATAAAAATTTTAGAAGCGGCCATTGAAATTTTCGCTGAAAAAGGATATGCCTCTACTTCGACGAGTGAAATCGCCAAAAGGGCAGGCGTGGCTGAAGGAACGATTTTTCGCCATTATAAGACGAAAAAAGACTTATTATTAGCGATTGTGAATCCAACACTGATTAAATCCGTTGCTCCGTTTTTGGCAAAGGAATTTGTGAAAGAAGTATTTGAAAACGAATATCAACATTTCGAAGATTTTATTCGAGTGCTTCTCAAAAATCGTTATGATTTTGTTAAGAAATATTTGCCTGCAATTCGTGTATTCTGGCAGGAAATTGCATTTCTTCCTGAAATCAAGGAGCAATTGCAGTTTATTTTTACGAAACATGTGTATGAGAAGTTTAAAAAAATTATTGAACATTTCCAAAAAAAGGGAGAGATTGTCATGATCCCTCCAGAGTCTGCCATTCGGATGATCATTACAACCATAGTTGGATTTTTCATCACTCGGTTTATCGTATTGCCGCATCACAACTGGGATGATGAAACGGAAAAAGCAGAAATTGAACGAACCATTCAATTTTTGATGCATGGGCTTCAGCAAAAATAAAAGGACCGTGAAAGTTTATCACAAATGACAAAAACAAAATCTTTTCACTTATGACGATCCTTCCATTCTTATTTAAAATCAAAAGAAAAACGGATCTTGCATAAAGAAAGGCTGGTTCAACATCGCTAAAAGAGTATTGAACCAGCCTGTTTTTTCATATATCGGGTGTGGAAGCAAAAGCCTGATGGTTGAAATTAGAATGTATGAGCTAAATCTTTTGCACGAGCAATGGCTTTTTCTTTGATTTCTTGCGCTTTTTCAGGCATAGCATTTTGTCCTTCAATAAATAAACCTTCAAAAGAAGGAACACCAAAGAAATTCATTACCGCTTGCAAATAACGATGACCCATTTCCATATCGGCTGCAGGGCCTTCTGAATAAATACCGCCCCGTGCTTGGATATGTAGTGCTTTTTTGTCTGTTAGCAAACCGATAGAACCTTCTTCGGTGTATTTAAATGTTTTTCCAGCTACTGCAACCGAATCAATGTATGCTTTCATAACGGGCGGGAAAGAAAAATTCCACATTGGAGTGACGAACACATATTTATCAGCGGCTACAAATTGGTCGCATAACTCAGCGAGGCGTCCCACTTTTGCTTGTTCATCTGCAGAAAGTTCTTCAAATTTTTTTCCAGAGCGAAGTTTTTCCCATCCGTTTAATACATCCGCATCAATTTGTGGGATATTTTCTTTGTAAAGGTCAATGTGTATAACTTCATCATTTGGATTTACTTCTTTATAAGTGTCGATAAACGCTTTTCCTGCAGCCATGCTGAAAGATTTTGTTTCATCAAATGGATGTGCAGTAATGTATAAAACTTTTGCCATTATGTTTCCGCCTTTCTTTTGTTGTGATATTATTAAAGATATTTTATTGTTGTCTTAATGACAACAACATCATACAAAAGATTTTTTCTTTAAATTAAATATCTTTAATTCGAGATTATAATACCTTAATTTCATTTTTTTGTCCACCAATTTTTATTCAAAAAATGATCATAATCCATTGACTATTTACAAATACTAATTCCATCATGATGGAAGTGAAAACAGCCAGTAAAGATTGTCACGAACCAAACAAAACAGGTGATACAAATGAAAATTTTTTTGCCAATATAGTTGCCCATATCCTAACAGCTTTCTTAACTATATTCGTGAATAGACGAAAAGAAAAACACCAAGATCGAAAACTCTATGTATGTTTAATGATTGGCGGATTTGTCTGGTCACAACTTCAAACTGAATACTTGATTTGGCGTATTAATAAAAAGATCGAGCAGGATTGTAACAAGTGAACCGATCAGAAAGAATTGGCCGATGGCGTTATGAAAACGATACGTGACCATCTTAATTCCTAACTCTTTCTTCCTCACTTTGAATTCGTATCAAATGGATGTATTTTTCTTGGCCATTAGAGCTAGAACAGCAGAAATAATATTTAATCCAGCAGTGAAAATATAAACAAATTGAACTGTGCAATGATCAGCGATCCAACCCATTAAAAGAACAGAACATCCATACGATACAAATGTAAGGGTTCCAAAAGCAGCCAATACCTTTGACAGCCATTCTGCGGTTGTATGAGACTGTAAAAGAGTTCTTTGTGCAATGTTTCGTAATTGATAAGGCGGCCCCATTAATAAAGCTATTGCTAATGCAAACCAAGGATTGGCGGATAAAGCAAATATCATCGTCAATACGCCGATTCCTAAAGATCCGATCAACATACTGAATATGATCCAATTTTCAATCTTTTTTGACATCTTCCAAATAAGTACTCCTCCGAGAATGGTTCCCGCAAAATGACTGGTATTGATAAATCCCCACCAATCCTCCCCCTTATGCAATACTCCTTTTACGAATACTAAAATGATGGATCCAGCCCATATACTTTCTCCAAGACCACTGATTATCTCCATTAAGGATAACGTACGAAGGAGGGGATTCGTCAAAATTATGCTCCATCCTTCTTTCATACGATCCCATGGTTTTGGCTTTTTTTGATTGGATGGAACGATCTTGGAAGGGTCTTTCACAAAGAAAAGAGCCAGCGCCGAAAGGAACATCATGATGGTAGTAATCCCTAACACTTGAAGAATTCCCAATCCGGCAACCAAAATCCCGCCCAATGACCAACCGACTAGTAATACCATTTGATCCGAAGTGGCTAGTAAACTGTTGGCCTTCATCAATGAATCAGGTGGAACTAATCGAGGGGCAAGTGCATTTCTTGCCGGAATCCCCCATCCATGAAGAATTGAAATACCTAATACTAAAAAAAGAACCGTTGGAATCAGCCAGTGAGAAGGTAAGGCAATGAATAGAACACACATGAACCCGAAACAAATAGCTTGCCCCATTTCGGACATCCATAAAAGAAAATCAAGCCGAAAACGATCCATAAGCAGAGGCGCCGAAAATCCGCTCAGCGCTTGTGCACATACCCGCAAAACAGGAAACAGTCCTGCAAAGGCAGCTGAACCCGTACTATTATAAATGAAAGTTACTATAGCTAAGATATACAATGAATCTCCCAAGTTAGCAATGGATTGGCTAATCCAAAGCAACCGGAACGATGAAAGTTGATTCACTTCGCTCCCTCTTTCAATAGAATTTTGTTTAGTACTACTACATAGCTACCGTAGGAAGATTGTCGCCATTCTTAATCCCAAACATCAGTGAAAAGCACTACACTCTACTGTTGTATCAAGAGTCTTTGATGGAATAAGAACCGTTTGACCATCTACCTTCAAGATGAATACATTCGTTTCCCAAATTATAGGATCTATCGCGATTCCTATTTGTTGTTTTCTTCTTATTCAACCAGCTGGAGCCATTCCATTGATCATTCTTATTCGTCAGAAAAACAAACGAATTATCATATGAAAAGGGGTTCTATATGATTTTCCTTTAAAGTAAAATATTTACATACAAAAGAGGGTCTTTTGGAAGAAGTTTTTTCACTTACCGTCTTCAGTTTTAAGATCATTATAATGAAATATTCAAAAAGTTGGTGTTAGAATGACTCTTTTGCATGATTTAAAAATACTAGATTTTTCAAGTCTACTGCCTGGACCCTATGCATCCATGATGTTAGCAGATTTAGGGGCTGATGTGTTGCGAGTCGAGTCTCCAACAAGGCATGATTTGATAAGGCAATTTCCTCCAATGGATGGTGAACAATCAACATCTCACAGTTATTTAAATCGTTCGAAGCGCTCGATCGCACTGGATTTAAAAAAGCAAGAAGCTGTGGAGATCGTAAAGCGCCTAGTGAAAGAATATGACATTATCATTGAACAATTCAGGCCAGGTGTGATGGATCGGTAAGGTGTTGGATATGAAGCTTTAAAGAAAATTAATCCCCGAATCATTTATTGTTCCATTACAGGATTTGGGCAATCAGGCCCTTACAAAGATCGTCCTGGACATGACAACAATTATCTATCTCTATCAGGTGTAGCCGACGGTATGAGAAGAAATGGAGAAAAACCAATTGCTTCAGGTATACAAGTAGCGGATGTTGCGGGCGGGTCGCTGCATGCCGTCATTGCCATTTTAGCAGCCGTTTACTATCGAGAAAAAACCGGGGAAGGTCAATGGCTGGATATAAGTATGACGGCTGCTGCATTCGCCTTAAATGCCATTTATGGTTCAGGAGTTTTGGCAGGAGGTGTGGAAATAAAACCAGAATCAATGCTGTTAAATGGTGGGACTTTTTATGATTATTATGAAACAAAAGATGGCCGCTATTTTTCAGTTGGGAGTCTTGAACCACCGTTTCGGAAAGCATTATGTGAAGGGATTGGGAGACCTGATTTAATCCATCTTGCAATGAGCGAAAATCTAGAAGACATTCATGTTTTCAAAGAAGAGGTTCAAAAGACATTTCAACAAAAAACGTTTAACGAATGGTGTGATATTTTCTACGACTTTCAAGCATGCGTAGAACCAGTCCTTACCTTTTCTGAAGCAAGTGAACATCCCCAATTGAAAGCGCGAGAAATGATCGTAGAAGTTCCTAAAAAGGATGGAACGACTCAAAAGCAAATCGCATGCCCGATCAAATTTTCAGCTGGAAAAGCCCAATATAAACATGTAGGGAGTCTATTAGGAGAACATACAGAGGAAGTATTAGAAGAGTTAGGTTATACGAGAGAAGAAGTGCTTAAGTTAAAAGATAAAGGAATTTTTGGCTAATTTATAAAAAAGTTGAATAGTGTTTTAAATATGCTTACATGTGTTTCAAACTAATTTTTTTGCAAAAAACTTTTTCATGGAAGCAATATGCTTTCTCTCAAGGAGGAGTTAAACTGTGAACCGCACAAGCCAGCTTGTTCAATATTTTTTGGCCCATCGCAGCGTTACAGCGGAACTAGTGAACAAAATCGAAAAGGAACATTATGACTATAAACCAACGCCGACCTCCATGTCAGCAAAAGACCTCGTTACACATATACTTGTGACATTTTATAAACTTGCAAAAGTCGCAAAGAGCGGCAATCCAGCAGTGCTCAAAGAAAAAATCGAGGAAACCGAATCAGACTTGCGCAAAATGGCAGAAATCTATACAGAAAAAACTAAAAGCTTATTAAAATCGCTTACAGATGAAGAATTAGACCGCATCCTTGACCTTACGGAAAGTTTTGGCATGAAAATCCCTGCCCATCAATTTCTTCAAACAGCGATGGATCATGAAATTCATCATAAAGGGCAGCTTTTCGTGTACGTACGTGAAATGGGACATACCGAACTTCCTCTTTTTGTGAAACGAGGTTAAAACAGTTGAAAAAAGGGCTGACTAAACATCTCCTTTTTCGATGTAGAGTCAGCCCCTCATTATTATAGTGACAAGTTATTTGCCACGTGATTCACTCTGCAATAATACGGATTAGCCCAATTTCGGTTCGGATTTCCGTCACCATATCTTTGCCTAGAACCCTGTTGACTTTCGAATCATTTCCAAGCATGCTTTTATCTTCTGCTCCTAATAGCGGGATAGATCCGTTTATTTCATCCAATTCGGGAAAGCAGAGATTCATTTGATTATCATTTTATCTCTTTTGATCATGACTATTTAATAGAAATGATGGTGGGTTATTTTTTTGTTTATGATATTATTTTTTATATTTTAAAAAATTAAGAAATGGAGGATCCAAAATGGAAAATTTACGATATCCGATCGGACGATTTGAATTGCCGCAACATTTCGATCAAGAAATAAGAAAGCATTTTATTCAAGAATTAAAAGAATTTCCAAACGTCTTGAACCAAACTGTCAAAGATTTAAATCCTGAGCAATTAAATACTCCTTATCGGGACGGCGGTTGGACAGTGCGGCAAGTCATCCATCATCTAGCAGACTCCAATATAAACGCATATACTCGGTTTAAATTCGCTTTAACAGAAGATCAACCAACGATTAAGCCTTTTAACGAAAAAAAGTGGGCAGAACTTCCTGACAGTTTGCAAACAGATCCTACTGTTTCCATCACCTTGCTGAAAGCCGTACATAGCCGCTGGGTTGATTTGCTTCTCTCGATGGATGAAAAAGATTTCTCACGTTGTTTTATACATCCAGAAAATGGAAAAATGGATTTAAACCAAGCCCTTGCATTATATGCTTGGCATTCGAAACATCATCTGGCTCATATAACTTCTTTACTGGATAGAATGGATTGGAAAAAATGAATATTAGTATGCTTTTATCCCTTATTCTTGAAAAAATTATTCATCATATTTTATCTTCCTAGAACCCTGTTGAAAATAGGGTTCTTTTTCTCTTTGGTTGATTTTTTCCTTTATAAAATTAAAGTGATTGGTTCCTATCAACAAGATGGATTGGCCATGTACATAACTTGATAGTGTTTCAGACGCTTTAATTTTCATGGGCAAATACGAATAAAAGAGAAATAAACTATACAGTTTTTCTTCCTCATGACTTACGTGTGTTTGATAAGTTTATGGCAAACGAAAAATGTACAGTTTTGGCCATTACATCCTACATCTCTATAACTATAACTTGATACGGAGTGGTGGTCATGACAGCCGCTTTCCTGCAAAATGATGTAATTTTCTCTTTTTCCACAAAATCATGGCCATAGAAGTCCCTGTCAAGAAGCGTGGTGATATATATATTCAGTCGAACGAATTCTCTTATTTGCCGTTTAGTATATTGTTAAACAGCCAAGTAGATTTGAATTATGATAGAAAGTATGTTTACAATAATAAAGGGGTGATGTTAAAAATAAACAATAACTTTTAATTTGTCTTATTTCATTTTGAATTTTTTAAAGGGGGAAGATCGTGAAGAAAACAACAAACATTTTTTGGATTTCGCTGATCATTGGAGTTTTTTTTGTCCTTTGGGGAGTCGTCACTCCAGACAATTTAATACGTGTGATGACAACAGTACAAAGTTATTTACTTGACCGTTTTGGCTGGTTCTATGAATATACGGCTACTTTCTTTTTAATTTTTTCTTTACTCCTAGCTTTTAGTCGTTTTGGAAATATTAAACTTGGAAAACAAGACGAAAAACCTGAATTTAGTACTCCCTCATGGTTTGCTATGTTATTTGGTGCTGGAATGGGAATTGGACTTTTATTTTATGGAGTGTCAGAGCCCATCTCACATTATGCAAATCCTCCATTTGGAAAATCTCAAACAGCTGAATCTGCAAAAATAGGCTTACAATATACGTATCTGCACTGGGGTTTTCATGCATGGGCCATCTATGCAGTCGTAGCGCTTGCCTTGGCTTATTATAAATTCCGAAAAAATTCTCCCGGTTTAATGAGTGCAACTTTATATCCTCTACTTGGCAATAAAGTCAACGGTCCAATTGGATATATAGTGGATATTGTGTCAGTATTTGCTACTGTATTTGGTGTTGCTGCATCTTTAGGGTTAGGGGCAGCACAAATCAATAGTGGATTGCACTATTTACTTGGATTACCTATTAACTTTAAAGTTCAATTGATTATTATTATGATCACAACTTTCCTTTTTATAACCTCTGCAGCGACAGGAGTTTCAAAGGGAATTAAATATTTAAGCAACATAAATATGATCTTGGCAGTTATCTTGTTTCTATCTATCCTATTCATAGGCCCGTCACAATATTTAATAGAGTTATTCACCACAACTTTCGGTGCATATCTTCAAAATCTGCCAAGCATGGGATTGCGTTTTGCACCATTTAATTCACAACACAATCAATGGGTAAAAGACTGGACAATTTTTTACTGGGCTTGGTGGATTTCATGGACGCCATTCGTTGGAACTTTTATTGCTCGTGTATCCAAAGGACGTACGGTTCGTGAATTTATTATTGGAGTATTAATCGTCCCAAGTTTGGTTTGTTCACTATGGTTTGGAGTAATGGGTGGAACTGGCATTTACTATGATTTTATAAAAGGATTAGATGTTGCAAAACAAAGTTTAGAAACTTCTTTATTTTTTGTATTACAACAAATGCCTTTTGGAGGACTTCTTTCCGTCCTTTCAGTCATTCTAATTATGATCTTTTTTGTTACATCCGCTGATTCCGCTACATTTGTTCTTGGAATGCAAACGACGAATGGAAGTTTAAACCCTCCTTTCCTCGTTACATTTACTTGGGGAATCATTTTAGCTGCAGTTTCTGCAATTTTACTATGGACAGGGGGTCTAGTTGGTATGCAGGCCGCCATTATTGTGAGTGCTTTACCGCTAGCGATTATTCTTCTGTTTATGTGTTATGGACTAGTCAAATCTTTTAGTCAGGAATATTCTACAATAAAAGAAAAAAAACAGTATCAAAATTCGGTTGAAACACCAAAACAAAAAACCTCTTAAATTTTTTCCGATTATCGTTCCTATCTGTTTAAGGAACCTTGGTCAATTCAGATAATAAGGAAGCTGGGTTTCCTACCCCAGTTTCCTTTTTGATTCTTTTATACTATTTTCCTGCCAATGATCATATTAGGTTTCAAAATCCTTTATTTTGGCATTTGGGTGTAAAAATTTTTCTGGTACAAATTCTTTCAACGTTTCACCGTTTTTCACTTTGTTCACCCAATCACTATTTGCAAGGGCATCACGACCAATGGTAACGACATCCGCTTCTCCTTTTTCGATCATTTCATTTGTTTTTTCAGGATCATGAAGATTCCCATTGGCCATTACAGGCAATTGGCCATATTTCTTTGCTAATGCCAGCAAGGGTAGGACCACCATTTTCTTTTCCTTCTCCATCAGAAAATGCAGGGGTCCATGCCACATCTGAAAGGATCGTAGGAGCAATGACATTCCCCTCAACTTTTCCTCGTAAAGCGTATCGTGCCCCTTGTTCAATGCTTTGGTCAATTAAATTTTGGATCACCTCTACTTGTTTATGGTTAATAAGTGGACCTACCACTACATCTTTCTTTCTTGGGTCTCCATATTTAATTTGAGAGGCTTTATCCACAAAAGCTTTTATAAATGCATCATATACCGGGCGTTCGACAATGATCCGATTCAAGGCCATACATATTTGTCCACTGTTTAGAAATTTGCCAAATGCCGCAGAACTAGCAGCTCTTTCAACATCCGCATCTTTCAGTACAATCATGGCGTCATTTCAGCCCAGTTCCAATGCCACACGTTTAAGATGTCTTCCGCAAAGTTCCCCAATATGGCGTCCCACACGTGTGGAACCTGTAAACGAAATAATCTGAGGGATAGGATGTTCGACAAAAGCATCTTTAATTTCTGAAGAACTACAAACAGCGATATTGAGCAACCCTTTCGGAATTCCTGCATCCTCAAAAAATTTGCCTATAAACAATCCGCCAGAAATCATCGTTTGCAAATCCAGCTTTAGCACAACGCCATTCCCTGCTGCCAAGGCTGGAGCAAGAGAGCGCATGGTTAAATGAAACGGAAAGTTAAAAGGACTAATAATCCCTACCACTCCTGCAGGGTCGAGATAAATTCGATTTTCTTTTCCCGGAATCACAGAGGGCATGATTTTTCCCTGCATACGAAGAGGAAATGTTGCGGCTTCTTTCATAATGCCGATTGCTGCATCAATTTCAATATTCGCTTTTGTATGGGTCGTTTTCTTCCACTAAAATTTTCACCAATTCTTCTCTTCGTTCTTTCACCAATTCTATCGCTTTCTTCATGATGGCTACCTTTTGGTAAGCATTGACCTGTTTCCATTCTTGTTGCGCTTTTTGAGCCGAACGATAAGCTTCATCAATATCCTCAACACTAGCCAATCGAATCTCAACTAGGGTTTCTTCAGTTATATGGATTTTTATCTGCATAAACGGTTTTACCTTTTCCCTCTCTCCATTGACCATTTATAAATTGTTTATTCCATTGTTCATACATGTCCTATCTTCCTTTCGGTGTGTTTCTATGTTGAGTTTGTGCTAGTAGGAATATTGGTTAAAATCACAATATTCCTAACTTAGGTGACACTCATTATACACCAGCTTTTCTTATTATCAAAGGAAGAAGCCTTATACCTCAGAGGCTTTCTTGGAAATGTTTTATTTTTATCTATTGAAACCCTCCCATTGTTATAAGTAAAAGAAATAGAAATGAATATCATTAAACATCAGAAGACACTTCTTATGGAGCCTTAATATGATAGTCATCTACGACATTGGAACTTGTGAAACAACTCGTCCTTCAATTCGATCAAAAATGTCATCCAAATTATGACCTGTAATCGTAAGACCATGATTTTTTAGCCCGATGATAGCTCTAGATGGATCATCTGCCTTCCTTACTAAATCGGCTACCGTTTCAGCTAATTGAATGGTACCACAGGGGTAATTAATTTCGGATGCCTGTACTCTATCCATCCAAGCATGTATGTGAACGATGGCACCTACACTTGGATGCTCTTTATAGATCATCCAATGCTCAATCGCATCAACCGAAGCCCTTTTGGGAGAAAATATTAGGCGGCACACTAATTTCCATCGTGGTTTTCTCGGGATTAAATCCCTTTATAAACAAAATATCCCACCCAATCATCCGCATATCAGCTTTATTAATTCCACTGTCATCCAAAAGCTTTTATCATCGTGGTTTTTATGATGTTAAAAACCATTAATTTTTGTTCATTTCTTCTAAAGCCTCTTCATAATCAAATTCAACTAATGCCACGATCATTTTTCTTATTTCTTCCACAATATCCTTTATCATTTGCACCATGACTGTTTTGAAAAACTCCTTTCTTATATTTATACATAAAGCGATATATACATCCCATAAGAAAAAGGAATAGGTAAAAAATAATTTACTCAAAAGGTTTTTTTACTATGCAGCTTTTTTTGACAGCTGCCTTTTTCCTTAAAACAAAATTAGGAAGTGTATCCAAACGTTGATTGTCCCGTAAACGAATAGTTAGGTTGTCATTTGCCATACTATAACTTGAATTAAACGAAACAGATAACTATAAAAAGGGTTGAGTCACTTTGAAAATAATCACTTTAATACTATCGGTAACTGGATTGATTCTCCTATTATTTTTCTTGTTTTCAAACAACTCCTCTAACTCCAATTTTACAAAAGTTGAAAACCAGGTTACACAGCCTAAAAGACCTGTCATTTTCTTAATGATTGACTCTTTGATGGATGAACCTTTACAGAAAGCGATGAAAGAAAAACGGGTTCCGGCACTTGAATTTCTTATACGGAATGGACAGTATTACCCAAATGTGGTTAGTTCCTATCCCACCATGTCCGTCACGATCGACAGTACATTGCTGACCGGAACGTATCCGGACCATCATAATATCCCCGGGCTCGTCTGGTATGACGAAAAAGAAAAACGGATTGTCAATTATGGCAGCGGAAAAAAAGAAATTGTTGCTCTTGGTACCAAACAGGTTTTAAAAGACATTTTGTATCATTTAAATAATCAACATTTAAGCAAATTGGTTACAACGATTCATGAAGAGTTGGAAAAGAATAAAAAACATTCTGCTTCGATTAACGGTCTTATATACCGCGGCGATTATGAGCAAACTCTTGACGTTCCAAAACCTATTTCCTTCTTTCGTTTATTGCCTAAACAATTAAAGACAAATGGACCGATCTTGTTTTCGTTCGGACGGTTTTCACAATTTGATCCGAACAACCGTTATAACCATTTCTGGCAAAATGTTGGATTTAATGATCACTTTTCCGCACAAGAAGTCAAATACCTGATTCAAAAAAAGAAACTTCCTGCTTTTACAATTGCCTATTTGCCAAGCAATGACCATACTGTTCATAAAATGGACCAATGGCTATAAAGGGAATTGAAAAAGCCGATAAACAGCTTCAAAACATTTTAAATTCTTATGACTCGTGGGACGAAGCGCTCAAAAAAGCAGTGTGGATTGTCATGGGAGACAGCGGTCAATCCCCAATTGGAAAAGACAAAAACCAATCCCTCATTTCATTAAACTCCTTATTACAGAATTACCGAATTTCTAAATTGGGTGAACCCATCAAGGAAAATGATCAAATTGTCCTTGCTGTGAATGAGCGGATGGCTTTTATCTACACATTGGATCACAACATTTCTTTTTCTGAGATTGCTTCTAAATTAAAACACGATTCAAGGATTGGTTTTATTGCGTGGAAAGAAAATGATTGGATTCATGTGGCGAATGAAAAAGCGAAAGATACCTTTCAATTCCGCCCTAACGGCAAATTTACGGATCCGTATAACCAGTCTTGGACGTTGGAAGGGGACGCTTCGATCTTGGATCTGGCGATAAAGGAAAATGACATCCAATACGGAAATTATCCGGATGCCCTTGCCCGCCTTTATAGTTCTTTTCATTCCCACAATGGACGATATCTGATTGTTGATGCAAAACCGGAGCACGAATTCATTAGCGAAAAATCTCCTACCCATATTGGCGGAGCCGCACACGGTTCGTTACACAAACAAGTTTCGGTTTCCTAGATATTTTTTTGAATCTTACCTGTTTCTCGAAATTTTAATATCATATCATTCAAAAAATTTAAGAGTTCCGTATTTCTTTTTCTTACCGCCATAACATAACTACTTTCGGCACATTCTCTTTTTCATTCTGGAGGTAGATAGCTCCATTAAAATAAGTATGTTTTAGAGAAATCTGTTTTTTTACTGTATATTCCTGGAACAACATTGACATCTCCACACTTTAAGGCAATAATCACATCTCAAAGGTTAGAATTATATTCCATTGATAACATTTACATTGGAGTTTTTTTACATTTTGTCAGCAACACAGGGGAATCCCAAATTAAAAAATTTATTTTTTTGTAAAGAATGTTAAATTTTAAATCTTGGCTAGTTGTATAATCAAATGCAACAAGCATAAAAAATGAAAAACCATAGATAAACCACGTATGATTAAGTCGACTAAAACAATATCGATACGGAGGATTTATCTATGGCAATTACTAATTCTACCATAGGAGCTCGGCATTTCAAACACTTAACGGCTTATGACCGTGGGAAAATTGCGGCCTTACACGCTGCTGGTAAGACTCAACAGGAGATTGCAGATTATGTTGGTTGTCACAAAAGCACCATCTCCCGTGAGTTAAGAAGAGGTACAGTGCCACAAAGAAAAAGCAACGGGAAAATTGTTCATGTCTATTTTCCAGACACAGGTCAACTTCTCTATGAGAGAAACAGGAAAGCCTGTGGCCGCAAGCTAAAACTAGACGATGCCATCGAGTTTATTAAGTATGCCGAAACTCAGATCCTTGATAAGAAATGGTCTCCTGATGCGGTATGTGGGAGAGCCAAACGTGATGGGAAATTCAAAGACAAAATGGTTTGCACCAAGACCCTTTATAACTATATTGATCTAGGACTTATAGGCGTTAAAAACATTGACCTACCTATGAAAATTACCCTGAACACCAAGAAAAAACGTAACCGGAAGAATAAGAAGATCTTAGGACGCAGTATCGATGAGCGACCAATTGAAGTCAATGAACGCCAAGAGTTTGGTCACTGGGAAATTGATACGGTTATAGGCAAGAAGACTAAAGATCAGGCCTTATTGACTCTTACTGAGCGCAAAACCCGTAAAGAAATAATTTTGAGAGTGACAGCCAAGGATAGTCTATCCGTTTCAGAAGTCATATCTCAGTTGAAAGTGTCTTATGGTAATCGGTTCTCTAAAGTGTTTAAAACCATTACGGCTGATAACGGTTCTGAATTTGCTGACCTCGGCCTTAGTGTTGAAAAAGATCTAACAGAGGTTTATTTTACACACCCTTACACATCCTGTGAACGAGGAACCAACGAGCGTCATAATGGCCTTATTAGGCGCTTCATACCAAAGGGGAGACCCATTTCCTCTGTGGCAGACGAAACCATTACCTATGTTGAAAATTGGTGTAACCATCTTCCAAGGAAGATCCTCAATTATCGTACACCTGAGGAGTGTTTCCAAATAGAGTTAGCTGGCTTAGCTTCTTAACCTTAAGCCAGCTAACCCAAAGGGTTGGTTTTTAGCAACTTGACAAAGAGCCTCTGCGGGCATGGCTACCAGCCATGAAGCCAGGTATACGGTACTGGCTGGGCCAACCAGGCTACCATGCCCGCCACTCCACGTCAAGTCGCGCAGAGTGTCCCGATTCTACTTAATCATGGGTTATCTGGTCTTTCAATACTTGTTGCATTTAATATTGCAATTTAAAAATTTTAAATCTTATGTCTTTTCAAACGAATTTTTAAGTAAAATGTGAGATAGGTAGGGCTTACTTGGGGGGCAAAATGATGAAAAAGTTTACAACAGAAGAGAACAGCTGGGTTTTCTATGATTGGGCAAGCTCTGCTTATTCTCTTATCATTACGACAGCTGTCTTTCCTTTATATTATAAAGCGGCTGCCCAAAATGCCGGCGTCAGCGCTGCTGATTCTACGGCTTACTTAGGCTACACCATCTCCATTTTCACCTTTATTATAGCCATGTTAGGGCCTATTTTAGGGACCATTGCCGATTATCAAGGATTGAAGAAACGGTTTTTTGCGTTCTTTTTTGCCCTAGGTGTATCCTTTACGGCTTTATTGGCTTTTATCCCAAGTGATCAATGGCTTATCTTGTTAATCATTTATACCCTGTCTGCCATCGGATCGAACGGGGCCACTGTGTTTTATGATGCTTTTCTTGTCGACGTAACCACAGATAAACGCATGAATCGTGTATCTGCTCGCGGCTTTAGCTTTGGCTATATCGGCAGCACAATCCCGTTTATCGTAAGCATCGCGATCATTATTTTAGCTCAAAGTAAAATAATTCCGCTTTCCACCGCATCTGCAAGCAAAATAGCCTTCCTTATGACCGCCATCTGGTGGGGATTATTCACCATACCGATGTTTCGAAACGTCCGGCAGCCTTTTATATTCAACGTGAAGCGAATCCCATTGCAGAGAGCTTTAAACGGCTTCTGAAAACACTAAAAGAAATCAAAAAGTACCGCACTCTGTTTTTATTCTTACTCGCGTATTTTTTCTATATTGACGGTGTCGGTACCGTCATTACGATGTCCACAGCGTATGGAACGGATTTAGGCATCCGTTCTTCCGATCTGTTAGTGATTTTGTTTGTCACCCAAGTCGTTGCTGCTCCGTTTGCCATTCTGTTCGGGAGATTGGCCGAAAAATTCACAGAGAAAAAGATGCTTTATGCAGGCATTTTCGTCTATATCATCGTTTGCATCTATGCCTACTTCTTAAAAACAACGTTGGACTTCTGGATATTAGCGATGCTTGTTGCGAGCTCTCAAGGAGGCATTCAATCGTTAAGTCGCTCATATTTTGCGAAGCTTGTTCCCAAAAAGAACGCCAATGAATTTTTCGGATTTTATAACATCTTCGGAAAGTTTGCTTCTATTTTAGGTCCATTATTAGTCAGTTTCACAGCACAGCTCACAGGAAACACCAATGCAGGTGTGTTTAGCCTTGTTATTCTCTTCATCATTGGCATGATCATTCTTGCCCACGTTCCTGATACCAATGTTTCCAATTGAAGAAACCAAGAAGCACGTAAGTAAAACTACGACTATTAAGATGAGATTATATTCATTCCTTCATACCGCTGAATAAAAGTTTCATTATATATCTTTCGTTTTTAAAATCCCTCAACTTCTATATTACATTTCAAGTAAATCCTCTTTTTCCTTCCTTTATTGGCTGTCATATAGACTAACTAAATTTATAGTGGTTCAACTTGATAGATTTTAGTTGGAACGCAAAAAAGCGCCATAAACGTTATGCAAATGGAACCAACCTCCACCATGGTAAGTAGAAAGACCAATAGGAGATATGGATCAAAACCAAATTTTTAGGCATTTTGATTGATTGACATTTTTTGCATAATATGTCTGTTGATAGTAATTTTTTAGAATGTTATGGTAAAAAGGAAAAACATTACTGGCGAATATTCCCGATAAAAATTAAAGGAGAGATGAAATCATGGCCACTGCAAAGAAAACCTCCTACGAAACAAAACGTTACGCAAATCTGATTCCTATGAAAGAGATTCAATCTGTACAAGATCAGTTGTTTCCTTTTACTATTTATAACACTTTGCGAAAAAAACACCGGTAAGATATGACCCCATTCGAGAATGTTGGGATGTATTTCGATACGAAGATGTTCATTTCATCTTAAAAAATCCTGCATTATTTTCCTCTAATCGTGGGATCGGCGACAAAAGAAACAGTATATTGATAATGGATCCGCCCAAACATACAAAAATGAGAAATCTTATTAATAAAACGTTTACTCCCAAAGCTGTCAACGAGCTCTCTCAACGAATTCAGGACGTTACAACCTCCCTGTTGGACCAAGCAAAGGAAAAAGAAACATTGGAAATGATTCGTGATTTTGCCGCTCCGCTTCCCGTCATTATCATTGCGGAAATATTGGGAGTCCCGGCAAAAGACAGGGAACTTTTTAAAAACTATTCTGATATTCTTGTGTCTGGAGCCGAGGATGATTCGGACGAGGCCTTTAATATGATGATGAAAAGAAGACGTGAAGGAGCCAAGTTTCTGAATGACTATTTTAAAGAAATCATACAGGAGCGACAAAGAAGCCCAAAAGATGATTTAATTTCTTTATTATTGGCAGCAGAAGTGGACGGAGAAAGACTAAAGGAAGAAGAGTTGCTCAAATTCTGTATTTTATTATTAGTCGCGGGTAATGAAACGACAACGAATCTCATTGTGAATGCTGTTCGATATATGGTAGAAGATACAAATACTCAAGAAACAGTCCGAAAAAATTTTTCTTTGGTTCCCAACTTAATTGAAGAAACTCTTCGATTCTATCCTCCAATCCAAGCAATTGGACGTACTGCGACGGCAGATGTCGAAATTGGAGGCCATACGATTCGCAAGGGATCTCAAGTGATTAGCTGGGTAGCGGCAGCTAATCGGGATGAGCAAAAGTTTGAACAACCGGATCGTTTTATGCTGGAACGCCACCCAAATCCACATTTAGGTTTTGGATATGGCATCCATTTTTGTTTAGGCGCTCCTTTAGCTCGACTGGAAGCAAAAGTTGCTCTTTCTGTATTATTAACCACTTTCTCTAAACTAGAACTAGCAAAACATACAGAACTTGAGCCCATTCAAAGTCCATTTGTATTTGGCGTGAAAAGTTTCCCAATACAATTTAGTCTCTAATTTTATAGCATTTTTTATCCAGTTGTGAATCAACTTAAAAGGCCCTCTCATAAGCCGGTTTAACCGACTTATGATAGGCCCCATTTTCATTCCTCTCTACATTTTTTCTCATAAGAGGATTACTTTTGAATCAGCCCCTCCTCCTTTAAAAATTGTTCAGCCACGTCATCATAATCTTTCTTTTTCAAATCTACTTCTGCATTTAACTGCTGCATTTTTTCATTTGTGATCTTTCCTGCAAGTAAATTAATCACTTTTTCCAATTCCGGATGTTTTTTCAGTACTTCTTCGCGTATAACTGGTGCTGCATTATAAGGAGGAAATTGATGTTTATCATCTTTTAACACATATAAATGGAATGCTGGTATGCGTCCGTCAGTTGTAAAAGCATCAATAACATCTACTTTATGATTTTTTAAAGCACTATACATAATTCCCGGATCCATGGACATGGTATTTTTAAACTTAATTCCATATTTCTTTTGTAAACCAGGATATCCATCTTTTCGTTCTAAAAATTCAGGATCGGAAGCAAGAGTTAATTGGGGTGCTTTTTTCGCAAGATCCGAAATGGTTTTTACATTCCATTTTTTCGCATCCTCATTGCGAATGGTAAGTGAATACGTATTATTAAATCCAATTGGTTTTAACCAGATTAAATGATACTTTTTCTCATACTGTTGTTTTACATGATGATAGACTTCATTTGGATCTGTTGTATGGATTTTTTCTTTTAGGATGTTCATCAACCCAGTTCCAGTGTATTCAACAGCTAAATCATAATCGCCCTTTCGCATTCCTTCAAATACCGGCACCGTTCCGCTAATAAAAGACTTATATTGAACATGCAAATTGGTGCGATCTTCTATCAATTTTCCATACATATGAACCAAAATTTCTTGTTCCGTAAAATTTTTTCCCGTAATCACAATTGTATTTTCTTTTTAAATTGCAATATTAAATGCAACAAGTATTGAAAGACCAGATAACCCATGATTAAGTAGAATCGGGACACTCTGCGCGACTTGACGTGGAGTGGCGGGCATGGTAGCCTGGTTGGCCCAGCCAGTACCGTATACCTGGCTTCATGGCTGGTAGCCATGCCCGCAGAGGCTCTTTGTCAAGTTGCTAAAAACCAACCCTTTGGGTTAGCTGGCTTAAGGTTAAGAAGCTAAGCCAGCTAACTCTATTTGGAAACACTCCTCAGGTGTACGATAATTGAGGATCTTCCTTGGAAGATGGTTACACCAATTTTCAACATAGGTAATGGTTTCGTCTGCCACAGAGGAAATGGGTCTCCCCTTTGGTATGAAGCGCCTAATAAGGCCATTATGACGCTCGTTGGTTCCTCGTTCACAGGATGTGTAAGGGTGTGTAAAATAAACCTCTGTTAGATCTTTTTCAACACTAAGGCCGAGGTCAGCAAATTCAGAACCGTTATCAGCCGTAATGGTTTTAAACACTTTAGAGAACCGATTACCATAAGACACTTTCAACTGAGATATGACTTCTGAAACGGATAGACTATCCTTGGCTGTCACTCTCAAAATTATTTCTTTACGGGTTTTGCGCTCAGTAAGAGTCAATAAGGCCTGATCTTTAGTCTTCTTGCCTATAACCGTATCAATTTCCCAGTGACCAAACTCTTGGCGTTCATTGACTTCAATTGGTCGCTCATCGATACTGCGTCCTAAGATCTTCTTATTCTTCCGGTTACGTTTTTTCTTGGTGTTCAGGGTAATTTTCATAGGTAGGTCAATGTTTTTAACGCCTATAAGTCCTAGATCAATATAGTTATAAAGGGTCTTGGTGCAAACCATTTTGTCTTTGAATTTCCCATCACGTTTGGCTCTCCCACATACCGCATCAGGAGACCATTTCTTATCAAGGATCTGAGTTTCGGCATACTTAATAAACTCGATGGCATCGTCTAGTTTTAGCTTGCGGCCACAGGCTTTCCTGTTTCTCTCATAGAGAAGTTGACCTGTGTCTGGAAAATAGACATGAACAATTTTCCCGTTGCTTTTTCTTTGTGGCACTGTACCTCTTCTTAACTCACGGGAGATGGTGCTTTTGTGACAACCAACATAATCTGCAATCTCCTGTTGAGTCTTACCAGCAGCGTGTAAGGCCGCAATTTTCCCACGGTCATAAGCCGTTAAGTGTTTGAAATGCCGAGCTCCTATGGTAGAATTAGTAATTGCCATAGATAAATCCTCCGTATCGATATTGTTTTAGTCGACTTAATCATACGTGGTTTATCTATGGTTTTTCATTTTTTATGCTTGTTGCATTTGATTATACAACTAGCCATTGTATTTTCTTTTTGTTTTGATTGATAAATTCCGAACCCTGATACGGCTGCAATCACAAGGACTAGAATGGAAACAAGAGAAATTTTGGCGCCTTTCGACCATTTTTTTCTTTTTATTCCAGGTTTTGCTCGATTTTCAACTCGTTTTAATATTTGGTCAAATACAATCGCAATAATCGCTGAAGGAATAGCACCGGCTAAAATAAGAGCGGAATTATATGTTTGCAATCCTCTAAAAATGAAATCACCTAATCCGCCAGCTCCAATTAAACCTGCCATCGTCGCTACACCAATGACCAATACGGCTGCTGTACGGATTCCTCCCATGATAACACTTAGGGCGAGAGGCAATTGAACGATCCATAATACTTGTCTGCTGGTCATTCCCATTCCTATACCAGCTTCAACGATACTGCGATTTACCCCTAATATTCCTAAATACGTATTGCGAAGTATGGGAAGAAGTCCGTATATCGTCAATGCTACAATAGCGGGCGGCTTTCCGGTTCCAATAAAGGGAACTAAAAATACTAACAAAGCCAGACTTGGTATCGTTTGTATGGCCGAGGCGATGCCCATGATAGGATCGGCCAACTTTTTATGCCTTGTTAAATAGATCCCTAGTGGGACAGCAATGATAATGGCAAGCGCAATCGCCACTAGCGACAAATACATGTGCTCTAATAACAGTCTCCCAATGTCATTCCATTTGTTTACAAATACATCTGCTGTTTCTTTCCAAAGACTATTAATGCAAATCACTCTCCTTTATTCATCGCCAATTGACTGACAACATAACTGACAATGCTTGAGCGATTTATGATCCCTTTCACTTTATTTTTTTCATCTAAAACAGGTACAAATCCCGTTTTGGATTCGTTCACCATTTGCAGTGCTTTTTCTGGAGAATCGCTGGTTTTCAAAGTAGGAAAGTCCTTCTGAACGATATCAATAAGATGCAATTGTTCATCTTTATAAGCTTTTCTCATATCCCAAATATTCACGACGCCGTAATATTGATTGTATCGATCGACTATCACCAAATGGTCTACCCGTTTGTTGCGCATATATTTTAACGCTTCCGCTAATCCTCTTGTCGGATAAGCTGTAATGGGCGGAATCATCAATTCTTCTAAATCAGGTATATTAGAGGCATCTTGCAAACGTTCCTCTCCAATAAATTGGCGGACAAATTCATTGGCAGGGTGGCGTAAAATGACCTCTGGCCGATCTAATTGAACAATTTCTCCATCTTTCATGAGACAGATGCGATCCCCGATTTTGATCGCTTCATCCATGTCGTGAGTCACAAAGACAATCGTTTTTTTTAATTCTTGCTGAAGTCTGGTCAGCTCCTCTTGCAATTGTTCACGACTGATTGGATCGAGGGCGCTGAACGGTTCATCCATTAAAATCACTTCAGGATCGGCAGCCAATGCCCGTATTACACCAATTCTTTGTTGCTGCCCGCCCGATAATTCATCCGGATAACGGTCCCCCACTTCCTTAGGATCTAAACCAACCATTTCAATTAATTCATCCACTTTTTTCATGTAGCGTTTTTCGTCCCATTTTTTTAGCTTTGGAACGAGAGCTACATTTTCGCGAATGGTCATATGCGGCATTAATCCGATTTGCTGAATGACATAGCCAATATTTCTCCTCAGCTTCACCGGATTTTTCTTTGCAATGTTTTCGCCATTGATGAAAATCTCACCGCTTGTAGGCTCAATCAAACGATTCATCATTTTCATCGTCGTCGTTTTCCCGCTGCCGCTAGGACCAATCAACACAAACAATTCGTGGTCATGAACGGTCAAGTTAAGGTTTTTAATGGCGACAAAACCGTCCTCATACTTCTTTGTCACATTCTTAAATTCAATCAACAACAACACCTCCCCTTTTTCTATACCCTTCTAACAGGTAGATTAAACGACAAATTTTTTGCTGTTCCCCCATTCACGAAAACCAGTTGCTATTATTTTTCGACATTCGTATGGTCCGCATGTATGAAATTGTCATGAATCTTTTTCGAAAGAGCGCCTATTTCAAATTTTTGATCAAATCAACATCATCGAGATTGGAATTGGAGTGGTCTGAATGACAAGGGCACTTGCAATGAATAGGGGAGCCTATTTAAGACAATGAAGAATCATCACAGCGGACTTTCTTGATCGGGATTAAAAAACAAAACAGTAATAGCACCACCAGTCGCCATTTGCGGCCATTCTCCCGCTTTCATTCACTGTCCATTGTCATTTGCTTGTGGTCTGCCCATTCTTCCACCTATTTTTTGCATTTGTATGCTTCTCTTGAAGAATTGGTGCTGAGCTTGATTGATGTGCATCGAGGGAAGAAATGCAAATTGGCGCCTGTCCTTTGTTGGGACAGACTCTTTAATGATGATCGATTGTCTATTTCCAAACTTCTTATTTCAAATGCAAACATTAACCCTGATTATTCAGATTCCGAAACTACCGTAAATCTTTCATTGATATGTTGCGGATTTTCAATTTCATCTACAAGCGCAATGGCAAAATCAGCATAACTTACATAACTTTTTCCTTTGGAATTGAAAATCAAATGATCTTTTCCTTTTTGATAGCTGCCTGTTCTTTTCCCTTCATAGTCAAATTCAGCAGCCGGGCTGATAAACGTCCATTTAATAGAATCCGTTTGCTGCAAAATTTCAAGACTTTTTGCTGCGTTTTCAGCAGTAGGATAAATAAAGTCCGGGAAATCAGGAGTTTTGTATAATGGAGTGGTTTTTTCTTCATCTACATATAAGCTACCTGCGCCGCCGATCACTATTAATCTTGTATTCGGAGCGTTTTTCAAAACTTCAATCAAAGCGTTGGTTGCATCAATATAAAGATGTTCTTGTCCAATGGGTGCAGCAAATGCATTGACAACGACATCATATGCTTTCAAATCTTCTGTAGTAAGATCAAAAAGATCTTTTTCAATCACGCTCACATTTTCTTTCACTTTCGATGCATTTCTAACAATGGCTGTCACATCATGGCCTCGATTTAAAGCTTCTTTCAAAATAAGGTTCCCTGCTTTTCCAGCTGCCCCAATAATACCAATTTTCATTATATTTTCTCCTTTCAAGTCGTTTTTTGTTTTTCTTTATTCCAACGATGAAGGTCAAACTTTAGATGTAAACAATTTGGATACAACTTAATTAAAAAAATTAGCATGAATCAGCGCTAATTTTTTTCCCCAGTTCTTCCGTTAATTCCTTTAAAGTGGTTCGTGCCAGTTCTTTTTCCATGGCTAATTGGGCTTTCCTTACATGGGAACGAAAAACCGATTCCACATGCGCTCCGACTTCACAATTCGGATTAGGATGTTCGTGAAAATGAAACAGTTCATTCTGTTCTACTACCTCAACAGCATGATAAACATCCAGCAACGTAATGTCATCGACATCCTTTAAAAGATAAGTGCCACCCACACCGGGCCGCACATCAATCAATCCCGCTTTTTTTAATTTCGATTGGATTTTTCGGATGAAAGCTGGATTTGTATTCACACTGCCCGCAATTTCTTCAGAAGTAAGCATAGGATACCGATGCACCAACAACAAGATGTGCACCGCCACTGAAAAACGGCTGCTGATTCTCTTCATGATTGTCCCTCCATCGTCGTTGTAACCATTATAAATACAACATGGCGATTGTGTCAACCAATAGGTTTTTATTTCCAAATTTTAATAGAAAAGTAAACTTAAGCATTCTTAAGTAGAGTTAAGTCCAAAATAAGAAAAGAGCCATGTTGCTTCCCAATTGGTAGAATTAACAGTGAACCGTTGATTACAAGAAAGAGATTTTTTGCTTAAACCAACAGAAAAAAGTGATTTCATTTGCCGAAAAAATTTTAAAAAAACAGACGAAAATGAGCAACACTATTTCGACTGTTTCGGCAGAGGTGGGGACTCGTTCGTTTAGACGCGTTCCTGCAGGGAAAGGCTCATTAAAGCTCAATACACGTGTACTCAGCAACTCATATATACCATTTCTAATTTTCAATTGCCGAATGTCAAATATGTCCTAATGGACTAATGAAGACTTTCCCTTACTATAGAAATGACTCCATTTATTTAACAAAATGCTGCCAGTTAGCTGAATGAGCAGTAAGGCTATAAGAAATATAATTTCACTGGGTCGAAACGTAGTTAACCAGGATATACTTATCATGAAGAAAGCTAAACTTAAAATCTTTTGCATATTCCGTTGTTTTTTTAACATTTTTATCAGGTATGTCCTAAATTGAGTTGCAAGGATAATCATTAAAATAAACAATAATAGCCATTTTATATATGGGATCGATCCAATAATCATAAATGAATGATCATCAAATTGTATGTGATTAACAATGCTAATGAAAAAGCCGAACACTGCTACTTGATATAAGATTGCTCCTATCGCGATGGTTTGGTTGACATTTTTATAATTTCTGCGTAAATTTTGCAAGTCTAGAAAATATTTTTCACAGTAATATTGTTCATGTGGACGGCAGCAGTTTTCATGCTCTTGTTGAATGATTCGAAAAGATTCTGTCATCTTTTTTATAGACTTTTGAAGGCTATATAAATATAAAGAAGCAGGTAAAAGTACAATAGAAGTGCATAAAGCTAGTGATAAAATTATTAAATAATCATTCTTCAAAAACTGAAAATAGAAAGCTACCATTTTAACCGCATGTTGAATTAATCCAATATATTCTAATAACATATACAAAAACATCAGGGACGCAATGACTATAAGGGTCTCTTTCTTTATTTTCAAACTTTACCACCTCTATGTATATGAGATATAAACTTTTTTCGCTTCAATAAAAAAGTGCATCAGTCGTAAAAAATCATCATCCCGCATGTTTTCAACGATTTGATATACCTTTAAAAGAGAGCAATCATAGTACGCATAGTCAGAAATCCAATCAAATAGCTTTCGTAAATAATCACTCTCATAAATAATTTTATTTAAGAAAACTTCTTTTCCATAGGAAAGCCATTGAGATACCTTTTTCCTGTCATTCAGAATATTAGCATTCCATGCTTCAAACAATATTTCTGACTTCTCGCCTTGTAAATCCAATATTATAAAACTTACATCTTCAGTAAAATGGGTATGCATTGCTAGATTTTGAAGAAATATTTTGTTAGATTTCTGCAGCTCCTGAATAAAGGGAGAACCTATGTGGAATAAAGCCCGCAAAAAAATTTCCCAGTATACCTTCTGTTTTAACAATAGTTCATTGTCTTTGGAACGGGGCAGTAGAACTCCTATCATAAATCCCGAGATTCCTATGTTGCTTTTATAATTTTGAAAAACATCCTTTGAAAGCAAGTCGCAATGGGGTTCCAAATGTCTGCTTAAGCTGCAATGCTCCTGATTATTTTCATAGCTTTCAAGTTTATGAGAAATTATATCATCTAACTCTTCTCTTCCGCCTATTATAAATAATTTCATATTTTTCGGTTGATAAAATGTTTGATAAGCAGTTTTTAATTCTTTCGTTGTCAGCGAATCTATATCACTGTGATTACCCGCCGGGTATATACTTACAGGGGATCCATTGCACAATAAGTGCAGCATTCTATAATGTTTGTCTACCCATTGATCCATTTTGGCTGTGTCGATTTCATTCTTTATAACTCGCTTTTCCTGCTCAACTATTGCATCATTCAGTTGGTGCTGGTTTAAAATCGAAAACAATTCCTCTAAATTTTCAGAAACAAACTCAGGCCTTGTATTGAACATGAAATTTGTATCTGTATATGTGGTAAATGCATTTAAAATTGCATTTCTTTTAAAGAAATCCTCATACACATTATGATTGCCTTTCCAAAACATTAGATGTTCAAGAAAATGGGCTGTACCATAAGGTAAATATTGGATATTATTCTGCGATTTTAGCATATAATCTCTGCTTCCAAAGTTCACTTGAATGTTAACCAATCTCATATATGAATTCGGATATTTTATTCGATAGATAGTCAATTTGTTTCTTAAAAACGCTTTTTCTGTCATAGACTCTAATTTATGAAAAAAATCAAATTTCCCCAATTTTACTCCCCCTTAAAACATGTGCACCAATGTATTCCACATTATCACAAAAAAAATTGGATAAGCTTTCACATGTAATTTTTGAGAGTTCTAGTTCAATATCATCTAGTGAAACAGCGAATGTTTTTATCATATTTAAATAGGACACTGTCCCTTCAGGTGTATCAAGCAAATAAAAGACTTCATTCTTAAAAAACTGTTTTGTCTTTTCTAAGTAGGCAGAATCGATTTCAAATCTTAATATATTTTCTATCATTTCATCTACTGTTTGTTTTTCGTATTTACAAGGTACGCAGACAGAGACAAGTAGGACGTTGCACATCATATCGTAACGACTTATAACATGATAAGGTGCTATATTTTTTTTCCTTAATCTTTCAAATAATTTGGAATGACCATATTTACCAAGCATCCCGTCAATTAATTGCATGTTTAAATAATCTTGAAAACATTCTATATTGACACAAGAAAATCCTAACGTAATAATCGTCTGGTTGATAGAATCTTTTCGAACCTCAGTTTCGTAAAAATTGCTATTGACTATTACTGGTTTAGAATGAAGAAATCTGTCTTCTTTTTGAAATGTCGATCCATTTAAACGGAGATTCCCCAAAATAAAAATATGTTTGTCTTGTTGTTGGAGAAAATCCAGATATTCCTCTGCTTTTCGCAAAAAAGAGAAATCAAGATTTTGATAAATATCTATGTTACCGAAAACATCTGTTCCGTACCTTTTATTTTGAAAGGCAGTTTCCAAAAGACGAGCCGTAGAATATGCGAACGGATTTGCAAATTGTCTTTGGATTTTTGCAATTAGATCTTGCTTAGCTTTTCTCATTAAATCCTCTGTTAAATCCTTCGTATGAATCAAAACATTAACAAGTTCATCAACAATGTTTTCTAAATCTTGATCATAACAGTCAGAATACTTAGGATGAATGATTCTTGTTCCATATGTTTTAAGCTGATTATTAAAAAAAAGGCTTGTCGAGCAAACAAATCGTTCAGCAACATCAAAACCAAACTTTTCAACCAGTATTTTCTTTTTCAAGGAACTAAACCAATAAAAAAATAGAGTATTTTCTTCAAACTTTACTGAGTCCTGAAGCTTATCATAGAAATAGACTGCAATAGACACAGTTGAAAATTTTTTTGTCGGAAACAAACTGATTTTCCACTCTTTATCTAATTGTATCTTATCCAATAAAATCACCTTCTTGCTTGTTTAGCATATACCAAATGAATATCGTCAGGATCGGGATGGATATTAGAGAAAAAAAAGTTCCAACTATTGCTGGCAAAAACAGAGGGAAACAATAAAAATACGACCGGTATTTCTTAAAGTCACTCCATAATTTTTGTTCTGTCTCCCAATCGAAATTTGGTCTATATTCATCTGCTTTTAGACGGATAAATGCTCCCGCTAGAAGCAATTCTACACATTGAGCTATACTCCAAAATGAATTAAGTGTTTTAAATAATATGGAAAAAACTAAGATAATTGAAACATATCCAGTCAGCAGCAATCCTATGTAGAAAGCATATTTCTGCCAAAATAGTGACCATTTCTTAATAGGCAATGCTAATAATAGTTTTCTATTATGTTTTTCAATCGAATAAAGCAATGCAATTGGTGAACAGGTTAACAATAATGCAACAGCAATGAAAAAAACCGTAGCCGATCCAACCATTTTTAATTTCATTAGGTTATAGGAGAAGAAAACAATAAAAGCAACCATTACGACATAGTTTAAAATCATTGCTTTAGATGAAAGAAATCTGTTCCATTCCCTTTTATAAAAGGAAAATTCGATATGTCGTGATTTTGAATTTTTATCAGACTGGTTGGAAACCTGCAAGAATTTTGGAAAATCTACAACGATCACCCAGCCTATATGGATGATGCATACCAATATATACAATATTGGCAAACGGTACATGGAGCAAAACACAAGCAGCAGAGCTGCAATATGAGAGAACATATACAGTGTTTGTTTTCTATTCAACAAATTTCCTAATGCAATGCCAATCACAATAGAATATATGGTTAAAAACAAAAATTTGCATAACCAAACCAATAAATCGTTTGCAGATAGATGGTGGTCAACAAATAAAACAATAGGGAGTATAATGAAAAACAATGTTCTTCTTAAACACATATCAATATAAAGAAAAAGTATTTGCGAAGTCCAAAAAACACGTGGCCGAATAGGCATGATGCAAATGACATCCATAAATTTTTCTTTCCACTGCGTATTTACAGATAGAGAAGTGATATATACGTTTATAAAAAGAAGAGCTCCCACAATATAACCTTTTAATAAAATACTTTCGTTTAAATGCGCCTGTTTGATTAAACCAATTTCAAATAGAACAAGAATGCCAAGACCAATTATTGTTTGGATGAAATCTTTTCTCTTATATTTTCCATAGTACTGTTTAATGAATAAATGAAAGATGAGCAAGAAATCAGTCATTTCGGATTACCTCAAAAAATTCCTTATGTAAATCTAAATTTTCATTTATTTTTACTACAGAAAGGATTTTCTTATTATGCAAAATAATTGCATAGTCACAAAACCTCTTTACGATTTCAAGAAGATGGGATGAAAAGAGAATAGTTCCTCCATTCTTACAATACTTTTTCATTTTTTGATGAAATACTTCTATGGACTCTACATCTAAACCGACAAGTGGTTCATCGAGAATAAAAAGAGGAACTCTCAGCAACAGACCTGTTATTAGAACAACCTTTTGTCGATTTCCAAGCGATAATTCAGAAATACGTCGGCTAACATATTTCGTAAAATGAAACTCTTCAGCTAATTGAAGAAATTCTTCTTCTTTATATATTTTTTGATAAAGCTTATGAACGAATTTAACATATTCACGAGCAGACATCTCTGTGAACAGCATTGGATAATCAGCGGCAAAATATCGTTTTTTTTTAGATTCATGCCATTGATGTAATTTTGCATCAGGCTCCACTTTTATATCATCCATTTTAAAAAAGCCACTAAAAGAACGATTTATTCCGGTTAAAGTATTTAACAAAGTTGTTTTTCCAGCGCCATTGACTCCTAGCAATCCGTAAACATACCCCTGCTTCAAAGAAAGATTGATATCCTCCAAAACAAAGTTGTTTTTTTCATACCATACGGATAGATGTTGAATGTCTAAAATAGGATTCATCGTTTCACATCCTTTGTTGCTCGAACGACAAACACAATGGCTATGATTAGAGAGAAAACGGCTAAACCCCAATTACCTTTTACGAAATAAGTAATAGCTGCCGCAAAAAAGATCAATGAAATAATATATTGAAATACCCTCCGTTGACTTCCGCGATTTTGTCGATTTTCTGACATGAAAAACCCTCCTAAACAAGCTGGAGAATATCCTCCAGATTCTCATTTTTTGCCCAAGAACAAGTATTTGTACGATGATGTTTGTTAGCATTTAATCCTTTCAAATAGCAGCCTCCACAATATCCATTAAAAGGACAGCCTTTCTTACAATGTTCACTAAATTTGGGAGACTGTAATTTCCATAATTTGTGGACAATTGGCGATTTAAATATATTTTCATATGAATCTGTTAAAATATTTCCTAAAGAGAATGTTTTCGGAAATAAGGCACATGGCCGAACATTGCCATATGGATCTACCACTATAGAACGCCATCCAGCTCCACAATTACTTACCCTTTTTCTTTCATATGGAATAATCGGAATTAAATCTTTGAATTCTTCAAGTAGTTCCTTTTCATAGGATAAGAACTTTTGATATACATTTGCGTTCACAGTGGGAAGTTCTATATTTTTTCCTCTACCAAAATCATTCACCCAATTATAAGTAAATAACTTAGCTCCCAGTTCTTTTACTAAACTGGCCATTTCACGTATTTCCCACATATTATCTTCAAAAACAGACATAGCAACTCGAACAAAAATGCCATTATCGCTGAGTAACTTAATCGTTTTACAAGTCTGTTCAAAGGCATGCTTTTTTCCCCTGAAACGATTATGTACTTCCGGCCGGACACTATCTAAGGAAATGCCCACAATGATCTTATGTTTATATTTTATTAAAAGATCTGCACTTTCTTTCCTTAATAATGTTCCATTTGTTAAGATCGCTACCTTTTTAAATTTGTTTAATGCATATGCTAGAATCTCGTTTGCTTTTGGATGGACAAATACTTCCCCACCGGTAATTTCACAGGTTAGTACACCGTTTTTATATAACATATCTGTAACTTTCTTAAATTTTTCTAAAGAAATTGTCCCTTGTGCTTGAGGGGAACTTTCTAGATAACAATGTTCACATTTTAAATTACATTTGTGTGTTAGTTCAAATGTAGCATGTAATGGCATTGGATATTCATTGCTTCCGCTTACTTGTATAAGTTTGTATTTAGCCTGATCCATTATTTTTATAACTTGCTTTTTCAAAAGCATATGGATCATATCATAATACCATCCCTCATGGTCATGTATATTTTCATTGTATTTATCACATTGTGCTTGTAAGATTTCTTCAATCGTTTTGGTGCCATCCATACGCATGCAAATCTCATAAGCAGTTTGATTTAAATCTAGATACTCAAAATCCGAAGCGGAAACATCTTCTCTTAAATAATCGATTTCAAGAACACCGCCTGATGGTAGTTTATGAATTCTTATATGATCCCCTATATAGGGATATTTATTTTTTAAGGCCATTTCCATCCCTCCTTATAAAAAATTTATTTTTATATTCTGTATTGTACAATTTACAAGGGGGGCGTCCCAATGATGTCTGAGCCTTAACAAATGCATGAACTGGTAAATTAAATATTTTATTCATTGTGAAGGCTTGACACCTATTTGGAACAATCCCCTAAAATTTTACCCCACAAGCCCGAAAGTACCAGAAATAGCAGCAACCTCAAAATCAGGTACCGGTCCATCAGCTAGACATAATGCACCAATGGAACATGCTGAGCATCCTTTGTTCTCTACAATTACTCCCCTTTTCATAACACATTTCCTCCTTTTGTTATATTAGTTAATTTCAGTAATACCCGGGTACAATTTAATGGTAAATTACCAAAATTGTTAATTCAATATAATAATTTGAAAAATCTGTTAATGATGTTTGACTTTTCTGTTAACAACGTATTGATGATGCAAAAAATAATAAAATGTATTCATATCAAGCGGGATAGAACAGACTGGTAGAGTTAAATTGTTACATAAGTGACAACTATACGAAAGGGAGCAAGTGCTAAAGAAGAGGTATTGTGAAAATGGCAAAGTATTCAAAAACATGGAGAAAATCATTTTTGTCTAGAGAATTGCTTGACACAAAAGGAAAAAGAAACAACACAAAAATAGCTTCCACTTTTGTACGAAATATCTCAACAACCAGGATTTTATTAACGAATACACAAAGTAATAGGGTTTCATAATGATTCCGATTGGTCTCGAACCAGCAGCCCCACCCTGTCATGGCTAATAATCTACGATTGATAATGAACAAGTAGGTTAAAATCCAAGGTTTCCATTTTTCAATATAATAGTTTCTGTTCAAAAATGAAGATTGTTAATTGTTTTCATCAACAATCCCGTCAAAACTGAAAGATGGAATATAATTCTAGTAATTACTTTATTATACCATAAATGAGATGTATAATAATTACAATACTGTAACTATTTGTAGGATAGGGATCCTAAAATGAGCAAAAAGAGATAATACTATAGCGATGCCATAATTGCCCTTATACTTGTCGCAATCCTTTGTCTAGTCATTTTATCAATACCGGTTTCAATCTTTTTCTTTGGTTTGAAATTTTTAAATTCCCTTCCTGAAGTGAACATTGAAAATGGAGGATTCATAAAAAATTTATGGTTCACCCTGAATTTTATCGGTTATGTGACCGCGTTTTTTCTCGTTGCAGAACTATTGTCTAAAAATTTAAATGAAATTAAAAATAAGTTCTTATCTACAGTTGTTAAATATGCTTTCACATTCACTTTATGTTGGTTATTTGCCGCTATTTACACACTGTTCTCCGAGAAGTTGTCAGCAAGCAATCTAGGCGTCTTGTACATAGCCATATTCTAATTCGCACTTGGGATAATAGTGGAAATACTATACTTCTTTGTTTACCAGTTACCTAATAAAAAAGAAAAGTAATTAAATCTATTATGAAAAAAGAACTGACCGTAATTTAGGTCAATTCTTTTTGTTCATTAAAAAATCAACACTTATAAACTTAGATTACTTTTAATCCAGATCATAATATTGAATGAATGAAAGGCTCTAATGTCAATCCGTTGGGTGCACTATCGAGCGCCCTCTTTTTTGTAGTTGACTGGATGACATAAAGCTTTTCAAGGTGCAGCTTCGGGCTGTCGGGCTGAATAAATCAGCTTTTATTTTTGATAAAGCCGTATTAAATGATCTTGTGGATTTTTACAAACAAAATCACAGCCATCAACGCTTACGGCGAATAATAAAACCATTATCAACCTTATCAAAACCAACTTTTGGATAATAATCCATTGCACTTGGTGCCGATAACAGGATGAGGGCGACCTCTTCACCGATAATTTTCCTTATCCTCTCTATGAGTTCCTTGCCAATCCCTCTTTTTTGATAATCTTTATCGACAGCCAAATCAGAGAGGTAGCAACAATAACTGAAATCCGTTAATGCGCGGGCTATTCCAACCAATCTATTATGGTCCCAAGCCGTCAGAATAAGATTGGCGTGATCCAACATCTTCTGAATCCGCTCTTTTTGGCCAATCGGGCGAGTGATGCCACTATTCCTAAATACTTGTATAACGTCTTCCGCTTTTACCGGTTCATTGTATTTATAAACTATTTCCATTTAAATATACCCCCTTAGACAGCATTATACGGAATATTCAAGCAGTTAGAATCAAGCCGATTTTTCATTATACCTTTCTTTTGTTGTATTATTTTTTTCAAGCTGCGATCAATACTGATTGCAAAATCCTTTTCTTGCCCACTAGTTACATCGTTAAGTTACCTATTAACCCCTTCTTCTGTCATCAATTGACTTCTGTCGACTAAACCAATCAAGGTACTTGAAAAAACGAAAGGAAGCCTCCATTTGCTAAAATGGATGCTTCCTCAGAGTGTAGACAAAAGGCATCCGAATGTGCGCTTTCGGATGCCTTTTGTCACTTTTATGCTTTCAAATGTTTGGAATAGACCCCTCCAGGGGTCTATTTTATGTTATTGCTGGACTTTTCCATGTCCAGCAAGCCATCTTTTTCAAATTCATTGCAGCAAAAGTTAGCATCGCCTGCATGGACAATTTTTTTAGACCTCTTAAGGTTGTCCAACGCATACCATGCTTTTCCTTTGCATCAGCAAAAACACGTTCAATGGTTTCTTTCCGTCTTGCATAAATGCTCTTATTCTCTTGTGTATGCCGAAGATGATCAGCTTCCTCTAAATAAAATTCCCATACATGTCGCTGAATCAGTTTTTTATGCTCCTTACTTTGGGTGCACTTCGAAAGGAATGGACAATCTTTACACTGGACTGGATCAGAAAAATATTGACGATAGCCTTCCTTCGTCGTAGTTGCATATTTTAACACTTGTCCTTGCGGACAAAGATAACAATCGTAGTATTCATCGTAAACATACTCATGTTTTTTGAAATAACCATCCTTTGTACGAGGGCGAGTATAAGGTAAAGCAGGGGTCATATCATTTTCAAATATGTATTGGGCAACGGCGGGAGTTTTATATCCAGCGTCAGCAGCAACTACAACCGGTTTTCCATGTTTTTCTATGACTTTTTCAAGAAGTGGCTCCAATACGGAACTGTCATGAATATTCCCTGGCGTTACAATAGCCCCCAAAACAAAGCCATTTCGATCCGCAGCAGCATGGAATGAGTAAGCAAACTGTTTTGTTCGCTCGTCTTTTACGTAGTAACCACTTTCCGGATCAGTGGTACTTTCTTTTATTTCTTTATATTCTTCTTTCCCAAATTTATCTGGAGGAAATGGCTTTTTTCCATGTGCTTCTCGATCAGCATTTATCTCATCTTGTAGACGTGCTTGATAGGCTTTCGTTTCTTTTCGAACCACTTTCTTCACAAATTTATGCTTATTCGCACTCGCTTTGACATGAGTAGAATCAATAAAGACATGCTCACTGCTTATCAGCTTCTTATCTGCAGCTTCTTTCAAAATGCGATAGAATATCTGTTCAAATAAGTCTGTATCCTTAAAGCGTCGCTCGTAGTTTTTCCCAAACGTTGAAAAGTGAGGTACCTTATCATAAAAACCAAATCCAAGAAACCAACGGTAAGCCAGATTCGTTTCGATTTCCTCTATAGTTTTTCGCATGGAACGAATACCGAAGGTATATTGGATGAAAGCCATTTTAATCAATACAACTGGATCAATACTTGGTCGACCTCTTTCCGATGAATACATGTCTTGAACAAGCGAATAGATAAATGAAAAATCAATAGCAGCGTCGATTTTACGAACCAAATGATCTGCAGGTACAAGTTGGTCTAAAGCTATCATTTCTATTTGATCACGATTCATCTGTGTATTTTTTGTTAGCACTTCATCCACCTCAATTCATTACGGTATCTTAATTATACAAAAAAAGACTGTCGGCAAATCCGGTTTTTTCGGATTTGTCGACAGTCTGAGGAAGCCTCCATTTGCTAAAATGGATGCTTCCTTTCACATACGGGTTTTTCGGTTATGCCGGATTTGCTTGTTTTTTTTCCTCTAATGCAAGCGTCCGCGCTGTATATGCATGAATTTCATGAATAAGTTCTGGGTTTTGCAATAGTGACACGCCGTAAGAAGGAATCATTTCTTTTATTTTCGGTTCCCACGCATTTAGATGTTGCGGGAAGCATCTTTTGATCACATCAAGCATAACGTGAACGGCAGTAGAAGCACCCGGAGAAGCACCGAGCAATGCAGCGACCGAACCATCAGCGGCGCTAACAACTTCTGTACCAAATTGAAGCGTTCCTTTGCCGCCGGTCTCCGTATCTTTGATCACTTGTACACGTTGACCCGCTACTACAATATCCCAATCTTCGCTTTTGGCGTTCGGGACAAACTCTCGCAACTCTTGAATACGCTTTTCTTTCGATAACATAAGTTGTTGGATCAGGTATTTTACCAATGACATATTTTTGATGCCTGACGCCAACATCGTTACGAGATTATGCGGTTTTACGGAAGCAAATAAATCCAGATTTGAACCGGTTTTTAAGAATTTTGGCGAAAAGCCGGCAAACGGTCCAAAGAGCAATGATTTTTTGTTGTCGATATATCGTGTATCAAGATGCGGAACAGACATTGGAGGAGCACCAATTGCAGCTTTGCCGTATACTTTTGCATGATGCTGCGCTACAACCTCCGGATTGTTACATACCAGGAATAATCCGCTTACCGGAAATCCTCCAATATGCTTACTTTCAGGAATGCCGGTTTTTTGCAGTAAAGGCAGACTTCCGCCGCCGGCGCCGATAAAGAGGAATTTTGCAGTATGGAGTTCGACAGTACCGCTATCGAGATTTTTTACTTTCAATTCCCATAATCCGTCGCTGGTACGTTTAATATCTTGGACTTTATGTTTGTAGTGGATATCGACGCCTTGATTCTTTAAGTGGTCAAACAACATACGCGTTAATGCGCCAAAGTTGACGTCTGTTCCGGATTCGATTCTTGTTGCCGCTATCGGTTTATTGATTGTCCGGTCTTTCATCATAAGTGGAATCCATTCCTTCAGTTTTCCCGGATCATCGGAAAATTCCATCCCTTGAAACAGAGGATTGCCGGACAATGCTTCAAAACGTTTTTTCAAAAACTGTACGTTTTGTTCCCCTTGTACGAAACTGATATGTGGCAATGGCCGGATGAAGTCCTGAGGATTACGAATTAGATTGTTTTTTACAAGATAAGACCAAAATTGTTTTGAAACCTGAAACTGCTCATTAATTCTGATAGCCTTGCTGATATCTATGGATCCATCCGGTTTTTCGACAGTGTAGTTCAACTCGCACAATGCAGAATGTCCTGTTCCCGCATTATTCCATTCGTTAGAGCTTTCCTCACCTGCCTTGTCGAGCTTCTCAAAAACTGTAACTTCCCAATCCGGTGCTAATTCTTTCAGCAGCGTTCCCAACGTCGCACTCATGATGCCTGCACCAATTAAGATAACGTCTGTTGTAGTATGTCTGTTACTCATATTTAAAGTCCCGTCCTTATACCCTAAGATTTACAGAAAAGATGTATGCGCTCACAACAAGCCATAAAGCAGCCGTGTCACACATCTTTTCTGGATCAAATATAACCAATTATAGTGTATCACTATTATCAAAAGATTAAAATATTTATTTACAATTATATGATTAGTTATAACCTATTTAAAAGCTGGTAAATTTCAATGGTGACATACTGTGTTGCCGCTAAGAAGCGATAAGCAAGGCACCGGGAAACACAAAAACCAAGGCTTTAAACCAGCTTTATTCATAGGCTGAGTTTTGGTGTGCTGTTACCATTGAACCGACATTCTTGTAGTTCCTTAATTGCGCTATACTGGTTTATTTTGCACATGAAAAATGATCTCTTTTCCGACAGCAGGTTTTTCGATACCAATTTATTAAGCTTTCGAGCAATTGGTAGCTTTTCGAGGATAACAAAGAACAACCCTTTCGCAATCTGATTCGATTAAAGCCGTATTTAGAGTGTTTCTTGTATTCTTCCAACGAGATGTTCTTTTTTCGCCCACGTTTTGTACCCGCTTTCATAAATTGGCGTGTCGCTGTCAAAGCTACACCGATATGCCGCAAAGGAACCAAGCTGCTTGCCGCATATTGAAACCAACGCCTTCTTGGTCCGTCCGATATGTTTTTTGAAGCAGCAATTCCATCAATATAATATTTCTTCTATTTCATATCTTTATAGCTGCGCCATCAACATCTTTGTAAATTATGAATCCGTTTTAATCCAGCCTTTATTGGGGTTGACAGAGTTTTTCTTCTAACAGGTGCAAAGAAAAAAATCGCTTATTTTCCAAAAATATTTTACCATCAACCCCGTCCATTGGAAACCGAACCGTACAAAGCGGTTCAATCATCAGTTCATCATTTTCCAATTTATTGCATTCCTATTAGGAGAACTGATCCTTCTCGAGCATCAGGGTCTGAAAAAATAACCGCAATCCGTATTGTCGCGGGGATAATATCCAAAGAATTCCATTGAAGAATCAGCATATATTCATAAAAATCAATGCTCCCTTTTATTGATTCTTTCTCTCTTGTAACCAAATAAACAATTAACATCTAGAAGGACATAAATAATAAACCCCGTTATCTAATTGCATTTCATTCAAAAAAACCACCTTCTTGCTTGTTTAGCAGATACCAAATGAATATCGTCAGGATCGGGATGGATATTAGAGAAAAAAAAGTTCCAACTATTGCTGGCAAAAACAGAGGGAAACAATAAAATATTTCTTAAAGTCACTCCATAATTTTTGTTCTGTCTCCCAATCGAAATTCGGTCTATATTCATCTGCTTTTAGACGGATAAATGCTCCCGCTAGAAGCAATTCTACACATTGAGCTATACTCCAAAATGAATTAAGTGTTTTAAATAATATGGAAAAAACTAAGATAATTGAAACATACCCAGTCAGCAGCAATCCTTTTTATTTCGATCGTCATTTATTAAGGAGAAAACACTCTTCATATTAGATAGATAAAACAGGATTCTCCTTATATCATTCTTACATTAAAAAAGGAGGGATATGTATGTTAAGTTTTTTACCTTGCAATCGAAAAAAGGGGAAAAGAACGCTATCCATTCCAAAAAATGCGGAGTACAAATCACGAGTTGCAACAGTGTAATCAAATCTTTCAACTTTGACTATCCAGGATGAAAAAGTGAAGCAGGTCCACAAAGATGGATTACATATCATAATGATTTAGGCAACAGCAAAAATGTTATGTTGGAGGTGTATAAATGAGACAATTAAATCCAAAAAAATATTCCAATTCGACGATCCCGGCAATTTTTCAAGCTATCCTAAATATAGCATTGATTTTACTTGCCGTTGTTTTATGTTTTTTGCTTGGTAAGGAGATCGTTTATTCTATTCGTTTTGTCGTCTTTAATCAAGGAGTTGAAATCCACTATCATCTTCTTGAACGCTTCCTGATATTCTTCTTGTATTTCGAATTCATTTCGATGATTATAAAAATTTCCAAGGGAATTATCACTTCCCGTTGCGCTACTTTGTATATATTGGCATTACTGCCATGATACGCTTGATCATTGTATGTCATGAAAATCCCATGAATACATTTTTGTACACTTTATCTATTTTAGCTTTAGTGATCAGTTACTATATTATTAATTCTAAAAGAAAAACGGATTGAAGTGATTGATAGGGAGATGACACTCTTATAATCTTTTAACCGCAAGCCAATCGAACTATTTGAAAAGTTTTATTTGGATGGAGAATGAATTCCTGCCTTGTTGGATCAGAAAATCGACCGTGTTTTTAAGATCACTAAGTTTAGCTTTCACACTATAAACAGAATGATGGCTTTCTTGTCCATTCATCCGCTTTAGTGGCGGCATTCCCCTGTAACAACTCAACTACACAACTAAACCTGTTCATTTTTGTGAATAATTTCACATAACGATCTCATAGCCACACCCTCTCCTCTGACATCCTATACACATGAATGAAAGATTCAGTAGAAATGAAAATAAGCATTGCATCAGCTTTTTTCTTAGTCATGTCAGTTAAAGCTGATTTAAGCGTTCCGTTTTGACGGAACGCTTTTGTGATTTTTCGGCCCTTTTTACTTTACGCAACAGCATTTCATGCTTATCAATGAAAGACAGATGGATCACGCTTTTAAAGCACAATAGTTGACTATTCATATCAAGGGCAATCTATTGACCTCGTAAATGTTGAAATTGTATCAAGATACGATTCTAATCATTTTGTCCACTGTTGGGAAAATCTTTATTTAACTTTTTTCTGAACGGAGTGTAAATAAACACAAGACTGCCGGTGAGTTTATGAAAATTGAGGGCTTTATAATAAAGAACATCCTACTAAAAAACAAAATTAACAAAATAATTATAATTGATGAAAAAATATTATTTTAATAAAATGAGTTGCATAATTATTCTACCCTATGTATTATTAATCGTATCTATTACATGAATCACTAAGAAAGGGTAAACAGCAATGACAGAAAAAAAGAAGATCGGTGTATTGGGTTTAACGATCATCAGTACAAATACCATATTAGGTTTAAAAAATATTCCTTTTGCGGCTACGGTTGGACCGTCTGCTATCATATTTTGGGTCTTAGCCGCGTTCTTATTCTTTATTCCGATTAGTTTAATCGTGGCGGAGTTGGCGACAACCTATCCCGAACAAGGTGGAGTGAGTGCGTGGGTAAACCGTGCTTTTGGCCAAAAAGCAAGCTTTTTATGCAGTTGGTTTTATTGGGTGGCAAATTTCACTTATTATCCATCCCTATTACTTGGAATCATCGTGAATATTGCTTATGCCATCAATCAACAGCAAATGATCCATAACAAAATATTAACAACAGTGATATCCCTAACTATTTTCTGGGTTATTACGTTATTGACATTGCGTGGCACCCGAATGAGCGAGAAATTGGCGGCCATCGGAACCCCGCTTGGATTAATTGTGCCAGTCATCTTAATTTTCGGCTTTGGATTCGCCAGTATTTTAAGCGGACATCATTCAGCAACAGAATTTTCAGTACGGACGATGACGCCTAATCATCTTTCATTAGATACAGTGATGTTTTTGTCAACATTGATGTTCGCCTTTGCAGGAATGGAAATGCTGGGTACCATCGCTGGCGACGTAAAAAATCCGCAAAAAACATTTCCAAAAGCCATTTTGATTTCTTCAGTCATCATTGGAGGAATCTATATTCTTGGGACCATCGCTTTTCAATTTGTGTTTAACATCAAACCGGATCAAACGGCGACGGCTTTATTCTTATTTGCGGATCAAATGACAAAATAGTTCCATTTACCGTTTTCATTATCGCAAATGCTTGGGATTTGTTTTGCCATTTCAACGATGGGTGCATTGTCTTTTTTAATTTTGAATCCGAGCGTCATGTTCTATAACAGCGGAAAAGCGATTCTGCCCCCATTTCTAACAAAAATGAATAAAACAGATATGCCCGCCAACCTGATTCTTTGGCAAGCTGCAGGCGTATCCGTTATATTAGTGCTTTCCGGTTTTGTTCCGACTATATCGAAAGCTTTGAACATGCTGGTCCTTATGGCCACTCTTGCCTTCTTTATTCCTTATCTCTTTTTAATTTGTGCTTATATCAAATTGCGCAAGACGGACCAGGCAACAGTCAGACCGTTCAAAATAAAGAAAAATGCATTAGCTTATGTGGTTGCAGGCATTGGATTGATTTCCGTTACAGGAACCATCATATTAACTTTGATTCCCGCTCCGGACACGACCGTATCACAATATGCACCGCTTATAGTAGGACCTATATTCTTTGCCGCTTTAGGTTTTTGGTTTTATCGAATCGGAAGAAAAGAAAAAAAGGAAGTCTTGAAAAAAGCGAGTTAATATCCAACTTCCATTTATTTGCATGATATTGCATATTCATGCTCCATTATGAAATAAAATAGATCTTTCCTTCATAGAGAACACTGTAAAAGGAGATGATGTTTTCAATCATCTCCTTTTTGAATGAGCGAACTCTTCCTTCCCATTCGGCCATTGATCATCATAGAAAACACGGATTTAAATGCTCGCCAGTTGAACCTACTATGACAAAGAATCTCTATCGTCGAATCATCTTTCTATATATTTTATACCGTGTTTTAGTTATGACAATTTTAATATCTCATTCCCCGAAACTTTATAAACTCCGCTTCCAATAATGGACATATGATTATGATCGTCCAACCTAATGGCAGAGAAATCCGAAATGCAATATAATTCGTTATCAATCTTTCCAGCAATATTTAAAACCATTTGTTCGTAGATTTTATTGCTGTGTTCGAAATGGACCTCGACACTGAAACTTACTAAATCGAGACCATTATATAGGTGCACTTCTTCTACTTCATGGATAGGTGTAAGGATTGCTTTTCTGCACATATTTATGGCACCAGCACTGATTCCGATTACGACTCCTTTAAATTCTTTTAAAACGGATTGAAGATTGTGATGAACGATAAAATTATACTGCCGCAAGGTATTTCCACCCATTAAATATAGAACTGAAGCACCCTTTATTTCTTTTGACATTGCTTCTGGATCCATATCACTGTATAAAGTGACTGATTTTTTAAAATGAATTTGGGCTTTTTCAAAAAACCGTAAAGTTTCTTCAACATATTTTTGAGTGGTTATCTTTTCATCAGGTGATGTTGGAATGAATACTATTTTCTCTTCTTTTATATCTCTTTTCATGAAATCAGCCAGTTTTTCATCAAAATGATGATGAAAATCGATCTTGCTTAATAAATACCTAATCACTAAATCACCATCTTTTTCGACAATACCGTAAAAATACAAAATTCCTTTCTCTACGAATCTTTCGTCATCAAACTAGATATTAGCGAAATGGATATCTTCTATAAAATTGTACCTTTTTCTCATGATAACTGTCGTTTCAAAAGGACTTGCTTTTGCATGTAATATACTACAAACATTAGAAGGTGTTTCATAGATGCATCATCGTCCTAGACCTATTGTGTGTCCGCCAATACATCGTGTCCGAGATCATTTTGTCCCTCGCCAAGTGCCCTACATTCATCCAGTCGTAAATGTCAATAGATACAACATCGTCAATGTACCTAAACATATTTACAGGCCTGTTACAAGAAATGTGGTTGTTGACCCTGGTTACCCTAATAAATGCTGCTATTAATGCAGCAAACTGCCTTCTTTTTGTAGTAGGGCATTTTCATAATATCTCATAAGTGAAAAAAAAAAAAAACGATCCACGATCTTAGACATATGCTCTAGCTTTCCGCACTGCCAACGCGTTTTTCGCACCCATGTGGCGGTATCGAAACTATCTTACCCGCCTATCCTTTACGATAAAATTTGCATTTTAAATAAGGACAACTTCATCAATATCTATACAAGATTTTCCCTAAGGCAAGACGATTCTGGCATGTCGGAAAAGATCTTGGCGTTTTTATTTTTTGGATATAATACAATATTTGTAAATAAAACCATTATTTTATCATCGACATTAATAAACCAAAACTGATATCATTCTTCTCGGGCTTTGATTGGTAAAAATTCAAAGCTCTGCCAACACAGCCACTTTTGGGCACCGATTTTATATCGGTGCCTTTTCATTTAATGATTACTGAGTTTCGTATCATCAAGTGCTGTGTTGCAAACTTTTTGAGTTCTTCCATCATGATAGGTACACGCACTGCTTAATACACATTGACATAAATTAGTTTGTAATCACAATATTCAAATAAAAGGATGAATGAACCATGGTTTTGTATATGGATTACACATCACCTCACACTCAATTCACTTTCGATGTAAACAAAAGCAATGCGTTCACAAAAGATAAACACAACTTTATCAATGTATTAGGGATCGAACAGTTAAACACATTAGAAAATATTTCTTTATTGGATATTTTCTTAAGCAAAAATAATGTGATCGAGCCACATTATCATCAAAATGCGGCAGAGCTGGTTTATTGTATTTCAGGAGCTGCCGTCGTTTCCTTATTCAATCCATTTACCAAACAAATCCATAACTATCCCATAAAACCAGGCCAAGTGGCCAATGTTCCACAAGGATGGTGGCATTACGAAGTAGCGACGAAAGATCATACACATCTTCTAGCCATATTTAACGCACCGACTCCTGAAGTGATTTTAGGTTCAGATCTTTTGAAATTTACCCCACCAAATATCATAGCCCACACCTACTGCCTCAATGAAAATGATTGGAAAAAAACGATCGCTCCTATTCAACCCAATACCTTTATAGGACCATACAAAAACTGTCATCGCGAGCAATATCAAAAGGAACAAACTAGATTGGCCCATCATAGCCAGAACGAAATCCGTCATTCCTCTCATTATCCATACTATCAACCATATCAGCAGCCTCATCATTCGGGACACAACGAATATTGAAGCACCAACGGAATTCCCGATTCATGCTTTTTATCCGTATGGATTTAAGGGGGAAGCAAATTTCTCCCTGTTCTGTAGAATTTTCTAATATTTTTCCGGTTTGACCACTTTAATGATTAAAATGTTTGTTTTATAAGTAAACATCTATTAATTAGTTACAACCTCAACTTTCGCACACAGAAATATGGAGACAGTCCTTGATATAACGAGGTAAAGAAGTAATCCAATTAGACAGTTGACACTGAAAAATGTCCATACTCAAATAAACCTTAGCTTCAGCCAAAGTTTGGAAAAGAGAAATCAATTGTAGTAAAGCCGTTTTAAAGTCCATCTCCTTTACTTCGTCACATAGAAACAAGAATAAGTTGCCCATGGTCTTCGGATCCTCTTCTTTCCGAAGTTGCCAAGCAATCAAGATATACCGAGTGAAGACAATGGTAGTATGGCTAATCATCATGTCATAGGAACGACCTTGAAACTCTTTGGCTAAATGTAAAAACGATTTACTGAATTTAAAAAAGGTTTCAATGTCCCAACGCATCCCATAGATTCGAACGATTTCTTCATTAGACAGCGTGGTATCTGTACTCAAAATGGCTAGCCATTCACTTTTTTCGTTATCATAATGGTGACACCTTTCTTTCTTTGGTTTTTTTGGTTTGGTCACCAATAGTTTACCAAAAGAAAGAGGTGTCTTTTTGTTTTTTAGACGAATTTTTTCAGTGTCAAGTGAATATGAGATACCCAAAGAAACCTATCAAATCAAGGATTATTCATAAATTTTTCACTGCGAAAGTTGAGTTACAACCTAATTCTGCTGCTAATCCCGCACCACAGATGGAAGTCCAGCTCTTCCTTCACAGTGTGCATCAAGAATTCATTTTTGATCAAACCACTCCTGTTCTAAAATGCTCATCTCCCATAAGCTCCAATAATCATTTCCTGTTTTTCTGCAATCTCTGAGCAATCCTTCTTTTTTAAAACCAACCTTTTCATAACAAGCGATCGCAGATTTATTAAAGTCAAATACGCCAAGACTAACTCTATGCAATTTTAGTTCTTCAAATGCTATTTTCAATAGTTCTTTTACCATCAATGAACCTATCCCTTGACCTCTTAAATTTTTTTCTCCCACTAAAACTTTCCCTATTCTTGCTGATTTATTTTTCCTGTCTATTTTCCCCAGAGAAATATGGCCGATCACATTCCCTGTTTCTTTATGTATCACTTTATAAACCAAAGTATCAGAGGTATCACGATTTGCATTCTCAATGTACTTTTCTAATTGACTTTCGTTCAGCGGGTAATCAAATTGAGGTCCTCCCCACTGAAGTAAAAATTCCGGTGAATCAATCCAACGAATCAGCTGATTAAAATCTGGACGTTCAAAATATTCAAGTTCAATCATTACACCGCTCTCCCCCTTCAACTAATTTATTATCCTTAACATCTAGAGACGATTAAGGATTTCTTATTCACTAACTCTCCCCATGCGTTTTTTTGTCTTTCAGCAACTGCCGCCTTTCCCTATCAGTTCGACAATCTTTGCTATAATTCCTTTTCTATATAAACTCTTTGCCTTGTACAAAGATCATTAGGAGAATCTATTTATCCATACATTACATTAAATGTAGACGCGCCTCACAATGGACAAAAAGCCCTTACTCAATGGAAGAATAAGGGCGCTTTTTTAAGCAATTTCGCTTTTTTTAAAAATTAACTTTTAAGGAAGGAGTCATTTCTTTCATCCTATTCATGGTCTCGTCTGCTTGTACAGTTTTGTTAGAGTCCTGTTTTTCTTCTTCATTAGTTCCTCGAACCATTGCCGGTCATGTTGATCTAATGCCATATCAATCAATTCTTTTAAATCTTCAGGGTGAATCATATCCGGAATAAGGTTTATTTCATATAGCGAATAGGTTCCCAGTCGCTTTTCGATTGGCTCTATTTCACCATTTCGGACACAAATCGTTTTTTGAATTTCCACTGAATAATCAAAAATCCACACTACATAACCGATCACATCATATTCAGATAAACGCACCTTCACCCAATCTCCTATCGTACCATGATCCATTCTCTTCCCCTCATTCAGTTTTCATTCTCACCATCTAAAGCAATGCCTCACTTCTAAATAATCCAGATCCTAAATCACTCCGATACGCTCTTCCGTAACACCCATCGCCAACAATAAATGTAACTACTTACATTTACTCTCGCTTTTCAAAAAAATACTCATCACGACAACACACATTGATATTCGAACTTACAAACCACCATTTCATTTTGCAGATGTAGTCTCTTTACAAGTACAGCTAAATAAATTCTCACTAAAAGTAGCCGTTTTATGGTTTCGTCATTATTTTGGCTTTAAGCTCGTCCATAAAGAAAACATCAAAAACGACAAAACGTTCCAGTCCCGAATCACGTTTTGGACAAAGGAGCTTTTCTAATTTCAAAATAGTGATTTTGTTTCTTAAATACGCAACAAACCCGGAATTTTCGATTCCAACCTCCTCTTCAGCAAAAAAACCGTTTGAATTGTCCCATTTCACCAGCTGAGTAAAGACATTTAAATCTGAAGCAGTAGAATTCTTTTTGATTTATTTAGTTTATGTTTATGAAATGTTTGATGTTTGTGTCGTTGTGACTGTCTGCTTTTTATACTTGCCTTAAGACCTTAGGAACCCCCACCTAGCCGCGTTCATCGTGTTATTTTTTAACCTGTTGTTGTTTTCAGAAAAGGGAAAGATTGTATAAATGATAAAAAAATTTCTGATGAAAGAGGAACTTGAAAATGGATTGGTTTTGTTAGTGGATTGACAAATTGAGCCCAATTTTTATGGATCCGTAAATAAAATCATGGATCAAAAAAGATATGGCATTCAGGAAAGCGGATAGTGGGCAGAACGGACTAACAACGTAGTTCCATTCATATCCGAATGAAATGAATATAAAAGACTTTTTCCTGCCAGTATGGTGTTAGAATCAAAAACTGTTATCCAAAACTTTGCAAACTACAACTCTATTAAACATATGGATGCGGCCCTTCATGAGCTTTTATTGGAATTATTAGAGATTAACTTTTCAAAGAATTAACAAAACATAAATATAGTACTTTTTCCCTTTTTTTAGTACAAAAGGTTCAATTTTTTAAATTTTTCGTATAAAATAATTATAGTTGGTTGTTGGAAAAACTATAAAGGGGAGGAAATATTTATGAAAAAGGTACTATCCGTATTCTTAGTAAGTTTACTAGCTATTCCATTTATGTTTAGTGGAACAGCACATGCAGCTCCAGCCCCAGCGTTAACAAACATTCAATTTATTGGGGTAACATCAGACGGAGAAAATGGAAATTGGGAAAAAATTGGTTTTAACCAACAGTCTGCGAGTATACCGATGAGTGGCGAAAATGGATATATTGCAGTCTATGTTGAAGGAACCATTCAAGCTGGTACATTAAGAATATATAACAACGGTAATAATATCACATCTAGTACATTCCAGGCATTACCAGATGATTATGTAACGGATTCAAACAATATCGTTATAGGGACCATAAAATATATAGGTATCCCACTTTCGGCAGTTTCATCGGGTACCTTTACTGTATCAGCAAATAATTATTATCCACCTAATAATACAATTTATGATAATCTATTCATTACAGTTAATAAATAGGGGGTAAAAAAATGCAAATCAAACCAAATGACCCGAATTTTGCTGCCTATACTCGATTGACATTATTTGCTGAATTTCAAAAAAGCATAAAGGATGGAACTGAATTTGTCGGTGGAAAATCGAAGGATATTTCTTTTGAGCAATTTAACGAACTTTTGAATGAAAATAAAGTTGTAAACAAGGAAAACGCCGGAGAAATGTCTAAATTTCATAAAGATGCGCTTCAAATACAAATGAATTATAGTAAAGACCCTGAATTTACATTAAAAGTAAAAGATATTATATCCAAGGCATTTCAATTAGGCCTTGTCGACAAGGATGAAACTTTAATAAATAAAATCGATACAAAAGCATAAGAGGAATTTACATTTTTTTGCTATATAATAGCCATTAGACATTGGTGATGCAAAAATCAATTAGAAAAAAGCTTTCATTATTGGAAATGACATCACATATCAGAAAATGCTGGTCTGTAATGAATGTTCATTTCACGAAATTGCCCTTACTAGGGGCTTTTCTTTTTTAACAACTACAGTACTTGTACTTATGTTCATAAAAAAGGAAAACGCCTAGGGAGAGTCGCTCCTCTCAGACTTTTCTTGATTCTTTCCATCCTGCGGGGGAGCTTACTCTCCCTTATGCGGGATAAAGCGAAACTTCCTTCAGGAGGTGTCTTATCCTCCTGAAGGTTAGTTGAGCTAATCGGGCATTTAGAGAGAGTCGCTCCTCTCAGACTTTTCTTGATTCTCTCCATCCTGCGGGGGAGCTTACTCTCCCTTATGTGCGGGATAAAGCGAAACTTCCTTCGGAGAGCTTTTAGTGCATCAGCCCGTTCTCATGATCGTGATCCATTTTTGACGCGAGACTTACTTTGCAAAAACTCCCAAACCGGCTTTGTATATTGCTGTTTTTCCGCATTCGTATATATATTGGCCAAGGCTCTTACAGGATCTCCTGCATAATATCTTTCGTATAATTCGTGTCTGGAACCCAATTGGCTCCCAAACAAGTCCCAAGCCAGCTTAAACAGTTTGACTTTTTCTTCGGCTCCCACCGTTGCTCCGGCAAAATATTTATGCATTAATTCTGAAATGGGCCCGTTTATTTCTTCCAATGTAGACGGAACTTGAACGAAGCCCCCCGCACCGATTTGCTGTAAAATTTCGATCGCACGCGGATAGTATTGAGATCCTAGAATGCGCGCCGTATCAATTGGTTTAAGAGCAGGAATAAACGTGCCGGTCTCGTCCCTTTCAGCTTGCGCCTCCGAGGCAACCAACAGCGAATGAATCGTTTCGACTTGAGTAATGAGTTCCCCCAATTTTTCTTGAATATGCAAATATCCGGAAACCCCAATCGCTTCTGCAATGGCGATGGCGACACCGGTCACAAACTCAAGTTTGCTTAACAGCCTCACGACCGTTTGATGAAAAGCGAGAGAATTAGCGGTCCGATTCATCCGAAACTTCCATACTGCTTCCGCATTCCCGTGAATGAGCACTCTTTCCCAAGGAACTAGAACGTCGTCAAAAAATAATACAGCATCCATTTCGTCGAAAGAAGCGCTCAAAAGATGATCTTGTTCACGATCAGAAGTGAACGGTTCCCGGCATACGATATGCAGTCCCGGCGAATTGGCGGGAACGATCAAGGCATGTGCATGTTTCGCATATTCCTCTTTGATTTTATGAAAAGGGAATATAAGAAAATCGTGTGAATAAGGAGCGGCGGTGGCTATCATCTTGGCACCCCTTAAGATCAAACCGTCCTCCGTTTCTTTAACGATATGCAGAATGCGATCGGCCGCATCGAAATCTTCCAATCCTTTGGAACGGTCGACCTGTGGATCGAGCAATGCATTGGCTACAAACAAATCATTGTACCGTGCCTTCTCGTAATAATCCGCAATCTTATATGCAAACTGCGGATCCAACTGGGCCAGCTGCTCTCTGGCAGCATACCACCCGGTTACGAGTGAGCGGGCGTATTCCGAAAGACGGCTCATCACTCCATGCGTTTCATCCGCCCAATATTTAAAAGCGATGCTTCTCTTCCGCAAATCGTCTTGATTTCGAGGTACAAGAAATGAACTATGGACATATGTGTCTGAACCAGGCGGTTGAAAGCCGACCAATTGCTTCTCTTCCGGATGATCGAGCATATTGAACAACCGCTCGATGGTAGACAGCGTTCCCGTAAAGGCGGGGTGCGCAGTGACATCCTCCACGATGCTCCCATTCAGCCACACGTTCCTTCCATCTTTCAAACTGTCCAAATATTTTTTGCCACGTGTCTTGTTTATCATGCTATTCTTATTCATTAAACGTTTCCCCTTTCCAAGGATTGGTAGCTGTCTTGCCAAGCAAGAATTCGACGTCCTACCAGCTCCAAGAAATAATCGGTGCATTTTCCAAACAAAGCAAACAATAAAATGCTGGCCACGATAATAGCTGGTCGCCCTGTCGTTTGACCATCCATCATAAGAAAGCCTAATCCCTTACTTGCCCCCATGATCTCCGCCGCTACAACAAACATCCATCCTAATCCAAGTCCACTTCTCAGTCCTACAATGAACGAAGGCAGAGCCGCAGGCAGAAAAAAATGACGAATCAATCTCCAGCCATGATAACCGTGCACCAATCCTACTTCCAGTAAACGTCGGTCCACTCCTTGAATACCAGACACTAAATTAAGATAAACCGGGAAAAAAACACCTAAAGCAATCAAGGATATTTTGGAAGTCTCGCTTATGCCCATCCATAAAAGAAATAACGGTACCCAAGCCAAGGAAGGGATATTTCGCAAGGCTTGGATAAGTGGATCCAACAAATACCGAAACGTACGAAAATATCCGTTCAATACCCCAAACAATAAAGCAATAGCCGTTCCAAGCAAAAATCCCACGCTTACCCGATATAGTGTAATTCCGACGTGTTCCATGAGCTCTCCTCCCCGAAACAAATCTACGATGGTGAAAACAATCTTCAAGGGAGAAGGCATAATATTAGGGGGAATCAAACCGTTAATAGAAAGGGATTGCCACAAGATGATGATGAATATTGGAATGATCAGCCCCATACCTGTGATAAAGAAATGTTTCTTCCATTGACGCAACCGCTTTCCTCCTTTACTTCTTGTTGATGTTTTCGATATACTCCGGATCAATTAAATTGTCGGCCGTTTTCTTAATATCGACGGATTTATCCATTGCACCGCTTTTCAATAACACTTCTCCCGACGCTTCTATGGTCCGTTTGTGGACCTCCCCAATGACCGGATTGGTCAAATCTGTTCGGTGGATCACTTTTGAGGCGACTTTATCACTTTGTTTACTTTCTGCTGCCACTAATTTCTCAAACTCGTCCGGATTTTCTAATGCCCATTTTCTAGCCTTTTCATAAGCTTTAAGCACTTTTTTCACAATCTCGGGATGGTCTTTTGCAAACTCTTCCCTTGCATTAAGAAATCCGTACGTATTCCAATCCGGGTGGCGGAAAAACAATTTTGAGCGTTTCTCTATCTCTGTTTGCGCCATATACGGATCGAGTCCTGCCCATGCGTCTACATCCCCTTTTTCTAAGGCCGTTTTACCATCGGGGTGTTGAAGTTGCACGATTTCTACATTTTTTTCGCTCAATCCAGCAGTACCCAATGCCCGCAGCAAAAATATGTAAGGGTCCGTTCCTCGCGTAACAGCTATCTTTTTACCTTTCAAATCTTTTACTTTTTTTATAGGAGAATCGGAACGAACAACTAAAGGTGTCCACTCTGGCTTAGAAAAAACATAAATCGATTTGATTGGGTTTCCATTTGCCCTTCCAAGCAGAGCCGAGGCTCCAGATGTCGAACCAAAGTCAATGCTCCTGCTATTTAAAAGCTCCAGCGATTTATTACTACCGGCGCTAAAAATCCATTCAACTCCGATTCCATCCTTTTTCAAATCGTCTTCCAACCATTTCTTTTCTTTCAGAACTAGACTCACCGGATTGTAGTAAGCATAATCAAGTTTGACAGTTTTCACTTCGGATTCTTGGGAAACGGAGTGACTACAGCCATCAAGAATCCATACCACCGTCATAACGAAAATCATAACGGCCATTTTATACGTTTTTGAGATCATCGGAAAGATCCCTCTTTCAATGGATTGAATTAGAATAAAAAATATTCAACATTTATAAACTATTATTTGGAAGAGAACATAAACGGAGATTCTAAAGTCTCTTTAGTCACTTTTCCCATAAGACGATCCAGAATGAGCTTTTCATAATAGGCAAAGCCCGTATTTCTTTCTCTCGGACGGGGTAAATCTACCGGTATATCAAGAGAGATAGCCCCATTTTCGATCAAGACGATACGATCTGCCAAAGCGAAAGCCTCGCTGACGTCGTGTGTGACCAAAACGGCAGAAAATCGTTGTTCCTGCCAAATTCGTTCAATCAATTCTTGCATTTCAATACGTGTCAGAGCATCTAATGCGCTAAGTGGTTCATCCAATAACAGGAGACGCGGATTACCCGCCAACGCCCTCGCAAGAGCGACACGCTGGCGCTGTCCGCCGGATAATATGCCGGGCCATTCTTTCGCTTTATGTTCCAACCCCACGAGCTGTAGTGCTTCCTCTGCTCTGTCCTTGTCTCCGTTTCTTGCACCGATTTGTACATTCGCTATCACTCTTTTCCAAGGAAGCAATCTAGCATCTTGAAAAAGTATTCGCGTATCGGGATGAACTCCTTTGACTCTTTTATTGTCAAGAAGCACTTCCCCTTCTGTCGGAACATCAAGTCCAGCAAGAAGACGCAACAGAGTGCTTTTGCCGCAGCCGCTGCGCCCAATAATAGCAACAAATTCCCCAGGTTCGATTTCCAAATTTAAATGATTCAATACTTGGACATTATTAAATCGCTTGCTGACCTCTTTGACCATTAAATGGAAACCTATTGACCCTACCCCCAATCCTCATTCCTCCCTATATCAATAACCAATTTTACGAATATTCATAATTATGGTGATGTAGATTTGTCCGTCTAAATATTCCGTCATCCCGCTGCTGTTTATCAAGGATTTAGAAAATACCGCAGAAGTGCTCCCTTCTTTGTATAATGGAGCACTTACAAATGCAATCCCAGCCGCATCCATCCCGTTTTAGCGAGCATTTAAAGATTTGGAAACACATTGTTTTAATCAATGATTTTGGTAATTGGTCGAATATCTTTTTCAACAATAGAGGGGGATTCTTCTCGCAAGTCTTCTTTCTACATTTAGTTGTACATAACCATTCCTTGCTACGTTCAACATCACACTTTTCATAAAAAGTCTATTTCTATACAGCATCCACGTTTAATATGGCTTCCTTTTCTCGAACCAATGGAATCACTTTTTCCCCGAATAATCGGATTTCTTCGTCATAATGAAGGAATCCGGTTAAGATAAGGTCGACTCCGATTTTTTTGAGTTCGATTATGCGATCCGCCACCTGTTCCGCCGTACCGATCAATCCGGTTTTAAAACCGTCGTTGTATTGAACCAAATCGTTGAAATCCGAATTTGCCCACATTCCTTCTCTTTCCGGAGAAGCTTTGCCGGCAAAGCGTACTTGGCTGCGGAATCCTTCCACAGCTTCGCCATCCGCATAAGCAATAATGTCACGAAGCACCTGTTTAGCTTCCTCTTCTGTATCTCTCACAATCACAAATGCGTTGACGCCGAATTTCAGCTTACGGTTATTTGCAGCTGAGAGCGAATTCACCTCATCAATTTGTGCTTTAATGCCTTCGATGGTATTTCCGTTCATGAAATACCAGTCAGATACTCTGGATGCCATCTTTCGTGCAGCTAAAGAATTCCCTCCTTGGAAAATCTCCGGAACTCTCAAAGGCTTCGGCTTTAATGGAGCACCGTTTATTCGGTAAAAATCACCGCGAAAATGGGTTTCCTCCTCCGTCCACAATTTTCGAAGCACATTGATAAACTCCTCGGATCTCCGATATCTTTCGTCATGGTCTAGCCATGGTTCGCCATATGCGTTAAATTCTCCTTTAAACCACCCGCTCACAATATTAATCGCTGCACGTCCATGGCTGATTTGATCAATGGTGGAAATCATTTTGGCTACCGTCCCCGGATGCCATAAGCCGGGAAGCACCGCCGAAATCAGTTTTAGCTTTTTCGTTACCGCCGCTAATGCGGATGCCAACGTGATGGCCTCCAATTGATTTTCCGCACCGTAGCTTGCCAGAAATCTCGTTTGAAGCAACGCATATTCAAATCCTGCTTCTTCAGCTATTTGAGCGTATCTGGCATTATCCTCAAAGGACCAGCCTGTCTTTTGAGGAATTTTGGAAATCACCAATCCGCCGCTAACATTCGGAACCCAATAAGCAAACTTCAAAGACATTTTCTTCACCCCTGTTTAAAAATGGATCGCGATAGAGTTAGATCTCTTCTAGAAAATGAATAAGTTTATTTTTAATATTCAGAAATATTTTTGTATAAAACTAGCTGCTTTCTTGCTTCGTTAGCCTTTGACGGTTTATTTGACCTTTTCCGGCAATCCGCTTCTCAATTCTATTTCTTCTAGCAATTCTGCGACTGCTTCATCTAATCTGCGAATCAATTCTTCCGATAGATGATAGCCGTTGTTTCCGTTTCGGGTTATCCAAGTATCCACCGCATACACTCCGCCGATAATGAGCCTTGCGCCCAATGTGGATAGCACCGGCTTCAACGCATAATCGATGGACAAAAGATGAGCGATTGAGCCGCCGATAAACAGTGGCAGAATGATTTTTCCCGATAAAGCTTTTTGCGGAAGTAAATCGAGGTAGGTCTTCAATACTCCCGTATACGACGCTTTATATACCGGACTCGCGATGATGATCACCTTCGCTTCCTCTACTTTTTGATTCGCTTTCCGTATAGCGTCACTGTCAAAATTGGCCTTGATTAAATCGTCCGCCGGCAATTCCGCAACTTGGATATGTTCAATATCAACCCCCTCTTGCAGCAACTTTCGTTCAACATATTGAATGATTCCGTTCAGTCTCGATGTCAGCGAAGGATTCCCGTTAATAATCGCGATTTTCCCCATTTAAACTCCCCCTTATTTTTCTAAATAATAGCATTAATTTTATTAAACTTATAAATCATACCTGTTTAGTTTGATTTATTGTATATTATCACCGTCCCTGCTAAGTGTCAATATCAAAAAGAAAAAAAGTCGCTATATTCCGTCAATTTGTCGGATGGACGAACTGAAACCATTCCAAATCTTTTTGTTTTCGATATGAAAAATTCACTTAAATGATAAAGCCTATAAAACTTTGAAGAAGATCACTATTGCGCTTTTAAAAAAATGCTTTTGCAAAACGACTGGAAAAAATTTGTACCCCAACAAAAATCATTCATCGGATATAAGATGATTTTCTTTTTTCTACAAATAATCCTTCAATTTCTTCCACACTCTCAATAACACGATTGGAAATTTCATTACTCACAAAATACATATAATAATCGTAGCCAAAATGTATTTCAAAATAATCATCCGAAACTAATTTACACCAAATGTTTTCCCTAAGAATCATTTTCATTACTTCGTTTAAATTTAAGGACCCTATACTATCTCCCTCTTTTAGATTCAGGTTTAGATCTTCAGAATATATCTCTAGATCTCGAATTTTTAAGTTCTTGATATTCTTTTCTTTTAAAATTGTTTTTACAGCTTTTATATATTTCTCCTCTACAAGTAAATATTCATTTAAGGAAAATAACTTACCTTGAAACACTTTATTAATATCTGAAAAACTAGTCCACTCTTCTCTAGTGTACACATCGTTCGTATCTCTGTACTGAGGATTGTATTTAGTCACTCGAATCGAATCCATACTTAAATCTCCCATTCTATTTCAATATTCATCATAAGTGCCAGGATCTTGTAATTCTCTTTCCTAAGTTTTCAATCACTCTGCTGCCTTCCAGCACATACACTATACAAAAACGACATATCTTTGCACGTGCTTTTTTAAAAATAGCCTACTCATTCCAGCGGAAGTTTATCTCATCAGTTAAACGTATTTTTTAGTATTTCTAAGAAACACCATTGGTTATGATATATTCATAAAATAAACAAATGATCATTTTCAAGGGTTTACTTCCATTTTTTTTATGTCATAATTACTTAAAACGCAATTTTTTTAGGAGTGCCATACAATGTTGGAATATGTTTCAAAGTTTATCTTAGGCGGCTGCATCCTTGCCTTTGCGACCTATTTCAGCAAATCCAAAAATTTGTTTATATCCGGTTTGATCACTGTACTTCCACTTATGACATTGGCTAACATGACGCTGCAAATGAAATTCATGAGCTCAAAGGAGTTTCATACAGCTCAAAAAAGTGGTATTTTCGGTGCGCTCGGTTTAGCCCTTTTTGTATTTTGTGTTTTTCTCTTGACCAATTGGATGAAGCCGTCTTATGCCGTTTTGCTTTCCGTATTCATTTATGCTGCTTACCTCTTCATGTCTAAAATAATGATAGCTTAATTTACCTAAAAACCTACTAGAGACTTTTTCTAGTAGGTTTTTGATTAGAATTATATGGATCCGTTTGGACCAACTTTTTTATCACTTCTGGATGTATGTAACTAGGTTGAACCTGTACGAAGATTTCAAGACGCTTTCTCTTCATTTTAAAATCTAAGGGGTGAACCTTGACATCTGCAATAAGGTCAATCGTTCAAAGTGAATTTCAGAAAAATAGATCCGATAATGTGCTTACAATCATTTCAACTAATACCCAACTTTCATTTTCCTGCGGAATGAAATGGGGATCTTTTTAACTTTATGATGAAACATTTGTCATTCAATTGCTTATCTCCACTCTTTTCTTCAAAAAACCGTCTTACCCTTTTTTGTTACTTTCAATATTCATAATGGAACCCCTAATCATTCTTCGACTCTTGCAAACCAATGTTCACCTTCTCATATGTTTGCCATATTTGTTTTGTCTAATCAATGACTTTCTTGAAATCATTGCCATATTCCACCTTCATCATCTCTATCGCTGGACAATTTTTTCTTCCTCCTAGTACTCGCGGCGCCGTTCTTATCGTTTCTTATGCACATTCTTTTTCCTTGTTAGTTCCTCGAACCATTCTCGATCATAATGATCTAATGCCATATCAATCAACACGGGTAAATCATCTGGATGAATCGTTTCAGGGATCGGTTTTAATAAACCTAGTGAATATTTCACCGGATCCTCCCGAGTGATCATGATGATCCCGTCTCGAACATAAATCGTTTTCTGAATAACGGCTGAATAACCGTAAGTCGCAATGACAAACCCAATCACGTCATAATCCTTTAAACACACCTTCACCCAATCCCCTACTCGCACCATAATTCGTTATCCTCCCCGCACATTCAATAAAATTCTGGCCACCGCGAGCAAATGGAGTATCATGCCATCATCCACGTTCTGAACCAGCTTCCCGGTTTCTTTTATCATTCTAGATGTATAAATTCCAAATGGACGTTTCATATTTGTATGCTTCAATCGTTTTGCAGAAACTTTTTTCCGACAGATTCAATCGGACTTCTGATGCTGCAATCCCAATCTTATGGTGATGTGATCATGCTGAAATTCTTTTTGACTGATCGATCTGCGACCAATTTTACCAATGCTGAAATGGACATTCCGCTGTTCGGCTTCTTTTCTGAAAATGCTGAATAAGTCCAAATTTCACTTGGTCAAAACTTCTTTTTTTGAATTTCTCCTCTTCTGCAACGGCAAACTCGCATAAGCAGTCCCAAATCATCAAGTACTTGACCTTTTGAGATTCCATCTCTCGCTGAGAATAAACAAACAGATCTTTTGTGAAAGAACGGTTGAAATCAACCGCAGTAGAATGAATTTTTTATTTAGTTTATGTTTATGAATGGGTTAGTGCTTGTGTTGTTGTGACTGTCTGAAAGGATCTTGGTGTTGATGACAAGATTCATGTCTTCATTCCAAATGCCGCAAGCCATTTAGATTTCAACTTTATACAGTCGGCCAGCCGGTATTATTTTTTGTGTTTAATTCCCTTTTGTCACATCTGCTAAGCTTGGAAAATGAAAAAAATCCTGATGGAGGAACGCGATGAGAAACCTGAAGGTAAGGCTAGTGAATAAAATACTACTTTATGAATAAACAGATTTGATTATTTCATGCCATAAAACAATGATCTATACATGCTTTATCGAGGGTGCTTTGAGAATGGGGAGTTCTTAGAACGTGGAGAAAAATTATTCTTATGGGCAGACTGGCTTCGCACCAAAAGAAAACCAAATAAGAACCAAAAAACAGACTCCATTATTTGCAGGAAAAATCGTTAACAAATATCTCGATCTGCCTGTATCAGCAGATAAAAAAACACACCCTGTTCGGTGTGATATACAATTCAAATTATATATGTAAACGATCATCTACAGATTCTCTTCCATGCAGAGTGGTAATAGATAAGTTTTTTACCGTTATACCTTTTCATTTTGCATGTTTCTGTGAGGGAGCTTACCATTATAATGTATTCTTTAACTCAAAATTATATTTTTTATTAATTTTCTTTGCGATTGCCTCCAGGAAATCTTCCACATTCATTTTTTCTACTTCGTTCGTATACCAAGCAAGTTTGGCTCCTTTATCTTCTCCGTCATAATGAACTTCTAAAGGCATGTAACGATTCATCGAATAAGTAAAGTCAAATTTAATATACAATTCTTTGCCTTTTGGACTCTCCAGCTTTACTTTATAAACAGGATTTTTATATTCCGGTTCTAGTTTAAACTTTTTTATCTTTGTTAACATGATCATAACTCCTCGAAAAAAATTTTTTAAACACTATTGATATCGGAAGAATTAGGAAAATATTTATTCTTTTTAGAGTAGACACTCCGCTTACTTCCATTTCCTTAGATTCCAGAACTGGACCTCGTTCACTCCTTTGATATCGTTTAAACAATTTGATAGAGAACTCTCTTTCTCTTATCCTTGGAATTATAAAGATCATCATTCTATTCGTATCGCTTACGGTCTTGGATAAAACCTTTTTGACAGTCCTTATCATTCTTCTGTTTTCTATGAAACTCATAGTTATTCTGGATCATTTGGATTCACGACGGCGAAGTGTAAATGATCTTCCCACTTTCCGTTAATCTTTACATTCTTCTTGGAAAGCCCCTCTTTATGGAATCCTGCCTTCTCTAAAACTCGAATCGACCCGATATTTTGCGGCATTTAGGCAGGCACTCTCTTTCAAATGTTTTGATTTATGGGCAGGCATTTCCAAACATGCCATTGTGAGCAATTTTTTTTGCCTATCTGTATTTTTATATTATAATAATTATTAAATAATAATAGATGAAAGAGGTGTTCCCCATGTCCATTTATCAATTTGAAGTAGAGAATGCATACGGTGATAAAGTTTCTTTAGAAGAATTTAAAGGAAAAGTGCTCTTAGTGGTGAATACGGCTAGTCAATGTCGCTTTACATACCAATTTGAAGAATTGCAAAAGCTGTACGAAAAATATCAAAAGCAAGGTTTCGAAATACTGGGATTTCCATGCAACCAGTTTGATCAACAAGAACCTGGAACAAGCAACGAAGCAGCTTCTTTTTGCCAATTAAAATTTGGCGTCACGTTTCCGATGTTTGCAAAAATCGATGTAAACGGAAAAGACGCTCATCCTTTGTTCCATTATTTAAAACAAAAGGCGCCGTTCCAAGGATTTGATGAATCGAATATGACAGAAAAGCTATTAAAAATAAAACTGGCAAATGACTATCCTGAATGGCTGGTCGGCGATGATATTAAATGGAATTTCACCAAATATTTAATTGACAAAAACGGTCAAGTCGTGGATAGATATGAACCATGGGAAGAACCGGTTGATTTCGAGCAAGACGTTCAGAAGTTATTAGAAGAATGATGCGAAACATAAGAAAGCAAATAACTGTTTTACTGCATAAAATGGAAAACGTCTGATTTTTTGCAGATAAAAAATACCGTTGGCTAGTTGTATAATCAAATGCAACAAGCATAAAAAATGAAAAACCATAGATAAACCACGTATGATTAAGTCGACTAAAACAATATCGATACGGAGGATTTATCTATGGCAATTACTAATTCTACCATAGGAGCTCGGCATTTCAAACACTTAACGGCTTATGACCGTGGGAAAATTGCGGCCTTACACGCTGCTGGTAAGACTCAACAGGAGATTGCAGATTATGTTGGTTGTCACAAAAGCACCATCTCCCGTGAGTTAAGAAGAGGTACAGTGCCACAAAGAAAAAGCAACGGGAAAATTGTTCATGTCTATTTTCCAGACACAGGTCAACTTCTCTATGAGAGAAACAGGAAAGCCTGTGGCCGCAAGCTAAAACTAGACGATGCCATCGAGTTTATTAAGTATGCCGAAACTCAGATCCTTGATAAGAAATGGTCTCCTGATGCGGTATGTGGGAGAGCCAAACGTGATGGGAAATTCAAAGACAAAATGGTTTGCACCAAGACCCTTTATAACTATATTGATCTAGGACTTATAGGCGTTAAAAACATTGACCTACCTATGAAAATTACCCTGAACACCAAGAAAAAACGTAACCGGAAGAATAAGAAGATCTTAGGACGCAGTATCGATGAGCGACCAATTGAAGTCAATGAACGCCAAGAGTTTGGTCACTGGGAAATTGATACGGTTATAGGCAAGAAGACTAAAGATCAGGCCTTATTGACTCTTACTGAGCGCAAAACCCGTAAAGAAATAATTTTGAGAGTGACAGCCAAGGATAGTCTATCCGTTTCAGAAGTCATATCTCAGTTGAAAGTGTCTTATGGTAATCGGTTCTCTAAAGTGTTTAAAACCATTACGGCTGATAACGGTTCTGAATTTGCTGACCTCGGCCTTAGTGTTGAAAAAGATCTAACAGAGGTTTATTTTACACACCCTTACACATCCTGTGAACGAGGAACCAACGAGCGTCATAATGGCCTTATTAGGCGCTTCATACCAAAGGGGAGACCCATTTCCTCTGTGGCAGACGAAACCATTACCTATGTTGAAAATTGGTGTAACCATCTTCCAAGGAAGATCCTCAATTATCGTACACCTGAGGAGTGTTTCCAAATAGAGTTAGCTGGCTTAGCTTCTTAACCTTAAGCCAGCTAACCCAAAGGGTTGGTTTTTAGCAACTTGACAAAGAGCCTCTGCGGGCATGGCTACCAGCCATGAAGCCAGGTATACGGTACTGGCTGGGCCAACCAGGCTACCATGCCCGCCACTCCACGTCAAGTCGCGCAGAGTGTCCCGATTCTACTTAATCATGGGTTATCTGGTCTTTCAATACTTGTTGCATTTAATATTGCAATTTAAGAAAAAATACCGTTGCAAAAAATAAGATAAAAAGTATTGACTATTTTTTATGCATCCAATAAAATAAGACATGTCAGTTAAACGAATACTGATTGTCGATTCCGTAGCTCAGCTGGGAGAGCGCCACCTTGACAGGGTGGAGGTCGCTGGTTCGAGACCAGTCGGAATCATTGAACGAGCGTCAAGCCGTGACTTTCAATGGTTTGACGCTTTTTTGTTTACGTTGACATAAGCGCAGACTCGTCCGAAAGGTTTCACCCTACTTAACCCGGTATGTTGCACGCTTCGAAAAGGAGCGTGTTTTTTCATGCGAAACAATGAACGAACATGTCGTGAGGAAAACCACGATCAACCTAGACGATCTTTCCGAAACGTTCTTTGCAATCAAAAAGGCGGAAGATCAAGCGCCTAACACTCTAAAAAAATACCGCGACAACTATTCGTGTTTTACCGAGTATTTAGATAAATGCGGAATTCCACGATCAATTAACGAAATTACTCGTGATACTATTCGATTTTTCTCACAAATTAATGAAATTTTTTCTATATCCTCTTTTTATGGACTGAATTTCACCCTTGTTTACTTTATCTAATAAAGGCCTATATATTTTCTCATAATTACCAAATTTTTATTACATACCAATTATTGTAAAATTTATTGTGTTGCTTCTTTCAATGTCACGTTAAATTCTTGCGACATGATATCTTCCCTCCTTATTAGTAGTTATCTTCCCAATTTGTTTTCTATATAGTTCTCGAAAAACCTTCAAAGATTTTAAAAAGAACCCGCGTATAAATTGCCTGTTCCCGGAAAGATAAAAATGGACATACTAATACATTGAGGTGATTAACATGGTAGATTACATCGTATTTTTCGGCCTTATAAGCGTTGGTCTTGTCTTTTATATCCTCGCCTTAAAACTCGAAAAAGATTATTCGGTCATCGGCGATCTTGATCGTCAAAAATGCGAAAGTCCTATCGAATTGCGACTTTACGATGCGCTGTCCCTAAACGGCTATTATGTAAAAACGCAAGTGCCATGTGGTAAATACCGGATCGATCTTGCGCTGCCAACGTATAAAATCGCTATTGAATGCGACGGTAAAGCGTATCATTCAACACCCGAACAAAAAGCACATGATCGACGTAAAAACGCTTATTTGCGGAAAAACGGCTGGAAAGTGATGCGGTTTAGCGGCCGGATGATTCACCGAGATTTAGCGAAAGTACTCGAAAAGATTAAAAGCGAAATATAAAAAACTTCTGCTTATACTTACATTGTTCCATAATAATTTCCATTGAATTAACAATGTTGCTTTCGTATCAGACCCCCAAAGTTTTTTCTGTGCGCACGTCTGAAACCCATAAAATTCACAGAATTTCCAGACGTCTTTTCGAGAGGCATGCGGTCACAAAAAATCCGGCCATTACATTAATGATTGTACGTTTATAACGAAATTTAGCGCGTTTATCATGATGTAGACACTTGAACTTATGAGGAATTTTTTAAAATGATAGAATTTTCATACCTTTAAATGCGTACTAATTGGATTTTTGCAGATCCTATCCAAGAAATCAAATGATTCAAGGAGCTTGCAAGATCATATTAAAATAAGTAGAATGATAAAATATAAAAAAAGAAAGGCGCGCGGCCTCCGATGTTGGGAGCATCAGAGGTCTGACACCTCTCACGAAAACGTCTGATCAAAGGGTAGCGCAAGATAACTGCTTTCTAAGGGGATATTGCTGCAAGTTTCAGATTTTATTCTGGTTTGACTAAAATTTTCACTTGATCTTTTTCTTTGATGAGTTTTTCAAATCCTTCTTCTACAATTTGATCCAGTTTAATTTTTTTCGTTACAAGCTTTTCAGCTGGGAAATAACCTTGTTTCATTAAATTCATGACTGCCGGGAAGATATCGCGGTATGCAATGACTCCCTTTACGTTTCTTTCTTTTAAAACGATGTTATTGGGCAAAAGGTTCGCTTCTTTTTCCCAAATACTTACGATCACTGTTTCTCCTTCGAACGCCGTACTGTCAACAGCTTGTTGTAAAACAGCCGGCACTCCTGTTACTTCAAAGGAAACATCGACGCCTCCATCGGTCAGTTCGAGAAGCTTTTGGACGGGATCTTCATTTTTCGGATTGATGACAGCAGTTGCGCCGAGTTCCAACGCTTTTTGAAGACGTTCTTCGGAAACTTCTACGGCATATATTTCGGAAGCACCGGCTGCTTTTAAAGCTTCAATGACAAGAAGCCCGATTGGACCTGTTCCAAAGACAGCCGCTTTATCACCGGCCTTAATTTTGCTCGATCTTACGGCGTGTAAAGCTACAGCTGCCGGTTCCACAAGTGCCCCTTGTTCGAAAGAAAGGCCTTCTGGCATTTTATGAACCATGTATTCATCTACTACAGTATATTCAGAGAATCCACCGCCTCCTCCGGCTAAACCGTAGAATCCTAAATTTTCGCAGAGATTGTATTTTCCTTGTTTACATGCAGGACATTTTCCACAGCGAAGAATGGGTTCTACAACGACAGGATCTCCTACTTTTACTTTCGTAACTCCTTCGCCCACTTCCACTACTCGTCCCGAAAATTCGTGTCCCATAATGATAGGAGCTACATCTTTGCTGATAGGATGAGGTTCTTTGACAGGAATAAAAATAGGACCGGCAACGTATTCATGCAAATCACTGCCGCAGATTCCTGCCCATTCCACTTGGATTTTTACTTTTCCTTTTTCTACTTTCGGTTCTTCCACTTCCTCCACTCGAATGTCGCGAACGTTATGCCATCTTGCACCTTTCATGAGAATTCCCCCTCTTTATTTTCTTTACACGTTCATTGTATCATCAAAACTCCAGACTGTCGACAAATCCGAAAAAACCGGATTTGCCGACAGTCTTTTTTTGTATAATTAAGATACCGTAATGAATTGAGGTGGATGAAGTGCTAACAAAAAATACACAGATGAATCGTGATCAAATAGAAATGATAGCTTTAGACCAACTTGTACCTGCAGATCATTTGGTTCGTAAAATCGACGCTGCTATTGATTTTTCATTTATCTATTCGCTTGTTCAAGACATGTATTCATCGGAAAGAGGTCGACCAAGTATTGATCCAGTTGTATTGATTAAAATGGCTTTCATCCAATATACCTTCGGTATTCGTTCCATGCGAAAAACTATAGAGGAAATCGAAACGAATCTGGCTTACCGTTGGTTTCTTGGATTTGGTTTTTATGATAAGGTACCTCACTTTTCAACGTTTGGGAAAAACTACGAGCGACGCTTTAAGGATACAGACTTATTTGAACAGATATTCTATCGCATTTTGAAAGAAGCTGCAGATAAGAAGCTGATAAGCAGTGAGCATGTCTTTATTGATTCTACTCATGTCAAAGCGAGTGCGAATAAGCATAAATTTGTGAAGAAAGTGGTTCGAAAAGAAACGAAAGCCTATCAAGCACGTCTACAAGATGAGATAAATGCTGATCGAGAAGCACATGGAAAAAAGCCATTTCCTCCAGATAAATTTGGGAAAGAAGAATATAAAGAAATAAAAGAAAGTACCACTGATCCGGAAAGTGGTTACTACGTAAAAGACGAGCGAACAAAACAGTTTGCTTACTCATTCCATGCTGCTGCGGATCGAAATGGCTTTGTTTTGGGGGCTATTGTAACGCCAGGGAATATTCATGACAGTTCCGTATTGGAGCCACTTCTTGAAAAAGTCATCGAAAAACATGGAAAACCGGTTGTAGTTGCTGCTGACGCTGGATATAAAACTCCCGCCGTTGCCCAATACATATTTGAAAATGATATGACCCCTGCTTTACCTTATACTCGCCCTCGTACAAAGGATGGTTATTTCAAAAAACATGAGTATGTTTACGATGAATACTACGATTGTTATCTTTGTCCGCAAGGACAAGTGTTAAAATATGCAACTACGACGAAGGAAGGCTATCGTCAATATTTTTCTGATCCAGTCCAGTGTAAAGATTGTCCATTCCTCTCGAAGTGCACCCAAAGTAAGGAGCATAAAAAACTGATTCAGCGACATGTATGGGAATTTTATTTAGAGGAAGCTGATCATCTTCGGCATACACAAGAGAATAAGAGCATTTATGCAAGACGGAAAGAAACCATTGAACGTGTTTTTGCTGATGCAAAGGAAAAGCATGGTATGCGTTGGACAACCTTAAGAGGTCTAAAAAAATTGTCCATGCAGGCGATGCTAACTTTTGCTGCAATGAATTTGAAAAAGATGGCCTGCTGGGCATGGAAAAGTCCAATAATGGCATAAAATAGACCCCTTAGAGGGGTCTAATCCCAACCTTTAAAGTATAAAAATGTCAAAAGGCATCCGAATACACACATTCGGATGCCTTTTGTCTACACTCTGACTCCTTTTATTTTTATCTATTCAATAAATTTCAAAAATAGTTCAAAAATACTAGAATTGAATTTTGTCATTTTCATCGTGCGCCGATGAAACAGGGTTTATATTAGGAAAGACCTATCCATTTCCATATAAAAGAGAATGACTCCATTCGAACTGCTAAATGGGGATGAAACCACCATTACAGGAGCCATTCTCTATGAAAAAGGATGAATATAATGAATTGCCCAATGACAACAACCTCTTTTTAAGAAGTGATATTTATGGTTTAGGAGAATACTCTTTGAATATTTCGTACAAAAATTTTATCGATTTGTTCATCGGTTAATCCGCCTTGCTTCATTTTCGGAAGGATATTTTCGAAAAGATGTCCGGGCTGCCAGTTTTTCAGAGCTTCTTTCATTTCCGGAGGCATTTGCGGCGGTCGTCCCAGCCAAACGTTGACTGTGTCGTGCGAGAGGAACAAACGGTCTTCAAATCCGAGCGCAATCAATCCCATAAACGTTCCAATGCGGCGGTCATCCGTTGGAGCTCCAACCAAATTTTGCAGTCCAAAGCGGTCAAAGGCAACGTTGACTCCATAATCCAGCGTCCGAAGTTGATAATCGATATCGTTGTTCCCACACATGTGTCCGATGATAATTTTTTCCGGAATGCCGCCGTTTTCGACTAGAAGTTTGGCTTGCTCCGGTCCCATTGTGCCCTCTTGTGTATGGGTGACAATCGGGACGCCGGTTTCTTTTTGAACTTGCGCCGCTGCTACAAAGAACATTCGTTCATAAGGCGTGATTTGATCCTTGCTGGAGGCAAGTTTGATCACCCCTGCTTTTATGCCCGATCCTTCAATTCCTTCCGTCACTTCGGTTTTCAGCAAGTCGTAAATTTCTTGTTCGGCTGTGCCAAGCGCTTGGCGGAATTTAAAATACGCCGGACCGCCTTCCCCTTCATAGTAATAACCTGATGCACAAATAATGTGAATGCCGGTTCTTTCTGATAACGCTTTCAAAATTGTCGCATCACGTCCGCAATCACTAGGTGTCGGGTCAATTACCGTCTTCACGTCGTGTTTTTTCATAATCGCTGCCGCACGGGACGCTTCTTCCAACAGCGTTTCTATTGATCTCCCCGCCAACGTCCGGTCTCCTTGAAATCCCGCGTAATCAAAAAAGAAATGTTCATGCATCAACGTTTTTCCCAACTGTTCAGGAGCCAGCTCTCCTGTTACTGTTTGAATGCCCATTCCCCTGATCCCCCTCTTTTTAAATCGCTTTCATTCCATTTTACTGACCAATTGACAGGTTTATTCGAACAAGACAAAAACTCGTCCGTTTGCTGAGTGATAATTTTCCGCCCAGGAATCATGGGAGTTCTATGAATTGCAATCTTTTTTAAAGGACATTTGGAAAAAAATACAACCTAAGCTTCTTTGACAATCGAACAAATGTTCTATATAATTCACCACAAGGAGGTGCGACCAAATGGAATCTCTTTTCAGAAGAAGCATGCGGGAGCGGTTCCCCATTACGATCATTTACGAATCCAAATACGGAAAATTTTCTCAGCGAACCATTCTTGTCCTCAACCTAAATGAACACTCCATCCTCGCCTACTGCTTTATGCGCCAAGACTTGCGAAGATTTTCCATCGATCACATACTGTCCGCGTTTCCAGGCCGTTTCCCCCAAATGAAACGTTCAAAAAGACGGTCAGCCGGCTGAAACAGATCATCCCCTTTTCTGACAAAAATTCGTTGACGATAAAATGAACTAGAAGAAACTTTTTTCCCATCTGCAGGAATAAAACTTATAAGAAAATTTTGCATTTTTATGGTAAACTAGATAGGCAAACGTTTAGCCAATGGGTTGTTTTCGTCATCTTCCCTCATCCGGTGGCCATTGTTCCAGAGAACCAAAACAAATACGGGACCCAAAGGAATGCCCCGAAAAAAATGCTTGACTTTATTTACTGGAGGGTTGACAAATGTCTCAACAACGCGGAACGGTTACAGAACATACTATTTTTTCAAAAGAATTGAACGAAGAAATCCCTGTTCTTGTCTATTTGCCCCCCTCTTTTTCGCCGCTTTCCAAATATTCTTTGCTAATCACACAAGATGGCAAAGATTATTTTCAATTAGGAAGAATTCCTCGTTTAGCCGATGAGCTGCTTGGGAAAAAAGAAATTGAAAACATTATTATCGCGGGTATTCCTTATCGAAATGTTCAGGATCGTCGGAGGAAATACCATCCGGATGGGGAACAGAATGCGGCTTACATCCGCTTCCTTGCCCATGAATTGGTACCTTTCCTCGACGATGCTTACCCCACTTACCAAATGGGCATGTGCCGCTGTTTAGCCGGAGATTCTTTAGGGGCAACGGTTTCTTTAATGGCAGCGCTTCAATATCCAAATATTTTTGGGAAAATCATCCTTTATTCTCCATATGTGGACGAAAAAGTTTTGAAAACCGTTGAGAACAACGACCAAATGCATCTTTTGGATATTTATCATATCATCGGCCAACAAGAAACAGCGGTGAAAATGACAAACGGACAGGTAAAGGATTTCTTAAGCCCGAATCGGGAGCTCCATTTGCTGATGGAAAGCAAGGGATTAAATCCATTTTATGATGAGTTCGATGGGCACCATTCTTGGAAATATTGGCAGCCTGATTTAAAAAGAGCTCTTCGGAAAATGTTTGCCATTTGAATTTTCAAACTATAAGTTTTGAATCATTCGAAAATTTGTTATAATAAACTACATATGTCTAATGAAGGCATAGTGAGGAGGATGAAAATATGAAATATGGAATTGTGATATTCCCGTCGAAAAAACTCCAAGATTTGGCCAATTCCTATCGAAAAAGATATGATTCCCACTATTCGTTAATCCCTCCGCATCTGACTTTAAAAGATCCATTTGAAGCGGATGAAGCCAAAATTAGCGAAATCGCACAAAAACTAAGCGGGATTGCCAAAAAATCAAAGCCCCTAACGTTGCATGTCTTCAAGGTAAGCTCTTTCCAACCGGTTAACAACGTCGTATATTTTAAAGTAAAACCGACGGAAGAATTAGAAAAACTGTATCAAGATATTCATGAACAATTTCCTGACGATGATACGAAATACGCTTTTGTGCCTCACATTACGATCGCACAAGATTTATCGAATGATGAGCATTCCGATGTTTATGGATCGCTTAGGATGCTTGGCATTGATCATACAGAAACAGTAGACCGATTCCATTTACTGTATCAATTGGAAAACGGACAGTGGACAGTGTATGAAACATTCTTATTAGGAAAGGAATAAGCCCATGCAAGTGAAAGTCGTTGAAACAAAACATGAGCTTGAACAAGTCTTTCAAATTAGAAAAAAAGTATTTGTGGAAGAACAACATGTACCAATAGAAGAGGAAATCGACCAATACGAAAAGGAAGCAGTCCATTTTCTCCTTCTTCATCATGGAGATCCGGCAGGCGCCGGAAGGTTCAGGATAGTGGATGGCAAAGGAAAAGCAGAGCGGATTTGCGTTCTTCCTGAAACGCGCGGATCAGGTGTCGGAAAAGCGATTATGGAAGCCATCGAGGAATACGCTAGAAGCCAAAACGTTCCGGCATTAAAGCTTAATGCCCAAGTCCATGCCATCCCTTTTTACGAAAAGCTTGGATATAAAGTTGTCTCCGAAGAGTTTATGGATGCCGGAATCCCTCATAAGACAATGCTGAAAGAATTCTGACCTGATAAGTTGTGTCAAACACCCTATCCGAGCACTGCAATCGCTTCCTTCTTCATTTCAACGCACAAAAAGTGAATACTATCTATAGTATCCACCTCCCATTATGTGCAGCGCCCTCTAAACGGGTGCCTCGTTTATGTATGATGTCAATGAACGTCATGGATGTCCGGCATTTTACAAACGTAAATCGATCTTTTTTCTCATATCTTGTTCTTTTTCTGTCATGGTACTAGAATGTTTTTTCTTTTTTGGCAACGGTAGTTTTTTATCAAGCATCTTCTGAAACGGGGATTTCATTTTTATAGGATGAATGCTTTGAATTTGATAAGGCCGTGCCATTTGATTTCTAATCCGTTCATGATACTGGATAGTATGAAACGAAAGATTAGGATTGATATAGCCCACAATCATTCACTTCCTTTTCTATAGTGGGTGCCGCAAATCCATAAAACGGGGGATGCTGCCCCCGTCTATGTTCGATCACTGTTTATATATAACATTTCAAAAATTCAATTATTTTTCAATGTTTTCATCACTTAGTGGCAGTCAGCAAGTTATTTCCCTGACTTTTTGTTCATCATTTGGGAAATTGTATTGAAATCTAATTTTTTCCCATCTTTTATAATCGTTCGAACAATTTTATCCTCCATTTCTTTGGAAACAGGTTTGTTCGCGATTTGTGAAACTCGGCGGATGACGTGGCGAACGGTTTTTTCATCTCGAAAATCAGCATTTTGTAGAGAATTTGCCAATTCAAAGACATCCTTCATATTGACGCCTGTTTTCTTTTCGATATTCTTAAAAAATTGATTATCCATTTTCTCTACCGACCTCCTTTTGGCTACTGCTATCATATTCAACCCTTAGCGTTTCGTGCACCAAAAGAAAGCCTGAATTCCTCAACAATTGAAAAAGCAGAGAGCCAGTTGCCCTCTGCCTTTCCATATAGGTGAACACATTAATTAGCAGAAACTTGCGCCAACTATAATTAATAAGATGAAAAGCACGACGATTAGCACAAACGTAGAGCCGCCATAAAAACCACCGTAGCCATAGCCGCCGTAGCCGCCACAACCGCAGCCACCAAAGCCGCCGTAGCCACCGTATCCTCCAAATCCGAAGCCCATGATCGTCACCTCACTTTGTGATTTCATTAATAACATATGTGGAGGTGTACGTTCTTGTATAGGCTTTTGCCATGAAAGTTTGATTATCCCTTTGGTTTAAATAGCAGTGCACCGATAAATCCAAAAATGATGGCGGCGGAAATTCCTGAACTCGTTACTTCAAACATTCCTGTTAATACCCCTACAATGCCGTGACGTCTTGCCTCTTGCATCGCTCCTTGTACAAGTGAATTGCCAAAACTGGTAATCGGAGTAGTGGCACCCGCACCGGCAAAATCGATCAACGGTTCATACAGTCCAAATCCGGACACAATAGCACCTAAAACAACCAATAAACTCATCGTATGGCCCGGTGATAATTTTGCAACGTCAAAAAGAAGCTGACCGAGAACACAAATCGCTCCACCGACGACAAAAGCCCAAAAGTACATGGCGATCATATGAATCACTCCTTTTCTGTTCAATTTGTAAAGTCGCTTTCATCGGCCAACGCCTCTTACGGCATTCGTGAACAATGAAATCGGATGATTAATCTTCATTTCGTGGAGTAAAGATGCCTAAAAATGCAGATCTTTTGAACTTGAACGTTTCATCCCCTATTACAAAACGCCGAATTTGAACAAAAGTGTTTTAATTAAAGCGATCACAAAGGCTGAAAAAACACCGAACACAATGACCGATCCGGCTAGTTTAAACATATTGCCGCCCACTCCTAGAACGAACCCTTCTGTTCGGTGCTCAATGGCTGCAGAAATAACCGAATTTCCGAATCCTGTAACCGGAACCGCACTGCCTGCGCCTGAAAATTGACCGATTCTATCATAAACCCCAAATCCCGTCAGGAGCATCGACAGGAATACAAGGGTAGCAACGGTCGGATTTCCCGCTGTTTGTTCTGTAAAATCGAAGAAGTAAATATAAAAATACGTGATCGCTTGTCCGATGGCGCATATCAGCCCTCCTACGAAAAAAGCTCGCACGCAATTTTTTAACACTGGTCTTTTCGTTTCATATTTTTTTTCAATTTCTTCATATTCCTGTTGAACCATGGTTTTTTGCTGTTTCGGCATTTGAATACTCCTTCCTTTATGTAAGTTCTTTTGACAGTTTTATTATTTTCCGAAAACGCTTGTTGGCTTCTTTTTTGGATATTTTTCCTGCATCTAAATCTTCCTTCAATCTAACGGATTCCAAAAATATTTTATAGTCGCTTGAGACAACGAAATGATCGTGTGGATATTGTTTCTCAAGTCTCTCTTTTAAATTCTTTTCGATGGTTTTCATTTTAAATCTCGACAAATGCCTCACTTTATAAGCAACCAGTATATCCTTTTTCCCTTCCACCACAGAAACATCATAAATTTCATTCATCCGGCTGACTTCTTTTTTAATGGCAGCTACTTTCTTAGAGGAAGAGTCGGATAATTTTATCGGTTCGGGATCCGTCGTTTTCATCAACGCCAATTGACTGTCTTTTGTGTGATTGCTGCCCATGCCGCCGCATCCGGAAAGACAAAGGAAAAGAACAAATATGGCCATAATTCCTTTTACGATGTTCATAACGTCATCTCCTCAACATTGCTTGTTAACTAAGTCTTATTTTTTTCCAAACCCGTTATTTTATAATGGAAATGGTTAACAACTATAAGATCCGCATCTTGTAAAAGCCATGTTCTCCCATCACGACTAACAATGAGTGCACTGTGGTTGTTCAAATAATCCAATTGATCATAAAAAATGGTTTTGAATTCAGTTCACTTACATGACAAAATCCATGATTGGATCCTGGCTCATTAAATAATGGATAACTCAATGGCTAAATTCATTAATGAGGATGAGCTACTTAGTTTTATTATGAACAAAGAAAAAACTGTTTTCGTTCTAGGCGAGAAAAACACACAATTAAAACATGAATTGTATAGATTACAAATGAGTTGGATAAAGGTTGAAACGAGATTGTGTGATGACTTTGAAGGACACGATATGACCCGTGTTGAATATGTGTATCCGAGGGGATTGGGACATGAATAGCGATAATGTAGGGAAAGAATACAGTACTAAAGATATAGCGAATATGGTCGATATAGCGGAATCGACGGTAAGAAAATATGCACAAGCATTGGAAAAAGCAGGTTATAGATTCAGGAAAACCGAGAATGGATCCAGGATCTATACGGATAACGATGTGTTTGTTTTCAAAGAAGTAAAGAGTTTATCTAAAAAAAGTGCTGTGCCAGTGGAACGTATGGCGAAAATGATCGTAATCAATCAGAAACAAAAAATACAAAGTGAAGCGGAAGGCGAAACACTTAAACAAGTCCAGTCAAATCAACAAGAATCAAGCGATATAACACAATATGATAACCGATTCAATGAGTTAATGAATCAATTGGATAAACTCAACATGATGGAAGATATAGTAAAAGAGCTTCGAGAACTCAATGAGCTCAATAGACAATTAACGGAACGATTTCAAGAACAAGAAATATTCATCAAAGAGTCATTGGAGAAACGTGATCGACAACTCATGAAATCATTGAATCAAGCTTTAGAAATCAGGAAAGCTAGAATCGAAGCCGCCATGGCAGAAAAAGAGAAACAAAAAGGTTTTTTTTCACGTTTGTTTTCCAAAAAACGGAAATAAAAATAAGAAGACCGAACTGATTGTGAATCGACATTCAAAAATTTAAGAAATATGTGTCTTAAATGAGGAACACAAGCGGGATTTTCTTTCGTTATGTGTATAAATGACTTGCTAAATGCAAAAATTCCGCTTCATTTTTGGGGACAGATTCGGGGATCTACCGCTCAAAATCAGAAGGGAAAATTTCTTTTGCTCATTTTAAACGTTGAATAATGAGGTTGCCAGGGCAACAGTATGCTGCTCTTCAACCTCTTTTTCAACACTGCCAAAATAATCCCTTGAGTTATTGGAAACAATAACTATATATTATAGACGATTTTGTTCCAATCCAGCGCCAATAAAAATGAGTTTTTAATTTATTAGATATGTGACACTGCCTTCTTATTGAATGTTTGGTAGAACTTTCATTTTAAAGGAGATCCTTCGTGCAGGGCTATTTTTATGCTGATCTCATTTTATCTGGCACCACGGGTGATTTAATATTTTTTTATTGGTTTTTTATAACTCACTCTCAAGAAGATCAAAACGTTTACTCCAAAATTTCTCAAAAAAAGCAGCCGTTCTGTAGCTTGAAATAATGATGCGGTATTTAAGCAACACGTGTGAGTTTTTCCATTTACAATCTTATGGACTAATTCGCTCGCTCTAAAATCTTCACTTGTTTTGAAATAGAAGCCAAAAACAGATTAAACGGTTTCGTTAGTTCAGAAACTGTCCTATCTTTCAGCACCAGCCCATGAATCATTTCTCATCCTGTTGAATCAGCTAATGCATGAAACTTTCATTTAAATGATCATCATTATTATGGTTAACCATTTAGTTATATATAACAGATATCACACCTATATTAAACCATTTGGTTAAAGAGAAAGAATTCATTCTTTCAAATTCAAACAGCTTTCTTCAGATACAAAAAGATAGTTAGGATTAGGTTCAAATTTGCATTAATTGTCGAAATGATAGACTGATAGCAATATTATTTTTCGAATATTCAAATAAACGCTTCGGCAAAAAGCCGCATTACGTTCAAAAGTCGTATCAAACTAAATGATCCCATTACCCAAAAATAATCTCTAACCATACTTCAGTAAATCATGATTTCTTTTCTCCTTCATGATTCACCCTTTCTTTTTATTTTAAAAACACAGCGCCAATCCATAAAAGGACGGTGGCACAAATATCCATGATCATCTCTTTCTTTTTGTTCGTTATCACCGCCACCATTAAGTCTACCAGCGCCACTAGCGACAATAAAAATAGTTGAATAGAGATACTGACTCTTAAAAGCCCGCCAATGAAAAGAATAAGCGCGCACACAATCCCTATGTTATATTCGTCGTATTTTTTTAAAAGTTTGCTTTCTTTTATCTTTTTATCCATTATCCTTCTCTCCATTTTCTGCTTGCTTATTGCCTGAGGAGCTGTTATTCCTCTAAATATTTCCCTTTTCCTATCGTGCCTTTTTCAATTGAATCATGATCATATGCCGCAACAAAAACTTTAGTAGGGATCAAACCGCCATTGTAAAAATATTCGTAACGAACACCTTTTTCATCTTTGTAGGAAACAACCATATAATAAGTCCCCTTTTTACTGTCATAAACCATCTTTTTAGATCCTATCCGGTCGGCATATCCTTTTTCCTCGATATGATCCATTATGGTTTTTTGTGCTGCAGCTTTTTGAAAATAAAACTTGTCCGTTAGAAAACCTCCTCCGATCAGGATGAGAAGGACGAGTATAAGGCCCTTCATTTTTTTACTCTCCATCCAAAAATATCTTTTTATTCCAAAATAAAATAATATTATCATTTTATTATAAAGCAAAAAACGAATAGGAGATAAAAACGAAACTACTATGTATGCTTTTTCTTTTTCTTATTCTTTTTATGTTTTTAGAGTTCTTTTAACGAATTCTCCGTTTCTGCCTATTCAGACTTATCTTCAAAACCTTTTAATTTCTCAAATAAAAAAGATTCACCCGGCGGCGAATCATCGCATGATCGATTCCTTATTTTTTGCTGCGTCTCAAATCTCCCATTCTTAAGATATAAGCCAATAGATTTTTTCTTGCATGCCGCTTCATATGTTTTTCCTTATTTCTCCATAAAAAAGCCTCCTCAATCGTAAACAGAATCATTTGTTTTCTTTTTCTGTCTACCTTGAGGGGATCCAAACAGACAGGTTTTTATTTCGATTTATCTTGATACTTTCGATCCTTTTTTAATAGAGTGCTCCGGTAAAGGATTCCACTATTTTCAATGAATGAATGCTGACTGAAAATTTTTAAGTAGGCTATCTGCTCCATTGGACGATTCCTCATTTTGATTACTTTCGTTTGATGTCTATGTGGCATCATCCGCTATGATGATTAGAATCGTCTTTATGGTCATCCAATTTGTCCGCTTTAACGAAGATATTGTCCTGTTCTTTTGCCGCGTTCAAGATAGGTGGTTCTGCAACAGTCTCGTTCCTCTGTATTTCCATCGTGTACTGCTTTTGCATCGGAGTGTTCGGCAGGGGAAATTTAGGCTGACTGATATACAATAAAGGCGGTCTCGACTGTTTGATTCTTTGGCTTTGTTCCATTCTCAACCCTCCATTCTGATCGAACCTTCCTTATTGTATGCTGCGACCGCCCATTTGTTGATAAATAAAAAAGCTGGCTTGAAAAGAGCATCCTTTCCAAGCCAGCCCATCGACTCGATTAAAGCGCCGTAATATGAAAACCAGAATCCACATGTATATTTTCGCCGGTGATTCCACGTGACATGTCGCTGAATAAAAATACAGCCGTGTCGCCAACTTCTTCTTGTGTAGTAGTTCTTCTAAGCGGCGAGCGTTCTTCAATAACTTTTAAGATCGAGTTAAAGTCGCTGATCCCTTTTGCCGATAGCGTACGAATAGGTCCTGCCGAAATCGAATTGACACGGATTCCATATTTCCCTAAATCCGCAGCCAAATATCTCACGCTTGCCTCCAAAGCTGCTTTAGCCACACCCATCACATTATAGTTGGTTACCACTCGTTCACCGCCTAAATACGTCATTGTGACGATGCTTCCACCGTCTGTCATCAACTCTTTCGCTTCTCTGGCGACGGCGGTTAATGAATAAGAAGAGATATTTTGAGCGAGAAGATATCCATCTCTGGAAGTGTCCACATAGTCTCCGCTTAAATCCTCTTTATTGGCAAAGGCAATGCAATGCGCAAGACCATGAATGACCCCGACGCGATTTTTTATTTCCGCGAAACATTTTTTAATATCTTCGTCATTGGTGACATCACACGGCAAAACAAGCGAGTCCTCGTTTAAAGATTCTGCCAGTTCCTTCACGCTTTTTTCCAAACGTTCTCCTGCGTATGTAAAAATAAGACGCGCCCCAGCTTGATGAAGGGAACGAGCAATGCCCCATGCGATGCTCCGCTTATTCGCGACCCCCATCACCACAAACGTTTTTCCTTTTAAAAGATCCATGTTCCGTTTCCTCCTAATACAAGTTATTAGAACCTGATAAAAAGTTTAGCATGTTTCCATACAGAAAAAAAGCCCTGATAAAAAGGCTTCCGGATTCTGCATGTGAATCAAAAAACACTGCGTTCTATCCGTTTTCCTTATTGCTTTTTCAATTCCTTTCTTTTTCCACGTATTATGTTTTATTTTGAATAATGAAAAAAGACGAAATATGTACTTCTCAATGGACAAAAAGGAAAGAATAAAAAGAAACACGACGACTTGGGGGAATTGAAAATGAACATCGATATTATTGGAGACATTCATGGGTGCTTTCAAGAATTGGTAGAGCTGACCGAAAAACTTGGATACGACTGGAAAAAAGACATTCCTGTCCATCCAAAGGGAAGGGTGCTTTCATTTGTTGGAGATTTGACGGACAGGGGGCCTCAGTCTCTGAAAGTGATAGAAACAGTCTACCTGCTTTGGAAACAAAAACTTGGTTATTATTCGCCAGGCAACCACTGCAACAAGCTCTATCGCTACTTTCTCGGAAATCGTGTTCAAATTTCCCATGGGTTGGAAACGACTGTAGCCGAACTGAAGGCTCTCCACGAAAAAAATGCCGCCCATTATCGGCGCATGTTCATGGAACTCTATGAAAATGCCCCTCTTTATCAAATTCTAGACGAAAGCCAATTGATCGTCGCTCATGCCGGCATTCGTGAACAAGATATTGGAAAAAACAATCAACGCGTCAAAACTTTCGTCTTGTACGGCGACATTACCGGTGAAAAACATGCGGACGGAACTCCCGTTCGCAGAGACTGGGCCAAATATTATCGAGGAAAAGCCTGGATTGTTTACGGACACACTCCTGTAAAAGAACCACGAATTCTTAACCGAACTGCCAATATCGATACAGGGGCTGTATTTGGCGGAGCCCTCACCGCTTTTCGTTGGCCCGAACTCGAAACGGTGAGCGTTCCTTCGACGATGCCCTTCGTCCCCGAAAAATTTCGAGAAACGCTGGATTAACTCTTGAGATTCCACTGAGACTAGAGGTCGATCTTAGTATGGAAAGCAAGAATTTGTTTCATATCCAACGGCAACGGTTCACTAAACTCCATATCCTTTTGGAATACAGGATGGTGAAATTGAAGATTGGCGCAATGGAGCGCCTGTCTTGAAATGAAGCTCGTATTCCCGCCGTAAAGATCATCCCCCAACAGCGGATGGCCGATAAAAGACAGATGAACGCGAATTTGGTGCGTCCGCCCGGTGTCCAGTGTCAACTGGACGTGGGCGAATTGGTCGTATTGCCTAAGTACTTTGTAATGTGTACAGGCATACTGGCCATCTTCTCTTACAGTGCGTTCAATAATGCTCGACTCTTTTCTTCCAATGGGCTGTTCGATCGTTCCTTGTTGGTTTAAAAAAATCCCTTCCGCAAGGGCTTGATACGTTCTTTTCACCCCCTGCCTTTTTTGCATTTCGCTGAAAAGATGATGAATATGGCGGCTTTTCACCGCCAGCACCAAACCTGACGTGTGACGATCAAGCCTTGTCACAATATGGGGAGCCGCCTGAATCCCTTTCTTTTCATAATACCCCAATAGTGCGTTTGCAAGGCTTCCCGAAGGATGCTCCCGGGAAGGAATCGTGTTCATTCCTGCATGTTTGGAAATCACGAGTAAGTATGGATCTTCATACACAATCGAAAGCGGAATGTTTTCTGCCTGCAAACTTTCAGAAGGCATCTCCGGGGGAAACACGACAGTCAGTCGCTCCCCTTTCTTCAGGCGATAGCGGACATTTTGCTCCTTGCCATCAACCATTATTTTTCCACCCGAAAATTTGATTGCGGTTAATGCTCGCTTGGAAATATGCTGTTTTCCTAAAAATTCTCTAATGAGAAGACCATCGGCATCTTCATGAATGACCCACTCAAGCTGAAAAGGCATAAAGGTTTTCATATTGCTCCTCACCGTTGTTAATCTTCGGAAATAAAAGAATCACGCACCCGCTTCCAAAACGGAAAAGGGCGGAAACGGGCAAAACGGATCGTTTCATTCGCTACCCGATATTGAATCGATTTAACATCCTTGTGGAGAAGTGTTAAATGATCAATGGTAATCAAAAAATCCATTTTATTAACCGGCTTTAGCATACACGTATGATGAGAAGGCAAAATCAGCGGAGAGCCGACTGTTCGGAATACCCGATTATTAATGGAAGCCATTTCTGCAATTTGAATCGCCCTAATAGAAGGATGGATAATGGCTCCGCCAAGTGCTTTGTTATACGCGGTGCTTCCCGATGGAGTCGATACGCAGAGTCCGTCTCCCCGAAAGCGTTCAAAATGGGATCCTCTGATTTCCACATCCATCACTAATGTACCGTCCACGCTTTTCACCGTTGATTCATTCAAAGCCAAGTATCTCGTTTCTTTTCCTCCGTGCTGGTAGCGAATAATGATTTCAAGAAGGGGATATTCGACCACTTGAAAGGGGGTTCTTGCGATCGCGATGACCAGTTTTTCGATTTCTTCGGGAACCCAGTCGGCATAAAATCCCAAATGTCCCGTATGTATTCCGACAAAAGCCGTTTTGGAAAGCCTTGAACTGTAGCGATGAAAAGCATACAGCAGCGTGCCGTCTCCCCCTACTGAAATGACAATATCAGGCTGGTTATCGTCATAGGTTAAATCAAAATCCTGCAAATACGTTCGGATTTTGTGCATAAGCGCATTGGACTTCGCATCTCCTTTGGACGTGATCGCAAATTTCATTTTTCTGTCCCCCCTTTTTGATCCGATATTTTGTCATTGTGATCCTTTTTCGCTTCTTTCTTCTTTGTGAAAAAAGCCTGGGCTTCTTGAATTTCTTCTCGAATTTGCGACATTTCCTCATCCAATTGAAAGGCTGCTTCCGCCGCTCTCTGCAGCCTCATTTCGATTTCTTTCGGAAAACGGCCTTTATATTTATAATTCAAAGAATGCTCGATCGTAGCCCAGAAATTCATGGCCAACGTACGAATTTGAATCTCGGCTAAAATTTTTTTCTCTCCATAAATCGTTTGGACGGGATATTCGATGATCACATGATAAGAACGGTAGCCACTTGGTTTTTTATTTGAAATATAATCTTTTTCTTCTACAATCGTAAAATCTTTTCGCATCCGCAAAAGTTCTACCACTTTCATAATATCGTCCACAAATTGGCACATCATCCGCAAACCAGCTATATCCTGCATTTGCGTTTCCAATTGATCCAGCGGAATCCCTTTTTGATTGGCTTTATCCAAAATGCTGGCGATCGGTTTCACCCGCCCGGTAACAAACTCAATAGGAGAAGGAATGTTCATCAATTCAAATTGTGACCGCAGCCCTTTCAGTTTCACCTTCAGCTCATCTACAGCTTGCTTATAAGGCGCTAAAAATTGATCCCAGTGATTCACTTTCTTCACCTCACAAGAGGAAAATATTCTTTTCCCCTATTCTATATAACCGGCCGTTACTTTTCGAAAAAAACAGATTCTACTTTTGCCACCATTTCTTCTCCATAATTGCTGTTTCCTTCTATGTTGTGGATTAAATAGGAAAGTTCATCAGAAAATTGAGTTAATTCCAATATTTCTCCTTCAATATCGGCTTTCACTGCTGCGTCCGTTTGCAGCGCTTTATGTAAATCCGCCCAAACAGGCTCGTGTATGTAAAGATATATATATTCGTCTTTATCTTCCGCCAAATAAATAAAAGCGAATTGATCGGAATCGACGATCATTTGTCCACTTGCTTTCAAAGCAGGAAAAGTCTCCTTTTGATCGGTTTTCAGAATGAGATTTTTTCCATCCCATTCGGACTTTGTAAAGTGAATTTTCTTTCTCATCTTTTGTCTCCCTTCCAGGACTTTTGATGCAATCATTGATGTTTTTCATGATTCAAGACATAATTATATTATCATTTTTTAACGGAAAAGAGGAATGTTTCATGCCTAAGCAGCTAGAAATTGAGTTTAAAAATCTGTTGACCGAAGAGGAATTCCATCGTTTGGCCGACCGTTTCCGCGTCAGCCAAAATGACTTTTTTTCGCATAAAAACCATTATTTTGATACACCTTCTTTTTTATTAAAAGAAAAGAAAATGGCTTTGAGAATTCGCGAAACTAACAACCATTTTGAACTTACATTAAAACAGCCTTACGAAAAAGGCCTTCTTGAAACCAATCAAACTTTAAATTCGGAAGAAGCGACCATGATGCTGACTTCCGGCATGATCCCCGATGGAGAAGTGAAGTCGGCATTGATTCAATCTTCTGTTCCCCTTTCAGAATTAAAATGCTTCGGCACTCTGACTACTTGCCGTGCTGAAATTCCTTACAAAGATGGCATTCTCGTATTGGACAAGAGTTGGTATTTAAATACTCAAGATTTTGAGCTAGAATATGAAGTAGAAAATTATGATGTCGGAAAAGAAAAATTCTTATCACTATTGCAGCAATACGGTATCCCGGTCAGAAAAACGGAAAATAAAATCAAACGTTTTTATAACGCACTGATGTCGAAATAACGAAGCAAGGAGGAAGGATTATGGTCAATAACAATTGGTTGGGGCTTATCACGCAATTGAACGCTCTTGGCAATATCGCCTCTTCTCCCGTTCAATCCATGTCGTCACAAACACTTTTTCAAGAGGAACCGCTGAATTCATTTGGCGTCATTTTCCAGGAAGCGTTAAAAGAAGGCTTAGAAATCATAGAAGATTATGAGAACCATCATTCGGCTCCTCCTTTGATCACTAAGCCCGGCGCAGATGTGATCGCTTCTACAAACGATTCTTCTGTAAAAACGGATTTTGATGAATACATAACGAAAGCGGCTGAAACGTACCACGTTCCGAAAAAACTGATTCAAGCCGTCATCAGGCAAGAGTCTAATTTCAATCCAAACGCCGTCAGCCCTGCCGGCGCAATGGGATTGATGCAATTGATGCCCGCAACGGCAAGGTCGCTTGGAGTCAGCAATCCAATGGATCCCGAAGAAAATATTTTTGGGGGAACCAAATATTTGCGGCAGCTTCTCGATCGCTTTGACAATAATATTGAGCTTGCTCTAGCCGCTTATAACGCCGGTCCCGGAAACGTAGAAAAATACGGAGGCATCCCGCCGTTTCAAGAAACAGAAAATTATGTACGCAATATTGCTCAACAATTTTATGCATAATATATAATATAAATCCGGCATGACAGTTTCCATCTTCTTGAACAGGATATGAAAGAGATTGAGCATCTATTCGACCTTATTTCAGAAGCTGGGAGCTGAAATCTATCGCCGGTCTTTTTTCCGCTTTTCCACTAAATGTGATATACTATTTTTGAAAAATGTTTATCTTTTTGCAATTTGTATGTGCTTTTATGTGCAAATACGTTGCGGCGAAACTTAGGTGCATTTTGAACGCCAACGTTGATGAGGGCACCGAACCCACCGTTAAAAGCTATTTGTTTGAGTTCTCTTTCTATCACTGATACAATAAGCTTAAAATACTAACACTAAGGATTGAAGGAGCCTGAATAATGGTTGAAAATGCGGTAACGCCTTATGATGTCATCGGTGAAAAGAAACTTTCCGATTTAGTAGACGCTTTTTATGCCAATGTGGCTAAAGACCCTGATTTATCCCCTATTTTCCCTGATGACCTAACCGAAACAGCCAGAAAACAAAAACAATTTTTGACCCAATTTTTAGGGGGGCCTCCTTTATACTCTCAAGAACATGGACACCCCATGTTAAGAGCGCGGCACATGAATTTTCCGGTTACACCGAAACGTGCAGAAGCCTGGCTCAACTGCATGAAAAGGGCAATGGATAAAGTGGGACTGGCGGGGGAATTTCGTGAATTTCTCTTAATGCGACTGACGCTGACGGCCCATCATATGATCAACACACCCGAAGAACAAGGTGAAGTATAGTGGAACAAATATTTTTTTTCCAAAATTGCTGCAGCAAAGAAAAGAAACCGCTGGAAATCTACTTTTTTATTGATCCGTTGTGTCCTCAATGCTGGGCGTTGGAACCGATTTTAAAGAAACTGCACATTGAATATGGACAGTATTTTCGTCTTAGACACATATTAACGGGAAAATTGACAACATTAAATATCAGCAAAAAAAGGCATGAAAACATGGCCCAATATTGGGAAAGAACAGCAAGCCGGACGGGGATGTCCTGTGACGGAACTCTCTGGCTGGAAAATCCTATTTCCTCTCCTTATATCGTTTCTGTAGCCATTAAAGCAGCCGAATTGCAAGGAAGAAAAGCCGGAAGCCGATTTTTAAGAAAGGTGCAAGAACGATTGTTTTTAGAAAAACAAAATGTGACGAAGATGGATGTTCTTGTACAAAGTGCAGAAGAAGCGAATCTCGATGTAGAAGAATTTAAAAACGATTTGCATGCCGATCCGGCGGTAAAAGCTTTTCAATGCGATTTAAAAATCACCTCGGAAATGGAAGTAGATGAAATTCCAACTTTGGTGTTTTTTAATGAGAATATCGAAGATGAAGGAATTAAAGTTACTGGAACTTATCCATATGAAATTTATGTTCAAATTATCCAAGAGATGTTGCCGGAAACGCCTGAGCCTTTATCTCCACCCCCGCTCGAAGTATTTTTGAAACATTATCAATTCGTGGCCACTAAAGAAGTGGCTGTTGTCTATGATTGGGAGACGGCCGATGCTGAAAAAGAGCTTAAGAAGCTTATGCTTCAAAGAAAAGTAGAAAAAATACCTGCAAAGCACGGGGTTTTTTGGAAATATATCGGTTAAAAAGCAAGTGTTCTTTTACAAAAGGATCACTTGCTTTTTATTTTTTATGACGAAATTTTTCAAAATGCATTTTGAAGCAGTGTATGTACACGTTGCAAAGCATTGTGAATGAACGATCTTCTATTACTTTACACCGTTTCCATTCCATCCTGCACAGAATTCCACCATGCTTTCCTCTCTCCCACTGAAGCCCACCCTCTTTTGGATTTTTTGTTTCTCATCATTATGAACATTTTGTTAATCTTTGATATAGTAGTGATGAATCCTTTTTTTCATTTGAATCGTATACAATAGAAGAACGACAAATATAGACAGGAGTTGCCGAAAAGTGAAATGGATTTTAGATCTCTTGATTCGGATTCTCATTACCATACCGTCGATGATCTTCATTTGGGCGCTCGTATATTTTCTGTTTCATCATTTATTTTGGTTATCATCGGCAGTTTCCATTTTTGCCGGTTTCGTGATCTACCAATGGCTAAAATGGATGATGACTGGAAAGTTTTTGAAACAGCAAGGTTTATCAAGAAAAGAATATCGCTTTATCCGCAAAAATTTAAAAGAAGCGAAGCTAAAAATGAAACGTCTTCAAAAAGCTTTTCTAAGTGTTCGCCAAATCGATACGTTCAGACTGTTTTATGACATGTACAAATTAGTCAGAAAAATATATAGTCTCATAAAAAAAGAACCGAAGCGATTTTATCAGGCAGAGTCATTTTTTTATGTTCATCTGGATTCAATGGTAGAACTCATTGAAAAATACGCCTTATTAAATACACAGCCCGTTCAAAATAAAGAAATGATACAAAGCGTTCAAGAAACGAAGCGCACTTTACAGGAATTGCATCATGTAGTGGAGAAAGATTTATATCAACTGCTTTCAAACGATATGGATGAACTCCAATTTGAACTGGAATATGCAAAACGCTCCCTCAGACATAAACACCCGCTCTCACGTCATGAAAGGAGAAACAGCACAAAATGACAGATGAAAAAAAATCGTTAACCCCTGAACATTCCAGTGATGGAATCGATGATTTACTTGCCAACCCTTTTGGAAGCAACGAATTTATATTGGATCAAAAAGAGAATCAAACGGAAGTCGGCCATAAAGCCGATTCTAACCGTTTAGTCGACATTTTGCCTGAAGAGCATCGTCAAAAAGCATATGAACTGAGCAAACAAATTGATCCCACCGATCATCGAGCCATCATTTTATACGGAACGCAAGCGCAATCTAAATTACTCCATTTCTCGCAAACGATGCTTGAACATGTACAAAATAAAGACATTGGCGAAATCGGCGATATTTTAAGCGAATTGATGCAAAAGCTTGAACAAGTAAAACCTGAAGAGCTGCAGCCGGAAAAGAAAAACTTTTTCCTGCGGATGTTTGGGAAAATTTCTCATTCGGTTCACGAAATATTATCCAAATATCAAAAAACGAGCGCTCAAATCGAACGCATTAGCGTGAAACTCGATCTTGCCAAACAAACATTGCTTCGTGATATCCAATTGTTAGAACAATTGTATGAGAAAAACAAAGACTATTTCCATGCTTTGAATATTTATATTGCGGCAGGCGAGTTAAAATTAGAGGAACTTCATACGAAGATCATTCCGGAACTGAGGAAAAAAGCGGAAACATCCGGCGACCAAATGGCTTATCAAGAAGTAAATGATATGGTGCAGTTCGCTGATCGACTGGAAAAACGTCTGCACGATTTAAAATTAAGCCGTCAAATTACGATCCAAAGTGCACCACAAATTCGATTAATTCAAAATACAAACCAAACATTAGCTGAAAAAATTCAATCCTCGATTATGACGGCGATTCCGTTGTGGAAAAATCAAATCGCGATTGCGTTAACGCTGATTCGCCAACGTCATGCAGTAGAAGCTCAAAAACAAGTCAGCAAAACAACGAATGAATTATTGCTGAAAAATGCTGAAATGCTAAAAGCAAACACCATCGAAACGGCTCAAGAAAACGAAAGAGGCCTCGTCGATATTGAAACACTGAAAAAAACTCAAGAAAACTTGATCTCGACATTAGAAGAAGTGTTGCACATACAACAAGAAGGCCGCGCCAAACGTTACAAAGTCGAGCAAGAGCTTTCCACAATGGAAAACGAACTAAAACAAAAGTTGCTGAATTTAAAGTGAAAAAATTAGAAGCGGGGAAACATCTTCCCCACTTTTTTATGAATGGAAACCTTTACGTGCAAGGTAGATACAAAATCAGCCTTTCATTGAACGAATGGACATAGCATTTCCACCATATCAACGAAGAATGTTCTCTCGGATAGCTCCTTTTAAAAATAAAGCCTAAAACAGTCTATGTCCGATCTTCCTAATACCGCCTTTCTCCCCTCCTATCGACTCCCCTCATCTAAAAATCTATTCGACTTACCTGTTCTCCAGCCTATTAGTACTTTCTATTCTTCCGTCCAAAAACAAACATTCATTAAACAACAGCCATTCACCGGAGCTTTGTTGCCCCCAAAAAGTAGGATTAAAATGACCATAAGATGAAATGAACACTATTTTAGTAGATTTTCGTCAATGTCCATCACAAAGAGAAAAGGCCTTGCAATGACAAACTGCAAGGCCTTTTCTCGAACAAAGGGGATGGGAGAAATTTTTCACGGTCAAACAAAGGGGTATATGTTTGCTTGTGATCAACTTCACGTTTTTAATATATCAATTATTTTTTTAGTTTTCAAGAGTTTGCTCGAATTTTCACAGATTTGTCAAATTCCGAATAAATGTTAGAAAAAGAGCACATCAAGATGGGCTCTTCCCCTTATTCGAATGAATGGGATGCCCTTTTCATAATAATGAAATAGAGCAAAAAACAGCGAAGGAGGCTGTTTCGATTGAAAAAACTTCCCATTCTATTTCTTACCATTCTGCTTCTATTGACATTATTGATCAATTTGCTTGGACTTATGAAATTAGTACCCCTTTACATTACTTCCCCCATTTTATTTATTGTGATTTTTCTATTTATTAGTTATCTGAACGATCGAAAACGTTTTAAAGGATTTCGTTAAAAACTATGAATTTCTGCGGGGAAATGATGGAGAATTTCAAAGAAAGAAGTAATGTTTTCCCAATGCTCAATGGGACGTTCACCATCCCTGTTAATCGAAAATAACCATCAGCGGAGAGAAATCCCCACTGATGGCCGTTATTTCTCCTTTGTTATTGCTCTAATAATGATTCGAGTTCGGACAGCTTTTCTTCAAATACTTTCAAAGCCTGTTCAATTGGTTCAGGTGTCGTCATATCAACCCCTGCTTTTTTCAGCACTTCAATTGGATAATCGGAACTGCCCGCTTTTAAGAAATGATTGATGTAACGATCAACTGCCGGTTTCCCTTCGGTTAATATTTGTGAACTTAAAGCTTGGGCTGCACTGAATCCAGTTGCGTATTGATATACGTAATAATTGTAGTAGAAATGCGGAATCCGCGCCCATTCTAAACCGATTTCTTCATCGATGGTCATCCCCGTGCCAAAATACTTCTTGTTCAATTCATAATATTCCTTAGTCAATAGCTCAGATGTCAATGCTTCGCCGTTTTGTTCCTTCTGATGGATGATATGTTCAAATTCAGCAAACATGGTTTGACGGAAGACTGTGCCTCGGAATCCTTCCAAATAATGATTCAAAATATACATCCGCTCTTTTTCGTCTTTCAACGTTTTCAATAAATACTCATTTAAAAGCGCCTCATTGCATGTCGAAGCAACTTCCGCCACAAAGATGGAATAATCGCCATACACAAACGGCTGATTTTTTCTCGTATAGTAGCTGTGAACGCTATGACCGAATTCATGTGCAAGCGTAAACAGATTGTTCACATTGTCTTGCCAGTTCAAAAGAATATAAGGATTCGTTCCATAGGATCCGGAAGAATAGGCGCCGCTTCTTTTCCCTTTATTTTCTACAACATCCACCCAACGATTCTCAAAGCCTTTTTTCAAGACATTCAAATAATCGTTTCCAAGAGGAGCTAAACCTTTCAATACATAGTCTTTGGCTTCCTCGTAAGTTACATTCATATCGACATCTTGAACGAGCGGTGTGTAAAGGTCATACATGTGAAGATCATCGAGTTGTAACACTTTTTTGCGCAAATCCACATAGCGATGAAGCAAGTGAAGATGTTTATTCACTGTCTCCACTAAATTATCGTACACCTTCTCCGGGATGTTGTTAGAAGCCAGAGCCGCTTGGCGGGCACTTTCATAATTTCGAACCCTTGCATAAAAATTATCTCGTTTTACTTGGCCGTTCAGTGTGCTGGCAAATGTGTTTTGAAACTTTCCATATGTTTCATAAACCGCTTTAAAAGCTTCGCGGCGCACTCTGCGATCTTTTGATTCCAAAAATTGAATAAAGCGGCCATGGGTGATTTGTACTTTTTCCCCATTCTCGTCTTCAATGGCCGGAAACTCCAAATCGGCATTATTTAAAACGCCGAACGTATTGCTGGAAGCACTCATTACCTCTGAAGCTTGGGCCAGCAGCGCTTCTTGATCGGCATCAAGAACGTGAGGGCGCTCGCGGTTGATTTCTTCAATGGCGTGGCGATACAGTTTTAATTCTTCTTTTTCTTCTAAGAACTTTTCAAGTTTGCTTTCATCGATGCTCAATATTTCCGGAACGACAAAAGAAAGGCTGCTGGCTACTTGTGAATACAAGCTTTTCGCACGCGCATCCAGCCCTTGATAAAATGAATTTGTCGTATCTTCATCATATCTCATATGAGAATAGGCATATAATTTTCCCATCCTCAGCAGCAATTCATCTTGAAAAGTCAAAAGCTCATATAATCGATCGGCACTTTCTCCCAACTTTCCCTTAAAGGTAGCTGCTTTTTTCGCCAATTCTTTAACGGCTTCGAATTCTTTTTCCCATTCTTCATCGGAGGCAAATATATCTTCCAGCCTCCATTTCAGCTCTTCCGGCACTTCATTGCGAGAAGGCAACGTCTTTGCCTGTGTTTCTGTCATCAATATCCCTCCATCGAAAACGTCAGCATTCCATTCGTTTTTGTTCATCTCTTCGCATGAGAGTTTCACTATATATTTTACACTTATTTCCGAAATTATCCTGCTTGAGTGCTCAAATTTGGAGTGAATTTAATATAATCTCTTTATATTTGTTCAGCAATAGCCTCTCCTCTTGATACTGCTTGTCCACCGTGGAAGCGTCGATTGCTTTCTTTTGCACTTTAAATTTTCCTCCCCCTATATTCAGTAAAATATCCATGCTTGCAAGTAATTGAAAATATTGAAATACCGTCTTTTCTAGTGTTATCGGTTCAATAAGGGGAAACTCGCGAATCACCAACTCCCCTTTTTTTACACGTCTTAGTAAAACCACTAATCCTTGTTTAATATGAACGGTTTGACCGATCTTGACACGGTAAAGCAAATCGGACCATAAATAATATTGCCATTCGACGGGATGGCTTCGAATCCAGATGCTATGTTTGACGGGAAGTCCTATGCAAGAATGAAGAAGTTGAGGATTTTGGCCGTTGAAATAAACGGTTTTCAAAAACGGATCACGGAAAGCTTTGGAATAACGAATTTTACGGCTGATCCACCGTCGTTTTTCCTCAAGCCACTGAGCCATGGTAAAAAAGCGCGAGACACTCGGTTTACGTAGAGAGAACGGAAAAGCAAGCTGATCCATCAATAAGCTCACTTGTACGCCGAAAAATTTGACCGGCGAAAACGGAAAGAGGAAAAGATAAAAATGAAACATTTTCGTTTCTGGTTGGAAGGCAGGAAACCAATACCCCCAGTGCGGTGAGTATTGAAAAAACATTTGTTGAAAAGAAGTAAAAGAAAAAAGACGAAAACAATCTTGTGAAACGGTCTGACCTCCGTAAATCCAAAGCGGCTTTAAGCCGTGTTTTCGATAAAAGTCCGTTCGTTTTTGAAAAAGAGAGACAGAAAGGGGAGAACACTGGATTTCAATTGCCAAAGGCGGATTTTTCAAAAGCAAATCGGGGCGCTGCTGAATGGAGGGTAAATAAGCTTCTAATTGGACATCGAGTCGTTGATTTCGAAGCCATTCATAAAGAAGAAGTTTGCTCGATAAATGCCGTTCCGATTCCCGCTCAGAAGAAGCAGGACATTTTTGGTTGGAAATATGAGCAAAATGAGGGATCTTCGTTGAACCGATTTTTAATGTGAGCGGAGAGCGGCAACAAGGGCAATAAAAACGTTTTTCCTTTTTCCATCGCTTTAAAGCCTCCTTATCACGGCAAGACAATAAATGAACGGCTGTACCTTTTTCATCATAGGCAGTAAACACCTCCTCACCTCCCAACCTTAAGATTACGACATTCATGCTTCAAATCCCTGCGCCGTTTAAAAAACCGAAAAACCGTACAAAAAAACCGATTTCGTATGAAATCGGCATCATTTTGGACATACGGTTAAGAGAAATACTTTTGCAGTGTACGGAATACATCGTTTTCTATAATGACTTTTCCGTATTCCTCCAGAACATGGATCGTCGTATTGGTTTCTTTCCCAAATTCAAGCAAAATGCTTAAATAATTATCGATATCTTCTTCCGTAAACAATTCCTCAGGAAATTCGACATATACATAATATTTATCGTCATAGGCAAAAAGCTTTGTTTGCAAATCGTCCAGACCTGGCTGGGCAGCAAGTCCGATCAAGTCTTCAAAATCATTAAATACCAGCAAAAATTCTAAAGAATCTTCTTCATCACCGTCTAACGGTCGAATGTGGAAATGCTGGTCTAAAAGCTCTTCAAAACGCTCATCCATCGGGAATTCTCGCAGTTTCTCTTCTGGAATGGGCAATTCTAAACGTTGACCGTCTTTGGAGATTTGCGCTTTCGTCACTAAGATTTCAAGCCCTTTTTCCAAAGCTTGCACTTGGATCCAGAGCGGACCTTCCACAGCGAAATCTTCTTCCTCATGCACTTCATCCATTACTTCCCAAAAGAGTTCTTCACTGCGTTCCCGGTTATACCAGATTTCTTCGCGGTCAAAACCTCTTTCTTCTATATCAACATACGAAATGTAAAACTTGACTGTATTTTCATTTATACGTTCTATGTCCATTGATTACCTCTCCCTTCTGGATATAAGGTGATGAAGGGACTGCACCCCCGAGCACTGCTCTGTTCGTTGGTGATTGCATTACAATTATTTTTACCTTGTACTTCTATTTTATGATAAAACATCAGGAAAGGGAAATAAAAATCCCTCCCAATACGAAAATTCCTTGCTTTGCCTAAAACATAATGAACTGTGTTTTGTCATTCTATCTAAAATTTTTAAAATATTCAAGTGGAAATGATTGATTTGACCTAAATGAATTTTCTTTTTTAGAAAGAACAACAAATTAGCATAAAAAACCGTTCGTTCCACACGATTCGAAAGCACTCACTCTCGTCCTTTTCATTATTTTAGAATCGTTCTTTTCAATTAAATATCGGCAAAATTATTTAACAAAGCCAAAAACAAAAAAGCACGCTTTTTCATCAGCATGCTTTAGAAGATTATTGTTTCATAATGAAACTATTTATTTAATTCGACGATGGTACCTGTCTTCAAATACACAATCCATTCGCAAATATTTGTCACATAATCTCCGATTCGTTCCAAATGCTGAGCAGCAAGCAGGAGATGCGACGCTTGATGAATTTGTGATTGATTTTGTTTCATGTCTTCCACTAAATCTAATACAATCTGTGAAAAATAACGGTCTACCATGTCGTCCCTTTCGGACACTTTCACCGCCGTCAGCTCGTTTAAGGAAATATAGGCTTCAAGCACTTCGTGAACCATTTCTTTCACACATTCTGCCATTTGGGGGATATTGATGAGCGGTTTTAAATAAATTTCATTTTCCAAACGGATGGTGATTTTTGCAATGCTCACTGCATGGTCAGCCATCCGTTCCAAATCGGTTGCCACTTTCAACATGGTCGCAATCTTCCTTAAATCAGTGCCAACCGGCTGCTGCGTTGCGATCAACTCAAAGCATTTCTTTTCAATTTCAATTTCATAATCATTGATCTTCGGATCGTTATGGATGACATTTGTTGCTTGCTCCGAATCTTTTTCGACCAGCGAATGCACGCTTTTAAAAATCGCTTCTTCCACCAGAAGTCCCATTTTTAACAACGTCTCATGCAGCTCCTGCAAACGAATTTCAAATAATTTTCTAGGCACTTTAGCCGAACCCCCTATCCTTTTTCTCGACCGCTTTTGTCCTGTCTGAAAAATAAATCATCCAAAACGACCGGAAATATAGTCTTCTGTCTCTTTCCTTTGTGGATTAGTAAAAATCGTTTCCGTATCGTTAAATTCAACAACTTGACCATTTAGGAAAAAGGCCGTTTCGTCCGAAACACGCGCCGCCTGTTGCATATTGTGCGTCACTATCACGATGGTGTAGGACTTTTTCAACTCTAAAATCAATTCTTCTATTTTTGCAGTAGAAATAGGGTCCAACGCGGAAGCCGGTTCATCCATTAAAATGATCTCCGGTTCGACCGCAAGCACCCTCGCTATGACCAAACGCTGCTGTTGTCCACCTGAAAGTCCCATGGCGGAAGTATGAAGGCGGTCTTTAACCTCATCCCATAAAGCAGCATATCGAAGACTTTTTTCCACTATTTCATCTAAGTCGCGAGTCTTTTTTATTCCATGGATCCTTGGTCCATAGGCAACATTGTCATAAATGGACATAGGAAACGGATTGGGCCGCTGGAATACCATGCCGACACGTTTCCTTAATTGAACGACATCTGTTTTAGGGCTGTATATTGGTTTTCCTTCAATGATGATATCCCCTTCGACGCGAAATCCAGCTATTTGATCGTTCATACGGTTCAAAGTACGCAAAAAAGTGGATTTGCCGCATCCGGATGGACCAATCAGTGCAGTAATATGATGTTTTTTCACTTCAAAATGAATGTTTTTCAACGCATGGAAGTCACCATAATAAACATTGACATTACGGGCCTGAATAATGGATTGTTGTTGGGTCGCAATGGCCATCTTGTTCTCTCCTCCGATTGAAACTTTAACCGAAATTTCCAGTAATATAGTCTTCCGTTTGCTTCTTTTTCGGGTTTGTAAAAAGTTCTGTTGTTTCCCCGAATTCAACGAGTTCCCCCATATAAAAGAAGGCCGTATAATCGGAAATCCGTGCGGCTTGCTGCATATTGTGCGTCACAATGATCACCGTGTAATCTTTTTTCAATTCTTCGATTAATTCTTCTACCTTGCCCGTTGAAACAGGATCAAGTGCCGAAGCCGGTTCATCCAGCAATAAAACGTCTGGCTCCATCGCTAAAGCTCTTGCTATGCATAACCGTTGCTGCTGGCCTCCTGATAAAGCCAACGCGGAACGATGAAGCCGGTCCTTCACTTCATCCCACAATGCTGCTTTCCGTAAGCTTTTTTCAACGATTTCCTCTAACAGCTGTTTATTTTTGACGCCATGGTGCTTCGGTCCGAAAGCCACATTCTCAAAAATGGATTTAGCAAAAGGATTAGGCCGTTGAAATACCATTCCAATCCTTTTCCGGATATCAAATACATTCGCTTGCGGATGATTTAAATCGATGCCTCTGTATAAAATTTCTCCTTCTATTCTGCATCCGGGAATTTCATCATTCATACGGTTTAAACTTCGCAAATAGGTGGATTTGCCGCATCCAGATGGACCGATAAGAGCCGTTACCCGATTTTCCATAAAAGAGGCGCTGACATTCTTGATCGCCAGATGGTTTCCGTAAAAAACACGTAAACTATTCGTTTTTAAAACGACGTTTTCACTCTTTAATTGATTTTCAGAACTGCTGTTGGGGACTGTCATTTTCATAACTCCTGAGCGAACGTTGCTGCTCGCTTTATTTTCTTTCATCAGTGTTGTCGTCGCCATTCTGTTCTTCCTCCCTTAGCTTGATGTCATCCGCCGATAAATTCTTTTTCCAATCCAACGGGCGCTGACATTAAAGACTAATATAAATAACACAAGCACAGCAGAAGCCCCGCTAGATACGGCATTAACATCCGGTATCACCGCTTCGCCGTTTACTTTCCAAATATGGACAGCCAGAGTTTCAGCAGGACGCAGCGGATTTAACGGAGAGGTTGGGCTGAATGGATTCCAATTGGTAAAATCCAGATTAGGAGAACTCATTCCTGCGGTATAAATGAGAGCGGCCGCTTCACCGAAAACTCTTCCTGATGCCAAAATAATACCGGTAATGATTCCAGGCAGTGCAGCCGGCAGCAAGACGTGTTTAATCGTTTCCCATTTGGAAACGCCGAGGGCTAGACCTGCTTCTCTTTGTGAAGATGGAACTCCCCTTATCGAATCTTCCACTACCCGCACCATAAGAGGCAAATTAAACAATGTTAATGCTAATGCACCGGATAAGATGGAAAATCCCCAGCCCATCGAAATAACAAAAAAGAGAAAACCAAACAATCCTACTACGATGGACGGTAAAGACGATAGTACTTCGATGACCGTTCTCAAAATATTCGTCCATATATTTTTTTTCGCATATTCCGCCATGTAAATTCCGGCACCAAGTGACAGAGGGATACTAATGAGCATCGTCAACACCAGTAGATAAAGTGAGTTAAACAACTGAGGTCCAATTCCGCCGCCCGCTTGAAAACTTTCCGGAGGCGATGTAATAAAATGCCAGGAAATATGCGAAAGACCTTTTAGCAATATATAACCAAGAAGCCCTGCCAACAGAAGCACGAGCAATAGCGCGATGATATAAAATACAACCGTTGCTACACGATCAGCTATTTTCGCTTTCATTCAAAAGTCCTCCTGCGTCCCAAAATCCTTACAATCATAATAAAAATTAAAGACATCAATAATAAGATGAGCGCCAAAGTCCACAACGCATTATTCTCCACTTGGCCCATAACGGTATTTCCCATACCCATAGTCAAAATACTCGTCAAAGTGGATGCTGGTTCCATCAACGATTTTGGAATCACAGCCGAGTTTCCGATGACCATTTGAACAGCCAAAGCTTCTCCAAACGCACGAGCCATTCCAAAAATCATAGCCGTCAAAATGCCAGGGCGCGCTGTCCTGAGCACTACCTTATAAATGGTTTGCCATCTTGTGGCCCCCAATGCGAGCGATGCTTCCCGTAATGAAGCCGGAACCGCCAGAATGGCATCCACCGATAAACTCATCATCGTCGGCAAAATCATGACGGTCAATACGATCGTCGCCGCGGCAATACCAAATCCGCTGCCTGAAAAATGATCTCTTAAAAAAGGGACTACCAAGCTTAATCCAGTAAATCCATAAACAACCGAAGGAATACCGACCAATAATTCAATGACCGGCTGCAAAATTCTTTTCCCAAATTTCGGGGAAATTTCCGTCATAAACACAGCCCCGCCGATAGCAAATGGAGTGCAAATTAAAGCAGAAAACAGCGTGACGGCAAACGATCCTGCAATCATCGGCAATGCGCCGACTACCGGTTTCCCTTCCTTATCCAGCTTCCCCGGATCCCATTCTTTTCCAAAAAGAAAGTCGGCAATGCTTGCTTTATTGATTACAAACGTACTCAATCCTTTTGATGTCACAAAATACAAAATAGAGGCTGCCACAAAAACCATAAAGGCGACGCATAAAAGTGTCACCATTCTCCCGCGCCGCTCAATCCATATTTTTGATTTCGCACGAGCACTCTTCATTTTTGTCCACTCAACTACTCTGTCGCTCAATTCGGTTTCCCCTTTCCAATACAAGTAAGAAAAAGGGAGAGACCCCCCAAAAATTATTTTTGGGTGATCGTTCCCTTTGCATCACGTTCAACTTTCATTCCTGATACCGGTATATAACCTAATTTTTTAACAAGGCTGTTTTGAACATCATCGGACATCATATAATCAAGAAAATCTTTTGTTAATCCGGATGGTTCGCCATTTGTATACATATGTTCATATGCCCAGATTTTCCATTTTCCTGATTCTACATTTTGTTCCGTCGGTTCAACCCCGTCCACTTTTAAAGCAGTCATTTGATCGTTGAAGTAAGAAAATGCTAAATAACTAATTGCTCCTGGAGTTTCGCTAACGATTTTTTGAACCGTTCCGGAAGAATCTTGTTCTTGGGATTTAATCGGTGTCGCACCATCCAATGCCGTTTTTTCAAACACAGCTCTTGTTCCAGATCCTTCTGCGCGGTTGATGACAACGATTTTTTGATCTTTACCGCCAACTTCTTTCCAGTTTTTCACTTTTCCAGTAAAGATGTCGATTAATTGTTTTTTCGTCAGATTATCTACACCCACATCTTTATTGGCAACGGGTCCCATTCCTACAACAGCGACTTTATGATCAACTAGTTTGCTGGCGTCAATACCGTCTTTTTCTTCAGCAAACACGTCGGAGTTCCCAATATCGACAGCACCTTCTTGCACTTTGCTTAAGCCTGTTCCGCTTCCTCCGCCTTGTACATTGATCGTTGTACCGGAGTTTTTATTCATATATTCAGTAGCTGCTTCTTGTACAAGAGGTTGTAATGCAGTAGATCCTACCGCTGTAATGGAACCAGATTGGGCTGTTCCATTGTTATTGTCGGTTTTGCTAGGAGTGCCGGCATCCTTGTTTGAATTGTTGCCGCATCCTGCTGCCGCGAAGGCAAATAGCAGTACCATTGTGAACAATGCGATCAATCTTTTTCTCATTTTTTTTCCCCCTATGAATTAATAAGGTTCTGTTCTCTCTTACAAGTTTTAAGATAATGGGGCGGTATTAAGCCTGTATTAATAGAATGTTAAGAAATTGTAAAGACGGTCATATTTATTGTTTTGAAGCTGTAAAACTAAGGTCTTATCTATGATCAAAAGCGATTAAATGTAATGAAAAAACCGCACCATGAATGAGATGGGTGCGGTTCATAGTTACGATTTTATTTGCTTTTTCGGCAAAGTAATGGTGAATGCCGTCCCTTTTCCTTCCTCGCTTTCTACTTGAATAGTGCCATGATGGGACTCCACTAAATGCTTGACAATGGCGAGACCAAGACCTGTTCCTCCAGACTGACGAGATCTTGCTTTATCCACGCGGTAAAAACGTTCAAAGATCCTAGGCAAATCTTGCTTGGAAATGCCGATTCCCGTATCTCTTATGACAATGTCCACTTCTTTTTCTCTTTCATGCAGTTCTATATCGATGTACCCGCCTTCAGGTGTGTAAGCCGCGGCATTCGTTAAAAGATTTAATATGATTTGCTGCAGCCGATCTTTTTCCGCTTCGATCACCACTTCTTTATGATCCGGAAGACTCAGATGAAGCCGTTTTTTATGAATCGTCTCTTGGATGGTTTCCGCTGTCTCGTTAATAACCTGTGATACGTTGAGAGGCTCAGGCTTTAAAGGCAATCTCTGCTGTTCAATTTTGGATAAATCCAGAATGTCTGAAATTAAGCGATGCAGCCGGTCACTTTCATCATAAATGATTTTTAAAAAAGTACGGCAAGTTTCTTCATCATACATGGCCCCGTCTAACAAAGTTTCCGCAAATCCTTTTAATGAAGTCACCGGTGTTTTTAATTCATGGGAAACATTGGCTACGAACTCGCTGCGGATTTTTTCGAGCCGGCGAATGTCTGTAATATCGTGAAGAACGGTTATGACTCCTTTTACTTCTTCATGATCGCCCACATATGGGGCAATATGCGCATCCAGTATCCTTTCTTTCGGATAATAAATATGCACTTCTTCATGAATGTGCACTCCTTCTTTTAATGAACGGTCTATCAGCTGGCTAAGACCAAAGTTTTTCCCCGCTTCGATATGAAGCTTTCCAATTAAATTTTCAGAAGAAGCACCGATAATTTTTTCCATCGCCCTGTTGACAAGAGTAATTCTTCCAGCAGGGTTAATGAGCATGACGCCGCTTACCATATTAGCCAATACCCCAGTCAGCCGCTGCTGGTTTTCACGGATTTCTTCCATCTGCTGCTTTAAACTGATGGCTAAGTCATTGATCGCATTCACGAGCTGTTTCAACTCGCCGCTCGCCTTTGTTTTCACTCTGCTGTCATAATCTTTTTCAATTAGGCGATTCGCAACTTGAATGCTCGCTTCAATCGGCCGTGTAAACCGTTTAGCCATTCTGAATCCGATGAATCCGGAAACCGTTAAGGTCATCACCATGGCCAAACCGAGACTGATCCATAGTTGATCGAGCGTGTGTTCAATTTTTTTTAAAGTAACGGAAATCCGTACAACGCCAATGGACTTTCCGTCTTTTTGGATCGGTTTCGCTATGTAAATCATGCTATAGCCAAGCGTCGGGCTGCGGCGAATAGATTCCCCATATGAACGATGTTCGCGAATCACTTCACGAAATTCGGGACGGTTTGAATGATTTTCCATTTTGCGAGGATCACGGTCGGAGTCTGCAAGCACTTTCCCATCTGCTCTAATAATCGTGATCCGCGGATCGTGATAAGAATAATAGTGGTGAATATAGTTTTGAAGCTCATTTGAATGTTGAAACATGGACTTGGTGTCAACCGTTTTGACAATGATATCAGCGGTCTGGGACAATTGGTTTCGGATCATATCCATGTAAGTATTTTTCATGATGTCCGCAATGACAAACCCAATCCCAAGGAGAACGGCCAACAAAAGCGCAAAAAAGGTTAAGAAGATTCTAAGCCAAAGTTTATTCATGTGGATGTCTTTCTCCTTTGTCCAATGAAAATTGCCTCTTTTTCTTGTTCTTTTTGTCTATTATAATGGGATCGAAAGAAAATGATTCTTCATCTTGACCACCTTATCCATTTATGATTACCATTCATTGTATAATTCTTGGAGTCACATGTCACTAGGATATGGAAAAGCTCACAAAAATAGGGCTGATTTTCTTAAAGAAAACCAGCCCTATCGAAAAACGTCTATCGAAGCAAAAGCTTAGTTCACCATTTTTTGAGCTTCCAACAATTGGAATGTCCGTACTTTTCTAGGTAAAAAGCGTCGAATTTCATCTTCGTTGTATCCCACTTGAAGGCGCTTTTCATCCATAATAATCGGTCTTCTTAACAGACCAGGGTTAGCCTGGATCAATTCAAACAAATCTTGAAGCGGAAGAGCGTCCAAATCAACGTTTAATTTTTGGAATATTTTCGAACGGGTAGAGATGATCTCATCCGTTCCATCTTCCGTCATTCTTAAAATACTTTTAATTTCTTCAATGGTGAGAGGTTCGGAAAAAATATTTCGTTCCGTATATGGAATATCATGCTTTTCCAACCATGCTTTTGCTTTTCGGCAAGATGTACAACTTGGTGAAGTGTATATTGTTACCATTCCTCAATCACACTCCTTAAATTTTAATAATACTTGATTCATCTTGAGGAATATCAATAAATGAATATTTTAAAGATAAAATAATTTTGGAGCGAAGATACATTATGTATTATACACCATATTCAATATTTTTGATATAGATTTCCTAAAATTCTCTAAAATATTCTTTTTCTTTCCTTCCTCATTCATTATTGTCCGGCAAGATATACGGATGACAGACAGAATTCGATTCCTCTTTACTTCAGCCATTCACATTTTCCAATCGAGTAGGGAAGGTGGCGCAGTTCTTGTTGATTTCGTCCATCACTGGCGTTTACTCTTTTACATTTGGCAGAAATCCAGCAAAATCCATCTAAAGCTTAAAACAAATCTTACTTACTATAAAAAGAAGTATCCCAATCGCTTTGAGATACCTTTTTCCGCTTTTAAATCATGTTTTCAGTCGTGTTGGCGAGCTGCTTGGCGGTGGAGCGATCCGGATCAAGGCGTTTTTCAAGTTTTCTGGCCAAGATGGACAGCAAATAGTTGACGATGAAATACATAAATGCGGAAAGAAGCAGAATCGGGATAATGTATTTTGCGCCGCTTTCCCCGCTGTAGATGCCTTTTGCGTTGTGCAAAAGTTCCGGCAGCGAAATGATAATCGCAAGAGAAGTATCTTTTAACAGCGAGATGAACTGGCTCACAAGCGGCGGGATCATTTTTTTCAAAGCTTGCGGCAGGATGATATGCCACAGCGTTTGGATATAATTAAGGCCTGATGAACGGGCGGCTTCAATCTGCCCTTTTGGAATCGAGTTCAAGCCGCCGCGCACGATTTCGGCTATCATGGCCGATTCGAACACTGTCAGGGCTGCAATCGCCGCCATCGTAACGCTCATTTTGATGCCGACTTCCGGCAAGGCAAAATATGTAAAGAAAATAATCAAAATCAGCGGCAAGTTCCGGATGACTTCCACTATAAGCGCAACCACACTCGATAAAACCGGAATTTTTGTGTAACGCAAAATGCCGAGTACACAGCCGAAGATGAAGCTTAAAATAATGGACACAACGGCAACTTTCAATGTCACCGCAAAGCCTTGCAGTAAATATGCCAAATTTTCGCCTGAATAAGCTCCGGCAAAGTCCATAACGTTCCCCTCCTTGTATCGTTCCAAATGATTTGTTTATGCGTCGTTATTCGCTTCTTGCCAGCCGGCGTTCCAGGTAGTTGACCAGCAAGCTGAGCGGAATGGTCAGGACGAGATAAAACATGCCGACAAAAATATACGTATCAAACGTAATCCACGTTTTTTCGTGGATGATATCGGCGTAGTACATAAGGTCGAGCCCTGCAAAAACCCCAAGAATGGAAGAGTTTTTAACCAAGTTCAGGAATTGGTTGCCGATCGGCGGGATTACGATTTTGATCGCTTGAGGCAAAATAATATAACGCATCGCCTGGATGTAAGTCAGGCCTGTGGAACGCGCAGCTTCAAGCTGTCCCCTATCGACCGATTGGATGCCGGCACGCACGGCTTCTGCAATAAAGGCGGCTGTGTAGATGGAAAGCGCAATGGTCCCTGCGATAAATCCGCTTAAGTTAATATGGAAATAACTGAGCCCGTTGTAGAAAAAGAAACCGATCAGAATTAACGGAATGTTGCGGACTACTTCCACGTAGAAGGCGCCGATAAAATTCAGCAGCTTGACAGGGGCCAGCCGGAAAACGGCAATGATGTTGCCAAGAATGAAACTGGCAATCAGACCGATAATGCTGATTTTAATCGTATTGACGAAGCCCTGCATGTATAAATCTAAATAGTCAGTAAGGATCGAAAAATCGAGCATACCTGTTTCACTCCTTTACGGTTCAATCAGTGGAAAGGGATGGGCGAATTTGCCCACCCCTTTCCGGATTATTATTCTTTGATCCATTTGTTTTTGATTTTGTCGTATTCTCCGCTGTCTTTCAGTTCTTTTAAAGCCTTGTTTACAGCTTTCACGAGTTTCGTATTCCCTTTTTTCATCGCAATGCCGTACGGCTCATTCGTAAATGTACCGCCAACGACCTGATAATCCGGATCTTGAGCAGCCATGCCATAAAGAATCGAATTGTCGGTTGTCAGCGCATCGCCTTTTCCTGATTTCAAAGCTGTGAATGCTTCCTGGTAGTTTTCAAACTCGAGCACTTGCGTGTCGGGTGCGGCTTTCTTGACGTTGTCCCCGGACGTCGCACCTTTTACCGTCAATACTTTTGTCCCTTTTTTCAAATCTTTGACGCTATGAATCTTGCTGCCTTTTTTCACAAGGAGCGATTGACCGGCGTCAAAGTAGACATCCGAGAAATCGACGACTTTTTTGCGGTCCGGCGTGATCGTCATAGTGGCGACGACCATATCTACATCACCGTTTTGCAACATCGGAATCCGTGTTTTGGACGTGACTTCCTTGAGTTCCACTTTTACCTTATCGCCGAAAATTTTCTTGGAAATCGCTTTAGCAATATCAATATCAAAACCTTCCACTTTTCCGGTTTTCGGATCTTTGTAGCCAAATAAATATGTATCATATTTGACTCCGACAACCACTTTCCCCTTGTCTTTGATTTGCTGGATCGGATCATCGCTGCTGCCGCTCGTCGTTTTTGACTTGCCGCAGCCCGCCATCAAAGCGGCCGCTAAAACAAAAATCAAGCCCACTGTAAACCATTTTTTCATCTTTCTCATTCTAATCCCCCTCTATATATATTTAATGATTGAGAACACGGTTCAAAAAGGTGCGCGCCCGTTCCGCACGCGGGTTTTTGAAAAATTCTTCCGGCGTGTTGTCTTCGATGATCCTCCCCTGGTCCATGAAGATGACGCGGTCTGCTACTTCACGGGCGAATCCCATTTCATGCGTGACGACCACCATTGTCATGCCGTCTTTTGCCAACGACTTCATAACATCGAGCACTTCCCCGATCATTTCCAGGTCAAGCGCGGAAGTCGGTTCGTCAAACAGCATAATGCTCGGCTCCATCGCCAGCCCGCGAGCAATGGCCACACGCTGCTGCTGGCCGCCCGATAATTGCGATGGGTACGAATTCGCTTTATCCGGGATGCCCACTCTTTCCAGGTAACGCATAGCCCTTTTCTCCGCTTCCTCTTTTCCCAAGCCGAGCACTTTAATCGGCGCAAGAGTAATATTTTGCAAAACGGTTTTATGCGGATACAAATTGAAATGTTGGAAGACCATGCCGATATTTTTTCGCAATTCGTTGATGTCAGTTTTTTTGTCATTTACTTTAAGATTTCTGACGAGAAGTTCGCCATCCGTAATCTCTTCCAAACGATTGATGCAGCGGAGCATCGTGCTTTTCCCCGATCCGGAAGGACCGATCACCACGACGACTTCTCCTTCATTGATTTCAAGATTAATATCTTTTAAAACATGAAAATTTCCGTAATATTTGTTCACATGTCGGAACGAGATCACATCAACACCTCCTTTGTTGTATTCCTTTCTCGATGAAGTCTTCCATCATTTAAGAACATTGCACTACTTTATTTTAGAGTATATCAATTTATTAAAATAATATCAATATTTCTTCAATTTAGATTTATCTGCTTATTGAAATCGCTTTATTATGTCTATTTGTTCAAACATATTCGGAAATAGCTGCAATAAAACTTTTAAGAGAAAATTACTCTGTTCATTTTTCATACTGAAATAAGAAGGAAAAGCGAACGGATTTCGAGATAATCCGACTATGTCCTGTAATATAACATAGCCAAAAGATAAAAAGCTCAAAATTGCTCGGAGCCAAGAGATGTTTATTTTGGCGACGCATCCTGGAGATGACTTCGACAAATCAAGAAAGAATCCAAACAATCGGAATGCCGAAAGAACCTGCTCTCTCACAAAAAAGGTTCGCAAAAATGAAATGAGCCACATATAGAAACAGATAAATGGATCTTGGACAACAGGAACTGCGAATTTAAATCATCGCTAAAGACATTAGGCACAAGTGTAATGTCCTTTTATCCCCCGCTGATGATGTATACGATGATGAAAAACGGGTAATCCGTATTCTTTCACCGGAAGTTTGCCGTCCTCTTCCTTCAGATTCCGCCTCAATGTACGCTCTTCCGTTAAGCTATCGCGGCTGTTGCCTTCTTAATTGGAACTTTAGACAGATACATGTGTGCAAATAAAACACGATCCCCTGAAAAAGGATCGTGTTTCCTCATATAAAGAATATCGCTTTTCGCAAACGTTCTTAAGATGCACCATTCAAATCTTTTGAATGCAAAATTACTCGTTTAGACTGTTTTTATACTGATGCCACTCTTTTTCTGAACAATAGACAAAATGTCCGGGAGTCACTTCCCGCATTTCCAATTGATCATCAGGTCCGTATTGGTGGACGCTCGGATCATACAAAATTCTTTTTCGCGAACGTTCACTTTCAGGATCCGGCAGCGGGATGGCCGAGAGAAGGGATTGTGTGTAAGGATGAAGAGGATTCCGATACAGTTCCTCGCTTGGTGCCAGTTCCACTAATTTGCCAAAATACATCACACCAATTCGATCGCTGATATATTTCACCATGGACAAATCATGGGCGATGAATAAATACGTCAGCCCTTTTTCTTTTTGCAATTTTTTTAGTAAGTTGACTACTTGTGCTTGAATGGAAACATCCAACGCAGAAATCGGTTCATCCGCAATAATAAATTCCGGTTCCACTGCAAGAGCGCGTGCAATTCCAATTCTTTGCCGCTGTCCGCCTGAAAATTCATGAGGATATCGGTCTGCATGATCTTTTTTTAATCCAACTGTTTCCAGTAATTTATATACTTTTTCCATTCGTTCTTCTTTGGATTTCGCTAATCCGTGAATATCGATGCCTTCCGCGATGATATCAGCGACTTTCATCCGTGGATTCAGGGATGCATAAGGATCTTGGAAAATCATTTGCATTTTCCGATTGAATTCTTTTAATTCCTTTTTCGATTTTCTGCCGTGTACATCTTTTCCTTGAAATAAAACCTTACCGCCTGTCGCTTCATATAGACGAATGATCGTTCTTCCTGTCGTTGATTTTCCGCATCCCGACTCTCCAACAAGGCCAAGCGTTTCTCCTTTATAGATATCGAACGATATATCATCTACCGCTTTTACCATGTTCGGTTTACCTTCGTTAAAATAAAGTTTCAAGTTTTGGATTTCCAATAATTTTTCTGCCACCTTCCTACACCCCCTTCACGAGCAACGGTTCCTTATAATTGCCTGGCATCAAGCGGATACGCTGTTTCACGATTTCAGGCGGCTCCACTTCCGGTGCTTCCGGATGAAGCAGCCACGATTTCACTAGATGGGTATCCGAAACCTTATAAACAGGCGGTTCATATTTAAAATCAATTTTCAAAGCATATTCGCTTCTTAAAGCGAAAGCATCGCCTTTAGGTGGACGAAGCAAGTCCGGGGGAGTACCGGGGATCGCTTTTAATTCCTCATTCTGATCGATCTCCATGCTCGGCATCGAAGCAAGAAGCCCCCATGTATACGGATGTCTTGGATCATAAAATATTTCGTCCACTGTTCCAATTTCAACTATTTGCCCGCCGTACATGACCGCCACACGATCCGCTACATTGGCGACCACTCCTAAATCATGGGTAATGAAAATGATGGAAGTCTCCATTTTTTGTTGTAAATCTTTCATCAATTCTAAAATTTGTGCCTGGATGGTCACATCTAAAGCCGTCGTTGGTTCATCGGCAATGAGAATTTTCGGATTGCATGCAAGCGCAATGGCAATCACAATTCGCTGTCTTTGTCCGCCTGAAAATTGATGAGGGTATTGCTTAAAGCGCGCTTCCGGTTGAGGTAAACCAACCAAATGCAGAAGATCAATCGCCTTTTTTTTCGCTTCTACTTTTGACAGCTTTCGATGTTTTCTTAAAGGTTCCATAATTTGTTTTCCGATGGTCATCGTCGGATTCAGCGATGTCATCGGATCTTGAAAAATCATCGAAATTTCTTTTCCCCTGATTTGATCCATTTCCGAATCCGATAATTTCGTCAGATCTTTTCCGGCAAATAAAATTTCTCCTTCTTTAATCGAACCGAACGAGCTGGGAATTAAACGCATAATGGCTTTAGTGGTCACCGACTTTCCCGACCCGGATTCTCCCACGATGGCCAGCGTTTCTCCTTTTTTTAATTCAAAATTCACCCCCCGAACAGCCTGAACCTCTCCTGCATGCGTATCGAAGGAAACATGTAAATTTTTAACTTCGAGTATATTTTCCATTTCGATTCTCCTCTTTCTTCTTACTTACGCATCTTCGGGTCTAACGCATCGCGCAATCCATCTGCCAATAAGTTAAAGCTTAAGATCAACAAGCTGATGATGACAGATGGAATGATGAGCATATAAGGATTCGTTTGCAAGGATTTGAATCCGTCGTTCACCAATGAGCCGAGAGAAGCTTCCGGCGGCCGAATCCCCAAACCGATAAAACTTAAAAACGCCTCGGTGAAAATGGCATTCGGAACCGTAAACATAGTGGTAATAACAATTTGGCCCACTATATTGGGAATCAAGTGTTTAGCTATCAATCTCTTATTGGAAGCCCCCAGCGTTCGGGAAGCAAGAACAAATTCTTGGTTTTTCAATTTCAATATTTGTCCGCGGACAATTCTCGCCATATTTACCCAGCCGGTAATGACCATCGCCAATGTGATCGACATGATTCCCGGCTGGATCACGAGAATAAAGAGAATGACAATAATTAATTGCGGAATTCCCATCAACACTTCGCTGATCCGCTGCATAATATCATCCACTTTTCCTCCGTAAAAACCAGAGATGCCTCCATATAAAACGCCAATCAGCAAATCGATGGCCGCAGCTAAAATACCGATGTAAATCGAAATGCGAGTTCCATACCAAGTTCTTGTCCATAAATCCCGTCCCAGTTCATCCGTGCCGAACCAATAATATTCTTTTACATTTTTGGCTTTGTACATATCAAATCCGTCTTGATCCTTTCCGTTGAACGGCAGCCACGAAATTTTTTCCAATCCAGGAATTTTAGGCGGAAGTTTCGTATGAGCGACATTTTGTTCTTTATACGTGTGTCCGGACAGGCTAGGCCCAATAATCGCCATCACTGAAATCAAAATGATCAAAATTAAACCGACAACAGCTCCTTTATTTCCTTTCAGTCGAATCCAGGCATCTTGCCAATTATTCAAGCTTGGACGTTCGATAGTTTCTAATTGTTCCTCTTTTCTTTCAACAGGAACAAACAGTTCGTCTGAGAGATGATTCAAGTCTGGCAAACGATCAGCATTCATGATTTCTTCCCTCCTGTCAAACGGATACGCGGATCAATCACTCCGTACAAAATATCCACAACAAAAACCATAAAAATAAACAGAGCGCTGTAAAACAAGGTGGTCCCCATAATCATGCCGAAGTCATTCGTCATAATCGAACGGACAAATTGATCCCCAAGACCAGGAATTCCGAAAATATTTTCAATAACTAAAGATCCGGTTATAATGTTCACAATCATTGGACCAAGCAACGTGATAATGGGAATAAGCGCGTTTCGTAGCGCATGCTTCAAAATAATATCCCGCTTCCCGACCCCTTTTGCGCGGGCAAGCATAATGTAATCCGACGATAAAATTTCCAAAAGCTCCGTTCTCATAAAACGTGCTACTGTGGCAATAACGGGTACAGACAGAGCAAGCGACGGCAACACCGTATACTTGAACCCGCCCCAATCCGCTACCGGAAAGATCGGAAACTTCACCGCCAAAAAGTATTGAAGAAATCCCGCAAAGACAAAGGAAGGAATGGAAATCCCCAGAACGGCAATGGTGGTAGCTCCATAATCCACGATTGTGTTATACTTTAAGGCTGCGATGATTCCAAGCAAAATGCCGACAATGGTGCCAAACACGACAGCCTGAAACCCTAAAACGGCGGAAGGACCAATCCGTTCTGCAATCATCGTCGACACCGGACGGTTATTATATTGGAATGACACTCCTAAATCTCCTTTTACTAAGTTCCCCATATAGCGAACATATTGAACGGGGAGCGGATCGTTTAATCCGTATTTTTCCAGAATGATTTTTTGTTGGTCTGGTGAAAGTTTTTCTTGATTATGCAACGGGGATCCAGGCAGAAGCTTCATAAGAAAAAACGTGACCGTTGCAATCACAAACATCGTCACAAGCATATAAACAATACGCCTGATGGTATATCTTAACATCCGATAACCTCCATTCCTTTTTCATTATGACAAAACTCAACAATTTTTTGTCAATTCCTTATATTCAGAATGATTTTCCCCACTAGGGAAAAAGGAGAGTATATGCTCTTAAGCACACACCCTCCTTTTTCAAGGTCAGCTTCATTCCTCTACTGAATCGATACCCACTTGTAAGATAGTTCAGGGCCTACTTTATGTTTCAACAATCCTTTTACATACGGACGTTGCAATACTGCTCTTCCTCTTTGATAAACAGGAGCGATGGCTGCATCTTGATCCAAAAGGATTTTTTCCGCTTTTAGCATCGCTTCCCAACGTTTTTCCGGCTGCAGAGCATAAGTCGTTTTGGCTTCTTGGACAAGCTTGTCATATTCAGGATTAGAATAATGCATTTCATTGTTTCCGCCGTCGGTTACAAACATATCGATGAACGTCATCGGATCGGCATAGTCTGGTCCCCAGCCGGCAAGCGAGAAATCATAATTCATTTTGGCTTCAAGGTCAAGTTTTTGTTTGAACGGCTGTTGTTTAATATTAACCGTTAATCCTTTTAAGTTCTTTTCCAGCTGTTCTTTTAAATATTCGCCTGCTTTTCTGGACAAGTCATCGTCATAATTTAACAGTTCTAAAGTGATTTTGTCTTTGCCCAACGCTTTTTTCGCTTTTGCCCAATATTTTTTCGCTTCTTTTACGTTGTACGTATTAAAGTTTCCATTCTCATCTCGGAAATATTTTCCGTTTGGCCCCTTGACAAATTCTGCCGGAACAAAATAATCAGCAGGGATAGATCCGTTATTTAAAACGACTTTGGTAAATTGATTTTTATCAAAAGCCATGCTGATGGCCTTGCGGGCATCCACATTTTTCAATACAGGGTTTTGTTCATTGAAGCGCAGGAAGAAAACAGTTGCTTCTTTTTCATATTTCAAATCTTTGTCATTTTTATACTTATCAACAAATTCAGAATCGAGATTGACGCGGTCAGTGGCATTGCTTTCATACAAGTTCACTCCAGTTTGCGTATCTTTGATGACTTTCACATTAACTTCTTTCAGTTTTACAGAATCTTTATCCCAATAATTCGGATTTTTCTTCATTTGCCATTTGTCGTCATGCTTCCAAGAAGACAGAACAAACGGGCCGTTGTAAACAGTGGTATCAGCTTCTAAACCGTAGTTCTTGCCTTGTTCTTTGACAAATTTTTCGTCTTGAGGCAAGAATGTTCCAAACGTTAGAAGATTTTTAAAGTAAGGAACCGGTGACTCAAGCTGAACTTGAAGCGTTTTATCGTCCAGCGCTTTTACTCCCAATTGTTCCGGCTTCATTTTTCCTTCATTGATCGCTTGTGCATTTTTGATGTCATACATTATGTATGCATATTGAGAGGCAGTCTTCGGATCCACTACTTTTCTCCATGCATATACGAAATCGCCGGCTGTTACCGGGTCTCCATTGGACCATTTCGCATCGCGTAGTTTAAATGTCCATGTTTTTCCATCTTTGCTGACTTGCGGTTCCCCTTCCGCTATTCCTTCTACAGGTTCATCGTTTTTTCCTAAACGATAAAGCCCTTCCATTACATTATTTAAAGCAGTAAAGGAAACAACATCAGTTGCTAACGCAGAATCCATCGTTGGTATTTCCTGCGTTTCAACCAGATTTAATACTTGATCTTTTTTGGCATTGTCCTCGTCTTTGCCGCCATCGCCGGATTTACTGCCGCTGCATGCAGTCAACACCGTGCCGAGAGCAAGCAAGAAAACGAGAAAAAGAGAGAACTTCTTTTTCATAGGGAATTTGACCTCCTTTTATGATAGTATCTTCCTATTTTTTCGAAAGATTTGATAATTATTATAATCTATTTTAACTTTTTTGCAATAACTAATTTTTTTATATTTCGATATACACAATCTTATTAGAATATTAATTAAATAATGATTAAACAGAATTCCTTCTTTAAATTAAAATGGTAACGCTTTAATACGTTTCCTTAGTTTAAACTTTTAAATTGATTTTCTATTCATGATATGGATGTATTTTTCTAAAATAATATGAGAATCATTTCATGAAAATAATGGATTTTAAAGTGGACCGATCATTGTCTGCCGTTTTCATCACAAGTATACTTAAAGGTAGAAACGGCGATTGCAACCTGCAAAAGATTGTTACGATATCATAGGGAGCGTTGTTCATGAAGACGGTTTTTATTTTATTCTTTGTTAACATATTGATTTCTGCCTTGTATTCTTTGATAGATCCGCAATCTTTTTTTACTAGCTTTGTCAACTCCACGTTTTTGATCGGTCTCTTTTTCTTGACGATCGGTCTCTTTCTTTTCGTTTATGGTGGAGGTTTTTTTGACGGAATCATGAATAGCTTTAAACAAATAAGAAAAATGTCCAAAGAAGGCCAGTATGTTTCACAATTTGACCCAGTCGATCAAACGGTAGTTTCACGTTTAGATGCTGGCAAAAGAAAAATTCGTTTCACGAATCCATTGATCATCACAGGCAGTTTTTTTGTGGTTTTAGATTTGATGATTGCCTTTCTCTTTTCCCCTTGAGCCGCTTGAATCCTTGTTAAAAATTCGTTATAATCAGGAACACACATAATTGAAGCGATGAGAAAGAAGAGTACAGCCGATAACCGGTTTTCCAGAGAGTTTGTGGTCGGTGGAAACAAACAATCGGACGGCTGGAATGGACTTTCGAGCTCCCTTTGCGAACGGCTTCAAGCTTAGTAGTGAAGAGGCGCATTCCGTTGCGTTAAAAGGATTCCATGTGAATGGAAACAAAGTGGCTCCATGCGAGCAACTTAGGGTGGCACCGCGGAACAACCATTCGTCCCTAATCTTTACGGACGAATGGTTTTTTTATGGATCAAAAAATTTTAGGATGCATGATGGAGGTAGAAAATGATGAAAACAATTTTTTCGGGTATTCAGCCTAGCGGAACGATTACGCTGGGAAACTATATTGGGGCAATGAAGCAATTTGTTGAACTGCAAGACGAGTACAACTGTTATTTTTGCATTGTGGATGAGCATGCCATTACCGTTCCGCAAGATCGTCTTGAGCTTCGCAAAAACATCCGCAGATTAGCGGCATTGTACTTGGCGGTCGGTCTTGATCCGGAAAAGGTGACTCTTTTCATTCAATCCGAAGTTCCGGCCCATACGGAAGCCGGTTGGATTCTTCAATGTATTTCTTATATTGGCGAATTGGAGCGTATGACACAATTTAAGGATAAATCAGCCGGCAAAGAAGCGGTTTCCGCCGGTCTTCTCACATACCCTCCACTAATGGCAGCCGACATTTTATTGTATAATACCGATTTAGTGCCTGTTGGAGAAGATCAAAAACAACATATTGAATTAACGCGAGACTTGGCGGAACGATTTAATAAAAAGTACAACGATATTTTTACCATACCGGAAATCCGCTTGCCGAAAGCCGGAGCGCGTGTCATGTCTCTCCAAGATCCTACGAAAAAAATGAGCAAATCCGATCCGAATTCAAAAGCGTTTATCACCTTGCTTGACGAACCAAAACTCATCGAGAAAAAAATCAAAAGTGCCGTTACCGATTCTGAAGGAGTTATCCGCTATGATCGGGAAGCTAAGCCCGGAGTTTCCAATCTGTTGTCGATTTATTCCGTTCTCGGAAATATTTCCATCAAAGAGTTGGAAGAAAAATACGCCGGTAAAGGGTATGGAGAATTTAAACAAGATTTGGCGGAATTAATTATCGAAGAGCTAAAGCCGATTCAACAACGTTATGCTGAACTCATCGATTCTGAAGAACTGGATGAAATTCTCGACCGCGGTGCAGAAAAAGCGAACTATGTGGCCAATAAAATGCTGCAAAAAATGAAAAACGCCATGGGGCTCGGAAGAAAAAGAAGAAGATAAAAATCCGGCCGCGGGACTCATCCCGCGGCCGATCATTTTTCATGAAAGATTCAAAAAAATAGCAGAAAGATGGCACTCATCTCCCGCCTGGAATAACCTTTTGCTCCTGCAAAGCCTCGTCGTTTAATTCACTTTCGAAGAACCATTTTCCATTTCCCACAGTTTTTCAAAAAAGGCTTGTCCCCGAATAATATTTTCGCAAAGCTGCATATGTTTTTCGGTCCAGCCTACTTTCGTTTCTTCATAGAGAGCGTTCCATGCTTCATCGAAATTCATTTCTTGAATTTGCGCATATTTTTCCGGCGCCCATTCTGTATACCAATAGCGAATTTCCGCTGTATTTTTGGAAGACTGAAGTTGATCAAGAGCCATAAACAAAAGTTGTTTCAGCTGTCTTTCTTTCCTGGTCAGTCCGAACATTTGATCCGGAAGAGGAGAAAGAATATGATGTTCTTTCTCTTTATGAGCTAATTCCCATTCGAAGTTTGCTTCTTCTTCATTTTCAATCATTTCGTATACTAATTGTTCCTGACGGGGAATCAAACGGCTTTTTCGAATCGGGATGGTGTAGCCCATAGTATCGACAGCCAAAATACCGGCTCCGTCTGTTACAACGAATGCATAATCCAACTGGATGCGTTCATGGTTTTTTCTTAAATAGGCTTTTTGATAGACTTCATTTAATAAGTCTTTCGGCAAATCAGACATATCATTTTCAATAAAGTGGTATAATAGCTTATTTACTTTCAAAAGAGGCACCTGGTCTAATAATTCAATGGCGTCCTCTTTCCTCCATTCATGAAACGGACAGACATTATATCCGTTTTCCTCGCCTTCAAACCAATTTACCCAGACATCATGCAAGTACAACATGTAGAGACCCCCTTACATCTTCTTCATTTGTCACACAGTATGGGCAAAAGAAAGTTAAATTATTCCTGTAGGGGGATGTTTTTGAATGTGTTCTTATTTTTTCTTCTTTGGCTGTGGATAGTAAATGGAAAGACTGATGATGATCAATCCGAGTACAAACAAATAACAATTCCCTTTTTTCGCAAGAAATTTCACGTATTCAACGAACGTCAGCCCTGCAGCCATAAAGTTCACATAGATGATCATGCTGACTCCGCCGGCCACTGATAATCCGAATCCGAAAAGCCAAAAAAAGATTCTCCCCACCTTTTTCCATCCTCGCCGCCATTTTCTCTCTGTTGGCTTGTCCAACGTCTTTTGTTCATGTATATTCTCGAAATCCCGCTATTATGCGAAAGCGATATTTCCTCGACATGCTTTCTTTTTTCAAAATCAAATTTTCACATTCATAAATGTGATCAACGAATTTCCGTTGCGTTAAAACCGTTTAGACATTTTTCAACCTTACTGAAAACAAAAAATCCCCCTTTATATGGGGAGATGGAAACAGGTGATCATTGATTCCATTCTTTCAAAAAAGTTTCGGCAGGCAGAGCAAGCATTTCCTTTGTCCCTTTCTTCCATTTTTTTGCACATTCCTCAACAATGGAAAATCCCGTCGCATAGCCAAGCATAGACGGCAGCATGCCTTTCCCATATAAAATTCGATCATGAACAGGATTTTGTTTGGACAGCATGAGGTGATCTTGTACATAAGAACGCCACCATTTTTTTATATCAGCCGATGTATATTGTTTGCACCAAGAAGCATTCCATTTTTCTCCTACATATTCCTTCACGGCAAACTCCGCCAGGCCTTCAAACAAAATGGAATCTAAAAGTCGATACTTTTCCTCTCTTTTTTCCAATTTTTCCATCCGAGCACAATGATGATATTCATGAACAAACACGGCTTCCCATTGTTCTTTGTCAATGTCGGGAGATAAAAACAAAAACATCTTGTCGCCTAGAGCCAGACCCGATTTGTTCGGTCTGTCTCCAAAAAGGGAAAAATTGGATTGAACAGGAAACAAATAAATGCCGATATCAGGGCCATTCCAAAGCTGTTTATATTTTAAAAAAAGACGTTCCATTTCCTTCCAAGCTTTTTTCTGTACAAGACCCTCAAAAGTGGGTCTTGTTCGTTTGGAAGGCGCAAACATGCCGTGCTTCTGTAAATAGCGATAAAACGAAATCGCTTCCCGTTCTGAGATTCCATCGATCTTGCTCATCCATTCGAGTGGTTCGTCCCAATGATTCATTAGCCATTCTTTCGTATTGTATACACCCATGAAAGGCATCCTCCCTTTTTATGTATTTATATTTATGTTCAAAACCATTCAAAAGACACAAAAAAGCAAGGCCACTAAGCCCTTGCTTTCCAAAATGATTCAGGGAGGATTGCTCTCTAATCTATGTTTTTCTTCACAAGGTTAGCGAAAACGAAATCGTCTCATTTTTGTTCCAATCATTGGCCAAATTTGTCCGTATCATCTTCTATTTTATGAATGGTCCCGTTAAACATGCCTTCGCTCCATCAAGTTGATCCCGATTCCCATTAACACCACTCCCATCATAAACAGAATGCTGATCGGATATAACAATTCGCTGAACGAATAATGATAGATGGTCGCTTCTTTCAGCGCCTGCATGGCATAGGTCACCGGCACAAACTTTGAAATGGCCAGAAGCACTTGGGATGAAACGATCTCAATCGGCCAATAAGCTCCACCGACCATTGCCATGCTGACCGCTAGAATTTGCAAGATGGCCCGAAACTGCGGAACGCTCTTGCAGATGCCGGTAAGAAATATAGAAAGAGCCACAACGGAAAATACATAAGGAATCAAAATGACCAGCGTTTTGGCAAAACCACCATAAAAATCAACGCCTATTGCATAAAAAACAGAAAAAACCATCAGAACTTGAATGTACCCTAAGACAAAGCAAAACAATAAATTGCCTGTGTACATTTGCCATTTTTTAATCGGGGAAAAGATCATTCGATCCCAAATTCCCTCTTTTTTCTCCTGCAATATATTCACAACTTGAAAAGCAATGGTATAAATCACAAAGAATAAAGCGAAACCGAATAAGCTTTGCAGATGAGGATCAATAATCACCGTACCGTGATCGTGCAAACTTTTTTGTTTGATTTGAAAAAGCGGTTGGTCTAAATCTTTAAGAACTCGCTCTTTCATTTCCTTTGGCATCTTTTCCAATTCGATTTTGATGTGGCGATTTTGGAAATACTCGTCTTGGACCTTTTCTGCATACCGCTTGATCAGCTGTACGTTTCCGGTTTGTGAGGTGACCACAAGACGAAAGTGATCTTTTGACAAGATGATGCCAGCTTCTGCTTTTCCTTCGCCAACCATTTGTTGAACGTCCTTTTCCGTTGTCAACCGAAAGTCAACCAAATCGAATTGATGGAATTCGTGCAACACCGTCTTTGTTTCCTTTTCGTTCAATTGGCTGGCTACAGGAACGATCATTTTCGTATCATTTGCTTTTCCGACGATAAAAGCAAAACCGACGCAAATGACAGAAATCAAGAAATAGCCCCACGGTTTTCTCAAAAACATTTGCCATTTTGCCAGAAGAATCGCTTTCATGCAGACATCTCCTTTCTAGGAAATATCATCCACCCGATCATGAATAAACAAATACTTAATGCAAGCAAATATCCAAAAGAGCCAACGACTTCAGTAAATCCGTAGCCTTGCAAAAGCTTCAAATAGGCATTCATTCCCGCCCCATTCGGAGTCGCATTGCCTAGCCATCGAAACACATTGGAAATCTGTCCGACGGGGAAAAAGCTGCCTCCGACAAATGCAAAAACGGAAACAATGGCGGATGAAAAAAACGTAGACGCCGACTCCGATTGGCTGCGGAAATTGATGGCCATCATCAACACTGCCAATCCGCCCACAGATGCGCTTAACGATATGGAAATAGCCAGGAAGGAAAACCAATTAGGCCACTTCACTCCGTACACAATTTCTACCGCCCCATATAAAATCAATATTTGCAGCAACGCTAGAACAAAAGCGGATAAAAAAGTTCCGAATACGTATTTAAAGATCGGAATATTAGCCAAAACCATCCTGTCAAACGCATGAGATTCTTTCTCTTGAAAAGCATAAGTCGATACTTGAGAAACGATATATAATACAAACATTACGCTCATTCCCACAGTATAATAGGTAATGGCTTTCATAGGTTTTCTTTTCGTTACAGACTCCATCGAAATTTCCGCAGGATGATGATTGCCGTTGAAACGAATTCCGTTTTTCGTCATTGCCGTGTTAGTGGTCAACTGGTCACGGTACGACCTAACAATATCAAGAGCGGCCAGTGCCGCCATTTTCCCATCATTTTGATAGAAAGTCAGCTGCGGAACTCGTTTTTCTCCTAAAAAGACATGCCGGTACACATTATAAGAAAAATGTTTCGGAACAACGATCACAGCAGATACATCCCGTTTTTTCCTGATATCGTCAAGATCGGTCCTGCCTTTGATGCTCACTTCCATATATTTCTTCACATTGGGACTATTAAAAATACCTTTTAATTGTTCAATAGGCGAAAACGATTGGGTCCCCTCTATCAAATTCTGTTTTTGCTGCTGTGGAATCGAAGATTGCTTGATTTCTTGAATCAATTTTTCCTTATCCTTTTGTTCATTTCCTTGAATGATGATGGCCACTTTTCCTTTTATCGGTTCATCGCCGCCATCCATAACGCTGCCAAGAGCGACGCCTAAAATCGTAATTAATAGAAACGGCATTCCCAACAGCACAAGCAGCTCCTGTCGGTTTCGCAGTAATAATAGCAATTGTTTTTTCACAAGCGATGCGATCATGTTCTTCCCCCCTTATTAGTCTCTTAATGCTTTTCCGGTAAGATGCAAAAATACATCTTCCAACGTCGGTGATTGAACATCGATAGAAGTAATGACCGTATCCGTACTCTCCGCGAATCGAAAAATTTTTTGAAAAAGGTTCACCTGTTTCGGAACGATAATCGATACTGTTTGATTTCCCACTGAGACTTTTCGTATGGTCGGTTCTTGGTTTAAAACATGGACGAATTCTTCCTTGAGCCTCTCCGTTTTGATCACGATCGTCTTTTCGGCCGAAAGAATATTTTTAATCTCCTCTTTGGTTCCGGAGGTAATGATTTTCCCGTTGTCCATGATATAAATCCGATCGCATAGGAACTCGACTTCTTCCATATAATGGCTTGTATAAAGGACCGTCATTTTCTTTTCTTCGTTCAGCCGCTTGACAGTTTGTAAGATGAAATTGCGAGATTGCGGATCAATTCCAACGGTCGGCTCATCCATGATGATCAATTCCGGGTCGTGAAGCAATGCTGCCCCAATATTCAGTCGTCGTTTCATCCCGCCTGAAAAATGTTTCGTCAAATCATGCTGCCGATCTTTAAGACCAATGATGTCCAATACTTCATCCACTTTTTTCTTTTTTTCTTTTCCTGAAAGCTTATACATTCTTGCGAAGAATTCCAAGTTTTCTCTTGCTGATAAATCCATATATAAGGCGATCTCTTGCGGAACAATCCCGAGAATCGAGCGAAGATAAGCCGGATGCTTAATCACGCTTTCGTTATTCAATCGAATATCTCCAACCGTAGGAGGAATCAACGTTGCGATCATGGAAATGGTTGTAGATTTTCCAGCGCCGTTTGGTCCCAAAAGCCCTACCGTCTCGCCTTTGTTCAGATACATATTGACCCCGTCGACAGCCGTTATTTTTTTAAATTTTTTCGTGATATTGACCACATCAATCATGTTTTCTTTCTTCCCCTTTCGTTTTTCTATTTACATGGTACTGAGTTTGCGATCGGGAAAACACTATCTTCCGTCATCTCTTCTTTTCCAAAACTATGACCTCCGTCATTGTTTAACAATGGTTGCGACAGGAAACTCCGCTTCTATCAGCGTTTGATTTCGTAATGTCATTTTTTGTAGACATATGTTTTTGGCGATAAAAAAATGTCGGTATGCACCGACACTCTTTTGTTTATTAGCAAAGCCCATTTTTCACGGCAAAAATCGCCAATTGAGTACGATCTCGAAGATGCAGCTTTTGCAAAATTTGCGAAATATGATTTTTGACGGTTCCCACCGATAAATAAAGCTCGGCGGCAATTTCCCGATTGGATTTTCCTTCTCCCACTAAAATGGCGATGGTTTTTTCACGGGGCGACAGCGGAAGCTCTATTGCTGGTTTGGGATGGTTGAATAATTTCGGCACCACTTTTGCCGCCACTTCCTCATGAATGGTGATTCCTCCACTCATGCAGCTGTGAATAGCTCGGATGAACGCCTGCGGCTCCGCCGATTTCAGCAAAAATCCACTGGCTCCGTCCCTTAAAGCGGCCTCGGCATATTCTTCATCATTAAAAGTGGTAAGTATCAGTATTTTCACATGAGGCCATCGCTTTTTGATTTCTCTCGTTGCTTCCAATCCATTCATCACCGGCATGCGAATATCGATCACTGCCAAATCAACGTGATTCCGTTCTAAACATTTGAGAGCTTCCAGACCGTTCTCTGCTTCTTGAATCACTTGAATTTCCGGATCTTGTTCCATCATCATTTTTAATCCTTGCCTTACGATGGGCTGATCTTCAACCAATAATACTTTCCACATTACGGTTTTCCCCCTTTAACGGAAAGCTCCCTTCCACTACAAAATCCGTTTCCGTATAGTAAACCGTCAATTTTCCGCCAATTTCCTTTAATCGTTCTTCCATATTGGATAAACCGAATCCAAAAGTAAACTCTTTTTTTTCAACCACTTTATTCGAAATGGAGAATTCCAGTTTTCCAATCGCGTCGAACCCTAATTGCAGCTCCACTTCTTTTGAATGAGAATGGCGCATGGCATTTGTCAATGCTTCTTGAATCACTCGATATAAAACTATACTTTCTTGATTGGTCAGAGGTGTGGATAAAATCCCTTTTTTGATGGTTAAATTCAAAAAAATGTGGCTCTCCGCTTCTAACTTGCGTATAAGTTCTAAAACGGTTGCAATTCCTTCATGCTCCTCTGTCCTCAAAGCTCTTACCGCCTGCCTTGTTTCTTCTAAACTATCTTGTACCAATCCCTTCAATTCTTCAAAATCTTCTCCTTTCTGCATGGATAAAATTTGCAAATGCATAAGCAGTGCAGTGAGTTTGTGCCCAACAGAGTCGTGAATATCCCGGGCAATTCTTGTTCGTTCCTCCAGCCTTGCCGTTCGCTCCGATTCATAAGAAATACGCTTTAATTTTCGAAACTCCCCGACCAGCGTTTCATACAGCTTTTGTTTTTCCTTCAGAGCTGCAAAACTGCGATTTAAACTGAACGTTAAAATGGCAAAGAGAGAAGAAACTAAAAGAAAGGGGCTTTTTTCCGGTACTTTCCAATAAAGAAATAAAAAAGACAAAATCAAATAAGAGCCGAACGAGTAAAGAAAGTCTTTGGAACTTAGCAATACGGCTCCTTCCATCATCAAATACAAAAACAAAAAAAGGATATACACCTTCGTTTCTGAAGATGCGAAGAACCCGAATGAAAAGAGCAAAATCCCCATCACACCATGCAAAACAGCTGGTTTAGGCACGACGGATAGCAAAAAATAGCCGATCAACAAAAGGGAAAACAAAAGAAGCAAAACGGCAAAATGTTGAGTCGGCTCAAACTCCTGATACAAAAAGACAACACTTATCAAACTAAAAATCACGAATCGGATCCAAAAAAAGGACACTGTCATTTCTCCTAATCGTCTTTTTTTCAGTTTACTATACCGCTCAGGTTTTTGAATATATTTTTTGGAATAGTAAAAATGATTTTCCATCAAAAAAGGACAGAACGGAAAAACACATTCTGTCCTTTTTGAGGGTTTCCATCATCTTATCCTACACATGCAAAATGAATCGTTTAAGACATAAACCCATTACTGTTCATATTTTTTAAAAACAATCGTGGCATTATGTCCGCCAAATCCGAATGAATTACTGATGGCTGCGCGAACCGTTTGTTTTCTTGCTTCATGTGGAACGTAGTCGAGATCGCAATCCGGATCTTTTGTTTCCAAATTGATAGTCGGCGGCATGATATCATTTTTTATTGAAAGGACGGTGATGATAGCTTCCACGCCCCCGGCCGCACCAAGCAAATGCCCTGTCATGGACTTAGTGGAGCTAACAGCTAGACGGTATGCATGTTCACCAAAAACCGTTTTAATGGCCGCCGTTTCAAATTTATCATTGTACGGCGTGCTTGTTCCATGGGCATTAATGTAATCAATATCTTCCGGTTTTAAACCGGCATCCTGGAGCGCCTTTTTCATAGCCCGCGCTCCTCCTTCTCCTCCCGGGGCAGGAGCTGTAATATGATAAGCGTCGCCTGTCATGCCATAACCAACGATTTCAGCATAAATTCGCGCTCCTCTTTTTAATGCATGTTCCAGTTCCTCCAAAACAATAATTCCTGCACCTTCCCCTATGACAAAACCATCGCGATTTGCATCAAAGGGGCGGCTGGCCGTTTTTGGATCCGGATTTGTAGAAAGAGCAGTATTGGCGCTGAAACCAGCAATACTCATACGAGTGATAGGAGCTTCTGTACCGCCCGTCACCATCACATCGGCATCTCCGCGCTGAATCGCTTTAAAAGCGTCACCGATAGAGTTTGTGCCGGTTGCACAAGCTGTCACCGTACAGGAATTAATTCCTTTGGCACCAAGTAGAATAGAAACTTGGCCGGCTGCCATATCAGGAATCATCATCGGAACAAAGAACGGGCTGACTCGGCGGTAACCTCTTTTTTGGAATGTTTCAAACTGCTGTTCAAATGTTTCCATGCCGCCGATGCCGGAGCCGATCCACACTCCCACTCGTTCTGCATTTGATTCATCAATGACTAGATCAGCATCTTTTACAGCTTGAATGGCAGCAGCTACGGCATACTGAGTAAAGCGATCCATTTTTCTTGCTTCTTTTCGTTCTAAATAGTCTTCCGGATTAAAATCGTTTATTTCAGCTGCTACTTTAGCAGGAAATTCATCAGGATTCACTCTTGTCAGAGGCTTAATCCCGCTTACTCCGTTTATGATATTTTCCCAAGAAGTTTCAACATTTAATCCAACAGGTGTAACCGCACCAAGCCCGGTTACAACAACACGTCTTTTCTCCATTACCCCATCTCCTTTACGAGTTCAAGAAGATTTATTTTTACCGTCCCCATCTTAGAAGAACAGCTCCCCATGTCAGACCACCGCCAAATCCTACCATCACGATAACCTGATCATCTTTTATTTTACCAGCTTCCAGTTCTTCCACAAGCGAAATTGGAATAGAGGCAGCAGAAGTATTTCCGTATTTATGAACGGTTTTCGACATTTTTTCAACAGGAAGCTCCAAGCGTTGGCGAGCAGATTCCATAATCCGAATATTGGCTTGATGAGGAATTAGAAAATCGACATCTTCTTTCGAAAGTCCCGCTTTTTCTATCACACGAATGCAGGATTCTCCCATTTGTCGAACCGCAAACTTGAACACTTCCCGACCGTTCATATGGATATATCGGTCTTGGTACAAATACTTCCCGCCGGATCCATCCGCACCGAGATCAAAAGCGAGAATTCCTCTTCCTTCAGAAACTGGCCCTACTACAGCTGCCCCTGCTCCATCGCCAAATAGTACAGCTGTATTCCGATCGCTCCAGTCCGTGATTTTCGAAAGTTTTTCAACCCCCACCACTAACACATAGCGGTACGCACCTGAAGTGATAAATTGTTGGGCGGTTGCCAGCCCGTACATAAAACCAGCACAAGCAGCACTAATATCCATCGCCGCTGCATTGGCTGCCCCCAATCGATCTTGGAGCATGCATGCGACCGTAGGGAAAGGCTGATCCGGGGTGACAGTAGCCACTAAAATTAAATCTATTTCTTTTGGAGAAATTCCGGCATGTGCAATGGCGTTTTTCGCAGCTTCAAACGCCATATCGGACGTATCCATATCATCTCCGGCAATTCTCCGTTCTTCAATTCCCGTTCTCGTACGGATCCATTCATCAGACGTATCCATGATTTTTTCTAAATCTGTATTTTTTACAACCTTTTCTGGTACGTAGCGACCAACTCCAATAATTCCTGCGTTCAACACGCTTCCCTTCCTTCTAAAAACTTTGTTCAACGAGCGTTCGTTGCGAAAAATACGCAATGAGCGTCCATTGACTTATAGAAAGTGGTATAAGCACATATTATTACCTGGTACTAATCATAACAAAAATACTTTTGTCTTGCAAACTTTTTTCCTCAACCCACTATATCTATGGGACTCTATCCATTCCGTTTTAATTGAGACACATAAACTAAAAGGTAGAAGGAAAGGGGGCAGCTAACTTATGAGTACGGAAGAGAAGCAAAAAACCAATATACATCCTTTTGACAAACTAATGTTTGGCCAACATGAACGTAACGGCGAAAAAAAATCGGAGAACAAAAAAGATGAGATGGATCTGGAAAACGTTGATTTTATGGAATTGATGAATCAAATGGATATATTGATGTCCTCTTTTGAGCATTTTAAACCACTTTGGAATAAAGTCACGCCGTTATTGGAAAAATGGATCAAGAAATAAAGAAACTTTTTCATTCGTCCAACAGGAAGGATGAAATTCATGAACTTTTAAAACTTGCGGCAAAAAAGCGGTCTATGATTTAGGGGAGAACCCAATTATCATAGGATTCCCCCCTTTTCCATTCCTATTCTTTCAAGGCTTCTTTTTTCCCTAATTCATATGCTTCGTTCATCACTTTCAAAAACAGATCCATAAAAGGCTGAATCAACTCCATGGAAAGTTTGATTCCCGCTTCCTTTAATTTTTCTTGCGCCTCAGGTAAGTATTTCATGGCCATTTGCACGAATTCCATATTTTTTTGTTCATTCATTTAAATGCCTCCCTTATCACTTTTGCTTGGCAGCTTTCCTGTTTTGGTATAAATGGCGATATCGCGATTCAACCGGTCTCGGAATGGTTTATCAACCACGGGGCTCCATTTACCCATCGTAATGACACCGTCTTGAAAATCAAAATACAAATTTCCAGGAGGAAGCTTTCCTTCTGCAAAACGCGCGGCGGCTACTTCATAAAGTTTATCAACATGCTGTACAGTACTTGTAAGCACCGTATACTTTCCTAAATCCGATTGGTCAGACACATAGCCAATGGCATATAATCTTTTTTCTTTCAATTTTTGAATAACCGGGACACTGTAGCGGTCGCCGGCCGGATACACGACATCCGCCCCTTTGTCAATCAGCCCATCAAGCAAATGAAGCGCCTGATCTGTGTCATCCCAATTTCCGACATATTGTTTAAACACTTGAACGTCAGGATTTTCATATTTGGCGCCATCCACAAACCCTTTGATCTCCGGCTGCCATTTATAGGTAGCAAGAACAGCAATCTTTTTTGTTTTTGTTTCATGGGCGGCTGTCATTCCTCCAAAAAATCCCATAGCATAACCTTCAAACTTGAGGCTTGTCGTATTTTTGCACTTGGCATTCCCATTAAAACTGACAAAATGGATATTTGGAAATTTAGGCGCTATTTGATTAAAGTTTTCTGCATATTCACTTCCATGTCCAAAAATTAAATTAATCCCTTTATGTGAAAATTCCTCTACTGCTTTTTCCGTTAGCACTTTTGAGTTCATCCATTCTTTGTAATAAACATCCACACCGAAACGTTTTTGAATGCGAAGCATACCACTGTATCCTTTTGTACCCCATACTTGATCATTTATGGTTTCCGGTACCAGTATTCCAACTTTTTGAAGATGTCCTTTATCATCTTCTTTCTTGCAAGAAGATAGCAAAGCAAATAAGATCATCACTATAATTACAACTGCGACTTTTTTTGCCATTCCGAGAACTCCCTCTTTCCAAACCCTCACTTCAGGTAAAAGCTGTTAAAGCATAAAATATGCGTTGATGCTCTAACATGTTAAAGGGAGTACGTGTATAAAAAGAGAAAAATCCATAAAGCACGCCTCCTCCAACTCTTTTAAAAGAAAAATGAGATTTACGAATCTTTCCCATTTCCTCAATAGGAAAAAGTACCCGATTTGGACCAGTCTTTATTCTACACTTCTTCTAAAACTTAAAAAAGGGGAAATCACAAATCTCTCGTTTTTTTATATGAATAATTTGCTTTTGTACTGCTTCGTCTATAGGTAATTTGTTTTCAACCTGCAAGGTTTCAAAAGGATAGGCATTTCGTGATTGATCTTTACAGCGTTTTTTTAAAGCGTTTATTTGTTCTTCGTCATGGATCACACGGCTCATAACCGCTTCCCAGCTCGACGGATTGGCATTTACCAGGATAAAAGTATTAGACTTTTCTTTTTGCCTGTTGATGACGTCGACGGCATCCTCTACGTATAAAGCATCCTCAAGATCCTCATCAATGCAAGCTTGTTCCCATTGAAAAGCAGGATTGGTCATCGCTTCCGCCAATAAAAAAGAATTGGGCTGGCGAGGGCCGAAAACGGTCGGTAAATAAAAAACAGTTACGGACGCTTTTTCTTTTTCAGCTTGTTTTCGGAGTTCCTCCGCCTCCACGTATAGATCATGTTTTTCTTTTCTTTTCAACCAAATAGATGGATACAGAAAGATAAAATGATGTTTTTTCCAATCCAAACTTTTTTCAACAACGGGCTTGATCGCCTTCCAAGCGTTTTCTTTTCGGTGGTAATAACCATCATAAAAAGAAAAAACGAGATAAGATGGGGATGGTATGTGCTCAGGTCTTTGAATATGATGAAATTTTTGATATTGAAAATTAGCATTTCTCCCTATCTCCAACAATCGATCCTCATCCAGCTCATCTTCATCGCAGCCAAGGACCGTCATTCCTTCCTCTAAAAAGACTCGGCACAATTCAAATCCAATAAATGAATTGCCGGAAAACACAACTGCATCATTCATAGGCATCCCCCCTTATTCCCCATATAGCTATTTTATGCTTCCCAATCTTAGCTGTTAAAGGATCTTTAGTAAAAAATGAACTTAAGCGAGGAAACTCTTTCATTTAAGCTTCTTTTGGTAGAGCATATGCGATCTTTTTTAAAGGATCCTTCTTTTTTATGAACCGTTCGTTTCCGGTTTATAATTCTTTTTCATGCTCGCGAAAATATCGCAAACATTTTCGAATAATAAGCGGCCGCTTCTCCGGCAAAAAGAATTCGAGTTTTACCGGCAAATGGTTCCTCATCCGTTCTTTACAAACGGATTGGACGACTTCCAATTGTCCTTTATACGATAGGTGTCCAATGATTTCTATAAAATAAAGGGGATTTTTCGTTTTGATCAGCGGAATGACCGTATCCTTTTGGATCACTTTTTCCCATTCCTTTTCTTCGACCTGATAAGCCACAGAAATTTCCTTCCTGAACTTTTTCAAGAAGAACTTCTGTTTTCTTTCTTGCTCATTATGCAATCGTAGGGAAATGCACGGAGTGATGACGACTGCACAGCGCAAATTGGACTGAATACCCGTTAACATGTTTTTTAGTAAAAGCGCTCCGGTTCCCTCAGCTAGAATATGAATACGCTGATTGATAATCTCCTGTCTTTTTATATAGTGGTATAAGTTCAATGCAGATTCCACGGCCTTTTCGCTTCCCCAATGGGCCCCAAAAAAGTTGAAATAAAATACCAGATAGCCGGATTTCGTCAACTGGTCAATCCAATCCCTCCTAGTTTCGTTTTCCATCCAAAAACTCCCTTTTTCTGTGACATAATGATTTTGATCTCCTAGAATCATAACGGCAAAACCGTTCGGCTTTACTGGATAATGAACAATGCACCACTCTCTATCATGCTGAAATATCTTTTGCTGCATGATCAACTTCTCCTTTTGCATAGTGAGTCTTAATATTGTATGAAGGCAACAGATTTTTCGATAAGAAATCAGCCTATTCAAAACGGAGGAGTTTCAAATGTGTAAGAAAGATTTCATCATCGAACGGAAGTGTGGTAAGATAGAGGTATAATAGGTACATACTGATTTATAAAACGAGGTGAATAACCGATGCGTTTCATTATGACACTGGTATGGGCATTTCTTTTGTCTTTAATGCTCGTATATGTTGTGGGAGCAATGGCCGGAGCAGCGTTTAATTTCAGTCTCAGCCTTCTTTTAACGTTTGTCTTTGCGATTCTGATCTTTTTGTTAAGCTCGCTGATTCCGGACGAACCGGTTGAAAAACATTGAGTCCAAAAGGGGCGGCCGATGAGGTCGCCCCTTTTGGCTTGTGGCATCTTTCATCAATGGCCAAAATGGATACTTCAGCCATGAAGGTGTGAGCGAACAGATCCCCCCGTCTATTTAAGAAGAACGGACAATGAGCTCTCCGTTTTCTTCATCAATCACCGCTTCTTTATTTGGCAAAATATCTCCGGCAATAATCGCCCTTGCCAGCTTAGTCTCTACTTGATGTTGAATGAACCGTTTCAATGGCCGGGCTCCATATACCGGATCGAATCCCTCTTTCGCAATGAGCTTCTTAGCGTTTTCCGTGACTCTAAGATCCAATTCCTGATCTTTCAGTCGTTGTTTTAGTTCACCGAGCAATTTTTCCACAATGGCTTCTACGTTCTCCATCGTCAACGGTTTAAACAAAATAATATCATCCACACGGTTTAAAAATTCCGGGCGAAAGTGATGCTTTAATTCGTTCAATACTTTTTCTTTTGTCTCCGGTTGAATGTCTCCTTCTTCTTTTCGATCTAACAAGTAGGAAGAGCCTAAGTTGGAAGTCATAATGACAACCGTATTTTTGCAATCAACCGTTCTTCCTTGTGAATCCGTGATTCGACCGTCATCCAGCATTTGCAGCAAAATATTAAATACTTCCGGGTGCGCTTTTTCTATTTCATCCAATAAAACAACCGAATAAGGTTTACGGCGAATGGCTTCCGTAAGTTGGCCCCCTTCTTCATAGCCGACATATCCAGGAGGAGCACCGATTAAACGCGAAACAGAAAATTTTTCCATATACTCGGACATATCGATCCGAATCATTTGCTCTTCGCTATCGAATAATGCCTCTGCGAGTGTCTTTGCCAGCTCTGTTTTTCCGACGCCTGTCGGACCAAGAAATAAAAACGATCCGATCGGACGATTTGGGTCTTTAATTCCCGCTCTTGCCCTTAGTACAGCATCACTCACCAGCTTCACTGCTTCTTCTTGGCCGATTACTCTGTTTTGGAGAATTTGTTCTAATCGCAGTAATTTCTCTCTTTCTCCTTCCACAAGCTTGGTAACGGGTATGCCTGTCCAACGGGAAACGATCCCCGCAATTTCTTCTTCTGTCACCTCTTCCCGAAGAAGCCGATTCTCGTCCTGTTTCGTTGCGGCTTCGTTTTCCAGTTCCTTCAGTTCTTTTTCTACTTGGGGAATTCTTCCATGGCGCAATTCAGCTGCTTTATTTAAGTCATATTGGTTCTCCGCCAATTCCAGCTCCCTGCGAAGTCTTTCCAACAGTTCGCGTTTTTCCTGAACTTTTTGAATAGCCTCTTTCTCTTTCTGCCATCTTGCCCGCATTTCGTTCGCTGTTTCTCTTAAATCCGCCAATTCTTTTCTCAATATCTCAAGGCGTGCTTTGCTGGCATCATCCGTCTCCTTCATTAAGGCAGCTTCTTCAATTTCAAGCTGCATCACTCTTCTCGTCACTTCGTCCAATTCTGTCGGCATCGAATCGATTTCCGTCCTGATCAAAGCGCACGCTTCATCAACCAAGTCAATCGCCTTATCAGGAAGAAACCGATCGGAAATATAACGGTTAGAAAGCGTTGCGGCGGCTACAAGAGCCCTATCATGGATATTAACGCCGTGGTGAATTTCAAACCGTTCCTTTAAGCCCCGTAATATCGAAATCGTATCTTCCACTGTTGGTTCTTGAACGAGAACTTGCTGGAAACGACGTTCAAGCGCCGGATCTTTTTCAATATATTGACGGTATTCATCCAATGTTGTGGCCCCAATACAATGGAGTTCGCCTCTCGCCAGCATCGGTTTCAACATATTCCCTGCATCCATGGCTCCCTCTGTTTTTCCGGCGCCCACAATCGTATGCAGTTCATCAATAAACAACAATATTTTCCCTTCGCTTTTCTTAACCGCATTTAAAACCGCTTTTAACCTTTCTTCAAACTCGCCCCGAAATTTGGCTCCAGCGATCAGCGCGCTCATATCCAAAGCAAAAATGGTTTTATCTTTCAATCCTTCAGGGACATCTTTGCGGACAATCCTTTGGGCAAGGCCTTCCACAATCGCGGTCTTCCCAACACCCGGTTCACCGATTAAAACCGGATTATTCTTCGTTTTCCGAGACAGAATCCGGATCACATGGCGAATTTCGCTGTCCCTGCCAATGACAGGATCCATTTTTCCTTGTCTCGCTTCCTCGACAAGATCCCGTCCGTATTTTTTCAATGCTTCATAGACGGCTTCCGGATTTTGGGTTGCCACTTTTTCATTCCCCCTTATCTCTTTAATAACAGCAGCCAACTGCGACTTTGACACTTGATGTTTATGTAAAAACTGTTTCCAGTTGTGATCCGGTAAATCCATGCTTGCCAAAACCACATGTTCTACCGAAAGATAATCATCCTTCCATTGCTCCCGCACCTTGTCTGCTTTTTGAAAAAGCATCTGCAGATGATTAGAAAGATAGGCGCCGTACTGGACGCCTTCTCCGCTGACTTTGGGGCATTCGTCCAACCGCTTTTGAAAATAATGGATGATTTCTTCTTTAGACAACCCGACCCGCTCAAAAATATGGGCCATTAAACTATCGCTTTTGTTCAATAACGCATAAAACAGATGAGGTAAGTCCATTTCTGTATTTTGTTGTTGCTCTGCCAATTTTTGAGCTTCCGCCATTCCTTCCTGAAGCGCATACGTCATCCGCTGGATATCCATATGGGTCCCTCCATCCGTTTTTCATTCCTTTTTCCAACATTCATTATTCACTTTTCCGATTTAACTGTAAAGCCATCCGTCTCCGGATGGCTTGCTTGTCGTACATTACGGTTTCCGTTTATACGTCCATATTCGTTCGTCATTTGAGTTTTCCGGGAATCGGTCGCCTTTTGCCAATTTGATTTGCTTTGGATTCACCACATTGCTTCCCGTATCCCCTACTTCTACATAAATTCCGTTATTCGGCGCTTTTTCTCCGGGATGAAATTGCCTTTTTTGTCCCAACGCATGCCCCTCCGCATAAACGACGTTGTTTTTTGACGCATATTTGCGCCTGTACATAGAATTTGCCTCCCGCCATTATCTATACACGGTTATTTCCGTCATCCATTCCAACCATTATCATTACTCCGTTGTTTCTAATAAAAAACACATGCGAGAAAATGAATATAAAAGGTGCCCAACCTTTAGATAGAAGGAGCAAATATTTTTGCCAGGACGACAATAATGGACGAATCATTTGTCGGATGGTTCATTCATTTACAGAAAAAACACCTGCGCACCAATGCGCAGGTGGTTATTCTTACTCATCAGTTCCACTTCTATAAACGATTTTCTTTGGAACTATACAAAGATTTATTGATTAATCAGGAATTCCTAATGCGATTTTAGCGTAGCGAGACATTCGATCTTTTGTCCACGGTGGATTCCAAACGATATTCACATCGACATCCTTAATTTCAGGAATATCGCTCAACGCATATTTCACTTGATCCACAATGGTGGAAGCAAGCGGACATCCCATTGCTGTCAAAGTCATCGTGATCGTTGCTTTTCCTTCTTCGTCCATATCTATACCATAAACTAGGCCAAGATTCACAACATCAATGCCGATTTCCGGATCGATGACCTGTTCAAGTGCACCGAGAATATTCTCTTTTAAAGCCTCATCCACTTCCCTCACTCCTTTTTCGTTATTTAACACTATTTTAATCAAAACCTACGGTAGTAATCAAATCATTCATTCTGATTACAGTTTTTCGGAAAACCATTCCACTGTTTTTAATACTCCGGAACGAGACACTTTATGGCCGCTTTGTTCGTCCAGCATAAAAAAGAAGTCTTCGGGATGATTTTCATATTGATCCCGGTTGGACAAATAAAAATCATAGGCATTTTGAAAAGGAACGATCGGGTCATTTTTTCCGTGCCAAAACATCAAAGGACGCCCTTTGAGTTTTTCCGGCTGCTGGCTTAAATCGTAGGTCCGCAGCCTATTAAAGGTTTTTTCCAATTCCTTTTCCGTAAAAGGAATATGGTATCCACGCTTTTGAATTTCGCTGATTTGCCGGCGGGCATAATCCTCATACACCGGAGACCCCATCAAACTGACGGCCGCCTTAATCCAAGAATACTGTGTTAAAGCTCCTAAAGTCACTATTCCTCCCATGGATGTGCCGGCAACGCCAATCCGATCCTCATCTATCCTTTGTTCATAATGATTTTTAATCGCTTCTATTTCTTGGATGGTGTTTACCACAATGTCCCAAAATCGATACGTTAGGTCCCTTTCCGATATGGATTCTTCCCTCTCTCCATGAAAAAAGGCTTCCGGCAAAACAACCCGATATCCTTTTTCGCTTAGATAATAAGCGTAATGAAGATTATGTTCTTTTGCACTTTGAAAACCATGGATGAATATGATGAACGGTATTTTTTGATCCAACAATGATTGTTTCACTACATGCAAGACCGGAATATTGTTCACATATTCTTTTCGAACGATCATCATTTTGACGAATCCTCCCTTCCCTTTCTTTATGTATCATAATCGAGAGTCCAAAAATTTCCTATACTTTTTTCATTTTTCTTATTTCTTCGTTCGTCATGTTGAATCAATTTTATGAATAGATTAAAAACAACCTAATCTGACAGAGTGGTGGGTAAAAAAAAAGGGACTTTTGCAAATGATTCATGACATAAAATGCGATTCCTCAGGCCGATCGATGATGACCAAAAAAACATTCTCGCACCCATGAACGAACGATGCAGGAGCTGGAAAGGCAGGGAGAAAGTACGTGTGTGGAGCACTAGATGATGAGGAACAATGTAAAAGAACGAATTTTCGTTCATCAATAAAAAGGGGTGGATCGAATGGGCAAACGGAATAAATCAAAACGATTTATCCATGACGGGAAAAACTCCGTTCAACAACATGCATTGAAAATTCCCTACCATATGACATATGCCGAAGCAGAAGCCGCAAAAATGAACAGTTCCCGAAATGACATAGAAGAAATTTAGCTACGATATCATCACGAACTTTCAGCTGAACTAAAAAACGTCAAGGAAATACAATACTTGTCTAACGAAATACACCCTTTCTTAATACCAGCCTTCAAGCCGCGCAAGGGGCCCGTCATTCATATAGGACGGAGCCTGCTTGAGCGGCTCATATCACAGTCCTGCTTGAACGGGCCCAGACTCTTCCTCATCCAATTTTATGGAAAAGATTTGCTGCTGTTTATAATGCGAACGGCGATACATATAGATTCCACTGTCTGGAATTCAGCTTGATGTTTTAGTCTTTTCGGAAGAAGCCGACCACTTCCGCTGTTTCCACAATATTGGTAAAAGCCTTGGGGTCGACACTTTGAATGATTTTTTTCAAATCGTACAATTCATAGCGTGTGATCACGATCATCATCATTTGTTTCTCTTTATTGGAAAAAGCCCCTTTCGCCGGAACAACCGTTATTCCTCTGACCAGTTTTCTGTAAATCGCTTGTTTCATTTCTTCCGGCTTGTCCGTGACAATCATGGCTGTCAATTTTGCGTATCGAGTATGGATCGCATCAATGACTCGGGTGGAAACGTATAAAGAAACAATCGTATAAAGCGCTTTTTCCCATCCAAATACGTATCCCGCTGTCAAAACAATAGCCCCATTCATCAGAAAAAAATAAGTGCCAACCGGCTTATCTTTCATGCGGGAAAGGACCATCGCGATAATATCAAGACCTCCAGTGGAGGCCCCGTATTTAAGTGTCAAACCGATCCCGACAGCCGCTATCACGCCTCCAAAAACAGCATTCAGTAAAATATCATGAGACAACGCTTTAACCGGGAGAAACTGAAGAAAAAAAGACATCAACACTACAGAGAGAAAGCTGTAACAGGTGAAAGATTTTCCAACTTTTTTCCAACCCAAAATGGCCACCGGAATATTTAAAATCAATAAAAAGATACCTGTCGAAATGTGAATCTTCGTAAACTCCTGCAAAAGATTGGACAATAATTGCGAAATACCGGTAAAACCGCTAGAATATACGTTTGCTGGAATTAAAAATAAATTCATTGCCAGTGCGTTTAAAAAAGCACCGAATACGACAATTACGATTTTTTTTGCCTCATTCCCTATTTTGATGGTATCCATTTTGTTTCCTCCTGATTGATCTTGCCTGATGTACTTATTCACCTTATGCTCTTTCCATAAGCATTGTCAAGGGGCAAAAGAATAGATACACTAAGGTTAACAACTTTTGATTGGTAGGTGATTATATATGGCAATTCGTTTATTTACCGACAGCGGCAGTGATCTTCCGCTTTCTTTTTTTCAGGAGCATTCCGTTACGTTAATACCGTTGATCGTTCAATTAGAAAACAAGGCATATGAAGATATCCTTTCAATTGATCCCAAAACCATTCATGATGCGATTCGGAATGGAGCATCTCCCAGTACTTCACAGCCTTCTCCCGAGGTTTTTATGAAGCATTTTACAGAGCTGGCTGAAAGCGGAGATTCAGGGATTTATATTGCTTTTTCCTCCGAATTATCCGGTACCTATCAAACGGCGGTCATGATCCGGGATCAAGTGAAAGAAACTTATCCATCCCTTGATCTCACCATTATTGACTCTAAATGTGCGTCTCTCGGCCAAGGGCTGGCAGTGATCGAAGCCGCTAAAATGTTAGAAAGCGGCGCCTCAAAAGAATCCATTGTCGAAGAGATCACATTCCGCTGCCGGCATATGGAGCATCTTTTTACGGTAGAAGATTTAGATTTTCTGGCAAGAGGCGGAAGATTATCCCGGGCCTCCGCTTTCTTAGGTGGTCTCCTAAATATCAAGCCGCTTCTGCATGTGGAGGACGGAAAATTAGTGCCGATCGAAAAAATCCGAGGCCGAAAAAAACTGTTCAAGCGGATGCTTGATTTAATGGAAGAGCGCGGAGCGGATCTTTCATCCCAAATGATTGGAATCAGTCACGGCGACGACGAACAAACCGCGCTTGAAGTAAAACAAATGATCGAAGAGCGCTTTAGCTGCCGGCATTTTTTCATTCACTCAATCGGAGGAGCCATCGGTTCCCACGCCGGGCCTGGCACTTTGGCTATTTTCTTTTTGAACGAACTTAGAAAAAGCGACTTTTAATATGTCATCAACACTAAAGATCTAACATATTCCGTTCTCCGTTCCTGTTACACATATTATCAACTTTTTGGGTGATACTATCCCTGAAAATGTGAAGGAAGGAGAAAAATCATGCCAAGAACATCCGACAATGACAAAAAAGCAAGAGATCGGCAAGCATCTCGTGAAGAAAAGAACATTTTAGAAGAGAAAAACCGAGAAGCAGGGAAAAACCAATACTCGAAAAAAACCGATCATTTATGATCGACCTTTCTCTTATGGTGTCTTTACAGACCGTCGTGATTGCTAAAGGGGCCGCATCCAGCGTTTTTCTCACCTGGATGTGGCCCCCCTTTATTGATTGTGATTTTGCAATTTGTTTACTATAATGGAAAAAATCGTTTATAGTCGGAGGTTGTTTCATGGCAAAAGAGAATTCGTTTGACATTGTATCAAAAGTGGATTTTTCGGAAGTTACAAACGCAATCAACATTGCACTAAAAGAAATCCAAAACCGCTATGATTTTAAAGGTAGCAAAAGCGATATTTCGCTTGAAAAAGATGAGCTGGTACTAGTCTCAGATGACGAGTTTAAACTCAATCAATTAAAAGACGTTCTTTTAAGCAAATTAATTAAACGAGGCGTACCCATTAAAAATATCGATTATGGCAAAATCGAAGGAGCTTCCGGCGGTACAGTACGCCAACGGGCAAAATTGATACAAGGGATCTATAAAGAAAACGCCAAAAAAATAAACACAATTGTAAAAAATTCAGGTTTAAAGGTAAAATCACAAATTCAAGAAGATCAAATCCGTATCACGGGTAAAAACAAAGATGACCTGCAAAAAATCATCGCTGCCATCCGTGAAGCGGATCTTCCGATCGATGTCCAATTTGTCAACTTCCGGTGAAGGCGAAACATCCATCATCACGTTTTCAGCATATGCCGGTTATAAGAATCAGATTATTTATTCCCAATCGTTTGATTGGGAATTTTTTAGTTCTGATCCTATTCTTTTGTGCAAATTTTTTTCATCCCCACAGATATATTTTGTCGAGCCGATTACACAGGTTTGATGCCGATAAAGACGAACTGTTTTAACTTGTTATATGAACAATAAATTTTTGTAGAAATCAAAATGAAAAAGATCTCGGATAATGTCCTATGAATGTGGAAGTTGCTTACAATCGAGAGAAAGAATTATAAATGTTGATATGGTTTTGCCTTAATTCGATATTTTTTTAGCTTCCTGACAACATTGGATTGGCTGATTCCTAAGAATTCCGCCATTTCGTATGTTGTTTTACATTGCTTAACGGCACGTCTTAGCCACAAAATTTCTACTTCTTCCATTGCTTCTCGTAAAGTTTTCCCTTTCATGTTTTTCAATAATAAAGAATCTGTTTTCTGTGTACGATCCATTTGAATGTCCGATGGTAGATTGTCTGGATGGATGATATTGGTTTCCGAAGTAATCACAAGGCGTTCCATCATATTTTGAAGTTCCCGCACATTTCCCGGCCAGTGGTAATGAATAAGCTTATCAATCGTTGCAGGATGAAGAGATTTTCTCATACGATACTTTTCATTGAATTTTTGCAAGTAGTAATAGGCCAGCATTGCAATATCCTCTTTCCGTTCCCTTAAAGGAGGTATGGTGATCGAGATGACACTTAATCTGTAAAAAAGATCTTGTCGAAACGAGCCATGTTTTATCATTTCCGATAAATTTTGATTGGTTGAAGTAATTAAACGGAAATCGACTTTTTTCGGTCTTACTCCTCCAATTAGAATGACTTCTTTATCTTGAATCACTTTTAACAATTTTGACTGCATAGATAAAGGAATTTCACCGATTTCATCAAGAAATAATGTCCCTTGATCAGCTAGTTCGATTAACCCCGTCTTGCCCTTTTTACTGGCTCCTGTAAAAGAACCAGGTTCATATCCAAACATCTCAGACTCAAATAAAGATTCGGGAATCGCACTGCAGTTTACATCGATAAAAGCTTCATTTGCTCTTTCACTTGCTTGATGAAGTGCACGAGCAAAGTGAGTTTTTCCAACACCGGATTCACCTAAAAAGACAACCGAAGCATCTGTTTTGGCAACACGCTTAATGAGCTGCCAGATTTGCTGGATGGTTTTGCTTTTCAGAATAGTATTGCCTTCGATTTGTTCATTGTCTCGAAGTTCTTGAATTTCCGTTTCATATCTTTCAATCTTTTTTTGTAATTGTTTAAATTCCTCTTTTAATTGTTCGATTTCCGTTAAATCATGTGAAAAGCTGATTACCCGAATAATTTCATTCGATCGATCAAAAATGGGAAGACCGATAGCCATAACAGAACGCCCGGTTTTTGTATTTTGCATGACGCGCACTTCTTTCCTCTCGTTTAAAACTTTTATCGTAACGGAAGGAGAAAAAATATGATCTTCTTCAAGCTAATAAACAGACTTTCCAATTAAATCATCAGTGCTGCTTCCATAAATGGCGTAGTTATTGGGGCTGGCGCGCAGCACAACGCCATTTCCGTCTGTAATCACAATATTATCTTTTGATTTTTTTACAATCGCATCCAGTTCAAGCTCAAGTATTTCGGACTGCATATCCATTAGACAATCTCACCTTTTCAAAACATTTCAATAAATATTGTTAATATTATATAAAATCAGAATATAACGATCGATTTTCAAATGAATTATTTTTATTTCCGTTCCAAATCGTAATCTGTTCAACGGTTTGTGTTTAAAAGCAATTTTTATGTAAACTCACGAGCGATTTGTCAGATAATCTCACATAAAATCGATAAATGTCGTTCATGTGTCGATGAAATACTTTAAAATTTTTATCTCTTCCTCTGTTTTTGAAAAATAGGATTTAATAACTCAGCTTTCGCAGTCCAAAATCTTGTTTAAATGCTTGATGTAAATGGTTTTGGGAAGTACAAAATTATCATTTGACATTTTTTAAAACATAAAGAAAGACACCTATTCTTTTGGTAAAATATTGGTGACGAAACCAAATCCAAAAGAAAGGTGTCACCACTATGATAACGAATAAAGACTACTTTGCGCAATTACCAAAAGAAATTAAACAAGGATTTTCCGAATTAAATATTGGATATCATTTAAGAAAAGCGAATATTACGAAACTTTCCGGGTATTCTTGTCTTACTGTTTTCAAACTGATTTTTCTTTTAGTCTTCCAATATAAGAACTGGTTTCGTGCTTTTATGAGTAAACGATCTCAGGATCTGCCCGGAAAGGATACAGTCTATCGCTTTTTAAATACACCAACCTATCATTGGAGAAAGTTTCTGCTTTCATTAAGCAGTGAAATGATCCGTCTGCTTCAACCATTAACTTCAAAAGATCGTGTCACAGCTTTTGTGATTGATGATTCTGTCTTTTCAAGAAACCGTAGTAAGTCGGTTGAACTGTTGGCTAAGGTTTTTGATCACTCTACCCATCAGTACTTGAAAGGGTTTCAAATGCTTACCCTTGGCTGGACCGATAGTTTTACTTTTATTCCCGTTGATTTTGCTCTTCTAAGTTCACCGAAAAAGGAAAATCGCCTGCAAGAAATCAATACCAATATTGATAAACGAACATCTGGCTATAAGCGTCGCCAGGAAGCTCTGAAATCAAAACCGGACGTGGCTTCAGCTTTACTTGATCATGCGCTTGAAAAAGGGATTATAGCTGACTATGTTCTCATGGATTCCTGGTTTACACAAGCGCCTTTAATTGAGAAGATTACGAACAAAGGGTTATTTGTCATTGGCTTGGTGAAGCAATTAAAGCAGCGATACGTTTACAATGGTGAACGTTTCACACTGAATCAACTTTACAAATTGGCAAAACCTCACATGGGTAAAAAAGACATTCGCGGATCCGTTTATGCTACTTTAGACAATGGAATTCCAGTAAAAATTCTATTTGTACGAAACCGTAATAAACGGAGCGAATGGCTTGCCATTCTCAGCACAGATACAACATTAGAAAATGAAGAGATCATTCGTATTTACGGCATGCGTTGGGACATTGAAGTCTTCTTCAAATGCAATAAATCCCTTTTAAATTTAGAGAAAGAATTCCAGGGACGTTCCTACGACATGTTAATTAGCCATACAACCATTGTTTTTACACGATATATTCTCATTGCTTGGCAAATGCGAAAAGAGGAGGATCCTAAGACGATTGGCAACCTTTTTTACATCCTTTGCGAAGATGTAAAAGACATAGATTTTATTACTGCCCTTCAATCACTTATTGACCTTTTCCAAACTTTGGCGGAAGCCGAGGTTTCTTTGAACATGGACATCTTTAAAAATCAAATGAATAAATGGTTGGCCACTATACCTAATTATATCAAGCAATGCTTAAATATTTCTGTGTGCGAAAGTTGAGTTAATAATTAAAAGAAATTCAGCCGTTTAAAGCATAAGTATTCACCCGATCAGCCATCCTACATAAAAAAGATGGTTCATATTCCTTCTCAGTTGGTGAAGTTAGATGAATAAAGTCATACAAATATACAGCATGGATATTAAAAATATTGTGAAAAACTGGGCTGCTTCTGTGATCATTTTGGCTCTTATCATTCTTCCTTCTTTTTATGCTTGGTTCAACATTAAGGCGTCTTGGGATCCGTATGGCCATACAAAAGGGATTGCGGTTGCGATAACCAATAATGACAAAGGCACCACATTACAAGGTCGCTATTTGAACGTTGGAAATGAAGTAGTCCAATCACTGAAAAAAAATCAAGCTTTAGGATGGAGATTTGTCGATGAAGAGGAAGCTTTACAAGGGGTAAAAACAGGCCATTATTATGCCAGCCTTATCATTCCTCAAGATTTTTCCGATAAACTCACGTCGATTTTAAAGGAAACACCCGAAAAACCCGTGATCAAGTTTACGGTCAATGAAAAATTGAATGCAATTGCCCCGAAAATGACGAAAACGGGAGCAAGCACGATCGTCGAAAATATAAATGAAGAATTTATCAAAACATCCAGCAAAGCCCTTTTCACCGTTTTTAATCAATTAGGCATAGAATTGGAGAGGGAATTAGGTACAATAGAACATTTAAAGCATTTTCTTTTTTTCTTAGAAGCAAAGCTTCCGGAAATTCATCAAGCGGTGGATACAGCTTATGAAGATGCCGTAAAAGCACAATCGATTGTCCGAAAAGCTCAAAATGCATTGCCGGTTGTTTCCGTGTTGACCAAAGATGGAATGCAGTTTTCTAACGGACTGTCAACCTTTCTCATAACTACTAGAAACACTTTAAAGAAATCCGAACCAACCATAAAGCAGGATTTGATCACGCTAGAGCAAACAGCTATGACGTTGCATGATGTTTACGACACACTTCAAAACCAGCCCATTTCCCTTTCAAAGTTGCAGTCGGATGCCGATCAATTACAGCATCGTTTAGAACGAGGCATCGATTTAATCGACAGTTTGACAAATGTAATGGAAAACATGAATCACCTTGGCCATTCGCAAGAACTGAATCCAATAATCAATAAACTCCAACAAGTCAAGAGTCAGTTTCAAACCGAAATTCGTCTAAGCAATGAAGCGTTGGATCTAGTCAAAAGAGGAGAAAATCCTGGATCTGATCTGTTATCGCGTCTTGATGAGCTCTCTCAACAGTCTTCTGATACTTTATCCAACTTAATGGCGAACTATGATTCTGTCGTAGTTCCCGCTGTTCGAAACGCTATTTCTCGTGCGATCAGGGACAATCAATATGCCGGCCAGTTATTGAAAGAAGCCAACGCAAGCTTGCCGGATGCCTATAAAATAGTAGCCGATGCTTCGAAGGGGATTCATTTTGGGATAGAAGAGATCTCCTTCGCCCAAACACACTTGCCCGAGTCTGAACGAAAGATAAGAGAAATGGCAAACAGAATACGGGATTTTGAGCAAAAACATAATATCCATCAAATCATTCAGCTGTTAAAAAATGATGTGGAAAAAGAAAGTGATTTTTTCAAGAAACCGGTGCTGTTGGAAGAACATCCCCTCTTTCCTATTCCTAATTACGGATCCGGCATGTCCCCCTTTTATACAGTGTTATCATTTTGGGTAGGGGCCATGCTGTTAATATCGTTATTATCCGTTGATGTTACCAGCAGCGAAAACTATAAAAGCTGGCAAGTATATTTTGGCCGCTTGCTTACCTTTTGGACGATTGCCTTGCTGCAATCCCTCGTTGTATCAATCGGAGATTTATATATTCTCCACGTTTTTGTGAAAGAAAAAACGATGTTCGTACTGTTCAGTGTATTCATCGCCTCAATTTTTATTTTCATCGTCTATACATTGGTCTCAATGTTTGGCAATGTCGGGAAGGCATTAGGAATCATATTGCTTGTTTTTCAAATTTCTGCATCAGGCGGAACGTTTCCCATTCAAGTTGCCCCGCCTTTTTTTCAAAAGATCCATCCATTTTTGCCTTTTACTTATGCTATCAGCTTATTGCGGGAATCCGTTGGCGGGATGCTGCCGGATATCGTAAGAAAGGATCTATTCATCTTGTCCATTTACGGTTTGATGATGTTCGTATTCGGAATGACATTGAAAGCTCCTCTATACCGATTAAGCAAAGTCTTTGTTCAAAAAGTCAAACAAAGTCATCTGATCCATTGAACATCGTTCTAAAAAACGATGCCAAAAAATGAATGAATACCGCATGAATCAGGAATCTCTTTCAACCGTTGTTGCCAAAGGATTTCGCTCCAATATCATTTGCAGCATAAACTGAATTTTTTAATTTAGAGAGCACTAGTCGAAGGCTTTTATTCATCATACCGATCTTCATATAGATCCTTTCTTATTTTGGATGCTAAATATATTGAAGGGAGCCTGCCTGAGCCGGGCCCCCTCTATTTTTTGTTATCGATCTACAATTTGAATATGATAATCTTGAAACCAAACATGAATTTGACCGAGATGCGCCAAAAGCTGAGGCCCTGTCATTAATTGGCCGTACCATGGCACTTGAAAAGCCCTTCCTTCTGTTTCAACCAGTTCTTCCAATGTTTTTTTATCCAACAGTTCATGCAAAATGCTCGACCGGTCCTCCAACAGTTGAGAAACCCATTCTTTTACAATTTTTGTATAAACGGGATGATGGGTTTTAGGATACGGGCTCTTTTTACGATAGAGCACTTCTTCAGGTAAAATCCCTTCCAACGCTTTACGAAGTAATCCTTTTTCCCTGTTGCCGTACATTTTCATTTCCCACGGAATATTCCAAACATATTCCACCAAGCGATGATCAGCGTATGGAACCCTTACTTCCAGACTGGCTCCCATACTCATCCGGTCTTTTCTGTCCAAAAGTACCGGCATAAACCAAGTCAAATTCAAATAAAACAATTCCCTTCTTCTCGCATCAATCGAATTTTCCCCTTCTAAAACAGGAACCTCTTTCACCGCTTCTCGATATTGATGGAGCACAAATTCTTTTAAGTTTAATTTTTTCCTCCATTCATCATTTAACAGCTGTTCTCTTTCATTCGTTGCTCTCATCCACGGGAAACCTTCGCGATTAAAATCGTCCGATCGATGAAACCAAGGATATCCTCCGAAAATTTCGTCTGCGCATTCCCCTGATAACCCGACGACAAAACTTTTTTTAATTTCTTGTGAAAACCATAACAAAGAAGAATCAACATCTGCCATTCCCGGAAGATCTCTAGCATGAACGGCAGCCGGCAAATAATTTTTCAACGTTTCCTGTGAGATGACGCAATTATGGTGAATCGTCCCTAAATGGTCGGAAACTAGTTTAATCCATGGACCGTCTGCATTAGGCTGAAAATCATTGGCTTGAAAAAATTGGTCATTCTCTTCATAATCGATGGAATAAGTGTGAAGAGTGCCTTTCCGTTTTTCCTTAAACGAGCGTGAAGCAATGGCCGTGATGGCGCTGGAATCGACTCCCCCTGATAAAAACGTACAAAGCGGTACGTCCGATACGAGTTGGCGAGTGACCGCATCTTGAACGAGGAAGCGTACTTTTTCAATCGTTTCTTCCATTGAATCTTGGTGAATGTCGCTTTTCACGTTCCAATATCGCCAAATGTTCAGCCCTTCTTTTGAGAAAGCCAAAGCGTGCCCCGGCTTTAATTCTTTTATGTTTCGGAAGACACCTGACCCGGGAATTCGTGCAGGACCAAGACCCATCACTTCCGCCAATCCTTCTCTGTCAATTTCCGCTCTCGTATCCGAATGGGCTAAAATCGCTTTTATCTCCGAACCAAAAACGAAGCTTGATCCGATTAAAGTATAAAAGAGCGGCTTAACACCGACACGATCCCTCGCAAGAAACAGCTTCTCCTTCTCATGATCCCATATGGCAAAAGCAAAAATCCCATTTAAGTATTCCAAACAATCTTCTTTCCATTCTACGAAAGAAGTAAGTAATACCTCTGTGTCAGAGTGGCCTTGAAATGCATATCCTTTTGATAAAAGAACTTTTCTGATATCTTCCGTATTATATAACTCGCCATTGTAGATGATCGTGTACGTTCTTTCGTTGTGTGTTTTCGTCATGGGCTGCCTGCCACCATCAGGATCCACCACAATCAACCGTTTATGGCCAAACAATAGATGATCCTGCTGAAAATAATTCGTCTGATCAGGTCCGCGATTTTGCAATGTTTCTGTCATATTCACGATTTGTTCCGTAAAAGGCCTTAAATTTTTTTTGAAATCTGCCCATCCTGTTATCCCGCACATAGTTGAGTGCCTCCTTTGAAAAAATAGAATGGATATTTGCCTAATCATTCTATTCAAAGGACCCGTTATATGTTCATTGTCCTTTTCCATGAATGAAAAGGTAGGAAATTGTCAATAAATGAAAATATCCGTTTAATACGACAGGAGAATCATCAATGGGAAAGTGGGACAGGAATCAGTTGTTGGAACAACAAATCCGGTCTTATCAACAAGGAGTGGTGGAATATATACGTCAAGAATGGATCTTTTTTGATGACGAAAGTGATGAAGCCATCAATTTAGATTTGTTTGAACAAAAAGAAGTGCAGCTTTACCGCCAACAACAATGGATCCATGGAATTCTTACCGGTGACGGTGCCGTTCAAACTGAATCGAAGCTGATTATGCTGCATGATTCCGATCAGCTGAGGATAAAAAAAAGTCTAGTCTATTCGTTGGAATTGCTGTTGGATGAATTAAACGATGACGCCTTTTTGCACTTCCTTTCCGGATTGAACAGCATGCAGTTTTCCATTTATGACTGTATTTATTGCCATAATCACTTGTCCTTTTTAAATCGGAATGACATTCGTCAAGGAACGAATTTTATCATTTTCGATAACGGTGACCAAATATGCTCCGTGCACCATCATTTCAGCTATATGGAAAAAAGAAGCGATCGATTTGAATTAACAATCAATACCGGAAAAAGAATTATTTTAGAAAAACTGGAATAAAAAAATCCCGGAATCATTACGAAAACGGGATTTTTTTCTTTCAAACTTCGTTATTCCGTTTACATACGCTAAAAAAGAGATGGAAACTTCGCCTTACTTAACTTGTCCATCTCCATCTTTACAACATAAATGCCGTTATTTCAAAATCGGATCTCTTTAACGCAAACTTTCAAAAAGCAAATATTCTCTTTTCTAAAAGTGGCCGGACATCGTTTGAAAAGATCCATCCGCTCTTTTTTAAGCGAAGAAATGAAAGCCAAGCGGAAGCTTAAATCCAATATAAAATACGGCAATAAAAGCCAAAATCAGAATGATCCAATAAACCGTTGCACTCTTTCCTTTTTTTAAACGAACCAATGTCATTTCCATCATACCAATCACGATCAATCCAACCAACAGTTTTATTCCGTACAGCATTTCATTGATGGCATGATTCTTCATAAACAGGAACAAACCTGTCAGAAAGACAAATACATAAAATAAGCGCAAGATCATATGCGTTATATTCAAACTTTTTTTGTTTTGACCTCTCGACAGTCCAAGAGCAACGAGAAACAATATAATGGCGATGACCCACGTCGTAATATGCAAATGGGTATTATAAAAAAGAACACTTTCCATGAAGATGTTTCCTCCCTCTTTTTCTTTCATCCTTAAAAGGCTAATCATTTTCAAAACGTTCTTTCCATTCATATGGATTTTAGAAGCTTGAAACACCGTTCACCCAGTGGAATTCGTCGGCAACACCATTTGCCAAAGCAGACTTTTCCTAATCACCGTCGCCGTAATCGGTTAAATGTTCGTCGGCTACTTCAAATTCCCTATTACTGCACTTGGTTTCGCAGTGTTCCGATGCCTTCAATGGTAATTTCAACAACGTCTCCGGCCTTTAAGAGTTTCGGAGGTTGAAAACCAAGGCCTACACCAGCAGGAGTTCCCGTCGCGATCACATCTCCGGGTTCCAATGTCATCCCTTTAGAAAGGGTTTCTATTATTTCTTCAATCGAGAAAATAAAATGTCGTGTATTAGACATTTGCCTCACTTCTCCATTCACTCTTGTTTCTATGCCCAAATTGCCTGGATCCGGCACCTCGTCTTTCGTGACAATCCAAGGTCCCATCGGGCATGAACAGTCAAGGCTTTTTCCCAGAAAATATTGTACATGACGCTTTTGCAAATCCCTTGCCGTCACGTCATTAATGATGGTATACCCGAAGACATAATCTAAAGCTTCTTCTTTTTGAATTCCTTTTCCTTTTTTTCCAATAATAACGGCCAATTCACCTTCATAATCAAGGGCTTCCGTCACATCCGTATAAGCAGGAATCGGATGCAAATGGCCAGTGACGGTTGTCGGTGCTTTCGAAAAAACGATCAGATGTTCAGGCACCCCATCTTTTCCACCCAATTCCACCGCATGATCTCGATAGTTTTTTCCAATGCAAATCACATTTTTTAATGGCCGCGGAATGGGTGCCAACAGTTCCACATCTTCCCATTTGAACGCCCACGGACGGTTGCGTTGACCCTGTTCCCAGTTTAATAGAGTATGTACTTTTTGCAAGAAGAGATCTCCTAATCCTAACGCCTCTACAAGCTGTTCAGGAAGATCGGAATAGCCGTTTCTTTGTTCATCCATTTTTTTTACGTCCAAAATCAATTGTTTTTGTTCATCGTAAACGCCATAGCCATCATATTTCCCCGTACGGAAACTGACCCATTTCATGTCCTTCACCCCCATCTATTTTCCCCGTCATGCTGTTTTTCTGCCGTAGACCAGCATTTTCCACACGTTTTCCAAAGGCCCTTGTTGAAATTTGGAGAGCCACATTTCCGATAAAATCAATTGGATGAGATAAAGGGTAAATGCCAGCCACGAGCCGGTGATTAAATCCATTTTACCATATAAAGCTAATCCATAATGGTAAAAAAGCAAAGACCCTATCAAAGATTGAAATAAATAATTCGTCAACGACATTCTTCCCGCCTGTGCGATCCATTTGCTGTATTTCTGGCCGTATGGATTGCGGACAATGATCATGACAGCTAATGCATAAGCAACGGAAAGCAACGGTCCGCCAAGCGAATCTTGCACATATTGATAAGCCATGTTCTGACCAAAAAAGAACGGAAGCAATTTCAAGAAGATTCCTGCTGCCATGAACATAAGCAGCAAAGTAAGATTGAGCTTTTTATGCTTTTCAATCGATTCAACCAAATGAAGTTTTCCGGCCCCCGCCCCTATCAAAAACATAGGAAAAATAGACAAAAGCACCGAAAAAAAATGAGTCGAGCCGTTGACAGAATACCAATCAACGAGACGCTGCTTCGTAATACTCCAAAAAGAACCGGTACTGTATGCTTGAATAGAATGTTGAATGCCGTTCATATCCGACCAAAAAGCAGTGCTTTCAGGATTTATGATCGATGTCATAATCAATAGAATGCTTAAGAATAAATGCGGAATAAGATATAATACGCTGCCAAATATGATTAAGGTACGTCCTCGTCCTTTCATAAACAAAAGCAAAAGAAAGCCGCATACCGAATAATTCAATAAGATATCTCCAGACCAAATAAATACGATATGAAGAATTCCTGCCACCATCAGCACCAACAGACGTTTTGACTCCAGCAAAAAAAAGTTCTGTTTCAATCTTTCTTGCTGCAAAGACATGCTGTATCCGAACAGCATGGCAAACAACGGATAAAAACTCGCTTGGACCAAAACATCGATCCACGCATAATGGGCATAATCGCTCGGGCTATTCCACCAATGATAAGGATCATAATAAAGATAAGGAGAATGAAATGAAATCATGTTGACTAAGAAAATGCCAAGCAGCGATATCCCTCTCATGACATCCAGCGACAATATCCGCTTATTGGGATGAAGCGGCGTTCTATTTTCCTCCCCCATTACCATTCCTCCAAATCATCATTTTCAAACATTCAGGCAATCCGACCAGTTATTTTTTCTATAGGCTTATGTATCACATCTTCCCGACCCCCACATATAATAAAGCAGAACGCGCAGCTTAGCCAGATGCTGAATCCTTGATTCAGACAATAACAGCCATCAAATTCGAATAGTCTATTGATAATCAAACGGTGAACTTATGATCAGAATCAAGACTCTCAAAAAAGGATGTGAACGGCGATGCCAGCTTATGTGGGTGCCGTTCAAGTGATAAATGTCAGCTCGAGTGGCGTCTTTCATATCGGGGATGTCATACAAATTCGCCCCATTTCCAATACGAAAACCTTTTCCGGCGCCGGATCATTCAATACCGGAGACGGCTTGGCCATTTATAACCAATATTCAGCCACTAACACATTGGACAACGATGGAATCGACCAAGGCATAAACTTTAACCTTTAAAGAGGGATTTTTTATGAATATTTACGTCCAACAATCAATTCAAATTCGTATGATCAAAATCGGCAGCCTGACCAATTCATCCGTACTTCAAATCGGTACGCTCGGCTCCAGTCGGTCTATTGCCAATTTATATAATACCGGCGGTTTTACAGAACCGGCCCCCGAATTGTCACAAAACATTCTCAACAAACCATATTCCTCATTGCCCATACTTGTCCCGCTGCAGCCGCCTACTGCGTAATGTTGAGGTGATAAAATGTATAATTACTCTTCTATTTTCCATCAATTATATCAATATATCGGAGAGCAGCATCAAAAAATTGAAGTGCTGAAACGGGAAATACAATCCATTAAAGATCAATTGCAAGACATGAAAAAGAAGCCGGTTATGAACGTGGAAAAAATGGAATATCGATTTGATCAGTTGAAAGTCGATACGTTAGAAGGGACGTTGAATATTGGTATGAATCCCGCAGATACGGCAGAAATGGCTGATATGGCTCTTCCCTTTTCTGACCAATCGGCCCTGCCTCCGCTTGAGTACGCCCAACTGCTTTTAAACACGTATGCTGCCATGAATGAATATATTAATAATGAACTGCCGGACTGGCTCCGCCATCAGGAAGTTCTTCAAAAACGAAAAGTAGAGCCTTCCGTTTACTCAGTCATCAAAACCGATCTTGCTAAACAATTGCCGGAACGTATACAATTTTATATTCAACAGCTCGCTCACCGTCATAAAGACTCTTCTCTCATACAACAAGAGGTGCTCGAAAAAACAAAATTGGATATTCAACAAGCTATTGTCCGCTTTTTAACTGCCATGCCTGACCAGAAAGGTGGAACATTCAATGAACCTCCAAGTCAGCAATCATGAATTAAAAGTTGCCAATATTAAAATTACTGGTGTATCCAGTTCTTCGCTTGTATTAATTGGAGATGCGAACCAAATCCAACTGTTTTCCGCTTTCGATACCCCTCCGGAAGCTTTGATCGTGGGACCTTTTGTTCCATTTTCACCTAGGGGGTAATCGTCTTATGCCAGTCCGATCTTCTGTAGTAGACAATATTCATTTAACGACTCTTCTCTTCAGTTCGGTTTTCAATATCGGCGATGTCGAAAATATCGCATCAAGAGCCAATGTATTGGCCGTTCAGCATACAAAGCAATTTTTCTTTTTAGATGAATATCCTTTTTTATCTTTTCCGATTTTTTCGGAACCTCTTCATTTTCAGCTTGGAGAACCGGGACACTCAGTCCAAACGTTCCATGTAAACCCCGTCATCCATGTTGGAAATCTTTCCATCATCGGAACATCTGCGTCTGCAGTGATTCAAATTGGTTCGCTAGTTAACGGTGTTTTTGATTCAAGAGTAAAACATATTCGTCATATTGAAAACATTGAAAACGTTAAAAACATGGAGACGAAAAATCTTATGCCAAAGGATGTTTGATATGCCGTCTGTAATCGGATCTGCCCAATTCATACACGTGAGCAACGGAGTGGTGCAATTTGGCGATACCGCTTTTATTTCGCCAAAATCAGCCTCAAGAACGTCGGCAGGCGCCGGCGGTTTTAATACCGGACCATTTATCGTGACCTATTCAGGGCTCAGCACGAATCCAACTATAACAACAAGTGTCTTCGACCAGCCTCTTGCTGGAAATAATTGATCATAAAGATACAGCCGGCTAAAAGCCCCTTCTTTTTACGGCTTTCAGCCGGCTTATTGATGATCCGTGAAGCAGATGTGGTTCCTTTCATAATCGGTCGTTTATCTCTATAAGACGGCCACCGTCAAAAAAGTATAAATAGGCTTCAGAAAGCGGCCGCTTTAAAATTTGCTCCACCGCTCTTGTATATAAAGCTATTTGAATACGATAGCGATTTTCCAATACTTGAACAACATCCTTCCCGCCTTTTACGAATCGGTCCATTCGATCTGTTTTATAATCCAACAAAACAAGCTGACCATTCTCCTCGAATAAGCAATCAATGATGCCTTGAACTAAAACGGAATCCGCTACATCCTTCCATTTTTCGTTCAATTCCTTCGCTTCTATCGCCATACTAAATGGCACCTCTCGCCAAATTCGATCAGCGCGGATAAGGCGTTTTCCGACAGAAGTTTCAAAGAAACCTAGAATTTCTTCAATATGAATCGCTTCCGCTTGTTCAGCGGTAATCAATTCTTTCTGTCGCAGCTGAGCAACCAATTCAATGATCGATTCCTTCGTTGGAAAAACGCTTAGCGGAATATGCTGCATGACAGCATGCATGGCCGTTCCTATTTCAGCGGGTGTTAATTTTTTTTCTTGCATAAACTTCGGCCGCTCAAAAATAGGTTTTTCATGTCGGCGAATAAGATCGGTACCAGCTGTTTCGTCAGGCATTTCAAATAATCTTTTCAGTTCGGAAACCGATTGTTTAGAACGAAGCCGCACTGAATCAGCAAATGGATATTTCCACTCCAATTGCTTTGTAATCTCTTTTTGAAATGAAGATTCAAATGGAACGATTTTTCCTTTTTCCACCAGTTCAGCCCATCCGTTTTCTTCTTGACTCTCGTTCGTTACTGTTTCTTTAAACTCATCTTTATGGTAAAGATGGACCAACCATTTTGAAGGATGATGCCAAATTTCTTGTATTTCCGAAGGAGAGTCCGTTTCATCTTCATGAAGTAAACATGCGTCTCTATGACGGACAAGCGCCGGACCGATCCAATCCAAATAACAATTGGCATTGGCCCTGTCGTATTCGCTCAATAACCAGTCTGGCCGGCTTAGTGCCTTTTTCCAAGAAGATATGGCCTTTTCGGCATTTTTTAACGTTCCTATTAAATATAACTTTTCTTTCGCACGGGTTAAGGCAACATATAGCACCCGCATTTCCTCAGCTATTGATTCCAACCTTTTTTTTCTTTTAAAGGCCATTTGAATAATCGTTGGATAACTGATTCTTTTTTCAACATTTACATAGCTGCTGGCAAAACCGTACTCTTTGTCCATTAAATACGATTTTTTAAGATCCTCGAAGTTAAACTGTTTGCCAAGACCGGCCACAAAGACGACAGGAAATTCCAGTCCTTTGCTTGCATGTATCGTCATAAGTCGAACGACATCTTCTTGTTCGCTAAGAGCTCGTGCAGCTCCTAAATCGTCCCCGCGTTCATTCATCCGTTCAATAAAGCGCAAAAACCGGAACAGCCCTCGAAACGATGTGCTTTCATATTGGCGAGCGCGATCGTATAATGCCCTTAAATTGGCTTGCCGCTGTTTGCCTCCAGGGAGCCCGCCCACAAATTCATAAAATCCTGTATCACGATATAGCTGCCAGATCAGTTCTGAAAGACTTCCCGTACGTGCCTTCGATCTCCATTTAGGAAGCTCTTTTGCAAATAAACTCACTTTTTCATGGAGTTCTTCTTCAGACGGTTTCGGAACCGCTTGAATAAAGGCTTTTAGTGCATCATAATAGCTTCCTTTTTTAGAATGAAGGCGGATTTTTGCCAATTCATCTTCTGAACAGTTTACGATCGGCGAGCGAAGAACGGAAGCAAGAGGTATATCTTGATAAGGATTGTCGATGACTTTTAAAAGAGACATCATAATAGCGATTTCCGTCGCATTGAAATATCCAGTAGACAAATCGGCATAAACGGGTATTCCGGCCTTTTTAAATTCTTCCATGATCTCTGGCGCCCACGTCATGGACCGCAATAAAATAACGATATCCCGGTATTGGATCGGGCGATGAGTTTGCGTTTTCGGATCAAAAATAGGTTTTCGTTCCAAAATTAATTCCCGGATTTTCCCCGCCATCCATCGCGACTCGATTTGCGATTGCTCCAAATCTTCTTCGTCGAATAAAGCTTGATCCGCATATTCCTCGGTCGAAACAGCGCGTTCCTGTTTTTCTCCTTGGTCCATCAAGACCACTTCTACCGGATATTCTTCCTCTTCAGGATAAGATGAACCTTTAACAAGTTCCGCCTGTTCATCGTATTCAATTTCTCCCACTTTAGCACCCATGATCTGTTTAAAAAGAAAATTCGTTCCTGCAAGGACTTCATACCGGCTGCGAAAATTTTTCGAAAGGTCGATTTTTAGCCCGCTTCCTTCCCCGTCTGCCGTAAACCGGCGGTATTTCTCTAAGAACAGATTTGGTTCTGCCAGTCGGAAACGATAAATAGACTGCTTCACATCTCCAACCATAAACAAATTTCCGTCTGTCTCCGGTCTCTTGGAAACGAGTTGAAGAATGGCTTCTTGAACTAGATTCGTATCTTGATATTCATCCACCAATACTTCTTTGAATCGATGTTGATAATACAAAGCGGCTTCCGAAGGTACTCGCTCGCCATTAGATTCCGATTCCGTCAAAATCGCCAAGCAATAATGTTCCAGGTCGGAGAAATCGACCAGCCCTTTTTCTCTCTTTTTTTCTTGGTAGCGGTTCATAAACGCTTTTACTAAATAAGCCAATGTTTCGACAACGTCTTTCATCTCTTTCAAATCCCGTAAATAGTAGCGAGGATTTCTTGAAAAATAGTCGTCTTTTATCTTTTGTATGATTTTCTTCGCCTGATCCCGTATGTTTTTTGATTCATCCACGAGGGTTTTGTCGTACTCTGATCCTCGGCAGCTTTTTAATCTATCAAAAGTCACGTTTTGAAACTTTTCGTATAAATCTTGCCAAGAATCCTTTGCGGCTAAAAGGCTTTCGACCATCTCCAGATCAATCAAAAAGTTTTCCGCCCGAGGAGCCGGACCACCCGGCCTCTTCGTCAGCTCTAATCCCTCGCGAAGGAGCTGGAAGGCAATTTCCAACTGCAGTCCAATTTCAAATTTCAGTGCCCCTAAAAACGGCAATTCATCTATGGAATCCTCTTCATTCACATCATACATATCGGCTAACTGTTCCAACCATAATTCCGGATTCGGATGAGATTGTGAAAAAAAATACAACTTATTCACTAAATCCTGAAGTTCTGCATCGCTACGGTCGTTGGAAAAAGTTTCAACCAATTGGTAAAAGCGATCGTTTCCTTCTTTTCCGTATTCTTCTTCAAAAAGTTCATCGAGCGCTTCCTCTCGAAGAAGCGTTCCTTCCATATTCTCAACAATCCGAAACGCCGGATCGATATCGATCAAATAGTAAAATTTTTGAATCACTTCTAAGCAAAAAGAATGAAGAGTGGAAATGGACGCTCGGTTCAGAAGGCCTAATTGTTTACGCAAATGCTCTGAATTTGGCTGCTGATTGGCGGCTTCTTCTAAAGCCTGTCCAATTCGATGTTTCATTTCTGCAGCAGAAGCATTTGTAAATGTGACCACCAATAATTCATCCACATCCACCGGATTTTTGCGACTGGTGATTTTTTGGATAATCCGTTCCACCAAGACAGCCGTTTTTCCAGAGCCTGCCGCTGCGGCCACTAATATATCTTGTCCGTCCGCCATGATCGCTTTCCATTGATCGTCTGTCCAACTTACATGATCCGGTTTTAACGGAATTGGATATTTGCCCATCATTGCTCGCCCCTTTCGCGTATCAACTTTAATACATCTTCATCTTTTAGAGGTATGATGATTCGATATCGATTTTCCTCAAAACTTGGGTCAAACTGGCACAGTGAACGGAAAGAACAAAATTCGCAAGGTGTTTTCTTTTTATATTTGTATGGGGCAATATCGATTTTCCCGGAGACAATATCATTGCCGGTCTTTTCATAGAACTTCCGTACATATTTTCTCAGCGATTCAAAATCATTATCAGAAGCTGCTTTTGAACGCGCGTTAAGCGTTCCGTCTTTTTTCAGTCCGGCGGAAATGATGGCCGAATCCCCCGTTTCCAAAGTTTGATCCATCAATCGGACCACGTTCGGATCGCTTAGCACAAGTCCTTTCATTTTGTATTGTTTAAAAATTTCTTCTTCCACCTCGTCCATCGTCAGCATTTTATTCGTTTTCAGCATCGGATTATGGACATGGAAATACAACACTCCGGCAGGCAATGCAGGGGTTCCTATCAACTGTTCCGAATTCGCCAACACAATATCTAAATACGTCAACATTTGAAGAGCAAGACCATAATAAACTTCTGTTAAATCAAGATCCTTGCTGCTGGATTTATAATCAATCACCCTTAAAAATACACTACTGTTTTCTTCCGCTTTATCAACACGATCGATTCTTCCAGCCAGCTCCATTTTGATGCCGTTTTTCAAAGTGAACGTAAAAGGCGGAAGTTCTGCTTTTGGTCCAAATCCTAATTCCAGCCCGATTGGCTCAAACCCGCTTGCCCGTGAATGTTCGCTTAAAATGTAAGAAGCCTTGCTGATAATAGATTCAAGCTTTTTCTTAATATAATGATAGCGGTTCGAACTCAATAAAATTTGATTTTGCAGCTTTGGCGCCAAATATTGAATCGATTCTCTTGCCAATTGCGCACACTGATCTTTCGTCAATGTCTTCCAGCCGAGACCTCTTTTTTTCACTTCATCGGCCATCCATTTTAACGCTCCGTGGAACAGCTCACCGATATCGGGAGCTTCTAAACGGAACACCTCTCGTTCTCGAAGACCGAGCCCGAATCGAGCAAAATGGGAAAACGGACAGCCATGGAAAAGCTCCATTCTCGAAACGCTAGCCAAAATATGGTCTCCGTAAAGCTCTTTGCTTGTTTCCTCTGTTAAATTCTTCGCTTCATTTCGATAAAACAAACTGGACAAAATTCTCCTTGCCTTCCACTTCCAATCTTGGTGGCTCATATAAAAATTGTAGACATCCCACCAAATGGAATACATTGGATAATTCCGTAATTTAAGCTGAATTTGAGACGTTAAATACGAAATAGCCGTCCCCGGATGGGAAATGTAAGACAGTTGATCCTGCTCCTCCAGTTCGGAAGGATCGTTCAACAATAGCTGTTCTTTTATATTCGGATATATTTCCTTCATTCTTTTGATGTAGAGGGAAGGAAGCAAAGCTTTCCCTTCTTCATTAGCGATCGGGTAAGATAGATAAAGTTGTTCAGATGGAGTTGTAAACGCTTTGTAAGCAATAAACTCTTCATTCAGCAACCTGGTTTTGCTCGTTGGTGCAAGCTTCATCCCTAATGAAGCCATCCGTTCCCTCTCTTCATCCGTCAAAATACCTTCCTCTGCCATTTTGGCCGGCAAAACTCCATCGTTCACTCCGACGATAAATGCGGTCTTGATATCCGAAAGACGTGACAATTCCAAATCGGCGATGATGACTTGATCGGCAGATGGTGGAACATTGGTAAATCGCATCGATTCAATGCCCGCTTCGAGGATCGTTGCGAATTTCTTCAGCGTAAAAGGCTGGTCGCCAAGCATCTCTACAAACTCGTCCAGCAATCCAATGATAGCATTCCACGCTTGTTCATGATCACGAGCTGCCAGTAAATCCCCGTTTTCTTCAGCTTCCATACTGAATCTTTCCAGTTTCGCCGGAATATCCAGTTCCTCAAAATACTTATAAAGCGCCTCGCAAAAATCTCTTCCGTTTTTCGCTTGACGAAACCGTCGATCGAGCCGTAAAACAGGCGTTCGAATCATATCCCGCAATTCGTTTATTTCTTCCTCCATCGCCCGCTCCTCGTCCGTTTGCGGTGCGTCCGTCAGCTCAAGTCCTCTGTATCTTCTGTAAACCCAGCGTTTTTTTGTTGTCCACAGTTCCCCTTTCACTCCGTGAGCCAAACAATAGTTTTCAAACCGGTCTATTTTTTCCCTTATCTGCTCTGCTTTCATCTTGAAAGGATAAAGAAGCTCTGTTTTGACAGCGCGAAAAACCGGTTCATAACGCCAAAAGCTAGTTAAAATTTCAAGACTGGAACGAATCAATTCAATAAAAGGATGATTTAACATGGTTCTTTTTTGATCAATAAAAAACGGAATCTCGTAGTCATAAAAAATAGTTTCAATCAATTCCTGATAATCTTGTCCGTTTCTGACCAACACTGCTATCTCTTTATAACGATGATGATGTTCACGGACAAGTCTTCGGATTTCTCTTGCCACTCCTTCAATCTCTGCTCTCCTGTTCGCCGCCTCGAAAACAACGGGCGCGCCTTCCCCAATAAACGGCTTGGCCGGCCTTTTGTCAAAAAAGCGTTCCAAATGAATAAGACTCTGTTCCTTGCTGCGAACAAACTCCGTCATCATGATATTTTCTGTCGATATCCCGGAATCGCGGGCCATTTTCCACAAGGAAGCATAAGTTTCGCCAGTCATCCGGAACAAATCCGTTTCTCGCGGAAGTTCTTCTGAATAAGGACGGTCCAGTGTCAGCGCAATCGAAACTTGAGATGCAGCTTTCATCAATTCGTAGATCACCAAGTATTCTTGGGGAGTAAAACTGTGGAATCCATCGATATAAATTTGAGCGTCTTGCAAATACTCCGACTTTTGGATGGACTCCGCCAATAATTGAAAATAATCCTCCGATGCAATATAGCGGTCAACGAGATGATTTTCAAACTCTTCGTAAATCAAGTGGAGATCGTGCAATTTATCAATCAAAAGCTGGGCCTCTCCATTTTTCTCAAACTCCGTTCTCCTGGCCGCAAGTTCATCAGTGCCAACGCAATAGCGTTTCAGTTCAATAAGCGCTTTTTCCACATGCTGAATAAACCCCGATTTGTCTGCTGCTTTAGCAAAAAGCCGCAGATTCTCTTTTCTTTCTTCGATGATTTTTCGAATCAGCATATTTAAACCGGCTGAAGACAAGTGAATCCGAGCGAATCCTCCCGTTTCTTGAAGAACTTTCCATGCAAGACGCGAAAAACTATAAACTTGAGCACGCATCATGCCGTTCAATCCCGGAGTATTCACAAGCGTATATTCGGATAAAAAAGTCATTTGATCAGGGACTATATAAATAATCGGCTTTCCAGATGGATTTTCGATTAATTGGTGAGTAATTTCATCTATTATGAACTTCGTTTTTCCGGTTCCGGAACGTCCTAAAATAAAACGAACAGACATGCGATCACCTCTCCGGTTTTATGGTACCTTGACTGTCATACCCATTATAATACATTAAAAAAACGCCGTATCTCTTTTTGAAATAACCTAATTCTTTGTTTTGTCCGGTCATTGATTCCTGTCATTCGTACCAACATCTATTGTTACCAGAATAACAAACATACGTTCGTATTGTCAAATACAATCTTGTTCAACACGTAAATTTCACTTTTAAAGAATTATCCGGTTCGACAAAAAGGAAAGTTTATTAAAGGGGAACCGCAGCTGAATATGGCAGATTTATCTATCACCTTTGCAAAAGTGATCTCGAGTCCTAACCGATCTTATTATGAGCGGAAAAACAGAACGATTCTCATACGCATACAGTTATTTTGTTATTTTTTGCGCTGCTGGGAATATTGCAGCATGACTGGTACAAAAAGAGGTTGCAAAAAAAAAACGGAGCCTGCAGGATCCTGAGGTTTTACGGACGACTAAAATCGTGGATGGAAGAAGGAATCACGAAGGGGTGATAATGAAATAGCCAAACGAAATCAATGCATTTTTGCTCTCTGTTCCTACCAACATAGATTTTATACTCCGGATTATGATCAAATGCTACTATACGATCCACAGTCATGAAACAGCAGTTTAAGCTAAACCTTACTGAGAAATTAAAAGCCGTTGTCAAAGCATGTATCCAGCCGATTCAAAGAGAGGCGGCAAGCGGGTGTTGTTTCAGAACAGAGAGTAGATGTTGTGCATGCCACATAGCCGGAAAGTAAAATTTTTCATTTGAAAGGTTCTCATAATTCTTATGAAATGCAATATTTGCTATTGTTTTTCCGTCATTCCAATTGCGGAGGGAAGACTCCAACAAGAAAAGGGCTCCTGCGTCAAGCCAGACTGCCAAGGATTTCAGTTTATCCGCTAATATTTCAGGCAATTCTTCCACTTCTTTCATTGCTTTTTTTGTTAAATTAGGCGGATGGAAGAATTGTTGCAGCAACAGAGCCACGGCTACCCCAATGATGGAATCTCTGATTCGATCCAATCCATATCCCTCAAGCTTATGCTCAAATGCAAAAACGAGCAGTACGCTTAGTGCAATTTGGTGCAGCATAATGCCATCAGCCCCTAAATGGAGAGGGGTGACAAGACTGACCAGCATGACAATAGCCAATGACCAGGCATTCGCATGCAAAGAAGATGCGAGAATGAAAACAGACGCTGCCCCGATGATCGTTCCGACGATTCGAGCGATTCCAAATTGGATCGTTTTCATGATCGTCGTTTGTAAACAAAGAATGAGTGAAATCGGTCCTAAATAAGGATATTTTGAACCAAATAAAATGGCCGATTCCCATGAAACGGCTGATCCAATCACCATTTTGAGAATCAGGCTTATTTTTTCTGGCATTGTCAGCTTTATTTGCCCCACCTGCATCCCTCCTGATATGTAGCAAATATCAGGAATTAGTTTGGTTTTTCCAACACGATTTATGCAATGACGAAAAGGACCGTCCTCCACTGAAATCCGTTTTCAAGCAGGAGAACAGTCCTTTTTTCTTTTTTATGTACCAGGTTGCTTTCCCTTTTTGTGTTCTTTTTCATTCAATCGCAATTCCAGCCATTTCCCTGCAAGCCAAAGGATAAAAATCACGATCACCACGATCACGGTCCGAAGCGGCTTTTTAATAAGGGAAACGACATCATGGCCAATGAAGCTGATCGTGAATATCATCACCATTTTACCAGCCACTACAGCTATGAAATACTGGTATTTTTTTATATTGGAAAGCCCGGCCACTATATTGATGAGAGCAGACGGCGTAAACGGAAAGCACATCAATAAAAAGAGCGGGCCAAACCCATGTCTTTCCAGCCAGTTCATCAATTTGCTTACCTTCGGATGATTTTTCAGAAAGCGAAGCATTCTTCTTTGCCCGAATTTCCTGATCAATCCAAAAACAAGCAAAGCGCCGGCAACAGCTCCAACCCAGGAAAACAAAAATCCTAACCAGAGACCAAAAGCGTTGGCGTTGGCCATTACAAATAAAAACAGAGGCAAAAACGGAAAAAATGCCTCCATCATGGGAAGCAAAATTCCTGGTATCGGCCCAAATGAACGATATTTTCGGATTAAGTCCATTACGTGTTCAAGTGTAAACCCATTTGTCAGAGTCTCAAAATCCATTTAATTCCTTTTCCTCTCATTCAATCCTCTGTTAACCCCTATCACTATCATTTTTCCACATTCATTATCAAAAATCCGGCAGATTTTCCGGACAAAAAGAAGATGACTTTATTATTTTATCATAACGAGATCATTTATTTTAAACATTTACACCTAAAAAGCATGGAAAAGAGTCATGGCGTGAATACTTGAAATGATGGCTTCATCTCAGTAAAATATATACGAACAAATGTTCTTTTAGGGGAGAGTAAAGATGACAAGGATTCCTCCTGATGACCGTGATGTTTTAGAACAAGCTATTTATTTGCCTATGCTTTTAACCGTTTTAAATAGAGATCTAAAAGTGGTGGAAAAAAGCCCTTTTAAGCTGAGAAATCCTTATATAGATTGGATCGCCCAAACGATAAAAGAGGTACAAAAAGATTTGGCGAACACCCGCAAATATATGCGGGACCGCCGCATGAAAGCGGAAAAAGTCCGATCAGATGATTTATTTACGATGTATGTATTTTTATATAACGGCTATGAAGAGTATCATAATTACTTTAATCCGAGACTTCGCAATAAAGTAGAAGAGTTAATGAAATATTACTTGTTCGAACGATATCATAACCCATCTAATTCAGCCAATCCATCAAACGGATAAAAACAAACTCTTATTTCGCATAAAGGGAAGATCCGTGTTTAAGAAAGATCATGCTGGCAAGAAAGGCCTATTCCTTTACATTTCGCAATGGATCACTCGTCCACCTTTGAGGAATAAACCTTTCCGTCAGCACATGCCTTTTACTTTTAATGGAGCAAAGAACAAAGTGTTCCACTCTGGACTTCTTTTACCTGAAATGATAAGGGTGATAGCCTTCTAACGCCATTCTTTTGTCTGCATTCATCCCATATTTTTTTTCAATATGCTGCATTCTTTGTTCAAAACGAATTCTCAGCATGGCGGTACGCATAAACTGTGATTCAAAGGAGCTTCTAGAGATGGGGAGACGAAGTGATTTTCCATTGCTGAAGGTGACGGATGTTTCATAGGCATCAGCTCGGTCATAAGCCGCCACATGTTCGTGGTTGATCCATATGCAGTCGCTTTTTGCAGGAGACAATGTAGGAAACAAATAAATCGCATGAAACGGGTCCACAATGATCGGAGCTTTATGGGTAATGCCGATTAATTGTCGGGTCCCTTCTCTCCTGCCTGAATAAGACGCTCCATAGTACTTGCAGCTTCTTTTGACGACATCGAAAGGCTTCATCGTTGAAATATATTCATCCTCTACTTCCATAATTTTGGAATACACTTTTTGTCCATATTCTGCCGGAAGGATGATCATAGTTAAGGGATTGATCTCGTATTCTAACATCATTTTGTTTTTCTTTTCCTTTTCCATAGCCATTTTCTCCTTTCTTCTTTTTCCATTTTTTGATTAGCATACCATCTTTTCAAATGAATGTCTCATTCCTTTTCAAAAAACACCGATTTTTCATTTTTCAGGTAAAATTTTTCAAAAAATTATAAAATTTCAGTTGAATATTTGTCTCAAATTCCATATAATAAAAAAAAGGCATTCGAGGTGAGCGAAATGGAAAGTAAAAGATCTTATACCGAGATGATGAAGTCGAATGGAGCGCCACTCAGCCACGAGAATATGATTGATGTTTACATCGATATGCTTTTGAATGAAATCTTGTTGAACAAGGAAAAGAAACAGCTGATGGAAGAAATCGACAAAACATTGGATGCAAGAGATCGAGAATCCTTCCTTGAACTTTCCGCCAAATTGATTGAATTAGAAAAACGCTTTGGTATTTAAAAAGATACTTCTCTACATTAATCCTCACGTAAAACCAACTCATAATCATCATAAGGATTTCCCCGGACAAACGGTAAATATCCCGTATCCTTAACAGATACGGGAACCTTTTTGAGCATTTCCCCCACTTGTTTTTGTAAAAAACCGACATTCCACAATCATTGTGAACGAGAATGCAAGTGCCATGAATAGAAACGAGTCATTAGCCATTCGTTTTTATAGAAAGAGAAACAATAAATCCGGAAAAAATGTAATCCCTTGGTAACCAACAACAAAACCCAAGGGATTAGCGACTTGTCTATAAACTTCATCCTTTTAGAATAAATTATCACATTCTACTTTGGTCATGAACTGTCATTTTTCCGGCTGTCCCAAATTATTTCTGTTTTATTGGATAAGTTTCCACCATATGAATCCGTTCAAGCATCGTAGGATGGGTATAACGAAAAATTTTCACCAGAAGCGGCGGATTCACTTGGCTCAGTCCCGATTTTGTCAATTCCTGAAATGATTCTATGGCTGCTTCCTTATTTTTCGTCATTTCGATTGCATAGCGGTCCGCACGCGTTTCTTCATACCTGGAAGCCAGATTGGAAATAGGACTGGATGCAAACACCAATATGGAAATAATCAACAAGAAGAGCGGTAATGTTCTTAATTGAGAGATCGATTGGATATGGAGCTTTTGGCCATGGCGATCAATCCATCGCGCCATCCATTTGGCTGTAATCCAAAAACCGACGAACGCGAGAAGCAAATAGCCGGCAATGCCAAAATAAATATGCTTTTCAACATAATGGCACATCTCATGAGCCATGATAAACAAAATTTCATTGTCATTCAGCTTTTGAAGAGTCGTATCCCATAAAACAATCCGAGAATGAGAACCTACTCCCGTCACATAAGCATTTAAAGCATGAGTTTTCTCCGACATATCCACTTCATACACATGATTCGCCGGAATATGGGCTTTATCAGCCAATGACAAAATTTTAGATTCCAATTGTTTGTCTTTCATCGGATAAAAGTGGTTATACAAAGGATCAATCCATACCGGCTGTACGTACATTAAAAAAAAGGTAAACGGAACAAATAAGATCCAAGAAGCAAGCCACCATTTTTTGGGAAACCGCTTCATGAGCCCATACAAAATCGTCACTAATACCAACATGATCAAATAATTGACCCAAAAATCGATCACGTTGTCTTTCATCCATCCGCCGAATTCTTGAGCTGAGATATGATAGGTTTTCGAAAAATGATACGACAAATATCGAATGGGAAACATTAATACAAATGTGAGGAGAGATAACCAGAATAAATAAACAGCATTCCGAACGAACTGAAATCGGGATGCTTGATTGGCCCATTTTTCAAAAACAGTTGAAACTCCAAAGATGAGAATAAACAAATAAAGAAGCCATTCATAAGGTGTGGACAAAAAGAACAACAAATCCCGAATTTTTGAATATTCCTCGCTTAGAACTAATTCACGAGAATTTAAAAATGTCGCCGGATCGGCGCTCGTTCCTTTATATATATCCGGTACACTGCTGTTGGCAAATACAAACAAGTAATAATATATGCATAAGCCAAACAATAGATAGGCAGCTATTGCCCACAGACCCCATTTTTTCAACTCTCCCATCCCCCTTTCCTATCTTTGTCCCTTACTATTATGTGTAGTTTGGATTCATTCAAAATAGAACAAGCAATTTCTTTGCACAACTCTTCCCAAATTTTCGTTGTAAAATAGGACAAAAACATTTTACCGTTCCTCTTAACGGAAAGAAGCATGGCTCTTTCAAGAAAAATCCCCCATGATCTATTCATGGGATAATGGTCAAACAAATAATCACTTTCTTGCCTTTCATAAAACAAAAAGCACATGCCCATTACCGCCCCAAACACTGGATAGGTTCCATGACGGCGCCGTTTCAGACCTATAAGAAAAAGGTAAAACCGCAAGTATGCGATTTTACCAGTTTAATAAAAGAATGGACGATATTTTAAAAAAGATTCGGGTGACCACCGTTTTTCACAGCCGCCTTAATTTTCCGAAGCTCGTCCGCCTTGAAAATGGAAAGTTCTTCTGCGAAGTCCTTCACCCGTTCGAAAAGCTTTTCAGGGGGTGATACCCTTGTCAATAATCCATATGCATAAGCATCATGGGCATTTAAAATTTTAGTTGTTAAAATCAGTTCTAAAGCCTTGCCTTCCCCAATCAGTTTAGGAAGCCTGCGGACAGCTCCTGCATAAGGAATCGTTCCAGGGTTCTTTTGATTAAAGCCAATTTCGGCATGTCTTGAAGCAAAACGGAAATCACATGCGAGAATCAAATCAAAACCTTCATCAAAAGCCGCTCCGTTAATGGCCGCAATAGTTGGCTGAGGAAGTTCCTCCACCTTCAACAGCACTTCTCGGATTTTATTTTGAAATTTTCTTTTCTGTTCATCTGAATAAAGAGCTTCTTCGCCCCAATCGACTCCTGTACAAAAAGCTTGCTCACCTTCTCCTTGTAAAACCACGATGGAAATATCGGTACGCACACGAATTTCATCCAAATATTGCTCCAAATCCTTCAACATCTCTTCATTTAAGGAATTGGATTCTTCAGGACGATTAAAAGTAATGTACGCAATGGAGCCTTCTTGCTCGTATTTAACGAAATCCATCTGATTCGCCTCCAATTCTAGAACATACACAATCTATCTTTCTTTGATTTTTCTTTTTCCAATACCATTTTTATTTTATCGGAAAAAAGGTTCTCATGAAAAGTGTGGACCATTATTTTCTATAGAGCAAGAAAAAACAGAATCCCAGCTGTTATCACCGGCTCTTCCATACAACATATGTACAGCAAAAGTTTTATCATGAACTTTCTTGCCTGCATTCTTGCAAAAAAGCCTCAAACAGAAAAAAGCAAAGTAAAAGCCTTTTTTCCGGTTATTGGAAAGTAGCCGTGCATCTCGATTCAAATAATCAATCCCACGAATAGTCCACAACAAACAGATGCTAAGTTAGAATCGATGAAATAGAACACATTCTTATCCATTATGTTCTTTTTTTGGTAAAAATCAAGATAGAAACGGAGGTCAAACCTCCCTAAATAGTCTCCCAATCGAAAGTCATGATTCGATCCTCGTACTTCTCTGCTGTGCGAACGAATGAATACATCCTCCTGAAGGGAAAAGTTTTTTAAAACCATTACACCGCAATATTTCAAACAAATAATACGAAATCATCTGTATTTAATGCATATTCTCCAGCACATTTGAAATCAAGCTTTTATGAATCCAAATGGCTGCTTGGATCCCGTCTCCCATCGCAATGGCGGTTTGCTCGGAATGAACCGTTACATCGCCTGCCGCCCAAACATATTTGACATTAGTCATTTTTGTGCGCGGATCAGTGAGAATATGCCGATTTTTATGAAGTTGTACCCCTAATTTTTCAGCTAAGGCTGAACGAACTTCATTTCCGCCGAATCCAAGAAAGCACCGTCCCGCCGGAATCCATCCTCCATTCATAAGATGAACACCTTTAAATTGGGAACCATCGGCCAATACCTCTTTTATCGGCACCGGCACATAATGGATATTCTTATGTCTTAGCTTTTCCATCACACGTTGGCTGATGCCTGCCTGTTCATGGTCAACGTAGAAAATATCAGTGGTAAAATAAGTAAGCGCCAACGCTAAGTTGGCTCCAGCATCTCCTGACCCCATCACAATCACTCGCTGCCCTTTTACTTCAAAACCATCGCAGTCCGGGCATATATAAGCGCTGATTCCTAAACAAGGAATGATATTAGGAAACGGAGGAAGACGATCCATGACACCGGTAGCAAAAAGAAGCCTTTTGGCTCGAAAAGACGAACCATCATCACAAAACAACAGAAATTCATCCGACTCAGAACGGGCATCGACTACCCATCCCTTCCGAAATTCGATTCCTAATTTTTCCGCTTGATTTCTTCCAATGGTTCGCAATGTCCGTCCGCTGACACCATCGGGCCAGCCTAAAAGGTTATGAAAGCTGCGGCATAATACGGAGCGGCCTTGATCAGCGTCAATGACCAACACACGATGTTGATAGCGTCCTAGTTGAATGGCCGCCTGCAGACCAGCAATGCCTCCGCCAATAATAATGCAGTCATAAGTCATGGAAAAGCCCTTCCTTCCATTTAAAATGAAATCAGCACCTCTTCATTCTTTATAGTATGAAAAAAACAAATCATCATCCTTGCAAGTTTTTTCCTAAACCATTCATTAGCCGTAAAGCTCAAATTTTCTTTTTCCAGAACTCGAATCATCCGCTCGCCACATCACAGGCGAAAACAAGCGTTAAACATGAAGGAAGAACAACAATTACAAACGCTCAGCAAGAGTTTGAAACTTTGCCATCACGACTATCACAAAATTCAAATTCCGCACGGTTTTAAAACTGATCAGAAAAACTTTTTTATCAATATACTCCTTCTCATTCTTTCATATGTTTTTCATTCCCTAAAATGATCAAAAATAGATCAAAATCAACGTAAAATTTTCAGAAACAAGACTGGGCGAACTGGATTTTGTCACTTTTTAACCATTATTTGCAAATCTTTTTCTGCCAATATGACCGGTCCATTAAATTCACTTTCAGCCTCTTCTTTTAACTGATGCAAACTGCCGTACTGTGGCAAGTGGGTCAACACTAGTTTTTTCGCCCCCGATTGTGCTGCCAACCTTCCTGCTTCAGTACTTGTCATATGTCCGGCCTGATTTCCGTTCATTCCGCTAAACAAATTACTTTCACATAAAAGCAGGTCGCAATCTTTCGCAAAGTCCACAAATGCTTCTTGATAAGCGGAATCAGCCGTATAAACCAATGTGCCTTCATCTGATGCTATTTTCATCGCATAACAAGGAACAGGGTGACGTGTTTTTAAAAAACTTACGGAAAAAGGGCCGATGGAAAGTTCACTGTTTTCGTCAATCACCGAACCTTTTGTGATGTCTTTATACGTTAATGATCGATAGTCTTTACTTTCATGATGGCCATAGATAGGAAGCGTCTTGATTTCTTTATTGAAGTATTTCCTAATAAGTAAAGCATGCTGCAGTACACCGATATCCGCTACATGGTCAGCATGATAATGGGAAATCAGCACGGCATCCAAATTTTCTGGCTCTATATGGTTTTGTAAAAAAGATAGGACGCTGCTTCCGCAATCGATTAAAAGATTGAATCCGCTTTGCTGCAATAAATAACCTGAACTCGCTTCATTCGCTTTTGGATATCCGCCCCACGGGCCGATGATCGTCAATTTCATGTTTTCAATCACCTCTTCCATTAGTAAAACTTCTGTCAGCGTGATCCCCGCATTAATCAAATGGACATTTAGGGAGAGTTTGCTGCACTTTGACCTCTTCCTGTCCTTTATGATCTGCGTAAAAGGCATACTGCTTATATTGCTCTGATAGCTGCAGTGCTTTCACTCGATAAAAAGTAAAAAAATTCAACACTTCAATAGTCCTTTCACTATACTAAAAACAAAACATGTCCTTCCACTCTATTGTAAACTAATTTTGATTCTTCCTCAGAAAAATCCATAAAAATTCTGAATCTTTATCGCGTTAAAAAAGGCTGTCGGCATGCCGACAGCCCAAGGAATGAACACACTCAATCATTATGCTTCTTCCGCTGCTTGCAAATGATCAGCATATTGGCGCTTAAACACGATCATCATAAAGAGAAGTGTAATGGCCATGAATAACGCCATAAATAACAAGAGAATAACATGATTGTGCCACATATAAGCAAAATCTCCGCTTGAAATGACCGCCTTGAATGCATTGACGCTATAGGTCATCGGCAAAAAGGCGTGAACCATTTGAAACCATTTTGGAACTAATTCCAACGGGAAAGTACCGGCACTTGTCGTTAATTGGCCGACTAAGATTAAAACAGCAACAAAACGGCCAGGGTTATCACCAATCGTTACTAACATTTGAACGATCGCTATAAAGACTAAGCTGGTTAAAATCGTAGTGGCAATAAACAACGGTACGCTTTGAACTTTCAACTTTAAGCCAAGAAGCAGTATGGCCGCGGTAATCAGCGCCTGCAATACTCCGATAAGCCCCATCATGGCAAATTTGCTAAAAAACCAGGATACACCATTTTTAGGTTTGCCAAGAGGTGTTCGAACAGGATAGACAATGGTCATCATTAATGCTCCGACATAAAGTCCGAGTGAGATAAAATACGGAGCCAAACCAGTGCCGTAAGTAGGTACTTTATTAATCGGTTTTTCTTTGACGTTTACAGGTTCTGCCATCATATCGGATTGGTTTTTTCCCGCTTTCATAGAATTGGCTTGTTTGGAAGCGTCGTTTAACTTATCGTGCATTTCTTTTGTACCATTTTCTAATTGACCGGAACCTTTTGCGAGCGCATCGGCCCCTGCTGCCAATTGTTTAGTGCCGTCAGAGATTTTTTGTGAGCCTGATGACAACTGAGAAAGGCCTGTATTTAATTGATGGGCGCCGTTCGTCAGTTTGGCAGAGCCGGCTGCTGACTCGCCCATTTTTTCATTAAAAATCCCCATGTTAGAGATTAGTTGGCTTTCACCTGCTAAAAGCTTTTGACTCCCCGCATTTAATTCGTTGGAACCATTCGCCAGCTGATGAATGCCCGATTGAAGGCTTTCTTGGCCGGCAGTGATTTGTTTTAACCCACCATTCAGTTTCTGAATATTGGGAGCAAGTTGGCTGTTGATGGCGCTGTTAAGAGATTGAGCACCAGTCGCCAATTCCTTGCTTCCAGATTTTAATTGGCTGAAACCGCTGGCTACTTGCTGCTGGATCATCTGCTTTTGCTGATTGACCGATTGCGTTGGATCCGGAAGCTGTTGTTGAAATTGTTGAATAATAGAATTGACTTGATCAGCCGGTAAACCTTGCGCCAAGAGAGTCTGCTTTAACTGACCGATCATTTGCTGCGTTGCCTGCTCTTGTTTTTGAGCAGAATCATCCAAAGCGCTGTTTAGTTGGCTCACTAATTGTTGCTGGAAGCTGTCTACACCCGAATTTAACTGCTCAGCTCCAGCAGCCAAATCCTTAACGCTGCTTTGCAGTTTCGGCATTTGACCTGAAAATTGCTCAACACTCGATTGAGCTTGTCTCGTTCCATTTAACAGCTGGCTCATTTTGCCATCAACCGTATTTAAGCCTTGAGACAACTGACCGATTCCTCCGGCTAATTGTTCCGTTCCCTTTTGGACATCTTTAGCGCCCTGGTACAGTTTGTCGTGGCCAAAGGCAAGCTGATTCAATGCGGAAGATAATTGTTCAGCGCCGTTTTCGAGATTTTGCGAGCCTTTATCGGCGGAAAGGATGCCTTTATTAAATTCTAACGACTTTTCTGCCAGTTTCTCCAAATTGCCTTTCATCTGCTTTGCTCCGCCCGCAAGCTGGACAGCGCCTTTATTCAATTTTCCAGCGCCTTTGCTGGCTTCGTCCATCCCTTTTCCAGCCTCGCGAATTTTTCGAAACATCGTATCGGCATAAGTTTTTGTCACATTTTTTTGAATCGATGCGCGTATTTCTTTCATGGCTGTTCTTCCCATTTGCGCCGATAAAAAGTTATAACCTTCATTCGGAACATATTTCAAACTCATTTTTTGGGGATGATCTTCTAACAGAGTCGTAGCATCTTTTGAAAAATCTTTCGGAATCTCCACCAATAAATAATATTTTTGATGTTTTAAATCTCTATAAGCCCTTTCCCGGTTATTGTCAAAATGAAAATCAAAATCATCGTTCTTTTTTAATTTTTTTACTACTTCGTCGCCTAATTGCAGCTTTTCTCCGGAAAAATCGGCGCCTTTATCGCGATTTACTACGACGACGGGAAGTCGTTCCAAATGTCCATAGGGGTCCCAAAACGCCCATAAATAAATTCCTGCATAAAGGATCGGGATAAATAAAATGGCAAAAATCGGGATCAACAAATTTTTTCGATCTCGGAAAATCTCTTTTAACTCAGCCACAATCAATAAACGGTTCACGACAATCCCCCTTCCCAATTTTTCATTTTTCATTTCATCATCATCGAGAAAAAGAGAAAGATTTTCCTATTTGGACAGTCCTTGAAAAAAATACAAGTCAAACAATCGAGCGATTTCATCTTTTTCAAGGGGGTCATGATCCCTCTCCCAATCAAAAATAAGCGAAATATACGTTTTTAGAATGACAAAAGCTGTCACTTCAGGATTGCAATTCTTAATTTCTCCGTGTTTTATTCCCATTTCGATTTTATCTCGGATGTAATCTAAAATGGAACGTTCGATTTTATCCATCACCTCTAAAACGACCGGTGTCCCCCTTTCTCTCGCCTCTTGAAAGAGCTTGATGGTGAGTTGATGTTTTCTCCGAAAATCGAGCACCTGATACAAAGCACGATGAACTTTTTCAACGAATGAATCTTCTTCATCAAATGATTGTTCTGCCGCTTCTTTCATTTCTGCAATTAATGAAGAAACAATTTCGTGAAATAAGTCTTCTTTATTTTTAAAAAAATTATAAATAGTCCCTTTTCCAACATTCGCAAGCTTTGCTACTTGATCCATCGTAGTGGCCTTGTATCCAAATAATGAAAACGACTTGGCCGCCGCATCCAGAATCTGCTTTTTTCGATCGACAGACACTTTATCACCTCGTAAAATGACCAAAATAATAATTTAGTCATTTAGTTTTAACGAAAAATACTATATCACACTTGATCATTCTTTGCAATGATATCGATACGTCAAAATACTGCTTTTTTCCAAATTTTTTCATCAAGAAGACAAAAAAATAGACCGCCAATCAGCGGCCTATTTCCCATTCATCCCTAAAAAAGCCAATACTTTTTCCACAGCTTCTTCGCCTTGGTCGATGCAATCCGGAACACCGAGTCCCTCATACGAGCTTCCTGCCAAAAAAAGACCCGGCAATTCCTTTTGCGTACTTTGCTTAATCTTTTCCATCCGTTCTATATGTCCTACCGCATATTGCGGCATGGCGTTTTTCCAACGGGTGACAATCGTGAAATCCGGTTTCATGGAAATATTCATCGTCTTATTTAAATCTTCCAATACAATTTTTTCAAGTTCCGAATCTGATAAGTCCACTACCGTTTCGTCACCGGCACGCCCTACATAGCAGCGCAGCAATACTTTTCCCTTTGGAGTCGTGTGAGGCCATTTTTTATGAGTCCACGTACAGGCCGTAATAGTGAAATCGCTGTTTCTCGATACCACAAATCCTGTTCCGTCTATGTCTTGTTCAATCGCTTCCGAGGGGAAAGCCATCGCGATGGTTGCGACCGAAGTGGATTTCATATCTTTCAATGGAGAATAGAAATCGTATTGTGGAAGCATATCCGGAACAACTCCATGAGGTGTGGCAAGAACTACGCTATCTGTGCGAAGTGCTTCACCGTTATGCAAAAGCAAACGATATTGGTCTTCCTCTTTTTCAATTTTCACCACACGTGTTCCTTTTAACACTGAACTTTTTATCAACTGACTTTCTACAGCTTCCACTAACGTTTCCAATCCGTGACGGAAAGTGAGAAATCCGCCTTTTTTTTGCCCGCCCGCTGGCTTTTGGGAGGAGTTTGGCGTCGTTTTTTTCATTCCTAAGATTAAACTGCGATATTTTTGTTCTATTGTGTAAAATTGTGGAAAAGTAGCCATTAAACTCATTTGGTCGATATCCCCTGCATAAATTCCGGATAAAAGGGGTTCAACCAAATTTTCCACCACTTCATCCCCGAATCTCCTTCTAAGAAATGGTCCCAAAGCTTGATCTTTTTGCGGTTTGGAACGAGGCAAAAGAAAATCGAAAGCGGCTCTTAGTTTGCCGGTAAAAGAGAATAATCCGGTTACAACAAAAGGGAATATTTGTGTTGGAATTCCCATAACAGAACCGCCGGGAATGGGATAAAGCCTTTCATTTACTAGCACATAAGATTGACCGGTCGCATTGCTGACCAATTGATCCGCAATCCCCACATTTTCTGCCAGTCTAGTTGCACTTTTTTTTCGAGCCAGATAAGAATCAGGCCCTCTTTCAATTACAAATCCATCTTTGCGGATCGTTTGGATTTTTCCTCCGAGTCTAGGGGAGGATTCAATTAATGTGACTTCCAATGGAAGTTTTTTTTCTTGAGCCGCTTTTTGCAAATAATAAGCGGCTGTTAATCCGGTAATTCCTCCGCCTATGACCGCCACTTTTTTTGATTCACTCACCATACATCGCCTTCTTCTAAAACTTCTTATTTATTTATGTGTTTTAAAACAACCGTTGCTAAAGCATCAATAAATTCCGGCTTTGCATTAGGCATTTCCGGCCGATAATAGGAAGCACCAATCTCTTGTGTGACTACTTTACATTCATAATCGTTGTCATATAATACTTCCAAATGATCGGCAACAAATCCGACTGGCACATAGACATACGCTTTATATCCTTTTTTCTGATGCAAATCTCTTGTCAAATCTTGGACATCCGGTCCAAGCCATGGTTCAGGGGTATTTCCGGCACTTTGCCATCCGATGGCATAATCTTTGACCCCCACCTTATCAGCGATCAATTGAGCTGTTTCTTTCAGTTGTTCTGGATAAGGATCGTTAAATTGCAATATTTTTTCTGGAAGACTATGAGCAGAAAAAATCAGGACAGAAGATTTGCGCTCCTCATCCGGCATTTGTTCGTAAACTTTTTTGATTTGATTCACCCAGTAATCGATGAATTTCGGCTCACGATACCAACTTTCAATCGGGCTGATCCTTGGTCCGCCAAGCTTTTCTGCCTCCGATTTTGCCCTTTCATTATACGATTTCACGCTGAAAGAAGAGAAATGCGGAGCAAGTACAATCGAAACGGCTTCTTCTATACCGTCTTCATGCATTTGCTTTACGGCATCTTCAATAAATGGTTCGATATGTTTCAACCCAATATATAATCGAAATTCCACTTGATCTTGAAGTTCATTTAATCGAGCCGTTAGTTTTTCAGCTTGTTCATTCGTAATTTTTGCAAGCGGGGAAATTCCCCCAATCGCCTTATAACGTCTTCTTAAATCCTCCAGCATATCCTCCGATGGTTTTCTTCCATGTCGAATATGCGTATAATACCGTTCAATATCCTCTTCATTGTTTGGAGTGCCGTATGCCATAACAAGTAATCCTATCTTTTTCCTTTCCATAAGAGCCACCTCAATTAATTATTTTGTCAAAATGAAAGGAAATTTACAAAAAATAAGTTTCTTTTATTTTTAAACTCTTTTTGAACTGTAATCATGAATAAATTCGGTTAGCTTTTTCAAAGTATCCGGCTGAACTTCAGGAAAAACTCCATGACCAAGATTGAAAATGAATCCCGGTGTTTCCAAACCTTGATCTAAAATCCGTTTCACTTTTTCTTCTATCACTTTCCAAGGAGCAAGCAGCACTGCCGGGTCTAAATTGCCTTGAAGCGATTTTGTCACTCCCAATTCTCTTGCTTTGCGAATCTCCATTCTCCAATCAAGACCAATGACGTCTAAAGGAAGGTCGTTCCATTCTTTTACTAAATGAGTTGCACCAACTCCGAACATGATAAGCGGAACATGCTCATTTTTTAGTTCACTAAAAATTTTTTGCATAGCTGGCTTCACGTATACACGGTAATCTTCTTCATTTACAGCTCCTACCCAAGAATCAAAGATTTGAACGGCGCTTACTCCCGCATTGATCTGCGCCCGAACATAAGCGATAGTCATATCGGCCAGCTTGTCCATCAAAGCGTGCCAAGCGACAGGTTCCGCATACATAAACGCTTTAGTTTTGTTGTAATGTTTGGATGGACCTCCTTCAATCATATAACTGGCCAACGTAAAAGGTGCACCGGCGAATCCGATCAATGGAACCGTCAGCTGCTCTTTCGTTAAAATTCGAATGGTTTCCAGTACATATGGCACATCCTGTTCCGGATGGATTTGGCCAAGTTTTTCCACATCCGTAAGAGAACGAATCGGATTGTCAATAACCGGACCTACTCCCGATCGAATGTCTACTTTCACTCCAATCGCCGGCAGAGGCGACATAATATCTTTATAAAGGATGGCTGCATCCACATTGTATTGTTCAACAGGCAATCTTGTCACATAGGCGCATAATTCCGGTTGATGTGTAATTTCAAACAATGAATATTTTTCTTTTAACGCCCGATACTCAGGCTGCGAACGGCCTGCTTGCCTCATATACCAAACCGGCACATAGTCTGTCGGCTCTCCTTTAGCAGCCTTGATTAAAGTATCATTTACCATTCTCATGTATTTATCTTCCACCTTTCATATGAGTAAAGTCGTATTCAAAATGAAAAAAGCTATGAATGATTTTCAAGAGAAATCACATTTTTACACTTAAATAAATATAGGTCGTTGCAACCGGCGATCCTTCATTCTCACGATCTATTACATGCTTTACACTATAGTGCTTTTTGAGTAAATTGTATAGGCAAGCGAGTGAAATGTCATAAAACCGCCGATTTTGTTTATAATGTTTCATTGAACTCACAGTATGGAAATTTTAAACTAAATATTGGAAAGTTCATAAAAGCAGATAGCCCTTTTATTCTGATATATGGGCAAAATGCCAATGAGAACGATGGACTAAAGGCGGATTCCATGTCCTTTCCAATTGCGCAGTTCACAAAAGTCCTTTTCAAAAAAGAAAATGGGGTGAAAAGATGAATATTTACATGACCACCGGGACGTTCGATTATTTACAAACGATTCTCCAAAAATATGAACACGAAACGATGATCCTTATGGAAAACGAAGAAAGCGCTTTACTCCTTCACGAAACCGAGAAAAAATCCGTATTCCAATCCCCCAGATCGTATGAAGTGATTGATTCATCTGGCCTTTTAGACAAAAAAAGCGGCTTTTTTGTCATGAACCATATTCCCGTTACGGATGAAGGCCGCCCTGTTTTTGAATACCGATTCAAAAACAGAGCGGGCAATCTTGAAAAAATGCCGGGCTATAAAGCCTTTAGACTCCTTCGCCCTTTGAAATCAGATACATATATTGTATTGACTTGCTGGAAAGACGAACAGTCTTTTCAAAACTGGAAAAAATCCCAAGCGTTCGAAAAAGCCCACTCTAAACAAGAAACTGAAAAAGGAACGAAGAGTAAAATCACCATTTTACCTCGTCCTTCTTACGTCAAAACCTATTTAATACCGAAAGAAGAACAATCGTAATCCACGTCGTGATGGTCGCTACAACTAAACTTTTTACTGCAGTCTTAGATCAAGCTCCAATGTGATTATTTAAACTACGCTGTCGGACTGCTAAAATTTCACATTTCCAAGGAAATAACGTCTTTCTTTTTTCTTTCAATCATTTCTTCATTCGACGCTCCTTTCATTCACAACTTCTAAGGATGATTCATACTTTGAAACAAAATAGTGTGATAAACGCCTAGCGAAGTCTGTGAATAAAGGAGTAGATACAACATGCCAATCGACTTAACGTTGATTCATTGGGTGTACGTTCTTTTTATCGCACTCGTGATCCTTTTCATGATTCTCCGCAAAGATACGACGATCTTATGTATTATCGGCATCTTTTTCATCGCTTTTACAGCTACCGGATCAGTCACCGCGTCGATCATCAGTATATTTACCAGTTTCGTATACGCAATCTCGGAGCTGTTGCCGACCATTCTCATCATTTCCATGATTGTCGCCATGAGCAACAGCTTAATGAAAACTGGAATCAACGAAGTCATCATTGCTCCATTTACAAAATTCATCCGTTCTCCTGACACAGGATTCTGGATCATCGGATTACTAATGTTGTTAATTTCCTGGTTTTTTTGGCCGACACCGGCAGTTGCTTTATTAGGAGCTGTACTTGTTCCGGTTGCGATACGAGCAGGGTTGCCTGCCATCGGCGCGGCAATGGCCATGAATTTATTCGGCCATGGAATCGCCCTTTCCAGCGATTTCGTCATTCAGGCAGCTCCTAAATTAACAGCCGACGCAGCAGGAATTGCCGTCCAAGATGTGATTCATGCCAGCCTCCCTCTCGTAGCCGTTATGGGAATCTCCACCACACTAGTAGCTTTCATTCAGCTAAAAATCGATATGAAAAAAGGAAAGCTTTCGAGCAGCAGCCTCGTTTCCACCAACCGTCAAGAGAATAAAATTGACACCTCCCTTTCCTTCAGAACAAAGCAAATATTTGCGATCCTGATACCACTCTTTTTTGCCATTGATATATTTTTCCTGTTTTTTTATCACTTACAAGGCGGAGACGCAACAGCACTTATCGGGGGAACCGCCATTATTATTCTCTTCCTGATCGCGTTGATCAGCTATAAAGGGAAAGGGTTAGAAAAAACCACCCTTTTTTTAATGGAAGGATTCCAATTTGGTTTTAAAGTATTCTCAACTGTTATTCCCATTGCCGCTTTCTTTTATCTAGGCGATGCCGGTTTTTCGAAAATAATCGGCGACTACCTTCCTCATACATCCAATGGCATTGTCAACGACCTTGGCGCTTCTCTCGCTTCCCTTGTCCCCTTGACGAAAGAAATGGGGGCCGTGACTATGACCGTCATCGGGGCCATTACCGGCCTAGATGGTTCAGGATTCTCCGGCATTTCTCTTGCCGGATCAATCGCTAAAATTTTTTCCCACTCTCTATCAGGCGGAACAGCCGTGTTAACGGCTCTCGGCCAAGTAGCAGCGATTTGGGTTGGAGGAGGCACTTTAATTCCTTGGGCTTTGATTCCTGCTGCGGCCATATGCGATGTCGATCCTTTTGAACTGGCACGAAGAAATTTAATTCCCGTATGCTTCGGCCTCTTGGTGACAACCATTGTCGCAGTATTCCTATTATGATTTTCAGCAGACGGCATACCCTTAAGCTATGACCGCCATCTAAGAAGCAGTACCACGAAAAAACATTGCTGCATCACGAATGAATTCCCTTTTTTCAAGTACTTACGAAGTCTAAACCAGATGCCAGAAAACGGTCTTACAAGTTTTCCATTTTAGCTAGCTTGCGGGGAGTGTATATTTCGGTAAACAAAAAGACGAATAAGACGGCTGCTCCAAGTATGATTCCACTTTCAAACCATGAACGAAAAAACGCCGCCCCCGCGAACAAAAAGGCCTGCAATCCAAGACACTGCCTCAAAAGCAGCATAAAAGCTGTTTTTTTTCTTTCTTTCGAAACAGGATACAACATCATCCAAATTTTTTCATCGTGGTGACGGATCAGCGGAAAAAGCTGGAATCCTGTTAAATAAATAAACAAGAGCGCCATGATGACTTTGAATAGTAATGAATGACTGAAAATGATCAAAAGCAAACCAATGAGCGTCAAGCGGACAAACAATCCAATGTATTCATTTACACGAACAAAAGTACGTGACAACAAATACGTATAAACATGATGGGGGCCATATGGAATCTTTTTAAACAGAAAGTCCAGCCATTTTCTTCTTTTTACGTCTCCTTGCAGATTAGGGACCGTCGTAAACAAGTTGGCAAAGCGATAAAAAGCCATCATTCTTTTTTCTTCTAGTTCCACAAGCATTTCCCATTTTAAAATATGCTGCCTGCTCTTGTTTTGAATAACGCCGGCATAAACGATCAAAAGAAACGCTCCAATGACGAAAAGAAGCCAGTTTGTCCGGTTGAACAGCGGATATAAAAAGACTGCATTGAGAACAAAACGAACGATCAGATCAACAAGACGTATATTTTTTTCTTGAAACTTCTGCACGTTCCAACGGACAAACAAATTCCAAAACTTCAAAATGAATAAGATCACAAGCCACAAAAAGAACGATGCATAGCTTACTCCCTTGACTTTTACATACATGGGCATTAAAGCAGCAAGAAACAAAATCAGCCAATAACTTTGAAAGACAAAACTAGATACAATGGCTTTTTGAAAATAGCCTTTTAATCGTTCCTCCATCGGAAGCAGAAAGACGATATCCGCTCGCATTAAGTACGTGTAAATCGGAGACCACGCCAGAATAGCCCCCAATAACAGCGCCATGATAAACGGGGCTGGAAAATGAGGTTCCAACGTTTTTACCCATTGACTGTAATAGTAGACACCGGCTCCGACCCCAAAAATCAGTACAAATAGCAGATGATCATTGAATATATAGCGCAAATATTTGCGCATCTCGGATAAATAGCCGTTTAATCGCTCTTTCCATAATTGCTGAACAGTTTTCATTTTTCTTCTTCCTTTGTCAGTTGAATATAGAGATCATCGAGAGAAGCTCCCTGCATGCCAAACTGTTCCTGCAAGTCCTGAATGGTTCCTTTTGCGCGGATTTCCCCGTTATGTAATATGATAAACGAATCGCAATACTTTTCGGCTGTTGCTAAAATATGAGTGGACATTAATATGCCCGCCCCTCGTTTCTTCATTTTTTCCATCCACTCCAATAACGATTGAATTCCGAGCGGATCAAGCCCTAAAAACGGTTCGTCAATAATATATAAATGAGGTTCCGTTAAAAAGGCGCTCATAATCATTACTTTCTGTTTCATTCCTTTGGAAAAATGAGCAGGAAACCAATGAAGCTTTTTTTGCATTCGAAATTCCTTTAAAAGCGGATCTATCCTCTCTTTGTATTCTTGTTCTGTTAATCCGTAAGCCATCGCCGTCATTTTCAAATGCTCTTCCAACGTTAATTCTTCATACAACACCGGCATTTCCGGTATATAAGAAAACTGTCTGCGATATTGCTCCGGGCTGTCTTTCAAAGATAGTCCATTGATGATAATCTCTCCTTGCCTCGGTTCCATTAAACCGATAATATGCTTAATAATCGTACTTTTTCCCGCGCCGTTTAAACCAATCAAACCAACGATTTCATTTTTTTCAATAGAAAAAGACACATCTTTTAACACAGGCTTTCTTGTATAACCGCCAGTCAATTGGTCGACTTTCAATAGCGACATTCTTCCACATCCTTTCTGTTTTTGATTGCCCAAAAATTCGTTTGAAAACTCTCCATCCTCCTCCAATAGAAGAAAATTTGTGTTCCATTCATTTCGTTATGGTGACATTCAGATCACTTTAAAGAAGAAGCACTTATTAAACCATTTAACAAAAACATGCGGTATTTTGTTTCTAAGTTCATCTTATTTTAACAAACATTTTCGCAAAAACAGCTATTTTAAGTCTACCCACAACTATTTTAGACTTGATAAATGATTCTTGACAATTTTTCAGACAAAATTTCATCACTTGTATGTATAAAGAAAAAATTTCTGTGCATTCTAATATTCGAAGGGGTCAACCAAATAGTAAAACGGGGTGGTTGTGAAAGACCAGTACCGCATTTTCCTATCTTATGGTCAATTGATTCGCCTTCAATAAAATGAGGTGATTACGGCAGACAGTAAAGTCGCACGATCCACAAACTCCAATGCAAATAAGTATGAAAGACCATAAAGTCTTCATTCACAAATTTGCCAAAAACGGGTTTGTGTTAGATCTAAAAAGTGTCAAAGCAAGAAACATTCCAGCAAGGGGATGATTAGCTTGAACACGAAAAACGACTTTTGCACTGCAGATCAGCAATGACCAATCCCCTTCAAGGGACAGGATGCATAAGCATCCTGTCTTCTTTTATGTCCTCAACATAAAAATCATCCATTTGAACCCTATCAGATCAGAAAATAAAACAGCCATGATCTTACGTTTAAAACATTCCGGTCCGCTCCGCTTTGAGCCATTCTTTTATAGAAAATGCTTTGGAGTTGGCACTAAAAGAAAAGGTTCTTTTAATGATTCAAGATCGTTTTCTAAACTGCGCTGCTTTTTATTGGCGGCAAAATATCCCCTCAGTCCAAAGCTAACCGGAGCATTATTCATGGCTCCCATTTCGAATGCATGGTTCCCTATTTAGATCCCCCCGCTTTTATGATAAAATACATTCAAATCCATACCATTTCATCGAAAAAATCCAAAAATGCCAGTGATTTTTTGACTCGACGTGTGTCCATAAGATTTGATCCATTCTGCAAAGAGCGGCATACATGCCATTTATCATGAAATGAAAGAAAGGATGAGTGAATATGAGCGATTGTATTTTTTGTAAAATTATGAACGGAGAAATCCCGTCAGCAAAAGTGTATGAAGATGAAAATGTATTTGCTTTCTTGGATATCAGCCAAGTAACAAAAGGGCATACACTGGTCATACCAAAAATACATAAAAAGAATCTCTTTGAGCTAACTCCAGAAATTGCTGGATCGCTTTTCCAAGCTGTGCCCAAAATAGCGAATGCTATTCAAGAAGCCTATCAACCGATCGGGCTAAATTTATTAAACAATAATGGAGAAGCGGCCGGACAATCAGTCTTTCATTTCCACATCCATTTGCTTCCTCGTTACGGAAAAGGAGATGGATTCGGGGCTGTATGGAAATCGCATCAAAACGACTATACTTTCGACGAACTTCAAGACATCGCATCGACCATTCATCAGCATATAAAATAACATATGAAACGAGATATCTTATTTGAGAGCAAAGCAAAGAATTTGTGGTAAAATGAATTCGTACCACTAAAAATCGAGTTTTAGTGTAGAGAAGTTTAGCAGAGGAGAGAAGAGAATTGAATACGAAAACACTTGTCAGTTTAGCCATTTTAGTGGGTATGGGAGCAGTTCTTCATGCAATCATCCCTGCTTTTTTCTTAGGCATGAAGCCAGATATGATGCTTACGATGATGTTTCTCGGCATTCTATTATTTTCAAACGCCAAAAATGTTTTGCTGATTGGTTTAGCTACGGGAGTCATTTCCGGATTGACCACGGCATTTCCCGGAGGATTCCTTCCGAATCTAATCGATAAACCGGTTACGGCGTTCATTTTTTACGGATTGCTTGCCCTTACGGCAAAGTACAGCAAAAACACACTCGGAGCAGCCATATTGACGGCTGTCGGCACTATTGTCTCCGGAACAGTCTTTTTGACTTCAGCCTATTTGATTGTCGGTCTGCCCGGACCTTTTACCGCTTTATTCGGAACCGTCGTTCTGCCTGCTATGGCCTTAAATGCCGTTGCCATGTTTATTATTTATCCTATTGCCCAATCGATAATGAAACGCTCAAACGTTGGGCATCAAGCTTAAAAGCATCGATTTAATGAATAATGCCTGGCCACTTCCTAACCTGCCGTCATGCTTCTAAGGCTACGGAGGCGGCCCGGCATTTTTGTGTATTATGGCCGAAAAACCATATTCGATCCAGTCTCCAGCCACCATCGTTTTTCCCTCACTTATCCCCTGTTTACCAATTCTTTTCATGTTACATAAAGGAGAATGATGATCACAAATACGAAAACAGTTCCGGCTCCAAGTGCGCCGACACGTTTTTTCACCATCTTTTTCGGGGGATATATACCCGGCCTGGACAATAATAGAAGCGAGCGACACAGACCAAGAAACAAAAGAAAATCGAGAATAACCGCAAAGAACAAAACCCCTCTCATGTAAATTCCTCCTTCACCAGCCCGCTGACTGATCTTCCGGACATAGAATGTTGATTTTCTTCAAAAGAAGTCTGTATACTCTTCTTAAGGGATTCGAATTTAATGAATATTCTATCCTATTCAACTGCAACTGAAGATATGAAATGAGGGACTTCAATCTCAAAATGCGAAATATCAGCCAGAGGTGAATGATTATGAAACGATCGAATTGGTTGGCGGGCTTTTTAGTCGGAGGGGTTGCAGGCGCCATTACAACGCTCCTTACCACTCCTTCTTCTGGAAAAGACGTCAAAAAAAATATGTTAAAAACAAAGGATTTTATGAAAGAAACAGCGAAGGAAGTCATAAGCAATACCGAACAGGTAAAACAAGCGGTCACTCATTTTATACAAGAAGGAAAAACGGCTTTCCCTCAGATCTCTAAAGAAATAAAAGAAAGCATCGAATTATGGCAAAAAAGCATTCAACCAAATAAAAAGGCAATTGAAGAAGGAATTCACAACGTCCAAATTTCCGTCAAAAACCTGGAGGAGACAACGAAAAAGAATTGATAACACCCAAATCCTCATAGAATCCATTCTCCAAGCGTGAAGTATACAGGGCTTTTTGACTAGCACTTGTCGTCCTTACGGCAGGTGAAGCGTAAGTCCTGCCACATTCGGAATACATCATAAGTTTTTTCAAGAAAACAAGGTATTTTCTTATAACAGCATGCGAAACTTATGAAAGTGGACAATCTTGTTTATTGGATTGTCCACTTTTTTGAAAATTTAGTAAATTTATATCTTTATTAATTTTTATTTTATTGGCATAATATTGTTAGAGAATACTTTCAGAAAAACCTGTTCAATTTTAAAAAGAAGGTGATAGAAAGTGAAAAAACAAGAAGTTTCCATACATGAGGTAATGCTATTTTCCCAAAGAGTAGCACAGTTAAGCAAGGCCCTTTGGAAAGCGGTTGAAAAAGATTGGCAGCAATGGATCAAACCGTATAACCTTAACATTAATGAACACCATATCTTATGGATCGCCTATCATTTAAAAGGAGCCTCTATTTCTGATATCGCTAAGTTTGGCGTCATGCACGTTTCCACAGCCTTTAACTTTTCAAAGAAACTAGAAGAACAAGGCTATTTAAAATTTTCCAAGAAAGAATCGGACAAGCGAAATACGTATGTTGAGTTGACAAATGAAGGGGAAACGATCCTTCATGACCTGATGGAAAAATTTAATCCGGAAGCCAATTCCGTCGTGCAAGCGGCACTACCCCTAAATAAACTGTTTGGTAAATTTCCTGATTTTTTAGAACTCAGTGTGATCATTAAAAATTTGTACGGGGACGATTTCATGGAAATTATCGAAACCTCCCTTCAAAACATAGACGAAAACTTTCAGAAGGAAGATACCTTCATTTCCACGAACGAATCCAGCGAAAAAATAACGAGTTAGTTGGAAAGATTTTTGTACAGCTGAATCATTAATTCTTTATAGAGCCCTTGTTTTATGCATGCTGCGATGACCTCTTTACAATCCAACTTGGAATGAAGCCTTTTTTCAAATTCTTGAAAAAGCGGAACATGAAAAACAAATCCGTCCGCTTTTTGCTCTTGATATTTCTTGTTCAACTCCTCACAAAGTTCGAAAAATTCGGCCGTTTCCTCTTTTGTGAGCCGATTTTTTATAATCAGCCAATCAAATTCATGTCGGTTCTTATCGACCATCTGAATCAACAGTTGTTGATGGTATTCCAACATTTCCAATCGTTTTATAATATCCTCCATGTCATTTCACCATACCACAAATAGACGCTCTATTTCGAACAGTCAATTATACTTACCGGGCCATTCAATATTATCTTACAGTAAAACTTGAATTTAAGCTATTCCAAAAGACAAGATGAACGGTATGTTTGGTGCTTGTGAACTACCCTCCACTTATCAACCTTACGGTTTGATTGAAGTGGGGGCTTCTCGGGTAATCCCGTCTAATGACAGAAAATTGACCGAGCTAACCCTCTCGTTCCGAAAGTTATTATTCTTTATGCTAATAAGCGTAATCCCTCATTTTTGATATTGATTGCTGAATTGTGATCGCAATCTAATACAAAGCCGCAAGAACATTTATATACACGTTCAGATAATGGCATTTCTTTTTCCTTGCCGCAACATGAACACTTCTTAGTGGAGGGAAACCACTTATCAATTTTCACAAGTTGTTTCCCCTGTTCTTTTAGCTTATACGCTAAGAAAGTAGTGAACATCCCCCAGCCGTTATCATGAACGCTTTTTCCAAAGTTGAGGGCTTGAGACATGCCTTTCATGTCTAAGTCCTCAATAATCACAGCGTCATAGTTTGTTGCTAATTCTTTTGACTTATGATGAAGAAAGTTTCTGCGCTGATTCGCTGTCTTTTCATGTAGCTTAGCCACTTTCAGGTGTTGTTTTTCCCATCTTGCAGAACCTTTCTTTCTTCGAGAAAGAATTCGTTGTGCTTTTGCTAATTTATCTAAGGCTTGCCGATAGTAACGTGGGTAATTGGCTTTCTTACCCTGTTCACTCTCGACATATAGACCATCCATAGCAAAATCCAAACCAACAACTTTCTGTATTTTAACTGGACGAATATCTTTCTCATATTCTGTCAAAATTGAAATGTAGTATTTGCCTGTCTTTGTTTTAGAAATAGTGCAAGATTTGATTTTATAATCAGCAGGTATCTCTCTATGCTGTTTCATTTTTATTGGCTTTTTGATTTTTGGCAGTTTGATATGACCATTTTCTAGCTTAATATTTCCGTTGACCATATTAGTTGTATAGGATTGTTTTGCTTTACGATTTTTGAACTTTGGAAAATCCGCATTTCCTTCAAAGAAATTCTTATAAGCAGTCTGTAAGTTCATTTGTGCATTTGCCAAAGCTAAAGAATCCACTTCTTTTAGGAATGGAAATTCACTTTTATATTTTGCAGGGGTCGGAAACTTTTGCTTTTTAAGCAATTCTTTATCATCCTTGAACTTTTCATACGTTTCTTTGCGTTCAGCTAACATCTTATTGTAGACAAAGCGAACACAACCAAATGTCTTAGCTAATAATGCGGATTGTTCTTTGTTTGGTAACAAACGAAACTTGAAAGCTTTGTTTTGCTTGGCCATATCAATTCACCTCACTTTGTGCGGAAAAATTTCGTATATATTGATTATACCGTAAAAAATCCGTACAATCAATATGAGGTGATAATCATGAGAGAAGAGAAAGAACGTGTAGAAATTCGTATGCCTAAGACGATATTAGAAAAATTGGAGCAATATCAAAAAGAAAATGGGATTCCAACTAGAACAGCCGCAATCTTAGAATTGTTGAGAAAAGGATTGGAAAAATAACTTTGGCTAAAGCCAACCGAAATTCATCTCCCACCTACTCATTGGTGCTATTCACACCTTCACATTCCTAGAGGATGGGAGACTTCTTTCGGAAAGACGTTAAAAGAACGCTGATCCAAAAAAGCTTGCTCAACGGCCATCCAAATCATTTATTTTCTATTGATTTTTTGCTTATTTCGTCGTAAAGTATGGTAGCATCCTTTTCGCAATCATTTTTAGGTTTATTGATCCGTTTTCACACCTGACATAACAAAAGTTTCTAATTATTGAAAATTTTGTTTAATTCCTCGGTTTACAAAACCATTTTCATTCGAAATAATACACATCATCTGAGTCGTTGTCTTTTAACTTTGAGGTGCCTAAATATTCTATTTATCACCCTGATGAATAAGGTTATGAAAAAGGAGGGAGCATCATGTCAGTAATCTTCGTGTTCATATTATTTTCTATTTTCATTTTATACAATATCAATAGACTTACCAACACGCTATGTATGCAAAAAGACATACCGGAAGATCGCCAGCCGAAAGTGTTTAGAACGATTAACATTTTAATCACTATTCTGCTCATTTCTTCTTATATCGAAATTCTCTATACATAAGTGGAAATCAAGCCAGGCATCGCCTGGCTTTTATTCCAATATCTAGTAAATCCAAGATGCACCGATGATAATAAGCAAAATGAACAACACAACGACAAGTGCGAATCCTCCGCCATATGCTCCAGACATATCCGAGTTCCTCCTTTATTTTCACATTTTTCATTTGTTAATATAGCCATGCTGCACCAACAATGATGAGAAGGATGAAGAGCACCACAATTAATGCAAACCCTCCGCCATAAGCTGCACCCAATACCGATCACCTCCTTACACATTGGTCTATATCATACTATTCATTTGTTTTATTTTTGGTTTAGGCCTTTTTCCCGCTTGAAGACGACTGTATAGGTCATCAGATGATTAAACCTGATTAGAAAGGATTTAACAATATGGCTTCGACAACAGAAGTTTCCATACATTCTTGTTTTCTGCCAAATTCTAATCCGGATTTTTCAACTGACTAACCCTATTAGGATCTACTCTTTCAGCGGAAAGCTTTTCATTCCCGCCATACCTCCTTTTCTGTTATTTGTATCGTATGTAACCCGGTATATTTTGACTGAAGCAAACGCCTATTTTCTTGTCGGTCATAAAAAAGAAAAACTTTGGTAATTCCGCATAATTGTGATATAGTATGTCTATGTGGATAAAGAATATAAAAATGAAATTAAGTGTAGGAGTTGTTGAACGAATGAAAAAATGGATTCTCTCTTTGTCGTTGGCAGCCGGGATGATTGTTCTTGCTGCATGCGGAAACGGCGGAGATGATACCGTTGTAAAAACGAATGAAGGAAATATTACAAAAGAAGATCTGTACAACGCTATGAAAGAAAAATATCCTCAACAAACACAACAAGCGTTGCAAGAATTGGTGTACAAAAAAGTTTTATCTGAAAAATATAAAGTTTCGGATAAAGAGCTGAATGACGAGCTTCAAAAAACAAAAGACCAACTTGGTTCACAATATGAAGCGTTCCTCGCCCAATACGGCATGGACGAAAAGGGATTTAAAGACTACTTAAAATTGGAACTATTAGAGCAAAAAGCGGCAACGGCCGATATTAAAATCAGCGATCAAGAATTGAAAAATTATTATAAAAAATGGCAGCCGGAAATCAAAGTCCGCCATATATTAGTCGATGATGAAAAAACGGCAAATGAAATAAAAGCGCAGCTGGATAAAGGGGCCAAATTCGAGGATCTTGCCAAAAAATACTCCAAAGACACAGCTTCCGCCAACAATGGAGGAGATTTAGGATGGATCGATTACCAAGGCCGCAAGCAATTTGTTCCTGAATTCACTAAAGCGCTTGATACTTTGAAAGTCAAAGAAATAAGCAAACCGATTAAAACAGAATACGGCTACCATATTATCCAAATTACAGATAAGAAAAAGAAAAAACCGTTTAACGAAGTAAAAGATCAATTGAAAGAAGAACTGAAACTCTCGAAAGTCGATCAAACTAAGATGCAGAAAAAACTTAACGAAGTGCTGAAAGATGCTAATGTAAAAGTCGAAGACAAAGACTTTAACGGTTTGTTTTCCGAAGCAACCTCCAATAAATAATAATGTGAAATAATAATGTGTGCTGCTTTTTTGAAACGGAACGCCTTTCGTTTCAGAAAGGCAGCATTTTTTTGAAAGCGAACAAGTGTAGCATGCCTTTTCTTCTTCTCGCAATCAATTTTTCATTCGCCTTTTTTCCACGATTCGGACTAGCCATATAAAAAGGCGCTCCAAAAGAAGAATTCTTTTGAAGCGCCTTTTACGTTTATGCTCCTTGTTGTTCCTGATCTTGTTTCTGTTTCTTTTTTTTCTCTTCTTGCATCCTCTTTATAAATACTTCGCCTTCTTTTTCGATCCATTCCTGGTCTGCCTTCCGATCTTCTCTCGCCGTTTTAATCACCATAAATGCACTAATAAATATTCCTGCCACAACGAAATACATCCAAAACGGTACCGTCATTTTCCACCTCTCCTAACTTGTCCGCATTTACTACATCTTATGAGACGGAAACGTTGCCTATTCCTATAATTTTTTCCATTATCCTCTGTTACCGCCAACTAGACGTCATTCAGGTCTCCCGCAACGAAACGTCATGATAAAGAAAAATATCAGAATGGAATGGGGAGAAAGAGAGCCGCACGATCTATCTTTTCCACTTTCAAAAGGAATTCTTCCCTTAAAAAAAGACCTCTAAAAAGAGGTCTCTTCATCGCTGAAATAGGAATGAAATCGAATATACTAATTAAAACTTTGGCTTATAAAAAGAGCGGTTATCCATAGCGAAAATTCGCTCGGAAAATTCTCCCGGTTTCGTTTTTTCTAAAGCTCGATCCAGCATATTCATCTTCGCATCAATATTATCAATGTAATGAAGAATTTCCGCTTCTTTGATTAACGGCGGCTTCGGGCTCCCCCATTCCGGCTTTCCGTGGTGGCTTAAAACAATATGCTGGAGAATAAACACCTCTTCTCCTTCGATGCCCAGCTCTTCGGCCGCCTTGGCAATTTCATTGATCATGATCGTGATATGCCCCAACAAATTTCCTTCAGCCGTATAGGTAGTCGCAACGGGGCCCGACAACTCAATGACTTTGCCCAGATCATGAAGAATCACACCGGCATAGAGCAAATCCCGATTTAAAGAAGGATATAAATCCGCAATGGCCTTTGCCAGTTTTAACATGGAAACGACATGATAAGCTAATCCGGATACAAATTCATGATGGTTTTTAGTAGCTGCCGGATATTGATAAAAAGGCTCAGAATATTTTTTCAGCAAGTAACGAGTGATCCTTTGGATATTAGGATTTTTCAATTCAAAAATAAACTGAGTGATGATTTCTGCCATCTCATCCGAATGCATCGGGGCCGACATAACAAAGTCTTGAATTTTGACTCCTTCATTTTCGGAGGCCGGTCGGATTTGCCGAATTCTTAGTTGATTTCGCCCGCGGTAATTTTGAATATCTCCGAGCACTTTTACAATCGTTTCCGCCCGATATTGTTTTTCATCCTGTTCTGTCGCATCCCATAGTTTCGCTTCAATTTCACCGCTTTTGTCTTGAAGAATCAGGTTTAAATACGGTTTTCCATTGACGGCTGTGCTTTTCGTCATGGATTTAATCAATAAATAACAATCGACAGACTGTCCTGCCTCATAATGGATAATTCCCTGAACCATTCAGTTTTTCCTCCTGTACACCGGCAATGGATTTAATCGACACCATTATATCACATAAACAGTATTTGATTATTCATCCTGAAGGAAGCGAATGTAAAAGAAAACTCATGGGCAGCCATTCGTTCAAAAATGGTTCCCAAATATTTTTTAAAACTTTATATAAAAATTCCGTTTCACCCAATCGGCAAACAAATATATGGATAGGCAGACGACGATTCTGCAGCCAGCTCATTTATTTTGATCATTTTGTTACGTTCGCCCAGTCAGGTTCTTCTAAATGAATAATAGAAGTTTCCGGAAAATACATTTTAACATGTTGATGGCATGTAAAAATCAATATTTGTGTATGGCGGCTAACCTCTTTTAATACTTCTGCCACTGCGGACATTCGTTTATGATCAAAATGGACAAAGGCGTCATCAATGATGAGCGGAAATGGATATTCTTCCTGCAAGACGGAAGCGAGAGCAAGACGAAGGGACACATACACCTGTTCACCGGTGGCCTGGCTTAATTCTTGCGGTTCAAAAAACATCCCATCTTTTCGTTTTACGTAAAACTTTCCTTCTTCATTCGTATAAAGGTGAATATACCGTCCATTTGTCAACATGCTTAAAAGTTCTTCTGCTTTTTGCAAAGCAAGTGGAAGTTTTTGATCTTTAAAATGCTTCACCGTTTTAGCAAAGATATGTTTTGCAATCGCTAGCTGCGCCCATTTTTTTGCTTTTTCGTTTACTACCGACCGCTGAAGATGGAAAAGATGAAGCCGTTCTGCGTAAGTCCCGCCCTCTTCTAAAACCTTTTTCTCATACTCCCATTTCGCTAGATCTGCCTGTACTCTTTTTTTCTCCTGTCCTAGTTCTTTCAACTTTTCTTCGACTTCTAGTTTGGCTTTTTTCCATTTTGCGGGCTGATCGAGCGGAAATAGAAGGTCCGGGCTGTCAGGCACCTGACGATGGATGAGTGCTAAACGTTCTTTCAACTGTTCAAGTTTTTTCCATTGAGTCCCCTTTTTCCGAAAATCTTCTTCTGTTTCCGTATTAGCGGACGCAAACAGTTTCTGAATTTCCCTTTCAAATTCAGCTTTTTCCTTTATCACTGCCTGAAGCTCCTCTTTATACTGCTCTGCTTGTTTGCTCGTTTCCTTTATTTGCAAGGCTTTCTCTTTATTTCTTTTCAACTGTTCTTTTAATTGAAACAGCACATATTCTATATCGTGGTCCGGTAAACCAAGAGTCTTTGTCCATCGATGCAATTGATCTTTCCATCTTTGAATAGACTCTTCCATTTCTTTCATTCTTTCTTGGCATATTTTTTTCTGACGAATGATGTCTTTCATACTTAAAAGTTTTTCAAACGCCTCATCCAAAATATTCCATTCCATTGTTTTCGGAAAACAAAGCTTGTGCTGAATTCTTTGAACTCTCAACAAGTTTTCAGAAAATTCCCGCTCCCATTCCTTTTTGTCCGAAATCAGCTTACTCTTTTGCTGCTCCAATTGTTCCAGTCTCATAATCGATTGTTTCCATCTGTCCCGCAGTTCGGTTTGTTTTCGATACATAGAGGCCTCTTCTTTTGTCAGAAGATACCCCATTTCCTGAATTTCTTTCTTACGTTGATTGATTTCCTTTTTTAGCTCTTTTTCTTGTTCTTCCAAAAGATCCGGAGTTTTTTTCGTCCATAATAAAAAGGCGGCAACAAATCCAAAAAAAGGTACTGAAAGCAGAAGCCACTCGTGTTGAATGACAAGCCATAGAGCTAAAACGATTGAAAAAACCAAAACGAAACCGGCGGCAAGAGGCTGCTTATTCCTCTTTTTTGCCTGTTTTTCTGTCTCGATTTTTTGTAGTTGTAGTTCAAGCCAACGAATTTCCTTTGCCAAAGATTCTTTTTCAGTTTGGTTTTCCGCTTTTTTTTGCAGCGTTCGAAATTCTTGCTCCGGCAATAACTGCTCCTCAATCTTCTCACATTCCTTTTCCGCCGTTTGAAGCTCGCTGCGGTTAGTTTGCAAAGCTTTTTCGATGTGCTCTTTTTGCGAAATGAGACGAATAAGCTTTTGAATTTCCTCCTTAATTCGTCGTTTTACATCCATACTCGTATCAATCTGATAAATTTCTTCGTCCGTGAAATGTTCAAAATGAAGATACGTCTTGAGCTCTTCCAATTGACTGTTTAATTCTGAGATCTTCATTTGATCATTTTGCCAATCTTCTTGCCACTTTTTATACTCGGCACTTTGATTCACACTTGCCTCAATGGCCGCCTCTTCCTCCAGGGATAAAAGGTCGTTTTGCCATCGCCGGATTTGCTTTTCTTTCCAATCGATCTTTTCTTGTAAAGCAGAAATCATCCCTTCTAAATGATGGAGCCGATCCAAATGCTTTTCAAGCCGGGAAATGCCATCCACCGGAAATGCCACTTCTCCGATGGCTTTCATTTCTTCTTCCAACCGCTGTTTTTCCATAAGCAGCGGTCTAATGGTTTCTTCTCTTGCCAGTCTTTCCAAATATGCTTGACATTTCCCTTCTTCGACGGACAGCTTTGATAAATGCTGTTTTTGATTCTCGATTTCTACTAAAACATGAAGATATTGGTCATTTTTCTTTTTCCCTTTTTTAACATCTGCCTCCAGTTCCTTCAATGTCTGTAATTCTTGATTAATAACCGGATTTCGTCCGTTTGGCTTATAAAGCTTTTCCATTTCTTTCTGCAGTTTTTTCTCCAGCCGGTATAAGGAATCTGTCCCGACGGTTCCGGCGGAAAATAAAAAGCGGCCGATATCTTCCTCTTTTAATTGGTGAAGTTTTTGCAGACCATGGACGTCAAATGAAAAAATAGAACGGTAAAAGTTCTCATCCATTCCATTTAACAGTCGACGTAGAAGATCTTCACCGCCTATCGTTCCATCGTCGAGCCTTACTGTCACCGAACTGGAGGATGTTCCTTTCACTCTTTCAATGACTGCTTTGCCCATATTCACGGTTTCAAGCGTCAATTTCCCACCATATTTGGAATGGGTTTTCGGTTCATAATTCTTTGCTTGTCTGGTAGGAAATCCGAATAAAACGGCATGGATAAACGCCATAATGGTCGATTTTCCCGCTTCATTTTCCCCGTAAATGAGCTGCAATGATTTCAAGTCTTTTAAATAAAAATTTTCCAATTTTCCAAAGCCGTATATATGAAGATCAGAAATTCTCACCGCTCATTGCTCCTTCCTCTGCCAATCCTTCTTGAATCAAGCGTTTCGCTTCTTCTAACATTTCCTCTTTTTCTTCCTCCGTCAGATCAGTTAAGAAGCGGCTCGTTTTATAATGAAAATAAAGGGAGGAAAGCGCCTCTTCCCAATCTTCTTTTGTTAAAGACGCCGTCTGCTTTTCAAATTCCCGATAAAAAGGATGATTTTCTTTGAATTTCAGAGGATGCTGCGGATCGATGATAAACCGATGTACCCAAACAAACGACTCATTTAGATCTTCGCCGTCTTGCAGAGCTTCCAATAATTCTCCGCTCGTGATTTTATCTCTTATTTCTCGATTAGACACATTTTCCAACTGAATTTCCAGCATGACACCTTGATTCGTTTGACGGTTATCCTCCATCATCTGCTTCAAACGCATGAAAAAAGAATGAAAACTTTCCTCTTCCGATAGCTTCAAGACTTCTTTTTTCCATTGAATATCAGCCGTTTCAATAAATTCAAGGCGCGTTCCGGTTTGATCCAATTCAACGAGATAACAGCCTTTCGCTCCAATTTCTTTTCGATGACGTCCTTGAATGTTCCCGGGATAGAGAATATAAGGATCTTTGTGTAAAATCTTTGTTTGATGAATATGTCCAAGCGCCCAATAATCAAATTGTTTTTCCAGCAGATCATTGACTGAAAATGGGGCGTAAGGTTGATGGCCTGATTTTCCGCTTTCCTCATAACCGTGAAGCAAACCGATATGAAAATCCGCTCCGTCTTGCTTTTGGTACTCGTTTATTTTCCGCTCCCATACATGGCGTTTATCATAACTGAATCCATACAAGTGAACAATCGCTCCCGCTTTTGTCTGATGGCGAATGGCTTCCACTTGAGAAGAAAAAACATGAACATTGGATGGCAATTCCAGCGACACCCATTGGCCGTTTAAATGATCATGATTTCCGTGAAGAATATAGGCGGAAATGCCATGCTGTTTTAATCTATTCATTTCTGTTTGCAGCCGAGCCTGTGCTTTAATGCTTCTGTCTTCACCGTCGAATAGATCACCCGATATAAGAACAAAATCCACTTCTCTCTTGATGGCTTCATCTATGATTCTATGAAAAGAACGAAAAGTACTTTCGCGTATTCTTGCAAATAACTCCGGAGGCAGGCGCTGTTCCAAACCGATAAACGGACTATCCAAATGCAGATCCGCCGTGTGAATAAATCGAATTTGTTTCACGATGGCATTCCCTCCAAGCCAAAAATCGAATGTATGTTCTTTCATTATACTTTTATTATGAAAGATTTTCTATTGAAATCTAGCCTCATCACAGTGAAAACTGAAAGATATTTTGGCCAATTTGCAAAGGAGACAGATTATCCGACAATCTATTCAAAAACTTATCCATTGAAAAATAAGCGAGAATCGTTTACAATATTTAAACAAAATATTGTAAATATTCTTTATTTTTAACTAGATGTATATTGGGAGGTTTCTGCATTGAAAGAATATACGCTGACTGTCTTCCAAAAAAATGGTGAAAAGTTGTTAGATGATACGTTTGAAGCAGCCAACGACCATGAGGCTAAAGAAAAAGGCAGCCAAATTCTAAAGGAAAAAGGCTTTTCCGATTACACGCACCGATGCACATCGTCAGCAGGAAAACTTTTGCTGTTTCACTCATAAAAAAGAGCCTCTATGAGAAGGCTAAACTTCTTCAACTTTGAAATTCAGCATGACTTTCTATCGATTCTTTCATCAATCTGCCTTGATGTTAATAGTTCTCTCCCGCAAGTCTCCATCATGTTTTTCCATGCAAATCAAAAACAGCCTTATCAAGAAGGCTGTTTTTTGCAGAAAAGCTGCTGTAAAATCTGAAGCTTTTTTTCTGTATATTCTTCGTAACGTTCATTATACGATTTTGGGTCTTTCGGATTAGCAAAACGTTCAATCTTTCCAGTATCCGGATCGATAAATTTGCTTGCTGCCCCGCATCCTAATCCAATAATAGTCTGCACTTCTTCCATGATCAAAATGTTATAGATGCTTTCTCGCCCCGGTAAGGCATATCCGACATTTTCAAGGTTCCCTAAAATGTTTTTTTGCCGGTACAAATAATAAGGAACATAGTTGTGCGCTGCGGTCCAGTCTTGGGCCAATTTCATCATTTCTTCTGCTTCTTCCCGGCTTGCCACCGGATATTTGTCTTTATTTTGGGTCATGACCGATGCACGTTTAAACGATAGGGTATGAATCGTCAGAGATTCCGGCATCAGTTTTTCTGTTTCATCTAATGAATGTTGAAATTCCCGCACTCCTTCACCAGGAAGGCCGATAATCAAATCCATGTTGATATTATTCATTCCCATGCTTCGAGCCAAGTGAAATTTTTCAATCGTTTCCTCCACTGTATGGTGGCGGCCAATGGCTTTCAACGTTTCTTGAATGTAAGATTGCGGATTGATGCTGATCCGGTCAATATTCCATTTTTTTAGCACTTCCAGTTTTTCTGGCGTAATCGTATCGGGTCGGCCCGCTTCAACGGTAATTTCTCTTACGTTCTCAACACTCGGAAATGATCGATACATTTGTTCATATAAAAGATCCATTTCTTCTGCGGTGATCGAGGTCGGCGTACCTCCTCCATAATAAATCGTTGTGATTTTTATACCGTTTTCTTTTAAAAATTGGCCGATTTTCTCCATTTCATAATGAAGACCGCCTAAGAACGAAGCCACTCTCCCTTGTTTTCCCTGGATTGCAAAAGCAGGAAAAGTACAGTAAGCGCACTTCGTTGGGCAAAACGGTATGCCAATATAAATGCTCACTTCATTTTGCAAGTGATAAAGATCAGGGACAATCGTGAGTTGTCGATCCACAATTTTCTCCATTAATTGAATCTTTTCATCCGTAATTAAATATTCTTTTTTTAATTGTTCATGGGCCTCTTCTTTAGAAATCCCGCTCCGCAATTTTTTATGGAACAGCTTTGTTGGACGAATGCCGGTTAAAAATCCCCACTGCTGCCGGATTCCGGTATATTGTTGCAGCACTTCAAGAAATGCGCGCGATACAGCCTTTTTAACTTGCTTAAAATATTCTTTTTCCGTTTGGGTTGGATCCGCCGCTTTTTCTATTGAAGATTGATAGATCTTCGCGGAGTCTGGCGCCGATAAAGCCATTTTTACTTTTATGACTGAATTGGCTTGGATATCCAATTTCACTCTGAGGATCTCGTCGGGAAGATTCTCCTCTTCCAAAAGAATATCGGTCTCTTCAAAAAATAAATTGGCAATTAATTGAAGAGGTCTATGCAAACGTTCATCAACTGTGCCTGTCACAAGAATGTTCAATCGAATCACCTTTCAATATGTAAACTATTCTTTAGTTTACTGAATGAATCGTCCATCGGTCAAGGATCCATCCATCTGTTCACTTAAAAGCCTACAGATAAAACAGAACAAATCCATATTTCCCTATTTGAAAAATCTCGAATAATTCCCATATACTATTAACCATAAAAAAGAACGCCCTTTGTCGAAACAAGGGCGATGAAAGATGCGACTTATTTTAAGTGATCCATTTTTTCTAAAAATCGGATCGGCCGCTGTCTCCTAAATAACTCTTTCACGACATAAGATACCCCATTTTCCTGATTGGATCTTGTCACCCAATCAGCAGCTTCTTTTACATGATCAGGAGCATTGCCCATGGCAACCCCAAGACCTGCATTGTGCAAGAGAGGCAAATCGTCGATGCCAGACCCAATCATGACCACTTCTTTTAGCGAAACATTTATTCTTTCGCATAAGTACACCAGTCCTTGAAACTTCGACACCCCGCTTGGGACAATATCGAAACGGTTTTGATCCGTGCGGATGACAGCCACTTCATCATACATGCCTTCTATCGCTTTTTTTGCATCTTCCAAATCTCTAGGATTCTGAAAAATGATTTCCATTTTGGGAGGAGAGACCGGCTCTTTTTCCAAATAGTTGCTTACAGACTCCACAAAGTATTGAGGGTATAGCATACGATTATTCGTGCGCTGCCAAACCGTTCTTCCAACTAGAGAATCGGGCAAATCCATTTTATTGCTGACAGAAAATTTTTCATGTGATAAGCAAATACGACAATGAAAGGATTCTAAAAAACGGGTGAGTTCATACGTAATATCTTCTTGAATTCGTTTCAATAAGATTGGTTTATCGAGTTGCTTTGCTACAAAAGCTCCTTGATGAGCAATTAAACAGCTGTCTACTTTCAGCGATTTAGCGACTTTTTTTACGGAAGGATAATGTCTTCCCGATACTAAACAAATATAAATTCCTTTTTCTTGCGCATATTCAATTGCCTCTTTCGTCATCTTATTTAAACGGCCATTGTCCTGAAGTATTGTTCCATCTATGTTTACCGCCAGTAAACGATAGACCATCGATGTTCCCCCTTATTATCGAACCGTCTCTTTATACTTTTATGAAGGAACAAGCAGAATTAGAACTTTTTCCCGCTCGCTATGAATGAACAGACTGGCAGCCAAGGCAAAATGACCCAAGGGCACCGCCTTTTTGATGATCGCGAAATTCACTCGCTTTCCGCGGGCGATCCGCGAGCCTCCTCGCTCGTTCCTCGCTGCGGGGTCTCGCCTGGCTCGCTTTTCTCGCAGGAGTCTCGCCAATTTCGCGATCATCGCAGTAAAATGTAACTTAGACAAATGCAAAAAAATCACCTTTTCCATTTATGCGGATGAAAGAAGATCATATGAAAAACGGACTGCTGAAGCCGATTACAATTGTTCAGATCGGGACAGAAAACCTATTCAATCTTGGATACTTCATTCATCAAAGCTAATCGGTCGTTCCGAGATTTTGCATGGGCTGACCAAAGTGAACATCGAATATGGGGCTGGCTGCCATCTCCCATAACTTTCTGAAACAAGCGTAAAAGAACCGCTTGCTTTAGAAAGAAGGTCCCAAAATAGAGAAAACCCGACGAGATAAAATATTTTTTCTCGTCGGGTTATTGTTTGCCTGGCAGCGTCCTACTCTCGCAAGGGGAAACCCCTCACTACCATCGGCGCTGAAGAGCTTAACTTCCGTGTTCGGGATGGGAACGGGTGTGACCTCTTCGCCATCGCCACCAGACGGTATGAAGTTGTCGGAACGATTGTTCCTTCAAAACTAGATAGAAGAAGCAGTTTCACCGATTTCGCGCTTTCTTTTGGTTAAGTCCTCGATCGATTAGTATCCGTCAGCTCCACGTGTCACCACGCTTCCACCTCGGACCTATCTACCTGATCATCTTTCAGGGATCTTACTTTCCGAAGAAATGGGAAATCTCATCTTGAGGGGGGCTTCATGCTTAGATGCTTTCAGCACTTATCCCTTCCGCACATAGCTACCCAGCGATGCCTCTGGCGAGACAACTGGTACACCAGCGGTGCGTCCATCCCGGTCCTCTCGTACTAAGGACAGCTCCTCTCAAATTTCCTGCGCCCGCGACGGATAGGGACCGAACTGTCTCACGACGTTCTGAACCCAGCTCGCGTACCGCTTTAATGGGCGAACAGCCCAACCCTTGGGACCGACTACAGCCCCAGGATGCGATGAGCCGACATCGAGGTGCCAAACCTCCCCGTCGATGTGGACTCTTGGGGGAGATAAGCCTGTTATCCCCGGGGTAGCTTTTATCCGTTGAGCGATGGCCCTTCCATACGGAACCACCGGATCACTAAGCCCGACTTTCGTCCCTGCTCGACTTGTAGGTCTCGCAGTCAAGCTCCCTTCTGCCTTTGCACTCTGCGAATGATTTCCAACCATTCTGAGGGAACCTTTGGGCGCCTCCGTTACCTTTTAGGAGGCGACCGCCCCAGTCAAACTGCCCACCTGACACTGTCTCCCACCCCGATCAGGGGTGCGGGTTAGAATTTCAGTACAGCCAGGGTAGTATCCCACCGGCGCCTCCACACAAGCTGGCGCTCATGTCTCTCAGGCTCCTACCTATCCTGTACAAGCTGTACCAAAATTCAATATCAGGCTGCAGTAAAGCTCCACGGGGTCTTTCCGTCCTGTCGCGGGTAACCTGCATCTTCACAGGTACTATAATTTCACCGAGTCTCTCGTTGAGACAGTGCCCAGATCGTTACGCCTTTCGTGCGGGTCAGAACTTACCTGACAAGGAATTTCGCTACCTTAGGACCGTTATAGTTACGGCCGCCGTTTACTGGGGCTTCGGTTCGCACCTTCAAGCAAAGCTTTAAGCGCTCCCCTTAACCTTCCAGCACCGGGCAGGCGTCAGCCCCTATACTTCGCCTTACGGCTTCGCAGAGACCTGTGTTTTTGCTAAACAGTCGCCTGGGCCTATTCACTGCGGCTTCTCGGGGCTATGCACCCCAAAAAGCACCCCTTCTCCCGAAGTTACGGGGTCATTTTGCCGAGTTCCTTAACGAGAGTTCTCTCGCACACCTTAGGATTCTCTCCTCGCCTACCTGTGTCGGTTTGCGGTACGGGCACCTTTTTCCTCGCTAGAGGCTTTTCTTGGCAGTGTGGAATCAGGAACTTCGGTACTATATTTCCCTCGCCGTCACAGCTTGAGGTTAGTGGCAACGGGATTTGCCTCGCTGCCCCTCTTACTGCTTGGACGCACATCCAGCAGTGCGCTTACCCTATCCTCCTGCGTCCCCCCATCGCTCAAACGGAAAAGAGGTGGTACAGGAATATCAACCTGTTGTCCATCGCCTACGCCTGTCGGCCTCGGCTTAGGTCCCGACTAACCCTGAGAGGACGAGCCTTCCTCAGGAAACCTTAGGCATTCGGTGGAAGGGATTCTCACCCTTCTTTCGCTACTCATACCGGCATTCTCACTTCTAAGCGCTCCACCAGTCCTTCCGGTCTGGCTTCTCTGCCCTTAGAACGCTCTCCTACCGCGGACACCCGAAGGTGTCCACCCGCAGCTTCGGTGATACGTTTAGCCCCGGTACATTTTCGGCGCAGAATCACTCGACCAGTGAGCTATTACGCACTCTTTAAATGGTGGCTGCTTCTAAGCCAACATCCTGGTTGTCTAAGCAATTCCACATCCTTTTCCACTTAACATATACTTTGGGACCTTAGCTGGCGGTCTGGGCTGTTTCCCTTTTGACCACGGATCTTATCACTCACAGTCTGACTCCCAAGGATAAGTCGCTGGCATTCGGAGTTTGTCTGAATTCGGTAACCCGATGAGGGCCCCTAGTCCAAACAGTGCTCTACCTCCAAGACTCTTTCCTTGAGGCTAGCCCTAAAGCTATTTCGGAGAGAACCAGCTATCTCCAAGTTCGATTGGAATTTCACCCCTACCCACACCTCATCCCCGCACTTTTCAACGTGCGTGGGTTCGGGCCTCCAGTAAGTGTTACCTCACCTTCACCCTGGACATGGGTAGATCACCTGGTTTCGGGTCTGCGACCCCATACTCATGCGCCCTGTTCAGACTCGCTTTCGCTGCGGCTCCGTCTTTCCGACTTAACCTCGCATGAGATCGCAACTCGCCGGTTCATTCTACAAAAGGCACGCCATCACCCGTAAACGGGCTCTGACTACTTGTAGGCACACGGTTTCAGGTTCTCTTTCACTCCCCTCCCGGGGTGCTTTTCACCTTTCCCTCACGGTACTGGTTCACTATCGGTCACTAGGGAGTATTTAGCCTTGGGAGATGGTCCTCCCAGCTTCCGACGGGATTCCTCGTGTCCCGCCGTACTCAGGATCCACCAGGGAGGGAACGAAGTTTCGACTACAGGGTTGTTACCTTCTCTGACGGGCCTTTCCAGACCTCTTCGTCTACCTCGTTCCTTTGTAACTCCACGATTGGTGTCCTACAACCCCAGAAGGCAAGCCTTCTGGTTTGGGCTGTTCCCGTTTCGCTCGCCGCTACTCAGGGAATCGCTGTTGCTTTCTCTTCCTCCGGGTACTTAGATGTTTCAGTTCCCCGGGTTGCCTTCCTTACCCTATGGATTCAGGCAAGGATGCTGCCCCATTACGGGCAGCGGGTTTCCCCATTCGGAAATCTCCGGATCAACGCTTACGTACAGCTCCCCGGAGCTTTTCGGAGTTAGTCCCGTCCTTCATCGGCTCCTAGTGCCAAGGCATCCACCGTGCGCCCTTTCTAACTTAACCATGTTGGTTTTATCCTAGATGGCGATACTCGGTTTATGCTACTTCTTTCTTCTATCTAGTTTTCAAGGAACAACTTGGAAGGATGAAATCCTTCAAAACTGAACAAAACGAAAGCGTACAATTGATATCTGTCCAGCTCCGGCTCCTAGGTGCTCGAGGTCACAATCCATCTTGCTGCGGTGGTTGAAATACTACCTCCTCGCAAGCTGTCTTGTGCTTGTCGCACCTGAACAGTCGCCTCTGCTTTTCTTCTTCCTTAGAAAGGAGGTGATCCAGCCGCACCTTCCGATACGGCTACCTTGTTACGACTTCACCCCAATCATCTGCCCCACCTTCGGCGGCTGGCTCCCGTAAGGGTTACCTCACCGACTTCGGGTGTTGCAAACTCTCGTGGTGTGACGGGCGGTGTGTACAAGGCCCGGGAACGTATTCACCGCGGCATGCTGATCCGCGATTACTAGCGATTCCGGCTTCATGCAGGCGAGTTGCAGCCTGCAATCCGAACTGAGAATGGTTTTTTGGGATTAGCTCCACCTCGCGGTTTCGCGACCCTTTGTACCATCCATTGTAGCACGTGTGTAGCCCAGGTCATAAGGGGCATGATGATTTGACGTCATCCCCACCTTCCTCCGGTTTGTCACCGGCAGTCACCTTAGAGTGCCCAACTGAATGCTGGCAACTAAGGTCAAGGGTTGCGCTCGTTGCGGGACTTAACCCAACATCTCACGACACGAGCTGACGACAACCATGCACCACCTGTCACTCCGTCCCCCGAAGGGGAACCCTCTATCTCTAGAGGTAGCGAAGGATGTCAAGACCTGGTAAGGTTCTTCGCGTTGCTTCGAATTAAACCACATGCTCCACCGCTTGTGCGGGCCCCCGTCAATTCCTTTGAGTTTCAGCCTTGCGGCCGTACTCCCCAGGCGGAGTGCTTAATGCGTTAGCTGCAGCACTAAAGGGTGGAAGCCCTCTAACACTTAGCACTCATCGTTTACGGCGTGGACTACCAGGGTATCTAATCCTGTTCGCTCCCCACGCTTTCGCGCCTCAGCGTCAGTTACAGACCAGAGAGCCGCCTTCGCCACTGGTGTTCCTCCACATCTCTACGCATTTCACCGCTACACGTGGAATTCCGCTCTCCTCTTCTGCACTCAAGTCTCCCAGTTTCCAATGACCCTCCACGGTTGAGCCGTGGGCTTTCACATCAGACTTAAGAGACCGCCTGCGCGCGCTTTACGCCCAATAATTCCGGACAACGCTTGCCACCTACGTATTACCGCGGCTGCTGGCACGTAGTTAGCCGTGGCTTTCTGGTCAGGTACCGTCAAGGTACCGCCCTGTTCGAACGGTACTTGTTCTTCCCTGACAACAGAGCTTTACGATCCGAAGACCTTCTTCGCTCACGCGGCGTTGCTCCGTCAGACTTTCGTCCATTGCGGAAGATTCCCTACTGCTGCCTCCCGTAGGAGTCTGGGCCGTGTCTCAGTCCCAGTGTGGCCGATCACCCTCTCAGGTCGGCTACGCATCGTCGCCTTGGTGAGCCGTTACCTCACCAACTAGCTAATGCGCCGCGGGCCCATCTGCAAGCGGCAGCTTGCGCCGCCTTTCAACCTTCCTTCATGCGAAGGAAGATATTATCCGGTATTAGCCCCGGTTTCCCGGAGTTATCCCCGTCTTGCAGGCAGGTTGCCCACGTGTTACTCACCCGTCCGCCGCTAACTTTCAAAAAGCAAGCTTCTTGAAAGTCCGCTCGACTTGCATGTATTAGGCACGCCGCCAGCGTTCGTCCTGAGCCAGGATCAAACTCTCCAAAAAGAAATTCGACTTGGCTTGTTTCGATCGAAACATTGATTTACGCTTCGTTTTGTTCAGTTTTCAAGGATCATCGCATCATATCTTTCATTGTATGGCAATCATTGTTCAATCGCTAAATTCTATTGAACTTTCACTTACCATCGAAGTGACATATAGAATAATAGCACCTATATTATAATAAGTCAATAATTTTTTTACTTTTTTTCATTGAAACTACATGAAGACAATGACAATCCCATAAGGTTTCTCTTTTTGATTCGCCATATAAAAAGAACAAATCACAATAGTGGAGGATAAAAAATCCTCCACTATCGATATTTCTATGCGAAAACCATCAGCCGCTCTTTTCTTTATCCGTTGAACGGTCCGTATAATTCGTCGAGCGGTTTCATTATAATTTTGTTCAGTTCATTAATAACCGTACTCATCCGCTGTTCTGCGTCCATTAATTGTGCAATTTTTCCGTTCTGCTGAACAAGAGCTGCCGCTTTTTGTGCCTGAATCACTTCTTCTTCTGAAATGTTTTGCCCCATCATTTGTTTTTCCTGCAAACGCATTTGAATATTGCGGAAGTTCTCAAATAAATTTCTTGCTGATTCATCATTATTCACTGCATAAAATAATTTTTTTAAATTCACATATTCGTCGCTTTGACGCAAAGCTTTTTCCAAGCCTCGAGCATTCTCATAAAGATTTTCCATGCAGGACCCTCCTCCTGTTTGGCTATGCCATCCACCCGTAAATAGGACAACAACATTGCCATCAGCCGTTTTTTCTATATTTTCTTTCACTAAAACTGCCACTCAACTATAGCAAATTATGAACTAGAAAGCGAGAATGTTCCTGACAACTTTGATTTCTTATGGAAACAGCAACGTCACAAACCCTTGCAGCAAGCCGATGACTCCTCCCAGCAATGCACCTAAATAGGTAATAGCCTTTAATTCTTTATTAGCTATTTCAATCACCATTTTTTCAATACGCTCGAGGGAAAAAGACTCTACCTCTTCACGGACAATATCCGCGATCCGTAATTTTTCTACAATGGTTTGGATACGATTCGAAAAAAATGGGGCTGCTTTTTCAACTAGCCGTGGGATATATTGCTTTAAAATTTCTTCTTCATAAGAATTCAGCAGATCAGAGAGTGTTTTTTGAAAAAATGTTTCTGTGTTGAACTGACGAACGATAAATTCCGTTCCTTTCTCTACCGTGTTCTTATCCAGCCATTCCGACAAAATACGCTCCCATTTCCATTCCAACATTTTTTCGAACTCAGCCCTTATGATAGAAAGAAGTATTTCATTCGTCCCTGGATTGCGTAAAAATTTCATCATTTCAGGCAGTATTTTATCGACAATCGAGGAATTGCCCAAAAGCATTTGAAGCATACTTCCCATCATGCCTCGTTCCGCCAAAAAATCATCCAGCATTTTTTTCACTCTTTGTTTACCTTCCGAACTTGAAAAGTAGTTCATTGCATGTTGTAAAATATAGGCGCTCACATCCGGGAGTTTTTCTTCCAACTTTCGAATCGTTTCAGGCAAAAGGACATCTTTAATAGTCTGGCTTGAATAAGAATTCCCCAATTCCTCAATCGTTTTTTCCATTTTCTTTTTCAGATATCTTTCCAATCGCTTTTCCGGTTCTTGCACCCCGACCAATTCCATCCATTCTTTGATCGTTTTTTCTGAAGTGAACAATCGTTTTGCTTCCTGTTGAACGAGTGAGGTCATATCTTGAAGAAATTGCAGATCTTGAAATTTCTTTTGAATGCTTTGCGGCGTAACTAAATGATCGGATACCATTTTCCCAAGCTGAAAAGCAATTTCTTTTCGCCGTTTCGGAATCAATCCGGGTGTAAAGGGAATATGCCATTTCCCGATATACAGACTGCGATGGGGGCGAAACAGCATTAAAATGGCAATGGCGTTCGTAATTCCGCCAATAACGGCTCCAATTATGACCATAAATAATACAAGTAAAGAACCTGACATTTCGTATCTCCTTCCCGAGTTTTCGACATATGAACCTTTTACGCTCTTCCTTCATACGATGAAAACATCAGCAATTGCCCATTGCTTCATTATAAAATTTCACACGGAAAAAGTGCAAACGGGGAATCGCTCATGTTTTTCGACTTACATGTAAAAATAGAACAATGGCAAGATGAAAAATCCGTCCAAATTTCGTTTTTTCCAACTGAAGCGTTAAACATAAACCCATTGAAATTATGTGTAGGCCATTGGAAGTTCGATCTTAAAAAACAGGATGCGGAACGGACCAATGAGAGTTGGTTTCAAATGAAAAACGACGGTAAAAGAAATTTATTCTTTTTAGAGCGAAAATGGCAAGGCTACTATGCGGCGGATTCGGCCACGCTTTTTTTAGGTCCGGTGATTGCCATCTTAACGGAAATAAAAGGCTCAAAAGGAAACATACAATTTCCTTCTATTGAAGAGTTTTGCAAAGAAGTGGATCAAATATTCCGAAAAAAAGGCGGCTTTATGTATGTTGCCAACTTGAACGACTTTTATAAGAAAACAGGCTATTATCGAGAAGAACATGAATGGAAAAAAGAAACCCTTCCGATTCCGGATGTCATCTACAACCGGATACACTCGCGAAAAAAAGAATCTTCTCGTGCGTTTCGAAACGTTAAGAGAGTAGTAAAGAAGCACTGCATTTGCTTTTTTAACGAATCATTTTTGGATAAATGGACAGTTTTTCAACTTCTTCAAGAAAGTGACGATATCCGTCCTTATCTGCCAGAAACAAAACTTTTAACGAAAGATTCTCTTTTGCAAATGCTGGAAAATTCACCGGTTTATATAAAACCAATCGCAGGAAGCCAAGGTAAAGACATTATTTATGCTGAACAAAAAGATGGAAAAATGTTCATCCGATCAACCGGAGAAATGCTTGATATGGATGAAACCATAGAAATCCAACCTTTTCTAACAAAACTATTCCACTCGTTAGACCCCTCTTCGTTTCTCATTCAAAAAAAAATTGACCTTCTTACGCCACAAGATTGTTTGCTGGATTTTCGATTGCTTTGCCATTGGCAAGGCGATCATGGCTGGAAAGTAACATCCATTGTCGCTCGAACCGGGAAAAACAAAGCAATTGTTTCCAATATTTCTCAAGGAGGGCATTTGGAAAAACCAAAAACCATCTTAAAGAAATTTTTCCCGACCGATTTTTTTCATATATATCAAACGATGATACAACTTGCTGTAAAGGTGGCGCAAGCCGTACATCAGCGTTCAGATGGAAACTTTTTCGAATTGGGAGTAGATATCGGAATCGATCAAAAGGGGAAAATTTGGCTCATTGAGGTGAATTCAAAACCGTCCAAAAAAGAAGCCATTCATACGAACACTTTTCGCCCGTCTGCACTGGCTATTTTTCACATTGCCGAAAAAAAGTGGAGAGAAAGAATGGAATTTGATGTACAGAACCGTGATGAACGAAATGACTGAAGCAAACTTTCGTTCGTTATACGAAAAATTTCTTCATGAGGTGGTCTAATGAAAAAATTCTATCGACTCGAAATCGTAGAAGATGAGAAAGAATTTATTTATCTCCCAAAAGATTTGCAAAAACCTCCGTCTGAAAAAATCAGAATTTGTTTTGGTACGAAAGTAGAAGAAAACTTGTCCAACATCCATATGAACAGACGGAATATCCTATCCATTAGTTCTGCTCTTGCAGAAAAACTGTTGGTCCCATCTCAAGCAAAATCGTGTCATTTATTTATATCCGGAGATACGTATATCATTGGTCCTTTAATCGGCATTTTTTCATCTGGATTCACCCCTTTCCCTCTTCGGCCAATAGGCAAGAGAACAGATTTTTTTGCAAAACTGCTCTCCTTGCAAGACTCCTTGGGTGTGATTACTTATGTTTTCGGAGAACAGCAAATCGACTGGGACAGCGGGATCATTTCCGGCTATTACTTTTCGGAAAATAAATGGAAGATCAACCAATTTCCCTTTCCAAACGTCATCTATGACCGGCTGCCGAACCGTAGAAGCGAAAAAAATCCTTCTTACCGAAAAGCCAAGAAAAAACTGCAAACGGATTATTTAATTCCTTGGTATAACCCGGGGTTCTTCAATAAACACGAAATTTTTGAATATTTGAAACAAAATAAGGATGCCAAGCCATATCTGCCGGAAACAGAAGTTTTCACATCCATAGACCAATTAAAAGCCATGCTAAATCGTTGGAAAAATATTTATTTGAAGCCAATGAACGGCAGTTCAGGAAAAGGGATCTACCAATTTATACAGGATAAGGACCAAGTTTATTACTGCCGCTTTCATGACCAAAAAGGCAACCATTTGCTAAAAGTCAAGAATTTGCATGAATTTGTTTCTTCTCGTTTTTCGAAACGGACTTTCCCGCAAATACTTTTACAGCAAGGAATTTCTCTTTTACGCCATGACAATAGACCGCTTGATTTTCGCGTCCACACCAATAAGGATTTGGACGGACAATGGAAAGTGACCGCAATGGCCGCCAAAGTAGCCGGAAAAGGAAGCGTGACAACCCATTTAAAAAACGGCGGAGAAGTAAAAAGCTTAGAAGAAATTTTTCCGGAACCAGCTTTATTGGAAACTTACCAGTCAAAATTAGAACAGGCCGCCCTAACGCTTTCTCAAGCGGTGGACACTCAAATAGACGGAATCGTAGCCGAAATCGGATTCGACTTTGGAATTGATCGAGAAGGACGAGTATGGTTTTTTGAAGCCAATTCCAAACCTGGAAGATCCATTTTTATTCATCCAGATTTAAAAAAATTCGAGCAATTAACTCGCAAAATGTCTTTACTGTTTAGTGTTTACTTGATGGAAAAATCCATTTTGGATGAAGAGGAGCTTTCCTATGAACATTTATTATGATGCCGATCATCAAAAATGGTGCCACAATAATTCCGATCACACCTTTTTTATTTTTGGTTCCGACGAGTTGCATCCTCTTAAAAATGGCCATAAAACGGAAAAAGAGTTTACCGTTACTCCAAAAAAAAGAAAAATCGGGCCATTGGTTGGAATTTTAACCGGTTGTGCAGCGGACGGCACTTATTATGGAAACATTCCGCTTTTTAAAAACATACAAATGGCACTGCAGGCAAAAGGGGGGCTTTCTTATATTTTTTGCCTTGACGGAATTAACGACGATTTTATCGACGGCTCCATTTATCACATAGAATCAGAAACTTGGCTCGATGCCAGGTTCCCCTTTCCCGATTTAGTCTACAATCGAATGCCGAGCAGAGCAAAAGAAAAAAGTCGCTCCTTTCAAAATTTCGTTCGCATTCTGGGAAATAAAGGCATTCCTTTTTTTAATCCTTCTTATCTTAATAAATGGGAAGTATACCAGGCCTTTAAGAAAGATAAATTTTTATCCGACTATTTACCAGAAACCCGTCCCTTTCAAAATTTGGACTCGTTTCAATCTTTTTTGTCAGAAAAAAAACGGTTGTACGCAAAACATCGATCCCTTTCTCAAGGAAATGGAATTGATTTGTTAATATTTGAGGAAAACGGAGCCGTCACTTGCCAAAATGTACATCAAAAACGTCAATATCCTTCCATTGAATCGTGCTATGCTGACAGAAAAGAGGAATGGACAGGACAATATATTCTTCAAGAAGCGGTGGAAACAGAAAAAATAAATGGAAATAAATACGATTTTCGCGTTCTTGTTCACTATCAAAACAAAAACTACATCGTTACTGGCATCGGAGTCAGAGTATCAACCAAACAGCAGATTACCACACATACGACAAACGGCGGAAAACGAATACCCTTTCAACATCTTGCCTCCCCGGCATTAGAAAAACAAATTTCAAATCTGGCCAACGCCTGCGGCCATCAACTTTCTAAAGAGTTTGATTTTTTCGGGGAATTTTCAATGGATATCGGCAAAAAAAAGACAGGAGAATTAGTATTATTTGAAGTCAATGCAAAACCGATGAGTTTTGACGAAATCGAAATTGAAAAGAAACGATTAGAACATATAACGCAATTATTTTTCGAAAAAACAAATTTTGAAGACGCAAAAGGATGATTGAAGTTTTTTCCCACGATAAGAAAAAACGCATCTTCCATTTATTAAGGCACTTTATCTGTTGAAAAGTGCCTTATTTCTGTTTTCTGCGCATCTATAGATCGCTGCAGCCAACAGCTGATTATGCGCGAAACATGAAGATCGAAGTACCGGAAAAAAATAGGTTTGTCCGGTCAAAAGAATATTCTTCCTTCTTCTTCGGCAAAATAAAAATTAAGGAGGAGATGAAAATGGGAATAAAAAAACAGGAAGCATCCTTTTTGCCGGATACCAACTTTGAAGGAAAAGATGAATTATTTTTGGATGTGGATCGCATGATTAATGAAGGGCTTTCCGGAGGATCAGTTCATTTGCATGGAAATAGGGCGAATATCGAAGAAGCCCATCCATTCGTAGAAGAAGAACCTCCGAACCAATAATTTTAACAAAGAAGATCCCGCCGCAATAGACGAGTCGTCGGCAACTCAATTGTAGGAGGGATCTTCGTTTCAGGAGTCGGCACGTTTTGATAAAGAAGCGGGTTTCTCCTTTTTTAAAAGGAAATAACTACCTTGCCGATCTTCGAATAATACAAAAAAACCGAAACATAATACTAGTACAGCCAGCCAATCATAACATTCATTCACAACATCTCGGGTTAGCCAAGCGGAAAGGAAAATTGATTCCTTTAGTCTGGTGCAATTCCAGCCTAACCCAAAAATACAATAAGGAGATGAACTTAAAATGGCAACAAATAGAAGCAATAGCAGCAACCAATTAGTAGTAGCAGGCGCTCAACAAGCTATCGACCAAATGAAATACGAAATCGCTCAAGAATTTGGAGTCAATCTTGGAGCAGATACGACTTCCCGCGCTAACGGTTCTGTAGGGGGAGAAATTACAAAACGTTTGGTTTCTTTAGCTCAACAACAAATCAGCGGTTACCAAGGTCAACAACAATAACTGAATAGGATATGGCTGTGGAGAGGCATCTTTTCTGATGCCTCTCCTTCTTCCATTAACGATTAAAGTCAACTAAGTAACCTTTCACTAAATCATAGACCTTCTTTTAAAAAAAGAACATAACTAGCTTAAGGCTTTCGCCTACAAATGAATCATTCTGGATGGGTCCACCCATTCATCGAACTGTTCTTCTGTTACATATCCAGTTTTTAATGCGGCTTCTTTTAATGTCGTCCCCTCTTTAAACGCCAATTTTGCAATTTCGGCTGCTTTTTCATAACCGATATATGGGTTTAAGGCCGTGACCAACATTAAAGATTGATTCATTAATTTATCGATCACTTCTTGATTGGCTTCTATACCACGGACACATTTCTCTTCAAAAGAAACCATTCCGTCTGCCAATAATCGGATGGATTGGAGAACATTATATATAATAACCGGTTTAAAAACATTTAATTCAAAATTTCCCTGACTGGCGGCAAATCCAATTGTAGCATCATTGCCAAAAACTTGTGCCGCTATCATGGTAATTGCTTCGCATTGAGTAGGATTTACCTTTCCTGGCATAATCGAACTTCCCGGTTCATTAGCCGGGATCGTCAATTCTCCCAGTCCGCTTCTCGGCCCGCTTGCAAGCCAACGAATATCATTGGCGATCTTCATTAAATCCGCCGCCAACGCTTTCAATGCACCGTGGAAGTGAACGATTTCATCATGGCTTGTCAAAGCATGAAATTTATTATCAGAAGATCGGAACGGATATCCTGTCTGTTTCTCCAGTTCTTTTGCCACTTTGGGGCCAAATGTGGGGTCTGCGTTGATTCCTGTTCCAACTGCGGTTCCCCCAATAGCCAGATTTAGAATGTAGGCACTGGAATCTTTCAGCATTTGTTCCGTCCGCTCCAACATGGTCCGCCAACCTGAAATTTCTTGCCCAAGCGTTAATGGTGTAGCATCCTGTAAGTGAGTTCTTCCGATTTTAATCAATTTCATGTATTGAACTTCTTTGTCTTTCAGTGTGGCCTTTAATTGCTGCAACGCAGGGACAAGCCGTTTTTGAAAGGCATTGTACACGGCAATATGCATGGCTGTAGGAAATGTGTCATTTGAACTTTGAGACATGTTGACATCGTCGTTTGGATGAATCGTTTCTTCATTATGCAACAGTTCATTCCCGCGATGAGAAATAACTTCATTGACATTCATGTTCGTCTGAGTGCCGCTTCCTGTTTGCCAAACAGACAACGGAAAATGTTCATCCCATTTTCCTTCTAAAATCTCATCGCATACTTGCACAATAGCTTCTTTTTTGGCAGCGTTTAATTTTCCTAACTCATGATTCACAACAGCCGCTGCTTTCTTTAAATGAGCATAAGCATAAATGAGATCAAGAGGCATTTTTTCTATACTAATTTTAAAGTTATTTCGACTTCTTTCTGTTTGCGCACCCCAATATTTGTCTTTCGGAACCTTCACTTCGCCAAGGGTGTCCTTTTCAATACGATACTCCATTTCCCATCCTCCTAACATGACCGTTCTTTTTAACTGTTAAACCATTTTTATCATAGTCTTATCATAAGAATTCTGTCAATTTTTTGGTTTTAAAAAATTTCATCAAATTCTGTTTTTGGCTCCCTTTATGCAATTGCAAATTTTCTATCAGATCTTTCAAGATACGCTATTCTTAAACACAGCTTCCAAAGCCCGATCTTTCTTTCCCCTAGCCTTGTGTTCAAATGTCGAAAAAGATTATTCACTACTTAAACGGACAATGCTTTTGCTGACCATAAATAAGAGCAATAACGCTGATATTCCTCCCAAAGTGTACGCACGTATTTTCCTCGGATTCCCGGATAAAAGCGATCTCCCATTTTTCGAACTGGAGCAATTTCAATAATGGAATTGGTTAAAAAGATTTCTTCTGCATAATCCAATTCTTCCGGAAAAAAATATCCCTCTTGCACCGGAATATGAAGTCTCTCTGCCAATTTCATAATGAATCGCCTCGTGACGCCATCTAAAATGCCCGTTTGTAAACAAGGAGTAAAAATCGTTCCCTCTTTTACCCAAAAAAGATTGGATACAATGCCTTCCGCTAAATGCCCTTCTTTCGTCAAAAAAATGCCTTCTTGTTCTCCATTGCTTCCCATTTCCCATTTTGCGGCCACATTATTCAAAAAGTGGTGAGATTTTAATCGTTTTCCCGTTTCCGGCGTGTTTCTCGGCAATGTTAATAAGACTGCTTCTTTTTCTTTCATGGCATGGAGACGCTTGAAGGGCCGCTGGAAAACGAAAATAGTCGGTCGATGATATGGTTCGTTTTGCATTCCCATCTCTCCGAGTCCCGCCGAAACATTCAAACGCACCGACGAATCCGTCAGCCCATTGCGTCGGCAAAGTTCCTGAATAATGTCCAACGCTTTTTTCCTCGTCATCGATGCACGAATACGCAATTCTTTTACCCCTTCATTAAGGCGTTCAAGATGGTCATCTAAAAGAAAAGGATGACCAGAATATGTAGGAATGGTCTCAAAAACGCCGAGACCATATAAATATCCATGATCAAACGGCGAGATCATCGCTTTTTCTTTTTCTATAAACTGACCATTGAGATAGACGATCATCTTGTCAGTCCCCCGTTCGCTTCCTGCTTCCGATAAGTATTGAAAAAATTGGACAAAAGCTGCTTACCGAATTCCGTTAAAATCGATTCTGGATGAAATTGGACACCTTCTATCGAATAGGATCGATGACGTAACGCCATAATCTCCCCTTCCTCCGTCCAAGCCGAGATTTCAAAACAGTGCGGAAGAGAGTCTTTATCCACTATAAGCGAATGGTATCTAGTGGCTCGAAACGGATTAGGAACATCGCGAAAGATGGTGCGGCCGTCGTGAAAAATGGCAGATGTTTTTCCGTGCATTTGTTTTTCGGCCCGAATAATGTTTCCGCCAAAAGCCTGCGCTATCGCTTGATGGCCGAGACAAACTCCAAAAATGGGAATACGGCCTGCAAAATAGCGGATAGCCTCCAAACTTATCCCCGCTTCATTTGGCGTGCAGGGCCCAGGTGAAATCATTAAAAAATCAGGAGAAAGGTTTTCTATATCGCGAATCGAGAGACAATCGTTTCTTTTTACAATGATCTCTTCTCCTAACTCCCCTATGTATTGAACGAGATTATAAGTAAAGGAATCATAATTATCGATCATTAAAATCATGTGAGCGCCTCCTTTTTTTCTGCCATTTCTTTTGCCTTCCATAGTGCCGCCGCTTTTTTCAATGATTCTTTGTATTCATATTGAGGTCGGGAATCCAGAACAATACCTGCCCCAGCCTGCACATAGGCTTTTCCATTTTTGGCAATCATCGTCCGGATCACGATATTAAGATCCATATCGCCATTCAACCCGATCCAGCCAATCGATCCTGTATAAACTCCTCGGCGAACATTCTCCAATTCTTCTATGATTTCCATCGTCCGAACTTTCGGTGCACCTGTGATCGTCCCTCCCGGAAAAACGGCATCAATCACGTCAAAAGCATTTTTTTCTTCTGCCAATATCCCTTCGACTTCAGATACTAGATGCATGACATGGGAATATTTTTCGATCGTCATCAATTCATTGACCCGAACAGTGCCATACTGACATACCCGTCCTAAATCGTTTCGTTCCAAATCCACCAGCATGACATGTTCCGCTCGTTCCTTCACGTTTCCGAGCAATTCATTCGCCAAAATCTGATCTTCCTCCTCGCTCTTTCCTCGAGAACGGGTGCCGGCAATCGGACGCGTTTTTACCCTTTGTCCGGTCTTTTTCACCAACAACTCCGGAGATCCGCATACTATTTGAAAATCGTTGGAGTGTATATATCCCATATACGGAGAAGGATTGATGCTGCGTAATGTTTTGTACACTTCAAGAGCCGGGACATGCAGCGTTTTCGCTTGGCGAACGGACAAATTGACTTGAAAGACATCCCCGCTGGCAATGTATTCTTGAATTTTTTCCACTGCATGAATAAATTCTTTTTCCGACAGCGACACTTCAAGATCTTTTCCCGAAATAGCAGGAACAGGTGATTCGATCTCTTCGCTTTCCTTCAGTTCGGATTGCCACATTTCCTTCCACGTATCCAAACCATATCGACTATCCTCAGATTCAGCTAATGTCATCACCCACAGACAATTCGTTTCATGATCAAAAACAACCCATTCTCGAAAAAAATAAAAATATAGAAGCGGAAGGTCCAGATCATCTTGCGCTAAATGGGGCAATTTTTCAATAAGGCGAGCATAATCATAGCTTATAAAGCCTATTAATCCGCCTTGAAATTCAGGCAGTCCCGGAGCCGGATCCAGTTTATAAGGTCGCAGCCATTGTTCAATCATTCGAAGCGGTTGACCTTCCATCCATTTATCGCGGCCATTCATTGTCACCTGAATCCCATTTTGTTGCCCTTCAATCACGGCAAAAGGTTCAATTCCAGCGATGCTGTATCGGCCGGATCGTCCACTTTCCAGCAAAGCATAATGCGACTTTCCCTTTACTAATTGGCAAAATTTCCGAAAAAACCGTTCCTTTGAATAAGGGATAGTGTCATAAAACAATTTCATTCGTTTGCAACCTTCTTTCTGTTTTGCATTCGGCCTCTTTCACATAAAAAGAGCCCTTGTTCCATTTATTATACATGCAAATAGGATAACAATTGAAAAAAGGCTCATCATGATTTAAGAAAGAATCCTATTTTCTCATGGAATCGAGTAGGAGGGAGCGATTAACTCCCGTCCTCTCACACCACCGTACGTACGGTTCCGTATACGGCGGTTCAATCAAGATAAATGACGCAAGAATTCATAACGTTTCTGTAGACTTTTAAGCCCTTGGTTACTCCAATAGGAGTTTCCAAGGGTTCTGTGTAATATGGGACTTTTTGAGATTCGCCAATAACCTTTACGACTGTTCCCCCATTCATAAGCTTTCCATTCAGGAACTCCTAGTTTTATGAGGTTGCGTATCCTGGTCTTTGAGGTCTTCCAGTTTTTCCATAAACACATCCGGAGTCTTCGTCGAATCCAGCCATCCAAATCTTCAAAGATACTCTTTGTGTCTGCTAATGCAAAATATCCACACCATCCAAGTAGATATTGGTTAAGTTTCTTAATCCGATATTCCATTGGGTATGGTATTTTTCTTGACGTGATTTCTCGCACCTTTTTCTTCATTCGTTTTAGACTTTGCTTGGCAATCCGAACTTTTGGCTCTTTTGAAGGTGTAAAACTAAATCCTAGAAACTTTCGTTTCCATGGTCGGTCAACCGCAGATTTCTTCTCGTTGACTTTTAGACGAAGTTTTCCCTCAATAAATCGTTTGACACTAGCCATGGTTCTTTCACCAGCCCGTTTTGACTTCACGTAAATATTACAGTCATCGGCATAACGAACAAATTTATGCCCTCTTTTCTCTAATTCTTTGTCTAGTTCATCTAGTACAATATTCGAAAGTAAAGGGCTTAGGGGGCCACCTTGCGGCGTCCCTTCTTCTGTCCTAGATACCACACCATTAATCATGACACCAGCTTGTAGATATTTGCGGATTAGCTTCAATAGTGGCTTTTCTTTAATAGTCTTGGCTAATGTACTCATCAGCCTGTCATGATTCACTCGATCGAAGAACTTTTCTAAATCCATGTCTACTACCCATCTATAACCATCTCTGATATAGCCTTTTGCTTTCCTAACTGCGTCATGAGCACTTCGATTTGAACGAAACCCATAACTATGTTCGGAGAACATAGGGTCATATATCCTCGATAATACTTGGGCAATTGCTTGTTGAATCAAACGGTCTGTTACGGTTGGAATACCTAGTAACCGAACACCGCCATCAGGTTTCGGGATTTCGACTCTTCGAACAGGCATTGGTTCATAGGTACCCTTGAGAATAGCTTCTTTAATGGATATCCAGTTTTCGACTATGTGCTGACGTAGGTTTTGTACGGGCATCATATCTACTCCATGGCTACCTTTGTTCTTTTCTACTCTTTGTAAAGCTAAAAGCATATTCTCCCGTGACAGGATTTGATTCAAAAGCATTGTTATTCTTCCTTCCGTGAATAGCTTATCTTCTTATGCCAGTGGTCACTCCACCCTCCAAGAGGTCCCCCACGGGATTCACCGTTTCCTTCCTCAAGTGAGGTACTACGTTTTCTGTGTTCAACATGACACACTGAATGCAAAGGGCTATTCTCTCTTAATTGTTCAGTCCTTCCGAATTGTTCTAGACCAATTCGTACTATGACCTCTGCTGACTTCTGATGGCTCAGCTACTTATCACTAAGTAGGTTATGAAGGGTACTTCACGTATCCATCAGACCTCCCCGGGTAAGAGTGTAATCTTTCCTTCCATCCATCTGCTTCATTTACTCTGTATCACCTTCGGCAGAAAGGGCTTTGTTTTGTTGTGCAAACTCACCCAGTGATACCTAGCCTCCTATGAAGTTCGTGTTCCTCAGATCGGAAGTTTGCCGCCCGCTTCCTTCAGATTCCGCGTCACCACGGACACCCTTGCGTTAAGCTAACTGCTACTTCTGCCTTCGCAGCTCGGGACTTTCACCCTATAGATTACACCCATGCCGGGCGCACACGAAAAAGCTGCCGGGGCCAACCCCCGGCAGCTTTTTTTGTCATCACTTCGATGATGAAGATTAGGCCTATTTCGCCTGTACTGTTTTTTCCCTTCTCTCCTCATAAGCTCGAATTTCATCTTCTAAATTAAGAGTGACGGCAATTTCATCCCATCCGTTTAACAGCATTTCCTTCCAATAAGGATCCATCATAAACGTAGCCAAAAATCCTTTTCGATCCGTCACATGCTGGTTTTTCAAATCCACAAAGAGACGGTAGCCAGGTTCTGATGCTTTTTCCAACAGCAGAGACACCTCTTCTGCCGTTAATTTTATCGGCAATAGTCCGTTCTTCAAACAATTATTATAGAAAATATCAGCAAAGCTGGGGGCAATAATGATTTTAAATCCATAATCCATTAAAGCCCACGGAGCGTGTTCACGGGAAGAACCGCAACCAAAGTTTTCTCCTGCCACTAAAATACTGGCGTCTTTATATTGAGGATCGTTTAAAATAAAATCTTCCCTCACATTGCCGTCGTCGTCAAAACGCCAATGATAAAATAAAAACTGGCCAAAGCCTTTACGCTCAATTCGCTTTAAAAACTGTTTCGGTATAATTTGGTCCGTATCGACATTCGTTCTATTCAGAGGACAAACAATCCCATTAAACTTATTGATTGGTTCCATATGGCTACATCTCCTATTGATAAATTCCAGTTAGTTTGCGAACATCCATAAATCTTCCCGCTATGGCTGCAGCCGCTGCCATAGGAGGGCTGACCAGATGGGTTCTAGAACCATTTCCTTGGCGCCCTTCAAAATTTCGGTTAGAAGTGGAAGCACAACGCTTTCCTGCTGGAACAATGTCCTCATTCATCGCCAAACACATGCTGCATCCGGATTCACGCCATTCAAATCCTGCTTCTGTAAAAATTCGATCTAACCCTTCTTCTTCAGCTGCTTTTTTGACAGACTGAGAACCAGGTACAACAATCGCTTTCACGCCATTATGGACTTTCCGCCCTTTGACAACCTCTGCTGCTGACCGCAAGTCGCTCAGCCTGGAATTGGTACACGATCCGATAAAAACATAGTCGATCGGAATGTCTTCCATTCTCGTTCCCGGCTTTAAGCCCATATATTCGATCGCTCTTTCCGCCGCTTCACGGTCTTGTGCTCTTTCGAATTTTTCGGGAAAAGGAACAATTCCACTTATTCCTGTACCCATCGAAGGATTTGTTCCCCACGTCACTTGTGGTTCAATTTCTGAAGCATCAATTTCGAGCGTTTTGTCGTAAACCGCTCCTTCATCCGTCGCCAATGTCTTCCAATATTCCACTAATTTTTCAAATTCCTCGCCTTTTGGAACATACTTTCTACCTTTTAAATAATTAAATGTCACTTCATCCGGACTAACGAGACCGGCACGGGCTCCTGCTTCAATGGACATATTGCAAACAGTCATCCGTTCTTCCATGGAAAGTTTGCGAATGGCTTCACCCGTATACTCGATAATATAGCCGGTTCCGGCATCAATTCCAAATTTGGATATGATGCCCAAAATCAAATCTTTGGCCGTCACGCCAAATCCCAGTTTCCCGTTCACTTTGATTTGCAGCGTCTTTGGTTTTGCTTGCCAAAGAGTTTGAGTCGCCAATACATGTTCGACCTCGCTTGTCCCGATTCCAAATGCGAGAGCGCCAAATGCTCCATGAGTAGAAGTATGGCTGTCACCGCATACGATGGTTTTCCCCGGCTGCGTCAACCCAAGCTCAGGACCGATCACATGGACTATTCCTTGATCCGGATGGTTGATATCCGCCAATTCAATGCCAAACTCCTTACAGTTTTCATATAATTTTTCCATCTGCGTTTTTGAAATAGGATCGTTTACAATATGTCTGTTCATCGTAGGAACGTTATGATCCATCGTAGCGTATGTCAGATCGGGCCGTCTCACTTTTCGATTTTTCATGCGGAGTCCTTCAAAAGCTTGAGGAGATGTGACTTCATGTACTAAGTGCAAATCAATATATAATAAGTCCGGTTTTCCTTCCTCACGATGCACCACATGCTGTTCCCATATTTTTTCAATAATTGTCTTCGGCTGCAATGGCTGTCCCTCCTCTATGAATTGGTATGGAAACTAGGTCAAATAAACGCTTCTTTCCACAGTCTCAATGTACATGGACAATTGCTATCGATTCATAATCTGTTAAGCCATGGTAGAAGCAATCGCACGATCTTCTTGAACTCGCTTCACAACCAGATCAATCATTTTTTCCGTTCCCACTACACGGCTTCCCGTATGGCGTAAATCAAACGTTCGATATCCATCCTTTAATACATCGTCCACCGCTTGTTCTATTGCTTCTGCTTCATGATTGAATCCAAAAGTATATTTCAGCATCATAGCAGTAGATAAAATCATCGCTAGCGGATTGGCTTTGTCCTGTCCTGCAATATCAGGTGCTGATCCATGAACCGGTTCATAAAGCCCGAATCCGTCTTCCCGTAGACTGGCCGACGGCAGCATGCCTAAAGAGCCGGTAATCATAGACGCTTCATCGCTTAAAATATCTCCAAACATATTTTCCGTGACCACTACATCGAAGTCTTTCGGGTTATGAATAAGCTTCATAGCGGCTGCATCAACATACATGTGTTCATATTCCACCTCTGAATAGCGGACAGCTGTTTCTTCCACTACTTCCCTCCACATTCGGCTTGATTCCAACACATTTGCTTTATCAACGGATACCACTTTTTTCCTTCTTACTTTAGCGATTTGAAACGCTTTGTCTACAATTCTTTTTATTTCGTCTTTTGTATAAAGCAAAGTATCAACAGCCACTTCTTGATTTTCTCCCCGCCGCTCGCTCGGTTTTCCGAAATACAATCCGCCTGTCAGTTCCCGGACAATCATTAAATCGACATCCTCAACAATTTCCTTTTTCAGAGGAGAAGAAGAAAGAAGGCTTTGAAAGGCTTTTACCGGGCGTAAATTAGCAAATAGACCAAGTTCTTTCCGAATCTTTAACAGTCCTTTTTCCGGTCGCAGATGGCTGGGGAGGGAGTCCCATTTAGGACCTCCCACCGCTCCCAGCAATACCGCATCACTCTGTTTACAGAGATCAATCGTTTTTTCCGAAAGAGGTATTTGTTCTTGATCAATTGCAGCCCCTCCGATGTTGGCAAATTCCATTTCAAATTCATGTCCAAACCGACCGCCAACCGCTTTTAACACTTCGACTGCTCCTTTTGCCACTTCTCGGCCGATTCCATCACCCGGCAGAACCGCAATTTTCTTTTTCATTTCAACCCCTCCAGTAAATTAAATCGACACATTTGCTTTTTGGATCGCTTTTAAACTTTCAAGCGAAAGAATTCTATTGACGGCATTTAAGTATGCACGGGCTGAGGCTTCCAACACATCTTGTGCTGTTCCCCTTCCGCTTGTTTCCAGTCCATCGCAAGAAATTCGGACATAGACATCGGCAAGAGCATCGCGTCCCCCTCCAACCGAGTTGATCTTATAGTCTAATAGCTTTACTGACCGGCCGAAAATCCGTTCAATCGTGTTATAGATCGCTTCCACACTTCCCGATCCTGTAGAGGCTTCACTCACTTGTGAACCGTCCGCCAGCGTGACAGCAATCGTCGCTGTTGGAATATTGTCAGTGCCGTATTGAACTTGTACGCGGTTCAATGTATATTTCATTTCCGTTTCCGTTTGTTTATCCGTAAGAATGGCGAATAAATCAGCATCTGTAATTTCTTTCTTTTTGTCCGCCAAATCTTTAAATACTGTAAAGGCTTCATTCAATTTTTCATCGGTCAATTCAAAGCCCAATTCAATGGCTTTATTTCTGAAAGCATGGCGGCCGGAATGTTTGCCCAGAACTAATCGGTTTGAATTCACGCCAATGAGTTCAGGAGTAATGATTTCATACGTTGTTTTTTCTTTTAATACCCCGTCTTGATGAATGCCTGATTCATGAGCAAAGGCATTATCACCCACTACCGCTTTATTTGCCGGCACGATCATTCCGGTCAATTTGCTGACAAGATCGCTCGTTCGCTTTATTTCATTTAAAACAAGACCCGTTTTCGCTTGATAATAGTCGCTCCGTATATGAAGAGCCACAGCTACTTCTTCAAGTGAAGCATTACCGGCTCGTTCCCCGATGCCGTTGATCGTTCCTTCGATTTGACTAGCTCCGTTTTCAATCGCAGCAAGCGAATTAGCCGTGGCCATTCCGAGATCGTCATGGCAATGAGCAGATAAAGTAATTTTGTCAATATTCCGTAAATTATTCCTTAAAAATTGGAACAATTCTCCATACTGCTGCGGCGTAATGTAGCCAACCGTATCTGGAATGTTAATGATCTCCGCCCCGGCTTGAATAACCTCATTGAGAATACGGACTAAGAACTCGCGGTCTGAGCGACAGGCATCCTCTGCCGAAAATTGAACTTTCGGGAATTTTTTCTTCGCATAGGAAACAGCCCGAACCGCTCTTTCCACTACTTCGTCTTGAGACATTTTCAGTTTATACTTCATATGAATGGGTGAAGTGGCAATAAAAATATGGATGCGAGGTTCTTCAGAATCCTTGAGGGCTTCCCAAGCAGCATCGATATCACTTTCTGTAGATCGAGCCAATCCGGTAACGGAACTGTCGCGGATCGTATCGGCAATCAATTTTACTGCTTCCAGGTCTCCTTTAGAAGCAGCCGGGAAGCCTGCTTCAATGCAGTCGACTCCCAGCTTTTCCAATTGTTTAGCAATTTCTATTTTTTCTAATGTGTTCAAATTCACTCCAGCTGATTGCTCGCCATCTCTTAATGTCGTATCAAAGATTTCAATTTTTCGCACCGGCTCCCACTTCCTTCTTTGATGGTTTTTTGACAAATGGCATCATTTCTCGAAGTTCTCTGCCCACTACTTCAATCAGATGATTGTTTTCCCGTTCGTTAATGGCATTGAATTCAGGGCGGTTCAATTGATTTTCCAAAATCCATCCTTTCGCAAACTTCCCGGTTTGAATATCGCTCAATACTTCTTTCATCCGTTTCTTCGTTTCTTCATTGATGACTCGTGGTCCGGAGACAAAATCCCCCCACTGTGCCGTATCCGAAATGGAGTACCTCATATTTTCCAATCCGCCTTCATACATTAAATCCACAATGAGCTTCAATTCATGCAAACACTCAAAATAAGCAATTTCCGGCTGATATCCAGCTTCTACAAGCGTTTCAAATCCAGCTTTCACTAATGAAGTCATCCCCCCGCATAATACTGCTTGTTCTCCAAAAAGGTCTGTTTCTGTTTCTTCTTTAAAGGAAGTTTCCAAAACCCCGGCACGAGCCGCACCAATTCCTTTTGCGTAGGCAAGCGCTAAATTTTTAGCATCCCCTGTTACGTCTTGGTGAACACCGATCAAAGCCGGAACACCAGCGCCTTCTTCATATGTCCGTCTCACTAAATGTCCGGGCCCTTTTGGCGCAACCAAAAAGACATCTACATCTTTCGGCGGTACAATTTGACGAAAGTGAATATTGAATCCATGAGCAAATACAAGCGATTTTCCAGCAGACAAAGCCGGTTCAATTTCATTTTTGTATACTTCCGGCTGGCGCTCATCAGGAAGTAAAATCATAATAAGATCGGCTTCTTCACTTGCGGCTCTCACCGTTTTTACGTCAAAACCATCTTGTTCCGCTTGTTTCCATGATTTACCTGGACGAAGTCCGATCACCACTTGATAGCCGCTGTCTCGAAGGTTTTGAGCGTGAGCATGACCTTGGGAACCATATCCAATGACAGCAATCTTCTTTCCATTTAAAACTGATTCTTGAATGTCTCCGTTATAATATACTTTTACCATTTTTTTCATCCTCCTGTTTAATTTAAGATGGTATATTGCTTGAAATCAGTGACTGATTTTTGTGAACCTCTCGGCAATGCCGTGATCCCGGTCCTGGATATTTCTTTAATCCCATATGGACGAAGCAAATCAATGATCGTTTCTACTTTTTCAAAATTTCCGGCAATTTGCACGGTAACACTGTCTTTTGCTACATCGACGATCGTTGCCCGGAAAGGTTCAATAATTCCTTTGATTTCTCCTCGTGTTTGAGGAGTGCTGATAACCTTAATTAATGCCAGTTCTCGAATGACGATCGCTTGATCAGTAATATCGGAAACTTTCAAAACATCAATCTGTTTATTCAGCTGTTTAGTCAATTGCTCCATTTTTCTGTCATCTTCTACATGAACGACAAAAGTCATTTTTGAAATTCCTTCTGCCTCTGTCGGTCCAACCGTAATACTTTCAATATTAAATTGCCTTCTTGTGAACAGACCGGTGATCCGGTTCAAAACTCCGCTTTGATTTAGCACTGATACGGTCACAATGCGCCTCATGGTTTCACCCCAATCATTTCATGTAGTCCTTTTCCCGGTGCTATCATAGGAAATACTTTTTCCATCGGCTTGATTCGACAGTCGACTAATACCGGTTGACGATCATTGAATGTCTCGCGAATGACTTCTTCCGCTTCTTTTTCGGTTGAAACCTTAAATCCGCGAATGCCATATGAATCAGCGAGCTTCACATAGTCAGGCTGCACAGGAGTTAAGGATTGGGAATAACGTTCTTCATAAAAGGCTTCCTGCCATTGCCGAACCATTCCTAACGCCTGATTGTTAAAAATGAAAATTTTTATAGGCAAATCGAATTCTTTTATGACCGCTAATTCTTGAAGCGTCATTTGAAATCCGGCATCTCCAACGATCGCCACCACCGTTTCTTCCTCTTCAGCAAACTGCGCTCCAATGGCCGCCGGAAGACCAAATCCCATCGTTCCCAGTCCTCCAGACGTGATCCAACGGTTCGGACGGACAAATCCATAATGCTGGGCAACCCACATTTGATGCTGGCCCACATCTGTTGAAACAATCGCTTCACCTTTCGAAAATTTATGGATCATTTTCACTAAACGCTGTGGTGAAATTCCCTCCTCATCGTCTGAAAGCCAAAGCGGAAAATTACGTTTGTATTTTTCCAAGTGAAGAAGCCATTCATTGATTTCCGGAATTTCCTTATCCTCTTTCAACAATTGGCTCAAGGCTTCTTTTACATCACCTACAATCGGGATATGCGTTTCGACATTTTTTCCGATTTCTGCTGGATCAATATCAATGTGCGCCACTTTCGCTTTTGGAGCAAAATGCTTTAAATTTCCCGTTAAGCGGTCATCAAATCTTGCGCCAAAATTAATGAGCAAATCACATTCATACATGGCCATATTGGCCGTATAGGTTCCGTGCATCCCCCCCATTCCAAGAAACAAAGGATGATCAGCCGGAAATGATCCTAAACCAAGCAGTGTATTAACAACCGGTATATTGGTTTCCTCAGCAAATGCCAACAGTTCATCGGAAGCTTGAGCATGAAGCACACCAGCCCCTGCCAAAATCACTGGTTTTTGCGACGTTGCAATCGCTTCCGTCAATTTTCTGATTTGCAAAATATTCGGAACGATTGTAGGCTGATATCCCGGCAACTCCACTGTATGATCAAAAGAAGGACGTGTTTCATTGTTGGCGATATCTTTTGGAATATCGATCAATACAGGCCCCGGTCGGCCAGTGGTCGCAATATGGAAGGCTTCTTTTACGATTTTCGGCAAGTCATTCAAGTTACGAACTTGATAATTGTGCTTAGTAATTGGCATCGTGATGCCGATAATATCTGCTTCTTGAAAGGCATCTGAGCCGATTACATTTGTGGCGACTTGACCTGTAAAAATAACAAGCGGCAACGAATCCATCATGGCATCTGTAATTCCCGTAATTAAATTGGTTGCACCAGGTCCCGATGTAGCGATGACAACTCCTGGTTTACCTGATACTCTCGCGTATCCTTCAGCGGCATGAATGGCTCCCTGCTCATGTTTTGCCAGTATATGGCGAATCGGATTTTTATATAACGCATCATATATTGGCAATACAGCTCCACCAGGATATCCAAAAATGATTTCCACGTTTTCTCTTTTTAATGATTCAATCAGAATTTCTGCACCTGTCATTGTCCCCGTTACAGATTCCGTTTCCGCTTTTGCATTAGCCCTCATTGATTCTCCCTCCAACTGGTTGGTTTCATCCTTTAGACTTTTTGACTCAAAAAGAAAAGCCTTTTCACTCCTTGCGCCTACCAATCCTATAGCGCAGGGGTGAAAAGGCTGTATTCTTTCCACGGTACCACCCTGATTCATGACATTCTCACGAATGCCACCTCATGAACAATGACTGACACATTGTTCTTTTTGATAACGAGTATATTATACTCGGCCAATCCTAATAGTTTCCGTTCAGATCGGCACTCAGAGGGGATGTCGCTGCAGGTAGTATTACCGGCTCTCAGCAACAACCGGCTCTCTGTGAATACGGAATTCCTGCAACTTTTACCTCGTCATCGATTTGCATCGATTAAATTTTCATGATCCCGCCTGTGCTGGCGGAAGTGACAAGTTTGGAATATCTCGCCAAATAGCCTTTTTTAATTTTCGGTTCAGGCTGAACCCAACGTCTCTTTCGTTCTGTCATTTCTTCTTCTGTCAGCAACACATTGATCGTTCGATTTTCCAGATCGATCAAGATTTGATCTCCATTTTCAATGAAAGCAATTGGACCGCCTTCAGCAGCTTCAGGGGATATATGACCTATAGAAATGCCACGGGAAGCACCTGAAAATCTTCCATCCGTTATGAGAGCCACTTTTTTATCGAGCCCTCTTCCGGCAATCTCTGAAGTAGGAGCAAGCATTTCCGGCATCCCCGGTCCGCCTTTAGGTCCTTCATATCGAATGACAACAACGTGCCCTTCTCGGACCAATCCGCTGTGAATTCCTTTCAACGCTTCATCCTGCGAATCGAACACGATCGCTTCTCCAAGGAAAGTCTTGATGGAAGGATCTACAGCCCCTACCTTAATGACGGCTCCATCCGGAGCAATATTTCCATACAAGATGGAAAGTCCGCCGACAGCACTGTATGGATTTTCCTTTCTTCTGATGACTTGATCATCCAATATTTTGGCATCTTTTACATTTTCATACAAAGTTTTTCCGGTAATCGTGATTCTATCTTTATGGATTACTCCATCCATTTCACACAATTCTTTAATGATTGCGCTAATGCCCCCTGCCCTGTGAACATCCTGCATCGAATAGTCCGAGGCAGGACTGATTTTGGCTAAATAAGGAACTTTCTTGGCAATTTCGTTGATTCGCTTTAAATCGTACTCAATTTCGGCCTCATTTGCGATGGCCAACGTATGAAGAACCGTATTAGTGGAACCGCCCATTGCCATATCAAGAGCAAACGCATCATCAATAGCTTCTGGTGTAATAATATCTCGCGGTCGGATGTCTTTTTCGATCAACTCCATTAAATATTGGACGGCTTCCTTGATAAGCTTGCGCCGCTCCGAAGAAGTGGCGACAATCGTTGCATTGCCCGGAGGTGTCATGCCAAGCACTTCCATCAATGAATTCATTGAGTTAGCAGTAAACATCCCCGAACAAGAACCACAAGACGGACAAGCGTTTCTTTCAATTTCCCCAAATTCTTCTTCCGAAATTCTTCCGGATAATCGTGCTCCGACTCCTTCAAACACCGAGGAAAGCGACAGCGGTTTTCCTGCTTTTGTTCTGCCTGCTTCCATCGGCCCTCCGGATACGAAAACGGAAGGAACATTCGTCCGAACCGCCGCCATTAGCATACCAGGTGTTATTTTATCGCAATTGGGAATAAAGAATACTCCATCAAACCAGTGGGCATTGATGACTGTCTCTGCCGAATCGGCGATCAGTTCCCTGCTGGGCAAGGAGTATCGCATTCCGATATGCCCCATGGCGATTCCATCGTCTACCCCGATCGTATTAAATTCAAACGGGACACCGCCAGCCTCTCTTATGGCATCTTTGACCACTTCCGCAAATTCTTTTAAATGGACATGTCCCGGAATAATATCGATATACGAATTGCACACACCGATAAACGGTTTGTTTAAATCTTCTGTTTTGACCCCTGCCGCGTATAAAAGGCTGCGATGAGGGGCTCGGTCAATCCCTTTTTTTATCATGTCACTGCGCATCCATATCTCCTCCGAAGCCTCAACCAGCATGAACGCTTGTTTCTGAATACACTTTTACTCCGTCCGTTGTTACATATTCACGGAATGCATCCAACAATTTCTTCGTATATTCACCAGGTTTTCCGTCCCCGATCACTCTTCCGTCCACTTTCACTACCGAAATGATTTCCGCTGCCGTACCTGTTAAAAAGACTTCATCCGCCGAATATACGTCGTGACGCGTCATCGTTTCTTCCCTGACATCAAAGCCCAATTTTCTTCCAATCTCAATAATTGTATTTCTTGTAATTCCTTCCAGTGCACCGACGTAAGCAGGAGGTGTTTTTACGACTCCGTTCTTTACGATAAAAATATTATCCCCCGAACCTTCCGCCACATAACCTTGATCGTTTAACATCAACGCTTCACTGGCGTTTGCCAACTGTGCTTCAATTTTTACAAGAATATTATTTAGATAGTTTAAAGATTTTACTTGAGGTGGAAGCACATCCGAACGATTTCGTCGGCTTGCTACCGTCACAATTTCAATTCCAGTCTCATATAATTCTTTAGGATAAAGAGCAAGCGGTTCAGCTATGACAATAATTTGAGGTCCTTTACAGTTGTTCGGATCCAGACCCAAGTCACCGACCCCTCTCGAAACGACCACCCGAATATACGCATCTTCCAACTCATTCTTTTTTAGCGTATCCACAATGATTTGAGTCATTTCTTCCTTTGTTTTAGGGATATTCAACATAATGGATTTGGCGGAGTCGTAAAGCCGATCAATATGTTCTTTTAATCGAAATACCACTCCCTTATACATCCGGATGCCTTCAAATACGCCATCTCCGTACAAAAAGCCGTGGTCGTACACTGAAATGACCGCATCTTCTTTTTTTACCAATTTGCCGTTTAAATAGATCCATTGCTCACTCACTTTTGTTCACTCCTTGATAGTTAAAAAATAGAAATTAAATGGCGGAAAAATTTTTGAATAATTTTATTTATCTGCCGTATCAGAATATTGTTTAATTGAGGTAAATAATACAGCTGTTTTTCGTTCTGGTCAATACCTTTATGGTTAATTTTTTGACTTTTTTGAATCATCCGTTTATTTTGTTACCGCTTACAAATGCGCTATTCTCTTATTTTCGCTCGTTTTTAAATTTTTTTCTATCATTCCTCTCTCTATCACCGTTCTTTTAAAAGAGCACTCCACCAAAACTGCCGGACCGCTGGAACAAAACCATTTTAAAAAATTTCAACTTCCCATTGGGATAACAGATAAACCCGGCTTTTCTCTCTCCTTTCAAAACGAATGGTCCCAACCAATCACTTCCCCACATCGTGAAAAAAAGTAATTTCCGTGACTGTTTCTTTTTTGCCGTCCCAAAAGTCAAAATGACCTAGGGGCATCCCTGTTTTCATGTAAATCTTTATATCGAACAAGCTGGTGATCGCGAAATTCACTCGTTTTTCCCAGGCGATACACGACCTCCCTTGCTTGAACCTCGCTGCGGTGTCTCGCTCGGCTTGCTTTTCCTGCAGAAGCCTCTCCCATTCCGCGATCATCCCAATTAGACAAAAGCAAAAAAACGTCTTTTCCATTAGCAAGCGCCAACCCTAACACTCCGCCCGCTTCAAAATAAAACTCCCGAAAACAGAAAAAACCCGACGAGAGAAAGGTTTTATCTCGTCGGATTTATTTGTTCAAAAGGGGCCTTTATGGCCTTTAAAAAAGCTTCTTCCATTCTTCGATGAGTTTTTCTTTCCAATCTTTTTTCTTCTTTTTCTCTACTTGTTTTTGAATAGGCGTTACATCAAATGATTCATTTTTTATATACGGCAGCGTTTTTTCCATGACCTCCCGAAATACTGGGACTACTCCATCAGAACTGTTGCTGGTCAAGTAATCGTTGTTGTTGTCAAAGCCAAGCCAGACAGCTCCCACCACGTTTGGCGTATACCCAATAAACCATTGGTCCTTTGTTCCATCCACGCCTTCAATCGGCACCTGAGTAGAGCCTGTCTTTCCGGCAATCTTATACCCTGGAATCGATGCTTTTCTTCCAGTTCCTTCTGCGACTACGTTCAACAGCATAGAATTCATTTCATCAACTACTTTTTTACTTGTAACGCGCTTTCCTTCGCCTTTCCACTCTGCTACCACCTTGCCGTCAGGGTCCACAATTTTTCTGATAAAATGTCCTTCTTGGCGAACCCCACCATTGGCAAACGTCGAATAGGCGGACGCCATTTGCAATGGCGAGACCCCTTTATACATTCCGCCAAGAGCGATGCTCAAGTTCCGGTCTTCTTTTTCAAGAGGGATTCCGAAACGTTTTAAAGCATCCACGCCTTTATCCAGTCCAATCTCGTTTAAAAGCCAAACAGCCGGTACATTCAGCGATTTTTCAACCGCTTCGTACATTGGAACTTCTCCTTTGTACACTCCGTCATAGTTGGAAGGCTCATAATCGCCGAATTTCATTTTTTCATCTTTCAGCATGCTCGTTGGTTCATATCCTTCTTCTAAAGCCGGTGTATAAACAGCGAGAGGCTTAATCGTAGATCCAGGAGAAGTTTTCATTTGCGTAGCATAGCTGAAACCACGGAATACATGTTCTCCACGGCTTCCTACAACCCCTAAAACCCCTCCATTATGTGGATCTAACATAACGACCGCGCTTTGAACATCCCCGCCATGTACACCTTTTGGAAAAAGCCAATCCTCCTTATACACTTTTTCCAATTGAGATTGGATATTTTGATCCATCGTAGTGTAAATTTTATATCCCTTCTCCAAAAGATCTTTTTGAGAAAGGCCATAGCGATTGACAGCTTCTTCAATAACGGCATCGCCAAAATAAGGATATTTTTCTTTTAGCGGGTCCTTGCTTCCGTCTTTCAATACGATGGTCGTACTTTTGGCTTTATTCGCTTCATCTTGTGTGATGTACCCATATTTGACCATTTGGTCCAGTACGACGTTGCGGCGTTTGATGGCCGCTTCGTAATGATTGTACGGATCAAGGGCGGACGGAGCCTTAATGAGACCGGCAAGCAAAGCTGATTCACTCAAATTCAAATCTTGCACATTTTTTCCAAAATACTTTTCCGATGCATTTTGTACTCCCCATGCACCTTGCCCAAAGTAAATGGTGTTTAAGTACATTTCCAGTATTTCTTTTTTCTTGTACACTTTTTCGATTTGGATCGCAAGAAAGAGTTCTTCAATTTTTCGCTTTAACGTTTTTTCCGGTGAAAGCAGCGCGTTTTTCGTCAGCTGCTGCGTAATCGTGCTTCCACCTTGGACCGCTCCTCCATGCAGTATATCTTGCACAAACGCTCTCAGCATTCCTTTTAAATAAAATCCGTTATGGTTGTAAAATTGATGGTCTTCAATCGCAACCACAGCGTCTTGCAAAGAATCCGGTATTTTCTTGATCGGCACACTATCTGAGCGATTAGCTGATAATTTACTGGCAACGTCTCCGTCTTTGTCATAAATAATCGTTTGCTGGGATAGACCTTTTTTTAAAGACTCGACATCTGCTGATTTCATAAAATAGATCACAAATCCCAGTAATAAAAGAACGCAAATAGAAAGAAGCAAAATAAACACTTGGGTTAGATGGAATTTTCTCCAAATGTTCTTCATTGTATCTAAAGATGTTCCCATGTCTTTTTTGGTTCCCCCTGTTGTTTACACTAGTCCATAAAGGATTTTAAATCCGCTTTGATTACTTGATTCCACTTCTTTTTAGTGACATGTTTTTGCCAAACGGATTTCATTTGCTCAAGGCTGTTTTTTACAGCCGTAAACAAAAGTCCATGGAGCAATGAAAGCACCTTACGCTGAGAAACATTATAACATAATGAATTTCAACAAAAGTCGTTCTTTTCGAGAGAAAAAATTCCGATAACGACATGATTTTCCTCTCCTTAACGGCCCGTTTGAGATTTATGTCTCATTGATTTTACTCTTGTTCCTGTTTTTTTGTCTAGATGATTATTTCCCATTCCGTGTGGAAAAATCAAACTTCTGCCAGGAAACTTGTAAAAGGGAAAGGGAAAAGCCGAAAGCAAAATCTCAGGGGAACGAGGGGGGAAGCGGAAACTCAGTAAGGAACAAGAAATCATTCGACCTAGGATTCTCCGATTCTATTAAGATGATTTCTTCTTCAGCATCTGGACGACAAACAGTAATACAAATGAAATCGACATCAACACGATAACCAACGTCCACGCTGTTTTCATATCCCCGCTTTCCATCGCCATATAAATGGCGATGGCGGTGGTTTGAGTTTTTCCAGGGATATTGCCTGCGAACATAAGCGTAGCGCCAAATTCGCCCAATGCCCTTGCAAAGCTTAAAAAGATTCCCGCCATTACCGCTTTCCATATAAGCGGCAGTTCAATATAGATTAATATTTGCAGCCAAGATGCACGGTCTAATCGGGCAGCTTGAATGATTTCTTGATTAATTTCTTGAAATCCGATGCTCAGCGATTGGTACATGAGCGGAAAAGATACAACCGTAGCAGAAATTAAAGCAGCCCACTGCGTAAACATAAGCGGTTGGCCGAAAATCGACTCAACCGCCCGCCCAAGTATAGAATCCCCGCCAAGCAATACGATTAATATAAACCCTACAACGGTTGGTGGTAAAACAATCGGTAAAAGAAACAATAGCTCGACCAGCAACTTTCCTTTAAAAGAATAGGCAGTCATCCATTTTGCCGCCGCCAGCCCGAAAATAAGCACGATAATCGTTGCTCCAAAAGCGAGCTTTAGGGATAAAAAAATCGGTTCCCATAAAGAACTTGCCATTTATGAATGCTCCTTGGAAGGGATTAAATAACCGTATTTTTTAAACACATCTTGGCAGTGCTTGTCCTGTAAGAAGCTAGCAAAATCTTTCGCCCATTGTTCATGTTTATGCTTAATAACCGCCATTTCATAATCAATAGGATCATGCAGTTTTGGATCTGCTACTATAGCCGTTTTCACTTTTTTGGAAGACAGAGCATCTGTTTTATAAACAAACGCTGCATCAACGCTGCCGGTTTCCACATAATTCAGAGCCTGTCTGACATCCTTCGTATAAACGATTTTATCGTCTAAATCATCCCATAATTTTAAAGATTTCAACGTTTGTTCGGCGTATTTGCCAGCGGGAACAGTCTCCGGAGTTCCAAGGGCGATTTTTTTCACATTTTTGCTCGCCAAGTCCTTGATATCAGAAATCGATTGCGCTCCCTCTTTTGGCACAGCTACAACAAGTTCATTTTTTAATAACAAAACGTCCTTGCTGACAAGGTTCTTTTCCTTTAATTGATCAACGTTATCTGCGGATGCCGATAAAAACAAGTCTACCGGAGCTCCTTGAGAAATCTGCTGCGCTAACGCTCCAGAACCACCGTAGTTTACAGTAACATGAAAATCCTTATGTTTTTTTTCAAACTCGGCAATGAGCTCATCAAGAACGGGTTGCAAACTGGCCGCTGCTGAGACGGTAATGTTCTTCGTTTCTGCTTTATCTTGTGTTCCCGCCGTATCCTGCGCTCCTCCTGACGACTTTCCGGAACAACCTGCTACAATCAGCAGTACAGCTACACTTAAGAGACTAAAAATTCTTTTCATCCTCATTCTCATCCTTTCCATCCAGAAAAAAATCCCGATTTATCGGGAATTTTCATCTTTCACGACTGCATTTTCTTTTTCTTTCCCTTCCTCCTCATCATCCAAAATACCTTTCATGCCTTTTTTAAATTCATGAAGGGTTTGTCCGGCGGCTTTTCCTAATTGAGGGAGTTTAGCAGGTCCAAAAATCAACAACGCAACAATAACTATAAGAGCAATCTCACCAAATCCCAGGTTCATGTATGACTCCCCTTTGCCTCATGATCCCCTTAAAGAGGGAACCTAATGAAGTTGTTATGTGACACAATTTTTATTAATTTTCATTTATTTTTATTATACAATACCACCTACATCTTTGCACTACTTTGACCATGATGACATGTCTTCAAATAATGTCTGAACAACGAAACAGTGAAATGGTTGCAGGTTTAAAACTGAAAAGACTACAATAAGTTCAGGGGTGATCCACATGGCAACAGCAAAACCGGAGGCTGAAAACAACAGCACTGTTGAGAAAATAAGCTGTACACTGAGACAGTTCGCCAGCCAATATCCTTTCGAAAATCTTGATGTCGTCACTCAAAATACGATGCCAATCACAGAGACTTTTCTTTTTCAAAAATTTTCCCAATATCGGGGCGGGTTGTGCTATGAGCTAAACCCATATCTTTATTTGCAACTGAAGGAAGAAGGATACAATGTAAAATTAGTTTCCGGCACCATTTCGAACGGAAACCATTGGGCCCTTGATGGCACTCATGTTTTAATTCTTCTCGATCTCGGAGATTCTTTATGGTTGGTAGATGCCGGATTTGGCAATCAACTTGCTCTATCCCCCATTCAGATTGACGGGATGGCTGTATCCTCGGCAGCAGGAAGTTTTCGAGCTCGCCGTTTACAAACTCCAAAGGGTACACATGTGCTCGAAATGAAATCGGAAGAACACTGGATCATCAAATATGCATTTTCGTTGAAGGAGCTCCCTTGGGAAAAATTGACGGATATCAAAGAACAAATTACGTTTCATGAAAAATCCCCGTTTAATAGTTCTCCATTAATCGCCCAATGTTTTAGCGATCAAACTCTTTCCGTCACGGATAAACAGATGAGAGTCCGCTTTTCCAAAACAGGACAGCAAAAACTGGTTAAATTCAACGATCCAATAGAATTCATGGAAGCCGTGAAGACACTTTTTTCAAATTCCATTTTTGAAAAAACTTCAGAATACATGAAAAAAGCGGAAAAACATAGTTAGAAACTGACATTTTTCCGCTTTGTCAACTTTTTCTAGAAATCCATTCATTGTTACCTCGTCTTCTCATCGTCGTTTTCCATTATTGCTTTTTCTCAGCAAGATTCCCGATTCGGTCTTTTTATTGATTCGTATATTGGTTAAAACATGATCTTTTAATTACATGCAACCGCTTTTTAATAAATACAGGCAGAAGATGGTTATCATCATGAAATTGATATTCACTACAAATCAGCTGCTTAAGAAACTGTAAAGTCCCCTTTTAAAAAAGAAAACGATCCATTTTTATCTGAATAAGACAATAGGGTCTTTATGATATGGAACAAAAGAATACTTTCTCTTGCGGTTCTTTATTTGCTTTCCGCTTTTGTTTTGCCTGCGGTGCCCCAATGTGTGGGAGGGATCTCCGTCACAACGACACGTATACTTTCCAGCGGCGCATCTAAAGTATCAGCGACACAGTCTGTGACATTTTTAATCACGTCTTTGATTTTCTCTTCTGATCTGCCTTCAAGTAAATGAATCTGAATAAATGGCATTTGAAAATCCTCCTCAAAATTAGTCGCGGACTGCGAAGGAAACGTCCCCTAATTGATCCAACTTTCCATGGACAACATCTCCGTTTGCAAGCATAATCGCCTCTGTGATCGCTCCTGCCAAAATGATATCTCCTGCTTGAAGCTTTTTGCCGGAACGGGCCAGCATATTGGCAAGAGCTGCGATGGAATTGGCCGGATGATTCAATATCGCGGCACCCGCACCATTCGCTTTTAATTCCCCATTGATGTACAATACAGCACCGATCAGCTCCAAGTCCGTAGTCAAAGAAGATAAAGGCGTCAACTTATTTCCAATGACCACACGGGAAGCGGATGCATTATCGGCAATGACATCAGGAAGTGTAAATTGAAAATTTTTATATCTGCTGTCTATAATTTCAAGAGCCGGTGCGACATAAGCCGTTGCCGACATCACTTGAGCACTTGTGACGCCAGGGCCTTTTATATCCTCTCCAAGGAAAAAGGCGATTTCGATTTCCACTTTTGGATGGATGAATTCGGAAAAAAAGACGGTTTCTCCGCTTTCAATCAACATATCATCCAAAACATAGCCATAAATCGGCTCATTGACTTTCATTTGCTGCATTTTAGCAAAGCTCGTTAGCCCCATTTTGGGCCCGATTATCCGATGTCCGTTTGCTAATTTCAAATTGACCAGCTCTTCCTGAATTCGATACGCTTGCTCAGGCGTCAAGTCTGGAATTTCAGAAGTCAGCCGGACGACTTCTCTTTTTTCTTTTTCAGCATTGATTAAAAATTCCGCCAATTCCCGGTATTTTTTCCTATCCAAATTCCTTTCCCCCTAGATGAATGTTTTCACTTTTGATGCTAGTTCCGAAGCCACTTGTAGAATCATATCTTCTTGTCCCCCAACCACTTTTCTTTTGCCCAGCTCCACCAAAATGTCTCTTTCGTCTACTTGAAAACGCTCTGCCGCTTCCTTAGCATGCAATAAAAAGCTGGAGTATACCCCGGCATAACCTAAAATTAAACTGGCTCCGGTAATTTCTTGAGGACGAGGCATATAGTCTGCCACAATATTCGCTGCGTCCATAATCTTATACAGATCAATGCCGGTTCGATGACCCAATCGATTCAGCACTGCGACCATCACTTCCGTTTGTGTGTTTCCGCTTCCCGCTCCGAGCGCCCTCAGACTGCCGTCAATATATGTTGCTCCTTCTTCTATAGCGGCTAATGTATTCGCCATCGCTAGCGACAAATTATTATGTCCGTGAAAACCAATGTCCACTCCCAGTTCGCTTCGCAACGCGGCAATTTTCTCTTTTACCCCGTGAGGCAGCAATGCCCCCGCCGAATCTGTTACATAAACGACTTCAGCTCCATAGCTTTCAAACAATTTCGCCTGTTCCACCAGTTTGGAAGTAGGCGCCGAATGAGCCATCATCAAAAAACCAACTGTTTTTAAACCAAGATTCCTCCCTAATTCAATATGTTGCTTGGCAACATCGGCTTCTGTCACATGTGTCGCCACACGAACCATATCTGCTCCTGCTTGGACCGCTTCTTTTAAATCTTCTTTAATGCCAATTCCCGGCAAAAGCAAAACAGAAATTTTCGATTGCTGACATTCTTCTTTTGCTGCTGCAATTAATTTCATTTCGTTCACTTTTGAAAATCCGTATTGCAAAGAAGATCCGCCAAGACCATCCCCATGGGATACTTCAAAATATGGGACTCCCGCTTCATCCAGTGCACGAGCTGTCGACCGCACTTGTTTTTCGGTAAAAGCATGTTTCATAGAGTGGCTTCCGTCCCTTAACGTCACATCTACAACCGTTAAATGTGCCATTTTCAATCCTCCTTCACTGTTTCTGCAACTGCGACAGTTTTTTTCCGGCAAATTCTTCCGCTACTTTCCGGGCAGATGCCGTCATTATATCCAAATTCCCTGAATACGGAGGAAAGAAGTCTCCCGCTCCTTCCACCTCTATAAATACAGATACTCGTTTGCCTTTAAATATCGGTTCGGTTCTCAGTCTATAACCCGGGACATACTCTTGAACTTTGGTTACCATTTTTTTAATCGATTCAGTGATTTCTTTTTCTTTTCCTTCTTCCTCTACCAATGCATGAATGGCATCGCGCATCATGATCGGCGGTTCTGCCGGATTTAAGATAATAATCGCCTTGCCTTTTTTCGCTCCACCAATCACTTCGATTCCTCTTGCCGTGGTTCTCGTAAACTCATCAATATTGGCTCGTGTTCCCGGACCCGCACTTTTGCTGGCGATCGTCGCGACAATTTCTGCGTATTCTACAGAAACAACGCGGCAAATGGCATGGACAATAGGAATGGTTGCCTGTCCTCCGCATGTAATCATATTGACATTCGGCTGATCTAAATGCTCAGTTAAATTCACGGCAGGAACAGCAAACGGACCTATAGCAGCAGGGGTTAGATCAATCACCTGTTTTCCAAGCTTCCCTAAAACTTGATTATGGTAATCGTGAGCTTTAGCCGTTGTAGCATCAAAAAGAATATCCGCCAATTCTGGATGCTGCAAAAACCCTTCAATTCCATTGCTAAAAACGGTGTAACCGCGTGTTTTGGCTCGTTTCAATCCCTCTGAATCCGGATCGATTCCAATCATAGTGGACATTTCGAGAACTTCGCTTTTTTCGATCTTATACATTAAGTCAGTGCCAATATTACCGGAGCCAATAATTCCAACCTTCACTTTGTTCACTTGAAAGCCCCCTTTGTTTTTAATCGCCAAATTTCATACTAATCTCGCCTATGTGGGACAGTTTGGCGTGAAAATAATCTCCAGGCTCAGCCGCTACCGCTGCGGACAAAGCTCCCGATAAAATCACTTCGCCTTCTTTTAATGAAATGCCATAATCATGCAATTTGTTGGCAAGCCAGGCAACGCATTTTGCCGGATGGCCCATGGCAGCTGCACCTGCACCTGTATTTATCAATTCGCCATTTTTATACAGAGCCATCCCAATGATTGTTAAATCAAGATCTGCTATGGAAGTCGGGCTCCCACCAAGCACAAAAAACCCGGAGGAAGCGTTGTCTGCTACTGTATCTACTAATTGAATATCCCAATCGCGAATTCGACTATCGACAATTTCTAATGCCGGCACTATATAATCAGTGGCCAGCAAAACGTCTACTTCCGTCACATTTGGTCCAGTTAAGTCTTTCTTTAGCACAAAAGCAATTTCTGCCTCGACTTTCGGCTGGCAAACTTTTTGCCATGAAAGTATCCCATGGTTTTCTAAAATCATTCCATCCAGCAAATGCCCATAATCAGGTTCGTTGACCCCCAATAACGTTTGCATAGCAAGAGACGTCAACCCAATTTTTTTCCCAACAATCTTCTCGCCGGCATTGAGCTTTTTTTGTATGTTCAGCAGCTGAATCTGATAAGCTTCTTCTTCCGTCAGTTGTGGATATGTCTTGGTGAACGGCTCGATCCCTTTCCTTGTTTTCTCTGCATCCAACAATTGCTGTGACAGCAGTTGAATCTGATTTTGTGCCATTTTATCACCCTTATAATTTTATACAAATATTGGATAATTCAGTGTAAAACTCAAAGCTGTGCATTCCGCCTTCCCTGCCGATTCCGCTTCTTTTCATGCCTCCAAAAGGTGTGCGTAAATCGCGCAAAAACCAGGTGTTGACCCAGATGATTCCTGCTTCTATTTGCCTGGCCACCCGGTGGGCACGGCGCAGATCATTCGTCCAAATCGTTGCGCTTAATCCATAGTGGGTATCATTCGCCTGTTCAATCGCTTCCTCTTCTTTGTCAAAGGGGAGAACGGTGACAACCGGACCGAAAATTTCCTCTTTGACACAGCGGGAATTCCGATCCAATCCAGCGATAATAGTTGGCTCTAAATAATAACCTTTGTCCAATCCCGCCGGACGTTTTCCGCCTATCACAATGTTTCCGCCTTCTTCTCGGGCAATTTTAAGATAGCTCGATACTCTTTCATAATGTTCTTTCGAAATCAACGCTCCCACTTTGCTGTTAGGATCTAAAGGATCACCGACCGTAAGTTCTTTTGTTTTTTGAACAAACTTCTCCATAAATGCATCCAAAACCGGACGTTCGACATAAATGCGAGAGCCAGACAAACAAACTTCACCTTGATTGATAAAACTGGATTTGATGGTAGTTTCAATGACTTCATCCAAATCCGAGTCCGCAAAAATAATATTGGGGTTTTTCCCGCCTAGTTCATAGGACAATTTTTTCAACGATTTGGCAGCTGATTGCATAATGACGGTTCCCGTTGACGTTTCACCGGTAAAACTGATGGCATCTACATCCGGATGTTCGGAAAGAGCTGCGCCTGCTGAATCGGGACCAAAACCATGCACTATATTCACGACTCCATCCGGAACGCCTGCTTCTTTACAAATTTCCCCCAATAAAGTCGCTGTCATCGGCGTCCATTCTGCCGGTTTCATAACAGCCGTATTTCCGGCAGCCAAACAAGGAGCTAATTTCCAAGTCAACAATAACAACGGCAGATTCCAAGGATTAATCAATCCAACAACTCCTACCGGACGGCGAACGGCATAATTGATCGCTATATTGTCTTGTTCATAGGCTTCCGTACCCACTGAAATCATATAGTCGGCGAAGAAATGGAAATTATAAGCGGCTCTCGGAATATCCAGTTGTTTGGCCAACCAAAGCGGTTTTCCGGTATCCAACGTTTCCAACATGGCTAGTTCATCGATTCTTTCCAAAATAATATCGCCAATTCTGCGGATGATTTTCGATCTTTCTTGTGTGGATATTTCCTTCCAAGGTCCATTTAATGCTTTTCTTGCAGCGGCGACGGCAAGATCAATTTCTTTTTTTCCGCCTTCCGCCACCGTCCCGATCACTTCCTCTGTTGCTGGATTAATATTTTCAAACGTTTTATGATCCACAGAAGAACAATACTTTCCATTGATAAAATGCAAACAATCCATCGTTTTTGTTTCGGCTGATACGGATGCCATCATTCATACCCCCTGTTTATTTGCTGAAAATCAGTTGCTTTAACATAAAGGTAGAAAATAGCGGAAACGCTAACAACTTGGTTGTTCTTCTATGCGAAACAAAGATGAAAATTTTAAATTTATTTAATATTCAAAAATTATACGATAAAATAATATCACTCCTCTCGTTCATCTACCGAACAAGTTGCTAGCTGTTATGATAGCGCTTTCAATTATCTTAAGCCTTGATCGTCATCGTTACCCATATTTAGAAAGGAGCTAATCGAATGGCAAAAACCAAGAACAAGTCCAATTCTTTAGATAACGCTTTAAAATTATTGGACTTATTTTCAATGGATGTATCAGAGCTTGGAGTAACCGAAATCGCCAACAAGCTGGGCATTGCCAAGAGTACTGCCCATCGACTCCTTATTACATTGGAAAGCGAAGGATTCGTTATGAAAAATAGAGAAACGAGTCGTTATCACTTGGGAGTTCACTTATTGGTATTAGTAAATCTTGTAAGTTCCCGTTTGAAGATATTGGAAGTAGGCCGACCTATTATACGGCAATTAGTCGAAAAAACCGGAGAAAGTGCCCATATTGCCATTTTAAAAAAAGGGGAAGTTTTTTACCTTTGCAAAGAAGATTGCAAACACCCCGTTGAAATGCTGACGCATATTGGCCGTAAAAACCCTCCTCATTGCACAAGCGCAGGCAAAGTCATTTTTGCTTACAAGCCTAAAGATTTCATAGAAAACTATATAAAAGAACACGGTCTTCATCCTTATACACCATATACGATCACTCATCCGGAAGAATTTTTACGCGTATTAAAACAGATCAAACAGCAAGGATATGCGATTAGTAAAGAAGAGCTCCATGAAGGAATCACTTCCATCGCTGCTCCCATAACGGTCAATCAGCAAGTGGCTGCTTCTGTCAGTATCGTCGGATCGATCAAACGAATTCATCCTACCAACTATCATTCGCTGACAAAATCAGTGATTCAAGCAGCGGACCAAATTTCTCACAAATTAGAAACGTTATAGCTCCCTTCATCCCATCTGCCTTCACTAATCTGAATATGATTCCATTTTTGAAAAAGGAGTGACCAAAGTGCAAAAGGATGGTGCCAATGAAAAATATTTTTTAGGATCGGTCAAAAATGCTATAAGAATTTTAAAATTATATTCACGTCCAAAACAAGAATATGGAATTACAGAAATCGCCCACCAGTTGGACATCCATAAAACCACCGTCCATCGGCTCGTCACCAAACTTTGCAGCAAAGGCTTTCTAGAACAAAATCCCCATACGAAAAGATATCATCTTGGTTTATCCATCCTCGGTTTAAGCGGACTGGTCACCACTCATTATGAAATATACAGAGTGTCTTTGCACGTGCTCAAACCACTCGTTGATGAGTTGGGAGAAACGGCTCACCTTGCCATATTGGAAGATCAACATATCGTCTATCTTCATAAAATCGAATGCCGTCATCCTGTTTCTCTTATGTCCAGTATCGGTCAACGAAATCCTGCTCTTAAAACCGGAGTGGGAAAAGTGATATTGGCTTATCAACCTGAAGAATATATCCAACATGTGATCGCGAAAAGCGGACCATACCATTGTGAAAAAACAGAAGCACAAATTCGGGCAGAACTGGACCAAATCAAAAAACAAGGGTATTCAATCGCCAAAGAAGAAATAAGTAAAGGAATTGTGAGTATTGGAGCACCCGTCAAAGATTATACCGGAAAAGTCATTGCGGGTATCAGCGTAGTGGGGCCATTAGATCGAATAAAGAAAATGAAAACTGGCTTTCTAGTAGATAAAATAATGAAGGCAGCCGCTGAAATTTCCGAAAATCTCGGATTTTATGAAACAAAGCAAAAAGCAGCTTCATTAGAGCGGAATTGAGAGGAGAAATTTTTTAAATTCACTTCGGATTTGTCCATAAAAATTACCTTAAGAGCGCAACGATTCGCTTAGATAAATGACTATTTCATTTATTTAGATCAAAGATGTTATGGCGGTGTTCTTTTAACTAAAGTGAATCGGTTATTTTTTGTCCGTCAAAATCCCAATCCCGCTCAATGATTAGGCAGAGTATAAGAATACCTACGGTGTTGCCCTTTATGTATTTTCGATAAACTTAGTTTCATATATCTATTTTCTTTAAACCGGATTTGCTTGGTAATAACATAAGCCCTCCTGAAGCGATGATCACCATTAGGAAAATCCACGCTATCGTATAACTTTTTTGCCAGTCCACGATCAATCCGAATAGAACGGGAGCTGCTATAATGGCAATTTGGTTTAAAGTAAGACCTATGCTCACGGTGTAGGCGATTTGATCTTCCGGTCCGTTTTCGGAAACATAAACGATATAGAGACTGTACCAGCCCATTCCAAAGAAACCTAATACAATACTGATTCCGACAAGGAGCCAGCTAGACTCCCCTTCATCCAGCCACAAAAGAGAAAATAGATGCTATGGCCACGACAATAGAAAGAATGAGAGGACGAACTCGATTTCCTTTTAACCAATTGTCACCTACCCACGCCAATACCACTCTGCCTAACATTCCGGAAATTTGCACCACAGTTAAATACAATCTGCTTTTGTAAGGGAAACTTTTAATTCGTTTGTTAAAAATCCCATAAAATGAGCAACCAATATAAATTGGAGAGATACAAGTGAAACTCCCACAAAGAAAACAGGGTAAAGAGTTTTATTAAAGCAAATCGATTTCCAATTTTCTTTTTCTTCAGGATCTTTTTGATTTTCACTCTCACTTTTTGCCGGTTCCGCATCTTGATAGAGTAATAGAAATAAAAATCCACTGACAATAGCTAGACCCGATTGGACTAAAATGGCCGTTGACACTCCAAAATGAATGGACAGCCATGGAATGCTGGCAGCCGCAATGGCTCCGCCTAATGGAATGCCTGTTTGTCTGATTCCCAGTGCCAGTCCCCTTTCTTTTACCGGAAACCAGTGGACGATGGCCTTGCTTCCCCCCGGTTGCGAAGCGCCATACCACGCCCCCACGATCATTAAAATCATGATTAAGTAGATATAATGATGAGAAAGCAACGTCGCCCCCATCGTGAGTCCAAGCAACAAACTGCTAATCCCTAAAATCCACCGTTCTCCGTATAGATCAATGGCTTTTCCTAAAAACATCATCGAAAACAAAGGACCGACATTGATAGCCGACACTAAAATGGCTGTTTGCGTTGGAGTTAAAAGATCCATTTTTCCCCAATAAGTGGATAACGGACCCATACCTTGAGTAATCATTGCGGCCGTCATTTGTATCCAAGTAGCCAAAATTAAAATCTGCCAACGATTCCTGAGCATATAAACATCCTTTCTAATGGGGTCAGACCCCTTTAATATTTTAATACTTTAAAGATTTTGAATATTGGAGAATGGATTTTCTTTCATATGCTCTTCCACATACTGCTGATAGGTGATTCGTGAGCGATCTTTTGTGAAATAGTACAACGTTTTTTGTTTGTCGACATTGGGATTATCTTTCCCTGTAATATATGAATGGTAACTACTCCAAATGTAATCTTCCGGCTTTTCTACTAAATTTGCTCTGACTGGATTAAGATGAATATATTGGCTTACTTTAAGGAAATAATGATCATTTTCAATGAGTTGGGCTTTATAGCGTCCTTGAAATACATGGCCAACAAGATCGTAACGACGATTAAAATACATGGCATACTCTGAATGAAAGTCTCTCATGATGAAGTGAAGGGGATCATGAATCGTTTCTAATTGAAGATGAACGTGGTTTTTCATTAAACAATAGGAATGAAGAATGAAGGGGTAACGATTGCGGACAATGCGGAGATATTTTAAGTAGGTTCGATAATCAACTATATCTCGAAAAATAGCTTCTTTCCGGTTTCCACGAGCCGTTACATGATAAATGGCCCCAGGATACCACACACGCGGCTTTCTTGCTATCATAACCACCTCTATTTAATTCGAATATTTCGTACATTTCCATTATAATGACTTTTCAAACTCGAAAGCAAGAAAAAAATGGTGCCTGACCCCTTTGTAGCTTTAAAGCGAAAAAGGGGTCAGGCCCCTTTTAATTGTTGATGTTTGTTAAATAGGCCTGGATAGGTGAGGAATCCTAAAATAATAGAAGTGAGAGTGGCGGCGGACATGATCATAAATACAATTAATAGTTGAAAGCGGACCGCTTGGACAGGGTCGGCTCCAGCTACGATTTGCCCCGTCATCATGCCGGGCAGTTGAACAAGTCCAATGGTTCTTTGGCTTTCGACAGTTGGAATGAGGCTTGAACGAATAGACTGTTTTAAAATGGGATAGATGGATTGTTTTATACTGCCTCCAAGCGACAGCACAAGCAAGACTTCTTCTTTTCGCATCTCCAGCTCACCTTTTAGACGATTTAAGAAAAGATTCGCGATGACCATGGAGTTTCCGATAATCATGCCGCTGATCGAAATAATATACGGCGGAGTTGCCGGCACGATATGTAATCCAAGCAAGAACGCTTGTGTAATGATTTCAACGATAGAAATCGTTACGAAAATTTTCCAAAAAATATAAGGTAAACCTTGTCCACGTTTCGCTGCATTTTTTGCCGCTACTATAATCATGAGCAGAAGCATCACGATGATGACAAGTGGATTATGAAAACCGAACACAGCTTTTAAAATATATCCAATCAAAAACAATTGTATAGTAGCCCGGATACTGGTGATCACCAAGTCACGGCCAAGCCCTAATTTAAAAGCGGTTGATAGAAAAAGCGAGATAATCACGAAGCTAAAACTTAACAAAACGGTAAGCAAATTCATTTATTTTCCCTCTTCATGTCTAAAAATTGTTTGGTTTTGGCTTCTTTAGGTTCAGCAAAAAATTGTTTGGTCGGGGCAGCTTCAATTAGTCTTCCATCCATAATGAGCCAAGTTTGATCGCCGACACGTTCCGCTTGTGCTAAATCGTGAGTGACCCAAAGAATCGTCGTTTGCTGTTCACGATTCAGTCTTAAAATGAGTTCTTCAATCTCATGTCCAGAGATGGAATCAAGTGCGGAAGTGACTTCATCAAGCAATAAAACGGAAGGATTGTTGACCAATGTTCTAGCTAATGACAATCTTTGCCGCTGTCCGCCTGAAAGCTCTTTTGCTTCCCTTGTTAAAAGATCTTTCGATAATCCAACGTATTCCATATATTTTTCAGGATTGTTCAAAGTTCGACCTTGCAAACGAGCAGGCAGTGTAAGGTTTTCTAATGCAGTCCCTGTCAGCATAGGTGCACTTTGAAAGTCAATACCAACTTGACGCCTAAGTTCTTGGACTTCCCACTTCCGAACTTCTTTCCCCTGAATATGAACCTCCCCTTCATCAGGAGTGATAAGCAAATTGCATAATGATAAAATCGTGCTTTTTCCTGATCCTGAAGGTCCTATAATCGTTAAAATAGATCCTTTTGGAACTTTCCCGCTTATTCCCTTTAATACATGGATCGCCTCATTATGATTCATAAAAGTTTTATGGACGTTTTTCAATTCAACCTCTGTGATTATTGGATTGCCTGCATTCTCCATCTTTTCTCAATCCCACTTTTATACATTTTTAAAAAATATTGAATTCAATTCCATCTTACGATATTTTTCACCTTATCTTCAAAAATTTATTTTATCCTTTTTAGAATTTCACAGTAAAAAAGGTATAACGCCAATCAACACACGTCATACCATTTAAGTTGCACAAATTCTTTATTTTTAATCTATCTTGTTAACCTCTTTTATACTTTAAAGCATCAAGGGGGTCAGGCCCCTATAAATATTTTCTTTGAATGCTTCGGCCGTTGTAGGTAAACAGCATGGCCCGTTCTTCGACGACTGTTTCCATGTGAACGGGGCGGCCCCATAATTGATAAATATAAGGAAGCACTTTTTCTAAATAATTCAAGTCAAGTTCAATCCCTTCATACCAGTGCTTTAAATACAATTCCCCATTTTTTAAATAGTCGCCATCGTTGACGGTTATATAGGGAAATCCGCCATTTACCCGCATATTCACCAGCTGATCGCGAACATTTTTCCACTCTTTATCCACAATCTTGTAATCATGGCCTTGTTTTTGGAAAAGAAACATGTCTTCGCGCATCACCAAATCCTTTGTTAAGTAATTGCGCAAAAATGAAATATCCGATTCAATTTCTCGAACTTCAAATATCTTATCCCGGCCGGAACCAGGAACAACCCCGTGTTTTTTCATTTCATCACTAGGATGGTTCCAACGTTCTTCAATGTCTTCAAAAATCTTCAAACCGAGGTAATACGGATTAATGCTTGTTCGAGATGGCTGAACGACACTGGCATTTAATTTGGCAAATTCAATGGCTTCATCTGAAGTTAAATCTAATTCCCGGATAATTCGTTGATGCCAATACGAAGCCCAACCTTCGTTCATAATCTTCGTTTCCAGCTGCGGCCAAAAATATAGCATTTCTTCTCTGATCATCGTCATAATATCTCGCTGCCATTCTGTTAATTCCCGGCTGTACTGTTCAATAAACAACACTAAATCCTTTTCAGGTTGAGGAGGAAATTTTTTCTTCTTTTTTCCGCCATCTTTCCTTACCGGCTTTTTCTCATCCAGCGACCATAAGTCATCGTATGGAGAGGCCGGTTTTGAATCTTCTTCCTCCTCCCACTCCTCTAAATCTTCTATACTCCACGCCAGTTGAGGTCTCATGAGAGACGGATCAATATGTTCTTCTATCGCCAAAACGGCATCAATAAATCTCTCCACTTCCTTTTTTCCGTACTGAATTTCATAATGACGGATCCTCTCTGCGGTCGCCGCCATACTTTCGACCATATCTCGATTGGTGTTTTGAAAACGAACATTGTTTTTGAAAAAATCGCAGTGTGCCAATACATGGGCAACGATTAATTTATTTTGGATAAGAGAATTGGTATCAAGCAAAAACGCGTAACAAGGATTGGAATTGATGACAAGCTCATAAATTTTGCTTAAACCTAAATCATAATGAAGCTTCATTTTAAAAAATTGCTTTCCAAAACTCCAATGAGAAAATCTAGTCGGCATCCCATATGCACCAAATGTATAAATAATTTCAGCAGGGCAGATCTCGTACCTCATCGGGTAAAAGTCCAGTCCAAAACCGCTGGCGATTTCCGTAATTTCCTCGATGGCGTATTCCAACTGTTTTTGTTCATTTTCCAGCATTCGCTTTCCCCCCTTTGTTCTTATAACAATTTATGAGAACAAAGGAGGTTTGATGAAAATAGAATAAGAAAGTGGCGAAGCCAGCCATTTACGTCCATTCCAATTTCATCTTGAATCGCTGCCTTCACGCCTTTTCCAAAAAACAAAATGTGAAGGGCGCAAAAGGTGAAGCGAATCAATTTGAACAGCTCATGTAAATGAGACAGCAGCAATGTCACTTCTTTTGATCGTCGCCATAAAAAAGCATCTAGTCAACAAAAGCCGATTGCATATCCAATTTGTTTTACAGACCGACCAACATTTGCTTTGTGGATGTTGACGAAAATCACATACACTAATAACAACTCCTATACAAGGAGGGAAAGCCGCTTGGACAAAGTCGATTACGATCGTGCTTTATTCTATATCCACCGGTCAGAATGGGATAATTTGCTAATTTTAATGGTGCGCACAAAAGACCATTTTTTAGCTAAAAAAATTGAACATTTCTTGCATGCGAATTACTTTTCCCATGATTATTTTGTGATAGAGCGTCGTTTATATGCATTGCTTCACTATATTGAGCATGCGAACAACACGTATAGCGTCACACATCCCTTTGAAGAAGCATTTTTTTAGTCCTGAGAATTCCACCAAACCAAAGGCTTGCCTCTTAAAGGTAAGCCTTTCTGTCATCCATTTTCTTACATATATTTTTATTTTGCTCATTCAGCCATATAGGATTATATTCTTGAGTTGTCGGCCGTTTCCATTTCCTTCACAGCTCTATCTTTTCCAAATTGGCAACAAAAATATTGCAGGTTTGGAAATTGGTCCTTGCTTTTCCTCATTATTTTTAAGAACCTATTGCTCCCGTTTTACAGTCCTTTGGTATGAACAAGAAAATCTTTTGAAAGAAAACTACAGCGCAAGCAATCCAATACTTTTCAACTATTTCCTGTTATAAAAAAGTGAACATGCGGTTACTTTTGATTATTTTATGTTTTGTACGTTTTCTTTTTCTTCAATCAATACTATAATTTTGAGAAGAGCTTATCTGAGGAGGATATTATGAAAAATTTGAAAGAAAATCTATTATTTCTCGCTTGGGGAGCTTCTGTCATCGCGATGATGGGAAGTTTATACTTTTCTGAAATCAGGGGTTATGAACCATGCGAACTTTGCTGGTATCAAAGAATTTGTATGTATCCGCTCACTGTATTTTTAGGGATGGCCGTTGTAAGAAAAGATTATCGTATGGCAATCTATTCTTCTGTCTTATCTGCCATTGGCGGGTCCATTTCTTTATACCATTATTCTTTACAAAAAATATCATTTTTCTCCGATCATGCACCTGCTTGCGGGCGAATCCCCTGCACGGCGGAATACATAAATTGGTTTGGGTTTATCACCATTCCTTTTTTGGCGCTTGTAGCCTTTATCATTATTTTTGTTTCAAGCGTCATTGTATATAAAAAATGGAAGGAGGAAGTACATTGAAAAAGGTAATCATATTTCTGACTATTGTGATCGTGTTATTTGCGGCCATCTTTTTTATCACCAAATATCAGCAAAATGAAGAAGCCAAAAACAATCCATATGGCAAGACCGATCTCCATCCTGAAACCATTGACCAATTGCATGACCCGAATTATCAAAATTTGATTTTGCCTGATGAACTGAAAAAGAAACTGGATCAAAAAGAAAGTTTGGTCGTTTACTTTTACAGTCCAACATGCCCTCATTGCAAAAAAACGACGCCGATTTTAATGCCTTTAGCAAAAGACATGAACGTACACGTTTATCAATATAATTTGCTCGAATTTGATCAAGGATGGGATGACTATCACATTCAATATACCCCAACCATTGTGTACTATGAAAAAGGAAAAGAAAAATCTCGTCTTGTCGGAGAACAACCAAAAGAAAAATTACGGAGCTTTTTAGAACAAACAATCAAAAAATAAAATTCACGATCCCTAGGTTTTATCCTAGGGATTATTGAATCATTAAGGGCGGTAATTCACACCAGAAAGGACGATCCCATAGAATGAAAACAATCAGAAAAGGGGAAATTGGAGAAATCACCATCCCTAAAAGCTTCTCCGGTCTTACAATTGCTGAATTTTTACAGCAAAAATGGAAAATACCCAAAAAATTGCTTCATGAATGGCGTATGAACCAATCCATTTCTTTAAATGGAAAACCTGTATCACTGTCCGTGGTACTACAAGAAAAAGACCGCATTCAGCTGCCTTTATTTAATCAAAGCCCCTTGCCCGTTCCCCCTTCCTTTCAGCCCATTGAAGTTCTAATGGAGGATGATCATCTCATCATTGTGAATAAACCAGCCGGGATCACCACTCATCCCAATTCACCTGAAGATGCTGATACGTTGTTACATATGGTGGCAGGGCACTTGTGCGTGAACGGAGATATAGGGTTTGTACGACATGTGCACCGATTGGACAAAGATACAACCGGAGCTATTTTATTTGCAAAACATCCTCTCAGCTATTCGACTTTATCTTATTTGCTCGAAAAAAAAGAAATCAAGCGGACATATGTGGCCATCGTTCACGGAATTCTTTTTCAAACGAAGGGGACGATCAACAAGCCGATCGGAAAGGATCGCCATCACCCAACACGAAGAAGGATTTCCCCATCCGGCCAGTCAGCGATTACTCATTATGAAGTTTTGGAAGTCGATCGAAAACAAAAATTAACCTTGATCCGATGCCGGCTTGAAACAGGCAGAACTCATCAAATCAGAGTTCATTTCAGTTCCATTGGACATCCGCTTGCCGGCGATATTCTCTACGGCGGTAAACCGGTCTTCCATCGGCCTGCTTTGCACTCGGAAAAAATGGAATTTATTCATCCTTTTACAGACGAAGCCATTCAATGTCATGCATCTCCGTTGGATAACGTGTTTGACGGTTTTCCAATCATCGAATAAAGAGAGTCGATTTCCGACTCTCTTTTTCACTTTAAAAATCAAAATTGTCAGGATCAGCCCCGTAGCGATGATTTTTATTCAAGCTGTTAATCTGCGCCATTTCCTCTTGGGAAAGTTGAAAATCAAATAACTCAGCGTTTTCTTTAATTCGTTTCGGATGCACTGATTTTGGAATAATCACCACTTCGTTTTGCAGATGCCAGCGCAGAATCACTTGAGCTTCCGTTTTCCCATGATTTTTCGCTATTTCTTTAAGGATCGGTTCTTGATCAAGTATCCGTGCTCTAGCTAACGGAGACCAAGCTTCCACTGCGATTTCATGATCACGGCAGAATGTACGCAAAGGTTCCTGGCTCAAATGTGGGTGGAGCTCCACTTGGTTGACCACCGGTTTTTCTTGGCTGTTCGCCATTAAATCTTCAAGATGATGGATTTGGAAATTGCTGACACCGATTGCCTTTACAACTCCTTCATTATATAAACGTTCCATTGCTCTCCATGTTTCTAAATATTTTTCTTTTACCGGCCAATGGATTAAGTAAAGATCCAAATAATCCATATCTAATTCTTTTAAAGAACGCTCAAATGCCTTTAACGTTGAATCATATCCTTGGTCGCTGTTCCATACTTTTGAAGTAATAAATATTTCTTCCCGAGATAGACCGGATTCTTTCACCGCTTTTCCAACAGCATCCTCATTTTGATAAAAAGCTGCCGTATCGATCATTCGATATCCATAATCAAGCGCTGCTTTGACAGCGTTTATCGTTTCGTCTTTGTCAGTCATCTTATATACGCCAAGACCAACATAAGGCATTTTTACTCCATTATGTAATGTCACATGATCCTGTAAACTGCTTACCATATAGAACCCCCACTTTCATTTTTTACTTTATTTTAACACAGGTGCCTGACCCCCTTGGTACTTTAAAGTAGAAAAGGGGTCAGGCACCTTAAAAATATTTTCGAACAAGTTTCGACATTAACTTTTCTCTTTCTCCTTTTTAAGCTAAAATAATGCATGTTCAGTACTTTTTTAATCTATAGGAGGTTCCCAACAATGTTTAAAGGTAAAAAAGACAAGTTTAATGTACTTTTGGCCAATATTTCAAGCAATTTGCTGGAAAGTGCCAATTATTTTGCAGACTATAAATTGAATAATGAACAAGATTTGAAAGCTTTTTCGGAAGAGATGAAAAGATTTGAAACGAAAGGTGATACATTTGTTCATCAAGTGATTACCGAATTAAACCACGTATTCATCACTCCAATTGAGAGAGAAGATATTTTAGCTCTTGCGATGACTATGGATGACGTTCTTGACGGCTACGAAGAAACTGCCGGCCTTTTTGAAATGTATTCCATTACTCATTTTGATGAATATATGATGAAATTTATAGACGCTCTTCGCAATTGTGCAGTTGAAATCGATAAAGCGGTCGGCCTCCTTTCTACTAAAACTTTGCCGGAAATCCGCCAACACGCCATTAAAATCAAAGAATATGAAACATTTTGCGACGGTATTTGGCGAAAATCCACCAAAAACTTATTCGATGTTGAAAAAGACCCCATTAAACTGATTAAATTAAAAGATATTTACCAAGGGTTTGAAAATATTGCTGACCATTGCCAAAACGTTGCCAATACTCTTGAACAAATCATAATGAAAAATGCATAAGGAGCGTTTCAATTAAATGGACTATATATTAGTTACAACAATCTTGATTGTCATTGCTTCATTATTATTCGATTTTATCAATGGTTTTCATGATACGGCAAATGCCATTGCAACCTCAGTCTCTACAAAAGCGCTGAAGCCACGTCAAGCTATTTTTTTAGCGGCCATCATGAACTTTTTGGGAGCCATGACATTTACCGGTGTCGCCCAAACAATCACAAAAGATATTGTTGACCCCTTTACATTGAATAACGGATCTGTTGTCATTATTTCAGCTTTATTCGCTGCTATTTTATGGAATTTGATTACTTGGTATTTTGGAATCCCTAGCAGCTCCTCTCATGCTATAATTGGTGCCATTGCAGGTGCAGCCATTGCGGCATCGGGTTTTTCAGCCATAAAATATTCGGGGTTTTTAAAAATTCTTGAAGCCTTAATTTTCTCGCCAATCATTGCGTTTATCGTTGGTTATATCATTTACAGTATTTTTAAAGTCATTTTCAAAGAAAATAATTTAGCGAAAACGAATAAACGATTTCGTCTCATTCAAGTAGTAACTGCAGCTCTACAAGCCTATACACACGGTACCAATGATGCCCAAAAAGCGATGGGGATCATTACGATGGCTCTAATCGCGAACCATTACCACCATTCAACCGATATTCCCCTTTGGGTACAGGTCAGCTGTGCTACCGCAATGGGGCTTGGAACATCTATTGGCGGTTGGAAGATTATCAAAACCGTCGGCGGAAAAATCATGAAAATCAGGCCGGTCAACGGTGTAGCTGCTGATCTAAGTTCTGCGCTGATTATTTTCGGGGCAACTTATATACACTTGCCCGTCAGCACCACACATGTTATCTCCTCTTCTATTTTGGGAGTGGGGTCTGCTCATAGAATTCGCGGAGTAAAATGGGATACAGCCCAAAGAATGGTCATTACTTGGGTGATTACATTGCCCGTTTCAGCTGCCCTTGCCGCCATCATTTTCTTTATTTTAAATTCGTTTTTTTAACATAACCTTAAAAACCTCTCTCTTTTTTAGGCGAACGCCGAAGAAAGGGAGAGGTTTTTGCCTTTCAAAGAATCTTCCTAAAATGTATGAATTCGTTTTCAAACCTGCCTTTCTTAAGTATTCCTCCCAAACAGTTAAGAAAACACGTATCTTCGCAAAATGGTAATCAACAAAAGAAACGCTATGATCATCATGATCATGACAAGCACCTTTTCGGCTTTATCTCCCGGCATATTCAAACACCTCTTTTATTTTTTATGATATCCAATGTCCGTACACTTTTTTCAATAGGAAATCTCAATCGTTTTCCGTTTAAAAGTTTTTTCAAATAATAGAGTTTGGATCGCAACAAAAGCAAAAAACTATATCGATAAAAAATTTTTCAAGGTTTTCCTATTGCTTTACCCAATAAAAACGAATATTATAATATTTGTGTGTTTAAATTGTTCGTATTTAATCCTGATCATTGGAAGGACTACGAACAGATGGATGAAAGTATACTAATTGGAGGATTTCACAACGATGTTTCAACTAAAAGAAAACGGCACAGACGTTAAAACAGAAGTAATCTCAGGACTTACGACATTTTTAACGATGGTCTATATCGTGGTCGTGAATCCTGTCATTCTTCATAATGCCGGCGTGCCTTTTAATCAAGTTTTTATTGCTACCATTATTGCCGTCATTGTCGGTACTTTATGGATGGGGCTCATGGCCAATTATCCTATTGCAGTCGCTCCTGGAATGGGGTTAAATGCTTATTTTGCGTATTCTGTCGTTGGCTCTCATCATGATATTACTTACATGACCGCTTTTTCGGCAGTATTTGTTTCTGGAATTTTATTTGTCATTTTATCATTAACCTCATTCCGTGAAAAATTGATTGAAATGATTCCTGATAACTTGAAACATGGAATAACAGCAGGCATCGGACTATTTATCGCTTTTCTGGGTTTACGGATGACGGGAATCATTGCGGATAATAAAGAAAATTTAGTAGGCTTAGGCGATCTTCACAGCCCTTCATCGCTCTTGGCTCTTTTCGGTTTGGCCGTCACCATTATGTTAATGGTGTTGAATGTGCGTGGCGCTTTGTTTATCGGAATGATTCTCACCGGAATCGTTGCTTATTTTACCGGTCAGCTAAATTTTCATGAAGGAATCGTTTCCATGCCATCGTTTTCCGAAAAGCTTGCCATCAGTAATCCGATCGCTGCCTTTGGTGATGTGATCCATTACAGCTTGTATTCCGTTGTGTTTTCATTTCTGCTTGTGACCATTTTTGATACAACGGGAACCATTATAGGAGTCGCACATCAAGCGGGATTAATGAAGGGACATACCTTGCCGCGCGCTAGACAAGCATTATTGTCTGATTCCATCGCAACGACTGTTGGGGCCGTGTTCGGTACCAGCCCTTCAAGCGCTTATATCGAATCATCGACAGGCGTTGCAGCTGGAGGAAGAACGGGTTTAACATCAGTTGTTACCGCCGTTTTGTTTGCGATTGCAGCATTTTTTGGCCCATTAGTAAGCGCCGTTTCCGAAATTTCCGCTATTACTGCACCGGCTTTAATCATTGTAGGCAGCCTGATGATGAAAAATATATCTAAAATCAATTGGAACGAACTGGATGAAGCATTTCCGGCCTTTTTCATTATTTTAAGCATGCCCCTTACATCCAGTATTTCAACGGGAATTGCTTTCGGATTTATCTCTTATCCTTTGTTAAAAGTCATTCAAGGAAAATGGCGCGCCGTACATCCTTTGATGTACTTGTTTGCCGTATTATTTTTCTGTCAGCTGGCATTTACATCCCATTAAGTCCTTTCTTGAAAAAATCGCATGACATAGGATTTCCCACGATCCCCTCTCCATTTTCGGGAAGGGGATCTATTGCCTTCACAAACTATACCCGTTAAGAAAATATAAACAACAAACCTCTGTTTCTTTTCTATCAGAAAATAAAAAGAATAATAAAAATAGTTTTACTTTTATTTTCTTTTTCCATATCTGTCCATGTAAAATTATTGAAAACATTGATTTTACGCAATTCTTCCAATTTTTATCTTAATTTTCCTATTTTTTTATTGATTTATAAAATTATTTCTTTTTCTACATATATTGATTATTAAATATTATTAAATTAATATATTGCACATAGTTTAGACAATTTAAATATTTATAGGAGGACGTCTATGGGAACCATAGTACAACAACAAGATTATAACATTCCTGAGCCAAAGAAAAAGTCGAAACATCCCCCTGGATTGTATTTGCTATTCATGACGGAAATGTGGGAACGCTTCAGCTATTATGGAATGAGAGCCATCCTTGTTTTATATTTAACTGCATCTGTTGCAGCCGGCGGTTTAGGGATGAAAGAACAATCGGCCATGCTCATCTATGGTTTCTTTACTGGGGCCGTCTATTTTATGCCGTTGCTCGGTGGATATTTATCAGACCGTTTTCTAGGTCGAAGGCTGGCCGTTACAATTGGTGGACTGACAATGGCGCTTGGGAATTTGGCCTTATTTGCCCATCAAAACCACACCTTTCTTTATACAGGTTTAGCCCTTCTAATTATAGGAAATGGCTTCTTCAAACCGAATATTTCTACTATTGTCGGTGACCTCTACTCTGAAAACGATCCCCGCCGTGATGCTGCGTTTACCATTTTTTATATGGGTATTAATGTTGGGGCCTTCTTCTCCCCGCTCATTGTTGGTTATGTGTCAGAAGATTTGTTTGCTAAAACGATGAATGGTTTTATCCAATACGGTTATAAGTATGGATTCCTTGTATCGGCCATTGGGATGATCATTGGACAAATTATCTTCAATGCGCTTGGCAATCGATTTTTAGGCGATATCGGTAAAAAACCGACTGGTAAGCCGAAAAAGAGCAATAAAGGAATCAAACAATCTCAACCGCTTACGAAGAAAGATAAAGAAAGAACAGCGGTGATCTTTATCCTTGCTGCGTTTGTCGTTTTCTTCTGGGCAGGATTTGAACAAGCCGGAAGTTCTATGACACTGTACACTCAAAAATTTATTGATCGGGAAATATTCAGATGGACGATTCCTGTATCTTGGTTTCAATCTGTAAATCCTCTGTTTATCGTCCTTTTAGCTCCAGTTGTTTCTGCCTTTTGGATGAAGTTAAACAAATCCAAACGCGGCGATTGGAAGATCCCGACGAAAATGGCGGTCGGCATGATGCTGCTTGGATTGGGATTTTTTGTGCTTGTCTTAGCCGTGATGAAAACGGGCAGCGATCCGAATAATATTCAACATAAAGCCAATTTGTTATTTATTGTGTTTACTTACTTATTCCATACGGTTGGCGAACTGTTCCTATCACCAGTTGGTCTCTCAGTCGTGAGCCGAATCGCTCCGGTCAAACTGGCTTCCTTATTGATGGGTGTTTGGCTCTCTGCCAGCGGATTTGCTAACATTTTAGCTGGAAAACTCGCCACTTATACAGACTCTCTAGGGTACTTGGAAGTATTTAGTCTTATCGGAGGAATTGCTATTCTACTAGGATTAGTCTTACTGACATTGTCTAATAAGTTGACGAAAATGATGGATTAACGAATCGAACGTTTCATCAGAAAATAAAAAACGTATGTAAACAAAACCGCCGGCTGATCGCTTGGCGGTTTTGTTTTTTAGGAAAAAACATCTGAGATCGTTGACTGGCCAAAAAGATGAATGTCTATTTTTTCTCTCTCTTTTTAAAGTTTGCTTACACCTTTAAATATAATGAGAAAACTTCCTTAAGTATTCTAATGTTAAATAAAATGATCCGTTTCAAAAAAGAAATTGTCGTGAACATAAAAAATGACAAAAATCATATCAATCATACTGACTTTCAAAAAACGAGATGACGATATACGAAGGTCGTAGTGTTTATTGGAGATACCCGTCTTTGCCAGGCTAATGTAGTTCTCTAAAATTGTAGATGTTTTGTATCCTTTTGTGAATGGAGGCTTGCTTTAAATAATACATCGTATAGAAAATCCTGTATTTCAAAAAGTTGATGGAATCATTTCTGTGTCAGAGTATTCTTGTTGTGGCAAGATGGTTTTCTTACGGATGATCCTGATCAAGATAAAAAGTCCTTCTTCGGTATTTACTGAAATTCACCATCCAGCGGTCGTTATCAGCTCTTCCAGGCTTCTTGCTGTATTCGTCGATATTTTTTTCTTTATCCATAAGGGCATCGGATTGAATCAGCCAAAATGATCATCACATTCTAATTTTTTAATAGAGGGGATACTTTCTCAATCGCTTTTTGCAATTTTTCGCTATTTTTCCTGTATAGTTCCTTAGCTTCTTTATTTTCGGTTCCAAGGGCAAATGACTCTAAATCGGCCTGGCATTTTTTCATAGTGGCGAGAATCAATGGTCTTTCTTGCGGAGATGGAACTTTAAGCTTATCATCATAAAGATCGACCGTTAATTCGCCATAGGAATTGACCTGTCCAAGAAAAACATTATCGATAGTCACTCCCAGTTTTTCCAGTTCCGTGATTAGCCATCTCCTGCTTCGGCCAATCGTGGTGAGCGGCTCATCCAGTATTTTTCCGTCCATAATAACCGTCTGAGGCTCCTTCACCGTAACAACCGACATATTCAAATCTTTTGCCGTCAAAGGTTGATTTTCTTTCTTCAATAAGACAGATAAGTCTCCCGTTGGCTCTAAAACGGCAAATTCCACATCTGACACCTGAAAAACGTTTTTCTTTCTAAGCAATTCCAACAACTCATCTGTCGAGTATCTTTCCTTTTTTAAATTGTCTTCCATGATTTTTCCATCTTTGATAAAAATCGTCCCTTTTCCTTCAATAAAGCCGCGGAAACCTTTGCTCTTTAACGATAACAGGCCCGCCAAAAAGGGGATAGCCGCACAAGTGATGATCGCTATGATCCCTAATGAGATTTTTTGCTCAAGTCCAGTCACAACCTCTGCTCCTATACTCCCGATGGTGATACCATTTACATATTCAAAAAAAGAAAGTTGAGATATTTGTTTTTTCCCCAGCCATTTTGTGATTAAAAAAAGAATAATCATAAACAATATGGACCGTATCACAACATCTAACCAATTGGGCACAACGCAACACCTCCATCAAAAGAATAGGTGATCTTAAAACCCTTTGTACTGAGTTTCTTCTCGTTCCAACTCTCCAACACGTTTTTTGATATCTTCCACCACTTCATGGACGATCATCATTGTTTCATGCAATGTACGTTTTGATTCGTCATCTTGGGTGCGCAATGCTAAACTGGACAGGCTGGCTTCTACACCTTTAAGGCTGGCCATACATTGTTTCACTTCCGATGCAATGGTCATCGTATCCTCTCCTTACACCTTTTAGTTTTAGGCATCCCCTATTTACATATAAACAGAGAAAATTTTCTAAAAACCGAAAAATGATTTCCCATACAAAAATTGAGATTTTGGTGTCGCAGCCGTTTATTGACAGCTTTTTTTCTCCAAAAAGAAGTCAATTAACAAAAAAGCTTCTTCAGATAAGAAAAATGCCATTTATGGCCCGTTTTCGTATTCAATCGACACCGCATGTGCGATACAAGGGATGGTTTCGTTTTGCTGAAAGGATAAGGGCGATAACAAAGCACCCGTTGCGACCACTAGCATTCGTTTTAACTCCCCTTTTTTCATTCGGTTTAACAAATGGCCGTAAACGACGGTCGCGGAACATCCTGCACCACTCGCTCCAGATAAGACCGGCTGATCTTCCCGGTAGATCATGAGCCCGCAATCTTGATACTGTTCTTCACGAATAGGGGTGCCGTGTTTATGAAATAGTTCAAGTGAAATATCATGTCCAATTTGACCAAGGTCTCCTGTCACTATTAAATCATAGTAAGAGGGGTCAACATTTCGTTCTTTTAAATGTGCTTCTATCGTATCCACAGCTGCCGGAGCCATTGCCCCTCCCATATTCAGCGGATCGGTCATCCCCATATCAATAACACGACCAATCGTAGCAGACGTAACCCTGGGACCGTCACCAGTACTGCTTAACAAAGCAGCTCCAGCACCGGTTACCGTCCATTGTGCAGTGGGCGGTTTTTGTCCACCGTATTCCGTTGGATAACGGAACTGCTTTTCAACCGCTGCATTATGACTTGAAGCACCTGTTAACAAATAGTCGGCTCCTTTGTTATTAACAATATAAGCACCAAGAGCCAGTCCCTCCATCGATGTTGAACAGGCTCCGAACAAACCGAGAAAAGGCACTCCTAGCGTGCGCATAGCAAAACTGGTAGGGGTAAGCTGATTAATCAAGTCTCCCCCCAAGAAAAACTGAATTTGCTCTTTTTGAAGACCGGCTTTTTCGATGGCTTTTTGACAGGCTTCTTCTAAAAGGATCTTGTGGGCTTTTTCATAAGAATCTTGACCTAGCCATAAATCGGAATGAAGCAGATCAAAATCTAATGCCAGCATTCCGTTCGCTTCAAAAGGTCCACCAACTGTACCAGTTGAAATAATGGCGGGCTTTTGATCGAAAACCCAAGTACGATGCCCCGTCAACATCAAAAACCACCTCGCTTTATTAAGAATCATGATCATAAACATTGGAATAGCCTGCCCGATAAGGCAAGCTTCATTACAGTCTTTCAGTACTGGTCTTTTTATCTGATTCAGATATTCGGTATATCCTAAACTATATCAATTGTTGTTTTGCCTTTAGATCTATGTGCTCATCACGTTCCGTTTAAAGGTGTAAAAAAGGTTGGTTGATCCAACCAACCTTTTTATCTAATTTGTACATTATTGTTGTTTGTATTGAGGTTCTTCTTGTTCAATTTGTTGAACACGAGCAGAAAGGCTGTCAACTAGTTGCTGTGTTTGTTTGGCAGCATCTTGATAAAGTTGTTTAGCTTGTTGATTATCGGTTCCTAGTGCAAAGGTTTCGAAGCTCGCTTGTGCACTTTTTAATCCGGCTAGAGTTTGTTTCACTTGACTGATGATAGTCACAGGTGATTCCTCCTTCAATTTAAGTTACACTTTTAGAATGATAAAAAAGATCTTTTTTTATGTTTTCTAATTTTATCCATCTGTAAAGATCCATAGTGGGTTAAATTCCTTTCATATCCTATATAACTTAGTTCAACCCGTTTAAACTCCCTGAAAGGCATCGCAATTGGATTCGAAAAAACGAAAACAGGCAAAGAATCTAATTTGAAGGCAGCATCCTGACAACGCAGATAAAATTCGCCTATCAAGACAGGAAAGATTTGTATGTAGGAATAGGATAGTCTTTGAACAGCCAAACACAAGCTATTTCTTTTGGTACAAAAAATGAGAAAGCCAAAGAAAGATGATAAAGAATAGAGCGAAAAGCTGTGGAGATATTTAATTCCGTAAAAAACGAGAAAAGCTGTTTAGCGTTTCTAAACAGCTTTTTCACCGTTTTTCTTTTTGATTCTATACTAAATCCTGGGGGTAAGAGATTTTTCTTGAAAAATAAATGCTGTTACGAAGATTCTCCTTTAAAAGGATCGTCGACAACGACATCGAAAAGAAGATTTCGTATATGAAATCTCCTTTTATCATAAAACTGCTTGGTTGAAAGCACATATTACAGAATAAAGCTCCTCACTTTGAAATCCTTATTCATACGCCAGCAATAGTCCAAAAATGCCCTGCTGTCAGAAGATAACTTCTTCAGTCCATGATGATGGAATGCAAAAGGATTTGGTACCATTAAAAATCAAAACAAAATTCTTAGACCGTAGAAGGGAGTTTAAAAATACTTACTTTTTTTAGCTTCGCGCGTCTTACTTAATAATATAAGAATGAAAGGCACGATAATAAGCCTGATAATAAACGCTTTCGTTTCCCCTTGCCTTAAATCTGAGAAATACCCCCAGACAATGGATAAAATGAGTCCGACTATAAGCGGTGGTAGTATAGATTTCAAAAAACTCTCTCCTTTTCATTTTTCACGGTTATGTAAAAATAACACCCCATGATGAAATTTTATCTCTTTTATATAACCAATTCTTTAAATTGTATTAATCCTAAATTTTATTCAATACATGAGAACTTATATTATCCCTTGTTTCCTCCGTTCTTTCCATACCATTGATAGCAGCTAATTGCCACATCTTTCGGAATATCCGAAATTTTTGACACTTGAACGGATTTAGAACGTGTAAAAATTTCAAGAGAAGCGAGGCCAAACTTACGCTGTAGTACTGATTCTGTTACTTTTAACTCTTCAATTTTCATTCGGGTTGTGATAAATAATTTCGTGGAAAAAGATCCACTTTGAAGTTGGATAAAAGGGCCACGAATCTTGTAGCCATTAGATAAACCACTTAATAGTTGGGAAGTATGAGTAAGAACTAGAAAAGCAAGCGGAACATACCAGAGTCTTGGCCAGAAGTAGAATATCGCTCCTGCTGCGATCCAAATATAGCTAGTCCGCACTAATTTTACAAAAATAGCTGACCGAGGAAGATTCACCATGTCCGTTTCCACTTTAAATGTGGGCAAAATCTCAGATATCAGTAGTAAAGCTTTGTTTTTATGAATAAAAGGAAAGAGTATATTGGCCGTTTTCATCTCTTCATCATCCTCTTCAGCTGTGCTTACAATTCTCACCTCCACAATTCCCAAGATTTTTTGAAGAAATTTTGTATTTAAAATGATGGCTTCAACTTTTTCCTTAGGAATGGAAAATTCAGTCTGATGAAACAAACCTTTTTTAATAAAAATTCGCTGATGATCAGAAGTAACCTCAAAATTTCTATACCGAATGAAAGTCCTTCCCCAACCATAAGCCATTGATAACACCAACAGAGCAAGAATACCAACGGCCGTTAATAACCAAGATTTTTGAAAGAAGGAGAGAACAGCCTCTATATATGGGTCTATTGACAAAAAATCATTTAAATTCGAATAAAAGGTATAAAGCAGCGAAATAAAAATAAGTAAATGAAGCGACGTAACGGAAGCCACAAATATTTCTTTAGAAGTCATTTCATAATGCTTCTTCCTTGAGGAATGTTCCAGCAGGTTCGCTTCTAATGTCCCCTCATTAGGTTTACTCACGTCTCTTTCCAAGTAATCGGCATGACTAAAATATTTTTGTATTCGTTCGGCTTCTTTGCAGGTGATCATTTCAAGTTTGACGGAGGATTTATTGCCGACTGCACCTGTATCCAGCAAGAGAGAGGTGAGTCCGAACAAACGATGAAACAAAGGTGTATTCCGACTGATGCCTTGAATCCGCTCCAATGGAATATAACGGCTTGCCAAGATAAATCGTCCTTCATGAATGCACAATTCCGTGTCCGTAAATAAATACTTGAAATGGAACCATTCTAACAATACAGAAACGACTTTATAAATCAAATAGAGAATTCCGGCTAAAACTCCCAATTTGAAGAAAATAGAATCTGAATCTGAACGTATATAAATCATAAGACCAATAACAAAAAAAACCAATTCCTTTACGGACTTGCCAATCGAATAGACGATCCATAGCGGATGTATTCGATGAGCTTTATTATTTGTTGTTTCCCTGTTCATGGAGGAATAGAACCCCCTATTCATTTGATTCACTAATTCCCGCTAAAACAGCAATCTTTTCCCGTAATTCCGCTGCTTTCTTTTCAGGAACAGCCGGTATTTCATGCACAGAAGCCATCGTCCCTATCTTTATCGTCGACAAATCAAATTTTCGCAAGAGCGGACCTTGATTCGTATTGACGTATAACACTTTCGTCATAGGTATGATTAAATGAGTTTTCTTTAATACTCCTCCATACTTCAATTGTATGTATTTCTCGTCGACTTCGTAGCGCCAAGTTCGCTGTCGATAAATAGGTACAATCACGATTTCAACGATGGAGGAAATAATGAGGAGTATTAAAAGAACATAGAGAATAAGACCTATCCAACTTTTCCACCCATAATATTGCTGAAGATACAGAAGGATTAATAGGATGCAAAGTGCAATGAAATACGTGATGGCGTCACTTATTCGCCACATCTTCACAGCCTTCGGCGAAATTTGTTGTGTTGGTTCCTTTATCATCCCAGTCATAATCTCCTCCTTTCTGTCGAATTCTAGAAAATTGTACAATGAAACAGTTTGCGCCAAAAAAACAATCCTCTTTATATCACCAATTTCTGTTTCTCATAAACATTATTTAAGATATTTATTAATATTCAAACAATTAACTTCAAAATAAACTGTACGATGTAAAATGGACGTTTCCTCCAAAGTGGTGCAAATATCGTGAGCTTCCCACCTAACCATTATAGTAAAGGAAAAATATTTTGTGTAGATTTTTTACAAATTTTGATAAAAATATGAAATTTTTCTGTGAAAATAATGGCGGCACACATTTACTTTGACAATACTTCTTAATATCAAAAAAATAAATGAAAGCTTCAAATGGATCCTTTTTGAAAATAGCCGCAAGTGGACTCGGCTCAACAAAGGAGATGCCAGATACTTTAAATTTTCATTTAAGAAGAAACGAAATCAAAAGCTAAAAAAGAATCGGTCTGCCGGGAATGAAAAAACGCTATTTTCAATAAAAATTGGAATACATCTTCTTTTTGCTTTAAAATGAAATAACGGAATTTTTCGTCTTTGATGATTTTATAAGCGAACATTAAGGTGGAACGGCAGCTGTACTAATGGACTTCTCCGTAGCCGAACATATTCGACACAGCCAGATTTCTTTGACGAGTTTGATGCACCTTGCGTTATCGGAAGTCAAGTTGTCCCCATCTGAAAAATGGAGTTAGACTATTTTCTTCCGGATTCAAGAAAGCCTAATCACTAAAAAAACCCACAGAATTTCATTTAAAATTTCTGTGGGTTTCCATTATTTTAACAGGTTATTAAGAAAGCTCCGATGCCGATCTCTCCGATGCACTCAAAGCTTTTTTGTTTATGAGACTTAAGCCAACACTTTGGACTGATCATCGTTATGAAAAAAGCTTTTCATGGCGTGGAAGACATCTTCTTTCTGTTTTAAAATGAAATAACGGAATTTTTCGTCTTTGATGTTTTTATAGGCGGACATTAAAGTGGAATGGCGACTGTACTGATTGACTTCTCCGTAACCAAACATATTCGACACAGCCATGATTTCTTTGACGAGTTTGATGCACCTTGCGTTATCGGAAGTCAAGTTGTCCCCATCAGAAAAATGGAAAGGATAAATATTATACCGAGAAGGTTGGTATTTTTCCTCAATTAGTTCCAGCGATTTTCGATAGGCAGAAGAACAAATCGTCCCCCCGCTTTCGCCCTTGGAAAAAAACTCTTCTTCCGTGACTACTCTTGCTTCCGTATGATGGGCGATAAACTCAATCTCTACCGTTTCATATTTCGTTCGTAAAAATCGGGTCATCCAAAAGAAAAAACTCCTAGCCATGAACTTTTCCCATATCCCCATAGATCCACTCGTGTCCATCATGGCCAGCACCACTGCTTTGGAATGGGGCTTTTGCACTTCGTTCCAAGTTCTAAATTTCAAGTCTTCCGGAATAATCGGATGGAATCTTGGCTCACCCTTTAATGCATTTCTTTTAAAAGCGGTGAGCATCGTTTTTTTCTTATCAATATTCCCCATCAATCCCGTTTTGCGGATATCGTTGAATTCAATTTTCTCAACAGTATGATCTTCTTGTTCCTTTTGCTTTAAATTAGGAAGTTCCAGCTGCGCAAAAAATGCCTCTTCTAAATCAGCCATAGAAACTTCCGCTTCATAATAATCTTCTCCCGGTTTATCCCCTGCACCTTGGCCTTTTCCAGGTCCTCGTTCGCTGCTGCCATCCCTTGCAATGACATCTCCGACTTTACTGTCTCCGTTTCCTTGGCCGACGTGCTTGTTCTTATCGTAATTATAACGGATTTTATACTCGTCTAATGAGCGTATCGGTATCTTCACTACATCCCTGCCATTGGATAAAATGATGCTTTCTTCCGTAATTAAATCGGGCAAGTTGTTTCGAATAGCTTCTTGCACTTTCTCTTTATGTCGCTGTTGATCTTCATACCCTTTCCGATGGAGGGACCAATCTTCTTTTGAAATCGCAAACTGATGGTTATCCATTTGATTCTTTTCCTCCCCTCCTAAAATGGTTTTCACTTTTTTGATAATTTTTCATACAATATGATGACTGTCATAATCAATACACTTTGATCCTACAGGTTGATTACTTTATCCTATGCAAGAAACACAAAGAGTTGACAAAAAGATCATCCAAAAGGAGAAAATCCAGGTTGGACAAGCAGATCGAATATGACGGAACGGGCTGCTCCTTTCATGATCAGCTCTTTTTCTGGTTTATCTGATATAGAGCAACACATTTGAATTCCATTAATCTTATGATGTTGTCAGTACAGTGGTCTTTGCCCCTCATTCTTACAAAATGACCATTAGCCAACTTGCTTGATAAAAAAGATTCTGCGAATAAACGCAGATTCAAGGGAACAAATCGTATTGGTTTTCCGTAGAATAAGCTGACTATTGTTAATCGTTCTTATTCCTTACTTTGCATTGTTTTGGTACACAGATACCTAATTCGTTCTAAATGAGAAAGGCAAACGGTGCTACCCTTTTTGAATAGCACCAATGCCTTTATTTTAAAAATCCGCCTTCCACCAACATTTGTTTGATTTCTTCTTTTGTCATCAAAAATTCTTTGGAAGAATAATTTCCTTTTACAGGTAAACAATCAGCATAAAACTGTTTTAACCCAGGGATGTTGATCGTAGGAAGAACAATTAAGAAGTCTTCATCATAGACGACTGTATTTTGGCTTTCATGTTCAGAAATCAGAACTTCATGGAATCTTTCTCCCGGTCTAGCTCCAAATTCGACAACTTTGACATCTCTCTCCCCGGACTCTTCTATCAACACTTCAGCCAAATCCAGAATTCTCCATGCGGATGATTTCATGACAAAAATCTCTCCGCCTTTTCCTATTGTTGCAGCTTTTATTAACAACTTGATTGCATTTTCCCTGGTTAAGAAGAAACGTGTCATTCTTTTATCCGTAATTTTGATCTCTTTCTTTTTGATTTGATTCATAAATAATTGAAGCACACTTCCATTACTTCCTAGAATATTTCCGCTTCTTATACAAATAAATTGGGTATCCGAACTGATCTGATTCGCATATACCACTAATTTTTCACCGATGGCTTTTGTCATCCCATAGAAGTTAATGGGGTCTGCCGCTTTATCGGTCGATACGTTGATGACCTTCTTTACTCCATTTTCTAATGCAGCTTCAATTACGTTTTGAGTACCTAGCACGTTTGTTTTCAATGCCTCGAGAGGTTGTTCTTCACAGACGGGGACGTGTTTTAAAGCAGCTAAATGAAACACATAATCGACGCCTTCAAAAGCTTTGACTAACGCTTCCCTGTCTCGAATGTCACCGATGCAAAAGCTCAATCGAGGGTCTTCAATCGCTCTGCTCATCTCTACTTGACTGGCTTCGTTTCTGGAAAGAACAATGATTTTTTTAGGGTTTAGCGATAATAACTGGTTTATGAGCTCATGCCCCCATGAGCCTGTCCCGCCGGTCACCAAAATCACTTTATTTTGAAACATCTACTTGACCTCCTGATAGATTCATTCTAGATGAAACACCTGTTGTTTCAGGCGACTGTTCCGTTTAGGAATCTTCCATTCTTGTTACGGTAGAATTGTCCCGTATTTAGTCCCTTATTTTCCGCTCAGTTGAACTCCGTCGAACATCATTTTCCAAAAATGATCATTCGCATTCCAAATGTCCCGATTCGGAAGTTCAACCACGCTGACTCTTTCAATAGGCCAATTTTTTTCGGTCAGGCCGCTGACATCGGTATGATTGACGATGAGTATTCGAAAATCATGTTTCACCATTTTGGATAAAATGGACTCAAGCTCTAAGACCTCTTCAAACGTGCCTTCTGTTCGAACAAAAAGGATCCGTTTGCTGGTCTCCATTTTCTCTAAAAAGCGCTTTATCCGTCTATCAAACTTTTCTCTAACTTCAGGGTAACCGCCCAAATGTGAAAGTGTATTTTTTCCAACTTCAAAATCATGATTAGAAACTATTTGATAGCCGTCATCCGATACACAAATTAGCTGATCAGAAGCATAACCTATTATTCTTAAATTAGGCAGGTCCATAAAACCGACAAATCGATTTTTCAAAAGACGATTGACATTTGATAACGAAGGAGATGCCATCCAATCCAACACTCCCGAAAAAGGTCTCAAATTATTTTTCTTAAGCTGAATGGATGTCAAACAAAGATCTCCTAAACTAAATACGGAATCATAAGTTCCTTTAATATCTTCTAAACTCATATTCCCATCTCCTTAAAAAAATGAAAAACGTATTTCCAATGTGAGGTCCCGTTATGCATTGCATAGCACATTTTTTATTTCCTCAATTCCCCAAAAACGAATGAAAGCTTATCCAACTTGAATCCAGAAAAGACGAATATTTTTCTAATATCCTATCCATAGTTAATTCCGCATCACGAAAAAATGAGAGGGCAGAAACTCGAACGATGGAAAAATGTGTATTTAATCCAGGTTTCAATGAGAAATAGAACAAATTTTCCATATTCGACTAATCCGCAACAGGGAGGAATACGAGATTTTATAAAAAATCATTTCTAATGGTCGTCCATCATCCTATTTTGTATGAACATTATGTGCAAACTTTTATAGCAAAACAAAAAATGTTTTATCTTTCAAAAGTGTTTGACTGACGATTTTCATGAAAAGGTATAAGTTTCTGTTAATCCGTTGAAAATATCAACCTGAGGATTCCATTGCAACAATTGACGCGCTTTTTTATTATCGAGACAGCTATGTTTAATATCGCCTGTTCTTGCATGTGTATAGATCGTCTCAATTGGGGATCCGTAAATTTGCGTCAGCATTTTCACTAAGTGATTGACGGATACGCTTCTTCCGGTGCTGACTTGAATCGTTTCCTGATCCCCTTTCTCCACAGCAGCGATATTTGCACGAACGACATCTTTTACATAAACAAAATCTCGCGTTTGTTCTCCGTCACCGTGTATCATTAAAGGCATTCCTTTTTTGATTCTGTCTAAAAAGATCGCAATGACTCCTCCTTCTCCTTTTGCCGATTGCCTAGGGCCATATACGTTGCCAAAACGGAGAATGGTGTAGGATAGTCCATAAAGCTGATGAAATAAGCGGATATATGACTCGGCTGTCAATTTCGATAAACCATAGTAAGAAATAGGCATTGTCAAGTCCTTTTCTGAAATCAAATCTTTTTGTAAATTACCGTAAACCCCTGAGGTAGAGGCAAAGATGATTTTTTTCACAGAGGCTTCACGACAAGCTTCTAATATATTGATGGTTCCATTGATATTCATGTCAGCATCATATTTTGGTTCACGAATCGACTGTCCTACATCTGCCTGAGCTGCCAAATGGAATACGACATCCGGTTTTTCTCTCTTAATAATTTGTTTGGCCCCTTGACTGCGTATATCTTCGATATGCATGACGGCAAGCGGATGTACATTTTTCAATTGTCCAGATACTAAGTTGTCCAATACATGCACCTTCGCACCTTGAAGAAGCAGTTCTTCAACAAGATGAGAACCGATAAAACCGGCCCCACCAGTTACAACAGCCTTCATGATTTATGCTCCTTATAACTTTTTTATCATCGTATGAAGCTTTAAAGAAAGTGGTACAAGGAGTATGCCTAATGTACAGAAAAATAGTTTGGAATAAGAAAGGGATACAAAGCGTAAAACGAGTCCCATCAAACAAATCGGATGGAATCGAAAAAAAAGAAGGATAGCGATGGAGGAAAGACTTTTTAGAAAACCGTTTTGCTGCTAAAGACATTACAGAATTGTCTAAATGGAGAAATTTATAATCTAGCATAAGTCTTATTTCATCTCTATTATCTGCAATGGATCACACCCTCTATAAGGACTGATCGGCAAACTCTATAGCCGTTTCCCGATTGGATTTACCTTAAGGTATCGATCCTATCTCTTAAAATCAATAGATTCTCAAAGTCAAACAGTAGTAGAATTTTTCTCCATAGTATTCTCTTTTTTGTGTTAGTTAAACGGCTTGGCCTGCCATTATCTACTACCTCTATCAACTTGAATTGAAATGATCAATCCAACTATTATATCTACCCTTGCAAATCCTTGTTGTGAGAATAAGATGATGGAAAAAAGGAGGGTAATAAATTTATGGCAGGTACAAAGACATTTGTGAATGATAGCCCGGCTACTTTGCAGATTACTCTCTTTATTCGTGAAGGAGATGAACCATTAAACCAAGATGGGACCGTTTCCTTTATACTTGATCCCGGTGAAACAGAGGTCATTACCTATGGAAATGATATAAACTCTTTTCTAAACGGAATTTTATTATTTACCATTTTCAAAGGAGACCTTTATAGCAAAACTCAATTCGTCATTGAAAAAGAAAGTGAACTTGACGATCTTCTAAATACAAACAGTATGATTACGATCACGAAAAACCAAACAGACTACGAAATCTCCGGAAGCAATCCAACCCTTGCGCAATAACAGACTTATTTTTATTTTTGGCTCCAATAAAAGTTTCCTACCATTCGAGGGACTGATGATTCTTCATACAAAAAGTCCCGCTCTCACGATAAAAGTGAGGCGGGGCTTTTTTGGTGATATAAATCCGTACTTGAAAAGATCCTTTTGGAAACTCTTCTCACCTAAGTTTTTTAAGCAGCCCAATGAAGAACTAGTACGAATGGATTTAATGGACGTCCCTCATCACAGGGTTAGGGATCACATAGTCCGGGGGTAGAGAAGCTTTTATTGATTCCCAAACTTCGTGATCCACAAAGACTTCAGGAGTCGACAACGGAGTCGAAAACAATGAATTATAAAAATCCCCGCTCATCGGTTTAAACATTTCTTTTATCACTGGATTAGGCAGTACATAGTTTTCCGGCAATGAATTTTTAATGTGCTTCCAAACACGATCATCCACAAACATGTTCGGTGTGGAAAACAAAGTCGAAAACAATGAGTTATAAGAATCTGCTCTCATCGGTTCAAACATTTCTTTTGTCACCGGGTTGGGAAGCACATAGTTTTCCGGCAATGAATATTTAATGTGCTTCCAAACTCGATCGTCCACAAACACATCTGGAGTGGACAACGGAGTCGAAAACAATGAATTGTAAAAATCTCCGCTCATTGTTCCAAAAATTTCTTTTGTCACTGGGTTAGGGAGTATATAGTTTTCCGGCAATGAATGTTTAATGTGCTTCCAAATACGATCATCCACAAACACTTCCGGAGTGGACAACGAAGTCGAAAACAATGAATTGTAAAAATCTCCGCTCATCGGCTCAAAAATTTTTTTTGTCACTGGGTTAGGAAGCACATAGTTCTCCGGCAAAGAATGTTTAATGAGTTCCCAAATCCGATGATCCACAAATATTTTCGGAGTTGGAAGCGGAGTTGAAAATAAAGAGTTATAAGATTCTCCGCTCATTTTTGGGATGGCATCCTTTGCGACGGGGCTAGGCGATGCAGACTCTTGCGGCAAAGAACCTACCATTGATTTCTCTTCCGTACTGTCCTCAGTCCTTTGAAGCCATGCCTGAAATTCCTTTGGAAGAAACGACTGAAGTTCCTTAGGAAGCAAGGTGAGCAAAGAACGTTTAATGAAGTCTATTAGCCGAGACATTCTCTTCGTCCTTTCTCAATTTAGATATAGCGCTATGGTAAACATCCAGTACGTTGCTAACCCCTTTATCTAAAGCCCAATGGTTCCTTCCCCATTTGCTGGCATTATTCCCTAAAGTTTTCCTTAACTTTTCGTCGTCTAGTAATAAATTTAAATTTTGGTATAAAGCTTCACTGTCTCCCGCAGGTGATATCAATCCTGTCACTTGATGCTCCACTATTTCCGGCAATCCCCCTGCATCACTCACAATCACAGGCATTCCGGCAATTTGAGCTTCGACTACTGATAAAGGTTGGTTTTCCAAGAGGCTTGGAAGAACATAAATATCTGAATTAGCCAATAAAGCAGGAATATCATCTCGACTTCCAAAAAACAATACGTCTTCTTCTAAACCTAAGGCTTTAGTTTGGACTCGTAACTCTGCTTTCTTGTCTCCGTCTCCCACAATCCAACAAACCCAATCATTTCGACTTTCTTTCAATTGGCCAAGAGCGGATATGAGATGGTGAACCCCTTTCAGTTCCACAAGCCGCCCTGTAAAAATGATCACTTTTTTGTCATCCGGACGTTTTACAGGAGATTTCTCCTTCATTCGTTTTATAAAATTCTCTACATCGTATCCATAGTGGTATACTTTGATTTGTTCATCAGGAACAAGAAACTCATTCGTTAAAATATTCTTTAACCAATTATTGGCTACGATCGTAAATTCAGCAGATGACGCTCCAGTACGTTCGAGCTCATCAAAATATGCCCGAGCCATGTGAGAAGTCGGTGATTTATGAATGGTGGTTAATTGGTGTCTAATCTCATGAGCCACACAACCATGCAGGGTAGCGACTAATGCAGGTCCTTTAGGTCTCACCCTCTGAATACTTGCAGTGGAAATGACATCTTGTGTATGGATCACATCATATTTGTCCAAACCTAAATAGGCAGCAGCTAATTCAAAAAAGTAACGTTGAAATTCCGTATATTTTATCAATGGATTGATATGAATAGCCGGATAAACTTGTTCGTTTAGTTTTGCGTTAAGCAAAGGAAGCACCTTATCCTTTTCTAACCTTCGATCTTCATTCACAATGTAAACATACTCATTATTCTCACTGTAACCTAGCAAATCCACTTCATGTCCTAAAGACACAAGCTTTTCTTTAAGCTGCTTCATATAGCCCCATACTCCCCCTACGTGCGGAACGGCCCAGTACGTAGCAAGCAATATTTTCATAAATACATCTCCTTCTGTTTTGGTCTATACGTATCATATTGAGAAAATAAATCTATGGTATAGACAGTTATCTTTCTATTTGCACAATATTTTCTGACAACCTCTTTGGAGGGAGTAGCAGCGATTTAAAAAAGCCGGGCTTTTGTACATTTGAAAACCCTTTTTCCTAAAGAAAGACAGCTCTTTACTCCCTTCATTAAAAAAGCCGGACCTTCCAAATCTTTGGAAGGTCCGGCCAGATCTTTTAATCCTTTTTCAAAAAACATTGAGATTTATCCGCAAATGTTTAACGGTTTAGCAAGCTGCCTACATAGCGCAGAAGTTCATTGGCTGAAGTTGAATTATAACCGTAGTCGTCTATCAGCCTTGCAACCACTTCGTTAATTTTCTTGAGCTGCTGCTCATCCGGCGTCTTGGTGGAAGTTGTAATTTTCACAACATCCTTTAAATCAGAAAATAATTTCTTTTGAATGGCTTCACGCAAGCGATCATGCGAATTGTAATCAAACCGTTTACCTTTTCTTGCATAAGCTGAAATGCGGATCAGAATTTCTTCTCGAAATGCTTTTTTCGCATTTTCAGAAATGCCGATCTGTTCTTCAATAGAGCGCATTAATTTTTCATCCGGATTAATTTCTTCTCCTGTAAGCGGATCACGGAGTTTCGTTTTATTGCAATACGCTTCTACATTATCCAAATAATTATCCATCAAGGTTTTAGCGGATTCTTCATATGAGTAAACAAAAGCTTTTTGCACTTCTTTCTTGGCGATTTCATCATATTCTTTACGGGCTAAAGAGATAAAATTCAAATATTTTTCCCGTAATTCGTTCGTGATGGAAGGATGCTGATCTAATCCTTCCTTTAAAGACCGCAGCACGTCAAGCGCATTAATAGATGGCACTTCTTTCCGAATGATGGTGGATGAAATCCGGTTAATGACATAACGCGGGTCAATTCCGCTCATTCCTTCATCTTGATATTCTTTCTTTAATTCGTCTACATCTGCCGCATTAAAGCCTTCTACATTCTCTCCATCATATAGACGCATTTTTTTGATTAAATCAATATCTCCCCTTTTCGGTTCTTTCAATCGAGTTAAAATCGTAAACATCGCTGCGACTTTTAACGTATGCGGGGCTATATGGACATCGGCGACATCGCTTTCGCGGATCATTTTTTCATAGATCTTTTCTTCTTCGGACACTTTTAGATTGTATGGAATCGGCATGACGATAATCCGTGAATGCAGCGCCTCATTTTTCTTATTGGAAATAAAAGAACGATATTCGGTTTCATTCGTATGTGCCACTATTAATTCATCTGCCGAAATCAAAGCGAAACGTCCTGCTTTAAAGTTGCCTTCTTGCGTCAAAGAAAGCAAATGCCATAAAAACTTTTCATCGCATTTCAACATTTCTTGAAATTCCATCAGACCACGGTTTGCTTTATTCAGTTCGCCGTCAAACCGATAAGCTCGGGGATCAGACTCTGAGCCATATTCGGCTATCGTCGAGAAATCAATACTTCCTGTCAAATCGGCGATATCTTGAGATTTCGGATCTGACGGGCTGAATGTGCCGATTCCGACGCGTTTGTCTTCTGAAAAAAAGATTCTTTCTACCAACACATCTTCTATTCTTCCACCGTATTCTTCTTCCAATCTCATCATATTCAGAGGAGATAGGTTCCCCTCAATCCGAATTCCGTATTCCTTATAAAAATCTTCTCTAAGATGTTGAGGAATAAGGTGTAGAGGATCTTCATGCATGGGGCATCCTTTAATCGCGTAAATCGCGCCTCTTTCAGTACGGGAATAGGCTTCCAAACCCCTTTTCAACATTGTGACAAGCGTCGATTTCCCCCCGCTGACCGGCCCCATCAACAACAATATCCGTTTCCGGACATCAAGCCTTTTCGCCGCCGGATGAAAATATTCTTCCACTAATCTTTCCAGCGCTTCCTCCAGTCCAAATAATTCATTGCTGAAAAATTTATATCTCTTTCTTCCCCCAACCTCTTCAAACCCCGCATCTTTTATCATGTTATACACTCTTGAATGGGCTGACTGAGCGACCCACGGCTTTTCCTTCACAATCTCTAAATACTCAGCAAATGTGCCTTCCCATCTTAGCTTTTCTTCTTTCTCCCGATACTGCTCAACCTTTTTTAAAATATCCAATATAAACATCCCCCTGTCCTTATTGAGAGAACGATTAATATAATCTATGCCGTCGGATATTTAAACATGCCCAAAACACAAAATCGTTGTCGTTTCAAATGATGTTTCCCGTCTCTCTGCCGAATTTCTCTCTCTTATTTTTTAAGCGCATTCACTTTTCCAATTCTTTACGATATAATATCGATAAATCGTCAGAACGTTAATAAAGGAGGAGTTATAATTTTATGAAATTTCTGCTTATTATGGTGGTTATCCTCTCGTTTCTTACCGCTATTTTTACTGCCGGCTACAATGACAAGCCAGGGGTAAACAAAAAGTAATCATGGAGTTTTGATCTCTTACATACAACTAGAAACGTGGCAGAACAAGTGGCTGGGCGGTTTGTACGCTCAGCTTTTTTCACCAATAATTATTCAGAATATTTTTTAATAAAGGAGCATTCCTGTAATGAGGAAATTTGAGGTTTGATAAAAAAAAGTCCCCTTGGTATAGTACAGGGTGTCAATGCGCGTTGACCCCGAATTTCAATAAACCAAGGAGGACTCAAAATGAATTATACACAAAATCAAAAAATCTCTCAAATTACACCATCAACTCTCATTGTAGGTATTGATGTAGCTAAAGAAAAGCACGTTGCCCGTTTTCAAGATGACCGAGGCTTAGAATTTGGCAAGAGATTGATCTTTGAAAATCGTATACACGGCTTTCAAACCTTATTAGATTGGGTTAATCATATTCAAAAAGAAAATCATAAGGACCACGTGATTTTTGGAATGGAGCCAACAGGTCATTATTGGCTAAATCTTGCTTACTTTCTTAAGGCAAAAGGATATGATGTAGTGCTAGTGAATCCCATGCACGTCAAAAAAAGTAAAGAGCTTGATGACAATTCGCCTACAAAAAACGATACAAAAGATGCTCGTGTCATTGCACAGTTAATGAAAGATGGGCGATACTCCGTACCGAACCTATTAGAGGGCGTATACGCTGAACTAAGGGAAGGCGTCAAATTACGAGATCAGCTCATCAAACAGCTTATGATCATTGAAGTGCGGATTGAAAACGTCATTCAGCGCTTTTTCCCAGAGTTTTTCGATGTGTTTGGAGATTGGAAAGGTAAAGCAGCCTTTTATACCTTGCGCATGTTTCCATTTCCCTCTCATATTCAAAAGTTGTCACCAGAAGAAGTGCTGCAAAAATGGAAACCGTATGTACAGCGTGGGGTTGGGCTGAAACGAGCAACCCGACTCGTAGAAGTAGCGAAAAAGAGCGTTGGGATTGAGACAGGAATCCAGTTCGCAAAAAGAGAATTGGATTGCCTATTGGATCAATATGAGCTTTACAAGAAACAGTTAGCACAACTAGATGAAGAACTAGAAGGTGTTGTTGAAAGCATACCAGGTGCGAAACAAATGACCAATATCCCGGGACTTAGTTACACTACCATTGCTTTGTTCTTTGCGGAAGTAGGAGATTTAACCAAGTACAATCATCCGCAACAATTAGTCAATCTGGCAGGGCTTTCTTTAAGAGAACACAGTTCAGGAAAGTATAAAGGGCAAACACGCATAACCAAAAGGGGTCGAAGACGTTTACGAAAAGCATTATACCTGGCCATTCGACCATTGGTTGCCCATAATCCTGTATTTAAAGCCTTGCATCATTACTATACCAATCGGCCAGACAGGCCGTTAAAAAAACAACAGTCTCTGATTGCCTTGTGTTGTAAATTATTACGTGTGTTATTTGCCATTGGTAAGAAACAGTGTGAGTTTGATGGATTAAAGCTATTAAAGGGATTACCTCAAATAAAAGCATTACAGGCTGCATAAAAGCTTTCAAACGACTTGTTATTCTGACAAACACCAATAGTGCAGAGTTGGAGTATATTTTCACCATTCGGGCATTAGACCCTGTAAAGGAGCATATCCAACCTCCACCTCATGGGTACGCAGGACGAAGGAATGTGTGGATCTTAAAATCCAGTGATACATGGGAGGGTGAGCGACCATGAGAAGTGTGGAGACTTCTTGCACGGTCATACATGATATTACAGATATTGTAAATCTGTATTATAGGATGCACCTTACCATGTAAATATATTGAATAAATACAAGAAATTTACACTCATTTGAGGTGAAGAAGCTATTATGTGTTAGCGAAATTTAAAGAAAACGCGAGAATTTTGAAGAAAATTAAAGTTTATAGAGGGAGTTTATAGAGGGAGGGAATATGATGACTGAAGAACAAAAAAACCTTGAGCAAATCATCGATGATTTGAACCATACTGTTCAAAAGCTCTCAGAACAAGTGGAGCAACTTCAAAAAGAGGTTGCTGTATTGAGGGAAAATCAAGACAAACCCGTTTTTAATCCTGCTATCATCAGTCAAATCGGCGGTTATGTTCTAGTGGCTATCGTATTAATCGGTATTTTTTGGTGATCATTGAACTAAGGGTGCCGTTTCACAATCAATACGGCACCCTGATATAAGTTGCGCCGAAAGGCAAGATGATCATCCAACAGAATGGGGAACTTTCCTAGCGCAAATCCATTTTTTGTTTTTCCACAAATTCTTTCATATACATTCTGACTCTTCTGGAAAGCATATTGGACATTTGGCCCGTCCAAGTATCTTCTCGAACCCCTCCCGTTCTTTCTTTATAATAGTCGGCAACTACTCTGTTATATTCTTCTAAATCTTTTTGGATCTTTTCTTTATCGCTGTTGTAAAGATTTTCTTGGTAAACGTGATGAAGCGGAAGACGCGGCTTTTTATCCGTTTCCTGATCCGGATAGCCAACGGCCAATCCAAATAACGGTATCACCCTTTCAGGAATTTGCAAAAGCGCTTTCACTTCTTCGAGACGGTTGCGGAGTCCGCCGATATAACAAATGCCTAAGCCCATTGATTCTGCGGCAATCACAGCGTTTTGCGCCGCTAATGCCGTGTCTATTAAACTGACCATAAATTTCTCAGTGCTTTCAAGCGAAGGAATGACGTCTCCTCCTTCGATTTCACCAATAACCTCATGGCGATAAAGATCGGCGCAAAATACAAAAAAATGGCCATTTTCCGCTACATAAGACTGATTCCCAGACAGTTCCGCCAACTTTTGTTTTTTCTCCGTGTCCGTAACCCCAATAATCGTATACGCCTGAATGAAACTGGAAGTAGAAGCTGACTGAGCGCAACGAACAATCGTTTCGATCTGTTCCGTAGTGAGCGGCTGCTTCTTAAACTTTCTTACAGACCGATGAGCCAAGATCGTTTCAATAGTGGTATTCAACGCTGCTACATCCCCTCTCTAAAGATAAAATAGAAACTTTTTCCTAAATGATTCTCTCCTGCAGTCATGAAAAGCTACATCACTTTCAGACTTCGTTTTTGAAAAAACGACGCAATCAAGAAAATCCTTCCGATCAAAGAGGACATATTCTTTCAATCTGTTGTTGAATCTCGTGATTACCGGACGATCAAAATGTCACGAGACAAAGGGAGAATGAATGAAATCTTTGCCATTCTCATTTGGTTGTGATAACGAACCAAAAAAAGCCAAATCCCCCATTCTCCTCCCGAAATCAAATGAAGCATACCTTATCCAGCTTTATGTATTACTATAACCCTTATCGGAAAAATTTCAAATGATTTAAAACAGAAAAAAGAAACAGGGACATGCCCGGTTTCTTATGTTAAATGAGGAAATTGCTGTTGTCTTAACGCTTCATATACTAAAATAGCCGCCGTATTCGATAAATTAAGAGCTCTTACTTTATCGTTCATAGGAATCCTCAAGCAACGCTCTTTGTTGGCTGCCAGCAATTCTTTCGGTAAACCGGTCGTTTCTTTTCCAAAGATAAAATAATGATTTTTGCTCGTATCGCTAAAATCAAACGAATTATAATATTGCTCGCCGAATTTCGTTATATAATAATATTCTCCATCCGGATTTTTCTCAAAAAATTCATCGAGTGAATCATAATAAATGATATTGACATATTTCCAATAATCAAGTCCGGCCCTTTTTAACATTTTGTCTTCCGTTGAAAAACCAAGCGGGCGGATTAAATGGAGTATTGTGTCCGTAGCCGCGCAAGTTCTGGAAATATTTCCTGTATTCGCAGGAATTTCTGGTTGATACAATACTACATGATTTGCCACAATGCTTTCACCTCTAAAATAAAGTCTGCCATTATTATAGCATATACGATTCCCCGTCAACTTTGATCGTTTATGGCAAAAAACTTATATTGAATGTTGGGAGTGTAAGCCGTTGAATCTTCATAGCTCCAATATCTCATGCGGCTATTGGAAGTATGAGCATTGACTAAAGGCATTCCATAGTCGTCTTTAGCGGTGACAATGGTCGTATGATCAAACCGTCCATCTCCTTGAAAATCGTAGCAAATCACATCTCCCAGCTGCAATTCAGCGGCATTGCGAACTTCATTCGCTTTTAGCCCCGTCTTGGATCGGCCTAAATACATTCGAAACGAATGGGCGACCGACCAACTGTAACTCCACGAACCATTTTGCATCCACCAGCCTTGGCCCCGATTCGGATATCCTCTCATCGGTGCGCCGCCGGCTTTTAAACATTGCGAAATAAAATTAGTACAATTGACATGAAACTTTTTGTAAGCGGGATTATAGCTATTCCACCATCTTTCCGCATATTGAACCGCTTTTAGCCGATTATATTCAAATCCCGCCCGCTCTGCTGTGTCTTCCCATTCTTCCATCGGCTCAATCGAATATCTTTCGCTTTCCCAGGAGGGAATGATTTCTTCATCCTTGATCACAGTTTGTTCCAAAAAAATAGCTTTTCGATGTTCTATTTCTTCTTCCATATAAAAAAAACGATTTTGTTTAATCAAATATTGAAAATGAAGAGTGTAAAACACTTCACGATCTGTTTTATGGACAATCTGTCCTTTTCCTTTCACTTTTAAGATTTTCGCATTCCGTCGTTCCAAAAGCTCCCTTTTTCTTTCCCATTTTTCATCGGAAACATTCCTCTGTTCATTTTCAACAACTTGTTCCAATCGATTTTGCAAAAGTTTTTGAAGCTGTGATTCCATAAAAAAATCCCTCCCCGTTAAAGCCTATGTGGCGATATCGGGGAAGAATCCACTAAAATCTCTATTTAGGAAGAAAAATATTGCAGCCCCTTCTCGATTTCTTTCAAAACATCGGGATCCGTTTCCGTTTGTTTCGCTTCCAAAAGCGCTGACTTTGCTTGATCGCCGCCTATTTTTCCAATCGCCCAAGCTGCGGTCCCCCGTATCACAGGACGAACATCTTTTTGCAAAACTTCCACTAAAGAAGGAATGGCAGTTTCTTCTTTAAAATGGGCAAGGGCAATGATGGCATTCCGCTGGATTGGCTTTTTCCCTCTCCACGAGCCGGAAACCATGCCAAATTTCTCTTTAAATTCTTTATTGCTGATGTCAAGCAACGGTTCAAGCAATGGTTTTGCTGTTTCAGGATCCGGCTCCATTTCTTCGTGCAAATGAAAATCAATCCCTTTATTTTCAGGGCAGACGGTTTGACATGTATCACAGCCGTATAAGCGGTTGCCGATTTTATCTCGAAATTCATCCGGAAGGAAATCCTTTGTTTGTGTAAGAAAAGCGATGCACTTTTTAGCGTTTAACTGTCCTCCTTGAACCAACGCCCCTGTCGGACAAGCGTCCAAACATTTTGTACATGTACCGCAGCGGCTTTCCAACGGCAGATCCGGCTCAAAAGGCAAATTGGTAATCATCTCTCCCAAATAAACGTAAGAACCGAATTCCGGGGTGATAATCGAACAATTTTTCCCGCTCCAACCGATGCCCGCTCTTTCCGCTACAGCACGATCGGATAATTCGCCCGTATCGACCATCGATTTCATCCTGGCTTCTGGAACTTTGGAACGGATAAATTCCTCCAATTGTTCGAGGCGATTTCTTAAAATCACATGATAGTCCAATCCCCAAGAGGCTTTACAAAAAGTTCCACGTCGAAGCCCCTTTTTTCCTTTTGGCGTTTCTTTCATTTTTGATGGATAAGCCAACGCAATCGCGATAATGGATCGTGGCTGGTCAAATATCAAGGCGGGATTAGTGCGTTTATCGATATCAGGCTCCTCAAATCCCGATTGGAATTGAAGCTCCTGCTGACGGATCAGACGATTTTTCAATTCGGTAAAAGGCTCTGCAGAAGCAAAACCTATTTTATCGATGCCTATCTGTTTGCTATAGGCAATAATGTCCTGTTTTAATTGATTATAATCCATCACGGATCACCTTTCAGTCGAAAAAGAGAGTCGGCTATATTTTAACCATATAACAAAAAAACGCAATACTTTGTTTCTTACAAACAAAATACTGCGTTGATCACAATATGTATATGGAGCGGGTGATGGGAATCGAACCCACGACAACAGCTTGGAAGGCTGTGGTTTTACCACTAAACTACACCCGCAATTGCTGTCGAACAATAATTATTGTACATGATCCGACAAGATTTTGCAAATATTTTTTTCGTTTTTTTCTTTTTTGTTGATTTTCTTTTTCACCCCCATTACGGACAAAGTATAATGAGATGCAATAATCAATCCAAAGGAGGATAAAAATGGAAAACAAATCCGCTTTAAAAAAGCATTTATGTCAATTAGAACAAATGTTGTTAAAACCGGAAATTCGTTCAACTGACGATTTTTTTGAATCCGGAAATCCAGGGAATATTTGGCATAAAAAGGATTGTGTCGATGAGGGCGGACTTAATATAAGGAAAATGACTCTTTATGATTTTGAGATAAATCCTTTATCAGAAGATGTAGTATTAACGACATTTCGTGTAAAAGATGATACAAGAATGCAAGATACTTTACGCAGCTCGATTTGGAAATTTCGTGATGGAAGATGGCAAATGTTTTTCCATCAAGGAACGTTAATAAAATCGTAATCATGATTGTGGAGTCGTTGCAGAAATATTAGAGTGAGTTCTTTTGAAATATCAATATGAAAGGTCCTTGTGAATAAAAATATCTGCTTTCAAACTAGAATTTTTCTGAACTCCCGGACTATGTATGAAAGAGTTTATCGTGATTTCATTTGACTCGCTCAAGTTTCATATTGATTTTCTGTGTATCATCCTCTAGCATAAAATACAAGTGACTAAGATTGTCCTAATAAATCAATTTGTCCGTAATGTGGGAGTGTTGTTCATGTTATCAGATATTACCGTGAGAGATGCCGAATTCAGCGATTTGCCTGCCATTGTAGAGATATACAACTCTACCATTCCAAGCAGAATGGTAACGGCTGATTTAGAACCTGTTTCTGTTCAAAGCAAAACACAGTGGTTTAAAGAGCACTCTCCTTCTTCCAGACCTTTATGGGTAATAGACCATCAAGGGAAAATAGGCGGATGGTTGAGCTTTCAATCGTTTTATGGAAGACCGGCTTATCACTCGACAGCAGAAATCAGCATTTATCTTCACCCGGATTTCAGAGGAAAAGGACTTGGAAAATATATGCTCCAAAAAGCAATAGATGCTTGCCCAAGACTTCAAATAAAAACCTTGCTTGCGTTTATATTTGGACATAACAAGCCGAGCCTTCAACTTTTTTCACATTTTGAATTTGAAAAATGGGCCCACCTGCCAAACGTCGCAGAATTAGACGGCGTTGAAAGAGATTTAATCATTCTTGGGAAAAGAGTCACTCCATGACGCATCAAGGCTTAGCCGTTTATAGCGCAATAGATTTTCTCAAAATAACCGCTAAACTCAATATGTAAAGCAACCATTTCAGACACTGGTCAAAAGATGATACACTAATATATAAAAGGAATATTGGTCCATTTAGAGAATCATATAAATAAAACGAAACGATTGAAATCTCTGATCTTTTCCACGCCACCTTGGCAGAAACACCGAATAAGCGCAAAGAATTGAAAACGGATAAGCCTTGAACTGCCGATGTATTTATTAAAACAAAGGCTATGGAATAACTCTGTTGATTTTTGATAAACCAGCTAACGTTACATGGTATAAGATAAAACATTTATTTGGATGTTTTATAATAGCAAAATTTAAAAATTGAATTCGTCTGAACAACATCGTTAAAAAGGGTTCTTTAACCATTCTCTTATGTCATTTTCAGCAAGTGAACCTGTTTTTCAAAAACGAACTGTATGCAAAAATAAAGATGGCTATACTTGTATGCACAGTGATTCTAAACAAGTTTGTTTTTCGGTAAGTACAAAGGTTAAACTTGGACCAAAAGAAACGGAAAAAACAAAAGGAGAATAGGAATAATGAAAAAATTCAAAATATTAATGAAATTAACCCCTTTCCTATATGGTCTTTTTATCTTAGTCGGCTTGATTATGGCAATGTTAAGTGTATTAGACCATAATGTACAAATATTTTGTTTATCTTTATTCCTGATTTTGCAATCCGTACTTGCATTAACATATACTAAGTTATTTAAAAAAATTTGGCAGAAATAACTTTCACTTTTAAGTTATTAAGATATTCACTGTTTATTTCACAAACCATTCATCAGTGAACCCTTTTTTTAAAGGTTCCATTCAATTTTTAGATTGTCAACATCATTATTCTTTAACAGAGCCAAAACAAAAATAAGAAGTCAAGCTTAAAGGATTCGCTGTTGCCAACCATAATGCATTCGAACGGAACCGTCACGCGAGAAATGCTGGCTCATTGCATGCCATTTTACACAGAACCCTCGACAATTCCTACTGAAGTCATCGAGGGCTAAGAAGTTTTTTCGAAAGATATTCATTTCTGCGCCTGTTATATACTTAATTATTTTTAATTTTGTTTAATGATTATTACGCATATAAATTGGAAGACCTAAAGCGGTTAAACCGAGCCCACATAACGCTAGGATCGTTTGTGTGAATAAGGTGTTTATCACGATAAATAACCCGCCAATAATCGCTATGATAGGGATGACAGGATATAGCGGCACCTTGTAAGGCCGCACAAGATTCGGTTCTTTTTTGCGCAAAATGATGACAGCAAGAAAAGTCATCGTATAGAATATCCAAATCACAAACACTAACATATCCGTTAACGTATTAAATCCACCTATTAGCATCATCATGACCGCAACCAACAAGATGAATATTCCAGAATTATATGGAATTCGCGTTTTATTTGATAACGTAGCAAACCATTTGCTAAAAGGCAATTGATCTTCTAATGCCATTGCATAAGGGATTCTCATTCCCGTCATCGTATATCCATTAATGCTGCCAAATACCGAAATTACGATACCGATGCTAACCAATTTTCCACCCATCGTACCAAAAAGAACGTTTGCTACATTAGACGCAGGCGTATCAGTCCCTGCTAGAGCTGTTGCCGGCATAACTAAGAGGAATGCAATATTAATTAATAAATAAACGATCGTAACGCTCGACAGCCCTACTATAATTGCTTTAGGCAAATCTTTCTTGGGATTTTTCATTTCTCCAGCGATATTCCCTACATGAATCCATCCATCATAGGCAAACATGGTTGCCAGCAAACCAGAACCAAGGGCCGATATAAAAGCTTTATCTTGTCCTGCTTCAATCGGGAACAGTTGAAAAGTTACATTCCCTTCGTGCAGCAATCCAAAAATAGAAATAAGAGCTAAAGGAAGTAATTTACATATAGTAAAAACAGTCTGAATGCCCCCAGCAGCTTTCGCACCTAAAAAGTTCATAAGGGTGATAAAGGTGGCTGTAAGAATCGCTATTCCCACAATCATCATTCTATGTTCATTCGCATGTAATCCAAACAGACTAACCGTTTGGGTCCCGAAAATAATCGCAAGTGCAGCAATGTTGGCCGGAAAGTAAATAATCGTTTGTGCCCACCCCAATAAAAATGCCGTTAAATTGCCATATGTACGCTTTAAATAGGCCATCATGCCGCCTGTTTCCGGAATGGCTGCCGATAATTCAGCTGCCGTTAATCCTGCACAAATAGTTAACACTCCTCCAATCAGCCATGCAAGCAGCCCTAAACTTGCTGTCCCGGTGGCACCATATACTGCAGTTGGCTTAAAAAAAACACCGGCTCCAATTACAGTACCAATAACTGTAGTTAAAGCAGCCAAGAAACCAATTTCTTTTTTTAGCTCCTGTTGTGACAAAGTACTCACTCCTGTTTTATTGTGTTTAAGATATATGACTTTTAAGACTTGCACAAACAACAGTCATGATACACATAAAATCTCCAAAAGAAAAGGGCATTTGGTAAATTATCATTTCTACACAAAATGCCCCATTTTACTGAATATTATTTATGGTTTGAAACAAAAAAGATAAGTACTTTTCATAAAATTTCGTTTTTTAAGCAGAAAGTTTTCTTTTTCTATCTCAACTATTGTCATCAATAAAATTCATGAAATGTCCGCTATGTTGCATAACCTTATTAAAATAATGAAAAGAAGCTGAATAAGGGAATCAACATCATCGTGACGCTTTTGTTTGAAATAGTTTGATACCTAACCCTATAAAAACAATCCCCGTTAATTTGTTTAATAAGTCTGCTATCTTTGCATTTTCTCTTAGTTTTTTAGTCGCGAATGAAGCAAAATAAGCAATGATAAAACACCAAATAGTGCCTGTCATGATAAACGAAATTCCTAAAAGAATAAAAGGAACGGGGCCATAAGGATTATCTGGATGAATAAATTGTGGAAGAAAAGAAATAAAGAATAACGCTACTTTTGGATTTGTAACATTTGTGATAACACCCTGCATGTATATCATTTTTAATTCCATGTGCTGCAATACAGAAGATTCAAAATTCAGCGGTGATTTTTGACGCAACATTTTTATGCCAAGATAAATCAAGTAAGCAGCACCTATTAATTTTATGGCTGTGAATAGCACAATAGATTTTGCTAAAATAATAGATAAACCAAAAGCTGCTAATAAAGTATGGATGAAAGAACCTGTTGAAATTCCAAGGACAGAGTAATAGCCTGCTTTTCTGCCTTGTGATGCACTTCGGCTGATAATGTACATGGTGTCAGTGCCAGGAGTTACATTCAATAATAAGGACGTAAGCAAATAAATACCGTAACCAGTTATTCCAAGCATTCGCACACCTTCTTTTGCATTTATTGTCATAAAGCGAACATGAATGAAACCTTTTCTTCGTTCGGCCGTTAAAACAAGTTCTCAGGGCAACAAAGTATGTAAAACTTATACAAACGCTTCAATTTGTTGATGTAATTATCTTTGCAGTTTCATATTCTGTTCCATCATTTTTACGATTTCTGCTGACTGATATTGGCCGCTTGTTTTTAAACCATTTATAACGTTTTGTTGCCTTTCTATTGAGTGATTCTGGCTCAACTTCCATTTCCCTTCCATCTTATTAATGGAAATTTCAAATACAACGATACCGTTCATTAAACCATCTATAAATTCATCATCAAATGGAGTGTCCCAAGGGTCGGGGTCGGGCATAGATGATTCATAAAAATGAACCATCTTTTCCATCCGTTCCACCATTTCTTCTTTTTTCTCTATGATTTGAACGGTCCCATATACATGGACTGCTACATAATTCCAAGTAGGCACCGTGTTAGGCTCTTTATACCAAGAAGCGGAGATATAAGCGTGGGGACCTTGAAAGACGACAAGAACCTCTTTGCCGTTTAATTTTTTCCAATGAGGATTCTGTTTCGCCATATGGCTAATCAACACACCGTTATCCCCCGTTTTTTCATCCAGGAAAAAAGGCAAATGCGTTGCTGACGGCCCGCTTTCTTCCTGAGAAAATAAAATTCCAAAACTGTTACCTTTAATAAAATCTACTAATCTTGATTGATCATTGACCCTAAAAGCTGTTGGTATGTACATTCCAATTTTCCTCCAATAGTTTTTAATAATTATACATATAAGTAAATATAAATACAAAAAATATTTCCATTTGATCTGTTTTCGCTATAGCCGCCTATACATCGCTTCGCGTCCCAAAATTCTGTTCTTCTAAAAGGATTTAATTAGCATTTTCAATATAAAAAATTTTGCCAAATAGCTTTCCAATTCTTTTTCGTTATCCGTTCTTCGTAAACCTTTGCTAATTCTTTTAACTCTTTAAAATAGGGAGTCGGCTTTACTTCCAATTTCACCACGTCATTTATTCCCCAAGGAGCATCCAAGAGGCTGTCCTCTTTTTCATCCAATTTTACTCCTAAAGAGGTTGCTGTTTCTGGAAACTTGGATATCGCATCGATGGAAGAATACTATTGACAACGTGCATCCTTGCCTCATTTTTCACTGACCAAGGAATGTCAGGGAGGATATATTTCTTAATCTCATTTCTAACTTCTTTTCTTCTAATTCGTCCGTATTGCCATCATCAAAATAGATGACATCGATATCTGAAATAGGCGTTCTTTCTTTAAAGCCGTGTAACACATCCCATATTTTCGAACGAACAAATCCGGCACAGACCCACCAATCAGGTAAATGCAATGATTTTACTGCCCTTAATATATCCATCATCCACTCATCTTCTTTTATCAGTTGAATGATCTCTTTCTCATTTTGGATCATCATCCATTCATCCCCTCCAATCAAACGTATACTTCTATCATTATAAAACCAAAATACGTCTCCGGCAGTAACACCTTATTATGCAGTCCCATTCAATTTACCTAGCCGTTTATAAAACTTTCGGTTCTCGAGATCATAAATTTTCCTTCCAATTCCATAGACTGTTACTGTACCCATATCAAGCGCATAAAAAAAGACTTCCGCAATCGTAGAAGTCTCTTGAAAAAAGAATGGAAAAGGATTGCCGGTGTTTAGAGTCAACTTGCACACCAAAAAGGGAAGAAGACATTAAATCGTCCTCGTCTGCCATTTTCCTGTAAAAGGAGGGCAGGCTTATGAAAATGGTTCCGGTTGTGCATTTCTTCGATTTTTTACGATTTTGAATCCTTTTATTCCCTCAATCAATTAAAAAGCGTTTAGCAAAATATCGTCAGGAACAATTAAATTTGGTTCAGTAGATTCAATGATTTCCTCCACAGTATATCCTTTTGCAACTTCCACTAGCTTTAATCCTTCTTTTGTGACATCGATTACGGCTCGGTCCGTAATAATCCGGTTGACCACGCCTTGTCCTGTTAATGGCAAGGAGCATTTTTTAAGAATTTTCGGTTCACCATATTTATTCGTATGTTCCATAATCACGACAATCCGCTTGGCACCATGGACCAAATCCATGGCTCCTCCCATCCCTTTAATCATTTTTCCGGGTATCATCCAGTTAGCCAAATCTCCTGTTTCTGAAACTTCCATGCCCCCGAGAATCGCTAAATCAAGATGCCCGCCTCGAATCATGGCAAAAGATTCTGCACTGCTAAAATAAGATGCGCCCTTTATTGCCGTCACGGTTTCTTTTCCCGCATTAATGAGATCGGGATCTACTTCCTCTTTCTTAGGATAGGGGCCTATTCCTAATAAACCGTTCTCCGACTGCAATACGATCTGTTTATGTTCGGAAACATAGTTCGCGACCAACGTCGGCATCCCTATCCCCAAATTAACGTAATACCCGTCCCGGATTTCCTTTTCCGCCCTGCGAGCAATTCTTTCACGTATTTTCGTTTTATCTTCTTTCACCACCATGTTTTGCATCCCTCCTCTTTAGGTAAATCCATCCCTTCTTAACGGCTGACGGTTAATCGTTCTATTCGTTTTTCTTGTTGGCCGACTACAAGATGTTGAACATAAATTCCCGGCGTATGAATTTGATCCGGATCGAGTTCACCGATTTCGTATAATTCTTCTACTTCCGCAATCGTCACTTTTCCGGCTGTTGCCATCATAGGATTGAAGTTTCTAGCCGTCTTGTTGTAAATAAGATTTCCCATTTTGTCTCCTTTTGCTGCTCTAATCAAGCTAAAATCGGCCGTCATCCCGTATTCCAATAAATATCTCTTGTTTTGGAAGGTTCTGACTTCACGTCCTTCCGCAATGGGGGTGCCTACACCAGCAGGAGTATAGAATGCAGGAATTCCGGCTCCTCCTGCCCTAATTCTTTCCGCCAAAGTTCCCTGCGGAATCAGTTCCACTTCCACTTCTCCCGATAAAACTTGTCTTTCAAATTCTTTATTTTCCCCAACATAAGAACCGATGATTTTTTTGATCTGTTTATTTCTTAAAAGCAGCCCCAATCCCCAATCATCTACACCACAGTTATTAGAAATCACTGTTAAATCTTTTACACCCGATTCGGCGAGCGCTTTAATCAAATTTTCAGGAATCCCTACGAGACCGAAACCGCCCACCATAATAGTCATGCCGTCTTGAATATCTTGAATCGCCTCTTCAAAACTATTAAATATCGTTTTCATGTTCTTTCCGGACTCCTCCTTCTGCGATTGTTCTCTTATAGAAACGATGGCGTCATCTTGACTCCCGCCAATACGCGAATACTAAAAAATGGTCTGGCAGTTGTTTCTATCTTACGGTTCATTTAATGAAAAAATGACAACATCTCATTTGAACGACAAACCCCTCTCTTTTTAAGCACAAACTTTTTTGGTCAGCTAGCAGCAATTGGATGACGTGGACGTTGTCACTCTTCATCCGTTTATGTCTTTCATCGACTAGAACAAAGTGGACAGTGGCCTCAACCACCGTCCACTCTCTCCTTATTTCACCTGCGGAAGCGGGCGTTTTAACCATTCATTGTAAAACGCGTCAATATCAGGTTCAAAGTCTTTTAAGATGGGATACCATGGAGTCACGGCTTCTACCTCTAACTGGGTCGCGCATTGAGGGCAGTAATACTCACGAATAACCTGCCACTCCGGATCTGGCGCAAGCATTTTCGGATAAAGCTCCGTCAACTTTTCCTCTGTATCGCGGACATGGATCAGAGCATGCAGCTTCCAGTTATCGCTCGCCTCACAAAATTCATATCCGCAATCACATTTTACGATTCGATCACCGTTTTTCTTTTGCACAATATATAAATGCAGCCCGGCAGGAAGTAAAATGGGATCATCCCACGGAACACGCTCTTGCAGTATGCTTATATATTTTTCGAAACGATCCGCATCCTTAAAATTCGAAAGCATTTGCTTTAATTTGTGAAAATCAATCGTTCCGTCTATTAACTCTTCAATGGTTTTACGATCGTACGTTGTCATGTTTTCACCTCTCTCGAATCAGTTTTTTAGTGTTTAATTTTTGCACCGAAAACCGGAACCCCTAGCTCCTCTTCAGTCAGATTCCAATCTTTCGGCAAGTTCCAAAATTCTTTAAATTCCCCCCTGAACGATTGACTCAGTGCGAAGCTACCGGCATACATATGACGAACTTGAACAGCAGCATCTTTTTTCAAGATTTTCTCTCTTTCTTTCTTCATCCACTCTTTCGTCTTTAACCCCCGTTTGAGTCGTTCTTTGCGTATTTCCTTGCGGCGTTTTTCCGTCTTTTTTTCGTCGACAATATATCGACCTTGTTTATCTTTGGTGAATACAGCACCGTACACTTTTTCCGCATAACGCGGTAAAACGTACCCGTCGTTCAAATCATCTTCAATCATTTTTGGTTTGCGTTCAAGCGGATCACCAAATCCAGGGCCTCCACGAAGGTAGTTTAAATAGAGATCATAATTGTCAAAGATCGTTTCCGTTGTAATCGATTGTTTATCTCGAATAATTTCCTTCGCTTCGATCAGCTTATCGTATTCCGGATTGTCCGGATCCGGATCTCCACCTGTCGGAATAGGAAGCTTTTTATCAATCAATTCCTTTATATTTGTACCATGAGCTTCAAAGCGATAGCCGGATGCTGCCGGATAGCCTCCCATCAATCCGCAATCGCTCGACATATAGCCGTTCCCCATGAAGAACATGGTCCAGTCTTTCGCACCGTACACCAACCTTAATGTTTCATATCCGTTCCCGCCGCGATATTTTCCGTAACCGCCCGTGTTTGGTTTAATGCTTCGTCCTAAGTAAAGAAGCGGTTCCGCCAGTTCCCAAATTTCCATGTCTCCCATATCGCCTTCTGGATTCCAGATGGCTGCTGCGTGGCTAATGCCGTCTTTTACCGCACCGGCCCCGACACCTTCGGCAGCAGATTCAAAGCTGTTGACAGCATGGTTTTCATTAAACTGGTTATATCCACCACCTTGCAGCCAGTTCGAAGTGTTGGCATTCCCGGCATTCACTTCTTCCAAATAACCGCGGGCAAAGTAGTTTCGGCTGAGTGCACGCCATAGTGGGCTCCATGCTGAAACAAGGAAGTGCCATGCATAGCTATGTGCTGTTCGGATATCGTCTGGATTCAGCCATGATCCATATGGCAAATCAAACTGACTAGCATAATAGGCACCGTCGTTAACCCTGTCATTAGGAATCAAAGTTTGCGACATCATGACCCAGATACCGCTTGTAATCGAAACAGGTGTGGCATTATAACTGTGCCATCCCCATCGGTTTACCCCTTCAAAGTTAATCTCAAATTTGCCGTTTTTATGGACGGTCAGTTCAGTCGGTGCATGCATGATCGTATTTACTCGAGCATATGGCGGAACATCAAGATTTTCATATGGAACATCGACAAACGATACTTGACGATATTTTCCAGGTATTAACAATGTTTTGACTTGGTTCACAAATCCACGTCGTCCGTCTTCGATGACTTCACGAATAAATTGTTTATATGTTTCAACTCCTTCCTCTTTTACAATATCTAGAACAAGGTCTCGAATCATATGACAGCCAGCAATGCGCGTACGTTCGTCCAGCAGCCAGTACTTCGTCGTACGAACAGAACGCTGGCTCTCAATTAACCAGTCTTTCAACAAAGTGTCGTTTTTTCCAATTTTGCGACATGCAACCTGATAGCCATCGTCATAGCGCGTCACAGGTCCCACCGTCATACTTCCTGGTGCAGTGGCTCCAACATCAATAACATGTGTTACACCGCCAACCCAACCAATAAGCTCTCCTTCATGGAAAATCGGAACAATCGTATGGACGTCACATGGGTGAACATTTCCAATTTGACAATCGTTATTACAGAAAATATCTCCATCTTCAATGCCGGGGTTCTCCTCATAATCATTTTTGATCATATATTTGATCGCTGCCCCCATCGTCCCTACGTGAATGATAATTCCGGTGGATGTCACGACCGAATCGGCTTCCGGAGTATATAAGGTAAAGCATAATTCCCCTTCTTGCTCCACAATAGGAGAAGCGGCTACTCTTTTCGCTGTTTCCCTTGCATGTACAACGCCCCCGCGCAGTTTGGCAAAAATTTTCTCATAGCGAATGGGGTCAGATTCCTTAAGCGGCAATGTTTTCAGACCTGCATAATGACCTGTTGTCCGACTAATCTCATCTATTTCTTGCCGCATTTCTTTAAGCGTTTTACCGTCCCATCCAATGGTTTTTCGCTGTTTTTTCGCTTTTACAGAAATCGGATCCATATGACAATGCCTCCTTTTAGATTAGAGTTCTTTCAAATGAAAAATGCGGTGTGCATCCAGGTACGTCTCAAATCCAGGCGGAATGACAAATGTTGTCGCTGGAGACTCAATAATCGAAAATGATTGAATTTTGTTTCCTGGCTTAAGTTTTTCCATTTCCCAAATATCAGCGACCATCCATTCGCCCTTCCAATAAACATTGCGTGTACCGAGAAATGCATCTTTCGGCGGTGTCTCGCTGTCTAGCGGTTCTTCAGGAATTCTCGGTTTTGCCACTTCTACAATTCCACGAACGATGGCACCGGTGATGCTGTAGCCAAGTTCCGGGGAACGTGCTGCTTTTGCATATACACGCGTATAAGTATCTTCAAAGGCAGTAACTAGCGCTTCCCAATCCTCCACCTCTTTAAAGGATGCAATGGGCGCTTCAATTTCCAAATCGTTTAGCTGCCCTTGATATTGCATACGGAAATATAACCGGAAATCCACATCTTTTCTCTCAAATTTGTTTTTCTCAAATTCAGCTGCTACTTTTTCCATAAGCTCATCCCAAGCCCTTTGCAGCTCTTTGCCCGCTTTGAACTTCACTTCATCCGATGCACCATCATCCACATTAATATCAAGCGTTTTATCATAACGGTACTCAAAATCTGCCGCCCCGCAGCCAAAAGCCGAGAATCCTGCCGCCCAAGCCGGAACAAGAACATCTTCAAAACCAAGTCCTTTTGTATACCCAGCCGTATGCAACGGTCCTCCGCCTCCGTATGAGAAGCATACATATTGCGAAGGGGAATACCCTTTTCCAAGAATCATGGATTCCAGATAATTGCGCAGCTGCGATTCTAAGAGATCAATGACTCCGTATGCGGCATCTTCTACAGACAATCCAAGAGGTTCAGCAATTTGCTTTTTCACTGCTTCATAAGCGCGTTCCGGATACAATTTCACTTCTCCGCCAAGGAAATTATCCGGATTAATCAACCCTAGGACGACGTGGCAATCCGATACCGTTACCGTGTCGATGCCGCCTTCCGGATAACACACTCCCACTCTAGAACCCGCACTATCCGGTCCCAGTATGAGGGACTTAAAGTTTGGATCAATTCTTACAAAACTTCCGGCACCCGCTCCAACCGTATCCATCGCCACAAGCGGAAGCGAAAGAACGAGACGAGCCATATCAGGGCTAGTGTTAATGCTGAGATCTCCCTGGGTAATCAGAGCCATATCAAAACTCGTTCCGCCGATATCCGAACAAGCGATATTTTTAATCCCTAGATGCTCGCCGAGGTATTTTGCTCCGATAACCCCGCCAATCGGACCAGACACTAGTGTTCTAGCCAGCTCATTTGCACGTGTGCTTATTGTGCCGCCATGGCTTGCCATCACGCGTAAATCAAAATTGGCACCGTGCTCTTTTAACCGAGTATCAATCTTTTCCAGCGTTTCACGTGAAGGATCGGCAGCATAAGCTTCAATTATAGTCGTGTTAGTGCGGTGAGACTCTTTTCTGACAGGATAATAATCAACCGAGGCGAAGACCGGGACTTCTTTTCCGAGCTTTTTCATCGTCTCTTTTGCAATGTCCCGCACTTTCCTCTCATGAGCAGGATATTTATAAGAATGCAACAAGCTGATGACAATCGCTTCCACATCTCGTTCTAACAGTTCCTCTACAGCTGGCGCCACTTCATGTTCGTACAAAGGTATGACAACATTGCCGAATAAATCAACCCGTTCCGTTACCCCCCTCGTTAATTCACGCGGAACTAAAGGCGGATCATAGCGATGCGTATTTAAATGAAGTCGATCAGAATATGAATACCCGAGATAAGCTTGAATCGCTCTTCCCATTCTATGGAAGTCTTCCATTCCTTTGTTGACGATTAAGCCGACTTTCCGTCCTTTTCTTGACACAAGTCTGTTTAACATGGCTGTTCCCGAATAGACTCCGGCAAGCAATTTTGGAAATTCCTCATCAACGGTTGTATTCCAATAAGCAAGAGCATCTTTTGCCGAGTTAAGAAGCCCGACAGACTCGTCTTCCGGAGTGGATTGCGCCTTTCCAACAACAAAATCGCCGGTATCATCAATAATGAACGTGTCTGTCATGGTTCCTCCCGCATCGATTGCGAGAATTTGCGCATTTTTAGTGATCACTGTTTTCATTCCTTCCTCCCCTTTCTTCTCCTCTTCGAAACGGTATTTTGTTGTCATCAACGTCTTCGGCAGTTGTCATGCCATTTTCTGAATCTGTTTCGATTTTCTTCCCCCTTCCGATCTTCGAAGCAATTTTGCATTCGCTTACTTATATTGCAATTGCCGTGCCAATTGACCATGACATTCAAAACATGGATTTTTTCGTTCCTTTTTCATGCTTTTCTTCATACAAATTGTAGCGATTCGCTACACCTGTCGTGCTACACTCTTAAAAGCGGGACAATTTTTTACAGAAACAACAACATAAGAACATAATGATTTCATTTTTAAAAATAAAATGTTAGAATATTATGAAAAGTGAAAATTTAAGGGGTGAGGTCATGATAGCGGTCTTCTCTATACAAAACTTGCCCGACAAAACAAAAGAATTGGAAACGTTATGGGAATGGTTTGTAACGAACTCGAAAGATGAGGTGGTCGTGAATAAAGTCCGGAAAGATGTTCTCGATTCATGGAAGCGCTGTCAAAACAAAGGGGTAAATCCAAGACAATTGCAGACAAAGCCCGCATTATCAAATTATCAACTCAACAACTTGTTAGAAGAATCCGAACTCTACCATGTCGCAAAACCCATTATTGACGATTTATTTCAAAAAATGGATGGAACCGGTTATCTCATCACATTGAACGATGAAAAAGGTCGAATGATTTATTTAAAGGGCGAATCTCATATTAAAAGGCTTGCCGAAAAAATGAATTTTTTCCCCGGAATGGATTGGAGTGAACACGCCGCCGGAACAAACGCCATTGGAACCAGTATTATAACGAAGAGTCCCATTCAAATTTTGTCAGCAGAACATTTTTGTCAAGGATGTCATCCATGGACATGCTCATCAGCGCCCATTTTTCACCCCCTTACAAAGAAAGTAATCGGTGCGATCGATATCACAGGCCCATGGTATAATGCCCAGCCGCACACACTCGGCTTTGCCGTATCGATTGCCCAAATCATCGAAAAGCAGCTTGAATATGTTTATATGCAAGTGAACAACTTGCTATCGGAGCATTTTTTTCAAACTACAAAAAAGTGGAAAGATCACCACGTTCTTGTTCTGACTCATGATTGGAAGGTCTTCAAAAGTGATGGAACATTTGCTGATTCACTTAAACTTTCACCGCTGATGAGTGTAAAAGAAGAACCTCCATTCCGCCATTTAGTTCGTGAACTTACGAAACTAGAGAATCCTTTGAACCAAACAGATCATGACCATCTAATCTTTATTCAAGATTTCGAAGCCGTTCATCTTGAACCGATTTTCTTTAAAAAAGTGATAGCTGGATATATCATCGTTTTGAAAAAACATAAAAAGGCACTATCTACACCGTCTGCTTCGAATGAACCATCTCCTTGGAGCAACATCATCGGAAAGTCACATATGTTTATCCAGTCGCTTCGTAAATGCCGGAAAGCAGCACCAACCAATGTTCCGATCCTATTGATGGGAGAAAGCGGAACAGGCAAAGAAATTATTGCTCGTTCCATACATGAAGCAAGCCAACGAAAGGATCGGCCTTTTATTGCCATTAACTGCGGTGCCATTCAAAAGGAATTAATCGGAAGTGAGCTGTTCGGCTACGAAAGAGGAGCCTTTACAGGTGCTCGAAAAGAAGGCAAAAAAGGAAAATTCGAGGAAGCGAATGGCGGAACTTTGTTTTTAGATGAAATTGGCGAAATGCCTTTGGAATTACAAGTTCATTTATTAAGAGTGCTTCAAGAAAAAGAAGTCACTAGACTTGGATCGTCAAAGTCTATTCCGGTCGATGTTCGTATCATCGCAGCGACGAATAAAGATCTTCATGCACTCATTCAAAACGGTCAATTTCGCGACGATCTTTTCTTTCGATTAAACGTCGTAACAGTGAATTTGCCTCCGCTCCGAGAAAGAAATGAAGATATTTCACTGCTTGCCGATTATTTTTTAAAATGCTTTGCGGAAAAATACGAAAAGCCTCCGTTATCCCTTGCACAAGATACATTGGATTTTCTGCAAAACTATCAGTGGCCGGGAAATATAAGAGAACTCCAAAACGCACTAGAACATGCCGTCATTTTTAGTGATTCTTCCATCATACATCTAGAAAATTTGCCATCTTATTTATTGGAAAAGCACGTGAGGCGAGATCAAAATGAAGGACTTTCATTATTTGAACAGGAAGAGAAAAAAATGCTTCTCAAACTTCTGGACGAAACGGACTGGAATCTGTCCGCCGTTGCCAAACGACTAAACATTGCTCGATCCACCCTTTATCGCAAGCTCAAAAAATATGGATTTTCCAAAAACCGATAGAGCGTTTAAGAAAAAATTCGGAAAACTAAAGATGCGGCTCTTTAATTATTTCCAATATAGAACCTTGGGAGTTCCATTCTCTGTCAAGGTTCTTTTTTATTGATGTCATTAATAAAAATAAAGCATTTCCAATCACTCTCATACTTTGTGCTGCCACATTAGCCATTTCCTATATTAGACAAATTAAAAAAACAGCAGAGTATTTCTACCCTGCTGTTCGTTAGCTAAAAAATATTGAGCTTTAACAGAACCTCAAGCCTTTAAAACAATCATGAAGGCGCCATGCCGATCCAAATGTTCGAATTTCATGCTTCTTCCCATCTTATCTCTTTCATCTGGCAAAGTAATAACGTTTAATGAGCAAGAAGAACGGGTATTTTACTAGAGTTATGCTATCTACGTATCATCCAAAATTATTCTATAAAACTTTTTTAGAGCTGTACGACAACTTTTTTCGCTTGCAAAATCCACCCGCTCTTTCTGTGATTCATATCCTTATTGCTTCATTTTTCTTTCTCTTTTTCCCCAAGGCTTAAATACTGAAAGGATAAACATCGCAATAAGCGAAACAATCTGCAGTATAATTCCGATGAAAAGAGATGTTCGATCCACCAAAAAATCCGGATTTTGCAGCGACTGCATTCCTTGAGCTGTTGTAATCGTGAAAGCCTTTAACGACCATAAGTAAATTCCCACCATCCCAAGACCGATTGAAAAAATCGTTAACACTTCTTTGGCAATGATCCAATAATATCGGAAAAAACCCCAATGAGTAAGCAACGAAAGCAAAATACCGGTCACGACGGTGCCGATCGTGGAGGCTCTAACGGATGTTTTAGCTAACAGATGCATACTCGTATATGAAGCCTTCAATACACCCTCATCCGTCATGGTCGCTGCAGCAATGCTTAAAATCAAGAAGGTGATTGTAACGCCGAACATGATAGCTGAAAATAAGATATGCAAGGTTAACAGCCATTTCTTTGGAGTCATTCCGATTTTCTTCATACCTGCCTTCCTCCCATCTACAAGTTAAACCGATAACCCACTCCCCAAATAGTCTGAATGTACTGTGGATTGGATGGATCGAGTTCAATTTTCTCGCGCAGTTTACTGACATGCACGGTAACCGTGGCCATATCACCGAGCGAATCCATTGCCCATATTCGTTCAAAAATCTGTTCCTTGCTAAAAACCTGATTCGGGTGAGTCACAAATAACAGCAGCAAGTCGTATTCTTTCGATGTCAGCAAGACTTCCTTTCCATTGACGAAGACCTTGCGTGACCTTTTATCAATGACAATTCCTCGGATACGAATTTCTTCCGTTTTTCGTTCAACACTACCGACCAGTCTTTCAAAACGGGAAAGGTGAGCTTTCACCCTGGCAACCAGTTCACCGAGACTAAAAGGCTTGATAATGTAATCGTCAGCTCCCATCCCTAAACCTCGGATTTTATCTACATCTTCTTTTTTGGCAGAAACGATTAAAATAGGGATATTCAGTACTTTACGAACCTGCCTGCATATTTCAAACCCATCGGTATGCGGAAGCATCAAATCCAGAAGAATAAGATCATACGCCCCGTTCAACGCCATCTGTAAACCTTTGTCCCCGCTTGAAGCGATATCCACCGAAAAACCGTTTGCCTCCAAATAATCCTTTTGCACTTCAGCGATCACGTGATCATCTTCTATGATTAAAATTCGTTTCATACCTGTTCCTCACTTCATTCCGTTTGATTTTTTCAATGTGAAAAAGATTGTAGTACCTTTTTCTAACTGGCTTTCTGCCCAAACTTTTCCACCATGTTCTTCGATGATTTGCTTCACAATGGCCAGTCCAAGACCGCTTCCTCCAGTCTCTGCATTCCTTGATTTTTCTGCCCGATAAAATCGCTCGAAAATATGTTGAAGCGCTTCTTTTTCCATCCCAGGCCCGTTGTCGCGAATAGCAATGGTGACATCCTTTTCTCCAACGATTAGTTCAAATTCGATTTCCAATGTTTTGCCTTGTTTATATTTGAGGCTGTTATCCACTATATTCATTATCACTCGACGCAATTGTTCACGATCTGCTACGACAGTTAATGGTTTCGTCACGTCATTTGCCTCATATAAAAAGTTTATTTTTACACCATTCAGATTCGGATCAAACCGCAGCTCATCCACGCAATCCGTTAAATAATCCACAATGTCGATATTCTCAAAGTGGAAAGGCACCCTTTTTAGATCCAGTTTAGAGAACAAAAATAAATCATCAATTAAATGGTCCATGTCATCAGCTTTTTTGTAAATCATGTTCATATACTTGTCCAATTTTTCTTTTGTATCCGCAATTCCGTCCATAACCGCTTCTACGCAACCTTTTATCCCTGTAATCGGCGTTTTCAAATCATGAGAAATGTTAGCCAACAGCTCTTTTCGGTTCTCTTCATATTGTAGTTGAAGCTGAATCGATTCTTTTAACCTGCATCTCATTTCTTCAAACGCTTCACTCAATTCACCAATTTCGTCTTTACGCTTTACGTCCACTTTTTCATTCAGATTCCCTTCCTTGATCTGTTCTGCGGCTTTTTTGAGTGCATATATCGGTTTAATGATGCTTCGGGAAACAAAGTATGTGAGGAATCCATTGGTTAAACTGATCACTAACACCAAAGATAATAGGACTAAAGGAAAAAACTTTGGCATAAAGTGAGCAAGCGGACTGGTATCAGTAAACAAATATACAGTTCCGACAGTCCCATCCGGAAAATGATAATCTTGTGTTTGAATGACATAAAAACGATCCTTTACTCTTATCCATTTCTCCCATCTGTTTCTATCTTTGTCCATTCTTAATCGTTTTTTTGACAAGTGTGCATCTTTCAAGAATGCAGATGTAAAAATCGTTTGATTCTGTTTCGTGACAAGAAGACCAGAATGATTCGAACGCAGTTCTTTGTCTACATTTTGCAAAAAAGTTTTATCCATCAGACGTTCAGGGGCATATTTGGACACCATTTTGATCCCCGAAAAAAGCTCATCCCGTTTTTTAAACGTTTCTGCGAAAGAAAACACCCACTTATTCTGATCATCGTGCTGATAATAATGATTGATTCCTTTAATGTCGTCCAAAAAAATTCCTATCAACATCATTACCGACAAAACAAATAAAAACATTGGAATCAGCACCATGCCAATGTACGATAACAGTAATTTTTTGCGAATAGACATCATCAACTCTCCCATATGAATCATGTTCTAGTTTTTATATTAGTACCAAGCCTTAAAAAAACTCTAAACCATTTCTAAAAAAAGTATAAAATCATAAAGTCCATACGCTTCTTCAATCGATCCGATTGCCCTCTTTATAATGCTGGCTCTTTCAACCGAATGTCCCGCTCCCTCGTAATACCGATCTTGTACTGATAAAGTCAGCGGCTGCTTAATATAACTCATAGTTATCATTCCCAGCTAAACTCTTCATACCGTTCTCATCCCAGTTCAAGCAAGTACTTATTGCAATCAGATTTTCCACGGTAAGATGATTCTTATCCATGTTTCATAAAAATAGAAAAGCCAATGCTTTAAATTGTTCAAAGCATTGGCTTTTCGTTATGCCGAACATCGATGGCAGTTTTAAAATGAAAAATTTTATTAAATGGTTAGTTTATCCGCAGATACTGTCTTTTTTAATGCACTCATTTTTTTTAATTTATTTCTTGAAAACATTAATGCAGGGATTCCGGAAATGGTCGTGATAAAAATAATCAAGAACATATAAAAAGAATGATGAACACCAAAAGATTCAAGAAGTAAACCACCTAACCAAGGACCAATTACATTTCCCAAACGATTAAACCCAATGGCTCCAAAGTAAGTACCTTTTAAACCGGGTTTGGCAATATGATCGACTAACAAGTCCGTCATTGTAAACATCATCACTTCTCCAATAGTGAAAAAAATGACGATTATAGACAAAATAAGTGGATTGGACGTAAAAGAAAAAGAAAGCAAGCTTAAACTAATAAAAATATTGCCTAATATTATGGAATTTAAGGGATGAAATTTGTTCATCACTTTGACAATAGGATATTGGACAATGATCACTACAATCGCGTTTAAGGACAAAAACAAAGAAAAAAGTTTTACGCCATTTTTCATTTGTTCAGCAAAATACTGCGGCAACGTTGATGAAAATTGCGAATAGCCTGAAATGGATAATATAATCCCCAATAATACAGCAAGGAAAACAGTGTCTTTTCTTGTCACATGAAAAGCTGTACTCAACTTGATTTTCTCTTCTTTTTCATCCTTCGTGTCGATCGTATAATGACTAAATGAATAAACTAAAGACATTCCATAAATAAAGTAAATGAATCCGGCTATTAAAAATGGAAAAGTGCTTTCAGCTGAACCCAACTTTAATCCCAAAATGGGGCCAAATACAACACCCATATTAATGGCTGTATATCGTAAGTTGAATATCTGTAAACGATTTTCTTCTTTACTTATATCAGATAACAACGCTTTTGATGATGGTTCAAATATGGACTGACAAAGACCATTTAATGCATTTAAAACAAAAAAAGCGATGACTTTATCCGCAAAGAAAAAACCCACAAAAACTAAAGACCAACTAAATATGGATATTAATAATACTGTTTTCCTCCCTAAAAAATCAGATAAAAACCCTCCGTAAAAACTGGATACAATGCCCACTAATGAACTTGCAGCTATAATCATACCTGTTACGGCAGGAGATAAGTGTTTTACTTGCGTAAGATAAATAGCCAGAAAGGGTATACTCATGGAAGTAGACATTCTGCCGAATAGAGTACCCAATATGATATTCCATCCGAGTGGATGGATCTGTAATCGTTTTTCTTTCAAAAACAGACACTCCTCATTTTATTTTTATAATATTTTAACATTGTAAATAATTCCGTTTCTATTGAATTTGCTAAATGGTCTTTTTACTCCTTTTCATTTCTTCGTTTGAACGAAAGTTCTTCTCATTATTTTTATGCTTCAAATCATCTTCAAAAACACAAATCCTCATACAAGGCATATGATTCCTGGTTATTTTCGTTGTATTAAAACCAAAAAAAAGACTTCAGCATTTCTGTTGAAGCCTTGATTTTACTACCTTTTTCGATGCCGGCGCAGAAGTCAGACCTGCCCTTCACTAGTGAAAAAGCTTTTGAGTCATGCGCCAATTCCGCCATATCCTGAATTCGTCTTATAGTATTTGCCAATATCTTTGAATCATGTAAATAAAGGGTCAAATAACCAATCATCCTCTTTTCACTCAATAAAGTATTGGATTAAAGGTGAAAATCCCTGTACTATTGCCTATTTTCAGCTCTAAAAATAAATTTATAGCATAAAAAAATCACCAGAATCAGTCCTATACTTATGAACAAACCTATTCTTTCTTTGGCTAGAAGCAAAGCCCCGGACATCCCCAACAAAATAAAAGCGATTCCTATGTAGGCAGTAAAAGGATATCCAAAAACTTTGAACGATCCTTTGTTATTCGCATATGTCGGATGTAGTTTTATATGTGATGCAAGAATCAAGACCCAGTTTAATATCATAATAACTCCTGCAGAAGTAGTCACATATTCATACATTGTATTTGGCAGCAAATAGGAAAAAAGAATCGAGATGCTTAAACCTACGGCTGTTATTAATAGGGCTTTCTGTGCTACGCCACGGCTGTTTTTTTTCTTTCAGAATTTTCGGTGCGTCGCCATCCTCTGCTAAAGAAACCATTACACGACTTATGGAAAAAAGGGCACCAACCATGGTAGAAAATGCAGCGCTTATAATGATCAGATTAAACAGAGAATCTAAATAAGGAATTTGAAAAGCTGAAAGAGCTGTAACAAAAGGACTCTCCGACTCATCAATTTTTGTCCAATTCACCATATTTAATACAAAAAATAAAGACAATATATAGATGGATACAAGTGTAATGATTAATCCAGTGCCGGCTTTGGTAATATCTTTTTTATTGTCAAGCTCCGATGATGCGACTCCAACCACTTCAATACCGCCAAACGAAAAAAAGATAAAAATCATCGCTGACCATAAACCTTTTACACCATTCGGAAAGAAACTGCCCATGCCTGACTGATGAATAGAAAATTCTTTGGGATGAACGACTCCCAGTATAAACAAAGCCCCAAAACCAATGAAACAAACGAGAATGGATATCTTAACTACTGCAAACAGTGACTCTATTTGGCCAAAATTCTTTACTCCTAAGAAATTGATCGCAAATCCCAATGCCGCATATATAATAGAAAAAATCCACAATGGAGTATGCGGAAACCAAAATTGAGTAAAAGTCGATAACGCCACAATTTCGCTAGACATGATTAAAATGCCTGACAGCCAATACATCCATCCTGAAACAAAACCGGCTGAACGGCCATATGCTTTTCTTGCATACGTTCGGAAAGATCCTGGCTCTGGATCATTGACGGTCATTTCCGCCAAAGCACTAAAAACAAAAAAGATGGTGATGCCCGCAATTAAATATCCAAATAAAATAGACGGCCCCGCAATTTTTATAGAAAGCCCAGTTCCCAAGAAAAAACCGGCACCTATAATGGAACCAATCCCTATTAAGGAAAGCTGCCACCAATGAAGATAAGGTCCTCCCCCTTTTTTCATTTGCTTTTCTTTTTGGCGATCTACAGCTTGTAATAAGTGATGGTGATTTTTCATAAAATCCCCCTATAATTCGTTAAATACAGACGTGCATTAGTCTTTATTTAGTATCTCCACGCTTTTGTATATTAAACACCTCCGTTAAAGTAGTGGGCGTGTCGTCTTGTTATCCACACAATTTGCCTTTTGCTTTACCTTCTAAAAAACAAAAAAGTCAATGCTCTGAACGGCTCAAAGCATTGACTTTACAGGCTTTTCGTTATGTATGATGCCGATGGTGGGAGTCGAACCCACACTCCACGAGGGAACACGATTTTGAGTCGTGCGCGTCTGCCAATTCCGCCACATCGGCCTAATGTTTTTATCGTTGTTTTTCAGACAAGTACTATCTTAATACATTTTATATAAAATGTCCATATCTTTTTTTACAAATATAAAAGTGTTTTAAAAACATATCATTTTGGCTAGTTGTATAATCAAATGCAACAAGCATAAAAAATGAAAAACCATAGATAAACCACGTATGATTAAGTCGACTAAAACAATATCGATACGGAGGATTTATCTATGGCAATTACTAATTCTACCATAGGAGCTCGGCATTTCAAACACTTAACGGCTTATGACCGTGGGAAAATTGCGGCCTTACACGCTGCTGGTAAGACTCAACAGGAGATTGCAGATTATGTTGGTTGTCACAAAAGCACCATCTCCCGTGAGTTAAGAAGAGGTACAGTGCCACAAAGAAAAAGCAACGGGAAAATTGTTCATGTCTATTTTCCAGACACAGGTCAACTTCTCTATGAGAGAAACAGGAAAGCCTGTGGCCGCAAGCTAAAACTAGACGATGCCATCGAGTTTATTAAGTATGCCGAAACTCAGATCCTTGATAAGAAATGGTCTCCTGATGCGGTATGTGGGAGAGCCAAACGTGATGGGAAATTCAAAGACAAAATGGTTTGCACCAAGACCCTTTATAACTATATTGATCTAGGACTTATAGGCGTTAAAAACATTGACCTACCTATGAAAATTACCCTGAACACCAAGAAAAAACGTAACCGGAAGAATAAGAAGATCTTAGGACGCAGTATCGATGAGCGACCAATTGAAGTCAATGAACGCCAAGAGTTTGGTCACTGGGAAATTGATACGGTTATAGGCAAGAAGACTAAAGATCAGGCCTTATTGACTCTTACTGAGCGCAAAACCCGTAAAGAAATAATTTTGAGAGTGACAGCCAAGGATAGTCTATCCGTTTCAGAAGTCATATCTCAGTTGAAAGTGTCTTATGGTAATCGGTTCTCTAAAGTGTTTAAAACCATTACGGCTGATAACGGTTCTGAATTTGCTGACCTCGGCCTTAGTGTTGAAAAAGATCTAACAGAGGTTTATTTTACACACCCTTACACATCCTGTGAACGAGGAACCAACGAGCGTCATAATGGCCTTATTAGGCGCTTCATACCAAAGGGGAGACCCATTTCCTCTGTGGCAGACGAAACCATTACCTATGTTGAAAATTGGTGTAACCATCTTCCAAGGAAGATCCTCAATTATCGTACACCTGAGGAGTGTTTCCAAATAGAGTTAGCTGGCTTAGCTTCTTAACCTTAAGCCAGCTAACCCAAAGGGTTGGTTTTTAGCAACTTGACAAAGAGCCTCTGCGGGCATGGCTACCAGCCATGAAGCCAGGTATACGGTACTGGCTGGGCCAACCAGGCTACCATGCCCGCCACTCCACGTCAAGTCGCGCAGAGTGTCCCGATTCTACTTAATCATGGGTTATCTGGTCTTTCAATACTTGTTGCATTTAATATTGCAATTTAAAAACATATCATTTTTTAAGAATGGCTCTTTTGTTATAAAGAATCCCCCTCTATGCAGACTCTTAAGAACATGAAAAATGCCTTTTTGTTAACAGTCTACGTCGGGGGATTCGGCCTATTTCAGAAAGTCGAATGGCTCTTTTGTTTCTCCTTAATTTGGCTGTATTCAATAAGCAGGTTTTTAGCTGTTTCATATAAAAAATAAGCAGCTTTGATAATGGCCTTTTCATCAACAGTAAATGATGGATGATGCCAATCTTCGTTTCCGTTTGACCCGAAAAAGGCAAATGTTCCGGGAATTTGCTGTAAGTAGTAAGAGAAATCTTCTCCGGCCGTTGACGGTTCCGGATCAATGACACGAAGGGATAGATTTTGCGCTGATCGGCGTGCCGTTTCAGTCACCTTTTCATCATTGATGAGCGGAGGCGGTCCAGCAAACCAGCGAATCACAAATTCCTGTGAATAAACCTTCGCAATATGCTCCACCACTGTATAAAAGCGCTCTTTCACTTCTTCACGAATGACGGAATCAAATGTCCGGATTGTGCCATCAAGCGTTACATCCCCCGGAATGACATTCCATGTGCTGCCACCTTCTATTTTTGTCACGCTGACCACTGCGCTTTGAAAAGGTGATACATTCCGACTGACAATCGTTTGCAGAGCGGTAATAAGCTGTGCGGACGCGATAATAGGATCTTTTCCTTTATGCGGCAAGGCTGCATGAGACCCGGTCCCGCGAATGACCACTTGAAATCGATCAACCGCTGCCATCAATGGACCGTTTTTGAGCCCGACCGTCCCTACCGGCAAATCCGGTTTGTTATGAAGACCAATGATTGCATCGACGTTTTCAAGCTGACCGTCTTTGATTACCTTATCTGCACCTGCACCTGATTCCTCAGCCGGCTGAAAGAGAAGACGGATTGTTCCATTTAATTCGGACTGATGCTTTTTTAATAAATAAGCGGCACCAATGGCAGCCGCAGTATGAAAATCATGGCCACACGCATGCATTTTTCCTTTTATTTTGGACGAAAAGGGCAAACCTGTCTTTTCTTCAATTGGAAGTGCATCGATATCCGCGCGTACGGCAATCGTAGGCCCGGGTATTTTCCCTTTTATGTCCGCAAAAACACCCGTTTTTAGCGAAGTTTCTCTGATGTCAATATCCTCTTCACGAAGCCACTTCTCGATCGATTTTGTCGTTTCAAACTCCTCTTTCGACAACTCCGGATATTGATGCAAATGGCGTCGGATCGCAATTAAGCGGTCTTCCAGACTAGATGGACTCATAAACGGATGCCTCCTTTTTAATATCAAATCGAAAGCACTTAACTAAAATATCATGGTTTTGAAAGTCCTTAGACTTATCTCGTTTAAATCCGAGCCATTCATACAACTGTATGGCTTTTTGCATTTTATCGCTTGAGTGCAAATACAAATTTGCCGCTCCTTTTGATTGCGCGTATCGAATACTCTCTTTCAACAATTTTTGTGCAATTCCATGTCCTCTTGCCTTCGGATGAACCGCCAACAGCCGTACGATCGGAGAAAAGATGTTCAGTTCCGGCCGGTCATACGCCTTTTCCGAGGACTCGAACAGCTGCAGCGTCCCGAGAATATCCTGCCCGCTTCTCGCCACCAAAATCCGATCCACATCCGGATTATCCACAGAAAACGCAATATGGTCTAAATATTCGGCCCAAACATCCGGATCTTGATATTCAGACTCATACTGGCGATAGCTGTCAATTAGAAGCTGACGAACTACTTCTTTTTCCTCAACCAACATGTCACGTATCTGTACATTATGGATCACGTTTACAATCCTTCCCTTCTTATTTAATGTGCTGTTTCCTGAAGCCAGCTGACAGACGGTTCCCCTGAAATCCGCTTTAAAAATTTTCGTGTCCGTTCTTCTTTCGGCTTTGTAAAAATCTCATAGGGCGAGCCTTTTTCTATAATCAATCCGCCATCCATAAACAACACTTGATCCGATACATCGCGGGCGAAATTCATTTCATGTGTCACAATAAGCATGGTAATCCCTTCATCGGCAATATCTTTAATGACAGCCAGCACTTCTCCGACAAGCTCAGGATCAAGCGCCGAAGTCGGTTCATCGAAAAGAATCACTTCCGGATTTAACGCAAGAGCACGAGCAATGCCGACACGTTGCTGCTGACCTCCCGAAAGTTGACTTGGAAAATAATTTAATTTATCCAATAATCCGACTTTTTCAAGCACCTGTTCGCTCCTTTCCCTCGCCTCCCTCTATAAACTTTAATTTTCTTCAAAATTCTCGCGTTTTCTTTAAATTTCGCTAACACATAATAGCTTCTTCACCTCAAATGAGTGTAAATTTCTTGTATTTATTCAATATATTTACATGGTAAGGTGCATCCTATAATACAGATTTACAATATCTGTAATATCATGTATGACCGTGCAAGAAGTCTCCACACTTCTCATGGTCGCTCACCCTCCCATGTATCACTGGATTTTAAGATCCACACATTCCTTCGTCCTGCGTACCCATGAGGTGGAGGTTGGATATGCTCCTTTACAGGGTCTAATGCCCGAATGGTGAAAATATACTCCAACTCTGCACTATTGGTGTTTGTCAGAATAACAAGTCGTTTGAAAGCTTTTATGCAGCCTGTAATGCTTTTATTTGAGGTAATCCCTTTAATAGCTTTAATCCATCAAACTCACACTGTTTCTTACCAATGGCAAATAACACACGTAATAATTTACAACACAAGGCAATCAGAGACTGTTGTTTTTTTAACGGCCTGTCTGGCCGATTGGTATAGTAATGATGCAAGGCTTTAAATACAGGATTATGGGCAACCAATGGTCGAATGGCCAGGTATAATGCTTTTCGTAAACGTCTTCGACCCCTTTTGGTTATGCGTGTTTGCCCTTTATACTTTCCTGAACTGTGTTCTCTTAAAGAAAGCCCTGCCAGATTGACTAATTGTTGCGGATGATTGTACTTGGTTAAATCTCCTACTTCCGCAAAGAACAAAGCAATGGTAGTGTAACTAAGTCCCGGGATATTGGTCATTTGTTTCGCACCTGGTATGCTTTCAACAACACCTTCTAGTTCTTCATCTAGTTGTGCTAACTGTTTCTTGTAAAGCTCATATTGATCCAATAGGCAATCCAATTCTCTTTTTGCGAACTGGATTCCTGTCTCAATCCCAACGCTCTTTTTCGCTACTTCTACGAGTCGGGTTGCTCGTTTCAGCCCAACCCCACGCTGTACATACGGTTTCCATTTTTGCAGCACTTCTTCTGGTGACAACTTTTGAATATGAGAGGGAAATGGAAACATGCGCAAGGTATAAAAGGCTGCTTTACCTTTCCAATCTCCAAACACATCGAAAAACTCTGGGAAAAAGCGCTGAATGACGTTTTCAATCCGCACTTCAATGATCATAAGCTGTTTGATGAGCTGATCTCGTAATTTGACGCCTTCCCTTAGTTCAGCGTATACGCCCTCTAATAGGTTCGGTACGGAGTATCGCCCATCTTTCATTAACTGTGCAATGACACGAGCATCTTTTGTATCGTTTTTTGTAGGCGAATTGTCATCAAGCTCTTTACTTTTTTTGACGTGCATGGGATTCACTAGCACTACATCATATCCTTTTGCCTTAAGAAAGTAAGCAAGATTTAGCCAATAATGACCTGTTGGCTCCATTCCAAAAATCACGTGGTCCTTATGATTTTCTTTTTGAATATGATTAACCCAATCTAATAAGGTTTGAAAGCCGTGTATACGATTTTCAAAGATCAATCTCTTGCCAAATTCTAAGCCTCGGTCATCTTGAAAACGGGCAACGTGCTTTTCTTTAGCTACATCAATACCTACAATGAGAGTTGATGGTGTAATTTGAGAGATTTTTTGATTTTGTGTATAATTCATTTTGAGTCCTCCTTGGTTTATTGAAATTCGGGGTCAACGCGCATTGACACCCTGTACTATACCAAGGGGACTTTTTTTTATCAAACCTCAAATTTCCTCATTACAGGAATGCTCCTTTTTATTCATTTTTTTAGCCACAATCAGTCCTTCCATTACATTTCCAAGGACTGTTTTATGAGCGAATAAATTATAATGTTGAAAAACCATCGCTGATTGTTTTCTTAATGAAAGAATTTCTTTTTTGTTTGCTTTGGCTGCTTCAACCTTTACATCACCTACCTGAACGATTCCTTCATCCGGTTTTTCAAGAAAATTTATGCACCTTAACAGAGTCGTTTTCCCGGAACCGCTTGGACCTAGAATTGTGACGACTTTTCCTTTTTCGATAGTCAAATTTATCCCTTTTAAAACTTCGTGATTCCCAAATGCTTTTTTTATACCGTGTAAATAAATCATCGAACCCCTCCCCTAGCATAGGATGTGGCTTTTTTCTCCAATAACAATGAAATCGATTCAACTAGAATTGTAACCACCCAATAAATGATTCCCGCTGCGATGTATGCTTCGAGGAACTTTAAATTATTTGATGCAACAATTTTTGCTGCTCCCGTCAATTCTTTTTCTGAAACTATAAAGGCAATAGAGGTTGTGTGCAAAAAACCGATAAAAATATTAGTAAAATTAGGAATGGATTGCGACAAAGCCTGTGGAAGAATAATGCGAACCATCATTTGAAACGTGCTCATACCAACTGAATACGCTGCTTCAGCCTGGCCTTTCGGAATAGAAATAATGCCTGAGCGAATGACTTCAGATAAGTAGGCGCAGGCACTTAATGAAAGAGCTGTCAGTACAAATACACTAACGGGAATAGATGAAATGGCTAATTTCGGAGCTGCCGCTTGGAGGAGCATCGGCAGCCCAAAATAAATGAGCATTATATGCATAATAATTGGAGTTCCTCGTAAAAACGAAACATATCCATTTGCAACAGCAGACAACCCCTTTACTTCATACACGCGAATAAGAGCTACAACCAGTCCAATGAAAAATCCAACAATAAGTGGTATGACTGTCAGCATCAAAGTTAGCGGAAGTGCTTTAATAATTTCCTTCAATGCCGTCCATATAAAAGGAATATCAATGACCAATTCCATCCCTCCTTTACACCGTTTTGGCTATACCGAAGAAACTTCCCCGGACTTATGTCGATTTACCCGTTTTTCAAACCAACGGAATATTTTTTCAAGAAGGACAACCACAATGTAATAAACAACTGAAAGTGAAATATATACTTCCAGTGCGTGAGTTGTGGAAGCAATCAATGTTTCTCCTCGCCCAACCATATCCATCACACCGATCGTAAAGGCTAAAGATGTATCTTTCAGCGAACTAATAACGGTGTTGGCAATATTCGGGAATGCAATACCAACGGCTTGAGGAACAATGATGCGGAAAAAATTTTGCGACTCACTCATCCCGACAGAATACGCAGCTTCCGTTTGTCCATAATCAACGGCTTGCACGGCTCCTCTAAATATTTCGGAAAAAACGGCGCCATTATTGAATGCATAAGCAACAATGACAGAATATAAAGGATCCACTTTTGACAAATCGATATTGATTAATTGAAATAATGAAGGGATACCGTAAAAAATCAAAAATAGCTGAATTAATATCGGTGTGCCACGAATAAAAGAAACATAGACGACCACCAGCTGCGACAAAATTGGAATGCGGAAAAGCCGCAAGATAGCGGCTATGATTCCTATAATGATTCCAAGTACAATAGAAACGGCTAAAATTTGAAGAGTGACACCCAAATATTGAATAAGCTGTGGTATAAAATCACCGACTAATGTAATGTCAAATGCTTTACCCAATCCTTAAATCCCTCCTTTTATTTCATCGTTCAAATTAAAACCCAACTGAGTAATCCGCTCCCAGCCATTTTTGGCTCAATTTTTTCACAACGCCTTCCTTCTTCAGTTCTCGAAGAGCTTCATCAACACGTTTTTGAAGTTTCGTTTCATCCTTTCTAAATAAGAAATACACTTTCGAGTCGGAAAGGGTATTGCCCACTACTTTTTCTTGTGCATCAGCTGATTTGTTCAAGAAATCAACGGCAAATGGTGTTGAAATGGTCGCATCTGCCCTTCCTGTACGTATTTGGTTGACTGTATCATCTGATCCTTGGCCAGAATACACTATATTAATGCCGGCATTATGATCTTTATTGTATTTTTCTAGAAAAACGGCCGCATTGCTTGTGGCACTTACGACGACTTTTTTACCTCTTAAATCTTTAATCGATTTAATATCGTTATTATCTTTATGAACCACCACTTTTAGAGGGAAAACATTATAAGGAACTTTGTTAAACAGGAACTTGGCTTTCCTCTCTTTATTTACTTCCATTTCATGGGCAATAAAATCAATTTTTCTTGTTTCAAGACTTAATAATAGATTAGAAAATTCCATCGTTTTAAATTTAAACTGATATTCAGGAAGTTTTTTGTCAATTTCACGAACGAGCTCTACATCATATCCAGTCAATTTTCCGTTTTTATCAAGGAAGCATATATTAGGAAACTGTGTTCCGGTACCAACGATGATGGTTTGTACCCCTTTTTTTGTATCTTTGGAACTCGAATCTGCATTGGCATCAGTTGATGAAACTGCTCCTTCTTTTGGCGAGCAAGCTCCCAGAAAAAATGTAAATAGCAATGTCACAATAAACCAGATCTTTTTCTTCATCCTCTTTCCTCCACTCACCATTTCTGCTCACAATCGGTTCTTAATAATTTTTGCCGAAAAGGGCAGTGTTAGCTCATTTTCTCGCATCGTTTGTTGTAAAAAACGGAAAACACTTGATGAAAGAACACACATCCTTTTTCAACAAACAGCAATCAAAAAGTAATAGATTGCCAACTGTAGTAAGCTAGTTTGATATAAAAAAATTTATATTGTACTCATGAATATGCCGGCACGCTTATAAAGCTTTATCGCAAAGACAGGCGCACATTTATTAATCATCATTAAACAAATTCATTTAGTCGTTTTAAATCAAAAATGAAACATATGATTACTAATGAGTACTCAATGCTTTTTCAAGATTTGTGATCCCGATTTGCGTGATACCTTCGTACACGTCTCCACGACCGATTTCAACAATTGGTACATGCCGGATACCATATTTAATTTCTAAAATATCACGGAGTTCATCATGATTGGTTACATCCACCGTTTGATAACGAATACCTTTTTCTTCTAAAAATTGTTTTACTTCTTCACAATAACGACATCCTTCTTTTGCCCAAACCACTACTGATAACGCTTTCTCTCCCATTTATCGTTCCTCCCTAGTTAATAAAATGATTTTCTTTTTTGTTTACATAGCGATTTTCTTTAAACGGCAGTCCTAAGTTTCCTCTTAATGTTTCACTTCTGTACTCCCTGCTGTAGTAGCCGCGTTCTTCCAAAATCGGAATGACGTGACGGATAAAATCGGTTAAGCCGCTGCCGAGAACAGGCGGGGCAAAAATAAATCCATCCGCTCCATTTCCTTCCACCCAGGCAATCAATTGATCGGCTACTTGCTCATACGTACCGAAAAAAACGCTTTTCGGTGTCGTAACTTGCAAGGCCACTTCTCGAAGCGTTAAGTTCTTTTCGCGGGCATTTTGCTTAATTTGATCGGTTGTCGACCGGAAGCTATTTTTCCCGACATCGCCTATATCAGGAAACGGCTCATCAAGCGGAAATACACTGAAATCGAAGTGATCAAAGTATCGTCCTAAATAATCGAGAGCTTCTTCAATCGACACAAGGTTTTGAATCGCTTCGTATTTTTCTTCCGCTTCTTCTATAGTTGCACCGACAATCGGATGAATCCCCGGGAAAATGAGAATCTCATCTCTGCTCCGTCCGTTTGCTTCTGCCCGCAGTTTTACATCCTTATAAAAAGCTTGGGCCTGTTCGAGAGTTTCTGCATTGGTAAAAACAGCATCCGCCTCTTTTGCAGCCAAATTTTTACCGGCTTCAGAAGAACCTGCTTGGAATATGACGGGCTGCCCTTGACTCGAACGTTCAATATTTAACGGTCCTTCGACAGAAAAGAAACGACCTTTATGATTCAATACATGAACCTTATTTCGATCAAAAAACTGTCCGGTTTGCCGATTTCGTATAAAAGCATCGTCTTCCCATGAATCCCACAATCCTTTTACTACTTGCAAAAATTCTGCCGCTATCTCATATCGAAGAGAATGCGATGGATGTTCACCTTTATTGTAGTTCTTTGCAGATCCCTCTAAAGGAGAAGTGACAACATTCCATCCAGCACGCCCCCCGCTGATTTTATCCAGCGATGCTAACTGGCGGGCAACCGTAAATGGCTCACTGTAAGTGGTTGATATCGTACCGACCAGCCCTATTCTCGATGTTACTGACGCGAGAGAAGATAAGATGGTGATGGGTTCAAACCGATTCAAGAAATGAGGAATGGATTTTTCATTTATATATAGTCCATCAGCAACAAAAGCAAAAGAAAATCCGGCTTCTTCAGCTTGTCGAGTAATAGACTTGTAATACTGAAAGTTAACACTGGCATCTTTTGGAACACTTGGATCTTTCCAGGCGTTCATGTGACTTCCCGGGCCGTGCAACATAATCCCCAATTGAATCTGTTTTTTATGAGACATAAGTTTCACCCTCTTCTTCGGTTAAATAATCGTCATTCGAGCCGTTTGGACTTAACAGCTGAAAAGACCGAATCCGTTCTTCTACCTTTTGAACAGGGGAATGCAAAATAAATTCATCCACTTGATAGGATGCATGGAATTTATTTAAGACTTTTTTTACATAGACAGAGGTTCCGGCAATGATATAGCTCGCTTGTTCTTCCACTTCATAAGACTGCTCAGCTTGTTTGCCGAAAGCATGTGCTTGTTCCAATGTAGAAACCGTGACAATACGGCCGCTTTGCAGATGGACTTTATACATTTTTTGATCTTTCGCCAGTTCTTCGGCCTCTTTTTGCGAATCGGCAGCGACTGCTGCAAGGGATAGCAGAAAACGTCCGTCCGGATAGCCGTTGCGATAAACGTGCGCCGATTCTTCCAGCACCTTTACGTCGCCATTAATAAACAAGGCGAATACAAAAGGAATTTGAAGGTCAGCTGCCAGCTGAGCGCTTCTGGGACTGGCCCCGAGTAAAAAAAGGTTGGGTTTTTCCGGCGGTATAGGTGTCGCTTCAATACCGGCGAGCGGATGATCTTCATCCACTGAATTTTCAATTAATTTTTTCAAAAAAAGAAATCTTTCTTCAAAATCTTGTCCGTCATTCACGGTGCCAAACTGCAACGCCTTTGTCGATAACGGCAGGCCGCCCGGAGCCTTCCCGATCCCAAGATCGACTCTTCCAGGAGCAAGAGTAGACAAAACATGAAAATTTTCCGCAACTTTAAAAGGACTATAATGTTGAAGCATGACTCCTCCTGATCCGATGCGAATCGACTTCGTTCTGGCAAGCAAATATGACATTAAAACTTCCGGAGACGACCCCGCTACCTGTTCCGAATGATGATGCTCTGACACCCAGAAGCGCGAGTAACCCCATTCTTCTGCTTTTTGGGCCAGGCGAACGGTTTGCTGCAAGGCATCAACAGCTGAAGAGCCTTCAAGGATCGGGCTTTGATCTAACAATCCAAGCTGATAACTCATATCCATTTTCCTCCTGTTTTTATTCTTAGTTTACAGGTGTGATTAATTTGTTTTATTTGTTGGTATTTATCCTATCATCGGAAATAGCGAAAAAGCAATACTTCAAGCGATAGAAAGATTTAAGCGATTCATTAATAAAATTTATCAATTTGTTTGAGAGAATGATGAAACAGCATTCTTTTCGAATTGTTCAATTGACAAAAGAATGTCATTCCATAAAAAAGGAGGCTCCGGTCCATAATATGTTCCATGAATATGCTGTTTCAGCATCATCAAATGATCGACATTGACTTCCACCAGCTGGCCTGTTTCCAGTTCATGTTTAACGCATAAATATGGCAGAAATCCGAACCCGTTGCCGCTTTGAATGAGTGATTTTGCCACTTCAAGATGATCCACGTGAAATTCAATTCGCGGTTCCACGTTCGCCACTTCAAAAATTTTGTGTACACGATTCCAGTCGAACGCTCCGCATTCAAAAAAGACCATTGGTTCAAGAGCCAATTGCTGTGCGGATAACTTTGACTGAAACTGAAAAGGATGTCCCGGCTTTACGACAAGCCGTATTGAATTGTCAAGAAGCGGTTGATGCTGCAATGCTTGATGCGACACTTCTTTCATGAACGCCACATCAATCTGCTTTTGGAGCAGCTTATCTACTAGCACCTCGTTAGACGCTGAAATAAATTTAAACCGGAGTTCCGGATGTGCTTTTTTCCAAAGCGGCAGTGCAATGGGGATAAAATATTGAGATGTAATGATATTGGCCCCAATGACTACCTCTTCCTGATCCGCTCTTTTTTTCAATAGTTTTTTTCCTTGCTGAAAAGTGCGAATAATCTGCTCAGCATACGGAATAAACATTTCCCCCTTTTCCGTCAGCTTGATGCCTCTACCCTCCCGTTCAAACAGTTCTGTATCCAATTCTCGTTCCAATGCTTTGATCCGCGCCGTAACCGTTGGCTGTGATAAAAACAAAGCGTTCGCTGCTTTATGAATGCTGTTAAAATGGACGACATACATAAAAGCTTCAATATGATCAATGTTCATCTTCTCCACCCCTTTTTTAATAAAAAATAAAAAGCTCCCGAACATAGATGCATCAGGAGTTATTGAACGTCAATTCTACGGTATTTTGTTTTTTTATTTTAATCATATTATTCCGATTAGTAAAGTATATTTTAAAAAATTCCATAAATAAAGTAAATTCAGTTAATTGAACCGTAAGAGATTCGTGCTTTATTCCAACCTATAAAAGTACCTCCCCCTTTAATACATACGCCTTTGACTCTTTGCTCTTTTTTTTGATTACGAGAACCGATGTTTTGCTGATATCCGTTTCACCAAAAAGCTTAAAATCCTTATCAATTGAGCTTAAAATCTATATTTTAGGAGAAATAAACCTTCATGCGATTACAAAAGCGATTTTTACCGCCTTCTATAATAGAAAAAACAGGCCTTTATCCAACCTGTCATCGAATGAACGTTCAAATTAGGGAATTTCATTTCGTGGCTGAAAAGATTCAACCCCAACATTTAGTATAGAACCGGAATTTTAAGAGACTAAGAAATAAAGCTTTATGTTCACTCATCTAGTCAACTACAAAAAAGGGGGCACTTCGATAAGTGTATTCCAACAATTGACATAGAGCCAAATATAAAAACAAGGGGTTCCACTATGTGAAACCCCTTATCTCTATATTCGATGCCGATGGTGGGAGTCGAACCCACACTCCACAAGGGAACACGATTTTGAGTCGTGCGCGTCTGCCAATTCCGCCACATCGGCTTATTATATGGAGGCGGCAACCGGATTCGAACCGGTGATAAAGGTTTTGCAGACCTCTGCCTTACCACTTGGCTATGCCGCCTTCATTGGAGCGGAAGACGGGACTCGAACCCGCGACCCCCACCTTGGCAAGGTGGTGTTCTACCACTGAACTACTTCCGCGTACTGGGCTAGCTGGATTCGAACCAGCGCATGACGGAGTCAAAGTCCGTTGCCTTACCGCTTGGCTATAGCCCAATGATTCCTTTTAATATGGGGCGACTAGTGGGAATCGAACCCACGAATGTCGGAGCCACAATCCGATGCGTTAACCACTTCGCCATAGCCGCCATTATAATATGGCAGGGGCAGTAGGAATCGAACCCACACCGGAGGTTTTGGAGACCTCTGTTCTACCGTTAAACTATGCCCCTATGAATGGTGGAGGGGGACGGATTCGAACCGCCGAACCCAGAGGGAGCGGATTTACAGTCCGCCGCGTTTAGCCACTTCGCTACCCCTCCACTGATGCCGGCTGTAGGACTTGAACCCACAACCTACTGATTACAAGTCAGTTGCTCTACCAATTGAGCTAAGCCGGCAACATGGTGGCTCGGGACGGAATCGAACCGCCGACACAAGGATTTTCAGTCCTTTGCTCTACCGACTGAGCTACCGAGCCGATGATTTTATGGCGGTCCCGACGGGAATCGAACCCGCGATCTCCTGCGTGACAGGCAGGCGTGATAACCGCTACACTACGGGACCTTTGTTTTAAGATATGCTGACACGTTGAGTATGTATGAAAGAAATACTATGTCATTCAATTGCGGGGGCAGGATTTGAACCTGCGACCTTCGGGTTATGAGCCCGACGAGCTACCAGACTGCTCCACCCCGCGACGATATAGATGGTGGAGGTTGACGGGATCGAACCGCCGACCCCTTGCTTGTAAGGCAAGTGCTCTCCCAGCTGAGCTAAACCTCCATTGAGAATGACCCGTACGGGATTCGAACCCGTGTTACCGCCGTGAAAGGGCGGTGTCTTAACCACTTGACCAACGGGCCAACTTATAATGGCGGAGAGCAAGGGATTCGAACCCTTGAGACAGCGTTAACCGTCTACACGATTTCCAATCGTGCTCCTTCGACCACTCGGACAGCTCTCCATATGGCTCCGCAGGTAGGATTCGAACCTACGACCGATCGGTTAACAGCCGATTGCTCTACCACTGAGCTACTGCGGAACAATATCGCCTGGCAACGTCCTACTCTCGCAAGGGGAATCCCCTCACTACCATCGGCGCTGAAGAGCTTAACTTCCGTGTTCGGGATGGGAACGGGTGTGACCTCTTCGCCATTGTCACCAGACGTTCAAGACGGGTAATATTATAACATAAATTATGAAGATTGCAATAACAAATGGATATTTAGGAAAAAATTATTCCTTCAAAACTAGATAGAAGAAGCAGTATACACCGATCTCGCTCTTTCATTTGGTTAAGTCCTCGATCGATTAGTATCCGTCAGCTCCACGTGTCACCACGCTTCCACCTCGGACCTATCTACCTGATCATCTTTCAGGGATCTTACTTTCCGAAGAAATGGGAAATCTCATCTTGAGGGGGGCTTCATGCTTAGATGCTTTCAGCACTTATCCCTTCCGCACATAGCTACCCAGCGATGCCTCTGGCGAGACAACTGGTACACCAGCGGTGCGTCCATCCCGGTCCTCTCGTACTAAGGACAGCTCCTCTCAAATTTCCTGCGCCCGCGACGGATAGGGACCGAACTGTCTCACGACGTTCTGAACCCAGCTCGCGTACCGCTTTAATGGGCGAACAGCCCAACCCTTGGGACCGACTACAGCCCCAGGATGCGATGAGCCGACATCGAGGTGCCAAACCTCCCCGTCGATGTGGACTCTTGGGGGAGATAAGCCTGTTATCCCCGGGGTAGCTTTTATCCGTTGAGCGATGGCCCTTCCATACGGAACCACCGGATCACTAAGCCCGACTTTCGTCCCTGCTCGACTTGTAGGTCTCGCAGTCAAGCTCCCTTCTGCCTTTGCACTCTGCGAATGATTTCCAACCATTCTGAGGGAACCTTTGGGCGCCTCCGTTACCTTTTAGGAGGCGACCGCCCCAGTCAAACTGCCCACCTGACACTGTCTCCCACCCCGATCAGGGGTGCGGGTTAGAATTTCAGTACAGCCAGGGTAGTATCCCACCGGCGCCTCCACACAAGCTGGCGCTCATGTCTCTCAGGCTCCTACCTATCCTGTACAAGCTGTACCAAAATTCAATATCAGGCTGCAGTAAAGCTCCACGGGGTCTTTCCGTCCTGTCGCGGGTAACCTGCATCTTCACAGGTACTATAATTTCACCGAGTCTCTCGTTGAGACAGTGCCCAGATCGTTACGCCTTTCGTGCGGGTCAGAACTTACCTGACAAGGAATTTCGCTACCTTAGGACCGTTATAGTTACGGCCGCCGTTTACTGGGGCTTCGGTTCGCACCTTCAAGCAAAGCTTTAAGCGCTCCCCTTAACCTTCCAGCACCGGGCAGGCGTCAGCCCCTATACTTCGCCTTACGGCTTCGCAGAGACCTGTGTTTTTGCTAAACAGTCGCCTGGGCCTATTCACTGCGGCTTCTCGGGGCTATGCACCCCAAAAAGCACCCCTTCTCCCGAAGTTACGGGGTCATTTTGCCGAGTTCCTTAACGAGAGTTCTCTCGCACACCTTAGGATTCTCTCCTCGCCTACCTGTGTCGGTTTGCGGTACGGGCACCTTTTTCCTCGCTAGAGGCTTTTCTTGGCAGTGTGGAATCAGGAACTTCGGTACTATATTTCCCTCGCCGTCACAGCTTGAGGTTAGTGGCAACGGGATTTGCCTCGCTGCCCCTCTTACTGCTTGGACGCACATCCAGCAGTGCGCTTACCCTATCCTCCTGCGTCCCCCCATCGCTCAAACGGAAAAGAGGTGGTACAGGAATATCAACCTGTTGTCCATCGCCTACGCCTGTCGGCCTCGGCTTAGGTCCCGACTAACCCTGAGAGGACGAGCCTTCCTCAGGAAACCTTAGGCATTCGGTGGAAGGGATTCTCACCCTTCTTTCGCTACTCATACCGGCATTCTCACTTCTAAGCGCTCCACCAGTCCTTCCGGTCTGGCTTCTCTGCCCTTAGAACGCTCTCCTACCGCGGACACCCGAAGGTGTCCACCCGCAGCTTCGGTGATACGTTTAGCCCCGGTACATTTTCGGCGCAGAATCACTCGACCAGTGAGCTATTACGCACTCTTTAAATGGTGGCTGCTTCTAAGCCAACATCCTGGTTGTCTAAGCAATTCCACATCCTTTTCCACTTAACATATACTTTGGGACCTTAGCTGGCGGTCTGGGCTGTTTCCCTTTTGACCACGGATCTTATCACTCGCAGTCTGACTCCCAAGGATAAGTCACTGGCATTCGGAGTTTGTCTGAATTCGGTAACCCGATGAGGGCCCCTAGTCCAAACAGTGCTCTACCTCCAAGACTCTTTCCTTGAGGCTAGCCCTAAAGCTATTTCGGAGAGAACCAGCTATCTCCAAGTTCGATTGGAATTTCACCCCTACCCACACCTCATCCCCGCACTTTTCAACGTGCGTGGGTTCGGGCCTCCAGTAAGTGTTACCTCACCTTCACCCTGGACATGGGTAGATCACCTGGTTTCGGGTCTGCGACCCCATACTCATGCGCCCTGTTCAGACTCGCTTTCGCTGCGGCTCCGTCTTTCCGACTTAACCTCGCATGAGATCGCAACTCGCCGGTTCATTCTACAAAAGGCACGCCATCACCCGTAAACGGGCTCTGACTACTTGTAGGCACACGGTTTCAGGTTCTCTTTCACTCCCCTCCCGGGGTGCTTTTCACCTTTCCCTCACGGTACTGGTTCACTATCGGTCACTAGGGAGTATTTAGCCTTGGGAGATGGTCCTCCCAGCTTCCGACGGGATTCCTCGTGTCCCGCCGTACTCAGGATCCACCAGGGAGGGAACGAAGTTTCGACTACAGGGTTGTTACCTTCTCTGACGGGCCTTTCCAGACCTCTTCGTCTACCTCGTTCCTTTGTAACTCCACGATTGGTGTCCTACAACCCCAGAAGGCAAGCCTTCTGGTTTGGGCTGTTCCCGTTTCGCTCGCCGCTACTCAGGGAATCGCTGTTGCTTTCTCTTCCTCCGGGTACTTAGATGTTTCAGTTCCCCGGGTTGCCTTCCTTACCCTATGGATTCAGGCAAGGATGCTGCCCCATTACGGGCAGCGGGTTTCCCCATTCGGAAATCTCCGGATCAACGCTTACGTACAGCTCCCCGGAGCTTTTCGGAGTTAGTCCCGTCCTTCATCGGCTCCTAGTGCCAAGGCATCCACCGTGCGCCCTTTCTAACTTAACCATGTTGGTTTTATCCTAGATGGCGATACTCGGTTTATGCTGCTTCTTTTTTCTATCTAGTTTTCAAGGAACAACTTGGAAGGATGAAATCCTTCAAAACTGAACAAAACGAAAGCGTACTTAAGAATATCCCTAGAAAGGAGGTGATCCAGCCGCACCTTCCGATACGGCTACCTTGTTACGACTTCACCCCAATCATCTGCCCCACCTTCGGCGGCTGGCTCCCGTAAGGGTTACCTCACCGACTTCGGGTGTTGCAAACTCTCGTGGTGTGACGGGCGGTGTGTACAAGGCCCGGGAACGTATTCACCGCGGCATGCTGATCCGCGATTACTAGCGATTCCGGCTTCATGCAGGCGAGTTGCAGCCTGCAATCCGAACTGAGAATGGTTTTTTGGGATTAGCTCCACCTCGCGGTTTCGCGACCCTTTGTACCATCCATTGTAGCACGTGTGTAGCCCAGGTCATAAGGGGCATGATGATTTGACGTCATCCCCACCTTCCTCCGGTTTGTCACCGGCAGTCACCTTAGAGTGCCCAACTGAATGCTGGCAACTAAGGTCAAGGGTTGCGCTCGTTGCGGGACTTAACCCAACATCTCACGACACGAGCTGACGACAACCATGCACCACCTGTCACTCCGTCCCCCGAAGGGGAACCCTCTATCTCTAGAGGTAGCGAAGGATGTCAAGACCTGGTAAGGTTCTTCGCGTTGCTTCGAATTAAACCACATGCTCCACCGCTTGTGCGGGCCCCCGTCAATTCCTTTGAGTTTCAGCCTTGCGGCCGTACTCCCCAGGCGGAGTGCTTAATGCGTTAGCTGCAGCACTAAAGGGTGGAAGCCCTCTAACACTTAGCACTCATCGTTTACGGCGTGGACTACCAGGGTATCTAATCCTGTTCGCTCCCCACGCTTTCGCGCCTCAGCGTCAGTTACAGACCAGAGAGCCGCCTTCGCCACTGGTGTTCCTCCACATCTCTACGCATTTCACCGCTACACGTGGAATTCCGCTCTCCTCTTCTGCACTCAAGTCTCCCAGTTTCCAATGACCCTCCACGGTTGAGCCGTGGGCTTTCACATCAGACTTAAGAGACCGCCTGCGCGCGCTTTACGCCCAATAATTCCGGACAACGCTTGCCACCTACGTATTACCGCGGCTGCTGGCACGTAGTTAGCCGTGGCTTTCTGGTCAGGTACCGTCAAGGTACCGCCCTGTTCGAACGGTACTTGTTCTTCCCTGACAACAGAGCTTTACGATCCGAAGACCTTCTTCGCTCACGCGGCGTTGCTCCGTCAGACTTTCGTCCATTGCGGAAGATTCCCTACTGCTGCCTCCCGTAGGAGTCTGGGCCGTGTCTCAGTCCCAGTGTGGCCGATCACCCTCTCAGGTCGGCTACGCATCGTCGCCTTGGTGAGCCGTTACCTCACCAACTAGCTAATGCGCCGCGGGCCCATCTGCAAGCGGCAGCTTGCGCCGCCTTTCAACCTTCCTTCATGCGAAGGAAGATATTATCCGGTATTAGCCCCGGTTTCCCGGAGTTATCCCCGTCTTGCAGGCAGGTTGCCCACGTGTTACTCACCCGTCCGCCGCTAACTTTCAAAAAGCAAGCTTCTTGAAAGTCCGCTCGACTTGCATGTATTAGGCACGCCGCCAGCGTTCGTCCTGAGCCAGGATCAAACTCTCCAAAAAGAAATTCGACTTGGCTTGTTTCGATTGAAACATTGGTTTACGCTTCGTTTTGTTCAGTTTTCAAGGATCCATCTAATGATAGCGACTTTTCAATAATATCATACAACTAAAGTCACTGTCAATATTTTTTTGAGCCGCTACTGTTTTCAATCACATCCAGCAGCGACGTTTATTACTATAACAAGAAAACATAATTACGTCAATCACTTTTTTTGTTTTTATGAAAAAATTTTATAGAATCGATGATAAATATGAATTCCTTTCGTTTCTGCCTGAACAATCCGCACATAATTTTGATGAATTAAATACTCCAAGAGGGTTTCCAAATCGATAGCGTAATATTTTACTTCCGGATGGTTTATCAAATCATCAATAGACCAGTAGTCTTTTTTTCTTAAAACATTTAGAAAATGAGAAACACCAGATTCCGTATGCGAATGAATAAGAAATTCACTCGCCAAGAAAAGAAGTTCCAACCGTTTTTCTATATTTTCATTGCTGGTCAGCAGTTCTTCGTATAGTTTGTAAATTTCAGGATTCAATTGTTTCACTTGATCCCACATTGTCTGCTCCGGTTGAAATCCTTTTTCGATGATCGCCAAGCATGCTAAATGATAAAGAGAGCGGGAAATATGATGATATGCATCCATGTAATGCCCGTTATGAAAAAATGCTTTTCCATCTGTGTAGGACTTGATAATCTTTGAAAATTCAATCGCCATTTTCAAATTTCTTTCATTTGCAGAAGATTCTCGCAACTCATTTTTCAATCGATGAACATAGTCATTCCGGTCAAACACAATTTTCCCATCGGAAAGCCAGTTCAATATTTTTCGATTCGTTCCTAAAAGAAGCCATTCCTTCAACTGCTCTTCGTCCACAATATAGAGAGCGGCTTTCTTATCTTGATATGCATAATGTTTAACCAGCAAATTTTTTTCGACTTCTTTTGCAATTACTAATAAAATGTTGTCAAATGTTTCTTCTCGATAATTCCATCCTTCTCTTTTTTCGATGGATAAAATGCCAAGCGTATTTTTTGAGCTCGCTCTCTCTTGATAAATGGGCCGAAGGATATCCTCCATAAAAAATTCCTCCATTAAATTTTTTCATTCTACTAATTTCGACAAAAACTGCTGATTTTCCTTCTATTCCTTTTAAAACATTAACCGACTTCAAAGCGTAAAGTATGATATAGTTACGTTAGGAGGGGATGGGATGGCCAAAAATTATAAAAGTAAGATTAACCGTATTCGAACTTTTGCACTTTCGTTAATTTTTATCGGTTTTTTGATAATGTACATAGGTTTATTTTTTCGAAATCATCCATTGATCATGACGATTTTTATGATGCTGGGATTTTTAAGCATTATGGCGAGTGTCGTTGTGTATTTTTGGATTGGAATGCTTTCGACAAGGGCGGTTGTGGTGGTTTGTCCAAACTGTAGAAAACAAACAAAAATGCTTGGCAGAGTAGATATGTGCATGTATTGCCGAGAGCCCCTTACGCTCGATCCTTCTTTGGAGGGCAAAGAGTTTAATGAGGAGTACAATCGAAAAAAACGAAATAAATAGCAAAAAAAGAATTGTTCCTTTTTAGAACAATTCTTTTTAATGAACTTCTTTTTTGGCACTGCATTCCGGACAAATCCCGTAAATCTCCATCCGATGGTGACTAACTTTAAAACCAGTAACATGCGAAGCAAATTGTTCAACCTCGTCCAGTCCTGGATAGTGAAAATCGACAATTTTGCCGCACTCTTCACAAATGACATGGTAATGGTCAGTTGTTACAAAATCAAATCTGCTGGATGAATCGCCATAAGTCAGCTCTTTCACTAATCCAACTTCACGAAACACTCGCAAATTATTATAAACGGTTGCCACACTCATATTGGGAAATTTACCTTCTAACGCTTTATAAATTTCATCTGCAGTTGGGTGTGACATGGATTGGACCAGGTATTCAAGTATTGCATGACGCTGAGGAGTTATACGTACTCCAGAATCTTTTAACGTTTCTAAAGCTTCTTTAAGATGTTCCTGCGCCACCGTCATGCACCTCACTTTAACATAAAAATCGTTCTCAATTTGTAATCTTTATAATAAGTGTACTAATGAAATAGTGATTTTGTCAATGTTTTCAATCCAAAATTCTCATGATTCTATAGAAAGTTTCTTCTCTTTTTGCCCAAGTTTAGCGTTTATATATCTTGCTGCGACAAACAATAGATCGGAAAGTCGATTTAAATAAGCCAGAACAAGAGGATTTACCTTTTCTACTTTTACCGCTTTTCGTTCTGCTCTTCTGACAACTGAACGGGCTGCATGAAGCGCGGCTCCCGCGGGATGGCCCCCGGGCAAAATAAAATTATTTAATGGTTCCAATTTCCCATCCCATTGATCAATCATCTTTTCGAGAAATTGGATATTATTTTCTTTTAATTTCCACTTCACTTCTTTTTCGGGAGGAGTAGCCAATTCTGCACCAACGTAAAAAAGTTCTGTTTGAATTTGCTGTAAAACATTTGCTACTTCTTCTTTTCCGTCAAATGATTCATGTACGAAATAGCTAAGCGATAAACCAATGAGCGTATTCGCCTCATCGCATGTCCCATATGCTTCTACGCGGGCATCGGTTTTTGAAACTCTTTGCCCGTAGATAAGCGAAGTTGTTCCTTTATCTCCTGTCTTCGTATAAATTTTCAACGCTAGTACCCCCTGTCCAGATCGACCACATTCCAAAAATCTTTTCTTCCTGTAATATATGTAGATAAGTTGTGTTTTAATATTTCAAACGCTCTTGGCAAGTAATTTTTCGACATCGCTGATATATGCGGCGTTACCGTAATATTATTCAATGTCCAAAATTCATGTTCCGGGGGAAGGGGTTCTTTTTCAAAAACGTCCAAATAAATATGGGCCACTTGATTCTGTTTTGCAGCATTTAACAACACTTTTTCTTCTACAAGGTCTCCCCGCCCGATATTGATAAAGACAGCTGTGTCTTTCATGCTTTGAAAGTGATTTTCCCTTAAAAGATAACGGGTTTCCGGCGTGCTTGGAAGGACAGAGACAATGAAATCGGCCGTGCCAAGCGCAATGTTCCAATCTTGAAACGTATAGATGCGATCAAAATAGTCCACTGGTTTCCCGCTTCGATTAACTCCGCTTGTTTTCATTCGAAATGCTTTGGAAAGCCTGCCAATTTCGCTTCCGATGGCACCCGTCCCCAATACAAGCACTTCTTTTTCCGCCAATTCTTGCAAAGGCAGTTTTTTATTCCAAACTCTTTGTTTTTCGAAATCAGCGAGCTCAGGGTATCTTTTAGCATGTTGGAGCATGAGACCTAATGTGAATTCAGCCATTGGGATTTTATGAATTCCCTTGGCATTTGTCACGAGGATATTCTTTTCTTTGATAGCTTGAAACGGCATTTTTTCAAGGCCTGCCGAACAAACCATAATCCATCGTAGACGCGGCGATGAATGAATGATTTTTTCTGACAAATCTTCGCCGTATGTGACGATGACTTCAGCATTTTTCCATTCCGCTTCAGAAATTTTTCGATAAAATTGAAAATGACAATCGGGAAATTCATTGATTAATTGTTCTCTTAAATCAGCCGGCGGAAAAAATGAAAAAACAACTTCCACTTTTTTTGCTCCTCTCCACTCGATTTTGTCTATTCCGTTATGGAAATTTTAGATTTCTTATCGTTAATTGGCCTCCACGCCCATTTTACCATGATTGACTGGAAGAAAATACAAATAAGAAAAGCGCTGAAGCAAATTTGTAAGAATAGCTGCTTTCTCCCGATATTTTTGTTCAAAGAAAAATGGACCGGTGGATCCGGCCCTAAACATTTATTTCATGAGGAGGTATGCCCTTACTTTACAGTATGTTTTAATAATCATAATGCATGGACAATTGCCTTCTCATTCTAAAAATAGGCTACGAGAGCTCATTTTTAATAAATTCCAGCGCTTCTTCAACATGTCCTTTTACTTTTACTTTTCTCCATTCTTTTGCAAGTCTTCCTTGTTGATCAATAACAAATGTCGAACGCTCGATTCCCATATATTCTTTTCCGAAATTCTTTTTTAACTTCCAAACGCCGTAAAGTTCGCATACTTGATGGTCTTCATCAGCCAACAGCAAAAAAGGCAAATCGTACTTTTCAATAAATTTTTTATGTTTGTCCAAAGAATCCGTGCTAATTCCCAGAATCACGGCATTCAATTTGGAAAATTCATCATGATAATCCCGAAAGTCACACGCTTCTGTCGTGCAGCCGGGAGTCATATCTTTCGGATAAAAATACAGCACCACATTTTTCCCTTTGAAATTCGATAATTTTACCTTTTCGCCATTGCTGGCCGGAAGTTCAAAATCAGGAGCCGCTTCACCTATTGCCAATGTCATATGTAATCCCTCCATTCGTTTTGAATTTAGCGTATCCAATTTTAAAACAATTTGCAATTGAATTTATCCCGCAAATCTCCTTTCTTCCAAGATGGATAAACCAAAGATGTTTTGACGGAGGAAACGCCCCCTATCCATCCAATTACTCCTACTAACCATCCGCTCGGCTGATGGAAGTTTCACATTATTTCTCCCAATCAATGAAAGTTTTCACGACAAAAGCTGCCGGAATGGTATAACCCAGCCATGCCTCCACTAGCGCAATCCAGCGCCCTACACCGTTTGGAACTAAATCTCCGTAACCGACTGTGAACAACGTAATACCGCTGAAATAAAGAGAGGTATGGAGCTTTTCGAAAAAACTTTCGCTGTACGTTCCTTTTCCGGTCAAAATGGCATAACCTTGCATTTCTAAAAGCAAATAAAGAAGGCCAAAACCGATCATGATCGTCACATATAATAATCCCAATAAGAGAAAGTTTTCAAAAGACAATTTTTTATACTTCCATCTAGAAGGAACAAACAATTCGCGCAAACTTAGTGTCATACAAATAATCACTGCGGCCATTAATAAATACGGCATCCGATAACCCTCCCGTTACCTTTCACCGACCAATGTCTTTCGTTCTTAGACCGATAGAATGTTTTTAAACCGAAAAAGAAGAAGATAGAGGAATGGTCATGAAATGGCTGTTAATCTGTGAAAATTTTGAAACGCTTGCCGCTGAAAACTTCATTTTTATGAAAATGGGTGGGAAATATGTAATAATATATATGAAACATTTAATATTAGTTATGACACGGCAGGAGGAATACTTTTATGGACTTTACCCATTCAGAACGTTTACATAAAGAAGCGCTGGAACATATCGTCGGCGGCGTTAACAGTCCGTCCCGCTCCTATAAAGCAGTCGGCGGCGGAGCACCTGTTGCGATGGAAAAAGCAAAAGGCGCTTATTTTTGGGATGTCGACGGCAATAAATATATTGATTATTTGGCAGCCTACGGTCCTATCATCACAGGACATGCCCACCCCCATATTACCGAAGCGATTCAAAAAGCAGCGGAAAATGGGGTTTTATACGGAACGCCGACTCCTTTTGAAGTGAAATTTGCCAAAATGTTAAAAGAAGCCATACCTTCGCTGGAAAAAGTTCGTTTTGTCAACAGCGGAACCGAAGCTGTAATGACCACTATCCGCGTCGCAAGAGCCTACACCGGAAGAACCAAAATTATAAAGTTCGAAGGATGTTATCACGGACATTCTGATTTAGTGCTAGTAGCGGCAGGATCAGGGCCTTCTACTTTAGGAACACCTGATTCAGCGGGCGTTCCGGAAAGCATCGCAAAAGAAGTCATTACCGTTCCATACAACGATGTCGAATCGTTCCGTGAAGCCATTGATAAATGGGGCAATGAAGTAGCAGCTGTATTAGTTGAACCGATTGTCGGAAACTTTGGTATCGTAGAGCCGAAGCCGGGATTTTTAGAACAAGTGAAAGAATTAACGCACAAAGCAGGCGCTCTGCTTATATTCGATGAAGTCATTACGGCATTCCGCTTTATGTACGGGGGAGCTCAAGATCTGCTGGGAGTCATTCCTGATTTAACAGCCATGGGAAAAATTATCGGCGGAGGCCTTCCAATTGGCGCTTACGGCGGAAAAGTGGATATCATGGAAAAAGTAGCTCCTCTCGGTCCAGCTTATCAAGCAGGAACGATGGCCGGAAATCCAGCTTCTATTTTGGCGGGAATTGCCTGCTTGGAAGTATTAAAGCAAGACGGTGTCTATGAATACCTCGATCGGCTCGGGGCTATGTTGGAAGAAGGAATCTTAAAAGCAGCACAAACGTATCAAATCCCGATTACGATTAACCGTTTAAAAGGTGCGCTTACGGTATACTTTACGGATGAAAAGGTCGAAAACTATACTCAAGCGCAAGCAAGCGACGGCGAACGGTTTGCCCGCTTTTTCAAACTAATGCTTCATCAAGGCATTAACCTGGCCCCTTCCAAATATGAAGCTTGGTTTATTACTCTCGCTCATACAGAAGAAGATATCCGGACAACCATCCAAGCAGTAGAGCGAGCTTTTGAAAAAATGTCTCAAGAAATAAAATAATATCCAACTGGTAGTTTCATGTTGAAACGGCTATCATGTTTGCAAGCGTCCTTTGACAGGGCGCTTTTTCTTATCCCCCGTAAAAAAACGGTATTCTCGGCTATTTGCCAACGGAGGTCAAGGGCAAATCGCCAGTAAATTTATTCAGTTTTAAATAGACGCTAATTCCATTTACTCCATTAAGGTTCAAAAAAATCTTCTGCTCCCGTCTTGACCGTTCCTTTTAATCATCTCGCCGTTTTTCGCTTTGTTTTACTTATCTTTAGAAAACAAGAATGACCAATTCATGAAAAGCAAAAACTGGATAAAATTTTATTTTTCAAAAAAGGCTACATCTCTTGATATTCTTATTTTTCCATTGTATAGTACAATAATGTTTCAGACGATCCATCACAAAAAAGGACATTCAAAGTAGGGATAAATAGAGAAAATCAAACATCATATAAAAAGGGAGATAATATCATTCCCAGGTCAGCGTTTGACGTTTTTGAAAAGCAATTTTCATTACATGTAAAAACTTAAGAAAGGAAAAATGCGCTATGAAGCTTGGTGCCCGCATATTAAAAACAGGAATTGCGATTGTCCTTGCGTTGGCCATTGCTCGCGCTCTTCAATTGCCATCTCCTGTTTTTGCCGGAATACAAGCCGTTTTTGCAATACAGCCAACTATTTATCGATCTTATAAAACCATTGTCGAACAAGTTCAAGGAAATGCGATTGGTGCTGCCATTGCCATTCTGACTGTCGTTTTCTTCGGCAACCATATCGTATTTGTCGGTCTGGCTTCCATTGTCGCGATTCTCATTATTTTAAAATTAAAACTTGATAATACGGTCGGTTTGGCACTAGTGACCATTATCGCGATTATGGAAGTTCAAAACGAACAGTTTATCCAATTTGCTCTCCTCCGTTTTGGAACCATTATACTTGGAATTTTAGCCGCTTTTGTCGTCAATTTAATTTTTATGCCGCCCAAATATGAGACGAAACTTTTTTTGCATATAAACAACGTGACAGAGGACATTTTGAAATGGATTCGCTTGAGCACTCGAAATGCCTCTGACTATCAACTGTTGAAACTCGACATATCCAAGATTAGCGAGCGATTATACAAAACGGACGAGTTATATAAATTGTACAAAGAAGACAGAAATACATTTAAAATCAGCCATACTGCGAAAAATCGCCGACTTGTGATTTACAGGCAAATGATCATTGCTGTCAAAAAAAGCTTTGAGATTTTAAAACGGCTTCACCATTATGAAAATGAAATCCAGCAGCTTCCAGAGGAACTTCAAAAAAGAATTCAAGAAATGCTCGATGCGTTAATCAGCTACCATGAGCAAATATTATTGAAGTTTGTTGGAAAAGCGAAGAAAAAAACGGAGCTGGAAGAAGTCCATGATGTGTATTTAAACCGCAAGGAATTTATGGATGCATTTTTAGACGAAATTATTGAAGAGTACTCCGGAAGCAAGGATACCCAATCCTTCCATTTGCTCTACATCGTCACCTCCATCTTAGAGTATGGCGAACAAGTGGAGCATCTGGATATGCTGATTCACAGCTTTCAAAGTTTTCATAAGTCGGAAAATGAAGTGAAAATAAAAGAAGAAAACGAGTAAAAGTCAGGAAGAAACGAAATATTCTCTCCTGACTTTTTCTTTTTTTGTTTCAAAAAGTCCTTCTGTATCCCATGATTACATTCTAATTCAGCTGTTGCACTTGAAAGAGTTTATAGTAGCTCCCTTGTTTTTCCATAAGTTCTTCGTGAGTGCCCGATTCAACGACTTGGCCATTTTCAATCAAAATAATTCGATCCGCATGAGTTATAGTAGAAAGCCGATGAGCAACAATAAAAGTGGTCCGATCCTTTGCCAACTTTTCCAGTGCCTCTTGAATTAAATGTTCGCTTTCTAAATCAAGAGCTGAAGTAGCCTCATCCAATATCAAGATGGGAGGATTTTTCAGAAACACTCGGGCAATTGCGACTCTTTGTTTTTGCCCGCCTGAAAGCTTTACCCCTCTTTCGCCCACTTTCGTGTCATATCCATCGACTAAATTCATAATAAAGTCATGAGCGTTTGCGGCTTTAGCTGCAGCGATCACTTCTTCTTCACTTGCATCCGGACGTCCGAGAAGGATATTGTTTTTAACAGAATCGCTGAACAAAATATTATCTTGAAGCACCATTCCGATATGATCACGTAAACTCCGAACTTTAAAATCGCGAATGTCTACACCGTCCAATAAAATTCTTCCTTTTGTCACATCGTAAAAACGCGAAATCAAGCTTACTAGCGAAGATTTGCCCCCTCCGCTCATTCCGACAAGAGCAACCGTCTCACCCGCTTTAATCTCAAGATCAATATCTTTCAACACTTCCGGTTCATTTTCATCGTAAGCAAAACTTACATGATCAAATACAATATTTCCTTTTACATCCTTGCATTCAATGGCATTGGGACGATCCGTAATATCATATTTCTCATCGATCAGCTCAAACACTCTGTCCATGGAAGCTATGGCCTGAGTTAAGGTGGTAGATGAATTGACAAGCCTTCTTAAAGGATCGTATAAACGATCTACATAAGAAATAAATGCGGCCATCGTTCCGACTGATAAATGGCCGTGAATCACTTGAAACCCGGCATAAGCAATGACAATCAAAGGAGCTAAATCGGTAATGGTATTCACGACTGCAAATGATTTGGCTGTCCAATTCGTTTGATAGAGGGCTTTATCCAAAAAATTTGAATTTTGGTCTTTGAATTGATCTTGGGCAAAGTCCTCGATGGCAAAACTTTTAATAACAGGCATTCCCTGCACTCGTTCATGCAGAAAACCTTGCATTTCTGCCAGCGCCTGCGAACGCACTCTTGTCAGTCTTCTTAAATTTCCAAAAAAATATTTGACGGAAAAAGCATAAAGAGGAAATACTAAAAGCGAAACAATGGTCAATTTGACATCCATCGACAGCATGAGTCCAACAGCGATGAAAATGGTTGCCAAATCGAGCCAAATATTCATCAATCCTGTAATCACAAAATCCTTCGTCTGTTCTACATCATTAATTACCCGGGAAATCACTTCGCCCGCCCGATGATTAGAATAATATTTAAAGCTTAACTTTTGAATGTGCTCAAAGAGTCGGTCTCGAATATCATACAACACTCTATTTCCAGTGCTTTGGGCTAAATATTGTCGAAAATATTCAACAGGCGGCCGCAATACGACAAAAATAAAAAACATGACTCCCAGTACAAAAAGAAGCTTATGGATTTTGATATCGGTGGATAATTCACGATTTCCTATGATATCATCAATCACATATTTAATGAAAATCGGAATGAGGAGCGGTATGGCAAATTTGATGGCCCCGATAAACAAAGTTGAGATAATTTCTCGCCTGTATGGTTTTACAAAATTCATATATCTACGTATGCTTCCCAAATTTCCCCCTCCTTACATCAAAAAATCAATATTCTTCTTTATTTTTCCATGGAAAAAGGGGCTGACTCATCTTTAGGATCAGACCCCATACCTTCTTTTATTTAAGAAAAGATATTTATCGTACCATATGTCTACAAAATCAGGTGCAAATGGACCTTTGCGCTGTTCAATCCATTTGATTAGCTTGTCCACATTCCGCTTTAAAATATGGTCAATCACATCAGGATAACCCATTTGCTTTCGATGTTCAGCGTATTCATCTTCATCCAGGAGGGAGTAGGTCATATCGGGAAACACTTTAATGTCGAGATCATAATCAATATACTTTAACGCTTCATAGTCATAAACAAACGGAGAACTTAAATTGCAGTAGTAATAGATCCCATCTTCTCTTATCATACAAATAATATTGAACCAATGCTCAGCATGAAAATAACAAATGGCCGGCTCTCTTGTCATCCATGTTCTGCCGTCGGACTCCGTAACGATGGTTCGGTCATTGCCTCCAATGACAAGACGTTCTGTCGCTTTTAAAACCAACGTTTCTTCCCAAATCCGATGAATATGGCCGTCATGTTTATAACTATGAATTTGAATGGTTTCTCCTTCAGCGGGAAATACCATGATTGTCCCCTACTTTCGTATCAAAAAAATTTCACCAGTCTTTTCCCTAAGAGGAGGAAAAAACAATTCTACTTTCATATTATAACGATTCACCATTAAAATTAAAACAAAAGAGAGCCACGGTTTTCGCCGCCGCTCATAATTTCACGCCTGTTTGCTCTTGATAAGTACGAATCACTTCATCCGTTTGGGCTTCAAAGACCTTTTGTATTTCCTTTAATTTTTTTCTCATCTCGTCCATTTCACTTTCAAGGTTTTCCATTCCGGCAATATCCTGAAGTTCTTTTAATTCTTTCTCCATTAGCTGGCACCGCTCTATTTCCTGTTGCAATAACAACAGTTTCTCCATCGTTTTCATTTGTTCCTTTACTAATACATCAAAACGATCTAACATCATCATCACCCCTCAAACGGTCACATCCTCCTCTATTAACTTCTTCCCAGCCGCCCTTTTTCCTTTCTCTTTTTCTGTCGGTTCTTCAACATTTTTATCGAAAATTTTAACTTTTCATTCGCAGGATGATTTCATTAATGGGGATTGATTCCATCTTTTCCAACTAAAAAAAGAAGAGACACATAGTAACTATGTATCTCTTCCCTTGTGTACTTATTGATTTTGTTGATTTGAGCCGCTTGAATTTTGCGCTTTGCGACTTTCTGCTTGTTGATTTTGTTGTTTCACTTTTTGCACATCTGTTTCAGAACCAAACTCAGTCGCAAAAGAAGATTGTTGAGATTGAGATTGGTTTTTCGCAGACGCAGCATTTTGTTGTCTTACTTGCTGTGCATCTGTTTCAGAAGCAAATTCTGTTCCAAATTTAGATCCTTGAGCAGATGCAGCGTTTTGTTGTTTTACTTTTTCCGCGTTTGTGTTAGATGTGAATTGGTTTTGTTTTGCCATCATTATCACCTCCACGGTTATTAATTTGTCCATCGAGGTGAAAAATATCCAAACAAAGTTAAAAATATTTTTATACGAGCAATGATCTGCCTCCGTCGACAATAATGGTTTGTCCGCGAATCATCGAGGCTTCTTTCGAAATCAGAAACATAACCGTATTCACAATATCTTCGATTTCCACCATTCTTCCGGCAGGTGTATTCTTTTTCGCATCCTCCAGCATGTCTTCTCTATTCGGAAAATGCTTTAATGCTTCCGTATCAACGGCGCCGCCTGATACCGCATTGACCACAATATTCTTTTTCGAAAGTTCCACTGCAAGATATCTCGTCAAAGCTTCAACAGCCGCTTTTGAAACGCCCACAGCGGTATAATTTTCCAAGTAGCGGATGGAGCCGAGAGAGCTGATGCTGACGATGCTTCCTCCTCCATTGATTTCCATCAATTTTGCCGCTTCTTGTGCACAAAAAAGGAGCGCCTTGCTGTTAATATCCATGGTCCAGTCCCAATGCTTCTCTTCCAACTCCATCAACGGCCGCTGAACACCGGAGGCCGCATTGTTAATAAATACATCCAAACGGCCAAATTCTTCTTGAATTTGCTGAAACATATCACGTATTTTTTCGACATCCCCCACGTTGGCTTTTACAACCAGCGCTTTTCGGCCCAGTTTTTCAATTTCTTCTGCCGTTTCCAAAGCTTTTGATTTGCTGCGAGCATAATTTACCACTACATCATAGCCTTTTCTCGCTAATTCTATCGCAATCGCTTTCCCGATTCCTCGGCTGCTTCCAGTTACTAATGCAACTTTATTGCTCATTTTTTTCATCCTTTCTTCCCTATTCCCATTTTTTATAAAACAAGTTAGCCTATGTATCATTGCCTTCGGATGAAGATTCTAAATTCTTCTCTGCTTAAAGTCAGTCAAATGTGTTGTTATCCGTTTACCATTACACTTGAAGAGGATGTGATGGACCGTTTATGCAGCATGGAATATCCCCTCTATTTTACTTTTTCTTGGAAAGTCGGACAACTCTTTTTAGATGCCCACATTCGTATAAAAAAAGCTGTTTCATTGAAAACTAACAGTACTTATGGAAACGGAGGTAGTACAATGTATACCGGTCGTGACATGACAGAATTATCGATGACGCCAAAAAACAAATGGAAAACAGAGGAGCTTTCTTATTTTCATCACGCTCTCCAACAAATCATGCCTTATTTAAATGCAGAAGGACAGACGCTTCATCGTGAAATTACGGAAGAAATCATGAGGCGCGGCGGTCTCACAAAAGGTGCGGAATCCGATTAGATAAACACGAACAATGCTTCTTGTGATGTTCTGATTAATAAAATACCGTCAAATAACAGAATTCACGTCACCCCAAGACTGATGCTTGGGGTGATTCTCATTCTCGCATCGTTTTTTTGTATTCCTTCCAAATCTTTTGATGGGATACCGGAAATGCAAAATCCTGAATCTCTTCAGGTTCAACCAGCTTCACTCTTTCGCCTTCCGGTATCTCATTTTGTATCTCGCCGGCGTAAACATCAATGTCCCAAGTCAAATGAGAAAAAACATGCTGGATTTTTGCAAATGTGCCGTTATGGATCAAAGAGTCTACTTTGTATGTTTCTTCCAATAATTTACGGAGTCGCGTTTCAGGATCTAAAAATGAGGTCATTTCAAAATTAGGGAATTCCCAAAGATTTGCAAGTAATCCGGTTGCTTCCCGCTTATGGATCAAAAATTTACCTTCTTTGTTTTTCAAAACAACAGCTCCGATATGAACAAGCTTCATGTTTTTCTTTCTCGTTTTGACGGGGAGTTCTTCTTGAACCCCTTCTTCAAATGCATGGCAATGTTCTCGAACCGGACATAATAAACAAGACGGAGATGTCGGAGTACAAATTAAAGCGCCCAATTCCATTAATGCTTGATTAAACGAAGAAGGATCTTCCGTATACATAAGATGATGAATGGCTTCTTCAAATATCTTTCGAGAAGCCGGTTTAGCAATGTCTTCCCAAATAGATAAAATTCTAGAAGCGACTCTCATGACATTTCCATCAACGGCAGGATAAGGTTTACCGTATGCAATGCTTAAGACAGCCCCCGCTGTATACGGGCCTACACCTTTTAAAGAAGTCATCTCTTCCAACGTATCCGGGACTTTTCCTCCATATTTTTCCTTTACTTCTTTCACTGCCGAATGAAGGTTTCGAATTCTTGAATAGTACCCTAAACCCTCCCAGGCTTTTAAAACTTGTTCTTCCTCAGCTTCCGACAAGGCTTCTAAAGTTGGGAATTTTTCCATAAACCGTTCAAAATAAGGAATCACGGTGTCTACTCTTGTCTGCTGAAGCATGACTTCTGAAACCCATATTTTATAAGGATCACGCTCTTTTCTCCAAGGAAGATCCCTTTTTTCACGTTTATACCATTCCAGTAAGTCATGTTGAAATTTTTCCGTATCGATCTCTTTTAAATTCATGCCCTTCACTGCTTACCTCCGTGATGTTAATATTGAGACAAAATGGGAATGCTATGAAAAAAATTAAATTGAGACGTTCACAGACAATCGTGGAATCAAAATATCTTTTCGTTCAGTACATTAACGGTAGTTGTTCAATTAGCTTGTGGGAAAGAAGCAAAATCGGCCGCCATCAGCTTTTGAAATTTTCTCAAATGGCAATATCTTGCATTGCAATCCGTTTTTATTCCCATTATCATTTTTTTAACAAGGATGGATATCAAAGGAGGAAATCCTTTTGGATACTGGAACACACTTCGTGATGGGAATTGCGCTAGGGGGCTTATCCACACTGGATCCTGTCATTTCCCATGGCACCGTTTCGTCAAACGTTGTTTTAGCATCAGTTATCGTCGGATCACAAATTCCTGATATCGATACCATTTTAAAATTGAAGAACAATGCCGTCTATATTCGAAATCACCGCGGAATTACCCATTCGATCCCCGCTGTTCTATTGTGGCCTTTATTGATTTGTGCTGTATTGGGGCCTCTTTTTCCGGAAGTCAATTTGTTTCATTTATGGATGTGGGCCCAATTAGCAGTCTTTCTCCATGTTTTAGTCGATATTTTTAACGCATATGGCACACAGGCACTGAGGCCGTTTTCCACCAAATGGCTGGCGCTTGGAACGATCAATACTTTTGATCCTTTTATTTTCGCGGTTCATGTGGTCGGGATTATTCTATGGATTAACGGATTCAACCCCGGCATCACGTTTTTAAACATATATGTACTGATCCTATTCTATTATATAGTAAGATTTATAGTCCAACAGACTATCCGTTCAGCAGTCAGGCAATTGATACCGGATGCAGAAGAAATTATCATTGCTCCGACGATCCGTTTTTTTATATGGCGGATTGCCGTGAAAACACCTGACTATTTCTATGTGGCAAGAGGATATCGCCGTTCGATTACCATTTTGGATAAATTCAAAAGAACGCCTATACCTGATACTCCACTCTTAGAGGCCGCGAAAAAAGATAAAAACTTATCGGCTTTTCTAAACTTTTCACCCGTTTACCGCTGGGAATTGTCCAAATATGATGACTGTTATGAAATTAAATTTATCGATTTGCGTTATCGAAACAATGGGCACTATCCTTTTGTCGCCGTTGTGCAGCTTGATCTAGATTATAACATCATCGGATCCTATACCGGATGGGTATTCAGCGAAGAAAAACTGCGAAAAAAATTGGATTTCATCCCGAATTCCCATTAAATACGTACATTCTTCATACAAAAGAAAAAAAGCGCTCCCTGCTTCTTAGATAGTTGACGTCGCCGTGATTTCTACTATGTATTTCTTCCTTGCAATATCATAATTTGTTCATATTTTACCGATACTAAAAAAGCAAAGAGAGGATGATCTCTTTGTAAAAAGGAGGCTACGGCGATGCGGAACAAAGCTAAAAATTTCCCGAACCTAAACAGCCATAAATTCGAGGGCGAGCCTCGAGCAAAGGCGGAATACGCTTCAAAGCGGGCGGACGGAACAACCAACACGCATCCTCAAGAACGTATGCAAGCTTCAGGCCAAAGAGAATGGTCTAATGAGCCTTAGCACGATTTCCAATTACAATCCGTTTCTTTCATGAAATCCTGCGACTCCCATCCCTTACTATTGGGATGGGAGTCTTTATGTGCGCCCGGCATGTACATGAACTATAGGGTGTAAGTCCCGAACCCCGAAGACAGAAGTAGAGGTTAGCCAAGAGCAAGGGTGTCCGTGGTGACGCGGAATCTGAAGGAAGCTGGAGGCAAAACACCGGTCCGAGGAACACGAACCTCATATAAGGCTAGGTATGATTGAGTGAGTTTGCATAACAAAACAAAGCTCTTTCTGTCGAAGGTCATATCGAGTAAATGAGGCGGATAGATGGTGTGAAAGTGCATGTACTTACCCGGGGAGGTCTGGCGGATATGTGAAGTACTCTTCATAACCTACTTAGTGATAAGTAGCTGAACCGTCAGAAGTCAGCAGAGGTCATAGTATTAGTTGGTCTAGAACAACTAAGAAGGACCGAACAATTAAGAGAGAATAGCCCTTGGTATTCAGTGAGTCATGATGAACACAGAAAACGTAGTACCTCACTTGAGGGAGGAAGCGGTGAATCCCGTGGGAGACCTCTTGGAGGGTGGAGTGACCACTGGCATAAAGAGAACAGCTATTCACGGAAGTTATAAAGACTTGCGTCAATTATCTTAATTGAACCGCCGTATACGGAACCGTACGTACGGTGGTGTGAGAGGACGGGAGTTAATCGCTCCCTCCTACTCGATTATGCATCCGACTTGCGTCTTAAAAGCGAAATTGGCAAAGCTTCTTCCTGGCCGCTCCCATTCAGACGGTGCCCCCAAGCGAAAACTCCTTTTAAATAGTCGATTTTAAAATAGTTCCCCGGATCTTCTGCAATCTCATATACTTCACCCGGTTTAAAATCATCCGGATTGAGAAGGTAAGCTTCAGCCATTGCCGCCTTCCTCTCCATCACAGCCAATTCATTCACCATTCCCAATTGTTCGGCCTTGCGGGCTTTTTCTTTTAAACGAGAGATTTCCTGTTTTAATTCATATTCGCTCATTTCGCTGTAGCGTTTTTCCACCATTGTCCACCTTCTCCCATACTTTTTTGCTCATAGGTTCATACACCAACACTCATAAAAGAAAGAACCAATTTCAAAGAAGCCTCAAATAGCCCTTTCAATAATTCTTTTTCATTTTACCGCACCTTTGTCTTGAATCGCTAATGATGAAAAAAGATAAAAGAAAATAACGTGTCCAATTATAAGAAAATGTCAATTGCCGTGGTGCTAGTATTTTTCTCAAGAATGGATTCAAGGATAAAAAAGATTGGCTCAGCTTGGTATTCTTTGTCTAAAAATGGACGTTCCAGCAAGCAAAGAAGCGGAACAATTTTCAAATAAAATCATTCTTTTCCTTGAACTGCTCGACCGCTTGCTGAATGTCTTCCATTGAAAATCCTTTTCGATACAAATATTGCTGAACTTTTCGAAGACGCTCGTTCCCGCTTTCGCTCCGATAGCGTCTAAATGCCTTTTCCGTCTGGTAAAACAGCGCTTCTTTTTCGTTTTCCTCGTCTTTTTGTATATTGTCAGCGATCGCTTCGGAAATGACCTCACTGGAAAATCCTTTACGCCTTAAAAGCTGAATCGCTTTTTGCTTTTTTTGAAGAAAAGCTTCATTAGAATTCCGTTGAAATACTTTTCCGATCAGTTTTGTTGCTTTGTTTACTTGCTCCTCTTTTCCATACAGCTCCAGCACTTGTTCCACAATACTCTGATCCACGCCTTTTTGCGCCAGTTCCCCCGCCACCACAATCGGCCCTTTATCTGTTGTCTTCATTTGAGTTTGGACATAGGCCTTGGCAAAATCGCGATCATCAAGATAATGTTGTACATACAGCTTTTGGACCACGAGATCAATGACCTCGTCGTTGTATTCTTTTTTTCGCAAAAATTCTCGAATTTCTTTCTCGGTTCTCATTCTTTTTGCCAAATAATAGACCGAATCTTTGTAGCCTTTTCGAACCTCATCCGCATGCAAAATTTCAGCAACGTCCTCTTCCTCTAGCTCCATCCCTTTTTTTAGTCGGAAACGTGCCAAAACGGCCTCATCCACACTAAAGGCAAAGGCTTCATTGATAAAAATATTGTACCGCTCTTTGTTATTTTGCTGGATGGATATTTTCGTAATTACCTTCACTCTGATTTCACCTCTTTACGCCTCTGTATAACATTATAAATTTTTTGCTTTGTTGTAAAAACCATTGGTATGACTCTCAAGAAAAAGGAAAACATAAGAATAAACAATATTTTCCACGAAAGGATGATCCAATTTGGATAAGAGAAAGCAAAATAAAATAAAAAGCACACTTTCACGCGCTCAAGAAATTTCCTATGCACGCGATTTTAAAATGGCAGATCGCGCCGGCAGATTTACGAAAAAAGAGCGATAATATAATATTTATTGCTAAAAAATGAAACTTGGCAGAAACAATCGGGCATAGCGGCAAATTTCCTTTCTCCTTAAAAGCTAAAGGGGACACCTGGATAAAAAGAACCCATTCGGAAAAAGTATAAATGCGGTGCTTATTGCCGCCACTTTTACGAAAGGGGTTTTCGAAATGGGCCGCGCACATAGTCAAAAAACAAGAGACAAAAATAAACAAAAGCTTCCTCAAGTTCCGAAAAACTTGAAAACAGATGGCAGAGATGTGGAGTATTCACAAGAATTGGCGGATCACGCTGACTTGGAAGCACAGTCACGATCCGAAGCCGCTGATCAACGGGTAAATTCACAAAAGAGGAAACTATAACACCAAAAAGCACCAGTCCATCCCGACTGGTGCTCTTCAAAATAATATCCACAATATGATTGTGTATATTGTGGATATTCATAATTTTCTTTATATTAAAATTATTCAACTGGTAAAACAAGACATCTCCAATTCCTTTAATCCCGCTTTTTTTCACGCATGATTTCTGCTTCCATTTGAGCATAATTAGTGATTTTAGGATAACCGTTTTTTTGCTTTGCCTGGTTGTTGCGCTGCGCGTTGGCATTTCCGGCCTTTGTTTTTCCCATATGATCATTCCCCCCTCCTTTTTTATTTTTTCCTTTTTTGAACGAAATATGCTGAACGGTTTTGTCTCAACAAACATCAACAGCTGCTTTCCTTTTTTCAAAAGCAGCCAAAATAATGGAGCGATCCACCACAACGAAAAATCCGCTCTTATTCGTCACGGGTTCGTTTTCTTTTTTTATCTTCGACATAAGGTTCTCGTTCAAAAGGATGGAGATCGCCGAAAGTAGTCATGATTCCTTCCTCGTCAAGAGCTTCTTCGAATATCTCATGTTGATCATTTGGGTACACCTTGATCCCTTTTCCAACAATATTATTTCCGATAAAATTCTCATAATCTTCTACATATCCAACATTTTCTTCCGACTCAATATACATATCATTATAATGAAGCGGAGATTCAATAAAATCCGACGGCGTTTCTGAAGTTCCCCATTCCGCCACTGCTTGCCAAGAATCTTCCGAATCAAAAGCAACCGATTCATCTCGATCGTCACCATCAAATTTCCCGAATGGAGGCGTTAATACTTCTTCTTCCACCGGACGAGAACGTGATGTTTCCTGATCCGGTGAATGTTCTTTACATGTGGTTGCGGTTATGAGTGCATCCAGTCGTTCATACGGTATCTCTTTTCCGCATTTCTCACATATTCCATACGTTCCATTCTCTATGGCATCAAGCGCGCGACGAATATTCCGCCATTCGAGTCGGGAATGCTCGTCCAGCGCCAAATCTTTTTCCCTTTCAAAAAGCTCTGTACCTTCATCCCCAGGGTGGTTATCATAGCTGGACAGTTCGCCCACCGAACTGTGAGGATGCCCGCTTTCTAGATTATAATGATCGTTCATTTGTAACCTTTTTTCTAAATCCTTTTTTGCATCTAACAGCCGCCCCCGAAAATCGGTAATTTGGTCTTGTGATAGCATCCCTTCCACTCCTTTCTTCTTTCCGTAGTATGCAACCAATCCAGAAAAACATTCATCCCCGGAATGAGAATCCATCATGATGGATCATCCGCATTTTGAATCCATTACCTATGCAACCTTCTCCAGCTGCAGCATTTTATTCTGCACTAAATTGGTAATATCCGGTTAAAAATGACATACCCGCTTCGAAAAAACCGTCGTAAAGTTCCTGTTCAACATGAAAACTTCAACGGCCCGTATCTGTCGATGAACAGATCGGGCCGTTCTTGATTATGACGATGATAAAACTCCAGCTTTTTGCAATATTTTTTTCAGTTCTTCCTTTTTAAGCGGATCAAGTGGTCGGGCAGGCGGTAAAACATACGTTGAAACATCGATGCCTCTCAGTGCAATCGCCTCTTTCACTACATTGACAAACGGCGAATCCAGTTTATACAAAAGAGGCAAGTAAGCCAAGCGCTGGTGGAGCTTTAAGGCCGTTTCCATTTCTCCATTTTGAAACGCTTGATAAATGCCTAGCGATATTTCCGGTGCAAAATTGACACTTGAAGCAATCGATCCATCCCCACCTAAAAATAATGTATTCAATAAATGATCATCATAACCGGAGAAAACAGAAAAATTGGGAAATTTGCCTTTTACTTTTATGATCATTTCACGAATATGCCCTGCTTCGTCCGTTGTCTCCTTAATTCCCGCTATGTTTGGATATCGATCGACCAATTGGAGAACAAAATCAGGGGTTAGATCTTGACCCGTTAATCCGGGAAAATTATATAACAATACCGGAATAGAAACCGATTCTACGATATCCCCGTAATGTTGTAATAAATTTTTCTCAGATAAAGGCCAATAATATGGATTGACCACTAATATCCCATCGGCCCCCACTTGTTCAGCATGTCGGCTTAATTCAATGGCTTCCCGAGTATTCGTGCTGCCTGTACCGATTATAACCGGCACTCTTTGATGAACGTAATCCGTCGCAAAAGCGGCTACTTCTTTTCTCTCTTGAACGGACATTTGGCTGAATTCTCCGCTGCTTCCCAAAAAAAGCAAACCATTGACCCCTGTCTCTATTAAAAAATCAATTAACTGCCCCATTCCCTTCCGATCCAAATTCCCGTCTTCATCCAGAATCGTGCAAACGGGAGGAATAATTCCTCTAAATACGGCTGCCATTCTTTATCTCTTCCTTTCCTTTTTTGATAATCTCAACCTGCTCTTGACCGAAGGATTCACCATGTAATCCGGATAACAGCCGTTCAGAACATCGACGATATTTTGAGCACTTTTCCTCTTCAACTCAAATTCTGCTTCTTCTGAATACCATGCGGCATGGGGAGTAAGGATGACTTCTTCCATGTTCAGCAAGGGGCTGTTCGGATCAATCGGCTCTTTCTCAACCACATCTAACGCCGCACCCGCAATCTGTTTCTCTGACAAGGCCCGGATTAAAGCAGACTCGTCAATGACTGGACCGCGGGCTGTATTGATTATGAACGCTTCCTTTTTCATAAGTTCAAATGCCTGACGACTGATGATTCCTTTTGTTTCCCGATTTAATGGCAAATGAACCGATACAAAATCGGACGTTTGTAAAAGTTCTTCCAAACGAACAAGCTTCACTCCCAAAGCATCTGCAATCGATGACGGAACGAACGGATCATAGGCCATAACCTTTAGTCCGAGAGATTGCGCTTTTACAGCTAATGTTTGAGGAATATTTCCGAAGCCGACTAATCCCAACACACGGCCTTTTAGCCGAAACACAGGCTTCGCTTTTTTGACATCCCATTTCCCATTTTTTACAGATTGATTCAGCACGACAATTTTTCGAGCCAACGCCAATAGTAATGCTAAAGTATGGTCCGATACTTCATCTAAGCAGTAGTCCGTTACATTGCTGATGATAATGCCTTTTTTCGTTGCTGTTTCAACATCAATCGTATTGACGCCAACCCCATAGCGTGCAATGACTTGGCAATTTTCAAGTTGTTCGATTACGTCGGCTGTGATAGGGGCATATTGATTCAAAATTCCATCAGCTTTCTTTGCTGCGCGAATCACCTCTTCTTCTGTGCGACATTGAGCCGGAATGAATTCGATTCCATATTCGGCCATTATGTTCCTTTCGATGTCTACATTTTGAAAATCATAATCGGTCACCACCACTTGATAAGCGCCCATCTTTACTCCCTCTCTAACTATTGATTAAAATGTCGGACCAATTCTCCAAATGCCGAAATCATGTTGTTTCAATATTTCCGCCTTTGTTTTTTTCCCGGAACACACCTCCGCAATTTCCTCTAAAATTCGTTTGGCCACCTCCTTTGGCGTTTCCTTTCCGTCAATGATGGTGCCGGCATTGATATCCATATTGTCGTGCATACGCTCGAACATAGAGGTATTGGTGGAAATTTTGATGGTCGGTGCAATCGGCGAACCCGTCGGCGTTCCTCTTCCGCTCGTAAACAGCACTATTTGGGCGCCGCCAGCTACCATGCCGGTTAATTGTTCAATGTCATGTCCCGGGGTGTCCATCCAAACCAATCCTTTTTTGGTCGGGGGCTCCGCATAATGGACCAATTCCTGAAGCGGTCGACTCCCCGCTTTTTTAGCGGCACCTAACGATTTTTCCTCTAATGTACTTAATCCGCCTTTTATATTTCCTGGACTCGGATTTCCTGTTCGAATATCAACACCCATTTGAATCGAACGATTTTCCATCGCCTCGATCACTTCATAGACCCGTTTCGCTACGCGATCGTCAACGGCCCTCGCCGCCAGCAAATGTTCAGCTCCAATCAATTCTGTCGTTTCTGCCAAAATCGCTGTTCCGCCTAGATCCACGATCATATCGCTTACTTCTCCAACAGCCGGATTGGCGGATAATCCAGAGCAGGCGTCGGATCCTCCGCATTCCGTTCCGACTATTAAATCGCTAAAATCAAAAGGGGCACGTTTTTGCCTGGAAGCGTCTTGAACCATCTTCACCGCAATCTTTGCGCCTTGGGCAATGGCATCCAATGTACTTCCTTCTTCTTGAATTGAAACCACTTCTACCGGCTTTCCAGTTTCTTTAATTTTTTCGGCAATACGGTAAGCTTGATGAGTTTCGCATCCAAGCCCTAGAACGATCACTCCATAAACGTTGGGATTTGAACCCATCCCCACATAAGTCCTAAAAGTTTGCTCATAATCCACGCCAACTTGCGCGCAGCCATGCTGATGGATAAATGTAACCGTCCCATCGACAAGCTCCGTAATCCGCTGCGCTGTTTGTGCAGCACATGTAATAGTTGGCAAAATCAGCACGTGATTGCGAATGCCCACCTGACCATTAGAGCGCCTGTATCCTAACAGCTCCATTTCTTTAATGGCTGACAATTTTATCACCTCTACCGCGTTTTCCTTCCAGATTGTGAACATGAACATGCGTTCCAACTTCAATATCCGCACAAGCAGAGCCGATCACTTCTCCGTATTTCAGAACATCCTGACCTTTTATAATCGGCCTAACCGCAAATTTATGACCAAAATCAATATCATCCTTTAACTCGATTTCCTGGGAAAAATCTTGACATTTCACTTGAACGACAGCTCCGGAAGGAATGGCTTCCAACGCCACCGCCACATGATCTTTTGGATTCAACATAAGCGTTTTAAAACATTCTTTCATCATAAGACACCTCTTAAATTAACTTAAAATTCAGAAAAATATACACCTATATAGTTGTTGTTATGCAGATTTTATTCGCGGCTCGATCGGTTTCACTTCCCCCAGCCAGAAAAGATAGGTTGCAGCACCCAGTAATGTAGCCAATCCAGAAATCAGCAATGCCGGGATAAAAGAACCTGTAGATGATACGATAAACCCCGTCAAGATTGGCCCTAAAATGCCACCGATATTGGATGCGCAATTTTGGACCCCTGCTACTGTTGAGGTCATATTTTTAGGAGCCACATCTCCAGGCAAAGACCAAATGGCAGAAGCAGCGATCGCAAGCCCCGCATAAGAAATAGACAATAATGCAACCGACATGGCAGCTGAAGAGACAAGTCCAGCCAGTGCGATAAAGGTCGCCAAAATCATTCCGCCTACAAGGTTGATTTTACGGGCCGCTGTCAAAGAAAAATTGCGACGGTGATACAAATAATCAGTGAGCCAGCCGCCAATCCATTCCCCGATCATTCCCACCAGCGGCGGTATCATCGCGACAAATCCCATATTCATCATTTCCATCCCACGGTCATTGACCAAATAGGTCGGGAACCAAGTGATGAAGAAATAAATGGCATAATTCAAAGTAAAGAAGCCGAAACACATCGCCCAAATGTTTCGATAACGAAACAATTCATACCATTTCATTGGCTGTTCTTTATCAATGCCATCTTTCTTCACTTGCCCCTCACGGATATACTGAAGTTCCTCTTGATTGATATATTTATGCTTTTCAGGATCACGAAAATACCAGATCCAAATAGCCATCCAAATAAAGCCGATCATTCCGGAAACGATAAAGGAAGCCTTCCATCCAAATTGGCTGATAACCCAAACAATAAGCGGCATCGCCAAAGCCGTCCCTACTTTGGAACCGCTATCAAAAAAAGCCGAAACTTTTCCGCGTTCATGATCAGGAAACCATTTGGATGTTACCCCACTGTTGCTTGGATAAGCTCCTGATTCTCCTATTCCGAGCAAAATTCGAAGGCCGACTAAAGAACCCATTCCTCTTGCAGCTGCCGTTAGCGCGGTGGCCAGGGACCACCAGCCGACAGCAAATGCCAAACTAATCCGATGCCCCACTTTATCAGCAAACCATCCGGAAGGAATTTGAAAAATCACATAAGACCAAAAGAAAGCAGACATTACAATTCCCATTTGAGCATCATTTAAATGAAGCTCTTTCATGATTTCCGGGGCAGCTGCCGATAAATTGGCACGGTCTAAATAATTAATGGCAATGGCTGCCCACATTAGAATAGCGATATTCCATCGGACTTTTGTTCTCTTCCTTCGCAAAGCAGGTTTCAAATTCTTATGGATTGACAGGATCATAGGGGGTTCCTCCTATCGTTTAAATAAAAAAGCCAAAATTCATTTCATTTACTAGACAAAAATAGTCTCTAAAAACATTTCCTAATTAAAGCCATATCGTGCCTTTCTTCCGATCGTTTTTTGCACGCCACCGTAATGTCTTCAAAGGTTATTTCCATTATTCCAGCGATAGTCGAAGAGAAAATTTTTTCTTTTTTTACTCCTTTTGTAAGCCCGGATGGAAAATATCCCTTACCGACAACAAGATCTATTTTTCTCTCTATTTGTCGTCTACATCATGTCCTAACTTGTTACGGCCATTCTTTCGTTTCAATTCTTTATTCAACGTTTCTATTAACTTATCAAATAGCGATGCACGGATTCTGGAATCGGAATGCCGTTTTTAAGGTAATGTTGCTCTTTTAATTGCTCGGGCTCACCTGGCACCAGCACTTTGTCAAACCCTTCTGCAGGCGAAACTTCATGAATTTCGTCAATCATTTGATCTATCGCATGTAAAAATGAATCGACATTAGTGAATGCAGCTGGATTGATGACGCCAACAAAATGGCCTAATTTACGCATCTTTTTGTAATCCCCATACATCGCTGTGATATGGGGGCCAAAAGCCGATCCGGTTAAAATTCCTGATAAAACGTCGACCACAAGTGCTAACCCGTAGCCTTTTGCCCCACCCGCCGGAAGCAAGGAGACTACTTGATGAGGATCGGTCGTCGGATTTCCTTTTTCATCTACTCCCCAATTTGATGGAATCAATTGTCCGGTTTCCCTAGCTTGCAGCACCTTTCCCAATGCTACTCCGCTTGTTGCCATGTCTAAAATAATGGGAGGGTTGTTTTTAGCCGGAAAACCAAAAGCAAGCGGATTTGTTCCAAAAAAGGACTCCGCGCCTCCAAACGGAACCACATATTTATCCGTATGAGTCATAGCGATTCCAATCATATTTTCATCTGCCGCTTGACGAACAAAATAAGACAACGCTCCACAGTGGCTGCTGTTGACCACTCCAACAACTCCGACCCCATTGTCTTTAGCCAGACGGATCGCATGTTTCATCGCCTCTTTGGCAATCACATGGCCAAAGCCATCATCTCCGTCCACTATCCCTGTAACCGGTCCTGTTGCTTTAAAAGAGATGTTCGGATTGGGATTTAAGCCGCCTTCCTTCACCCTTCGAACATAATGTTCCGTACGCAAAACACCATGAGAATGGACACCGCGTAAATCGGCATGTACTAATACTTCCGCTACAATTTCAGCATGCTCTTCAAGAACACCAGTCTGTTCTAACTTTTTCTTTACCAGTTCCTTTAGTTTTTGGTGAGACATAATAATATTCCCCATTTTTTTACGACCCCTTTCCCCTACAAACAACCCTTCATTGACTCCTTGTACAATGGCCCAAAAATGAAATAAACTTTCAAAATCTTGGGCATAAAAGCGAATGACCAATTCGATTTAGTCGACGTTTTAGTGACATTACAATATAATTGTAAGCGCTTAACATCGTAATATTCTAAAATTCTTCATAAATTTAAAAGCACTCCTGTCTTTATTCAGAAGTGCTTGGACGTTCAGATCATCTTTCTTTTCACAGATAAGTTCCTATCCAAAATAAAAAAACGAGACTTCCTATATAGAAGTCCCTCGTATGAACCATCGATCCTGATGGAACTATCACTTTAAAGATCATACATCCAATTTGATCGGAATACTCATCTAAGCAATTGTCTTAACTCTTCTGTCATTTGTTCGACTAGCTCGGGTCTGCCATGAAACTGAGCAGGAGTATTTTGAAAGAGCGCGATTCTCCATTTTCCATCCTTCTTCACTGCCACAAGTGTATGATGGGTGTTGAGTTTTGGATCAATCTCTGATTGACCAGGCGGCACCATCCCTGCTATAGCACGCAATATGGCTGCATCCGAATCTAGAAAACGAACATTTTTCACTTTCGTTACAAATGGAGGTGTGGGATGTTCTTTAAAGATGGGATCAAGGTGCGAAAAGATTTCCTCACGGCCGATCGCCTGGCTCCCATCAAAACCAATCATCTCCCCATCCTCTGCGAACTGATCAGCCATTGCACGGGCACTGCGGTTATTCCAACCATCAATTAGTTGTTGATAAAGCGCTTGGACTTCATTCGACACAGTCGATTTCATCATATTCCTCCTTAAAGGTCTCTCGTAGTTCATCGTTTCACGATTACTAATTCATTGTAATATACATCCATTTTTTATACAAAAACATGTAGGAAGGATAGCAATGCGTACTTGCAATAATCCTTTTTTTATCATTTTCTCCCACGAAGAAGGAATAAGGCTGGTATCCCTCGAAGTCAATTGGGAAAGGAAACAAAGAATGGAAGCTCATCTAAGAGAGGTGTAGTCAATGGATTTCACATTAGTCATATCCTTTTTAGGAGTGGCAATCTTGCTGACGTTGATGCCGGGTCCGGATATTCTTTTTGTGATGACTCAAAGTATTTCACAGGACAAAAAAGCTGGAATCGCCACAACGCTGGGACTTTGTTCAGGCCTTATTGTACATATCTCGGCTGCAACGCTTGGGGTTTCAGCCATCATTTATCAATCTGCTTTGGCTTTCGCCATCGTCAAATATACAGGGGCGGCTTATTTGCTGTATTTAGCTTGGCAATCATTTAAAGAAAAAGAGACAGGTTTTACTTTCCACCAAAACAACCCTTTAAAATACACATCATTGTATAAAAAAGGAATTCTCATGAATCTGCTGAATCCAAAAGTATCATTGTTCTTTTTAGCATTGCTGCCTCAATTTGTGGATAAGTCGATAGGACATATTCCATTACAGATGTTTCTTTTGGGGATTATTTTTCTCGTGCAAGCTTTCGCGGTTTTTGTCGCTGTCAGCGTGTTTTCAGAGAAACTGGGCCGTGTCCTTTTTCATCATTCATTCCTGGCGAAGCGGATGAACATCATAAAAGGTTCGATATTGGGGATGATCGGCATTCAAATTGCGCTTAGCGAAAAATGATAAAGAAACATTCCCTTCAAAAGCGATCTTGAAGGGAATGTTTTATTATATTTTCTTTAAATCTTCATTCATTCGTTTTGCTAAGTTTTTGTAATAGAAATAGTAGCTGACCCAAATGACTATATAGATGGCTATAAAAATAGCTGCTGAAATCAAGATGCTTTTTATATCAAAGGGGAGCCATCCAATTCCTAAGGACAAGCTAAAATACAGCACGATGATGGTAATAAAATGCAAAGCCGTTTGCTGCGAAAGACGGAGTGATTTTATTTCAAAATAAAGCGGAGATACGGTAAAAAACCATCCACAAAATATGGATCCCAGCGAGTTTTTAATAAAAATTTCACCATCAATAACATGTATATGACCGAAATAGATGATACCGCTGGTGACCATGACGGACACAAAGGAACCGATCAATATTCCAATGATGCTTCTGTATAAAAAAGCTTTCATTCTTTTTTCCCCCTGTTCATTTTTAATGCTTTTTTAATTGCTTGGACATAATGCCGCGAAACATACTCTTTCTCTCCTGATTTAAAATAAACGCATAGAGTGCCGTTGAACGATGCTTCAAATCGACTCAACTCATGAAGATTGGCAATAACGGACTTAGAAATGCGAACAAATTTGTTAGAGGGAAGCAATTTTTCGAGCTCATACAGCTTTTCCTTCAATTTAAATGTTCCTTTAGCCGTGACAGCCTGAACAAAATCTCCTTCTGTACGAAAAAAATGAACTTCATTTGGCTTTAAAATATAATTCATATCCCCATTCTTACCCACGATAAATTCCGTTTCCATTCCTTTTAAGAAATCAAGAATTTCTTTAATTGTGTCATCGACTTCTTTACAGTGAATGGTCACGGTCGTCTCATCGTAGTCATTGTCAATATCTAAAGACACTTTCATTCCCCCATCCTCCTTCTATACATACATTTCTTGCTACTTAAATTGTATTCGTCCTTTCAATGGCTGTCTTCATAATAAAGCTAAAAGGTCATTTTCCAATGCTATCCGGCAAAAATCGTCCTGTCAGATGCATTCTTATGAGAAAATTATTTATTCCAAAAGAGAATTTCTAACTTATAAAGAACATGTTGTAAAACACTTAATCCATACATTCATACATAAAAAATCCATCACCTCGGAAATACCTAAAATAGATCTCCAAGGGATGGAAACAATCTCTGGAACAGCAGATATTCTGGTTTTATGAATTCGATCCACACTTCCAGCAAACTTGTATCAATCATTTAAAACGTTTTCGTTTTGATTAAACAATCACAACATATAAAGTTTTTCACCCTTTTTATATCGAGATATCCTTAAAGAGTTGAACGAAAATCTAAATAAGATTGATTCTCTTTGCCCATCATTGACGGATTAGTAGCAACAACTGCAATCGCAAAAGGATTTTATTTTTCCTTTTCGCACTACTTTAATTTGATTTTGGAATTTTATTTAGGGAAGAGAGATCGATCAACATTCAATTCCTTCCCTACAATTCAGTTCGATTTTTCAAATTTTCGCAACTTTTCATTGTGCCTTATTGTCAAACAAATAAAGCAGTTTGATTTTCGACATATGTAAAACAACACTCTCTTTATCAGACTTAAACTATTTGTTTATGTGAATTTTTCAATTTGACTTAAATAAAAAAATAATCACCCGTCAATGCTCTCTACAATCATAGTCCTAATTGAATCAACTTCTGCTCTTTCTTTGCCTTTTTATCTTGATACATATTTTTGTCAGCTGCAGCAAATAACTTCTCCATTTTTCCGATGGAATACTTACTAAAAGCATATCCCATCGACATTTTGATTTTTATATCTTTGCTGTTTCTGTTGTACTCACTAATTTCTGCGGAAAGATTTTGACAGAGATGTTCAACTTCTACTTTATCTGCATCTTTTATGATAACAGCAAACTCATCTCCACCAATCCTTGCAACAATCGCATTCTCCGAGAAAAATTGGTTTAATAACTTAGCAGACTCTTTTATGAGAAAGTCACCTTTTTTATGGCCGTGGTTATCATTCAAATACTTTAACTCATCCAAATCACACAAAATAATGGCCACAGATGTATTTACGTGATTATTGTATTTCTCCATACTTTGCTCAAAAAATTCTCGATTGTATATATTTGTTATAGCATCATGGGTAATTCTATATTCTAAATCCTGCTGTAATTTCACTTTTTCATCTATATTCCTGATAATTCCGTGAATGGCTATTAATTCTCCCTTTTCAAACATAGGCGTTGTATATTCTTCAAACCACCGATAGTTCCCTTTGTCATCTTTCCAACGATGAACAAATTATAGAAGTCTCCCCAAAGCAGGTCAATATACCTAATCATTTCTATTTTTCCACTTTCCTATCCTCTTTTCTCAAGTCATAATCAACCCATAAGAAATATTAACTCTCCTCTAGTACAGTTGAGAAACAAACACAATCGAGTAGGAGGGAGCGATTAACTCCCGTCCTCTCACACCACCGTACGTACGGTTCCGTATACGGCGGTTCAATTAAGATAATTGACGCAAGTCTTTATAACTTCCGTGAATAGCTGTTCTCTTTATGCCAGTGGTCACTCCACCCTCCAAGAGGTCTCCCACGGGATTCACCGCTTCCTCCCTCAAGTGAGGTACTACGTTTTCTGTGTTCATCATGACTCACTGAATACCAAGGGCTATTCTCTCTTAATTGTTCGGTCCTTCTTAGTTGTTCTAGACCAACTAATACTATGACCTCTGCTGACTTCTGACGGTTCAGCTACTTATCACTAAGTAGGTTATGAAGAGTACTTCACATATCCGCCAGACCTCCCCGGGTAAGTACATGCACTTTCACACCATCTATCCGCCTCATTTACTCGATATGACCTTCGACAGAAAGAGCTTTGTTTTGTTATGCAAACTCACTCAATCATACCTAGCCTTATATGAGGTTCGTGTTCCTCGGACCGGTGTTTTGCCTCCAGCTTCCTTCAGATTCCGCGTCACCACGGACACCCTTGCTCTTGGCTAACCTCTACTTCTGTCTTCGGGGTTCGGGACTTACACCCTATAGTTCATGTACATGCCGGGCGCACATTAAAAACGCTCAGTCATACGACTGAGCGTTTACTCGATACAATATGGACTTTTGTTGAGAAAACAAAAATTCTAGTTTATTGTGAATGCCAAGAGTTTATTTATGTTCTACAGCTTCTGTTCAGTCATAATAAACTCCTGCTACTCTCCACCCCTTCAACCCGCATTCCTACGCTACCTATATTTTTCCATTCATAATAAAGTCATGCACGAATCTCTCATTTTCTCGATTTTTGCTTCGATTTTTTCTGGCAGAACTTTATTATGTTTGAAAATAAAGTCGTGATAGAAAATAGGGGAAAAGGCTTGAGGGAGATGGGTTTCTCCTTTTTACTCACACCTTTTCCCACACTTTTGCACAACTTTGTTTTCATTTTGGCAGGAGTTTATTGTGAATGGCAAGAGTTTATTTTGGCTTTACACTTTAATTCCAACTGTGTGACAGATTCAACATGTGCGGTCATTGGGAACATATCGACGGGTTGGATGTGATGGATTTTGTACAATGGGCTTAGCGTCTGCAAATCTTTGGCTAACGTGGAAGGGTTGCAGGAAACATACACAATTCTCTTTGGTTTGATGTTCATGATCGTTTTCAAAAATTCACGGTCGCATCCGGATCTAGGCGGGTCAACGACCACAACATCGGGAATCCATCCTTGTTTTTTCCATTTTGGCAGCCATTCTTCGGCTGTTCCGGTTTCATAGACGAAATGTGACATGCCATGTTTTTCAGCATTTTTACGGGCATCTTCTATTGCTTCCGGGATGACATCCATACCACGTACTTCTTTAGCGTCTTTTCCAAGCCACAGTCCGATCGTTCCAACCCCGCAATAAGCATCTAACACTTTTTCCTCTCCTGTGAGCGAAGCTGCTTTGTTCACTTCGTTGTAAAGCTTGATCGTTTGTTCAGGGTTTAATTGGAAAAATGCACGCGCGGACAGTTCATAACTGAATTCTTCCAATTGCTCTGTAATGGAAGGCTCTCCATACAATAAATACGTTTTCTCTCCGAATATCAGCGATGTCTTTTTTGGATTCACATTTTGCATAATGGAGACAACGTTTGGCAGTCTTTTTTTGATTTCATCCACAATGAGTTGTTTTTTCGGAAGTTCTTTATGAGTAGTAATGAGAACCACTTGAATTTGGCCGGTTTTTGTCCCAATTCGAGTGACGATGGTTCTAACAGCAGGAGTTTTGGTGTGTCCGTCAAAAATAGGAATGTGCAAGTCGGACAAAATTTCTCGAATAATCTGCGTCGCTTTATCCGTTTCTGGATGCTGAACGATACATGTTGAAATATCGACCAGCTTATGAGAATTCAATTGATAAAGCCCTGAAATCACCCGCTCCTTTTGCTTTCCAAGCTGAAATTGGCTTTTATTCCGGTAGTGCCACGGGTCTTCCATGCCGATGGTTGGCCGAATTTCGATTTGTGTTATATCAAACTGGGTATGGCGTTCAAGAGCTTGAATTAAGATATCCCGCTTTTCGACCAATTGTCGTTCGTAGGACAAATGCTGCAGCTGGCAGCCTCCACATATCTCATAAACGGAACATGGGGGTTTTACACGAAAAGGGGATTTCTTTCTGATTTTTTTGATTCGCCCTTCCGTAAAATTGGGATGCACATTTGTCGCTTCCACCACTACTTCTTCTCCCGGCAGCGCACCGGGAACAAATACGACTTGCCGTTTAAAATATCCAACTCCTTCTCCGTTGATTCCAAGTCTTTTAATCGTAAGCGGAAAAGTCTGGTGTTTTTTAATTTTCACTTGTTGATTGGAACTCACGTTTCTTCACCCGCTTTCTGTTCTTAAAGCGCATGCAGCCAATATTACGGTCTTCATTATGAATCATCTTTTGTACTCATGACAACTATTTATTAATGGAACCAGATATGATTTGTCTCATTCTACCATCTTTATCTCATGAAATCGAATTTCTGCCCTAAATTCCTTTATGATTACTGCTGCAGAAAAACAAGAAGATATTAGATTAGAAGGCGCAATTTCTAAAGCAAAAACGACGGGAATTGCCAAAAAATAGAAAAACCGAAAACAGAGAAAATAAATGACATAAAAAAGAGGTGTATACTATTGTCCGTAGTAGACACCTTTTAATTTTGTTAAGTATATAAGATAATCCATCGTTTACTGACCAGGAAGGAATGCTCCTAAACTGCTAATGCCGGCCACGATGACGAATAAAATAACGAGAAGAATCACCACTTTATTTTTGCTTAATCCTGCTGCTATATGCAGACCTATCCCTAGGACGACATAGTACCAAATGCGAAAAACATCGAAGTTTTGAGCTATAGCATTCAACGTTTTATTTCCCGTAACGAGAGGGGCAAGACTGGTAAAGGAAGTGACTTTATCTGCACCCACCGCCAGGTTAATGATTTCATTTATAATACCGCCTATGACAGAAATCACACTTGCATACATTATAATGGCAAAAAGTTTTTTATACTTTGTATCATTCCCCATCAACATCATGCAGATTTTATAAAATAGAGCTGTTAATAAAAAGCCAATGATGCCTGAAAATATGCTGACTATAACGGCAGTTCCAATCGTAAAAGCGGCCGGAACGTGAATATCCAAATCCTTTAAATCGGAACTGTTTAAACCTATATATCCGCCAATCCCCCCCGCAACCGCAAACAACACCGTCATATAAAACAGAGGGAGTCCTATGGGCGCGTTTGTTTTCATTCTTTCAAACTGAACGGCAGGAGAAAAAATCATGCCGCTTAAAGAAGGTTTTTTCATGATCTCTTGATTCACTTCAACTTTTGTTTCCATCTGATCTCTTCCTTTCCATTATTCATAACGCAAAGCTTCAATGGGCTCCATTTTAGCCGCTTTATTGGCCGGAATTAATCCAAAAATAATGCCTAAAACCATGGAGAATAATACTCCTCCTATGACCACTTGAGGCGATACGAGGGGAGGCCAATGGGCAAAGGCGGATATGATGTAAGCTCCCCCTACTCCTAAACCGATACCTATTATTCCGCCTAAAAGGGTTAGCATCATCGATTCAATCAAAAACTGTAATAAAATCTTTCCTCTTGAGGCTCCTAACGCTTTTCGGATCCCAATCTCCCTTGTCCTCTCTGTGACGGATACTAACATAATATTCATCACACCTATTCCGCCAACAAGCAAAGAAATGCTCGCAATCCCGGCGATAATCATGGTCATAATGTTCGTTATTTTTGAAATCCCTTGTTTTAACGTTTCCAGATTAAAAATGACATATTTCCCTTTTAGATCAGCTGATTTCGTATGATTGAGCATATTGACTGCTTTTTTACCGGCAAGCTCTAATTGATTCACATTCTTGGTTTGAATGGTAACGGATTGTATATTATCAGTTCCAAACAGCGCAGGCCAAAGAGATATCGGCAAAAGCACTTCTGGTGAATCCAATCCAAATGATTGATTTCCCATCGTATAAACGCCAACAACCTGAAACGGCTGCCCCTTGATCGTAATAATGGAACCGACAGAACGTTCTCTTTTAAAGAATTCTTGTTCTGCTTTCTCATTGATCATCACAACATTATTCGACTGAGAAAAATCATGTTCAGACAACATGCGTCCTTTTGTTACTTGTACCGAATGAACCGCAAAATAGTCATGAATGATTCCTGTTATACTGGCATTGATTGGTTTATCTCCAATCATAATCGAATCCATGCTTGTATTGGTAGGAATAACGTGAGAAATCTCAGGTATCTTCCTTAATTGAAATAAGTCCTCTTGTGTAAAAGTAGGAGAGTCATTTATAGATAGATCCGATAGTTCGTCCTCATCCGGTTGAAATTGAATTTCTAACGTATTATTGCCCGAACCCGCCAATTGGGATTTTAATGCTTCAGATCCTCCCTGTCCGATCGCTACTACCGCAATAATGGAACCAACCCCAATAATGATTCCCAACATGGTTAAAATAGAACGCATTTTGTGAGAGAGAATAGAAGTGAGCGCTATTTTAATGCTATCTAACAAATTCATAGACTATACCTCTTGTCTTGTATGATTTTTCCGTCTTTAATATGGATATGGCGTGAAGTATAAGCAGCTACCTCTTTTTCATGTGTGACAATGATAATGGTGATTCCTTCTTTGTTTAATTGAGTAAAAATGTTCATGATTTGCTCACTAGCGGTAGAATCTAAAGCTCCTGTCGGTTCATCGGCCAAAATTAACGTTGGTTTGGTCGCAATCGCTCGAGCAATCGCCACACGCTGTTTTTGTCCTCCCGATAGTTGATTAGGTAAATGATTCATACGATCAGCCAATCCCACTTTTTCTAAGGCTTCTATCGAACGTCTTTGTCTTTCTTTTTTTCTCATTCCGCCATAGAGAAGAGGGAGTTCGACATTGGCTAAAGCTGATAAACGAGGCAGCAAGTGAAATTGTTGAAATACGAATCCGATATATTGATTTCGAATAAGAGCCATTTTAGATTCTTCTGCCTTCAAAACATCGATATGATTAAGGATATAGCTTCCACTGGTGGGGCGATCTAAACAACCGATAATATTCATAAGTGTCGACTTTCCTGAACCGGATGGCCCCATGATGGAAACGAATTCCCCTTGTTCAATCTCCAGGTTGATATTTTGAAGAGCAGCTACTTCTAAAGATCCTTGTGAGTAGTTCTTTTGAATATTTTTTAAGCTAATCATTTAATCTCCACTTCCATGCCCGAATCCATCGTGTGAGAAGGATTTTTCACTACTTTTTCTCCTTCTTTTAAACCATCTACTACTTCCGTCCATTCTCCCGTGCTAATCCCAGTAGTAATGTTACGTTTTTGCACTTTTCCTTTTGACACTACATATACATATGTAGAACCATCTTTTTCCTGAACACTGTTTTGCGGAACGGTCAATACTTTTTTAGAGGACAAGACGACCTGAATGGCTACATGATACCCTGGAGATAATCCCTCTTGAGAATGAAGTTTTGCTTTAAAGGTATAATAAGAAAGATTGGACGTCGATTGTCCTGCTTCTCCGGAAAGCTGTCCGGTCCCTGAATTAGTTGCTGCCGGAAACTCGCTTACCTCCACAATCTTCCCATTCCAAGATTTATTGGGCACAGCATTAGCGGTTACTTTAATTGGCTGATTAGCTTGTATTTGTGCTTTTTGCAATTCCGTTAAAGTTCCTTCAATTTGAAATGGTTCTTTCGAGACAATATTCATAATAGGCGTTCCTTGAAGCCCCATCGTTTCTGAAGAAGTTCCTTCATCTGTAATCCCAGCACTTTCTTCTAAATCTTGATGCAAGTTTTTTACATAACCATTGATAGGACTAAGTATCGTTAATTGATTTAATTTGGTTTGTAATTCTTCTTCTTGCAATTGATTCTTTTCCATTTCCAGCTCAATGGATTTCTTCTGATTTTCCAGCTCTTCTAATTGAGATTCTAATGATGCATTGTCGCTAGCAGCCTTTTTTTCTTTTTTCAAAGCTTTAATCTTGTCGTTCACTTGATTGTAATTCAACATCGTTATTTTTTTATCAATGCTTGCTTGTTTTAACTGTAGGTTAATGTCGGCACTTTCATAAGTGAATAGCTTTTGGCCTTTTTCTACCTCTTGGCCTTCTTTCACATAAATTTCTTTTATCTTCCCTTTGGAAGGATCGAGATAAATTGTTTCTACTTTTCCTGGCACAACTTGACCGGAAATCAGTTTTGTATTACTAATTGGTCTTTTTGTGACACTCATCAGCTGAACGGACTTTGTCACGTTCTTTCTTTTTTCCATAAAAATCACATTTATCGCGACCACCAAGAGAATTAAAACAGCAATCCCAGCCACGATCCATTTCTTTTTTGTATTTACTTTTTCTGTTCGTTCTAGTTCCATAATGTTACTCCCTTATTTATGGACTATGCCTCCTTCCATTAAACTTTTAAAAAACGGAAAAAAATTTAAAAAGATCCCCCCTTTTTATCACACAAAATCTCTAACAAATCATAGAAAATATTACCAAATAACCATCTATTTCACAATATTTTTACAGATTATTTATAAAATTTCATAAAATTGTTAGTTTTAACTATAAAAACACAAAATTTTGGATAGAAATTTTTTATACTTCATCGACTTTTACGCTCATTTTCCTGAATATTCGGAACTATACATGCATAACAACTTGGTTATTGCACATCCAAAAGTCCTTGTTCAATCACTTTCCATAAACAAGAAAGGGCAACCTATCAGGCAGCCCTTCTTTCCACTTTTATAGACGAAGACTCCCCAAAAATATTTTTCGGAAGCCAACTCAATCCCGATCATAGTCCGCTGCTGGTGGGAGTTATGGGATCACTTCTTTTTGTTTTGGCTTTTTGTTAAATAATCCAAGCTTTTAAATTGATAGCCTTCTTTTTTTAAATCTTGGATGACTTTTTCTAAAGCTTCCGCGTTGTCTTTCGATACAGTATGAAGCAATAAAATCGCGCCCGGATGAGCCTGAGCCATGATGTTTTGATAGGCGTATTTCCACCCTTTTTGATTATTTGTCTGCCAGTCGACAAATGCAAGCGACCAAAGAACATGGGTATATCCTTCCTCTTTCGCCAAAGACAATGTTCTCTCACTTAAAATCCCCCGCGGTGGACGCATATAGTTCATCTCTTTTTGCTTCGTCAATTTGGCTGTTTCCTCTTTTACTTTCTTTAATTCCAGCTTTAGTTTTTCGTCGCTCACTTGCGTTAAGTCAGGGTGGCTCCAAGAATGATTTCCAACGATATGCCCTTCTTTCACCATTCTTTGCACCAGTTCGGGAGCTGTTTTTAAATAGTGGCCTGTTACAAAAAAGGCGGCCGGCACATGTTCTTTTTTGAGCACGTCTAAAATTTGAGCTGTATAGCCATTTTCATATCCATTATCAAACGTTAAATAAAGAATTTTTTTGTTGCTTGGCCCTTTATAATAACTCCCGTACTTGGCCAACAGCTCGTCATATTCCTGTCCCGCTTCTGCCGGTTTTCCGTTTTGAGCTTTTTTAAATCCCCAATGAATAGGTTGATTAGAAAGCGCCGATGCAGGCGTCGCCATGAAACATGCCAGCAAAAGCGCGCTTATCCATACTATCAGTGTACGTCTTCGCATGTTATCCTTCCTTTACAACGTATTTCTTGTTGCTTTCTTGCCATGAAATGCAGGATCTGTCTTGCCTATTTTTTGTGAAAAAAAAAGGATTCATGCCGACTTTTCCATTCCTTTTTCTGTAAGTTGTAAAATAAAAAAGAGGATGACGAAAAGCCACCCTCCCGACTAGGATTATTGAAATACAGGTTCTTTCAATTGCGCCAATTTTTCTAATGAAGATTTCTCCACATCTTCATGCAGGCTATTTCCGTGGGAATCCATCGTGACAACGGCCGTAAATCCTTTCACTCTTAAATGCCACATGGCTTCAGGAATGCCAAATTCCATTAAATCCACGCCTTCTACTGATTGAATGCAATCCGCATAATATTGCGCAGCACCACCAATAGCATTCAAATATACGCCGCCATGTTCTTTTAACGCCGCCAACGTTTTCGGTCCCATGCCACCTTTTCCGATCACGGCACGGATGCCAAATTTTTTCATAATGTCTCCTTGATAAGGCTCTTCGCGAATCGAAGTAGTCGGACCAGCCGCTTTGACATGCCAATTTCCTTCGTCATCTTTCAGCATGACCGGACCGCAGTGATAAATGATTTGACCGTTTAAATCAACTGGTGCTTCATGATCCATTAAATATTTATGAATGGCATCACGGCCTGTATAGATCATGCCGTTAATTTGAACAACGTCCCCTACTTTCAGCTGGCGTATTTGTTCTTCCGTAATCGGCGCTTCTAAAGTAACGACATTGGTTTGCGCTGAATCCTCATTGGAAGCTGCCGTTTCTTTTTCCGATTCCGAAGGTTCAAAAGTGACTTTTTCTCCATCTTGATACAACCATTCGGAAATGGCCCCAGTATTCGGATCGATCTTCACACCGAGACGGCGAAATGCCCAGCAATTATAAGCTACTGAAACGAAAAAACTGGCGGGAATTCGGTTCATAACGCCAATTTTGCAGCCAAGGAGGGTCGTTTCTCCTCCAAATCCCATGGTTCCGATCCCCAACTTGTTAGCGTTTTCCATGATGTACTCTTCCAGCTTGCGCAAATCTTCATTCGGATTGACATCATCCACCGGTCTGAATAATTGCTCTTTGGCCAAATCATATCCGGATGAACGATCTCCTCCGATTCCGACTCCAATAAATCCGGCGCTGCAGCCTTGTCCTTGAGCTTGATAAACGGCATGCAAAATACATTTACGAATGCCGTCCAAATCACGTCCCGCTCTTCCCAATCCTTCCAATTCACAAGGCAAGCTGTATTGAATGTTTTTATTTTCGCATCCGCCGCCTTTTAAAATCAAACGGACATCTATATAATCTTCTTCCCACTGCTCGAATTTAATGACAGGCGTCCCGGCTCCAATATTATTTCCGGAGTTCTTGCCCGTTAAGGAATCTACCGAATTAGGACGCAATTTCCCATCTTTTGTCGCCTGTTCGATCGCCTCATAAATCGCCTGTTTTAACTTGATTTGGTTCACTCCGACTGGTGTTTTGATTTTAAAAGTAGGCAGTCCCGTATCTTGGCAAATAGGCGAAACATTGTCATCGGCCATTTGAATATTTTGGGTAATAGTAGCTAAGCTCATAGCCGCTCTTGTACCGGCATTTTCTTTCCTTTTAGCAGCCAAAATGGCTCGGCGGACATCTTTTGGCAAGTTAGTGGAGGTCTCTACAATCAATTGGTACATACTCTCTTTAAACTTTTCGAAATCCATGTTTTCCCCTCTCCCTTTTACTGCAAAAAATATGTATTGACAAAATAGACAAAAAATTCCCCCTATCATTATACTTTGTGAGCTGAAGGTTGAAAAGACAAATATGGAATCGGTTACAAAAAAGTTTATGGAAACGCCGTGCTTGCAGTCACGAAAGATGCCTTGCAAAGCTCTTCTTTTTTCATGCAACACTAAATGGGTGAAACGTTCATAAGTGGAAAAAACGAGCGAAAAGAACCTATCCCTTAAAATAAATCAAGCAGCCGAAAAAAAACGGCTGCTATCTGTCACGAAACTGCTTGTATTTTTCTTCTATTTCCTCGACGATTTGAATTAATCGATCGATATCTTCAATATCCGTTGATTCTGGTTCCAATGAATCCAATACCGTCAAAAACATGTTCAGTCTCTCTTTTAAATAGCTCAGCTGTTTATTTGTATCATAAATTGTTTTCCCCACTATTTTCTCTCCCTTCTTTTTTATCATAATCAAGCTTTTTCAAAAAAGCAATTTGCATCGCAAGAAACCCTGTTTCCAACAAAAGACCAGACACCTAACACAAGCGGATGATAATGGTTCATCCTCCTGCTTTGGTTCTGGCCATCATCATTCTTTCTATTTAGGTTCGCTCGATGTGACGAAGGCAAACGTCACATGGTCCTGAATAGGAATCCACGCTCCAATTCCTTGTGAGGTTACATTCTTGACAACAATCGATCTTTTCATTCCTTTCAGTACAATAAATACTTCTCCATACGTAACTTTTCCTTTTTCATTCACCGCGGGTGCGTATGCATATAAATAGCCAAGCCTTTGTGCCGGGATATTATAAACCTGGCCCTTTTTCGTACCGGCTCCAATCGTTGTTGAAAATGAAAGTGGAAGTTTTGTTTTTTGTGCCGCAGTCAGCATCATCATTTTCTGAACATCATCTGCATGTGGAATTTTAGCGGTTAAACCGCCTTTAATCTGTTTTTGCATTTCCTGTACATAATGGATTTTGTAATTGGCATTACCGCCGCGGTTATCAAAATAATTCGTATTAATTTTTTGATATTCCCAATTGGGAACCGTTTCGCTCGATTCATAATTCAGAGGCCATTCCCCCAAATAAATAGTGGCTCTCAATCCGATAGCAAAGGGTGTTTTGTTAATGGAAGTTTCATTCAACATTCGAATTAAATCGGGATTTTCAATTTTCACTTTAGATGTACTCAACAAATCCTTCGTAAATTCGCTTGGCTGCAAAGATGGGAGATCTTGCGTCGGGTTCGGATAGGTGTTTTCTTTCGCTATATTCATCACAGATGAAGGCATTTGATAATGCCGATTGTCGCTTTTTATGGCCGCCTCCGCAGCCGTTACGGTGAACAGGGATAGAAAGAAAGTTATCAGGACAATGCGGTACACTTTCATGAATGCTTTACTCCCTTCTCTTCGATGTCTACTTTTTTATAGAGTTTCCCATATTCTTTTTCCTATCCCTTTTTCAAGAAAAAAAAGAACGGCTATGATAGGTAAAAAAGCTTATGAAAATGAAAAACGCTGACTAATTGTCAGCGTTTCAGAATAGATCCTTCTCTGTCAATAAAATAGAATAATTTTTAATCACTGTTTATTCTTCCATACCAGATTTTGTTCGCTACAGCAAATAAAATCCTATTCCCATTATGAAATAGGCGGCTATTAATGTCAGCCCTTCAAACCAGTTCGATTCTCCGTCGTTTTGGATGACAATCGTCAACAAGACGGCCGTGACCATGGAAATTAATTCTGGCAACGTAAAGATTAACGGCATAGACTGTTCAAAAAACATCGATGCAAGCACCAATATCGGCGCTACAAACATAGCTACTTGGAGTGTAGAGCCGATGGCAATTTCCACTGCGATATCCATTTTATTTTTCATGGACATAAGAACGGCAGAAGCATGCTCCGCTGCATTTCCGACTATGGCGACTATAATGACCCCGATAAACAATTCACTCCAGCCGAATTTGTCCGCCACAACTTCAAATGTATGTACCAGATTTTCAGAAACGTAAGCCACTGCAATCGTCGCCAACGCCAATATAACCATGGCTTTCCCTTTTTTCCATTCCGGCTCTTCATGCTCTTCCTGACTTTCTTGTGTGGAATGATACACTCCGCGATGAGTAACCAATTTAAAGTACAAGGCAGCCAAGTACAAGAGAATCATGATTACTGCAATCCCAATGCTTAATGAAAAAGTTTTGTCTCCAGTCATCTTTAATGAAAAAATTTCCGGGATAACAAAGGCCACAATGACAGCAAACATTAACAGCCCGGAATTATGTCTGGCGTCATACACATTAAACTTTTGCCTTTTAAATTTCAGTCCCCCTAAAAAAAAGGAAAGCCCGGCAACTAAAAGCAGATTTCCTAAAACCGAACCAGTCAAAGAAGCCAATACAACTTCAACAAGACCCGCTTTTAAAGAAAAAATAGAAATAATTAATTCAACGGCATTTCCAAATGTCGCATTTAAAAGTCCGCCAATTCTGGGCCCGGCAATAATGGCCAAACTTTCTGTCGCCCTGCCCATATAACTGGCCAATGCAATAATGGTGAAACAATAAACGACAAACATCATGACAGCTGGCCAATGAAGCAGAGCCCCTATAACGGACAAAGGAACCCCGGCAAATACCATAATGGCAAAAATCTTATTCATAAACAAACCTCATTTCTTTCTAAATTATTTCACGAATAAAAGAATCCGGTATTGAATTTTTCCAACAATTGGTCTTAAGCATTATCTAAAATGCTAAAAGGCTTGTCAGATGTTTTTCCAAGTTTCTATTATAAATTTTTTCACTTCTTATGAAAGCCGTTAACCTTTTAGTCCCTTTTTCATAACATTTTTGAATATACCATTTTTATACATTATACATCAAATTTTTTTGTCTTGCCTTTTTATCACTATTCATTATTTTCAATTTCATTGCTTGTAAAGAAGATGCAACCCCTTTTTCCGAATCGAAAGTTCTTTTTCTGGAATGAGTTCTATCCCGCTTTTTCAATATAAGAAATCTTTCTGGTTTTTATTCTTCACATCTGAAACAATATATGTTAATATATAGCTACATTATAATAATTTTAATTTAAAAAATATATTAATCACCTTATATTACTTATTTTAATGCTATTATCAATATAATGAAGGTGATTATTATTCTCAATTAAAAAGAGTTTATTTTCAATTAAACAAGGAGGGCCACGATGAGCGCAGATGCGAATGCTTTGACAAATAAAAAAATCGTTCAAACGAAAATGGCGAAGTTGGAGAAACTGAAACCGCATCTTGAATTAATGGCAGCTTTATTAAGCGGTTTGCTTATTTTAGCAGCTTGGATAACGGAAAAAAATCATGCCGGACTGGTTCCAAGTGTGCTCTACCTGCTGGCGTTTGCTATCGGCGGTTTTGCCAAAGCAAAAGAAGGCATTGAAGAAACCATAAAAAATAAAGAATTAAATGTAGAAATATTAATGATTGTTGCAGCCATCGGATCGGCGAGCATCGGGTACTGGACAGAAGGAGCTGTTTTAATTTTTATTTTTTCTGTCAGCGGAGCTTTAGAAACGTATACCATGAATAAAAGCCAAAAAGAAATCTCTTCCTTAATGGATCTGCAGCCAGAAGAAGCGTGGCGAATCACCAACGGAAATTTGGAACGAGTTCCCGTTTTCAGTCTTAATATCGGCGACTTGATTATCGTGAAACCGGGTGAACGTATCCCTTCTGACGGCCGGATCGTAAAGGGAAGCTCTTCTGTAGATGAATCGGCGATTACTGGGGAATCCATGCCCGTAACGAAACAACTGGGTGAAGAAGTTTTTGCCGGAACCGTCAATATCAATGGATCCATTACTGTTGAAATTACGAAACGATCGAATGAAACTCTATTCCAAAAAATCATTGAGCTTGTCCAATCTGCTCAAAGCGAAAAATCACCGTCACAGCTTTTTATTGAAAAATTCGAAGGGCGCTATGTCAAAGTCGTGTTGGCGGTTGTCTTGCTGATGATGTTTCTACCGCATTATTTGTTTGGATGGAGTTGGAATGAAACGTTCTATCGTGCAATGGTCCTTTTAGTTGTCTCTTCTCCGTGCGCCCTAGTCGCATCCATTATGCCCGCTACTCTAGCGGCGATTTCCAATGGCGCCCGGAACGGAATCTTAGTAAAAGGCGGCGTTCACTTAGAAAATTTAAGCCATTTAAAAGCAATCGCGTTTGACAAGACCGGTACGCTGACAAAAGGAAAACCGGAAGTAACAGACATCATTGTCCGGAACGGCTTAGAAGAAGCGCATCTTATTCAAATGGCCGCTTCAATTGAAAATCAATCGAATCATCCGCTTGCACAGGCTATCGTAAAATTTGCCGAAGATAAGGAAATTCCGCTTTTAGAAGTAGACCAATTGGAAGACGTTGCCGGTTCTGGTGTAAAGGCAGCGATGGGAGGCGAAGAATGGAAAATCGGCAAAGCGGAATTCGTCGGTAAGGATGAGGCGCTTTCTTTCGCAAATGGAAAAGCAAAAGAGTTGGCGTCAGAAGGAAAAACCGTCGTTTTTGTACGCGATTCGAACGGAATTGCTGCTCTCTTTGCTTTGAAAGACAGCATTCGGCCCGATGCCAAAAAAGCCATTGATCTTCTGCGCCAAGAAGGAATTTATACGATTATGTTGACCGGAGATAGTGATAAAACAGCGTACACCATCGGGAAAGAAGCTCACTTAGACGGTTATATTGCCGAATGCCTGCCCCAGCACAAAGCTGACTATGTGAAAAAAATTATGGAAAAATACGGGACGGTCGCAATGGTTGGCGACGGCATTAATGACGCCCCTGCCTTAGCAACCGCAAACGTTGGAATTGCCATGGGAGAAGGAACAGACGCAGCGCTTGAAACGGCTGATATTATTTTGATGAAAAATGATTTAGCCAAAATTGCCAATGCGATTCAGCTTTCCAAAAGAATGAATAAAATCGTAAAACAAAATATCGTCTTTTCGATCGCAGTCATTATGTTGTTAATTTGCTCCAACTTCCTTCAAATTCTCGATCTTCCTTTCGGAGTGATCGGTCACGAAGGAAGCACGATCTTAGTGATTTTAAACGGGCTTCGGCTTTTGAAATCTCCAAAAGAAAAAGCGTTCGAAGCACAAGAATTAAAAGCTTATTAAAAAACGAGAAAAGGGGAGCGGCCAAAACGCTCCCCTTTTTTTATGAGTTGCTGCATAAAACGTATTGAAGTTATGGAATCGATCAAGCGGATTTTCAGGTTCAGCAGCTCCGGCTTTATCATTCTGTTCGCTTATTGCTCTCTGTTATCTTTTTGACCGTTCAAGAGCCTTTCATGACCTTTTCATCCAGATACCCTTCAGCGCACCGATCCCAACCATAGTCCACTACTTTCCGCTTTCCGTCGTTTCCTTTTCGTTATGGATGTCTTGATAGGATGCATCCTTTTTTTCAGGCAAAAACGTATCTTTTGCTTCCGTCAGCAATTCCTTCACTTGCGGTGTTAAATCACGAAGATCCTCCACTTTTTCACGGATAAAGCCAACATCTTCATTCACTTGTTTGACCGTTTCTTTAGCTTTTTCTACTATCTCCTTAGTGGAAGAAATGATGCGATTTGGATCTTTTGCGATTTGGACAACATATTGGCACACTTTAGACATTTTAGAGCGTGTGGACTTGTCCAATAAACTGACAGCAGCCCCTGCGGCAGCACCGATGAACATTCCTGCAAAGAATTTATTTCTCCCCATTTTTTTACCCCCTTAAAGGTTATGTTCCTTTTTAATTAGCGCAAGCAGACGGTCGCAGCCTTTTTTGATCAGCTCATAAACCTCTTCAAAATTACCGGTGAAATAAGGATCAGGTACATCCTTTTGCTCAGATTCTTCCACTAAGTCAAGCAAACGAATGATGTGTGTAGTGGAAGCATCTCCAGCAAGCTTATGTAAATCATCCACGTTGCTTTGATCCATCGCCACAATATAATCGAATTTGTTTAAGTCTTCTCGCTGTACTTGGCGGGCGACAAGCCCTTCATGGTTAATTTGATATTTTTTTAATATGGACAACGTTCCATGATGAGGAGATTCTCCGATATGCCAGCCGCCGATGCCGGCTGAGTCAACCGCAATTTTTTGATCTAACTTTTCTCGTTTTACCATGTCGCGAAACATCGCCTCAGCCATGGGAGAACGACAAATATTTCCTAAGCAGACAAACAAGACGTGAATCAATCCAACCCTTCCTTTCTTTAAAGCAAATGGTATTATCATTATTCTACAAAATTTTTCATTGAAAAACGACAAAGAAATAGTGGTATTTCTTTGTCATTGTTCATAGAACACGAACGAAAGCGACCTTTCGGCTTTCAAACCATAGATCCTATCTCTTCTCGCTCGGTTTGACAGGAATGAAAAAACATGAAAATATATGAATAAGTACTAGCCGAAAAGGGAAAGGATGGATCAAGTGGATCTCTCAAAAAACACATTAGAAAATATTGAGTTTATGGTGGAAAAGATTAAAGAAAAGCTAAAAATGGTCAACGGTGATGCTTTAAAATCTACTAATTTTAGTTCCGACAAATATGAAGAACTAAAAGAAATTTATGAACTAGTACAGAGAAAAAATCATTTCAGCCCTAATGAAATGCAAGCGATTGTGGAAGAACTCGGATATTTGAGAAAGTAAGGAAAAACTGCCGGTTTAGTGGGAGCCGGCAGTTTTTTCTTCCTCTTGATCGGTTAGTATGAGAATTCCGTCCTTTGTAACAGCGATCGTATGCTCATATTGAGCAGACAGCGATCCATCCATTGTTCTAGCCGTCCAGCCATTAGCGTCCATTTTCGTTGCCCAATGGCCTATGTTCACCATCGGTTCAATCGTAAAGACCATCCCTTCTTTTATGCGCGGACCTTTTCCAGGGAGACCGAAATGAGGAACATCCGGTTTCTCATGAATGACCGCACCAATTCCATGGCCGATAAAATCTCGAACGACAGAAAAACCTTCCGCCTCCACATAAGTTTGAATAGCGTGGCCAATATCTCCAATTCTATTTCCTATTTTCACCTGTTCGATTCCTTTATATAACGCTGTCTTCGTTACATCTAATAATTTTTGGGTTTGTGGATCGACTTCTCCAACAGCATAAGACCAAGCCGAATCTGCCAGCCCGCCGTTTAACCGGACCACCATATCAATCGTGACAATATCTCCTTCTTTTAACGCTTGTTTCCGGGGAAATCCATGACATACTTCATCGTTGACGCTCGCGCAAGTTGCATATTCGTAGCCACGATATCCTTTTTGTTCCGGTGTCGCTCCGTGTTTTTTCAAATATTCGTCCACGAAAACTTCAATGTCCCAAGTAGTCACTCCCGGCTTAATCAGTTTAGCTATTTCTTTATGGGTGGAAGCAAGAAGCTTTCCCGCTTCATGCATTTTTTCAATCTCACGTGGAGATTTCAATACGATCATGAAAATCCTACCTTTCTTTTTTGCTCCGTTTCATTTCTCAAGTTTAAGGAAACGCACAATGATATGTTTCAATATTCTATGTTTATTATATGGTTTTTTTCTTTACTTTTACAAAAAAAATGAAGGGTTTGACTCGCTGACACAATCATTTCTCGTCGTGTCAGCAAGTCAAACCCTTGACTAATGCCTTCTTCATGTCGTAAAAATGTTCTATTGCAAAAGTTTCAAGGATTCGCGATTAAACGCCGGAATATCGTCTGGTGTCCGGCTCGTTACTAATTGGTTGTCGCTTACAACCACTTCTTCATCTTTATAATGAGCGCCGGCGTATTCCATATCAACACGAATGGATTTATAGCCAGTAGCCGTTTTTCCTTCCAGAGCTTTCGCCGTGATGAGGAGCTGTGGACCATGGCAAATCGCAAATACCGGTTTTTTAGAATCCATAAAATCTTTAACAAATTGAACAAACCGGTCATCGGCACGTAATATGTCTGGTGAAAATCCTCCCGGGATCAACAAAGCATCGTAATTTTCCACTTTCGCGTTATCGATGCTTTCATCGATCGTAATAACAGCGTCGCCATGTTTGCCTTTTACCGTTTTCCCTTTTTCTTTTTCAATATTGACAATTTCATGGCCTGCTTCTTTATAGGCTTTTACAGGTTCAGTGTACTCAGAGTCTTCCACCATATCTGTTACCAATACGGCAATTTTTTTACCCATCGTTTGTTCTCCCCCTTTACGACTTTATCCGATATTTATTGTACCCCTTCTTTTGTTTATTAAACAAACATTATGCTTATTGCTGTACGTTCTTCTGTTGATTGATCGGCATAATGAGTACTTCCACGCGTCGGTTTTTAGCCCTTCCTTCCGGGGTAGAGTTGTCTGCAACCGGCTGGTATTCGCCGTATCCTTTGGCACTAAATTGGCTCGGGTCCAATTTCGGATTTTCCAAAAGAATTTTCATAAAATTGATGGCCCTCATAGCGCTTAATTCCCAGTTGGATTCAAATGAAGCCGTTTTAATCGGAACGTTATCGGTGTGTCCGCTGATAATGATTTGATGAGGAGGATTCATGACAAGTAAATTTGACAGTTCTCTAGCCATTTGAACGTCCTCTTTCCGAATGGTCGCTTTTCCGGAGTCGAATAATACATTATCTCGAATTCTCAACAAAAGTCCCTCGCTTGTCAAGGACGTGGTAATTTTATTCGTCAAATGTTTTTTTTCGATATATTGATTGATTCTTCCCTCTACTTGTTTTAATTCTTTTTCATCTTTTTTGTTCAGAATGTCATCTTTATTCGCCTTACCGTCGGGGGACGGAACCGGAGTTTGAATCGTATCGGAAAAATCCATGACCCCTGTGCTGCCTTGAAATATATCATTAAAGGTCTGCGCAAATTTTTGAAACTTTTTCGCATCGACCGCACTCATGGAAAAGAGGACAATAAATAGCGCCAAAAGCAATGTTAGCAAGTCAGAATAAGGAAGCAGCCAAGATTCACTTATACGCTCATCGTCATTCCTTTTTTTACGCTTCGCCATTTTGACTGACACCTTCCGCTTCCATCATCATATTCTTTCGTTCCTCTTGAGGCAAAAAAGAAGACAATTTTTGTTCAATAGTGCGAGGGGCCTCTCCTTCGATGATCGATAAAATTCCTTCTATCATCATTTCTTTTAATTGAACTTCTTGCTGCGATTTTCGTCTTAATTTATTGGCAAATGGATTCCACAATACATATCCGGTAAAAATCCCTAACATGGTAGCCACGAATGCTGCCGAAATGGCATGCCCTAATGCATCCGTATCCGACATATTTCCGAGGGCAGCTATTAATCCGATTACCGCTCCAAGCACCCCAAGCGAAGGAGCATATGTACCCGCTTGCAAAAAAATGGAAATTCCAACTTTGTGGCGTTCCTCCATCGCTTCAATCTCTTCCGTTAAGACATCGCGGATGTAGTCGGCATTTTGACCGTCGACCGCCAGACTTAAACCGTTCTTCAAAAAAGGGTCTTCTATCTCGTCCAGTCTTGATTCCAAGGCAAGAAGACCTTCTCTGCGGGCAATTTCCGCCCACTCCGAAAACAAACGAATCACCTCAAGCCGACTCATTAATTTTTGCTCTTTAAAAATAATCGCAAACAATTTTGGAACTTTTTTTATTTCGTTCGTTGGAAAAGCGATGGTCACAGCAGATATAGTCCCTGCAATAATGATCAAAAAAGCGGCGGGATTCGCTAATACCGAAAGGTTGACCCCCTTTAACACCATACCGACCCCAATGGCAATAATTCCGAGTATTACTCCAATAATTGTTGTCTTATCCATCATTCTCACCCTATTTACTAAATTTCTATTTCTATTGTCATGGACCGCCAATGAACGTACTGCTATTTTTAAGGTTTCATTTACTATATCGACTAAAATTGACAAACCTTAACGCAAAAAGGACAATTCATTGAAATCACGATGGTTTTTTCCTACGTTTAAACCAAGGTTATGACTTCTTTACATCAAGAATTACTGTTTGATCCGATGATCCTTTTTTCGATCTTCTGCTCATATCTTTTAAATAGAGACGAATTCGTTTTTATTTTTCTTTTAGAAAGCAGTTGATTGTATTGAATCAGCCGCTGGGACCATTGTTTTTCCAGTCTTTTTCTTTCTTGTTCATCATGGCATTGCCGGATCAGTTCTTCGATTGTCAAAAACTCTTTTCGAATCTCCTGTTCTTCCTCCATATATCCTGCGTTTTTCATGATTCGATAAGCCATTCTCAAGTCTTCCGGAATTTCCACCATGCTGTCCATTTTCAACGGCTTCCCTTTCCCCGGAAGATCATCGAACTCTCCTTTTTCGTAAGCTGCCTTGATTTTTTCTTCCGCCAATAAAGTAAAATAATCCACTAAAACTCCCCCATGTTAAAATTGTACTATATTTTCCATTCCGAAGAACGAGCTCTGTTACAGCCATATCCTTTTTACCATTAAAGAAATTCCAAAAAAACCAAGCCTATACCTCCGATAATAAATATTAATGAAAGAAAAAGCAGAGAAGTTGAACCAATGGGTGCAGTGAATAAATCCAGTATTTCCAAAAATATTGCGGTTTTTTTGGCGCTTGGAGATAACTCTTTTATTTCCTTCCAGCTATCTTTAAAATAAATCACTCCAAACGGTAAAAGAGCAATTCCTACTACTAATAATGTAATACCTACTGCCGTTGTCAAATCACTTCCCTCACTATCTATGAAATAGATCTTTTACTGCCATTGATTACACATCATAACGAAAAACATCGCCCAATCCTAAAAAAGACAGAGAACCCAATCCCCTCCATCTGCATTCTTGCGTGTTGCATAAAAGTTTTAAAAATAAAATAAACTCGTCGAAAGTCCAAATTTTTTAAATATCGAGGATCAATATGGTATACTTATGTTAACGAGCACGTAATTCATGTTTTATCTGTTCGATCCCTATCATTGTCCACAAGTTTTGCACATTAATTTCCTCATGAAAAAACGGTTACATATTTTTCACTTTTAATTTATCACATTTAGAATGAGCAGCACTTGGAAGACGATCAAATCATCATTTTTGTATATAGTGGCAGCATGAATGGAAAAGTTGTCCCTTTTATAGGAAAGGATACTGTTTCCCCATTCAAAAAATCTTCTGTCCACTGAATGATTTCGGTGTTCATTCAAACTTCCTTTATTCCCGCATTTATCTGCTGTCTGCCTATTTCGGAGATGATTCTTGATTCGAAGCAACGTTCCAATATATTGGTGACGTGCATGAATAAAGTTTCAAAACAACCTATAAAAATAAATGGTATAGAAAGGAAAGATGCGAATGGAGAATGTGGAATACCAAAAGTTATCCAAAAAATCTATTTTGATTAACGGCATTTTTATTACATTAGGCGCCATTTTAATGGCAGTGGGATTGGAAATCTTTTTAGTTCCTAATCACATCATCGACGGCGGCATTACAGGCATTTCCATTATTTTGTCCCACCTATTAGATGTAAAACTGGGTATTTTCCTGTTTGTTCTCAATATTCCTTTTTTTATCATCGGGTACAAACAATTAGGAAAAAGGTTTACGATTTCCATATTATACGGGATTATCGTTCTATCCGTTTTTACTTCGCTGCTTACTCCTGTTGCCGGTATTACTGACGATATCCTTTTAGCAGCCGTTTTTGGGGGAATTACGATCGGAGTAGGGGTCGGTCTTGTCATCCGGTTCGGGGGCGCCCTCGATGGAACAGAAATATTAGCGATTTTAATCAGCAGCAAATCGGCATTATCTGTCGGACAAATTGTCTTGTTCTTTAATATTTTTATCCTTGGAAGCGCCGGATTTGTTTTCGGCTGGGATCATGCCATGTATTCCCTTATCGCTTACTTTATCGCATTCAAAATGATCGATATCGTGGTAGAAGGATTGGAGCAATCACGTTCTGTCTGGATCATCAGTGATCGTGATACCGAAATTGGAGAAGCGCTCTTAACCAATTTAGGACGAGGCGTCACCTACTTGAACGGGGAAGGCGGATATAAAGGAACGGGCAAAAAAGTCATCTTTTGCGTCATCAACCGCTTGGAAGAGGCGCAATTAAAATCAATCGTCGACCGAATTGATCCGAACGCCTTTCTCGCCATCGGTGAAGTGGCGGAAGTAAAAGGTGGACAATTTAAAAAAAGAGGGGTCCACTAACATTGATCGGGATGCCCAATCAAGGCAAGAAGCGGAGTCCACGCAAAAACTCCGCTTTTTTTCTGCGTATACTCCGTTTAATGGCTTTTTCTCAAAGCCTGTTCAGGGAAGACGTTACATGGATTTTACTTCCAGTTGAAGAGCCGGACCGAAAAATTCATAACGGACGTTTTCCGCAGAAATCCCGATATCCGCTAAATGCTGAATAACGGACTGCATAAATGGAATCGGACCGCATACGTAACAGATACTGTTTTTCGGAAGCACTCTTTGCAAAAACTCTTTGTCGATATGTCCAAGGTGATCGCATACAGTGCTTTCATTTTCTTTCGATGAATAAGCGATATAAGATTTCCCGTTCTTGAGTCGGCTTATATGACGATCGACTTCGTCTGAAAAAGCTCGGGCCTTTTCGTTGCGTGCAGCATGAATAAATACGACTTCCCGACTGCTGTTTCCTTCTGCCAAAGTTTCCAGCATGCTCATCATTGGAGTAATTCCAACTCCGCCGCTAATCAATGCGACCGGATTGGTTTCTTCTTGATTCAACACAAAATCCCCCGCAGGAACACTAACCTCGATTGTATCGCCTTCTTTTGCCTGTTCATGCAAATAAACGGATACTTTTCCATACGGCTCATGATCCGCTTCTTTTTTCACGGAAATGCGGAAATAGTCATGAAACGGCCCGCACGATAAGCTGTATTGACGGTTCGACAAATATTGGTCTCCCGGTATTCTCAATCGAACGGTAATATATTGCCCCGGTAAATAGGAAGGAACCGGAACGCCGTCTTTCGGTTTTAAATAAAAAGAAGTGATCAGGGAACTTTCAGGCACCTTTTTTATAATTTCAAATTCTTTGAAATCTCTAAAACCGCCTTTTTGATTTTCTGCTTCTTCATAAAGTTCCTTCTCTACTTTTATAAAGACATTCGCAATTTCTTGATATGCCTCTTCCCAGGCAGACAAAATTTCATCGGTTGCAGCGTCCCCCAGCACTTCCTTTATCGCTGCCAACAAGTTTTCGCCTACAATCGGATATTGCTCCGGTTTGATCCCCAAGCTGCGGTGTTTATGAGCAATCAGCTTCACGGCCGGAAGTATCGCTTCCAATTCGTCAATATGCTTGGCAGCGGCAAGTACCGCATTCGCCAGCGCGGTTTGCTGCCGGCCTTTCTGTTGATTCGCATGATTGAAAATATTGAGCAGCTCCGGATGGTTGGAAAACATTCTTTTGTAAAAATGAGAAGTAATCTCTGTTCCTCTTTTTTCCAAAATCGGGACAGTGGATTTCACAATGTCAATTGTTTCTTGAGATAACATATTTTTCATCTCCTGAAAAGAAGTATTTTATTTGCATCTTTAAAATAGAGGAAATTAGTGCTGAAAGCAATATCAAAAATACATCTTTAATAGAACGTTCACATTTAGTGTTTTTTATTCAAATGGGGTATAATATAGTGATACTAAGAGTTGCCTTGAAATAGGGAATTTAGAAATGAAAATGTTTAGGTGATGTCATTGAGACTTACTTCTTATACAGATTACGCATTAAGAGTTCTGATATTTTTAGCAGCCAAAGGCAATGATGAACTGTCCAGCATTCGAGAAATTTCCGAAGTATATGGAATTTCCAAAAATCATTTAATGAAAATCATTTACGGACTTGGGAAAATGGGGATTATCAAAACGATCCGCGGACGAAATGGCGGAATACGGCTTGCAAAGGAACCAAAGGATATTAATATCGGAGCCGTTGTGAGACAAACAGAAGAAGATTTTCGTATTGTTGAATGTTTTGATTCCGACCATAATGTTTGTGTGATATCCCCTGTCTGTACTTTGCGGCACATATTGCACGAAGCCCTGGCCGCCTATCTTCACGTTTTAGATCAGTATACACTGGCCGATTTGGTCGCTGACCCTAAAAGCTATCGAATACACTTTATGAAACAGAGCGAAACGTAATTACGTTTCGCTCTGTTTTTCCAAAAACTCTTTCAGTACAACTGCATGATTGCGAACCGGTTCTTTTGCAGCGTATAATAATGTGACAGTATTATTTTCACCCATTTTCACGAGTTTTAAAATCGAGTTTTGCCGATCTTCGCTTTGAAGTTCATTCCAATACATTTCTTTAAAATCCAAAAATTTGCTTCGATGTTGATGAAACCATTTCCGCAATTCATGGCTTGGTGCTACTTCCTTCATCCATTCATCGATTTGTGCTTTCTCCTTTGATAACCCCCGCGGCCACAGCCGGTCAATCAATATTCTTTTCCCATCTTGTTTTGAAGCCGCTTCGTAAACACGTTTCAATTGAAACAAAAATATTCCCCCTTTCCATTGGCATTATGGCACAGTTTCTTCTCAACCGAAAGCGAGAAACGAGGGTTGCTTTGATTCAACTGAAAGTCTTGATACAATAAAGAGGACACTTTAGCAAAGAAGGGGATTAGATGGAACTATTTCAAACAAAATTAGAAAAATATGCAGAATTGGCAGTAAAGGTTGGCGTCAATATTCAAAAAGGACAAACACTCGTCATTAATGCTGGTCTAGAAGCGGCTGACTTCGTACGGCTTATTACCAAAAAAGCTTATGAAGCCGGCGCCAAACATGTCTATGTCGATTGGCACGATGACGCCATCTCCCGAATGAAATATGAGCTGGCGCCAGATGAAGCGTTCGACGATTATCCGATTTGGCGGGCAAAAGAAAAAGAAGAACTGGCTGAACAAGGAGCGGCGTTTATTTCCGTACTTTCTTCCAATCCCGACCTTTTAAAAGGCGTGAATCCGGAACGAATCAGCCGCTATCAAAAGGCAGCTGGACAAGCGTTGACTAAGTTCCGCCAATACATTCAATCGGACAAAGTCAGTTGGACGATCATCGCTGCCGCTTCACAAGCATGGGCCAAAAAAGTTTTTCCAAACGAAGAAAAACCTGTGGAAAAATTATGGGAAGCCATTTTTGATGCAGTAAGAATTGGACAAGCGGATCCCATTGCGGCTTGGCAAAAACATGATAAGATTCTTCATGAAAAAGTTGAATATTTAAATCAAAAAAGGTTTCATAAGCTTCATTACAAAGCACCCGGCACCGATTTGACCATTGAGCTCCCTGAAAACCATATTTGGGTGGGAGCTGGAAGCATCAATGAAAACGGTGTGGCATTTATGGCCAATATGCCGACGGAAGAAGTATTTACCGCGCCCAAAAAAACGGGAGTCAATGGATATGTATCTAATACCAAGCCGTTGAGCTATGGAGGAAATATTATCGATGGCTTTACCATTACATTCAAAAACGGAAGAATTGTCGATGTGAAAGCGAAAGAAGGAGAAGAAATACTAAAGAAACTGGTAGAAACAGATGAAGGATCTCATTTTTTAGGAGAAGTAGCGCTTGTACCCCACCACTCACCTATCTCTGAATCGGGAATTCTTTTTTACAATACATTATTTGACGAAAATGCCTCCAATCACCTCGCGATCGGAAGCGCTTATGCTTTTTGCATCGAAGGCGGAAAGCAAATGTCGAAAGAGGAATTGGAAGAAAACGGACTGAATACAAGCATCACCCACGTGGACTTTATGATCGGATCAGAATCCATGGATATTGACGGCATCACCAAAGACGGAAAAACCGAACCGATTTTCCGCAATGGAAATTGGGCATTTTAAAAAAATTCCTTTATTGGAACGTTCCATTATTAAAAATAACTTTGATTCCATTCAATCTGAATCTAAGTGGAATGAACTTGCTCCACTTTAATAGGATTTAAAAGGCTCTGTTCGAATCCAAAATTTTCGTCCTTCCTAAACAAATCGGCGATCAGCCTTTCAGAAAGGCGCTTGATTAAAAGGAACCAAGAACAGAGCCTTTCTCTTTTTCCCCCTTCATCCTAAAAACTAAATTGATTCAACCGTTCATAATATTGTTTGAGAAAATCAAAAAAGAGTTTTTCCGTCGGCGGAAGATCTCGGCTTTTCGGGTAAATAACCCCGACCGTCCTGGTTATGATCGGATCGCTCACCGTGATGCTCACGGTTTCAGGGCTGGATTGCTCATCAAGCGTTGATTCCGGAAGAAGACTAATCCCAAGTCCCGCTTCCACTAAGCCTTTTATCGTATAGATATCTTCGCTTTCGAATGCGACATCAGGCTCAAATCCCACTTGCCGACAAGCATCCATCACCATTTTTCTCATATCGTAACCTGTTTGAAAAAGTACGAATGGCTCTTTTCTCAATTCATAAAGCCGAATTTCTTTTTTTTGGGCCAAAGGGTGATGAAACGGAAGTAGAGCTCTCATCCTTTCAGAAAAGAAAATATGGGTGTTTATTTTGGAATCCGTCGGAACCGGTGAAACAAACGCCAAATCAATTTCCCCGTTTTCCACCAGTCCTCGCAATTCCTTATTGGATCCTTGCCAAAATTTAAATCCAATCTCCGGATATTGTTTTCTAAATGCGGATATTACTCTCGGCAGCGTTTTAGCGGCCAATGAATTAGGAAAACCAATTCGGATCATTCCCTGTTTTGGATTTAAGTAGTCTTTGACTGCTTTAACCGATTTGTCGATCTCCTCCATTGCATTTTCAATATGTTCTAAAAAAATTTTGCCTATATGAGTTAACTTGACATTTCGACCATCTCTGGCAAACAAAACGACTCCGAGCTCATCTTCCAGCCGAGCGATCTGTCTGCTCACCGCCGACTGAGCAACATGAAGCTGATTGGCTGCCTCAGTCACATGTTCTTGCTTGGCCACTTCTATAAAATATTTAATTTGGCGCAGTTCCAATCTTCTTCTCCCCTTTTCTTTTTTTCATGATCTGTCGTAAAATTACCGTCTATCAAGCAAAAACTATATTAATATCAAAATTAGATTGTTTTATTCTTAATTATATATTGTTAGCATTAATAAAGAAATATACAATATAAGTACTGTTATCTGAAAAATAGAAACAATTCAAATTTACCTGCTTTTAACCGTCCGCAAAATTTTCACCTTCAAAGCTCAAAATCCGCGGGTGACGAAAAATCAAACTTTTTAAAAAAATCATCCGCAAAAGCCCACCGATGGAAATTTTTTAAGACCTGCTCAGTAAATCTTTTCACAAAATGGGGGTGCAGCCGATGAAACACTATGGCTATCCAAAAGAACAAGGTCTGTACAATCCGCAAAACGAACATGACGCTTGCGGAATCGGATTTATAGCAAATATAAAAGGAAAACCTGCTCATTCCATTGTAAAGCAGGGTATATACATGCTGTGCCAATTGGAACACCGCGGTGGCCACGTGAATGAAAAAACGGGAGATGGAGCGGGAATTATGCTTCAAATCTCGGATTCATTCTTTAGAAAAGAATGCGAAAAGCTTAATATTCATTTACCAGAAATGCATAAGTATGCAGTAGGAATGTTATTTATGCCACAAAACCAATCCGAACGGGAACGCGCTAAATCGCACATTGAACGGATTGTTGGCGAAGAAGGACAGTCGCTGCTCGGATGGCGTGAAGTTCCAACCGATTCTTCCGTCATTGGTGAAGGCGCTTTAAAAACGGAGCCTTTCATCATGCAATTGTTTATCGGGCAAAACGAAGAGATCCAATCGGAACGAGATTTTGAATTAAAATTATACATCATTCGAAAACGTATTGAACGAGCGATCGCAGAGGATCCGGCAATTAACGGCAGCTTTTATGTTCCGAGCCTGTCGACAAGAACGATCATATATAAAGGAATGCTTCTTCCGGAGCAGATCGATCAATACTATCTGGATCTTTCCGACGAAGCCTATACTTCTGCTTTCTCCCTTGTTCATTCTCGATTCAGCACCAACACATTCCCCAGCTGGGAGCGTGCTCATCCATACCGTTATTTAATTCATAATGGAGAAATCAATACCCTGAGAGGAAATGTGAACTGGATGCGTGCCCGCGAAAAGGCAAGTTACTCTAAAGTGTTCGGGGACAACTACGAAAAGATTTTGCCTATTATCGACGAAAGCGGAAGCGATTCCGCCATGTTGGACAATACACTTGAATTCTTGACATTATCGGGCCGTTCGCTTCCTCACGCTGCGATGATGCTGATTCCGGAACCATGGGATCATGATAGGCAAATGGAAGATCCAAAGCTTGCTTTCTATGAATACCACAGTTGCCTAATGGAGCCTTGGGATGGGCCTACTTCGATCTCCTTTACGGACGGTCGAAAAATCGGAACCATTTTGGACCGCAATGGACTGCGTCCTGCCCGCTATTATATAACGGAAGACGATTTAATCATCTATTCTTCTGAAACAGGAGTCGTACCTGTCGAAGAGGAAAAAATCATTTCCAAACAAAGCTTAGACGCGGGGAAAATGCTTTTGATTGATCTTGAAGAAGGCCGCATCATTTCCGACGAAGAGATCAAAGCAAAAATTGCTTCTGAAAAACCTTACCGCAAATGGCTCGACGAAAATCTTGTCCACCTATCCGATCTAAATGATTTCGAACCGGTGGAAACGCGTTTAGAATCCGAAAAAATTGTAAAATGGCAAAAAGCCTTTGGCTACACGTATGAGGAACTGACGAAAAATCTTAAATCAATGGCGACGGAAAAAAAGGACCCGATCGGATCCATGGGATATGATGCCCCGCTCGCCGTTTTGTCGGAACGTCCTCAGCTTCTCTACAATTATTTTAAACAACTGTTTGCACAAGTGACGAACCCTCCGATTGATGCCATTCGGGAAGATATTGTGACTTCAACTATGACGCTCCTTGGCAGAGAAGGAAATCTTCTCGAGCCTTCCGAACAGAGCTGCCGGAGAATTCGGCTTGAATCACCTATTCTTTCTGAGAAAGATTTAGCTGCTTTAATCGGCAATCGGTTTAAAGAATTTCGTGCGAAAACTCTGTCTATTTTATTTGACGCTTCTTCCCCTCAAGCCCTTGAACCGGCTTTAGACAGGCTGTTCCAAGAAGCGGAAGAGGCAATTGAGGAAGGGTATTCGTTGTTAATTTTATCCGATCATGGAGTGAACGAAGATTTCGCTGCCATCCCTGCTTTGCTCGCAGTCAGCGGTCTTCATCATCACTTAGTGCGAAAAGGGCTTAGAACGAAAGTAAGCCTTATTGTGGAAACGGCTGAAGCCAGAGACACTCATCACTTTGCTTGTTTAATCGGATACGGAGCAGATGCAGTTCATCCATACCTTGCCATTTCGTCTATTGAAGACATGGTGGAAAAAGGCATTATTAAAGAAATAAACGCTGAACAAGCCATCAGCAACTATTTGCAAGCGAGCATCGACGGGGTTGTCAAAATCATGTCGAAAATGGGTATCTCCACTATTCAAAGCTATAGAGGCGCCCAGATTTTTGAAACGGTTGGCATCGGAAAAGAAGTAGTGGACCGCTATTTTACCGGTACCGCTTCCCCATTAAGCGGGATTACGCTTCATGTGATTGCCGAAGAAACCCTGCTCCGCCACCGCCAAGCATTTCATAAAAGTGAATTCCAGGATACTTCCCTTGATTCCGGCGGAGAATTTCAATGGAGAAGAACGGGAGAAGCTCATGCTTTTAATCCGAAAACCATTCATACTTTACAACAAGCAGCACGGCAAAATAGCTATGAACTATATAAAAAATACTCAAAAATGATTTCAGAAGAACAAACATTTTTCCTTAGGGGTCTTCTTGATTTCAACTTTGGCAAAAGACCCGCAGTTCCTTTAGACGAAGTGGAACCTGTCGAATCCATTCTCAAACGCTTTAAAAGCGGTGCCATGTCGTACGGTTCCATCAGTAAAGAAGCTCACGAAACGCTGGCGATTGCGATGAACCGCATTGGAGGTAAAAGCAACAGCGGCGAGGGCGGCGAAGACCCTTCTCGTTACACGCCGGATGAAAACGGAGATTTGCGCCGGAGTGCCATCAAACAAGTGGCATCTGGACGATTTGGCGTAACGAGTCATTATTTAGTGAACGCCGAAGAAATTCAAATCAAAATGGCACAAGGCGCTAAACCGGGTGAAGGAGGTCATTTGCCGGGAAAAAAAGTATACCCTTGGATTGGGGACGTTCGTGGTGCCACACCCGGAGTCGGACTTATTTCTCCTCCTCCTCACCATGATATTTATTCTATCGAAGATTTAGCCCAATTGATTTACGATTTAAAAAATGCAAATCCGAAAGCTCGCATCAACGTGAAATTAGTTTCCAAGAGCGGTGTAGGAACAATCGCAACCGGCGTGGCCAAGGGGCTTGCCGATGTCATTTTGATTAGCGGATATGAAGGCGGCACAGGCGCATCGCCGAAATCAAGCATTAAAAATGCCGGAATTCCTTGGGAAATCGGCCTTGCCGAAACACATCAAACCTTGCTGATGAACGGTCTCCGTGATCGCGTAACCCTTGAAACAGACGGCAAAATGATGACAGGCCGAGATGTCGTCATCGCTGCTCTTTTAGGCGCTGAAGAATACGGATTTGCCACTGCACCTCTTGTCGTGCTTGGGTGCATTATGATGCGGGTTTGCCATATGGATACTTGCCCTGTAGGAGTCGCAACCCAAAATCCAGAACTTCGGAAGCGATTTGCCGGTTCGCCTGATCATATCGTGAATTACATGCACTTTGTCGCCCAGGAAATCCGCGAAATTATGGCACAATTGGGATTCCGGACGATGGACGAAATGATTGGACAAAAACAATTCTTAAAAGTTCATGAACGGGCCAAACGTCATTGGAAAGCCAAATATCTAGATTTGTCACCGCTTCTGTATGTACCGGAAGAAGCAAAGCATCAATCCCAGCACAAAACGCAGAACCAAAATCATCAACTTGAAAAAACGCTTGATCTTCAAAAGTTGGTTCCCGCTGCTCAACCTGCAATCGAATGGAAAAAACCTGTAAAAGGAAGTTTTCCAATCCGCAATATCAATCGGGCTACCGGAACCATTTTGGGATCTTTGATTACCCAAAAATACGGAGCTGAAGGTCTTCCTGAAGATACGATCCAATTTACATTCAAAGGTTCGGCCGGACAAAGTTTCGGTGCTTTTGCTCCTAAAGGGTTGACATTAGCGGTAGACGGAGATGCCAACGATTACTTTGGAAAAGGCTTATCGGGAGGAAAACTGATTGTTCGCCCTGATTCATCTTCCAGCCTAGTTCCGGAAGAACAGACTATCGCAGGAAATGTTTGCCTGTATGGAGCGACCGGCGGTGAAGCTTATATCAACGGAAAAGCCGGAGCCCGTTTTGCCGTTCGAAATTCCGGAGTCGACGTAGTGGTCGAAGGTGTAGGAGACCATGGCTGTGAATATATGACCGGCGGCAATGTCGTCATACTCGGCGATGTTGGGAAAAACTTTGCAGCCGGAATGTCCGGCGGCGTCGTATATATCTATGAAAAAATGTCTGGATTGACGAAACGTCAATGCCGAGAATCATCTCTTCTGTTTGAATCGTTGTCAAAAGAAGATGAGGACTTAGTGAAATCTCTTATAAAAAAACACGTTGACTACACAAACAGCCCGTTGGCCAAACGAATTCTCGACAATTGGAGCAAAACATCCGGCCGCTTTATAAAAATAATTCCTAAAGAATATAAAGAAATGAAACAAAAAATCCAACATTTCCTTTTGGAAGGAAAGACGCAGTCTGAAGCTGAATACGCCGCTTTTCTTGAAAGTACTGTCGAAAAAAAGACCATATCTGACGATCAGCGAATGATAGAAGCCATCAATTAGTAGAGAAAGGGGTTAGAAGCATGGGAAAAGCAACAGGTTTTTTGGAATATAAAAGAAAAAAAGCACCGGAACGTGATCCAAAAGTTCGCATCAAGGACTGGAATGAGTATCAGCTCCCTTTCTCCGAGAACGAATTAAAGATTCAAGCCGCCCGCTGCATGGATTGCGGAACCCCCTTCTGTCATACGGGAATGGAATTAAGAGGGATGCCTTCCGGCTGCCCTCTTTATAACTTAATCCCCGAATGGAATGATTTGGTATATCAAAACCGTTGGCAGGAAGCATTAGAACGGCTTTTGAAAACAAACAACTTCCCTGAATTTACCGGACGCGTTTGTCCTGCACCTTGCGAAGGATCATGTACTGTCGCCCTTTCCGATGATCCGGTGGCAATCAAATCTATTGAAAAAGCGATCATTGACAAAGGATTCCAGGAAGGATGGATTAAGCCAAACCCTCCCAAAGTGCGTACGGGGAAAAAAGTGGCCGTAGTCGGATCAGGTCCTGCCGGTCTTGCGGCTGCCGATCAGCTGAATAAAGCTGGTCATACGGTTACCGTATTTGAAAAAGACGATCGTGTCGGAGGACTGCTGACATACGGGATTCCTTCGATGAAGCTTGAAAAATCTACCGTAGACAGACGCGTGAATTTACTGAAACAAGAAGGCATTACGTTTGTGACAAACACGGAAATCGGAAAAGATATCAGCGCCGAAGAACTAAAGGAATCGTTTGACGCAGTCCTTTTATGCGCCGGCTCTCAAAAACATCGCGACATATTAATAGAGGGCCGTGAATCAAAAGGCATTTATTTTGCCATGGATTATTTAACGAAAAGCATTAAAGGATTGTTGGACGGAACAGAAGTGATTTCTGCGGAAGGAAAAGATGTTATTGTCATCGGCGGCGGAGATACGGGAGCTGACTGTGTAGCAACGGCTTTGCGTCAAGGAGCCAAAAGCGTCGTCCAATTTGGAAAGCATGAAAAAATGCCTGATTCACGATTGGAACGCAATCCATGGCCGGAATATCCGAATACTTTTAAATTAGATTATGCCTATGAAGAAGCCGCTGCGATTTTCGGAGAAGACCCACGCGAATATTTAATTCAAACGAAAAAATTTGTGGCTGATGAAAATGGCCATGTGAAAGAATTGCATACGGTTCAAATGGAAAAAACCTATCATGAAGACGGAACCTATACAATGAAAGAAATTCCGGGAACGGAAAAAGTATGGCCGGCTCAACTAGTATTAATTGCCATTGGATTCACCGGAACTGAACCAAAACTTCTTGATGCCTTTCAAGTAGAAAAAACAAGCCGGAATACTGCGAAAGCAAAATACGGCCAATATACAACGAACGTGGAGGGCGTGTTCGCTGCCGGAGATATGCGCCGCGGGCAAAGTTTGGTCGTTTGGGCCATTCACGAAGGCCGTGAAGCAGCTCGAGAAATCGACCGTTATTTAATGGGAGAGACCTTTTTGCCATAACCTGAAATACGCACAAAAAAGAGGCCGACCTTTAAGTTCGCCTCTTTTTTTGTACTTTTTAATCTTGCAACAAACTATAGAGAACGGCTTTCTGAGCATGCAAACGATTTTCCGCTTCTTGGAAAACGATGGATGACGGCCCATCCATAATGTCCGCTGCTACTTCCTCTCCTCTGTGAGCCGGTAAGCAGTGCATAAATTTACAGTCCGGCTTAGCATATTGGAAAAGTCCTTGATTTACCTGATAAGGAATAAATATCTTCTTTCGTTCTTCCTGTTCTTTTTCCTGTCCCATACTGACCCACACATCTGTGTAAATAAAATCAGCCTCTTTCACTGCTTCTTTCGGATTTTCCAAATAGGTTATACAAGCTCCCGTTTTTTCTGCCAATGCTTGTGCTTTTGTCATGACTTGCGGGTCAGGCTCGAATCCCTTTGGAGTCGCCACAACACATTCCATTCCTGTCAAAGCCGCCCCTATCATTAAAGAGTGGGCAACATTGTTTCCATCTCCTACATATACTAACTTGACCCCTTTCCACTCTCCTTTCCATTCGTAAATCGTCAACAAATCTGCAAGCGCTTGACAAGGATGTGATAAATCCGTCAATCCGTTGATGACAGGAATGTCGGCTGCTTTCGCCAGCGCCTCGATTTTGTCATGTCCGAACGTCCGGATCATGATCCCATCCAGATATCTCGACAATACTTTTCCTGTATCCTCGATTGTTTCTCCTCGTCCTATTTGAGTATGCTGCGAATCCAAAAACATTCCATGCCCCCCGAGCTGGATCATGGCAGCTTCAAAAGAGACTCTCGTACGGGTCGAATTTTTTTCAAAAATCATCCCGAGAATTTTCCCTTTTAAACTTTCAGAATAAGCGGAAGGATTTTTTTTCATATCAGCTGCTAATTCTATAAAATAAGAAATTTCATTCGGAGTAAAATCAGCAAGAGTCAGTAAATCTTTTCCTTTCAATTGTTCGGCTGTCACCGTATGAACGATTGCCATTTATAAACACTCCCTTTCCAATGTACTATCCTTTTTTGAAACTTTTTTAATTGATCATGTCAATATTAAAAACTTTCGTAAAATAAAAACCTTTATAATTAATATTTATACACAATAAAGAATTAAAATACAATCATAAATATCGCTATTGCAAAAAATTTATTTATATAATAAAATCAAAATGCATTGTTCGTAAGTTTCATGTTAAGATTATAAGTGAACGTAACATTTTATTAGCAACTCAATAGTCCACGAGGTGAAAGATTCATGAAAAAGAAAATACCAATGCGTGATACTCTAACAGTCAAAACAAGTTTTGTCCTTCCACCGGATACAAACCAACATGGTACTTTATTCGGCGGAAAGTTGATGGCATACATAGACGATATCGCCTCTATAACCGCAACTAAATTTGCAAGAAGACCGGTTGTAACTGCTTCAACGGACTCCGTAGATTTCCTTAAACCAATTAACAGCGGTGACTCTGTGACATTAGAAGCTCGAATCACATATACTGGTCGGACAAGCATGGAAGTATTCGTAAAAGTAACATCCGAAAATTTATTAACGGGTGAAAAAGCAGTTGCGGCTCTCTCTTTCTTAACTTTTGTTGCCCTTGATGAAAACGGAAAACCGACAGAAGTGCCTGAAGTGGTTCCGGAATCTGAAGAAGAAAAATGGCTGAATGAAACAGCTCTCAATCGGGCAGAACATCGGAAAGCACGGAAACTTCACAGCCAAGAACTAGCTGAATTTTTCTCCAAAATGGAATAAGTAATTTTTCAAAAGGCCGGAATTCTCCAATCCTTCAATCTTGATACTATACTACACTTGCTCTCCGCTCACATTTCTACGAGGAACTCCGGCCCTTTCCTTTTTTTTTTCGGCTCCTCCAAAACCGTGAAACATAGTCCTACAATCCTCCTAAGTCGGAATAAGCTCATTAGATTTATAGAATAGTCCGATTTTCATTCTTTAAAAATGGCATTTCAAAATGATAAATGCCTCTATTAACGTAAACACGTCCTGAAGAAAACTTGAATGGCGAAATTCTGCTGCGACATTCTTTTACATAAAGTTACAAAGATTAAGTTTTATAAACAACAGCAAGCACATTCCCCCCTCCCCTTATGTCGAAAATGCTGATAGATTCGTTCATCCCGCCATTGTTACAAATCTTCTACATTTGTAACAACATATTTTGACAATAAAACCCATATACTTTTCAACAAAAAAACTTGTATACTTTTATAGGATAAAGACGATATGATTCTTCTGAACATGCGTCAAATTTGTTTGGCTTATTCGAAATGGAGGTATAAAAGGTGCTTTCTCAAGATATTGGAATTGACTTAGGCACGGCCAATACCCTTGTATATAGTAAAAATAAAGGAATTATTATAAACGAACCCTCTGTAGCAGCGATTGATATACATACGAAACAATTATTGGCAATAGGTTCAGAAGCAAAAAAAATGATCGGAAAAACCCCCGCCAACATTTCCGTTATTCGTCCATTAAAAAATGGGGTTATTGCTGATTTTGAAGTGACAACGGAAATGCTAAAAAGCATCATGAAAAAAGTGAACAAAGCGCTTGGAATCACCTTGCGAAAGCCGAATGTCGTGATCTGCGCCCCATCTGGAGCGACAACAGTCGAAAAAAGAGCGATTGAAGACTCTATTCGAAGCTGCGGAGCGAAAACCGTCCATTTGATTGAAGAACCGATTGCAGCGGCCATCGGAGCAGATTTGGCGGTAGATGAACCGATTGCTAATATGATTGTCGACATCGGTGGAGGCACTACTGAAGCGGCCATTATTTCCTATGGCGGAGTGGTGTGCAGCAATTCGATTCGAATTGGCGGAGACAAAATGGACGAAGATATCATTCAATATGTACGGAAAGAGTACAACCTGTTAATCGGCGAACCGACCGCAGAAATGCTGAAAAAAGAAATTGGATATGCGCCCATCGATCATAATATCCAAGAAATGGAGATTCGCGGAAGGGATTTAGTAACGGGACTCCCCAAAACGATTACTATTACTTCCTTAGAAATTCAGAAAGCGATAAAGGAAACCGTTTTACAAATATTAGAAACAGTTCGTGCTACGCTGGAAAATTCACCACCGGAACTTAGCGGTGACATTGTTGACAGAGGAATTATTTTAACAGGAGGAGCTTCCCTGCTGAACGGTTTAAAAGAATGGTTGGCAAGCCAGATGATTGTCCCCGTAAACCTCGCACCAAGTCCGCTCGAATCAGTCGCCATTGGTACAGGCCGGTCTTTGCATGTCATCCCTCAGTTAAAAAAAGTAAAAAATTAACGCTTGTTAAAGAAGTCTGCCTCCGAAAAAGCAGGCCCTCATCCCTCCTGCTTTTTCGGAGGCAGACTTTTTTTCGATCTTATTAAGCCCCTCATATAAACCTTCTTTAGACCGCCGGAGATAAGACTTTTCTGATTTCTTTTCTTCAGGATGAATGATTTCAGCTAGCTTTTGAACACGCGATCTGCCAAAAATTCTCTTGACCGCTGCCTGAAGAAAAGCTATTATTAATTTAATAAATCTGAAAATACGAAAAAAATTTCATAGATTTCTTATCAAGAGAGGTGGAGGGACTGGCCCGATGAATCCTCAGCAACCAGCCGAATTGGCCAGGTGCTAAATCCAGCAAACTTTCGAGTTTGGAAGATAAGAAGGATCATTTTGGACATCATCCATCAAAAGCCTTCTTACGGAAGGCTTTTTTCATTTTATCCGTAATGAGAGGAGGAATACGCATGGGATTTTTGGATCGATTGAAAACAGAGATTTTAACAGCCGATGGCGCAATGGGCACGCTCCTCTATTCATATGGAATTGACTATTGTTATGAAGAATTGAATATTGCCAAGCCAGAAATCATTTCAAAAATACATGAAGAGTATATTCTTGCCGGGGCCGATGTCATCCAAACCAATACTTACAGTGCCAACGCTGTAAAACTGCGTCGTTACGGACTGGAAGAAAACGTCAAACAAATAAATAAAGCGGCTGTCCGTCTTGCCAAACAAGCAGCGGCTGATCATGGAACGTTTGTTTTCGGTACAATTGGGGGCATTCGCGGCTTCCGTAAAGATACCTGCTCACTGGCTGATATAAAAGAGGCCTTCCTAGAACAGGCAGAAAGTTTATTGAATGAAAATCCAGACGGACTGCTTCTCGAAACTTACTATGACTTTGAAGAATTGACAACCGTCTTAAAAATAGCTCGAAAATTAACAAACATTCCAATTATCGCTCAAGTGTCCATGCATGAACCCGGTGTCCTTCAAAACGGTCTATCTCTGAATGAAGCTCTCCACCGTTTGGAAGATCACGGGGCAGATCTGGTGGGTGTGAACTGTCGACTTGGACCTTACCATATGATACAAGCACTTGAAAAAGCTACATTGCCCAAAAAAGCGTATCTTTCCGCTTATCCTAACGCCAGCCTGCTGGATGTGAAAGACGGCCGAGTGATCTACGAATCGGAAGCCGAGTATTTCGGAAGAGCGGCGGTAAAATTGCGCAATCAAGGAGTCCGTCTTATCGGGGGATGCTGCGGCACAACGCCGAAACATATTGAAGCCGTCAAAAAAGCATTATCAGGTCTTTCTCCCATTCATCAAAAATCGGTGAAACCCGAAAAACCGATCATTGTAAAAGAACCACCGGCACCGCTCGATCCCCCTCTTCACGAACTAGCGAAGAAAAAACGGACGATTATCGTAGAATTGGATACTCCGAAACATTTGGATACTTTTCAATATTTTCAAGGGACTCAAGTACTTAAAGAAGTCGGAATCGACGCGATTACAATGGCCGATAATTCGTTGGCTTCACCGCGGATCAGCAACATGGCAATGGCAGCTTTAGTAAAGGCCAACCAGCGTATTCGCCCGCTCGTACATATAACCTGCCGAGATCGCAATTTAATAGGACTGCAATCGCATTTGATGGGCCTCCACACCCTAGGTATTCATGATATTCTTGTCATTACAGGCGATCCGACAAAAGTGGGTGACTTTCCCGGTGCCACAAGCGTATACGACGTTTCCAGTTTGGAACTGATTTCATTAATTAAGCAATTGAACAACGGGATTTCTTTTTCCGGGAAACCATTAAAACAAAAAACTCATTTTTCCGTTTCCGCTGCTTTTAATCCGAATGTCCGCGTACTGGAAAAAGCAGTCAAACGGATGGAAAGAAAAATAGAATGCGGAGCCGATTCGTTTATCACACAGCCGGTTTTTACAAAGGAAAAAATAAAAGAAATTTACGAAGCAACGAAACATTTAAATGTCCCTATTTTCATCGGAATTATGCCATTAACAAGCCTCAAAAACGCAGAATTTTTGCATAATGAAGTGCCAGGCATAAAATTATCCGATGAAATTATAGAACGAATGAGAGCATTCGACGGAGATAAAGAAAAATCCCAGCAAACGGGGATTGAGATCGCAAAAGAATTAATCGATACTGCTCTTCGGTATTTTAACGGAATTTATCTCATTACTCCTTTCCTTCGTTATGAAATGACAGCCGATTTGGCTCGCTATATTCGGGAACAAGATGCAAAAAAGGGAGAGACTGTACATGCCGAAATTACAACATCCAATTGAACACGAACTAGAAAAAAGAATCCTCATCATCGATGGAGCAATGGGAACTATGATTCAGCAAGCCGGCCTTACACCGAACGATTTCGGAGGCGAGCAGTATGATGGCTGTAATGAATATTTAAACATCACAGCCCCTCACGTGGTTGAATGGATTCACCGCTCTTATTTGGAAGCCGGTGCCGATGTTATTGAAACCAACTCATTTGGCGGAACACCGCTTGTTCTGAATGAATACAATCTCGGCGATAGAGCTTATGAAATTAACCGCCGGGCAGCCGAAATCGCCAAAAAAGCTGCCGCCGAATTTTCAACACCGGAAAAGCCGCGTTTTGTGGCTGGTGCTATGGGGCCTACGACCAAAACGTTATCTGTAACCGGCGGCATCGATTTTGAATCGCTCAGCCATCATTTTGAAATCCAAGCAAGAGGTCTGATTGACGGCGGCTGCGACCTTCTCCTTCTTGAAACCAGCCAAGATATGCTCAACGTGAAAGCCGGTTTTCTCGGCATCCAAAGAGCTTTTAAAGCAACGGGGAAAACTCTTCCTTTGATGATTTCAGGCACGATAGAACCAATGGGGACTACATTGGCCGGCCAAAACATCGAAGCTTTTTATCTCTCTTTAGAGCATATGAACCCTTTGTCTGTTGGATTGAACTGTGCAACAGGACCGGAATTTATGACGGACCATATCCGTTCGCTCTCCGGGCTGGCTCAATCATTTGTCAGCTGTTATCCAAATGCGGGATTGCCGGATGAAGAAGGAAAATATCACGAAACTCCAGAATCCTTATCCAAAAAAATTGCCGGTTTTGCTGAGAAAGGATGGCTAAATCTAGTGGGCGGCTGCTGTGGAACGACACCAGAGCATATTCGAGCGATCAGCGAAGCCGTCAAACCATACCCGCCCCGAAAACGGCCGAATCAGCCCCACGGCCATGCCGTATCAGGCATCGAACCACTTATTTATGATGATTCGATGAGGCCTCTTTTTATCGGTGAAAGAACGAATGTCATTGGTTCTAGAAAGTTCAAGCGGCTGATTATCGAAGGAAAATATGAAGAAGCGTCCGAAATTGCCCGCGCCCAAGTCAAAGGCGGCGCCCACGTAATCGATATCTGTCTTGCCAATCCGGATCGAGACGAACTAAGCGATATGGAAAATTTTATAAAAGAAGTAGTTAAAAAAGTAAAAGTCCCGCTTGTCATCGATTCCACAGATGAAAAAGTCATCGAAAAAGCCCTTACCTATTCACAAGGCAAAGCGATCATCAACTCGATCAATTTGGAAGACGGCGAAGAACGATTTGAAAAAGTCGTTCCTCTGATCAAAAAATACGGTGCAGCGGTGGTGGTCGGCACCATTGACGAAAAAGGAATGGCCGTGACAAGAGAACGAAAATTAGAAATCGCTGAACGATCTTATGATTTATTAGTTCATAAATGGGGACTTCAACCGGAAGATCTCATTTTTGATCCGTTAGTTTTTCCCGTGGGAACCGGGGATGAACAATATATAGGATCAGCACAGGAAACGATCGAAGGAATCAGGCTAATCAAGGAAAAACTGCCGCGCTGCTTGACCGTTCTTGGCATCAGCAACGTCTCTTTCGGCCTTCCTCCCGTCGGACGAGAAGTATTAAACGCCGTTTTTCTCTACCATTGCACCCAGGCGGGGTTAGATTACGCCATCGTCAATACCGAAAAGCTGGAGCGCTATGCATCTATTCCGGAAGATGAAAGACATCTGGCCGAAAAACTGCTGTTTGAAACCAATGATGACACACTGGCTGCTTTTACCGCATTTTACCGTGACAAAAAGAAGGAACATAAAGTTCAAGAACTTCCGAAAACAGTAGAAGAACGTCTTCGCTATTATATAGTCGAAGGTACAAAGGAAGGTCTTATTCCTGATTTACAAAAAGCGCTTGAAATCTTTGAAACGCCTCTGGACATCATCAACGGACCATTGATGGACGGAATGGCGGAAGTCGGCCGTCTTTTTAATGACAACCAGTTGATTGTCGCTGAAGTATTGCAAAGCGCTGAAGTAATGAAAGCAGCCGTTGCCTTTTTAGAACCGTTCATGGAGAAATCAGACAATGACAGCGGAAAAGGAAAAGTCTTGCTGGCCACCGTTAAAGGCGATGTCCATGACATCGGCAAAAATTTAGTCGACATCATCTTAAGCAACAACGGTTTTAAAGTCATCGACTTAGGTATTAAAGTAGCTCCTTCTGAACTCATTCAAGCTGTTCAAAAAGAACAACCCGACATTGTCGGTCTTTCCGGTTTGCTCGTAAAATCTGCCCAACAAATGGTGATGACCGTTCAGGATATGAAGCAAGCTGGAATCAACGTACCGGTGCTAGTCGGCGGTGCAGCACTTTCCAGACGTTTTACCGAAACGAAAATATCGCCTGAATACGAAGGACCCGTTTTATACGCGAAAGATGCCATGGAAGGCCTTTCTCTTGCCAACCGTCTGCAAAATGAAGAAGAAAAGCAAGATCTTTTATTGGAGCTTGAAGCCCAGCAAGTCAAAAGAGCAGAAACGGAACGGAAAAAAACATCCATTCAATCAGCCGCTGTTGCGGTCATGGAAAAGACAAATAAAACGGTGCGTCAAGATGTACCGGTCTTTGTGCCAAGAGACACGAAAAAACATCTTTTCGTTGATTATCCCATTGCGTATTTGAAGCCTTACATTAACTTGCAAACATTGATCGGCCACCATCTTGGTTTGAAAGGAAAAGTAGACAAAATGCTTGCGCAAGGCGACGAAAAAGCAACGGCGTTAATGGAAATGATCGATGATTTTCTTTTCTCAGGTATTTTAAAACCTAAGGGAATGTATCAGTTTTTCCCGGCCCAATCGGATGGAAATGATGTGATCATTTATGATCCCGCCGATCAAAAGACGGTGATAGAACGTTTTTCCTTCCCTCGTCAAAAGAAAGAACCGTATCTTTGTCTTGCCGATTATTTAAAACCAAAAGAAAGCGGATTGATGGATTATGTCGGTTTGTTCGTCGTCAGCGCCGGATTTGGTGTTCGTGATAAAGCGAATGAATGGAAAGCAAAAGGAAAATTTTTAGCAAGCCATGCGCTGCAGGCGACAGCGTTGGAACTGGCAGAAGCGTTTGCCGAACGCCTTCACCAAGAAATGCGTGATTTCTGGGGATTTCCGGATCCAACTGATTTTACTATGAGAGACAGATTTGCGGCCAAATATCAAGGACAACGTTATTCTTTTGGTTATCCGGCCTGTCCGAATTTAGAAGATCAAAAGAAATTATTTAGCCTACTTCAACCGGAAGAAATAGGAATACGTTTAACCGACGGCTATATGATGGAACCGGAAGCTTCCGTGTCTGCGATTGTTTTCGCCCATCCGGATGCCCGCTACTTTAATGTAGAATCATGAATATTTCCCGCCTCTTTTCTCCATATTAAAAAGAAAAGGAGTTGGGAATAAATGGCGAAAGGCAAGGCGCAAGGATCATCCTCTTATCCCTAAACAGCCGGCAAATGGCATCCATTCTGATATCAATGAATACGCTCCGGGAGACTCCGTCAATGAGCATTCGGATCAAGAAGCTGCCAATGAACTAATCGGCAGATCAGAAATCGGCCAGCAAAATGAAAATTTGTAAAAGAAACAGCTTCCGGTAGTTTCCGGAGCTGTTTTCTTAATGAACATGGCCGCATATTCGTCTTTTTTTCACAAACCCAAAACTTCTTTTCCGCTTCCCTACCTTAGGAACATTCCCCCCTTTTTTCCCGTTCATTCACGAAAACTATTCATTCCTTTTTATTTCCGCTAAAATAAAAGAGTATCAAATCATAACCGGGAGGGGTTCATTATGTCATTATTGGATGACATTCTATCATTTAACGAGAAGTTTGTTGAAAATAAAGAATACAAAAAATACGAAACATCCAAATTCCCAAATAAGCGGTGCGTCATTTTAACTTGTATGGATACACGTTTAGTAGAACTGCTTCCGAAAGCGCTGAACATAAAAAACGGCGATGTCAAAATGGTGCGCAGTGCCGGCGCTCTTGTAGACGAACCTTTCGGAATGGTCATGAAAAGCTTACTAGTAGCTGTTTACGAACTGCAAGCGGATGAAGTATTCGTGATCGGCCATTACGATTGTGGAATGGGTGCATTAAAAAGCAAAACCATCTTGGCGGATATGAAAGAACGCGGCATTAAAGAAGAAACGTTCTCGACATTAAAACACGCTGGAATCGATCTTGATCACTGGTTGAACGGGTTTGAAAGCGTAGAAAAAAGCGTATCGGAAAGCGTACATATGATTAAACGGCACCCGTTGTTTGCAAATGATATTCCTGTTCACGGACTAGCCATTGATCCATCAACAGGAAAACTAGATTTGATTATTAACGGCTACGAAAATGTTTGAACAGAAGCAGCTCTTTTATTCGAATAACCATTTGCCTCAGCGTTTTTCAAAATAAATGGTTGGCAGTCGGGGATCTTTCTCCGGCTGTTTAGGTTTCAATCCGCTCTCTTACAGATCAACCATTTCGATCCATTTGTTCACCAAAATATGTTATCCTAAAGAGAAAGAAGCTCAAGAAAAAGTCTTAATCAATCAGCTCCATGTTTGGAGACATTGTGTTTATGGAAATCCAAGGACAGCTATCAATTGAAGGAGAGCGATCCTCATGGTTTTGAAAGACCGCTGGAAAATCGTCGTATTGTACGACGGCTGGTGCGGACTTTGCACTGGTGTTGCCGATAAATGGTCCAAACTTGATTGGTTCTCGTTAATCGAATTTCGGTCCTTTCGCGATCATTATCAACAGGAACATATTGCGCTTGATAAACTGGCGACAGAAATGCATGCTCGGCTGAAAAACGATTTTCGATATGTAAAAGGGTTTGACGCATTTTGGCTAATGGCCAAAAGAACGCCATCTTTATGGTTATTTCTTCCATTTTTCTATATTCTGAAGGCTAGCGGATTAGGCGAATGGGCGTACAAAAAGATCGCCAAAAAAAGAAAAATCGTTCCAGATTCGCTTTGCCATGGCGACGTTTGCGAAAGACCCTCTAAAGGAGACGCTTAAATAAACCTCCCCCATCTCTTCATGTCGGTAGTATTTCGAATCGGCGTTTTATTGATGATTATTCTTTTCCTAAATTATTCGGAATGTTTAATTGGCCTTTTACCCAAAAGAACCATCCGCTATAGGTTGACGTTTCTCCTAAATATTTATCATTCCTTTTTCAAATGCTTTTCTTGTTACCCCAGCCGGATCCAAAATGAGTGCTTTGAAAACATTCTTTTTATTTTTTAGTAATTTAGTAACTAATCGAAAATAATTTTCAATCCCAAACCGGCAGGAAATTCATGTAAAATAACGTTAGATATCCCCCCATTATCTTTCGAAAGGAGCGACGCGGCATGGCGTTTATGTGGTTTACGGTCATTGGCTTTATCGTCATTTTCATCGGCTTTTTCGGCAGCTTTCTGTTCCATGAACTCCGCCAAGTGCTCAATTCCAGTGATGCTTCACGCATAGATAAAATTCCTGAATCATCAAGAAACATAAAGAGTATGTGAAGAAACTATACGGGAAGCCGATTTCATTTTTATTAATACCAAACTCGGCTTTCCTTGTTCTTGTTTTCCAGAACCAAATCGATTTCATTCAGGAATTCCTTTCAACTTCTCATGAGAAAACCACAAAATCAGAAATTGATTGAATCCTATTCTGTCAACAGGATCCACCCATCTATGCAAAAGGCCAACCGTTTAGGAAAAATGATGAAAACATTCCTTACACGGAAGACAGAAAACGAGGTAGATCAAGCTTGTTTTCAATCGATTTTTTGCCCAACAAACAGCTAGGCTCTTCTGTTGCCCCAGTTCATTTCGGAAAGAGAACTTTGCTTTTTTGAAAAAGAAATGTGCAGCTTTTTATATATGGTGGTGTAATGAAGAAAAGCAAGCAATACTGCTTCAATATTCATGCCGATAATGACTCCGGCCATCTGCAAGTGACTGTTTGATCCAAGCCAAAAAATAAATAAATTGGAAATGAGTGTTGACCATACCGAATGATAAAATGCGTCTTTCACTAAATTCATGCCAATTAAAAAAGCCTGCATAGGGATCGCCAAATAAAAAAATAAAAAATAAGGGATCATCAACTGCAAGTAGTAATAAGCCAGCAAAGAAGTGCCAAATAGTTTCGTTAACGCTCCGCCGTAAAAATACAAAACAAACGATACAGCCAATCCGTACAGCATAGTGATGACAATAACATGTTTCAATAGTCCTTGCAATTTGCCGATTTCCCCTCTAGTATATGCTTCGGAAACAGTCGGAACGAGCATGACGAGCAAAGAATGAGCGATAAAAGCGGGAAAAAAACCGATCGTCGACGCAACTCCAGCCACCATACCGAATTGTGCCGTAGCCGTTTTCTCTTCAACACCTCCCAACATTAAAGCATATGAAATGAGAAAAGGCTGAATGGCATTAATCACCGAATTAAAAATGCGCATCCCCGTAGTCGGCAATGAAATTCCCAATAACTTTTTGGTAACGGTTTTTCTCGCCATTTCTTTATAAGGAATATTTTTCATCTGCCTCATGTAGAGAACATAGGCACGCATAAGATATAAAAACACCACTATTTCACTGGCTATCAATGTTCCCAACGCTACTAATATCGATGTTTCCCGATCAAAATCAAAAAAGCGGTATACAACGACCAGCAATAGCAGCTGAAAAAACTTTCGCACAAAATTGGCGAACGCAATCTTTCTCATTTGCTGTATTCCCATGAAATATCCTCTTGCAACAGAAGTAAAGGAAATAACGGGAATGAGAATAAGCGTCAGCCAACGAATCATCGGATGGTAACCGTGAAAAACGGGAAAAAACGTAAAAACAATCACAGCGGACAGCATTAAAACACTGGTGGTAACCGTCGCCAGTCTCATGGCATGCTGGAGAGTACTCCTATGATACTCCCTCTGTAGTTCCGCAATATATTTGGAAACAGAAACAGGCAGTTCTAAGCTGGCAATTACGACAAAAAGAAATACGGAAGGCAAAATCGCCATGTATTTCCCCATCCCAATTTCACCAAGTTCTTTTGTCAACACCATATTCGTTAAAAATTCAAGCGTCTCCCCAAAAAATGCTGTCACTGCCAGGATCAATGTTCCTTTAAAAAATGAAGTCATACGTCCTCTCCTTCTCTAACCCCTGTCCACTATTGAACATATGACCGCAAATAGAAAAAAAGAACAGCTGTCCAAAATCTATCAATCTATGATCCGAAGAAAGTTGTGTAGTGGCCCCTTTCGCTTTTAATACATATGAAATCGAATATTCACAAATGGTTCTATTTTTGAACCAACTGCTACTCTTTGGTGTGAAAGTGTATAAAAAACAAACGGATAATCTTCCTGATGTCTAATACACAAAAAAGAAAGCCCGCATTTCAGCGGACTTCCCACTTTCTTCAGTTTTGTTTCACAGTAAAGGTTTATGATCCCGTTATAATACCCGCCATTGACATGGACCACTTGACCTGTCACATAACTGGAATCATCGGATGCCAAAAAGACGTAAGCGGGCGCTAATTCAAAAGGCTGGCCAGGTCGACCCATCGTCGTGTCTTTTCCAAATTTGGTCGCCACATATTCCGCCGAGTAGCTGGAAGGGATCAACGGTGTCCAAATTGGTCCGGGAGCAACCGCATTCACTCTAATCCCTTTTCGAACTAAATTTTTGGCAAGGGCCCGTGTAAATCCTACAATCGCTCCTTTTGAAGCCGTATAATCCAGCAAAAGATCGTTTCCTTCATACGCAACCACAGAGGCTGTATTGATAATGGAGCTTCCTCTTTTCAAATAATACAGCGCCGCTTTTGTTAAATAAAAAAAAAAAGAATAAATATTTGTTTTAAACGTCAAATCCCATTGTTCCGACGTTATATCAAGAAGGCTATTCTGCGGAAATTGAACAGCATGGTTATTGACTAAAATATCAAGTTTTCCAAACGCATCAACCGCTTTACCGATTACTTCGCGGCAATGCCTTTCATTTTTCAAATCTCCCGGAATCAAAAGACAGCGACGTCCGGACTCTTCGATTTTTCTTTTTGTACGAAATGCGTCTTCGTTTTCATATTCAGCATAATAGGCGATGACTACATCCGCTCCTTCTTTTCCAAACGCAATGGCCGCAGCCGCTCCGATTCCGCTGTCGCCTCCGGTGACAACCACCGTCTTATTCTTTAATTTCCCGCTTCCTCTATAATCCGGATCATCTACCGTTGGCCGCGGAATCATAAGCGATTCGACGCCAGGCTGAATCGGCTGATGCTGTGGCGGAATACCGAATATTTCACCCTTATTCCTTCTCCAATCCGTTTCTGGACTGAATAGTCGGCGATCATAGGGATGTCCGTACATCATCATCAATCCCCCATTCCATAGGCTGTTATCTTAGTTTATGACCGACCGGAAAAAGAGTGACCGCCAAAAGAAGCCTTATACAAGCGGACGTGGAGACAATACTACTCCATCTTCGTCAGCATACACATAATGACCTGGAACCCATTCTACTTCCCCGAAATGAAGAACAATATCCCGTTCCCCTTTTCCTTCTTTTTTACTTTTCACCGGAATGCTTCCTATTGCAAGAACCCCAATTTCTAGTTCGGCAAGATCGGCGGTATCCCGCGCGCAGCCATTAATGATCACACCCGCAAGCTCACGATTTTGGGCAATTTCACCTAAGCGGTCTCCCAACAAAGCACAGTTCCGAGAGCCACCCCCGTCCACTACGAGTACACTCCCTTTCGGAACGGATTGAAGCGCTTCCTTCACTAAAACATTATCCTCAAACACCTTTACCGTTGCGATCGGGCCTGAAAAACGCTTTTTTTTGCCATAAGAATGAAAGGCCAATTTGCATGCTTGCAGCTCTTCATTGAACTCATCCCAAAGATCGGCTGTTTTAAATGTCATTTCCTTCACCCCTAAAATTATGTAATATTCTTTATAATTCGACATTTTTGAGAAAATTCCTTTTATGGACAAAAAAATAAAAGCCAATCAGCAAGAAAAACATTAAATCTCTAATTCTCCCATGATCATAAGAGCTTGAATGGCCAGCAGAAGATGAAAATTGCCGACGGGATCGCGAAGTTCTTGATCAAGCAATGTTTCAATTTTATGAATGCGGTATCTTAAACCGCTAACGGATAAAGATAAATCAGCAGCCGTTTGTTCCAAATTCCCCCCATTTATTAAAAAAGAGTAAAGAGTACGAACTAGCTCGACATTTTTATCATCGTTTTCCATTAATTGTCCTAAATATCGGACAGCGATTTTTTTGATTTCTTCTTCGTTATGGGAATTGATTAACGGCCCGATAACGCCAAGTGATTCAAACGTAACGAATCGGCCGTGATTGGTAGCCGTTTTCAATGCCACCAAAGCCTCTCTGTACGCTTCTCTTGCACATAAAATATCTTTCGTTTTCGTGCTGATTCCTCCATAAAATTCGATCATGATAAACCTATTAGAAAGCGATCTCAACAAAGACTGAACGAGTCCCTCAATATCATCTTTTTTCAATTGTTCCTCCGTAATAAGGAGCACAATACTTTTCGCTCTTTGTCCGATTAACACATTTAAGCGGCGGAAGTTAAAGAATTCAGATATTTCTTCCATTATTTTGGCATAATATTCGAGTTCGAGATTGCTGTGTTCATTTTTAAATCTATACTTGATCACGCCGATATAAAAAGGGAGCGATAAATCAAGATGGATAAAGCTTCCTTTCGTGATTAAATCTCCTTTCGATTGATGATGGCCGCTAATGATCTCTTCTAAAAAATATCCTTTTAATCTTTCAAAGGATTCAAATTCTGTTTTTTCATTTAATAGTCTTAGAGAACAAACAGAAGCCACACGTTCAATCACCATTTGCGCAATCGTGGGGTTATACTGGCTGCGATCGTAAAAAATAAACGAACAATAGCCAAAGACTTGATCTTGCAAAAAAACGGGGGCCGTAAGCCGAAAATAATGATGAAAGGGAATGACCTTTGTCGTTTGATGAAAATCGATAGTGGAATGGCCATGATAATGATCCTTCACATATTGACAAAATTCATGCGATATGATCACCAAAGATTCCGGAGAAAGCCCTTCATAAGCCAAAGTCTGGAAACTTATGTTCTCTAATACAATAGGTATTCCCACCAACTCGTAAACTTTCTGAATAATCGATTCCAGCCCGTTGCCTTTCATAATCTCTTTTGTCAGTTCATTATGAACCTTTGTTGCAAACGTTAATTGGTTCCGTTCTTCTAAAAGCTTTTCATATGTGAGTTCCAGTTCTTTCACTATGGGAGGGTCATTTAAATATTGTTGCATCTCCATACTTTCTTCTTCTCCCCAGTGAGAAAGCGTTTTGCCCATCCAACGGCATTCCTTTTCTCCAGTCCCTAAACAGCTGATTTCTTTAAAAAGCACCATTTCTCCGACTACTTCGGATACATACCCGCTGGCGTATCCCGTTAGAGTAAAACAAACCGGATATTTAGATGGTCCAAACAAACGCACATGGTCCTCCGCTTCAAAAGAATTCTTCCAAATCCCCTCCATCAAAATGACCCGCCGTCCATTTTCGTCTTTCGCTTGAAGATGGAGCGTTTCCGCATCGACATGCCCTTTCATCGAGTGCAAAAACGGTCCATACTGTATAATCTCTTCCAAAGAATGGTCAGCATATTTTTTTAACTCTCTTGCATCTTCTTTGCCGAGTTCCCAGCCGTGGCGAAAAAAAATCCTTTCATTCTTTCCAATCCGATATTTCGAATTAAATCTTTCCTTAAAGAACTAAAAGATTTTGTAGTGACGATAATGGAGCGGTTTTCGCCCATATACAGCAAATCATTCTTCAATTTCAGCTTCAATTTTTCCAAAATCGTTTTTTCCACAATCACCCTGTTCCACCTTCTTTTTAAAGCTAATTCAGCTTCTATAGGACTGTACGCATACGTTTTGCAAAGAAGAGCATACCCTTGTTCGCGTTCTTCATCAGATAAAGCGTCTTTTGAGCAAACATCGACTTCATAGTCGCCTTTTAACACTTTTACTTTGCATAAACCACAGCCGCCGCTGGCACACCCAAATGGCAAATAAACGCTTTGAGAACGAGCCGCTTTCAGCAAATCTTTATCTTCAGGGCATAAAAACGTTTTTCCACCAATCATAATTCGATGCATTTATTCCCACCCCTTTTTTATTCCGGATTTTCCATCTATTTAAACAGAACATGATCGTCCGCATATGGATTCAAATCATTCGCAACCAACGAGCATGCGATCCTTTTTAGCCAACGCTCCGGATATGATGAATCTCTTCTTTTTACTTAATGGATAAAGGGAAGTTATGACGAAAAAACGAGCAGCCCACTATCAGGCAGTTATTCATCAACCGTCCATAGTGAGCTCCGAATAAAATGGACATCCGGTTTCCTCATCAGGGATATCTCGTTTTTTAAGCGCTTTCATTTTGTTTTCTTTTTCCTCGGCATTTTATGCGAAAATCAATCGCTGCTATTCATTCATTGATCGGAGTGCCTGACTTAAGTTAAGGCCTTGTTGAACGATTCTACTAATTCACGGCGATGATAAAAAATTCCTGTGCCGATTTTGTCTTCAGTCCAAGTAATCGTTGGAAAATCAGTATATGCCATGTATCCGCTTGCAAAAGCTTCGTTTCGGTTTCCGGACGGATCAAAAAAGTATACAGTTTGGCCGCGAGTAATGCCGTGGCGAGTCGGGATCACTTCTATTTGGATTTCATTTTTTGAAAGAATATCAGCGGCTTTCAACACTTCATACCAGTTATCCACATAAAATCCGGCATGGTGGAACTTGGCGTCAGGCCCTTTCACAAAAGCTAAATCATGGGCTTTATTGGTCGTGGAAAGAAAGCTTCCTACTAAATCTTCTCCATCCACGCTGATGATTCTCTCGCTTTGTTTAAATCCAAGAACCTCTGCAAAGAATCTTGTAGCCGTTTTCAAATCATCCCCTGTTAGCAGCGCATGATCCAGTCGATGAGGAGCAATTCCCTTTAAACCTTCCGGCCATGGATCCGGATTGACGGAACCGGTTTTGACTCCGACAAATTCCATATCTGTGTAGAGCTCCATCATATGTCCGGTCGGAATTTGAAAACGGACTGCTTCTCCTTCCGCTATCCTTGATCCTTTCGGCACTCGAGTAAGTGTACAACCGAATTGTTCGATTTTATGCTCCAGTTTTTCCAGTTCATAAACATCTTTCACCTTAAAGCCCATATGATCCATGCCGGCAGAGTCCGATTTTTGCAAAATAATGCTGTGATGATCATATTCGTCCCATGCTTTTAAATACACACGGTTTTCATCTCTAGCGGTTACTTCCAAACCGATCACATTCGTATAATAATCCACAGATTTTTCTAAATCATAAACCCGAAGCTCCAGTCTCCCTAATCTTATAATTCCATTTCCATTCATCTTTTTCTCTCCTTTCCAACTTCATTTTACGGAACTTGATTCTCTTAAAAAGTTTAAAGCGGCTTCACAGCACAATCGGTCTTCCTCTTCTGTACCTCCGCTCACTCCAATCGCTCCTGTCAACTTTCCCTCTACCCAAATAGGGTATCCACCACCGAAAATGACGAGATTTTCAGTATGAACGATTCCTAGTTTTAAACTCGGCTCATCTTTAAGCTGTTCATACCATTCATGCGTGGGAATCCCGAACGCAGCGGCTGAATACGCCTTATTTTGAGAGATTTTAATGCTTAAAATAGGCGCTCGATCCATGCGGGAAAAAGCGATGAGATTCCCGCCTTGATCCACCACCGTAATATTGACGGCAATTTGTAATTCTTCTGCCTTTTTTTGCGCTGCTTGAATCAAATTCCAAGCCAGTTCATTGCTGATTCTTTTTTCATCTAGAAATCCCGTCATCCTTTCCCCACTTCCTTTTGAATATCAAAGTTCCTTATGCTATTAGCCATCGCGAACAAAAAATTATAAATATTAAAAATATTCAAAATATTAATTCGATTATATTTTACTGTCTAATCGTTTTGAAAACAACAGCAGAAACTGTTTAAATATTTCAGATTATTCAAATCCTTCTGTTGGTTTTAAAAGTAAGATACGATTGAAATAGATTCTTTCCTATCGCTTTGCCGCCATTTCATTTTCCAATTTTCGATATTTTCCACTCCAGAAAACCAGCGGCTCTTTCTCCTCGACCACTATTCCGACCACTTCTCCGATGAATAATATATGATCTCCCGCCTTCACTTCATCCACAACTTTGCAAGCTACTTGAGCTGCCGCCCCTTTGATTACCGGTTGATCTTCTAGTCTTTCAAATTCTACAGGTGCCTTTTCTTTTAATTGGCCGGCAAAATTCATGGACAATAATTGTTGATCTTCCGCCAAAATATTCACAGCATACCGTTTCGTTTGTTGGATCTTTCGAAGCATTTGTGCTTTTTCTGCGATGGATATAACCACGAGCTTGGGGTTGAGCGATACAGACATAAAGGCATTTGCCGTCATTCCGTGGATTTCCCGATCGATTTCCGTCGTCACCACCGTCACTCCGGTAGCAAATTGGCCCATTGCATTGCGAAACAAACGATCATCCATTTCTATTCACTCCTTCTATAAATTGAAAATGATTCACTTACAAATTCCTAGTTTCCACCGCTTGTTTTGGATTCATCCACGTTTCATTGACCCAACCGTTCAGATCATAGTCGCTGAGCGCTGAATCGACAAACGATTTAAACTTAGCAGAGTCGCCGATCGCATCGGCAATTTTTAACGTTTCCAGACGAATCGCCTCATGATTGCCGGCATAATTGATTTCATATAATTCATGTCGGCCTCCAAATTCGCTTAAGATCGAATCCCAAACCAGCTTTAATAATTTGACTCTTTCTTCAGCGCTGATCCCTGATCCCCGATAATAACGATCGAGATACGGGCGGATTTCCGGATTTAAGAAGTCATTGGCGCCAGACGGCAATTGAATTAATCCTCCGGCAACCACCTGTTCAAAAATCTGTTTCACCCTTGGCCAAACCATTGGAGCGAGAACACGATAAGCGGCACCATACGATAAATTAGGAACGACAATTCCATTTTTTCGTTCGCAATTGGCGGCCATCGCAGTCGAAATGGCCCAAAACATATTACGGAATGCCAGCACTTCTCCGATATTTGCCTGCACGCCCCTGAATTTGTTTGTTCCGGCAGCTTCTGTCGCTTTCATTAAAAGCCCGGCCATAAAATCCAGCTTTACCGCAAAGCGAGTGCATCCTTGGAACGTAAAGCGATTGACAAATCCCGTTTCAACGAAAAATCCGTTTGTTACTTTTAAATTGTTGTATGTCAGTACGTTCTCCCATGGGATGAAAACATTATCAAGCACAATCACAGCATCATTTTCATCGAAGCGGCTTGAAAGTGGATAGTCAAACGGCGATCCTGATTTTTTGGCTGCGAGCTCGTAAGACTGGCGGCTGATCATTTTGACTCCGGGAGCATTCATTGGCACAAAGAATATGAGAGCATGGCTGTAATCGTTATCCCCCAAATCTTGACCGTAGTTGGAAACAAAATTATAGTGCGTTAAAGCTGCACCTGTCCCTACCATTTTGGCACCGCTTACAACAATGCCGTCATCACGCTCTTTCACGGCACGTACAAATACATTCTTATTTTCATGAAGAGGTTTGGAACGATCGACTTGAGGATTCACAATGGTATGATTAATAAACGGAACTTCTTTTATGGTTTTTTCGTACCAGTGGCGGGCGCTATCTTCAAATCCTTCATAGTAGTCGGCAAACGCTCGTAAATTGGCAGTAAAAGAGGCTTTATAGTCCGGTGTTCGGCCCATAAATCCATAATTCAGTTTAGACCACTCTGCGATCGCATCCCTTGCTCCAATTAAATCATCGGCATCTTTCGGTTCTTTAAAAAATTTATGGGTTCGGATTCCTTCTTCGGTTACCGTCGTCAATATCGGCTGCTGTTTTTCGTCATGAAGAGCATCATACATCCGCGCGATCGATCGGGCTGAGTTTTGGTAAGCAGGATGTTCCGTTACATCATCAATTTTTTCTCCGTTTAAATAAACCACTCTGTTGTCTCTCAGACTTTCCATGTATTCTTTTCCATTCATCATAATGATTCACTCCTCCTGTTTTTTCATCATTTTTTTCGTATGCCAAGAAAACTTGGTATTGATTTCATCTTAATCATTCAAACAAATAGAAACAACAGCATTTGCTGACTAAAAAAATCCGTTTTTAAAACAGCAACGTGTAAGGATTTTTTCCTATCAATTCCATTCTATTAACATTGAATAACGGTCATCGTTCAGCGCGCCAAACCAAAAGGACTTACATGACCATTCCCGATTTAAATGGTGGAGGACCACTGAACGCATCATCTTCCCCACCTTTTCAACCTTTCTAAAAAAGTGTTTATCTGTACCATCGTCATGCTTTCCGGCAGCTTTTCATTTAAAGACATTTTATATAAACACTCACCTCATTTTTACATTCGCCATAGTATAAAGGGAGTAAACGTTGGGGAGGTAGTCTATATGGACACAAATAACGATCCATCCACCAGACTTTACAGACAAGTGGACAAATTCGTACAAAAAATTGAAAAAGCCATAAATGGACAATATAGCGCCATTCAATGTTATGCCAAGTTAGCCAACATGGCTCCGACAAAAAAGGAAAAAGCTAAAATTTTGGAAATTCGCAGCGATGAAGTCAGACATTATCAACGATTTACACAGTTATATATCCATCTGACCGGCAAGCAGCCCAGTCTAAAAAAACCGGAAGAATGTCCGAGTACCTATGTGGAAGGATTAAAATATGCTTTGGAAGATGAACAAAATACAGTCGACTTTTACCTGGATATAATGGAAAAAAGTATGGATCCGTATATAAAAGAAGTGTTTCGACGTGCAGCTGCAGATGAACAAAATCATGCGGTTTGGTTTTTATACTTTTTGGTCACGAATAAAGGATAGACGTTCTAATCCATTTCGGTAATATTTTTAATGGGCGAAACGTGCTAACCTTTCAGTAGATGAAAGTTATTTCCAACCGATCATGGATCATATTCTTAAATCAATGATAATGGCCGAAATCCGTACCCAAATAAAAAGGTATGGCTGTCAATAAACAGGAGTTCTACTGTTATTGATACAAAAGCCATACCGTTTGAACATTTCTTTTTATTCCCAAATATACGGTGTCTCTTGGTACACATAATAGTTCAGCCAATTGGAGAAAAGCAGATGAGCGTGAGAACGCCAAGTATTGCGCGGCTGTTTATTAGGATTGTCATTAGGAAAATAATGTTCCGGAATATGAATATCAATCCCTCTTTGTATATCGCGTTTATACTCTTCCGCCAGCGTTTCAGTTTCATATTCCAAATGTCCGGTAATCATAATATGCTTCGCATCCTTCGAAATAATGAGAAGAGGTCCAGCTTCTTCTGATGACGCCAGCAGAAGCAAGTCAGGATGTTCTAAGATTTGCTGTTTCTCAACGTCCGTGTAGCGAGAATGGGGAGCTGAAAACACGTCGTCAAACCCGCGGACAAGTTTGACAGTCGGATAATGTATGGTATGTTCATAAATACCCAAACATTTTTCGGGTAATTCAAACTTTTCAATACCATAATGGTAATACAGAGCCGCCTGTGCTCCCCAGCAGATGTGCAGTGAAGATGTAACATTGGTTTTGGACCATTCCATAATTTCCGTTAATTCTTCCCAATAATTCACCTCTTCGAATTCCATCGTTTCTACCGGGGCCCCTGTAATAATCATCCCATCATAACGACGATTTTTAATTTTCGAAAAAGTTGTGTAAAACTGGTCCAAATGATGCTTACTTACATTTTTGGATTTATGTGTGGCCGTATGTAAGAAGGTAATATTGACTTGAATCGGCGTATTTCCCAGAAGTCTCAGAAGCTGTGTCTCTGCCTTCTCTTTTTCCGGCATCAAGTTCAGAATCACAATATTAAGCGGCCGTATATCTTGAGTACGAGCCCTTTCGTCATCCATTACAAAAATATTCTCTTTCTCTAAAATCTCTCTTGCTGGCAATTCTTTTGGAATATTAATAGGCAATCGGCACACCCTCCTGTTTCGAGTACTTTCACTAAATTATAATACAAGAAAGCCAAACGGGAAAGAAAAGGATTTTTTCGAATCATAGGAAAAAGGTCCATGATCTTTTTCTCCTGATATTCAGACACAAAAGAGTATGCCGAAACCTGAAACGAAACGTGATCTCTCCGTAAAAAGCCATCTAAGAAGAGAAATCACGTTTCACATTATTTCATTTCAGTTTTAGCTTCTTTAACGCATCCGCAAGTGCGGTATTGACAGGTTCTTCTTTTGCTTGATTTTTTAAATAACGCGCCACGTCTTTTTTCGAAGCTTGATTTTGTTTTTCTTTTTTTCTTCTTTCGTTAAAGGTCGCCCATTTTTCTTTAAACCCGCAATTCATACAGACAAAGAGCTGCCCTTCGCCTTCTCCTCGGAGCTCTAGTCGCTTATGGCATTGCGGACAGCGCGCATTTGTTAATTTGGAAATTTGTTTTCGATATCCGCATGTTCTGTCTTGGCAAACGAGCATTTTCCCCTTTTTCCCGTTCACTTCCAAAAGCAGCTTTCCGCACTCTGGACATTTTTTTCCTGTCAGGTTATCATGTTTAAATTTCTTATCACTCTGTTTAATTTCTAACGTCACACCTTTGGCATAGGTGCGGATTTCACGTAAAAAGGCTTGCTTCGACAGCTTTCCTTTAGAAATCGCCTCTAGTTTCTGCTCCCATTCGGCGGTTAAGGCTGGCGATTTTAATTTGTCAGGGACAAGATCCAAAAGCTGTTTTCCTTTTGAAGTGATATGAATATCTTTTCCTTTCTTTTCAATTAAAAAAGTATGAAACAGCTTTTCGATAATATCCGCTCGTGTCGCAACCGTCCCTAATCCACCTGTCTTCCCAAGAGTTTGAATCAAATCTTTTCTTTTGTTTTCCATATATTTAGCCGGATTTTCCATCGCTGATAAAAGCGTGCCTTCATTAAACGGAGCAGGCGGTTTGGTTTCTCCTTCCGTTGGCTGAAGATCGATGACAGGAATCCACTCTCCCTCACGGAGTTCCGGAAGCAGCTGATCTTCGTCTTCTTCGTCATCTATTTCTTTTCCATATATTTCTTTCCAGCCTATCGAAAGCACTCTTTTCCCTTTGGCTGTAAAGATCTCATCGCCAATACGTGCTTGAATCGATGTTTGTTCATATTCAAACGGCGGGTACAGGACCGCCAAGAATCGTTTGACAATCAAATCATAAATTTTCCGCTCTTTGTCGCTTAGCTGATCCAAATTGGGCATTTCTTCTGTCGGAATTAAAGCATGGTGGTCAGATACCTTTTGGTCATTTACAAAAGAAGCGTTGCCTTTGATCGGACGAACTAATAACCGTGCTGTAAAAGTGGAGTAAGGTCTGACGCTGACCGCATCCACACGCTCTTTCAACGTTCCCACAATATCGCTTGATAAATACCGTGAATCCGTCCGTGGATAAGTGACCAGTTTATAGCGTTCGTAAAGCCGCTGCAAAACGGAAAGAGTTTCTTTTGCTGAAAATCCGAATCTATTATGGGCGTCGCGCTGCAATTCCGTTAAATCATACAATGCAGGCGGATAACTTTTTTTATGTGTTTTTTTCACAGAAATGATTTCTGCCTTTTTCCGGGCTAATTTCACCAAAATGGCATCGCGTTTTTCTTTGGAAAACGTCTTTTGATCTTTTGATCGAGAGTCTTGCCATGTCAACGCAAAATGGTCCGTAACCGCTTTGATGCCAAAAAATCGCTCTGGAACGAATGACTTGATTTCTTCTTCTCGGCGAGCAATCATGGCAAGCGTCGGTGTTTGAACACGTCCGCAAGAAAGCTGGGCATTAAATTTTGTCGATAGTGCTCTAGTGGCATTGATTCCGACAAGCCAATCCGCTTCTGCCCGAGCTACAGCGGAAGCATATAAGTTTTCATAATCTTTTCCGTTCCGCAAATGCCGGAACCCCTCTTTGATCGCTTTATCGGTGACAGAAGAAATCCATAAACGTTTTATCGGCTTTTTTACTCGAGCTTTTTCAATAATCCATCGGGCGACTAGCTCTCCTTCCCGACCGGCGTCCGTTGCGATGACAATCTCTTTTATATCTTTTCGATTCATCTGCGTTTTCACTGTTTGAAACTGTTTGCCCGTTTTTTTGATCACGACCAATTTCAATGTTTCAGGCATAATCGGCAAATCTTCTAATCTCCATGTTTTATATTGGTCATGGTAAACTTCCGGATCAGCCAGCGTCACTAAATGACCTAAAGCCCAAGTGACGACGTAATGGCTGCCTTCCAAAAAACCGTTTCCTTTTTTCTTACAGTTAAGAACCCTCGCAATGTCCCTCGCTACCGAAGGCTTTTCTGCTAATACCAAGGTTTTCATGAATTGCATCCTTTCTTGCGGTCAAAGTGATATAGTATATGTATCATACCACCAAACAAGCATGGAGACAATGAAGCAAGATTTTACGAAAGTCCTCCTATAACAATGCTTTATGGCAATCGTATATCTTAAGAATTTTTATCAGCTTCGAAAAACGAAATGCTCCTCTCGGCAACAGCGCCTTGCCATCATTACATAGTGCAGTCTTCCAGTTCAGCACCTTCTTTTTTAGCATCAAACTTTAGATAGACCGACTTGGGCGGCTTCTGAATCCCGCACATCGGAAAAGTGTTTATAGAAAAATGAAGCCCCGTGCCTTAACAGCACGGGACTACATGTTTTATTTCGTTTGCGATTTGACCGGTTTTTTTAAGAATCCCACAATCAAAGCCGTCACAATCGAACCGATGAGAATCGCAAGAATATACAAGAAGACGTTTCCTTGAACAACCGGGAAGACGAAAATTCCGCCATGCGGAGCCGGAAGCCCAATATGAAAAGCCATAGTCAGCGCCCCGGCTACTGCGGAACCGATCGCCGTTGCCGGAATGACCCGCAGTGGATCCGATGCAGCAAACGGAATGGCACCTTCTGTAATAAAGGAAATTCCCATGAAATAGCAAGTAAAACCAGCTTTTCTTTCTTGATCCGTGAATTTATTTCGGAAGAAAGTCGTTGCAAGGGCAAGCCCGAGCGGAGGCACCATACCGCCGGCCATAATGGCTGCATGCGGATAGAAGTTTCCCGCTTCAATCATTGCTAGTCCAAATGTATAAGCCGCTTTGTTGATCGGACCTCCCATGTCAATGGCCATCATAGCGCCAAGGATAAGTCCCAGAATAATTAAGTTGCCTGTTCCCAATCCGTTCAGCCAATGTTGCAATCCGGTGTTGACGTCGCTTAACGGTTCCACTAAAAAGTACATAATCAGCCCCGTCAAGAAGACCCCCAAGAGCGGATAGATCAAGACAGGTTTCAAACCATCAAACACCTGCGGTAAATTTCTAAATACATATTTAATGCCTACAACGATGTAGCCAGCCAAAAATCCGGCAATCAAGCCGCCTAAAAATCCGGCATGCCCATTATAAGCCATCAATCCCCCAACCATTCCAGGCGCAAATCCAGGACGATCGGCAATACTCATCGCAATAAAACCAGCCAACACAGGCACGATTAACATAAACGCGTTTTGACCGCCGATTGTATTGATGATTTCGGCAAATTTATTGTATTCCGGACTTTTCGGATCAGCGGAATGAATGCCAAACATAAAGGAGATTGCAATCAAAATACCGCCGCCGACTACGAATGGAAGCATGTTGGAAACGCCATTCATCAAATGCTTGTAAAAACCTGCCCACCTCTTTGAGCTATTTTTTCCGGAATCCGGACCGTCATTTTTTCTGTTTTTTGCGTGATAAATCGGTGCATCTTTTTTGATGGCTTTTTCAATCAACTCTTCAGGACGACGAATTCCATCCGCAACCGGAACTTCAATCACCGGCTTTCCGTCAAAACGGTCCATGTCCACTTTTGTATCCGCCGCAACAATGATCGCAGGCGCTTCTGCAATTTCTTCCGGAGTCAAAACATTTTTTGCTCCGCCAGATCCGTTTGTTTCTACTTTTATATCAACGCCCATTTCTTTTGCTTTCAATTTTAAAGCATCTGCCGCCATATACGTATGGGCAATACCCGTCGGACAAGCGGTAACGGCCAATACTTTCCCTTTCGAAGCGGAAGAAGAAGCCGTTTTTTGTTGCTCTTCTTCATCTTCACGGTCGAACGATTCAATAAGAGAGAGGACCTCGTCTGCTGATTTGGCTTGCATCAGCCCTTCCCTCACCTCAGGATGCATCAACATGCCGGACAGTCGGCTCAATGCTTCTAAATGGGTTTGATTGGCACCTTCCGTCGCGGCAATCATGAAAAATAAATAGGCTGGCTGGCCGTCAAGCGACTCATAGTCCACACCGTTTTCTGATTTTCCGAACACAATAGCGGGTGTTTTTACCGCGGCCGTTTTGGCATGGGGGATGGCAATTCCTTCACCGATCCCCGTTGTGCTTTCTTCTTCTCTCTTTAAAATGCCTTGTTTAAAAGCCTTCTTATCGTTTAATTTTCCAGCTTTATCGAGAACGTCAATTAATTCATCGATCACGGCTTCTTTGGAATGGGCTTTTAAATTTAGTTGAATTGTATCTTTTGTCAACAATTCTGTTATTTTCATCACCTATTCCCCCTACATGATCCTTTTGACCTTGACTTGGTCAAAAAGTTGTTCAACTTGATCTTTCGTGCAAAGCCCGATGGAAAAAGCAGTCGCGCTTCCTGCAGCATTGGCAAGCTGAAAAGATTTTTCAAGACTGTAGCCGCGCTCTATGCCAGCTAAAAATCCGGCGACCGTAGAATCTCCGGCCCCAACCGAACTTTTCAGCTCGCCTTTAGGTACAGTCGCCTGCCAAACGCCTTGTTCATTTAAGAGGACGGACCCTTGTTCAGCCATGGAAACGATCACATTCTGCACGCCTCTCTCAAGCAGCTTCTTTCCATAATAGACAGCTTCTTCCACCGTCTTGATCGTGGCTTGAAATATTTGTCCAAGTTCATGATGGTTCGGTTTAATGAGAAACGGACGATAATCCAGCACCGGTTCCAACAAGTTTTTCTCAGCATCGACAACAAGCCGAACGTCTTTTCCTTGAATCGTTTCTGCAATCGTTTGATAAAAGGTTTTCGGAATGGAAGCCGGAATGCTTCCTGCCAAAACTAGTACATCGCCGCTTGTTAAACCGGCTACTGTCTGTAAAAGTTTTTCTAAATCAGCTCTTTGAATATCCGGACCGTTCGCGTTGATCTCCGTTTCTTGATCAGCCATAATTTTTACATTAATGCGGCTCAATCCGTCTACAGGAACCAAGCGGGAAGAAATGCCTTCTTTCCGAAGATATTCCTCAATATAGCGTCCTGTAAATCCGCCGCCAAAACCTAAAACCGTACTGTCTATATCTAATCGCTTCAACACTCTCGATACGTTGATTCCTTTGCCTCCCGGGAGAACGGTTTCGTGAGTGGATCGGTTCAAACTCCCCGGTTCGAGGCGATCCATTGCCAGGATATAATCTATGGAAGGATTTAATGTAATGGTATAAATCATGTTGTCACAACCTTTATCATCGTTTGATTCGCAAAACTTACTTTTTGATCGTCCTCAAGAGAATTTGTGATGATGATGACTTCATCTATCTCCGCAATTTTTGAAAAAGAAATTTCGCCAAATTTTTCTTCATCCGCCAGTACATACGCCTCCCTTGACAAGTCGATTGCCTGTTTCTTCACTTGGGCTTCTTCAGGATCAGGTGTGGTGAGACCGTATTGGGGATGGACACCGTTCGTACCAATAAACGCCTTGTCAAAACGATATTGTCGAATCGATTCAATGGCCCCTCTGCCAACCATAGCATTTGTCTTCGGCTTGACAAATCCTCCAATTAAATAGGTTCGGATGCCTTTCTTCAAAAGAAGTTCGACAAGATTTAAACCATTGGTCACAACAACAATATCTTTCCCTTCTAACCATTCAATCATTTGCATCGTCGTTGTGCCGGCATCCAAGTAAATACAATCGCCATCTTCCACAATGCTTGCCGCATATTGAGCGATTTGCTTTTTTTCTTGAATGTTTTTGGATGATTTTTCAGGAACGCTTAACTCCGTCAACTTTCCTTGAAGTCGAGCCGCGCCCCCATGAATGCGCTTTAAAAACTTTTTCTCTTCCAGCCACGTCAAATCTCTTCTAATCGTAGACTCGGAAGCATCCGTTAAAGCTGTAAGTTCGCTTATTTTTACTATTTCTTTTTCTTTAAGCGCTTGCAAAATCAGTCGGTGTCTCTCTTCCGTCAGCACAAAACCACCTCTGAATCCTTTCTTTCTTTTTCTCTACACTTATATTGTAATGGAACCGATTACAAACATCAATAAATTTCTATCAAATTCTTTCATTTTTAATCAAAATTATTCACAAAATCGACGATTTCTTTTAGGAAGAAAGAAGGACATTTTTCTTGATAAAAAAAAGCCTCTCCTCCTTTTCACACTGCTAAAGAACGAAAGGCTTTTGTGGATTATAGCCTCTATTCCAAGACCTAGCACTCTTCCTAAAACGAACCTTCTATTCCTTAAGACCTACGACCCGAATCCTTTTATAATCAGCCATCCATTGACCGTTTTTGAACATTTTTTCTTTCAAAAGCGCTTCTATATCTAAAATGATCTCTTCTTTTGTTTCATCGTCCAGATCTTGAAACATCGGATCTCCAAACATTTTAAGCCAATTTCGCAGACCTTCCTTGCCCAATAAAGGAGTAGGTCTGTCAAAATGAAACGCTGCGGCCACCCGAAAACCATATCGCTCCATCAAAAAAGTGTACTCGCCGACACTTGGATAATACCACGGAATGCGCGCATCAGGATTTTTTATTCCCATTTTTCTGAATATTCCAATCGCAGCATTGACAATCATTTGGACATTCCCTTTTCCGCCGAACTCTGCCACAAATCGGCCTCCTTTTTTCAGCGCTTTGTAAATGCCTTCAAGCGCTTGTTCCGGCGGTTTAATCCAATGAAGAACGGCGTTGGAGAACACGGCATCAAACTCATCCTTAAAAGGAAGATCAAGCGCATTCGCTTGCTGAAATTCAAGATGAGGATACTTTTTTCGTGCTTGTTCGATCATGTTTCCGGATGAATCTATTCCAATCACATCCACCCCTAACATATACAGTTGATTAGCCAAATCTCCAGTTCCACACCCCAAATCTAAAATGCGCTCTCCGTTTTGCGGAGCCAACAAGTCTATCAACTCTGTCCCATTTTGCGAGACAAAAGAATGTTGGTTATCATATAGCTTGACATTCCAATGATCTGTCATGTTCCCATCCCCCTCACTCATTTTTCTGTATTTGCTTGAAAAGAAACCCGCCTATATCGGCAGGTTTCGGTTATGATGGAGAAAATCTGATAAAATCAGCCAAACTGTTGTTCAGTCTATCCTGAATATCCAAATCGATGACGACTTCTCCATTTTCCTTCATCTGCACATGCGAGTCGTGAATGTAAACGCCGCGGGCAATTTGAGTGGCCCCGATGACTGAAAGAAGCGGATTTAGAACATATTCAATCGTCAGCAAGTGCGACATCGTTCCTCCTACCATGATCGGAAACACTGATTTTCCCTTTAAAATATCCATTGGCAGCAAATCGATAAACGCCTTTAATGCACCCGGTATGGATGCTTTGTAAACCGGGGATATCACGACGAATCCATCCGCTTCTTCGATTTTTTGCTTATATTGTTGGATAGCCGTACTATGAAAATCAGCATAATAAACATCCTCAGCCGGCAAGTCCCGAATGGATATCACTTCCGCTTGATGTCCGATCGATTCTAAACGGTTTTTTAAAAAATCGGCGATCGAATCAGATCGGCTGGGCCGCAGCGGGCTGCCAACCAAAATCACGCATTTCATTTTTTTCCCACCTTTACTGGACAACGATGAAATCGCCATATTCAATCCTGTTATTTTTTCTAATTTCCCCGCATTCTTACTATATCATACTTTGAAGCAGGACAGGCCCGGCCGACGTTTTGCCGAGTCAGTCAAGACTTTGTGGGAACTTTTTTGATTCCTGAAAACAGATGTAAGTCATAGGTTAGCGAACCATTTTTTTGAATTTCATCCGTAAGCGCTTTCGGACTCTCATCCCTTGCCATGACAGACGAATATGTATACCTTTTTTTACCATCCCTTGAATTCAGACAGGGCATGATAGATCGGAGTCCCGGACGATTGCTGTAAATATGGCACGTTATTCCGCGTTACCTCTGGAAGAAGACGGCGGATGCGTTGTTTCGCCTTGTTCACGATCGTCTGTTTGGTAGATGCCGTTTCCTCCGCCGGATGCGACGATTCTTCTCCTAAACGATGTCCGAAAAGACGAATCCCATCCATCCGGGCAATCATTGCCTTGAAAAACGCCCTGAGTCCCTTGTCTGTCCAACTGCGGCGGTATTTCACCCGATACGCCAGCTGGCTCATCACGCTTTCAGCCCTCCCCATCGGATACATGCCCGTTGTGTCCACTCCTTGCTCCTTCAGCCATTCCCGGTAATCACGGATGCATCCCGGCATCGATTCGATCCGGTGGATCAAGGCAGCCAGCTGTTGTTCTTTCGCTTCGTCCCCCAGCGTGCCGAGGGCGCTGTTCAGTTCCACAAGCAGCTTCTCTTCATCCTGCTTCGCCAGCTTTTGCCGAATCGCCTGCCACCGTGGATGGCCCGAGAGGCATTGGCGCAACTCACGCGCCACGTGGAATCGATCCAATTGGAAGCAGACCCGTCCTTTGAAATACTCCCGGCACGCGGTAATCCATGGAGCGCCGTCCCCGTTGATGACAAGAAGATCCCGACACGGATCATAGGCATATTCGTTCATCAAAAATTCCTCGAAGCCTTCCCACACCTCCCCCTTGCCTTCATGGACGTAATGGCGCTGATTCACGAATTCGATCCGTGAGCCGTTACGCTTCCATCCTTCGTGAACGGTCAGGATTTTGTCTTCCTTGGCCCGTTTTCCCTTCCCTTGGAGAGAGACAAACAGTCCATCGGCCTCCACAAACAGCACCCGTCCATATCGCTGGTCAACCGGGCAGTGCAGCGGAACTTCAGCCTCGAGCACCAACTGGCGGATCGTCTCATGGCTCATCACCGGATACCCGACCATCTGGGCAAGCGTATGAGCCGCTTTGCGATAGGAAGAGCACTCCACAGCCAATCCCATCGCCGTTTCTTCTAGACAAGGGCTGATTGACTGCGATCCATCAAACGCTAAAAAGGAATCAAGCAAAAACGTGTAACGGTTTTGTTCTCGGTCTAAATAGTAGTTTCGCTCAAAGGTAACTTCGCCAAACAAGGTTTGAATCGTGGTGCGTCGTTTGTCTTTCAAGTGGTACCGGCGCTTGTCCCGGGTTTCCGCCAATTGTCGGTCGATGTCCTCCAACAGAGCCGTAAACAGCTCGGTGAAGGCGTTTTGCAAGGCTCGAAACAAATCAAGTTCGATCTCTTTCCATGTCAACGAATTTGTGGTAAGATGTTGTTGAATATTCATAGGACTCTCTCCTCCTGTTTGATGGTGTGAACAATGATCATCTTACCAGGGAGAGAGTCCTTTTTTCATGTTTCCTGCTTGGGATCCTACCGCGCTTTGCTTGGTGGCCCCGATGAGGGGGATTGCGAACCTACGTTCCCAACCCCCTCATCGGGGAATTCTAAGAATTTCTCCCACAAACATTTTACTCACACCGTTTTGCCGGCAAGAAGAAAAAATCTTCGTGTTTTAAGAGCTTGTCTATTATTTTTTCTTTATTTCTTCATATTTTTGAAACCAATCAGGAAATGCTTTTTTAAATTGAACAGGCTTGAATTCGCCTTTTTCATCTTTGCGAACCACGATGTGCGTCGTACTTCCTTCCGCACATACTTCCCCATCTCCGTTTACGATTTGAAAACCGTATTCTGTCTTTAAGCCTTGATTTTTTTCAACCCACGTCTTAACAAACACTTTATCTCCGAGCTTTAATGATTTTCTATAAGTAATATTCAGATTGTATACCGGAGCATAATACCCCGCTTTTTCCATGTCCAAATAGTCAAAGCCGACATCCTTTATGAGCTTTTCCCTTCCCAATTCAAGCCATTTAATATAGTTCGCATGATAGATGACGCCCATCATATCCGTGTCAGCATAGGATAGTTCAATTTCTTTTACCGCTATATACATTTCATGATTTCCTTTCTACGTCAAAATCGTCCATTTTTTTCTATCATATCACATGGCTTGAATCAGCGTCTCTTTTTCCATCCTTTATCCACTTCATTTTTGAATAAAACAACTATTTTTAGATGCAAAAATAGATGATGTATAAAATTTTGTGTAAAGCATTTGACTAGCTCAAAAGAAAAAAGGTAGGGTATTCTCTGATTGGACGAAAAACATTCCAGAGAAAGGAGAACCCTACCTATGTCTAAAAGTATACCGAATGTAGACTGGGCTCATCGACTGGTAAGTGTGATTCGTCAGTTTGTGAAAGAAAAATTAGAGCTGATTACGCGGGAAGAAATCAAAAATTTCCTCGAAATCGAACAGTCAGACACATCCAATTGAGAAACGGCTACTATCAACGAAATCTAGATACACAATATGGCCGGATGGAAGGGCTTTTGGTCCCAAGAGACCGAAATGGAGAATTTCAAACGCAGCTGTTTGCCCCTTACCAACGACAAACCGGCTGGCTGGAAGAAGCCATCATCAAGATGTATCAAAGCGGCATGAGTACACGGGAATTTGGCAAGTGGGTCGAACGAATTCTAGGAAATGCCTATTCTCCTACGACGATCAGCCGTATATTACTGATGTCGTAAAGGAAGATATCGAAAATGGCACACTCGTCCACTACCCAAGCGTTATTCGGTCTTATATTTGGACGGCTTGTACGTGAAACTTCGCCGCGATACGGTAGAAAAAGAAGTTATTTATGTGGTGTTAGGAGTAAATGAAGAAGGGTATCGCGAAATTCTCAATTTTTTCGTGGGAGGACAAGAAAGCGCCTATGGATGGCGGGAGATTCTCCAACAGCTCTACAAAAGAGGCGTCAAGGAAGTGCTTCTAGGTTAATAAGAAATGGGCAGGAAGAAAGTTACGAGGATTTGCCGAAGCACATGAAGCTCTTCAACGAATGTTTGAAGAACGTTACAATTAACCAAATAATGTAAATAAATGAGATAAGGGGATTCTCCCTTTCCACACAGGAGACTGAATATTCAGTCTCCTGTGTGGAGAAAACAGCCCCCTCTATTCTAAAATTCATTTCAGAGATACCCTATCTATCTTGCATTACACAAAATTCTTGACAGTACCAGTCCATATAATTGTGTAAAAAGGAAATAGAAAAAGAGCCATGTTGCTTCCCCTTTGGTAGAATAAACAGTGAACACAAAACACCAAACATAAGGAGGAATGCAACAACGGCACAATATCATGAGAGGGGGCATTTCTTTCTTATAACTAGTCATATAATATACATTGAGTTTATTGTAATCCCCCTGCTTAGTCCCCTGTCCTTCATGTCAACTTAGACTTAACTAAGATTTCTAAACAATCATGTAAAAAAATTCAAACATAATATAAAAATAATAATAATCAACATAGCCGTTAGAGATATTGGAAGAATATCTCGTACCAATTGTCCCTCATTTCCTGAATTTTTTGTAATGGAAGCAACTAATGCAACCCTAGATGGTGAAGCCATAGTCATATTAGATGCTGAAACATTTTGGGATGTAGCATACAACAGTTCTGAACTATGTAATTTATTTGCCATTGTGCTTTGAAAATGTGAGAACATTGCATTAGAAGCACTGTTGCTGCCACTCATAAATCCACCGATTGCACCGATTATAGGAGATGCAATAATAAACCAAGAACCCAATAAAGCGGCCACATTTGTCGCGATAAAATCTGTCATTCCAGATTGTTGCATTACACTGGACATAGCAACAAATCCGATTGTTGCCATACTTGCTGGATATACTTGTTGTGTCGTTCTAATAATGCAGGATTTGATCTGAAACATTTTTAAACGGTATATCCCAATGGTCACAATAGAAGCTAAAAACAATGCAAATCCCGGGCTATACAAGAGTTCTAAATGAAAATTATATTTTGGTAATCTAACCACCATTACATTAGTAAGGATTAATTTCAAAGACGAATAAAAATGTGATATAAAGATATAAGTCGTTAAAATAAGGTAAGGTATAATAGCTTTTAGAAAATCCCTTTTATTTGTTAGAAGAGTTGATTTTGATACCGCAACTTCTTTAGCAAATTTTTTGTAAATTAACTCTTTTAATTTCCAATAAGTTATCAAACATAAAGGGGATGTAAATCCTGCTAATACACCAGCTAATTCCGTTGAAACATAAGCGCTTATCAACCATGTAGTTAATGATAACGTTGTTGAAACAATTAATATCTCTAAAAAGTAATTTTTTATAGCTCTCTTCCCTCCACTAATGATAACTACCATTACTGTATAAAAAAAATAAAGAGGAATACTTACTAAGGCGCTATACTTTCCCAGTTCATTGAGGGGGACACTCGATAATTCAGCGTTGATTACTGTTCCAATAGCAAGCGCCCCCCATGGAACAGCAGACTGCGTCAATAAAGACAAAAGAGCCGCCTTTCTTGGTTGAAAGCCTAACGAAAGATATAGGGGGGCGGCTATAACAATTCCGATACCAAAACCACTAGTTGCTTCAAGAAAAGGACCTAATGCTGAGGAAATTAGTAACCCTTGTTCTACCGGTGAGCTACAAAAAACAGATAATCTGTTAGAAATAATGTTAATAGCCCGGCTTTCACTTAATACGTTATATAAAAGTAACCCAAATATCAAAACATAAATAACAGTAATTGATATCAATAAACCTTGGATAGAGGAATGTAATAAATCTTTTAATGATGTTTCAAAATGGAAAGGCAACAGTGATATGATAACCGCCAACAAATATGAATATATTGCTGTGTGCATTCCTGAAATTTTTAGCCAAATCAAACAAACTAGAGCTAATAAAATTGGTGATACAGACAGTATAAAGTTAAAAAAAAGTTGCATTGTATCTACACACCCTTTCTTGAACGTTTGTTTTTTGATAAGAAAAAAGGTAAAAAAAAAGTTTTGAATGCTCATCGTCAAAACTCTCTTCTCTTTATGAGCTTAAAATTCCACTAAAGATGCTTGTGCGCTAGCAAATAGTGAAAACAGAATACGTTCAGGGGGTGTGGATACATAATTTAAACCGAGGGGTGCCGCATGACGAGTTAACCATTGAACAGATTCCCAGTCTCCTGCAATTTCACCCCCCAAGCCAATTAAGTAATCACGGTTATTAATTCTTCGTAAATTGCGAATACGTCGCAAACTTGTCCCATATAATAATCCATGATCGTAAACACTAATCTTTGCATGTTCTTTAGGATAAAATTCACCATCAATAAAAACTAATGTCGAGATCAGTTTTATCACCCCTATGTATTGTTATTGATAACAATAGTTTTTAGAGTTTTTTTGTGTTAACATTGGAGAATTAATAAATATCACTTTTTTTCATAGTTTAAATTCCACTATAGTGGATATATTTCCATATTATTACTAATTACTATGAAAGTCAAGACAAAAATTCCACTATAGTGTAATATAGTTATGTATCAAATTGATTTTCCGCCATATAATGAAACTTTCCATTCGACCTTTTGATTAACTTAAACATTTATATTATATCTTTTTTCAAACTGAACTTATTGCAGGAGGGATTCATCATGAGTTTCGGGGAAAACGTTAAAAAAGCTAGAAAATCTAAGTCACTTTCTTTACAGGAATTATCTGATCGCTGTGGAGTAAGTCGCTCTATGCTTTCGCAAATCGAAAGAGGGGAAAAAAACCCTACTATCCAAGTGGCTTGTCAAATTGCAGAAGGTTTAGATATGACCCTTTCACAATTATTAGGAGAAGATGCTAGAAAAGAGGTGATTGTTATAAAAAAGGAGGAAAGATATATTTATAAGGATGAACATAGTGGTTTTGAAAGACATCTTTTATCTCCTTCTTTCCCATCAAGGGGGATCGAATTTATTTTAAATATTATTCCTTATAAAAAAGCTTCAGGAATTTTCCCAAAGCACAAAAAAGGAGTTAAGGAGTATATCTCGGTAGCTAAGGGTAAATTAAGAGTAAAATTAGGAAATGAAACGTATGACTTAGAAGAAGGCGATTCCATGTATTATGAAGCAGATATTGAACATAGTTTTACCAATATAGGTCATGAAGACTGCCACTATTATCTAGTGATTAATTCGAACAATGTATATTTGTAAGCGGTTTCTAAATAATAATTCACTATAGTAAACTAAACTACTTTTACAATAACTAATATTTAACTATCTCCTAACACTCAGTTGCAGGAAAGGTTGTTTCATTTACGTATTCTTAAACAAAAAGATATTCTTTCGTTCTTACTCATCCTGTACTAATGGTGTTATGTCAAGAAACTAGACACAGAAAATAGAGACTTTTTTTACCGCACTTCGCATGCTGACCTTGTCAGGGAATGAAAAGTATTATCATCTCTCATCCCCTGACAAGGAAAAAGATTACTGGTATTGCGATGATGTATAAAATTTTGTGTAAAGCATTTTGCTAGAACAAAAGAAAAAAGGTAGGGTATTCTCTGATTTGGACCACAACACATTTCAGAGAAAGGAGTACCCTACCTATGTCTAAAAGAAGTATACCGAATGTCGACTGGGCAAATCAACTGGAAAATGCCATTCGTCAGTTTGTAAAAGAAAAATTAGAACTGATTATGCGGGAAGAAATCAAAAATTTCCTCGAAATCGAACAGGCTGGAACGCCGAATATGAGAAACGGCTACTATCAACGAAATCTAGATACACAATATGGCCGGATGGAAGGGCTTTTGGTCCCAAGAGACCGAAATGGAGAATTTCAAACGCAACTGTTTGCCCCTTGCCAACGACAAACCGGCTGGCTGGAAGAAGCCATCATCAAGATGTATCAAAGCGGCATGAGTACACGGGAAATTGGCAAGTTTATCGAACGAATTCTAGGAAGCACCTATTCTCCTGCGACGATCAGCCGGATTACCGATGTCGTGAAGGAAGACATCGAGAAATGGCACGCTCGTCCACTACACAAGCGTTATTCGGTCTTATATTTGGACGGCTTGTACGTGAAACTTCGCCGAGATACGGTAGAGAAAGAAGTTATTTATGTGGTATTGGGGGTGAACGAAGAAGGGTATCGTGAAATTCTTGATTTCTTCGTAGGAGGACAAGAAAGCGCCTATGTATGGCAGGAGATTCTCCAACAGCTCTACAAAAGAGGCGTCAAGGAAGTGCTTCTTGGCGTCTTCGATGGCCTTCCGGGGTTGGAGGAAGCCTTTAAGGCGGTGTATCCGAAAGCCGATGTGCAGCGCTGTGTCGTTCACAAAGTCCGCAACACCCTCAGCCGTGTTCGGAAAAAAGATCAATTCGAAATGGCGGAGGACCTGAAACTCATTTATCGTTCTCCGAATAAAGAAATCGCATTGGAGATGTTTCAACAGTTTCAATCCAAATGGTCTCACAAATACCCAAGGGAAGTCCAATCTTGGGCAAATGAGTTGGATGTCCTTCTCACCTTTATGGACTATCCAAGCAGTATTCGAAGTGTGATTTATACGACCAATGCCATCGAACGAACGATCAAGGAGATTCGGAAACGCCTAAAACCGATGAACAGTTTGAGCAGTTTAGAAGCCGCTGAAAAAGTCGTATATTTGACGATACAGGACTTTAACGAGAAATGGGCAGGGCGAAAGTTGCGAGGATTTGCCGAAGCGCAAGAAGCCCTTCAACGAATGTTTGAAGAACGTTATTGTTAACCAAATATTGTAAATAAACAAAATAAGGGGATTTTCCCTTTCCACACAAGAGACTGAATATTCAGTCTCTTGTGTGAAGGAAACCGGTTCCCTATCCATTCCAAATCCATTTCAGAGATACCCTATCTATCTTACATTACACAAAATTCTTGACGGTACCGTATTTTTCTAACTATTCGTGATTGTCTATGAATCTACGGAAAAATCTTTTGTCATTCACTCGCGTTTTATCCTAAAAGGTTGAATAACGTAATGCATAACAAAAATCATGAGTGTAAAAAATAGGATTGTCACTGTATACAAAGGAGGTGTCTCTGATGGAACGATATGAACAATTCAACAAAAGTTTCATCAACGGCGAATGGGTCGATGGACTTAGCGAACGGACATATGGTAACTTAAACCCGTATGACAATTCCGTTATTGCAACCATTCGTCTGGCAACGAAAAAACAGCTTGCCGAAGCGTTTGACGTCGCCAAACAAGCTCAAAAAGAATGGGCGAACACACCCCCAGAAGAGAAAAAGGAAGTGCTCCGCAAAGCGGCGGAATATTTACGTTCCAATCGGGATGCAATTATGGATATGATCGCCCGCGAAACAGGCGGAAGCATCATTAAGGCGAATGTGGAAGTCGATTTATCGATTGGGCTTGTCGAAGAAGCAATCAACATGGTCGATGAATTGACAAAAGTGAAGGAAATTCCGTCGGAAACAGAAGGAAAAATCAACCGGATTTATCGCCTGCCATTAGGGGTCATCACATCGATTTCTCCGTTTAACTTTCCAATGAATTTGTCGATGAGAACAATCGCCCCAGCGATTGCGTTAGGAAATAGCGTCGTACATAAGCCGGATATCCAAACATGCTTCACAGGCGGCTCCATCATCGCAAGAGCCTTTGAATATGCCGGATTGCCAAAAGGAGTTTTAAACGTCATTCTCACCGATATCGATGAAATCGGCGACGATATGTTAACCAATCCGAATTCACAGCTTATTAGTTTTACTGGTTCGACCGCTGTCGGCAAGCATATCGGAGCGATCGCAGGCGGAATGTTAAAACGCGTCGCGCTAGAGCTTGGCGGTAACAACCCGTTTGTCGTTCTTGCTGATGCCAATGTGGATCGTGCCGTTGACGCAGCAATATTCGGCAAGTTTATCCATCAAGGGCAAATTTGTATGATTATTAACCGCATCATTGTCCATAAAAACCATTATGATGAGTTTGTCGAAAAATTCGTCGAACGGGCGAAAGCGCTTCCGTATGGCGACCCGCGCGATCCGAAAACGATCATCGGTCCGCTGATTAACGAAAAACAAATCGAAAAAGCCTTGGCGATCATTGAAGAAGCGAAAAAAGAAGGTGCCAAAGTGGCGCTCGAAGGAAAGCGAATCGGCAACATTTTAACGCCGACTGTATTTGTCGATGTCGATAATAACAGCAAACTGGCACAAACCGAATTGTTCTCCCCAATCGCGACCATTATTAAAGCTGAATCCGATGACGAGGCGATCGCGATGGCGAACGATACCGAATATGGTTTAAGTTCAGCGATTTTCACCGAAGATTTAAGCGAAGGCGAACAATTAGCCTTACAAATTGAAAGCGGTATGACACATATTAACGATCAGACGGTCAATGATAGCCCGACCGTCCCGTTTGGCGGCACAAAATCCAGCGGTATCGGACGGTTCGGAAACCCGTGGGTTGTGGAAGAGTTTACGATGACAAAATGGGTATCGGTTCAAAAGGAGTATCGCCGCTATCCGTTTTAGTAGTCCAAGAAAAAGGGGCCGACCGAAAAGCAGAATTGCTTTCCAATCAGCCCCTTTTAAAATTCGCTTGTATTGGCGTGAATCGTGACTTGTTGGATTTTTACAACTGTTTTTCCCCTTTCACACCATTAATCGAGTAGCTTGCCGTAATGTTGGCATTTAACGAATGGGATACAGAGCAGTACTTCTCTTTAGACAATTGAATGGCACGGACGACTTTGTCCTCTGGCAAATCCCCTTCTAACACATAATGAATGTGAATATCCGTAAACCGTTTCGGATGATCGTCCGCACGGGTTCCTTCCACTTCCATATAAAACGAACGAACCTCAAGTCGCATTTTTGTCAAGATCGATATAATGTCAATTCCCGTACATCCGGCAAGCCCATGTAAAATCAATTCCATCGGTCTCGCTCCATAATCTTGCCCCCCTGCTTCTTTGGAGGCATCCATCGGGATTTCCACTCCCGAAGCGCTCATCCCTGTAAATGACATTTGCCCATTCCACGTCACTTTCGCTTTCACTTTTTCTTCCTCCTCTTTTTGCTCCAGCGGTGAAATAAATGATGTTACTATTCAGTTTACTTTGCCAAAAAAATAAATGCAAAAAAAAAAATATCTTTTCGTATACAGATGATGTATAAAATTTTGTGTAAAGCATTTGACTAGCTCAAAAGAAAAAAGGTAGGGTATTCTCTGATTGGACGAAAAACATTCCAGAGAAAGGAGAACCCTACCTATGTCTAAAAGTATATCGAATATCGACTGAGCAAATCAACTGGAAAATGCCATTCGTCAGTTTGTGAAAGAAAAATTAGAGCTGATTACGCGGGAAGAAATCAAAAATTTCCTCGAAATCGAACAGTCAGACACATCCAATTGAGAAACGGCTACTATCAACGAAATCTAGATACACAATATGGCCGGATGGAAGGGCTTTTGGTCCCAAGAGACCGAAATGGAGAATTTCAAACGCAGCTGTTTGCCCCTTGCCAACGACAAACCGGCTGGCTGGAAGAAGCCATCATCAAGATGTATCAAAGCGGCATGAGTACACGGGAAATTGGCAAGTTTATCGAACGAATTCTAGGAAATGCCTATTCTCCTACGACGATCAGCCGTATTACTTGATGTCGTAAAGGAAGATATCGAAAAATGGCACACTCGTCCACTACCCAAGCGTTATTCGGTCTTATATTTGGATGGGTTGTACGTGAAACTTCGTCGAGATACGGTAGAAAAAGAGGTCATTTATGTCGTGTTAGGTGTAAACGAAGAAGGGTATCGTGAAATTCTCGACTTCTTCGTAGGAGGACAAGAAAGTGCCTATGGGTGGCAAGAGATTCTTCAACAGCTCTACAAAAGAGGCGTACAGGAAGTGCTTCTGGGCGTATTTGATGGCCTTCCGGGGCTAGAGGAAGCCTTTAAGGCTGTTTATCCGAAAGCCGATGTGCAGCGCTGTGTCGTTCACAAAGTACGTAATACCTTAAATCGTGTTCGGAAAAAAGATCAATTTGAAGTGGCAGAGGATCTCAAACTGATTTATCGCGCACCGAATAAGGAGATTGCGTTACAGATGTTTCAACAGTTTGAGTCGAAATGGTCGAACAAGTATCCGAGAGAAGTTCAATCTTGGGCCAATGAGTTGGATGTCCTCCTTACATTTATGGATTATCCAAGCAGTATTCGAAGTGTGATTTACACGACCAATGCCATTGAACGAACGATCAAAGAGATTCGGAAACGTCTAAAGCCGATGAACAGTTTGAGTAGTTTAGAAGCCGCTGAAAAAGTCGTGTATTTGACCATCCAAGATTTTAATGAGAAATGGGCAGGACGAAAATTACGAGGATTTGCTGAAGCCTATGAAACCCTTCAACGAATGTTTGAAGAACGTTATAATTAACCAAATAATGTAAATCAATGAGATAAGGGGGATTCTCTCTTTCCACACAGGAGACTGAATATTCAGTCTCCTGTATGGAGGAAACCAGTCTTCCCCTCTATTCTAAATCTATTTCAGAGATACCCTATCTATCTTACATTACACAAAATTCTTGACGGTACCAAATCATTTTTTGATTGCTATAACGCTTTCAATAAAATTTTTATAATTTCCTAATTTCATGCAAAAAAACGAAAATTTGAAAAAACTCGACTCAATCAGCCTTTGTCAGTTGTCATTTGTAGTATTTTGTATTAATATGTAAAAAAAGTATAATAAGAAAGTTTCTACAAACCTTTTATACACACTCTTATAGATAAAATAGATGTGTATTTTTTCGTGAAAAAGTTAAAAAATTATCAACATAAAGAAAATAAGATAGATGAATTTGAGATTATACTAAAAGGGGTTTCAATATGTCAAATTCTACTTTATTAGAAATGATTGAGAAAGCTTTTCATCAAATGACAGATTTTGCCCTCCTTTTTGAAGTCATAGATGGAAAGTTTCAATTGCTGACAGCAAATGAAACAGCTTTTAAAGTCGGTATCAACAAAGAAAAATACGGAAAATTTGCGGAAGAAGTGCTTCCCGATCCGTATGCGTCAAACCTCCATGATGCATTAAACAAAGCGCTCATTGCAGCCCGCTGCTTAGAGTATAATAACGGAATTCAGTCTATCATCGGCCAGAATGTAAGTGAATTAGCGATCACCCCTATTTTTAATTCTCAAGGAAAATGTACTCATATGATAGTGATCGGAAGAGTTGGAAACAAACGAAAAAAAATCGAGGAAGACTTCATTCCTTTGCGTTCCATTTTTGAATCTTTTTTCGCCGCGACATCGGATGGGATATTGATAATGGATTCCAATTGGACCATCATCCGCGCCAACCCTTCCTTTGCCTCGTTATTTGGTTGGAAAGAAGAAGATGTCGTTGGGCTCCCTATCCATCATTTAAAGCTCACGCCGGGTCGTTTTGAGGAAGAATGCCACAATCGGTCCATCCCATTGCAAAAAGAAAATAAATTCCTTTTTCATCGAACAACATGGAAACGAAAAGATGGTAGACCGCTTCATGTGAACACTTCGTATTCCTCCATAAAAAATAAAAACGGAGAAATCATAGGCTTTATGGGGATTTTTAAAGAGATATCGGAACAAACGGAAAAAGAGCGTCAGTTCAAAGAAAGCCAACAGTATCATCAATCTGCAGCAAAAAACCATCCCGTTCTTATCTTCCAATTGGATTTGAAGGGTCGTATTTTAAAGGCCAATCACTCGGTTGAACAAGTGACCGGATATAGATGGAAAGATCTTATGAACTGTTCATTTGCTTCCTTAATAACACCTGATAGTCTGGCGTCTGCAATGGAACATTTCCATGCTGTCTTGCAAGGAGAAATCAGACACTACCAATGTTCCATTTATAATCAGAAAAAAGAGCGTGTATTGCTTAAACTAACCAATATTCCGATTATTGTGAACAATACTGTAACCGGTGTATTGGGGATTGCCCAAAACATTACTGAACAAAAGAGCAGCCAAAATGAACGAATTCGTGCAAAAAAAATTCCAGACCCTTTTTCTAATATAATCGAATCGATTGTCAATCTCCAAAAAATAAATCAAAAATCGACATACGATTATTCAGAAAATGAAGTGCTTGGGAAAAATCTTTCTGTGGAGATTCCTGAAAATAAGACGTCATTGAAAAAGTCATTCCAGATCGAGTTAGACGGAACGTCCGAACTGGTTGACACGATTTTTGGCCGTAATGATGAAAATTTAACAGATGTGGATAATAATCTCTCGCTTATCGATAATGAGCAAGTGAAAACGGCCTATATAATAGCGTTTTTACAAAATTTTATCGTGAAAGAGGAAAGAAAATTACAGGAATATGAAGCGAAGTATCGATTAATTGCGGAAAACACGACCGACCTCGTTTCTCTTCTTGACGCTGATATGAATATTTTATATTCTTCTCCTTCACATCGTACCGTTTTAGGAATCGTTCTAAATGAAGGAAGCGAATTCCCTTATAAACTTGTTCACAAAGAAGACATCGAACGAGTGGTTAGGTGTTTTCAAAACGTTTTAAAAACAAAAGAGCATAGTTCGGTGGAATTCCGTTTTAAACATAAAGAGGGTTCTTTTATTTGGCTAGAAACAAAGATGACACCCGTGTATGGCGAGAACCAGGAGCTTCATCACATTCTTTGCGTTTCAAAAGAAGTGACAGAACGAAAACAATATGAAGCAGAATTAGAAAACATGGCTTTCCATGATTATCTAACCGGTTCCTACAATCGCCGCTTATTTATGGAACGCCTCCACCATACGATGAATCAAGCTAAAAGCCGTCAAGAACCGTTTTTTGTCATGTTTTTGGATTTAGACCAGTTTAGATGGGTGAATAATACGTTAGGCCATGACGTAGGAGACGAGTTATTGATCCAGTTTGTGAAACGGGTGAAAGCATGCATTCGTAAAGAAGATACATTGGCGCGATTGAGCGGAGACGAATTTGCGATCTTGCTTACAGGAATTTCGATCGAAGATGTGGGCAATCTGGCAAAACGAATTTTATCGGCACTGCAAGAGCCATGGAAAATCAAAAACCATGAATTTAAGACGACTTCTTCTATTGGAATTGGCATCTATCCAAATTGCGGCGGAGATATCTCCACATTATTAAAACATGCAAATCAAGCTCTTCACAAAGCGAAACAATTCGGGAAGAACAATTATCAATTTTGCGGCAAGCTAACGGATTTCAACGATTCATTCGAAAGTGATATTCAAAGAGCCATCCTTAATAACGAATTTTATTTAGTCTATCAGCCGAAATTTAATCTATTAACGAAACGGATTGAATCTTTAGAAGCCTTAATTCGTTGGAACCATCCTCAAAAAGGAATGATCGCCCCGAGTGAATTTATTTCTCGTGCGGAGGAATTAGATTTAATTGTTCCCATTACACATTGGGTTCTTGAACAAGTTGGGAAGCAAATGAAGAAATGGCAATTGCTTGGTTTTCATAAGGTTCCCGTTTCCGTCAACATTTCGCCTCAGCATTTTGAAAAAGGAACGTTAGTCGAAGACATATTAAACTTAATAAAAAAAGCAGAGATCGAACCTCAATATCTTATATTAGAAATGACAGAAAGCACGATGATTCAAGATTTCGATACGACAATTCAAACGATCCAAAAGCTGAAGCAAATGGGAGTCCAAATTGCCATTGACGATTTTGGAACCGGTTTTTCTTCTTTGTCGTATTTAATGAAATTGCAAGTCGACGTTTTAAAACTAGACAAATCATTTGTCGAAGAATTAACGAATCAAAAAAATGCTTCTCTTGTACATTCTATTATTTCCCTTGCCCATAATTTAAATTTACGTGTAGTGGCCGAAGGAATCGAAACCGAAGATCAGCTTCAAATCCTTGCGCAATACGGATGTGACCTTGGACAAGGGTACTTATTTAGCAAACCTTTAAAGAGTGAACAAATTGAAAAAAAGCTTCTAAAAAAAGAATAAAACGGACTTTACTCTGAAAGATGAACTTATTCACTTATAAGTAATTTTATTCCTCCGGTTCCATTTAGCCCCTCTTCAGGGTGAAGAGGGGCTGTGTTTTTCCAATGAATAACATCGCTATTCCGGTATTTATCGTTTTGCATCTTTCTATTTCCGTGGAATCATGATATCACACTTGTGTTTGTCCGCCATTCCCTCGATAATGACCTTTCCCGCTTTATCCAAAGCGATTTTTTCATCCGAATCATTGCGCCATTCCTTCAAAAGATACTCTTACAAATTCTGACGTTGGAAACTAAGGATCATAGCCTTAACGCCAAAAATGAAATCTCCTTCGGTTTCCTCTTCTCATTTCGGCCGTTCGATAGAGAAAAAGTCTCCAAGTTTTGCATAATCGCTTCCGGCTAATCGGCTGACAGCTTTCAATTGGCGGGCATCTATTCTTCCCTTATGATAAAGATTTTCGTCAATATGGTATTGAACAATCTTTCCTATAATCAAATCACAAGCAGCGTTTTCTCCGTTGCCGCCAAGTTCGAGCGATTGTTCCAACACACATTCCATTCGAATTTTCGCCTCTTTGACTCCCGGAACAGAAATTTTTGTGCTTTCAACAGGGGTCAGTCCGGCCAACTCAATTTCACTTTCATCCGGCGGAAGGGTAGCAGCCGTCAGATTGACTTTTTTCACATTGCTTTCATCCACAATATGAACAACAAATTCACCCGTTTCTAAAATGTTTCTCGCCGTATCCTTTTTCATTCCATTGTTTCTTTGCACCGAAATGGACAAAAGCGGTGGATTAGCGGCCACGATATTAAAGTAACTAAACGGCCCGCCATTCAATACCCCCTCCTTAGATAAAGAGGTAACAAACGCAATGGGGCGGGGAATAATTCCTCCCGTTAAAAACTTATAATTTTCCTTTTCCGGCAAAGATAATGGATCGATCGTTAACAAAGATTTCTTCCTCCTTCTTTTTCCGAATTATAAGACAAACAGCACGATTCCTCTTCTTTTCTGGGCTCCAATTATTTTGAAAGCATCCATTTTCTACAAGTTCCGAGGAAGGCCGGGTGGTTCATCACATTTTGGAACATTTCATGGTGAGCCCCAATTCAATGTTTTCGACATCAGCCTTCCTCTTCATTCGAATATATTCTGCTCTCTAATATTTCGAAATCAAGATATGTAGCTAAAAATTTTATAATTAGAATGTCACTCATTATAGCAAATGAAAGAAATGGATTCAAGGAAAGTGAAGAATCAAGAAGACTGTTTGTCGTTAAAAGCCTTTTAGAAAATATTCTGCAAGACAGGCTGCATTCCTGTATGGATGTCCCAAACTTCAATATCCGGGTCTACTAGCACCTAAATGGTTTATTTCCTGACAAATAAACAAATACTACTCATACGAAAGAAAGGGATGAAATGAATGAATTTCCATTTTCCTGTCATACAAACAAATGTCTGGGATGCTTTCATCGCTGTACCTGTTGTATTCATTCTAACTCAAGTTATAAAGATTTTTTTGAAAGTCCCTAAAAAATATGTACCGGCGGTAGCGGTCATCATTGGATTGCTGTTCTCTGTGTTCATCAGCCATCGCCACCACTTGATCGCGGGCATTTTTATGGGATGGTTCTATGGCTATGCCGCTATAGGAAGCTATGCGTCACTGAAAACAACCTTATTATCGTTCCGAAACAATCTGTAAATTTTTTAAAGGCACAACCAGAAATTTTGTTTCTCGTTCATCTTTCCATTCTTTGTAGCCAAACTCTTAAACATTCCAAGCCGTCTATTTAACGATGCCAAGGATGTATTCAAATCCAGCTCTCATGCCCGTTTCGTATTTAATGAACGTCTCGGCTCTCTGCTTAGCCCCATCGCACCTTCATTAAACCTTTATTCGGAATCGTTTCATTTCCGTTTGGAACTTTGGGTCGTTCCAGTTTATGAATGCCATTTTATCCAACGATATTACACCATCTGTTCGAATGACTGTTTGATTGTCGAACATAAGTGTGGATGTGCGAATGATGGTGCTCACCCACCACTATCATTCCGCCAAACTATCGTTCTATCCACTTCAGGCAAATCCCCACTCTTTTTTAGACTTTTTCCCATACAATATAAAAAAATGAAAAGGAGTTTTGCTGATGGAGATACCCGTTTCCGGATACACGTATCATTCGAATGATTCTGCCCCCGTTCATTCCCATCCACTTTACGTCAACTCATGGGACGGAAGGCTTATCTCTCTCCATGTCCACAGCTTTAGAGGAGCTACCTCTTATAACGCGGGGCATAACCATAGATTTATCGGAATTACTGAACCCGCCCTAAACACATCTCAACATACACATAGATATTTTGCTTTTACTTCTTTTAATGATGGACATCGACATATGATCCGCGGGGTTACTGGTCCGGCTATTCCACTTTCTGAAGGCGGTCATTATCACAAATTCGAGGGGGTAACCAACATAGAAGGAATTACACCTCATCGACATAGATATAGCGGAAGAACAAGTTCATAGTTTATTTCGCAGATGTGAATTTAAAGGTAATCCACATATCCACACCATGTTTCATAACTTCGCAAACAATAATTCCCACAAATTGGAAGTATAACCATTATTTTTTCATCGACAAAGTTCGACATAATCTGATATTCTTTCAATTGCGATAAGGTTTTGGTTGGTAAACCACGAGGTCTACCACACCTACCTATTGAGCACCGATTTTCCGTCGGTGCTCTTTATTTTTACTATTATAACGATCAATCTGTCGCAAAAAATTTCGAAAATAAAAATAACTTTTAGGCAGTTCACAAAATCAGTGATAAGGTATATAATAATCAATGTCGAAAAAATACCGGGAAGTAGCTCAGCTTGGTAGAGCACTACGTTCGGGACGTAGGGGTCGCAGGTTCAAATCCTGTCTTCCCGATCCAAAAAGAACCTTTGATCTCTCAAAGGTTCTTTTTTTACGCCCACTCGCCCAATACTGAAAACGGTAGAATGAAACGAATTTCTCGACTTTATTCCTTCATGTTTGAACACAGTTTTCTTTCCATTAATCGTTCGTCACGATACCTATTCTGTCTAATTCACGGAATACCACGGGTGTCTGTTCTCCTTTTTTATTGGCCAACGGTGCAAATAAACAGACATAAACTCCAATAGATCCCGTAGTCAAAGAAAAATCCCAGCATGGATGGACCATGCGGGGATAAGCATTCTTTACAAAACTTATTTGAATTGAACATCCTTTAATGAAACCACTTTTGTTTTCTTTACAATCTTATAGCCAAACCAAAATACGAGAAAAACAGGAATGCCAATATAGGAAACTAATATGCCGTGCCAATCAATTTTATCGCCGATAAAGGCAGAGTAATTTTGCCCTAAAATAACGATTGTGCAGAGTACAAAAGCAAAAATAGGACCAAACGGGAAAAGCTTCGCTCTGTAAGGAAGATCTTCCAACTTGTAGCCTTGGGCAACATAAGCTTTGCGGAACCGGTAATGGCTGACAGCAATACCAAGCCATGCGATAAATCCCGTCATGCCGGAAGCGTTTAGCAGCCATGTATACACAACCCCATCACCAAAAAGGGAAGCCAAAAAGGCAAGACAGCCGACAAGCGCAGTGACAATCAAGGAATTAACAGGAACTCCTCGTTTGTCCAATTTGGCTAAAAATTTAGGTGCCTTCCCTTCCATAGCCAAATTCCACAACATTCTTGTCGAAGCGTACATTCCGGAGTTTCCGGCAGATAAAACCGCCGTCAAAATTATGGCATTCATGACAGATGCCGCAAAAGCAACCCCTGCTTTTTGAAAGACAAGCGTAAACGGACTAACCGAGACATCATCGTTTGCAAGGTTTGGATTTGTATAAGGAATTAGAAGGCTAATGACTAAAATAGCTAATACATAGAATAAAAGAATTCTCCAAAAGACTTGCCGGACCGCTTTTGGAATATTTTTTTCCGGATCATCGGTTTCACCGGCCGTAATCCCAAGAAGCTCAGTACCTTGAAAAGAAAATCCGGCCGCCATAAAAATACCAAGCATCGCCATAAATCCACCGTGGAAAGGAGCATCGCCGATCGTAAAATTCTTAAATCCAACGGCTTCTCCGCCAATAATGCCGAAAATCATTAAAGTGCCCATGACGATAAAGACAATGACCGTCACTACTTTAATAAGGGAAAACCAATATTCCGCTTCCCCAAAACCTCTTACTGCTAAATAATTCAATATAAACATAATCAATAGGAAAAGTCCGCTCCAAAGCAATGAGGGGCTATGCGGAAACCAAAATTTCATAATCATGGTAACAGCAGATAATTCTGCCGCAATGGTAATGGCCCAGTTATACCAATAGTTCCAGCCGAGGGCAAATCCTAAAGCAGGATCAACAAATTTAGTCGCATACGTACTAAAACTTCCAGTGATCGGCATATAGGCAGCCATTTCCGCTAAACTCGTCATCAAAAAGTACACCATAATTCCAATAATCAAATAAGACAATAACGCTCCTCCAGGCCCTGCCGTATGAATCGCTCCGCCGCTGGCCAGAAACAATCCGGTACCGATTGTGCCCCCAAGAGAAATCATCGTTAAATGACGCGATCGAAGTCCTCTTTTTAACTTGCCCGTCTCCGTCGCATTTCTACTGTCTTGTATTTTCACCATTCAACTAAACACTCCTTTGCCATCATTCTGCTGCAGATAAAAAGCGGTGATGACTGCCTAAACAGATTCATTATTAAAACTCGTTGATCCTTATTGGCTTTAAATAATCGAGTAGGAGGGAGCGATTAACTCCCGTCCTCTCACACCACCGTACGTACGGTTCCGTATACGGCGGTTCAATTAAGATAATTGACGCAAGTCTTTATAACTTCCGTGAATAGCTGTTCTCTTTATGCCAGTGGTCACTCCACCCTCCAAGAGGTCTCCCACGGGATTCACCGCTTCCTCCCTCAAGTGAGGTACTACGTTTTCTGTGTTCATCATGACTCACTGAATACCAAGGGCTATTCTCTCTTAATTGTTCGGTCCTTCTTAGTTGTTCTAGACCAACTAATACTATGACCTCTGCTGACTTCTGACGGTTCAGCTACTTATCACTAAGTAGGTTATGAAGAGTACTTCACATATCCGCCAGACCTCCCCGGGTAAGTACATGCACTTTCACACCATCTATCCGCCTCATTTACTCGATATGACCTTCGACAGAAAGAGCTTTGTTTTGTTATGCAAACTCACTCAATCATACCTAGCCTCATATGAAGTTCGTGTTCCTCAGATCGGAAGTTTGCCGCCCGCTTCCTTCAGATTCCGCGTCACCACGGACACCCTTGCGTTAAGCTAACTGCTACTTCTGCCTTCGCAGCTCGGGACTTTCACCCTATAGATTACACCCATGCCGGGCGCACACAAAAGCGCCACCGAAGAAGATTCGATGGCGCAAATATAGAAATACCCCTCATCATACTTCTTCAGTAGTGCTCCACGCTTTACGGGCAAAAAGCGTGACAGTTCTGTTCCTATTCGGATACAGCCCCAGCCCGCGCCTTCTGAGAACAGGACGGACTTCGGCGGCCTTTCCTTTCCTTCGGAGTCGTCAATGTTCTCAGCATCTCGTCCGAATTACTCATAAAAGCCGCGACCTCTACCCCATCAATTGATGAGGATTTAACTCGTTATTCAATTATCACACTAAAAATTATAGAATAATAACGAAAAATAATGCAACTACTAATTATTTCGTTTTTACGATCATTGATTCCATTTCCTCCAAAAATTCTATTATTCTTTCTTGTTATCGGTGGCATAATCATATTTTCTCATTTATGATCGTCCACTAGATTTTAGAACTTTTGACCCAATTCAATCTTCATCTTGTTTTGGCACTATTAAAGAATTTCCATACACGATTCGGTAAAATAAAAAAAGCTGATTCACAGCAAAATCCTTTCTAAAAGAAAAACAGCTCTAGTGAATCAGCCTTTCAGTACATCAACCCCACAAAAAGAAATCGTTTGCAAAATTGTGCAAAAACAAATCAGAAAAACTGATGAAGAAAGAATCGCTCCAAAAGAGCTGATCCTAAAAATAGGATTCCCTTATGGCAAATGAAAAGTAAATTTTAAATCTTCTCCGTTTCCTTTTTGATTGCTGAAAACCCTTTAATATGTACAAACGGAGGATCAGAAAAGTGCATTAAGCAGTCCGCTGTTTTTTCTTTTTGACGCTTGAAAGTGTAAGAGGAACAATTGACGGTAATTTCCAATCCGTTAAAAAATCGAACCATCAACGCATTCTCCCCTGCCTCTCTCCAATCTTTCACATGACGCGGAAAAACCCATATACAATCATATCGTTCAGGTGATTTAGTAGGAAAGGCGTAGAGCATTTCATCCGGAGAAATCATCAGAGGAGTTTTTTTATAGTGACCTAATTTTCTTCGGACAGCACGAATTCTTCCTTCATAAGTGGAACAGCGGCAAATGCAGGCATCATCCAAAATTTCCAGCGGACGTTTTTTGCTGAAAAACGTGCGGTCCACTTCATAAATGATGGATTCATGTTCAAGATCATAAGCCGGAGCGATTGCCATCGTTTTTTTAGTAATTAAATTTACCACTTTTTTCAAAGAGATTCTCCCCTTTCCAATTTTTAACCATTATACTCCATAACGGATAATAATTATCTGAATTTATATAATGTTTATAAATTTTTCATATTTCGAAACAAACCGTTCATTTCTTGGAGATACTGAAAGGAAAAGTTTTTTTATAAACAAAATGTTTCGATTACGTTTTACTTTTCTGAATGATTTTGCTACGATAGACTATAAGAATTTAATAGTTGCTTACAACACACTAGGGGAGCCGACAAGGCTGAGATTGAACGTTCGTTCTAAACCCTTTGAACCTGAGATGGGTAATGCCAGCGTAGGGAAGTGGTGGAGTCTTTTTGAAATGGACATTGAAGATGAACCCGCTCTTTAGGCTGAAGAGCGGGTTTTTTCATCTTTCCCGCCTCAAAGAGAAAAGGAAAACTCAAGAGGAAAGGAGGAACACGAAAAATGTCTGTGTGTTTAGAAAATGTTTCCTATACCTATCCCGGTGAAACAAAACCGGTCATCTTTAACTTTTCCGCTCATATCGAAAAAGGAGAATTTGTTTCATTAATCGGAAAAAGCGGGACAGGAAAAAGTACACTATTAAAACTGATTGCCGGCTTGTTTCCATGTGAGGAAGGGATCATTTCCGTCAACGGAAAAACACCGGGCCCCGGTAGTGTTGGTTATATGCCCCAACGAGATTTACTACTTCCGTGGCGTACCGTGATAGACAACATCATGCTCCCTTTGGAAGTTCAAAATAAGCGAAACTTGACGAAAGCCGATGCTGAAGAATGGCTGAAACGCATTGGCTTGATCCGTTGGAAGAACGCTTTGCCAAAACAGCTTTCCGGAGGCATGAGACAAAGGGTGGCATTTCTGCGAACACTTTTTATGGGAAGCGAAGTTTTGCTCCTCGATGAACCTTTCGCTGCTCTTGACGCTTTGACAAAGAGAGAAATGCACGATTGGCTGTTATCGATTTGGAAGGAATTGGACAACACCATCTTATTTATCACACATGACTTAGAAGAAGCCATTTTGTTAAGCGATAAAATTTTGCTGTTACACGCTGACCATAAAGTGGAAGAAATCATCGTGGATTTGCCTAGACCTAGGAGTGTCGACATGGTTTATTGGCCGGAAGTGCAAACCTATCGAAAAACAATAGAAAAGAAGATTGCCAATGAGTAAGTTAAAGAGATTGTTAGCAGATTATGGAGCATTCGGGCTCTTGGTCATCATTGCCGTTTCTCTATGGGAGTGGGCGGCAAGAACCGGAAAAGTCCCATCTTTTATCATTCCTGCTCCTTCCAAAGTGTTAGAAATGCTTTACGAACAGAAACAGGCTTTGTTATGGGTACATACACCGGCAACGTTGAAAGAAGCTTTGATCGGTTTTGCTTTTTCTTTCGCAGGCGGGATCACCATCGCACTCGCCATGCACTTTTCCAAGCTGGTAGAAAAAATGCTTTATCCTTTTGTCTTGTTTTCTCAAACGATTCCTGTCATTGCCCTCTCGCCCATCTTTGTCCTTTGGTTTGGATATGATATTTGGAGCAAAATCGCTGTAACGGTGCTGGTTGCTTTTTTCCCTATCGTGATCAGCTGCTATGATGGATTCAAAAATATCGATCAAGATTATGTGGATCTGTTACGGTCCATGGGCGCGTCCAAATGGAAAATATTTATAAAAGTAGAAGTTCCCTTCGCCATGCCTTCTCTTTTTTCTGGCATTAAGATGGCCGTTATTTATTCCATCGTTGGTGCAACCATTGGCGAATGGCTTGGAGCCAGCGAAGGACTCGGATATTACACGAGAAGAATGTCAGGAAATTTAAATGCCGAAGGAGTATTTGCAGCCGTTGCTTTATTAACGGTTCTAGGATTGGTTTTATTTAGTATAGCCACTTTCATTGAAAAAAGCTTTTTAAAATGGAATAGAAAATCATAGAAATGGGTGTTGAGTCATGAAAAAAATCATCCGATTGATTGGTGTAAGTTTATTGTTCGTATTGATTGCAGCGGGTTGTTCCTCACAACAAGATACAGCAAAGACTAAGGATGGAAAGCAAAAGGTAACGATCATGCTGGATTGGTATCCAAATGCTGTCCATTCCGCCATTTATACAGCGAAAGAAAAAGGGTATTTTGCCAAAGAAGGGCTTGATGTTGACATTAAAATGCCGGCTGAAACCAACGATCCGTTGAAACTTGTCGCGGCAGGAAAAGTCGACTTAGCGATTAGCTACCAGCCGCAATTAATCGTTTCCCGTGCTGAAGGAATTCCGGTTGTATCTTTAGCGGCCATTGTCAGACATCCACTTGACTGTATAATGGTTCCAACTAACAGCTCAATCCACCGTCCTAAAGATTTGGAAGGAAAAAATATCGGCTATTCATCTATCGATATAGAACAAGCCATATTAAATACGATGATCCAAACAGACGGCGGCAATCCAAAAAAAGTCAAAAGGACGGATGTCGGCTTTGATTTAATTCCGGCGATCACCTCCAAGAAAGTAGATGGCATTATTGGCGGCTATATCAATCATGAACGCATCCTTTTAGAAAAAGAAGGACATCCTGTTCGGATATTTAACCCGGCTCAATATGGCGTTCCTGATTATTATGAGCTTGTTTTGGTTGCAAGCGAAAAAGGACTTCAAGAAAAGAAGGATGTGTATAAAAAGTTCTGGAAAGCTGTTGCAAAAGGGCAATCAGAAGTTACTAAAAACCCTCAAGCCGGTTTAAAGATTCTGCTTGACCATGAAAACGACAGTTTCCCTCTTGATAAACAAGTAGAAACAAAAAGTTTGAACATCCTGCTTCCTTTAATGAACAGCAAAGACAAGCCATTTGGCTATCAAGACCAAGAAGTTTGGGAACATGTTAACGATTGGCTTTACAAAAATAAGGTGATCAAAGAAAAGATCGACGTGAAGAAAGCCTTTTACAATATCAATCAATAAATAATCGATTGAGCAGGGGCCCACGATAAGAAATCTTATCGCGGGCTTTGTTCATTGAAGCCCATTTCTTTCAGCTAATCTCCATAACGGCGATGTCTGTCGTATCGGTCCAAATTCAAAGTCTCGCTTAACGCTTCTCCTCTTTTTCCGTTGACCATTTTCTTTTAACCAGGATATTTAAAAGTTTGTCTAAATGTCTACTATTTTCCACTCGTATGAATCGATCCATTTTGATATGATGACATATGGCATTCTTTTGCTTTGTAGACATGCAACATCGTCGTCAAGAATGACTCTCATATTTCCCATGGACCATTGATAAATTCTTATACTGTCCGACAGATTAACAGATTGCTTGACTGTTGATATGGATAGTGATTTGATAAAAACATCTAATAATATTATTGGATCCAATACGAAGGAATTGAAACAGAGTTCTTTCAGATTCATGATGGATCATTTACACTCTTTCTTTTAAGCTTCTTTTTATTGTGCTTGAGTGTATTTCTACCCTTTGTTCGTCTAGACTTACACTAGAATATTCGAGGTGGAAATCAATGAGTCAAACATTATTACAAATGAATACCATTTTCATCAGTATCATCATCGAAGCTTTGCCGTTTGTTGTCATCGGCGTATTTTTGTCAGCGTTGATTCAAATGTTTGTAACAGAGGAAATGATCGCCAAAATGATCCCAGCCAATCGTTTTGCTTCCGCCGCTCTTGGCTCTTGTATTGGATCGTTGTTTCCAGGCTGCGAATGCGGCATCGTTCCCATTACACGACGACTTGTACAAAAAAATGTTCCTCTCCATGCCGCCATTGCTTTTATGTTGAGCGGCCCGATTATAAATCCTATTGTCATATTTTCAACTTTCGTCGCTTTCGGGGACAGTTGGAAAATGGCGCTGTATCGCTGCAGCTTAGCCATTGGAGTTTCCATAGTCGTAAGCATTGCCATTTCTTATATATTTAATGATCAACAATTAAGACAAGCGATCGATCATTTTGCTCACAATCATTCACATGGTTCTCATAAAATGAGCCTTCGCTCGAAAATAGTCGGAACCATCGACCATGCCATTGACGAATTTTTCTCTGTTGGGAAATTTTTAATTTTTGGAGCCCTGATTTCTTCCGCCATGCAAACCTTTTTCAAAACGAGCGCTTTGCTTGAATTCGGTCATTCGAAAGTAACGGCCGTTTTGGTCATGATGGCGCTGGCTTTTATCCTGTCGATTTGTTCAGAAGCCGATGCATTTATCGCCTCTTCTTTTTCCGGGCTTTTCGGAACAGGTCCGATTATTGCTTTTTTAGTGTTTGGAGCGATGGTGGATATCAAAAATTTATTCATGATGCTTGACGCTTTTCAAAAACGGTTTGTGTTTGTGCTTGTTTCACTGATTGCTGTATGTGTTTTTGTCGGAGCATTAATCATTTAGCTAAGTGGCTTCTTTCACAACAATCCTGTTGCTTCAATCAAATGTAGAACCTTTTTAAACAGTCGACAGAGGAGACTTTGTATAGGAGGTGTTTATCGTGCTCAGGATTATTATTTTATTCGGCTTCACGTATTTTTTTATGATGCTGCACGCCAAAGGAGATATCAGCAAATATATTAATATGAAATATTCGTATCTTTCCTTCAGCATGATCTTTTTGATGGGCTTTTTAACGTTGTATCAATTGATTCAATGGGCAAGAGGCGATAAACGTAAAGATCACAATCACGATCACGACCATGGCCACGATCATTCCCATGACGAAGATACGATTTTGAAAAAAGTATTCACTTATACTATGATGCTGATTCCCATCATAACGGGCATTTTTTTGCCGGCAGCAACATTGGACTCCACAATCGTAAAAGCGAAAGGTTTTCACTTTTCTTTTATCGACAACGATACCGATCAATATGCCAACCATCAAATTTTGCGTCCAGATGCCAGCCCTTATTACGACAAAATTGCCTATAATCAAATGGACAAAAATGATTTGAAAAAATATGGGTCCGAAAACCGGATCGTTCTGGACGATAAACATTATTTTCGAGCGTTGGAATCCATTTATAACCATCCGGGCAATTTTATTGACAAAAAAGTTGTTTTAAAAGGATTCGCATATCGAACAGATGACATTGAAAACAATCAATTATTTGTTCTCCGCTTCGGGATTATCCATTGCATAGCCGATGCCGGAGTATATGGAATGCTTGTCGAGTTTCCAAAAGACATGAAGTCCCAAATACACAAAGATGAATGGCTGCAAGTAGAAGGAACGCTGGAAACCACTTATTATCAGCCATTTAAAGAAAATATTCCTTATTTAAAAGTAACCAAATGGGAAGAAATACCAAAACCGAAAGATCCTTATGTATATCGGCAATATTAATCTCACGACATCCGTAGATATTTCGGCCGCCGATGCCCGAAAAGAACCCCGTTCCAAATTCGGAACGGGGTTCTTGCATCTAAAGGATTGAAATTTTACAACGCGCCTTTTTGTTTTCTCTTCGTAATTCCATACGCAATGGCCAGAAGAATAAACCATACCGGGGTGACAAACAAAGCTACCCGCGTATCATCGGCCAGTCCGAGCACGACAAGAATAAATACAAAGAAGGCTAGCACAATCCAGTTTGAAACAGGAGCAAACGGCATTTTAAATGAAATTTTCTCAGCCTCTTCCGGTTTTAATTTCCGGAATCGCAAATGAGCGATTAATATAACGCCCCATACCCATATAAAGCAAATGGTTGAAATGCTCGTCACCAACGTGAACACTTGATCCGGTAGCCAATAGTTTAATAAAACACCGATCAAAAGCACAAGCGTTGAAGTGATAAGAGCAGGTGCAGGAACGCTTTGTTCATTCAGCTCTTTCAGCTTCTTCGGCGCTTTTCCTTCGTTTGCCAGCGTATAAAGCATTCGGCTAGTGCTAAAAATACCACTGTTGCAGGAAGAAGCTGCTGAAGTCAGCACGACAAAATTAATAATACCTGCAGCAGCAGGAATGCCGATAAGCGAAAACACTTTCACAAATGGACTGCTGTTCGGATCGACCCCATTCCACGGATAAATCGACATAATGACAAGTAAAGCGCCGATGTAAAAAATCAAAATGCGAATGGGTATATTGTTAATCGCTTTTGGCAAAGTAACTTCCGGGTTTTCCGCTTCACCGGCTGTCACCCCCACAAGTTCAATTCCAACATAGGCGAACACGACCATTTGGAAAGCCAGCAGAAATCCGGAAACTCCATTCGGAAAAATCCCGCCGTGGCTCCAAAGATTAGAAAACGTAGCATGGGTGCCGTGGCTTTTATATCCGGTAAAAACCAAAATCAATCCAATGACTATTAAGGCTACAATCGTCACAACCTTAATAATCGCAAACCAAAATTCCATCTCTCCGAACGCTTTTACTGTTGCCATATTGATTGCAAACAATACAAGAACACATATAAGCGCAGGGATCCATTGAGGCAAGTCGGGGAACCAGAATTTCACATACAAACCTACGGCTGTGATTTCGGCTATTCCGGTCACAATCCAACAAAACCAATAGGTCCAACCTGTAATAAAACCTGCCCACGGTCCGATAAACGTTTCAGCAAAATCCGTAAACGAACCTGTCGTCGGCCGATAAAGAAGCAATTCTCCCAAGGCGCGCATCATGAAAAAGAGCATAATCCCCGTAATCAAATAAACGAGCATAATAGAAGGCCCGGCAAAATGGATCGATTTTCCTGAACCCAAGAACAGCCCTACGCCGATTGCCCCCCCAATAGCAATTAGCTGAATATGCCGGTTCTTTAAACCACGCTGCAAAGATCTGTTATCTGACATTTGTTTCATCCTTTCTTTTCATACGCACTGCTTCCGTGTAATGGAAAGTTTTGTTTTTCCTGTTCCTTAAAGAACGTTTTTCGCCTCAGCTACACTGCCGATTGGACAGAATGGCAAGAGAACAAGTGATATGCAAATAAAGGGGGCTTGTCCGCCGAAAAATTATTTTCAGCAAACAAAAAAAGAGTTTTAGGAAGACTTTCCTGTTTCACACTCTTCCTTCACTCCACCACTCATGCTATTTCTTACTATTATACAATAAAATTCAACAAAACCAGAACCATTTTGAAAAGAATCTGAAAATTTCTTAAATATAAAACAGAAATATCCGGTGAAAGCCCCTCTACTTGCCCTTTCCTCGATCTTTGAAATGAAAACACCTATGTTATCGAAAAATTTTCCCAACTATTGCCATAATCCATCATTTTCAACATATCCTCCTTTTGTTTTATTTTAATTATTAGAATTTTTTATTTTTTCTTTATTGTATTACATGTCACAAAATCTTACAAGTTTTTCATTCCTTATCAATGGCTTTAGCCGCTGAGCATCTTTTGACGGCGCTATCGGCAAACAGTACGTTTTTCCTTCCTCTTATTTTATTTTGGGAAAATTGGAAAAGCACTAATGCTTCATCGAAAGAATATTTCTTTCGATGTTACAAAACCTATATATGATATTCCTCGTTGAATATCGCCTATCCTTTCAAAGAGGTGATAAGATGAGTTATAAAGATCAGCTTGATCCGCACTCAGAACTTTTTCACCACAATTGGACAAGACCGAAACGCTCCAAATCACAAGTGAACGGGCATACTGAAATGTCAAAAACCAATTTTATTTTAAGAAGAAACGCGAAAGCACACCGCTGGTAAACTCTTGAATTCACCAGGCTGGTCCACCGGTACAACAGTGGGACCAGCCTGAAAGTTTAAGAAGAGCTTCGGTACGGTGTTGCTATTGATTCTTCTATCACAAACGGGCTAAAAAGCGGAAACGATTAATCCTTTTTCTTTTTTGTCTCGGTAAAGGCGCCATTCTCTTTTCTTCCTTTATCGAATTCTAGACGGTCTCGATTTTAATTCCTTCTGCTTGAAATATTTCATGAATACGCTTGGCAAATAAAAGAGCATTCCGTCCGTCTCCATGGAGGCAAATCGTATCTGCTTGAATCCTGATTTCATGTTGATCGGCTGTGGCCACTTTTTGTTCTTTTACCATTTTCACTACTTGTCGGATGGCGGCTTCTTCACTCGTAATCAAAGCATTCGGCATGTTTCTCGGCGTTAATGTTCCATCTTTTTGATAAGTGCGATCAGCAAACACTTCATGCGCGACTTTAAGACCGATCGCTTCACCTGCTTTCGTCAATTCACTGTTGGAAAGTCCATACAATACGATTTCAGGATCGATCCGGTAAACAGCCAAGGCAATAGCATCCGCCAGTTCTTTATGGACGGCGGCCATATTATAGAGCGCACCATGCGGTTTCACATGATGGAGTTTTCCACCATTCGCTTGAACGAATCCTTGCAATGCACCCACTTGATAGACAACCAGCTGATAAGCCTCTTCAGGGGTAATCTGGGTATTTCTTCGACCGAAGCCGTGTAAATCCAATAAACCGGGATGGGCGCCAATACTTACGTCGTGCTCTAATGCCAGCTTTACGGTTTGATCCATGATGTTCGGATCGCCCGCATGAAAACCGCAGGCAATGTTGGCCGAGGAGATATAAGCCATCATTTCTTTGTCATTGCCAAGAGTATACCGACCAAAACTTTCTCCCATATCACAATTGAGATCCACTTTAAACATAGGCAACATCCCTCCATTTTAATTTGACAGCCGCTTTTAAATACGCAAGCTCTCGATGGACTTGGATCAGTATTTGCTGCGCTTCTTTCAAGCTAATCTCCTGAAATTGGATCGTATCTCCGGGCCGCATTTGACTCAGTTTCGGCAAATCCGCCTGAATCACCTGGCCAATCTTTGGATAGCCGCCCGTTGGTTGTCTGTCGGCCATCAAGATAATGGGCTGACCGTTCGGAGGCACTTGTATGGAGCCAAACGTTGCTCCCTCTGTGATTAATTCCTTGTTTTTCTTCAAACTTAAGGAAGGTCCTTCTAAACGATATCCCATTCGATCCGACTGAGGAGTAATTTGAAACGTCTCGGATTGAAATCGGGAAATCGCTTCTTCCGTAAACCAATCATATTGTCGGCCTTTCACAAATCGAATCGTATGGTCTTCCGTTCCTATATAATGGCGATAGCTGTTTCCAATCCCCCAAGAAACAGGAAGGATCCGGCTGGGCTGTCGAATCGGAATCCTGTCCCCGGACTCGAGTTTTCTTCCATGAAACCCGCCAATTTTTGCGCTTAAATGAGTACTTTTGCTGTTTAAGACTGAGGGAAGATCAAACCCTCCTTTTACGGCTAAATAGCAGCGGCTTCCTTTCACCGCCGCATGGAACCGAAGAACATCTCCTTTTTTCACAGAGATCGGTTTACCGTGTGCAATCGCCTCTCCATTTTTTTCAGGCAACATATCCGCACCAAATAAGCTGATCACCATATTTTCCTCAAACAGCAATGTCGGTCCGACGAAATTCATTTCTAATACCGCTTCGTTTTCAGGATTCCCTACCGTGATATTCGCTATTTTCATGGCAAAAGCATCCATAGCGCCGCTTACAATAAAACCGTATGACTGGTATCCGAATCGCCCCAAATCCTGAACAACCGTTAACATTCCTCCTTTTGTGACGTGAATTCCCATGTTTGATCCTCCCAATTTTCATAAACGTCTTTTGTAATCGGAACAAATCGAATCTCATCACCCGGAAGCAAAAAGGTGGGCGGATTTCGATCAGGATGAAATAAAGAAATTGGAGTTCTGCCTATTATCTGCCAGCCTCCAGGTGTTTCTATCGGATAAATCCCTGTTTGATATCCGGCAATTCCAACCGAACCTGCCGGAACTTTCAGTCGGGGTGATTTTTTTCTTGGAGTCGCGATGGATGGATCCATTCCTCCCAAAAAAGGAAACCCTGGGGCAAAGCCAAGAAAATAAACGTGATAGCTGGCGGATGAATGAATTTCAATCACTTTTTCGACTGATAAGCCGTTTGATTTGGCCACTTCTTCTAAATCAAGACCAAATTCCTCATCATAACAAACGGGAATGCACACTTTTCTTTCCGGAATCTTATACTGGATCCCATGATTCATTCGCTCCTTCAATTGTTGGCAAACCTGTTCATACGGATCATTCCCGCCCACTTCAACTGGATTGTAAAAAACCGTTAAAGTTGTATATGCAGGAACGGCCTCTAAAAATCCATGAAACGGCTTCTCATTTATGGCGTTTGCCAAATTCAAAATTTTTCGGTTTTTCTCTAATGAGATTCCTTCTCCGAAATCAATCGTCACGGCTGAATCTCCAAGTGGAGTAAAAACTGCATCCATCATCGTTGCACCCTTCTTTTAAAAATAAGAAATTAACGTGGTCTTTATCTCGGCACTGATGAACCAATATAAAGACAGGGGCGCAGATTACTCTGATTTTTCATAGCTTGTATCACATTAACACCCCTGATTCAGCTTGAATATTGTCCTATCCTATTTCATTATACTAAATAAAAATTATTTCTAAATATCTTTAAAATAACAACAGGCATATTTATTCGATAATTCTGTTTATTAAAAAATTGACAGCAAGCATTCCCCTTTTCCCCAAGGCAAAAATGATTCAAAATAAAGCCAAATCCCCGCCTTTCTATTTTTCATTTTGTAAAATAGGCAGCTGCCACTCTGCATCAGGTTGGGGCTTCACTTCCGAAATCACGATATGGGAAACGGTTTTAGCAAAAGTACATACCTCATTAATAAAATCTTCGATTTCCTTTAAACTCACGACAGACAGCTTGACCATATAACAAGATTCCCCGGTAATTCGATAACAAAACACCATCCGAGGATGACTCTCAATATATTGCTGAAAACGTTGATATTCGCCATTTTTAATCGATACTTCTATCAAACAATCGATCGCAAACCCTAATTTTTTTCGATTAATGGAAACCGTATATCCTTCAATGACACCTTGATCTTCCAATCGTCTTACCCGCTCTGCTACGGACGGAGGGGAAAGGTTTATTTTTTTGCCTAGTTCTCTCATCGACAATCGTGCATTTTTCTTCAATTCCTGCAAAATTCGTATATCAATTTCATCTATTTTCATTTGTAAACCATCCTTTTAAAATTCATTTCATATAAAATATATTATTTTTATTTTCATTATATTTGAAATGGTAATTAAATATCCACATTTTATAATAAAAGAAAAGGAGTGAGAATATGGAAGCTAGAATTTCATTTTCAAAAAATGGGGAAACCCCCTTTCAACAGCTGTTAGGACACAATAAGGAAATATTAGAAAAATGGAACGCACTAAGCAACGTGCTTTCGGAAGATTCATTACTTTCAGCTGATTTAAAGGAACAAATCAGAAGATCATTGGCGCAGCAAAACCAATGTGAATATTGCAAAGCGAAAGGAAAGCCCGATTTATCGAAGTTGGATGAATCTACAAGTCTTGCAGCCGCTTTCGCGGAAGTCATGTTGAAAACGAACGGTTCGCCCGGAAATTCTACTGTTCAACTGTTGAAAACTACCTTTACGGAGCAACAAATCAGTGAACTATGCGCATACATTTGCTTTACGATCGCTTCTCAATGGTTTGGAGCTGCTCTAGGATTAAAACCGTAATCAGCCAAATGGATCAACAACTGCTATTTTGTTTGACAGATAACAAAATAGCAGTCGATCCTCTTACAATCATTCGCTGATGAACCCGCCATAAAATAGCGAAAACCTTTCACTGACATGATGTTTCCACGATTTGTTTTATCTTTCCTGACTTCTCAAATCCCTAAACCAATTGGTCTTTCGTTTAATAATCAACCATCGAGAAAATCGAATGATACTATATTTCCAAAATGTCCAATTCATTAAATATTGTGTATTACATATAAAAATTTAAATTTTCAAATAAAAAGAATTCACATTATTTCGTGGTATAATCAACAAAAACCGTCATCAAAATACATTTGTCCTTGTGTGGTGAACATCGTGGAAAATACTCAATTAAAAAGAAATATCGGTTTTGTGGTTGCAACGTCTATCGTGATCGGAACAGTTATTGGTTCAGGAATTTTTATGAAGCCGGGAATTGTCCTTGCTTCTTCCGGCGGATCTACAATGGCGCTTTGGGCTTGGATCATCGGCGGTATCATTACGTTGGCAAGTGGATTAACGATTGCGGAAGTCAGTGTAAAAATTCCTAAGACCGGCGGCTTGTACGCTTATTTGGAAGAAGTGTACGGAAAGTTTTGGGGATTTTTATGCGGTTGGATGCAAACCATTATCTATGGACCGGCGGTTATTGGAGCCCTCGGATTATATTTCGGTTCACTCGTGGCAGATCTGGTCGGCTTGTCGGAAACCGGCAAACTTTTCGTCAGCGTTTCTTCCGTTCTATTTTTATTTATCCTTAATGCAATAGGTACGAATTTAGGTGGCTTCATTCAAAGTCTCCTCACAGTGGCCAAGCTAGTTCCTATCGCCATGATTGCCGTTTTTGGAATTTGGCATGGAGATAGTCATATTACAGGAATGAGCAGCGGAAACAGCCAATCGATCAGTATGGGGGCCGCCGTTTTAGCTACCCTTTGGGCGTATGACGGCTGGATGAATGTCGGTTTTATGGCCGGTGAAATGAAAAATCCGTCCAAAACGCTTCCGAAAGCGATTATTACGGGAATCGCCGTCGTGATGATAGCTTATCTTTCAGTGAATGTCGCTCTCCTTCACGTTCTCCCGGCAAGCAAGATCGTTGAGTTAGGGCCGAACGCTGCCCATACTGCCGCTTCGATTTTGTTTGGAGATATCGGCGGTAAATTAATTGCGATTGGAATATTGATTTCCATTTTTGGCTGTCTGAACGGAAAGATCATGACTTTTCCACGCATCTCTTTTGCTATGGCAGAAGATCGATTATTTCCTGGCGCAAAATGGTTGTCCAAAGTCCATCCTAAATTCCAAACTCCTTTATATGCCTCCTTGTTTGAAACGGTCTTAGCCATCTTATTTATGCTGGTGGGCAATCCTGACAGGCTGTCCGATATCGCTATATTCGTTGTCTTCTTGTTTTACGGATTAGCTTTTTATGCGGTTTTTCTGATTCGGAAAAAAGAAGACGGACGACAAAACAGCTTGTATAAAGTGCCATTATATCCGCTGACGCCTATCGTGGCGATCGTTGGAACTCTTTATATTGTCGGCAGTACATTAGTCGACAAACCGATAGATTCTTTCTTGTCCATTCTCGTCGCTTTAGCGGGAGTTCCGCTTTATAAATATTTAACAAGACGCATGCAGCCATAAACATTTTTTCATGGCTTGCATGATAAGGGTCTGCTCTCCATTTCCATAAAAAGGAATCCAGGAGTAGACCCTTTACTTTTGCAAGCAATGCTTATTTCGCCCAAAAAGGCTTCGATTGAACAGAAAACGCCATGGGAGGTTATTTGCCTTTGGAACGATTATGCCTTTCAAAATAAAAGAAGTTCGGTGGCGCAAAAATTATTTTCAGGAAGAGCGTTCACATGCAACCAAAATCTGCTTCCTTCAATTTGAAAAGCCATAAAAAGATGTCATTTTATGCTGAAAAATATTTTGACAGCGATCCATTTTTTTTCATTGAAAAGAAGGAATCATGACAAATCATGTAGAATTCAAAGAATAAAATTCCTGTATTTTCCTAACGTTGATTTAGGAAAATAGATGGGCCTTTTTAGGAGTGTTACTTCATATATGAACAATTTAATCCAAAAATGGCTGAAAAAAAAGGACTCTCACATTCCTGTCGAGGTCGAAAAAGATCCTAAAGAATCAAATGACGAAGTATCCAAGAAATCAGAAGACGATCATGCAACGATTGGACGTATGGCAGCTTTTTTTGCTCATGAAATACGCAATCCACTGACATCGATTATTGGTTTTGCCCAGTTTTTAGAAGAAAATCCAATCATCAAGTCAGACCCGTATACCGTACACTATACATCGATCATTAAAGAAGAAGCGCTGCGAATGGAGTCTCTTATTCAAGAGCTTCTTAGCCTGTCAAAGTCTTATTTGCACCAAGACAATCTTTCCATTATTGATGTCAAACATAGCATTGAAAAAATAGTCCATATTTTTTCCTTGCAAACTGCTCCTTCGAATATCCAGTTCCATTCTCATTTAGCGGATGAAACGTATATAACCGGAAATGCCAGCCGATTTGAGAGAGCGCTGATCAATTTGATCCAAAATGCAGTGGAAGCAATACAAGAAAACGGCACCATCGAGATTATCACCAAAAAAGAAAACAAATTCGTGATGATCTTCATCATTGACAGCGGTCCGGGAATTTCACCCGAACATCTCGAACAGATTTTTTATCCATTTTACACAACAAAGGATGAAGGAACCGGCATCGGATTGCCAATCTGCAAAACGATTATTGAAACGCTGAATGGAACTTTGGATATCCAAAATCATCCGACGAAAGGGGCCCAAGTCACAGTCAAAATTCCACAAAGCCAGCAAATATATCACAAAAGTTAAAATTATTATTCTAATATTCTTGCGGTTAGGAGCCATCGCGATGGATTACTTATTCACATTGGTTATCTCATTATTTGAATGGATTGCTCTTTTGACGTTTCCCGTTGTGTTTTTAGGGTATCCTTATCGCATTTATATAAAACCGATTCTTTTTCTATCCGTCATTATGAGCGTCGCATCACTTTTATTAAGATTCACACCTTTGGCGACCGTTTTTGTTATCGCCGTTCAAATTTTATTATTGCTTTGCTTGGTGAAATGGTTGTATAAAGTAAACTCGCTTGAAACGATTGTCATTTCAAGCATGGGATACGGGTTTTATTCCTTCATTCAACTATTAATAACGGAAGTGGTAAAATCCATATCTACTGTTAACTACTTTAAAATATTATTTTCATTCTCTGATTTGCCGTTTCTGCTTCGAACGATTACATTTTTATTCGTCATGGCCATTAGCTATCTATTAAAAAGATATCAGTATCATTTGACTGACTTTCGTCACTTTTTAAAAACGCACAATCAAAACCATCAGTTTAGGGCGATCGTTATCATTAATTCCCTGCTGACATTTCTATTTATTTGCCTGTCTGTTTTTGCCATGTTGACAGAACAAATGAATTCTAAATTTTCGTTTGTGCTGTATTGTGTGATTATTTTGTTTATTATTTTATCCATTTATTTGATTTTGCACACTCAATTTCAAGTGAAGCATATCATAGAGGCCAAAAAATTTTATTTGGACCAAGAAGAACAAACCGCCATTATTGTTGAAAAATTAAAAACGGATTATGAAGACCATTTCCATGCCATCTTAAAACTTTGTGAGAGAGAATCTTCTACGCTTCTTATTAAAGAATATTTGGAAAACAATCGGCTGATTCGAAAAAAAGCCGCTTCTTGGCTTGTTGAGTCTGATTTTCGCGCCGGTTTAGAGAACTTAGATGAATTGCTCTATGCGTTTCTAGTAAATAAACGAAAACTAGCTGAACTGTTGGAAGTTGCCATTGTCGCAACGGCCGAAATTCAAGGAAATGTGGCTGCAACATTAAGGCAAGTCCGCTATCTGAGCATGATCATGGACGATTTAATTCTAGCGCTTTACCAGTCTCCTTCCAGCGTAGAAAAAAAAATCTATTTTCATGTTCATATAGGAACTCAAGATATTACCTATTTGATATCCAGCCAACTTGTACTGGATCGCCTTCAGACAAACTTGAAATTATTTGATGCTCTTCAACACTTTAAGCAAGATCAAGCAGTGGTTGAAACCGAGCTAAAACCAGTCCGGCTATCCATCCGCTGCCCGTCATTATAAAGGAGGAAGTTGTATGTTTGAAAAATGGGCAGTTGCATTGGCAGACCAAATCAAAAAAATAAATCCTGAAGAAACAGAACCTCATGACGTACTCGTATTCGGGTTTACGATTCTATTCAATCTTCTTTTTACGTTTCTTCTTTTGCTGATTGTTGGCTGGATCATCGGAGTGCCGCTGTTGACTGTTGAAGTGACGTTGTCTTTTATGATTCTTCGGATATTGACGGGCGGCGCCCATTTAGATCGCTCTATCGCCTGTTCGATTACAAGCTCGCTTCTTGTTCTGACGTTCGTTTGGCTCCCTGTATCGCCTATTTTACTTTTTTGCTACTTTGTTGTCAGTCTCATGTTGATCGCAAGATTTGCTCCTTACTATGAACCGCATCAAATCAAACATTCAAAGCAGTGGGAAAAAAAAAAGAAACTTGCTGCCATATTGTGGGTTATCTTTACCTTTGTCATCTACTATATTTTTTCCGCGCCCGGTTTCGTGTTCGGCGCATTGCTGCAAGCCCTATTGCTGACACCGGCAGGCATCAAGTTTATCCATAAATTAAACAATTTCACCATGAAAGGAGGTGAGTATTGTGAAAAAAGCAGCTAAAGTTCTATCTAGCACTACCCGCGTAATGGCAAAAGTGTTTGTTCAAGCTTCCAGCCCGCTTGCACATGCACCTAAGATCCCTGAAAGCCTGAAGAAAGCAAAATAATTGCTTGTTCTGAAAGATGGACATCATCTCTTTAGAAGGCCTCCCGCTACACTTACGGGACGCCTTCTTTATTTTTCCCCTCATTCCCTTTTTCAACAACACAATATTTCACTACCTTCTTCCACCTTATCGTCCAGAAACTTTGAAACGACTATTGACAACCTTTCAATATGGATTTAAGATTTTGATAAAGAAAAAGATTTTTTATTATTTTTAAATTTTTTCATTGCGATCGCAAACAATGATCATAAACAAATAAGAGCCACTAGGGGTGCCGATAGTGATCGGCTGAGATTAAAGTGATACTTTAAAACCCTTCGAACCTGATCTGGTTGATACCAGCGTAGGAAAGTGGAGTATAATTTCATTATACTTGAGAGCATTTAGCCCACTTTCCAACATAGGAAAGTGGGTTTTTTACTGCACAGAATTGGTTAAAAAGTTTTCCCATTCAACTTTCATCAAGGAGAAAATGGCGATGAAAAAAGCGCTGCACGTCATTTCCACAGGAAAACAGAGTTTTGAAGATTGGCTTTCGATCACCGTGCGAATTCAACCATGGGTGGATTTTATTCATATTCGAGAGCGTAGTTGGAGTACAGAGATGATCAAAAAAGGAGTTGCAGATTTAGAAAAACATGGAGTTCCGTTAACGAAAATCATTCTGAACAGTCAACCGGATTTAGCTTTACAGCTTGGTGTTCCTGGTGTGCACTTTCCGGAAAAGTCTCACGAGGAAAGAGATCATGGTCGTTTCTTAACAAAGGGGTATTCCGTACATAGCGTCGAATCAGCCATGGATAAACAAAAGCGAGGCGCTCAATACCTCATTTTTGGACATATTTATCCCACTAAAAGCAAACCAGGTCTCCCTCCGAGAGGATTGGCTGCTTTGAAAGCCGTTTCTTCAGCAGTCCAAATCCCCGTTATCGCCATTGGCGGCATTACTCCTCAACGCGTTCCCGAGTGTCTGGCAGCCGGAGCGTCGGGAGTGGCGGTTCTATCCGGAGTGTATGAAGCCGAGTTTCCTGAACAAGCGGCTAAAGCTTACAAACAATCATTATGGGAGGGGCGTCACCATGCAGAAATATGATGTCATTATTATAGGCGGCGGCATCAATGGCGGATCGATCGCCTATCAGTTGTCAAAGCGAAACTATCGCGTTGCTGTACTGGAAAAAGAACGAATTGCTTCTGAAGCATCAAGCGCGGCAGCGGGAATGCTGGGAGCACAAGTAGAACCGAGAATAGACGGAGCCTTTTTTGATTTCGCCCGCAAAAGCCGCGATTATTTTGATCAATTGGTTCCTGAGATCGAACAAGTTTCCGACCAGCCTGTTGAGTTTCTTAAAAATGGTATGTTGCGGATCGCGTTCAGCGAAGAAGAAGCAAACATGCTGAAAGAAAGAATCGCCTGGCAGCAGGAACAAGGAGAGCCGGCAGAATGGCTTTCAGCCGATCAAGTATATCAAATGGAACCAGAATTGAAAGCTGAAATAGTCGGCGCCGCTTCTTTTCCAAAAGATGGACAAGTCATGCCAGCTCAGCTCACAAAAGCTTTTTTCAAAGGAGCTTCCAATTTAGGAGCAGATATTTATGAATTTACATGGGTCAAAGAATTATTGGAACAAAACGGAAAAATAACAGGAGTAGAAACAACTTCCGGCCGTTTTTATGCCGAGCATATCGTAATAGCAGCGGGCGCCTTTACTCCCCATCTCTCCCTTCCGGACGGAGCTTCATTGCCGACGCTTACTCCGGTTAAAGGAGAGATCCTTGCTGTCAGACCGGAAAAGCCGATTATCACATCGACTATTTATTCACCGACTGTTTACATTGTTCCGAAAGCCAATGGAGAAATTTTTATTGGTGCGACGGAACGTGAAGGCATATACGATAAGAAAGTTTCATTTGAATCCATTCGCCGATTATCTGCTGAAGCGTGCCGCATCGTACCGGCACTCCGTTCTGCGGAATGGTCAAGGGCCTGGGCAGGAGTCCGTCCGCAAACGATCGACGGTCTTCCCTATCTGGGACCCCATCCTGACTTCAAAGGACTTTGGCTGGCAGCCGGACATTTCCGCAACGGCATATTATTGTCGGCGTTAACCGGTGTCTGGATGGCGGATCAAATAGAGGGGAAAGCGGACCATTTAGAGTGGAAAGACGCCTTTGATCCCGGACGCCACTCACAAAAAGGAGTGATTCCATGATCGTAACGATCAATGGTGTAAAAAAAGAAATACCGGAAAATATCCGTACAGTCGAGCGTTTATTAGAGCATTTGCAAGTTCAAGACAAAAAACTGGTAGTCGAAATGAACGGCGAGATTTTGAGCAAAGATCAGCACGGGCAATTTCGATTGAAATCAGGAGATGTATTAGAAATCGTTCATTTTGTCGGAGGAGGATAACATCATGTTGAAAATTGGGTCCTACACTTTTCATTCTCGCTTATTTTTAGGAACCGGAAAATTCCCAAGTGCAGACATCCAAAAAGAAGCCATTCAAAAATCCGAGACGGAAGTATTAACGTTTGCTGTAAGAAGAATGAATATTTTTGATCCTGAACAGCCTAATTTTTTGGAAAATATCGACCTTTCCAAGTTTACGCTTCTGCCCAACACTGCCGGTGCCAAAACGGCGGAAGAAGCCGTTCGGATTGCAAAACTCGCTAAAGCAGCCGGAATGTGCGATATGATTAAAGTAGAAGTGATCGGCTGTGATCAAACACTGCTTCCCGATCCAGTCGAAACGTTGAAAGCGACAGAAAAATTGCTGGAAGAAGGCTTTACGGTTCTTCCCTACACGTCCGATGATGTGGTGCTGGCCAAACGCCTCCAAGAATTAGGAGCCCACGCTATTATGCCGGGGGCATCGCCAATCGGTACTGGATTAGGAATTATCAATCCTTTCAATCTATCTCATATTATAGAGCAAGCTACTGTGCCGGTGATTGTAGATGCTGGAATTGGCAGCCCGAAAGATGTAGCTTACGCGATGGAACTGGGAGCCGATGCCGTCTTATTAAACTCTGCCGTTTCCGGAGCAAAAGATCCTGTCAAAATGGCCGAAGCAATGAAATATGCCGTAATCGCCGGAAGGCTTGGATTTGAGGCTGGCCGAATCAGCAAAAAGTACTATGCCGAAGCCAGCAGTCCGATGGAAGGATTGATCCGGTTGTGAGCGACATGCGCTATTCCCGTCAGATTCTCTTCCAAGGAATCGGCCAAGAAGGACAAAAACGTATTCAAAACAGCCATGCTGCGATTATCGGCATGGGGGCTTTGGGCAGCGCCAGCGCAGAAATGTTAGTTCGAGCCGGAGTCGGCAAGCTGACAATCGTAGACCGAGACTACGTTGAGCTAAGCAACCTCCATCGCCAGCAGCTCTACACCGAAAAAGATGCAGAAGAAAATTTGCCGAAAGTAATGGCAGCCAAAAAACGATTAGAGGCTATCAATCGCGATGTAGTCATTGATGCGAAGCTTGAAGAAGCTAATCCAAACACATTAGAATCGCTTTTGCCCGTAGATGTCATCATCGACGGGCTCGACAACTTCGAGACTCGCATGATGATCAATGACTTTGCACAAAAACATCAGATCCCATGGATATACGGCGCCTGTGTCGCCTCATACGGCGTATCGCTTTCCATTCTTCCCGGTGAAACGCCTTGTCTTCATTGTTTGATGGAAGAAATACCGTTAAACGGAGAAAATTGTGATACCGTTGGAATTATTTCACCCGCCGTCCAAATGGTCAGCACTTATCAAGTCGCAGAAGCGCTAAAAATTTTGTCCGGACAGAAACAGCATGTACGGAAAACACTCATTTCCTTTGATCTTTGGAAAAATGAATTTTCACAAATCAACGTTCGTTCACTGAAAAAAACGGAATGCCCGTCTTGCGGAATTCGTCCCAGCTACCCGTTTTTAAAATATGAAAACTGGGGAAAAGCGGAAGTACTGTGCGGCCGCGACGCTGTTCAAATCCGGCCCGGACAACGGCATAAAATCAACTTGCCGGCATTGAAGGAAAGATTTGAAATCGTAAACGAAAACCCTTATTTAATTGTTCTACAGTTGGAAGGAAAAAGAGTCGTTCTATTTCGAGACGGCAGGGCCATCATCCATGGTGAATCCGACCAAAAACACGCTAGGTCGCTTTACCAAAAATATATCGGAGGATAGGTCTCGTTCATCCTGAAAAAATAGATATCTATTTCTTTTTCGGCAAAAGCGTCAAATATGAAACTAACAGGTTTATCTTTTGTCGGAGATGGGGCTATCCCCCATCGATCATGATCGAAGGACTTGCCAAAAAGCCGAGTGCACCGAAAACTAAAAAAAGAACGGTGATTCCACCAAGTGCTGTAGTTCTCCGCTATTCGGTGCCTTTTTGGCTTTCCCCCTTTTGATTTTGCAAGGAAGTCGTGCGAGGTTATCAAGTTGATGATTTTTCATGCGGACCAGAATAGAAAAAATCTTTTTAAAATGACAATCTATGAAGCATGATGGATCACATGGCCACGCCCCGTAGCCGCTTAAGGGGAAAAGGGCGCCCCGAGAAAAATAGAAGGAAACCATCTCTCGTTTCCTTCTTATTAATTAAAAATCGTTCCGATCTGTTTAGTGGAGAATCCCCTTTTCTTTGTAATATTTTTCTGCCCCTTTATGAAGCGGGATGTTGGAAAGTCCTTTTGTAGCGGTTTCCAATTTCATTTCTTTCGCTGCAGAAATGTTTTTCGTGATCGTGTCCACGTTTTCCCATAATGTCTTGGTCAATTCATACACCTTTTCTTGAGGAAGATCTTTTGGAACCACAATCAAATTCCCCTCGGCTATCGTATGGACATCTTGCGCTTGCCCTTCATAAGTGCCTGCCGGAATGGTATATTTGTAAAAACCAGGATAATGTTTCGTAATAAATTGAATTTCTTTATCTCCAATACTTAATAATTTTCCATTAGCTGTGGTCAAAATTTCAACAACTGCAGAATTCGGAACTCCCGCCTCAATAAAAGCACCATCAATTTGTTTATTCCGCATTAAATCAGTCACTTCGGTAAATCCGACATATTGAGCTTTTACGTCGTCAAATGTCATTTTATAGGCAGATAAAATTTGCCCGGCTACTACCTTTGTTGAACTTCCTGGAGCCCCCGGAACAAACCCTTTGTTTTTCAAATCAGCGACAGAATGAATATCACCTTGACGGGTGACAATATGTCCAATATTCGGGTAAAGTGCTGCTAATACGCGAACATCTTTATAGGCACGTCCTTTAAAAGCGCCTTTTCCGGTGTAGGCATCATGTAAAACACCAAATGTAGTAATCCCCATATTCAGTTTTCCTTGCATCATCAAATTCAAATTTTGCACGCTAGCGTCCGTAGCTTGGGATGATACTTTTACACCCGGTACTTGTTGGTTCCATATTTTCGCCAATGTAGCTCCTAAGGGATAATAAACCCCCGTAGTCGTTCCGGTGCCAAAATTAATGACCAGCTTCCCATCGGATGACCTTTGTTTTTGGCTGACTGAAGATTGCATTTCCCCTCTATTGCATCCCACTAACGCAAACAGGAAAAGGAAAACTGCTACAAGTAGAAAACCTTTTCTTTTCATCTTCCATCCTCCCCCGAATTCTTAGTAAGTGCCGTAAAAGAGTTCGATTCAAGACCAGTCGACTGATCTTCATTATTCCTCTTTTTCTTTTGCCAAATGTACACGCTTACAAGAAGAACAAACCCAATCAAATCTGTCACATAATGAGGATCAATCATCAATAAGCCTGCTGCTATTAGCATCAGCCGCTGGACTATATTCGTTTTGATCAAAAGCCAATTGGCAAACCCAGCGGAAAGAGCCACAACTCCAATCAGTCCGATAATGGCAGCAATAATGGTGTTCATCATGCTTCCACCCATAAACAATAAAAGCGGATTGTATAGAAAGAAATAAGGGATGATGAAGCCAATGGCTCCGAGCTTCACAGCCGTTAACGCGACTTTAAAAAACGGCGCCTTTGCAATTCCCGCGGATGCCATCGCAGCAAGTGCGACCGGAGGAGTAATATCGGATAAGGCAGCAAAGAAAAAAGCAAACATATGAGCCACTAATAGCGGAACGCCCATTTTGGCCAATAAAGGAGCGGCAATCGTTGCCGTTATTACGTAAGAAGCCGTTACCGGAACTCCCATTCCCAAAATAATGCAAATGATCATTGTAAAGAATGCTATAAGAAAAAGATGATTGCCTGCCAATTCCAAAATGTTATTGCCAAATGTCAAACCAATGCTGGTTAATGAAATGGTACCGATAATGACCCCGACAATCGCACAAGCCGCTCCGACCGTTAAAACACCTTTCGCCCCTTCCGCAAGCGCTTCCAATATTTCCCTCAAACCCATTCTCGTCTCTTTTCTGAACCAACTGACGACAACAATGGATAGCATTGCCCACACCGCCGCATACAATGGCGTTGTTCCACTGACAAGAAACGCAACAATGACAACAACCGGGATCAACAAGTGCCCTCGTTGTTTCAATACCAACCATATATTGGGCAGCCGATTTTTAGGCATTCCTTCTATTCCTAATTTTTTCGCCTCAAAGTGCACCGACAGAAAACACATAAAAAAATAAAAAATAGCTGGAATCACAGCGGCTAGCATAATCGTTCGATACGGAACTCCCAACGACTCGGCCATCACAAAACTGGCAGCCCCCATAATAGGCGGCGCGATTACCCCTCCCGTTCCGGCCACCGCCTCGACTGCACCGGCAAAATGAGGCTTAAAACCGGCCTTTTTCATAAGGGGGATCGTCACAGTTCCAACCGATGAAGCGTTGGCCACCCCGCTGCCGTTAATCATTCCCATAAACCCGCTTCCGATCACGGCCACTTTCGCCGGACCACCAGCAGAACGGCCGGCGACTGCCAGAGCCAAATCGTTGATAAAATCAATAAAACCACTGCGCCTTAAAAAAGCGCCAAATAAAATAAATAAAAAAATATAAGTGGCCGCCACTCCAATGACCGTTCCAAATATCCCTTGGGCCCCCCACCACATGGTGTCTACCACACGTTCATACCCTAGATTTCCAATTCCAAAAGTTCCGGGAAGATACTGACCGAAAAAGTTATACAGCAAAAAAAGAGCAGCCAAAATCGTCATCACATTCCCTGCAGCACGCCTAGCTGCTTCGAAAGCGATCAAAATCCCAAGCCCGCCAAACCAATAATCCGCTTGGATATGAACACCGGTTTCGACATAGTCATCATAATTAAACAATAAAAATCCAATAGCCATGATGGTCGCGACAACGCAAATCCAATCCCAAACGGTGGGAAGCCGACGCGTTTTTCCTTCGTTTTTCCTTGCCGGAATCCATAAAAAAATCAAAACAGCCAAAAATCCGAAAAACCATGCACGTGCCTTTACAGCGTCCATGATCCCGAAACTGGACACATAAATTTGGAAAAGCGCCCATATGACGGCGATGGCCACGACAATTTTAGCCATAGGACCGGAATAAAGCCTAAAGCGCGTAACCACCCCTTCATCCGCTACTATATTCTCCATTTCCGCTTGAAGCTGCCTGTCATTCTTATTCAAAATTTCTCCCCTCCTTTACGGCCTTCATACTCTGCCTTTGATCTAGGACACAACTATTCTCTCGGTCCTATTTCTTTTCTATGCTTGCGCCTCGAAAGACATACCTAAAATATCGTCTTTCTGAAAAGTACTTTTTGAATATTCTTTTATAACAGTCACTGTTTTTCAGTCATGTTCCAAAAATTTTCTATCATACACCATATAGAAAAACATCCTTGCAAAATGTTCTCGCCAACTTTCAAGCAATGAAAATAGTATAAGTAAGGACATGCGTTTCTGTTGCCTTCTTATTCTTTTTCATTTAATATAGGAATACAAGCTGCGTTGTACGTAATGTTAATAAAGTTTTAACCTTTAAGCTGAAAAAGGGAGTTTTATATCGAAACCGGAATGTCAGGCCTTTGTCTTTAGACAAGAAGGAAGACAGGAACGTTTTTGCGAGCACCCACTTGGAGGAGTGTGGTTTAAAACTTTCTTAATTAGAATTACGGCAAAAGCGGCTTTTCAGCAAAAGAAACAAAAACAGTTCCCATCCGGAGCTGTTTTTTCTTTTGCATGGATGGAATACAAAGAAGAATTGATAAAAGGGCGCCCTTATAAGACGCCCTTTTGTTGCGATCATGCGTGTTCTATCGCATATTCAGTCGTTGCCCAAAGAATGCCTTGATACAATATATCCACCATTTGCTTTAAGTCTTCATATGAGGCAGCAAGAGGAGGCATAAAGACGACCACATCCCCAAGCGGCCTTGTAATCATGCCCAATTCTCTCATTTTTAATGTAGCTTGGTATCCAACACGCTTCTCCCATGGATAGGGCTCTTTCGTCTGTTTATTTTGAACAAGCTCAATCCCGCAAATAAGTCCGAGCTGACGAACATCGCCAACATGTTCAAGCAAGGATACTTTTTCTAAAAGTTGAGACACATATTCGCTTTTCTCTTGTACTTGTTGAACAATATTTTCTTTCTCATACAGCTCCAAATTGGCAATGGCAGCGGCACAACCTAGCTGGTTTCCTGTATAAGAATGGCCATGAAACAGCGTTTTTAACTCTTCATACTCGCCATAAAAGGCTTCATACACTTCTTCAGAGGTTAGTGTAGCGGCCACTGGCAAATATCCTCCCGTCAGTCCTTTCGCCACTGTCATAATATCCGGCTGGACTCCTTCATGCTCGACGGCAAACATTTTTCCCGTACGACCAAATCCTGTCGCCACTTCATCCACAATGAACAAAATGTCAAACTCGCGGCATAAGTTTTCGACTTCTTTCAAATACCCCTTCGGCATTACATTCATGCCGCCTGCTCCTTGAACCATCGATTCCACCGTCATGCCTGCAATTTCATGATGGTGGTTGGAAAATAATTGCCGCAAACAATGTAACGCTTCCTCTTTAGCCGTTTTTTCATCGCCTGACGGATGATGATAAGCGGAAGGAAACGGCGCAACAAAAGCATCAAACAGTAATGATGTATACACTTTATGATAAAGATCAATGGACCCGACGCTCATCGTTCCGACTGTATCGCCATGATAGCCGTTCCCTAACGTTACAAACTTGGTTTTTTCTTTGATTCCTTTGTTTTGCCAATATTGGTAGGCCATTTTGACCGCTATTTCCACCGCCTCTGCCCCACTGTCCGAATAAAAAACCCTTTTCAACCGCTGCGGTGAAATTTGAATTAATTTTTCCGCCAGAATGATGGAAGGCACATTCGCCGCTCCAAGCAAAGTAGAATGCGCGATTTTATCTAACTGTTCTTTAATGGCTTCATCGAGTTCTTTTTTACGATGACCATGAATGTTAAGCCAAAGCGAAGAATTGCCGTCCAAATAAACATTTCCATAAATATCTTTTAGCCGCACCCCATCTCCGCTTTCAATAATAAGAGGATCGCGTTCATAATCTTTCATTTGAGTAAAAGGCAGCCATAAATACTGTTTGCTTTTACTTAATAGCTGATCCGGCGTCATTTAAAAGCACCCCTTTCAAACGCTTTTCATCCCAATTCGAAATCAATTGATCCCTTACCTCTTCCTCTTTCAAACGCTCGATCAGGTTGTCCATATAAGGCACAGATCCAATAACTGGCACATCCGTTAATTTTTTGACCATTATACGGTTATCTTCTTCAATTTCATGGTCATCCACATTTAATTGGTTAAAAATAATGCCCGCAATCGGAATATTCCGTTTTTTCAATGCCTCTATCGATAAAACGGTATGATTAATCGTTCCAAGCCCGGCTCTTGCCACTAGGATGACAGGATAAGACAATTCTTGCATAAAATCAATCATGCAATATCCTTCATCGGTGATGGGCACATATAAACCGCCCGCTCCTTCAAGAATGAGATGTTCGTATTTCGTTTCTAAAAAAGCGATCTGTTCTTTGATTTCCTGAAGAGGAATTTGAACCCCTTCCAGGCGGGCAGCCAAATGAGGTGAACTGGCTTTTTTTAATAGAATTCCATAAAACTCATTGTGAGATGTCGGTTTCGTTACCTTTTCATACACTACAGGGTCGGGTGCGTACCATTCCCCATTGCGCTGAATGGCCCCTGTTTGAATGGGCTTAAAAGAAAAAATGGGAATGTTCCTTTTTTGAAAAAAATGAACAAGCAATGTTGTGATAACGGTTTTTCCTATATCCGTATACGTTCCTGTTAAAAAAATAGCTGACATCATAATCCTCCTTTATTTGTAAACCTTTTTAAAAAAATGTTAACATATAAAAGGAAAATGCACAATTATTGAAATTTTGAGAATGAGGAGGATTTTCTATGAAACCTAAAGAAATGGTGCTGTGCGGAATGTTTGTTGCTTTAATGGCCGTTGGCGCCAATGTATCGCCTTATCTGACCATCGGCGGCGTTCCGGTCACACTACAACTGATGTTTGCCATTTTAGCTGGAGGAATCCTCGGAAGCCGATTAGGAGCCTTGGCCATGACTGCTTATGTCTTTGTCGGTTTGATGGGCATTCCTGTTTTCGCTGAATTTAAAGGAGGACTTTCAAGCATATTCAGCTCGACTTTCGGCTTTGTGATTTCTTTTATCTTTGTGGCGTATGCCGTGGGCAAATGCTTGCAAAAAGAAAAGCCCTCGAAATGGGCTTACATATGCGCCGGTCTGTCGAGTCTTTTCTTGAACTACATGATTGGCACTAATTTTATGTACTTTGCCCTTACGTTTTGGCTTGATGCACCGAAGGGATTCAGTTATGCTGTGGCATGGTCTTGGATGGCCGCCTACTTGCCTCTTGATCTCATCGTCACCACTTTGTCGCTTGCCCTTGTTCCAAAACTTCGTAAAGCGTTAAAACGGCAGCTGAGTGTGCATCCATCTGCAAAGGCATAAAGCTCTCTCTTAATCAGAAATACTGTAGTATACTCGCTCAAAGATATATATAGGCAAAGGCCAGTCCTCTCTAGAGGAAGCTGACCTTTGCCGCTTTTACCGTATGATCCCTTGAGTTTCTGATGAAAATCACTCTCAGCCCTTTAACAAAAATTCATTGCCGTCTTCGTCCTTAAATTGGACATAGGTGCCCCATTGCATCTTTTTCGGCTCTCCTAAAAATTCAACGCCGTTTTTCTTCATCGTTTCATATGTTCCCATTATATCTTCACATTCAAATACAATGGAGGCTTTCCTGTTTTCCCAGCCTTCCATCATGGATTTAGGATAAATTACTAAATGAGATTCAGAACCGGCCGGAGCCACTTCCAGCCAAAAAGCATTGGGCCCCATTGGATGCTCTGCCATTACCTTAAATCCGACTTTTTTCGTCCAAAACTCTTTTGCTTTTTGTTGATCTTCCACGTACACTGCGACTGTCGATATTTTTCTTATCATTGCTTTCCTCCCAATTTGTTTTATACTTTGCGTTTGCATTTTATCAAATTTTTTTCGTTAATGGCTGCTATTTTTTACCTTGTTGTCTCTTTCTATGAATCATCCCTCTGTTCATTATAGACGAAAGAATATTTTATATTGGTTCCAAGTGTCACCTTCTTATTGTCATTAATACATTAAGGATAAAGTGATATTTACCTAAAATGGGTTTTGTTTTGGTACAAATAGATTAATTAAAAGACATTTGAGGGGGAGAAGGATGGATTTTGAAAAAAAAGCGCAACAATATTTAGTCGAAGTGCAAAGCTGGCTGCAAAACATACGAAATTTTCTCGATGAACAAGAGATGGAAGTTGATCCAAATATGTTGGTTGAGATTGATCGTATCTATCGCGACGTGAAACATCAACTTCAGGAAGAAAACATACGTGAGCCGGTTGTGTCCGAACTTCAACGTACTGTGCGGCATATCAACCATCGTGTCGTTCAACTTTTTGAAAGAAATCAAATAAGAATTCGTGAATCCGTGCCGATTGGAAAACACGTGCTTCCGCCATTGCCATATGCATATAATGCCTTGGAACCGTACATCAGCGAAGAAATTATGAGACTTCACCATACAAAACATCATCAAAGCTATGTAGACGGGTTAAATACGGCAGAAGAAAAATTGAGAGAAGCAAGAAGAAGAAATCAGTTCGATTTAATCAAACATTGGGAACGGGAAGCAGCTTTTCACGGATCGGGCCATTATTTGCATACGATCTTTTGGGAAATCATGAATCCTAGAGGTGGTGGAAAACCGAAGGGAGAACTGCTTGCCCAAATCGAAAAAGATTTCGGCAGTTATGAATTATTTAAAAAGCATTTTTCAGAAGCAGCCAAAAAAGTTGAAGGAGTAGGATGGGCTATTTTAGTTTGGTCGCCTCGATCGCGAAGACTGGAAATTTTGCAAGCAGAACGGCATCAATTTTTAACTCAATGGGATACCATTCCTCTTCTCGTTCTCGATGTTTGGGAACATGCTTATTATTTACAATATAAAAACGACAGGGGAAAATATGTCGATCAATGGTGGAATGTAGTGTATTGGCCGAATGTGGAAAAAAGATTTGCTGAGGTAAAGAAACTCAAATGGCAGCCTTATTAAAAAAGAAAATGGAGATGATTGCTCTTTTGAAAATAAATGAAAAGAACAACATCTGCAATACAATGTAGAAAGGACGGTGGTCCTAAAGGAAACACTGTCTTTTTTCTTTTAGCTCCTGTTTTTCATAATCGAATGGCCAACACATAAAAAAACGGTATCCATACTTTTAAAATATATTACGGCTCCTTACCTCACTGCATGCATCTAAACGCCCCTTTTCATCCTCAGTGATGAATAAAAACATCCATGCCGCAAAAACTGAAAATAACTCTTTAAAAGTTGGAGGACCGAACAATGGAATTAAAACGTGTAAAACAAATACTTTCTTCACCTGCCGATATTAAAGTTTTATACGAAGGAACTTCCGTATGGATTGACGGAGTGGACGAAAACACAAAATTGGCCACCGTCCATGCCAGAAACCCACTATTGGAAGAAAGAACACAAGTACCAATAAAAGATCTAATCGAAGATGACAGGGCCTGACCCCCTTAATACTTTAAAGCATTAAGGGGGTCAGGCCCCCTATGAATATGGTATAATTCAACCATAGTTCTAAGGTGAAAGTTGAGGAATCCCATATGATGAAAAAACTGTTGAAAATCCTGTCCATCATAGTGGTCTTAATCGTCTTGGGCGGGGGTGGCTATGCCTATTATTTGTATCATTCCGCCAAAGAAGCGGCTGATAAAATGCATCAAAACATTCCTTTCGATAATGGCCGCGATCAGTCGGATAAAACGAAAAAAAGCAAACCTATTTCCATTCTTCTTATGGGAGTGGACGAGCGTAAAAATGACAGAGGCCGCTCCGACACATTAATTGTCATGACGCTTAATCCGCAAAAAGAGAAAATGCAAATGGTCAGCATTCCTAGGGATACGCGAACAAACATCGTCGGAAAAGGAACCATGGATAAAATAAATCATGCATACGCATTCGGTGGAACAAAGATGGCAATCAATACCGTTGAACAGTTTACAGGTATCCCTATTGACTATTTTATCCGCATTAATATGGAAGCGCTAAGTGGTTTAGTCGATGCCGTCGGCGGTATTACCGTTGATAATCATCTGGATTGGTACGATGAAGGATATTACAAAAAAGGCTATCATTACAAAAAAGGGAAGATTGAACTTGACGGACCAAAAGCACTAGGTTATGTCAGAATGCGCCATTTGGATCCAAACGGGGATTTTGGCCGAAATCAGCGTGAACGGCAAGTCATAACAGCCATTCTGCACAAAGCTACCAGTATATCCTCTGTGACTCATTATCAAGATATTTTGAATACGCTAGGCAACAACGTAAAAACGAATCTAACTTTTCAGGATATGATGAATATTCGAGCCAATTACCGCAGCTGTCTATCCAACATAGAAAATTATGAAATCAAAGGAACAGGTCAAAAGATCAACGGCATTTATTATTTGATTGTTCCTGACGAAGAAAAAGCAAAAGTGACACATATGCTAAAGGAAAATTTACAAAGCGAATAAACATGTCTGCCATCTGACAGACATCATCTCAAACAACCTGCCCAAGACGAAAAAACAACGTTTATCCTTATACATGGAACGAAGAAAGGACATGGCCCTACGGCGATGTCCTTTCTTGAACCTTCAGTTTTCATTCTTCACTGTACTATTCTGCGATCATGCAAATGGGTTAATATTTAAAATTAGAAATTACCTCTTTGAGCTCTTCTGCCATAGAAGAAAGCGATTTTGCTGATGCTGAGATTTCTTCCATGGAAGCTAATTGTTCTTCCGTTGAAGACGCTACTTCTTCGGATGTGGCTGCGTTGTTTTGCGCTATATTGGCCAATTCATTGGCCATTGCCGCAACCTCTTGGACTTCGGCGGATATTTTTTGCGCCGTTGAGGAAATATCCTCGATTTTAGGAGCAACCTCTCTCATACTATTTAAAATTCCCTCAAACTTTTCAAAGGCTTCATTGGTGATTTTTAACCCTTCTTCTACATCTTCTGTCGTTTTAGACATAATTTGTACCGTATTGCCTGTATCTTGTTGTATTCCTTGAATTAATTCAAAAATTTGCTTCGCCGACTCTTGCGATTGCTCGGCTAATTTTCGGACTTCTTCCGCTACGACCGCAAAACCTCTACCTTCTTCGCCAGCTCTAGCTGCTTCAATGGCGGCGTTAAGAGCCAGAAGATTTGTCTGGTCTGCGATTCCGGTAATAACATCCAATATTTTTCCAATTTGCTTTGAACGCTCTGCTAAAGATTGGAAGGCTTCTTCTGACACTTGGAAGGATTCATGAATGGAATTCATTTGATCGACTGTCTTCTGAACAGCCTTTTCTCCTTCTTCCGCCTGCAATGTGGATTGTTTAGAAAGCTCCGCTACATTCATGGAATTTTCGGCGATCTTTGTAATTCCTGATGAGATTGTATTTAAAGACTGAGCATTTTTATCAATACCGTTTGTCTGCGTCTCCGCATTGCTTGCCACCTCTTGAATGGAAGAAGCGACCTGTTCAGTGACTAAACTTGTTTGTTCAGCGCTCGCTGTTAATTCCTCGGCAGACGAAGCGACTTGTTCCGCACTGAGTTCTATTTTTTGGATTAATGTACGCAGATTTTCTTGCATTTGATTAAAAGCATGGCCTAATTGACCGATCTCGTCGTTTACTTTTATTTCAATTTGTTCAGTGAGGTTGCCTCTGCTGATGGTAATCGCTTTATTTTTTAATACTCTAAGACGGGCAAGAATGGAATAGATAATAAAGTAGACGATTATCGCCCCAAGAACAGAAGAAATGATGATCACGAGCAACGTTTTATTGAGAATAGGCGCAACGGCATCATCTACTTCGGAGATCGACATATTTCCTACTACTTTCCATCCCGTTAATGGATTCGTCGTATAACTGTATAATTTCTCTTTGCCATTCAAAGTATAATGAAATTCCCCGGTATTACTAGCAAATAATTTATCATAAAAGCTACTGTCAGCTTTTGACCCGGATTTTAGATTAGGATGGGCAACGATCTTCTTATTACGATCGATCAGGAACGCATACCCTTCTTTTCCCACCTTCACTTTTTCCACTAAATCTTTAATCTTGTTTAATCTTATATTAATCGCCACGACGCCAGAACCATCATTGGTTGTTTTGCATATGGTGACCAACGTTTCACCAGTAGAGGCCGTTTTTTCAGGATCCGTCACTACTACTTGCCCTTTATGATTCATAGCTTCCGAATACCAATATCTCTGTCTTGGATCATAGCCGGAAGGCATCTTAAATTTTGGCATTTGAACATACAATCCATTTTTAGTGCCGACAAAAATACTCACTACTTCCGGATGCAAATCTACATATTCTTTAAAAATTCTGCGAAGTTCGGGACTGTCATCGCCTTTATAAAGACGTGATGAGACGGTTTTCGAAAAGTAATCGATATCATTTACTTTTGGTTTGATGCTGTTGTCAATAAGTGTGTTCACCAGCTTTACATTTTCATTAACGCTAGTGAAGATTTGATTTTGAACTTGAACTTTTGCCGAATGGTATGCCATCGATCCCACAACAAGCGAAGGAACCAATAAAATAACAGCAAAGGAGATGATGAGTTTTGATTTCAAACCACTGAATAGTCTTATCTTCACTTTTCATACCTCTTTCATTAATAGTTTTTGAGATTCACCCTTTGACAAACTACTTAAAGTAAAACGAGTCTAGCTGTGTGTATCAAAAGATTGTTTAGAACGGGATAAAAGTAGAAGCTTCACCGCTTTTTTAGGTCTTATTACCCATCAATCTCTTTGCGTTTTTGCCATTATGTAGTTCTTAACGACTATTTAGCAACCAAAAAGAAAAACCGATCACTCCGATCTTGAGCCGCGGTTATGACATTCTTCAAAACTTATGATCCTTTCCTATATACAAACGAACCGTTTCCACCTAAAAAAGCGCTTTCCTCGTTTAAATCGTGAACACCACTGCAGCGGACCGATTAAATGGCCTTTTGACTCTGAATGCGCTCTCTCCCTTCCTATTGAATTTCTCCTGTTCCCTCTTATGGACACATCTCCATCCATCTTTTTAAAGACACTCTATGACCAAGTTGAAACCAAAAATTACTTCACGCCAAAAAACATTCTCGCACCTTCAGCATCGTTCCGCTACATTCTAATCCTTATACAATATGTACACGCTCAATGTGTGTCCACGTAATCTGTTTCCTTTCCCGTTGCTAAATGACAAACAAAACCACGTCATAATAAAAATTTTCATTAAATAATGAATTCTTAATTTGATTGTATACCCGAACCTGGTATACATGTCAAGGTAAATCAGGAAATTGTTTTCAATTTTTTGGTTTCTTTTTCCTTCGGTTAAACGTCTGAAAGCTTTACATAAAATGTTTTCCAGCCGCTCAGGATACATACTCTTTACTTATACACGTTTCAGCGTGATCGGCAAAATTTCGTTAAGAAAGCCAGCCGATGATCATTCAAATCAAATTGCTTCCGTTCTAAACAAATCGCTTCAAAATTGCACCGATGCAGGAAATAATTGAAAGGATCGTTTCGACAGCGATTAAATAGCCAAATTTGTGCACAAAATACATTTGAAGTTTATCACATCCGGATGAATGATGCTAAACAAAACGATCGTTCTTTCATTTTTCGAGAAACGACTCCGGAAAAGAAAAAGGACATTGCTCTAAACATCCGTTTTTGGCAATGTCCCTTTCACTATTCCTTTCCTATTTGCCGCTAAATCCCTTTTTATGCCACTTCCATGCGGAGTCAATGATTTCCTCCAAGCCGTATTCCGCTTTCCAACCTAGTTCGTGGTAAATTTTTTCAGAAGTGGCGACGAGTCTAGCCGGGTCACCAGGACGGCGATCTGTATATTCAATGACAGCTTTACGTCCGGTGACGCGTTCGCACGTATCGATCACTTCTTTTACGGAATAGCCTTTTCCATTTCCTAAATTATAAGTTGCTGATTTCTTTTCGCCCGACAACAAGGCATTCAGCGCCAAAATATGGGCTCGAGCGAGATCGGTAACATGAATATAATCGCGGATGCACGTTCCGTCCGGCGTATCGTAGTCAGTGCCAAAGACGGAGATTTTCGGGCGCTGGCCAAGCAAATGCTGCAAAATAATCGGGATTAAGTGCGTTTCCGGATCATGCGCTTCCCCAATTTCTGCCGATTCATGTGCGCCTGCTGCATTAAAATAGCGAAGAACGACATAATGCAAATCGTACGCATCGGCAAAATCGGACAAAATCTGTTCTACCATCAGCTTCGAACGACCATAAGGATTGATCGGTTGGGTCGGCTGCTGTTCATCGATCAGTTCCACATTCGGAATCCCATAAGTGGCCGCCGTCGACGAAAAGATAAAGTTCTTTACACCGTGGTCGATCATCGAATGCAATAACGTCAAAGTATTAGCCACATTGTTTTGGTAATATTTATAAGGATGCTGCACTGATTCCCCCACCAAACTATTGGCAGCAAAGTGCATCACCGCTTCAATCGGATAATTTGAAAATAATTTATCGAGTACCGCTTTATCGCCCAGATCTCCTTCAACAAAGTGTGCACGGCGATCCACCAGCGAACGGTGCCCCGTCGATAAATTATCAAGAACGACGACTTCATTTGTTTCTACAAGTTCCTTTACAAGATGGCTGCCGATATATCCGGCGCCGCCAACAACTAAAATCATTGCTGACATCTCCCTTTTGTCTTAGTAAACAGTGATTTGATTTAGTTCATTTTCCACCCAGCGCATAACGTCTTCTTCCAGTCGCGCCAATCGTTCGGCACTGTTTTGCAAGGACGTTCCTTTCACGCCGAAATAAAACTTGGCTTTCGGCTCGGTTCCGGACGGGCGAATGCAAAACCAAGATCCGTCTTGAAGATAATATTTTAGAACATTGGAAGACGGCAACGAGATTTTTCTGTGACTTGACCCTGTAAGATCCATGTGGACACCTTTTAGGTAATCTTCCACTGCGACGATCGGGGATCCGGCCGCTTGGGCAGGAAAAGACTCGCGAAATTTATCCATCAGGGCGGCAATGGTCTCCGATCCGTCTTTTCCTTTCAAAGTCAGCGACCGCAGTGATTCGCGGAAATAGCCATATTGTTCAAAAATATCCATCAGACCGTCATACAAACTCTTTCCTTGTGCTTTGTAATACGCTGCTACTTCGGCTGCCAACACCGCTGCCTGAACAGCATCCTTATCGCGCACGAAATCGCCGATCAAATAGCCATAGCTTTCTTCATAGCCAAATAAAAAGGTATGCTCTCCTGTCTGTTCAAATTCTTTGATTTTTTCGCCGATAAATTTAAATCCAGTCAACGTATCAATCGTTGGAATGCCAAAGCTTTTGGCGATTTCCCTGCCTAGCTCCGATGTCACAATCGTTTTGATCACCACGCCGTTTTCAGGAAGCGTGTGGTTGGCTTTCTTCTGCGTCAACAAATAATGAAGCAAAAGCGCTCCTGTTTGATTTCCGGTCAACACATGATAGTCGCCTTGTGCATTTTTCACAGCCACACCTAAACGGTCAGCATCCGGATCTGTGGCCAGCAAAAGATCGGCGTCTTCTTTTTCCCCATAACGGATCGCCAGTTCAAAAGCGCTGTGCTCTTCCGGATTGGGAGATTGAACCGTAGAAAAATGGCTGTCAGGCTGCTCCTGCTCTTTCACCACGGTGATGTTCGTAAAGCCAAAGTTTTTTAATCCTTCCCGAACAGGGATATTTCCCGTACCGTGAAGCGGCGTATAAACAATTTTCAACGAATCAGCCACAGAAGATACGACTTCCTTGTTCTGACGGATCGTCTGTAATTGTTGTTGATACGCTTGATCCACTTCGCTCCCAATATACGTGAGAAGGCCGTTATTGACAAGGTCTTTTTCTTCTGCCACTTCCACCGTCAACTCATTTTCGACAGCTTGAACGTAGCGAATCAATTCGTCCGCCATGGCAGGAGGCAATTGTCCGCCGTCCGGTCCATATACTTTGTAACCGTTGTATTCAGGGGGATTATGGCTAGCGGTAATAACAACACCCGCGAATGTGTGTAAATGGCGGACAGCAAACGACAATACGGGAGTCGGACGCAAACTTTCAAACAAAAAGGCGCGAATTCCATGTTTCCCCACCGTTTTCGCCACTTCCAAAGCAAACTCCGGCGATTTCCGGCGGGAATCATAGGCAATCGCCACGCCGCGCTTCACCGCTTCCTCACCTTGAGACTTTATGTATTGCGCCAGCCCTTCTGAAGCTTTCCGAACCGTATAAAGATTCATTCGATTCGTACCAGGTCCGAGTTCCCCGCGCATGCCGCCTGTCCCAAATTCAAGACTCTTATAAAAGCTGTCTTCCAACAGTTTTTCATTATCTTTGATACCATCCAACTGGTTTTTTAAAACTGGATCTAAATTTGGATAAGATGTCCATTTTTCATAGATCGTTTTCCAAGTCATATTGTTCCCCTCCAACTCCCCAATAGAATCATTAAAATACTGCATACATGAACATTCTGATCTTTTCCTCACCACTAACCATAGTCGAGCTAAAATGATCATCCTGTATTAAAAGTGTATCGCTGATTAGTCATCAAACTATTCGTAGGCTGACAGCGCTTTAGACAACGCTTCCTTTTATATGAAATATTTTCCAATCACCGAAGTACAATTCTTAATTCACCATGAAGACCCCATTTTCCTTTTCAATCATAGTCTTCTTGATTGCATGATAAAAAAGCATAGCAAAATTCTTTCTTTACAGAGAGAGCCGGTAAAACTCTGCTTACAAACTTAATGAAAAACGCAAAACGAAAAAAGTACAAATCTGAATCCAAACTCTTTTTATAATGACCTCTAAAAGAAAAAACGGAATCGATCACAAAAAAGTTCAGTTGAATATTACATTCTATTCGCGTCCCATTTTATACATTCAAAAAACAAGTGAATGACAAAGAAAAATAGAGAATGGCTGTACTTGCAGGATTCAACTTTCGTTTAAAAAAATCCTTTTAATGGTTAAAAGCAGTATATCTACTCAGTAATGAATGCTTATATCCATATTTCCCTGAGTTTACTCAAAAAGAAAAATCCAACGAAAATTCTATTTCATCTTAGCAAAAAGATTCTCTACCATTATTTTAAAATAATTCATCGAAATCACAGCATATCTTAACTGGGTCAAACTTTTCGGTTCTTTGTATTCGTTTTTATTTTTTTATACAGTAAACAACCGTCTTTCTTAAAAGGAATGCGATTCATTGACTTTTTTGATCACCCGAGCAAAGGAAGAATAAAAAGAAACAGCTGGTAAAATCACGATCTTTTCCCCAACTGTTTCAAAATGACGATTCTGAGGTTGTATAGAACGACAAAAGAATCGGGTTAAGTGACTATTCACAAATTGACTATAGCTAAACGAGCTAATTTTCTTCATTTTTTCTTTCTTACATATTCACTTTATTCAGATTGGTTTCTTTTAAAATATTATCCATGATTTTCAACAGTGGCTCTTTTAATTCCGAATCTTGTAATGCTATTTCAATCGTGGTTTGAATAAATCCCAGCTTCTCGCCCACATCATATCGCTTGCCTTCAAATTGATAGGCAAATACTCGCTGAATTTGATTCAACTTTTGAATGGCATCCGTCAGTTGAATTTCTCCTCCGGCTCCTTGCTCTTGTTTTTCTAAAAACAAAAAGATTTCCGGCGTTAAAATATAACGGCCAATAATCGCCAAATTGGAGGGAGCTGTTCCCGGTGCCGGCTTTTCCACAAAATTTTCTACTTGGTAGCGGCGCCCTTGGCTTCCAGCCGGGTCGATAATACCGTAGCGGTGTGTTTCTTCTTCCGGAACTTCCTGAACCCCGATAATGGAAGAATGGGTTTGTTCGAATTGATCCATTAATTGCTTTAAACACGGCGTATCGCTTTGAACAATATCGTCGCCTAATAGAACGGCAAACGGTTCATCCCCGATAAAATTGCGGGCGCACCATACGGCGTGGCCTAAACCGAGGGGTTGTTTTTGGCGTATATAGTGGATGTTAGCTAAATTGGAGGAATACCTGACTTTTTCCAACAAATCGAGCTTCCCTTTGTCCGCCAAATTATGCTCCAGCTCCCAGGCATTGTCAAAATGGTCTTCAATCGCTCGTTTACCTTTTCCAGTAACGATGATTATATCTTCGATCCCGGATGCTACTGCCTCTTCCACTATGTATTGAATAGTCGGCTTGTCCACAATCGGCAACATTTCTTTCGGCATGGCTTTCGTTGCGGGCAAAAAACGAGTGCCGAGCCCGGCAGCCGGTATGATCGCTTTACGTACCTTTTTCAAACCGCATACTTCCTTTCGTTTGAATTTTTTAGAATGCCGATGGGTTTTGTTCGAATAACGGATTTTTATAAAATATACGCAAAATGCAGTTGATTATGTTTGTATTTTAACAAAGTAAAATTAGTTAGGTCACGAGCCATCTCTCACGTTTCTCTCGATGACCGACTTTTATGAAAGAGCCACTCCCTCAGGCATAGAATCCCTACCTAATGGTTATTTTTTATGGATAGTTCAGTTGATTTGTTGAAAAGAGGTTCGATTCAAACATTGTTGTTGATTCGGGCTAAGGCTCCAACCCGATATTCTGTTAAAATAGCCCGAGAAATTTTTTCTTTTTAATTTGTTGCGGCGGTTCTTTCATGATATTCTGACCGCTGACTGCCAATTCTGCATTTTCTTGAAAGTAATAGACATAATCGATTCCAAATTCTTTTTCAAGTCGATCCAATGTCTCCATCATTTTGAACGGGCGTTTGTTTGTATTGTGTGCATCCGAAGCAATAAAATGCGCTAAGTTGGCGCCAATCAGCTGTTCCGTAAATTTCTGAATTTTTTTCCCGAAATAGCCGGTGAGGCTGGCAGCGGTAATTTGCGCTGCCGCTCCGTTCTTAACTAGATTATACAATTTGTCCGGGTCCTGGATTAGTTCTTGGTTTCGTTCGGGATGAACAATGACAGGCACTAGCCCCTTCATTTGCATGTCAAAAAGGAGCTGTTCCGCGTACTTTGGAACATAACCGGACGGAAATTCCACCAATACATAAGAGGAATCCCCGCCAAGAGTGGAGATTTCCCCATTTTCATAGTCTTGAAGGAGTTCTCCGTAAATCCGCACCTCTTGTCCGGGGAGAACCGTTACATTAATCCCTTCCCGTTCCAAATGCGCATTTACTTCCATTACTTTTGCGACAATCTCTGATTTACGATTAATATATTTTCTGTTCATATGGTGGGGAGTGGCGATGATCGTATGAATTCCTTCTTTTTCTGCTTGTTTGGCCATTGCAGCTGCTTCTGTCAAAGTTTGAGCCCCATCGTCCACCCCAGGTAATATATGGCAGTGTATATCGATCATCGTCTCTTCCTACTTTCCGATTTAAGATTATTTTTACTGAAATGAACAGATTGTTGCACGGAATCCATTAGATCCTAGAACTCAATGCTATATGATTGTAATCTTATAAATTACTATTCAACAGGAAAATTATATCATAGTTGGAATTTAGGATAAATATTGTCATGTTTTAATTAAAACCGCTTTAATTACTTACTCTAAATATCAACGGTATATTTTGAAAAAGGATATAGGAAGATATTGTTTTTCACATTGGTCGTTGCCCTTTTTTTACTGGCAAGCTATTGGTATTGGAAAGAAAAAACGACCGTCGATTCAACCGCTGTGGTGACACCTGTTTCCGAAAACGGATCAGATGAAAGTTGGCAAGATTTGTCGAGCCATTGGCCGGATCAGGCTCGCAAACAGCTGGCAAAATCATTCCATGACGGAAAGCCATTTCAAGTAGCCATTGTCGGCTCTAAAGCACTTGGTAAAGAGGATAACAGCTGGTCTGTTCAATTGAAGAAAGCGCTGGAGACCGCCTACAGCCCGGTACTGAAAGCATCGATTTGGGAAGAAGAAGGGACATCACTCGACTTTCTTCAAAATGGGGAGATAGAGAAAATTGCCGCTTCCAAGCCGGATATGATTCTGTTCGAGCCGTTTACATGGGCTGACAACGGCAAAGTGTCTGTAGAAGACAACCATACGGTTATTCAGACGTTTGTGCGTGACGTCAAAGCGGAGAACGAACATGCAGTCGTGATGATCCAGCCGCCAAATCCGATTTACGGTGCATCCAACTATCCGGAGCAAGTCAAATCGCTTAAGGAATTCGCAAAAACAGAAGGATTGAACTATATCGACCATTGGAAAGTTTGGCCGGACTACTCCTCTGACAAACTGAAAGATTACATCGATGAAAGCAACGGCTTGCCGAACACGAAAGGTCACGCTTTATGGGCGAAGTTTTTGAAAAATTATTTTATGGCTTCATAAATTCAAGACACATAACATGAATTCCGTATGTTCCATTGCGGTCCTTGTTATTTTCCCGCTAATAGCCTCTCCTTTTTTATTTTGACCGCAATGGCTAAATGACGGATCCACAAGAATCTCCTCTCCATTTTCACACCGCCACAAACTTCAATTGAGTCCAGAAATCTTATCATTTAAGTCTACCTTGTAAATCCATTTTTGGAAAAAATCCATATATTAAACATCTATCTTCACTAATTATTTTGGCCTAATCCATTTTCCACTGGCGGGAAAGCTGACTTCCGCTTTCAAAAAGGGCTTCTTTGTCGATTTCTTTCTTCCGCAATTTAAAATATTTCCTATCATAACTAGATCAAAGCAGATGAATGCTTCATTATTGTTCGACAACAACAGAAATTGCCCGGGAAATTTAGACAGAAATATTTGTTCAAAAGCATCAATTTTCTTCCTCATTCGTGTAAACCAGTAGGAATCTGTCATTTTAAATGAATGGTTGAATTCCTTCTGCACCGTTTCTTGACAACCCCGGTTTAATTGGAAATCAAGACTGCTTCTTTTTGCATTTTTTACGTTTTTAACAGTTGAAAAATAAAGGTGTAGATTTTTCGACAACGGGAAAGATTGGAAAACGAGAGGTGAATGAATAATCCCCTTTTTCGGAGCCAACCTAAGATTGACTTCAAAAAGGAGGGTTATGGATGGAACACGTAAGAGCACTAATCGTAAAATTTGTCATGGTCATGATCATATTAGCATTCGTGCTTGGATTATTTTACAGGGTGGATTTCGGTGAATATTTTACCATAAGCTTAATTGTGACAGTCGTATCCTATATGTTGAGTGATCTTTTTATTCTTCCGCGTTTCGGAAATACAGCCGCTACCATTTCCGATTTTGTATTGGCGTACATTTTAATATGGGCCGTCGGAAGCGGTATTATAAATGAAAACATTTCCCTTGGCTGGGCAAGCTTCTGGTCTGCTTTGATTTTAGCGATTGCCGAAATATTCTTCCATCGCTATATAAACAAAAGAGTGTTCAATGAAGACCAAAACAACGGCAGAGAAGCCCGCCACAATCCAGCCTTTAGCTCCGAATTCGGCGAAGAAGATGAGATTGTGTCAGCTAAAGATTTCCGTACACAAAATAGCTATGACAATCACGCTGACAGCAGCAATATCCATTCCAACGATCACAACAGTATAAGTAACAACAACTTAACGAACAACAATTTCAATCCCAATAACTTAACGAATAACAACCCAACGAGTAACAATTTCAATAATAACAACCTGACTGATAACAACTTCAGTAATAATAACTTGAAAAACACAAAAGACAACAATGTTCGTCGCATTTATGACAACGATCAAAATGAGCAATAACGACAAAACTTTATATTGAACAAAGGGATGGCTCAACTTCCATCCCTTTTTGCTCTTTTTGGCCTCCCCTTTTCTGAAATCAAAAGAGGTCCTCCCAACACTATTTCTAGTTGTGGAAAGACCCCGATTGGATGTTCTTTTATTGAGCAATAAGAGCTTTTCGATCTCGGAAAGAGACCGTTGGATAATAGGCATTTTTCACAAGTACATTTGGACCGAGACAGCGGGCTTGCGGGCAATGGCAATGAAGTTCTTTCGCCCATTTGGAATCAAGCCAGCGTTCAAATGCCGCGGAAAGCGTATCTGTTTGTACATTGCCAAAAGGCGGTGTGTCGCCAAAATCAGTCACAATAACGTCGCCTGTAAAAATATTGACGTTTAACCGAGAGCGTCCATCCGGATCATTACGGACGGTTACATTTTTTTCCTGATAAAGTCGTTCGAGCAAGCGGAGATCTTCCGGATTGCGGCTGCATGGATAGAACGGCAGCGTGCCAAACAACATCCAAACATCCTGGCTGCGGATATCGAGCAAGTGATGGATGGCTTCTCGAATTTCCGTTAACGAGAGCAAGTGAAGGTTGGAAGCAAAATCGCTTGGATACATCGGATGTATCTCGTGTCGAAAAGCTTTCATTTCCTCCACCACTTGGCGATGTATCTTCTCTAAATAAGGAAGCGTCTTTTTATTCAGCATCGTTTCCGCAGAAATCTTGACTCCTTGTTCAGCAAGAAGACGGGAATTTTCAATCATCCGCTCAAACAAGGCCTCTCTTTTACTCATCGGCGGTTTACGATCCATCATCGCAAAACCGGTTTCGCTAAATTCTTCAATCGTTCCCCAGTTATGGGAAATATGTAAAACATCGATATACGGCGCCAGCTGTTCATACCGTTCTGCCGGCAGCGTCAAGTTGGAATTGACTTGTGTGTAAAGCCCTCTGCTTTTCGCATATTTCAATAGAGGCAATGTATAGTTTTCCACCGATTTTTTCGACAACATCGGCTCTCCACCTGTAATGCTGATAGCGCGCAAAGTCGGCACTTCTTCCAAGCGCCGGATCAATAGTTCTACAGGCAAAGCGTCCGGATCCTTCGCAGCCAGCGTATACCCTACCGCACAATGGGCGCATCGCATATTGCAAAGATAAGTAGTAGTAAACTCTACGTTAGAAAGTACATATGATCCGTGCTGTTCAATATCCATATAAGATTCCCACGGGTCAAAATCAGGGGAAATAGATCGTGACGTCATAAAAAAAGCTCCTTTATCCAATAAAATATAATGAAATATCCACCATCCAGGGAGAAGCCGGTCATTCGAGGGTCTCCCTGGATGGATATGAAACGAAACCGGGCTTTTTCGAATCGTGATTCCCTTAGCTTAAAGAAAACTCGTTCACGTGTAGTCGGGCATCCTAATAGGAATTCCGATAAGGGATCACAAGCCCGTTCAGCGAAATATTCCATCTACAATCATGTTGAAAAAGCGCCATTTTGTCAAATAAAGCAACCGTAAATCAACCCATTATGCTGCGTCACATTCTATTTAAAAAATGTATTTTCCTTTTTCAATCATCTAAGGAGGCCATCCGTCGTTTCATCTATTTTTCATCCCCACTTTTTCATCACTTTGAATGGCCTTTAATTTATAAATTTTGGAGTAGAAGTCCCCTTTTCCCTTTGCATCTTCCAACAGAAGGCCGACGTACATCAGTTCATCTCCAAAATACGTACCGTCTATTCCTTCGATTTCATACTCATAATCTGTTCGCAAACCTTTTAACAAAATACGGGAAAATCCCGGATTAGCTGTTCCCAACACTTGATAATACCCAACAAGCGCCTCTTTTTGATCTTCAGAAACTACCATCCAGCTTACGATGTTGCCATCGTCTTCAAAAGGGCTTCTTATTCGATAGAACGTTCCATTCATGATCCATTTCCTATTTTTCTTATAAAAGGCAATCTGTTCTTTGACTTTTTGTTTGTCTTTCTCTGATAGCTTCGTGACATCCAGCTCGTAGCCAAATACTCCGAAGAACGCCACATGTGCTCTTGCCTCAAGACTCGTGATCCTTTTGACTTGATGATTCGGAACAGACGTAACATGGGCGCCGATTGCGCTTAAAGGATAGAGAAAAGAAGTTCCGTATTGAATTTTCAAACGTTCGATCGCATCTGTGTTGTCACTCGTCCATGTTTGCGGCGCATAATATAACATTCCCGGATCAAACCTGGCCCCGCCGGCAGCACAAGACTCAAAAAGGACATGCGGGAATTCCGTCGTCAATCTTTCGTATAGATCATACACACCTAAAATATAACGATGGGGAACTTCTCTTTGACGTTCAGGAGGTAAATCAGCCGATCCAATTTCTGTCATATAGCGATTCATGTCCCACTTCACATAAGAAATCGGTGCTTCCCGAAGAATTTGGGCCATCATTCCATAAATATGATCGACCACTTCTTTTCTTGAGAAATCCAATACATACTGATTTCTCCCTTGGGACATCCTCCGTCCCGGCACTTTGATCACCCAATCCGGATGTTGTTCGTATAATCGGCTAGCTTTGGAAACCATTTCAGGCTCAAACCAAAGTCCAAACTTCATTCCTAAGTCATTGATCTTTTGAGCCAGCCCTGCGATTCCGCTAGGCAGCTTTCGATTATTCACAAACCAGTCTCCGAGCGAGGTTTTACTGTCATTTCGCTTTCCGAACCAGCCGTCATCCAAAACAAACAGTTCAATGCCCAACTCTTTCGCTGTTTTAGCAATCTTAATGAGTTTTTCTTCATCAAAATGAAAATAAGTGGCTTCCCAGTTATTAATAAGCACCGGTCTTTCTTTGTCTCGCCAATAACCTTTTGCTAATCTCGTGCGATATAACTGATGATACGTTTGGCTCATCCCATTCAGTCCTTGATCAGAGTAGACCATCACCACTTCCGGCGTTTGAAAACTTTCTCCTTGTCCTAAAAGCCAGTTAAAATCAAAAGGATGGATGCCCATTGTGACACGAGCGACATCGTAATGATCGACCTCCACCTGTGCCAAAAAATTTCCGCTGTAGACGAGGCTAAACCCATATACTTCCCCTCGGTGTTCTGTGGCGTCCGGTCTTTTCAAAGCGATAAAGGGATTTTGCTGTGAACTGCTCGCCCCCCGTGTGCTCGAAATACTCTGAATGCCAGGTTGTAATTTTCTCATTTTCACATATCTCTCCCTCCCCCATGATCCGGAGAGGTGAACCATTTCAAATTGTGAGTCGAAAAAATCGATGCTGGCGCTCATTATTCTGGTCAAGTTTAAAGCTTGCTGGCCATGATTGACCACTCTCGCACTTCGAGCCAAGGCGTTCCACTCGCTAAAAACCGTGTAAAGCAATTGAATTTCGGTGTCGATCAGTTTATCGTACAACGAAATTTCAAGCGTAATCGCCTCTTCGCCTTTTTCCACATACGTTGCCGGCAGCCCCTCTAATTTCGGCTTTCCTTTATAAATTTTATGATGTTGATATTCAAAATTCGTAATACGGCTTCCATTTTCCTGAAGAATTTGAAACGCGGGCTCACGAAAATCAGTCGTACCATAAGAAGGATACTCTTGTTTTAAAGTATCAAGGGAAAACGAATCCCCCTCATACACACAGGCAACCAAAGGCCTTGATCGAATTGAATATAGATGGGAAAAAGACTTTCGGTCGCGTATTTTTTTTCCGAAATATAGTTGCCCTAGCTGGTTGTTTTTCAAAATTTTGATAATGTAGCTGAAATCTTTTCCTTGAAGGTGAAACTCTTTCGTTTTTTTATTAAAACGAATCATCGCTTTTGGTGAAAAAGACATATGACCACACCTTTGGATTGTGATTGGAATCTATTCCCGAATTTTCCAAACGCAATGATGATATGGAAAAATGATGGACGGCTCTTATGACTGGGGTGACTTGGGTGTAGATAGACAGATGGAAATAATTGGATATCACCTGTCCGTTCTTCTCTGTTGGTCATTTAAAGAGCCAGTGTTCATTAAGGATTGTACGAATCGATTCCCCATCCTCGAATCAAATGGTTTCTTATACAGTATATTTGTAGATTAGACACGGCATTCAGGAATTTTCTTTTAATTCTAAATAGATTTCAAATCAGGCAACTCTTTAAACATTCCCACATGAAGGCACGATGATATCTCTTTTTCTCGGTGCTCCATATGCTCATGCCTGATACGTCCTTGCTCTCGTACGATGGATTTAATAAAATGAATGTGGGTGCCCAATGGATCGTGCATTCTTAACAATCCGCAAGATTAATACCATCATGATCCATCACTTTAATCTTAAAAGTTTACAATTTCATCATTTCAACGATAAGGATGAAAATTAATAGGTTGACATAGTTAACTGTAATATTTATTATTACATTTAGGAAGAAGGTAATACGATTGAATAGTGATTTTTCTATTGCAGTCCACTGCGTTACTTATTTGGCCACAAGATCTGAACAGATTGTAACGAGCGAAGACATTGCCCACAGCGTAACTGTTCATCCTGCACGATTAAGAAAAATTTTAAGTTTGCTTCGAAAAGAAGGAATTATCTTATCAAAAGAAGGAGCAAAAGGAGGATTTTCTTTAAAAGAAAAAGCGGAAAATATCACATTAGACAAAATCTTTATGCTTACGAGCGAAGGCACACTGGTACCAAAATGTCCCGAAGCAAATGAAAACTGTATTGTAGGAAAAAATTTGTCTTCCATACTGATCAATATTTTTGACGATGCCGAGAAACATCTGATGAATTATTTAAAGGGGATTACGATACAAGATATTATAAATAAAATTAATAAAAGATAATTTTTTTTTAACGGAAACTGTAATAAAAAATATTTCAGTTAAGGTGGTAATCATGAGTCGAAAGAAAAGAGTCGTTGTAGGAATGTCAGGAGGAGTCGATTCTTCCGTTGCTGCCTACCTTCTTAAAAAAGAAGGATATGAAGTTATAGGCGTTTTTATGAAGAATTGGGATGACAAAAATGATGATGGTGTCTGCACAGCTACGGAAGACTATGAAGATGTAAAAAAAGTTTCGAATCAACTAGGAATCCCTTACTACAGTGTCAATTTTGAAAAAGAATACTGGGATCGAGTCTTCACTTATTTTTTGGAAGAACTGAAATTAGGAAGAACCCCCAATCCAGATGTTTTGTGTAATGCGGAAATCAAATTTAAAGCCTTTATAGACTTTGCTCTGTCTTTAGATGCAGATTACATCGCGACGGGACATTATGCCAGAGTCAATAGAGAAAACGGCGAAATCCATTTATTGAGAGGAAAAGATTCAAAAAAAGACCAAAGCTATTTTTTGAGTCAATTAACGAAAGAACAATTATCAAAAGTTCTATTCCCGCTCGGAGAGTTAACGAAAGATGAAGTGCGAAAAATCGCTAAGGAATTAAACCTTTTTACTGCCAATAAAAAAGATAGCACCGGTATTTGTTTTATCGGAGAAAGAAACTTCAAAAGTTTTTTAAAGAATTTTCTTCCTGCACAACCCGGAGTCATTCGCTCGATCAATGGAGAAGTGCTGGGACGGCATGAAGGATTAATGTACTATACGATCGGACAAAGAAGAGGACTCGGTATCGGAGCAAAAGGCAACGGCGAACCTTGGTTTGTCGTAGATAAAGATTTAAATAACAATACGTTAATCGTCGCTCAAGGCAAAGACCATCCGGCCCTTTTCTCAAATGCTGCCATCGTTTCCGACGTACACTTTATCAGCGGAGATGACAGTCCACGATCATTCTCTTGTACGGCCAAATTCAGATATCGTCAAGAAGACCAAAAAGTAAAAGTGCATGTTCGTCCTGACAAAACCGCTTTAGTGGAATATGAACAACCGATAAAAGCGGTGACACCGGGACAAGTCGTCGTATTTTATGACAATGATGTTTGTCTTGGCAGCGGAATTATCGATAAGGTGAGAAAAGAAGATGCTTCTGACTCTATTGTCGCTTAATATTCGCGGATCCATGGCACGCTTTATCATTCGTAATGAAAAGCAACCTAAATGGATAATTTAAAAATATTCTTTGGAACAATATGAGGCTTGGAATAGACAGAACGATCACTCGCCTTAGCCGACAATCGGCATGGATGAGTGATCGAATGAAGCATCAATTCTTCATCAAATGATGATTATTATTCTATCTAATACAAAGAAAGGTATTGAGGTCTAATGATGGAAAAATTTCAAAATCATAGAGGATATAAACGGATGTATCAAGAGAACAAACTCACTCTCGGGCTGTTCTTCCCTATTGAATCCTATATGAGCGACGTCCCTGAAATGAATATAGAAAAGCAAATAAAACTAGCCAAAAGAGCAGAAGAACTAAAATTTGCCGCCGTATTTGCCAGAGACGTTCCTTTACGCGATCCTAATTTCGGCGACGTGGGCCAAATGTATGATCCATTTACTTATCTTGGATTTATAGCCGCCCACACAGAGAAAATTGCCCTGGGAACCGCAAGCATTATTTTAACATTGCGCCATCCGCTCCACGTAGCAAAAGCGGCAGCTTCTGTTGACAAACTTTCCGGTGAACGACTCATTCTCGGTGTGGCAACAGGCGACCGCCCTATTGAATTTCCGGCTTTTTCGGTAGATGCAAATGATCGCGGTACTTTATTTCAAGAATCTATTGCGGTCATGAGAGAAGTATGGGCAAAAAATTTCCCTAGAATTCATACTTCCCGGGTCGACCTAATGAACGGAGACCTTTTACCAAAGCCGAATTTATCCTCCATTCCGGTGATGGTAACCGGTCATAGTTCTCAATCTCCTGAATGGATTGCAGCAAACAGCGATGGATGGATTTATTATCCGCGACCACTTCATTACCAAGCGGAACTGATTAAAAATTGGCGGCCTCTTTTGGAAGCTCCGGCTTGAAAAATGACCGGCGTCCTTTGCGGTGAAGGTTCACATAAGTGTGCTCCCGGCACCTTATAATATTTTCCTTCGTGTCGAATATCATGTACTTTCTCAGGATCGGTATAAAGCTTGTTTTCTTTGTCCAATACGACTGCATCATCCTCCCAGCTGCCTTCCCACAGTTTATAAACCACTTCCATATATTCATCCGCGATTTCATAGCGTTCGTCATGGCTGATTTGTTGATCCAATCCGATATTAACAGCGGCACTGTTTAAATAAGAGGTCACAATATTCCAGCCGTTGCGCCCTTTTGTCAAATGATCCAAAGTGGACATACGTCTGGCAAATATGTAAGGATGTTCGTAAGTTGTGGATACTGTTAGTCCAAAGCCTAAATGTTTGGTCACTTGAGCCATGATAGGAACAACAAACGCCGGATCATTAACAGGAACCTGTGCCCCTTGACGTACCGCCGGATCACGCGATCCTTGATAAACATCATAAGTCCCTAAAACATCTGCCAGAAAGATCGCATCAAATCGTCCTCTTTCTAATACCTTGGCTAAATGTGTCCAATATTCCGCATCTTTATAGGTGGAAGATTTATCTTTCGGATGCGTCCATAAACCCGGAGATTGATGTCCTGCACAATTCATGTCAAAAGCATTTAAATACATTCTTTTTTTTGTCATTAGATTTCCTCCTAACTGTTTGCGTTCTTTTGATCTGCTGCCTAACATTTCTATCAGGGTAATCACTAGTGATCGGATATTCCTCGATTCATAGCCAATGTTTTTTCGCTTATCATCCATTGGGGGTTGAAGAGAATTACCGGAATCGATCGAAGTTATGAAATTTCACGGGACCTTCCCCCACCAGCCAAGGATGAAAATATCATGATGATATGTTTGCTTTTGAATCCAGCAAGGATTTCAGTTTCCGAACAAACAACTGCATACATTCTTTTCACTGCCTTTCGACATTTGCTGCGAAAAATAGCCTTTCTCCTTATATGCCTTTAACAACTCTTCCATTTTATGAATTTATTTTTCTTAAAAATCTGAATATATTTTATATCTCACGTCCTTTCTAAAAATAAAAAAGAATGGAATTACAATTAGCATTAGATTTAGTTGACATTCCAGAAGCAATAGAAATAGTAAAAGAAGTTGAGGAATATATTGATATTGTCGAAATCGGTACTCCGGTCGTAAAAATTTGGGGGCTTGAAGCCGTTAAACAAATGAAAGAAGCATTCCCAAATCTAAGAGTATTAGCTGATTTAAAAACAATGGATGCCGCTGCGTATGAAGTGATGAAAGCATCCGAAGCCGGCGCCGATATCGTGACCGTTCTTGCAGCTGCTGAAGATTTAACCATCAAGGGCGCTGTAGAAGAAGCGAAAAAACAAGGCAAACAAGTCCTTGTTGACATGATCGCCGTAAAAAATTTAGAAGAACGTGCAAAAGAAATCGATGCTATGGGCGTAGATTACATTTGCGTTCATACCGGCTACGATCTTCAAGCAGTAGGTAAAAACTCTTTTGAAGATCTTAAGAAAATTAAAGCTGTCGTTAAAAATGCAAAAACAGCTATTGCCGGCGGTATCAAATTAGAAACACTGCCAGAAGCTATTAAAGCACAACCAGATCTTGTCATTGTCGGCGGCGGTATCGCTGGACAAAAAGATAAAAAAGCTGTAGCAGCTAAAATGAAAGAAATGTTACAACAAGGTTGAGGCCTATGAAGACGACTCAATATTTAGGTGAAATCTTAAAAGAGTTAAGTCGTACGGTTGATCTCATTTCGGATGAAGAAGCAGAAAAATTGGTAGATAAAATTCTCGAATCCAAGAAAATTTTCGTAGCCGGCGCCGGCCGATCAGGATTTATGGCGAAATCTTTTGCCATGCGAATGATGCACATGGGATTAGATGCCTATGTCATAGGCGAAACCGTCACTCCCAACTATGAAAAAGAAGACCTTTTAATTATTGGATCGGGTTCGGGAGAAACGAAAAGCCTAGTTTCCATGGCAGAAAAAGCCAAAAAAATCGGCGGAAGCATAGCAGCAGCCACCATTTTCCCCGAATCGACCATTGGTCAACTGGCGGATATTACTGTAAAGTTACCCGGATCACCAAAAGATCAGTCGGATAACGATTACAAAACCATACAACCAATGGGGTCGCTTTTCGAACAAACATTGTTATTGTTTTATGACGCCATCATCTTGAGAGTCATGGAGAAAAAAGGATTGGATTCCAATACGATGTTTGGAAGACATGCTAATTTAGAATAGAGTTTCCTCTCTCGAACTTTTAGAGACCGTAAATGGTTCTTGGAACGATTTGCGGTCTCTTTTTGTAGAATAGTTTTCATATTTTATTCTTATAATGAAGCGATCCTCCTTCCCTCCCTTTCCCCTTTTTTCTCTTTAGAGGAAGAATGATAAGAAGAAGCACGCATTTTTATTCTAAAAACGGAGTTAAATAGGTTGTATCAACTGATATTTCCATTATAAAATAAAAGAAAATTTATAATTTTTTGTTTTATTTTTAAAAATGTGATATAGTATAAATGAAAAAGAAATTCTGTGTTATATATCAGGTATGATGATCATCAATCGTTGAAGCGGCAAAAAATCCGACGATCCGCTTCTATGAAAACCGGCATCGTGGCATCATCAGCAAATCTACCTGATTGGAAACGGCCGAAACTATAAAAATAGGAGATGCTAAGAGCAGAGATCAATAGGAATTTTCAAGAAGTCCCATAGGGATTTCAACTTTTTGAAAGGAATCTTTTTTCTATTAGACCGGAATTCTATTAGATTAGAAAATCTTTGCTTTAAGAGAAATTTTTAAAACAGACTTTTTGAAAGCGTTTAATAAGCTAGGATTAAATCTTGACACTGCGAAAACTAACTCTTTCTTCGCAATATCAGTTCATATTCATGTGAGCTTGTTTGTATATGTCAGCAAAGATTCACACTGTCACATCCTATGATTCGAGGCATAAACTAATAAAAAAATTGCAGATGGGCAAATCCATCACACTACCCAGAGATGAGAGGACCATAGAATACAGAATATTCGGAAGGAGTGAAATAATTTGGAATTTCGTCCTGGATTAGAAGGCATTATTGCTGCTGAAACCGGAATTTCATTTCTTGATGTGGAAAATGAAGAGATTGTTGTTCGCGGGTATGATTTGATCGAGTTGGCAGAAAACAAGACGTATCTTGATGTTGCTTACTTATTAATTGAAGAAAAGCTTCCTTCTGATCAAGAAAGAGCTCGTTTTGAATCGGAAATTAAATCAAACAGCGATCTTCCAAAAGAGCTGATTGAAATATTGTCGCTCCTCCCTAAAACGACGCACCCAATGGATGCTCTTAGAACCGGCATCTCGGTTTTATCCGGCTTTGATTCTCTTATCGACGATCGAAGCGAATCCGCCAATAAACAAAAAACGATCAAGCTGCTTGGCCAAATACCGACCATTGTCGCAAGCAGTTATCGATTAATGAACAATCAACAAGTAGTTCCAAGCGATCCGAAGCTTTCCTACACGGCGAATTTCCTTTACATTCTCACAGGAAAAAAACCGACGGAACTGGAGGCGAAAATTTTTGATCGCTCGCTCGTAGCCTATATCGAACATGAAATGCCGAATTCCACTTTTACAGCCAGAGTCATCTCTTCCACATATTCTGATTTATATGGCGCACTGACAGGAGCCGTTTCCTCTTTAAAAGGGCACCTTCACGGCGGAGCCAACGAAGCCGTTATGTATATGCTGGAAGAAGCCGGAACGAAAGAAAACTATGAGAATCTTCTCCATCGTAAATTAGCGAATAAAGAGCGGATTATGGGATTTGGCCACCGGGTCTACATGAAAAAAATGGATCCACGGGCATTGTTGATGAAAAAAGCGCTTCAATCATTAAGCGAGGCACGCGGAGATACGCGTCTGTTGGAAATGTGTGAAGCGGGCGAAAAAATTATGCGGGAAGAAAAAGGTCTGTATCCTAATCTGGACTATTATGCCGCTCCCGTCTATTACATGCTGAATATTCCGATTGAACTTTACACACCTATTTTCTTTGCCGCCCGAACAGCGGGGCTATGTGCTCATGTAATCGAACAGCATAACAACAACCGTCTGTTCCGGCCACGCGTCAAGTATGTCGGCGAGCGCCATCTGCAAACGAACTGATCCTAAACAGATTTATACGCTCACCAGTAGAGGAATTTGGGCAGAAATTCCTCTCCTTTAAATTATATCATTTTACTTTAGAAAGGAAGAGGCTGATGGGTGAAGTTTTAGTAAAAAATAATGAAAAACAACAAGTGGATCCTTTGCTCAATGAAATTGCGGATTACGTATTGGATAAAGAAATTAAAAGCAATGAGGCTTTCGAAACCGCTCGCTATGTGCTCATAGACACGCTCGGCTGCGGAATTCTCGCTCTTCGCTACCCGGAATGCACCAAACTTTTGGGGCCGATCGTTCCAGGTACGATTGTTCCAAACGGATCTCGTGTTCCGGGAACATCATACGTGTTGGATCCGGTACAAGGCGCGTTTAACATTGGCTGTATGATTCGCTGGCTTGATTATAATGACACATGGCTTGCAGCAGAATGGGGACATCCATCAGACAACCTAGGCGGTATTTTAGCAGTTGCTGATTACATCAGCCGCTCGAACGTTGCTCAAGGAAAAGAACCCTTGAAAATGCGTGCCGTGCTGGAAGCCATGATCAAAGCCCATGAAATTCAAGGAGTGCTCGCTCTTGAAAACAGTCTGAACCGCGTTGGTCTCGACCATGTTTTATTTGTCAAAGTCGCTTCGACAGCCGTTGTCACAAAGCTTCTCGGAGGAAAAAGGGAAGAAATCATTAACGCCCTTTCCAATGCCTGGATCGACAATTCGAGCTTACGTACATATCGTCATGCTCCTAATACGGGTTCACGCAAGTCATGGGCTGCCGGTGATGCAACAAGCCGGGCCGTACGCCTGGCGCTGATGTCCTTAAAAGGAGAAATGGGTTATCCAACGGCTCTGTCCGCTCCAAACTGGGGATTTGAGGATGTTTTGTTCCGTGGACAAAAGCTGAAGCTAGCCCGCCCATTTGAATCGTATGTCATGGAAAACGTACTGTTTAAAATTTCTTACCCTGCAGAATTCCATGCTCAAACTGCTGTTGAATGCGCGATTGAACTTCATCCTGAAGTAAAAGATCGTTTAGACGAGATTGAAGAAGTGACGATTACGACACATGAATCCGCCATCCGTATTATCGATAAAACCGGACCGCTTCACAATCCGGCCGATCGCGATCACTGCATCCAGTATATCACTGCTGTCGGTCTCATTTACGGCGACTTAACGGCTGATCATTATGAAGACGAAATCGCATCAGACCCAAGAATCGATGCACTTCGTGAAAAAATGACCGTCGTGGAAAACAAACAATACAGCAAAGACTATCTCGATCCGGAAAAACGTTCCATCGCGAACGCTGTTCAAATTCGCTTTAAAGACGGAACGGGAACGCGCCAAGTCGTTCGGGAATACCCAATCGGCCACCGCTTCCGCAGAGAAGAAGCCATACCGAAACTATTGAAAAAATACGAAAGCAACCTGGAAACTCGGTTCACGGATAAACAAATCAATCGTATTCTGGAAGTTTCTACGGATCAAGAACGCCTTGAAACAATGAATGTTCATGAATTCGTCGATCTATTCGTCCTTTAACACGTTTCAAAAGGAGTCTCCTGCTTTCATCCCCAAAATGAAAGCAGGAGATGAATCAGGCTTTTCGAAACTCAAGACACCTCCCGAACCAGAATGGCGATTTGAATATGGCCTTCATGGTGTCATAAAACTCCCGCTTCAAATGAAACACCGTGGAGGGTGATTTGTTATTTCATACTAACTAATTGCAAGCAATGGATATGAATTCAAACAAACGAATGGTCTTAATCATTGAAAGAAGGTGGTTTTATGGTTTGGGTTGTTGAACACGAATCAACACAAGAAGAGTTGGCAGAACGGTTTCGAACTTTAATGAACGCTCCTGACATTTTGCAAATTCCCGGGGCGCACGATGGAATGGCAGCCCTTATAGCCAGAAGGGTCGGTTTTCAAGCCCTTTATTTATCCGGCGGAGCCTTTACGGCAAGCCAAGGGCTGCCTGATCTGGGCATCGTGACATCTGAAGAAGTGGCTCGCCGTGCCCGTGAACTCGTTCGAGCAGCCAATCTGCCTGTTCTCGTAGACATTGATACCGGATTTGGCGGTGTCCTCAATGTAGCCCGAACGGCTCGTGAAATGGTCGAAGCTCGCGTGGCGGCCGTTCAAATCGAAGATCAGGAACTTCCTAAAAAATGCGGTCATTTAAATGGAAAAAAACTTGTATCCGATGAGGAAATGACGCAAAAAATTCAGGCCATTAAACAAGTGGCACCGTCTCTTGTGATCGTCGCGCGAACGGACGCTTATGCCGTAGAAGGACTCGACCGAGCAATCGAACGGGCGCAGCGATATGTAGAAGCAGGAGCAGATGCCATTTTTCCGGAAGCTCTTACGAAGAAAGAAGAGTTTTTGAAGATGAAGCAAGCCGTTTCGGTCCCGCTTCTTGCCAATATGACAGAGTTCGGGCGTACACCTTATTATACGGCTGAAGAATTTGCGTCTTTCGGCTATGCGATGGTCATTTATCCTGTTACTTCGCTTCGCGTGGCAGCAAAGGCCTATGAGCGGGTTTTCCAAACCATTCTCGAAACCGGCACGCAAAAAAGCGAACTGGACAATATGCAAACGCGAAAAGAATTGTATGAAACAATTCATTATTATGATTTTGAAGAACTCGATCAAACCATTGCCAAAACGGTTCTTCCGGATGAACAGCCTTTACCGGACGATTGATCGATCCATCCCCTGCCACGTACAATTCTTTTCAACGTGGATGGAAAAGTTCTGAATCTTTCAATCATCCAATGATTTGTTTTCTTTCGTTGTCATGAAATAAAGAGAAGCAGTTGACCATGCCGCTGCTTCTCTTTATTAAACATGACGAGTGCATAAGATTCACTAACGAATAACCTCTTTTTCAAATGTACAAGCATTCGAATCTTTTAATATCCTTTTTTACATCAAGAAATCTATTCTTCCCATTTTGTGAAAATCCCTTCTTCGTTTCATTTTGAACCATCTTCTTATTCTCCGTCCGTATCCAACAAGACAAGTTGGACTCAAAAGAAATGAATTTTAGCCCAATCAAAGGAAAAGTATAAGCCGTACATTGGGGGATTTAGAATGATGATACATAAATTTGTTATGCCGGAAGTGATTTTTGGAAATCATTCCATTCATCAAGTCGGCGAAAGCTGTCTTAGGCTTGGCGCCACAAACGTATTCATTGTCAGTGATCCGGGTGTCATGGAAGCCGGTTGGCTGGAAGTTGTGATAAAGAGCTGCAAACAAGCCGGGCTGAAATACTCCACATTTTATGATGTCACGGTGAATCCAAAAGATAAGGAAGTTGAAAATGGCGCTGCCCTGTATGTCGATAATGAATGCGACGCCATTATCGGAATAGGCGGCGGAAGTTCCATCGATGTAGCAAAAGCGATTGCGATCCTTGTCGCCAACGGCGGTCATATTCATGATTATGAAGGAGTCGATAAAATCCAAAAACCCCTCCCCCCACAAGTGATGGTTCCTACAACGGCCGGTTCCGGTTCAGAAGTATCGCAGTTTTCGATCATATTAGATACAAAAGGACAAAAAAAGATGACCATCGTATCGAAATCTCTCGTTCCGGATATTGCGATTGTCGATCCTGAAACATTAACAACAAAAAACGCCCATTTGACAGCTTCCACCGGTTTAGACGTCTTATCCCACGGAATTGAAGCGTATGTCAGTTTAGCATCGACACCTTTAACAGATGTTCAAGCGAAAAATGCCATTACGTTAGTGGCCCAATATTTGCGCCCTTCGGTTGCATCCAAACTCAATATGGAAGCGAAAACCAATATGGCGATGGCCAGTTTACAAGCGGGCCTCTCTTTTTCCAACGCTATTTTGGGAGCTGTACATGCGATGTCCCATGCCATCGGCGGGCGGTTTCCGGTGCATCACGGCGATGTCAATTCCGTTCTGTTGCCCCATGTGATGGAATACAATTTGATCGCCAATCCGAAGAAATTTGCCGATATTGCTTCATTTCTTGGGATCGACACCCGTGGCCTCACCTATATGGAAGCAGGAAAAAAAGCCATTGACTATGTTAAAGAATTAGCCATTGATATCGGAGCTCCTCAAAAATTGTCGGAAATGGGGATAGAAAAAGAAACGATACAAGAAATGAGTCAAATTGCCTTAAATGACGCCTGCATGATCACAAACCCGAGAGACATAACCATTGAGGATATTGAAGAATTATTCAGAAAGGCTTGGTGACTCATGAAGATACACGATCAGAAGAAAATGATGAGTCTCTTAACGGGGGTCCAGTCTTCCAAAAAAAGTTATTATACCGAATTAAAAAAAATGATCACGGAATTAAAAAAGAAAAATACGCAGCTAGAAATCATAAACGAAGTGACCAAAAGTTTTAATATCGATATGTCCATGGATGAATTAATGAAAAACCTTTTTGATAAATTAAATCAAATTTTCCCATGCGAAAGAATCAGCTTATCTTTATATAAACATCAAGAATTAATGATAAGCAATGCTTACCCGGCGCAGTCCTTATATTTCCCGATCGGTTTTTCTCTGCCGAAGGAAAACTCGCTCTATTGGAACGTCATTCAATCCCTGCAAATGACTTTTTACCAAGTCCGGAATAAAAAGGATTCTTTTATTGAAAACAAAGTGTACGAATCATTAGGAATTCAAAGTGTTTTATTAATTCCCTTAACGAGTAAAGAAAAAATCATTGGTCTTTTAAGCGTCGGAAGCAAAAGCACCCTCCAATATGAGAAAGATGATCTTTCCTTTTTTCAACAACTGGGTGATCAATTAGCTGTTTGTATAGAAAATGCCCAGCTTTATCAAGAAGTGCTCACGAGTAAAAAAGAATGGGAAGAAACGTTCCGGGCTGTTTCCGAAATGATACTGGTCGTTGACTTACACGGAAATATTCTGAATTATAATGACTCGGCACAAGAATTCTTTTCATTGCCTGCGCAGAAAAAAACGAACGAAAACATCCATTCGCTATTATCCATGGATATTCATGACAGCCCGATATTGGAAAGTCTTCAAACGAAAAAACCCGTTCACAGGCAAATTCATATTCAACAGCGTGTATGTGAACTCCATTCCTACCCGATATTTAATGAAAGCCAAAACATGTATGCCATCATTGTTTATATCAATGACATCACAGAAAAATCCCGGATTGAGGCTCAATTAGTTCAATCAGGGAAGCTTGCGGCCATTGGCGAAATGGCGGCAGGAATTGCCCACGAGCTTAACAACCCATTAACCGCCATCTTAGGAAACGCCCAACTATTATTAAGATCGGTATCAAAGGAAAATCGCTCCTATCAACTGTTGACCGATATTTTTACATGCGGTAAACGATGCAAAACCATTATTCAAAATTTATTGACGTTCTCAAGACAAGATGAATATAGGTTTGAAGATTGTTCCATCAATGAAGCAGTCGAGCAAGTATTAGGATTAGTCGGTTACCAGATTCGCAAACAAAATATCCTGATCCAAAAAACGCTGGATGACTCCATTGGCACTGTTGAAGGAAACGCACAACAAATCGGACAAATCATTTTAAATCTGTTAATCAATGCAAAGGATGCTTTAGAAGAGACCGATGTGCCGAAAAAAGTGATTAAGATCCGCACATCGACGGTCAAAGAAAAAGGGAAACAATGGGTTCTTCTTTCGGTCGCAGATAACGGCAAAGGAATAAGCAAACAGCATTTACAAGAAATTTTCAATCCATTTTTTACGACAAAACGGCCCGGAAAAGGAACAGGACTTGGTCTTTCCGTCAGTTTAGGGATCGCAGAAGCTCACGGTGGAACAATTGAGGTAAAAAGTGAACTCGGAAAAGGAAGCCAATTCCTTTTAAAGCTGCCTGCCAAACATTAAAAAGATCATTCGGGGGTTGGAAGATATGGCCAATATTCTTGTCATTGACGATGAAACGGAAGTCGGTACATTCTTTTTGCATTTTCTTGAGGAAAAAGGATTTCACGTAAAGATTGGATACAACGGGAAAGATTTTCGACGTCTCCTCCAAGAACAAGCATTTGATTTGGCTTTCATCGATGTAAAATTGCCTGATGCCAACGGTTTAGATTTATTAAAACAGATGAAAAAAACGACCCCTTCTTGCCAAGTGATAGTCATGACCGGCTACAGTACGGTGAAAACAGCGATCGAAGCGATTAAAAACGGAGCCAGCGATTATATCGAGAAACCGTTTGACGATCTTGACCAATTGGAAACATTAATCGAAGAATTATTGAACACCCGGTCCACATCGTCTGATCACGACATGTATAAGTTGTCAGAATCGCTAGGCTTTATAATAGGAAAAAACAAAGAAATGAATGATTTGGTGAAGCTAGCCTACAAAATTGCCAAGAAAAATGTCAACGTGCTGATAGAAGGAGAAACCGGAACCGGAAAAGAAGTGTTAGCGCATTTTATCCACAGCGCCAGCATGCGTTCTGACCAACCATTTATCGGAATCAACTGCGGAGCGATTTCAGAAACCCTTCTGGAAAGCGAATTGTTTGGACATGAAAAAGGAGCCTTCACAGGAGCCGTAAAAGAGAAAAAAGGAATTTTTGAAATTGCGAACAAAGGCACTTTATTTCTGGACGAAATTGGAGAGGCTTCTCTTTCGACTCAAGTAAAACTTTTGCGGGTGTTAGAAACAGGAGAGTATTTTCGAGTAGGAGGGGAAACGATACGCAGGACCAATACGCGAATCCTCGCTGCTTCCCATGTCAATCTGGCTCAAGCGGTAGTCGAAAAAACATTTCGCGAAGACTTATTGTATCGTTTAGACGTGGTCAAATTATCCTTGCCTCCGTTGAGAAAAAGGATAGAAGATCTTCCCCTTCTCATAGAGTTCTTCTTACAAAAATTACAAACCCATCTTACTTTTTCTGAAGATACCATCGAACAAATGAAACAATATCATTGGCCGGGAAATATCCGTGAACTTCTGAATGTGATCAAAAGAGCGGTCACATTGGCAGAAGGCGAAACCACGATCATTACTCCGAATTATTTGCCGGAAAAAATGAAAATGACAAACGATTCGCCGCAGATCGAATTATTGAATGAAAAAAAGGATCATGATGACGAGGCCGACCTTGAAGTATATTTAAACGAATGGACAAACTATATTCTGGAACTATGGAAAAACAACCGTGAAGTGGATTTGGAACAGGTGCTATCGTTAGTAAAAGAATTAGAATGGCAAATTGGTCGATCTTTCGTCATGAAAACATTAAAACAAACTGTCGGAAATCGAAAAAAAGCGGCAGAACAACTGAATATCTCGGTTCGAAAACTTCGCTATTTATTAAAAGAAAAAGGAGTTCATTCTGTTCAATAGATTCATATAAAGGTCCAGCGTTGAATAAGATTTCACAAGTTCTTTCAGGCACGCTTTTGAACAGATCGGTAACACGTCTAACGGCGTCTTCCGCCGTGGTCCTTCCCTTTTATCACGCAGGGAGCGATCCGTGGTATGTACTCGCTCCCTGCCATTCAGAAGATGACAAATTAGTTGGCTTCCCCAATTTTTAATACGATCCGTCCGTTAATTTGCCCTTTTTCCATTTTCTCAAATACTTCATTAATATCCTCTAATGGCGCCGTTTCGACAATGGGGCGAACTTTTCCGCGTGCAGCGAAATCTAAAGCTTCTTGCATATCTTTTCTTGTTCCGACAATCGAACCTCTTACCGTTACTCCGTTTAAAACGGTATCAAAAATCGGAATCGGCAATTCATCGTTTGGCAATCCAACAACGACAAGAGTACCGCCTCGTTTTACGGATTGGTAAGCTTGTTCAAATGCTTTTCGATTGACTGCCACGCTGACGGCCGCATGCACTCCGCCCAATTTTTCCCGAATCGTTTCGACCGGATCTTCTTTTAATCCATTGATCGCAATATCAGCTCCTAACTTTTTAGCCAATGCCGATTTTTCATCGCTAATATCCACAGCTACAACATTCAATCCCATCGCTTTGGCATATTGCAGCGCAATGTGGCCTAATCCTCCGATGCCGTATATCGCAACCCATTCGCCTGGTTTCGCGTTGGAAACCTTTAACGCTTTATACGTCGTAACTCCCGCACATAAAATAGGCGCCACTTCCACAGGATCCAAATGTTCCGGAATTTTCGCCACGTAGTCAGCAGGAGCTTTACAATACTCTGCATAACCACCGTCTACAGAATATCCGCCGTTCAATTGATGAGGACACAGAGTTTCTTGTCCGGTTAAACAATATTCACATTCCCCACATGCAGAATAAAGCCAAGGAATGCCGACGCGATCTCCCACTTTGATCGATCGAACTCCTTCACCGACTTCTACCACAATCCCTACTCCTTCATGCCCCGGTATCAAAGGAAGCTTCGGCTTTACCGGCCAGTCTCCGTGAGCCGCATGAAGATCCGTATGACATACACCGCACGCTTCAATTTTCACAAGCACTTCCCCATACTCTAATGTTGGTTTCTCCACATCTTTAATTTCCAATTTTTGTTTAAATGAATTCACAACAGCCGCTTTCATTTTCCCCTCTCCCCTTTCAATATGTTTCATCCATAGTCATGCAAAAAACGTGCCAACTGAAAAGATTGCTCCCCTCCATCTCCCTTTTTGTTTTTGTACCAAAATTTCGGCAAGATTGATCGAATATTTGTCATGTTTATCGTGAATTTGTCATCACCATAGAAAATCTATTCCTATCACTGCCCCAACCTCTTCTCCGTTTTTGCATTTGATCAAAAGAAAAAGAGAGCCGATCCATTTTCCTGGCCTCTTGCTCTCTTTTCTTTGATCCTATTTAACTAGTGAAGCTGATTTTAATAAGGCTGAAGAATACTGTCCATTATTGCACCATCGCCAAATGAGACCTGCTGAAAAAATGGCATCCTGCCATTCACCCCTAGTGTGAATACTAGAAAATAAAACTTTTGACTACTTGCGTTTTGCAGCCCCTTTCTCGTAGAGGAATTTTTTCAACTCATGTTTCTGAATTTTACCGACGGAGGTTCTCGGAAACTCATCGACAAAATGAATGACTTCCGGAACTTTAAATTTGGCGAGCTTTTGTTTACAGACATCGATTATTTCTTGCTCGGAAAGATCGTATCCATCTTTTGCAATCACGAAAGCATGGATGGCTTCATCTCTTATTTCGTCAGGAACGCCAATAACAGCGCTTTCAAAAACACCTTCACATTGATTAATCACCTCTTCCACTTCACCGGCTGCTACATTTTCACCGGCACGCCTGATCATATCTTTTTGACGATCCACGAAGTAAAAAAATCCATCGTTGGGATCTTTCCGTGCGACATCGCCGGTATAGAGCCATCCGTCTTTTATGGTGCTGCTTGTCGCCTCTTCATTATGAAAATAGCCTTTCATGATGGTCCTCCCCGGAATTCCGTTCACGATGATTTGCCCCGCTTCGCCGTCTTTTACTTCATGACCGTTTTCGTCGACCAGCTTGACTCGATAACCGATCGTCGGTCGTCCCATGCTGCTGTTATTGTAATAGCCGTCCAACGGATTAATGAGCGGGGTGCCGACGGTTTCCGTCATCCCGTATAATTGCCGCAAAGATACACGGTATCGTTGTTCAAACTCACGGAGTTGTTCCCTTGTGATAGACTGTGCGAAAATAATCAGCCGCAATGAATGTTCAGCATCCGCAGACCGATAAGGCTTCTTTAAAATCATTTTTAAAGGGGCGGCAAACAACGATCCGACCGTTGCCCGCAATCGTTTCGCTTGTTGAAAGTAGCGGGAGGCGCTGAATCGTTCTGCTATCGCGATACTGGCTCCAACCGTCAATGCCGGCATCGCTAAGTAATATTGCCCATTCCCGTGGAACATCGGCAATACGATGAACACGCGGTCATCCGGGGACATCCTCAGTGTTTTGGACATGATTTCTCCCACGTAGATATAATTGGCATGAGTAAGCAAAACCCCTTTCGGTTTGGATGTCGTACCTGACGTATATAAAATGGAAGCAATGTCATCGCTCGATAAACGAGGAAAGGCAGTCAGCGGTTCTGTGTCATGGATGATGTTTTGAAGGCTTACACCGTAGTCGTCCTCTTCGCTCCTTGCCAAAAACAAGCCGTTCAATTGATCTCGGAATCTCGTAAACTTGTGGACATACTCTTTTTCCGTAATCACCAGTTTCGTTTCGGAATGTTCGAGCAAATAAGCCATTTCTTCAGCTGTCGATAAAACATTGGTGGGAACCATCACCGCTCCGATGGAAGTGACCGAAAACCAAGAAATCATAAAGTCGATTCCATTGGGCAGGTGAAGAAGTACTTTATCTCCTTTTTGAATGCCATACTGCTGCAAAGCACGGGCCAGACGACGGACTTTATCGAGAAACTCTTCATAAGTAAGCGAACTGGTCTGCTCTTGTTGATCCTCAAACACGACAAACGTTTTCTTTGGATAAAGAGTGGCCATTTCCTTTAGTAATTGCGGAATGCTCCTGTTTCCAATTATGTCGGTCATACCCATTTCCCCTTTCTCTTCGGCTTTAGCCTTTGTCGTCTCTCCAACCATTACGAAAAGTTCTTTACTAAATTCTACGTCATTAGCTGACTTCCATTCCCGAAGATCACAGTCGAAAATCTATTTTCTCCATACGAATCTTTTTCCGCGAGATCTTCTCGGTTGTTCCTATTCCATCGATTGTTTCACCTCCAAACTTCACCGTTTTTATCATTTACCCTCAATATGCAAGTGGCATACCAAAGCGGTTTTTGATAGAACATGATCGAAAAGATATTTTCATGCGGAATAAGCCCCCTTTTTAGTCGCAAGAAAAAGGGGCTTGAATTCCTCATATGCAAAATCTTTCATTGCTATTTCATCAGAAATGATTAGATCCTATCCACTTAACGCTGTCTTTCTTCTCTTCATTCACCAACAGCTGGAATACGTCCGGTCTTGAGTAATGCCCAACGACATCAAAATCAAATTGACTATAGGCGATCTCACGCAAATCAAGATCGGCGATTAAAATATCTTCTTTTCCATAGACAGGTTCATGAATATAGTTTCCAAGCGGTCCGACAATGGCGCTTCCGCCGATGCACATTTCATGTGGCGAAGACTCCAGCTCTTCATAGCACGCTAAATCCGTCGGGTACATATCCTTCGTCACATACTGATTGCAAGATAACACAAAACATCTTCCTTCAGCGGCAATATGACGAATCGTAGACTGCCACAGTTCTCTCGCATCCGCTGTCGGAGCAATATAAATTTGAACTCCTTTTGCATACATGGCCGTTCTCGCCAACGGCATATAATTTTCCCAGCAAATCAACGCGCCAATTCTTCCATATGGTGTATCGAATACAGGCAGCGTGCTTCCATCCCCCTCTCCCCAAATAATTCGTTCAGAGGCAGTCGGTTTCAACTTCCGATGTTTTCCAAGCAAAGAGCCGTCCGGTCCGAAAAATAAAACCGTGCAGTATAAAGTTCCTCTACTAAATTCATGATCTCTTTCAATAACGCCGATCACAAGATACACTCCTGCCTTACGAGCCGCTTCTCCCAACCGTTCTGTCGTTTCACTGGGCACTGGTACAGAATTTTCCCAGTAGCGAAGCCAATCTTTTCGTCCTTCCGGTGAACGGCCGCCGACGCTCGTTCCAAAAGTCAGTCCTCTAGGATACGCCGGAATGAAAGCTTCCGGAAACACTACGATGCCAACTCCTTTTTCCGCAGCCTCCTGAATCAACGAAATCGCTTTTTCCGTAGTAGCATCCCGATCCATGATCACAGAAGCCGCTTGTACAACCGCAACACGTACATTTGTATATTGATTTGTCATTTCCATACCTCCTGAACCAAATATAATATAATTATGAATCTTCAGAAAATAAATCACAAGCTATAAGAATATCTATCCACAAAGCGCAGTTATTCCTCCTTCTTCTCTCATATCCTAATTATACTTTGATAAACGGCAGGCCCCTATCTTTAATCAATCAAAATCCAGAAAGCCAGAATGACGAAGTCCATGGCTGCCGAAACCATAGGTGTTCGGATAAAAAAGAATCTCTTTACACTGGTGAAAGTTTAACAGTGCTCTCATTAGATCCTTCCTCTTTGTTCATTGGATGAAACAGAACAGTTACATTCTTTTCTTGACGGCTTGGTCCAATAGCCTCTCACCAGTCATTATTTTCATATGATATAATAGGGAAATAAAACCAGTAGCTAGGAGCTTAGCAATGAACAAAACAGAAAACGGAATATCCAGTCTAAAAAAAGAAGAAAGGTACCACCGGCAAGAATCATTGAAATTCCTTGCCGTCATCTTATGGGGATTGTTCTTAGGCATCCATACATGGACCGAAAATTTGGAAGCGTTGCTGCGATTTCAAACCATTAAATTTGAATGGCATTCGTCCCCCGATTTTTTACAATTCTTTAACTTTTATGATATCCAGCTGATTCACCCCCATTGGTTTTGGATAAAACTTGGACACTTTACCGGCTTTGCCATCATGGATGTCCTTCTGTATATCTGGCTGAAAGATCATAAGCAGTCTATCTTGATTTCGGTCGCTTTTGCGTTCACCACCGAAATCTTGCAGCTTTTTTTCGGACGAGACGGCCGTTTATATGATCTACTGATCGATTCGTTCGGCGTGTTGACCGTCTATTATCTTTTGAAGAAATCCACCATTTTTCAAAAAATCATCAGCCATTTTCTTTGATACTCTCTGATTTGAAGGAGAGATTGTTAGAATAAAAAAGAAGGTACGTATACACGTTACCTTCAAATAGACGGTTAGCAAACTAGTTCTTTTTTTCTGTATCACAGTGGACCAAACCTGTTCATTTCTCTTGAAAATCAAGAGAATCTAAAATTCAGATTTTCGTACCGCTAAAAAACACGGTTTTATGTAAGCTCTTTATATGTTCTCTCTTATTTTTACTCCATACTAGTTCCCTTTTCGATACTGGACTGCGGTTTTCGCTTCCAGTATTTTTATATGCTTTATACTCCGCGTGAACGAATGGAACCCTCTGAATTTATTTTAATGACGCCTCCGTATATAAAAACGGATAAACAATAAAACGATGAATGCTCCGGCTGCATCAATCAGCACATCAGAAAATAAAGCCGTCCGTCCCGGTCGAAACGATTGATGCCACTCATCCGATGCCGCATACAATACGGTAAAACACCATGCTCCTATATAAGAAAACCGATTCGGAAATACCGCTTTCCACACAAGAAAAGCCAAAAAACCAAAAGCTGAAAGATGCGCAAATTTGCGGATGATAAAATTCCACGAAAAGACGCCGCTATCTCGATGATCGTTCGTCCCCTCCAATCCAAAATACTGAGCGATGTGATGAATGACTTTCGCCGTATTTGCACCTGTAAACATAGAAAATTGACTAAAAGAAAAAATGACCCCACACCAAATGAGCACGAACCCCCACCAAAACCATTTATGCTTCATTAAAATCACCTGTTTCTTTTCCTATAATCATTCTCATTTTGAACGAAGACACCACTGCTTACAAGCCCTATTTACATGCCAACAGTTTATCCTCACCTCCTACCAACCTTAAATAAAACACACCCCTCATTTGACAAAAGTCATCCCTAAACCAATTAATCATCTCGCATGATCACTACCGCTTTGTCGCCATCGCTTTATATATTTATCGATTCCTTGCTTTATGATTAATAGATTTATCGATTTATTACTTTATCGATTTAAATCATTAATGGGGTCAGGCCCCTTTTTTTAACGAATGCTTTATGAAAAATTTATATTATCTTTACATTGGTTTGGTTAAATGAGAGTAAAATATTACATTTATAGGGGTATCAAAATGAGAAAAGAGAAAAATCAAAAAAAGTTTCGGCTGCTCACCATATTGCTTGTGCCTATCATTACAGTGATCGCTTTATCCTCTTTGTTGATCGCCTATGTGAATGTTGAAAAAAATAAAAAGCTCGCCATCCAATCAATGGAGCAGCAGCTATCTTTATCTGCAGAAGTGATGTCGGAAAAAGTGGTCATGTTAAAAGCCTCTACGACGAGAGAAGAATTTAACCGCGAACTGCGTTATGCCGTGCAGCTCAATCAAAGAATGTTTAAAGAACAAAACTTAATCCCCATCCAATTTCAAATCACAAAAGATAAAGAAATCAGAGGATTAGCGGATACGAAGTTAAACGAAAAAATTCCTTTCACTAAAGATGAAATTGACCAAATTTTGAAACAAAAAACAGGCATTGTGCATCTTCATGGCTATACGATGGCTTTATCTCCATTAATCGAGCTCGATAATGCAACTTTTGTCATCGCCATTAAAGATCAAGACTATATCAAGCCGATCACCCACCAGCAAAGAATGATGTTTGGATTCACAATCACTATGATTTTAGTGGCCAGCTTTATCGGCTTTATGACCATTCGCTCCATTGTAAAGCCTATTACGCTGCTAAAACGAGCATTTGACCAAGTGGCCGGCGGAGACTTAGATACACCTATACATATTCATTCCGTATCGCGAGAAATCACGACACTGTCTAATGGATTTCATCAAATGGTCAGCAATTTAAGATTTCTCATCCAGCAAGTCGATCATACTACTTTGCAAATTGAATCATCCTCTAACAAATTGAGAGACTCTTCAAATCATTCAAAAGCAACATCAGACATCGTCACAAAGGCGATGAAAGAAGTCGTCAATGCAATGGAACGCCAATCTCAATATTCATTAAAAAGCACTGAAGCGATTCATGAAACGTCTCATCGAGTAAAGCAAGTCGCTTCAGCGATAAAAAAAGTCGACAACGTAGCCACGATCGCCAATGATAAATCAAAAGTAGGGCTTCAATTCATCAATCAAACAGTGAAAAAACTAGAAGAAGTACAAGCAACGTTTCTTGAAACAACAGAAAAAATTTATACGCTTGACCATAAAACGAAACATATCGATCAATTCGTCAAAGTCATTCAAACCATCGCTTCACAAACACATTTATTATCATTAAATGCATCCATCGAAGCCGCTCGAGCCGGAGACGAAGGAAAAGGTTTCGCAGTCGTCGCACAAGAAGTGAAAAATCTAGCAGAACAATCCAAACAAGCTTCAGAAGAAATTAAACAATTAACCGAAATCATCCGCAACGATACGGAAAATGTCACCAGCGCTATTACGAATAACTCCAGCATTTTAAAAGAAGGAATAGATATGATGCATTCGACAAAGCAATCTTTTGATGATCTAATATCCGTTGTGGAACAAGCCTCTTCCGAATCAAAATCCATGTCTTCCGCAGCGGAAATTATGGAACAAAAAATGAGCGAAATGGTAGAAAGCATGTCCAACATCGCCAGCATCGCCCAACAAATTTCAAGCAGCATGCAAGAAGTCGCTTCTATTACCGATGAACAAGATGCCACAATAAACGAAGTCGCAGATGAGGCAAAATCATTATATGTATTAGCCAAAGATCTAAATGCTTCCCTCGATTCATTTAAAACTACATAAATTTTTTCAAAAAAGTACGAACTTAGAAAAAGAAAAAATCGACATATTTGATAAAAGAGGCCCTATCCGGATAAACGGACAGGGCCAAAAAATTGGAAAATTCATTTGATATCCCTTTCATCTTTTTCTTAATGAGTGGAGCTGTTGCTTTCAAAAATCTCTAGAAATATCCATCGCCTATTCTTTAATGAATCGCACCACCGCTTTCTTTTATATCCTCAGGTTCGAGTGCTGCAGTGATGGCAGCTATTTTTAAACCTTCAACGATCGTTTCAATTGCCATGCTCGGTGCATGTTTATTGACAGTCTGCTCCGGCAAATAAGGGATGTGAATAAATCCTCCGCGCACATCCGGAGCATTGTCATGCAAATAATGCATTAAACCGTAAAACAAATGATTACAGACAAACGTTCCGGCTGAGTTAGATACCTCTGCAGGGATACCGCTTTCTCGTAGATTCTTCACGATGCGTTTGATCGGCAGCGTCGACCAATAGGCAACCGGACCATTCTTTACAATCGCCTCATCAATAGGCTGATTGCCTTCATTATCGGGAATTCTGGCATCATCCACATTAATGGCTACCCGCTCTGGTGTAATGTGTGTTCGACCTCCTCCCTGCCCAACGCAGACCACAACATCTGGCTTCTCCTCTTTAATCGCTTCTTCCAGCTTTTTGATCGAGGCTCGAAAGACCGTTGGGATTTCTACAGCAACAATGTGAACCCCTTTTTCCTGGTAACCATTTAAAATTTTGACTGTTTCCAAAGCCGGATTCAAACGCTCACCTTCAAAAGCATCAAAACCGGTCATTAAAACTTTTTTCTCCATACTATTCCCTCCGATGCTCTTCCTCTCGAAACCTATGAATCTCACAACAATATTCCCTATCATTTTGTTTCAAACGGACGCTCCATTGGCCATATCATATCATCTACACATGTGCACAACATTTTCATATCCCAAAGCTACATTTGCCATCTAGCCAGGCAATACATCAGCACAATATTGAGCAAAAGCGTCAACAATGCCGTTGGTACTTGCACCCGAATGACATGATATTTATCTTTCAAGTCTAATAAAGCTGCGGGAACAATATTAAAATTGGCAGCCATAGGTGTCATCAACGTTCCGCAATAACCGGCAAACATGGAAATGGCGGCAATTTGGTTTGGATCCGCTCCGAACTGCTGAATCAGGATCGGAATGATGATTCCTCCGGCCATGACCGGAAAGGCCGCAAACGCATTTCCCATGATCATGGTAAAGAACGCCATTCCAACACATAACACCACGACACTCCAAAATAATGAATTAGATGGAATCATATGTTTGACAATATCTGCCACCACATTGCCGACGCCAGCTTTATCGAAAATCGTGCCAAGCGTCGCTAAAAATTGAGGCAACACGACAGCCCAGCCAATTGCCTCCAGCAAACGGCGGGATTCCTTGATGGCTGTCTTTGGAGTACTCTTTGTAAGTGCCAGAGCAACCATCATAGCGATGACGCAAGCAACGCCTAAACCAACCAATGTCGGATTGGATGGATCAAATAGAAAGAGTTCGCCGATTTTGATACCCGCCAGTACTTTTGAAAAAATAACAGTTAAAAATGGAATAAACAACGCCGGTAAAAACAGCCAATTGCCGAGCCGCTTGCGTTTCGCTTCGCGTTCCTCTTCGCTTGTGCTGTCATATTTTCCTTTTTCTAAACCTCCGAATCCTACGATAAGTACCATCAGAATGACGAGCAAACCTATGTAAAACGGCGGGATCACTTTTCCCAGCAACAAAGTCACAGCATAGATAAAATAAAACAACCCCGAAGTGATTCGTTTTGTATTTTTTTTATCTAAAAAAGTGTAGATAGAACAGCACAAACCGATGACTCCCATCAAAACATAGAGGTATTCAAGAGACAGTATCATGAAGATTTCACTTCCTTGTTTTCAGGTTTCTTTTGCCCAAGACGTCGCTCCAAACGTCTGTCGAATAAATATAGTCGAATGGAATGGATGATGAAGACACCAACCGCAGTGGGAATCCCCCATAGTGCCATCAACACTGGGTCACTCACAACATGATTTTGGTCAAAGAAGCCTTTCATTAATAAAATTCCTCCGACAGCAACAAAAATATCTTCACCGAAAAACAATCCAATGTTGTCAGCAGCGGCCGTATGTGCACGGATATTTTCCCTTTCCTCTTTAGGTAGCTTCCCGTATTTGGCTTCCGCAGCTCCTTCCGCCATTGGTGCAATGAGGGGACGAACAGTTTGTGGATGTCCACCGATACTATTCAATCCTAGCGCCGCCCCTATTTCCCTGATCAAAAAGTAAATGTTGATCAATCTACCAGCGGTGATCGCTTTTATTTTCGAAACAAGCAAAGCCGATTGTTTTTGCAAACCGCTTCGTTCCATAAGACCGATAACCGGAAGAGTAATGATTAAAATCGACATATAACGGTTCGTCGTGAACGCTTCACCAAATTGAGCGATGAGATCCTTAAAGGGAATACCAGCTATCAACCCAGTGACCAATCCCGAAACCGTTACGACAACCAACGGATTGATCCGAAACAAAAAGCCAACAATGATCAAAGCAACACCAATGAGAACCATCTTACCCCTTCTTTCTCCAGAAATTTGACATTCTATCATTCCAACGTTCTAACAAAGAGCTTTGCAGTGCAGAAGCAAACAAGCGTGCTAAGAATAATATTATGATAATTCCAATATAATTTATTATTCTGAATTATATCACACTAATTAAGGTCGTCAACGCTATTGTTCATCATTTCATCTGCACATTCCTCATAAAACAATTTCCCAGAAAAATAGGATATTTATATCAATATACCAAATGGGGCCTGACCCCTTTAATGGCTTAAAGGGGTCAGGCCCCTTAAAATATGGTACAATGCTGGTAGCATGTTCTAGCCATGAAGGAGTGACAAACGATGATAAAATTTGCGATCATTGGAACGAACTGGATTACTGAGGAATTTATTAAAGCGGCCAAAGAAGTGCCGGATTTTTCTTTAAAGGCTGTGTATTCGCGGACTGAAGAGAAAGCAAAAGAATTTGCGGCAAAAGTAGGTGCTGAACTGACCTTTACCAACTTAGAAGAAATGGCAAAAAGCGATGAAATTGATGCTGTTTATATTGCAAGCCCTAATTCCTTTCACGCCGAACAAGCCATTTTGCTGATGAACCACGGCAAACACGTTATATGCGAAAAACCAATGGCCTCCAATACAAAAGAAGTGCAAGCTATGATCGAAGCAGCCCAACAAAACAATGTCGTCCTAATGGAAGCGATGAAAACAACACTACTCCCTAATTTCCAAGCCATTCGCAAACATATACATAAAATCGGAAAAATACGCCGCTATTTCGCCAGCTATTGCCAATATTCATCGCGCTATGACGCATACAAGCAAGGAACGGTGCTAAATGCCTTTAACCCCCAATTTTCCAACGGATCTTTAATGGACCTTGGCGTTTATTGCCTGTATCCAATGGTAGTATTATTCGGGAAACCTCTTAATGTAAAAGCCAACAGTGTTAAACTGGAAACGGGTGTGGATGGAGAAGGAAGCGTCATTCTCGACTATGGAGAAATGGACGCGGTGGTTCAGTACTCCAAAATTTCGAATTCCTATATCCCTGCCGAAATTCAAGGAGAAGAAGGAAGCATTATCATCGATGCGATCCATACGCCGCAAAAAGTCGAAATTCGCTATCGCGACGGACGCATCGAAGACATTACCGAAACTCAAGACCATCATCCTATGTACTACGAAGCAAAAGAATTTATCGAATTAATTCAAAACGGCAAACAACAATCGGAGATCAATTCGCATCAACACTCACTTACTACCATCGAAATTATAGAAAAAGCCCGGAAACAAACAGGCATTGTCTTTCCGGCGGACAAATAAAAGCCATAACAGCCTCTGCCGAAAAGGCAAGAGGCTGTTATTTTTCTAACATCGCTTGCTTTTGTCCGTGAAATACTCAACGGAATTAAATTTCAAAACTGATAATAAATATACAATTCTATTTTATTGCTGACCAAGAGCCTCCTGATAAAAAAACTGCAGCATCGGGATTCTTCAAAACAGCAAACACAACTTACCCCTTTAAGCTCAAGGCATTCCAAAATATGCTTTCAAATCGTACATTTTTCTTTGCCACCACTGACCAATCAACGATGCAAACTTGAAACAGAAATAGAAGTTAAAAACGCTCCCCGTCTACTGTATAAAAGGTAAATTGTCACCTGGATTTCTAATCGACTTGATACCGTGCAATCACAAATGTCCCCTTCTTTCTCGCCTGTTGCAGTCCATCCAAAATATTGATCTTCCTAACGATTTCAAAATGTGCCAAGCTCTCCTTATATACTTACACTGTTTTTCTGGAGTGTTTGTTTCTGTACATGTTTTGATCCGCTTTTTCAATTAAATCGTGCAATCGTTTTCCATCTTCTCCGTAAACGGCATATCCAACAGAAACGGAAATCTTTTTTTCAAAACTTTTGGCCAGTTCCTTGAGTTTCGACTGAAGGGAATCTATTCTTGCTTTGATTTCATGAAGGTCAGAAAAAAGGGAAAGGCCAAGAAATTCATCTCCTCCCCAACGGGCAATGACATCATGCTTTGTTATATCACTCTCCAAAACTTTTGAAACCGATAGGAGTATTTGATCACCGTATTCATGACCATAATGATCATTGATTTGTTTAAATTCATCAACATCATATACAAAAACAACCAGTTTTTTCTTTTTGCGTTGTGCTGTTTTTATGAATTTCGGAAATATAAAATGAACGTATCTTCTATTATTCAATCCCGTCAAAGGATCTTTCATTGAAAGGAAAAAGGTTTCATCATATTTTCTTCCTAACAACCATGCAATGATTAAAGCGATGATGCCGGGGATTGGAATGAGATGAGGAACTCGTCCTATTTTCATCCATACGGCTGTTCGAATGAAAATGAGTAAAAGAAGAACTAAAGAGGATGCCACAATCCTTCCTTTAAATTTATACAACATTTATCACCAACTCTCGAGAGTGATTTTTATTCTTGGCGTACTTTTCCCATAGGGATTATAAAGGATCAACAAACTTTTGTCTATTTTTTCTATTAGAAATTTTTCTTAAATTGCAATATTAAATGCAACAAGTATTGAAAGACCAGATAACCCATGATTAAGTAGAATCGGGACACTCTGCGCGACTTGACGTGGAGTGGCGGGCATGGTAGCCTGGTTGGCCCAGCCAGTACCGTATACCTGGCTTCATGGCTGGTAGCCATGCCCGCAGAGGCTCTTTGTCAAGTTGCTAAAAACCAACCCTTTGGGTTAGCTGGCTTAAGGTTAAGAAGCTAAGCCAGCTAACTCTATTTGGAAACACTCCTCAGGTGTACGATAATTGAGGATCTTCCTTGGAAGATGGTTACACCAATTTTCAACATAGGTAATGGTTTCGTCTGCCACAGAGGAAATGGGTCTCCCCTTTGGTATGAAGCGCCTAATAAGGCCATTATGACGCTCGTTGGTTCCTCGTTCACAGGATGTGTAAGGGTGTGTAAAATAAACCTCTGTTAGATCTTTTTCAACACTAAGGCCGAGGTCAGCAAATTCAGAACCGTTATCAGCCGTAATGGTTTTAAACACTTTAGAGAACCGATTACCATAAGACACTTTCAACTGAGATATGACTTCTGAAACGGATAGACTATCCTTGGCTGTCACTCTCAAAATTATTTCTTTACGGGTTTTGCGCTCAGTAAGAGTCAATAAGGCCTGATCTTTAGTCTTCTTGCCTATAACCGTATCAATTTCCCAGTGACCAAACTCTTGGCGTTCATTGACTTCAATTGGTCGCTCATCGATACTGCGTCCTAAGATCTTCTTATTCTTCCGGTTACGTTTTTTCTTGGTGTTCAGGGTAATTTTCATAGGTAGGTCAATGTTTTTAACGCCTATAAGTCCTAGATCAATATAGTTATAAAGGGTCTTGGTGCAAACCATTTTGTCTTTGAATTTCCCATCACGTTTGGCTCTCCCACATACCGCATCAGGAGACCATTTCTTATCAAGGATCTGAGTTTCGGCATACTTAATAAACTCGATGGCATCGTCTAGTTTTAGCTTGCGGCCACAGGCTTTCCTGTTTCTCTCATAGAGAAGTTGACCTGTGTCTGGAAAATAGACATGAACAATTTTCCCGTTGCTTTTTCTTTGTGGCACTGTACCTCTTCTTAACTCACGGGAGATGGTGCTTTTGTGACAACCAACATAATCTGCAATCTCCTGTTGAGTCTTACCAGCAGCGTGTAAGGCCGCAATTTTCCCACGGTCATAAGCCGTTAAGTGTTTGAAATGCCGAGCTCCTATGGTAGAATTAGTAATTGCCATAGATAAATCCTCCGTATCGATATTGTTTTAGTCGACTTAATCATACGTGGTTTATCTATGGTTTTTCATTTTTTATGCTTGTTGCATTTGATTATACAACTAGCCATTAGAAATTTTTGAAAAATGATTCCGGATTAAATTCATCTTTTCATTTTAAAAAACATAGACTCAAAGAATTAGGTCAATCATCACAGATTCAGTTCAAAGCTCATTTGATGCGCCGGCAAAAATTCGTTCAATACATCAAACGCGTGGACAGACTGCCTTTCACATAATTCTTGAATGCCAAAATATACTATATTATTGTATAATAGCATAGGAAGTATCGCTCCAGTCTTCTTAGGTTTTTGCACCAATTACCGTTATACAAGACGTGGGGGATACTTCTTTTTTTACGATGAAACTCCTTGATACAAGGGTTAAGGCTTATGAAAATTCACTTAGCCAATAAAAAATCATACCAAAGTCACAAAAAACTAATTTAATGAATTAGAGAGGGATTTTATGGATTCAACCAATAATAACGTGAAAGCTTTTCAAAGCCTGTCACCTGACAGCATCAAAGAATTATTAGACATTAAGTATGCTTTGGATCAATCTACTATTGTTGCGATTACAGATCATACCGGAAAAATCACTTATGCCAATCAGAAATTCTGCGACATCTCGAAATACAGTCGAGAAGAATTAATCGGACGAGATCACCGGATTCTTAATTCAGGATACCATTCAAAAAGCTTTTTTAAGAATATGTGGGAAACCATTGGAAAAGGGGATATTTGGACAGGCGATATTAAAAATAAAGCGAAAGACGGGACATACTACTGGGTAAAAACCACTATTGTACCTTTTTTAAATGAAGAAGGAAAACCTTATCAATACATTTCCATACGCCAAGATATAACAGACTTAAAAAAATTAGAGGAACAATTACTGTTTAACGCCTATCACGACAGTCTGACCGGCCTCCCAAATCGTCATTACTTCAACGAAGAAGTAGGTGCATGGTTAAACCAAAAAAAGAAAACGGACCAAATGGCCTTGATCTTCTTCGATATTGATCGTTTTAAATACATTACGGATACACTAGGCCATTCGGTGGGGGATCGCTTTCTCAAATCAATATCCAAGCGACTGGCCATTCATTTAAAAGGGATTGGCAACGTTTATCGTTTTGAGGGAGATCAGTTTTCGATTGTCGTCAAAAATAAAGACATATCCGAAGTAATGGACATCATTCGAAAGGTGAAAGTACTATTAAAAAAACCTTTTTTATTTCATAAGGAATCCTATTCTTTTAGTGCCAGCTTCGGCGTCAGTCTTTCCCCTCAAGACGGGCAAGATATTGAAACATTAGTTAAAAAAGCGGATTTTGCCATGTATCGAGCAAAAGAAAAAGGAAACAATTCTATTCAATTTTTCACTAGCGAAACCCATGAAGTCTTATCCAAAAATATGAAAATGGAAACGGCTTTAAGACAAGCCATTCAAAAGGAAGAGTTCCTTCTATATTATCAGCCGCTTGTCGATTTGCAAAAGCGAAAAATGGTAGGAGTTGAGGCACTCATTCGCTGGAATCACCCTACAGAGGGAATCATCCCCCCTTCGGAATTTATTCCTTTAGCGGAAGAAACAGGCTTGATTGTCCCGATTACCGAATGGGTTTTGAAAACGGCTTGCGAACAAATCGCAAAATGGCACGAAAAAGGGCTTCCCCCTATTTATGTAGCTGTGAATTTGTCGCCCTTTTTATTTGAATCCAATCGATTTATGGATTCTCTCCAAAGAATTATAAAAGAAGGCAAACTTGATCCAAAATACATTGAACTCGAAATTACGGAGAGTATGATGCAGGATCCTAAAAGTGCCATTCCTTTATTAGAAAAACTAAAATCTTTAGGAGTTTCCCTTTCTATTGATGACTTTGGAACCGGGTACTCTTCACTCGCAAGCTTGAGACGCTTCACCATTGACACACTAAAAATTGACCGTTCTTTTATAGAAGAACTTTTTCAAGATGACGGGGTGATTGTCAAAACGATTCTTACCATGGCCTCTCACCTAGGATTAAACGTCATTGCTGAGGGGATTGAAATGAAAGAACAGCTGCAGTTTCTAACAAAACACTCTTGTCCCATCGGCCAAGGCTATCTTTTCAGTCGTCCATTACCCGGCAATGAACTCGAACAACTGTTGCGAAATCCGGAATATTTTTCGAACATTTGAATTTTGTCTAATAGATGAAGGCATATTTTGTGCGTCTCAAATATTACGAATCGAATGGTTTTTCAACCATGTTGAGGATCGTCACTTTTTTTGCGTAAAGGCGTTTTTAAGACCGTTTGCATTTGATTTATTTCCACTTTCAAGAAACCTGACGGGCATGAAAGCAAAGGCTACGCGGAAGACTTTGCAAATAAGAAGGCTGTCATGCCCATGCACCCTATTATGCTTAGACCAGTCCCTGAAAAAAATATCAAACAGTCTTAAAAACAAAAAAGACAGACGCCCAGACAGCTTCTGTCGTAAATCTATGAATTTAAAATTCCAAGCGAGGTGAGAACAAATCCCCCCAAAATCACACCACCATCCCTTGATTCTTTCGTTACTTTAATCCTTTATCGCTTTAAATAACAGATGGGGTCAGACCCCCATTTTGAAACCGGTATACAAATGGAACGCGGGGAGTATAATGACAGTAAAAATACCTCAAATATGTAGGGAGGTTTTCATATGGCTCCTGAAGCAAAATTGGTAAAAGATATTTCGTGGGAAACGGATCAAAAACATTATGTCATTCGCAATGTACCTTTCAAAGTATATAAAGAATATTCTGCCGACGTAGTCTATAGTTCGGATATCACTTTAAAATTGTTAACTTTAAAAGACTTAATGGAATCCGGAGAGATCCCTTCTGATATCGACTTCAGAAAAGCGATGAAAATTCAATGATCTTTTTGATTAGAACGATTTAAAATCTGATTGCCTTATTTCAATCCACGCACTCATGTAGAGTGCGACGCCACCTCCGGTAATTAAAATTTCGTCAAACACATCATTTCAATCCACGCACTCATGTAGAGTGCGACTAACAACATTGTCAATAGAGTTCAATGTCAGATATTTCAATCCACGCACTCATGTAGAGTGCGACACTTTTCCATTCGTCAAATGTCGGCTTTTTAAACATTTCAATCCACGCACTCATGTAGAGTGCGACAGCGATTTTAAGACAAATTAAGGGTGAAAAAGTGGTTTTTCAATCCAAAAATCGTTATTTTCTTTATGAACATAAAGAACTATTCGCAAATATTCCCATTAATTAGGAAAAATGCTTCGTTATTTTGGTGCGAATCTCCCAGGGAATTTATGTGCGCTATACATTCGCACCTATAATTGTCTCTTCTAAAAATAGCGGACCTTTTTTTAGCCTTTTTCTTTCATTTCTATCCATTATTTTAACACACGAACATAATAATTTTTCGATTTTTCCGAACCATCAATATAAAACAATACCATAGTGTTGGCGAGCACCCGTTAAAATTTTTTCCATTTAATAATAAACCTTTCAATATCTACATCACTTCTTCTTTGGTTTGAATGGTAGCCATTGTCTTGCCACACCCATTTTGTATTAAAAGCCCCCCTTTTCAGATTCGGATAATATTTTTCACCCGAATTTTCCTGCCCGTTTTCTCCCTCTTTTGTTTTTATTCTTACACAAAGCTTCTGCTGTTCAAGCTGCAGATAATCCCTTTCGAGTTGCAGTGTTTTCCACTAAAAAGCCCCAAAACCTCCTGCTGGTTTCAGAAACGTATCGTGTCTTCACACCGGGACAACATAAAAGACATTTCATTCCATTGCAACTCAGGAGTGATCCGCCTATAAAACTTTTTCTGTAAATCTGCATTTAGGATAGTTGCTGCAGGCTTTAAAAGTCCCGTATTTCCCTTTTTTCAAAACAAGACTGCCGCCACACTTCGGGCAACGATTTTGTCGGACATGTTCTTTTATCCGTTTTTGATGGTTTTGAATTGATTGAATGTGCTTCTTTTTTATTTCTCTTTCTTTTGGATTATCCTTAACAAGCAGTGCTTTTAATTTTTCTGCTAAATAACGTTTTGTTTCATGATCCATCGCTTTTGTCCGATATTGCTCAAGCACTTTTTTCAACTGTTTCGGATAAATCACATGAGATTGGGTAAAATGAATCCTTGATTTTAATTGAGCCCGCGGTGTAAATACAACGATAGAGTAAATAGGAATATGGGAATACTCTTCTCCTAACCATCCCTTTAAAGCTTTTATATGACCTTTGTTCTGCCAAATGGGGTTTAAAAACTTTTCTTTTCGTTTGTAAATAACTTGTGTCCAGTATTTGGACGATTCATCTCCAAAAATCCAACCGCTATAATTTTTCGTTTCAATGACAAATAGACCTTGTTCCGATAAAAGAATATGATCAATTTGTGAAGAAGAACCGTCCTTCTTCGGAATGTAAAGGTCATGAAAAGCCTTCATCTTACCAGGTGAAGATTTCTCTAATTTTTCAATCTCCTTCCGAACCCGATATTCCCCTATTGAGCCAATCCATTTAGACTCATTCGCTTTTATCCATACAAGAAATACGACAAATAAGAATAAAAGAAGAGAATAAAAAAAGAAAAGATTCATATATCATGTTTCCCCCTATTTGTTCTTTACAATAAAATTATGATTAAAGAAAACATGTGAATTGGACCAAATGTAGAAGGAGACTTCACGAAAAATTCTTTTAACTTCATCCTAACTAGTCCCTGCAAAAAATATTGTCAAATCATGTCGTAAAAACAAAAAAAGACAGAAGAACTTACACCTTCTGTCGTAAATGTATGATAAAAGGCTTCGCAGCTTGCCTGGCTTAAATTCAATCCACTACAATCTTCTTCGCCACCATTCCTTTACCACTGTAAACTATTGATGGGGTCAGACCCCCCTTGAATATAATTCAACATTTCCTGTATACTATAGTCAAAAGCAACATAAAATAAAAGGGACCGGGTGCGGCGAACACCCGGCCAGTGCAACTACATGCCGCAAGAAGAGCGGCTGACCTTAATGACAGTGAAATAACCGTCATACCTTTGGTCATGGGAGGACGGTTATTTCTTTTTGTTTATATAGACGACCAATAGTAACAATCAATGTCAGCACTCCTATCAGCACTAGACCGAATTGAGCGACTAGACTTAATGCTTCGTATGTCGTCATTTTCCCACCTCCCTTCAACGGGAAGTGGTCAACCGCCCACCCTGCTTATGTAGTTGCTATTAAGATTCTAGGATTTTTCAAATTGCGGATTATATTCAATCAAAAAAATGAGCCGTTCACTTCTTACAGTGACAAACTCTCCTTTCTCTTATTCTACAAATCCAGCCATATATTTGGCAATATCAGGAACCATCCAAACATTCAAACAGGGAGTTTAAACTCTCCATCGATAGTGGCAAATATGATGAGTCAAAAATTTGAAGAGAGTCTTCATCCTTTAATTACCTACAACAGTCATAGGTCATAATTTCACAAAAAAAGATCCGCAGAGATCTCTCTCCACAGAGCTTTTCTACTTTTTCAAGGATATTTGTTTAAAAATTTGGGGTATGTCAGGCACCAAATCATAAATTTATTCTAAATAGTCAAAAGTTCTTTTTTTTCGTAACGCGATAGGATATAATCTGCCCAATATTCTTCGTCATAATGATGCACATACACAGGGTCTTTTTGAAGGCGATTTAAAAATCCTGAGACAATGATAGCTTCTGTTGCTTGATCACCAATTCTCTTTTTAAGTTCTTCATGAATATAAAAAATCAATTCAATATCCAATTCATCAAATGAATACTTATCAAAATGCAATTTCCTTCACCCCCAAACATTTTATACACTCTAAAGCTCTTTCAGAGTGAAATGATAGTTGTGTACTTGACGATGATATTGGCCTAATCCCCTCTAAAAATTCTTTATTATTTATTCTACCATCGATCGCACGTCTTAATAAAGCAATCATTTTCCCATCAGCCAGTGGTCCAAGCACATAGTCATAATGATGATAAATCCTATTATTCATTCCTTCTTTTCGGCACTCCAGAATAAAATTACTCCAATCTAAATTTACTTCGTTAAAATAACAACCTTTTAAAGAGGATAGCTCATTTATATTAATCGTAAAATAAACAACTACTGGTTTATTTTCTTCATCCGGAAAATTATAATTATTGTCTTGATCACTAGCATTGCAGTAATTAAATCTGATGATTCAAAATACTAAGAATGTTCAATTTTTTATTGATTTCGAAACAAAAAAATCCTTTACAATGGAAGTACAGGTGGTTCCTGCCCAAATCCAATCGTAAAGGATAACCATTATGGACAAGAATACACTAATTTTATCATTTGGTAAATGGGTTTCACCCATAAATATTCAAAAACTTAGCGAACAAGTCAAAGAATTGAAACAGGACTATTACACAAAAAAGCTGACAACAGAAGCTTATATTAAACTTTTATTGGTAGCCCAGCTGCTCGAATTTAAGAGCTTAGAGGAAATGAGTGATGCACTTGTAGACGAAGATCTTCAAAAAGCACTCGGATTTGAATCGATAAGTGCCTCTCAGCTATCCCGAAAAAACAATCAGATCCACCCACTAATTCTTGCAAATTTGTTCTTGGATCTTGTTTGGAAAATTCAACGGTACCATTATAAAAACGGAAAGAATATGCCACTGAAAATCATTGATTCAAGTACACTCCCGTTGAACTTGACCCATTATAAATGGGCAAAATTCCGGAAAACAAAAGCTGGTGTAAAGCTACACTTACGGCTCGTTTTCATGGATAAAGACACCGTCTATCCTGAAAAAGCAGTGATTACGACAGCAAAAGAACATGACCGAAATCAACTCGAAGTCCTAGTGGATGATCAAGAAGCCATGTATGTGTTTGACCGCGGTTATGTGGACTATGAACGTTTTGATCGGATGACAGATGATGGCTATTTCTTCGTTTCAAGACTGAAGAAAAACGCAGTCATTCGTGAAGTCTATACATTTTCACTTCCTGATGATTGTCACGTTCTATCCGATAAAATGGTCTACATTGGTACCACACAAAATCGTACTGAAAATGTCTTTCGTCTACTAGAAGTTATGGACACAAAAGGGAACTTACTTCGTTTCATCACCAACCGATTTGATTTAAAACCAGAAGAGATAAGTGATATTTACCGATCTCGCTGGGCTATTGAACTCTTTTTCAAATGGCTCAAGCAACACGTAGAAATTAAGCACTTTTATGGAATGAGTGAAACAGCTATTCAAAATCAAATTTTCTTAGCCCTGATCACGTATTGCTTACATGTTCTCATTCAATTGGAGATGAAAAGTAAGAAATCCCTACTTCGAATTACTCGTTGGTTAAAGAGAGCTCTGTGGAAACCAGCTTATGTTTGGTTGCGAAAATTTGATGGGCGAGCCAGTCCATAATCTCCCTTTTGTCGTTGTCGCTCTGGTTTAACTGTATATATTTACCAAATGGGCAGTGCCACCTTTCTTTAGGTTTTGTCTTTTTGGCACAAATTCACAAAAAATAATTAACAGAAAATTCTAACTATATTTATGCAATGCTAATGTGTCTTGATGTTTAATTTTAGCCCATTTCTCAGCTTGCTTTTGATTATTGGTAACATAAAATCCCTTACCAAAATCAGTCGCAAACCGACTCTTGTCTAAATCTATTCCATTGTTTTCAATATATTCTCCATAACGTTTAATGGTTCCGTGAAAACAAAACAAATAATCCTTTAGCAACATTATACCCCTTCAACATCTTATTTATTCATTTCTTTTACAACAGCATGCCCACCTCTCCATGTAAAGTTGGGCTAAACCAAATTCTCTGCAACATTCTGTATTTTTATTTTCCTATAAACAGTTATTGGAAGTACTGTGATAGGTACTTCCATTTTACAAAGAAAATGGCGTCCATTTTTACTATTTTCATACTGTCTACACAGAAGGTATAATATCATCCCCTTATCTAGGGTGACCGGTCTTTCTTAACCTTTCCACTGATGCTATCTCCACGCGCTTTCGATAATTGGTTGCAACAAATATTCGTCCTTCCAGCTGGTTTCTTCATCAATTTTTTACGATGAGGTAGCTAGGCACGCCCCGGGTCGCCCGAGCGGCGGTCGGTATATTCCATGAGGATTTTGCAGCCGGATACATTTTCACATGTTTCAATCACTTATTTAACAGAAGAACACCGATCCGGAAAAAGACAAGGCAGAGGCCAAGGTATGACTTTCTATTTCTATCAATTTTCATCAATCTTCGGGTCGTGACAGGCACCAAGCTAATCTTTTCTCTTACTCTACGAATCTCGACAAAATCTGGGTGGTGACAGTCACCGTTCCCGATTGTAAAGAGGTGAATCAGTAAAACTACCACCGCATGCCTTCGATTTCAGTATTAACATCACATCGAAGGCAGGGTAGTTAACGAACCTAATTGCCTTTTTTCTTAATCCGGGTGTTGGCAGTTGACACCAAAAAAATCAATTTATCCAATAAGCTTTTATCTGGTTCCCAATTTGGTGGCATAGGCTTTGCTTGTGGAATTTTAGCAAGCATTTCACTTCTTTCTAATGTAGCGAATTCAATTATTTCTTTGTCAATACTGAGATTCTCTAATAATGTCAAATCACTATTTAATATAGTCCAAGTTCCACTCATGAGAATGTCAAACCCTTTACCATAGCTTTCAAAAAATAATAAATCACCATCTCCATCTGGATATAATTGTTCAGGATACTCATCTATTATTTTTTCCATATATTGTAGAAACCAGATACCATCCCATACTTTATCAGGTGAACCACCTGAGAACAGACGCCAAAAGATTTCTGCCGTCAAATCAATTTGGGTAATCATATACTTTGCAACACTAGGTCTTTGCGTTAATTTTTCTTCAATCGGAAACGATTGTTTTAGCTCAGCAACTTTTGCTTTCAATTGTTGCATGGAAAACTTTAGAGAAAGTTTTTTTGCTACTCTTAGGGAAGTATTATCCAAATGGCAAAGTGCGTTACTTAAACTGTTTGTAGACCAATATGCAATATTTTTTTGCTAGTTCTTCAAAACTTTCTTTTATACCTCTGTGGTAAATCGAAGTCCCTACTTTTACCTTTTGCCGCAATAACTCAAACAAAATATAAAGTGAATGAACTCTGAAAATATTATGCGGACGTCCACGCCACCGCATAACAAGTTGATCTACTAATTTTGTTCTACCAGACTCATCAGCTTCAATGATCCTACGGAGATATTCATTTGGTGTTCTTAATTGACTATTAGACGGGATATCCATATAAATGAGTAAATGGTTATCAGAAATTTGTACCAAATGTTGATCGGCTTCCTGTTGCTCTTTTTTCCATGCATTTATTTCAAATTCTCTGGCATTATGGTGTACTTTTTGTTTCAGGCTAGTAATCTTTTGTTGGATTTGAGTAAAAAAATGTGCAACTTCCTTTTCATCTAATTCTACTGCGAAGCTATCTTCAATCTGCTTTAATATTTGTTGACGAGCAAACCTCAACATCGATTTTGCACCTATCATATTTATTAACGTATTGAAATTCGTCTCTGCGTTAACAGGTGTGCAAATTAGCAAAGAATCTTCCCACGATTGAACTGTGAGCGCATCGTACACCCTTATTTTCCAGCCATTTATTAAGACAATATACCTTGCTCGAATTTCAGGATGGATCGCATATAAATGGGCCTGAAGTAAATCACCCATCGACATCTCATTTATATTTCCTGGCTTTGCTTCAATAATCCAAAAGTTTTTTAACCGAATTGTTGGTATATAATCAACTTGCACCTTTTTCCTACCTATACGATGGTATGGATTAGTTAACTTTAGAGTTTTTTCTCGTATCACATCGTTAATCGTTCCTTTTCCATATCCAAGTTGTCTTAAAAGTGGTGCAATAAATTCCTCCCTTATATCCATTTCATTCCAATCACTGAAATCCTGTTGTTTCCAATATATTTCAAATTGGATCACCTTTTCGTTTCAATCAATAAACGATTTAATGTCAACTTAAATTGTTGGTTGGCCTTTTCTAAGTAAACATTAAATAATCCCCATGTGTTAGATAGATGGGATTATTTAATGTTTATTCTAATCCTACAAATTTCGATAAAATTTGGGTGGTATCATTGAACCCAAATTTATAGAGATATAGTACGACTAGAAGTGACTCCAGTGGTTTTATCATAAACTTCCTTTATTTGTTTAAACCAGTTTTCTATTTCATCATACACACCATGCTCTTTTAATAATTGAGCCGTGACTTTTTTTGTTAAACTACCATTTAAAATCTTTTTAATTGCAATTTCTCTTTCATTATCATCTTTTATATGTTCAAAACAAGTATTTTTCAAATAGCCCGGTACATCAAAATCAGCCCACATACCTAAATACTCAGATAGATCACAGTCGAAATATTCTTCAATTAATACAGGTGGTATATAGTTTTCCATTTCACGTAAGCTTGTAATAACCCCAAACCGTCTTCCATCATTTTTTTCATTCATTTTTCTAACTACTTCTTTATATTTTGGAACGTCACCATCATACAAATGAAATTCTATTATATTTGATCTTCTAAAATAATCTTCGTGCACCCAATCTTTTAATTTACTACCGCCAAGCGCATAAATACTAATGTCCATTTCATTTAAATCAATTATTTCTTTAAATTCTTTGACACTTTGATTAATGTTTTTAAGAAAATTAACATCATTAGGACCTTCAACACAGATTACTACTCTTGAATGAATAGATGGAAGTACACCCAAAGTTTTCGCGATTTTCTGCATTTTCAATTTTTCGTCTACAATAACATTTGGATTACCTTTATTATCTTTTTGAATCAAAATTAGAGAGTCCTTATTGACCATTTGTGCAATTTCAGGGGTATGAGTTGTGATAAATACTTGATGAGACGCTCTATTTGCAATTTTTATTAATGAATCAATTATCATTCTTTGGTAATTAGGATGTTGTGATGTCTCTGGTTCTTCAATTGCATATATAATGTTTCTCTTCCCACTCTTCACTGCATCTTTTTCCGCTTGCGATCTAAAATAACTTAAAAGTATTAATCTACGGACTCCACTCCCTCTTTTATTAAGCGGTACACCTTCATCTGTATCAAGACTAAATTTAAAAAGGGAGTCCCAGCTTTTTAAGTCAGGAACAGTTATTAATTGTTTAGCAATCTCTTCATTAAATTCTTTCAATTTTTGAATTGTTTCCTCCCCGATTTTTTCCACTCTTCTGACAACTTCATTTTTTATTTTATCTAAATCTTCCTTAAGTTCAGCCAGAACCTCTTTAGTAATTGCTTTCATTGGGTCTTGGACCTCTTTATCACCATCCGTATTTGCCCTATCAGATTGAAATAACGTGTAAAACGGTATTTGATCTCTTAACTTGTCCCATGTTTTTAAGTTTTCGTCCTGTATATCCTTTATATCTATCCATATTTCTTTAAATTCTGTTTCTTTATTAATTAAATAAGCAAATAATGCTTGTCTCATATCTGCTTTTTTAGTTTTATTGATACTTTCATAGTTTTCAATTTTATCCTCATACTGCTTTATAAACTCTTGAAGTTCTTTTTGTTTGTAGGTAATAAGTGGTTTTTTTGTTATTATAGGTTGAAACGCATTTAAGTAAACCGAAACACTGCTTTTATTAATTGATTTCCCTGAAGCATTGATAACTTTCCTAATCTCTAACTGATTATTTTTATTTAACAAATACTCGGACTTTAAAGAAGTAGGATTTGAAGCATCTAAAATAACTAATTCGCCTTCATCAATACTAAAACACGCACCTATTTCAATAACTTTCTCAACAGCAGAAATATTGCAATCACTCACATCAATCTTTGCATCGTCATTAAAAAATATATTTAATGCATCTAGAATAGTACTTTTTCCAACATCATTTTCCCCAATTAAAACGTTTAAATTTGGATTTAAATCTAACGAAAAATTTTTGTATCCTCGAAAATTTTTAAGAATTAGTTTAACAAGTTTCATTTTACATTCCTCCCAATAAATCGAACATAAGATAACTTTTTCCTGATAATGAAGAAATGCAACTAATTCTGATTATTATGACAAATTTATTATAATACTTTATTCCTACAAAAATGACAGAATCATTCGACAAATTTTGATAAAAGCAGATCGAAACCTTTATAATTCTATAAATTCATACTAACCTCTTGTTTATACAGTAACAAATAAAGTTAATAATGCCAAAAGAAGGATAATAAGCGATTTTTGTGGGAGATAGGTCTGAATGGCTAAATCAGTTCGTCAAAGTTCATCGTTTGGAGGGAGAATGAGTTGCATATTCGACAAATCGATCTTGATGATGCTGAAAAGTTGGTGAATTTGATTTTACAAGTGGAAAGTGAATCCGATTTTATGCTTTTTGAGGCCGGAGAAAGGAGGCTGACGCCTGAACAGCAGCGATACCGAATAGTGGCGATGGAGGAAGAAGAAAATTCGACCATATTCGTTGCAGAAGAGGAAGGCGACCTCATCGGCTACTTGATCGCCATTGGCGGAGGGGCAAGACGGAACCGACATTCGGTCTACCTTGTCGTCGGAATATTGGAATCATACAGAGGGAAAGGCGTCGGCACCCGATTATTTTTGGCATTAGAAAAGTGGGCTAGAGAACATCACATTCACCGTTTAGAATTAACCGTGATGACGAACAACCGGGCAGCGATCTCTTTATACAGCAAAATGGGGTTTGAAAAAGAAGGAATAAAGAAAGACTCCCTTCTTGTGAATGGGGAGTATGTAGACGAATATTATATGGCCAAACTTTTATAAAAATCCGTGTGTTGTATCCGAGGTACATAGAATGAATTTCATACTAGACTGCTAGTAAGTCTTTTTTCTTTGCTTTCGTTTTGAAAAGCTACCTTTTGAATAGAGCACCTTCTCTACTTTTCTATGCTTTTTAGAAATTAAGTAAGACGGTATTTCTCGCCTTATTTCTGCTTTTTTATCCAAAGAAAAAAGGAACCTTTTGACATGTTCCTTGATAAAGGACTTATAAACCAAATTTCCGAATTCGTTTGTAAAATGTGCTTCTTGGGATGTCGAGCAATTTGGCGGCTAAAGATACGTTTCCTTTCGTTTTTCGTAACGCCTCGATCATTAAGTCTTTTTGAATTTTTTCGCGGAATGTCAAGGAAGTGGATTCTTCAATTCTTTCTTGATCGGGTTCTTTCGAAGGTGAAGCGGTGAATCGCTGATGGATATCAAATGAGTCTAACAGGTTCAAAACTTGGGATGAATCCGTTATTCCATATGGGAATAAAATTTGCAGTCGTTCCAATACGTTGAACAGTTCCCGTATGTTCCCCGGCCAATGATAGTCCATCATTCGCTCCAATATTTCATCCGGCCATTCGGTATTCCAGTTGTGTTTTTCGCAATAGTATCGAATTAAGTGTGGAATGTCTTCTTTTCGTTCCCGGAGCGGCGGAACATGAATCGGAAACACATGAAGGCGATAATATAAATCTTTGCGAAAGGATCCTTCTTCGACTAGTTGGAGAAGATCTCGGTGAGTAGCGGTAATGATGCGAATATTTAAAGAAATTTCTTTCGTCCCTCCAACGGGGGTTACTTTGCGTTCTTGCAAAACCCGTAAGAGCGCCACTTGCATAGCCGGAGGAATTTCTCCGATCTCATCGAGAAAAATCGTGCCGTTATTGGCTTGCTCGAATTTCCCTTTATATCCTTGGCGCTTTGCTCCTGTAAAAGCTCCTTCCACATAACCGAACAGTTCACTTTCCATCAGCTCTCTTGGAATCGCCCCGCAATTGATCGCAATAAAAGGACCGTTTTTCCGCGGGCTATTTTCATGAATCGCTCGAGCCACCAATTCTTTTCCGGTTCCCGTTTCCCCTAATATATAAACACTTGCGTCCGTCGGTGCGACACGCTTCACTTCCTCTAATGTGTTTTGAAACGCTTTGCTTGTACCAGTCTCTCCTTGAAACACAAACGGTTGAGTGGAAAAAGCAGCAATGGGAACGGAATCGGATTTTTGGACAGCTCGTTCTGACAAATAAATGCATGTTCCGATGAAGCCTTTATGCTGATTGGAAAAGACAGGGGTTTCTTTTTGAATCCGAAATCCGTATTTTAATATTTCATTGACCTTCTTGCCGGCCCAGTGAGGTATTTTTTGACGAACCGGTTTACTTGCGGCCACGACGATTTTTTTCTCGTTGCAAACGATGACGGGTTGATGAGAATCCATGAAATCCACGCTCCTATGGACCAGTTCGATCTCATTTTTATGAGTACGTATGCTGATTTCCCGTTCGATCGCATGAGAAACAGACGCTACCATCCCCAACATAAAAGGATGGGCACGATCAACCGGACAAGAAACATCGATGATGCCGATTAATGCGCCGTCATCGTTTCGAATCGGAGCAGCCGAACAAGTCCAATTATGGGAAGCGACGGAATAATGTTCGGTGCCGTTTATCATCACCGCTTCTTCAATTTCTAACGCTGTTCCGATCGCATTCGTTCCGACTTCTTTCTCTGTCCAGCGGGCGCCTTCCATAAAATTAATTTTTCGCGCATCGTGAAGGATTCTTTGATTTCCTGCCACCGACAATACATATCCATCCGGATCAATGATTAAAGCGATCATTTCCAATTCTTTCATGGCTTGTTTCATTCGATTCAAATGAGGCAAAGCGATATCGAGGAGCAAGGAGTTTTTTTCTTTTTGAGCGGCAAGCAAATCATTGGATAAAACATGTTGGCCTTTACTCAAATATGGATTGACGTCATTGTTCTTGCAACGATACCAAGATTCGATGACTCTTTTGTTTAAGCGAGACGAATCCAGCACTCCTTCGTTTACAAAACGCTTCCATGTAATCCAGTTGCAGGTTGTTGTAAACATAATATCCTCCTTAATTTGGAAATATGATCATATACAGAATCCATACTTTTGGCAAAGACCGACATGAGGAAACAGAAAAAGGATAGGTTTCGAAGAGAAATTTTTGTTTATTCGGAGTATTCGAAATTATTATAGAAGAAAACTTAAGCGCTTTCAATATAAAAATCTCCATGCAGAAAGAAGACATGAACCAACATCTTCATGTCCCCTTTTTTGAACTGCTTTTTCGGAAAATGCTTTTATTCCAATCATTCAAGAAAAAATCACACCCCCATCGATCATGACGGATTGGCCGGTCATATAATCAGAATCCTCCGATGCAAGGTAGGAAACAAACTTTGCGACATCCTCCGGTGTTTCAGGCCGTCCAAGGGTGATGCCATCCGAAAACTGCCGAAAAGCTTCTCCTTTTTTAAGATTCATATAATGCGCCATTTTTTCATCAATCAAGTCCCACATTTGAGTGTCGACAATTCCGGGACAGTAGGCATTCACGGTGATCCCAAATGGCGCCAACTCCTGGGCAGCAGCTTGTGTCAAGCCTCGAACGGCAAATTTTGTGGCCGAATAGGCGCCAAGAAGGCTGAATCCTTTATAGCTCGCAATGCTGGCCGCATGAATGATTTTCCCTCTTTTTTGCTTTTTCATTTGTTCTGCTGCCGCTTGCAGACAATAGAGAACGCCAAACACATTGATTTGAACGATTTTATTCATATCCTCTTCTGTTACTTCCAGCAACGGCTTAACTTGGGCAATGCCGGCATTGGAAACCATGACGTCCAGTTGTCCGAAATGTTTGACCGCTTGGTCCACCATTTGAAACACTTCGTCTCTTTTGCTTACATCCGCTTGAACGGCAAAACTTTCTCTGCCCAGTTTCTTTATTTCATCTACCACCGATTGGGCGTTTTCCAAATGAATATCGTTGATGACAACATGAAATCCGTCACGGGCAAGACGTAAAGCAATCGCTCGACCTATGCCTCGGCCCGCTCCGGTGACAAGCGCGATTTTGGGAGAGCTGCTCATTTTTTGTTTTCCTCCTTATTGATTGAGAAGTTCTCAAAATGCCGCCCATCCTGCCCAAAACACAAGAGAACGGGCAGCCCGACCGCAGGTTTCTCATCTTGTTCTCTTCTAAACAGAGAATGACCATTTAGACAAAACCGTCATAAGCCACCTTACGATTGCGGAGGATAAGTTCGCAACGGAGCGGGGAGCTCAAATCCTTCCGGTATATGGTAAATTTCCGCGATAAAGCCAAGGTCTTTCGTTGTATTTAAGTATGTGTACCCGATTTTATGGAAAATCACGCTTTGAATCACATCATTTCCTCTTGCCGCCATCGTTTTTACTACATCATCATGATTTTCCGTTCCTAATGCAACATGGTGCAAACCGGGGCCATGCTGTTTCAAAAATTCCGCATACACGCTGCGGTCATCGGTAGGCTCAATGAGCTCCCATTGGACATTATGCGCATCACATAATGCGATTTTCATAGAGTAATCGACTTTTTCACCACAAATTGTCATATTCCTAACCGTATCTTTGTTAAAATCATAGACTAACCAAGGCCCTATACCGTAATCATCGTGATACCTTTTCATATAAGCATCCAAATCATCCACAACGATGCCAATCTGCAATACTTCCGTAAAAATGGGTTTTTCCATTTTTCTTTCCCCCCAAATAGTAGGATGAGAGAACTCCATTTTCGTCATGGCACGGTACCACAGGATCTTCAGTTCATGGACGTTTTCGCTGAACCTTAATAAACAACCATATTTGCAAGTTTTGAGAAATCGCTCTATACATGCAACGCATGGCCCACGGCACTGAGCAAAGCTTCATGAATGGCTTCAGACAAAGTAGGATGGGCCTCTATTAAATCCTCCATAATGTCGACCGTCATCTCAGCGTGCAGCATGACGGTTCCTTGTCCTATCAATTCTGTCGCACGTGGACCTACAATCGAAACTCCCACTATTTCGTGATATTGCGGTTCCACGATCACTTTTACTTTTCCGATCGGCTCGTTGAGTATGAGCGCTTTGCCATTGGCCGTGAAAGGAAACTCTCCAACTCGAATATCGCCATATTGCTCTCTTGCTTGTTTTTCTGTCAGTCCGACTCCGGCAATTTCAGGTGATGTATAAATACAGCGAGGAATCGCTCGATAGTTTACTTTCACCTCTTGTCCTCCGGAATGCAGAGCCGCGATGGTCCCTTCGTGAAACGCTACATGAGCGAGCTGAATTCCTCCAATGACGTCGCCGCAAGCATAAATATGAGGAATATTTGTCTGCATCTGTTCATTGACTGCGATGCCTCGTTTGGAAAATTCGATTCCGATATCCTCCAGCCCTAAATTCGCGGTTCTTGGCTTTCTGCCAATGGAGACTAAAACATAATCCGCGCTTAGTTCACGAATTCCTTCTCGGTTTTCAATGATCGCTTTCTTTTTATCCGCATTCAAATCTTTTAAAGAAGTAGAAGTATAGATGGTCACTCCGTCCTTTTCCAATTGCTCCTGCAAAATCGAAGCGATATCTTCATCTTCCCCCGGCAGAAGCTGCTCGGCCATCTCGACGATGGTGACTTTCGCTCCCAGGCGGCTATAAATACTGGCAAACTCGCATCCGATCACTCCTCCGCCAATAATCAAAAGCGAAGAAGGAATCGACGGAAGAGACATGGCTTGCCCGCTGTGAATGACCCACTCCCCATCAAAAGGGGCGAACGGCAGACTGATCGGCTCCGATCCTGAAGCAATAATGAAGCGATCCGCTTCCACGATTTCTTGGCTGCTTTCATTCTCCACGCGTAAACGATTGGCCGTGAGAAAAGAAGCGGTGCCGTTTTTGACTTGGATTCTATTTTTCTTCATTAAATAGCCAATCCCTTGAACAAGCGTTTGAACAATTCGGTTTTTCCGCTGCTGAACTTGGTTCCAATTTACTCCTACTTGAGCGGATGAAAGGCTGATTCCAAAGTCTTCGGCATGTCGGACTTTCTCATAGACTTCAGCACTTTCCAACAAAGATTTCGTCGGCATGCAGCCTTCGTTTAAGCAAGTTCCTCCTAGAGGTCCTTGCTCAATTAGAATGACTTGTTGTCCCTGCTGGGCGGCCGTAATCGCCGCCACATATCCCGCAGGTCCACCTCCAATAATGGCTAATGTGGTCATGAACTCCACCTTCTTTCTATAAAAGCACGGTAAATGGCTCTTCTAAATATTGTTTCAGTGTCCGGAGAAAGGCCGCGGCCGGTGCTCCGTCCAACACACGATGATCGAATGTAAGGCTAAGCGGCAAGATCGTTCTTCTCTCCAGTTTATCTCCTATATAGACAGGTGTGTCATAAGTCGCTCCTACCCCAAGAATTCCTGCTTCAGGCGGGTTTAAAATCGGAGTGAAATGTTCAATTCCGTAAGCACCCAAATTGCTTATGGTAAACGTGGATCCTTTCATCTCTTCATGGCTCAGCTGTCCTTGGCGTGCTCGCTTGGCCAGCGATTTGATATTTTGGGCTAATTGAATCAACGATTGGTTTTCTGCATTGCGAATCACAGGGACAACCAATCCTTTATCCAAAGCAACGGCCATTCCAAGATGAATCGAATCAAATAGATGAATTTGATCGTTGATATAAGCGCTGTTCATCTCTTTATGCTGTTGAAGAGAAAGAACAACTGCACGGGCCACAAAGTCCGTCACGGTAAGCTTTGTTTCATAATGGGTTTGTGCCGTTCCAGTTAATTGTTTTTGCAAAGCGATCAAATCGGTGACATCCACTTTCATGTTTAACGTTAATTGGGCGCTGTTTTGCAAGCTGCCTCGCATCCGCTCTGCGATGATTTTTCGCATGCCGGCAACCGGAACTTTCTTAGTCGGCTCGATGTTATGAGTAATGGTTTCAGCCGGTTTTTGCTCCTTTGTAGACGGAGATTCCACGAAAGAAGAGTTTGCAATCGCTTTTTGAACATCCTCTTTCGTGATTCTTCCCCCTGGTCCGGTCCCTTGAATGGTCCGAATATCTAAGTTGGCGGCTTCCGCCATTTTTCTGGCGACCGGAGAAATTTTGATTTTCTCTTTTGCTGCTGTTTGAACGGAAGGCTGTGATTCTTTTACTTTTGTTGCCGTTGCCGTGGCAGCGACTTCTGTCTGTGCTGTTTCTACGTTTCTTTCGATTTTGGAGATGCTTTCATTCGCATCGCCGATATAGCAGATCACGGTTCCGGGAGGAACTCCTTCTCCTTCCGGTACGACAATATCTAAAATGGTGCCATCTGCGGGAGACTCGAGTTCCATTTCGATTTTCTCTGAATTGATGCTGGCAATCAACTCTCCCTTTTTGACGGGATCGCCTGCTTGCTTGTTCCAAACGGAAACGGTCCCTTCTTTCATGGACATTCCTAATTTCGGCATAACCACTTCTACGGCCATTTTCTATCTCTCCTTTCTCTTTTGCTTGATTACACGTTTAGAAGCGACGGATCCCCTATTAATTCTGATACCACTTCTATTACTTTTTCCGGTGTCGGAAGATAAAGGTCTTCCAGCGGAGGAGAGAATGGCACAGGTGTATGCGGTGCCGTAATCCGTTTAATCGGTGCATCCAACGTATCGAACCCTTTATCGGCAATTAATGCAGCGATATCGGTGGCCACGTTGCATCTTGGATTCGCTTCATCAATGATCACAAGACGATTGGTTTTCGCCACGGAAGAAAGAATCGTGTCTTCATCCAGCGGAGATAAGCTTCGCGGATCGACCACTTCCACTTCCAATCCTTTTTTCGCCAATTCTTCCGCTGCCGCTAATGCTGTATGAACTTGTTTTCCGATCGCGACAATCGTGAGGTCGCTTCCTGTCCGTTTAATGTCTGCCTTTCCTAATGGAATGGTATAATACCCTTCCGGAACATCCCCGGTCGTGTTATACAATGTCTTGTCCTCAAAATAGATCACCGGATCATCGTCTTCAATAGAAGCAAGCAGCAAGCCTTTCGCATCATATGGCGTGGACGGAACCACGACTTTAATGCCGGGAATGCTGGTAAACAAGGCATATAAGCTTTGAGAATGCTGAGCCGCCGCCCGAAAGCCTGCTCCGTGAGTTGTTCGAATCGTAACCGGCACCTTCGCCTTTCCTCCGAACATATATCGGAATTTGGCCCCTTGATTCAGCACTTGATCCAAACAACTTCCGATAAAGTCATTAAACATTAATTCGGCAATCGGTCTTAATCCTGTAGCCGCTGCGGCCATGGCCGCCCCTACATATCCCGCTTCGGATATCGGAGTATCCAAAATCCGCTCCCGGCCAAATTCTTGAACTAATCCTTTCGTTACCCCTAATACACCGCCCCATGCTTCATCATCTTGCAAGTGGTCAACAGCCGCACCGCCAGCCACATCTTCTCCTAACAGAATGACATTTTCATCTTTTCGCATCGCTAGCTTCAATGCTTCATTAATCGCACTCGACATACTGATCTTTCTCACCATCTATACCGCCTCCTATCATTCTTTTAATAAGATACATACACGTCTTTTAACAGCTCTGATGCCTCCGGGTACGGGCTTTTTTCAGCAAATTCAACCGCCTTTTCTATCGCCTGTTCTACGGATTCTTCCATTTCCACCAATTCTTTTTCTGACAATAATTGTTGACTAAGTAAATGTTTTCTGAATAGAACGATGGCATCCCGCTCTTGAAGGTGTTCTCTCTTCTCTTCTTCTGTCTTGTATTTTTGGGCATCTCCTTCAAAGTGGCCGTAATTTCGATAAGTCACACATTCGATTAGCGTTGGACCTTCTCCGTTGCGTGCTCTTTGAATGGCTTCCTCCGCTGCTTGATAAACAGCCAACACATCTTTCCCATCGACGCGAACGGCAGGCATGTTGTAGCCGATGGCGCGATCGACAATTTGTTTACAGCTTGAAGCATATTCAAATGGCGTCGCTTCTCCATACCCGTTATTTTCCGCTACAAAAACAACCGGCAGCTTCCAAATAGACGCTAAATTAAGTCCTTCGTGAAAAGTTCCTTGATTATTGGCCCCGTCGCCAAAGAAGCAAACGCTTACATCTTCCGTCTTTTTATACTTCGCTGTCAACGCAGCCCCGCAAGCAAGAGGATAACCTCCCCCTACAATTCCATTCGCCCCCAGCATTCCTTTATCTAAGTCGGCAATGTGCATGGAACCACCTTTCCCTTTGCACAACCCAGTGATCTTTCCAAAAAGCTCCGCCATCATTCCATCCAAGTCGCAGCCTTTGGCAATACAGTGGCCGTGCCCGCGATGCGTACTTGTAATCGTATCTTTATCACTTAAGTGCGCACACACCCCAACCGCTATCGCTTCTTCGCCTGCATACAAATGAACAAAACCGGGTAATTTCCCTTGTGCAAAGATTTCATGAACCTTATCTTCAAATACACGAATTTCCAGCATTTTTTGATACATCCATTTGGCTTTTTCCCGAGTTAAAGCAACTCCTTTGCCTTGAATCACATTCATCTTTTTGAACCTCCTTCATTCTTGTTTCTTCACCCTTTCTTACTGCAAAAAGCGTGCCAAAAATCATCAGCGTCAACATGAAGCATCGAGCAATTCTCGCCAACACAAAAAGAGACAAAACGAGACCGGTGTCTCTTTTTGTCTCCAATTGAACACGTTGAATAGGAGTTCAAGATCATGCTCTGTTGTTCGATCAATGGAATCATCATTCATCATGATCAACGAACGAAAAACAGACCCGCCACACTTGGCAAGTCTGTTTTTTTATTCGACAAAACGGGATCTCGGCCATTTCTTTTGGCACTACGGCATCTCTTTCAGTCGTGAAGAAATGTTCGAGAAATACTCGAAGATAAATTGATGAAACTGACGAGCTGTTTCCGAAAAGTATCGTCTTTTGTTTTTGGACCAACCTAAACCAATGGTTTGTTGGCATGTTGACTCCTTGATGAAGGAAGACATCAGCCTGGTTGATTTCATTTAAAAGCTAATTCATACTAAGTTATGGAAATAGTTTAAAAGAATAGGGGAGAAAAATGGAAGGTAAAACACATATTGTTGGGAGCTTAGCAGCAGGCGCTCTATATTTAAACTTGGGAGGAGCCGTTGGCCATGAAGCTCTTTTTTTTGGTAGTTTAGCTCTTGGTGCTTTAATACCGGATATTGATCACACCGGTTCATTAATTGGCCGAAAGGTGCCGTTGATTGACAACATCATCAGCACGGTATTCGGTCATCGCTCCTTTACTCATAGTCTTTTGTTTTTAGTTTTAGCATTCTTCTTATTCCAACAAACTTCCTGGCCTAAAGATATTGAATTGGGTATCTTGATGGGAATGTTCAGTCATATGGTCTTGGATATGCTCACAAAACAAGGAGTTAAGTTTTTATGGCCTTTAAAAATCGAAATTGGTATACCTGGTGGCATTCGTACCGGCGGTGCAATTGAACAAGGATTTTTCACTGTTTTAGTCATATATCTTTGTTATGTTGGTTTTCATTTTTATTTATAAATTAGGAGAACCTTACACCTGGAACTTACTAAGCATTCATGATGATTTCCATGTTTTCTTGCAATAGAGTCATATCGGGTGAGTAGATCCTCATATGGAAAATCGTTTGACAGCTTCACCTTCAGAGGATTTGAAGAAAATGGGAGGCGTTCATAAATCAAGTAGTAGGAGGTGGTGAACCTCCGTCCTCTCACATCACCGTACGTACCGTTCGGTATACGGCGGTTCAATCAAATTAATGACGCTTTTCGCCATATTTACTGTACAGGCTTTTCAGCCCTTGGCTACTCCAATAAGAGTTGCCAAGGGTTTGGTGTAATATGGGACTTTTAGAGATTCTCCAATATGATTTCCTCGAATTTCCCCATTCATATGCTTTATATGGTTGAACTCCGAGTTGTATAAGTTTCTTTATTTTCGTTTTCGGCTTCTTCCACTGTTTCCAGATAATCATTCGGAGCCTTCTTCTTATCCATTTATCAAGATTCTTAAAGACAGTAGGAGTGTCAGCTAGTGAAAAGTATCCGCACCAACCCATTAGGTACTGATTTAGTCTTTTGATTCTTTCTTCCATTGAGATCGACTAGCCATCACCAGCAAGTCCGTTGATTTTGACTCTCAAATATGCTTTTGGCAGTAACGGTCCTTGAACATTCATTTTGACACTATGGCATCTCTTTCAAACGTGAAGAAATGTTCGAGAAATACTCGAAGATAAATTGATGAAACTGACGAGCTGTTTCCGAAAAATAGCGTCTTTTGGACCAGCCTAAACCAATCGTTCGTTGGCATGTTGGTTCTAAGATTCGTAATCGATTCAATGTAGGTTTCTTTTGATGAATCCAATAGATGGCCGGAATAAAAGCAACCCCCAATCCTTGTTTCACTAAATCCCCTATGACTCCCGGCTCGTCCCCTTCAAAAGCAATATGTGGCATAAAACCTGCTTTTCTGCAAAAATCATCGGTTAAGTTACGGATTTCATATCCCGTATGCATACTGATAAAAGATTCGTCCTTGACTTCATCAAGATAAATCGTTTCTCGTCCTTCCAGCCGATGTCCAGGCGGGACAATCAAAAAAATTTCTTCCGTGAAAAGGGGCTGCCAGATGATCTCAGGGTCTTCAATGGGAACCGAAGAAATACAAAAATCGATTTCCCCGTTTTTCAGATGACATTTCATGGACGATGTCGAATGGACAAATTGTTGAAAATGGACGTGAGGATATTTTTTCAAAAAAGAACCTAATAAATCAGGAAGGACTCTTGGAATGGATACAGCCAAGCTGATCTTATGTTGATTTCGCTCTGCCAACTCTAAAATTTCTCTTTTCCCTTCCTTTAATTCCATAAAGGCTCTTTCAACCCGTCCCAAAAATATTTTTCCGTATCGATTTAGTTTAATTTGACGGTTTTGCCGATCGAACAGCGGAACGCCAAGATCTTCTTCCAGCCGTGCAATCGTCTTGCTAAGGGAAGGTTGGACAATGTTCAGTTCCTCTGCCGCTTTCGACATGTGTTCGAGACGTGCAACAGTTTGAAAATACTTCAGTTGCAGCAATTCCATCTGCTATACACCGCCTTATTCATAGACTAGAAGCTATATTATTGTAATTAATTATATATCAAGAAATATCCAAAATAATCGGAGGTTTTTATGGTGCAGTATAGTTATGTTTCTCATCTTGAATGCCCTAAATGCCATGAAGTTTATTCAACAGAAACGGTTCAACAGCTTTGTAAATGCGGATCGCCCTTGCTGGTCCGATATAAATTGAATGAGGTGAAAGCTTCCGTCAAAAAAGAAGACTTGCAGCTGCGGGAAATGAGTTTATGGCGATATCATGAACTTCTCCCCGTAAAACATGAAGAAAATGTCGTTTCATTAGGAGAAGGAATGACACCCATTATTCACATGAAAAGACTAGGGGAAAAAATTCAGATTCCTCATTTATACATAAAGGATGAGGGAATTATCTCGACAGGTTCGTTTAAAACGAGAGGAGCAAGCGTCGGCGTTTCTAAAGCGAAGGAACTCGGAGTCAAAGAATTAGCGATGCCCACTAATGGAAATGCAGGTGCTGCATGGGCTCTTTATTCAGCAAGAGCAGGCATTAAAGCCACGATCGTCATGCCATTGGACGCTCCGAACATTACGAGAAAGGAAGTTTACATCTCTGGCGGTGATCTTCGATTAGTCGACGGTTTAATCAGTGATGCGGGAAAAATAGTGGGACAACTTGTAAAAGAGAAAGGCGTTTACGATGCATCCACGTTAAAAGAGCCTTATCGAATCGAAGGAAAGAAGACAATGGGGTATGAAATTTTTGAACAGCTGAATTGGGAAGCTCCCGATGTTATTTTATACCCGACTGGCGGCGGCGTAGGAATTATCGGCATTTATAAATCGATTTTGGAATTAATAGAATTAGGCTGGATTTCTGCCGAAAAGCTACCTAGGCTTGTTGCCGTCCAGGCCGCCAATTGCGCTCCTATTGTGAAAGCATGGAAAGAGAGAAAAACGGAATCGGAGTTTTGGGAAAATGCTTCAACAAAAGCATTTGGAATTAACGTGCCAAAACCACTTGGCGACTTTTTAATTCTGGAAAGTTTATATAAAACCAACGGCTGTGCCATTGCCGTTTCGGAAGCAGAAATTTCACAAGCACAAAAAGAGGTCGCTGAACTCGAAGGAAATTTCATTTGTCCCGAAGGAGCTGCAACATTCGCGGCCGCCAAACAATTACGCCAACAGCAGTGGATCTCGGAAGATGAAAAAGTCGTTTGCCTCAACACAGGACAAGGAATCAAGTATCCTGAAACAGTTGAAATCGACCATGTTCCCGTTCTCTAAAATAGGTGAAGAGGCGAAAAAGGGTTGGATTAGATTTCTGATTTTTTGGCAAACGGAAATCACGGAGACCAGCCCGTTTCCTGCTTCATTTCCCCTCAACACCAAAAGCGCAACGGCCTCTACAGGGCTTGGATAGTGATGAAAGATTATTATTGATATAAAGGTAATTAAGTGATGCAATGCTAGTTCATCCTAAAGCTAGCTTATAATCCCTTAGTTCAGTAGATCTGTGTCCCTGATCCACTGAACTTTTATTTCCTTTCATTTATTTTCACCAATAAAGCGGCTAAAATGAAAGATATGATAGACGCAAGCAGTAAGACTAATCCAATAGCCCCCAACCCTAATCCTTTCCATCCGCCCCAAATAAAACTTATTAATATCACAATAATACTTAATAGAGAAAAAATGATGGGTATTATATATACCGGAAATGTCACTCTATTCCGACTAACCAAACATAAGAGCAGTATCGCTAGTGTACAAATGAGTACATATATCCCCAAATAAACCATATACTCTCCCCCGTTGGTAATATTAAAACTTCCATCATGTAAAACCCGATTCAGTTTTATTAACTGAGTCAATTCCATAATTTCTTATTTTAAAAAGCAACAGACCTGCAGAATTTAGATGCCTTTAAAAATTTTTAGTTTACGCAGCAGATTTAACACGCAATGATTTGATCATCAGCTAGTCTTGAAGCAGTATAAATACTTCTTGAGTTCCATTTAATAAAAGATAGCCGCCTTTTCGTTATTCAGACTATCTGAAGAAAAAGGGATTGGATTATGGATCATTTTCAATTGTTGGAGGGTTTAAACTGGAGCCGACCAAGAACGGAAAGGTTGATATTCGTTAGAAACGTGTATTTTGGGGCTGCAATAGGAGATGTAATAATTCCGCATGGCTTGGATGATAACAGATCATGATAGATGTAAAGAAGATTGCCCTAGCCTATCTATTTCGAACTTCCATATTTTCAAAGTCGATGATTAATTTATTGATGAGAAAAAAATCATTGCCTATAATCCCGTCAAATCCATGCATTCCTCTTACATCAGCGAGCTGTATAGTGAAATCATTCAACTGGAATTTATCTATCGTCAAGCCGCTCACTTTTTGCTCTATACAGATTTCCGTACCGCCAATTCCGTACATCTTGCGCGTAATTGCATTTTCTACATCGAGCAATAGCCCGATTTCCTCACATAAATCCGCATCTAAAATGGTTGAAGAACACCCGGTATCCAGCAAGACACGACTAAATGTCTTTTTCTTTCCATTGTATTCGATCTCTACAGAAACGAGAGGTAAATGCTCATCCATTTCAAATTTCATACTTTTCTCCGCACTCCTATATATGGCTGCTCAATGACTTTGATTTCTTCATTTTTTGTATGAAAAATATATAATTCACGTGTTTGGTTTTCTGCATGCAGTTTTTTATACACTTTCCATGCAGCATTCCCATTTTCAAAGTCATCAATAACAGACATTTCTTCAATGACTCTTTCCTTTCCTCTTGTTTCTGATTTTAATGCTTCCACTAAGACACAACGTTCCGGAAAATGCCGACGAACTTCAGACCATTTCATTAACATGTGCCTCCCCGAATCATTATTAATTTTCTTTTTATTGTATCATTTTTAAAGAGAGGGGCACCGTTTATTAAGAGGTATTTTCTTATTGCTTTTGTACCGTTCCATTGTCAGAATTCTATGCCAATCAAAATATGGTGAAAAGACAACAAAGACAGAGAGCCAAGGCAACTCTCCATCTCTATTAATCTTTTACAAATTTCGGGGCGTGGCAGGCACCCAACCTAATGAATTTATTTTCGCAAAAAAGGAGCTTAAAATAGTCAATAAATATTATTCATTTTATTCATTTATTTTTTTCAAGGCCTCTTCACCTGCGATCACTGTCACATCATTATGCTGCCTTAAAATTGAAGCCGGAAACTCCTCGGAAATATCACTGTTACCCAATAGCCTTGCAAGGGCGTCCGCTTTCTTTTTACCAGAAACAAGCAGCAAGATTTTCTTACTTTCCATGATCGTTTCAATTCCCATCGTAATTGCTTCCGTTGGTACTTCGTCAATCGACTGAAAGAATCTAGCATTTGCTTTCCGTGTTGATTGATCCAGTTTAACAATATGCGTTCTGCTTTTAAAGCTGGTCCCTGGCTCATTAAAACCAATATGGCCGTTTAATCCTAGTCCTAATATTTGTATATCAATGTTATTTTTAGAAATTAGTCTGTCATAAGTCATACACTCTTGTTCCAAATCTTCAGCCATTCCATTAGGAATATGAAAATTTTCCGGTTGAATATCAATATGTTGGAATAAATTTTCATGCATATAATAGTGGTAACTATTCTTATTTTCTTTAGGCAGCCCAACGTATTCATCTAAATTAAAAGTAGTTGCATTTTTAAATGAAACTTCCTTTTGTTGATATTTTTTGACCAAACAATTATATAAACCAATTGGAGTTGAACCTGTTGCAAAACCAATGACTGGTCTTTTCAAACTTTTCATATGCTCTATGACTATATTAGCTGCTTTCTCACTCATTTCTTCATAATCTTTTACTTTAATAATTTCCACGTCATTTCACCTTTCTACAAAATCATTATGGGAATCTTTACTCTGGAACAAAATATTTTATATTTTAAAAATCGTACTTAGTGCCCTTGCCACTCCATAATGATCATTATCTTCAACAATCATTTTCGCTTTACTTTTTACATAATCAGTTGCATTTCCCATCGCGATTCCTAATCCAGATGATTCCAACATTTCGACATCATTTATCCCATTACCGATTGCAATCACTTCTTCAGGCAATATATTCAATTGTTGAATGGCAGATTGAATACCGGTCCATTTAGAACCTTTTGGATATACTTCGAGTCGATCTCCTTCTTCAAAAACATAATCCTCCAGCACTTTCTCTTTAAGAACTTTACGTTGTTCAGAATTTATATATAAAGTTAATCGGTGCGCTTCGCAATCCGTATCCTCTAAATTTGTCTTTTTTGCAAATGGCAGTAAATGTTCCTCATTTAAAGGCTGATTGGATCGTGAGGTACTGTACGAAAAGTGAATATACTTGCCGCCATGTTTATCAGTTTGGCTGCAAAGATCATAGGCAACTTTTGATGACATTTTTACATCATGAATGATCTTATTATTTAAAAATACAAGGCTGCCGTTATAAGCAACATAAAGCGAACACTGTAATTTATCACCATAAATTTTTGTGGCTTCTAAAGACCTGCCTGAAGCCAAACCAACGATAATCCCTTTCTTTTGCACTTTATGAATAGATTCTATGGTTTCATCTTCAAGCTGATTTTTAGAATTCAAAATTGTCCCGTCTATATCCAGAAAGACCGCTCGATACATTTAGATTCTCCTCCAAATTTTCCATTAACAACCATGCCCTTGCAGTAAAAATGATCATTTTTATTGGATCAATCGATTAAATTCCCCATAGAATCATAAATTCCTACAAGTTCAGGGTTGGCGGAAATATTCTTTAAGACGGCAACATGGGCATTTGTAACAAATACTTGTGTGCGAAAAGCATATATGACCGTATCGCCCACTCGTACTCCGTCTGTCGCCAATGAGCCGTAATAATCAATATTAGTCGGAACATTATCAATTGTAGGAACCCGCTTTAGATTTTGTCTATTTGTTCCAACTAATGCTTCCTTCATATGTGAACGCGGATAAAATCCGCCGCCAAAAACATATGCATGATCATTATATAAATGGGATACTTCCGATACATATACCATCGCCGGTTTTTCTTCCAAGTTTTGTGAAGCATGCAACGGTGTTGTTCCAATTAATGCATGACCAGGTTCTCCTTGCGTTGCACCATTTTCCTTTAATAATTTCATTGTTGCGGTAGAAGTGGCACTTGGCATATTCATCTCAAGCTTTTCATATCCTCTATTCATTAAAAACAATTTTGCAGTCTGCATGGATTTTACATTAGGGGTAATGGTTGGAACATCATCTTGAATCAATATACAAGGAAAACTTGTTAAACCGGCTATTTCAATGCCTTCCAATTTTTCCATAGATTCAATATCTTTCACTAACTGTTCAAATGTGAATCCACCTTCTTGACCTTTATATATATAATCGTCTTTGTTTGCTATGCGTAAAAAGACTTTTTGTTTTTTTTTCATCTGTTGAGCAATTCTGCTAATATTTTGAGCATTTTCATAACTAAAAACTGTAACATAATCAGGATTAAGATTTAATATTGTTGGTATCATATGAACAGGTATTTGAACAAGGTGTCCAACATGGCCAATCTGAATGCCATTTTTACTAAGAGTCATGGCCTCCCATGGATCTACGGCGACTGCCTTTTCAATCCCTGATTCAACAATAGCTTGCGCCACCAACGGATTGCGGCCAAATTGTTTTGTCATAAAAAATAGTTCAATATCCTGTTTTTTGGCTTTTTCTGATAAAACTTTAGCATTCCTCCTTACTGTATCAAGATCTATTACATAAGTATTGGGTGAGATGATCCCTTGCTGATGAAAATCTAATGCAGCTTCTATTAATTTTTTGTTATGCTTTATTGTCGATTCTAAAAACATCCGTCAGTCTCCTCTTTCCCTTTTTGCAATATTTGAAGGAATGAAGTTCCGTTTTCAGTTTTATTAAGTCCAAGATACTTTGCAGAAGTTGCAGCGATATCTGATAGTGTCTTTCTTTCTCCAATTCTAACGGGAGATATTTGTTTATGATAAACTAACAGATACGTTTTCTCTCTTGTATGTTGACTATGGCCAATCGTAGGATCATTCCCATGATCCGCACTCATAATCAGCAGGTCCTGTTCTGTCATTTTCTCCAGTATTTCCGGTAAATATCTATCGACCACTTCAATACGATCCGCATAACGGGCTGGATTCTGTGCATGTCCGGCCAGATCTGTTTCTTGTACTGTTGCAGCAATTACTCCATGTTTTACATTGTCCATTTCATGTAAAATATCCTTCATTACTTGTTCCGTATCGACACCCGGAAATCTATTGGCGCCTTCACAATAAATAACATCCTGCATTTTTCCAATAAGAGAAACTTCCATTCCACTTTTTTTGGCTAATGTTGGCAACTGAAATTCAGGAGAAATGCCAAATCCTAAATGACGTACTTGATACCCTTGTTTGTATACATTTGATTTAGGTGAATTCACCCCTACTAATCCATCTCCCCGTCTTTCTACTGATTCCTGCAAGTGTTCGGGTGTTACATTTTCGCCACCAAGGACAATCACGCGATTGACTCTAACATTTTTGCGCACACATTGCCCTATTTTTAAAACTTCTTCAAACGGAATATATTCCAGTGGAGCACTTACATTGTAAATTTGGCCGTAATCAGTTTCGATATTATCAGCGACGATGACTAAATCATTGACTAATAGATACGGCAATTCAGGATTTGGGATCGTTACTTTATATCCTTCTTTTTCTAAAGCACGTTTTACTTGATCCATATTTTCAATAAAAGGAGCTAAATACGCTTTTTTTGGTTTTGTTCCCATAATTTCATTATGCCCTTCAAAACTGTCTGCTCCTTGATGCATAAGGTTCAAAACACCGTAACTGGCAATATTATCAACATTTTTTAATTTCGGATGATGTAAAATTTTATTGATGCCCAATCTTTCAAAGTTTGGAATTTTCAATGACGGCACTGCATCAATAATATGATAAAAAGTATTGGCTCCGACATCTAAAGGATGATAGTCTTTGGCATCTTCCATATAACCGACACCTAAGCTGTCCAATATGATAATAATGACTCTTTTATTCATTTTGATCCCCCTTTACTATATTTGCTTTTGATTTTCGGTTGCCCGATGAATGGATTCCTCTAGTATTCTTAAAATTGTGTCCACGCCGCTTCTTAACGGATTAATACGTATCATTTTTTTGGCTAATGTTGGATCTGACGATAAAAAAGTGCCGGAAACTCTATAAAACATTGGCACAACTTCGTATTTTGATTCGGCGCCCACCGGATTGGGTGCCGCCCCTAATTCATTGGCATGAAAAAGTACTTCTTCTGCAATTGGTTCAGTAAATTCGACAAGCAAGACTTTTGATTGCGCATTGGCCAAATAAGCCCTTCTTACACCCTTAACTGCTCCATTATTAAGGGCATGAACTAATTGATCATTCACACTTGCTTGTATAGCCAACATAACGGGAGCATATATAAGGCCTCTTAATGCTTCCAAAGCTTCGTAACCTTGAACTTGGCATCCCCCGGAATAATTCATTTTTTCTATTTTCTTGATTAAATCTTTATTGCCTAAAACGATTCCAACACCTTCTGGACCTAATAATTTGAACATTGAGAAGGTGGACAAATCCGCCCCGACTTGCACCCCAATATTTTCGACTTTCATTGCAGCATAATTATCATCAGTTATTATAATTAGAGCAGGATCAGCGGAACGTATTATTTTTATTGTTTCAGCCAAATCATAATGATCATCAATTTTTTGCCTAGTATGCTGAATCAATGCGCCTTTTAGTTTAGGATTTTGCCTAATTGCATTTTTGATTTCTTCATGATTGTGAAAATCCGCATATATAGGCAGTATCCCCATTGATTCTAAAGTTGTTTTGCTTGTTGGATATATAGGTGCATCATGTACAAGGAGCTGATCACCCGGCTGCAAAAAACTCATAAAACCAAACCTCAATGCACCTGTTCCAGCGCCGCGCACCAATAATGCCTTCTCTACACGAAAGAAGTCAGCTAATGTTTCTTCTACTTTTTTTGTAAATTTTGGTTTATTAATGCCTCTTACAACACCTAGATCACCAAGCGAAATCATTTCATCTCCGCGAAAATGCCTTGTAATGACATCAACGAGCTTAAACTGTCTGCGCTTAGCTTCTTCAATAGAAATACTCTTTAGCGGATAAGTTTCCATAATCATTCACCTTACCCTTCCATAAAAGCACGTGGGTTATGAATCAACATTTTATCGATTGATTCACTTGTAATCCCATAAGATTGCAAAAGGGGAACAAATGTGTCCAGTAAATAGGAATACCCTAATCCACCTTTATATTCGAGATGTGATTTTCTCGTAATATCCATAGATAATAGAACTTTGTCGATATACCCTTTATCCTGTATTTTTTTCAACATTTCTGCTCGAACGCGATCCGGCATGTAACTTTCTTTTCCTATTGTGTCAAATTCTACATATACTCCTTCTCTTAGCATTTTTAATACATAATCGGCGTCTCCTGTTAAATCAACATGTCCTATTACCACTCGATTTAAATCTACTCCATGCTTTTTAAAGAATTCCACTTGTTCATGTCCTAACGTTCCGATAGAAGTATGTGTAGAAATTGGTTTTTTCGTTTCCTTATGCGCGATGACAACTGCTTCAAACACTTTTTTCTCTGCTTCTGTCCATTTGTTATAACTTGTTCCAATTTCGCCAATTATTTCAGCTTTCGCATCTGTTCCTTTTATTCCTTCAACAATTTCCTTTATCATTCTTTCTGCCAGCTTTTCTTTTATTTCCTGAAAAACCTGAATCGGGTAAAAAGAATCTTGATAGAAACCAGTTGAGTAAATAATATTAATTCCGCTTTCTTCCGCAACCTTTTGGACGTATGCAATGCTTCTTCCCATTCCGATATTGGTTACATCAATAATATTACGTACACCTTTTTCGTATAATTTTTTAAATTCTCTAACGGTTTCAGGAAATACATCCAACCTGCAATCCTCATTATTTTTTACTTCAGAAAGGTCAATGGTTGTATGCTCATGCATATAGGTAATTCCGTTTTTCAACATTTGATACTTTCCCCTTTTTTAATGATTTCAAGTGAACATCCCTCCAATCCATCAAAAAAGAGATTGGAGAGATGCCATTGTATTTAACTAACCTGCCATAAACCAACTGCGTAAAGTAGATTAACGATGATCCCTAATAATATGACCGCTATTGGCCCAACAGCCAATTCAACCAACGGTTTTGATGCCATTCGGTTGATTAAATAAAATCCAATGACCCAAAAGAACCCGATTCCTGGAGCAATTTTTTCCGCTGCCATTGCACTGCCGATTAATATAGCAATTCCGAGAACATCTGCCAATGAAGTTCGAATATGCTCTCCCATCTCTCGTATGCCAGGTAATTTATCCATACTTTTTGAGACTGCTGATAATGATATGACCTCCAAGTACATGACTAAAGCACCCAACACAAATGCTAAAATCGGTATATCTCTGAAAATAAGACCGACTGCAAATACTAATGTCGTACCAGCTAAACCATAAACCCCCGTTACAATAGCAGTTGAAAAAACTAAAGGAATAAATCCGATCGCACGTGCAAATGTAGCAATGGCTGCCTCTGTATAAAGACCTTTATTAATCAATGCTTGAGGCATTGCATCAACTGCTAAAATCAACATGGAAGATGTTAAAGAAACAAGTCCACCCATTAAAGCTAATAACCAACGATTCTTCTTAATTCGATTTACACGTTCATTAAAAATATTAACTAAATCGGCATTTGTAGTATCCTCTCCTCCTTTAACTCTAGAGGCATAATAAACCATCATTAACATTCCTATTAATAACGCCATTCCTTCCGGGCTAAGGGAAATATCGTATCCTGCGACTTTAAATGTTCCAAACTTTTCGAATAACAAAAAGGAGGCTAAAGTGACAATCGCCGTGACAGCAGCTTTTTTTAAACCGTGCTGATACCCAATGGCAATAGCAGGAAATACTGTAAATGCAATAATAATCGGATTACCAATAAGACTTAAAGAATCTATGAAATTTACTGGAAGCATGTTAAATAAATCTACTACAAATTGCAAACCTAACACTATTCCTATACTATAAACAGCACCGAGAACTCCGGCTGTAACCATTCCTATTTTATTATCCGGAGTCCAAATGCCAATTATGTCGCACGCTAATAAAATACTATGGCCAATAATAATAGTAGCTCCTATAGAAAGAGGGATGCCGAAGCCGACTATTAATCCAAAACTCAATGCAAAACTAGTTGCAGCCAGTTCTCCTCTTGTCATTCGATTTTCAAGGTATTCAGGCATGATAGGACGCAACCCGTCATTAAACACCGCTACTCCGCGATTTACAAGAATAGAACCTAACGCACCGACAGCGACTATGACTATACATTGAATGAAATTAAAATCCATTCTACTCACCTCTGGTTATTCATTTTTATACTCAACTTTCGCACATAGTTAGACATTGCCCGATATAATTAGGTGGAAAATGCCAACCTTTTCTTCATTGATTTTTCAAAATGCCCCAATCCAAAAAACTTCTTGTTGGCAAGTGCTCGAAAAGGATCAGTCAGTGTATGTATGACAGTGATGTAATCCTTGTCTTGCACATCTTCGCAAAACTATCAAAAGGTTTGCCAATGGATCTTCTTCCGATATCATCCATCAAAATCATGTAAAAACAGTGATTGTATCAATCATCAACTTGTCAAGCGGCCTTGAAACTGCTTGCCTAAGTTTTAAGGGATACGGATTTAAAAAATACTTCATATCAGATCATTTGGGCAAGGCTGTATCAGCACTTAAAAGTGCAAGCCATTCACTTCGTTTACAGAACTGCGGACAAAAAGAATGTTAGTGAACGTAAAAAACGATAAATAGTATCTTTTTTACGCAGATTCGCTGATTTTTATTTTGAAACACTGGAAAAATCGGTTTACAAACGGGAATAGCCTATATATTTCTTGATATTAGCCTCTCTTAGATGATATATTTAACTATGAAATTTCTTTTGGTAATTGCGTAAAGTAGGTTTCTTTCATTACCATTTAAATGACACCTTTTTTCTTTTGTTAAAAGTTTCGTCACCCATATTTTCTAAAAAGAAAAAGGTGTTTTTCTTTTTATTAATCACATGTTCCAAAAAAACAATTTGCATTTTTACAGAGATTGAAGTGAATTCCATCAAATGTTTAGAAAAAATAAAACTGCGAAAGCTGATTATTTTAATAAAGCAGGAATTAGTATATTCAATATATTTTTTGAAGATGATGCCGTAAATCCAAATGCAATTTTGCCATCATTCACTTCCTTTTCAATTTCTTCCTTGGTTTTTATGGTACTTGGAGATGCCAAAGTAACGCATTTATCTTTGCCTAATAATGCAATTGCCATTGCAAGCGCTCCACCTGATCCGGTTTCACAGGCACCAATATAATAGTCAGCTTTTTTGTTTTTTACAGCCATAACTGCTTCCAAATCACTTTTAACGGATACTTCTACATTATTTCCTCCGATTTCTTTAACTTGCTTTTCAATTGCTTGTTTATTCAACTGTCCACCTATTACAATTCTCACCATAGGAAACCCCTCCTATTTATTTGATTCAATAACTCGATGAAGATGCAGATAAAAATAGATACGCTCTCCTTCAGGGAGTTCTTGGCCAACCAGTGAATTTACATGGTTTATAATTTCTTCTATATCCTCTTTATAAGGCGTCTCATTCACTTCATTCATGATTGTATTGGAAGGACCATCTTCGCATTCACCCCTTTCCATTCTAGTTAAAGCCATTGACATATGTGTCCATAACATTTCCGAGTTTTCAATTGCCTTCTTTTTGAATTTTTTTGATAAGTAATCAAATGTATTTAAAGTTAGATGAAAAGCTTTTTGTGTAATAACACTGCTTGTTAATAAAATAGTTAACTTTTCTTTCACTTGAATGCTATTCACTATTACTCAACCTCCAATATACTGTATTTAGTATTTTGTTTTAAAAAATTTTATTTTTCATTTCATGCGTGAAAACGTTTTAATAGTGTCTTATACTTTATGACTTTCGGATCCCGTAAATGATAAATTAATGTTTTAATAGCGTGGTATTTTTTCCCCCTTTTCAACACTATTTTGTATGTCCAGTATTTTTTGAATATCAACTGAATCCCACTTTTCTGCTATTTCTTGTTCCCTATCACCATCAATCACAATAACAGCTTCTGTTGTGTCTCGGGAAATTTTCTTCGCTTTCGCTGATTGAAAATCGATTGCTTGAAATGTTTGATTCATTCTTTTGTCATCGACATTCCAAACAGCTACATCAATTTGTTTTGAATTAAGCATATCGAATAACTGCATATAATTGACATTGACATATTCGACATTCCTGTTTTCAAATTCAGCAAATGTCAGCTGCATTTGATCTGGAGACTCCATATCCACGCCAACTTTTAATTTATCATTAGTTACATTATTATCTGAATCAGCTAAGAAAATCTTATGCGCGGATACATAACTGTTGGCTCCAAATTTCTTGAAAATTTTTAAATTTGGATATTCTGAAATGATATTATCTGCTGTCATCTTAGAAACAATTGCAAAATCACTTCTCTTTGTCCGAACCGCCTCAATTCGATTCAACCCGCCGCGCATATAAATTAAGTTTATTGTTTTTCCGGTTGATTCAAATGCTTCCACTATTCCTGTCGCTAATCCTTCATATTTCCTTGAATATGGAAGCGGCATAGAGCCGATTAATGGGGCGATACCGGCAATCTCAAGCAATAAATTGTTATCCTTGCCAATTAGATACGTGCCTAAATGGCCTCTGGCCTCCAATTTAATCGCTTTCATTTCCACCAATAAATTTAATGCGCTTTGTACAGTTCCCCTGCCAATGGATAGTTGGGCGCAGTAGTCAGAGATACGAGGAATTTTATCTCCAACTTTTAATTTTATCAATTCTTTGGCAATATTTTTTGCTGCTAAACCATTTTTAGAATAAAATTTTTCCCACATACTCTATCTTCCTTAAAAAACAGTATACTATATTCTGTACAGTAAATTATAAGCAATTCCTATTAGATTTGCAATAGGTATTTATAAATAACAAGACATTAAAAATGATTTTATAGATTAAGACACATACTTATAGTATTTCTTTGACATTATCACGCAAATTTTCTTCTTAATTAATTTTTAATTAATTTTCTTTTGGTAATTGCGCAAAGTAGTCTTTATTCGTTATCATAGTGGTGACACCTTTCTTTTGGATTTGGTTTCGTCACCAATATTTTACCAAAAGAATAGGTGTCTTTCTTTATGTTTTAAAAAATGTCAAATGATAATTTTGTACTTCCCAAAACCATTTACATCAAGCATTTAAACAAGATTTTGGACTGCGAAAGCTGAGATATAATATATTCATGCCAAAAATAGTTGATCATGATAAACAAAGGAAAAAAATTGCGGAAGCGACATGGAGAATCATTACGAGGGAGGGAATTGAAAAAGCAACCGTCCGCAATATTGCGAAAGAGGCTGGAATTTCTGTTGGTTCCTTACGCCATTATTTTTCTACCCAGTCAGAACTGTTGGCTTTTTCGATGAGGCTCGTTTCCGAGCGAGTGAAAAAACGAATTGAAGGAATCGATTTTTCTTGTCCCCCTCTTGAAGGGATAAAACGTCTAATACATGAAGTTTTGCCGCTGGAAGAAGAAACAAAAAAAGAAATGGAGGTGTGGTTTACTTTTACCCAAAAGGCATTATGGGAGCCTGAACTTCAGCCATTAAGCAATCAAGTATACCACGAGTTTCGTTCCGCAATTAAACTAATCATTGAAACGTTGTTAAAACTTGAACTTGCACGGCCAAACTTAAATGTAGATTTAGAAGTGGAGCGTCTTTATGCGCTTATTGACGGTTTAGCGATACACATCATTATGCAACCAAATCATTTAACGCCGGAAATGGTTGAATCGATTGTGGATCACCACTTGAGATCTCTTTGTAGATGAGAAAACAGAGAGTATTTACCGCTAAATATTTTGATTTCAGGTTTTTTATAAAAACCTGTGTAACTTCAAATCAGCCATCGGAATCTTCCGCGAACAACCGCAACTGATAGTGTTGCGGTTATTTAGTTTGTCGACAAAAGCCAGCCTGCTTATGAAGCAAGTTAGGTAAAAATAAGCAGAAAAAGTCTCGACAAGTTGACCGAACGATGAAAGAGCCCTACGATTTCAAATAAAAATAGCAGTGCAAAATCAATGCAAAATTTTTTCGAATTCTACAGGATTCTTTCGGAATCTCGGAAAAATGAAAAACGACCGCAAATGCGGTCGTATCAGGATTTCGCAAGTTTTATTCGCATGTTATCGGATACTTAAAATGGAGACGGTGGGAGTCGAACCCACGTCCAAAGGTATCACCACTTAAGCGTCTACGAGTGTAGTCGACATATTGTGTTTCGCTCTATCGTCGGCCTGTCGACGGGCTTCGGACGAGCTAGCCTGATTGGTCTCTTCCTTCATCCTCAGGCGGCGGAATCCGGCGTAGCCCACTTCAGATGAACCCCTCGACTTCCACATGGGCGATGGAAGGAGGAGCCTTTAGCGCAATTAAGCAGCTAAAGCGTAATTGTTTTGTTTGCCAGTTATATTTAAGTTGACGTTGATGACGGAGACGATCCCTCCGACTCGCAGCTTAAGCTCTGATTACCCCTGTCGAATCCGTAACGTCCCCTTATAATAAAGAGAATGTTTCGGAAGCTCTGGGAATATCGAGAGCTTAATGCTTGTTTCAACTGGCTCTTGCAAGAGTTATTATATCATAATAGGCGTATAATTCAACCGGGATGAACTTCCAATTTTCCAACTTGCGGTACGACCCTCCACTTCTTTACTTATCGAAGTGGAGGCTTTTTCCCGAGTGATGGACTGCATCCAAAGATCGCTTGAAAAGTATCGATTCTGGGCAGCCTGTATGTTGGATGACGAAACGAGTTTCACCGTCTGGAAGTTCAAAAGAATATTAAAACTGCTGACGAGCTTTAAACGCACGCTCAATTTCTCGTTTTGCTTCTTTCTTTTTCAAGTCTTCGCGTTTATCCCATTTTTTCTTCCCTTTGGCCAGACCGAGAAGAATTTTGGCATAGCCGTTTTTTATATATAATTTTAACGGAACAAGCGAATAGCCTTGTTCTTTTGTTTTCCCGATTAATTTCAAAATTTCTTTTTTATGCAGCAAAAGCTTTCGAGTACGAAGCGGGTCATGATTATAGCGGTTTCCATGTTCATATGGGCTGATATGCATATTGTGAAGAAAAACCTCGCCCTTTTGGACGCGGGCAAATGAATCTTTTAAATTGACACGGCCAGCGCGGATCGATTTAATTTCCGTTCCTTGCAGCACGATGCCCGCTTCATACGTTTCTTCAATAAAGTAATCGTGCCTTGCTTTCTTATTTTGTGCGACAACTTTTCCTTCCCCTTTTGGCATATGATTCCCCCCTTGCTGGTTTCTTGATCTTTTGTCCAAAAGGCTATCAGGAAAGATCCGGCCTCTCTATCTCAAAAAACCTATTTCATTCACTGACTAAATTCTTGTCAGTCCACCTTTATTTTCGTTTTCGCCTTTTGCTTTTTGACTTTGCGACATTCTCGTAAAATTTCTTTTTCTTTTTTTTGGGCGGCCGCGTTGACCATTCTTCCTCCGAATTCAGCTGAGGACCTTTTTGTTTTCCTTTTTTGGAACGCACTTTCACCACTTTCGGCGCTTCCGTCATTTTTCTCTTCTTAACGTTTTTCATGCCGACGATTTCAAAATCGACCGAATGTTCCTCTTTATTGACATTGATGACGCGGACCGTGATTTCATCGCCGATCCGATACACATTTCCAGTCCGCTCGCCGATCATCGCATAATGGCGTTCATCGTAGTGATAATAATCATCGGTCATATACGAAACATGGACAAGACCTTCAATGGTATTCGGCAGTTCAACAAATATGCCAAAGTTCGTAACGGAACTAATAATGCCGTCAAATTCTTGGCCGATTTTATCTTCCATAAATTCCGCTTTTTTAATTTCGTCAGTCGCTCTTTCGGCATCTACTGCCCGTCTTTCTCTCTCGGAAGAATGCTCAGCGATTTCCGGAAGCCGCGCTCCCCATTTTGCACGTGTCGCTTCGTCCATTTTCCCTTCGATTAAATAAGTGCGGATAAGCCGGTGAACAATTAAATCCGGATACCGACGTATCGGAGAAGTAAAATGGGTGTAAAAATCGGTAGACAAACCAAAGTGTCCCAGACTTTCCGGATAATATTTTGCCTGCTGCATGGAGCGAAGCATCACAGTCGATACGACCATTTCTTCCGGCTTTCCTTGCACGGCTTCAATGATTTCCTGCAACGCCCGCGGATGAACGGAATTGGCCGTTCCTTTGACGACCAGACCGAAATTCGTAATAAATTCGAAGAATCGCTGCAGTTTGTCTTCTTTCGGATCTTCATGAATCCGGTAAATAAACGGAACATCAAGCCAATGAAAATGTTCCGCCACTGTTTCATTGGCTGCCAACATAAATTCTTCGATCAGCCGCTCCGCCACGGAACGTTCGCGCAGCACGACATCTACCGGTTTGCCGTTTTCATCGACAATCACTTTCGACTCTTTAAAATCAAAGTCAATGGCTCCTCGCTTCATTCGTTTATTACGGAGAATTTCGGCCAATTCGGCCATTCGTTCAAACATAGGAACAAGAGGTTCATACCGTTTCCGCAATTCTTCATCTTTGTCAACGAGAATGGCATTGACATCCTCATAAGTCATTCGTTCCGTTGTGCGGATGACGCTTTCGAAAATTTCGTGGCTGACCACTTCTCCTTGTTCATTGATTTCCATTTCACATGAGAGAGTAAGGCGGTCCACTTTCGGATTTAAAGAACAGATTCCGTTGGACAGCCGGTGCGGGATCATCGGAATCACTCGGTCAACCAAATACACGCTTGTCCCCCGCTCAAACGCTTCCCGGTCAATAGGAGAGCCTTCTTTCACGTAGTAGCTGACATCCGCTATATGAACGCCTAATTTGTAGTGTCCATTGTCCAATTTTGTGACAGTGACGGCATCATCCAAGTCTTTGGCATCCGGTCCATCAATCGTCACGATCAGTTCGTTCCGCAGGTCCCTTCTGTTTCGAATTTCCGATTCGTCAATGGTGTCGGGCGTTTCATTGGCCTGAGCCAATACTTCATCCGGAAAGCCTTCCGGAAGTCCAAACTGATGAATAACCGATAAAATATCCACTCCCGGATCGTTTTTATGGCCGATAATCTGAATAATTTCTCCTTCGGCGCTTTTTCTTCCTTCCGGATAAGAAGTGATCCGGACCACCACTTTATGACCGTCCACTGCCCCCATATTGGCTGTTTTCGGAATAAAAATATCACTGGAAAACTTGCGGTCATCCGGAATTACAAACCCAAAATATTTGCTGTCCGAGTACGTACCGACCAGATCCTTGACGCCTCTCTCCAAAATTCGGACAACGGCTCCTTCTCTGCGCGTTCCTGATTTTTGATTGGAAACACGGACAAGCACTTTGTCTCCGTTCACCGCTCCGTTTGTGTCGCCGGGAGGGATAAAAATATCATCCATTCCCGGTTCTTCCGGGATCAAAAAGGCGAATCCCTTCGGATGACCGGACAGCTTTCCACGGATTAAATTCATTTTTTCCGGAACTCCATAGCGGTTGCTTCTTGTTCGAACGACAAGCCCTTGCTCTTCCATGTAGACAAGCGCTTTGACAAAATCTTTAAACTCTGATGAATCCTCAATTTCAAATGCTTTTTCAAGTTCTTGGACAGTGAGCGGCTTGTAGGCGTCTTCTTTCATATAGGTCAACAGCCTGTCCACATGCTCTTGAATGGTTGGATCCATTTTCATCCCTCCTTAGGACTTAAAGCCCCGACGGAATTTATACTTGCCAATCAAGACTTTCTAAAAATTGATAAATATCTTCGTGAAGCTGCTCTTTTTCTTTACCAAGTGTAATGACATGGGTGGATTGTTCATACCATTTTATGTGTTTCACCGGAGATTGGATTTCATTATAAATAATATTGGCCGAATCCGTGTTGATCATTTCATCATGTCTTGCTTGAACAACAAACGTTGGGGCATATACGTTATCCACATTTTCACGGACATCGGCAATAAGATTTTGAAGCTCTTTTAATGTGTTCATAGGAGTTTCCTTAAAGGCTTCTATTTCTTTTTCAATTTGCTCCTCCGATTTTCCTTCCAATTTTTTATAGTTGCGGGCGTATTCCACAACTCCCTTGTACATAACTTCTTCGCTTTTAATATACATAGGTGCACACATGGGAATGATTCCCTTCACAGGTACAGTGTAACCTAATTTCAAAGAAAATACACCGCCGAGCGACAGGCCGGCAACGGCAATTTCCTCATAGCCTTTGCTTTTCAAAAAATCATAAGCTTTTACAACATCCTTCCACCAGTCTCTCGGCCCTGTTTTCACCAGCTCTTCCGGAGGCACTCCATGGCCTTTATAATGGGGGGCATGACTGGTATACCCCTTTTTCTCCAAAAATCTCCCCAGCATACGCACATCCGATGAATTTCCGGTAAAACCATGCAGCAATAATACCGCTCTCGGCCCCGCTTCAAAGAAAAACGGCTCCGGCCATTTAATTTTCATGATGACTTCTCCTTTCTTCATGAATCCAAATGTTTTACTGCCGCTGAAAAAAGTTCTTTTCCTCTAATCAATCCGCCTTCTCAAGAGTCCTCTCTAGTTCAAACTCTCTCTCATGATCCTCATGTTGACACCCTAGTCCACAAAATGGCGATGTTGGCGATCATCATGAGAAGCGAATGGATGAGCTTTTCAAGAGAAAAGCCTAACCACGAATGGTCAGGCCGGAAAATTCGCAATGTTATATCGTTCTTAAGATCAGTTAGCTGCAGACAACCGTTCATTTCCACAGCGTCTCGCTGCCGTTACCATCCAAGATAAGCGATCGCAATGGTAATCGCGAAAAACAAAATGGACAATACAACCGTAATGCGATGCAAAACCAAATCAACACCGCGCATTTTCTGCTTTCCAAAAAGCTGTTCTGCCCCGCCGGTAATGGCTCCGGAAAGGCCGGCGCTTTTTCCCGATTGCAGTAAAACGACCACGATGAGCGCGATGGAAACGACTACTAGTGCGATGGTTAAAAATGTGTGCATGATTCCCCTCCATAACAACGAACAAACGATTAGTTTCATTTTACCACAAGGGTCAGGAAGAAGACAAATAAGAATCATGAAAAAGGCTGACTCATTGAACGGGTCAACCGTGATGAGTCAGCCTTTTGAAAATGGATGAAGGATTAGTGTTTCAGATTATAGAATGCCTTCAAGCCAAGGTATTGAGCAGTATCTCCCAATTTGTCTTCGATGCGAAGCAATTGGTTGTATTTCGCTACGCGGTCAGTGCGGGACGGTGCTCCCGTTTTAATTTGGCCGGCATTTGTAGCCACGGCAATATCCGCGATTGTGCTGTCTTCTGTTTCACCAGAGCGGTGAGAAACAACAGCCGTGTATCCTGCGCGTTTTGCCATTTCGATTGCATCAAATGTTTCCGTTAAAGTACCGATTTGGTTTACTTTAATTAAGATGGAGTTGCCGACACCTTTTTCGATACCTTGAGCTAATTTTTTCGTGTTTGTAACGAACAAGTCGTCACCTACTAATTGTACTTTTTTGCCAAGGCGTTCTGTCAGCATTTTATGGCCTTCCCAGTCGTTTTCATCCAAGCCGTCTTCGATCGAAATGATTGGGTATTTAGAAATCAATTCTTCATACCAGTCTACCATTTCTTCGGATGTTTTCGCTACGCCTTCGCCATCCAGATGGTATTTTCCGTCTTCATCGCTGTAAAGTTCAGAAGAAGCAACGTCCATTGCCAATTTCACTTCTTCGCCTGGTTTGTAACCCGCTTTTTCGATTGCTTCAATAATGGTTTGCAGCGCTTCTTCATTGGATTTTAAGTTTGGTGCAAAACCACCTTCGTCACCAACTGCTGTATTGTAGCCTTTTTCTTTCAACACGGATTTCAGATTATGGAAAATTTCCGCTCCCATGCGCAATGCTTCACGGAAGTTGGATGCACCAACCGGCATGATCATGAATTCTTGAATGTCCACGTTGTTGTCCGCATGGGCACCGCCATTTAAAATGTTCATCATAGGAACTGGCAATTGTTTTGCGTTGAAGCCGCCAAGATATTGATAAAGTTCAACGCCTAGAAAATCAGCTGCAGCACGAGCGACTGCCATGGAAACACCAAGGATGGCATTAGCGCCTAATTTTCCTTTATTTTCTGTTCCGTCCAGTTCAATTAACAGTTTGTCAATTCCGACTTGATCTGTTACATCATGACCGATCAGTTCAGGGGCAATGATTTCATTTACATTTTTAACCGCAGTCAATACCCCTTTTCCTAAATAGCGTGATTTATCACCGTCGCGCAGCTCCACAGCTTCGTATTCACCAGTGGAAGCGCCGGATGGAACAAGCGCACGTCCAAATGCACCAGATTCCGTATAAACTTCTACTTCTACTGTTGGATTACCGCGAGAATCTAATACTTCACGAGCATAAACTTCTGTAATGAATGGCATTTGAATCTCTCCTTTTTATTTAATTTCTAAATATTAATGTTTAATAATCGATTGGCCTGTCATTTCTTTAGGCTGTTTTATTCCTAAAAGATCGAGCATGGTTGGCGCCAAATCGCCTAAAATACCGCCATCGCGCAATTCCAATCCTTCTTTTGTCACGATAACCGGTACAGGATTCGTTGTATGGGTCGTCATCGGCTTGCCGTCAAGCGTTACGACTTCGTCCGCATTTCCGTGGTCAGCCGTAATAATAGCGACGCCGCCTTTTTCTAAAATAAGGTCAACTACGCGTCCTAAACATTCGTCAACTGCTTCCACCGCTTTAATGGTCGGCTCTAGTTTACCGGAGTGTCCAACCATATCAGGGTTGGCAAAGTTTAGGATAATAGCATCAAATTTGTCTGCCTCGATTTCTTTCACAAGCGCATCAGCCACTTCATAAGCGCTCATTTCCGGCTTAAGATCGTAAGTGGCCACTTTTGGAGAATTGATTAAAATCCGTTCTTCTCCTGGGAATTTTTCTTCTCTTCCGCCGCTCATAAAGAAAGTAACGTGCGGATATTTTTCCGTTTCAGCAATACGCAGTTGTTTTAAACCGTTTTGCGATAGAACTTCCCCGATCGTGTTATCCAAGTTCGTCGGTTGGAAGGCCACATATCCTTTTACCGTTTCGCTGAAGTGAGTTAAACATACGAAATAGAGATTTTTCGGTGCTTTCGGACCGCGATCGAATTCACGGAAATCTTCGTTTGTGAAAGCATTGGAAATTTGAATCGCTCTATCCGGTCTGAAGTTGTAGAAAATAACGGCATCGTTGTCTTGGATCGTCGCAACCGGTTCTCCGTTTTCTTTCACCATCACAGACGGAATGACAAATTCGTCATAAATGCCGTTTGCATAGGAATCATCCACTAATTCAAACGGATCTTTATATTTTGGACCTTCGCCGTAAACCATCGCATCATACGATTTTTTCACACGGTCCCAGCGTTTATCGCGGTCCATGGAATAATAGCGTCCGGAAATCGTTGCGATTTCGCCGACTCCATATTCTTTGATTTTTTCGAGCGTTTGTTCAATATACTTTTTCGCTGTTTTTTGGCCAACATCACGACCATCTAAGAAAGCATGTATATATACTTTTTTCACGCCTTCTTTCGCAGCGAGTCTCAGCAAAGCAAACATATGGTCAATATGGCTGTGGACCCCGCCGTCGGATAAAAGGCCGAATAAGTGAAGGCTTGTTCCATGTTTTTTCACATGGTTCATCGCTCCAAGGAATGTTTCATTACGGTCAAATTCCCCTTCGCGAATCGCAATATTCACTCTCGTTAAGCTTTGATAGACAATCCGACCAGCTCCGATATTCAAATGACCTACTTCCGAATTTCCCATTTGCCCGTCAGGCAAACCAACCGCTTCTCCGCTTGCTCTCAATGTCGCATGCGGATATTTGTTCCAGTAGCGGTCAAAATTCGGTTTTTTTGCTTGTGCTACGGCATTTCCTTTCACTTCATCCCTTAGACCAAAACCATCCAAGATGATTAATGCAACTGGTGCTTTACTCATGACTGCCTGCCTCCAGTAATTGTAAGAAAGATTTTGGATCAAGGCTTGCGCCTCCGACTAATGCACCGTCAATGTCCGGTTGTTTCATAAACTCTGCAATGTTTCCTGGTTTTACGCTTCCGCCGTATTGGATGCGGATTGCTTCCGCCGCTTCTTTTGAAAATTGTTCAGCGACTACTTGGCGAATGTGAGCGCAAACTTCGTTGGCATCTTCTGCCGTGGAAGATTTGCCCGTTCCAATCGCCCAAATAGGTTCATACGCAATAACGGTTTGTTTCACTTGCTCTTCTGTTAAACCTTGCAACGCTTTGCGGACTTGATCGCCGACCAATTCTTTTGTTTGTCCGCTTTCTCTTTGTTCCAACGTTTCCCCTACACAAATGATCGGGATTAAATGGTGACGGAATGCTGCCAACGCTTTTTTATTGACCGATTCATCTGTTTCATTAAACATTTCCCGGCGTTCTGAGTGACCAATAATGACATATTGTACACCCAATTCTTCCAACGCTTTCGGACTGATTTCACCGGTAAAAGCGCCGGATTCTTCGAAATGCATGTTTTGAGCGCCGATTTTGACCGGTGTTCCTTGGACCGTTTTAATCAATTGATCCAGAAAAAGCGCCGGTGAACAAATGACGCTGTCCACTTTCTCTTCGCCAGGTACGGAACCTTTTACTTCGTTGGCAAATTGAAGAGCTTCCGTGAGCGTTTTATTCATTTTCCAGTTTCCCGCAATAATGGGTTTTCGCATGGTTTTTGCCTCTCCTTTCTTTTGCGACTTCCATTACTTATCGTTAAGAGCGACAACGCCAGGAAGTTGTTTTCCTTCCATAAATTCCAGAGAGGCGCCTCCGCCTGTCGAGACGTGATCCATTTTATCAGCTAAATGGAATTTTTCCACTGCTGCCGCTGAATCACCGCCGCCGATAATGGTAAAAGTATTTTCGGCATCAGCAAGAGCTTGCGCAACAGCTTTTGTTCCTTCCGCAAACTTATCCATTTCGAATACACCCATTGGTCCGTTCCAAATCACCAATTTGGAATTTAAAACGACTTCACGATATTTTTTGCTTGTTTCCGGTCCAATGTCTAAAGCTTCCCAATCAGAAGGAATTTCCTCAATGCTGACTACTTTTGTATTGGCAGTTTCAGAAAAGTCGTCTGCCACGACAGCATCGATCGGCATATAGAAGTTAACGCCTTTTTCTTCGGCTTTTTTCATAAAGTCTTTTGCCAGTTCAATTTTATCCTCTTCCAGCAACGACTTGCCCACTTCATAGCCTTTTGCTTTAACGAACGTGTAAGCAAGACCGCCGCCGATGATTAAGTTGTCGACTTTATCCAAAAGGTTGTCGATGACGCCGATTTTATCTTTTACCTTTGCTCCGCCGATAATGGCCGTAAATGGACGATCCGGATTAGAAAGCGCATTGCCGAGAGCTTCTAATTCTTTTTCCATCAAAAATCCTGCCACGGCCGGCAAATGTTTCGCAATCCCTTCAGTTGAAGCGTGAGCGCGATGGGCAGCACCAAAAGCGTCATTCACATAAATATCTGCTAATTCAGCAAACGCTTTTGCCAGTTCAGGATCATTTTTTTCTTCTCCGGGATGGAAACGAACATTTTCAAGGAGGAGAATGTCGCCGTCTTCCATTTTCGCGATTTCTGCTTTCACTTCATCGCCATAAGATTCATTCGTTTTACGAACATCTTTATGAAGAAGCTCGGAAAGGCGTTTTGCCACCGGTGTCAGGCGCATTTCTTCCACCACTTGTCCTTTCGGGCGTCCAAGATGGCTAGCAAGGATCACTTTTGCCCCGTTTTCGGACAAATATTGGATCGTCGGGAGTGCAGCTCGAATTCTCGTATCATCCGTTATGTTTCCGTCTTTCATCGGAACGTTGAAATCAACGCGGCAAAAAACTCGTTTTCCTTTTACATCCACGTCTTTAATCGTTTTTTTATTCATAGCAAAAGGCCTCCTTGGTTTCGAAGATTTTCCAGCCAAGATTTTTCATGAAAACGGGGAGGGGGGATGAATCCCCCGCTCCCCCTTTCATCCCACTCTTATTATAGATGTTAGGATTTCAATTTCCAATATTCTTCAGTTTATATTAAAGACCTTTTTGAGCGATGTAATCCACAAGGTCAACTACGCGGTTAGAATAACCAAATTCGTTGTCATACCAAGAAACAACTTTCACAAGGTTTCCTTCGATAACCATTGTGGAAAGAGCATCGATAGTAGAAGATTCAGTTGTTCCGTTAAAGTCGCGGGAAACAAGCGGTTCTTCAGTGTAAGCAAGGATGCCTTTTAATTCGCCTTCTGCCGCTTCTTTTAATACAGCGTTTACTTCTTCTACTGTTACTTCTTTGTCAAGTTCCGCAACTAAGTCTACAACGGAAACGTTTGGAGTAGGCACGCGCATAGCCATACCGTTTAATTTTCCTTTTAATTCAGGCAATACAAGCGCAACAGCTTTTGCAGCTCCAGTCGTAGTCGGAATGATAGATTGAGCAGCTGCACGAGCACGACGATAGTCTTTATGCGGCAAGTCTAAAATTTGTTGGTCATTAGTGTAAGAGTGAACGGTTGTCATCATACCGCGGCGAATGCCGAATTTGTCATTTAACACTTTTGCAAATGGAGCTAAGCAGTTTGTTGTACAAGAAGCGTTCGAAATAACATGATGTTTTGCAGGATCATATTTATCTTGGTTAACACCCATAACGATCGTAATATCTTCTTCTTTTGCAGGTGCGGAAATAACCACTTTTTTAGCGCCTGCTTCTAAATGTTTTGCTGCATCTGCACGTTTTGTGAAACGGCCAGTAGATTCTACTACTACTTCTACACCAAGTTCTCCCCAAGGAAGATTAGCAGGTTCGCGTTCTGCCACAACTTTAATGCGTTTTCCGTTTACTACTAAAGAATCTCCGTCAACGCCTACTTCAGCATCAAGAGTGCCATGAACAGAGTCATATTTTAAAAGATGCGCCAACATATTGGCATCTGTTAAATCGTTGATTGCAACAATATCCACATTTGGGTTATTTAATGCTGCACGAAAAACATTGCGTCCAATACGACCAAAACCATTAATTCCAACTTTTACTGCCATTTTAAAAATTCCTCCTTCATAGTTTCAGGATGATGGTAAAATTTATCCTTTAAAAAGGGTTAAATCCCTTTTAAAAGCATTTTTGCTGCTGCTTCATCTGTAATGAGCACCGTTGATTTAGGCGCGCTTTTCAAATAAGCGAAAATCGCTTTACCTTTAGAAGCGCCGCCAGCTACCGCAATGACATCTTTGGCCTTTGATAAGTCTGACAGCTGCAAACCGATAGTGGAAACTTTATGTACTACTTTTCCTTCTTCATCAAAGTAGTAGCCAAAAGCTTCTGCGACTGCCTTTGCTTTGACGAGTTTTTCCATCTCCGCCGGGCTCGTATTTCTGCGTTTTGCCATAACCATAGCATCACCGATGCCATGGAGAACCATATTGGCGGATGATATCAACGTCAAAATTTCCTTAATCGGTTTTTCCTTCATCAATGAAGCATACACTTGTTGGCTGACTTGGTCCGGTGCATAGAAAACCCGGTATTTTTGGCCCGTATTCTTTGCCATTTTGGCGCAAATATAATTGGCTTGATTGGATACATCTTCGCCAATGCCACCGCGAGCAGGGACAAACATGATTTTTTTATTGGAAAAATCGGGTGTCAGTGTTTCAGCAACAGCCGCCATCGTAGTTCCACCTGTTACGGCAATGATATTTTCTCCCAATAATCGTTTTTTGATACTTCGGGCACATGCACGCCCCATTTCTTGTTTTACCCAAGGAGAAGTATCGCTGTTGCCGGGCACAATAAACACAGCTTGGATTTGAAAATATTCCTTAATCCTGTTCTCCATTTGGTTAATTCCCGAAATTTCCCGCATCACGTCTTCAATTTCACGCAAAATGGTTTTCCCTTCGTCGGTAATCACCATTCCGGTGGAGCGAATCTCAATCAGATGCTGATTTTTCAAAAATTCAACTTCGCTGCGAAGCACCCTCTCCGTCAAGCCGACTGCTTGGGCCAAAGTACGCCTTCCTACAGGGCCGGACAACCAAATGGATCTTAAAATTTCATAACGTTTTTGCATGATTTGCAGCAGGTCCGGTACTAGCTTTTTTTGAACTTCAAGAAATGTACTCATTCATGCTTTGACTCCTTTATTCAGTTGGACATTTTTAGTCCCGCATAGACTTATTATGTCCCACCTGCTGTAAAAAAAATGATCCCTGCTTGCAATTTTATTGTAGCAAGGATATTGGAAGAAATCAACGCTGAAGAACACGATTTTACAAACCCTTCCTATTTCGTTAACAATATTGAAATATTTTTTATTTAAGCCGTCCCAACAACGTGGGGTAATCAACACGTCCGTACTGGATCATTTCGCCGTCGTATTCGACAACGGGTATCATCATGCCGTACTTTTCCATCCATTCATCCTTCTCTTCAATATCCCGTTCTTCTATTTTCAATGGTACTAATTCGCCGACAAGCATCAAATTCATTTTTGCTTCCAAACATAACGGGCAATCTTTCTTTGTATAAAGCACTATATGTTTCACGGTCGTTCCTCCTGTTTCATCCCAATTGGTTCCACCAATCATCATAGGCAACCTCCCTTTTGTGGAAACGTCATTTAATCCGCTTTTATCATCGATCAATCTTTCGTTCAACCTGTTTTGCGAGACATTCCGTTCCGACAATCCCTTGTCATCGAGAAGCATACATTGAAACATCATGATTTTCCTTTTCAATATTAAAGCTGCGAACCAATCCGTATTTGTTTTTTCGATTCAGTCATCCGGACGGACGATCGTCATGACTCATATCGCTTTCTTTTGGATGACGAAGGGATATGCAGTTGATCTCGATATTTAGCGACTGTTCTTCTTGAAATCATAATTCCTTCCATTTTAAGTCGATCACATATTTCTTGGTCGGAAAGCGGGTGTTTTTTATCTTCCTGCGCTATCATGTTTTCGATCAACCCTTTCACCCGTCGGCTGGATATTGCCTCGGCGTTGTCTCGGGCAGGTACGGCGTTAGTGAAAAAATAGCGAAGTTCCAACGTACCATAAGGAGTTTGCATATACTTTCCCCTCACAGCCCTGCTGACGGTTGATTCATGAATTCCGAGTTCTTCCGCAATTTCCTTCATTGTCAAGGAAGTTAAATTTTGCGGTCCTTTCAAAAAGAAATCCCGCTGTTTTTCCACTATTTTCAATCCAACTTTTTGAATGGTGTCTCTCCGCTGCTCCAAACTTTTCAGCAGCCATTGATAATCTTGGAATTTTTCTTTTAAAAACATTTTCAACTCTTGGTCATGATTGTTGGAGACTTCTTGAAAGTATTCTTTTTGAAAGACAATTTTAGGCATTGTCTCATCCAAAAATTTCAATTCTATTTTCTCCCCGTGTATCGACACGGACATATCAGGGATAATATATTCATTTGACCGGCTCGATTGAAAAGCCGCTCCAGGACGAGGATTTAACGTTTGAATATAATCTGAGGCTTTTTGAATGTCGGACAATTCCACTTTTAATGTTTTGGATAACCCTTTCCATTTTTTCTCTGCAAATTCATGAAAGTGGAAGCGGATTATTTGTTTTGCTAACGGAGGCGCATTTGTATCTCTATCCATTTGCAGAAGCAGGCAATGCTGGAGATGGTATGCACCGACACCGGCCGGCTCCAGTTCTTGAATGATCGAAACAGCTGTTTGTACTTCGTCCACCGATGTTTTCAGCAAAGCAGCCGCTTCTTCCGGACGGATGGTTAAATAGCCGTTGTCATCTAAGTTCAGCAGCAAAAAATCGAGCACTCTCTGAATCGTTTTTGACACTTTAATTCCGGACAGCTGCAAACGCAAATAATCCGCAAGCTGATAAGAATGATCGGCAATTTGTTCAATCCAATTTTTATCGTCATGAATCCTTTTCGTCTGCTTGCGGCTTCTCCACCTATCGAAATATTCCATCGGCGGAGTCTCTATCTGAATAAACGGATTTTCCATCGTTTTTTCTTCTAAATATTCCGCCAACTCTTGCGAGGAGTATTGAAGCAGTTCAATCGCTTGCGACAGTTCTTGAGTCATCGCCAGCTTCTGCGTTTGCTGAAGCCAAAGCCCGCTTTTCAATTGCATACTCATGTTTCTCCCTCCTCCTTATTGTTGTTTTACAATATATGATCATTCACGATTCATGTTTTAAAAGCGCTTTCATTTATTATTTTATAAAGATATCCACCGAAAATGAACTATTTTTTCAAAAAATCCATTTTTTCGACAATATTCAACCTTCCCTGTCAACGGAAAACGGGTGGACCAAAAAAGCCTATCCATCCAGCTGCCCAAATCGCAAAAAAGCCTTTTGCCCCACCCCGTCCTATCATCAAACTAAATAACACCTGCAGACCGAATGTAATTCCAATCGATCGGGAAAATAAAATACGAACATCGCCATATGTAACAAAACCCCCAAAAATTTTTCCCTTCATTTTTGTTTCACTTCACGGAAGTTTTTTGATTACATTTTATTCCGTTAATCCTTCATATTGAGGCAACGGGTAAGTGGAAAAATCCAATCGTTTATAGCGAGGAATCGAACGAGTATACCATCCTAATTCCTTAGCAAACTCTCTTCCCGGAACATAAACGGTTCCATTTTTTGTTTCCACATCAACGGACAATGTTTTGGATTCACCGTTTACTTGAATTTCATTGCTTCCCGGTGTGAGTTGAATCGTGGTTCCGTTATATTGAACGGTTTTTCCATCATTCGATACAGTAACGGTTGGAACTTGAGCAAACAAACCTTTGATATCCACCATCAAAACACCGGATTTTGTATAGCTTGGTTGAACTTGACCAACCGTCACCTTATCATGACCGTACACGCCAAATTGAGTATATGGAATATGCAAGTCAATCCAATATTGATTAGGTTCTGTCGGTTGAGATGGCATAGTAACCGTTACAGGATCATCTTCTAAGAAAGGAGCATTATAAATTTCCGAATCCTTATAAGCCTTACCGTTGAATGAAATAATTTCATAATCCGGATAATGAGCGTTTATGAGCGTCGCTTGAGATAGTAAAGATCTTGATTTATCTTTTACATATGTTTCGGGATCAGGAAGGCTTTTATAGGCATCCTTTGATTGGTGTACTTCATTGTAGTAATCTTTCAGCAAATCAACGTCTGCTACAATGCCCCCTCCAGGTACCATACCATCAATTCTCCGAACTAATGTCCAGTCTCCATATTTTGCATGAAGTTGTGCCAATGACATATTGACATAATCAGGCACTGTATCCGAAGGATTCGACGGTGTAGATGGACCTGTTGGATCGCTTGGTTCAGTTGGATTCGTTGGTGTAGATGGATCTGTCGGATTGCTCGGTTCGGTTGGATTCGTCGGCGACGGTGTTGATGGACTTCCTGGATTACTTGGTTTCGTTCCATTTTTTTCTAAGACTTGCAGCACTCGGCTCACTAAAACACTTGAAGAAGCACGATCAGCTTTCTCGCTTGGTGCAAAGGTACCGTTGGTTTTTCCTTTAATGATTCCGTAATGAACCATCCGTTTAACAGATTCCAAAGCGTAAGGTGGAATTTTGTCCTTAAACTTCAAATTTTCCTTTTCCTTGAAGTTCCCTTTCAGATTCATCGCCCGATCTAACATGACAGCCATATCGGCTCGTGTCACAGGAAGATCAGGATTAAATTTACCACCTGTTCCCTTTACAATTCCCGCGCTTGCAGCACGGCTGATTTCATCATAAAGGGCCTTCGATTTTGGAACATCCTTAAAATGGCTGCTCCCTTTTGGCAGATTGAAAGCTCTGGCAATCATGCCGGCAAATTGTCCTCTTGTTACCTTTTCATCTGGATGAAATTTGCCATCAGAATAGCCAGTGACAACACCACGTTCTACTAATTTCTCAATATCCGAATAAGCGTATGAACTTTTCGGAACATCTCGAAAGTCTGTATTGGCTGCACTCGCCCCAACAGCAGGGATAGCACCCGTTAAAAAAGTCGCAAATGCCAAAGCACCTGCAAAATTCTTTTTCTTCAATTTATATGCCTCCTTAAATCCAGAAAAATCTCATTACTTTTATTATACAAAATCATCTTTCTTTCATGGTGATAAATTCCATTTAATCCTTTTTTCAATCGGACCATTGCCGCTATCTGTTTAAGTTCATCGATTGATAAAATTTCAGCAAGCTCCCTTTATGGTTATAACCTTTTCAGTTTTTTATGAGAATTGGTTTGGTTTTATCAAATAAAGCTCTCTTTATGTCTATTGCCCAAAAACGATAAAATGAATCAAAGGGATCCCGGCATCAAAACAAATCACCCTCTGGATTTTTTAATATTTCAAATGTTAAGATCATTTTAAAGAAAAATCTACAGAAAGCAGGGATATACGTCATATGAAGGATCGTAACATTGAAATCATCCACTTTGCTATAGGACTTCCCAAAACGATGCAATACGGCAATCAGAAGGAAATGAAAACCGGGATATACAAGAACAAAACAGAAGAAGCTTTTCTTACCAAAGAAGGTTTTCGCGGAGATGGAGTGGCCAACTTAAAATACCACGGAGGCCCCGACCGTGCCGTCTGTATCTATCCGTATGAACATTATCAGTTGTGGGAGAAAGAATTCGATACTTCATTGCCTCCTTCTGCGTTCGGAGAAAATCTTACCGTGGCCAACATGTTAGAGCAAGATGTTTGTATAGGGGATATTTATCAGTTGGGAGAAGCGGTCATACAAATCACGCAAGGGAGAATTCCATGCAGCACTATAACCAGAAGAACGAACATACAAGGTCTACTTAAGAGAATGGTAGAAACGGGCTATACCGGTTATCTCTGTCGGGTTCTAAAAGAAGGCACTGTCAGACACCATTCAAAGATCGAATTGATTCAACGCCATCCGCAACAAGTTTCCATCCTTTTTGCCAACGAAGTTTATTTCCACAGACAGAGAGACGCAGAAGGGATAAAAAAAGTATTAGAGGTTCAAGAATTAGCCAAATCATGGCGTGAATCGTTAAAAGAGCGCTTAAATAAATTGATTCCTTCCGTTTAGCCTGTTGTTCTACTCATGGTATACTTCGAAAATTCTGCGCCGATTTTTCAATATAGCGCTTATCGCCATTTTCGCTTTAGCGTAGCAACGGATTTTCTTCGTTTCATAGCGGTAAATTTTAGGTCGGTTGCGCATTACCATAGCGTGGTATTTTCAGAGGAAAAATAGCGAACATAAAAAAGTGCCCCTACGCATTTAATTAAGCGCAGGGGCACCGTAAACTTAACGTTTTTGAGGACGCCCTCGGCAGGAATCGAACCCACATTTCAAGAACCGGAATCTTGCGTGTTATCCGTTACACTACGAGGGCATATAATGAATCAGTACGGTTTTAAATTATAATGAAAAAACAATCATAATGCAAGAGTTTTATGGAAAAAACTTTGTCTTCAGGCGGGTTTTTAAAGTTTAAATTCGAACGGACATGGGTACAATGTTCGATGTGTACAAAAAAATTATTTTTTATAAGCTTTTATGTTTGACCTTTATTGACCTTCATTGTATGATTACATTACATAAGTTTCTCTTCGCTAGAAATTTTATGAAGAAATTTGAAAAAGGAGGAAAGTTGGTATGAACCTAATTCCTACAGTCATTGAACAAACAAACCGCGGGGAACGGGCGTACGATATTTACTCACGTTTGTTGAAAGACCGTATTATTATGTTGGGCAGCGCTATCGACGACACTGTCGCAAACTCTATTGTAGCTCAGCTTTTATTCCTTGAAGCAGAAAATCCGGAAAAAGACATCTCCATTTACATTAACAGTCCCGGCGGAAGCATTACAGCCGGAATGGCGATTTATGATACAATGCAATTTATTAAACCGGATGTCCAAACTATTTGTATCGGGATGGCCGCTTCCATGGGAGCATTCTTGCTTGCAGCAGGAACGAAAGGAAAACGTTATGCTCTTCCAAATGCCGAAGTGATGATCCATCAACCGCTTGGCGGCGCACAAGGTCAAGCAACCGAAATTGAAATTGCCGCTAAACGCATTTTGTTCTTAAAAGATAAATTAAACAAAATTTTATCAGAACGCACCGGCCAGCCGCTCGAAGTCATTGAAAAAGACACAGACCGCGACAACTTTATGACGGCTCAACGCGCCAAAGAATATGGCTTAATTGACCATATCATTAGCCGAAACGATATCAGCAAATAATTTCGTTTGCTCCCATCGAGCGGAGAATCGCCTCGTTCGATGGATTGTCTTTTCCTAACATCAGGAATAGAGAGAGTCCAGTGGTTAAGGCGGATAAGACGAATTTGGTTCGGTTCCCTCACCATCAAGCCCAGAAAGCCAAATATAACAGGCTGATACTTCATCAAAAGTATCAGCCTGTTTTGTTAATCTTCATTTTCAAGAAATTCCGTTAACGCTTCCAATGCTTTGTCTTCATCATGACCATCAGCGATTAACCGGATCTTCGTACCTGTTCCGACTGCCAAACTCATAATTCCCATGATGCTTTTGGCATTCACTCTTTTTTCGTCTTTTTCTACATAAATTTCCGATGAAAACCGGTTTGCCTCTTGTACAAATAAAGCAGCAGGCCGTGATTGCAATCCCGTTTTCAGCTTAACTTCCACCATCTTTTGAATCATTTTCCACAACCCCTTTTTTTATGATTCAACTGCGGCCCTTAGCCACCCGTGTCATCACACATCGGTTGGCTAAGGAGCCGCAAACATTTTGCTCGGTTTTGCCAGCCGCACCGGCTTTTTTCATGCTTGATGTTTTTTCGTAATGGTTTCGCCGGCCCGCAATTTTTCAGCGATCTCATCAATTTTTCTTAGGCGGTGATTAATGCCGGATTTACTGATTTTCCCTCCGGATACCAATTCACCTAACTCTTTCAACGTTACATCTTGGTGTTCCACTCGAAGCTCAGCGATTTCTCTTAATTTTTCCGGTAAAATGTCCAATCCAACGGTTTCTTGGATATAACGAATGTTCTCCACTTGCCTTAGCGCTGCGCCAATCGTCTTATTTAAATTCGCTGTTTCACAGTTGACAAGACGATTCACCGAGTTGCGCATATCGCGCATAATGCGGACATCTTCAAAGCGGAGCAACGCTTGATGGGCGCCGACAATATTGAGAAATTCAGCAATTTTCTCGGCTTCCTTTAAATAGGTGATATATCCTTTTTTTCTTTCCAGCGTTTTGCTGTTGAGATAAAAGGTGTTCATTACTTCACACAATGAATCATTATGCTCTTTATAAAGGGAAAAAATTTCTAAATGATAAGAAGATGTTTCCGGATTATTCACAGACCCACCCGCTAAAAACGCTCCTCGCAAGTACGACCGACGACAGCACTTCTTTTTTATCAATTCCGGGGAAATGTCATGAATAAACGAAAAATTTTCCCCGAGTATATACAAGTCCTCTAAAATTTGCTTCGCTTTTTCTTTTAAGCGGACGATATAAACATTGTTCTTCTTAAGCCGCATTTTTTTACGAACAAGCAATTCGACCGGCACATCGTACAATTTTTTAATCAGAACGTAAATTCGTCGGGCGATGGCTGCATTTTCAGTCTGAACGTTGACAACCAAAAGCCGATTGGAAAAGGAAAGTGCCCCGTTCATTCGAATGAGCGCCGAAAGTTCGGCACGAGCACAGCATTCCTTTACTTCCAAAGTGGTCAGTTCCTTTTTTGTTTCCGAAGCAAACGACATCCCCGCCACCTCCCATTCTGAGACTATCGTCTGCTTAGCTCAGATCCGTTTTCAGTTATTTTCACCAATAACGAGTATAATATTTGAGCAACTCGATCGGTGTCATGTCGAATGATTCCATCCTTCACAGAGACGATTTCTTCATAAAGAATGTTCAAACCAAGAGCCCGAAGCTCATCCGGGTCAAATATAACAGGCTTGGCCAGTTCTTTTTCATACCTTTTTTGAATTTCTTCCGGTATTGGTGTTTTATTGACTAAAATCGTATCAATACAAGGCTGATTCAAATGGCGGTGGATCGCCTTTACGTGGTCGCTTGCCGTATAATCAAGCGTTTCCCCTGCCTGAGTCATCAAATTGCATATATACACTTTATGCGCTTTCGACCGGGATACTTCCCGCCCGATTTCCGATACCAGCAAATTAGGAAGAATGCTTGTGTACAAACTTCCCGGACCGACAACAATTAAATCAGCTTCCCGAATAGCCGTAATCGTTTCTGGAAGCGGTGCCACATTATCCGGAGTTAAAAATACTCTCCGTATCCTTTTTCCGGAATATGGAATTTTCGATTCTCCTGAAACGATGGTCCCATCGTCCATCACTGCATGCAATACTACACTTTCATTGGCTGCCGGAAGCACTTTTCCGCGCACATTTAAGACACGGCTCATTTCTTGAACCGCCCGCACAAAGTCCCCCTTAATCGAGGTTAACGCGGCAATCATCAAATTTCCAAGAGAATGCCCGCACAGTTCATTCGAAGTCGTGAACCGATGCTGAAAAAGTTGTTCAATCAGCGGTTCCACCTCAGACAGGGCAGCCAACACGTTGCGGATATCTCCGGGAGGCGGAATGGACAAATCGTTTCTTAATCTTCCGGAGCTCCCGCCATCATCCGCTACGGTCACAATGGCTGACAAATCAATAGGATATTTTTTCAACCCGCGCAGCAAAACAGGAAGGCCCGTTCCACCGCCGATGACAACCACTTTCTTGTCAGAAGCAGGATTCATGTTGTCCTTTCCTTTCTTTTTTAATATCGCGATGGCTGATGCGTGTTTGGTAGTCTTTTTCAAAATAATGGCCGATATATTCAGCCAGTGCAACAGAGCGATGCTGCCCTCCGGTACATCCTATGGCAATAACCACCTGGCGTTTTCCTTCCCTCTTGTAATGAGGAAGCATAAAAGCAAGCAAATCGGTTACTTTTCCTAAAAATTTTTGTGTATCGCTCCATTTGAGCACATAATTATACACTTCATCATCCATGCCTGTTTTTTTTTCGCATATGGTCAATGTAGTACGGATTCGGCAAAAATCGAACGTCAAACACCAGATCCGCATCAATAGGAATTCCGTGTTTAAATCCAAATGACATGACATTCACAGTAAAAATCGACTGTTTATTCGCGGAAAATTCTGTTATGATCTTATCCCGCAAGTCTTTCGGTTTCATATTGGAAGTATTGTAAATCAGCTGAGCACGACCCTTCAAATCTTCCAACAGCTTTCTTTCCTGCTGAATACCTTCAAGAGGCAGTCCCGAAGGAGCCAGCGGGTGCGATCGACGCGTTTCTTTATAACGGCGCACAAGAACAGAATCATCGGCATCTAAAAACAAGATTTGCGGGCTGACCCAATCAATCTCTGCCATGTCATCCAACGCTTTAAACAAATGTTCAAAAAAGTCTCTGCCCCTTAGATCCATAACAATAGCAGCTTTGTTTATTTTATGACCAGTGTCTTTCATGAGTTCCAAAAATTTCGGCAACAGTGTAGGCGGAAGATTATCTACACAATAATAGCCAAGATCTTCGAAACTTTGGATGGCAACTGTTTTTCCCGCCCCCGACATTCCAGTAATAATGACTAATTGGATATCCGTTGTTTTTGACTGTGAGCTCATCGTGGAACCCCCTTCATTTAACTTGGATCTAAACGATAGGATAACAGTTGAAAATCAGGCGTGTATGTAAAGGTTCCGTAAATCATTCCTTTTCCGTGAATCATATAATCCAAAATATGCCGGTCCCCTTCCGCCATCGGCAGCGTATGAATGGAGTCAATCGGATGCCAGGCAAGGTTTCCTTCTTCGGATGTCTTAAGGGATAATCCCTCGCTTTCTGTAGCGAAAAAAGTAAACAACATCCATTCTGAAGTGATTTTTTCTCCTTCTTTTATCAGAATGGTAAAGATCCCTTTTACATTCGGATTTCGAAGGTAGATGCCGGTCTCTTCCCGAAATTCACGGATGACCGCTTCTTTAATGGATTCGCCTGATTCCATTTTTCCACCGGGAGCCACCCACCATCCTCTGCGCGGTTTTTGCAGAAGCAGCACTTTTTCATCTTTTATTAATAGGCAATTTGTTACTCGTTGCATGTTCTCACCTCAATGGCCGCTGAAAACCGTTTTTCTGTTATCTTTTCCCCGCACCAAGGGGCAGTAAGTCCTTCTCTTGTTTTGAAGGAAACGAAAAGCTGTAAACTTGGGGACAACTGCCCCTATGTGCCCGATTGGTTCTACTAACCATCAGGGGTCGTGAAGCACCGCTGATGGAAGTTTCACTTTATCCCGCACTAAGGGGCACTCTTGACTAGAAGACTATAAGTCCTAATACTGGAGCAACTGCCCCTATATGCGGTCAACTAAGTTCCACCTTATTCTTTTTATTATACTATGAATGAAGGCAGGTACTCAATTCAAATGCAAAACCGATATTTTTTCTAAGAAAAAAACACAGGCAGCAACACCTGTGTTTCAAAAAGGGATTCTTTTAAAAAAGAGGGGAATTTCATCTGTCTTTACTATACAGCATCATTGTTGCAGATTGATTACAACATAATTAATCTTTTATGAAGATTAACAAATATTCCCTTATTATTTCACGCCCAATTTTTCTTTTAATTCTTCCACATAGCGTTGGGCGCTTTGAGCAGCGATGCTTCCATCTCCGGTTGCCGTGACAATTTGGCGTAGATTCTTTTCACGGACATCTCCTGCGGCAAACACCCCAGGAACGCTTGTTTCCATTAGTTCATTCGTTACAATATATCCGGCTTCATTGGTAATATTCAAGTTTTCAAACGGCTTTGTCAACGGAACCATTCCGATATAAACAAAGACTCCGTCCGTTTTGAATTCTTTTTCTTCACCCGTTACGGTATTGACCAATGTTACAGCGTTCACTTTGCCGTCTTTTCCATGAATTTCTTTAACGGTGTGATTCCAAATAAAGTCGATTTTTTCGTTTTCAAAAGCGCGTTGTTGGAGAATTTTTTGAGCGCGCAGCTTGTCGCGACGATGGACAATGGTTACTTTGCTGGCAAAGCGAGTTAAATAAACGCCTTCTTCCACAGCGGAGTCTCCACCGCCGACCACAACCAGTTCTCTTCCTTTGAAAAAGGCGCCATCGCAAACCGCACAGTAGGAAACGCCGCGTCCGCCAAATTCCGATTCACCGGGAACCCCTAATTTCTTAAACTGTGCTCCTGTCGCAATAATGATGGACCGAGCCTTAAATTGTTTCGTACCGGCGTCTACCGTTTTATATTCTTCGCCGTCAATAATTTGTTTAATATCGCCATAAGCGTATTCTGCACCAAATTTTTTGGCGTGTTCGAACATTTTGTTGGATAATTCAGGTCCTAAAATGCTGTCATATCCAGGATAATTTTCTATTTCTTCCGTATTCGTCATCTGACCGCCCGGAACGCCTCTTTCAATCATCAACGTAGACATATTGGCTCTCGAGGCATACACAGCAGCTGTCATTCCTGCCGGGCCGGCGCCAATAATAATGACATCGTAAATTTTCTCTTCCGCCACGTAAGACACTCCCTTTTCTCATTTGTACATATTTTTTGTTCCGAAAGACGTTTATTCGAGACTGAGAGTCAAATCGTGCTCTCGCGTTTACAGAGACTGATAAGCAAGTAATCCAAATTTACTATTGAAGCATTCATCTTTGCTTTATTATCTCCTGCTATCTCTATCCTATAAGACAAAAGAAATTGCGTCCAACTATATGCTTATACCGGAGACTTCTTTTTTGATGGCTTGAATGTATCGACGCAAAGTGGCGGGAGAGATATGATAAATTTCAGCCACTTCTTTTTGAGACGCTTTTTGATGCCGCAGTTTTTTCCAAATGTATTCAATCGCTGCAGCATACGCCTCTTTTTTTTGCAGTCTTGGGCGTTTTGTAAGAATGGAGGCAAAAAAAGAAAACCATAGCAAATAAACACCGATTTGTTCGATTCCTATCGGCCGGAAACGTTCATACAATATTTGCGCTGTTCCATGTCCTATTTCAATGGCGGGGCTTGCATCCATCGGTTTCAATTCCATGTCCAGCACTTTAGCTAAATAAATCTTTTCTTGAAAGGTTAAATTTTCAATATCACAAAAGCTTGGATCCGCTGTGATGGCTTTTTTATCCTCCCGTAATGAAAGCAAAAACATGCCAAAAAGCCGTTCTTCTATATATTCGCTGTTTAATCTTTTGATGATGGAAGATGGTACATTTTCTATCCCTTGATGAAAATGAAAATCTTCTTCATTCCAAGGCTCCAAACCGTCTTTTTCCGGCGCCATCTGCAGCACTTGTTCCCAAGCCGCACGGGCCGTTTTGTGATGGCCGGTGTGATGAGCGGCATACGAAAGCCAGTAATAAAAATTCACATCCCCATCAAACCCTTTTTTATAGAGGTTTTTCAGCCAAAAATACGACTCTTCGTACCGGCCCACTAATGCAAAAGTCGTACCTAGCTTGTATTGATGCTCCATCAGGATTGGCCGCACTTTTTGAAGCGTGGCGATGATCTTCTGCAGTTCTTCTTCATTTCTCCCATAGTACATAAACACGGCGGTGTTGCAAAGCGCGTGAAGGTTGCCGGGGCTTTTCTCCAATACATTGTCAATCACTTCAAACGCTTTATCCGTTTTTCCTAAATAATAATAGGCCAAAGAAAGATTATTATACGCTGCCCAAAATTCCGGATAGTTGTCAATGATTTTGTTTAAAACTTCAATCGCCGCTTCAAATTGTCCGGCTTCCAATAAATTGCGCGCTTCTTCCTGCAGCGATATCAGCTCATCTTGAACAATGAGTACGTCTTCCGCTTCTTCCGCATCCATTTGAATCACTTCCAGCAAATCTTCGGCATCCTCGCTGAATTCCCCGTCAGGATCTTTTTGCAAATATTCATTCACATGTTTGAACGCTTCTTGAAACATCCCCATATGGGCGTAGTTATTTGCCAGAAAATAATGAACTTCATTCATAAACGGATCCAAATCATTCGCTATCATGATGAGCAACCGATTAGACTCTTCGTAATTGCCCAGTTCCGTTTCCACAATTGCTAATTGGCAGGCTATCACAGGTTCTAGAGGCTCCAACTCAAATGCTCGTGAAAAATATTTTTTTGCTTTATTTAAATTTCTTTGTCTATATGCCTTTAATCCTTTTTTAAAGTAATATTCACCGGTAGGGATGAAGGAAAGGATTTTCCCTTTCTCATCTTCTATATTTGAGCCTTTTCTCATAAATGTCCTCCAAAACGTACTTAATTAACTACAGTAGTATATCATATATCAAACTCTGACGAAATATGGCGATCTGTAATATTAAAAGCCTGTTTTCAAATGTTTATTTAACGCTTTTTAGTCAACTAATATTCTTTCCGGAAAGAAACAGCGCAAAATAAGCCGGCCCCTCGGCCAGCTTATATTCACTTATTTTCATTATTTTTTCTTGATTTTTCTTCGTGTCTTTTTTCCAAAACAGCCAAGACGTCTTGAAGCGGCAATCGCTGTTCTCGAAGCAGCACAAGAAGGTGATAAATCAAATCAGCTGCTTCCCAGCGCAATTCTTCATGGCTGCGGTTTTTAGCGGCAATGATGACTTCGGACGCTTCTTCCCCGACTTTCTTTAAAATTTTATCGACGCCCTTTTCAAATAAATAGGTGGTATAAGCCCCTTCCGGACGTTCTTCATCCCGTTTTGCAATCACTTGTTCCAATTCGGACAAAATAGCATAAGAAGCGATCTGATTTTCTCCCCCGTAAAACTCGTCCACAAAACAACTATCCGTGCCGTTATGGCATGCAGGACCGTTCGGTTCTACCAGAACGAGCACAGCATCCCGGTCGCAATCCCATTTCATTTTCACCACTTTTTGGGTATTTCCGCTCGTTTCGCCTTTGTGCCAAAGTGTTTGGCGGGAACGGCTGTAAAACCAAGTTTCTCCCGTTTCCAACGTTTTTTGCAGAGATTGTTTATTCATGTAAGCCAACGTGAGCACTTCTTTTGTATTCACATCTTGAACGATTGCCGGAATCAATCCTTTTTCATCAAAAACAAGTTGATCGATTGATAATTCTGTCATCTTATATCCACTCCTTGGAGTTGCAAAAAGTGTTTTACTTCCTGCACGCTTGTTTCTTTATAATGGAAAATCGAGGCGGCAAGGGCAGCGTCTGCTTTTCCCTCCGTCAGTATTTCCAAGAAATCTTCTTTTTTCCCGGCGCCTCCCGAAGCAATGACCGGTACCGTGACAGCTTCACTAACCGCTTTCGTTAACGCAACGTCGTACCCTTTCTTTTCACCATCCGAATCCATGCTCGTCAACAAAATTTCGCCGGCTCCTCTTTCTACTGCTTCTTTAGCCCAAGAGACGACTTCTTTTTCAGTGGCTTTTCTTCCTCCATGCGTATACACCCGCCAAGAACCTAGTTCTGCGTCATATTTGGCATCGATGGCCACGACAATGCATTGTGATCCAAAATATTCTGCTCCTTCGGTAATCAAAGAAGGATGATTGACAGCAGCCGTGTTTAAAGAAACTTTATCGGCACCTGCACGCAAAATCTTTTTCATATCGTCCAGCGAATGGATCCCGCCGCCAACGGTAAAAGGAATAGCCAGTTCGGAGGCGACGGCTTTGACAACATCAACCATCGTCTTCCTGCCCTCATGAGAAGCGGAAATATCTAAAAAAACCAGTTCATCGGCACCTTGTTCATCATAAACACGCGCCAACTCAACCGGATCGCCTGCATCGCGAAGCTGAACAAATTGAATTCCTTTCACCACTCTTCCATCTTTTACATCCAAACAAGGGATAATCCGTTTTGTGATCATCTTTCCACCTCTTCCAGCGCTTCCTGCAGTGAAAATTGTCCGGTATAAATGGCTTTGCCGACAATCGCACCGGACACGCCTTCATTCTCATAAGCCTTTAAAGCTTGCAAATCAGAGATGGAACGGACTCCGCCGGAAGCAATGACTTGTTTACCTGTTGCTTTCGCCAATTCCACCGCTGCCTCTATATTGGGGCCGGACAGCATGCCATCCGTCGCAATATCCGTAAAAATAAACGTTTCTACCCCGCCTTCTGCCAGCCGTTTTCCCAATTCGACTGCTTTAATTTGGGAAGTTTCCAGCCAGCCGTGAACGGCCACATATCCATCTTTTGCGTCGAGGCCAACGGCAATTTTGGATCCATATGTTCGAACCAATTCAAGAACCAAATCCGGATTCGAAACGGCCATACTGCCGATGATCACCCGATCCACTCCGTTTTCCAAATAATGGATCACATCTCGTTCCGACCGGATGCCGCCGCCAACTTGCACTTTCGCCGGAAACTTTTGAGCCGCTTCCAGAACATAGCGGTCATTGATTCGCGTTCCATCTTTGGCGCCATCCAGATCGACCATATGGATCCATGCCGCTCCTTGATCTACAAATTTCTTCGCCATCTCGAAAGGAGAATCACCATAAACGGTTTCTTTGTCATAATCTCCTTGAAGAAGGCGAACGCATTTGCCCCCTCTCATATCAATGGCTGGATAGATGGTGAAACTCATTGCTCAGCACCCGACCTTTCCATCATTTCCGTAAAGTTTTTTAAAAGTCCCATGCCCGTCTTGCCGCTTTTTTCCGGATGAAACTGCATGCCATAAATATTTTCTTTTGCCACAATGGCCGGTATTTGAACGTTATAGTCCGCACTGGCAATCAATGTGTTTTCCTCTAAGCTGCTGGCATAGTAGGAATGGACAAAATAAACGAACCCTTCCTCCACGCCGTTTGTAATCGGAGACGCTTGATGAAAGCTGAGCCTGTTCCAGCCCATATGCGGAATTTTAAAAGTTTCTTTTCCATTGTCGGAAGGAATGCGTGTCACTCTTCCTTTTAACAAGCCAAGCCCCTCTTCAAGACCGTTTTCCTCGCTTTCCTCAAAAAGCAGCTGCATGCCAAGGCAAATGCCAAGCAGCGGCCGGCCGGTTTTCGTATACTCTTGCAAAAAGGAAGCGAGCCCTGTTTCTCGCAGACGTTTCATCGCATCTTTAAACGCCCCTACTCCGGGCAAAATAAGTCCATCCGTTTTTTCCAGTTCACTTTCTTTAGAAGAAAGTATGTAAGGGGCCTCTAAACGCTCCAACGCTTTTGAAACACTGAAAAGATTCCCCATTCCATAATCAATCACTCCGATCATGCTCTACAAAACCCCTTTCGTTGAAGGAATTCCTTTTACACGGGGATCCAACATGGTCGCTTCATCAAGCGCTCTTCCCAGCGCTTTAAAAACGGCTTCGATCATATGATGGGTATTCGCCCCATAATGGAGGATCACATGCAAATTCATCCGTGCTTCCAATGCGAATTTCCATAAAAATTCATGCACCAGCTCCGTATCAAATGTTCCAACCCGACTGCTCGGAAGTTCTCCGCGCATTTCAAAATGAGGGCGATTGCTTAAATCGACCACCACTTGCGCCAGCGCTTCGTCCATTGGAACAAAAGCGTTTCCGTAGCGTTTGATCCCTTTCTTGTCGCCAAGCGCTTCTCTCAAGGCGCTGCCAAGACAAATGCCGATGTCTTCTGTCGTATGGTGGTCATCTATTTCAATATCGCCCTTTGCTTTGACGGTTAAATTGAATTGGCCGTGTTTTGTGAATAAATCAAGCATGTGAGTCAAAAACGGAACATTTGTATCAAGATCGGCCCTTCCCTCTCCGTCAATGTCAAAGGCTAATTGGATATCGGTTTCGTTCGTCTTGCGGCTGATTTCTGCATATCGTCTGATTTCCATTTGTCTCCCCCTCACTCAGGTCTAACCGGTTTTTTCAACCTGGATTCTATTGCGCGGGCATGAGCCTCCAATCCTTCAAGGCGAGCAAAAGCAGCAATTTTTTCTGCATTTTGCCGGAAGGACGTTTCACTGTAATAAATAATGCTCGACTTCTTTATAAACTCATCCACATTTAAAGGACTGGAAAAACGAGCCGTCCCATTAGTCGGCAAGACATGATTTGGACCTGCAAAATAGTCGCCAACAGGCTCTGAACTGAATCTTCCGACAAAAATAGCTCCGGCATGGCGGATCATCGGAACCAATTCGAGCGCATTTCTAGCGACAATTTCCAAATGCTCTGGCGCAATTTGATTCACCACTTCAATCGCTTTTTCCATGGTGGGAGCAAGATAAATGACTCCATATTCATCAATCGATTGTTTTGCAATTTCTTTTCTCGGGAGCTGTTCCAGCTGTTTTTCCACTTCACGTGCGGTTTCTTCCGCAAGCGTCCGGGATGTCGTTACCAGAACACTGGTTGCTCTCGGATCATGTTCGGCTTGCGATAAAAGATCAGCGGCCACTTCATGAGGCAAGGCTGTGTCATCTGCCAGCACGGCAATTTCACTCGGCCCAGCAATCATATCAATATCCACCTTGCCAAACACTTCTCTTTTGGCGAGAGCGACATAAATATTTCCCGGTCCGACAATTTTATCAACAGGTTGGATCGATTCAGTTCCATAAGCAAGAGCTGCGATCGCTTGGGCTCCCCCTACCTTCCATATTTCCTCCACGCCGGCTATATGGGCCGCAGCCAGAACGCCCGCAGGAAGCTTGCCGTTTTGATCGGGAGGAGACACCATCACAATTCTTTTTACGCCGGCTACTTTAGCTGGCAGCACGTTCATGAGAACAGACGATGGATAGGCCGCTGTTCCCCCCGGGACGTATACACCAACGGAATCGAGCGGTGTAAACTTCTGACCAAGAATGGTCCCGTTTTCATCTTGAGTAATCCAAGTTTCTCTTCGTTGTTTTTCGTGAAAACGGCGGATGTTCTTTGCCGCTTCCTCCAATACTTTCAGCAATTTTGGATCAAAACTTTGGATCGCTTCATGGATCTCTTCTTCGGACACTCGCATCCGATCGAGTTTGATTCCGTCAAATGTTTCCGTATAAGCAAGAAGAGCCCGATCCCCTTCTCGGCGGACGGATTCCAAAATCTCCAAAACGATCTTTCGTTGTTCTTCGGTTCCGTTGTCCACGGATCGCTGAATAGATATATCATCTGTCACCTTTTGTATTCTCATATCGATCACACCACTTTCTCTGAAATCACCCGACTCAGGCGGTCGACTATTTGTTCAATCGCCGCATCTTTTATACGATAGCTGACTGGATTCACGATCAGCCGTGAAGTAACATCCACAATATGCTCATACTCTACCAAACCGTTTTCTTTTAACGTACGTCCTGTCGAGACGATATCGACAATTCGATCGGCTAACCCGACAATCGGTGCCAGTTCGATCGAACCATTTAGTTTGATGATTTCCACTTGCTCTCCTTGTTCGCGGAAGTAGCTGGATGCCACGTTCGGGTATTTCGTGGCAATTTTAGGAGCAACCTCGTTCATTTTCGTATTGGGCAGACCGGCAACGGCAAGATAGCAAGGGCTGATTTTTAAATCCAACAACTCATAGACATCTCGTTCTTCTTCCAACATGACGTCTTTGCCGGCAATCCCCAAGTCAGCCACACCATGCTCCACATAGGTAGGGACGTCCATCGGCTTAGCCAAAATAAACTGCAGATTCTCCTCCGGGACATCGACAATTAACTTCCTCGATTCATCAAATTCCGGAGGAAGCTGATAGCCTGCCTTTCTCAAAAGCTCCGCTGCTTCATGAAAAATCCGCCCCTTCGGCATGGCAATGATTAATGGCGTATCGTTCATTCTTCCACCTCCGTTTTCGGCGTCCCAATATAAAAATGAACTTTACTGAATTTGGCGGTAAAACGATCCACATCTTGAACGCCGGAAATGTCTTGAAGCACCGTTCTTTCCCCTTTCTCTTGAAGGGATTTAGCAAAATCAATCGCTTCCTTGCGCCGTTCTTTGCTGAACAAAACGCATTGCAGCGGCTCTTCCTCGGACAACTCTCCAATAGCTTCCAAAAGGAAATCGAGACGGATTCCAAAACCAGTAGCGCTTGTCGGGAATCCGAATTTTTCTAATAGATTGTTGTACCGCCCGCCATTTCCGATAGGATATCCTACACCTTCCGCATATATTTCAAACAGAATTCCCGTATAATAGCTCATATGGCTCACAAGCGAAAGATCAAATTTGACAAACGATTCCACTCCATGATCCTTCAATACAAGCCAAAGCTGTTTAAGCTCATCAATTGCTTCCTGTCCTTTCCCGTCTTCCGTGAGGGAAATGGCCTCTTGAAGAACATTTTCAGTTCCTCTCATGTTTAAAATGTTTAACAGGCGCTGTTTGTCAATGGACGAAAGCGAGAGTTGCTTTACGTGTTCTTTATAGCCAACATAATTTTTTTCATATAAATAGCTTTGCAAAACGCTTGCTCTTTCTTCAGTTCCGAGAATTTGCTGAAACAAATTCCGTACAAAGCCGATATGGCCGATTGAAATTTGAAAATGCTTCAAACCTGTTTTTTTCAAAGAAGAAACAAGCAGAGCAATGATTTCCCCATCTGCGCTGATGGTCGGATCGCCAATGTTTTCAATGCCGATCTGTTCGAATTCGGCCGCCCTCCCCCCTTCGCGCTGCTGCGCCCTGTAAACATTGGTGCAATAAGCAAGGCGAATCGGAATCTGTTCTTTTAAAAGTTTCGATGCCGCCATCCGTGCGATCGGCGTGGTCATATCCGGCCTCAGAACAAGCGTGTGTCCTTGTTGATCCAGCAATTTAAAAAGCTGTTGATCCAAAATGGCCGAAGCCGTACCGACCGTTTCATAATATTCCAAAGCAGGAGTTTCAATAAATTGATAGCCGGCCAGTTTAAATTCTCGGCCAATTTGATCTTTTATTTTTTTCTTTGTTTCGTATATATGAGGAAGCGTATCCCTCATTCCAATCGGTTTTTCAAACATAAAAAGTTTGGACATAAACAAGATCACCTGTGATTAAAATTTCCGAAATCCTTTAGTTCGCTAATATGCTAACAAAGTGAAGTTATATGTAGTTTACTCCCCTCTTGTATTTGAGTCAAGACTTTTCGCAAATTCTTCCGGAAATCATATGAGAACAAAAAATCAGACCATTTTCTCAGAGCGAATGGTCAATGACAGCAGGAAAGATGCGGAAGTGGAAACCGATCATGAAAACAGGATGCGGATAAGAAAGAGAGGAATAAGTTTGATCGACTATGTATCAATCTTTCTTATGGCTTCACTTCGTTAGAAGAAAATAACGCAGATTCCGCGGTGCGGCTTTCAGAATACTCAATATTCCGGCTAAATGTTCTAAAAGCCGCGGGAGAATAGGTCTTTTCGAATCTATTGATCAAGATGATTATTTTTTCTTCTTTCTTTTGCAGAACGGAACCAAAAAACAGCGGCAACCGTTGAAAATAAGATAGCCGCCAATCCTAAAATATTAGCCATTGCGCTTCACTCTCCTTTCTTTTTAACGGATGGCAAAAGAAACTTTTTGATGGAACAGCAGTAACGTAGTTCATCGTTGCTATATCGGTTTCTTTCATGATGATTTGACTTTATTGACCAAAAATTCAGACATATATAAAAAGGGAGAGCGTTCTCCTCTTTCTCAACAAACAAAGAAAATATCGCCCCGCAAAGTGCAGGGCAGAGGGAAATACGGGCATGCCTTGCATCTTGATCATCATTCATTTTTCTGTCTAAGCTGCATTTCTTCTTTTGTGTAAATAATCCTCATTGGGTTTCCGCCGACAAAAGCGCCGGCCGGGACATCGCGGTGGACAAGAGTACCGGCGGAAACGACGGCCCCATCGCCAATCGTCACTCCCGGCAGGATCGTCGAATTCGCGCCAATCATCACGCGGTTTCCAATTCGGACCTCGCCGATACGGTATTCCTCAATTAAATATTCGTGAGCTAAAATGGTGGTATTATATCCGATAATCGTGGAATCCCCCACAGAGATGAACTCGGGAAACATAATGTCGGGCATGACTTTATAAGCAAGAGCAGCGTTTTTACCAATTTTCATGCCCAAGAACGTGCGGTACAGCCAATTTTTAAACGGCAAAAACGGAACAAAGCGCCCGATTTCGATAACGGCCGTATTTTTGAATACCTTCCAAAACGAAACCGTTTGATACACATTCCAAAGAGAATTCGGGCCTTTTATTTCGTACCGCTTCGTTCTCCTCATGATGGGTCCACTCCGACAATGGCAAGAATATCGTATATGGAATCCAGCATATAATCCGGATGATAAGACAACAGATGTTCTTTTCCTTTAATGGACCAGGACACCCCTGCAGTAAGCGTACCGGCATTTTTTCCGCCCTCGATATCATGGTAATTGTCGCCGATCATAATGGCTTCCTCCGGTTTGGAACGGAGCGTTTCCAGCGCTTTTAACAGAGGTTCCGGATGAGGTTTGGCGTGATTCACGTCATCCAAAGAAACGATCGTATCAAAAAAAGACTCAAGCCTTGCCAGCTTTAATCCTCTTATAATGAGGTCTCTCATTTTGGTGGAAACAATCGCTAATTTGAACCCATGTTCTTTTAACGTTCGAATGGTCTCATAAACACCTTCAAATTCGGTAACCAGCAAATCATGGTTTTCAACGTTAAACTTCCGATAGCGAAGAATCATTTCCTGCGCCTTTTCAGGATTAATTTTTTCAAACGTTTCGGCAAGGGGCGGGCCAAGAAAAGGATATACATCTTCACGTTCATATTGGTTTGGATAATAATAATTGAGCGTATGAAGAAAGGAGGAAACAATGAGCTCATTCGTGTTAATGAGTGTTCCGTCCAAATCAAATAATAGAGTAGTAATGTTTTTCTTCATTAAGCAGCTTCCTTTCTTCCGGCAGTTTCAACTCGTTTCCACACAAACGAAACGAAGAGCGTCAGCAGCACCGCTGTGATTAAACGGATGAAAAGCAAATATTGCACAGGAATGCCCAGCGGCAAAAAGACCAATGTATCCTCAATGACTGCATGGCATGCAACAAGAAAAAGGAACGCCAACGTCGCATCTTTTTTGCTTACGCCATCTTCTTTGACAGCCTGGATCATCACTCCCGACCCATAGGCCAGCCCAAAAACGAGACCAGCCGCCAAAGTCATAGAAGTATTCGCGTTCATGCCAAGCGCTTTCGTAATTGGCGACACCCAATTGGAGAAAACATCTATCCACTTTAAGTCCTTTAAAATTTGAATCACGATCATAAGGGGAATGACAATGACAACCAATTGAACAATGCCATAACCCGCTTTTTCCAAGCCTTGCATTAGGATCGCCATTGCACCATGAACTTCTTCTTGATGAGGCATCATGCCATAGTGCGCCTTTTCGCTTCCACCTTGCCACAACAAATTGACGACCACTCCTGAAATGAACGCAAGGCCGAGTCGGGCCGTTATCATCACCCAAATTTTCACGCCCACTTTAACCGCCACGCTGGACTCTACAATCAAATTGTGGGCAAAAGAAAGCATAATGGCAATAATAAACACTTCTTTCACGGTTAAATCCAGCGACAGAATTCCTCCGATCCCGGCATACAATCCCAAAAAATTCCCAATCACGATCGGAATCGCGGCATCTCCAGATAAACCGAACATTTTCATGACAGGGCTCACGATATGAATCACCCACGGCAAAATTGGGGTATATTGAAGCATCGTCACAATCAGCGTGACCGGAAAAATAATTTTCCCAAGCGTCCACGCTGTTTTCAATCCCGTCCATAACCCCGTTTTAAGTGTAAGAAGCATCCTTTCATCTCCCCTTTGTTCGTTCCTATCACTCTTGTGGCTTATATGTAAAAGAGATATTTGGAATCTATTCAATTTTTTCTCCCTGATGACTCTAAAGCCATCATTCCCCCCATGTTTTAGACCGGATCATCATTGTGCCTGCATCATGACTCCTTCTCATTATATCGGCTCTTCGCATATCCAAGCTTTCTTCTAACGAAAATCAGGACGATGCCGAGGACGATTAGAACAAGCGATACCACTTGAGCCATACGCAGATGTTGCGTCAACATTAAACTGTCTGTCCGGAGCCCTTCGATAAAGAAGCGGCCAATTGAATACCAGATTAAATAAGACAGAAAGATTTCCCCTCTCCGCGGATTCAGCTTGCGGAGCAGCAATAACACGACAAATCCGAGGATATCCCAAATCGATTCATATAAAAACGTCGGATGATAATAGGCTCCGTTAATGTACATCTGGTTAATAATAAAATCGGGCAGATGAAGGCTCTCCAAAAACGATCTTGTCACTTCTCCCCCATGTGCTTCTTGATTCATAAAGTTTCCCCAGCGTCCGATTGCCTGGCCCAGAATAATGCTGGGTGCGGCGATATCAGCCAGTTTCCAAAAAGATACATTTCGTTTGCGTGCAAAAACAACGGCTGTCAGAATCGCTCCGATTAACGCTCCATGAATGGCGATCCCGCCATTCCAAATTTGGATGATCTCATCGGGATGAGCCGAATAATAGCTCCATTCAAAAAGAACATAGTAAATGCGGGCACAAAGAATGGCGATCGGGATCGCCCAAATCAGCAAATCAGCAAATAAATCTTTATTCATGCCAAGCCTTTTCGATTCTCTCATGGCCAAATTTAATCCAAGAATAATGCCCGTTCCGATAATGATCCCATACCAGTGCACCCCAATAGGCCCCAAATGGAATGCAATCGGATTTAAAGGGTAATGCATATACTCACTCCTTTGCCGCTATTTTCTCCATTAATAGCCTCCAAAATTTCCGTCTTCCGGCAAGTTTTCATGTTCACTGATCACGCTGGCAAGTTTTTCCGTAAAATCTTTGGCGGCATTAACTCCCATCCGTTTGAGCCGGAAATTCATCGCTGCGACTTCGATAATAACAGCAAGGTTTCTTCCCGGCCGAACCGGCAGCGTGATCTTGGTAATTTCCGTATCAATAATTTTTAATTTATCTTCTTCAAGCCCTAAACGGTCATAATCTTTTGCCGCATCCCACGTTTCCAAATGAATATTTAAAGAGATCCGTTTGAAGCTGCGGACCGCTCCGGCCCCAAATAAAGTCATCACATTGATAATCCCTAAACCGCGGATTTCCAGCAAATGTTCAATTAATTCCGGGGAACTTCCGACAAGAGTATCCATATCTTCCTGGCGAATTTCCACGCAGTCATCCGCCACGAGACGATGTCCCCGCTTCACCAATTCTAATGCCGTTTCACTTTTCCCTACACCGCTTTGTCCTGTAATCAACACTCCCACACCATAAACGTCCACCAGCACTCCATGTACAGCCGTTGTAGGCGCCAGCCTGCTTTCCAAAAAGTTGGTTAATCTGCTGGACAGGCGCGTCGTTTTCATTTTCGAGCGCATCACCGGAACAGCATATCGTTCAGAAGCTTCAATCAATTCCGGAGGAACATCAAGATTGCGGGAGATGATAATCGCCGGTGTGACATCCGCGCACAGTTTTTCCATTCGAATTCGTCTTGCATCATCGTCTAATCTTTGGAAAAAAGACAATTCTGTCATGCCCAGCAATTGAACGCGTTCAGCTGGATAATAGTTGAAGTACCCGGCCATCTCTAATCCCGGCCGTGAAATATCGCTTGTAGTAATCGGCCGGTGGATTCCTTCTTCACCGCTGATTAATTCAAGATGAAATTCATCCAAAATGTCTTTAGCCCGAACTTTTGCCATATTGCATCCTCCTTACAGCCGATTTCGACCAGTCAACGGATCATCGTAGAATGCCCGATTCTACTAGCCATCCGTCTACCACGGATGGAAGTTTCACTTTATCCCGCATGAAGGGGCAGTAAATCCCCTTTTCTGGGATTGGATGGTAAGATGGAATTTCCATTGGGGACAACTGCCCCTATATGCCCGATTGGTTCTACTAACCATCCGTGTGCCACGGATGGAAGTTTCACTTTATCCCGCATGAAGGGGCAGTAAATCCCCTTTTCTGGGATTGGATGATGAGATGGAATCTCAGTCGGGTATAACTGCCCCTATATGCCCGATTAGTTCAACTAACCATCCGTCTACCACGGATGGAAGTTTCACTTTATTGTAGCACGTTTTCTTTCGGAACTAAACTGCTCAAACAGCTTAGATGCTCTACTACCTTTAATGGTATAGACCACTCCTTTTGAACACAAATGATTAGCCTTCTGACATTTTAGTCTATTCCCCTCCGCGCCCTTTTCCACCGATTGAAAAAAAGTGCACAAATTTTTCAAAAACATCGTTAATGACCACAATCACCTCATGATGTTTATCCAAAACGATCAAAATCGAACTTTTTATGGCAGCATACTGTCATTTGTTCTGTGAATGATTCTTTAAAGGAGGCTTATCATGCTGCATCAGCTGACTCTGATTTTAGAAAATACAGCGACTGAGCTGATTTCCACGCTGGGACATTGGGGAATTTTTATCGCTATGATGATCGAAAGCATGTGCATTCCTCTGCCAAGCGAAGTCATTATGCTATTTGGAGGATTCCTGGCCGCTAAAGGCACTTTACACTTCTGGCTAGTCATAATAGCAGGGGTTTTAGGAAACTTGGCGGGGTCTATTTTCGCGTATTGGACGGGGAAATACGGAGGACGTCGATTTATTATCCAATATGGAAAATATATTCTCTTTCAATATAAACACTTAGAACAAGCGGATTATTGGTTCCAAAAATATGGGAGTTGGGCAACGTTGTTTGGAAGAATGATGCCGTTTATTCGTACGTTTATCTCCTTACCCGCCGGCATCACGAAAATGGACGTTAAAAAATTTATCATCTTTACTTTCCTTGGCTGCGTACCTTGGAACATTGGGTTGACTCTTATTGGATTCAAGCTGGGGAAACATTGGGAAATGGCTCAAGCTTATATTCGACCTGTAGGATATGCTGCTTTGTTCATAGCGCTGGCTTTGATCGTACGCTTCTTATATAAAAACATATGGAAAAAAAGATATATGTAAACAAGATCCAACCAACTTTAAAATAGAGGAGAGGGATTTTTTATGAACTACGAATTATTTCAAAAAATCCATGGTCTTTCAGGACATAATCGGATATTGGATGACGTGATGATTTTCTTCACGAACGATGCCCTTTTTGTATATGCCATCGCATTATTGGCTATTTGGATGATAGGGAACACCACGTATAAAAAAAGTGTGCTCTACGCCGGAGGAACGGGAATCTTAGCCTTGCTTGGAAATTATTTGATTACATTGGTTTATTATGAACCGCGTCCGTTTGTGACCCATCATGTTCATCTTCTTGTTCCTCATGCAGCGGACGCTTCTTTTCCGAGCGATCATGCAACGGGGGCATTTGCCATCTCCATTGCCATGTGGATTCGACATCGTCGATTAGGTGCCCCTATGATCATATTTGCCTTTTTAACGGGACTTTCGCGTGTTTGGGTAGGTCACCATTATCCATTTGATGTAGTGGGAAGTATGATCGTATCCGTGATAGTCGCCGCTGTGGTTTCAAAATGCTCCGGATTTTTTGAACCTATCGTCAACAGAGTGATTTCCGTTTACCAATTCATTTTAGAAAAAGTGAAGAAAAGACTTTCGGGGCATACTTTACATTCATAAATGAAGAGACACTGAGGATGGTGTGAAAATAAGCTTTCTTCGTGTTATGATTAAACACGGATACATGAATTCTCTTTACATCCATAAGAATGGACCATTTTAATAAAAAATTTCTGTTGTCTTAATGACCTTAAAGATAAAGGATTGAATCTCATTACGATCATATAAAACATCCCAATTTAAAAAGCAGTTAAAATGAAAATAAAGAGAATCCATCAAGTCCATCTCAATATTACTTTAAGTAATAGAAAGGCGATTGATATGGAAAATAAACTTACCTTTATTCAAGCAAACATCTTATTGGAACACGATATTCTCCAAGACGGATTTTTAACCATTGAAAACGGAAAAATTACGTGTATCGGAAAGATGACGGAATATATATCCTCTCCCGGAGAAAAAGTGATCGATTTGCATCATGAGTCCTTTCTTTCGCCAGGGTTTATTGATGTCCATATTCACGGTGCCAACGGGGCTGATACAATGGATGCCACTCCCGAGGCTATAACGACGATGGCTTCTGCCCTTCCAAAAGAAGGAACGACCAGCTTTCTGGCTACCACGATCACGCAAAGCCCGGAAAACATTGAAAAAGCCATCCGGAATGTCGCCGAATACAGAAAAAAACATAACATTCCCGGAAAAGCAGAAGTACTCGGCATCCACCTAGAAGGCCCCTTTATCAATGAAAAGCATAACGGCGCTCAACCCAAAAAATACATTTTAAAACCAAGTATTGACCAATTTCAAAAATGGCAAGTTCTTGCGGACAACGCCATCAAGCTAGTGACACTGGCTCCCGAAATCGAAAATGCTTCTGAACTCATTTCCTACTTGGCAGATCATGATGTGATTGCTTCCATCGGCCATACGGATGCTTCATACGAAGAGGTTGTGAAGGCAGCAGAAGCTGGAGCAAGCCATGTCACCCATCTATTTAACGCTATGAAAGGAATGCACCATCGTGAACCGGGGACTGCCGGCGCTGCCCTTCTTCTCGATCAGCTAACAGCGGAGCTTATCGCAGATGGAGTCCACGTCCGTCCAGAAATGATCGACTTAGCGGTCCGTATGAAAGGAGAAGAAAAAATCGTCTTAATTACAGATTCGATGCGAGCCAAATGTCTTAAAAACGGCCGCTACGATTTAGGTGGGCAAGATGTGATTGTTCGAGACGGAAAAGCCGTTTTGGAAGACGGCACGTTAGCCGGAAGCATTTTAAAAATGAAAGACTCCATTCAAAATATCATTCGCTTTACGAAGCTTTCGCTTTTCCAAGCCGTTCGATTAGCTTCGACGAATCCGGCAAAAGAACTGAAAGTATTTGATCGCAAAGGCAGTCTTGCCGTTGGGAAAGATGCCGATATCGTCGTATTCAATCCACAATACGAAGTACAAATGACTTTATGTCGAGGGGAAATCGCCTACGAACAGTAAATATCGCTTTTTCTTGTCCCGTAAAACAGACATTTAATCAATCGAATCCCAAAAAGCGTGCTGGAAAAGCAAAACGGCTTTTTCAGCACGCTTTTTTAGTCTTTCTCAAACAGTACCCGTTGAACCACTAAATTGAAAATGGACATAATGATGACAACAAGGAGCGCCAAACCAAAACCGGATACATCAAAAGCATCTCCCATAATCGCATCGGTTAATAACAGCGTCATGGCGTTGATCACAATTAAAAAAAGACCAAGTGTCAAGATCGTAATCGGTAATGTCAAAATAATCAAAATCGGTCGGACTAACATATTCAATATGGAAAGAATGAGGCTGGCCACAAATGCCGCTCCAAAGCCGGAAACGTGAAACCCTTGAAACCAACCAGCCAAAGCTACAAATAAAACCGCATTGATGACAATGCCTAACAGCCATCTCATCTATAAACATCCTCTTCATTAGGCATGACAAACATCAATAGCAAATAAGTAATCGCTAATGGAAAAAAGCCTGTTGGAAACAACAAGATAATAAACAAAACCCGAATAATGGTGGAGTCGACTCCCAACATTTGGGCAATTCCGCCAAGCACTCCCGCCAACTTGCGGTCTATGCGGGAACGAAATAATTTTTTCACTCGTAAACCCTTCTTTCCTCATTAATTTGCTCATTACTATTATTATTCAACGAAAAAGCGTTTTTATCCGACTTTCGATGATTGGGTTCCACAATGATCACAGTCCCCATATCTTTCATTATGCATACGAAAAAAGAACAAAACAAGTTTCATATGGAATAAGAGCGCTTGGGAAAAATGGCGTCAAAACGAAACTAAACGGCTTTAATCGAAAATATTCTTTTCAATCATCGTTTTTTTCTTTCTCATACACACGAAACAAATAACTAAAAGGATCTTTTTCATTTTTCTCCTCTCTGTATCCGTTATTCTCGCCTATCTTGACTGCAATGGATGTTAAAATAAGAATAGAACCACACATCATGATCAATGATAACAAACCCATTTCTACATCTCCCCTTTCATCTATAACGTTAATGGATGAAACGCGTTTCAAAGCAAGAGCGATTTTACGGAGGGAGGAGCATTGATTCATGACCAATATTAGAGATATAGCCAAAATGGCGGGTGTTTCCGTCACAACGGTTTCCCGCGTTCTAAACCACCATCCCTATGTAAGCGAAGCAAAAAGGGCTGCCGTGCTCGAAGCCATTAAAAAATCCCATTATCATCGGAATATCAATGCCGTGCATTTAAGCAAAGGCAAGACGAATTTGATTGGAGTGGCTGTTCCGTTTTTGAATCACCCTTACTTCGGGCAGTTGATAGAGGGGATTGCAGATGAGGCGATCACTCAAAATCATCAGCTAGTCTTGTTCCAAACCAATTATGAACCCCAAAGGGAGCTGGAAGCGCTCAAAATGTTGAAATATAAGCAAATTGACGCCCTGATTATTTGTTCGCGGGCGGGAAGCTGGGAATGGATTGAAGAATATCAACAATACGGGACAATCGTTTTATGCGAAGACGCTCGAAAAAAACCTATTTCTTGCACTTTTATTCATCATTATCAATGTTTTCAAGCAGCACTCGATTTTCTGCACCAAAAAGGCCACCGAAAAATTGGCATCAGCATCGGGAGAACTTCCGGAACGAACAGTCACCAAAGACTTCGCGCTTACCGTGATTTTTTAAAAAACATCAACGAACCATATAAAAAGGATTATGTCTTTGACCACTGCCTCGTTCTTGAGGACGGAGTGGATATCATAGAACGCATTTCAAAAATGTCGGAGCCTCCGTCTGCTTTAGTGATCACCAGCGACGAAGTAGCTGCAGGTGCGCTTCTTCAATGCCAACAAAAAGGCATTTCTGTTCCTGAACAATTAGCGATCATCGGTTTTAATAATCAACCCATCTCCTATTTGATGAATATGACTACGATCGACATCCCGCTTTCAGAAATGGGAAGAAGTTTGTTTCGCCAGGCATGCGATGGCGCCCGTATTTCTCAAAAGGAAATGTCTTATACACTCGTTGAACGCTCAACCGTTTAAATTTTCCAAAAAATGGATCAACTAACTTTCGTGCTGCGCCGTATTCAACACTCAATCTCAAGTCAATATGAGTTTTGCAAAGCGGTCATCTTTCCCATATGTACTCAAGGAAAAAGAAAACCCCTACGGAACGATTTTTCATCGTCCCATAGGGGTTTCGATTCTTGGCGAATGCTATTGAATTTCTAAGAAAAGAGCATCTCCCCGCTGAATTGGTCCTTGTTTCCGCAGTACGACTTTTTGTCCTTCCGCTAAGTTCGTAAAGACCACCGGGGTAATGATGGAAGGCACTTTTTCTTTTATAGCTTGGATGTCCATAAAAGCAATTTCTTGACCTTGAACCACCTTGTCCCCTTCCTTTACGAACACCGTAAACCCTTCTCCTTTTAATTGAACCGTATCAATTCCTAAATGAATCAACACTTCCAATCCATCTTCTCTCTTTAAAGCAATCGCATGCTTGGTCGGAAATACCGATAGAATCGTGCCGTTAAACGGGGCAGCTATTTTGCCCTCTGCCGGATCAATCGCAAATCCGTCTCCCATCATCTTTTGTGAAAAGACTTGATCAGGCACTTTTGTCATCTCCATCAATGTTCCTGATAACGGAGCAGCAAATGAATGTGTGTCAAATGTTTTACCTATGTCTGCTGAGCGTTGATCGTTATCAGCAGTCTTTTCCGACGGCTCGATCAAAGATTCATGAGGCCGTTCCATGGCAGCCAGCTTTTTCAACGCCTCCGCAGCAAATTCCACATCTGGTCCGACGATAATTTGCACACTGGTTTTGCTCGTTTTCATTACACCGCGAGCACCCAAACGCTTAATCCGTTGTTCATCAATTGCGTCGCTGTCGCGGACTTCCAGGCGCAATCTGGTAGCACAGTTGTCGATGTTAGTGATATTTTCTTTTCCTCCCAATCCTTCTAAAAAGCCCACGGACATTCTCATATACTTATCGTCAACAGACAATCCGCCTTGCTCTTCCGCCGTATCTTCCTCATCTTCACGCCCCGGAGTTTTTAAATCACGCCATTTGATCACGAAGTAGAAGACAATAAAATAAACGACGAAATAAACTGCTCCCACGAGCAAGAGCAAAACAGGTTTTTGGGCAATTCCGAAATTGAGAAGATAATCAATTAAGCTTGCTGAAAAGCTAAAAGAATCGTGAATCCCCAGCATATAAGTAACTGCCAAAGAAGAAGCCGTTAATAGAGCGTGAACGACATAGAGAAACGGCGATATAAACATAAATGAAAATTCGATCGGTTCGGTAACACCCGTCACAAATGCCGTCAATGCCATTCCCACCAACAAGGCAGCGACTTTTTTGCGGCGTTCCTTTTTGGCAGCGACAATCATCGCCAAACAAGCGCCCGGCAAGCCAAACATCATAATAGGGAAGAATCCGGCCGTAAAGATTCCGGCTTTTGGATCCCCGTGTAAAAATCGGGTGATATCACCGTGGAAAACATTTCCTTTCGCGTCTGTAAAGGAGCCGAAATCAAACCAAATCAATGTGTTAATAATATGATGCAAGCCTAACGGAATTAACAACCGGTTTAAAAATCCGTAAGCCGCAACACCGACTGCTCCTGCACCGATAATCCAATGAGCAAGAGAATCGATTCCATCTTGAACATAAGGCCATATGTAACCAAAAAGGAGCCCAAGAATCACGGCTGAAACAGCCGTTACAATCGGTATAAAGCGGCGACCGCCAAAAAAGGCAAACCAAGTCGGCAATTTTATATCATGGTACTTATTGTAGAGCATTCCGGCAGAAATACCGGCGATAATTCCACCCAATACTCCCATATTGATCGTGTTATTAATGGCATGGGTAGTAAACACCAGCACCATATAGCCTATGGCGCCAGCCAAGGCTGCAGCTCCGTTGCTGTCTTGCGCAAAGCCGATGGCAACCCCGATGGCAAAAAGCAAAGCCAAATTGCTAAAAGTCGCTCCCGGGTCAAGAGCGGGGTCAATGGCCATGCTTCCGAAAAATGCATTACCAGCCTCGGCAATAAAAGGAATATTCAACAAATCCGGTTGACCAAGACGCAATAATAAACCGGCCGCCGGAAGCACTGCTATAGGAAGCATCAATGATTTACCGATTTTTTGCAAAAAACTGAGCATAAAAAATCCTCCTCAATCCTCTCTATACCCTGATCATCTCTGTACAAAATTGATAACGATCACCGCGGTAAACAGAATTCACAAACTCAAAGGGACGTCCATCTTCTAAATAGCTGACCCTTTTGACTAATAAAACAGGATCATTTTCTTCTATTTTCAACATTTCCGCAACCGTTTTTTTCGCTGCAGCCACCTCTAACGTTTGCGATGCTCTGTCTATTCTCAACATTAACGTTTTTTCCATATAATCATATAAAGATTTTTCGACTGCTTCCTTCGTTAATGTCGGCATTAAAGAAACCGGCATATAGGATGTTTCAAACGCCATTGGCTCCTGATCCGCTGATCGAATCGTTATGACCTTATAAATCGGGACATATTCCTTAATATGAAGTTTTTTCGCAGAAAGGGGCTCCGCAGGCAACACTTTAAATTCTAACACTTTTGCTTTCGGCTGCAATCCTCTTTGTTTCATATCTTCCGAAAAACTTATCAAACTCCTCATTCTCATCTTTTTTGCCTTTTCTCTTTCTGCCACAAACGTGCCTTTTCCTCTCTTGCGTATTAAGTATCCTTCATTCACCAAATGATTGATCGCTTGTCTCACCGTCATTCGGCTAATGGAATACATTTCCGCAATCTCCCTTTCCGACGGAATGATGTCGCCCGGAACCAGTTCTTTTTGTTCAATCCATTCTTTAATGGCTTTTTCTAATTGATAATAGATCGGAAGCGGAGAGTTTTTATCAATGTTCAAAATTCCACCTCCGTCTCCACCCATACAGGATCAACAAGAGAAAGCGCTTCTTCATCCGCAATCAGCACCACATTCTCATGTTTTTTTAAAACAGAAGCAGGAATCTCTTCCGTTATTCCCTCCTGAAAAAGTTTGCGAATAATAGGCGCTTTTTTCAATCCGGAAGCTAACAGTAAAATCTTCTTACTCTTCATGATCGTTTCTATTCCCATCGTAATAGCTTTCTTCGGAACTTCCTCAAGGGTGTTGAAAAATCTCGCATTAGCCTTTCGGGTCGATTCCGACAGTTCAACAATATGGGTTTTGGAATCAAAAGGCGTACCCGGTTCGTTAAAACCGATATGGCCATTCACACCGATGCCAAGAAGCTGCAGATCAATGCCGCCAAGACTTTCGATCCGCTCGTCATACCTTTTGCATTCTTCTTCAAGATCTTCCGCTTGTCCATCAGGCAAATAGGTGTTTTCAGGCGGAATTTGGACATGATCAAACAGCCTTTTTTTCATATAAAAATGGTAGCTTTGCTCGTGTTCAGGGCTTATTCCAATATATTCATCCAAATTAACCGTTAAAATCTGTCGGTAACTCGTTCCGTTCTTCTGATGGTCTTTTGCCAATAATTGATACGTTCCGATCACGGTTCCACCCGTGGCCAGCCCGAGAACCGAATCAGGTTTTTCTTTCACTTGGCGAATGATACATTCCGCGGCTTTTTGGCTCATTTCCTCATAGTTGGCTACTTTTACGACTCGCATCTAACTCCCCCTTTTCTAACAATAAAAGGAAATTGAAGCGTTTACATCTTTATATTACCTTTTATTCGTCTAGTTATCTATACCAGTATCAAAACAGCGGAAGGGAGCACCCTTCCGCTGCAATTATTAAGAAGTCGCATGTTCGTGTTCAGCTATTTTTTGTTTCATACGCTCCTGGTCGCGTTTTAAAATTTTCTTTAAATATTTTCCAGTATACGATTGTTCCACCTCAGCCACTTCTTCAGGCGTTCCGGTAGCCACGATCGTACCGCCTTTATCGCCGCCTTCAGGTCCTAAGTCAATAATATAATCGGCTGTTTTGATTACATCCAGGTTATGTTCAATTACAAGCACCGTATCACCGTTTTCCACCAGCCGTTTAAGGACCTTTAGAAGCCGAGCAATATCATCCACATGCAATCCTGTCGTCGGCTCGTCCAAAATATAAAACGTTCTTCCGGTAGAACGGCGATGCAATTCGGAGGCCAGCTTGACACGCTGTGCTTCCCCTCCCGACAATGTGGTAGCTGGCTGCCCCAGTTTGATATAGCCGAGGCCGACATCAGCAATCGTCTGCAGTTTACGCTTGATTTTCGGAATGTTTTCAAAGAATTCAAGCGCATCTTCCACCGTCATATCCAATACATCTGCAATGTTTTTTCCTTTGTATTTCACTTCGAGCGTTTCCCTGTTGTATCTCTTTCCATGGCAAACTTCGCAAGGAACATAGACATCCGGAAGGAAATGCATTTCGATTTTGATAATGCCATCCCCGCGGCAAGCTTCACAGCGTCCGCCTTTCACATTAAAGCTGAAACGTCCTTTCTTATATCCGCGCATCTTCGCTTCCGTTGTTCGGGCAAACACATCGCGTATATCATCAAAAACGCCTGTATAGGTGGCCGGATTGGATCGCGGAGTGCGTCCAATAGGGGATTGGTCAATTTCGATCACTTTATCCAAATGTTCAATGCCTTTCACTTCTTTATGCTGACCCGGCTTTTGTTTTGCTTGGTACAGCTTATGAGCAAGCGCCTTGTAAAGAATCTCATTGACAAGGGTGCTTTTTCCGGATCCCGACACGCCGGTGACAGCGATAAATACGCCTAACGGAAACTTCACTTTCACATTTTTTAAATTGTTTTCTTTTGCTCCTATTATTTCAATAAAACGGCCATCCGGTTTTCGCCGTTCCTGCGGCAGCGGAATAAACTTTTTCCCGGATAAATATTGGCCCGTAAGCGAGTTAGGATCTTTCATCACTTCCTCAGGCGTGCCCGCTGATACGATCTCTCCTCCATGGACGCCTGCTCCCGGCCCAACATCGATTAAATAATCGGCGGCTAACATCGTATCTTCGTCATGTTCTACAACGATTAATGTGTTGCCTATGTCCCGCATTTCTTTCAGCGTTTCGATTAATCGATCATTGTCACGCTGATGCAGACCAATAGATGGTTCATCCAATATATATAAAACTCCCGTCAGTCGAGAACCGATCTGAGTGGCTAAACGAATACGCTGCGCCTCACCGCCTGAAAGCGTTCCGGCCGCACGGCTTAACGTCAAATAATCGAGGCCAACATTATCCAGAAAACCAAGTCGCTGGCTGATCTCACGCAAAATCAAATGGGCAATTTTCTTTTCCTTTTCCGTCAATGTGAGATTTTCAAAAAACTTTTTCGCTTCCTTAATGGAAAATTGAGTGACTTCTCCGATATGAAGACCGCCGATTTTGACAGCCAAGGCCTCTTTCCTTAAACGATGCCCTTTGCAAGTCGGGCATTTTTGATGAGCCATGTATTTTTCCATTTGCTCGCGTATATAATCAGATGTCGTCTCTCGATAACGGCGCTCAACGTTCGGGATCACGCCTTCAAACTCGATATAATTCTCCTTGACTTGGCCGAAATCGGTCACGTAGCGAAAATAAATGCTCTCACCATCTGATCCATATAAAATTTTGTCTAAAAGCGGTTTCGGTATATCCTTGACGGGTATATCCATATCAATGCCGTAATGATCGCACACCGCCTTTAAAAGCTGCGGGTAATATTGAGAGCTGGTAGGTTCCCAAGGTGCAATCGCGTTCTCGCGCAAACTCAAATTCCAATCCGGAATGACAAGATCAACGTCCACTTTTAATCTGGACCCCAATCCGTCGCAAGTCGGACAGGCACCGTATGGACTGTTAAACGAAAACATGCGCGGCTCCAATTCGCCGATCGAAAAACCGCAATACGGACATGCATGATGTTCACTGAATAACAGTTCTTCTTGTCCGATGACGTCGATAATGACTTTTCCTTCCCCTAGTTTCAGCGCGGCTTCTAAAGAATCGGCCAAACGGGAGTGAATTCCGTCTTTCACGACAATGCGATCTACCACCACTTCAATCGAATGCTTTTTATTCTTATCTAATTGAATGTCTTCCTCCACATCCCGCATTTCCCCATCGACGCGAAGACGTACATACCCTTGTTTCTTCATATTCTCCAGCGTTTTGGCATGCGTTCCTTTTTTCCCGGATACCACTGGAGCAAGGATTTGCAGTCTCGTCCGTTCAGGATATTCCATAATGCGGTCCACCATTTGTTCAATCGTTTGAGAAGTAATTTCGATGCCATGGTTAGGGCAAATCGGATGGCCGATACGGGCAAATAACAGACGCAAATAGTCGTATATTTCGGTTACGGTTCCCACAGTAGAGCGGGGATTTCGACTGGTCGTTTTTTGATCAATGGAAATGGCCGGCGACAGCCCCTCGATGGCGTCTACATCCGGCTTGTCCATTTGTCCGAGAAACTGGCGTGCATAAGCAGACAAAGATTCAACATACCTTCTTTGGCCTTCCGCATAGATCGTATCGAACGCCAAAGAAGATTTTCCAGAACCCGATAGCCCGGTTAAAACAACCAATTGATCCCTTGGAATGGTAACGTCAATATTTTTCAGATTATGGGCTCGTGCTCCTTTAACAATGATTTGATCTTTTCCCATGATGGTCATCCTTCCGCTTTTAACTCTAAAATCGCATCACGCAGCTGGGCAGCCCGTTCGAAATCTAGTGCTTTGGCTGCCTCTTTCATTTCTGTTTCGAGACTGGCAATCAAACGATTCTTTTCTTCCGCAGATAATTTTTTCTTAGGAGATTTTTCGTACGTTTCTTTTTCTTCCGCAGCATAAGTAGCCCGAATGACATCGCGAATGCCTTTTTGAATCGTTTTGGGAATAATTCCATGCTCTTTATTGTACGCTTCCTGAATGGCACGGCGTCGTTTTGTTTCCGAAATGGCTTTTTCCATCGAATCGGTAATATGGTCGGCATACATGATGACGTGGCCGTTTGCATTTCGAGCGGCGCGGCCAATCGTTTGAATTAAAGAGCGTTCCGACCGCAAAAATCCTTCCTTGTCGGCATCCAAAATCGCCACAAGAGAAACTTCCGGAATGTCCAATCCTTCTCTTAATAAATTGATCCCGACCAGTACATCAAATTTTCCGAGTCGTAAATCGCGGACGATTTCAATCCGTTCCAACGTCTTTACTTCCGAATGCAAGTATTGCACTTTTATGCCGACTTCTTTCAAATAATCCGTCAAGTCTTCTGCCATTTTCTTTGTTAAAGTGGTCACAAGCACTCGTTCATTTCTTTTCGTTCTTTCTTGAATTTCGGCAAGCAAATCATCAATTTGCCCTTCGATCGGGCGGACATCGATGGTCGGATCCAGCAAACCGGTCGGCCGGATGATTTGTTCCACCATTTCCGGGCAATGTTCCATCTCGTAAGGACCCGGAGTGGCTGATACGTACACAATTTGGTTAATATGCTTCTCAAACTCTTCAAACGTTAAAGGACGGTTGTCCAAAGCAGACGGCAGCCGGAAACCGTGATCCACCAGGACTTGCTTTCTTGCTCTATCCCCGTTGAACATTCCACGAATTTGCGGTAATGTCACATGCGATTCATCGACCACGATTAAAAAATCATCCGGAAAATAATCAAGAAGCGTATAAGGAGTGGAGCCCGGCGGTCTTAACGCCAAATGGCGGGAATAGTTTTCGATTCCGGAGCAAAACCCCATCTCTCTCATCATTTCCAAATCATATCGAGTTCGCTGCTCCAGTCTTTGCGCTTCCAGCAATTTTCCTTGGTCTCTCAGCTCGTTTAAACGTTCTTCCAGTTCGATTTCAATATTGCGAATGGCCATCTTCATTTTTTCTTCTCTCGTGACGAAGTGAGAAGCAGGGAAGATAGCCACATGTTCCCGTTCACCAAGAATTTCTCCTGTCAGTGCATTGACTTCGCGGATGCGGTCGATTTCATCTCCAAAAAACTCAACTCGGATACAGTGCTCATCCCGGGAAGCGGGGAATATTTCGACTACATCGCCGCGTACACGAAAGGTCCCACGCTGAAAGTTAATGTCATTGCGCTCGTATTGGATATCCACAAGTCGACGGAGAAGGTGGTCCCGCTCCATCTCCATACCGACACGCAAAGACACGACTAAATCCCGGTATTCTTCCGGCGAACCTAAACCGTAGATGCAGGAGACGCTGGCAATGATAATGACATCTCGCCGTTCAAACAGAGCGGAAGTAGCAGAGTGCCGCAATTTGTCAATTTCATCATTGATGCTGGAATCTTTTTCTATATACGTATCCGTCTGCGGTACATACGCTTCCGGTTGATAATAGTCGTAATAACTAACGAAATATTCCACTGCATTATTCGGGAAAAATTCTTTAAACTCACTGTATAATTGTCCGGCTAACGTTTTATTATGAGCGATGACCAATGTCGGTTTATTCACTTCTTTAATTACATTCGAAATCGTGAACGTTTTGCCTGTTCCTGTTGCACCAAGAAGCGTTTGATGCTTCTTTCCTTCCCGTATTCCTTTTACCAGCTGTTGAATGGCTTTCGGCTGATCGCCTTGCGGACGATATTTCGAAACAAGTTCGAAGCGATTTTCCACTCGCAAGATCCCCCCTATATTGACAGCATTTATCAGCCGAAAAGAAGAATTTCTTCCTTAATGGCTGTTTCGTGTATATAAACGATCACATAAGGTGAACGGTGATAGACAATCCTTTATCTGGTTATAACTCATTCTACCACAATTCCCTTCCCCTTCACCAATTATATGCGAACAAATTTTCGTTTCGATTCAAAGAAATGGATAAAAAATAAAAGCAATCAATGGCATTGATCACTCTTTTAAGCATAAAATTTTCTTTTCCATAAAGAAATTCAATACTCAGCGCAAAGAAGCCAATCTTCACGATTCCGCTGAATCCTTTCCCGTTTGTTCTGTTGCTTGCTTATTTTTTTGTTTTTTTCTATTTTTAAAAAAGGCAATGATGAGTAAAAAAATAGGAATGACGACTTGAAGCGGCAAGTGTAAAACGAGGGGAACTAAATCCAGCCCCTCTTTCATGTGCTCAAAAAAATTATCGGCAATGGATAGCGATGCAATGATCAAGATCGGAACCAGCAAATACAATAGCTTTTTATAATCAGAGATCCGAAAAATTTCCGCAATCCCGATGGAGGCGGCATAGAGACACAGACTAACTTTAATAAAACCGACAATCACTAATGCGATCAAAAAAAAGATATCCAGTCGTTCCAAAAAATCAGCCACTTCGATTTGCTGGATGGTTGCTAACAGAGGAAAAGTCGCCCTTGAAAAACCATCCACCCCCAGCACGGCGATGTTGACGACACTTACGATGGTTAAATTAATTCCACTGAGCGTAATCGCCGTTAATCCAATGATTTTTCCTTTTTCGGGCTTGTTTAAATACGGCAGCAACATGGTGAAAACAACGATTTCACCAAACGGTACATACATTGTTTGCGTAACGATTGTTTTCAACACAGGCCGAATCCCGTTTTCCAGCATCGGCTGTAAATTCTCCAGTTTGATTAAACCGGAAATGACCACCAATACAAAGCCCGAAATCGCCAGCAAATAAAGAGCCACAAAGGATAATTCGCTCGTTCTCGCAATCACTTCTATTCCTTTGTTCAGGCCATATAAAATGGTCGCCATCATAATGGCATTAATAATCAACACAGGTGTCTCGGGATAGGCAAATGTTGCCACTAATTCCCCGAAATCGCGCAGCACTCTTGCTGCTAAATAAAGAAAATAAATGCAATAGACAAAGCCGATCACTTTTCCTACAAACGTCCCTAAAAGGTCTTGTGCATAAGTGGCCAGAGACTTGTCGGGAAAATACAGATAAAGGCGATGGTAGACAAGAAATAAAAGCAATCCTCCCAACAACCCACCTAATATCGTCATCCAAGCATCTTGCTTAGCCTGGACTCCTAAAGTGAGGACAATGGCACTTCCCATTTCAAATAAAAAAATGAGAATGAATAACTGGAGGCCGTCTATTTTTGCCTTCTCCATTCATGGATCACCGCCTTTTTTCTTCCTTAATAGTGGACAGGAATGATTTTGTCCGCAATTCTGAACGCCGTATGTGCGTCCTCACTTCAACCTTTATGTTCATAGTTGGGAAATAATCATCGCTCCACTTCGTGTGTACCCTTTTCCAAAACTTCGGATCGTGCCTATGGATCGCATCGCCAAAGCCAAAAATATCCGTGTGGTTCCGTTGAGCGATTTTGATCGCTCGCTCAATTTCTCTTTCAATTTCTCTATTGGTTTGTCTTTCAATTTTTTGTATGACTCGTAAGTTCGTGATATCAACCGGGACGAGCATTTCTCCAATATCGCCTTCCACTTTCACCAAGACGGACCCTTCCGGTTTTCCGTTTTTCACTTTGGCTGTCAGCTTTGTTTTGTCCCGAACCACTTCATAGGAAAGGGCCTTTTTTCTTCCACCCCAATCGACGCTTACACTCGTGGACCTCATCTTTCCCAGCGACCAGGTTACTCCTCGCGCTGTTTTGCCGTACACCCATTTTTTTAGTTTTCCATCTTTAATCATGGCGAATCCGCTTATTTCGATATTACTTACCGGATTTGTTCTTTGCAGGTTTTCCATCGTCCCCCTTTGTTCACTGTTATGGATCAGCCTGATCCCCGGAATGACCGGTTGTTTTCCCGGGGAAATCAATTGTTGAATGACATCAGCAATTTTGGTTGGGAAAGTTTCACTCCATATTGACTCGGAAGTCGTCAGCGTTTTGCGAATTTGATCAGCGGGAATTTTATCAATTGGCGTCAAAGTTTCTAAAATGGTCTGCGCCTTTGTTCCTTTTGCAACCACCATCGTAGTTGTGCTTCGAAATTGTTGGTCTCTTTCGATGGCTTCCAGTATAACAGGTATATTTTTTTTAGCCACTTTTTCTCCTATTACGAGCATATTCGTATGAGAAAAGTACAAACGCCTTGAAATCATTGTAGAAGCTTTTCTGGCAGCTTCAACGATGTTATCACCTTTTTGATGATACACGACTATCGGCAGTCCTTGTCCTCCTCCGCCACCTTGCTGGACAGCCCCGGCCACATTTCCGGGATTGACAATTTGCATGCTGACCTCATATTTTCCATCCTTCGTCATATCGATGCCGAGTGCCAACACCAACGCCAGATCGGTCAGTTCACGCTTGCTCCAACACCCCGAAAGGAGAAGTTGCACACATACTATCATGAACAATAAGGACCGCTTACGAATCATTTTTTTCACCTTTTTCATTCTCTTTCTGAGAATAGGAATGATCCGGCGGCTGTGGCCGTTGATGTTCACCCGCTCTTGTAATATTCGATTGGCTAATGATACGAGGTCTCTCTTTATATTCCCAGATTGGCTTGCGAACTACTGTGTCGCCAAAATTAGCCGGAATAAAAGGAGCAAGCGGAGTCATATACGGCACCCCAAATGAGCGAAGGCTGCATAGATGAATCACCATCACCAATATGCCCATTAAGCAGCCGTAAAACCCGAATGTCGCCGCCATCACCGCAATAATAAAACGAATCAATCGCGCCGATATCGCAATAGAATAAGCAGGGGTCGCAAAATTGGCAATCGCTGTAATCGAAACGACAATGAGCATAGCCGGCGATACAAATCCTGCTTGAACCGCTGACTGGCCAAGGACAATCGCCCCCACAATCGATACCGTTTGTCCGATTGCCCGCGGAAGCCTTACCCCGGCCTCACGCAAAATTTCAAACGTTACTTCCATAATCATTGCTTCCACAAACGCCGGAAAAGGAACCGATTCACGCTGTGCTGCCAGCGCAATCACAAGAGGGGTCGGTATCATTTCCTGATGAAAAGTAGTCGCTGCAATATAGATAGCCGGACCTACGAGAGAAATAAAAAAAATCAGCACTCGTAAAAAACGGAGGGCAGAACTAAGATCAAACCTGCCATAATAATCATCCACCGCCTGAAAAAACTGGATAAAAACGGCCGGCGCCAAGAGGACATATGGTGTGCCATCCACCAATATCGCTACTCTTCCTTCCAATAAATTAGCCGCCGCCACATCCGGTCTTTCGGTATGAAACAACGTTGGAAAAGTAGTAAACGTTTTGTCCTCAATCAGCTGTTCTATGTAGCCAGTCTCCAGAATACTATCGATATTGATCCGCTTTAACCTTATCCTGACTTCCTCTACCACTTTTTCATTGACAATTCCTTTAATATACATAATCGCCACATCTGTCTGCGTCACTTTGCCAATTTTCATGGATTCCAGCCATAGATTCGGATTTTTAATTCTTTTTCTGATTAAGGCACTGTTTGTTCGGATCGTTTCCGTAAAACTGTCCTTCGGCCCGCGAATGGAAATTTCCGTAACCGGCTCCGATATTTGCCGCTTTTCCCCTCCTCTTGTATTAGCCGTTAACGCTTTAGAAACGCCATCTACCAGGATGATCGTTTGTCCCGTCATTAAATTGGTAAACAAATCTTCCCAACAATCTAATTCCTTCACTTCTCCGATCGGTAAAATTTTTTCTTTCAATACCTGAAGCGCTAACTTCGGGTTTTCCAAATTTTGTTCGTTCGTATCTTTCATGGCCGATTCTATCAAAAAGTCTTTTACGGTCAGATCGTCTACAAGCCCTTCCGTATAAATAATGGCAGCTGTGACATCCGCTTCCTGACCCATTTTGATGACACGAACAATGATATCGCTGCTGTTGCCCGTTGTTTCTTTGATGACATCTATATTGGTCGCAAGCGATTTCTCTATATCTCCTTTTGGCACATTTTTGGATTGTCCTAATTGCTCTTGTTTTTTGCTCACCTGTTTTTTCTGTTTGTTCTTTTTGCCTTTATGAAAGAACATTTTCTTAAACAATCCCATCATAATCCCTCGTTTTCAAAAAATGGATGTATCTGTAGTTTCCCGCATATACCGTGGAGATTATACGAACTTTTTTTCTTACATGATCTGGGACAAAATAGAGAAAAATAAAGAAAACATATGTTGTGAGGATGTCATCATGAAGGTCATTTTTACCGTTCTTTTAATCATCGCGGTTCTTTTCGCTTTAATTTTTTCACTCGATTTACTGTTAGGGTACCGATATCAAAATGCGTTTTTAAAAACGCTCGACCCCTTTCGAAAAATGGAAAAAGAAGAAATTATAACGCTTGCTCTCTTTTTTATTGTGTACATCATCAAGCAAGTCATAAGACTATATAAAAAAAAGAGCAAGAGCAAGAACAAAAACAATCAAAAAAGCAGCCCCAAAAAATAAGCTGCTTTTTTATGCGATAAACATATTCAAAAAAACAATGGAAATGTTTTCAATCAGAGGTTATTACACTGTCTTTCATTGGTGAACTTCTATCAGTGGGAGTCCGCTGTCTGATCACGCGGGATCAAAAGGCCGTAGCGTCTCGTTTAAAGCTCAAAATCTGCCTATTCATGCAACCTCAGCAGCAAAAAAATAGCGCCAGGAATCATCAGCAACAGTTCCTAAGCGCTTTTCTTTTGACTTCTTTTCCAATAGTTCGATAACCAAAATCCAGCCGTTAAAGAAGCGGCATCAATGATCACCAAAGGCCACGTATGAGTATATCCTTTGTAAGCGGAAGCAGCGATTAAGGCGACAGTTAAAACCAGTCCAATGACTTCATTATACGTGATACGTGCAAACAGCAGCACCAGTAATCCGGGAACAAACATTGCCAACAATATTTTCCCTTCCATATCCACACCCCTTTGGCACCATTCTGCTATACATCATATAACATACAGAATAAACTGAAAAGTCATTTACAAAAAATTACTGCTTTCTGTTTATTCAGACGGATTTTGTTTTTTGAAAATAATATCTTCTGTCATTTGTTCCAGTTCACTTTGCGGAATGTATGTCTCCGATAATAAATCAGGCACGATTTCCTTCAAAAAGTATTGAACGCAATTCATATCTTTAAACTCCATAATAGTGGACAAAGCTTCCTGATAAATTTCGCGGAATAGCGGTTCCGGATTTCCTTTTTGGATTTCCCCGAAAGATTCATAGAGCAAATCAATTTTATCCGCCACTGATAAAATTCTCCCCTCTAATGTATCATCTTTCCCTTCTTGAAACCGTTCCATATAGATCGATTGAAATTCTTCAGGAAATTCTTTTTCCACAAATTTCTTCGTCATTTGCGCTTCCACCTGTGAAAATAGCTCTTTCAATTCATTCGAAGCGTATTTCACAGGCGTTTTTATATCGCCGGTAAACAATTCCGCATAATCATGGTTGAGCGCTTTTTCATACAACGCTTTCCAATCTACTTTTTCGCCATGCGCTTCTTCTACCGTCCCTAAAAATTGGGCAATTTTCGTCACTTTAAAAGAATGGGCTGCAACCGAGTGCTCTTGATATTTAAATTTTCCCGGACAACGAAACAGATTTTCTAAGTCTGATAAACTTTTAAAGTAGTTGTGTACTCCCATCGTCCATCCTCCTTAAAAAGTATATTGCGAATGATTGTATCAATTTTTGTTGAAAGTTTCCACTAAAATGGATGAACCATCGAATCATTATGGAGATCGTTACCGGACCAATGCCCGTCTCATCTCGGTTACGGTGGGCGCCATTCGCCAATCTTATGGATGAAAAAAGACCGCCCTTTTCATGTTACGAAGAACATTTCGCTAAAAGGGTGGCCTCTCTTTATCGCGGGAAACAACTGCTATGATACAGCTGACCCGTTTATATGTCTTTCTTCATCAATGAAAATTAACCCAAGTTCATGGTGTTCGCCTTCATATAAAGAACTTTGGGCAAAGCGAACTTGGCCGTTCACATCATACACTTCCAATTTGCAAAATGCACGGTTGCGTTGAAGCGCTTCATAAAATTCTTTCTCGCTGTTGACTTCCACTCCGTTCGTTTTACGGATAATTTCCCCGCTTTTCAGTCCCATTTTATGAGCGGGTGTAAAGGGGAGAACCCCCAAAATCAAAACACCTTTCGTACTGGGAGTAAAAAAATGGGGCTGGCTTTTTTGCCGATTGTGGTCAAAATAGGAAATCGCCAACCGACCGGCAAAAGCAAAGATCAAGGCTGCATAGCTTATGACCGGGACCCAATGAGACACGAAGGCAAGCAATAAGGTGAGCACACCGAGCCAAATCACCTTTCTGCCCGTTTCCTTCAACGCCCTCTCCGGAATAGAAGCCGTCATCGTCCGTTCAAACCCTATTAAAAAAGGAAAGAAAAACAACGTGAATGATTGTGCTCCAATGGAAAAGAACGGCCACCAATCTAAAGAAGAACGAATATGATCAGCAGGTAGCAATAAAAACACAGGAATGAGCCACGTACGTTGAGAATAGTGAGCGCCCACCGTCAATCCCCGCGGACTTTGGACAAGTCTTGGCGAAGTGTCCCGCCAAGCATTTCGATAAATGAGAGCCCCTTCCCCTATAAGAAGAAGCCCCGCAAGAACAGAGAGCGATACAAATACGAGCGGTTCTGAAACGGTGGAATCAGCATTAGGCAAACCCATGCCAGCTGCTTTCGCCACATAATACAGAATGGCCGCACCGCCAAAAATCCATGCCGGTGATAAAAACCGGGCCCTGAAAAAGCTAAGCAGCAGAGTGGTCGTGGCTAACAGTGCGCATGAAAACCAAGACACTTCAACACCAAGAGCCAGCGTACAGGCGGAAATAATGAACCCGGCGACCAATCCGGCCGGAAGCAACATGCGCAATTCGTGGTATATATCGTATACACTGATATCAAAATCTTTCCGTTCTCTTTTTACCCGCCATAATCCAATACAGACAGAGAAGATGAAAGAAAAATAAAAAAGCGGATGGAGAAAGAGTTTTCCAAAGCCTTTTGCCAATTCAAGCAGAATATCTTGTATCAATAGGAAACCACCATCCTTTCTTCCGTCTCACCGTTTTGACTGTAATCTCATTGTATCAAATGAATGATGAAAACACATATAAAATTACACAAAGATCATAATGAAATCATAGCGGACTTCTCTTTCGCCGCAAATTCTTTTCATGAAGTTCTCCCGTCACACGTCCTGGACAATAGCGGCCAAAGGACAACCGTTTACGGCCAAAACTATTTCTATATTACATAAACCAGATATCAATAGACAAAGCCTTAAATGTCATTTAGTTTTGCCAATTTTTTCATCATCGCTGACAACCTTTAGCGCCACATTCAGCTGCAAATCATTTTTATCTTTTTTCATCGCTTCCATGATTTTAGTCTCCAGCATTTGCGCTGTCTGCTTATCAATTTGTCCGTTCACTTTTATTTGATTTTCCATTTGAAAGGCGCGAACCGCTTTTTCCGTTTGAGCGCTAAAATAGCCATCGGTCCGTCCGGGAGCGTATCCCAGTCCATCCAGCATTTCTTGGGCGTTTTTGACTTGATCGGTATTCATATCTTTCTTTAGCGGTTTTTCTATTTGAAGAGGATGAACATAGAAATAGTCAGGCTGCTTCACCACAATGTTCGGTTCAATCCCTTTATGATGAATCCAATTGCCGTTTGGCGTCAGCCATTTATAAGTCGTTAATTTAATATTGCTGCCGTCACTGAGGGGAACCGCTTGCTGAACCGTTCCTTTGCCAAATGTCTTTTGTCCGATTAAAGTATATCCTTCTGCCTCCTTCAGTGCTGCGGCTAAGATCTCAGATGCAGAAGCGCTTCCGCCATCTGTAAGGACCACAATCGGATAAGGTTTAGCTTTTTTGGTCGTTGAATAATATTCCACTTTCTTTCCGGATCGTTCTTCGATTTGCAAGTACGGCTTATGATCTGTAACGAGTTCTTTTAAAATTTCTTCAACGCTTGTCAATAATCCTCCTGGATTGCCTCGAACATCGAGTACAAGTCCTTTGATGTGTTCTTTCTCTAACTGCTTTAATTTCTTTTTAAAGTCTTTTCCCGTTTCTTCCGAAAAAGAGGTAATTTCGATATATCCTATTCGTTTTCCATGTTCTTTCTTGATTTTTCCATTCACCGTTTGAATCGGTATTTCGCCCCTTTTCACTTTAAATGTCAACGGTTTTGCCGCCCCATCTCTTCTCACTTCCAACGTGACGGATGTTCCCTTTTTTCCGCGGATTTTTTCAGTCGCCTTATATAAATCCAACCCCTCTACGTTTTTGCCATTGACTTTAATAATCTGATCGTTCGGCTTTAAACCTGCCTTTTCCGCCGGTGAATCTTTCAAGGGCGAAACGATGAATACTTTTCCGTTTCTAACGGTGATCTCAGCCCCGATCCCTTCAAAAGCAGAGTCCAAAGAATCATTAAACTGGTGAGCGGTTTCAGCATCCATATAAACGGAATAAGGGTCTTTCAAAGCAGCCAGCATTCCAGAAATGGCCCCTTCCACCAGCTGACCGCTGTTCACCTTCTTCACGTATTTTTTTGAAATCAATTCATACGCCACTTCCACTTTATGGAGTTCATCCGGAAGTTTGTAAGACGCCTCGCCTGTTTGGCCAGGCTCCCGGCTTTCTTGCGGCGCCCTCTGATCCCAAATTTTCAATCCTGCATAAGTGCTCCCTGCACCCGTTAAAAAAGAGCACGACACAAGAAGAGCAGCCCATTTTCTCTTCATCACTCATACATCCTCCTGTCCAAAAGCCTTCTCCTCTTTTTGAGGTTCGAGCTAGCCTGACGTTCGTGTCATTATCTATATTCACGGAAAGGACAAGTTATGAAGAGAAAGGTTCGGCTGCCAGAAAACATTTTTATATGGAAACTCCGGATATAACAGCCCCTAAGCTGGCATTCCTTGGTTCAAGCGCCAGTTCATTTAACACTTCAAAGCTTTGCAGGATTGTTTCCTTTTGATGCCATTGCTCTATCGTTTCCCTTGTGGCGGCGATATCATAATAATAGACTGAAGCGGTCTTGCCTGTATGTTTTATTTCGACATTTGGCTCAGATAGAGGTTGTTCCGTCAATACAACCCATTCCGTTTCAGCAGTATTGGAAGAGGTATGGGAAAAACAAGGTTTTTTCCCTACTGAAGTTTGTTTGAGAACATGAATTAAATCTTCTACCATGGCGCTTGCAGTTGGATACTTTCCGGCACCGGGGCCTTGAATGGTCACTCTGCCAATTAAGCTTCCTTGGAAGGAAACAGCATTCTCCACTCCTTCTACACCGTAAAATGGATGCGTCGACGGTACAAAGACAGGCTTGACAAAACCTTTCAAATGGCTTCCTTCTTTTTTTATATCCGCTACATGCTTTACGCGACATCGCAATTGATCGGCAATTTCTATTACTTCGCTTGTGATATGAGTAATTCCTTGCTTTTCAATCGTTTCCCAGTCAGGCTGGATTCCCCAGCCAACGTTGCTTAATATCAAGAGCTTATAAAAAGCATCGGTCCCTTCGATATCATTGGCCGGATCAGCCTCGGCATAACCTCTTGCTTGAGCGTCTTTTAACGCTTCATGAAAACTGATTTTCTTTTCTCTCATTTCCGATAAAATAAAATTGGAAGTTCCATTTAATATTCCTTGTATTTCTTCCACTTCATTGACTCTTAACAGCGCAAGCGTTTGAAGAATCGGGGTTCCACCGGCAGTCGTCGCTTCAAAACCTATTTGAACGCCGTTTTCTTTTGCTTTCTTTAACAGTTCCTGACCGTGGCGGGCAAACATGACTTTATTGGCAGTGATGACGTGGATACCTTTTTCTATTGCCATTGATAAATAAGTATGGCCCGGCTCTTCTCCCACTATAGCTTCAAATATCACTTGCAAGCCCGGAATCGCCAAAATGTCTTCAAATTGGGTCGTAACGATCACAGACTCATCTACATCCCGTTCTTTTTCCGGATGTTGAATCAAGATTCCCGCAACTTCCACTTCTTTCCCAAGCAGCTGTTTCAGCCGACTTTGATGGGATTGAATCGATTGATAAACTCCTTGTCCCACTGTACCAAAACCCAAAATGGCTGCTTTAATTTTCTCTGTCATGTTTGCTCCTCCTTCACATCAATCTAGAATGCTTTTTATTGCAACCCCTTGTTGACACTCCTCGATACAAACAAAACGGCTCTAAATCGAGTAGGAGGGAGCGATTAACTCCCGTCCTCTCACACCACCGTACGTACGGTTCCGTATACGGCGGTTCAATTAAGATAATTGACGCAAGTCTTTATAACTTCCGTGAATAGCTGTTCTCTTTATGCCAGTGGTCACTCCACCCTCCAAGAGGTCTCCCACGGGATTCACCGCTTCCTCCCTCAAGTGAGGTACTACGTTTTCTGTGTTCATCATGACTCACTGAATACCAAGGGCTATTCTCTCTTAATTGTTCGGTCCTTCTTAGTTGTTCTAGACCAACTAATACTATGACCTCTGCTGACTTCTGACGGTTCAGCTACTTATCACTAAGTAGGTTATGACGAGTACTTCACATATCCGCCAGACCTCCCCGGGTAAGTACATGCACTTTCACACCATCTATCCGCCTCATTTACTCGATATGACCTTCGACAGAAAGAGCTTTGTTTTGTTATGCAAACTCACTCAATCATACCTAGCCTTATATGAGGTTCGTGTTCCTCGGACCGGTGTTTTGCCTCCAGCTTCCTTCAGATTCCGCGTCACCACGGGCACCCTTGCTCTTGGCTAACCTCTACTTCTGTCTTCGGGGTTCGGGACTTACACCCTATAGTTCATGTACATGCCGGGCGCACATGAAAAACGTCCTCTTCTTAAGAAGAGGACGTTGATGGACTCCTCCTCTTATCTTTCAGATCTATATACAAGATCTGTAGGACTTAGCACCTTTTCAAGCAGTACTGCTTGAAGGTTGCCGGGCTTCATTGGGCCTAATCCCTCCGCCGCTCTTGATAAGAGTGAAATATTCATTATTTACAGTTTGTTGTGAATAAATGAAAAAAAGAAACTTTTGAACAAATTATAGTGAATCTATGGACTAAAGTCAATGCCCTTTTCAATGATCCACATGGTTGTGCTTGTCCATGTTCGATACGGAACAGTGCCGGACCATCGACCTTGCTAACTTAGAACGGTCGCACATTCGCACTGCAAAAGTTTTGATTTATTGTATTTCTTTTACAAACAAAAATTCGTCCCGTATCGGTATATGGTTCTCGGGATTCATAAGGGGGATTTCAGGCTTTTTCTTTCTCGCGATATTCACGGCATTCGGGATGACCTTTATACATTGATATCCTCTTTTTTGATAAAAACGGATGGCTCTCAAATTATCATTAGTCGTAATAAGTTTCATCTTCTTACAATTTTGTTCTTTAGCAAAAAGTTCAACACGATTCAGCAAAGAAGTTCCAATGCCTTTATTTTCTTCCATACTGTCCAACGATATAATTTCGCATTCATCTTTTGAAATGTAAAAAGTAATGAATCCATTGATTTCTCCTTTTAAGTTTAGAGAGACAAATCCATCCAATTCCAAGCAATCGTATGTACCGCTTGATGTCACCATTTCTGTGCTTCCCCATTGCTCTTTAAAAAATTTTAAAATGAACTCCTTCCTTACATCTTTTATTGGTTTTATCATTCATCATTCTCCTCTCCTTTGCAGTGGTTCAATGGCTATGCATTGATCGTCAAGCATTGTGCCACTCATTTCTTCCATTGAGGAAAAAGCGAGCCTATATGCAAGTTTCTTGGTGTAAAAGTCCAGTTTGGGTTATTTGTTTGAAAAGTGTTTAATGGAAAAGGGAAGACCTAATTTACTAAATAAAAGGAGTGTGACGGGTTATCTTTACTATTTGAATGGAGAAGAACCGCCTTCACTTTCATTGTAAAAGATTTTTTTGTTGCATACACACTTCATTTTGAAGATTATCAGTATTTCGAATTCCATTCGTTCGGCGATCATGTTCGCCATGATGATGAGGATTTATCAGGCCGATAGAAAGAAAAGCAGGCCCTTAAATATGTTTAAAAATGAGATCATGATAAGGCCGACATACAAACAACAGGCTGATTCAGAGAGAATGCCTCTAAAAATCAGCCCGTATAATGAAATTCAATGTTCAACCTTTTTCCAGACTTCGCGTTAAAACGCTACTGCCGGGATAGTAAGAAAGCAAGGCAATGTTTGAACACATTTAATTTTGATAACCGATTTTGTCGAAACTTTTTCCAAATGTCAAACATACTTCTTCGCAATAAGCACCTTACTAGTAACCGAAACCAACGAAAGCCGTACCAACAATAATCAACAAAATAAACAACACAACAATCAACGCAAAGCCACCTGCATAAGCTCCGCCCATCATAACACCTCCATTTGTGAGTACAGAATAACATATTCCAATTGCCCCTCAGATGCCCGGGCTCGTGTAGCTGTCCATCGATTTTTTTCAAAATGAAAAAGAGAGCCTGACATGTGTCAAGCTCTTCCATACCTTAAAAATTAATATATTTCCGTGGATTAACAGCATATCTTTTATCCGGAGTCCATGGCCCTTCATGAATTTCAAAATGAAGATGCTGGCCGGTTGATTGTCCCGTGCTTCCCATATAACCGATCACTTGTCCTTTCGAAACGTGTCCCGATTGGACGAGACGCGCGGACATATGGGCATAAACCGTCGTAAATACTTTTCCATTAATGGAATGTGAAATAAAAATACAGTTTCCATAAGAAGTAGAATAATAGGAGCGAATCACTTCTCCTGATGCGGCAGCCACTATTGGAACGTTGGAGCCGCTGTTCGCGATATCGATTCCTTCATGGAATTCAGAACCTCTAGCGCCAAACTCAGAAGAAATCACCCCGGCTGCCGGCCGAGTAAAGGCCCCAGACGAAACTTCAGGCATCGGACCTTGGCTGGCGGACTGAACGGAATGTTCATTGCCAGTTGGCTGTGGTGCTTGTGCGGCCTCTTTTTTTCGGTTTTTCTCGCTTTGAATCGCTTGTTGAATAGCCGACTGTTGAGATGCCAGCAATTCTTGTTCTTCTTGAAGGCTTAATTTATCGTTTTCAACGTCTTTCTGCTCTTTTGCCAACTGCTTCATCAACGAGTCTTTTTCCGTTCGTTTGGCATTTAAACGTGCCGTTAAATCTTTTAAATCCTGCACCATTCCTGTTAAACGGTCCAACTCTTTTTCTACTTCTTTGCGATTATTCTCTAGCTTTTCTTCATCTTTTTTTTGCTCATCCAAAATCGTTTTATCGGCGTTTACAAGAGCTGTCACCGCTGTGGCGCGGTCGATAAAATCACTAAAACTTTCAGCACCAAGCAGCACGTCTATGTAGCTAGCGCTTCCCCCGCTTTGCTGAAGTGCACGTGCCCGTTCCTTAAGCACTTCGTTCCGTTCCTGAATACGCTTTTGAATTACTTTAATTTCTTTTTTCAGATTTTCGATTTTTTCGTTTGTCTCTTTCATTTGTTTTTGTTTCTCAGCAATTTTTAATTCGGCATCTTGAGCAGCCATATCGATCGCTTTTATTTCTTTCGCCAACTTGCTTTGCTGGTCTTTTAGCTCGTTTAGTTTTTGGTCTTTTTCTTGAAGATGATGCTTGAGGTCCGCCTTTTTTTGTTCGATTTGTGTATTTTTCGATTCCAAATCTGAAATTTTGGAAGCAAAAGCGGCTTTTGTGAAGCCAAAATTGCTTCCAAGCCCTAAAGAAGCAGCCAAAGCGGCTGAAAGAACGACTCTCTTTTTCACCATAAATCCCCTTTCCCTATCATTTTTTAACGTTACAAGTATGTAGATCTAAAAAACTTTAAATTTTCAAGAAGCGGCGAACAGACAAGAAGCTTCCCCACATTCCGATAAAAACGCCGACCAATAAAATAATGGCGCTTACTTGGAACACAAAAGGCGTATAGGAAAGAATTTGGATAAAATGATCATGCACATGCGTTTGAAAATATTGATAGATTACTTTATAGACGACCGCCACAAATGCGATTGGAATGACAGAACCTAAAATTCCGATCCAAAGCCCTTCCAGTAAAAAAGGCCAGCGAATAAACGAATTGGTGGCTCCAACGAGTCTCATAATTTCAATTTCTTTTCGTCTTGAAAAGATGTTCATTTTAATCGTGTTCAAAATTAAAAACATGGCGGTGAACAATAATCCGATCAGAAGCACAAGGCTGACATTCCTTGCCGTTTCAAGCACCCGAAACAATTTTTTGATTTTCTTTTCTCCGTAGACCACTTTTTCCGTATGATCGAAATGACTGATTTTCTCAGCCACTTTTGACGTATCTTTCGGATTTTTCGTTTTGACGATGAACACATCGTAAAGAGGATTATCTTGTTTAAAAAGTTTAAATTCGTCTCCCATGTCTTTAATCAAATTTTGCAATTCTTGTTCTTTTGAGGAAAACTGGACGGATTTCACTTGGGGCATCGATTCAATTTGTTCTTTGAGCTCTTGTTCGTCTTGCTTATTGGCGTTAAGAGCAATATGCACCCTGATTTCGACGTCTTTTTCCATATCCGTGGCTGCTTTGTTCATATTAAATAAAATGATCAGAAACACTCCGACCATCAATAAAGTGACGGTCACTGCCGAAACGGATGCGAACGTCATCCAGCCGTTGCGGCCGAGGCTCTTAAAACTTTCTCGAAAGTGGCGACGCACTGTTCTAGCTTTCATATCCGTACTCACCTCGCTGCTCGTCACGTACAATCCGCCCGTTATCAATAGCAATCACCCGATGGCGGTTTGTATTGACAATTTCTTTGTTGTGAGTCGCCATGACAATCGTCGTGCCTGTTCGGTTGATTTTTTCAAAAAGATTGATAATGTCCCAAGATGTCTCAGGGTCTAAATTTCCGGTTGGTTCATCCGCGATCACCACTTTCGGACGATTCACAATCGAGCGCGCAATCGAAACACGCTGCTGTTCCCCGCCTGAAAGCTCATCGGGAAACATTCTCGCTTTATGCTTTAAGCCGACCAATTGCAGTACTTCCATGACTCTTTTTCTAATTTTTTCCGGTTCTTCTTCAATCACTTCCAACGCAAAGGCGACATTTTCATAAACAGTCAGCGTCGGCAGCAGTTTAAAATCTTGGAAGACAACTCCAATATTTCTCCTCAAAAACGGAACTTTGCTGTTTTTCAAGGTAGAAACGGTGGTCCCATTGACAATCACGGTGCCTTTTGTCGGTTTTTCTTCCCTATAAATCAGCTTGATAAAAGTGGACTTGCCTGCACCGCTCGGGCCAACGATGTAAACGAATTCTCCTTTACCAATCCTTACATTAAAACCATTGGCCGCCACTACGCCGTTCGGATATTGCTTAAAAACATCCTTCATTTCTATCATTTTAAAACCACCTAAGTCTTTTATTTCTTGTCGAATTTATGACTCTAACCCATTTTTTTAGGGAAAAATCGCAAAATCTAGCGAATTTTCAACTCAAAACTCATTATAGCATTGAATATCTTTCACTCATTGAAAATTTATGTTACATTTTGATTTCAGAATGTAAAAATAGTAGAGAAGTCCGCAACCGGCTCATGACGATATACGAAAGAATACAATCCTTTTTTCGATCGAGTAGGAGGGGGTGATTAACCCCCGTCCTCTCACACCACCGTACGTACGGTTCCGTATACGGCGGTTCAATCAAGATAAATGACGCAAGAATTCATAACGTTTCTGTAGACTTTTAAGCCCTTGGTTACTCCAATAGGAGTTTCCAAGGGTTCTGTGTAATATGGGACTTTTTGAGATTCGCCAATAACCTTTGCGACTGTTCCCCCATTCATAAGCTTTCCATTCAGGAACTCCTAGTTTTATGAGGTTGCGTATCCTGGTCTTTGAGGTCTTCCAGTTTTTCCATAAACACATCCGGAGTCTTCGTCGAATCCAGCCATCCAAATCTTCAAAGATACTCTTTGTGTCTGCTAATGCAAAATATCCACACCATCCAAGTAGATATTGGTTAAGTTTCTTAATCCGATATTCCATTGGGTATGGTATTTTTCTTGACGTGATTTCTCGCACCTTTTTCTTCATTCGTTTTAGACTTTGCTTGGCAATCCGAACTTTTGGCTCTTTTGAAGGTGTAAAACTAAATCCTAGAAACTTTCGTTTCCATGGTCGGTCAACCGCAGATTTCTTCTCGTTGACTTTTAGACGAAGTTTTCCCTCAATAAATCGTTTGACACTAGCCATGGTTCTTTCACCAGCCCGTTTTGACTTCACGTAAATATTACAGTCATCGGCATAACGAACAAATTTATGCCCTCTTTTCTCTAATTCTTTGTCTAGTTCATCTAGTACAATATTCGAAAGTAAAGGGCTTAGGGGGCCACCTTGCGGCGTCCCTTCTTCTGTCCTAGATACCACACCATTAATCATGACACCAGCTTGTAGATATTTGCGGATTAGCTTCAATAGTGGCTTTTCTTTAATAGTCTTGGCTAATGTACTCATCAGCCTGTCATGATTCACTCGATCGAAGAACTTTTCTAAATCCATGTCTACTACCCATCTATAACCATCTCTGATATAGCCTTTTGCTTTCCTAACTGCGTCATGAGCACTTCGATTTGAACGAAACCCATAACTATGTTCGGAGAACATAGGGTCATATATCCTCGATAATACTTGGGCAATTGCTTGTTGAATCAAACGGTCTGTTACGGTTGGAATACCTAGTAACCGAACACCGCCATCAGGTTTCGGGATTTCGACTCTTCATGGCTACCTTTGTTCTTTTCTACTCTTTGTAAAGCTAAAAGCATATTCTCCCGTGACAGGATTTGATTCAAAAGCATTGTTATTCTTCCTTCCGTGAATAGCTTATCTTCTTATGCCAGTGGTCACTCCACCCTCCAAGAGGTCCCCCACGGGATTCACCGTTTCCTTCCTCAAGTGAGGTACTACGTTTTCTGTGTTCAACATGACACACTGAATGCAAAGGGCTATTCTCTCTTAATTGTTCAGTCCTTCCGAATTGTTCTAGACCAATTCGTACTATGACCTCTGCTGACTTCTGATGGCTCAGCTACTTATCACTAAGTAGGTTATGAAGGCTACTTCACGTATCCATCAGACCTCCCCGGGTAAGAGTGTAATCTTTCCTTCCATCCATCTGCTTCATTTACTCTGTATCACCTTCGGCAGAAAGGGCTTTGTTTTGTTGTGCAAACTCACCCAGTGATACCTAGCCTCCTATGAAGTTCGTGTTCCTCAGATCGGAAGTTTGCCGCCCGCTTCCTTCAGATTCCGCGTCACCACGGACACCCTTGCGTTAATCTAACTGCTACTTCTGCCTTCGCAGCTCGGGACTTTCACCCTATAGATTACACCCATGCCGGGCGCACACAGAAAAAAAGCTGAGCGCTTCCATCGCACTCAGCTTTTTTCTTTTCATCCCTTTTTCCATTTGATTTTCTAGAAACAACATTGTTAAGCGTTTTATTATTTTTTATTGGCCAGCCATTCTGCCATTTTTTCGGCGTCCTTTCCTTGTACAACTTTTGGAGGCATTTGTCCACGGCCATTTTTCAGAATATTTAAGATTTCCTCTTTGCTGTATTTAGAACCAACTTTTTGCAAAGAAGGACCGACACCGCCTTTTAAATTTTCCCCATGGCAGCTAATGCACTTATTGTTGTAGATCTGTTGCGGGTCATCTCCTTTACTAGCCGATTCTTTTGCATTATCGCCATTGCCTCCACCACAAGCGGCAAGTAGAATCGATGTTCCAAGTATAAGCCCCATCAACTTTTTCATTTTTATCCTCCCTTGTGATCAGAATAGAACTCCTAAAAAATTATACCAATTTTATTTCACTTTGGAACTGTTCCACATCTCTTCCATTTCCCGATGACATCATAAACATGCAGCCAGGACATTCCTTTCCGTAAATGGTTTCTATTTCGTGAATTTCCGTTTGAATCTGATCCAAACCGATTATCTATTATTTATTATGAGCGTAATAAATGAAAAAAATCTTCCTATATAGGGAAACGAATTTCAAAAAGAAAAGGTCTGTTTCTAAAGTCAATAAAATGCCCAGGAGCACCCCTTTCTTCATGTAAAACCTTATTTCGGGTAATTATGGATGATCGCGAAATTCACTCGCTTTCCGCGGGCTCTCCGTTCCTTTACCATTTCAAATAATTCGTATTTAAGAAAAAACATTAAAAAGGCTCCCGAAAACTATGTTATCGGGAGCCTTGATTTCCTGCAGTGAAAATCTTATTTTCCAACGAAATTTGGTTTTCTCTTCTCTACAAATGCCGCTACTCCTTCTTTAAAGTCTTCCGTTGTCCGAAGCAAACCATATGCTTTTCCTTCCAATTCAATACCTGCGCTAAGAGGCGTTTCATCTGCTGCATTCAGTACTTGCTTACATACTTTTAATGCAAGCGGCGAAAACTTTAACAGTTCCTCAACCAGTGCGTCCACTTCTTTTTCCAAATCTGCTTTCGGGACTACTTTCGTGATCAGTCCCCATTGATAACCCTCATCAGCCGGTATCCTTCTAGCTCTCATGATCATAAGCGACGTAATTTCTTCGCGTTCCAATAGTTCAAGGGCTTCTTTTTCATCAAAGTCAGTTAATACGACATATTTGCCATTTAAAAACATGATGGATAAAAGGGATCTCATTCCCATCGTATGATAAAGCGGCATTGTGCCTAACGTACTTTTTTCTAAAGCATCTTCCGCGATATAGCGGTTTTTGGCCGCAACGACCGCTACCGGCTCGCCAACATACCGCACTTTATCAATAGCCATTGGATAGTATTGAACTGGCGCTGTCACTCCGACACTGAATGGATTTAATAAAGGCTCAATATCCTTCCCAGTCACAACTCCTTTTACCCCCGGAATTTCCAGCGCTTCTGAATAATCGATAGAAACGATTTTAGCATGAGGGTAAGGACTTCTTAATATCGCCACATGAGCGGTATTAGGCGGCGTCCCGATATCATCGATGTATTTTCCCTGCCCTGTCAGCAGTCTGGCATCTTCTATACGAGTTACTTTTTTACCAATCAATTGACTCATTTTACCTTACCTCCTTCCGAAGAAGTTCCTCATAATCTTCCGGTGTATCAACATCCTCAGGATATGGTTTATCCAACCTAGCCAAACGAATCTGGTTGGCAAACTTCTTTAAGATGGATCTGGCCCCTTCATCCCCTGTTATATGGAAAAGATACGGAAACATCGAATGGTCAAACAGAACGGGATGCCCTCTTTTGGACTGATATTGCGCTTGAACAATAGGGGCTTCATTCGATACATAACATCGAATGACTTCATTAATATCGTCCGCTGTTACAAGCGGCTGATCACCGAGCAGCACGACGGCAGCATCCGTCGTAGAAGGCAGATTTGTCACCCCTGCTTTTAGCGATGTAGACATTCCTTTACCCGCCTCATCATTCAACACTAGTTTGTTTACAGACGAACTCCGTACTTCCTGTTGAAGCCCGGCTATGTCGGGATTCACGACGACAATGACGCCGTTTAAGCAGGAATTGGTGCTGGCATCCAAAACATGCCGGATCATGGATTTCCCTTTATATGGAAGAAGCAGCTTAGGTTTTCCCATCCTCTTTGAAAAACCTGAAGCTAAAATAATTCCCCAAATGTTTTTTCTCTTCTTCTGTAAAATCGGCAGACGCCTCCTTCACACAGATTGCCTCATATCCGCTAATTGCGATAGCTTCTGTCCGGAGCCACCTCTATATACGATCGTAATTTCGGCCAATATGCTCAATGCGATTTCTTCCGGTGTTTTGGCCCCGATGTCCAATCCTATCGGGCTGTGAAGGAGATGGACTTTGTCATTATTCACAAGGATGTCGCTGGCCGCAATCAATTGATCCGTCCTTTTTCTCGGTCCCAACAGTCCGATATAGGCAGCATCCGAATTTAAAATCTCTTCTAAAATTTCCTTATCGTGCAGGAAGTTATGTGTCATGATAACGACATAGGAGTTTTGGTGAAGAGAAACTTTTGGTACGCTTCCGGAAGGATATAAGCAAAGATCATCCGCATCCGGAAAATGATCTTTGCTGCAATAGGATGGGCGATAATCGAGTACGGTCACCTTCCATTTCAAATTTTTCGCCATCTTGACGAGTGGTATTGCATCAGGACCTGCACCGAAAACGATTAGATGAGGAGGTGGACTTACCGATTCATAGTACACGTATAAATTTTGTTCGCCGCCTAGGTGAACCAATTCATTTTTTAAATTTTTTTTCCTTTTCTTATAATCATCTGCAATATCTTGAACAGAAATCGTTGAACCTCTCTTGGTGTCAACAGCATCGATTATCCACGTTTTTCCTTGCAGTGATTCATCATTCGCTTCTACGACGGTAATGGCATGCAACGGTTTCTTTAAGGAATCTGAAAAATATCGTTCGATCAAGGCTGCCTTTTCAGGCTGCTTTGCAGGAAGATAGGGCTCTAATAAAATATTGATTTTTCCATTGCATCCAACGCCAAGCCCCCAGACAATATCTTCATCTCCGTAAAAATTATAATGAAGGACAGTCGGCTTCTCATTCTCAAGAACTTTGAAGGCGTGTTCCATAATGTCGGATTCAACACATCCCCCACTTAAAATCCCCGTTAAATGTCGATCTTCTGAAATGAAACATTTGGTGCCGGCCTTTTGATAAGTCGAACCCTCCGTTGAAATAATGGTTCCTATGACACCCGAGAGCCCTTTCTTTTTGCAGCGTTCTAATTCTTTTTGGATCGCAATCATGGATTCACCCCCTGTTCTTGAAAATAAAATTGATCCCGATATTCACTTGGCGTTTTCCCTACTAATTTTTTGAAAGTGGTAGCAAAATAGCTGGGATTCGAAAACCCTGTATTATTCGCTATCACCTCAATCGGTAAACAGGAAATTCTGAGCAAACTTTTGGCTTTCTCCACTCTAACAAATGATAGATACTCCACAAACGTCATGCCAACTTCTTCTTTAAACAATCGGCTGAAATAGGATGGGCTCAAATATACTTGATCTGCTACTTGTTTTAGTGTAAGAGAATAGCCATAATTCATCTGAATAAATTGAATCGCGCTTTCAATCGGGTTTTTTAAGTCTGAAGAAAAATGACTGTTCCCTTTGATCGTTTGATGAAGCTCTTGGTTAAGTCCCAGAGGCAAAACCCGTTCTAACGCTTGATACAAATCATTTTTGGAAAGCGGTTTCAATAAATAGGCTGAAAATCCGGAATTAATAGCCTCTTGTACAAGTTCAAACATTTTTAAATGCGACACGATAATAACGGGCAAATCTGAATATAATTGTAATGCCGATCTTCCAAATTTTAATCCATCCATATCGGGCAGCGAAATATCTAAAATTAACGTGCTCGGACGGCTTTGTTTTAAAAGAACTAACCCTCTTTGAGCTGTATTGGCCTCGAAAATGGTCAGAAAACGAAATTTACTTTTCTCGATGTACTTTCTAATTTCTTTTCTCGAATGTTTGTCGTTATCGACAATTAAGACTTCAGCCAATTATTACCCTCCCTGTTCATATGATAGTTAAAATGATCGTTCAATGGTTTTAAAATTTCACTTTCTTGCTTTTGAATTTTTATACTTTGGAATTTTCTGAATAATAATACGGGAAAATTAGGAATCTGCCATTCTTTCAATAAAAATCATATAAACACTTTCAAAATACAATCTCATTTAAGAAACTCCAAAAAATTCGAAGAAAGAACTGCAGCGGCCTTCCTTTAAAATAACGGAAAAAATTTTCGTCGAACGACTCAATCGTTCCGTGTTTAGCTCGTGAGCGGGGCTGTTCATCAATGAAGATTTCCAAATTCTAGCGGAGGGGTCGACTTCCATCAAAATGAGAGCGCTTGTTAAGCGGATCTTGCATGGATATTTCCATTTTACTAAGAAACCATTCTCTTTTAAAGTCAAAAAAAGCTGACTCTAAACCAACGCGATTCGTTCGTTTAGAGTCAGCCCCAACTGTGTTCTGTTTCCTTTCATCTACTCCGTCAGCTCAGACATCCGCTGAAGTCTGAGTATAAAGGATCCCAGATGAAAAACATTATTTCAGCCGTGAACGGAGATAGGCATCGATAAACATATCAATTTCTCCGTCCATTACCGCTTGTACATTTCCGGTTTCTGTATTGGTACGATGGTCTTTCACCATGGAGTACGGATGAAATACGTAGGAACGTATTTGGCTTCCCCAGCCAATTTCCTTTTGTTCGCCGCGGATTTCTGCCAATTCTTTTTCCTGCTCTTCCAATTTTTTTTGGTATAATTTCGCTTTCAACATGTTCATCGCCCGTTCGCGGTTTTGAATTTGCGAACGTTCTGATTGGCACGTCACAACAATACCAGTCGGCAAGTGGGTAATTCTGACCGCGGAATCGGTTGTGTTGACGTGTTGTCCGCCTGCACCGCTTGAGCGATAAGTGTCGATTTTCAAATCTTCATTGCGAATTTCAATTTCAACTTCCTCATTAAATTCCGGCATCACATCGCAAGAAACAAAAGAAGTGTGGCGCCGTCCGGATGAATCAAATGGAGAAATGCGTACAAGGCGGTGGACTCCTTTTTCAGCCTTTAAGTAGCCGTAAGCATTATGCCCCTTAATTAACAAGGTGACACTTTTAATGCCCGCTTCATCTCCAGGCAGATAATCGAGAGTCTCGACTTTATATCCCTTCTTTTCCGCCCATCTTGTATACATGCGAAGAAGCATGGAACCCCAGTCTTGCGACTCTGTTCCTCCAGCACCGGGATGCAGTTCCAGTATCGCATTATTTTTATCGTACGGTTCGCTTAACAACAGCTCCAATTCATAACGATTCAGCCGTTTTGTGAAGTCTTCCAGCTCTGATTCTAATTCTGCTTTCAATTCCGTATCGTTTTCTTCTTTTACAAGCTCATAGGTTAAATCCAGATTTTCTTGCGTCTCTAAAAGATCTTTATACTCGTTCACAAGATCTTTTAATCCATTGGCTTCATTGATGATGGCCTGGGCTTTTTGCTGGTCGTTCCAAAAATCAGGCTGCATCATAATGTCATCCAATTCCGCAATGCGCGCTTCTTTATTTTCTAAGTCAAAGAGACCCCCTAAAATCCGCTAATCTCTTAGCTGTTTTATCCAATTCATTTCGAATTTCAAAAAGTTCCATTCCTTCTCACCTCATCGTTTAATCTCGTAGCTATTTTGTATTTTACCTTCGCCCTAATTTACCGGGCAAGAGAGAACCCCTTCTCTTATCTCATCAGAAAAGAAAAGGGGGCAAAAGAATCACTGCCGGCCAAACGTTTATCCTGCCGTCTTACCATGGCAGTTTTTATATTTTTTGCCGCTTCCGCATGGACACGGGTCGTTGCGGCCGATATTGACTTTTTTGCGGAATGGCTGCCGCTTTACTTTTTCACCGTCTTCTTTCGGATTGACCGCTTGTCCTTTCGCCACTTCTTGGCGTTCCAAATTGCTGTGGATTTCCGCTTTCATAATATATTTTGCCGTTTCTTCCTCAATCGCTTCAATCATAAGCTCAAACATCTGATAACCTTCATTTTGATACTCGCGAAGCGGATCAATTTGCCCGTAAGCACGCAAATGGATGCCTTCCCTGAGCTGTTCCATAGCATCAATATGGTCAATCCATTTAGAGTCGACAGCGCGCAGAAGAATGACTTTTTCAAATTCGCGCATCTGTTCTTTCGACAAGCTTTCTTCTTTTTCATCGTAGCGTTTTTGCACTTTCGAAAAAATCAGATCCACCATCTCGTCCGGCTCTTTTCCGAGCAAGTCTTCTACTGTGACGTCTCCTTCCGGAAGAAGATTGGCATTGACATAATCGACGATTCCTTGCAAATTCCATTGTTCCTCGTCTTCTGCAGTAGAAGCATGGGATTGAACGACTCTTTCAAGAACGGAGTGAATCATATTCTCAATAATAGAACGTAAATTGTCCGATTCCAATACTTCATCGCGCTGTTTATAAATGATTTCCCGTTGTTGACGCAGGACATCATCGTACTCCAACAACCGCTTTCTGGCATCAAAGTTATTGCCTTCCACACGTTTTTGCGCAGATTCGACCGCTCTCGTGACCATTTTGCTTTGAATCGGCTGGGAATCGTCCATACCAAGACGCGACATCATATTTTTTAGATTATCTGAGCCGAAACGCCTCATTAACTCATCTTCCATCGATAAATAAAACTGGGTAACCCCCGGATCGCCTTGACGACCTGAACGTCCGCGGAGCTGATTGTCGATCCGGCGAGACTCATGGCGTTCTGTCCCGATCACGGCAAGTCCGCCTAATTCGCTTACCCCTTCGCCCAGCTTAATATCGGTTCCGCGTCCGGCCATGTTCGTTGCGATGGTGACAGCCCCTTTTTCACCCGCATGGGCAATGATTTCCGCTTCACGCTGATGGTTTTTGGCGTTCAATACGTTGTGGCGGACACCTTTTTTTGTCAGCATCTTCGACAACAATTCAGATGTTTCAATGGCCACTGTCCCTACAAGCACAGGCTGCCCTGTCATATGGCGCTGATAAATATCTTCCACTACTGCGCGAAATTTTCCTTCCATCGTTGCGTAAATCAAATCAGGGCGATCTTCACGGATGACAGGCTTATTCGTAGGAATGACAATGACTCTCATATTGTATATATTTCGGAATTCTTCTTCCTCCGTTTTTGCTGTTCCTGTCATCCCTGCCAATTTCGCGTACATCCGGAAATAGTTTTGGAATGTGATCGTAGCCAACGTCATGCTTTCGTTTTGAATTTTTAATCCTTCTTTTGCCTCGATGGCTTGATGGAGCCCATCGCTGTAGCGGCGTCCTTTCATCAAACGCCCTGTAAATTGGTCGACAATGACGATTTCGCCGTCTTGAACGACGTAATCGACGTCACGGTGCATGCTTACATGAGCTTTCAAAGCTTGGCTGATATGGTGGTTTAGCGTGACGTGTTTTAAATCAAACAAGTTATCGATTCCAAAGTATTTTTCCGCTTTGTTGATGCCTTCTTCTGTCAGCAGCACGGCTTTTGTTTTTTCATCGTACGTATAATCTTCATCGCGTTTTAAAGTTTTGACAAACGCATTAGCTTGGATATAAAGCTGAGTGGATTTTTCCGCTTGTCCGGAAATGATTAACGGAGTGCGGGCTTCATCGATCAAAATCGAGTCTACTTCATCGATGACAGCGTAGTAAAGAGGGCGCTGAACTTTATCTTCTTTATACAAAACCATGTTATCTCGCAAATAATCAAATCCAAATTCGTTGTTCGTTCCGTACGTGATATCTGCTTGGTAGGCTTCTTTTTTTTCCTCTTTTGACATGCTGTTTAAGTTAAGCCCTACGGTCAGTCCAAGAAATTCATAAAGCTTGCCCATTTCCGTGGCGTCGCGGGAAGCCAAATATTCGTTTACCGTCACTACGTGAACGCCTTTTCCGGCGAGAGCATTTAAATAAACCGGCATAGTGGCGGTCAACGTTTTTCCTTCCCCTGTTTTCATTTCCGCAATATTGCCTTCGTGAAGGGCAATGCCACCCATGAGCTGCACTTTGTAAGGATACAGGCCGAGAACTCGGCGTGCTCCTTCCCGTACAACGGCAAAAGCCTCTATTAATAAGTCATCTAACGATTCTCCGTTTTGATGACGCTGTTTAAATTCTTCTGTTTTGGCACGAAGTTGATCGTCAGAGAGCTTTTCCATTTCAGAACTAAGTGCGTCAATTTGGTCAGCCATCTTTTTCAGACGTTTGACCTCTCGCTTGTTGGCATCAAACAGTTTATTTAGTAATCCCATTCATTGTACTCTCCTTTATTAGCTTTCAAAACTCTCTTCTGACTAAAATATGTGGTCAACACTTGGAAAGGAAGAAATTGAACAAAATTGTTTAGCATGTAATAGACCACTTATAAACACAGATCATTGCACTTTTTCACTATTTTATAATACCACTGTCGCTATACAGAGACAACTTTTGTAAACGGCGTCCGATATGGTGGAAATAAACCTTCTTTGTGTGAATGATGAGAACATTGCCGATGATTTTTCCAAAAACAAAGAGCCGGACTTCCTCCGAAAGCACAATGTCTATCGACGATGTACTTTAACTTTAACAAATCGGAGCAGCCCGGCCCTATCATCAGCCTCTTATGATCAATTGTTAATTCGTTTCAATTAAACCGTATTTGCCGTCTTTTCGACGGTATACAATATTGGTTGCATTTGTTTCAGCATCTGTATAAATAAAGAAGTTATGACCAAGCAGATTCATTTGTAAAATCGCTTCCTCACTGTCCATCGGCTTTAAGCTAAATTGTTTTGTCCGGACAATAGTAATGTCGTTTTCTTCTTCAGCATTTGACTGTCCGCTTTCATTGACAGTGAAAAGCTCTTTTGTACTGCCTTGTTCTCTCAGTTTTCGATTAACTTTCGTCTTATGTTTACGAATCTGACGTTCAAGCTTGTCGACAATTAAATCGATTGCTGCATACATATCTTGATTGCGTTCTTCTGCCCTGAGCACAAGATTTGGAAGAGGAATGGTAACCTCCACCTTCGCCATTTTATCTGGATAAACTTTCAAATTTACATGGACGTTTGCATCAGGAGTTTCATTAAAATAGCGTTCTAATCTTCCGATTTTTTTTTCGGCATATTCACGGATTGCCGGCGTTACTTCAATATTTTCGCCTCGAATGTTGTAGTTCATCATGCAAACTCCTCCTTTTATGCAAGAAGCTAAAAGCTATATGTATATATTTCGTTTTCTCCCCTTTCATTCCTGCCTAATCTTCGAAAAAACTGTGTCTATTTTTTGTCGAATAATTCACATTTATTGTTCTAATTCCTTCTACAGATTATGCAGTTCTCTTTCTTTTCGACAAGGAGTAGAACTTCACTTTCGATCATGAAAGAAGAAGCCTACCAGCAGGCAAGCTTCTTTTAATGGACTATATACGGTTTGAAAGTGTTTTGAATTTCACGAAGCCAACGGACAAAAGCAGGGTACAATACATATTCCAAAATCCGTTCTTGTTCGGACAAAACGTTCTCATTTTTTAAAAAGTCTTTCATATGATCTTCCAAAATTTGAAAACTGACAACGGCCTCCAGAGCTTTTTGATCTTCTTTTAAAAACTCAGAAACGGTTAAATGGGCAAAATGAATTTCATGAAAAGCATGAATCACGTCTTTCAGTATTTTTTGAACGGAGTTGGAGTTTTGTCCTTGAAGAAAATGGGAAACAATCCAAACCAACCCCTCATCAATCGTTTCCAAAAGCTGAAGATAGTCTCGCAGCAACTGAAATTGATTTTCTGTCAAATTCACTTTTGGCAATCTTTCCACCTATTTTCTTCTATCATAAAACACGCCATCCGTCTGCAAAGACGCATACGGATTCAAGTACTTTCTCATGTTTTGCTTCTTGTTGTGAATTCCATGAATGCTTTGTTTAATCTCTGCTTGAATTCCCTTTAATGCTTGTTGAATCACATCATTCCATTTCATGATGGTTTGGCCAAGTTTCTCTTCCTCTGCAGTAAATGGCGGCTTAAGGCTTTTTAAGACCTGCTCCCGCTCATCGAGCAAATCAAGCAATCTCTTAATCCATTCATCTCGATCTGCCACTGCCGGCTTTGCTTGAACGTGGTGAAACAATTGCTGCGTAATGTGAAAACAGGTCCGCATGTCTCCCATTACACTCGACCGCCTGTCCCATACTGCTGTTTCCGTTGTTCTTGAATCGCCTGCTTCCACGTATCACGCAGTTCCGTAATGAATTCCATCACCTCATCTAAAATCTCGAGATCATTTTTCACATTTGCTTCAATGAGACGGCGATTCATATAGTCATATACAGCCATTAAATTTTTGGACAGCTCTACATCCATATTTAAAGTGACCATCAATTCACGAATGATATTTTGCGCTTTTTGAATATAGGTATTTTTCTTCTCAAAATTTTTGTCTTCGATAGCTTTCTTTGCCTGAAGCAAAAATTTCAGACAGCCATTATAAAGCATTAACGTCAACTCGCCAGGCGATGCAGTAGAAACAGCGTTTTTTTCGTATGCTTGGTATGGATTATTGATTGCCATGTCCGTATCTCTCCTTTAGTAAGCTGTTAGTTTCCATCCATAGTCCGTTCTGAAATGACCGTTAAGGGACCGGAAAACCTGTTTATCAACGTGGAAATATTTTCGCCATTTTTCTTAATTAATTACCGCCGGAAAGCATTTGTGTTAAATATAAAGATTGCTGATTAGCTTGTTGAATCGCTTGTTCCATTGCAGTGAATTGATTATAATAGCGATTTTCTAAGTCATCCAAGCTGTTTTGCATATCTGTTACACGTTTATCAATATCATCCAATTGACGGCCAATCGAAAACTGCTGATTCGTCGAATACGAATTTCCGGCTTTATCCTTTAATTGACTCATTGCATTATTGACCGTATCATACAGCTGCTGAATAATGCCTCCATCCCCGCGGAAAAGATTTTCAACCGACGTCGGATCATCTTGGATCGCTTGTTTTAACTTCGCGTCGTCGATGATTAATTTTCCGCCGTCTAAAAAGTTGCTCGAAGTGGTAATGCCGATTTTGGCAATTTGGTTATAGTTTGCGGAAACGGAATCATTTTGGACCGTACTGTAAAAATTGGTGCGCATCTTGCTTAAAAGGCCCGTTAAAATCGGATCATTGCGCAAAAGACCGCTTTTTGCCTTTTCTTCCCATTGTTCCTGCTGCTTGTCCGTTAATTGCTCGCGCTGGTCATCAGTCAAAGGCGGGTAATCGCGATAACGTTCTTCCGACGTTTTCTTGCTAATCTTGTCGATCAAGTCATTATATTTATCTATAAAGTTTTTTATATTCTGATACACGGTATCACTGTCATTAGTCACGGACACGGTAACCGGACTATCAAATGTTTGTTTAAGAGTAAAGTTGACTCCATTGACAGTAAAAGTATTGGACGTCCGCTCCGTTTCTAAGCCGTTTAAAGTGAACTTCGCGTTTTTTCCTTCTTGAACGTTCACATAACTATTACTGCCACTGTCCGCTCCATTTGTTTCTAAACTAATTGCTTTGGCAAAATCTCCGGTGATTTGAAGATCCAATCCGGCGCTGTTAAAATCTCCCGTTTCCGTACGTACAACGGACATTTTCCCCGAAAAAGAATCATAGAACATGTTGACACCGACGCCGGAAGAATTCACTTTACTGATGACAGTATTCAGTGAATCGCTCCCTTGAACGAGGAAGTTTTGCTTTACTTCCCCTTTGGATGTCCAAGAATCTATCGAAAAGCTGCTGTATTGTTGAGTAAAGGTTACATCTAATTTTGTATCTTTTGCCAGCGGGTTATTAAACGTGATTTTGCCCGTTGTATAATCAATATTTCCAATAACCGCATTAGTGCTGTCCAATATAGAACCATCAGAATTGACTGTATAGGCTGTTACATTATTATTTGTATCAGTCGTGGTGATAGAAACGTTTCCCACCAGAGTTCTTGAAAGCTGATAAGTCGTAGTACTGCCGTCACTTGTAAAGGATTCCGTTCTATTTGGTGCAATATAATCTACTTTGACAGTATCTCCAGTTACTAATGGTGTTCCAAATTTTAGCGTACCATCTGCAGCAACTTGAACTTCATTTGTACCAGGAGCAGGATCACTTGCTACAATTTTATACGTTTTTCCATTTACCTTAACGCTCCATTGATCGACTGTACTTAGGTAGATATTAGTTAACGAAATTGTTTGATTATCTGAAGTAACATTAAATGTTTGCGTTTCAACAACTCCTGTTTTCCAGTTCGGATTGGTAACAAACGATTGTGTTTGCAGACTTTTAGTCGGATCAAAATTAGCTGCATCATTTGTAATACTATTTTTCGCCGCAATCGTTTCCGCACTGGCCAATTGTGTCACGTTGGAAATGCTGTAAGAGGTGAGTCCCGCAGCACTGGAAGCAGTCGCTGTCACTTTTGAATCGTCTGATGATGCTACTTGACGGGCACGATAATTCGTCGTCAGCTTCATTTGTGTGAGGAGACTTCTGAAATCAAGAAGGGCAGAATTCATATCACGGTAATCATCTCTCTGCCATTCGAGAATTTGTTTTTGCTGCTTTAACTTATCTAACGGCACTTTTGCCGCTGTCATCAACTGTTTCACCATGGAATCAATGTCCATGCCGCTGGCGAGTCCTGTGATTCTCGTTACCATATTTTTCACTCCCCTAAATTTTCTTATCTACTAATATACCTAAATAATTGGCCATTGCTGCATAAATATCCAACAATTTCTTTGGCGGGATTTCTTTCACCACTTCGTTCGTTTCATCGTTCACAATCTTCACATAATATTCTTTCAATTGATCATGAAACACAAATTTCAAATGCGTGTTGGATGATTTTAAAAAATGATTCATGCTCTCGACAATCTCATGAACTTGCTCTTTTGAGTGACTTAGTTGAGGGAAAGCTGGCTGTTGAGTCATCGTTGTTTGATCTTCAGCTGTCCGTTTCAGTACGTCTTGCTGCAACGTCACTGCCTGATAAATCAATTCCGAATTGGCTACTTTCTCAACCATTTTCCGAACCACTCCCCTCTGATAACTCCACATCCTATTCTTTTTATCGTCAGCGGCTGGCTTTTTTTTATCTTTCTCTCTTAAAATTCATAATTCATGCTTAAGGTAAATAATTTTGGACGAATCACCATGTCTGATATTTTTTAATTTAAGAGTCCCAAGATGAGAAAATGATGTTCTGTTCATTAAACTCTTACCTAAAATAAGTTGTTTGCCTAAAACAATATTAGAACAAACGCATAATTTAAAGTGAGCTGTTAAGCTAAGTAAAATGAGGAGGAATGAAAATGCACCCTGATGTGACAAGTGACGAAAGAATAATTGGAAGACCATTTGGGTTTGGGTTCGGAAGACCTTTCGGATTTGGGAGGCCATTCGGGTTTGGGTTTGGAAGACCATTTTTCGGTGGATTTTTAGGAGGTTTGACTTCAGCAGCTTTACTTTCTCCTTTCTTATACGGTCCAGGCTTTGGTTATGGGTACCCCTACGGATACGGAGGATACGGAGGATTCGGTTACCCGTTTGGGGGCGGCTTTGGCTGGTAATCACAGACATTGTATAAAAAAGGCCATCGGCTTCTCGACTTTTTAGAATCGCGAAGCCTTGGCTCTTTTTATTTATGAAACCATATCTTTTAAAAGAATCATAATCATACTGGAATTTTGCCCTCTCAAAAACAAAACAGTACAGATTGAGATCTCTAAAAAAGACCTATATCCGCTGTCTAACAGCGTACAGTTTTTCTGATAATAATTCTAATTCTTGCTTGACCCGCAATATCTCTGTAAACCTGCGAGGTAAACGATGAAACCCCGCTTCCAGCCCTTTCAGTCCACCGGCAATGGAAGCAATGGTATCGCTGTCCCCGCCCCTGTTAGCCGCTTCGATCACTACTTCTTCAAACGTATGGCAATTCCAAAGCCAATGCAATACCCATATCAACGTATGGACAACATAGCCATCAGGAGGACAATCCGGCTCTTTACGAAAGCAAACAGAAGAATAGGATGTATTCATTATTTCTTCTTTCAGGGACGTTTTAAGATTTTCTCCCTTTAACAAACGAAACGCTATTCTGTTATAGATCAAGCAAGCTTCTGCCGCTTCATCGGCGTAATGGGTCATCTTTGACTGCAGAAAGGTAATCTTCTCCATCATCTCTTGATCGGAATAAGCAAGCGCCACCGGGAGGCATCTCATTAAAGATCCGTTGCCGCTGCTTTTTCCTTGCTGCGCACAATGAACGTGAAACGCCGTTTGAAACCAATCCCCCTGATACTGAGAAAGAACAAGGCTTATCGTTCGGCCAACTCCCCGTGGATTCCGACGATACCATTTTAAAAACTCCTCTCCAATAGCCGGAATCGGGTTTTCCGGACTTTGGGTGATTCCGTTGGCAACGGCAATCATCATGTCCGTATCATCCGTTACCTCCCCCGGATCTAGTGTCAGCCAGCCGCCTCCGATAATCGTTTTGATTTTCCCGTACTTTTCTTGAATTTCTTCTTTATTCATACATTCGGTAGTCGCTCCGAGCGCATCGCCGACTGCCGCTCCAAACAATCCTCCTCGAATTTGGTCAAGCACTGTTAATCCCCCCATGCAACATGCCATCTATCCAATAAAATTCCCTTTATTTTTAAGTAGGTAAAACGCCTATTTCTTTTGTTTGCAAGATAATCGCCCAGCATTTCTATCCGCATTTGCATATGATTGATTGAGCTTACAAAATTATAACAAAATTCTAAGGAGGAAAAGGTATGTCTTTTATCAACAATGAAATGAATGGTTACTTGGCCGAAAATCCTTATGAGGAAGAACGAGTAGATCCCTATGGCGGCTATCCCGGAGTAGGGTATCCTTATGGTCATGGATACGGACACGGCGGATATTATCCTGGACATGGTCACTATGGACATTACGGATACCCTCACGGATATGGACATCATTACCCTTATCATCATTATCATCCGCACCATCATTACGGAGGCGGATGGTACGGCGGACATGGCGGATATGGAGGATATGGAGGACATGGCGGAGGCGGATGGTAGCAGTAGAATGAAAGATTTCAACCAAAACGTTTCAACCGTCGTTTAATAATTGGATGGCATCCATTTTGCGCGATCAGGTCGTCGAGTAACCCTCGAAAGCCTGATCCGCTATCTTACTCCTTTTATTAAGAGAAACAAGGTTAAAAACGGATCGAGAGACTATCTTTTGCTTCAAAAAACGTGATAACGGCAATCCAAATTTGCCCATGAACCGTCTACTTTTAAATGTGAATCATTACATATTTCTACCCATAAGACTGTGAAGATGCTCCCATTTATAGCGAAACGGTTGGTTTTGTTTTAAGTTAAAGAGTCTTTTGAAGAAAAACAAATTCGTTTCTGCGTCAAAACACTCGGGTTTATAGCCAATAAATGTATTTCCGTTTTTGCAAAGGTGCTGCCATCACAAATCTGCTTTTGCCGCTCTGGAAAAACCAGAAAAGCATCAAAGAAAAATACACTATTTTGATTTATTCGTTTTTCGGCGGGGTAATGATGGAAAATAGATCGGCAATTCCTCGCGAAGCTTTGGCGTTTTCCGCTTGAATTTCCAAATAGACTTCTTTTCTGTGGATATCGACATGTTTCGGCGCTTGGATTCCGATTTTCACTTGATCTCCTTTGACGGCCAAGACCGTGATTTCTATATCATCACCAATTTGGATCGTCTCGCCCTTTTTTCTTGTCAGTACCAGCATCTTGATTCAACCTCTCTGGAGCGCAAATAGGGGGGTTCGCACATTGTATTTTCCGTCATTTAAAATGACTTGTTTTCCCTTTCGGTTCGTCTTATTCAAAATAAGAGGAGCTTGAAGATTAGCCGTCGTGTTTTGAAACGGCTCTTTCACCGTTAAAATGACCAGCACCAGGACTTCTTCTTTCTTTTTGAGATCCAATTGATCCAACGTCAAATCATCAAGTACAAATTGATAATCGCTAAAAAAGACAAATGGATCGGAAACTACAAACGCTAGCTCAGGCGTTTGAACCGATTGAAGAATCCAATATACTTCATTGTCTGGAAGCGGCAGCAAGACGAATTCCTTTTCCTCCAAAAAGCCCGGAATTCCTTTGTCAAATCGCCAAATATCGGCTTTTTGCACTTCCATTTTGCCATGATACTTCGTTTCAATAATCATTGCCCTCTTCCTTTATACTAAATTTCTTGTTCGTAGTGGATTCCTTTGTATTTTAAATGGACAAAATCAATTTTCAGTGCCGGATACTGGGCCATCTGGATGGAAACATTTCCAGGTCGATAATCTATGATCGTTTTTTGCGCTTTTGTATGATTTTCTGCCTTATGCAAATCCCAATCGATTTTTAATCGATCGGGTTCATAATGAAGTTTTACACTGAAATAAGGCGGAATAAAACCGATGTTAAATTGGTGCTCAGGGGGCTCACTGTTGCGCTTCGCTTGTTCGGCCAGCGGATTGCCTTTATGTTCAATTTCCATCAGTTCACGTCCATCTTCCGCACGTCTTGCAATCCCTTCAAGCCAGTCCTGGTACCCGATTTCGGCAGCTTCTTCTATTCGTTTGGAAATGGGCTTCAAATCCATCGATTCCCATGCTTTCGTTTGATCAATGGTTAAACCGCCTCTTATCCGTTCAATGTGAAGTTCAGCTTTCGCCTGCTTCAGATCCAGCTGGGCAGGAGGCTGTTCAATCGTTTGTTTAGGAGGAGTCGTGGCAATGGAAATTTGTGCTTTTTGCGACTGAATTCGAATTTGCGGAAATTCCACTTCATTTCACCTCGTGATGAACCCGTTAGGCTTTTTCAAAGGGGTGATCCTCTCGCCGTTCTTCCTGCCTCTTGTAAAAAGAAGAACCGGATTAGCAATTTAACGCTTTGCAAATCTATATCCAAGCATCTTATGGATGATAGTTGATCAAATTCTTTACAAAAAAGGTCCAACTCGAACAGGAGTCAGACCCATCGCCCAGCCGTTTACGTCAAAAAGTCCATTAAAGTTGGCTGAAGAACTCTAGCACCTACAGCTAATGCCGCGCGGTGAACGCTTTCCTGAGCCGTTAAATCCGTAATGGCTTTCTCGTAGTCCACATCCTCATTGTCTGAAAGAACTTTTGTGGCAATGACCTCTTGGTTATCTACACGCGATTCCATCATTTCGAGTCGGTTTTGCCGAGCCCCGAGGTCCGCACGGGCATTATTGATCGCATCAATATGTTGGTCGATTTGATCCAAATAACTAGCAGGGTTCTTTCCTTGATCCAAATCATCAGTAAGCGCCTTTAAATCCGAAAACAACTGTTTCCCAAATACTTTTTCTCCCGGTACGTTTACCGGCAAATAAATCCCTTTCGAAAGTTCGATTTCAACCGGCTCGGTCGGCTGGGACTCACTCGGATAATTTCCATTCTGCAGATCTACCGGCTTTTTGGTCGTATTCGCCCCGTTAAACAAATATTTATCTCCAAATTTCGTATTTGCAACCTCCGCCAAATGGTCGCGAAGTTGTTTAATTTCCGCTGAAATGGCCTGTCTTTGAGAAGCATCATACGTATCATTGCTGGCTTCAACTACAAGTTCGCGGATTCTTTGCAAGGCTTGTCCCGCATTGTCTAAAGCCGCATCCGAGTTTTCTATCCAATTGTACGCTTCGGAAAAATTCCGTTTATATTGCTGCACTTCTGAAAGGTCCGCGCGATAAGAAATCCCTTTCATGACCACCACCGGGTCATCGGACGGACGATTGACCTTTTTACCTGTGGAAATTTGATCCTGATATTTCGACAGCCGCTCATAGCTGGAGCTTAGATTGCGAAGCATATTATTGGAAAGCATAGACTGAGTTACACGCATATTTTTTCACCTTCCCTACCGTCCTACAACGCCCATTCCGTTGATGACTTTATCAAGCATTTCATCCATAACCGTAATATTGCGGGCAGCAGCATTATAGGCATGCTGAAATTTTATGAGATTCGTCATTTCTTCATCCAATGACACGGAGCTGACAGACTGTCTTCTTTCATCGGCTGACTGAACCAGCGAATTGCTGTTATTGGATAGCCGCTGCGCCTGTTGAGAGGCGACGCCAAGACCACCGATGATTCCTTCATAATAGGAGTTAATCGTACTTGTCGTAATCGGAACATTCACTTGTTCCGCACCGCTTCCAAAAGTCAAGGTAACCGGATTGCCGGTGCTGTCTTTTACACCTTCAAGCGTATAAGGCTGTGATAAATCCATCGAAAAAATATTTCCTAAATTAATCGCATTTTTTCCGTCTCCTGATAATTTATTGGAAGAAGCTGCGATATCTTTTGTTCCTATATTTGAGTTTAATTGAATATTTTTAGCCGCATCACTAATACTTTGTAAACCAGTAAAAAAGGCATCGGTACCTTGATTTTGGTTTAGATCATAACCATAATGATGAACAGTATTAAACAAAGTTCCAAACGTATAAGCAAGCTTATCCAATTTAGCTTCCATGTCCGGATAAATGCCCGCTGTTATCGGATCTCCATTCGTATCTACACCGACTTTATAACCGTATGATTCAATTAATCCTCGCAACTTTCCTTGAGAAAAAGTTACATTGCCATTTTGATAAAAAGAAATCGAAGCCACTGACTGTCCGGACACGATATCATTATCCATTCGAGACGGATCATCCGGTTGATAAACCACTAAATTGTCTATAGGACCTGTCACCGTGCTTGTAAATTGATTTGGTTGATTGGACGAAAATCCCAGCTGATTGAATTGATTGCCATTAACAAGCGTTACATCATTTCCACCGGAATCTTTAACAGGGTTTCCGTTCGCATCCAAAAGCGTAATTTTATACTGTCCTTCGGCAATATCCAGAGCATTGCCTCCGGACGGCATTTTTTCCACTTTCACATTCAAATAGCTTGACAGTTGATCGACTAGACGGTCACGCTCATCGTACAAGTCGTTCGGCAAATAGCCGTTTGGTTCTACTTCTCCGATCTGTTGGTTCAGTTCGGCAATTTGCTTCAAGATCGAATTGACATCTTTAATGCCGACGCTGATTTGGTTGCCTAAGTCTCCTTGAATGTCGCTTATGGAGTTGGATAAATAATGAAACGTATCGACAACTCCTTGTGCCCGTTGAAGGACGACAGAACGTGCTCCTTCGTTTTCCGGATTGACGCTCAAATCTTGCAAAGATTGCCAAAACTCATTCATCACAGCAGACAAACCATCCGTATCGCTTGGCTCGGCAAACACGTCTTCCAACCGGCTCAAAGCTGTCGATCGTGAATCCCAATACCCCAGTTTGTTATTTTCGTTGCGGTATTGTACATCTAAAAACTGTTCGCGAACGCGTTCAATCGAACCAGCCTCTACTCCTGTCCCCATTTGCCCCGGAATTTGAGGTCTGTTCATTGAAGCAGCCGGGTAAGGCTCTGTTTGAACAAAATTGACGCGCTGGCGGGAATAGCCCGGGGTATTGGCATTGGCGATATTTTGGCTCGTTGTATATAAAGCTGTCTGTTGAGCCATCATCCCCCGCTTGGCGACTTCTAAACCATGAAAAGTGGAAGTCATAAAATATTCCTCCGTTTCTTTCATCCTTGCTTCCATTAAGCTTTTGAATCGAAAAGAGAGCGCCCTTGCCTATCTTTTATTTTTTGATTAGGATGGGAATACGTTGCAGCCTTTGGCTGAGGATGAAGCAAGTTTAAACTGAATGTGATAAATTGAAGCGATTGATAGATTAATTGCTGGTTCAATTTATTTTGTTGTTTTAACAATTCCACGATGTCCATAAGCTTTTCTCGAAGATATACCAGCTTTTCTTTCTCTTCATCCACGGCTTTCTCTATGCAGTCAGAAATGGTTGCATTCTCCCGTCCCAGCCAGTTTGCCACCTCTTTTTTCCGTTCTTTTTCCATTGTCTGTATGGCGGCAATATATTTCTGTTCCTTGGCAAGCAGATTGTTTAGCCCGTCTACATCGTTCTCTTTTACAATCTTTTCTTTTTCCTGCTCCAATTCATACAGGATCTCATGAAGGGCACACAATTTTTCCATTATCGTGATAACTTGAGCACCAGACATTTTCATCCCATCTTTCTATCTGCGGTAAAAACGAAGTATACCTTTGGCAATCTCTTCCGGATGAGGCTTATACTCGCCGCTTTCAATCTTTTGCTTAAGCTCATTTACTTTTTTTTGCCGATCTGCTGTCAGCTGGGAGGCTTCCTGCATTTCTTTAGCTGCAGCGGAAATTTCGACTTTATCCTTCTGGGTATGTTCCGGTTGCTTGGACTCATCAAACTTGCTCATAGCCTTTTTATAAAGATTCACGCCGGATAAGCCGATAGGTTGGATCTTCATCCCATATCCCTCTTTTCTTTTCCGTTGTTCCTATGTTCATTATATCGGTTTGATTATGAAAAAGTTTAGCAACCGTTCATAGTTCCTTTTTCCTTTTTTCCATTATCTTTTTATCCAAAGGATCCTTTTCTTTTCCGCCCTCTAAACAGACCCTTGAATGTTTTCCATACCCGTTATTTCGTATCGTCCTTCAAAGAGTAGTAAGTAATATTTCTTTCCTTTTTTCTTTCCTGTTCTTTTTCAAACGTCTCTAAATCGTGGCGCAATTGATCGGCACAATCGGAACATAATTTTCCTTTTGTAATAATTTTCCCGCAATTGTCGCACGGATATCCCATGTTCGGAAAAACAGCCGGCTGCAGCCTTCCCTTCCTCACCCATTTATAAATCAATTCTTCGTCCACTCCCGTCGCTTCCACTACCCTCGTGATGGTGGCAGCCCGATTTTCTCTTTTTCTCAGAAATTTATATACTTTGTCATAAAGATTTTCCTCTTCTTTATAGCAATTTTCACAAACGTCGCGAAAACTTGTTTTCATAAACAGCGACCCGCAGCGGGGGCAGTTTGAAATCTCTCCCATTATTTCTTTCCTCCCGTTAAATCTCCTTTTTCTTAATATCGTCTTTCATTTCCGCTCATGAAGATTTTTTGCCGTCAAAATGATTTTTCTATCGTCCATTCGGACCTATCCTCTTGCCAATGTCAAGGCGAGCACAGTTTGTGCACCATGTTTTTTCAGCACTTTGGCCGCATGGCGTAAAGTAGAGCCGGTCGTATAAATATCGTCCACGAGTAAAACCGTCTCGTTGGCAAGTGATGCCGGGTGTATCATATAAAATACTTCCGGCAAATGAATTCTTTCAATCCGTGACTTTTTCGATTGTTTTTCCGTATGGAAGCGGCCTAATAGCTCTTCCGCATGAAATCCTGCTTCTTCAACAAGTGCTTTTGCTTGGTTAAACCCCCGCTCCTGCAGACGTTCCTCACTCAAAGGAATGGGAACGATCTTGTCGGGAGCCATCCGCCGGATCTCATTCCGTATTTCTGAAGCAAAACAGCGCGCTAAATGATAATCCCCCCGATATTTAAAACGAGCCAGCCACTCTTTCATACCTTTATTATAATAAAACAGCGATACATTTTTTGTTAAAACGCTCCGCCAGTTCTCATCTTCCTCCCAGCGAACGCAATCCAAGCAGCAATGCGAGCGGGGCCATTCAGCAGGCCATTCTGAAAGCGGCCGCCCGCAAATAGAGCAGCAATCCCCACTGATTCGCTGAAATCGTTCTTGGCAATCTAAGCAAAGCGCAGGTTCTTCTTTTAATCGGAACACCGTCAGCCAAGAATATCGAGAAGATTGTTCTTTCCCGCAATATAGACAGTTCAATCAATCAACCCCCTTTTCTTCGCTTCCAGGTTCATCCGTTCAATATGTCGGATAGCTTTGATGATCTCTCTCGTAAGCCCGTAATGAAAAAACATGATTTCCCCATCGGGATAATCGGCGCTCCGACCCACCCGGCCGGAAATTTGCACAAGTGCGCTTTCATTAAAAATCATCTCTTCTGCTCCTATTACAGCTACATCAAGATTCGGAAACGTAACCCCTCGTTCTAAAATAGTGGTCGTCAACATAACAGGGATCTCTTTGCGGCGCATGCCTTCCACCTTTTCGATGCGGGCGGGGTCTTCAGCGTGGACAGCTTCAATTCGAGAATGAAGCCTTTTAAATAAGGGGAGAGCATCGTTCATCATACGAACGCTGGGGAAGAAAAGAAGGGCTTGCTTGTTTTTTGTCAAACGTTTTTGTGTCCAATCTTTCAGTTCTTTCGGAATACAACCTTTTTTAAAGGATTTTTTCCAATTTCCTATCCAGCGTATTTTCGGAACGGGGAGAGGATGTCGATGATAACGGGCGGGTATGGAGACAAATTTTCTTTTTCCTTGCCGGCATTGCCGCTGCCATATTTCATTTGGAGTGGCCGTTAAATAGATCATGGCCGAGGAAGGCTTACGCGATTTTTCCACCGCATATTGCAACGTGGGATCATAGGAATAAGGGAAGGCATCGACTTCATCTACGATTACAACGTCAAACGCTTCTTTGTATCGATACAATTGATGAGTTGTGGATATGACAAGAGAGCCGTATTCATTTCGCTGCGGGCTTCCTCCGTACAACGCTGTAACAGGGACCGTGGGAAAAACTTTTTTCAGTCTTGGCGACAGTTCAAGAACAACATCTGTCCGCGGAGCAGCGATGCAGACACGGTCTCCTTTCTGAAGCGCGGCATTTATACCGTCAAAAAGAATTTCCGTTTTCCCTGCTCCGCAAACAGCCCAGACTAATAAGTCTCCCTTCTCTTCTACCGCGTTTTGAACAGCCCTAGCTGCCGTTAATTGTCCCTTGGATAATCGGCCGTCCCACTGAAGCAAATCGTGACTGGTAACGGAACGAGGTGGCGGTCCTTTCCATGAAACTAAAGGAGTGCATTCTGATACACGGCCCATCATTATACAACAGCGGCAATAAAGGCAAAACTTCCGGCAACGGGCGCAAGGAAATGAGGCAAACATTTGGGGATCTCGATTTCCGCAGCGGGCGCAAACATAATATCGGCCTTCTTTGCGAATACCGTCTTCCAATTGCAAATATCCGTTGTTTAAATGGTGTTGAATCAAATCTTGAGGAAAGGGAAGTTCTGAAAGCAGCAAATGGCGGCCGGATGTAAAAGATTGGACAGAAGAGGAAAAGCGGTTCATATTTCACCTCTATTCAAATGTATAAAGAGATCGTTTTACGGCTTAAGGGGCTAAGATAGACAGCAGCCCCCGTCAATTTTGGCCGAATAGAAAATGGTGCTTTGCTAGAATAGTTTTTTCGCCCAAGTCATTCCTAAAGCCCCTTCGCCAAGATGCGTGCCGATGACAGGACCGAAATAACTGATCTGGAATTCTGTTTCAGGATATTGATTCTTTAATTCTTCCATCCAGTCAGAAGCTTCCTGAGGGCGATTGGCATGGATTATAGCAGCTTGAAGCGGAATTCCTTTCTGATAGTCTTCGGAAAATAATTGTTCGATCCGTTTTAAAGCTCTTTTTTTCGTACGGATTTTTTCAAAAGGAACAATCACTTTGTTTTCAAAGTGGAGAAGAGATTTTACTTGTAGCAAATTTCCCACAAACGCTTGAGCACCCGACAATCTCCCGCCTCGTTTTAAATGGTCAAGGTCGTCCACCATAAAATAAGCGCGGAGAGTAGCTTTCAATTCATCGAGCTTCTTCAGTATGTTTTGGGGCTCCATTCCTTCCCTTGCCAATCGGCTGGCAGCCATTACATAAAATCCTTGAGCAGCACAGCTGATTTCGGAATCATAAGAAAAAACTTCGAGTCCGTCGACCATTTTACCTGCAGCAACTGAAGTTTGATAAGTACCGCTTATCCCGCTGGAAAGAAGGATGCAAATAGCCGCATCATACTCTTTTGATAAATCTTCAAACAACTCTACAAACTGACCGATGGAGGGCTGAGAAGTTGTGGGAAGCTTCTGTTCATTCTGGACTTCTTCATAAAACTGTTCCGCCGTGATGTCCATTTCTTCTTTAAAAGACTCTCCGCCGATCACCACATTTAAAGGAATCATATAAATGTTCCATTCTTTTCGCAGCGTTTCCGGAATATACGATGTACTATCTGTTATAATCGCAGTTTTCATTTGAACACCTCCTATTAGTTTGAGTGCTGAACGGACGAACTTCATCCTGTGATGTCATCAGACAAATTACTTGTAGAAACCATCGTTTCCGACTGTCGTTTTATCAGTTGAACCGCAGTTGACCTACTCATTCCCTTTACTACTGTAAAATATGGTTTTTATTTTACCAGAAAGCCAAAAGTTTTCATCTTTTTTTTCAATAAACGTTCATGAAAACGTTTTATATTTTTTCTTGACACCTTGTATATACATGAATACAATAAAAGTAAATCTTGTATATACAAATTAAAATTCTTCACCCGGTGAAGCGATCATTTCATTAGATTTTTAGTTATCTTTCTTTCAATTTATAATTTTGGCCACTATTGAAAACGGTTACGGAGGGGAAAGAAATGAGTGAATATCGCGACTCGGTCCGGCAAATCATCGAAGCGGTCGGCGGCAAAGAAAATATCAACACTGGCACTCACTGCGTTACTCGTCTTCGTCTCGTTTTAAATGATGAAGAGAAAGTCGACAAAAAAAAGTTGGAAAATATTGATCTTGTAAAAGGTTCATTTTCGGCAAACGGCCAATTTCAAGTGGTAATTGGTCAAGGAATTGTAGATAAAGTATTCGATGTATTCGTTCAAGAAACCGGCATCGGAACTGCCACTAAAGAAGAGGTAAAAAATGCGGCAGCCCAAAAAATGAATCCGCTTCAACGTGCGATTAAAGTATTGGCGGATATTTTTATACCGATCCTTCCAGCGATCGTTACGGCCGGTCTCTTGATGGGGATTAACAATATTTTAACAGGACAAGATATTTTTTACAAAGGGAAATCCTTTATAGAGGTTCACCAAAATTGGGCCGATATCGCCAGCATGATTAACCTGATTGCCAATACGGCATTTACATTCTTGCCTGCATTAATCGGTTGGTCAGCCGTAAAGCGGTTTGGAGGCAGCCCTTTGCTCGGGATCGTACTAGGTTTAATGCTTGTTCACCCGGATTTGCTTAATGCCTGGGGCTATGCTGAAGCGAAAGCTAAAGGAGCCATCAAGTATTGGGATTTATTCGGATTGAAAGTTCAGCAAGTCGGTTATCAAGGACAAGTATTGCCGATTTTATTTGCTTCCTATTTACTGGCAAAAATCGAAGTATTTTTAAACAAGCGTGTTCATGATTCCATAAAGTTGCTGGTTGTGGCACCGGTCGCTTTGCTGATTACCGGGTTCGCCTCATTTATCATCATCGGTCCAACCACCTTCTGGCTTGGTAATGAAATTACGTCAGGGATTGTATGGATCTTTGACCACTTTGCATGGCTAGGCGGACTGATTTACGGAGGATTATACGCAGTGCTAGTCATAACGGGAATGCATCACACCTTCTTAGCCGTTGACTTGCAGTTGATCGGAACAACCGGAGGAACTTTCCTCTGGCCAATCCTCGCCCTTTCCAATATTTCTCAAGGATCAGCGGCGTTGGCGATGATGTTTCTGGCTAAGAAAAGCCAAAAACTGCGCGGTCTTTCCGGAACCGCAGCGCTATCCGCTTATTTAGGTATTACTGAACCAGCGATGTTTGGTGTGAACTTGCGGTATCGCTACCCATTTATTAGCGCCCTGATTGGATCAGCTATTGCGGGTATGATTCTCTCCATCGGCAAAGTGAATGCTTTTTCCGTCGGAGTTGGCGGTTTACCGGGGTTCCTTTCCATTAAACATGAATATTGGGGGACATTTTTCCTTGGAATCGGAATCGTGCTTGTAGTTCCATTTATTCTCACCGTCATTTTCAGTAAATTTTCCAAAGAAGAAATTTAATGGAAACATTAGGGGTCAGACGCTTTTAGCCTTGACCCCTCTCTGTTTTCAGCACTGAAAATGGACTAGTTAATCAAATGGAAATATGTCTTCAGCAACTTCCCTTATGGCGACAGCATAAGCGAACATCATAAGGGGCCGCTCTGCTTCAACAGGCATTCAATTTCGACCGCCGCGCTCCCCCTCTTTCTTCACTTGATTTTTGGGAGATATGGATCTTACTGCAATGAACTCAATGGTATAGATGCCTGTTTTAGCTAATATTTTGCTGCATGGATTTTTTCACTTGATCAAGCAAAATGGTTACTAGCTTAAGAGCATTCTTAATCATGCTGATTATCAATTCCATTACACCAAGAAAGGAGGAAACACAGGAAGCAATTTTGACAGATGCGGACCGTATCCCGCGTCTATTTTCGAAAATGTTTCCTGTGCAACGAAGATGAAACAGCCATGGTGGAAAAAAGCCGTAGTATATCAAATTTATCCAAAAAGCTTTTATGACGCTTCCGGTGACGGAATTGGCGATATTAAAGGAATCACGGCCAAACTCGACTATTTAAAAACTCTGGGGATCGACTGTATTTGGATTACGCCTATTTATCAATCCCCCCAAAGGGATAATGGCTATGACATAAGCGATTATTATTCCATCGATGAAACGTACGGAACGATGGATGACTTTGACGAGCTTTTAAATGAAGCCCATAAACGGGGCATTAAGGTGATCATGGATATAGTTGTAAACCATACTTCTACAAAACATTCATGGTTTATTGAAGCTCGAAAATCGAAAGAAAGTCCGTACCGTGATTTTTATATTTGGAAAGACGGAAAAGAAACTGGAGAGCCCCCTACCAATTGGGAGTCAAAATTCGGAGGATCCGCTTGGCAATACGACGATGAAACAGGTCAATATTATTTGCATCTATTTGACGTGACACAAGCGGACTTAAACTGGGAAAACGAAACATTGCGCAAAAAACTGTACAAAATGATGCATTTTTGGCTCCAAAAAGGAGTCGATGGCTTCCGTCTCGATGTCATTAACTTGATTTCCAAAGACCAGCGCTTTCCGGACGATCCAGAAGGAGACGGTCGAAAATTTTATACCGACGGACCTCGCATTCATGAATATTTACAGGAAATGAACCGTGAAGTGTTTTCCCAATACGACATCATAACAGTGGGTGAAATGTCCTCCACCACGATAGAAAATTGCATTCTTTATACACGTCCAGATCGCCGGGAACTAAATATGACGTTCAATTTTCATCATTTGAAAGTGGATTATCCAAACGGCGAAAAGTGGACAAAAGCAGAGCTTGATTTTCCACAATTAAAATCGATTCTGTCTACCTGGCAAACGAAAATGCAGGAAGGCGGAGGATGGAATGCTCTCTTTTGGTGCAATCACGACCAGCCCAGAATTGTCTCCCGCTATGGAGACGACGGACGCTATCGGGTGGAATCGGCCAAAATGCTTGCTACCACGATCCATATGATGCAAGGAACTCCTTATATTTATCAAGGAGAAGAAATCGGGATGACCAATCCTTATTTCTCCTCTATTGAAGAATATCGGGATGTGGAATCGCTGAATATGCACAAAATTTTGCTTGAACAAGGAAAAAGCGAAGCCGAAGTAATGGACATTCTCATGCAAAAGTCACGTGATAACTCCCGGACGCCTGTTCAATGGAACGATAAGGAAAACGCCGGGTTTACAACCGGAACTCCTTGGATCGGACTGGCTAAAAACTATAAAGAAATTAATGTAGAAAAGGCGCTTAAAGACCCCGATTCTATTTTCTATCACTATCAAAAATTAATTAAGCTTCGAAAAGAATATGATATTGTGACAGAAGGGGATTACCGGCTGATCTTAAAAGATCACCCTCAAATTTTCGCTTATCTGCGGACAAGAAAAAGTGGAGAGAAGCTGCTTGTGGTGAACAACTTTTTTGCAGAGGAAACGACATTTGAAAAACCGGAATTTCTGGAGGAAGACTCCGGTAAAGTACTGATTTCTAACTATAAAGACACACCGGAGCATTTCCGCCGGCTCGTCCTGCGTCCGTACGAGTCTGTCGTATACTATATCCGCTAAAACATCGTGTTTCTTCCATTTGCTGCCGGAGCTTTCCGGCAGCATTTCATTCACAACACCATGCTCAAACTGATGCAAGACAGCCGCTGATTCTTCTTCTTGTAAAATAGAAAACCTCTTGGATCCAAAAGGAACAGAGAGCTTAGATCTTTTATGATAAAAAAAGAAAGGGCTGTCAATTCTTACTCGATTGCATGCATGTATTTCGATGAAATATTGTAGCCGCAAAGATGCCCTTGCGCCTTTTGGAAGATTGGCAGAATAGAATGGCCAAACGAATCGCTTTTTCCTTTTCTTCATTCGCTAAATGATGAAAAGCTTTTTTGAACTCCATTTTATTTTTCTTTTTAAAAGTTCTGCTTTGATCCGTGGGCGTTTTTTGGTTGTTCCATCCTTTTCAGAGGATGATCACACTGGTCCTGATATGGTACAATGATCATCAGGTGATACTATGAGAAATAATAAATATAGGCAAATTTATCAAGAATTGGCAGATAAAATTCAAAACGGGGTTTATAAACCAATGGAAACGTTGCCATCGGAAAACGAACTTTGCGAATTGTACGACACTTCGAGAGAAACCATTCGAAAAGCCCTCAATTTGTTGGCACAGAACGGATTAATCCAAAAAATCCGCGGCAAAGGATCCATTGTGTTGGATACGCCAAAAATGAGCTTCCCGATTTCCGGCCTAGTGAGCTTCAAAGAACTTCAAGATTCTCTTTGGGGGGACTCCCGAACGATTGTGTACGATCTCGGACTTATTCATCCAGATCCATGGCTTTCAAGACAATTGAATGTTTCCGAAAAAACAGAAGTATGGAAAGTCATTCGAGCTCGTGAAATTAAAGGCGAACGGGTGATATTGGATCGCGACTTTTTCATCAAGCAATATGTCCCGTTGCTTACGAAAGAAATTTGTGAACACTCCATATACGAATATTTAGAAAATGAATTGGGGTTGGCCATCAGTTTTGCCAAAAAAGAAATTGTGGTAGAGCCGTGCACTGAGGAAGATATCCGCTTTTTGGATATAAAAGATTACAATCACATTGTGGTGGTGAAAAACTATGTCTATTTGGAAGATGCGACTCTCTTCCAATATACCGAATCGCGTCACCGATTAGACAAATTTCGTTTCGTCGATTTCGCCCGCCGAAACAAGCATGGATGAATCATTATGTACCGCTTTAAAATGCTAAAGGGGTCAGACCCCCCCTAGCGTACTTCTACCCAACCTCTTTTAATGGCGGTTACGACTGCTTGTGTGCGGTCGTTCACATTCATTTTTTGCAAAATATTACTTACATGGTTTTTTACTGTTTTTTCGCTGATATACAGCGCTTCACCTATTGCCCTGTTGCTTTTTCCGTCCGCCAGCAGCTGGAGCACTTCACATTCGCGTTTCGTTAATAAATGATAGGGGCGCCGCACTTCGCCTTGCTGAAAGCCTTTTTTTCGATCGCTGGAAGTGAGTCGACGATAGTCGGCGATCAAATTATGAGTAACTTTTGGATGCAAGTACGATCCACCCTCTGCCACGACTTTGACGGCTTCAATCAGAGCATCCGCATCCATTTCTTTCAAAAGATAGCCGCGCGCTCCTGATGTTAAAGCGTGCGCCACATAATTTTCATCATCATGAATGGATAAAATGATCACTTTCGTTTTCGGATAGGCATCCACCAATTGTTTCGTTGCCTCTACACCGTTTACGCCAGGCATATTAATATCCATTAAGACCACATCGGGTCTGTGTCTTTCGACAAGCTCAAGCACATCTGATCCGTCGTCTCCTTCAGCAACGATCTTAAAAGATTTTTCAAACTCTAATATTCGTTTTACTCCTTCACGGAATAATTGATGGTCATCGATTATGACAATCTTCGTTGCCATTGTTTCTCCTCCCTTATTATGTCAGCACTTTCTGCTTCTTAATATAATTTCTATTTGGACCAATTATTTCCTTGTTCATATTACCTTTTCATCATTTATTTTTATAAATTCTTTTCAAATTCTTTTCAAATGTTTTACTTAAAGTATAGCTTAATCCTTTCCATGAACATGAATCGGGACGCTTAACCTTACAACGGTCCCCTTTCCTGGTTTCGAATCAATGTTCAACTCACCTTCCAAAAGTTCTATTCTCTCTTTCATGCCAAGAATCCCAAACGAATTTGATTTGCGTTTATGAATGTCAAACCCTTGGCCATTGTCTTTAATGACCGCCAATACCTTCTCTTTCCCAATTTCCAGTTTCACAACAATTTCGCTGGCATTTGAATGCTTTAACGCATTTTGAACGGATTCTTGAATCAGGCGAAAAAGAGCAATTTCCAACTTTGAAGGGAGCCGTACTTCCAGCCCAATGTTTCGAAAGCGAATAGTCGTATTTCTTTGAATGGATCGATTATACTCCTCAAGAGTGCTTAAAAATTTATTCAGAGCCGGGACCAGGCCCAGATCATCAAGCGCCATTGGCCGCAAATCGTATATAATGCGTCGGACTTCATATAGCGCACTGCGAACCATGTTCTTTAAGTTGCGGATTTCTACAAGAGCTTCTTCCACTCCTCTTTCTTTGTACACTTTCTCGATCAAATCCGAGCGCATCAAGACATTGGCCATCATCTGGGCCGGACCATCATGGATTTCGCGTGAAAGCCGCTTTTTTTCTTCCTCTTGAGCCTCTAATATCCTAAGGCCAAACTCCTGCTTCAACTTCGCATCTTCAAGCGCTTGGCCAATTTGCTTCATGTCGCTGGTCATATATTTCAAAACAACTGATATTTGAGCCACAAGATTGTCCGCTCTCTCAATCGTATTTTTCAAATTTTTAAGACGCCGTTCCAAATCATCGCGACGCTCCATCAGCTGTTTTGCCTTTTGTTTCGTCAGGATTAATTTCGTCTGTAAATCATGGGCATACTGATAAGCTTTTCGGATATCTTTTTCAGAATATGTATGAAAAAATTTGCTTACTTCCGAAAGCCTTCTTCTCGCTTGTTTAGTTTGATAATCAAGTTCTTCTTCTTGTTGAAGAGCTTGCTTTACTTCATCTTTGATCGCTTTTAGTTCCATCAATCCCGATTCTAAATCTTGCCGGCATCGTTCGCCGATTTCAAAGATTTCATCTTTACTTTGATTGACTGTAGAAATCATTTTATCTAATATCTCATCTAGCTTTTCCGTTTTGATACCTCTTAATGACATAGAGAAGACCTTCCTCGTGGTTACTGATTTTAAAACAAATGATATTTGTTCATCTGCAACCTTTGAACTGCTGAATAAAAGTAAGCAAAATCTCCTGGTAAAAATACAATCACTTTTACAGACAATTCCATTATATCATGTCATATTTTGCATAGGATTAAAGTTTGGTTACCAATAGATTAAATTTTTTTTCTATATTTGTATTTCAGAGGCTTTTCGTTTGCACAAAGAAGATTTTTCTATATCATAAGGATGTCTATACCCGTTTATTTTGAAAATGAAACATGATGGAGTGAGAGCTTTGCTTCCTAATTACTATACAGTAAAAGGATATGGAGAACACGAAATTGTTATACAAAAGTCACGGTTTATCGCCCACGTCAATCGAGCGGAAACAGAAGAAGAGGCAATAAATTTTATCGCGGAAATCAAAAAAAAGCATTGGAACGCCACTCACAATTGCTCTTGCTACATGATCGGCGAGCATGATCAGATTCAAAAAGCAAATGATGACGGTGAGCCGAGTGGTACCGCAGGTGTTCCGATGCTGGAAGTGCTTAAAAAACGAAATTTAAAAGATACAGTCGTAGTGGTTACCAGATACTTCGGAGGAATCAAGCTAGGGGCCGGTGGATTAATTCGCGCCTACAGCAAATCAGTCTCCGAGGGGCTTAACCATACCGGTATTGTCGAACGAAGATTGACGAGGGTCATGCATACTACATTGGATTACCACCTTCTCGGAAAAGTAGAAAATGAGTTAAGGTCTTCAGTTTATGATATAAAAGATATTCATTACTTGGACCGAGTCACCATTGAAACATTTGTCGAAGAAGGAGATAAAGAAACGTTCAAAAAGTGGATGACTGAGCTGACGAATGGACAGGCAGCCATTACGGAAGGCGATATGCTTTATTTAGAAAAGGATATCGAAATGTAACAAAGCTGAAGCTCTTTACATTCAGTTTAAAAACTTTCTCCGGAAACTCAGCTTAAACATGCCAATCATGAACTTCCAGGTGCCCGGTCTGTACGTCAAATTCTTCATCAAAGAAAATCCCTGTTTCCTTTTTTAACACCGGTAAAAGTCCTATTTCATTTAATCTTATTTATGAGCTTCCGACCATGCCGCTTGTTTTTCCGATCTGTATGGAGAGGTTTCCTTCAAAAAGGAGACCTATTTTTTCTGCAGAATTTTTGAAAATAAACAAAGTCTATTAAGCGATTTCCATAAAATAATTTACGAACAATGCTTCTTCATAGTAAAATGGAGTTTAGAAGACTTGTTGAAATTTGAAAAAATTTGTTGATTTCGCTTTATTTCATTATTCGCAAAAGGAGCAATGGTATGGCTGAACAGAGACAGCAGATCAGAGAACGGAGAAAACGGAGGAAACGACGAAGAAGAATCATGTTCTTTCTACTACTCCCCTTCATTCTAGTGGCATCTACAGCAGCAGGTTATGGAGCCTATTTATATAAAAAAGCAGAAACGGTTTTTACCGATGCTTATGACCCAGCTGTTGAAAAATCTGATTTGAGAGATAAAGCTGTGGATCCTAGCAAGGACAATATCAGCATTTTATTTATAGGAGTGGATGACAGAAGTCCCGATTTCAAACAAAAGACAAGATCAGATGCTCTGATTCTCGCAACACTAAATAGAAAGAATCATAGTGTAAAACTGTTAAGCATCCCTCGTGATTCTTATGTGTATATTCCCATTATTGGAGAAAAGCAAAAAATTACCCATGCTCATGCCTATGGAGGAACTCAGGCAACCATCGATACAGTAGAACACTTGCTTGATGTTCCGGTAGACTTTTATGTCAAAATGAATTTCAAAGGTTTTGTGGATGTGGTAAATGCTCTAGGCGGAGTGAAAGTAAAAGTACCGTATGAATTCACTGAAAAAAATTCAACCGACTCAGAACCCGTCCATTTAACGCCCGGAGTTCATAATCTCAGCGGAGAAGAAGCCTTGGCGTTGGCCCGAACAAGAAAACATGACAACGATATTATGCGCGGCGAACGTCAGCAGATGATTTTAGAGGCGATTGTCAAAAAAGCCAAATCCGTCAATGCAGTCACTAAGTATCCGGACGTAATTGAAGCAGTCGGACAAAATATGAAAACAAACCTTTCGTTCTCTCAGATGAAGTCGCTCGTTAGCTTCGGTACATCCGGCGACTTAAAAATAGACCATTTAACCTTAAAGGGAACGGACGGTCATGATCCGAATAACGGTGCTTATATTTATAAGCTAGATGATGTTGAACTGGAAGTGACAAAACGAATTTTAAAACGTCAATTAGGTATTAACTAAAAAAGACTGTCGTGAAGGCCCTCAATGGAGCCTTTTGCGACAGTTTTTTATCTGCTTTTCCTTTTCAATTTTCCAATCCCATTTCCAGTCATTAACTGAACATTGCCAATGACCGTTAGAAAGAACAACGGAATTTCCTTTATAAAAAAAGCAACCACCGTTCCTTCTCCTTTTTCCTAAGGTTGATCAATCCCCTTTATGGGAAGATCAGCTTACGACTCGTATTATGCATCTCATACAAAATCGTACAAAAACAACGTATGATATCGGTAAAATTCACCGCGACCACGCTACGCTCTGCCGCGCTTTTTATACTTCGCAAAGCCAAAGCCAAGCTACTTGATTACACCGATATCAAGAGTATTTCTAACCCATTTATTGATAAAAAAAGGTGCCCCAAAAGCTTGATTTCAGGACACCCTTTTCTTTTTCCACTTCTAAGCGAAATTGGATTATCTGCTTTTTCTCATGACTAATCTCAACAACGGCTGGTAATCGGATCCGACTAAGCCAACACTTTCGACGAAAAGTTCAATTCCTATAATCAAAATAGCGCCAAACAGAAGAGCCCCCCATATGGTAGCCATTGAAAAAATAATGGCTGCCAGTCCAAACATGGCTGAAATGGCATAGATGATCAGCACCGTTTGTTTGTGGGTGTATCCCATTCGCAACAAACAATGATGCAAATGAGATTTATCAGGCGCTGAGAGTGGCTTCTTATGGATAAAACGGCGAATAATCGCAAAAAACGTATCGGAAATTGGCACCCCGAGAATAATAACAGGGATGACAAATGAAAGAACTGTTACATTCTTAAATCCAAGCAGCGACACAACGGACATCATATATCCTAAAAAGAGAGCTCCTGTATCTCCCATAAAAATCTTGGCAGGATGAAAATTGTAAATCAGAAAACCTAATGTACTGCCAAGCAAAATGAGTGCAATACTCATGACATATGCGTCGCCTTTAAGAAAAGCCATAAAGCTAATGGTAATTAAAGCGATCGAAGAAACCCCGGCAGCCAGTCCATCTAATCCGTCGATTAAATTAATGGCATTGGTCACACCGACGATCCATAAAATGGTTAGCGGAACGCTTAACAATCCAAATTCCAATTGGCCTCCGAAAGGCAAATTAATAAATTCCACATGCACCCCGCCGATCACGACCACGACAATGGCTGCCAGCAGCTGACCAGCTAGTTTAAGTTTTGGCGAAAGCTCAAACTTGTCATCCAGTAATCCTGTAAGGACAATAATAAAGCTGCCAATTATAATCGGCCAGTTATAAGGATCTTGCGGACGTAAAACCAAAAGTCCAATAAGAAAACTTAAAAAAATCGCCAAACCACCCATACGGGGCATTATTTTCTGATGCACTTTTCTGTAATTAGGCTTGTCAACAGCTCCGATAGCGATCGCCAGCTTCTTCGCCAAAGGAGTCAGCAGAAGCGAAGCGATAAAACATAGTACAAAGGTAAGGTAAACCATGCCGTACCTCCTCTTTCTTAGCATGCCCAAAAAAGCAACTAAAGTTCATTGCAAAATTTGTTATTGCATTCAAAAAAAATCGGTATTCTATCTCTCATTTGGAAAATTTCTTCTGCAAAGAATTTCCACCACTTCAATTTCAATATTATAAAACGGATTGGTCATAATATCTATATCAAATTCTTTAAAAATTCATTTCATGCTATTTTTCTTTTATTCTCGACCTTTATTTTACATCTTGTACTGTTTATAGTAAAAAAGCATTGGTTCTGGTAAGATATTAATATAATAGAAGATTAGGATTTTTCTTCAAGGAGCGTACCTAATATGATCTCACTTATCAAAAATATGGTCGATGCGAACGAAAGAAGATTGAAAAAATATTATAAATTAGTTGAGAAAATCAATGAGATAGAACCAGAGTTTGAAAAACTTTCAGACCAAGAATTACAGCAAAAAACCATTTGGTTTAAACAACAGCTGCAAAACGGAAAAACGATTGATGATATTAAAGTCGAAGCCTTTGCGACAGTCAGAGAAGCAGCCAAAAGGATTCTTGGCATGCGCCATTACGATGTCCAGTTGATCGGCGGCCTTGTATTGACCGAAGGCAATATTGCTGAAATGGCTACCGGTGAAGGAAAAACATTGGTAGCCTCCCTTCCCAGCTATTTACGAGCTTTGGAAGGAAAAGGTGTCCATGTCATTACCGTCAATGAATATTTAGCAAAGCGCGATCGCGAAATCATTGGCCCTATCCATGAATTCCTTGGATTAACAGTGGGATTAAATTTACCGCTTATGGAGCAAAGCGAAAAAAAACAGGCCTATCTTGCCGATATCACTTACGGCGTCGGAACAGAATTTGGTTTTGACTATCTGCGTGACAATATGGCTACCCGGGCTGAAGATCGAGTCCAACGCCCTTATCATTTTGCCATTATCGACGAAGTGGACAGTATATTAATCGACGAAGCAAAAACACCGCTCATTATCGCGGGTAAAGTAAGGGCAAGTTCTGAATTGCATTATATTGCAGCTCAATTGGCAAAAAAATTCAAAAACGAAGAGGATTATTCCTTCGATATGGAAACAAAGGCGGTCAGCTTAACCGATCAAGGAATTGAGAAAGTGGAAAATGCCTTCGGTATCGATAATTTATACGACTTGGAACATCAAATACTGTACCATTATGTCATCCAAGCCGTACGTGCCCATGTCATGTTTAAACGCGACGTAGATTACATTGTGAAAGACGGCAAAATTTTTCTCGTGGATAGTTTTACAGGCCGCATCATGGAAGGAAGAACGCTGAGCGACGGACTTCATCAAGCTATCGAGGCTAAGGAAGGACTGGAAATTACAGAAGAAAACAAAACTCAAGCGTCCATTACCATCCAAAACTATTTTCGTATGTACCCGTATTTATCGGGGATGACCGGAACGGCAAAAACGGAAGAACAAGAATTCCTTCGAGTGTACAATATGGAAGTCATTCAAATTCCCACCAACAAACCAAAACAACGCATCGATTTGCCGGACCGGATTTATAAAACGATACACGATAAATACACCGCTGTAGCGAAAGAAGTAAAAAAGCGCCATGAAAAAGGGCAGCCGGTTTTAATCGGGACTACTTCCATTCTTCAGTCGGAAAAACTGGCGAAGTATTTAGACCAAGAGCATTTAGACTATGAACTGTTGAACGCTAAAAGCGCCGATCAAGAGGCAGCGCTGATTGCCAAAGCCGGACAACGAGGACAGATTACGATCGCCACCAATATGGCTGGACGCGGGACAGATATTATTTTGGAAGAGGGAGTCGCCCAGCTTGGGGGCCTTCATGTCATCGGAACAGAGCGGCATGAAAGCAGAAGAATTGATAATCAGCTAAAAGGGCGCGCCGGCCGCCAAGGTGATCCCGGTTCCACCCAGTTTTTTATTTCATTAGAAGATGACATGTTCCAGCGCTTCGCCTCCAAAGAAATGGAAAAATTATCTAAAAAAATCAAAACCGATTCTACCGGCTTAGTGCTAAATAAAAAAATGGACGAGTTTGTCAACAAAATTCAGCGAATAGTGGAAGGCTCAAACTTTTCTGTACGTGAATACAATTTAAAACTGGACGATGTCATTAACATGCAGCGAAATGTCATTTACGGACTAAGAAATAAAATTATTGATGAAAGCGATCTGTTGAAACTATATTTTGAAATGATTGATTCGGCTGTAAAAGAACAAATACAACGACTTTGTCCGGAGACAGAAACACCGGATAATTGGCGTCTGAATCAATTGCTTTCGACGATTCAATCGTTCATTCCCGGTGAGACTGTCAACTTGCCGGAAGGATTGGAAGATCTGAAGGATGTGGAAGAAGCCGTCTTCCCTGCCGTTGCTTCTTACAAAAAACGAATTGAACAATTAAATTTTGCAGAATGGGCCAGTTATATAAAAGAAATTATGCTTTCTGTCATTGACCGACATTGGATCGAACATATGGAAAGCATGACGCGTCTGAAAGAGGGAATCGGATTAAGATCGTATCAACAAGAAGATCCTATGAGGCTTTACCAAAAAGAAGGATATGAAATCTTTTTAGAAACGTACCATGAAATCGAAAAAGAGATCTCTGTCAGAATCGCCGCTTTTTTAAAAGAGATGCAAACAAAGGAGTAGCTGATCATGTTTCCATTATTTCGAAAAAAAAAGAAAGAAGATATCCAATTAGAAGGCTTGACTAATACCATCGACTCCGCTGAATTAGTCGACTCTCCACAACAAGGAGATCAAGATTCAGAAGTGAAAACCGAACTTTCCATCCACCCGTTGTGGAATGTTTCAAAAGAACAATACTATGTATTTCGTTTTTTAAATAATGAGCTGCCAACACTGAAGCCCAATCAGCTTTCTCTGTCCAGCATTCAATGGGAAGAAACACCCGAAGGGCTTTCGGTGACCGCCTTTATTCGTAATTCATTAAAAAAGCCGATCCAATTGGAAGAAGTTCCCCTTATTCTATTAGATGAAAATCGGGAAGTTGTGGCTAAACACACCTTTAACCTTCATGATGCAGGAGAAATCCCGGCCGAAAGCAGCCGACCGTGGACTTTTGTTTTCCCTAAAGAGTCCTTGTTGAAAGATCATCTGCAAAAAGAAGGCTGGACACTCGCCTTCGATTTAAGCACAAAACAACATCAACTCGATTTAGAACCTTCTTGGGAACAAAGTTTGCCTGACGAAGAAAAGAAAAAACTCCAACAGCTCGTTAGCCAATTGGAGCCTCCAAAGAAAAATGAACTCAATTTTATGGGATTAGAAGCCAAAATGCTGCAATCGGGAGATTTGGCCGTGACTCTCTTGATCCGAAACGGCTACGAAAAAGCGATTCAAATACAACAACTTCCGCTGAGAATTATCGATGCGAACGATGCCATTGCGGCTGAAGGGCAATTCAATATCGGTCAATTGGAAATCAAGCCAAATACAACAAAACCGTGGACCTTTATTTTTCCGAAAAACAATATAAAAAAATCTGCTCCTGACTTGTCTTCTTGGAAGGCTGTTGTAATCCAAAAACAGGACTAGCCGATATTGTGAAACTTCCATCAGAAGGGGAAGAAAAACTCCCCTTCTGATGGTTAGTTGAACCAATCGGGCCTTTAGGGGCAGTTAGTCCCAAAGGGTTCTTCTTCCCCGCCAATCCTATGAAAGGGATTTACTGCCCCTTAATGCGGGATACAGTGACACTTCCATTAGAGGGGATTCTTTCCTCCTCCAGCTTTAAACCATAACCTTAAATTTGGACTTATCTCCTCTTTTATAGCTGAATGAACCTAAGACTTTCCATTTAATCAGGAAATAAATCCGTCCGACTTCATCACCATTTCCAGTTCATTTCGTTAAAACGAAAAATCCTTTTTGGGAGTCATTGACTTTCCCCGTTTCCCTTCTCTTATTCTCTGTTCTCAAACATCCTATTCAACCTCAACGGGTACGGTCATTTTCCTTATGGATCCATAGTCCAGATAAATCCGATTACAGACTTTTTTAAGGGAATCGAGTAGGAGGAGGTGTGAACCTCCGTCCTCTCACACCACCGTACGTACCGTTCGGTATACGGCGGTTCAATCAAATAAATGACGCTTTTCACCATATTTTCTATACAGGCTTTTCAGCCCTTGGCTACTCCAATAAGAGTTGCCAAGGGTTTGGTGTAATATGGGACTTTTAGAGATTCTCCAATATGATTTCCTCGAATTCCCCCATTCATATGCTTTATATGGTTGAACTCCGAGTTGAATGAGTTTCTTCACTTTCGTTTTCGGTTTCTTCCACTGTTTCCAGATCATCATTCGGAGCCTTCTTCTTATCCATTTATCAAGGTTCTTAAAGACAGTAGGAGTGTCAGCTAGTGAAAAGTATCCGCACCAACCCATTAGGTACTGATTTAGTCTTTTGATTCTTTCTTCCATTGAGATCGAATGGGAGCGGCTGGTGAGTTCCCTGATTCTTTGTTTCATCTTTTGAATGCTCTTCCGAGCGATTCTTATCTTTGGTTCTTTATGATACGTAAAGCTAAACCCTAGATAATCCCGTTTCCATGGGCGGTCTAATGCCGTCTTTTCCCTGTTCACCTTGAGTGATAGCTCTTTCTCTATGAAGTTTGTCATGTTCTCCATGACTCTCTTTCCGGCTTTTCTACTCTTGACAAAGATATTACAATCATCTGCGTATCTTACAAATCGAAGATTTCTTCTTTCGAGTTCTTTGTCTAATGGATCCAACATTATATTGGATAAAAGCGGACTTAATGGACCCCCTTGGGGGGTCCCTTCAAGGTTTGAAGTGACTAGCCCGTTTTCCATAATGCCTGCCTTCAAGAATTCTCGGATTAGATGAAGGATTCTTCCATCTCTTATTTTCTTGCCAATTAAATGCATTAGCTTATCATGATTCACATGATCGAAGAACTTTTCTAAGTCCATATCAATGACCCAGCGGTAACCTTCTTTGATGTAGGATTTCGCTTTTCGCACAGCTTGATGTGCTTGCTTGTTTGGTCTAAAACCAAAGCTATTCTCTGAAAATCCCGGGTCAAATATGGGTGTTAGCGCTTGGTTTAATGCCTGTTGAATGAAACGGTCTATCACCGTAGGAATCCCTAGTTTCCGTTTACCGCCGTTCGGCTTCGGGATTTCGACTCGTCGGATTGGTTGTGGTTTATAGGTTCCCTCTAATAGAGACGTGCGGATTTCATGCCAGTGTTCCATCATGTACGGTCGTAATTCGGATACACTCATTCCATCCACACCATGACTTCCTTTATTTCGTTCCACTCGGTGAAGTGCCTCTAATAAGTTTTCACGTGATAGTACCTGTTCCATTCTCATAAATATGACTCCTTGCGTGTGTTTTCTATTCTCTTCCATAGACCTAATATAAGCTCCACCCTCTTGAAGCCCCTCGTGGGATTCACCACTACCCTCTTCAAGCAAGTCCGTTTCGGATTGTCTGTGTCATTGCTTCATTAGAATATCCGAGTAGAAAACCCTCTTTGATTGTTCCGTCCTTCCAAATAAGGAGCGACCTTATTTGTACTATGACTTCTGCTGACTTCTGACGGTTCAGCAATCTATCGCTAAATTGGTTGCCAACTTAGTTGGCGTATCAGTCAGACCTCCCCGGGTAAGGGTGCAATCTTTCCTTCCATCCATCTGCTTCATTTACTCTGTATCACCTTCGGCAGAAAGGGCTTTGTTTTGTCTTGCAAACTCACCCAATGATACTTAGCCTTATATGAAGTTCGTGTTCCGAGAGACCCTAAGTTTGCCGCTCGCTTCCTTCAGATTCCGCGTCACCGCGGACACCCTTGCGTTAGGCTAGCCGCTACTTCTGCCTTCGCGGTTCGGGACTTTCACCCTAGAGATTACACCCATGCCGGGCGCACAAGAAAAAGGCACCTGCATGTGTATACATGCAGGTGCCTTTTCGGCCATCACCAACCGTCGCCTCATTCTCTCTCGAACATTACAAAACGGAAAACATTACTCTTTTATTGTACCACAACCTTTTACTTTGACAAGAAATATTTTCATCTAATGCCTCAATTTACCTCCATATAATAACATTTCATTTGTTTTTTCCGCCATGGCACATTCTTTTCACAGTATTCGCAGCTCCTTCAAAATCACTTGAATTTTTGAACCAGCCCATGCTCTAAAAAGTAAAAATCATAACCATTTCTATTGTTCTTTCAGTAATATTTGATATTCTTGTAGATAGAGAAGAAACTAGAAGGAAAGGGATTTAAGAGAATATGAGAAGCGATAGACATAAACATAAAAAAAAGAAAAGACGCGGTTTAAAAATTTTACTTACCGTTTTAGCCATTCTTTTAGCGGGTGCCGGTGTGTACGCGTACTCCATCTACCATTCTGTGAACAAAGCGGTAGAAAGCATGCATGCACCGATTGCTCATGATCAAGCTAATAAACGTACACATCCGGTGTCGCTGGATAACAAAGATCCGTTTAGCGTCCTGTTATTAGGTGTAGACGAGCGGCAAAACGATACAGGGCGTTCCGATACGATGATTTTAGCCGCCGTCAATCCGAAAAAGCAGTCTGTTCAACTTTTAAGCATTCCACGAGACACGCGAACAGAAATTGTCGGAAAAGGAACGGAAGATAAAATCAATCATGCCTATGCTTTTGGCGGTGTACCGATGTCGATTGCAACAGTGGAAAAATTTTTGGATATCCCGATCGACTATTACATTAAAGTCAATATGGAAGGATTTAAAGATATTGTCGATGCAGTGGATGGAGTAACGGTACAAAACGATTTGGATTTTACTTATGAAGGAGAACATTTTCCGAAAGGTACATTGCATTTAAACGGCGAACAAGCTTTAAAATATTCTCGCATGCGTTATGATGATCCTCGCGGAGACTTTGGAAGGCAGCTTCGTCAAAGACAAATCCTTGAAGGAATTCTCGCAAAAGGGATTGATTTCTCTTCCTTATGGAAATATGGTGATATTTTAAACGCTTTACAAAAAAATGTAAAAACCAATTTAACAATGGATGATATGATGAAAATCCAAAAAAATTACAAAGCAGCCCGAAATCATATTCAGCAAAACGAAATAAAAGGAGAAGGTACCAAAATAAACGGTGTATACTACTATATCGTTTCCGATTCAGAAAAACAGCGCCTTTCCCAAATATTTAAAGACCAATTAAACCTAAATTAATGGATTGGAATCCATCATTCCAATCAAAGAACCACTCACTATTAAAGACCCCTAGCAGGAAACATCCGTCCGATGCACAACATTTCCTGTTAGGGGTCTCTCGTACTCTACACAATCATAGGTTCAAAACTTCCTTTATTTGGACCATTTTCTTTTATAGATCATTTTGTCCATACATTTTTCCATAGTCCTGAATCGCGACTTCATTAAAAAGCCTGACCCATTTACCTAAAGGGCAGGATCCAATTCATGGAACTCCCTTCTACACAAGGTTTTAAAGGGTCAGGCTTATTCCTAATTAATAAAATCTCTTGAAGCTGTCGAAGTGGCTTTGATAATAGGAATTGCTCAAGCTGCTGATTTGAACTTGATCTCCTCCGGCATGAATAAATTGATTGTTTCCAATGTAGATCCCCATATGAGAGACGCCTTGTTTGTATGTATTATCGAAAAAGACAAGATCACCAGGTTGTGGGTTGGAGACATAGTAGGAACGGCTGTAGTATCCTTCCGCACTGGTTCGTGGGATGCTTTTTCCGACTTTGTTAAATACATAGTAGACAAACCCGCTGCAATCAAATCCTACCGATGGAGAAGAACCTCCGAAAACATACGGGACGCCAATATATTTTTTTGCTTCCGCAACCACTGCGGTATTGATGTTGCTTCCAGTTTGCTCTATGGAACTGCTATTTGCCGCGCCGCTAGGAATGATCAGTTTTTGGCCAACGTAAATGGTGTCAGAAGAAAGGTGATTGGCTGATTTTATTGCTGAAACGCTTGTACCATATTTAGAAGCTATTTTGGTTAGTGTGTCGCCTTTAACAACGGTATAGGTTTTAGAACCTGAAGAGGAATTGGAGTTGGTTGTTCCGGAAGATTGAGCTCCCGAGCTTGAACTAGCTGCAGCAGAAGCTTTCACTTTTAAAACCTGTCCTGGATAAATGGTATCAGAACTCAAACCGTTCCAGCTTTTCAAATTTTGGACGGTAGTCCCATAAGCTCTTGCAATTTTGGAAAGTGTATCTCCAGATTTCACGGTGTATGTAGCGGTGCCAGAGGACGTGCTGGACGAGCTGGTGCTGACAGATTGCGTTGAACTCTTCCCGTCATCAATTTTTAAAACTTGAGAAACGTAAATCGTATTTGTAGACAAATGGTTTAAGTTTTTAATAGAATCAATCGTTGTATTATATTTTTTTGAAATGCTGTATAATGTATCTCCGGATCGAACTTGATAATTGATAATAGCTGCTTCGCTCTTTGAAGCAAATCCTGCTGAGATAATCGCAGCTGTGGACAAAGTAAATAATGCTTTTCTCATTTTGGGCCTCCCTAATTGAATATTCACGTTTAATATCGGTTTTTTCAGTGTCATATTAACAGATTAATAGTTGAAAATTTTTTAATTCTGTGTAAAATTGTAGAATAAAATGATCTACACTTCTGTTTCGATATGTTTTCGTCATTTCCTTTTGGAAATTTCATACATTTCGTCGAATATTCTTAACAACACACAGCAATATACTATCATAGAGCGACAAAAATCAAAAGGTAAAAAGGACATATTTATCCAAATCTACTAAAAATAGATCATATTTTTGTATAATATTGGTAATTATTACTACTTTTTTTCTGTATGATCAACATAAATTGGAGAATATGTTATCTTATGGCGTTCACGTAATGCTAATTTCGTGTCGCTAAAGGGATCTCTTTGTCAGTCTATAGTATGTAGTAAAACACACTTTTTAAGGCTTTATATCCACTGTTGTTCCTTCTTAAAAGGATGGTATGCAAAATGATATTCCTAAAAAAAGAGGCGGTTTCTTTTGAAACTGCCTCTTTTCTTCTTTATAGAGGGTTCATTTGCTCCCATTGAAGAAAGATATTTTTGGATAATTGAACAACGGAACTGCTGCCGCCTCTGGAATTGACTCCTTCCATTAAAATGGCGAGAACCATATTCGGCTTGTTTTGGTCATAGGCAACGAAAATACCATTCTCTTTTCCCGATTGTCCAAAATTGGATTTTAATTCAGCCGTTCCGGTCTTTCCTGCCAGTTTTAAAGACGGATGATTCGCTTTTTTTGCCGTTCCTTTTTCTACGATAAGCCTCAGATCCTTCTGCAGAATTTTTGCATCTTTTTGAGAGATCAAGTCCTTTTTCCATACTTGTGGTTTTTCATCGCTATACAAAATCGGCTTCATCATTGTGCCTTGATTGACAATGCCTCCGTACATGGAAGCCAAATGAAGCATGCTGACTAACAATTCACCTTGACCGTATCCGGAGTCGCTTAATAGCCTTTCCTTGTCAAAATGGCCACTGTTCGATATCTGCGAAGAGCGGATAGGAAAAGCAAACGGCAACTTGGTTTCAAATCCAAAATTCTTCAACCCATTTTCCATATCTTGCTTTCCAATTTCTAAAGCCGTTTGGGCGAAATAAATGTTGTCCGAATAAACGAGGGCACTTTCCAGATTTATCGGTTTCCCTGGGTCTGTCACTCGAGTCACGTGATAATTTCCCCATGAAGCATCTTTTTGCCATTTGAGCCCTTTAATATTGCGCGCTTTAAACGGATCCAGCTTTCCTGTTTTCAGCCCAATCGCCGCTGTAATCGGCTTGATAGAGGAACCGGGAGCATAAGTAGCTGCAAACCGATTCAAAAAAGGCTTGGCCGGATCATTTTGCATCTGTTGATAACGGCTCTCAGACAATCCTGTAATAAAGTCATTTGGATCAAAGGCCGGTGAACTTACAAGGGCAAGAACCTTCCCGGTTTTAGGATCAATAGCCGCAGCGGTCCCCGGTTGTCCGTTCATTTGGTTGTATATGACTTTTTGCAATTCGGCGTCTATCGTCAATTTTACGGATTTGCCGTTCTTTGCTTTCGTTTCGGCGAGAACAACCTGATTGCCATCCGATTTTTCAATCACTATTTTTTGGCCGTTTATCGCTCGCAGTTTGTCTTCAAGCAGCTCCTCCAATCCACGCTTTCCTATCCAATCGCCTTCCTTATATCCTTTTTTCTTTTGCTTTGCTAATTCCTCCTTTGTGATGGTGCCAACATACCCGGTTAAATGGGCCAAAGCTTGATGATAAGGATATTCTCTAATAAGCTTCTCGTTGGCCAGCACGCCCGGAATACTCAACAATTGATTGATATTTCCATCATCATACAAAACATCTTTCAGCGGCACAAAATAATCGGGTTTCACCCAACTTTGGCTTAACTGTTGATCGATGTAATGGACAGAAACCCCAAGCAAATGAGCAAGCTTACTTTTTTTTCCGGCATCATGACCAAATTGTTTAGGAATGATCCCTACCTCATAACCTTTAGAATTAATGGCTAAGGCATTGCCATTTCGGTCAAATATTTCGCCGCGTTTTCCCTCGACGGTTTCAAGCCGGACTTTGTCTCCTTTTCCAAGCTCAGGGAAAATATAGGTTGTATTCCAATCGACGTACCAATTCTTTTTTCCTTCTTTTTCTTCCAGTTTCAAATGGACATTCTTTTTAAAATGAATCGGACCGGCAGCAGTATCCATTTTTACGTCAATCGGCAGTTCTGCCCGGTCAGCATCTTTCCAATCCTTTTCTTTTGCTGATAACACAGTCACTTTTAAATGCTTCACGTCTAGATCCCTATAAATCGTTTTATACCGATCTGCGAAATCCACTATTTTATATTTTTTTTGAGAGGAAGACGTTAAATAATCATGGTACATTTGGCTGAATTTCTGATCATTCCATAGCTTGACATAATCAGCTAACCGTTCTTCCGGACTCGGTGTTTTCTCGCATGCAGCCATGGAAAGAACGAATAACAGCACCAAAAAAACGGGCGTCAGATTTCGAAAGCGTTTCAATTTAATCCCCCCCTTCGTCCCATTTCATTATATCAAAATCTGGAACTAGGAAAAAAAGCGAGGCGTCTTTCAGCCTCGCTTTAAATTTAAATATTCGTGTTCCAGACAATGTCATGAACGGGTGAATATCTGCTTTCGTCTAAAGAAATAATTGATTTTTTGCTTTAAGCACTAATCATCCCTTTTCGTGACCATTATGTACATCATACGAAACGTCTTGTCTGTTTGGCAGCCAAAAGGAATGATAGAATTGGATGGACGAATAAATCCATGCTTGTGTTTCGAACTGAATGGAAAAGTCATTTGAAGAAATTTGTTGTTTCTTTTTAAATTTTTGCATCGTTCCGGGTTATCACGTTTAAAGATAAATAAATAGAACTTGATAAACGGTGAGGTTCTTTCTGAGAAGTACGGCGCTGGAATTTGGTTTTTCTTTGAAGGCAATGCTTTTGGTGAGGAAGATACGCGATAAAATAGAAAACTTCTCCAATTTTCAACAAAAAACTGGTTAATACCTTTTCTACTACTCTTTCCGGGACCCACTGTTCATTTAAGTTTGATAGTTTGATAAGCCTTTTATTTAAATAAATCTCCATTTTGAATGTCCACTCATCCAATCCCCATCCCACTGTTAACAGAAAGGAATCGTACTCTTCGTGAAGAGGCAATTCAACATAATTCGTGTTACGGATTCGATAAAAAAATTTCTTAGAAGAGTAAATATTGGTGATGACATCGTAAAAACCACATATAGACAATAACTGAACGCAATCCCTATTTTTCTTTTTTCCATTGAAAATAAGAAAAGATTGCTCCTTTTCCACTCGATCTCGCCCCCTCCCATTTAAAATATTTGAGAAATAAGTCTTTTGTAATAGATATATTTTCCTTTATTCCCATCATATAGGAAAAACATGTCGAAGCAGCTCGTTATTCTTTAATGGAATGGATTTTATAATTTCAATTCGGAAACTATTTGTTCTTTTTACAGAAAAATCGCTATCTTAATAATCAATCATGGTAAAACTTTCATAGGTGGGTCTTTATGCATTTTCACGAAAAATTAAAGAAATATAGAGAAGAAATTTTACAACTTTCTCAAAAGGAAGTAGCCTTTCGTTTAAAGCTTTCGCAATCCGCTTTGTCCAAGTATGAAAATGGTCGAGCTCAAATTACCGCGGACATGCTGAAAGATTTTAAAGCCGCTTACGAAATCCCTTCTGATCTTTTCGCAGAAATGCTTTTTGAATCCTCAGACTTATACTCTTCCACTACTCCAGAAGTTTTGCGGGAAAAATTAAAAGAAGCAGAACTTCAGCGCGTAGAAAAAATGGTAGAAGAATACCCGGAGATCAAAAAAATGATTACCAACCTTTCTTACTTGCCAAAGGCAGAATCCAGAAAAAAAGTTAAAGTACTTTTCAGAATTTTTGAGGCGATTAAAGATTTAAAGTAAGAGCCTTTAAAAAAGACGGTTTGTCCGTCTTTTTTTGCAATTCGGAAACATTCTCGATTTCATGACAGTCTTTTTCTTTTTCGATATAATTTTTTCAGAGTATGCTAGGAAGGTTGGATTCTTTTGAAACCACAAACTTGGTTGTCGATTAATTTTTTCTTGTTCTTTTTTACTTGGGGAGTATTTATTCCTTATTGGAATACTTGGCTGATTAATGAAAAAGGGCTTTCTATTCAAGCCGCCGGTACGATCATTGCGGTCGGATTATTGATCCGCGCATTTAGTACATTTTTTGTATTCCCATTTTTAAGCAAGAAAATGGCGATCGGTCATGAAATGAAAATGATTTCCTTGCTTTCTGTACTAATCCTTTTATTATTTCTGCCGGTCCACTCTTTTCGATGGATTTTGGCGGCCATGATTTTATTCAGTTTTGTCTATCCCATGATGTTGGCAATTTCCGAAAGCCTAGGATCGATCATGATGAAGACAGATCAAATTCAATACGGAATCAGCCGATCTTTCGGATCCATCGGCTATGCGACCGCACTAGTAGCCGTCGGAGCAATTTTGTCTTTTTACAATGAGAGTTCTATTTTTTGGACCATGTTTGTTAGTTGTTGTCTTATGGCCATTGCGGCTCATGTCCAAACTCCGAAATCGCTTATGGCCAAGCACCAAGAACAGTCGGTTTCCTATCTGCCTCTGTTTCGATCCAAACGGTTTATGGCGGCAATGGTAGTATGTATCCTTATTCAAGGAGCCCACGCCTCTTACTATAATTACGGATTTATTTATTTACAAAAATTGAATGCCGGAGATTTTTGGAGTGGCATGATTTTAAACTTGGCCGTCCTTGCTGAAACATTGTTCTTTATGACGGCGGATCGCCTTTTTCAAAAAGTCTCCACTTCTCGCATGTTTGCCATTTCCGCGGCGGCTTCGATCGTGCGCTGGGGGCTTGTCTATCTTGTGCCAACGGTATGGATGTTTATTTTCACCCAGTTTCTGCATTCTCTTACATTTGCACTTGCCCATTACGCATTTATACGCCTTCTTCATGAGGAATTAGACAATCGACTCATTCCGGCGGCTCAAGGCATCTATGCCTCTCTAGCTATGGGGCTAAGCATCAGCGTCTTCACTTTTCTGGGAAGCTATCTCTACTCCAAGTCGGCTGGGTTGGCGTTTGCCGGAATGGCAGCAGCGGTCATACCTTCTCTCTTTATCGCACTGATGATGGTCCGAAAATTCGAAATGCATCCCGTGAAAGAATAAAACATTAATTGTGAAATCAATAAAGTATTAAGCCCCCCGGCTCGATTTTACGTTTCCAATGGAATTTTGAAAGCAAGCCTATTTGAAGTTTCGTTTTTCATCTAAAAGGCTGCTTTTACAGGTTCTGTTTCGATCAAAAGGATTCCATAAAAAAACTCGTCCTTTCGCCACTCTCAATAGTAAGCCAACCTAAACCTTGTGGCTATCCATTGAGAATCCAAAAAGGACGAGTATTCTCATTCATTTATCCATATACAAACAGCGTGACTGGTCTTTTTTATTCTGCTTCAAAATCTACTCTTTTACTACAATAGAACACATGTGCCAACAGGAAAATCAATTCATCTATCAAGGGTGTCATCTCAAATGATTTCGAAGGAGGGCATGGTTCCTCCCCCCAATTTAAGTTCCTTATTATTTAAGTACTTTTACTGTTACCGTTCTAACTCCCCAATTACGAGCTTGTTGATCATTTGGAACGAAAACGTCGATTCTGTTTCCGTTAATGCTTCCACCAGTGTCCCCGGCAATCGCTTCACCATATCCTTCAACATATACTTTTGTTCCTAATGGAATGACGCTCGGATCAACCGCAATGACTTTCGCATTCGGATTGGCTTTTAAGTTCATTCCCGTTGCTGTTACACCGGAGCAACCACCGCAATTAGCTGTATAAGCTGTGGCCGTCATAGTAAAGGTTTCTCCTTGAGCAGCATTGTCTGGTTGTGTATTAGACTGCTGTGCCGGCTGAGATTGAACTTGCTGAGCTGGTTGTTGAGATTTTTGTACCGGTTGTTGAGATTTTTGTACCGGTTGTTGAGATTTTTGTACCGGTTGTTGAGATTTTTGTACCGGTTGTTGAGATTTTTGTACCGGTTGTTGAGCATTTTGTGCCGGCTGTTCAGATTGCTGTACAGACCGGCTTGGTTGTGCCGTTGTATTTTGCTGTTGAACAGCTGCTGTTGTCGCTTTTGTTTCAGTTTGACCGGTTTGATTAGCTTGTTGATTTTGAACAGGTTGCTGTGCAGCCTGACTTTGAACAGGTTGTTGTACCGATTTATTCTCAACAGTCTGCTGAACTGCTTTTGAACCGTTTAGTACAATGCGATCTCCCGGGAAAATAAGATCAGAGTTTAATTGATTGATTGATTTTAAAGTTTGGACAGACATACCGTAAGCTTTGGCGATTTTGCTTAATGTATCTCCTTTTTGAACTGTATAATACTCAGGTATATCCGAAGTAGTTAGGACTTGATTTGGGAAGATTAAATCAGAGGAAAGGTGATTCATTTCCTTTAACTTATCTACAGTAGTATGATGTTCACGTGCAATCTTCCATAATGTGTCTCCTCGCTCCACCTTGTACGAAGCAGCAGATGCATCGGCAACAAAAGCACCTGATAACATCGTTGCGGCTGCTAGAGCAATTACAGATTTTTTCACGTAATTAACCTCCTTTATTCACTGACGAGGTTCATTTTAACATGAAAAACAGCACTGTGATTTTAAAAACCGATTACGTTTCCTTGCCATTATGTTACGCGATCATTTCACTTCCCCTTTTTCCCCTTTCTTTGTAACATTCATGTAATGATTATGGATTGATATAACTCAGATGGAAAAAGAAGTAATTGGTAATACATGGTCATTCCAAACAGATTAGTAGATGAAATGCCTTTTCTACTTGATGAAAAAATCGAGTAGGAGGGAGCGATTAACTCCCGTCCTCTCACACCACCGTACGTACGGTTCCGTATACGGCGGTTCAATTAAGATAATTGACGCAAGTCTTTATAACTTCCGTGAATAGCTGTTCTCTTTATGCCAGTGGTCACTCCACCCTCCAAGAGGTCTCCCACGGGATTCACCGCTTCCTCCCTCAAGTGAGGTACTACGTTTTCTGTGTTCATCATGACTCACTGAATACCAAGGGCTATTCTCTCTTAATTGTTCGGTCCTTCTTAGTTGTTCTAGACCAACTAATACTATGACCTCTGCTGACTTCTGACGGTTCAGCTACTTATCACTAAGTAGGTTATGAAGAGTACTTCACATATCCGCCAGACCTCCCCGGGTAAGTACATGCACTTTCACACCATCTATCCGCCTCATTTACTCGATATGACCTTCGACAGAAAGAGCTTTGTTTTGTTATGCAAACTCACTCAATCATACCTAGCCTTATATGAGGTTCGTGTTCCTCGGACCGGTGTTTTGCCTCCAGCTTCCTTCAGATTCCGCGTCACCACGGACACCCTTGCTCTTGGCTAACCTCTACTTCTGTCTTCGGGGTTCGGGACTTACACCCTATAGTTCATGTACATGCCGGGCGCACATAAAAACGTCTGGAATTTTGTTGCTTCCAGACGTTTGAAATTCGATTTTTAATAGGTTTTCTCTGCTGCGTTCACTCCCGTGGGCAGGAGTTCGCCCAACAATTTAGCTCATTTCGTGAGAAGCCAAGATTTCACACGAAATGAGCTAACACGATCAAGATAAACGGAGAAAATTTATTGTAAGATCGTCACCTTCGTTGTCCTTACTCCCCAATTACGTGCACTTTGAAGGGATGGAACAAACACGTCGATCCTATTTCCTTTAATAGCAGATCCTTTATCGGCTGCGATTGCTTGGCCGTATCCTTCCACATATACTTTTGAACCGAGCGGAATAACTTTAGGATCCACTGCAATCACTTTCGCGTTCGGATTTTTTTTCAAGTTGATTCCCAACGCTGTAACGCCGGAACATCCTTTGCAAGATGCTGTATAAGCAGTGGCCTTAACGACGATCACTTTCTTTCCCGCAGTAGAGTTTACGGCGGATGTTGTAGACGTATTCTTGGCTGTTGCGGTCGAACTAGATTGAATGATTAATTTCGTTCCTGCAGTAATGTTGTTAGATGTTAGATGGTTCCATTTTTTTATATTATCGACAGTCGTTTTATAAGCATTGGCAATCTTCCATAATGTATCTCCCTTTTTGACAGTATATGTCGTGCTTGCCGCATTCGAGGAATGAGCAAAGCTGAAACATACTACTGCAGTAAAGAGAGCGGCAATTGCTTTCTTCACACCATAACCTCCTTTTCTATTAACGAGTATCATTCTATCATGACTAAACTACTAGTGATTTTACAGTTCATTATCTTTTTATTACGTAAATGTTTCATTTTCTTAACATGATAGAATAATTGGTTATAATAGTAGAAAGAGGAGGCAGTCACACACAGAGATTATGGTATATTCGTCTGGTATGTGTCTTGCCGTTTCTATATAATAAATAATTGCTGTTATTTATAACCTGTTATGGAGGATGTTGCAACTATGTATCAAGTAAAGCTTTGGAAGGGAGTTTTTAAGACTCGGAATGTGCTTTATGAGCTGGAACAAGCTGAAACCATCCGAGGGTTAAGCAGTCGAATCATCATTTTGCTGGTGATTAGCGTCATTCTATCAGCTGTAAGCAGCTGCCTTGGCATTGGAAGCGAAGACCTTTCTCATCGATTAGCGGATTGGACCGCAAATGAATTGGCTGCAAGAAAAGTCTTTTTTGTTTTAGGAAGCGTGTTTTGGGGCATCCTCTTTGTTTTGTTAGTGTTAGTCGTTCCGTCATTGTTATTTTGGGGCTTAATGGAAGTAGACTTCCGCAAAGCACTTGTCTTGCAGCTTTTTGTTCTAACCATTCTGATAGGAGAAAGGGTTATTCTTTTGCCATTTGAGTTTCTATACGGATTGAAATGGTACTATTCTCCTTTCGCATTAGGAACGGCGATTCGCTATTTGACCGATCATTCGATCCTTATTCGCTTTTTTGGAAGCATCTCTCTTTTCCAAATTTGGACATTAGTCCTGCAATATCGATTCTTAAAAAGAATGACGGATCATAAACCGCTTTATATTGCGGCTGTGATCGCAGGATTATCTATTGTCTTTTGGGCCTTTACCGCTTTCTTCACTTCCATACATATCGAAAAACTTATTTAAGATAGGAGGGCAGAATCGTGCGAAAAACAACGAGAAATATGATCATCGCCGTTTTGTGTGCTTGTTTAATAGCAGGCAATCTTTACTTGATTTTTAAAAAAGATAGCAAAATCGAGAAAACGCAGTGGATAGACAAATGGGCGCGGGTCAAAATCGGCAATCTGGCTGAAACATTCCATACATCGGGCGTTATTACACCACAAGAGGAATATCCGGTCTATTTCGATCCTTCCATGGGGCAATTCAGCAAGTTTTTAGTAGAAAAAGGGGATAAAGTTTCTCCCGGGACGGAACTCTTTCAATATTCGCCGGCTGAAATAGAAGAAGAACGAGCAAAATGGCTGGCAGAAAAAGAGCAGGCACAAAGAGAAATAGATCTGGTCACGGAGGAAGTGCAAAAGTTACAAAACATACAATCTTCTCTAAAAAGCTCTGATCAAACGCCAAGCGCTGCTGAGGTAACAGTTAAAAGTCAAATATTAGAACAGCAAGCGGAAATCGGCAAATTACAAGAAGAAGTGAAAAAGTATGATACTCTTCTCCGTGAACTTGATCAAAGAAAACAACAACTTACTGTAAAAAGTCCTTATGCAGGCTATGTAGAAAAAATCGACGATCGATTAAACAACCCAATCGTAACGATCCGCTCCTTGAAACCGGCCGTTCAAGGGGTATTGAACGAAAAGCAGCGCAAAAAGGTAACAGAAGGATTAAAAGTCAAAGTTTCTGTTGATACAAAGAAAAAACAATATACAGGAAAAATCATAAAAGTAGACTCTTATCCGGAAAATGAACCTTCTGTACATAAAAATAGCTATTATCCTTTTAAAGCCCAATTGTTCAATGTAAAAGATTCAAACGAACCTCTTCTACCCGGTTCAAAAGCAAACATTACCATCATAACGAAAGAATCTTTAAGTACGTTAATGGTGCCATCATCCAGCGTTTTTCAAGATCATAAGAAAAACTACGTACTCGTTCTCAACCGAAAAGGAATCGTAGAAAAACGTGAAATAACGAAGGGGATTCATGTCGGACAAAAACAAGAAATCATTCGAGGTGTAAAACAAGGAGAAGCGGTCCTTCCACATCCACAGGATATTCAGAAAGTCAATTCTCCTTTTATTACACCGCTTAAATTCACTGATGCTGATAAAAAAGCGATTCAGAACATACGCAAAAAAGATATGCTCCTTTATTTTATGTTAGGTGTACTTTCCTAAAATAATGATGAATGGTTGGCCAATTCAAAACATGTTATATAGAATGAAAGAAATCTATTTTTCTATATAACATGTTGACGGCCGCCTTTCCTGTTATGAATGGAAATGATCATGTCGAGACGCTTGTCTTGATTGAAAGAAGAAAAAAGAGTATAATTATATCCGTTTTAGGTTAAAATCCGTTTTAATTTTTTAACAAAATTTAATATTCAGGGGGTTTGTCTATGTCTGAAAAAAACGGAAAAAAATTCGTCCCCTACGTTCCGGCGTCAAAGTCGCTGCCTGAGCTTACTGTCACAGCGATTATATTAGGAATTGTTTTATCCATTTTATTCGGAGCCGCGAACGCTTATCTAGGTTTAAAAGTTGGTTTGACAGTATCAGCTTCCATCCCTGCAGCTGTCATTTCCATGGGAATTTTGCGCGGAATTTTCAGAAAAGATTCTATTTTAGAGAATAATATCGTGCAAACCATGACAACTGCCGGTGAAGCGCTTGGGGCGGGCGCCGTTTTCACCATTCCGGCACTCTTTTTATGGGATATCCCCATCAGTCAGTCCATGCTGATTTTCATTGTTCTGACAGGGGGCTTTTTAGGCGTTTTTATGATGGTTCCACTGCGCCGTATGTTAATTGTCAAAGAACACGAAACATTGCCTTATCCTGAAGGAACAGCCTGTGCCGAAGTGTTAATCACAGGTGAAAAAGGCGGATCGAATGCCATCATGGTTGCGTCCGGTCTTTTGATCGGCGGTTTGATGAAAGCTTTGGGAGACGGCTTTAAGCTGTTTAAAACAGAAATTGAAACCGGCATATATAAATTTAAAAATGCGGTAGTGGGAGCGGATGTTTATCCAGCTCTGCTCGGTGTTGGCTATATTATTGGTCCTCGTATATCCGGTCAAATGTTGGCGGGAGGATTGCTTGCTTGGATTGTCATCATTCCTCTCATCGGATTTTTCGGTGCAGATAGCACCCATGCCATTTTCCCATCGACAGAACCGATTAAACATTTGGATGCGTGGGGAATTTGGGACAACTACATCCGCTATATTGGTGCAGGTGCGGTTGCAGCCGGCGGGATTATTACATTGGCCAAATCAATCCCGACATTATATCAAACCGCGGCTGCCACATTTAAAAATCTTTCCAATGGATCGAATGGCCAAGCGTCCTTAGACAGAACCGATCGGGACATGCCGATGAAATACGTAATTTTAGGTGCACTCGTTCTCATCGTTATCATTGCTCTTGACCCGTTTGTGAAGGTAGGAATTCTCGGAGCGCTCGCTATCGCCGTTTTTGGCTTCTTATTTGTAACTGTCGCTTCCAGAATAGTCGGAATCGTTGGAAGTTCTTCTTCTCCGGTTTCTGGGATGACGATCGCCACACTGCTCATCGTCACGCTTATTTTTAAACTGACAGGTTATCACGGAAAAGAAGGAATGGTTGCAGCCCTTACTGTCGCTGCCATTGTTTGTACGGCACTGGCCGTAGCAGGTGATATTTCCCAAGATTTAAAAACCGGTTATCTTGTCGGAGGAACACCGTGGAAACAACAAGTTGCCATGATGATCGGTGTCTTGGCTTCCGGTCTTGTAATGGGCTTCATCCTTGTGATGCTGCATAAAGCCTATACGATGGGGTCAGCTGCTCTGCCTGCTCCAAAAGCTATGTTGATGAAAATATTAGTAGAAGGAATTATGGGTGGAAACTTGCCTTGGGAACTGATATTAATCGGTGCTTCCATTTCAATCGTGATTGAATTTTTAGGATTGAATTCCCTTGTCGTCGCCGTTGGTATTTATTTGCCGGTTCACACAAGCGTTCCGATTATGGCAGGAGGAATCGTCCGCTGGCTTGTAGAAGTACTTTCAAAATCGAAAGAAGAAAAAGAAAAACGCAGCGAAAAAGGAGTTCTTTTTGCATCCGGTCTGATTGCGGGAGAATCTCTCGTCGGCGTGATCATCGCAATTTTAATTTGGCTGAAGGTGCCGGTTCCTGAAAATGTAGCAACCGAAAACCAATGGCTGCCTCTTCTTTTATTTATCATCATATGCGTGATGTTATACATGGCTTCTACCAGCAAAAAAGGGCTGGCTAAAAAATGATCCGGCGGAAGAAAAATCTCTTGGAAATGGTGCCGGTACTGAAAGACAATCTAAAGATCGACCATGAAAATCAGAGTTTAATCGTTCCACGTACTAATCTGATCGAACGATTTTCCGTCCGATTTTTAAAGCAGCCGTCAGAAAGAAAAATCCAATTGGATGACTTAGGGTTCTTTGTCATCCGACATATAGACGGGAAAAGCACAGTTTTAGAGCTTGCGAATGTCGTAGAAACAAAGCTGGGGGACAAAGCCTCCCCCGTTTTGGAACGCTTAGTCACGTTCCTGTCCATCTTGGAATCCTATGACTGGCTCAAATGGAAAGAAAAATAGTATCCATATTATGTGAGTGCGAAGGCATTCTCCTTTATTTTGATCAGTAAATCGAGTAGGAGGGAGCGATTAACTCCCGTCCTCTCACACCACCGTACGTACGGTTCCGTATACGGCGGTTCAATCAAGATAAATGACGCAAGAATTCATAACGTTTCTGTAGACTTTTAAGCCCTTGGTTACTCCAATAGGAGTTTCCAAGGGTTCTGTGTAATATGGGACTTTTTGAGATTCGCCAATAACCTTTACGACTGTTCCCCCATTCATAAGCTTTCCATTCAGGAACTCCTAGTTTTATGAGGTTGCGTATCCTGGTCTTTGAGGTCTTCCAGTTTTTCCATAAACACATCCGGAGTCTTCGTCGAATCCAGCCATCCAAATCTTCAAAGATACTCTTTGTGTCTGCTAATGCAAAATATCCACACCATCCAAGTAGATATTGGTTAAGTTTCTTAATCCGATATTCCATTGGGTATGGTATTTTTCTTGACGTGATTTCTCGCACCTTTTTCTTCATTCGTTTTAGACTTTGCTTGGCAATCCGAACTTTTGGCTCTTTTGAAGGTGTAAAACTAAATCCTAGAAACTTTCGTTTCCATGGTCGGTCAACCGCAGATTTCTTCTCGTTGACTTTTAGACGAAGTTTTCCCTCAATAAATCGTTTGACACTAGCCATGGTTCTTTCACCAGCCCGTTTTGACTTCACGTAAATATTACAGTCATCGGCATAACGAACAAATTTATGCCCTCTTTTCTCTAATTCTTTGTCTAGTTCATCTAGTACAATATTCGAAAGTAAAGGGCTTAGGGGGCCACCTTGCGGCGTCCCTTCTTCTGTCCTAGATACCACACCATTAATCATGACACCAGCTTGTAGATATTTGCGGATTAGCTTCAATAGTGGCTTTTCTTTAATAGTCTTGGCTAATGTACTCATCAGCCTGTCATGATTCACTCGATCGAAGAACTTTTCTAAATCCATGTCTACTACCCATCTATAACCATCTCTGATATAGCCTTTTGCTTTCCTAACTGCGTCATGAGCACTTCGATTTGAACGAAACCCATAACTATGTTCGGAGAACATAGGGTCATATATCCTCGATAATACTTGGGCAATTGCTTGTTGAATCAAACGGTCTGTTACGGTTGGAATACCTAGTAACCGAACACCGCCATCAGGTTTCGGGATTTCGACTCTTCGAACAGGCATTGGTTCATAGGTACCCTTGAGAATTGCTTCTTTAATGGATATCCAGTTTTCGACTATGTGCTGACGTAGGTTTTGTACGGGCATCATATCTACTCCATGGCTACCTTTGTTCTTTTCTACTCTTTGTAAAGCTAAAAGCATATTCTCCCGTGACAGGATTTGATTCAAAAGCATTGTTATTCTTCCTTCCGTGAATAGCTTATCTTCTTATGCCAGTGGTCACTCCACCCTCCAAGAGGTCTCCCACGGGATTCACCGCTTCCTCCCTCAAGTGAGGTACTACGTTTTCTGTGTTCATCATGACTCACTGAATACCAAGGGCTATTCTCTCTTAATTGTTCGGTCCTTCTTAGTTGTTCTAGACCAACTAATACTATGACCTCTGCTGACTTCTGACGGTTCAGCTACTTATCACTAAGTAGGTTATGAAGAGTACTTCACATATCCGCCAGACCTCCCCGGGTAAGTACATGCACTTTCACACCATCTATCCGCCTCATTTACTCGATATGACCTTCGACAGAAAGAGCTTTGTTTTGTTATGCAAACTCACTCAATCATACCTAGCCTTATATGAGGTTCGTGTTCCTCGGACCGGTGTTTTGCCTCCAGCTTCCTTCAGATTCCGCGTCACCACGGACACCCTTGCTCTTGGCTAACCTCTACTTCTGTCTTCGGGGTTCGGGACTTACACCCTATAGTTCATGTACATGCCGGGCGCACATACAAAAAAGTTCACGGAATCCATATGTTCCGTGAACTTTTTTGCTAATAAACCTCGAAAGATTAAAAGAAAGAATACTAGAATAACAGTTTAAGCCTGAAACTCCCTATCCATCGATCGTGACGTCGCCTTTAGGTTATTTTCTATTTTCTAAAATCTTTTAAACTGGCAGATCAAATGGACCGAACAGCCACAACTCCCTTGATTTCTTTTATTCTTGCTTCTACACTTGGCAGCACATCGCCATTCACTTTATTGTCAATATCAATCAACGTATAAGCCCACTCGCCTTTGCTTCGATTCAGCATATCGGCAATGTTGAGATGGCTTTCTGCTAAAATGGAAGTCATCTGTCCCACCATATTTGGAATATTTTGGTGGATCACCGTAATCCTTTTTCTGCCGACATAAGGGAGCTCTACATTGGCGAAGTTAACAGAATTTTTAATATTCCCTGTTTCTAAATAATCCTTTAACTGTTTGGCGGCCATGATGGCGCAATTTTCTTCCGATTCTTTCGTGGAAGCTCCGAGATGCGGGACTGCAATGACGTTCTTCATGTCCAATATGCGGTCATTTGGAAAATCCGTTATATACTTAGCCACAATCCCTTTTTCAATCGCCTCATTCAAATCATGTTCGTTTACTAGTTCTCCACGAGAAAAATTCAAAATCCGTACCCCTGGCTTCATTTGGCTAAATGCTTCTCGATTGAACATTTCTCTCGTTTGATCCGTAAGCGGCACATGAACGGTAATATAGTCACATGCGGAAAAAATTTGTTCAATGTTCATAGCCCTTTGGACGTTTCTCGACAAGTTCCAAGCCGTATCGACGGAAATAAACGGATCAAATCCAATGACTTCCATATCGAGTTCGAGGGCATCGTTAGCCACCAGGGCCCCTATGGCACCCAAGCCAATAATCCCTAATTTTTTCCCTTTAATCTCTGTTCCGACAAACTCTTTTTTACCTGCTTCCACCAAGGAAGGAACTTGATCACCTTGCCCCCGAAGCGTTTTCGCCCATTCCACGCCATCAAATAAGTTCCGTGAGGAAGCAAGCAATACAGCCAATACCAGTTCTTTCACAGCATTTGCATTGGCTCCAGGCGTATTGAAAACCACAATTCCTCTTTCTGAACAAGCTTGCACCGGAATGTTGTTCACCCCCGCACCTGCACGCGCAATGGCTTTTACACTCCTCGGAATATCAACATTATGCAAATTATAGCTACGCAATATAATGCCGTCCGGTTGGTCGGCATCATTGTTAATCGTAAAATTTTCTTGGCGCAAAATATTTAAACCACTTTCGGCAATGCTGTTGTAAGTTTTAATTGTGTACATTGCTTCTATTCCTCCTAGCTGTTTTTGCCTCAAAGCTTTTCATAAATTCCACCAGCTTTTTTACTCCCTCAATCGGCATTGCATTATATATGCTTGCACGCATTCCTCCGACGGTACGGTGGCCTTTTAATGTTTCCAATCCTTGCTCTTTTGCCTCTTTAATAAATTGAGCGTTCAATTCTTCAGAAGGCAGTGTAAAAGGAATATTCATTAATGAGCGACTTTCTTTTTCCACAGGGGAATGGAATAGCTCGGATTGATCCAAGAATTCGTAAAGCAGCTGGGCTTTTTCTCGATTGATTTTTTCCATCACGGATACCCCGCCCAGTTCTTTCAACCATTCAAAAACAAGTTTTGCCACATAAATGCTGAACGTCGGCGGCGTATTATACAACGAACCTTTATCACTGTGGGTCTGATAGTTTAACATGACGGGGCAATTCTCAGGTGCGTTTCCAATGAGATCTTCCCGTATTATGACGACGGTCAAACCGGCAGGGCCAATGTTTTTTTGTGCTCCCGCATAGATCAGACCAAATTTTGACACATCATATTCCTGTGCAAGAATATTGGAAGACATATCCGCAACGAGAGGGATGCTTCCCGTATCCGGAACTGAGAAATAACAAGTTCCTTCAATGGTATTATTCGTCGTAATATGGACATAATCTGCATCCTCGGAAAACATAGCCGGATCCAAGGATGGAATATAACTGAATTTCTTATCTTCTGAAGAGGCGACAACACGAACTTCGCCGAATTTTTTTGCTTCCGCCATGGCTTTTTTCGACCATGATCCTGTATGTACAAAATCCGCTTTTTTATTTTTCACAAGCAAATTCATGGGGATCATCGCAAACTGCAAAGAAGCGCCCCCTTGCAAAAATAACACTTTGTAATTGTCAGGAATGCTCATTAATTCACGCAGCAAAACTTCTGCTTCCTGAATAATTTCTTCAAATGCACTGGATCGATGACTGAGTTCCATTACAGACATCCCAGTTCCACGATAATTGAGCAATTCTTTTTGGACTTTTTCCAAAACGGGCAACGGCAACATCGACGGACCTGCAGAAAAATTAAAGACTCTCTCCATTCCACTTCTCCTCGTTTTACTTGTGATTTCAATTCTGAAAATTTATACTATAATAATATTTAAAAATTATACGCCAAAATACTCCAACTATCAAGATCCACTTGCAAGAAAACTCATTTAGTTGTGCTTTCACAGCAGAAACGGATGTCTATTTTTATAGGAAACTTTCTCCCTCCCATTTCTTCCGAAAAGGCGGCTTTCATCATGCCCAGATTCGGAAGCCATCTGCTTACTTTTGCAATCCAAAACGGACAAATATCGTGTTCCATCTGCTGCCTTGCCAATAGATCGCTCGGCTGCTTTCTTCCCGCAACTGAAAAGAATGGAATCTTTTCCAACTTTTTTAGATTAAAAAGAGACCGGTTCCTTTTCTTCCAAACCGGTCTCTTTTTTGCACTCTATTTTTCTATGTAAATACCCTGTTTCATTTAAGAGTTGTTCGATTCTAATTTCACCATCTGTGTTTTGATCAAGTTTAAAATATTTTCCAAATTGCTATCTTTTTTATATCCTTCTTCATAAGCTGCTTTTAAAATCGATAAAAACATTTGCTGTTCTTTTGTCATATCCCTCCATCCTTTCAACTTAAAATGTTTGTCAATACGTGTCTATCATAGTTTGTTTTTGACTGATTTACAAGAATTTTCTCTGCATTATGAACCTTAACTAAGCATAAAACAGAATGAGAAAGGCAAATCGACAATCTATGCGTAAAAAGTCTGTACTTTTCCCCTTTCGAAGAAAAGATCTTTTTTCGTCCAATTGATCCTTTAAAAAGCAAAAAAAGCCGGCTCATTATAGGTTGACTCCCTTTTGAGCAAGCCCTATGCTTTCATGGATTCGATATTTTTTCCTTTTTTCACTACTATGTTTTTCTATGTCTCTCGATGAACAGCCAAGGAAATGATCTCCGCCTTAAAGTTGAAAATTAGGCTCGTCCAATCTCTCACTCTATGACAACCCATTCTTTCACGAACTACGCTTATGAACGAGCCATCCTCTATAAACCCTGATCGTCGACAAGACATCTATTATTCATTGTCCGTTGTTTGTTTTATTGGCTGACAAGTAACAAACAAAAGAATTCGATGGATTGGATTGAATGTTTTTCCTTTTTTCACTAGAAATCATTTCTTGCGGAATAACCATTTTTTGGATAAATAACTGTCCAATCTCCTTGCCGGGCAGCGACTTACTAAATAAAAATCCTTGAATTTCATCACAACGGCATTGCTGCAAAAACTGCAACTGCGATTTTGTCTCTACTCCTTCTGCCACGATGCGCGTTCCCATTGCATGCGCCATCTCGATCAACGCTTTTATAATGGCTTGATCAATAACGTTCTCCTCTAAATATTGGATAAAAGAACGGTCGATTTTTAATGTATCAATCGGATATTTTCTTAAGCTATTAATGGAAGAATACCCTGTGCCAAAGTCATCTAAAGCAATCCGCACTCCTAAGTTTTGTATTTTTCTCCATTGTTCCAATACCAGGTCATTCAAAAGAAGTAAAGACAACTCCGTTATTTCCATTTCCAGCTGCGAAGGTTCGATTTGGTGGTCCGTCGTTGCTTGCAGGATCGTTTCATATAAACCTTTTTTCAAAAACCGTTTTGCTGATATATTAATAGAGATCGTTGGAACTTCAATGTTTTGGCTTTGCCATTCATGGATTTGTTCGCATACTTTCCTTATCACCCAGTCGCCGATCTCGTTAATTAATCCTCCTTCTTCCGCCAACGGAATGAACTCCGATGGCAGCACGGTCCCCCATTCAGGATGGTGCCAACGCAAAAGAGCTTCTGCACCAACAATTTGATTCGTGTTGGCTTCTATACGCGGCTGATATTCGATCGATAAGCCATCGTTTTTTAAAGCTTTGCGCAGCTCTTTTTCTAGATGATACATTTTAAACGTCGATCTTTTCATAGACGAAACATAGATTTGGCAATTATTTTTACCGAACTCTTTTGCCCGGGATAAAGCCACTTCTGCGACTTGAAACAATGTGTCAGGATCTTCACCATCGTTAGGATAAAAACTTAATCCAATGCTGGTAGTGATAAAAAGTTCGTATTCTTCCACTTCCATTTTTCTGCCAATCACTTCCATTATTTGCTGCGCTAATTGAACATACGGTTCCCTTTTTTCTCCGTATTTCACTAGAGCAACAAATTCGTCTCCGCCGACCCTATAGACCGTCCCATGTTTCCCGATGACTTCTTGCAACCGTTCGGCTATTTTTTCCAACACTTTATCTCCGATCCTGTGACCTAGTGCATCATTCATTTTTTGAAAGCTATCCAAATCGAAGCAAAAAACAGCAAACATCCCACCGTTGCAATCGATCCATCTATTCAAATCTTCCATGAAAGCATTTCGGTTGCGGAGCCTTGTCAATAGGTCGTGACTGGCCATTTGTTTTATCGACATGTCTTCATAATTTTCTGCAAAAAAAATGGACATTTAAACCGTTTTCCTTCCTGGCACGACTTTTTTTGACGAATCTTTTTGCAGTTCTCTTGCTATGAAAAAGATTCCCTCCATTTACTTATTATAGGAAAAAAACATCTAATAATCTACATATTTATACAAATTTTCCCTTTGATTTTCTGTTTCTTCATTGATTTTTTTATTATTTTTATTTTCTCAATATGTAATTCTCCTATTCAGTTCATCCAATTTTCTACAAAATATGGTATGAACTTGGTGCTTTGCATGGAAAAAATGTCAAGTTGCCCCTTTTCGAATATGGCTGTAAATAGTTGTAATCCAGTCCCAAGACGTTTCTATAAAAAACGGCAGCCAGACAAAAAAATATTATATTAAAATATTATTAATTTTCCGTTAAAATATGGTTAATTATTTTTAAAAGAATGGCACCCACTTTGACGAAACAGCATGATCCATGCCATTCTGCTGCCACCCCATACAGCTTATTAAATCATCAAAATCTCCTATCAAAACTATTTTTTCAATACCATCACAAATCCGAGGCTGTCCGACGATTCATAATCGCTCCCGGTGCATCCCTTTATTCATGTAAAGATTGATATCGGGCATTGCTTTCCGCGGGCGGTCCCGAAGCCTCTTATTTGTCCCCCGCAGTAGGGTCTCGCCCGACTCGCTTTTCCGCAGAAATCTCGTCACTTTCACGATCACAGTAAAATCTTAACTTTGACAAATGAAAAACATCCAATTCTGGTGGGTTGCCGTCACCCATACACTTTCTGAAACAAGCCTTGTATTCCATTTCCCTTTCAAAATACTTATTTACAGCGAATAGTTTGAACTCAACTGAATAGTTTATGAATTTTGGTCCCTTTTTGCCAAAACAAATCCCTCCTATGCAAAACAGTATGGGTTTTTTTCCAACTGTCTACACAAGAGGGATAATATCAACCTCGGCGGGTTTTCTTATTTAACCACGTTCACTGGAGAATCCCAGTATTTTTGTAAATTTCATTCCAGCTTTTTCCCTTGAAATGTCTTTAACATTTGTCCATGTCGATTAATGACTTGCATCCTCAGCTAATCGAAAGCCCTGTTTTATTTCGCTTGCGTTTCTTTTTTTCTCCAAACAACACGGTGGCTAAACTTTCAAAAGGGCGAACCCATTTTTTTGATTTATTTACCTGCGTTGTCCCTAAGCTCTGAATTAAATGACGGTCTCGTTCTTCAATTTTGATTTCTTCCATTTTTTGCTTGATCCACAATTGTTGCTGTTCTAATTTACAAATCAGCTCACGATTAATCTCGATGAGTCGATTTTGTCCTTCTTCCAACTGCTGCAAACGTTCATAAACATCTTGACTTTGAACATGAATTTCCTGTTTTGGAGACTCAATCGCTTGATTTTCTTGTTGCTCCCGGCTTTGTTCGGCCGCCATTTGAATCGCTTTTTCAAAGGAAACGTTATTTTTTGTGATCGCTTCAATGATCCGCTGAATGACTGCCACATCTTTCGGATAAAAGACACGTGAATGGTTGATGCCTCGCTCAAAATGATAGCCATTCTCTTCAAGAGCCAAAGCGTATTTGCGAAGTGTGCTCGCCCCGATCCCTAAGCTTTTTGCTACTTTCGAACTAAAATATGCCTGCTCCACATTGTTCCCTCCCGTTTTTCCTTCTAAATAAGGATATTCAACAAAGCCGTCTAAAAGCCTTTCACTAACTTTGGAGATTCATAAGAAGTTTTGTCAGTGGCACATAAAGGAAATCGACTTCTTTCACATTTGGACAAGGAATTGTTCGAATTTTGTCGTATAATAGTACAAGAAATTTATCTTCATAATTTTTATACAAAAGGAGCTTAATCAATCGATGAAAACATTTGATGTAGATGAGCGGCCGTCTTTTGCAGCTCTAGTTCCGTTGAGTCTGCAGCATCTATTTGCGATGTTCGGCTCAACTGTGTTGGTGCCTATTTTGTTTCATGTCAACCCTGCCACCATTTTGCTGATGAACGGAATCGGCACTTTACTTTATTTATTCATTACGAAAGGCAAGATACCGGCTTTTCTAGGTTCCAGCTTTGCTTTTATTTCACCCGTATTTGTTGTTTTGGGAGAAAAGAGCTATCATGAAGCACTGGGTGGCTTTATAGCAGTAGGAATTATTTTTATTCTGATCAGCCTTATCATTCATCTGGCCGGAACAAAGTGGATCGATGTCGTCTTTCCGCCGGCAGCGATGGGAGCCATTATTACGGTTATCGGTTTAGAACTGGTTCCTACCGCGGCTGACATGGCGGGGTTGATTAAACCTTTAAGCCATCCACCCGCTCATTGGTCGCCGGACGGAAAAACCATTTTCGTTTCTCTTTTGACGTTAGGAGTGACGATTCTTGGAAACGTAGTGCTCCGCGGCTTTTTGAAAATCATCCCTATTCTGATCGGAATCACGGTTGGCTATATCAGCGCCTTATCCCTTGGAATGGTCGATTTTCAACCGATCAAAGAAGCGAAATGGTTTGCGATCCCTGATTTTTATGCTCCATCATGGGATTGGGCAAGCATCGCCATCATCGTTCCAGCCGCTCTAGTAGTTGTCGCTGAACATATTGGACACCTTGTGGTCACGCAAAATATTGTGGGGAAAGACTTATTGAAAGACCCCGGTCTTGCCCGTTCTATTCTCGGAAACGGAATCTCCACCACTTTATCAGGCTTTGTAGGATCCACGCCTAATACTACTTATGGGGAAAACATTGGTGTATTGGCACTGACGAAAGTGTACTCGACTTGGGTGATCGGGGGAGCTGCCGTTCTGTCCATTCTCCTGTCCTTTTTCGGAAAACTGGCTGCCTTGATTTCGTCCATCCCTACACCCGTTATGGGCGGTATTTCCTTGCTATTGTTTGGAGTAATAGCCGTTTCTGGATTGAGAATGCTGGTCGAATCGCAAATCGATTATTCCAAACCGATCAATATGATCTTGACAGCGGTCGTGCTTGTGATCGGGATCAGCGGAACGACTTTTACATGGGGATCTTTCTCGATAAAAGGCATGGCATTGGCTACAGTCGTGGCCGTTCTACTAAGCTTGCTCTTTAAATTGTTCGAAATCTTGCATATTTCGAACGAAGATTAAAACAATCTAGTATTCAAACAGTGATCCCCCAACCAATCTTTTTGCTTGGCGACAGGCGATATGTAAAATTTTCGGGGCAATGAATGAAAATCGGATAGACGTTATCATCAATGTACACTTCCAAACAAATACATTTCAAAAAGACCCTCAAAAATAAAAAGAAAAGGCGAAAATGAAAAAAGGATGAAAGGGAATATTAATGTTCCTCTCATCCTTTTTTCAGTTTATCTTACAGCATTGAATTGAAGATCACACTCTCTCGCCGCTTCATCTCAAATGCAGGCACTAGCTAAAAAAGGAATCGTTTGTTCATCTCTGACTGATGGACGTAAAGCAAACAGGCTGCACGAACTTTAAAGCGATTATCATTTTTGATTCATCACCACATTTTGTGATTTAACCCAAAAATAGGGAAAACACTCACGAATTCCTGGCAGTAATGTTAGCGTCACTTAACATAACAGGAGGTTCTAAAGTGTTTTCCGTATCACTAGATTTGCAATTTGAAGTTGTTAAACAAGTGTTTCTTGAAGATTGCAATTTGTTACATGTTGAGAAAATACTACAGAAGAACGCTGTTCTTACTGCGGTTTTTTTTCTAGTCATGTCCATGACTGGCGGACAAGAAAGGTTCGTGACTTGTCCGTATTAGGTAAGCCCCTTTTCTTATTTGTCAGAGTGTATAGATACCGTTGTCACAACTGTAATGAGGTATTTTCACAAACATTTGAATCTATCAGTCCTAATAAGCATCAGACCAATCGGTACAGAGAATATCTGTACGAAATGTGCATTGGCTCTACTATCCAAGAAGTGAGTCGAAAGGAAAAAATACCTTATACAACTGTTGAAAGAATATTTTATTCCGTTGCTAAAGAAAAAGAGAAGGAGCATGTAGAAACTCTTGAAAGTGTTTTAGAAAACAATGAATTAATCCTTAGCCTTGATGAGATCGCTGTCCGAAAGGGTCACCGATATGAAACAGTTCTTATGGATACCCAATCCGGGAGTGTGCTTGGTATGGAACATCAACGGAGTTATCGTTCAACTCAGATCTTACTTGCCAAGAAGATTCTGTCTGATAAATGCGTTCATACCGTTGTTATGGATATGTGGGATCCCTTCCATAAAGCTGTTAAATCTATATTCCCAGAGGCCTGTATCGTCATTGATAAATATCATGTGGTGCAAAAGGTGACACATGCACTTGACCAAGTTAGAAAGAAAACTCCTGGACTAAAAAAGGGACGGTTTAAACTCTTGAAAGGTTCTGAAAAGTTAACGGCTAATGAAAAACAACAATTAGATGAGATGCTCAAAGAGCATTCAGAATTGTCATATGCCTATTTTCTAAAAGAACTCTTTAGAGAAATATACCAAGTGAATGACTATGATACAGCTGATTCACTCTTAGAAGAATGGATTCAACTCGCATGGAGCAGCCCATTTCCTTCATTTCATCAAGTTGCCAAGACGATAGAAAATTGGAAGGCACAAATTTTACAATATTTTCTTACCCCTTTTACGAATGGCCGGATTGAAGGTACAAACCATAAGATTAAGAACATCAAAAGACGTGCTTTTGGCTTCAGAAACCTTGAAAGATTTCGACTACGTGTATTTTTGGAATGTACAGGTAAAACTTATAAAAATCAGGTTGCTTAACCATGCCCTTCATCAGCTTTCCGCATTGTAGTGGCTAGAATGGAAGCCGTCAAGGAAAGCGCTTGACCTCTTCCATTCTACCCACTTAGTGGTCTGCAAGCTGACGAAGGAGCTACTCTAGATTGAGTATCAATCTCGCTAACTTATTACCGGAATTGTGTGAACATCACAGAATATGGTGATGAGACTCATTTTTTATCAACATTATCCTGATTATACTCATTTTAAAAATTATCACACTTTTAAAAACATCCATACTTTTATTCCAACTATATTTATAGTATATTTAATTCGGAACAGTATTTAATAAAATGGCTTGTTTAAAGTTGCCGAAGGAAAATAAGGTCCTGGCTTCCTTCTTTCGGTTTTCAAACCGTTGGATGAAAATTTTTGAAGCACAGCGTTATTTAACGAGAATTCAAAGGAAAAGGGATGATGAATATGGCCAATTCAAAAGCAAAAAAATGGCTCTTATATGGTGCACTGATTGCTCCAATCGTGTATCCAAAGTTGAAAAATTTTTATGACACCAAAAAACTGAGAAGGCAGTTTCAAGAAGCACAATTTTTGCGGAAATTACAAACAAAAGAAAACTAATGAAAAAACGGACAGAACTTCTTTTGAAGGGAGTCCGTTTTTTCATACACTTTTTCTTCATTTTTCCTATAGAAGGGAACAACTAAGGTTATAGGCAGAATTCCGGTTCATCCAATAAAAACGCTCTCCGCTTCATGAACCCTTATAAATCCATTAAAAGCAATCTGTGAAACTATTGTATTAACAACAGCAACGCTGCTACGGCCGGCGTTAAAACCATGGCTACTTTTAAAACACTTTTCGGGGCTAAATTGGTAAATTTAGCTCCTACATAAGCCCCCGTCATGGTACCTACCAATACTTCCAACAGCAATATCCAGTCCAAGTATCCAGCCTGTCTATACCCCGTTCCGCCTCCAATCGCTATCGGCAAAATCACCAGCATAGTAGTCCCGACCGATTGGCGGATCGTCAAACCAAGCATCGTCAAGAGACCCAACTGAATAAATGGAGTGGCTCCGATTCCAAATGTTCCTGATAAAATTCCGGCCACTATTCCAAGTATTATCGCCTTTATCATTGTCAGCGGCTGATTCCACTTCACTTCTTTCGTTTTTGTCTCTTCGGCCTTTTTAGACAGAGATAAACGGACTAACAGTAAAATGGAGGATAAAAACAGCATTCCCGCTGTCAGCCAATGAAGATCACCGGCAGGGATAACAGTCGCAATTTTAGATCCGATGTAAGAACCTATCGCGCCAAAAATTCCGACAACCAGTCCGACACCGACAGCTGTATTGCCTTCTCTAAAATGGCTATAAGCTCCTGATAAACTGGTAAACGCCATTGCCGTAAGCGACGTTCCCAGCGCCGTATGTATTGGGATGTTAAATAGAACAGTCAATATAGCAATAATAAAGCCAGACCCCCCTGCTCCTATAAAACCGAGCAAGAGCCCCATGGCAAACATGGTCAAAACAATCGCCAACTTCTGTTTCCTCCTTCTTTCTCCACATTCCCAAAGATCATGTTTCTTATTATGGTATACTAGTTTCATTTTTTTCACAAACTTCCAAGAGCACTCTTCTCTATAAAATGGATTTTTTCTTTTGGCTGTTTTTCTTCCCGCAAACCTTCTCTTGCTATTCCTAAATAGCGGCGAATCCTTGTGACAATTGGAAAGCAAAGGGAGCAAGGAGAACAAGTACTTCTATTTTTTTATTCGGCTATACAGAAAACGAGATATAATAAGGGGGAAGGAGTGGGAAGTTTTATGATTCGATATGTACATATGTATTTGGTAGCGATCCTTCTTGTCGCCGGGATCAGTATGTCGTTTCCAAGCGGCCGCCATTCGAAAGCAGAAGCAGCCAGTGACATGAGCGTTCATGCCAAAGCGGCGATTTTAGTGGATGCAAAGTCCGGAAAAATTCTTTTTGGCCAAAATATGGATGAATCGCTGTCGGTCGCTAGCATGTCTAAATTGATGACGCAATATCTCATTTTAGAAAAAATCCAAAAAGGCGATCTCAAATGGGATGATGTCTACCATGCGGATGCCACCGACCAAGACTTGTCCACTAGGCCGGGGCTGGGAAATGTTCCTCTGTATCAAGGGCAATCGTACACCGTGCGTGATTTATATAATGCCATGACGCTGGTATCGGCCAACGCCGCCAGCCGTGCTCTTGGTCGAATGGCCGGCAAATCGGACAAGCACTTTGTCCAAATGATGAATAACAAAGCCAAACAGCTTGGCTTGAAACATTCGTCTTTTGTGAATACTTCCGGATTAAACAACCAGGATCTTGCTCCGTACCAAGTGAAAGGAACAGCTTCCGATGGCGAAAATAAGATGTCAGCCCGTGATCTCGCTTTATTGGCATACCATTTCATTCATTCTTTCCCAAATGAAATGGATATCGAAAAAAAAGAACTTGATCAGTTTCCTGTTACAGATTCGTACAGCATCCCTCTTCGCAATAAAAATCAATTGCTGCCAAATGGCAAATATCCTTATAAAGGCGCCATCGGTTTGAAAACGGGCATGAATGACGCAGCAGGCTACGGCATCGTAGCATTAGCTAAAAGAGGGCAACGCGAATTGATTGCCGTCATCATAGACGCCAAAAATAAAAAAGGAAAACGATCTTCAAAAGCCCGTTACATGCAGGCTCAAAAATTGCTGGACTACGGCTTTACCCATTGGGACTATGAAAAAATTTCACCGGAAAAATTCTTACCAACGAACCAGCAAAAGATCCCCGTAGAAAACGGGACGAAAGAAAAAGCAGCCATTACATCTAAAACAACCGTTACTGAATTGGTTCCTAAAAACGGCCATTCGATCAAAGCCAAGCTGACGCTTATGCCTAAATTTTTAACAGATCAAAAGAAACTTAAATCTCCTATTCAAAAAGGGACCGTTATTGGGAAAATTACGTTGCGGGATGGTTCTTACGGATATTTAACGACAAAATTAGAGAAAAAGGCTCAAGTAAAAGCAACGGTAAAAGAAGAAATTCAGAAGGAAAACTGGTTTGCCGCCCTCATGGACGGAATCTTTTAAAGTGATGAATTCCATCGAGTAGGAGGGAGCGATTAACTCCCGTCCTCTCACACCACCGTACGTACGGTTCCGTATACGGCGGTTCAATTAAGATAATTGACGCAAGTCTTTATAACTTCCGTGAATAGCTGTTCTCTTTATGCCAGTGGTCACTCCACCCTCCAAGAGGTCTCCCACGGGATTCACCGCTTCCTCCCTCAAGTGAGGTACTACGTTTTCTGTGTTCATCATGACTCACTGAATACCAAGGGCTATTCTCTCTTAATTGTTCGGTCCTTCTTAGTTGTTCTAGACCAACTAATACTATGACCTCTGCTGACTTCTGACGGTTCAGCTACTTATCACTAAGTAGGTTATGAAGAGTACTTCACATATCCGCCAGACCTCCCCGGGTAAGTACATGCACTTTCACACCATCTATCCGCCTCATTTACTCGATATGACCTTCGACAGAAAGAGCTTTGTTTTGTTATGCAAACTCACTCAATCATACCTAGCCTTATATGAGGTTCGTGTTCCTCGGACCAGTGTTTTGCCTCCAGCTTCCTTCAGATTCCGCGTCACCACGGACACCCTTGCGTTAAGCTAACTGCTACTTCTGCCTTCGCAGCTCGGGACTTACACCCTATAGTTCATGTACATGCCGGGCGCACATAAAGAAGTCCCTCCTTGACAATGCAGGAGGGACTTCTTTATATGATCTAGTATAAATCGGCACCACCGCATAGCAGGTGGTTTATTGTTTCGCACAATATCGCAAGCTCAACTGACTAATGTCATAAAATCAAAAAGGTTCCCGGGATCAACCCGAGAACCTCTTGTCAAATGGGTAACGGAGAAGGTGGGATTTGAACCCACGCGACGGTCACCCGTCCTAACGCATTTCGAGTGCGTCCCCTTCAGCCGCTTGGGTACTTCTCCATATGACCTCTTTCATTAGCGCAAAATATATTATATACGAAACAAAGCTATTTTGTACAGCCCTTCAATAAATGACGAAAAATTCTTATTAATCTGTCGAAAAGGCAAAAACTTGTCATTCCACGCAATTAAGGCAGCCCCGACTTATAAGAAGTTGTGTCGGGGCAGGATGAAGCAAATTTCCATTGCCCTTTCTAATCCAAAGATTTCGATTTCAAAATCGATTTAACTGTGTATGTCCGTTGCATCCACCGGTCTTTCGGCATCGGTGATTTCTTTTTCCAATTCTTCCATATAAGATTCTTTCGTTTCTTCATCCCAATGAAAAATTTCGGCCATCGTCGCTACAATTGGTTCTTTCCATTTTTTTGCCCATTTTATATCAAAGAAAACAGATCCAGTCCTTCGAATAAAAAAGTCGACAGGTTTTACAGCCATTTCATAACGGATGGCATACAGGAGCTGAGCGTATATAGCAGCCGGCAGCAGCTTTTCACCGGATGCTTTTTGATATTCACTGGCTATCTTATATAAAATTTCGACATTGGAACCGTACAGCTGTGCCAGTCTGCGGCCTTCCTCTTCTTTCAAGCCATACTGCGTCGCTTTTTTTGCCATTTGCGCCACGAAAATCGGCCAGTTGTCCGATCCGCCGACATCACCTCCGGAAATCGGCAAATAGCGGGTTTGGCAAGGCTTAAACGTTTTTCCTTCTTCTGACGCTAATTCTTTTGCCACAAGATCTACCACGGTTTCCGCCATTTTGCGGTATCCGGTCAATTTTCCACCGGCGATGGTAATCAGGCCGCTGTCTCCTTCCCATACTTCGTCTTTGCGGGAAATTTCCGAAGGGTCTTTCCCTTCCTCGTATATAAGCGGCCTTACTCCTGCCCAGCTGGATTCAATATCTTTTTCGTTTACTTGGACATCCGGAAACATAAAATGAATAGCGTTCAACAAATATTCCCAGTCTTTTTTAAGCGGTTTAGGATAGCGAGCATCGCCGTCATAAAACGTATCGGTTGTACCAACATACGTTTTCCCTGCTCGTGGAATAGCAAACACCATTCGACCATCAGGGGTGTCGAAGTATACCGCCTGCCTTAGCGGGAATACAGATTGATCGATGACAATATGAACTCCCTTTGTCAAACGCAAATGTTTACCATTCATCGAATGGTCTTTTTTTCGCACTTCATCCACCCACGGCCCGGCGGCATTGACCACTTTTTTGGCACGAATTTCAAAACTTTCTCCTGTAACACAATCTTTTACGCGGGCACCAATCATTTTTTTGCCGCTGTATAAAAACTGTTCCGCTTTGACATAATTCAGCAAGCAAGCGCCGTTCTCCACTGCTTTTTTCGCTACCTCAATAGTGAGCCGGGCGTCGTCCGTGCGATATTCAACATAATATCCACCGCCTTTTAAGCCTTCTTTCTTAATGAGAGGTTCCTTGCGCAAGGTTTCCTCAGCGGAAAGCATCGTCCTTCTTTCCGATTTTTTGACCCCTGCCAAGAAATCATAAACACGCAGCCCAATGCTTGTCGTAAACGCACCGAACGTCCCGCCTTTATGAAAAGGAAGAAGCATCCATTCCGGTGTCGTCACGTGCGGCCCGTTTTCGTAGACGATCGCCCGTTCTTTCCCGACCTCGGCCACCATTTTTACTTCCAATTGTTTTAAATACCGCAAACCGCCGTGCACGAGTTTGGTAGAACGGCTTGACGTTCCTGCTGCGAAATCCTGCATTTCGACCAATGCCGTTTTCATTCCCCTTGCGGCAGCATCCAAAGCAATCCCGCAGCCGGTAATTCCGCCGCCAATCACTAGCAAATCAAATGTATCTGTTTTCATCTTCTCTATCACTTCGTCACGATTTTCTGAGGAAAAAATCATGGACAGCTCCCTCCCCTTACCGAATGTACATAAGCCCATAAAAAAGGAGAGACCAAAAAAACATTACAGCAACCTATAATGCTTCTTGGTCTCTCCTAATCTCTAGACTTATTATTAACTTGTTTTCATTATAGCATACTTTGTTACCATTTAAAAGCCTGTGCCGCTTCAATCGCTTTTTTCCAACCGTTGTACAATGTTTCACGCGTCTCTTGAGCCATTGTCGGCGAGAATTGCCGATCCTGTTTCCATTGAGAAGATATTTCTTGGCGATCTTTCCAAAAGCCAACAGCAAGCCCAGCCAGATAAGCAGCTCCTAAGGCTGTTGTTTCATTAATAATCGGCCGTTCGACAGGTACATTAAGGATATCGCTTTGGAACTGCATCAAAAAGTTATTCATGACTGCTCCCCCGTCGACTCTGAGCGTTTTCAGGAAGATTCCCGAATCTGCTTCCATGGAAGTCAGTACATCTTTTGTTTGGTAAGCCAGCGATTCCAGCGTGGCCCGAATAAAATGCTCTTTGGACGTACCTCGTGTCAACCCGAAGACAGCCCCCCGGACATCGCTGTCCCAATAGGGCGTTCCGAGACCCACAAAAGCCGGTACGACATAAACTCCTTCCGTTGATTCCACACGAGTCGCATAACTTTCGCTTTCCGGAGCACTTTTTAACATTCTCAATCCATCCCGAAGCCATTGAATGGCCGAACCGGCTACAAAAATACTGCCTTCCAGCGCATATTCGACTTTATTGTCGATCCCCCAGGCAATGGTCGTCAACAAACCATGTTTCGATTCTACCGCTTTATCGCCTGTATTCATGAGCATAAAACAGCCGGTTCCATACGTGTTTTTCGCCATCCCTTCTTCAAAGCATGCCTGACCGAACAGCGCTGCCTGCTGGTCCCCGGCAGCCCCGGCAATCGGCACTTCCTCGCCAAAAAAATGATAAGAAACCGTTTTGGCATAAACTTCCGATGACGGTCGGACTTCCGGCAGCATTTCTTTCGGCACGTCCAGAATTTCCAACAGCTCTTCATCCCACTTCAGCTCATGGATGTTGTAAAGCAACGTGCGGGAAGCATTCGAATAGTCCGTCACATGGGCTTTTCCGCCGGATAGTTTCCAAATCAGCCAAGTGTCAATCGTTCCAAACAGCAACTCTCCCTTTTTCGCCCGTTCGCGCGCACCTTCCACATGATCTAATATCCATTTGATTTTTGTTCCGGAAAAATACGGATCAATCAATAATCCCGTTTTTTTATGAAACAGCTCATTATACCCTTTTTCCTTTAATTGTTCGCATATGTCAGCTGTTTGCCTTGACTGCCATACAATAGCATTGTAGATCGGTTTTCCGGTATCCTTCTCCCAAACGACCGTCGTTTCCCGTTGGTTGGTGATCCCAATCCCCGCTACTTGATTTGCCTCAATCCCTGCTTCGGAGAGTACGGCTGCGATGCAAGCAAGAATAGAACCCCATATTTCATTAGGATTATGCTCGACCCAGCCCGGCTGCGGAAACAGTTGATGGAACTCTCTCTGCGCCGTATGGACAATTTTCCCTTCTTTATCGAATAAAATCGCTCTGGAACTAGTCGTTCCTTGATCTAATGCTAAAATGTACTTTTCCATTAGATTCCCTCCCATTTTTCACTTTTTACTTGGATGCGGTGATTTCTTTTTTTCTCTGCTAAAAAAGAACTGAATAATAGAATCACAGATACAGCCAACATTCCCCATAAGGCCCCTGTTGCTTCTCCTAGAAAAACAGCTCGATAGAATAAAGCTCCGACAGAACCTCCTAATATAGGACCGACAATGGGAATCCAGGCATATCCCCAATTAGAAGAGCCTTTTCCTTGGATGGGCAGCAAAAAGTGAGCAAGCCTCGGTCCGAAATCGCGCGCCGGGTTGATCGCGTACCCAGTTGTTCCTCCGAGAGAAACCCCGACGGCTACAACTAAAAGCCCAACACACAACGGATTTAATCCATCAGTAAATTTATTAGCTCCGATTGTCAAAATTCCTAGCATCAATACAAAAGTTCCGATAAATTCACTCAATAAATTAGCAAAAATATTGGGAATCGCCGGCCCCGTTGCAAAAATTCCCAACTTCGCGGCGGGATCTTCCGTCACCTTCCAGTGCGGCAGAAAATGAAGATACACTATACAGGCTCCAATAAAGGCTCCGATGACTTGAGCCAAAATATAGCCTGGCACCTTGGACCACGGAAAATCTCCATTGAAGGCCAAGGCGATGGTGACCGCCGGATTTAAATGGGCACCGCTGAATTTTCCAACCGCATAAACCCCCATTGTGACACCAAGCCCCCAACCAATAGTAATAACAAGCCAACCCGCATTGTGAGCAAATGTTTTCTTCAAATTCACATTGGCGCATACACCGGCTCCAAATATGATCAGGATGGCCGTACCTACTAGTTCGCCAATATATGACATCCCATCATCCCCTTTACATTTTCATTTTAAAAAAATAAAAACCCACGAAATCACCCATTCATATGAGGATTTTGTGAGTCTCTTCTTCTCCGTCACGATTTATTAACTTAACTCCATCATAACGACGGATGAAAGCGTTGTCAACGGTAATTTGAAATTTTCAATCTACTTTTTATAAAAAATGCGGAATGCCTTTCTTTTCCCGTCTAAGGCGTTCCCGGCATTTTTCAGCCGCCCTATATAAATTGTTTCCATAAATCCACATTGGAAATCGTAATCGCACAAGCCCCAACTGCTAAAGCCTGTTCCGCATCTTCCACGGATTCGATCAGCCTGCAAGCAAATATTGCCTTTTAATTTGTGAAATATTTCACAAGTTTGTCATACATTTTTGCAAAAAACTGATTTATATTAATCGAGTAGGAGGGAGCGATTAACTCCCGTCCTCTCACACCACCGTACGTACGGTTCCGTATACGGCGGTTCAATTAAGATAATTGACGCAAGTCTTTATAACTTCCGTGAATAGCTGTTCTCTTTATGCCAGTGGTCACTCCACCCTCCAAGAGGTCTCCCACGGGATTCACCGCTTCCTCCCTCAAGTGAGGTACTACGTTTTCTGTGTTCATCATGACTCACTGAATACCAAGGGCTATTCTCTCTTAATTGTTCGGTCCTTCTTAGTTGTTCTAGACCAACTAATACTATGACCTCTGCTGACTTCTGACGGTTCAGCTACTTATCACTAAGTAGGTTATGAAGAGTACTTCACATATCCGCCAGACCTCCCCGGGTAAGTACATGCACTTTCACACCATCTATCCGCCTCATTTACTCGATATGACCTTCGACAGAAAGAGCTTTGTTTTGTTATGCAAACTCACTCAATCATACCTAGCCTTATATGAGGTTCGTGTTCCTCGGACCGGTGTTTTGCCTCCAGCTTCCTTCAGATTCCGCGTCACCACGGACACCCTTGCTCTTGGCTAACCTCTACTTCTGTCTTCGGGGTTCGGGACTTACACCCTATAGTTCATGTACATGCCGGGCGCACATAATGTGAAAGCAAGAACCTAACATTCTTGCTTTCATTTACCCTTATATTTGTGAAATATTTCACATTATTTCAAAGTGTAGCCGGCATTATTTGAACTAAAAAAATGGAAACTGCTTAGCACTGCTTTTTAACAAAGGTAGAATTCTACTAATCACGGAAAACTCGAATGCAACGTCCATTTCGAAAGATTTTCTAAAAGGAGTGGGAGTATGAAAGCGGCAGTAGTAAAACAATTTAAGGAAAGGTTAGAAGTGCAAGACGTTCCTAAGCCAAAGCCAGGTTTCAATGAAATATTAGTCCATATCCAAGCATGCGGCGTATGCCATATAGATTTGCACGCCGCTCATGGAGATTGGCCGGTGAAACCAAAGCTGCCTCTCATTCCAGGGCATGAGGGTGTCGGAATAGTAGAAGAAGTAGGAGAAGGTGTTACTCACTTAAAAGTCGGTGACCGAGTGGGTATTCCTTGGCTTTATTCAGCGTGCGGGCATTGTGAATATTGTTTGTCAGGACGCGAAACTCTTTGCTTAAACCAAGAAAATGCAGGGTATTCAGTAGACGGCGGCTATGCAGAATATTGTGTCGCAGCTGCCGATTATGTAGTAAAGATTCCTGACAATTTAGGATTTGTAGAAGCCGCTCCTATATTTTGTGCAGGAGTGACTACCTATAAAGCATTGAAAGTATCCGATGTCAAACCAGGTGAATGGGTAGCCATCTTTGGCATCGGCGGATTAGGTCATCTTGCGGTCCAATATGCTAAAGCTATGGGAATGAATGTAGTGGCCATTGATATGCATGATGAAAAATTAGAACTTGCCTTAAAACTAGGTGCTGATAAAGTGGTCAATGCAGCAAAAGAGGATGCAGCAGCGTGGATCCATAAAGAAATTGGCGGTGTGCATGGTGTTGTTAGTACGGCTGTTGCGAAAAAAGCATTCGATCAAGCTTATCGTTCGATTCGACGCGGAGGCACTTGCGTCATGGTGGGACTGCCACCAGAATCAATAGATGTCCCCATTTTCGATACAGTCTTAAATGGAACCAAAGTTGTCGGTTCTATTGTTGGGACGCGTAAGGATTTGCAAGAAGCTCTGCAATTTGCCGCAGAAGGAAAAGTAAAAACGATCATTGAAACCCGTACGCTAGAGGAAATCAATGATATTTTTGATGACATGTTAAAGGGCAAAATTAATGGACGCATTGTGATTGATATGACAAAATAACACAAAGGAATTTCATATTTTATGAAAGGGAAAGGTCTCCTTAGTTGTCTAAGGGGATCTTTCCTATTCATTCTGCCTCTTTTTGCACCTCGTGAATCGACTTTTATATCGCCTGCAAAGCTTGCAAAATATCCGCTTTCAAGTCATCGATATGCTCAATGCCAACCGAAAAGCGTACGAAATTAGATGGGATCCCGGCAGTCCGCATTTGCTCCTCGTTCATCACGCCTTCCCACATCGCAGCTGTATGTACAACCAGTGAATCGACCCCACCGAGGCTGACTGCGTTAAGCGACAGTTTTAAAGCAGAAACGAAGCGCTGAGTTTCTTCATAACCGCCTTTGACTGCAAAAGCGATCATTCCGCCGAAACCGCGCATCTGGCGTTTCGCCAATTGATGCTGCGGATGGCTGGCAAGACCGGGATAATACACCCGTTCAATCTGCGGCTGCTTCTCCAGAAATTCGGCCAAGGCGAGGGCATTGGCGTTGATGCGTTCAACTCTCATCGGAAGTGTACGCAAACCGCGTAACAGCAGCCATGCGTCCATTGGCGAGAGCACAGAACCGATTGAGATATGCGTGTGCCAAATACGTTCAGCTAATTCTTCGCTTGTGCAAATGACGCCGGCGGTCAAATCATGGTGTCCGCCCAAATATTTTGTTGCGCTGTGGATAACCACGTCGACACCCAGATCATGGGGCCGCTGGTTAATCGGCGATGCAAATGTGTTATCAGCCACGACGATAATGCCCAGTGGACGGGCCAACTCTACTACTGCGGTAATATCGGTTAACACCAACGTCGGATTGGCCGGAGTTTCAATCATAATAAGCTTTGTATTAGGGCGAATGGCTTTTTCAAAAGCTGCCACATCAGATTGCTCCACAACCGTCACTTCGACACCAAACCGCGGCAGCATCTCATCCATAATTTTGGCAGTGCTCATATAATGGCGTGTCTGTGCAACCACATGGTCGCCTGCACTGACAAGCGCTAGAAGCGTCGTAGCAATCGCTCCCATCCCAGAACCTGTTACAAGTGCGGTTTCTGTACCTTCGAGCTCAGCTATCACTTTCTTTACACGCTCATGCAATGGATTGCCGTAACGCGTGTAATATTGCGGATGGCGCGGCGTACCCGCCATATCAGCAAATTCGGAGGCATTATCTGCACGAAAAGTAGCAGAGTAATAAATAGCCGGAGCTACCGTCCGATCATTGGTCACCCAGTCGTCAGCATGTACGGCCAAAGTTTCATTTTGAAGTTCCTCGAGATTGTGATCTTTACGTTTATTCATACTCCCCCTCCTCTTTATTTTTCTTAATAACATTCCGGGAATTATCCTTAAATTAAGAATATAATAAATAATATAAAAATTATACTATTAATTACTCAACTTTCAAAGTTCGTGTATTCGTTAACGGGTTGGAAATCGAGAATAAAAATGATTTTGTTCATTGGCAAAGCGAAAGAAATAAAAAAAGCCCGTTTTTTCGAAAAATGAAGCTCATATTCTTGAATAGAGGCTCATTCATGAAAATAACGGCTCATATTTCTGCACGAATGCTCATAACCTTCCTTTTTTTCATGCTTTGGAGCGGAAAACCCTCATCCAAAACGAGAAACAGTTCCTTTTCCGTGATCATTGATCGATCACCAAATCGCTTCAACAGAATTAAGAGAGATGAACCATGAAGAAGCTAGTACGCAATGGAATCAATAGATAACGAGAGGCGATTCTCGATTTAACGTGTCCGTTTCTTGACATAATACCTATACGCTCTTTAAAGCATGGCATGGACAATGAACAGATAAAAACAAAATTCATTAAATGCTTTACTATTTCAATAGAAGAGTAGGAAATGGATTAAAAAGCAGCCTAAAACCTGAATTAAAGAAGGTCCAGACTGCTTTCTTTTTTTCGACCCTTAAATTTTTTAGGATATGCACTTGTTAAGTGCTTAAAAGAACGGACATCATTCAAGGTTGCTTGCTTATACGAAACTTTTTTACGTCATTTTCATAAATTTAATATTGCCGCTAGATAAGGCTAGATTGAGATGTCGGAAATAAATAGGAAAAATAAATCCGATACCGCTAATTGACTTCGTCTTCACCAGGAAACACTAATTCCAAAGGAATTTGTGTATGTCCTCCGGTAAGGCGTTCGGGCAATCCGATCGGCATTTTTCAGCCGCCCTAAATAAATTGTTTCCATAAATCCACATTGGAAGTCGTAATCGCACAAGCCCCTGCTGCTAAAGCCTGTTCCACCTCTTCCGCGGATTCGATCAGCCCACCGGCAAATATTGGCTTTTTTGTTTTTACATGCAGTTCCTTTATAATTTTCGGCACCACACCGGGAAGCACTTCTATGTAATCCGGATTGGTTTTTTCAACTAATTTAACGCTTCTCTCAAGAGCGCTGGAATCGATGATAAAAGCGCGTTGTGTCGCGAAAATCCCTTTTTGCTTTGCTTTCAAAATGACGCTGCCTTTTGTGGAGATGATCCCGTAAGGCTTGGCGTACTGGACGATAAATTCCGTCGCATTTTCATCGCTCGTTAAACCATGTATCAAATCAATATGTAAAAACATCTTTTTGTCGTATCGGCGTGCATACTCATACACGCTTTTTACCATTCCAAGATGAAGGTCAAGAAATACCCCATATTGATACGGCATCTCCAGCATTTTTTCAAAATCCTTCATGGAACGAATCGCCGGTAAAATTTTTTGCCCATGAAATCCCATGCTAAAGCCTCCTACATCCCCTAATTCCAAATTATTCTTTTCTGACTCATTTTAACATCACCATTTAGAATATAGAAGAGCTCAAAATCACAGGAAACGCATTTTTTCATAGATGGAAATTTGTTTTTCAAAAAATTTTTCAGCTAACCGTATTAGGGCCGCCTTTCATTTCCCGATACATCGTAAGAAGTTTGAACGTAAATTCTTGAACGTTATCATGAGGATTTTCCAATTCTTTTACTACCTTACCGCTTTCCAGAAAGATAATCCGATCTCCTAATTCGGCCGCCACATCCATCATATGCGTAGAAAAAATAATAATCGTTCCTTGTTCTTTCAGCTTTTTCATAATTTGAACAAATTGGTTAATCCAATATGGATCCAAACCGTTTGTCGGTTCATCCAACAAGATCACTTTCGCCTCGGGCAACAGCGCTTGGCCAAATAATAGACGTTGCCTCATCCCTTTTGATAATTGATTGACTTTCACGTTCTTCTTTTCCAGCAGCCCGACAATCGATAACACTTCGTCTATTCTGTTTGTTGGAATTTTTCGGAGAGAACCGTAAAATGAGAGAAATTCTTTCACTTTCAAGTGGCCTTGTGCAAAAAAATCATCCGGCATATAAGAGATTTGAGACAAATATTCCTTCCGGTTTTTTTCCAAAGATAATTCATTGAATGAAACGGTGCCGCTGGAAGGAATAGAGATTCCAGACAACATATCAATCAGTGTGCTTTTTCCCGCACCGTTGCCGCCACAAAGTACAACGCAATCTCCACTATCGGCTTCAAAAGACATAGGAGCCAATGCGACATGATGTTTATATTTTTTCGATATGTTTTGGACAACAAACATTATTTTCTTCTCCTCATCGTTAGATTGGTATCAGAAACTACTATACTGATAAACAAAACCACTACAGTGTAATAGAAAAGCACCGCCCATGACAGCCAATGTTCGTAGAAGGACACAAGCGAGTCATATGCTTGGCCGAAAATAGAACCTCCATTTAGCTGAATCACAAAAATGAATCGAATGAGTTCAGCCGGATTCACAAAAAGAAGGCTTTTTAGAACGAGACCAATCATCTGATAAGGGATGTGGTTTAACACACTAATCAAAGCTGTAGGCCACAGCATGATAAGGAAAAACCAGACAAAAACCGAAATTGACAATGCCTGCCATCGCGTTGAAGTAAAAGAGCCTATGACGATCCCCATCAGGAGGAAAAAAAATATAAGACCCACGGCAAAAAAATAGAGCGCAAGCATCCATTTCATGGAAAAGGGTATTCCGCAAATCAATCCAATCATCAAACTTATCCCATAACTTAAGGTAAAAATCAGCAACTGCGAAGTAAATTGGCCCGCCACTTTTCCAATGACATAAGAAATACTGGAAAGCGGATAGGTGGATAATAAGCGAAATTGGCCATTTTCCATTTCGTTTGCGATCGAGAACGACCCGTTAATCAGCATAAACAACGGAATGATATAGAGAAGAAGGTTCATGATCGTTCCGGTTATATTGGTATATCCGCTAAAAGCAGGGGACGTCCCTTGAAGCAAAAATAAAAACCCGAGAATCACCACCCACAAAATCACAAAAGAATAATACGTTCGCTGTCTGAACGATAACATAAGTTCTGAGCGCCAAATGTTCCGCATGATTCTCACTCCCCTCAGGTGAACATAATCTTTCTTCTTACATACAAATAGTGTAAAAGACAACCTTTCGATTGTCTTTTACACTAAAGCCCGTTTTTATTAATGATGAAACCCGTTAAGAAGCCTTTGGCAGGCATGGCCATTTTCGTCATACGTATGATCACATATTGCCTTTCATCTTTTTCATCATATCTTTATTCTTTACCCATTTATGAGAATTCAGGTCATCATAGGATAAGACTGTTCCGTTATTTTTCTTTGCAAAGGATTGGGCATCGTTTTTATTTTTAAAAGCAACGACATTGTAAGACATAGGAGTTTTCAAGGATTTTGCATAAACATAGGTAGCCTTTTCAGCTTCGAGCCACTTCTTCGTATTGAAATCACGAACGAATTTCGCCTGGATCTTTTGATCTTTATTTTCGCTTATCCATTTATACATACAGCCAAGATCATCAAATTTCATCGTCTTATTATTGGCTAGCACAGCCTCTGTTGCATACTGGTTGTCCATAATACCCATATGACAATATTCGCAAGTATCCGTTTTTGGATTAATGGCCACCGGTTCGGCTTTTTTCCCGCAGCCGCTTATGATCAAAAACAAACCTAATAACGCTATCGCATACCATACTTTTTTCATATTGATTTCCTCCCTAATGTAATAAGTGAAAAACTAATCGTTATCATCGCAATGCTAACGATCCATACCCCTATAGGAGAGGTGGAAGTATTTTTGCTTTCGTTCAGTTGGGCTGTCATTAAAGGCGCATGATCTGATAAAACCAATTGATCCGGGCTTTTCAGCATCTTTTGCAAAAGGATCATTCCGGGCGATTGAAAAAAAATCTGATATTCAGGAACTTCCTCAGTTAAGGATAGAAAAAAAGGATCTGCTTTATACGGAATCATACTGACACCGGAATTTCGAATATCCAGCTTCCAAGCACCATCCCAATAGTTTTTATTAACATCATTTTCTTTACTGTTCACTGCTTGAATATCATTCACATTTCCTACAAATGTATTCTTCGTCACAGTATTAGAATGGGCTTTATAAAATTGAATACCAATAAAATTGGATAATGCCGTATTTTGAAATACTTGGTTGTATTCCGATTTTTCCACTTTCATGCCGATTCTATTATGAGAAAAGTCGTTATGAGCCACTTTCGTAAAAGTGGTGTCAAACAATTGCAAGCCGTAGGAATTCACATTTTGCGCATTGTAAGAAAACGTATTGTTTTCAATAGTACTTTTCGCCGTCTCCATGATCATAGCCCCAATATAGTTTTTCTCTGATTTGTTTTCTTTTATGGTTAAGTTTTTGGAAAACATCAAATGAAAACCGTATCGGGAATTCTCCAATGTATTTCTCAGGAAACGGTTATGATCGCTGTTTTCAATATAAATGGCATCCAGCATACGGGATATAAACGAATCTTGAATGATATTTTCGGAAGATTTCGAAACAATGATCCCGTTTTCCTTGCCACTGCCTTTTATGGTGACGCGGGCAATTTTGGAGCGGTGGACATTTTCCATATCGATTCCTAACGACTTCGTATGGACCGTCACTCCTTCTATGAGATGACCGTTCCCCTTTACAGAGATGGCAGGAATTTTGGGGTCCTTTGACAGCTGTTGAACGGTTAACTGTTTCAACTGAATGGAGTTTCCTTTTAAAGCAATGGTCGGACGTTTACCGTTCGATTGAATGACCGTGTTCTTTTGGCCTACAAGGGTAATAGGCTTTGAAATCGTAATAGGTCCTTTGTACGTCTTTCCCTTCAGTTGAATCACATCACCCGGCTTAGCCTGCTGAATCATGGATTGCAAATTTTGTTCCGCATGAACTTTCGAATTCGGAAACAAAAAGCACAACAAAAGGAAAAAAACAACATAAATTCTTGTTTTCATTTCACCATACCCTTAACTTTTCTTATTGACAATTTTATTATACCAACCAAGAATTCAAGAAATTGCAACGGTTGTGGAAATTTTGTGAACATAGGTGCAAAGTAATCGTTAATATGTTATTTTGCCCAAATGGGAACCTTACTATACAAGCCCACAAAAGAGCTCCCATTGTTTGCTGTCCCAATTTTTTCATTAAAAAATGCAGTTCTTCCTTGGGGAAAACCGCATTTTTATTCACAATTATTGAATTAATCATGATAGAACATCCCGACTGTAATTGAATTGCTAGGGCTTTTATTTTACATATTTGTTTGTAAAACTTAAGATAAATCATACATCCTATAGGACTTTATAGCCGCCCAATGTATGGTACCGTCAAGAATTTTGTGTAAGAGAGTATTCTCAGATACGTTTTTTTAATCTTGGAGGAGGTGTTTAGTTGTCTTATATGAGACTGAATATTCAGTCTCATATAAGACAACTTAGTCTCCCTAGACTCTGTTCTTCATGAACAAAATTTGGTCTTTCAGTATCTTTCTTCAAACATATCTTGAAGTGCCTTGTATGCCGTAGAAAACCCTTTAAGTTTTCTAGTGGACCATTTTTCATTCAAGTCCTGTACCGTTAAGAACGTGATTTTTTCTGCTGCTTCAATACTGGTTAAGCTGTTCATCGTTTTGAGTCGTTTACGTATATCTTTAATCGTTCGTTCAATCGCATTGGTCGTGTAGATGACACTACGAATACTGGTCGGATATTTCATGAATGTTAGGAGGACATCTAAATCTTGTTCCCAAGATTGGACTTCTCTAGGATACTTTTTAGACCACTTGTCTTTAAACTCATGAAAGGCTTGAATGGCTGCGTCTCTTGTCATCGAACGATAGATCAGCTTTAGGTCTTCAGCCACTTCAAATTGGTCTTTTTTCCTTACCTTGTTTAACGTATTTCTTACTTTGTGGACCACACATCGTTGAACATCGGCTTTCGGATAGACGGCTTTAAAGGCTTCTTCAAGACCTGGGAGTCCATCAAAAACACCAAGTAAGACTTCATGAGCACCGCGTGTATAAAGGTCTTGGAGAATCTCTTGCCAGCCATGCGCGCTTTCTTGACCTCCAACGTAAAAGCCAAGAATTTCACGATAACCTTCTTCATTGACACCAAGAACAACGTAAATGACTTCTTTGGCATACGTATCACGACGAACTTTTATATAAAACCCATCAAGATACAACACAGAATACCGTTTGTTTAATGGACGTTGTTGCCATTTTTGAATATCCTCCAACGCGGCATCTGTAATATGACTAATCGTGGTAGGAGAGTAGGTTGAACCAAGAATTCTTTCGATAAACTTCCCAATTTCTCGAGTGCTCATCCCACTTTGATACATTTTAATAATCGCCTGTTCCAGCCAGCCGTCTTGACGTTGATAAGGCTCAAACAGTTGAGTCTGGAAATCCCCGTTGCGATCTCTTGGAACCGTAAGAGCTTCTATTTTCCCGTACTTTGTATCAAGAGTACGGTGATAATAACCATTTCTTGAGTTTTGAACGTGTTCCTGTTCCACTTGGAGGAAATTTTTGATTTCTTCTCTCATGATGAATTCAAGCTTTTCTTGAACAAAATCTTTTATCATATTTTCCAGTTGATTTGCGAAATCTGAGTTGAGTATACTATTACTCATAAGGTAGGGTATCTCCTTTCAGTTTTGTTTGGTCGCAAATCTGAGAATACCCTGCCTTTTTCTTTTTTTCTAGTAGAAAAATTTGCTTACACAAAATAATTTACATCATCCAATGTATTCACTGATGAAATTTTCATTATTTGCTTATCAAATACTCTTTAGGACACTTAGCAACTAATGAATAAAAAGTATCTACCATATTTCCAACGTGGAGTTTTCCTACCTGTGTTAACAACTGATAGGCTTCAAGAGGATCAAATCCATAATCCTCTTGCATCCACATGATCAATTCCTTATAAGCTATTCTTGCCGCATCTTCCATCGGGCGAGCGCTGCCTATGACCATAATCTCATCTTTCGATTCAACACGTGGCCAAGCGACTTTCTTCCCTTTGACTAATTCAATTCGAAAAGTCCCAACGGCAGTATGTTCTAAAGCTACCCCACAAAGTTCACCATCACCCTGATTTGCGTGCGCGTCTCCAACATAAAAATAAGCACCGTCTACATTTACCGGGAGCCAAATTTTATTCCCTACACAAACATCAGGGCAATCCATATTTCCTCCGTAATTGCCAGGTGCCAAAGAAGAAATTTGTTCATTTTCGGGGGCAGTTGCAATACTTCCGTAAAACGGTTTGTACGGAATGCCAATTTGCTCATTGTACCAAACTTTCCCGTTTCTTATTGGATAAACCCAAACCTTTTCTGGAAGTGGTTCATTCAAAAGAGCTGTCATATCCGTTCCTGTCAATCCACCAAAATCTTTAATCAATGCACTAACAGCAAAGTCTCGGGCAGGCTGGATATCAATGATTTCAACGATAATAGAATCTCCCTTTTCTGCCCCTTTTACATAAATAGGTCCGGTCATTGGGTTTAAATTAGGAATATCTTTTAATTTTTCACTAGGCAAATCCGATGTTTTTGTTATTCTACTTTCAAAAGCATCATCAGTATAGACTTTGAAAATTTCCCCAGGTGCAATTTCTACAATGGGCGTAGAATAAGGACCAATAGAATAGTTATAAGAACTGGTTTGTTTGATTTCCTGAATTTTTTTATATTTTTCATATTTATACTCCTCGTTTGTTTATCAAATTAACAAATAATATGAATTTTCAGTAAAAATATAATATAATTATTTAGTTACCGAACGTTTAACAAGTTCCTTTCTGTGATGTGGTTCCTCATAAAAATAAGGAGGAATCCATGTTGTTTTCATATCAGTAGGAAATTGACTAAAATAATAGCGGCCCTTTGTTGCCCTTGTAATGAAAATATGTAAAATCGGCCCAATAATCATTGATAAGAAGGAGGCATAATAAATTGGGTACAACTCAAATACCCCCATTGCCCCAATGACAACCGCAATCAACAAAGATACAATCCCCGAGGGATTCCAAGAACGAAGATATTCACGGCGATATTCCACGAAATCAGACGGAACAAGATTCAACCATTTCCTACAAATGTAATAGTCTGCTAAGATTATAAATACCCATGTATTTGTCAGTATTCCTGTTATAGCCAAAAATGTACTTGTATATTGGGGTACATTGAACGCATAGAATATGACTCCCAGCAGCCAAACTAAAAGCATCCACCATTGTCGTCCCGGACGAAAGTTTAATGCCATATCCATCGTATTCGATAATGCAAGTGAACCTGAATAAAGATTCATTACATTGATTCGAATTTGAGTAATTACGGCGAATACCATTCCCATAAAGCCCATTATAAATGGAAATGTAAATCCTGGATCTGAAGCCAAAGAGGCAGCGTTTGCTTTTCCGAGATGAGGAATTAATGTATAGGCTAGCATAGTTCCAAACAACATTACAAGAATAGCCGGAACTAGCATTCCAATCATGATTATTGCAGTTCCTTTATAAGTGATGGTAGGTTTAGCAAAACGTCCATAATCCGTTGCCATCAGTCCTTGGAAAGCAACTTGGCCATTCGCCATGTTCATGACTGTCCAAATAGAGGCAGCCGTTATTTCATCTTTTGGCATCCAAGATTTTGGACCGATAATAGAATAGTTTACCGATAATTCATAGAGACCAAATAGGAAAAGGATCAAAAAAATCGGAACGCCCCATGTTTGCAGAAATTGCATGGAAGTCATTCCTTTCCAAGCAAACCATATCGTGATCAAACCGATGATAGCAAAGATTGTGATACCGGCAGGGGAATTGATTTCAATTCCCGCATAATTTGCAATAGCATGCGAAACTATAGTTCCTTCAAATAAGAAATAGAAAATATAGTTTACGGCGTAAATCAATGACGTAACGGCAGAACCCATGTATCCAAAGCCTAGACCTCTAGTAAGCAAGCTTAGTGATAACCCCTCTTTACTTGCGATTTTCATCGTACAAGAGCCTATTATCGTTGTCCCGATGAGCATGTACAAAATAGGTCATATAACCATCGGCCATCCTACCTGATAACTTAAATTCGCACCGAAACTAAAAAAAACATGGCCGTTGAATTTCCTAAAAGTACTAGGATTATGGCTGGTATCGGCCAACGATATCGACTCGGTCACGACCAACAGCATAATCTTCAACCGCTTCAGCTTTGGTGATATTTTCCGGACCTTGAAACCATTCTTTAAATTTGCTCAACTTAATCCCCCTTTTTTACATTAGATGAAATAACTCTCTCCTCCTTTTTGTAATTGTGTTTACTATGATGATTGGTTCAGATCAACTACTTGCTATTTTCATTATACTGAATATTGTTACATTCAACAACAATATATGTTATATTTTATTACATAAAATTATAAACACCTTTAAATTCACCATATAATTTTATTGGACAAAGATTTGTCAAAACATTTATGTTATATTATCTATCGTAATGTATCGATAGGCTTCTAAGTTCCTTTTTCTAGGATATTAATTTCTTTTATTATCTGTCCTTTTAAGTCTTCGTGGTTTTTATTTACTCCACTATCTAAAATGGCTACTTTAACTCCCGTTCCATTATTACCAACATTTGAGTTTATTACTTTGTTATATCCCCAAGTTTGTATTTGATTATAATTTTTTTCTTTTAATATATCTAAGTCTGTAGTTTTCTTTGTTGTATCTTTTAATAGTTTAGTATTACTTTCTATTTCCTTTTGTTTATGCATATTTTGGATATAAAAAATGGATACTACTAAAACTAATAGTGAAGTATATACTAATATGTACTTTTTTCCTTTAATCAGGATAATCACCTCTTTAATTTTAATGGAAAATCAAATAATATAAAAAATAATGGCTCAAAAATTAACTTGAGCCATCGGGAACCCTGAACCCTATACTAACCATAAAATGATTTCTGCTAAAGATTCAGCAGTTTTGCCAGGTACTCCGGCAGCTTGTAGAGCTTTAACTAAAGCACCTTTTGTAGCGCTGTTTAGTCTTTCTGTTGCATAAGCAATTTGTCTAGCATAGTGATCAACTAATCTTGCTTTTGATGGAGAAAGTGGTTTAATTGCATATTTTAAAGATTTGCCGCCTACTCTACAAATCCAACCAAATGCTTTAATAGCTTTCAAGGAAGCACCAACAACACCAGAAGCATGTACAGCATCTTCTTGATCTTTTCCAATATAGCTTTTAAATTCTTTTGTAGTAGAAGCATATTGTATAAAGTCTCTAGTATCTTCAACACTAGTTGGTTGCCCTTCAGCGTATATGTAGTCTAAAAGTGACTTCGGCGTTGTTGTATTTTGGTTGCTGTTCACAACAGGAGTATTATCATATTCTTCCGCGAATGTCGCTGTTACGGGTGCTAGACCTGTTATTAGAATTGATAAAGAGGTTGTTAAAACAATTCCTTTAAAAAAACGATTACTTTCCATATAATTCCCTTCCTTTCAAAAATATGGTATTATCACATGTAAAATGTTACCATATAAAAAAGAAAGGAAAAGGAGAATTTTGAAAAAATGACAAAAAATAGCCGGGAACAATATACTGTATCGGATCATGTTTTTGCTATAACTACTGTAACCTTAATGTGCTTAGTAATTATCTCAATACCATTTCTATGTTTCTATTTTGTATTGTATTGTATCTCTTTAACCCCAGATGTAGATATAAATGCATCGGGTACTTTTTCTTCTTTGAAGATTATTTTTAAGTTTTTTGCTACTACAATTGTTATTACAGGTATTGTAGATGTTATTTTTTCTCAGCTAATTAAAACAAAAAGTGGAGTTATTAATACTCTGTCCGAAGTAGCCCTAATGTTTTTAGTTTTTTATTTATTTGTCATGATATATTGTCGTGTAAATGATGATATCATCATAAAACATAATGGTAACTTGTACGTTGCTTTATTCTTACTAGTTTTGTATTTAACGTTGCATTTAATTTACATAGCATCTAAAAAGCTGTATACAATTATGATTAATCGTATACAAAATAAACACAACAATAAAAATGTTTAATTAAAAATTCCCTTAGTCTAAAAGACAAATGTAATAATCGGGACAATATAATACCATTTTTATTATGTATTATAGAGAGGGCACTAACACTCTATTAAAGACAGTGTGTTAGTGCTTAACTGTCTTGCTCGCTTTTTCGCATTAATATTGTCTAATTTACGCTTCTTTCACATATACAACCCATCCGAATTCCTTTTTAATTTTGACTACCATCTGATCGGCATCTTCTTTTTCAGTAGGTTCCAGTCATCAATCGTAAACCATTTTTGTCGACCTCATAAACCGCAATTTTTTCTTTAGCTTTCAACTTTAATGCCGTATTGTGAAGATTAGTTTTATTTTTAAATGTACAAGTCATCAGACGGAATTTACCCAAAACTACACTTGGATTTGTGGTTAATTTACTGTTGCTTAGATTTGTCTTGGCCGGCTTTGTATTGCTTTGTAGTTTCGACAGCAATGTGATTGCTGACGTTTGGTAACCACTCTAAATAGCAATGTCAATCAACAACAGATCATCATCGCTCGGCATTTCATCAATCCAGTAGAAAAGATTCATATTGTAAACCATGTCGCCAAGCACGATGACCTCGCCTTTGTACATCCATCGCCAATAGTCGTAGTCGTTTTCTTTGTACTTCTCAATTTTTCGAATCCATAACATAGCCTTTAGCAATCTTCGCTGATTTAATTTTCATCGGGTCATCCACACAGTAGAAATAAAAAGCTGTGTTTGTTCTTTTGTGTCTAATGATTAGAGGAGATTTACCAAAATAGAATTCATTCTCCAATTTCACATGTAGATAGCCCATTTAATTTGCTCATAAACTGATGTTGAAAGGTATTTTCCAACTTTCCGCAAGACAACCACATTGCCAAATCAGTCAGCAATTTCAAAGAAATGACCGATGATTTCAAAATCCCTCCCCGGCTGGAGAAAAAGAAAAATTAGGCGATTTTTGGGAAGGCGGTGAATATGATTTTGTATTTTCCAAATTAAATGGACAACCTTACACTCCTATGGCTGCTACAAGATGGTGGAAAAGATTTATTAAAAGAACCGGGTTTCGATTTATTCGATTCCATGATTTACGCCACACATCCGCTACTTTATTAATTAATCGTGGTGTACATGCCAAAATAATTAGTAGTCGTTTAGGTCATGCTGATATTAGGACAACAATGCAGAAAAATTTGAAGCCATTTTAAGAGGAAAAAAAGAGTAAAAATATGATTTCGTCACCAATTGGTCACCAACTTTATTTTAGAAAAGAGAAACGCGGTCTCTCAGTTAATGAGAAACCGCGTTATATCAACATTTTTCTTATGCTGGTGACAGGACTCGAACCTGCGACCCCTTCATTACGAGGGTCGATCTCACCAAACCTTATTATATCAACGATTGCAAGAAGATTTCCTACAATCAAAGTCACTTCACAATCATATTTTATGAAAATTATTATAAAGCACATGCCTAAAAATGTAAAGTGACTATGTAAATTTTTCGATATTTTTTAAATTTATTATTCCACTGCCCTCTCACACTTTGCTATAAGCAAACCAACTTTTGTTTTATCGAACCCGATAACCTTATACGTCTCTCCTGAAATCGTAAAAGTATCATTTAATTTAATTTTTCTTGTTGTGTCGTTATCTTGTAACGTTAAATCAACATTTCCATTGGGCAGATTTATTTGTCCTCCGTTTATGCTCGCAGTTTGGTTGGCGATAATACATTCCTCATTTTTGTATATTGGTGTCGTTTCATACTCTGGTCTACCTAAATCATCATATCCTACAATTGTTTTTTGATCTCCTACATGTATCTGAATCACAAAATTTGTTCGTCTCATTAAGCCCCTGTATTTTCCGTATCGTGTACCATTAATTTCTGAAATGATTAGATATGTATTGCCTTGATAATTGATTTTGTCGCCCCTTTTGATTGACTGCAATGTTTTAATCTTTTTGTCATCATAATTTTGATTGATTGGAGTATCAGAAATGACCGCTCTTGATATTACACCGTTAATTTCAACATTAGTGCCTAAGTTATCAAGTAAATAATTAAAATCGTCTGAATTACTATCAAATAAATTGATCAATTATATTCCCCCTTTTTAGTCAGCAAAAAGCATAAAAAAGTCGCTGTCGTTTTGTTCATCCGATTTCATTTGACGGATTTTCCTTTCTAGGCTATCAATCCGATTCATAATGTTAGTATGGAAATCGGATACGGTCATGTCATCTTCCTTGTAATTTTTCATTGTGCTAGGACTGTTTGCTATGGATTCGAGAATCCCAAGTGCCGCTCGATATATATTTTTCTTATTTGTTGCAGAAGAAGGCACATATTCGTCAAAAGGTTGTAAGTCGTTTTCTTGAAGGTAAATAGTCAATTCTTCTTGATCTAAATTAATATTTTGTATCTCCATTTGTAATCGTTGCATGTTATTCATACTATCAATTCCTTTCATAATAGTTTTAAACGCTCCCCAACGAAGGGGAACGTTAAAAAATCATTTAATTAAAATAAAAACTACTGAATACTCATCAATTTTTGTAATTTTTCCTTGTGCGTGTAAATGGGCTTGCTAGGGAAATTTTTTCCAAATTAGGGGTATCGGGTATCCCTTTATACCCCTTCCAATGTCCATTTTTTATACCATTCAAGTTGCCCATATAATATTCATTATATAGGCAACTGTTGATTTTTTGCATATTAATGAATATATTATACATTTTTGATGCTTTACCGACTTCCGATAATATAAAATTATGTAAACTACAATTCAAGAAGAAACATTGATAAATCAATGTTTTTCTGTAAAGTATTTTTACTTGTCAGATAAAAATCGCACACCTACATAGGTATGTTTTTTATACATTATTGCCTATAAACGTTGATATATCAAGGTTTTTGATTGCATAAAAGTTATAAACTATATGATTGTCTCTAATCACTCTTTTTATACGATTTTTGACGCTGAAATGACTAAAAATGTATAAAGAAATGCCTTGTTTTCCATTAAAAATCAACGTTTTTTTTGATTCATTCGCTCATAAAATTGTAAAATAATGGTAATTATATTAGTTTTTTATCCAATTTTTGGAAAATTAACTTTGGAAATGTCCAGTTTCGGGAAATAAAATTATTTCCCATATATTAACAGCGGTGCGAAACTGGACATAACCCCATTTTTCCATTTACAAGATATTTCAACATTTCCATAAAAATATTCAACTAATTAATTATTTTTTGAGTTATCCACATTATCCACAGTATCCACAATTCGGTTGCTATTAACATTTCCGTTATTATTTACAAAATTATTTCCCGAATTATTTCCCAAACTATTCTCTTTTAGTCGTTTTATTTCCGTATTCACATCATTAACGTATGGATTCTTTGCTAATATTGTTTCCAAACTAATTGCGCCCATATTATTAAGCATTTGCAAGTTCTCGATAACCTCTTTGTCATTTGATGGCATATTGTAATGGAATACAAAATCTAATGTTTCGTATTCTTCATCACTAAAAACTATTCCTTGTAATTCTAACAATTGTCTGATCTTATTAAAACGTTGCTCTATGCCTTCACGCATAAATTGTTCATTTATTCCTGCCTTAACATTTGCCAATGAGAATAACAAACGAATAGATACTTCACTAAGGTTTGATATGTCTGTCTTATTCATTGACACTGCTGGCACTTGAGCAATGTCTAACAACGATTGAACCAGCGTTTTAAAAACGGTCTCGAATGATTTATGATCTAATTGATTACTAATATATTTTGCGTCTGCCGTGTCATCTAAATGAATACCTTTGCCAATCACGTCACTTGGAAACGGTTCTCCATGAAGTGACTGCCCTTGAATAATAAATATTGGATCGATAAATTTGTATGTGGCATCCATATATTTTGATAAAATATCTTCAAGCCCATCCAAAATACTAATCCAATCATCCAAATCTGATTTCCCTTCAACCTCACTTAATTCATTCACATTGTGGTAAATGATAGGTAGTCCACTTAATGACACCTTTTTATCAATTAGTTTTAGATTTCCGCCTTCATCACTGTATTGTTCCACTGTGTCACCATTGAACACATTATAATAACTAATCCCATCACTTATGTATGCTTCTACAAAGGCAATTAAATTGTTTTCATGGTCATATATAGGACAACCTTCTGATGGGTCAATTATCTTTGATTTAATAATCCCATTATCTAAATAAACGTATTCTGCCACTTGTCCATACTTTAAAACTTTGTCAAATACCTTTTGGTTTATCCTGTCATATTTCCCTTTTCTATTAACCGTTTGATACTCTTTAACAACCTTCTCATTTCCAGTAAGAGTGATAGGATTGCCCAAAAGATAGTTTTGTTGGAAATTAAGCAAAGTTTTAGCATATTGTAAAACAATCTTTCTAGGATTAAATTCCTTTCCGTTATACTTATAGGATTCTCTTTGTAAAATCTTATGCTTTCCATTTAAGTATTCTTTTTTATTTATAACGTCTAAAATTCTTTGTTGATTCGTCACTGATTCAACCTCTTGAACAAACCAATCAGATTGATTATCATATTTATCTCTTATATATTGTTTCAGTTTACTATTCAATTTAATATTCCCCCTTTTTAAATAAAAAAATGACTTAACATAATAAATCATCCTTTAAATATCAACGTAATATTTACTTTGTTTCATCGCTTGACATGCCATAGCATTGGCAATTACTAAGTCATCATGTAAATTAGCGCCCTTTTTATTACCCATTTTTCCGTTGCTATCTTCTTGATAAATTTTCATTTCTTCTAATGTTTGCACGCAATTAATATTAATAAGCCCCAACTCAAAATTTTCCTTTAGATCATTGATTATAATAGGCTTTGTTGTATTTGTAGTCATGAAGCCTAACTGTAATTTACGTTTCCCCTTTTGATCGAATACTTTCTGTTTAAGTAAATTCATATAGCCATATTCTTTCCGCAATCTTTCCAGCAAAGGCAAACCATATGAATTCCTCTCAACACATAAGAAAGCATAATTAAAAAACCTGCCTACTTCGTTTACGATTTCCGCAAATTTATAGACAGGAACATCATTTGCATAAAAAGAAGCCATTTGCTGACCGTCTGCGTCGTATATAGCAATTGTTGAATTATCTGTTTGATTACCTGCTCCCGAAGCCACGTCCACACCTCCATAGCACCTAACACCTTTCTTAGGCATATGGAAGATAAATAGATTCTTGTTTATGTATGGTTTCAAAACGTCTGGTAACTCATCATATATTTCATTCGTTGATAGTGGCGGAATGACATTTTGTAGACGTTCAATGATCTTATTCGTATCAAAAATACTTTGTGACGTTCCAGCAAAAGCATGATCGGGAATCGTTGGTAGTTCCCGATTAAATTTTTGCTCTGAACCTCTCATTATTTCCCAACGTCTGTACATGAGTTGTTTATATGTAGCACCGTATTTATCGTGTAATTCTCTTTCTGTTTTGTCTAAATCGTCATAAGTCAATCTTCTGCCGCCATTATTTGCTTTATACCACGCTTCGGCTTCTTGAAAAGAGTGCTTATATAAAAGATTGTAACCATCTGCAAGCCAATTAAAAAATATAGGTTTCCATACACTATCCTTTTGTCTATATGCTTTAAGGAATAATTCTGCAAAATAATCATAACCTAGCCCAGTTGATTCGATTATAATTTTAGAATCCTCATTTTTGGCTAATGCAAATGTAGCAGTAGTCAATAATTCTTCTTTTATCTCATCATTTGGCCATTTCGACATCTCCGAAAATTCCACCATTTGCCAAGTCACACCTGAAATGTTATCTGTACCGTTCGCTGTGCCTATGCTTATCATTGAGCCATTACTTAGTTTGAATTCCTCCCGATTATCCAATAAAACAGTAGGGAATAGTTCTGGGTATTTATCATGAGGAAGATTTTTATAATAGAATTTTAATTTATTAAACAATGCCTTACTAACTTTATTATGATGAGTTATTATCAAATAGTTTGTATTTGGTTTACGTATTGCCTGCCAAAGCATATAACAAAGGACGACACTTGAGATCCCGATTTGGCGTCCTTTTAAACAAATTGTCATTTTGCCCAAATTATTAATAAATTCTTCTTGTTCTTTATGCAGAACGAATGAAACCGTATCGCCATTATTGTCAACGATTTTCACAAAATTCTTGCAGAATAACCTAAAATCCCCCATTACTTTTTTTAATGCTCTACTTTGTTTAGTTTTAACCTTCATCATTTCACCTCCAAAAGAAAAAAGAGTGTCAATATAGACACCCATTAATCAAGAATCAATTCATCCTCTTCTTCCTGTTCTTCTTGCTCATCCTCAACCATTTCAAATGTTTTAGCCGCCATTTTGGCATTCTGTTGCACTTCTTTTTGTAACTGTAAAAACAATTTGATCGCTTTTTCATCACCTTTTTTGCTTTTATCCACAACGATTGAGTAAATTTCCTTAAAGTCATCAGCCACTTTTGTTTCCAAATAAAGCATGACCAAATTTTTAAACTCTTGAGTTTTCTCCCATCGCTCAAAGGAATTGATTGTCTTGTTGCCTACATAACGTAAAAAATCCTCTTTAGTTTTAGGTGGAATTGATTTGTCCCACCGCAAATCTGGAAATTTATATTTAAAATACTCTCTTTTCTTCCAGTTAATTTGCTTTAAGGCTTCGTATATATTCATTGTTTACCATCTCCTAATTAATTTTGTTAAATAAAAAAGATTGTCCTAAATGCGGACAATCTTAAAATATTTCTTCAATATTAATAAGTTGTTCTTTTGTTTTCTTTTGAGTATTATCCATTTCTAAACTTTCATTCAATAAGTCAACATATTCATCAGATGGATTTGTTGACTTATTTATTCCTTTTTCTTCCTCATACAGTTGTCTACCCTCTTCAAATTCAATATGAAATTGAGGATTATTTTTTAAATAATTTATGCGTCTTTCAGCAACTTTGATGAATTCTTTTTCCAATCCACTCGGCTCTCTATCCTTTACATTATCCTTAACTTTGAAATAGGTTGTATAATGTTCAGCAGAAGGAAAGACATCTCCATCTTCATCCTCATACGTCTTAAAGAAATACATGGCTTCTTTTATTTCCTCTGTATAATCATCAGGATGAAAACCATTTTTGATTTTATTGGCTCTTTTTTCGTTTGCTTGAACTATTTCAACCTTTTTGGTTTGGAAACTCTTTTCTTCGTTACTAAAAGGAATCGTCTTATATGTGTTTTTATCTTGCTTTTTCTGATCACGATTATTCAATTTTTCTTCTTTGTAATCTCCGATATTTTTATAAATGATTTGCTTTTTGACTGCTTCTTTGATTTTTTCTTTTGCTGTTCTTTCGGTACATCCTAAAATTTTTGCCCATCTTTTATAATCACAGGTAAAGCCACCGAGTTTATCAAACCGTTTGACTGTGAAGTAAATATAATGTTCCATCATAGTTGAAAATGAATTAAATTTAACAAAATCAACATTCTCAAAGCCTTTTACTCCCTTGCCAACGGAATCATCTTTTAAATCGTTCATAAAAGAAATGATTAACAGTGATTTATTATCAATCATCGTTTCATTCTCAAAGTGAATGACTTCTTTTTCTTTAAGTGATAATAAATGTTGTCTAATACGTTGCTTTGATTCTTTTTCTCTACTAAAAAAATTAATCGGTGAAAATTGATGGATAACGTCTACATTTGTGATTGTTACTTGTTGTTTATTTTTTATTGTGCTTAAGAGACCATACAAATACAATTCCTCAATCGACAAATGATACCTTGAATTTTCCTCTGCAAACACGTTATAATATTGGATAGATGGATTCTTCATAATAATGACTCCTTTTCAATTATTTTTTTAAGTTACTTACTACTACCACTTACTCGTTTAATCTTGTAGTAAGTAATCTTGTAAACATAAGTCTAAATGTAATACTAGGCAATATCCTGCCCATTTTGGCAGGATTTTTCTTTTTACTAAGAAATATTATGCCAATTTGGGCAGGATTTTTCAATAATACCATGCCAAAATGGGCATGATTTTTCCAAAAATATATTTTCTAAGAAATTTCATGCCTTTTTGGGCATGTTTTTTCTTTCTTTGAATTCCTTGATGGATTCTTGTAATTTATCAGTTATTGTAAATAACCAAAACTCTCGATTATCTTTAATGCTTAAGGCGTGGGTTATAAATGTAAAGCCCTTATTCGATAAATGATTTTTTAATTTACGATCATATACGAAAAAATAACCTTTCATTTTTGGGACTCCTTTTCATTTTGGTTGGTATGTATATTTAAATTTCTTTCTACCAGTTAAAGCAAAACTTATTATATTTCCTAATTGTTCTTTTGAATGAATATTGTATGTATCGCCTATATCTTCCTTAAATTGATTTCTCAAAGTAAATTGTTTTGTCGGCAATTCTATTGGAAAATCAAAAAACCCCTGCAATTTTGCAAGGGGCAATTTTGTTTCAAGATAACCTTCACTATTCAAATTTATTTTAGATTTCAATTTGTATTTGCCTTGAATTTCCTCAAATTCAAATTTATATGTATTATTCAGCAAATCAATTAATTCCTCAAATTCTAATAACTTTAAATATGCAGTATGTACATCTTTAAATCTGTCATCATAATGACCCAAATAACTACTATCAACTGCAAGAAGTATCATTTTTCCTTCATCTGTTTTTGGTAAAGGTAAGCCATAATAACTCCACATAGTTAATGTTGTAGACATAGCATATTTTTTGAAATAATTCCCTTTATTAATATTCAATAAAGCATTGATATTTGCAGTTTGTGGATTCACATAATCATTTTCATTAATTCTCACAACATGATTGCACCATGACTTACCAAAGTGCAAGGCTAAATCAATTCCTATCGCTTTTCGTTTATCTGTTCTATCAGCAACATACAACTTGTTAAAATTGTAAAAATAATTAATGTCATTGCCTTTGATATACTTTTCTATAGCACAACCTAAAAGAGAGTCTAAATCATCTGTTAAAACAATCGTATTTTGTGCTTGTGTATAATCACTACACCAAGCAGGAAAAAGTTTTTTTAGTTTATCTTTCATGTAACAGTGAAAGAACAGAAAATTCTCCCACTCCTAAACTCCCAAAACAAAACGACAAAATAATAAAATATAAACATCAATAACCTCTTATTATTAAAAACGATAATAAGAAACTCCTTTTACTCCAATTAGATTTTTTTGAAGTAAAAGGAGTGGTCATGACGAATCTTTTGTCACCTTCACTTTTTCACCTCCGCTTTTTTTATTTTTTCTACTTATTTGTTATCTATATATTCTCTATACAATTCCACTTTTTCTTTCTTCATTCCTGATTTCCCACTTTCGTATTTAGAAAGCAACGCAATTGAACATCCAACATATTCGGCTAATTCCTTAAGTTTGATCTCCTTTTTCCTGCGTTTTAAATGATACTCATCACACAATTTGATATTCATTTTTATATTCACCTCCAACAAAGAATTAAAAATTTGAATTTTTTTGATTTAAAAAAAGAGAGGACAGATAATCTGCCCTCAAACTACTTCCATTTTATATGCCGAAATGCAGTTTTTTTAATGCTGCGTTAGTTACAACAGCGAATCGAAAACTGCAAACCTCTTCGCCTGTTGCTTGCAAATTTTTTAGTATTGTGGAAGATAGAAAAGATAGCAAAATCGAAATTTGCGAAAACCTCATTTGCTATCGTAGTTATGTATTGATTATTCAGAAACTGTTAAAACTGCAACTGCTTTTGGAGAAGCGACTTTAAGAGTGGCTTCTGCTACAACTTGCCCTTTTACACTGTCTCCAGTTTTTGCCAGTGGTTCAAATACAGGTTCACGCAAATAAGCCAAGTTTAAATAGGAATCATTAAAGAAAATGGCCTTATCTGCTGGAACATGTTTGGACAATGCAATATTGACCGTTCCATAGTTCGTGTTGATCGAATCAACAACTAAACCAAAATTTGTTGTCAAGTGATTATAATTGTATCTATCTTTATAGATACTATCAATTTGCTCTTTAATATCAGCATTTACCAAGCAATAATAACTACCTTCAGCCAAGTCTTGTTCCCACAATTTACGCATTGCTTGTTTGATTGTATCTTCCGTAACTGCACCAGTAACAGAAACAGCATTTGATGGTTCTGCAAACTCAATTAATCCAGACATTCTGCGAATAAATGGAGATGTAGAACCATCATTTTTAAGTGAGTTTATCAATGCTTTTTCCATATTAATTTTTAATTCGAGTAGCCTATCTGCCACTTCCTCCGCAAATTGAGTAGATTTCATGGCTAATGCAGTGCCACTAATACTAGCACCCTTTTTAAAAATTTGAAGCACGTTGTTTAATTCACGTCTTGCAGATTCCTGGAATACTGTCGTTTCGTCTCCCTCTACAGCCGAAATGTCATCTGTTTTATCGAGCGTCTTTTCCCGCCATGTGTAAACAGTGGACGTTGCTTTTTCTGTACCTTTAGACAATAACAAAGAAGTTAAAGGTGTTGCTTGGACTCCAATCAAAGCAATTTCTTGAGACAAAGAAACTTGTTCCGCATTTGTAAAATTTGACGATTTAAACATAATTTATCAATCTCCTTTAATTATTAGTATTTAAAAAGATTAGCCAGTTTAGTGCTAATCATTCCTTTAGTATCCTTCTTTTGAGCATACATATCGTATTCAGTTTGTTGTTTATGATCACTTGGCACATAGCCCATTGATACTTTAATGTCATTTACAATTTTATTTAGTAATTTAATTACATCTTTTAATTCTTTTTTATCGTTTACTTTTACAATATCCGCAAACGCTTCTAAACCTTCTTCTTTTAAAGTAAGTTTTACTTCCTTATCAAAAAGTTCCTTTTCTTTTGCTTTAATTGCTTTTTCTTCATCTGTTAATTCTTTAGGAAGTTTTGATTTTACTTCCTCTAGTTCAGCGACTACTTTGTCATAATCTTCTTTTAAAACTGTTTCCATATGTTGTTCTTGCTGTTGCTCATGTTGTCCTTGTTGCTCTTGAATTTGTTTTTTCTCCATTTTCTTACCTCCTATTTATTAAATTGAATTTTCACCTTTCCTCTTGAAAGGATAGGTTTTTCGTTGTATAACCCTCGAAACTCGAAAATGATTTCGGGTTTGTCATCGGGTAAAACATAATCATAAAAATAGACACCGATATTTTCTTTATCGCTGTCTGTAAGAGTAATTTGTTCAATTTGTTGTTTATTGGAATCATAAATAGTTAATTTCACGTCTGTTGGCTCAACTGATTGCCCATCAAACGTTTTAAAATGACATTTTAATCTAATCGTATCCCCTGCAAGTGCCATTTAGTTAATCACCTCCACTGTGGAAGGATTTTTGATTGCGTATAAATTAGAAAGATTATCTTCAAATTGTATAATTGAAGGATTTTCAATAATGGATACATAAGCATTTACAGATTTATTTCTTATCGGAGCAATTACGTTTACATTAGATTTAATATTATCAACATAAGACAATAAATGTTTAAACGTCTTTGTTTTACGTTCTACAATCAAAGCAATAGGACTAATATATGTATTTACATTGGAAACAGCCCGTCTGACCGTTCTGTTTGACTTCTGAACGCTTGTTTTAATGGGAAGGGTAAATGTCGTACTTATTCTTTTCGTGGCTATATGACGCTCTGAAAGCGTCTGAATAGAATTTAAAAACGATTGTGTTTGTTTGATTGCTTTATTTGTTTTACTAATTTTTGAATAAAAAGGATTAATGTAAGATTGTACTGTAAATAAAACCTGTTGTGGCGGTCTTGCAGGTGTTCCAAACACTTGCAAATAAGGATAATCACCATTTATGCCCCATACATTAATAAAATCCCATCCAATATACGTTAATTGCTGTTTCATTTGTGCAGTTGTTTTTCCTATGCCACCTGTCGATTGTGTTACTCCACTTTTTTCTATGTCCCAGTAGCACGAAGAAATTGAGACACTTGAGCCTACAACAGTTATAAATCCTGCATATTCTGTATTTCCTGCGGTTGCTTTACCCAAAGAATAACAATTTTGAATCATTGGGGAATCTACAGTGCTAGACACAAAACCCGCTGATCTATAAACTCTTGCATGTGTTCTGACGTCTGTCCAACAGTTTCTTACAGTTGTTGTTCCTCTCACAACCCCTGCTAAACCAGCGGCATAATAATCAGTCGTAATTGTACCTTTAACATAAACATTTTCTATTAATCCTCCATTTGACCATGCAATCCCCACAACACCGCCTGCACGATAACCTGTTGCATTAATATTTACATTCTCGAAACCAATATTTCTAATAAAAAAAGTTTTACTTGAATTTGTACTACTAATAAAGCCGCTATCTCCTGGGCCATTTGTGATGGTTAAATTAATAATCTTATGCCCTTTACCATCTATATTTCCTTCAAAGTTAGCAATAGGTGTCCAATTACCCCAACTAGATAAATCAATGTCATTTGCCAATTCATAATATGCTGAAAGATTATTTCTAATTGAGTTCAAATCGGCTGGTGTTTTAATGATAAATGGATTCTCTTGAGTTCCCGCACCTAACATTAATAATCACCGCCTTTAAACTTGCGGCACTTGGATTTCGTAAATAACTGTCAATTCATCCATATCACTTTCAATCGTAAATGGCGTGAATGATTCAATTGAATAAGGTTGGCCACCCGTAGCAACATTATAAATTGCTGATTTTGCAAATGTTTTAGGTTTAGTAATATCACTGTCAGAACCTTTAATTATCGCTTGTAATTTTAAAGTTTGATCTCCTGCATTATGAACCCACGTTACCCGACTATCAGCAGGACTTAAACGAATAATTGGATTTCCGTTGTCATCTTGTAACTCAATGTATTTCCAATTTGCTTGAATATAATCTCTTAAATTTTGATACGCTTGAGAAGTAATTTCAGCCATCCTAGAACCCCCTTATTAAAATTGTCAATACGTTTATATAATAAAAATTAAAATATTTAACAAAATTTTAAGCAAAAAAATAAAGCCCCAAGAAGAAGGGGCTAAACAAAAAGAAAAAATTGAAACTGCTTCTAAGAAAAAAGACGATATAAAAATAGGAGGTAAATAAAAATGAAAATCACAAAAGATTCGCGCATTGTCGTTTTGCGAAGGAAAATCCTTCATTCAATGCTCACAACAAAGTGAGCAATCAATGAAAAACTCTCCTCACTAATAAGTACATTTTTCAAAAAATGTACCATTCTCCATAAAATTTTATTGATTTCCCTATACTTTTTTTGTCCAAAAATGATAAATTTTTTAATTTTTACCCACCTACTCTTACCCTCTCACTAATAAGTACATTTTTTATTAAAGAAGGGCAAATTCAAATTTCACACTTATTTTTTGTTGATTTTTCAGTGTCGTCATTTTAGTGACAACCTATATTTTTTGCATTTTACCCACTTCAATAAATCCCTCTCACAAATAGGGACATTTTTTATTAAAAGGGTACAAACTCAAATATAGTAGTTGATTTTTCAATGTTTTGTTAACTGATTTATTGATAAAAATTTTAACTTTACCCACCAAATATCCCCTCACTAATAGAGACATTTTCCATTAAATATATCATTTTTAAAATCTTCCTCACTAATAGTGACATTTATCAATAAGTATCGTGTTTTCAAATTTTCACGTTGATTTTACTACCTTTTTGTCTGTTCAACATTCATCATTTACGTTAAATTACCCACGTTAAAAAACTCCCCACACTAATAAGGACATTTTTTATTAAAGTCAACTTTTTTTGGTTAAACTCCCCTCACTAATAGGGACATTTTTTATTAATTATAACCTTTTTTGGTTAAACTCCTTCTCAATAATAAGGACATTTTTTATAAAAGTTATGTAAATTGATATAATCCCATTGATTTTCCAATAATTTTTCTGATCAAATATTGATTAATTTTTGTATTTTACCCACTTCGTTCCTGTATTAAAATTCCTCCTCACTAATAGTGACATTTCTTAATAAATACATCCTTTTTTATTTCTCGCATTTATTTTTCGTTGATTTTTCAACGTTTTTGATTTTGTAAATATCGAGGAATACCATAAATTTTTTGCAATTTACCCACCTCAAGTATTTTTCTCCGCTACCAAAACCACTTTTTGTTGCTACGATATCACGAGTCTCACCCAAATCATTCCGTTCCGGAAAATTTTCCGTATCGGTGCTTGCGTTTTGTTTAAGTGTCGCTTTTTTTCTCTCTTCTGCTTTAACTCTCTCAATTCTCTCCAACCGTCTTGCCCATTCTAGTTTTACCTCAATTTTTTGCTTTATAACATAAGTTTTTTGACATAACCTTTTAATAAACAGAATACCTTTACGTTAGATATTAACCTTAATTTTTTATGTTATAACGTTAAAAATTAAAACAAAATTGTAAATCCTAATGTTTTATGCTTGACTTTTTGTTTTGAGTCGTGGCTTTTAGATTGAGAACGTGGACAACGGCTCGGACATAAGTTGCCTACCTTGTTGCAAGATAAAAAATTATCTTGCAACAGGATAGACGACATGATAATCTAAATACTTTTAGCGTATCGAACTGTGGTATCCGTTTCGTATCATCCCTATTTGTCGCAAGGATTTCTCCAAAACATGCCTACTCTGTCAGGTAGCCCTAAGAGTTTCACCAATCCTTCAATCTTACCGCTTTGGCGTTTTCAATTGATTAATCCCTTACCTTTTTATCTTAAGGACTCGGAAAAGGAATGGTTACTTGTGGCATGTCCTACTGCAACCGTAATTGCACTACCCATCCTCCGATCAGCGTTTAAATTGGTGGCTTTCACCATTCGGACACAGCATTAATAGGGAAATGCTTGGTGTGTCCTATCCTGAATTATTTGCAGTGGCTCAGTCAGACCTGACCAGTTTATTTTATAGTTGCGTTATTGGGCAACCGCAACTGAAACACCCTACCAAAAAAGACAATAGGAAACTAAGCCCTTGATTTTACAATTTTTTTCAAATATAATAAGGGCAGAATAGGATGTTTCTTATTCAGTTTTTACTTCGTTAATATCTGAATCAGGGGCTTAGAGGTGTTCGCAGCACCTCTAAGCCTTTTTTTGTTGTTTTAACCTTTATTGCTTATTCTTAAATCTTCCTCAAATTCCAGCCATTCAAATTGTGGCTCAAAGGCTTCGATTGTGTGTACACTACCATCTGCCAAAGTTACATTTAACTTAATATCTAAAATTGAATCAGGATCGAATTTATTTTTGATTTCTTCTTCATTAAAATTAGTGGGAAAAAATAAGGTAAAATTTCCTTTGCCATGAGCAAACTGTCTCATTTCGTTTTTTCCTCCTTAATTTGCAGAATTTAATGCTTCAAATGTTTGTTGGGCTTCCGCTAGCACTTACTCCTGAAACGTTGTATTTTTACCTTCTTGTTGTGCTTGTTGAATGTCTTTTCTTATTTGTTGAATGTGTGAAAATAAAGCAATTTTAATTGTGATGAGTTCGTCTTCTGTAAGTTTTACGGTTTTCATTAGGCCACCATCTTTCTGATGACTACTTGTTTACCTGCAAATTTATTATCTAGGTAAATTTGTTGACCAGTTAAATCTTTAATGACGAACGAATTGTTAAGCGCAATCAATTCGCCAATTTCTAATTCTAAAAACCACTGCCCATTTAAGAAAATAAGTGTTCCGAATGCTTCCAAATATTGATAACCTCCTAAACATCTAAATTGTTTAATGGATTGTATTTATCATTTTGTTCCTTTAAATCATTGCCCCACATTGCAACATATTTCATCGTTACACTTATATCCTGGTGTCTCATCAGTTTTTGGATAGCAAATGCTGACATTCCAGACATGGCAAGTTTTTGACAGAATGTATGTCTAAAAGTGTGACAACTCAAGCGAACATTCTTAAAATTCATAATTTTTGACAATCTTTTAAAGATTGATTGGACTGCATTCTTTGTCATTTGTTTCCCTTTTATATTGGTAAAAACATATTCAATTTGCTTATCTTTAAAATAACCTTTAACAAAGACTTGGTAAGCCAATAATTCTTTAACCAACTTTTCTGTAATGGGAATCATTTCACGTTTTCGATTCTTCCCAAAAACAGTAAGGGTGTAGTTTTCAAAATCTAAATCCGACCATTTTAAATTGACTACTTCTTGCAATCTAAGACCTGTCCCCAATAAGGTAACGATTAACGTGTAATCACGATAAGCGAATAAACTTTTTTCTCGTTGTTTTATTCGTCTGTAATAAGAAAGCATTTGTTTAATTTGCTGATCTGTAAATACATCAATTTTGACATCCGTTTTTGCTTTTTTAACCTTTTTGGCTGGGTTCTCTTTAATAACATCACATTCAACCATGTAATTTAAAAAAGCCCTAATACGTGCCAATTTGGAATTAATACTTGTGGCGTTATTTCCTTTCTTTTGGCAAGTGACAAGAAAGTTTTTGACTAAGTTAGGAGTTATATCTTCCACATTCACAACTTCATGCTCATGACAAAACTCTTGAAAATCTCTTAAATAATAACGATAGGTGGTCAAAGTGTTTTCTGTTACATTGTTGAACTTTCTATCATCAAAAAAATCCTCAATAGCAAACTTTATGAGCACAAAAAAAGTCACCTCACATTTGACTGCGAAGTGACTTCTGTTTGTCGGAAAAATTCTGCTTCCGACCACTACATATTTGATTGTTTAGAAATCGTTCAAACCGTTGATATTACTGGGTTTATGCTGGTGACAGGACTCGAACCTGCGACCCCTTCATTACGAGTGAAGTGCACTACCAGCTGTGCTACACCAGCATGATATTGAAATTTCCGCTTTTCGCAACGGCCAATATATAATTTACCTCTATTTACTCCAAAATTCAAGTAGAAATTGCAGATTTCCATGATTTTTTTGTTTTGGCACGCATTCACTGCTGATAGGCTTTATCTCTTTTGCTATCGAAGCGGCGTTTTCTCCCTCTAATCCGTGAAAAAGACCTCGTATATCCACCTGCGATTCCCGGACACGAAAAACTCAACGTGGTGCTAGTTACCCTTCCTAAATTAATTTCATCATTGTATTTTTGATCGAATGTTCTAATAATTATGTAAAATTAAATTTGATAAGGGGGAACTAAAAATGGAGTTAATTCCCGAGTCAGCTAATTTAGTGGACTATCTAGTAGAATTAGATGTTGTCAATTTTTCTCACCCTCTCATTCAGAAAAAAAGGAACGAACTGTTTTATGAAGGGCAGTCAGAAATTGAAAAAACTAAAATAGCATTTGAATTTGTAAGAGATGAGATTTCGCACTCGTGGGATATACAAAGCACAAGAGTTACGTGTAAAGCGTCTGAGGTGCTTAGATATAAAGAAGGAATTTGTTACGCCAAAGCGAATTTATTAGCAGCTTTATTAAGATCGCAACGAATACCAACAGGTTTTTGTTATCAACGGCTTATGATATTTGATACTCCTGACAAGGGTTATTCCCTTCATGCATTGAATGGTGTTTTTCTTCGTTCATTCAATCGGTGGATTCGTCTAGATGCTCGTGGAAACAAACCAGGAGTGCAAGCAGAATTTTCTATCGATCAAGAAATCTTAGCATTTCCAATCCAAGAAAAGTATGACGAAAAAGATTTCCCCATCATCTATACGAAACCTATCCAAAAAACCATTGCCGTTTTAGAAAAACACACCAATGCGTTAAACATGTATCAACATTATTTGCCTGAAAACTTATAAAATCTCCAATGCTTATTCATTCATAAGAAAAAGGCAAGCAAACATATTATGCATGATAATATGTGCCTACCTTTTTTTGAAAGATTTTTAGATTTTAGGTCTTAAAAAATTTTTCCAACGATTATAACTTTACAATCGTTCTTCCGCGCATTTCGCCTCTTAAGATTTTAGCCAATACATCCGGCAATTCATCGAGCGTAACTTCATGGCTGATCGAATCCAGTAGATGATCCGGTTTCCACTCATCAGCCAACTTCTCCCAGAGATGCAATCTAGTCTCCATTGGGCAGAAGACCGAATCAATGCCAAGCAAGTTTACCCCACGCAAAATGAATGGAAATACGGTAGATTGAAAGTTGGTTCCACCCGTCATTCCGCTTAAAGCAACAGAACCTCCGTATCGAATCGACGCTAATATGTACGGCAAATATTGTCCTCCGACCGGATCGACAGCGGCAGCCCACTGTTGCTTCAACAAGGCGCGTTTTTCAGGCATGACAAATTCTTCTGGAGAAACAAAATCGCTTGCACCCAACTGCTTTAAGTAGTCATGCTCCGCTTTTTTGCGAGTACTTGCCGTTACTTCATAACCAAGTCGGCTCAGTATGGAAATGGCATGGCTTCCAACTCCTCCAGTCGCTCCAGCCACCAATACCCGTCCTTGGCTTGGAGAAAGATGATTTTTCTCTAGTCGATGGACGGAAAGAGCAGCCGTAAAACCAGCCGTGCCTATTGCCATCGCTTCCTTCATGGAAAGACCTTTCGGCAACGGAACAACCCAATCAGCGGGAACACGAGCCACTTCGCTGTATCCGCCAAAATGGGCCACACCTAAGTCATAACCCGTAATTAACACTTCGTCTCCTTCTTTGAAACGATCATTTTTGGATTCAATAACTTTCCCCGCCAGATCGATCCCCGGAACCATAGGATATTTTCTAACCACTGTGCTGTTGTTTATCGATGCCAACCCATCCTTATAGTTCACGCTGGAATAATAAACTTTTATCGTAACATCGCCTTCTGGAAGATCCTCTTTTGTCAGCTCTTTTATCTTTAGTGAAAAAGCCTCCTCCTGTTTGTCCGCCACTAAGGCACGAAATTTCTCCATGTCGAATCCCCCTTTATTCTAAATTTCCATATCAGAATATAATTCTCCTTTTGCGTTGCTAATTCCTTCTTTTTCGCGATATTTCATTTCGAAAAAGCACTGCTTTTGACGATGCCGTTCATGATCCATCCCTTCTATGTCCTAAGACAAGAAGATCATCTATTCATTTAAATACACAAATTCACCGCCAATGTTAAACTAACCACTCCATAATGAATGATAAAGCAAAAGAAAATCACGTGGTTTGTCATGATTTCAAAACTTAGCTATAGCTCAATTATGAATTCCCATTAGCAAAAAAGAAGCATAGTTCACGAATGGTTTGGTAATGACAGGAAATGTTGGAAAGGTTAAGATAAATCTGTATTATCGTTTATCTTATTCACAGAAGGAGAATGATGAATGGAAAGAGTAAAATTAGCCAGTGATTTATCATTTTCTCGAATCATCCACGGTTATTGGCGGTTGGCGGATTGGAAAAAATCAAAAGAAGAAACTCTTTCAATCATTGAATATTGTCTTGAACTAGGCATTACGACCTTTGACCACGCTGATATTTACGGTAGCTACACATGTGAAGCGCTATTCGGAGAAGCATTGGCCCTTAAGCCAAGTTTGCGAGAAAAGATGGAAATTGTCACAAAATGCGGCATTGTCCTTCCCTCGCCAAATCGGCCGAAACATTTATCACATCATTATAACACCAGCAAAAAACATATCATTCGTTCCGTCGATCAGTCATTAAAAAATTTTCAAACTGACTACATTGATGTACTGTTGATCCACCGCCCCGACCCGTATATGGATCCCGAACAAACTGCCGAAGCCTTTGCCGAATTAAAAAAAGCCGGAAAAGTTCGCTATTTTGGAGTATCCAATTTCAAAGACCACCAATTTGAAATGCTTGAGTCTTATTTAGAAGAAAAATTGATTACCAATCAATTAGAGCTTTCCGCTTATCATTTAGAAAATTTCGAGGACGGTACTTTGAATTTTTGCTTAAAAAAACGGATACCACCTATGGCTTGGTCGCCTTTAGGCGGTGGCGCCATTTTCTCGTCCCAAGAAAAAAAGGCAGTGCGAATGAGAAAAACATTAGCGAAAATTGCCCGGGAAATTCAAGCGGAGAGCATAGACGAAGTTTTGTATGCCTGGCTTTTGAACCACCCGGCCAAGATTATGCCAATCGTGGGGTCCGGAAAAAAAGAACGCATCCAAAAAGCGGTCCGATCTTTAGAGCATACATTAACACACGACCAATGGTTCGAAATACTTCACAGCTCCATGGGACATGAGGTGCCTTAATCCCTTTCCGACCATATAACAACTTTCTAAAATCTTAAACCCAGCCTATGTCCGGCAAATCCCCTTTTCCCGCTCACGGATACAGTGCGGGAGAAGGGGATGATCAATGGTCATGATCGGAAACGTTGAAACAAAGCCGAAAGCCCAATTCCACCGCCTATCCCTAAAGTGGCAAGGCCCGTTTCTCCAAAATCACGCTTTATTTCATGAAAAAGCCTTGTCACAATAATGGCCCCTGATGCCCCATAAGGATGTCCAATGGCTAAGGCGCCTCCGTGAATATTCACTTTTTCTTCCGGCAACCCCAATTCGCGAATGGAAGCAATCACTTGAGAAGCAAAAGCTTCATTAAATTCAACCAAGTCAATGTCCTGTAGGCTGATTCCCGTTCTGTGCAGCAATCTCTTTACCGCTGGAACCGGTCCAATTCCAAGCAGATTCGGATCGACTCCAGCTACGGCACTGTCGACAAATTCCATCACCGGCTCCAGATTCAGTTCGCGACATTTTTCCAAAGACATCACAAGGACGATGGCCGCCCCGTCATTGATCGGACACGCATTCCCCGCTGTCACCGTCCCGCCTTCTTGAAAAACGGGCTTTAGTGCTCTCAATAAAGAAAGAGTAAGTCCGGGACGAGGACATTCATCTTGACTCTTATTGTTTATCGGGACAATTTCTTCAGCGAATAATTGATTTTCTTGGGCCTTGACAGCTTTTTGATGGCTTCGTAGTGCATACTCATCCTGTTCTTCTCGGCTCACATGATACACTCGTGCCACATTTTCCGCCGCGATCCCCATTTCCGGATCCCCGATCCAATCTGGAGAAAATCGTGCGCGTGTATAAATTCGCGGAGCAGCCGCCGAATATAAAGAAGCTGGCTTTTCTATTTTCCATGGCGCCAGACTAGTACTTTCCACTCCACCCGCTATATAGATATTTCCAGCACCGGCCTGAACGAAGCGGCAAGCAGTAATAATAGCTTCCAATCCAGATCCGCACTGACGGTCAATGGTCATGCCCGGTATTTCAACAGGCAAACCCGCTGTTAAAGCGGAAAGCCTGGCAAGATTTCCTCCAGGTCCCACCACGTTCCCTAAAATCACATCATCTATTTCTTCCGCGGGAATAGGGCATTCCTCTAAAACCGCTTGAATCACTTTCGCTGCCAACACTTCCGGCAGAACATTACGGAAAATTCCGCCAATTTTTCCAACAGCACTTCTTTTTGCTGCCACAATCACTGCTCTTGGCATGACAACACCTTCTCCAGCCACTGTTTTAATGTGAAGCGATCTACTTTTCCGCTTTTGGTCAAAGGCCAATGATCCATTTCAACCCATTGTTTTGGGCATTTGTAAGCAGCGAGATGCTGCCTGCAAAAACGCTTGATTTCTTCTTCCGATTCTTTTTTTCTCCACTGCACACACGCGACGCCTTTTTCGCCCCAATACTCGTCCTTTATTCCAATGACCACCGCTTCTTCTACCGAAGGATGCTTTTTAATGACATGCTCTACTTCCTCTGGGTAAACTTTCAGCCCTCCGCTTTTAAACATATTTTTGCGTCGCCCGACAATATGAAGGCGGCCTTGTGAATCCATTCTTCCCATATCGCCAACAGTGGCCCCAAAATGGGTTAACACTTTTTTCGTTTCGTTCTCGTCTTTTACATAACCGGAAAATAATAATGGGCTGTCTATGTAGACTTGCCCGATTTCCCCCGGTTCGACATCCCGTCCTGCTTGATCACAAATGCGAATGTGAACACCCGGAAATGGCTTGCTTCCTTTTTCTTCAGCCGGATATTCTTGATAAGCGACAAAGCTTAGCTCCGAAGCTCCATAATATTCAAACAATCTTGCCTGCGGAAAAAGCTGCTTTGCCCGCTCCTTTGAATTTTCCTCCCAATAAGCACCGGAAGCCAAAATCCATTTGACACTTTGATGGATGATGGGTTTCCATCGGTATTGAGCCATTATTTTTTCCAGCATCGTCGGGACAACATGCAGCATATCCACACAGCCTTGCTTCAACAGACGACAGACTTTGTCCACATCAAACGACTCAAGCATATAAAAAGTGCTGCCGCCATGAACGGCATGAACAGCGGCAAACAACGACAAAGAGTGGCATAAAGGCCCCGGAGCCAAAACGCTATGGCCGCTATGAAAACCAAAGGCTGTCTCTCCGGCGGAAAAGCTTTTAAGCCATGAACCATGATTGCGAACATAGCCTTTCGGTTTTCCCGTCGTACCTGAAGTAAATCCCAAATAAAAAAGGTCGTCTTCTGTCGGAGGCTTTGGCAAATTCGAACTGCCGGCAGAATACTGATACAGCTGTTCGACCGGTATTACCAAAGTTTCTTGCCATCCCGGAGAAGAATCATTCTCTGCAATCACTGCATCAGGGCAGGCAATACTCATGGCATGACGCAATTCCGCCGTCGTCCATTTTCTATCTAAAGGGACAGCGATCCAACCGAGACGAATAATCGCAAAAAAGGCTTCGAGGAATTCCGGCCTATTTCCTAGCCATAAAGCGACTTTTCGTCTTCTTCCCTCACCTAATATTTGAAGAAGCCTATCGGATATTCCTTTGATGTGATCCCGGAATTCCCTATAAGTAATCTGTGTGTGTTCAAAACAAACAGCCGGTGTATCTGGCTGCGTTTCTGCATAGTGCGATAATGATTCTCCTATATACATGACCGGCTCATCCTTCATCCGCAAACCTTTTGAAGGATAAACGCTTTCTCAATTCAATGGCTACTATGGCCGACACGATCGCTTTCGTCAAATCTCCCGGCAAGTAAATCAGAGCTGCTGTCATCGCCGCCAGCCATGGCGTACCGGTAACAACGGATAAATACGTTACTCCGCATAAGTAAACGAAAATCATCCCACCTAAAATATTAAAAAGAAGCAACTTCCACACATTTAGATTATTTCGATAGCGGTCCGCCAAATAACCGATCAAAAACGCCGCAATCGGATAAGACATAATATATCCTCCGCTCGGGCCAAGGAGTACGGACATACCTCCTCTTCCACCTGATAATACCGGAACGCCCATTGCTACTAACAGATCAAATAATAATAAACTCAAACCTCCCAATCTGGGACCAAGGACCGCCCCAGCCAGCATCACTCCAAATGTTTGAGCTGTGATCGGAACTGGCGAAAACGGACTTGGGATTGGCGGTATCAACCCTAGCGCCGCCACCACAGCTGTAAACATCGCCGCTAGCACCATATCTCTTGTTTTCATCTTCATCCTCCTCATGATGTATGATACTAGCATTATAGTAAACAATACTTTTTATGTAAACTGAAAAATAACAAAGTTTACATAAAACAAAACTTGCTCAGCCTGCTATACATTGATAAAAGGCTAGCCATCAAAACCCTATGGAACGCTCCCCCGCCCTCTCTACCTAATGCTTTAATGGCTTTCTTTTTTAATCCCTTTATCAATATCGGTGGACCGTCAATCGATGGAAAAAATCATCCATTAAAAAAGACCGCAACTACATCCTTTCTCAACGAATCACTCATGATCCGCGCTTTTAGGTGTAGTTAACGGTCCTGACAACGAATAGTTTAAGATCTTTCTACTGCATGCCCGCCAAATTCATTTCGTAAAGCAGCAACTACTTTTCCAGTAAAGGTATCGTTTTCGAGCGAACGATACCTCATCAATAAGGACAGGGCGATGACCGGTGTGGCCGTTTGTAAATCCAGAGCCGTTTCCACCGTCCATTTTCCTTCACCGGAAGAGTGCATCACGCCTTTGATGCCGTCTAATTTCGCATCTTTCGAGAAGGCGCGTTCGGTTAATTCCATCAGCCAGGAACGAATGACGGACCCATTGTTCCATACTCTCGCGACTTTTTCGTAGTCAAAATCAAAGTCGCTTTTCTCCAATACTTCAAATCCTTCTCCAATAGCGGCCATCATCCCGTATTCAATGCCGTTGTGGACCATTTTCAAGAAGTGGCCGCTGCCCGGTTTACCGGCATATAAATAGCCGTTTTCCACAGCGGTATCCCGGAAAATCGGTTCCACGATGTTCCAAGCTTCGGGATCTCCCCCTACCATATAACAAGCCCCATGGCGAGCTCCTTCCATGCCTCCGGAAGTACCGGCATCCATGAAGCGGATGCCTGCTTCTTTGAACTCGTTGTAGCGGCGAATCGATTCTTTATAGTGGGAATTCCCCGCTTCGATCACAATATCGTCTTTTTCCAAAAGCGGCTTCAGGTCGCTGAGGACGGAATCCACCACACCATGCGGCACCATGATCCAGACAATTCTTGGCTTTTCCAACGAGTCCACCAGTTCTTGTAAGCTGGAAGTTCCTTGAGCGCCATATTTTTGGATTTCTTCCACCGCCTTGGGATTGACGTCATACGCTACCACTTCGTGGCGATGGTCGATTAAGTTTTGGCCTAAATTCAGCCCCATTTTTCCTAAACCGATTAATCCAATTTTCATATTCATTCTCCTATCTTAATAGAAAAAAATTTTCTTTTTATCCTTATTTTATAATAAAAATTTTTTAATTCAAAGATGGCAATGAAAATATATTTTATTCACAGCTTTTTTCATGTACACTAAAATAAGAAACTTTCGTTCGACAACCCGATACGTATCCGGGACGAAATAGGATCAAAGAGCAATCGTCAAAAATTTTTCCAACTATATAGGTTATTCACGTAAGGCAGGCAACGGAGCTTATCATCATATGGAGATAAGACCTTCGGGAAGTGCAAAACACAAGAAATCAAAACCGTTTAATGGAAGCGTTCACAAGATTATGGTTAACAAAGCCAAAGAACCTGCAGATTCAGCCGCTGCACTATGATCATCCCTGCTTTGGATTGCTTGTCTGTTTTAAAAACACGAAAAAGGAGAGAGTGACTTATGGCCACCCGATCTTGCTTGCAAACCATTCGATCTGCTTATTCCAGCTTTAGTCCTAAGGAACAAACGATTGCCGATTACTTTTTGGAAAAACCGCAAGAAGTTATCCACAGCACTATCAACCAAGTAGCTGACGACCTCCAAGTGGCCGAAGCTACGATTTTCCGTTTTTGCAAACGTATAGGTTTTAAAGGGTTTCAAGCAATGAAAATCGCCTTGGCATCTGAAATTGTGACCCCCATTCAAGATATACATGAAAACATATTAGAAGATGATACAAGCGATCAAGTCGCTGAAAAAGTGTTCCAATCCAATATCCGAACATTGCAAGATACTCTGAACATTTTAAACCTTCAACACTTTGGGGAAGCGGTTGAGTATCTCCTGCAGGCAAAAAAAATTTCATTTTACGGCACAGGCGGCTCAGCCATCGTGGCTTTGGATGCTCAGCACAAATTTATGAGAACAGGCATCCCTACAGAGGCATTTATGGATGCCCACTTTCAAATCATGTCCGCCTCCTTGCTGTCCAAACAAGATGTCGCGGTCTTTATCTCTCATTCCGGAATGAATAAAGATTTGCTTGAAATTGTGGATGTTGCTAAAAAAACCGGCTGTAAAACCATTGCCATTACCAGTTTTTCGAAATCGCCGCTCACTCAAAAGGCCGATCTATCCTTGCATACCGTTTCACAAGAAACCGAATATCGTTCAGAAGCTCTCGCTTCGCGCATTGCCCAATTGTCCATCATTGACGCTTTATTTGTCAACGTCATGAAGGAGAGAAAAGAAAAAGCCGCAGGCACGCTTCAAAAAATACGGGAAGCAATCGCTGTGAAAAAAGTGTGAACAACGCTTTTTCTCTTACGAAAAAAACCACCCATTTGTAAATGAGCGGCAGCATGTAATCCTTCGATTATGGTTGGGGAACTTCTTCCCTTTTTTGAGAGATTTCTTCATAAAAACGGGCTAATGAGCTGTAGACGTAAGGAACTAACCAAAGAAACCCGATACCTAAAGTAATCAAACTGAGGATGAACCAGCCAATAAAACTTAATTGCAGCAGAAAGTATCTCCATTTGTATCCGTTCATCATTTTTCTGCTCTCTGTAATGATTTGATTTAATGAATAGTCCGGATGATCTTTCAAAATAAAGTAAGCTTGAGAATAAGCGAAGCTCTTAATAATACCGGGAATGACTAATAATAAAGACCATAAAAACGTGTAAATGGTTATGAGAATGGTCAAGCCGAGCGATTTCCAGTACAACTTGCCGGAGAACAGCTCGAACGTGTTCTTTATTTGAACAGGTTCTTTTCTCACCAATCGTAAAAATACCCAACTGTATCCAACCGTAACCGGTGTTAACAACAATGTGAGGATTTGAGACACAATGGCAGGCCAGTTTTGCTCTTCAGACGCCCATCGTGTAAAACCGCCGCTTAAAATGACTTCTACTAAATAAGGGACAACTGAATAAACCAAAAAGACGACGATGCTCAAAAGCACTGCAAATCCCCAATGGTTTTTTAGCGCCTGCCGCGCTTCTCTCTTGATGCTCCTTATTTTCATGCTTTTTCATCTCCTCTCCATACAACATATTCAAAAGACATCAAAAATTGTTTAAAAAAAGTTAATGAATAAGTCTATTTTTTTGTTTTCCCACTCCTCCTAAAGCCTAATTGCTTTAGAATTTAACTTATCTAAAACGTACTTTCATTCATCCAATGTGTTGATCTTTTTCCTAAACCCTTCTCCCGATACTGTTTCATTCTCCTTTAACATCTATCTTACGAGCGCTTGTATGAAAAAACTGTTTAAATTGACAATTGTTACTATCACTCTTATACTTTAATTATCGCATTATATTATTTATTAACACTAACTTACTTTTAGTAATAATATTGGTGAATTGGAGGAATCAAAATGACCATTTCCAGATGGATCGTGGACCCGGCCCATAGTAACATTGATTTTTCTGTCAGACATATGATGATATCGAGAGTAAGGGGCGCATTTAAAAACTTCAATGCTTCCATTGAAGCGGATCCAACCGATTTAACAACGGCAAAGATTCAAGTAGAAATCGATTTAGCCAGCATTGACACTCGCAACAGTGACCGTGATCAACATTTAAAGTCCGCTGATTTCTTTGACATCGAAAAATACCCAACATTGACATTTCGCACTACAAACATTCACAAAAAAGGCGATGGAGAGTATGAAGTAACGGGAGATGTCAATTTTCATGGCGTCACTCGCCCAGAAACATTTACAGTAGTGTTTGAAGGCTTGGCGAAAGATCCTATGAGCGGTAAAGAAAAAGCAGGATTTTCCGCTAATGGCGTGATTAAACGCAGCGACTACAACCTGACTTGGAATGCTCCGCTCGAAACCGGCGGTGTTCTTGTCGGCGATGACGTTAAAGTAGCCATCTACATTGAAGCTGCAAAAGAAGATTAAAAGAAAAGCCCGAATGGGGGCCATACGCCTCCTTCGGGCTTTTACATCATCACGTTAGATCGTGGTTCTTTTCTACTCCTATCTTAGACCTTTATCAGGCCAATAAATAAGGACATTAAGTTTTTTATCAAGAACAAATTTTAAAAAGATAAATAAAAGGACATTACATATTTTATATGGCTAAAATGTAATGTCCTTTTTTTAAATGAACGCCCTCTTAGTGGAATAACCTCTTCATTAAATCCACTTGGCAAACCAAGCGACATAGTAGGCAGCGGGAATAAACAAAAATTGAGCCACGATTGTGCCTAAAAATTTTGAACTAACCATTGTCAAAGTGTAACTTTTTAAATAAATATAATCAATTTGATTTTTCATTACTCTATCTGCTAATACAGAAGCTTTTGGATCAATAAACAAAGTTAACAAAATGGTCGCTATTCCATTTATAATCCCAGATGACATTAATGCAGCCTGTGCATAATATTTCGGAACTAACAATGAAGCATATATGGAAGAGAGTACACCAGTTGTAAATATAGCAGAAATAATGATATTTATCACAAAAAGACGTTTAGGTATTGTTTTTAAGGTAATCCCTTTTAGGTAGGTAAATCTCGGCAATCTAAAACATTTCAAAACTTTTTTAAAACCTTCTATATTAAAGAACTTAAAAAATAAAGTGATCATCGAACCTCGTTCATTTGACAATTGAACGATGGCTCTTGAGAAGACGTTGATAAATGTCGGAAAAAGAAAAATCCCCAGTAAAACTCCAATTGAAGTTAATCCCATTAAAATTCTATACTGCTCCTCTATAAAATGTAATCTATTTATATCTGGAGCTTCTGCAATAAGTTTTGCTGTTAAAGGTTGTTGAATGGTTGTAGATAATCTTGAAACGACCACTAATGTACTAAACAAAGATATTGCAGTTGCGATTAACTTTACTCTTGCCCCTGAAATCCTCGTTGAATAGGCCAAAGTCTCAATCATTGTGATAACTAATAAAAATGAAGAGATGATCATTACTTTACTTGTAATTAGTTCCATAAAAATCCCCCTCATAAATAAAATTATTCTAACCGTAAACAATGTTTCATCAACTTACCGACCATATCATTTTGAATTTCTTCATTAGATGAATCGTCTTGTCTGTTTTTTGCTTTAACAAGTTGCAGGGGATTGGCCCTTGCACTCTCATATGGATTCCTCAACCATGGGACAAACTCCATCAAGTTTTCTTAAACGAATCTCCCTGTAATCTTTCTTTTTCTCCCGTAAATACATAAAATATTGCTTTAAAGCATAACGGTTTAGTTTTTACTGTATTACTGCGTTTCCCTGTTGTATTTAAATAGTTCAGATACTCAACGACAGGAATCAAAGGAAATCCCACTTCACCACTAATACATTATCTCCTGCTGTCATTCTCTAAAGACTTCGCTACGCCTCCCGCTTTGGACTATGCCCTTTCCTAAAAAACTAATTATTTTAAATTTTCATCCAAAATCGATATATCTATTATGTATGAAAAAAGAGGATATATGTCCTTAAACTGAACATAATACCCTCTAATCATCTTAGTATATTTAAAATTTCCAAAGTTCTTTTCGTTTTACGTCCCATAAATCCCTCCATAATCCGTTTTGCACTTCGACTTTTATTTTCGTTTCTTGTAAAAGAATGCTGATAAAAATATAGATATACCAAGAGCAATAAATCCGCTTGAATCGAGAAAATTTATTAATGTTGACTTTTCTTTCATATCTTTTATGAATAATAAAAGGCCATACGAAGCAAAAAAAATTCCTGATACAATACTTATTTTTCCAATGAGAGACAAATCTTTCATGAAATACAACACTCCACATTCACCATTTTTTCTATAACATTAGCAGAAACCATTGAAATGATTAAAACACTTCCGCCTTGTTCAGACGGAAGTGTTTTAATCAGAACTTTTGTCCATTATTGCCCTCCTAAATAAGCATGTTTGATTTGATCGCTTTCGTTCAGCTCTTCCGGAGTTCCGGACAGGACGACTTTCCCTGTTTCAATCACGTAAGCTCGATCGGCTACTGACAGAGCCATATTGGCATTTTGCTCCACCAGCAAAATGGTTGTACCAGTTTCATTGATTTCCTGAATAATTCGGAAAATGGTTTTCACTAAAAGAGGCGCTAATCCCATGGAAGGTTCATCCAGCAGCAGCAGTTTCGGACGAGCCATCAATGCTCGGCCCATGGCTAGCATTTGCTGCTCTCCGCCCGATAAAGTTCCCGCCTGCTGCTTCCAACGTTCCTGCAGCCGCGGAAACAACTGAAAAACTTTTTCGTAATCTTTGCGAATCTCATCTTTATCCTTCCTCAAAAAAGCTCCTAATTCCAAATTTTCTTGAACAGACATATTCGCAAAAATTCGACGTCCTTCCGGAACGTGAGAAATCCCCATCTTAACGATTGCTTGAGCCGGTTTTCCCATAATAGATTGATTCTCGTACTCTATTTTTCCTGATTTCGGCTTTAGCAATCCGGAAATCGTTTTTAACAGTGTACTCTTTCCAGCGCCATTCGCTCCTATCAGCGTCACAATTTCGCCTTGATGAATATCCAAAGACACACCCTTTAAAGCATGAATATTTCCATAATAAACATGAATATCTTCTATTTTCAGCATTTACGATACCTCCTCGCCCAGATAGGCTTCAATGACTTTCGGATTGTTTCGAATTTCCTCCGGTGTTCCCTGGGCAATCAGCTGTCCGTGGTCGAGGACGTAAATCCGTTCGCAAACACCCATGACTAAATTCATATCATGTTCAATCAACAAGATCGTCAATTCAAACTGATCGCGGATAAACGCAATCAAATTCATTAAATCATGAGTTTCCTGCGGATTCATTCCGGCTGCCGGCTCATCAAGCAATAAAAGCTTTGGATTCGCTGCGAGAGCTCTCGCAATTTCCAAACGCCGCTGCTGTCCGTATGGCAAGTTTTTTGCCTTTTCGTGTACATAACCTTCCAGTTTGAAAAGCTTTAGAATGTCCAGCGATTTTTCTTCTATTTCCTTTTCATTCTTAAAATGGGAAGGAAGGCGAAAAATGGAGCTGATAATAGAGTTTTTCGCTGAAGAGTGATAAGCCACTTTCACATTGTCAAGAACAGAAAGGTCCTGAAACAGTCGAATGTTTTGGAAAGTGCGGCTGATGCCTTTTCGTGTAATTTTAAAAGGCGCCATTCCATTTAACCGTTCACCGTTAAACAAAAGATTTCCTTCCGTCGGTACATATACGCCGGTTAAAAGGTTAAAAAAAGTAGTTTTGCCGGCTCCGTTTGGTCCGATTAGCCCGACAAGCTCCCCTTTATAAATTTCCATATTGGCCTCGGCCACAGCTTTTAAGCCGCCAAATCGAATTCCGACATTCTCCACTTTAAGCAACGGTTTGTTTGTTGTCATGGTTCGTTCCCCCTTCAGCTGCACGTTTCTTGAAAAATGTCGCCAGTTCTTTTGTCCCCATCAGTCCTTGAGGGCGGAACAACATCATGAGAATCAAAACAAGACTATATATCACCATGCGGGTTTCCGGATAATCTTGAAGAAACGTGGAAATAATCGTCAGCAAGATCGCTGAAATAACCGCTCCAGACATGCTCCCTAATCCACCTAATACAACAAAAATCAAGATATCAAAAGACTTTAAAAATCCGAAGTTAGTCGGCTGAATGATGTAAAAGTTGTGGGAATATAAACCTCCGGCCACCCCGGCAAAAAACGCCCCTATCACAAATGCCACCACTTTATAAAAAGTAGTATTAATCCCCATCGCATCAGCAGCGATTTCATTTTCACGGACGGAAATACATGCTCGTCCATGTCTGGAATTCGTAAAATTGGCTATCACCACAATAGCAATCAGCGTACAGGCAAATACCCATGGCCACGTGGTAAAATGAGAGACTTGCATCCCGCTTGCTCCCCCGACATAATCAATATTCAATAATGCAATCCGCAATATCTCTCCAAATCCCAGTGTGGCAATGGCCAAATAGTCTCCTTTTAAGCGAAGCGTCGGAATCCCGATGATCAATCCTGCCACAGCTGCTGCCACTCCGCCTATCAAAAGGGCTGCCGAAAAAGGCAATTGAAACTTCATCGTCATAATCGCCGATGCATATGCCCCCACCGCTAAAAACCCGGCATGGCCAATCGAAAATTGTCCTGTAATACCAATAATAAGGTGAAGACTGACCGCCAATATGATATTGATGCCAATTAAAAATAGTGTGTTTAAATAGAAGGAATTAAGAATTTGCCCGGTAATAAGAATTTGAACCACTGCAAATGCTGCGAGCGCCAATATGATGGAAAGCCAAAAGCCTTTTGTATGTCTGATCGTCATCATTTTTTCCTCCTACACTTTTTCTCTTACATTTTTTCCAAACAAGCCGGACGGTCGAAAAATTAACAGCAGAATCAAAACGATAAATGCCGCCCCATCGCGCCATAATGAAAAGCCCATTGCACTGACCAACGATTCAATGACACCGAGAAGCAAACCTCCCACCATGGCTCCCGGAATAATCCCTATACCCCCCAATACGGCTGCGACGAAAGCTTTCAGTCCTGGGATAATTCCCATGAGTGGATCAATTTTGGTATAGTAAATTCCAAAAATAACTCCGGCAGCGCCTGCTAAAGCAGAACCGATGGCAAAAGTGGCCGATATGGTGCGGTCTACGCTGATTCCCATTAATCGTGCAGCTTCCGCATCATAGGAAACGGCCCGCATGGCCTTTCCTACCTTTGTTCGATGTACGATAAACTGAAGAACGATCATTAATACAATGGAGGTAAAAAGGATCAACAGCGATTGGCTATTGATCGTAACCCCGAAAATGTTGATATTTTTTTCGGGAAGAACATTGCTTGGATATGCTTCCGGCTGTGCTCCGTGCAAATAGATCGTGCCATATTCAATAAACAAAGAAACTCCAATCGCTGTGATCAGCGCGGCAATTCTCGTAGCATTGCGCAATGGCTTATAGGCAATGCGTTCAATGAGCACGCCAAACACTGCGCAAACCGCCATCGCCAACAGCAAAGCCGGGAAAAAACCGAAATGAAACACGGTGACGGAGTAAAATCCGATAAAGGCTCCTACCATAAAAACATCACCATGTGCAAAATTAATCAATTTCACGATTCCATAAACCATGGTATATCCGAGAGCAAGTAAAGCATAGATGCTGCCGAGCGATATTCCGTTTACTAATTGTTGAACGAATTCCATTATGCATGCTCCTCCCATCCTTGTGGCTTAATCCCTTTGAAAATTCAAAATAGGGGGAAAGATCCCCCCTATCTTCAAGATTATGGATTCACTTTTGTTTTAAATACTTGCTTACCATCCTTATATTCTAAGATAGAGGCGGATTTAATCGGATTATGATCTTTGTCAAAAGTCAAGGTGCCTGACACCAATTCAAGATTCTTTGTGTCTTCCAGTGCTTTTTTGATTTTCTCCGGATCTGTGCTTCCCGCCCTTTTTATTGCATCTGCCAACAGGTAAGCCGTATCATAGCCAAGCGCATTAAAGGCATCTGGAGAATCTCCATTATATTTTGCTTTAAATTTTTTCACAAATTTCTGAATTTTTTGATCCGGATCTCCGGAAGAATAGTGATTCGTAATATAAGTATTATTCAATGCCTTTGGCCCGGCAATTTTCACCAGTTTTGGTGAATCCCAACCGTCTCCGCCCATAATCGGAACGTTTAAACCAATTTCACGAGCCTGTTTTACAATCAGCCCTACTTCTTCATAGTAGCCCGGCAAGTAAATAAACTGTGGATTTTCGCCTTTGATTCTTGTTAATGTAGCATGAAAATCTGTATCTTTTGCTACATACGCTTCTTTTGAAACGATTTTCCCGCCCGTTTTCTTAAAGGATTTTTCAAAAGCACTTGCCAACCCTTTTGCATAATCACTCGAGCTGTCAATGAGAATCGCCGCTTTTTTCACTTTCAGTTGATCGGCTGCAAAATTCGCTGCGACCGTCCCTTGAAATGGGTCGATAAAACAAGTCCGAAACACATAGTCATTCAGCTTTCCACCCTTTACAGTCACTTCCGGATTCGTGGCTGTCGGCGTAATTAAAGGAATCTTGTTATCTTGCGCCACTTGTACTTGTGCAAGCGTATTGGTACTTGTTGCAGAACCTACAAGGACCGCTACTTTATCTTGGCTCACCAGCTTAATGGCGGTGCTCGTAGCTTCAGCCGCATCAGATTTATTATCCGCTTTGATTAATTCAATTTTCTTCCCATCAATTCCTTTTTTATTAATATCATCTAATGCGAGAGCAAATCCCTCAGCAATGGATTGCCCATACGATGCCACATTCCCCGACAGTTCGAGATCGGCGCCCACCTTGATCGTTTTGCCGTTCGATGCGCTTCCGCCGGTGGTGCTGCTGGCTCCGCACCCTGCCATGAGTACGGTTGAGAATAATAAAGTCAGCGTAATACTAGAAAATTTTTTCTTCATAAAAATTCCCCCATTTTTTTATTTCTTTCCTAACAAATGAATGAACGACGCAGACCTCCTTCTTATACTAATAAAATATTACAATTATTTGATATATATTAATATTCTGAAAATATTGTATATTATTCTTTCCTTTTAGTCCAGTCATTCTTTAATATTTTTATTCTTTTTGTATGAATAAAAATACTCATTTACCTACTCGAAATATATTGATTTCCAAGTGTTCATCTAGTTTTTCTTCTATTATTTGGGAAAATTGTCATCTCTTTTTACCTAGGTCCATCTTAATAAATTATCATGATCACTCGCACAAAAAACTTGCTCGTCATTCTGTACGAATGGTTATTAAAGAGCAATAATTTTCTTAAATATTTATGTCTGTATTTTACTAGTATAGGGTTAGCCTTGCTTATATATAGTAATAGACTATTAAGCAAAAACGTTTGTGAAATGGAAAACGGAAAAATCTAAGAGAAAGTAGTCCTAAAGGGTCATGCAGTAAATAATGAAACTAGGAGGCGTTGATTTATAAGATGTTCACTCAACGCTCGATTTGCACTCTATAAAAGCAATGGCTATTCAGTTCTCATATTTGAGAAAAACCACTGTCATTCTTTTCACACATAAGAACGATTTTGCCGTTTTTCACAAAATAGATCTACTTAATAAAAACCCTCTAAAGCAGATCTCAGTTAGCAACCACCCATAACAGGCAGGTCACTCTTGTTTTTGCGTCTACTGTTAGAGGGAATCTTGTTTTTATGAATAAAATCAGGTCAACATGTTCTGACGGAACAAAACGATGCTATTGTTGCTTTCCGACGAAAAAACATCGATCGATTAAGAATTGCACAAATATCAGCCATAGCAGATATCATGATCTTATCGCGGAAGAAGAACGGTCGTATCCAAAACGTCTTTCAATCGCTCTACACGATAGGTCGGTTTTGCTCCCTCCATTTTTTTGCCGTCTCCGTGATCAATCCAGATCGAATCGATTCCGGCGTTATTGGCCCCTAAAATATCAGTACTCACATTATCCCCCACCATAATGGCTTCTTTTGCTGAAATCTCCATTAAGCGGAGAGCATGTTGAAATAAACGAGGATCCGGTTTGCCAAAACCAAAGTTGCCGGAAATCACAATATGTTCAAAGTATGGAATCAAACGCTTCTCCATCGCCAGCTTTTCCAGCTGCAGGGAAGGCGAGCCGTTCGTCAACAGCAGCAACCGAAAACCTCTTGTTTTTAATTGCTCCAAAACTTCATAAGTATCGTCAAACACAAACGATGTAGAACGTCGAACTTCTTGAAACTTTTTTTTCGCTCCTTCCGCCTCCTCTTCCGGAACACCGGAAAGCTGAAGGCCCTCTTTCCACGCTTTCAATTGATAGTCTGAAATAAGCATTCCCATCTCCCGAAACTTCCAATGGTGGACATCCGTAAATCTCCCCCATAATCCTTCAAATGGGTTGATGCCAATTTTTTGGGTAAACTCGAAGAATGGATAAGTGGAATATAATTTTCTTGCACAATCACGGACATTCGCTTCCAGTTCGGCAGAATCCAATCCATATTTTTCTGCCAGTTCCCCACATGTCACATCAAACGCACGCTGTATGCTCTTACGATCGTTTAATAAAGTATCATCCAAATCAAAAAAAATAGCTTTTTTCATTATTTCATAGCTCTCCTTGAACTTTTCTTTGTGCCAAAATCAATAAGTTTTTTCCACTATAACTTACCTCGCCAATTGAACCGATGAAAACATTGGTCATATATTTCTTTTTTTCGACAAAAACTGCTTTATTTCCTACTATATTTTCTGTTTTTTTAAAATTTATTTTATAAATAAAGACCTCTTAGTACCCGCTGTTTTATAATTAAGTTTGAAAAATGTTGAAGTAAAAAAGAATAGAACATTAAAGGTATAATGGTCTACAAATCGAAAATATCTTGAAAACTGTATGGATTGATCAGATTCTTCGATGGTATGTTTCTTATCATTCATGGGAATTTGGTCAAATTGTAAAATGAAGAGAGGCGCAAACATGGAGTTATGGAAACAACTTCTTTTAAACGGCTGTGTAAAGCTATTTTGGAAAAACGAAATTCTATATCAGTTTATAGCAGATATCTCTCAAGAAGGATTTGAAATTTACATTTTTGATTGTTCAAATTGGAATTCTCGAAACTACCATAAAGATTTGGCATCTGTCCCCACTTTCCAAATGATTATGGTAAAAACTTAAATGCCTTTGACGATTGTTTATCAGATGTGGTTCCGGATGGAATAGGTTTAGGTTTAGTTTTAGTATTCAAAAACTATGATATATTCTCCAAAAGAGATCCAAAAGCGGCTTATGACATTTTGGATATCATTCAAAACAATTCTTGGAGATTTCTACTTGAAGACATAAAACTTATTGCTTTCGTGCAATCAAATGATGCCAAAATAGACTTTCCAAATTTGGACGGGATGTCTGCTGAATGGAACAATAAAGAATGGCTGGATCAAAATAGAGGATTATAAGCTTTGTCAATCCATACAGTCTTATTCTGTAAGCTATCAACATAAAAATTTAACAAATGAAAAAGTCCGAGATCTAATTGGATCCCGGACTTTTTCATTCGCCTGGCAGCGTCCTACTCTCGCAAGGGGAATCCCCTCACTACCATCGGCGCTGAAGAGCTTAACTTCCGTGTTCGGGATGGGAACGGGTGTGACCTCTTCGCCATCGCCACCAGACGGTATGAAGTTGTCGGAACGATTGTTCCTTCAAAACTAGATAGAAGAAGCAGTTTCACCGATTTCGCGCTTTCTTTTGGTTAAGTCCTCGATCGATTAGTATCCGTCAGCTCCACGTGTCACCACGCTTCCACCTCGGACCTATCTACCTGATCATCTTTCAGGGATCTTACTTTCCGAAGAAATGGGAAATCTCATCTTGAGGGGGGCTTCATGCTTAGATGCTTTCAGCACTTATCCCTTCCGCACATAGCTACCCAGCGATGCCTCTGGCGAGACAACTGGTACACCAGCGGTGCGTCCATCCCGGTCCTCTCGTACTAAGGACAGCTCCTCTCAAATTTCCTGCGCCCGCGACGGATAGGGACCGAACTGTCTCACGACGTTCTGAACCCAGCTCGCGTACCGCTTTAATGGGCGAACAGCCCAACCCTTGGGACCGACTACAGCCCCAGGATGCGATGAGCCGACATCGAGGTGCCAAACCTCCCCGTCGATGTGGACTCTTGGGGGAGATAAGCCTGTTATCCCCGGGGTAGCTTTTATCCGTTGAGCGATGGCCCTTCCATACGGAACCACCGGATCACTAAGCCCGACTTTCGTCCCTGCTCGACTTGTAGGTCTCGCAGTCAAGCTCCCTTCTGCCTTTGCACTCTGCGAATGATTTCCAACCATTCTGAGGGAACCTTTGGGCGCCTCCGTTACCTTTTAGGAGGCGACCGCCCCAGTCAAACTGCCCACCTGACACTGTCTCCCACCCCGATCAGGGGTGCGGGTTAGAATTTCAGTACAGCCAGGGTAGTATCCCACCGGCGCCTCCACCGAAGCTGGCGCTCCGGTTTCCAAGGCTCCTACCTATCCTGTACAAGCTGTACCAAAATTCAATATCAGGCTGCAGTAAAGCTCCACGGGGTCTTTCCGTCCTGTCGCGGGTAACCTGCATCTTCACAGGTACTATAATTTCACCGAGTCTCTCGTTGAGACAGTGCCCAGATCGTTACGCCTTTCGTGCGGGTCAGAACTTACCTGACAAGGAATTTCGCTACCTTAGGACCGTTATAGTTACGGCCGCCGTTTACTGGGGCTTCGGTTCGCACCTTCAAGCAAAGCTTTAAGCGCTCCCCTTAACCTTCCAGCACCGGGCAGGCGTCAGCCCCTATACTTCGCCTTACGGCTTCGCAGAGACCTGTGTTTTTGCTAAACAGTCGCCTGGGCCTATTCACTGCGGCTTCTCGGGGCTATGCACCCCAAAAAGCACCCCTTCTCCCGAAGTTACGGGGTCATTTTGCCGAGTTCCTTAACGAGAGTTCTCTCGCACACCTTAGGATTCTCTCCTCGCCTACCTGTGTCGGTTTGCGGTACGGGCACCTTTTTCCTCGCTAGAGGCTTTTCTTGGCAGTGTGGAATCAGGAACTTCGGTACTATATTTCCCTCGCCGTCACAGCTTGAGGTTAGTGGCAACGGGATTTGCCTCGCTGCCCCTCTTACTGCTTGGACGCACATCCAGCAGTGCGCTTACCCTATCCTCCTGCGTCCCCCCATCGCTCAAACGGAAAAGAGGTGGTACAGGAATATCAACCTGTTGTCCATCGCCTACGCCTGTCGGCCTCGGCTTAGGTCCCGACTAACCCTGAGAGGACGAGCCTTCCTCAGGAAACCTTAGGCATTCGGTGGAAGGGATTCTCACCCTTCTTTCGCTACTCATACCGGCATTCTCACTTCTAAGCGCTCCACCAGTCCTTCCGGTCTGGCTTCTCTGCCCTTAGAACGCTCTCCTACCGCGGACACCCGAAGGTGTCCACCCGCAGCTTCGGTGATACGTTTAGCCCCGGTACATTTTCGGCGCAGAATCACTCGACCAGTGAGCTATTACGCACTCTTTAAATGGTGGCTGCTTCTAAGCCAACATCCTGGTTGTCTAAGCAATTCCACATCCTTTTCCACTTAACGTATACTTTGGGACCTTAGCTGGCGGTCTGGGCTGTTTCCCTTTTGACCACGGATCTTATCACTCGCAGTCTGACTCCCAAGGATAAGTCACTGGCATTCGGAGTTTGTCTGAATTCGGTAACCCGATGAGGGCCCCTAGTCCAAACAGTGCTCTACCTCCAAGACTCTTTCCTTGAGGCTAGCCCTAAAGCTATTTCGGAGAGAACCAGCTATCTCCAAGTTCGATTGGAATTTCACCCCTACCCACACCTCATCCCCGCACTTTTCAACGTGCGTGGGTTCGGGCCTCCAGTAAGTGTTACCTCACCTTCACCCTGGACATGGGTAGATCACCTGGTTTCGGGTCTGCGACCCCATACTCATGCGCCCTGTTCAGACTCGCTTTCGCTGCGGCTCCGTCTTTCCGACTTAACCTCGCATGAGATCGCAACTCGCCGGTTCATTCTACAAAAGGCACGCCATCACCCGTAAACGGGCTCTGACTACTTGTAGGCACACGGTTTCAGGTTCTCTTTCACTCCCCTCCCGGGGTGCTTTTCACCTTTCCCTCACGGTACTGGTTCACTATCGGTCACTAGGGAGTATTTAGCCTTGGGAGATGGTCCTCCCAGCTTCCGACGGGATTCCTCGTGTCCCGCCGTACTCAGGATCCACCAGGGAGGGAACGAAGTTTCGACTACAGGGTTGTTACCTTCTCTGACGGGCCTTTCCAGACCTCTTCGTCTACCTCGTTCCTTTGTAACTCCACGATTGGTGTCCTACAACCCCAGAAGGCAAGCCTTCTGGTTTGGGCTGTTCCCGTTTCGCTCGCCGCTACTCAGGGAATCGCTGTTGCTTTCTCTTCCTCCGGGTACTTAGATGTTTCAGTTCCCCGGGTTGCCTTCCTTACCCTATGGATTCAGGCAAGGATGCTGCCCCATTACGGGCAGCGGGTTTCCCCATTCGGAAATCTCCGGATCAACGCTTACGTACAGCTCCCCGGAGCTTTTCGGAGTTAGTCCCGTCCTTCATCGGCTCCTAGTGCCAAGGCATCCACCGTGCGCCCTTTCTAACTTAACCATGTTGGTTTTATCCTAGATGGCGATACTCGGTTTATGCTGCTTCTTTTTTCTATCTAGTTTTCAAGGAACAACTTGGAAGGATGAAATCCTTCAAAACTGAACAAAACGAAAGCGTACTTAAGAATATCCCTAGAAAGGAGGTGATCCAGCCGCACCTTCCGATACGGCTACCTTGTTACGACTTCACCCCAATCATCTGCCCCACCTTCGGCGGCTGGCTCCCGTAAGGGTTACCTCACCGACTTCGGGTGTTGCAAACTCTCGTGGTGTGACGGGCGGTGTGTACAAGGCCCGGGAACGTATTCACCGCGGCATGCTGATCCGCGATTACTAGCGATTCCGGCTTCATGCAGGCGAGTTGCAGCCTGCAATCCGAACTGAGAATGGTTTTTTGGGATTAGCTCCACCTCGCGGTTTCGCGACCCTTTGTACCATCCATTGTAGCACGTGTGTAGCCCAGGTCATAAGGGGCATGATGATTTGACGTCATCCCCACCTTCCTCCGGTTTGTCACCGGCAGTCACCTTAGAGTGCCCAACTGAATGCTGGCAACTAAGGTCAAGGGTTGCGCTCGTTGCGGGACTTAACCCAACATCTCACGACACGAGCTGACGACAACCATGCACCACCTGTCACTCCGTCCCCCGAAGGGGAACCCTCTATCTCTAGAGGTAGCGAAGGATGTCAAGACCTGGTAAGGTTCTTCGCGTTGCTTCGAATTAAACCACATGCTCCACCGCTTGTGCGGGCCCCCGTCAATTCCTTTGAGTTTCAGCCTTGCGGCCGTACTCCCCAGGCGGAGTGCTTAATGCGTTAGCTGCAGCACTAAAGGGTGGAAGCCCTCTAACACTTAGCACTCATCGTTTACGGCGTGGACTACCAGGGTATCTAATCCTGTTCGCTCCCCACGCTTTCGCGCCTCAGCGTCAGTTACAGACCAGAGAGCCGCCTTCGCCACTGGTGTTCCTCCACATCTCTACGCATTTCACCGCTACACGTGGAATTCCGCTCTCCTCTTCTGCACTCAAGTCTCCCAGTTTCCAATGACCCTCCACGGTTGAGCCGTGGGCTTTCACATCAGACTTAAGAGACCGCCTGCGCGCGCTTTACGCCCAATAATTCCGGACAACGCTTGCCACCTACGTATTACCGCGGCTGCTGGCACGTAGTTAGCCGTGGCTTTCTGGTCAGGTACCGTCAAGGTACCGCCCTGTTCGAACGGTACTTGTTCTTCCCTGACAACAGAGCTTTACGATCCGAAGACCTTCTTCGCTCACGCGGCGTTGCTCCGTCAGACTTTCGTCCATTGCGGAAGATTCCCTACTGCTGCCTCCCGTAGGAGTCTGGGCCGTGTCTCAGTCCCAGTGTGGCCGATCACCCTCTCAGGTCGGCTACGCATCGTCGCCTTGGTGAGCCGTTACCTCACCAACTAGCTAATGCGCCGCGGGCCCATCTGCAAGCGGCAGCTTGCGCCGCCTTTCAACCTTCCTTCATGCGAAGGAAGATATTATCCGGTATTAGCCCCGGTTTCCCGGAGTTATCCCCGTCTTGCAGGCAGGTTGCCCACGTGTTACTCACCCGTCCGCCGCTAACTTTCAAAAAGCAAGCTTCTTGAAAGTCCGCTCGACTTGCATGTATTAGGCACGCCGCCAGCGTTCGTCCTGAGCCAGGATCAAACTCTCCAAAAAGAAATTTGACTTGGCTTGTTTCTATCGAAACATTGGTTTACGTTTCGTTTTGTTCAGTTTTCAAGGATCCAACTTTTGAATCTATCAAAATCGCATTATCAAAAGCGACGTTTTATATTATATTACCTTCTTGCATTTGTGTCAACAACTTTTTTATTAAAAGTTGTTTTGATCATCTCTTTTAAGTCAGCTATTTATTTATACACCCAACACAAAAGAAATGCAAGGGGAAAATTTTCTCTGAGAAAAAATGCTTTATCGGTTTTTTCCTTTACCGACCTCTTTTGATTTCATGGCGGTCCCGACGGGAATCGAACCCGCGATCTCCTGCGTGACAGGCAGGCGTGATAACCGCTACACTACGGGACCTTGAAAAAAGTTTTTAAAACCAAAAAGACTTAATATTAAATTTCTGCACATAACGGTTATAGAACGAGCTATTAAAACTGAAAATTTTTCATGGCGCGCCCAAGAGGAGTCGAACCCCTAACCTTCTGATCCGTAGTCAGACGCTCTATCCAATTGAGCTATGGGCGCAAGTATATCGAAAAAAGGCTCAAAGTATGATCATGATCAGTTTCAATTTTTCATTCCCTTACTGAAATAAAAAAAGAGCGGAAGACGGGACTCGAACCCGCGACCCCCACCTTGGCAAGGTGGTGTTCTACCACTGAACTACTTCCGCACGACCTTATAAAAGGCATGAAAACCAAATCCTGATGTCCACTACACTTCAAAAAAGTTACATGGTGATGGTGGAGGTTGACGGGATCGAACCGCCGACCCCTTGCTTGTAAGGCAAGTGCTCTCCCAGCTGAGCTAAACCTCCATTGAGGATGACCCGTACGGGATTCGAACCCGTGTTACCGCCGTGAAAGGGCGGTGTCTTAACCACTTGACCAACGGGCCAAAATATTTCATGGCGGAGAGCAAGGGATTCGAACCCTTGAGACGGCGTTGACCGTCTACACGATTTCCAATCGTGCTCCTTCGACCACTCGGACAGCTCTCCCCACTCTTCGCAGACCATTGCTTGTTTATGTCAACTGCCGATTGCGAATCCATTCATTTTACTACGCATCAGTATACAATATGAAGAATGGGCCTAAATGGACTTGAACCATCGACCTCACGCTTATCAGGCGTGCGCTCTAACCAGCTGAGCTATAGGCCCGAACTATTTTTGGAGCGGGTGATGGGAATCGAACCCACGACAACAGCTTGGAAGGCTGTGGTTTTACCACTAAACTACACCCGCTTTATTAAAATGCTTATCAAAAAGACATGAATTATTATAGTATTGTATTTTATTTTTGTAAATAGTTTTTTTGAAATTCTTTTTCCATAGATATGGTGTAAGATTACAATAAAGTTATTTAATTTTATAACCTCAAACACACAAAACCCCATTCTGATTTAGGACGCTAAAGTTTCAAGTGAATATTTTCACAAAAACCCCTAATAAATGCATTCCGGCAGAATGATCAAGCTATTTTTAGAGAAAAAAAGTAACAATTCAACGTTGCTTTTTCCAATTTATCTTATTCGAAATTTTGTACGCTAGGAGAACTTCAACCTAAAAAAGTCGAATTCCTTACTATGCTAAGGTTCCGACTTTTTAAAAAAGGGTTCTTAACAGTTATAAAAATTGACTATTACTAGTTTCTCCTAGTTGAATTTTTCCCTTAGCCTGCTTTAACGTCGCTACTATAAGAAAGCTAACAATCACTAATAAGAGCCATGAACTCACCTTTCCTAGATGAACGAGACTCCATGCATCGGTTTGGTTTGGATATTCCCAAGCTCCAAAGAACGTTGCGATATTTTCGGCTATCCATATAAAAAATCCGATAAGCACAAAAGAAAGTGTGAGTGGCATACGGTAACGAGTTCCATCAACCTCGTATGTGACCCATGATTGCCAAAAGACGATAATTACAAGTCCAGATAACCACCAACGAACGTCAATCCAATAATGGTGGGTGAAAAAATTCAAATAAATCGCAGCTGCAAGAGGTACAACTACCAAAAACGGTGGCCACTTAACCAGTTCAACCTTAAGCCTCCTCCACGCCTGGCAAAGATAACTCGCTACACTTGCGTACATAAATCCACTATATAAAGGCACTCCAAAAATTTTGAAATATCCTTCCTCTGGATAAGACCAGGAGCCCATATGTACCTTGAAAATTTCAAGAGCAAGTCCAATAAGGTGGAACAATGTGATAACCTTAAGTTCATCCCGTGTTTCAAGCCCAGAACGCACCATCCACCACTGCATCAGAAGACAGATGATGAGCAGCCAGTCATACCGTGGTAGGAAGGGAAGTGGCATGATTTTTGTAAAAGCCAAAGAGGCAAAAATAACGACAGGAAACAAACATGATAGGGCCTGCTCCCAACCAAAAAAAACGAGTTGTTTTAGTGCTCTCATGATTTGTTCCTCCAAAGGTTTTTTCTGAATATATGCAAGTCCTGCTTAGTATAGTAGCTAGCTCACCGCCGATAACTTTCTTTTCCTTTCAATGTTTCCTACTTTATTAATCTTGGATGTCTTCATCACTTCGGTATTCTAAGATATCTCCAGGCTGACATTCTAAAGCCTTACAAATCGCATCTAAAGTTGATAATCGAATCGCTTTTGCCTTTCCATTTTTCAATATAGAAAGATTAGCCATCGTGATTCCAACCCTCTCCGAAAGTTCTGTGACGCTCATTTTCCTTTTAGCCAGCATCACATCAATATTGATGATAATTGCCATATTATTCACCTCAGATCGTTAAATCATTTTCTGATTTTATATCGATGGCTTCTTGTAAAAGCCTTTGAAGAACAGCAGCAAAGACTGCAATAATCGTTGAAGCAAAAATAATGCCCAATCCGATTAGCATGATACCTGGGGCGTCTTCTAATTTCGCAACGATATAGAAGAAGGGCAAACCCGGCACATACGAGATACTGATTATGACCGCACAGTATTTTATATTCTTTAAAGCCTTTACGGATAATTCCGAGAAAGCTTTTTTCTTGTCAATATAACTTAAAAGTTTAAAAGCCTGATACAGAGCGAAGAAAAATGGTATCGCCGATACATACATAACGATTAAAAAGCCATATAGTACATAAGCGTACTCCGAATTATTTTCTGCTGCTTCTTTAGCTAACATAGGCAACCCAAATATACATAAAGCAAGAACTGGAGTTCCGATAATAAAAACAGCTATTTTTAAAAACAATGTTGATCTTTGTTTCATAAAAAGCACCTCACTTATTTATTTTTGAATAAATTTTAATACGTTATTTATCGTTTCGCAATAAAAATTTATTAAATATTGATAAAAATTTGTTGTTAAACTTGAACAAAAACTTGAAGTCGGGAAAACCTTACCATTGATTCTCATATAATCGAGTAGGAGGGAGCGATTAACTCCCGTCCTCTCACACCACCGTACGTACGGTTCCGTATACGGCGGTTCAATTAAGATAATTGACGCAAGTCTTTATAACTTCCGTGAATAGCTGTTCTCTTTATGCCAGTGGTCACTCCACCCTCCAAGAGGTCTCCCACGGGATTCACCGCTTCCTCCCTCAAGTGAGGTACTACGTTTTCTGTGTTCATCATGACTCACTGAATACCAAGGGCTATTCTCTCTTAATTGTTCGGTCCTTCTTAGTTGTTCTAGACCAACTAATACTATGACCTCTGCTGACTTCTGACGGTTCAGCTACTTATCACTAAGTAGGTTATGAAGAGTACTTCACATATCCGCCAGACCTCCCCGGGTAAGTACATGCACTTTCACACCATCTATCCGCCTCATTTACTCGATATGACCTTCGACAGAAAGAGCTTTGTTTTGTTATGCAAACTCACTCAATCATACCTAGCCTTATATGAGGTTCGTGTTCCTCGGACCGGTGTTTTGCCTCCAGCTTCCTTCAGATTCCGCGTCACCACGGACACCCTTGCTCTTGGCTAACCTCTACTTCTGTCTTCGGGGTTCGGGACTTACACCCTATAGTTCATGTACATGCCGGGCGCACATTATAGAAGCATCTCTGATTTCACAGAGATGCTTCCAGACTGTCGACAAATCCGAAAAAACCGGATTTGCCGACAGTCTTTTTTTGTATAATTAAGATACCGTAATGAATTGAGGTGGATGAAGTGCTAACAAAAAATACACAGATGAATCGTGATCAAATAGAAATGATAGCTTTAGACCAACTTGTACCTGCAGATCATTTGGTTCGTAAAATCGACGCTGCTATTGATTTTTCATTTATCTATTCGCTTGTTCAAGACATGTATTCATCGGAAAGAGGTCGACCAAGTATTGATCCAGTTGTATTGATTAAAATGGCTTTCATCCAATATACCTTCGGTATTCGTTCCATGCGAAAAACTATAGAGGAAATCGAAACGAATCTGGCTTACCGTTGGTTTCTTGGATTTGGTTTTTATGATAAGGTACCTCACTTTTCAACGTTTGGGAAAAACTACGAGCGACGCTTTAAGGATACAGACTTATTTGAACAGATATTCTATCGCATTTTGAAAGAAGCTGCAGATAAGAAGCTGATAAGCAGTGAGCATGTCTTTATTGATTCTACTCATGTCAAAGCGAGTGCGAATAAGCATAAATTTGTGAAGAAAGTGGTTCGAAAAGAAACGAAAGCCTATCAAGCACGTCTACAAGATGAGATAAATGCTGATCGAGAAGCACATGGAAAAAAGCCATTTCCTCCAGATAAATTTGGGAAAGAAGAATATAAAGAAATAAAAGAAAGTACCACTGATCCGGAAAGTGGTTACTACGTAAAAGACGAGCGAACAAAACAGTTTGCTTACTCATTCCATGCTGCTGCGGATCGAAATGGCTTTGTTTTGGGGGCTATTGTAACGCCAGGGAATATTCATGACAGTTCCGTATTGGAGCCACTTCTTGAAAAAGTCATCGAAAAACATGGAAAACCGGTTGTAGTTGCTGCTGACGCTGGATATAAAACTCCCGCCGTTGCCCAATACATATTTGAAAATGATATGACCCCTGCTTTACCTTATACTCGCCCTCGTACAAAGGATGGTTATTTCAAAAAACATGAGTATGTTTACGATGAATACTACGATTGTTATCTTTGTCCGCAAGGACAAGTGTTAAAATATGCAACTACGACGAAGGAAGGCTATCGTCAATATTTTTCTGATCCAGTCCAGTGTAAAGATTGTCCATTCCTCTCGAAGTGCACCCAAAGTAAGGAGCATAAAAAACTGATTCAGCGACATGTATGGGAATTTTATTTAGAGGAAGCTGATCATCTTCGGCATACACAAGAGAATAAGAGCATTTATGCAAGACGGAAAGAAACCATTGAACGTGTTTTTGCTGATGCAAAGGAAAAGCATGGTATGCGTTGGACAACCTTAAGAGGTCTAAAAAAATTGTCCATGCAGGCGATGCTAACTTTTGCTGCAATGAATTTGAAAAAGATGGCTTGCTGGACATGGAAAAGTCCAGCAATAACATAAAATAGACCCCTGGAGGGGTCTATTCCAAACATTTGAAAGCATAAAAGTGACAAAAGGCATCCGAAAGCGCACATTCGGATGCCTTTTGTCTACACTCTGGAAGCATCTCTGATTTCACAGAGATGCTTCTTAAAATTAGAATATCAAACACAAAAAACATCAAAAGAAGTATATTGGGCTTATTGTGCAACATCCCGTTAATTATAAGTATTTTCCTTTAAAATAACTGGTACGCTATTCAACTAAACGACTTTTTTATTTTTTAAATGACATTTTTATAATTTAAACAACTTTTTTATTACTCAACAAATGGTCCTTTTCTTTTTCGAAGCGTTTCAGCCTAAAAAAGATTGTTTTGTCAGGAATCAACAGCAAAGATGGCTAGAAAAATATCTATTTTAAAAATCACCAGCCCTTTTCTCCGTGATTTAGAGTGGGACTGGCATTATTCATGAATCGGCTACTTATTTCATGATCATTGATCATTCAAATTTTAAGAATGGCATGAATGATTTGCAAAGAGGAATTGCTCATACCCAATCCTTTTACGATGAGAGCTTCCGACATCTCCTGATTTTTCTGTGACGGCTCCCGCTTTCTCAGGCATTCCATTTCCGCAGCTTGAAATATTAATATTTTGTCGCCTCTAATAATAAATCCACAATATGAACAGCTTTTACATCCTTTAACTTCTCTCTTTCTATTCCCAGCATCATTTGCATCAAACATCCTGGATTCGCTGTAACGATCGTTGTTGCTTTTGTTTTCTTGATTTTTACCATTTTTTGATCCAAAATTTCCATGGATGTCTTCGGTTCTACGATGTTGTAGATACCGGCAGATCCGCAGCAACTATCTGCGTTTTCCATTTCTTTGAACGTAATTCCTTTAATAGAACGAAGCAATTCTCTGGGAGCCTTGGAAGTTTTCATGACGTTTCTTAAGTGACAAGAATCTTGATAGGTTACTATTTGTTCCGGAAGAGAGAGGCTGTATTTCTTGTGAAAATCCAGTTCATATAAAATTTCCGTAATATCTTTTATCTTAGCCACGAATGCTTTGGCCCGCTCTGACCATTCCGGTTCATCTTTCAACAAATGGTCGTATTCAATCAAGAAAGCTCCGCACCCGCCTGCGTTTGTAATAATGTAATCGACGTCGTGTTTTTCAAATGCCTCAATATTTTGCTTCGCCAGTTCTTTTGCGATTTCTTTCTCTCCGCCATGACCGTGCAGAGCACCACAACATGATTGCGTTTTAGGAATCACAATTTCACATCCGGCTTTTTGCAATAATTGAATCGTCGCATGATTGGTTTCCATAAACATCGTATCCATTAAACATCCAGAAAAAAAAGCTACAGTCGCCTTTTTCGAACCTGCGGGCGCAAAATGTTCATCCCTATCGATCATTTCTTTTTTCTTAGGAATATCCGGCAGAATTTTTTCCATCTCTCTCAGGTTATCAGGAAATAATTTCATAAATCCTATTTTACGCGCCACTTTTTGAAGACCTGATCTTTGGTAATATCCAACCAAGCTAGTGACATTTATTAGATTACTTTTTTTGGGAAATAATTTTTCAAAGACTACTTTACGAACCGTTCGAACGGGTAAAGAATGTTTTTTATTTTGGTTTATGATGTCTCTGGCTTCTTCCAATAAATGGCCGTAATGAACATCTGACGGACAGACCGGCTCACACGCACGGCAGCCTAAACATAAGTTCAATGAGTTCACAAACTCATCATCCGGTTGTATCACTCCGTCATAAACTGCCTTCATTAAAGCGATTCTTCCGCGTGGTGATTGGCTTTCTTTGTAACCAGATACCAAGTATGTCGGACATGAAGGCAAGCAAAAACCGCATCTCATACAGTTTAATAACTCATCTTCATTCATACGTTCCTTGAAGGCTATTTGAATACTTTTCTTTTCGGATTCCGACATCATTTTGATATCACCACCCGTTTTCGTGTATCTTTTGCGAATAGTTTCCCTGGATTCATAATATTATGGGGATCTAATGCTTCTTTGATCGATTTCATCACTTGGATGCCTGATACTCCCAGTTTCCATTCTAAATAAGGCGCTTTCATAGCTCCCACTCCATGTTCCCCCGTAACGGTTCCGCCCAATTCAATCGCTTTTTCAAAGATTTCAGCAAAAGCTTTTTCCACTCTCTCCATCTCTTCTTTATTACGAATATCGGTTGTGCATGTAGGATGAAGATTCCCGTCTCCGGCATGGCCAAATGTACATATATTGACGTTATATTTATGCGCTATGTCATTGATGGCTTTCACCATTTTGGCTATTTCTGATCTGGGAACGGTGGCATCTTCTAAAATAGTTGTCGGCTGCAGTCGAGCTAAAGCTGACAAAGCCGTACGTCTGGCCGCACGCAGCGCCTCCGCTTCTTCTTCAGACTGTGCGATCTGTACAGAGACAGCATTTTCGCTTCTGCATATTTCTTCCATTATCTTCATATCTTTGTTTACATTTTCAGCGGTTCCATCTTGTTCGATTAGCAACACTGCTTGAACATCCGTCGGCAAACCGATTTGTGCATAGTCTTCCACCGCTTGTAATGTAGGTTGATCTAAAAACTCCAAAGTCGCTGGAATAACTTTATTCGCAATAATTTTGGAAACGGAACGAGCTGCAGCCTCTAAATCTTGATATAAAGCAAGCATTGTCTTTTTTGTTTCAGGAAGCGGAATCAATTTTAACGTCGCCTCTGTAATCACACCCAGTGTGCCTTCTGAACCTACCAATAATCGAGTTAAATCATACCCCGCTACATCTTTTGCTAATTTTCCTCCTGTCCGGATGATATCTCCGTTAGGAAGAACTGCCTCCAATCCCAATACATAATCACGGGTTACTCCATATTTCAGTCCTCTTAATCCCCCGGAGTTTTCGTTTAAATTCCCACCGATCGTCGATATTTTTATAGAACTTGGATCAGGAGGATAAAATAAACCTTTTTGTTCAACCGCATTGATTAAATCAAGTGTTATAACTCCCGGTTGACAAGTCACGGTTAAATTTTCTTCATCGATTTCTAAAATTTTGTTCATATGTTTAAACAGAAGAACAACTCCTCCTTCAACAGGACAAGTGCCGGCACACAAGTTCGTTCCCGATCCTCTCGGAACAATCGGTATTTCCCATTCATTGCACAGTTTTAATATTTCGGATACTTCCTCCGTATTTCTGGGTGAAACCACCGCGTCAGGAATAGATTGAAAATTAGGGGTGGCATCGTATGAATAAACTAACCGCTCTACTTCTGAATCTTCGAAATTTTCCCTTCCTACGATATCCACAAAACGCTTCTTCACATGAGAAGGAATCATATTGAAAACCCTCGCTTTTCTAATTTTTGTTTTATTATAAAGAAAGTTGGGTATTTAATCTATGTATGATCATATGATTAAAATGTGAAATATACCGTTTTTATTGTTTTTTAATCCAAAAGAAGGCGGTCGATGCCCCATGCATTTATCAACCAATTTAGCTTCTAAAATTATTTCAGAAGTTCAGCAAGTAATGAAAGAAGATATTATATTAGTGGATACAAAAGGAATCATCATTTCTTCCACTGAAAAAAGCAGAATTGGCACCTTTCATGAAGGAGCGACCATTGTCATTAAAACAAAAAAAGTACTTTATATTGATCAGGACAAAGCAAAAATTCTAAAAGGAGTAAAAGCAGGCATCAACATGCCCATTATGTTTAATAAGCAAGTAATCGGCGTCATCGGAATAACAGGAGACCCTAAAAAAGTGGAACCGTTTGCGGAATTAATTAGAAGAATGACAGAACTCATTATACAAGAAGCTTATTATACCGAGAGAAACGAATGGGAAATACGCGGTATAGAATCTTATTTGTATGAATGGATCAACTCTACATCGGTTGATAAAGAATTTTTAGAGCGAGGTGTCATGCTGGGAATCCCCGTTTACGACACGCATATTTGCGCCCTCATACAATCCGAAATACAAACACTCGATCACTATGACATTCCCAGAATTCAAAAAGAAATCATGGAATTGTTCTATTCTGTATTCGGGAAAGAAAATCATTTCCTCATTCGCTGGGGGCAAGAACGTTTCTTGCTGTTAAAAAAGATTGGCTCTACTTTTAACAAGAATCATTTCCATAGCCAATTAAAAAACTTTAAAGAAAGATTCGAAAGGAAATATCACCACCATTTAGCAATTGGTGTAGGAAAGACAATGTGCAGACAGATTATCCATAGATCATTTAAAGAGGCAATGAAAGCATTAAAAGTGGCTCAAAAACATCTTGGGATTGTATTTTATGAAGATCTCATATTAGAAATTATCTTAGAAGACATTCCCATCGAAATACAAAAGGATTTTCAAAGAAGAACGATTGACGTTTTGAAAGAAGATCCAATACTCATCGATACTTTGCAGCACTATTTGCATAATAATCAATCGATCAAAAAAACTTCAGAAGAAATGAATATACATATTAATACTCTGCATTATCGTTTAAATAAAATCGAAGAGCTAACCGGAATCAATCCGAAAACCACGGAAGGAATTGTCATATTTTATATATCACTCATGTTATTGAATTCTCATTCCCATCATGAGATGGATAAAAGAAAACTGTAGCCAAACAAAGAATCTCTCTTAATGCATTAAACGATCGATTCTTTGATTGTTTTTACAAATAAAAAGAGAAAAAGGCTGAATCAAACGTTTTTGATTCAGCCCTTTTTAGCTATTCTTTAAACAGAAGCTTCTTTTTTTACATTTAATAATGCAAAGAATTCTTTCATAAATCCCGGCAAATCCGGCCAAGCATGCCCAGACACCAAATTTCCGTCCACATGAAGCAATTTTTCCACGTAAATAGCTCCTGCCGCTTCCACTTCCGGCCGACAAGCGGAGAATGCCGTCATTTCCCTGCCATTGATATATTCTCTTACAGTCGTTAAAACTTGTTGTCCATGGCAGATGGCTCCAAGCGGTTTATTTTCTTTTAAAAAGTGAGCGACGATTTCTTGAACTTTTTTATTTAGACGTATATATTCAGGCGCGCGTCCTCCGGGAATAATCAGCCCATCAAAGTCAGCAGGATCAATTTCGTCTACGGATGCGTGAGATTCGATTTTATACCCCCACTTTTCTGTAACGGTCTCCATTTCAGGGAGGAAATCATGGACAACCGTTTGAAGCTTTTTCTTCACAGGAGACGCAATCGTGCATTGAATATTTTCTTCGATACAACGATAATACGGATAAAATACTTCTAAAGCTTCCACCGCATCACCCGTTACAATAAGAACTTTTTTACTCATTTTTTCATCACCGTTCCTTCTTTAAAAAATATTTTCGTTTTGGACACACTTCTTAACATCTCTTTTCATTACGTCATGCTCATCTAATCGTTAGAGGGCAAATGGTATCGTGTTTCTAACAAACCTCGACAATAATGGGCATTAAATTCCATGCTCATCCGCGTACGCTTGGCGCCTTGCAAGTAAAACGAAAATTCTTCTTCAGACAGCTGTTTATCTTCCGGAGTTGTGAAGGCCAATGTATTGGAGTGATTCAAGGCCCTTTTTTTCTCCAAATATTTGTCTCTCAGCAGATGACCTTCTTCCGATAAAGGCAATTCATTCAATTGTTGCAGAGACAAACCTATCATCTCTTTCTTTGTCATCCCATTTTTTAAGAGATATTTCATCAGTTTTTCTTGCCTTGCATAGTAAGCTTTTATCTCAAACGTTTTGCGCAATTCGTCAAGGTCTCCATCCGATAAGTCACGAAAGACTTCGTTAAACGACTTGCCTTTCGTTGCTCCGTGATTGATTTCATCGGAAGCACAATGATCCAATAAATGGACTTTCACTGAATGCACCCATTCCAGTTCAGATACATATTTCCGTATATCTTCGGCCATGATATAGGCAAAGTTCGGCGAGCACCAATAAGTCGGTAAACGAAAAACAACTTCTACATGATGGTCTTGAATGGCGATGTGATCAATAAACCCTAGCTCTGTTAAAGGTTGATCCAGTTCAGGATCATAAACTTTTTCAAGCATTCTATATACTTGATCTTCTTTTTCCATAATCTTTGATCCACTTCCTTTGTTCGTGAAGATCCTTTAGAAATTAGCTTTGATTTCATTAAGTTTCGCCTTTCGTTCATTTAATTCGCAATTTTTCAACTTTTCTTTTTGCGCTTCGATATCTATGTTGTATAATCTCGCTACATTCTCACCTAAAATTTTCTTCTTCACATTCAAATCCAACGTCACACCTGTTTCTTCTTGGATATCTTCCGGAAGTTCAAATTCAAGGAACTTTTCGATAATCCACTTTGGCTCCCAAATAGCATAATCGCTTCCAAAAATGATACGGTCTTCATCCAGCCAGTACAACAATTCACTTATGATTTCAGCAAAATAACGAGGACGAGTATGGATTAAAGAAATAGCTACCGCCAATCCTCCATACACATTTTTTTCCTGTGTCGCAATCCAGCAAAAATCTTCTAATCTCGGCAGTCCTACATGTTCTACGATAAAGTTTAATTCCGGAAAACAGCTTGCTGCATCATCCACATCTGCTACGTCAAATGCATCCCGATTCAAAGGAGTGACCGTGGGTCCTTCATGAATGTGAATATTTTTAATCCCTAATTCTTGGCACTTTTCAAGATATCTTTTGGACCAGTCGTCTGAAAGTTTATATCCCTTTGAATTTCCATACCAATCCGCTGTATACAACTTAATCCCTTGCCAGTTGTACTTTTCTTTCATTTTTTCCAAATTTTCCAATCCTCGTTCGCCATGCCGCGGGTCCATTGTCCCGTTGCAAATAAAACGATTAGGGTACCGTTTGGAAAGGGCGTCATTTGCGTCAAAATCACCAAAACCATTTTTATAAAACTCTTTTAAATAGACAGGTTGAAAAATGGCCATATCTGCATATCCTTTAACCAATACGTCGTTAACCAGCGTTTCCGGATCATACTTCACAAACTTATCCCAGGGCCAATAATATTCTTTAGGGCTCAGATTTTTGTGATAATCATAAAAACAGCTGATAAATTGCTCTCCATGAATATTCAGTTGATTCTCCTTACTGCCATCCCACAAGGCTATATGAGCATCAATAACAAAAATCTCTTCTCCGTTAGCTGTCTGAATCATTTCCATCCCCCCTTAATTTGTTCATTTTCAGCGCCAAATAATGAAAGCGGTAACATTTTGATTCGAGTGATTATTTTTAGAAAATTCTGATTAAATTATACTGAGAGGCTCCATGAATGAAAATATACACTTAAACAAAAAAGAACGGATTCCGTTCTTGATTTTTTGGATGATATAACAAAACCTTAATTTCAACTATTCTCCAAAAAAGAAAGACAGTCCGTTCTGATTCGCGTGTTTTCTCATTTAAATTGATGATTCCACAAAATTCTTGAATGAAATATTTTATTGCAACATTCATTTATTTTCCGTTCTATATCGTATCTTAGGTTATAGAGTGAAAGTCCCTGTTCAACTAGAATAGAAACTTTATTCATTTGGTGAATGAATGGCACCAGAATATCGATCTTTGTTCACTAGAAATATTTGTTCTGCTTTCCCATGAATGCTCTATCCATACAAATGGAATAATATATATTACCACTATCAAAAGAGGTATTCTTTATGTATTTGCTGCTTTTTACCGTAATTTATCTACTTATTGCCATCCCGATGACGGAATGGACAAAATGGAAAAAATATTATACAACGATCCAGTATTATGTGATTTGCGATTTGCTTTATAATTTTCTTTTTTACGACCATACGTTATGGGAATACCGTTCTGTAGAAACAGAATGGTTAAACCACACAATCATTGATCTAATCTTTACATTTTTGATCATACCGGTTGCCATTTATTTTTATTTATCTTTGCCTGAAGGGAAAAAAATGTTTGTGTACATTACGGGATGGGTTATACTGTTTGAAATAATCGAATTCTTTTTCCACCAAAAAGGGCTGTTTTTATATCATAACGGATGGAATGCCATGTGGTCTTTTATTTTCAATATTATCTTATTTACCATGCTTCGCCTTCACCATCGAAGTAATGTCAAAGCTATCATACTAACGGTCCCCGTTATCGCCTTGTTGTTGTGGTTTTTCCACCCGAGCTTTGCGGATCTTAAATAATGAAAAGCGAGTTGATTTGATAGCGATTTCATACAAAACGAAAAAGAAAGATTTTATAATTGCATAAAGGGTTACACGCATTCTGATCAATGATATGACCAAGTGTGCTTTTCGGGGCTTTGATCAGATCTCATGTTCGTTCTCCTACGGAAAAACGAAGCGGCGCTTAAAAATTCCCAAGCAATCTCAAAAGTTGTTTTCCTCAAATGTGCCATCATTGTTTTCCGTCGGAAGAGAGACTCGTCCGCCTCACGGGTTTCAACAACGAGAAGGCGAACGATTGCAGCTTAGAATAGTAAGGGCTTTTCGTTGCTATTGCTCTTATGATTCAAACCGGGACGCTGACAAAAAATTCTTCATATAAAGCTTGGACCGCCCGTCTTTCCACTTCTTCCTTTACAGCAAACATCATACTGACTTCGGAAGATCCCTGGTTCACCATTTCAATATTCACTCCCGCTTTTGCTAACGCGCTCGCGGCTCGGGCCGTTGTTCCAATATTACGGCGCATTCCCTCGCCCACTAACATAATCAAAGCAAGACGATGTTGAATTTTCACTTCGTCAGCATCTAGTTTCTCTTTTATTTGGTGCAATATCGCTTGTTCTAGCTCCTGATTGAGTTGATTTTCCCGTAAAATAACCGTCACATCGTCAATACCGGAAGGAATATGTTCATAGGAAAGGCCGAAATCTTCTAAAATTTGCAGCAGTTTCCGACCGAATCCGATTTCCTTATTCATTAAATATTTTTGAATATAAATACTGCAAAATCCTTCGTCGCTCGCAATGCCCACGACCGGTCCGTTTTTCGTTTCCCGTTCATTGACAATTTTGGTCCCCGGCGCAGAAGGATTGTTCGTATTTTTGATGTTGACCGGTATTCCGGCGCGGAAAGCCGGAATCAAGGCTTCATCATGAAAAACAGAAAATCCGGCGTAGGACAACTCCCTCATTTCCCGATAAGTCAGTTCTTGAATTTCCGTCGGGTGAGAAACAAAATTCGGATTCACGGCATACACAGCATCGACATCCGTAAAATTTTCATAAAGCTCCGCCTTCACCCCATTGGCTAAAATAGAGCCTGTAATATCCGAACCGCCGCGGGAGAATGTCACCACATCCCCGTTTTTACTGAAGCCGAAAAATCCGGGAAAAATAATGATTCCGCTTTGCTCCCGCAACGAATACAATCGCTTGTAGGATTCCGGCAATACCCGTGCATTCCCCGGTTCGTCAGTGACAATTAATCCCGCTTCTTTCGGACTAACATATCTAGCCTCTACTCCTCTCTCTTGAAAATAAGCGGCAATCAGCTTCGCATTATTATCCTCCCCTGCCGCTTTCATATGATCTAAAAAGCGCTTCGGATCCCCTTTGTATCCTCGTAGCCGCTCCTCTAAATCAGCACGGATTTCCTTTACGATATCGTTTGACATCTCCAAATCCATTGCAATGCTTGCGAATCTTTCCACTACCGCTTCCAGCCAATCTGTCGCATCCTCGCCGCGTAATTTCTTGCGGGCGCACGCAATCAGCAAATCGGTTACTTTCGTGTCATCCGCAAACCGTTTTCCCGGTGCTGAAACCACCACAATCTTTCTTTTCGGATCAGAAATGACAATGTTCAGTACTTTTTGAATTTGTTTTCCTGATGCAAGCGATGTTCCGCCAAATTTGACCACTTTCATAAAGACAACCCCTGCTCATTTTAGAATTTTCAGTTAAATGATTAATTTCCATTATGGACTCTTTCCATATAGGAATCAAGGATTTTCTACAATATAAAGACAAATGTTTTTTCAGAAAAGACAAATCCTACATACAACTTGACAGGGCGAATGGAAAATTTCGGTTGCTTAATCCGTTTTATTTCCCATTCGCCCAATAATCATAGTATTCTTACAAAAAGAACTGTGACCAAAATCCTAAAAACTTCAACACTCCTGTATTCCATCGATCTCATCCTGTATTTTTTAAAGTCTTTCCTTTCGATCCGACTGTGAAAAACCATTTCATCATCGGCGGCGTTGCAATCGTGGTGATCAGAACCACAACAACCAAAACGGTAAACAACTCCTGACTGACCAATTGATGTTCCAAACCAATATTGGCTAAAATTAAAGCCACTTCTCCGCGAGACACCATGGCGGCGCCAATTCCCAATGAACTACCCCAAGAAAATCCGGCCGCTTTTGCTCCCCATGATGCGCCGATTAATTTGGTGAAAACCGCTAAAATGCTCAAAATGACCAATAGCCAGAAACTTTCACCAATACCATGAAAATAAGCTGCCACTCCGACCGAAGTGAAAAATACAGGAACAAATAAGGAATAGCTAATGGTTTCTGTCTTTTCAAATATTTCATGTTTAAATTCTGTTACACTTATCGCGACTCCGGCCATGTATGCGCCGATAATAGCGGATACTCCCGACAAATCGGCTAAATAAGCATATAGAAAACAAATGATGAGAGCTGCAGAAAGGACAGATTGATCCACCTTTAAGAGCGCCAGTTTTTCTAAAATCCACGGAACAACTTTCCATGCAGCGAATATCGCTCCCGCAAAAAACAATCCCTTTGTTAAAAGCATGGTTCCAAAATGAACTTCTCCTCCTATCATACTCATAAAAAAGGCTAAAGCGATCATCACTAAAATGTCATCGAGCACTGCCGCCCCTAAAATTGCAGTACCTTCGGGTGATTTTAATCGGTCCATTTCTTTTAACGCTTGAACTGAAATGCTGACGCTGGTTGCTGAAAGCAATAATCCCATAAACCATGATTGTTCGGATGAAAAGCCCAATGCTTCTCCGAGAAAATATCCTCCTACAAGCGGAACCAAGATGCCGCCGACAGCCACCAACGTGGAAGATTTTCCGGAGCGCAGAAACTCTTTTAGATCAGTTTCCAACCCGGCTATAAACATGAGCAAAATAACACCGATCTCGCTCATCTCCTTTAAAATGTCCGTATCATGAATCACCCCCAGTACCGAAGGCCCAAGAATGATTCCAACCAACAATTCACCTAAAACAGATGGCTGACCGAGCCTAACACTTATATTTCCTGCCAATTTGGAAGCTGCCAAAATCATCGCTAATTGCAAAACAAGCATCTCCTTACCACCTTTCCTTCTTTGTTTTTTCCCAAAAATGAAAAAATAAAAAAGAGCCTGTTACCAAAAGACACAATGATCCCTTGGTGACAGACTCCTCCTCGTCAAATATTATTCTGTTTTATAATACATTATAACATATTTTCCTTTACTTGAAAGGACTCTCTTTCGATCCAAACGATCAGATGCAACCATTTTTATTATACATCTCTCATTCAAAAAAGGAAAAACCCAGTGAAAAATGAATTCATATATGTTTTCTGACTCCGTAAAATAGTTCGTTTTTATTTACTTTTTATGTATAATGTTATTAAAAAAACTATATTTGTTTTATTTAAAAATAAATTTTTATTTACTAAAAGACAGCATACTATTAATATCAAGAAAGGGATGCATGGGATTGACTTCGAAAACAGACAAAATCGCGGAGAGCTTCATCCGACTTCTTCCGCTGATTTACAACAAGATGAACAAACCCGTCGCAAATCAAAAGGCCGCACCCAAAACGTCTGATTTGACCCATTTGCAATTTCATATACTGGAGGAATTGTTTCATACTAAGGAGGGTATCTCCATGACCCAACTAGCGCAAAACATCAACATTTCAAAGCAGCAGTTGACCCCTCTGATCGCTAAGTTGGCGGAAAACAACTATGTGGAAAAAGCGAAGAACGATCGCGATCGGCGATTTGTCAAACTGATGTTAACCGAAAAAGGAAAAGAAACAGTAAAAAAGCGCTGGGAAGACTTCTATTATCTATTCTGCGAGAAAATAGGTCAACTTGACGAAGAGGATTTGATTGATTTTGACTATGCGATCCATAAAATCATTCGAATCCTAGAAAAGCTCGATTGAATGAGCTGAAGTAAAATAAATGCCATTTTTCATCCTTCCCTTTTGGGGATGGAAGTATCCAAAAACATGATGATTAAAGGAGTATGGACGATGTCTAAGAAAAACGGTGAACGGAATATCCACTTGATATCCTTTGGTGCAATCATTGGCGCCGTCATTGGTGTTGTACTAGGTCACATAGTTACTGCCGTTGTGATTGGAGTGGCAATGGGGGCTGTTTTTCATATGATCAATAGAAAGAAACAGAAGTGAACTACCCGCCACCTACTCTTCGCTTAGAGGTGGGGGCTTCTAAGGTAATCGCACCTAACGGTACGAAATTTACTTAGCTATCGAGCCTGTTCCATGCTCTATTTATGATGATGCTAATGCCAACAGTCGCAATCCTTCACGCTTGATATTGATAGAAGCATTCCAATCTCTATCTGCTACAAAACCACAATCACAATGGAATATGCGCTCAGAAAGAGATAGAGACTCCTTTACTTGACCGCAATATGAACAAGTTTTGGATGATGGAAACCACTTATCTATTTTGAGAAGCTTTTTCCCCTGCTCCTCTAACTTGTATTGGAGAAATTTCGTGAACATGCCCCATGCATGATCAGCAACGCTTTTGCCGAAATTGAGTGCTTGGGACATTCCCTTCATGTTGAGGTCTTCGATAACCACGCAATCATATAGTTTCGCTAATTTGTGCGATTCCTTATGTAGAAAGTCTTTTCGTTGATTCGCAATTCTTTCATGTAGCTTCGCCACTTTTAGTCGTTGCTTGTGCCAACGATTAGAACCTTTCTTTCTGCGTGATAGAACACGCTGTTCTTTCGCTAATTTTCCCAAGGCTTGGCGATAGAAACGAGGGTAATTGGCTGTCTTACCTTCTTCACTATCGATAAATAAACCCTTCATGGAAAAATCTAAGCCAACCACAGCTTGTACTTCTTTTTGTACAGGTTGATGTTCGTATTCAGTGAGAATAGAAACATAGTATTTTCCTGTTTTTGTTCGAGAAACCGTACAAGACTTGATGATATGATGTGACGGAATTTCTTGATGTTGTTTGATTTTTACAAGTTTCAGTTTCGGTAATTTGATATAACCATCCAAAAGCATAATGTTTCCGTTGACCACGTTGGTTGTGTAGGACTGTCTCGCCTTTCGGCTTTTGAACTTCGGAAATTCAGCACGACCAGAGAAGAAGTTTTGGTATGCCTTCTGCAAATTCAGTTGAGCGTTTGCCAACGCAAGGCTGTCTACTTCTTTGAGCCATGGAAATTCCTTTTTGTACTTTGCAGGAGTCGGGAATTTTTTTTGCTTTTTCAAGGCTTCTTTGTCGTCCTTGAATGGTTCATATGTTTCCATTCGTTCAGCCAACATTTTGTTGTAGACGAAACGAACGCAGCCGAAGGTTTTTGTAAGAAGTTGCTCTTGTTCTTGTGTTGGGTACAGACGAAATTTATATGCTTTGTTTGCCATATCAAATCACCTCACTTCCTCCCTTGATTTTCTATATACTGCTTTATCACTTCAATGGGCGCACCACCTGTTGTAAGTAAGCAAAAGCTTCTTGACCAAAAATACTCTTTCCAAAGTTTTCTTTTCACTTGTGGATAATGCTTTTTGATAAGTCTTAGAACTTGCACTTTTATAGGCATTGATGAACTTTGATAGTTCACTCGTAAAATATCGCAGACAAGTGATTGATGATACCATATCTGACTATGCAAAAGATATGTTTATTCGACTTGGTGAAAATTACAATATTTCCTTGGTCGAATGGAATCACGATATTGACCATGTGCATATTTGTTCAAAGCACATCCGAATGCCTTCCATTTATATAACACTGATTATATCATAGCACAAAAAAGAGACAGCTTTAGGCTACGCCTAACCGAAATTCATCTCCCACTTTCACTGGTGCCTCCGCACTTTCACGTTTAGAAGTAGGAGACTTTTTTCGGAGGAAAGTTAAAAGACCCTCTAAAAAGAGAGAACTTTCTCAATTAAACAGTTAGTTCAAATCAAAGGAAGAGAATTTCCAACAAAAAAGAGGCTTGATCTCAAAAGTTATTTTGCTTTTGAGTCAGCCTCGTTTTTCTATTAGCGAACCTGCATTGAATTGAGCCGTTTTTGAAGCCTTGTTTTTTCCGAGCCCTTCGGAAGTTTGTTAATATAAGATTGTGCTACTGATTTGTAAGACTTTTTCTTGTATTTTTGAGTTAAATTCACATATTTTTGAGCTTGCTGCAAGTTGATCAAGTATTGCACTTTATTGATTCTCGTTAGCAAATTGTTTTTTTCCGCGGCTGCCGGCAGATTGGAGATCGCTTGGAGCGCTTTTTCGACATTGGCATGAGAACGATGATGTTCGACATACGAAACTAGTTTTTGAGCCTGATCAGACAAGCTTTTTTTAACGGCATCAAGCCTTTTTTGCAGCTGCGTTTTGTCCGCCCCATTGTCCAAGCTATTGATCGCTTGCTGCGCAGCATCCACATATTTCTTCGTACGGTATTTCTCCGCCGATGCTACTGCTTGCTGAGCGATCTTTAACTTAGCTTGCACGTTTTCACTCGCACTCTTGGAAGATACATTCAACGGGTGATAAAAGACCATTCCGTAGCCGTACCAGTCATCTTTTCCTTTTTTTCCAAGATCCATTGCTTCCTTCTCCGCCTCTGCCCGCAGCTGGCTATTCAATTCATTAGGATGCATTTGTTTTAATAGAGCCAACATGCCGGCCACATGAGGAGCCGCCATCGAGGTGCCGCTTCCGACTGCATACTCTCCATTCAAATAAGTGCTGACGATATTTTCACCCGGTGCAGATACTTCAATTTCCGGACCAGTTGCGGAAAAAACAGAACGATTTTTATTTGAATTTAATGAAGATACCGCCACAACACTGCTGTATTTGGCCGGATATTCCACCGTATCTCCTGTACCGGATGAATTCCCATTATTTCCTCCTGCTGCAACAAGCAAGATGCCGCTTTTATATGCCTTATCGACTAAATCATGAAGGATTTTGGAGTCGGTGCTTGTCCCAAAACTCATGTTAATAATGTCCATCTTATTTGCAATCGCCCAATCCAGAGCTTCTGCAATATCTTGCAAGTTTCCGTTTCCGTTCTTATCCAACGCTTTTACGGCATAAATCTGAGCATCCGGTGCGACACCGGCGATCCCTATGCCATTACGTTTAGCGCCAATGATTCCGGCTACATGAGTACCATGTCCATTATCATCTTTATAGGAAGAGGTGTAATCGACAGTGGACACTCCGCCTGCAATATTCAAATCCGAATGAGAGGCAATCCCCGTATCAATCACGGCGATTTTGACGCCTTTACCGGTCACCCCGTTTTCCCAAGCTTTGGATGCATTAATCGCCTGCATGTCCCAAGTTTTTTCATTGGAAGAAACGGCGCGGCTTGTACTTAACGTTTGAAAACTCGAATCAGCCAATTGAAACGGAACATTCTCTTCCACATAGGCAATATTTGGATTCGACTCTAATTGACGAACGTCTTGTTTGTCCGCCGTAACAGAAACGGCCGGAATGCTTTTAAATTGATGTTCTACATCATGGCTGTTTTCAATAGCGGCCTCTTTTCCTTTCATGTTTTTATAAACGACGACCACTTCTTTTTCGCCTTTTTGAGAAGAGGGCTGGTCATTCGCCGAGGCAATCCCCGATTCCACATTCAACCCTAAAGCCAAAGAAACCGACAGCAATAAAGCATAAAATGCCGTTTTTTTCTTCATCTTCCATTCCCCCAGAGGCACACATTTTTATTCTATGTAAAAACAAAATTAGAAAGATATTACAATCTTTTATTTTCATTATATCACCTAACATCTGCTCTACAAAACAGTATAAATGGAAACTTTTGCATCATCGGCGGAGAAAGTGGCTGGCGATTCTCCATGTACAATCTATCTCTATTTATTTCTCGATCGCTTCCTTAAATTTTTCAGGTTACAGTAACATCTCCATAATTGGTGTTATTTTGATCATGATGTTCTCTTCACTACCTCCTCAAAGAGATTTCGGAAAACATTAATCGTTGTCAAAATATAAGTGGAGCAGAATCTCATGTTGAACGTGTTCATACTGCTGTTCAATTTCAAAAAACTATTCATTGGAAATCCAGCATAAATATTACATCTTTTTCGCCAGGAGTAAAATCCTTATAATATGTTAATTTTGACAAAATATCAGGTCTTTGGGCTGATTTAATCTTATTTTTCAAAATTAATAGTGACTATTTAGAGCTTTTTCTCTTAAAATGGAACAACAAGCACTTTTTACAAAAAAAGGGGGATTATATGAAAAAAGTTATTCCTATTCTAGCCTTGCTGTTGGTTCTTCTTGTGCCTTTCAAAATGGTGTCGGCCGCTGAAAAGACATCAGACATGTACTATCCTGAAGATGTGGACGATGATTATTGGGCACATGACGAGATACAGGACTTTTTATCTGCTGATATTATTGATGGAAAGATACAGTATGATGAAGATGGATTCCCTTCCGTCTATGTAAAGCCAAACGAAAATATTACGAGAGCCGAATTTACGAAAATGATTGTCAATGCAATGGGACTGGAGTTAAAAGGAAAAGCCAAGTCTTTTGCTGACGTAAAATCCGGCGCTTGGTATTATCCATATGTTCAAATTGCAAGCAGTAACGGCATTATTAGTGGACGAAACGATGGAACATTCCATCCGGGAGACAAAATTAAACGCAGTGAAATTGCTAAAATGGTGTACAATGCTTTCCAAAACACCATTCAGTTTAACCCCATTCGTAAAACTTTTAGCGATGTGCCAAAATCAAGCTTTGCTTATGAGGCCATTCATAAAAATGCGGCCAACGGAATCATCCAAGGCTATGGAACTACTTTTAAGCCGAATGATTTGGCAACTCGAGCACAAGCCATTGTTATGATTTATCGTGCTTTGCACCAAGAGACAACAGCACTTCCTGACAAACAGCAATTAATTGATTTTGTAAAGCAATTTGAATCAAATGAAAGCCAATATATAAAAGATCAGAATTTTGATGCTTTGACTCAATTGTATAAAGACAATACAATCGGCTATTACCGAGCATCAGGTTTAGAATCAATTGACTTTTATCAATCGTTGAAGAATGAAAATGCTCAAATCACGATTGAACCTATCGGTGATCCTACTTATAACGTAAAAACTTTAAATAATCGTTATGCAACAGTAGAATTAACCAATGCAAAAGTCAAAATCACATTAAAATCTCCAGACTTTAATTTTGATGTAACCGAAGATCTATCTGGTCTATTCTTTTTAAAGCTAGATTCAAAGAGTCAAAAATGGAAAATCTATGATTTCCAAGCATATAGCACAGATCCGGACGAGCTTCCGCTTTTCGGACTCTGATATGATTTTTTCTTAAGGCTAAAACCTCCTGTTTTTTATGAACAGGGGGTTTTTAAATAATCCTTGTCTACCAACGTTATTCTGTAACTCTGCTTGAGTTACTTCATCTCATCCATTTGGCAGAAGAAATATAAAAAAAGCCAAAAGTTTAAATCAGATAGGAAGTTGCTATACTGAAACTATCGCTTCTGAATGGCAAAGGAGGATAAAATATGAAAAGCGTCAATCCTTATATCATTGTGGAAAATTGTCAAGAGGCATTGAATTATTATCAAGAAGCATTGGGCGGAGAAATTAAAAATGTTCAATTAGCAGACGATGTTGAAATGTTTAAAGGGCATGAAGGCAAATGTTTGCATGCCGAGCTGCATCTTGGAAACAGCATCATCCATTTCTCCGATCCTTTCGGCCGTGTGGAAAAAGGGGATAATGTCAAAATCACGATCGAATTTGACAGTGAAGAAGAAATTCGTAAAGTATATCAATCATTGGTTGCCGACGGCCAAGCGATTTTGGAACTGCAAGATACGTTTTGGGGCGCTCTCCATGCCAATGTAATAGACAAGTACGGCATAGGCTGGATTTTGAATTATCAAAAATAATGGCAAAAAAAGAAGCCCTTGATCCGTATCAAAGAAATGCTGAAATACGGATGGAGGGCTTTTTTAAAAAAGACTATAGGTTTTTCAAAGCATCCGCAATCGGAATTTCACCGGAAATAAGATCAAAGGAGCGATAATACGTATTTTCCTCATCCAGAGAGGCTACAATTGTTTTCGCCACATCCTCCCGCGAAATCGTCCCTCTATTTAAATTTTCAGCCGCAAAAATCTTTCCTGTTCCCGGTTCGTTCAACAATCCTCCCGGCCGGATAATGGTATAGGCTAAACTGCTTTGTTCCAGCATAATATCCGCATAGTGTTTAGCCACATAGTACGGCTTGATGGCCTCGTTCCAGTTTTTTCGATTGTGGGCCTGAATGGCGCTCACTATAATAAACCGCTTGATCCACAATTTTTCGGCAGCGTCCATTGTTTTCACAGCTCCATCCAAATCCACCAACAGCGTTTTGTCTGCTCCTGTATGCCCACCGGAGCCGGCAGTAAAGACAATGGCTTCACAGCCTTCCGCCGCTTCAGCAATTTTGTCCACGCTGTCTTCCAAATCGGCAATCGCTGTTTCTACACCCAATTTTTCGAAAGATTGAGCCTGTTCTTCTTTTCTGACCATCGCTCGCACTGTATGTTCATTGCTTTCTTTTAATAACCGAACAACATGCTGCCCAACTTGGCCATTCGCTCCAACAACCAAAACTTTCAAGATTCCCAACTCCTCCCATTCTTATCCTTCTTAAACAAAACCTAATGTTTCATTGCTTTTTATCTCTTCTGGCCCGAGCTATGCAAACGAAACAAACCGATATATTCCATCCACTATCATGGGACATACTCCCCATTTACGTTTCAATTTATTATATCATGCATCGTTTGATCACTTGCAATGTCCATATCAGCTTAAACAAAAATTTTACAATAGGCGCCCTTTGCTGATTTCGAATCATTCTGTACAAAAGTTTAGATCATCGGCAAATGAATCACGCTTCCCACGTTCAACTTTTTATTACTAAAATGAATGGTAAGAAACAGCTTTTTCCCTCCGGCGCCTAAATGTCTGAGCCATTCTTTTATTTCAATGAATCAGGAGTAGACTTTTTCTCTGTAATTTCATCAAAAATATTTATTTGGGAGCTTTCTTTAGATTCTTCATTCTTTATATAGGCTTGCATCAACTTTTTAAACTCCCCCACGGTTAAAGGCTTGGCATCCTCTGTCAACTCATATCCTAATTGTCTGCTTGGTTCAATCGTAGCTGTTTTTATATCAGAAAAATTGGCAATGCCTTGCTGACGAAGACGCAATTCCAGCTGATCCACTGTTAATCGAAGTTTACGCATCGCATCCGTTTGAATTTGTCCATTTTGAATGACGACCATCGCTTTTCCGGATATAAATGTTTCCAATCGATTCGACTTCATCTGCAAAAATTCGGTCACGACCAATGCCACGATAAATGTGGAAGACGCCAAAATGGTGCCTAAGAGGCTTTCTTGCGCCACCGGCTCTACAATAATCGTTCCTATCGATATGATGATAATCGTTTCCGGCAACGTCATTTGTGAAATAGTTTTTCTTCCTGCAATCCGAAGGAGCAGTATGCCAGCAAAGATAAGAAATAAAGCTTTTCCAATAGTCCCAAGCAACACCATAACTCCCTTCTCGTCCCATTGTTCAATAATATGTGTAGGCTGCGCTTAGAACATGCATGTATGAATACAGATGGTCAAAGTGTTATGTGTGTCTGCTTCCGATATGAACCAAGTTCTTCTTCCATTCCCTTTCTTGAAAGCATTTAATTTCTCATCCTAAATAAAAAAGCACAGTTGACTCAGGTTTTCCACTGATTTCAACTATGCTTGAAAAAGATCTTGCATCAATGGTCAGAAACCCTCTACTCTTCGAGAAACAAAGGTCAAACGAAATCCAGCGGCGGAAAAACTGCCCCAAACAGCTCGTTATCTCCAACCCAGCATTTGCGGGAATTGCCCCCTTGCCGATGGCCATCTTATCTTATTTCTCCTTTTCCAATCGTTCAATGGCCTTTTCCGCCCTGTTTTTTAAGTCCATTAATTCCGACTCCACTTTTAAAATCTTTTCCTTTTTCTGTTCAATGAGCAATAATTGCGCATCGACTGTATTTAAAAGATCGGTTAAGGCTTGAATTAAATCCTCCGCTTTGTCTTTTTGTTCGCTTGTTCCTTTTACCTGTCTGTATTTTACTCTCTGCTGTTCCAATGTATTGCTTAAAGAAATAAAATGTTGCAGCTCTTGAAGAGTAAATCCCAACACTTCTTTTGCGTTCGTAATTTTCTTTAAAAACTCAACATGCTGTTGTGAATAAAGTCTAATTCCCCCTTTGCTTCTCGGAGGAGAAGGCAGAAGCCCAATTTGTTCATAGTATCGAATCGTTCGTTTCGTTAAACCGCTTTGCTTGGCCACGTCATCTATTTTTAATTCATCCATGTTCCTCACCTAAATCTCCTTCTGACTGCATCTCCTCGATGAAGGGGATGAAATCCGTTCTTCTATTTATTATACATGAAAAACGGGAACCGATATGAGCGCTTTCCCCTGTCCAAAACCAAGTTCACAGAATTGTTCTATCTCTCTTTCATACGGAATGCTCATCTTTTCCAACGAAAAAGACAAAATAAAAAGCCCTTACTTCCAGGGCTTCATTCACTCCATGATGCAATCAACCAAGCAATAATCGAAACAACGGGAATAACAATGAAAGAAATTTTTAATGTCTTTTTTGGCTGCTTTATAAAATTGACAGCATAAATGGGAATGCCCAATGTGACTGTATCCAAAATGGCTAAGACGATGTTTTTTGAAAGAGATCGCTCCGCATCTTTCACTATTTCATCTCCTCTCTCTTTTATCGTTTCCAAGAATTTTTTCGCACGGCATCCGGCACGATCCACTGAAACCCGCTCCGCAATAACACAAAAATCCTTTGGGGATCATCCCTCTTTATCGTGATCAAATGGTTGAAGCCTTGATCCTTAGGGAAATTCCAAACCTTCGGATTTATATGATGCCTCGTTCATCGCACGCATCGTTGCGAATGTTAAAAATTTATGGATACTTGCCCAATTACTTTTCCCGTTTTTCGTAGTACAAAAACGAAATCGGAAACAAAAAAATTTCAGACAAAACGATCGATTCATTTTGAGAATTTTTTGAAATGATTTTACATTCATTAGATTAGAAGTATACTATTTGTATGCAAAATACTTATTTTTAGCCCAAAAGAACTATTTTTTTATATTTCAATCTGTTAAAATACGGAAAAATGAATTAACATTTAAAAGATAGCATATCTAGGGAGGAATCGTCTTGCGGTCATTAAAAAAATGGAGCTACTTATTTTATTCCATTCTATTAGTGTTTTCATTGCCTATAGGAGCGCATGCAAATGAAAAAGGTATCAATGAGCCTTCAAAAATCTTATATCCAGAAAAAATTTCCAATCAATTTACTAAGCCTTTGAAAGCTAAGCAAGAAACGGATCAAGATTATAGGAATCCTGATGATTACCCATTCGCTTCACCTGGACAACACCTTGGAGTTTTATCGGATAGCTACGGTCAATCTCATTACCTGACTTACAACAACACAGTTGATTATTCGAATTCGGATATGGAAGTCCTACTTGGGTATCAAAGTAATACAACAAATAAAGATGCCTATCTTGATATCGAATTTTATAAGAATGATAATGGTTCCATGTCGTATTTAGGAAGCTCAACTTTTAATGTGAAGTATCTGGTGGGCAGCTTTTCTTTAGAAACCATTATCGGTAAGTCGGTCTATGAAAATGATCCTTATATTTATATGAGAGTAGGAGTTATACCTAGCTTATATGCTTCATACTACTCTGATGTCACTTATTTTAAAGTGAATAATCCATTTTGTAAAGAATCAACGACCCCAGATTCTAATCATTATGTGTTGATTAGCAACGAATCCACTAATGGCGATCAAATCGAAAATTCCGGTTCATTTAAAATCAATAATGATCAATATTCGTTAAACAAAAACATCGCAAAAAGCGCCTATAAAATGGACTATGTGAAACCTTTTGACGCCAAAAAATATAAAAATAACTTCATAAAAAGAGAGGCCAAATCAATCCGCCCATTATATCAAGTAGGAGACAGCAAGAATTTTTGGGTTTCCAATCTTGTAACGAATCAAGATTATCAAATTAAGGCAACTTTGAGTTATAGTGGTTCACACTCAAACGTATGGGTAAATAATAATCAAATTACACAAGAAGAAGCAGGGCAACTCGGAAAAGAATTTGACGATAAAATTCACCCTTTAGATGTAGAAAATTTCGGGAATGAATCAGATGTAGACGGAAACGGAAAAGTGGATATTCTTGTGTATGATATACAAGATGGATTTAATGAAAGCGGAGGATATGTTGCAGGTTATTTTAATCCAGCGGATCTTTATGCTGTTCCTGATTCCAATCAATCTGAAATCTTTTATATCGATACATATCCAACGATGGGGACGAGCTCAAATAAAGATGTCTCTGCTGCTTACTCCACGCTTGTCCACGAATTTCAACATATGATTAATTTCAACGAGAAAGTATTGATTCAAAAAAAAGAGCCTATGGATACATGGATGGACGAAGGGCTTTCCATGGCCGCCGAACAAATTTACGAAAATCAAGCTCTGCAAGATCGAATTGATTACTATAATTATGATACGGATATTACAAATGGACATTCACTCCTATATTGGGATTATGATGGGGATACTTTAGCCAATTACTCTCTATCCTATTTGTTTATGCAATATTTCAAGATTCAATGCGGACAAGGGGATCGAATTTTTAAAGAGCTGATAGATGATCCACACAGCGATTACCAAGCCGTCCAAGATATGATCCAAAAATATATTGATCCAAATCTTACATTTGGAAAATTTATGACAGATTTTAGAGCGGCGCTTCTATTGAAACAAAAATCCGGATTATACGGATTTAAAGGGAATCCGGCTTTCGACTCACTGCAGGAAAAAATCTACAGCGGAAGTTCACTTTATTTGAATGGCGGGGGAGCGGTTGTTAAAAAGGTTCGTTCGCCTGAAGACTATAGTATCCCTGCAGATAAAGGATCAGATGTTACTTATACGTTTTTAACAAAAGATCAAGGCACCTCTGTACAACAACCTACGAAACCATCCGTGAATAAAGTCGGCGATCATGACACGTCTGTGACCGGGACCGCTGATCCAAATAATAAAATAACAGTAGAGGCAAGCGGGAATGTGATTGGTTCTGACGATGCAAATGAAAATGGCCGTTTTTCCGTCGCCATTCCTGTGCAAAAAGCGGGCACTGAATTACATGTATATGCGGAAGATTCGGTGGGAAACAAAAGTGAAGAAACCATTGTAACGGTGAGTGACAACACCGCGCCGACAAAACCGGCAGTCAACGTAGTAAGCGACCGAGATACAGTTGTCACAGGAACAACCGAAGCAAATGCCAAAGTAACCGTAAAAACAGGCAACACCACACTTGGAATTGGTACAGCAAATCAAAGCGGTCAATTTAAAGTAACGATTACGAAACAAAGAGCAGGCACGACCTTAACTGTATTCGCCGAAGACGCGTCCGGAAATAAAAGTGCTGCCGTTGCAGTGAATGTGCTGGATAAAACCCCGCCGGCAAGCCCAACAGTCAATATTTTTGGCGACAACCAATTAACCATAACCGGAAAAGCTGAACCCGGATCAACCGTCACAATCTATTCCGGCAATACCCTACTAGGAAAAGCCACTGCCAATAGTTTAGGAGCCTTTTCAGTTCTTATTAAATCTAAGCAAAAAGCAGGCACAACTTTAATAGCTTATGCCACGGACAAAGCCGGCAACAAAAGTGCAGGCAAGGCTTTTAAAGTAGCAGACAAAACGGCGCCAAGTATTCCAACGGCTAATAAAGTGACATCTAAGTCAACAGTGATTACAGGAAAAGCTGAACCCGGATCAACCGTTTACGTATACAACGGAAATAAATATATCGGCAAGGCCATTGCTGACTCTAAAGGAAATTACAAAATCAAAATATCCAAACAGAAAAAAGGCACGACTTTAAAAATTTATGCGAAAGATAAGGCCGGAAATCAAAGTGGAGTTCGATATGTGAAAGTACAGTAAGGGATTGATCTTAAAAAGAAATTCCACATGAGACTGTTTCAAAACGACGGAGAAAACCATCCAGCATCACTTGATTTAAGTGGTTCGGGATGGTTTTTTTAGTGTTAGATTTAATTGAGGTGCTCTAATGACGTCTTTTCAAGGATCGGACGCATACAACCATTGGAGCTTAAAAGCGTCCACACATTGTATATTCGCCTTCTATGCTTCATTCTTAGCCCAACAACTTTTTGGACGACACAAAATAGATTTCCTCTCTAATGAATCAACCTATAGTGCTCATTCACACTCATCAATCAATAAAAATACCCATCATTTCAACGATGGGCATCTTCTTTTATTCCTTTTCTAATTCATTTTCCAATTCTTTTATTTTGGTCTCTAATCGTTTTAAGGCATAGTCGATTAATTCATCTCGGTTCATTTCTTGTTTTTCTTTATCAAAGATAAGGGGTTCACCGAATAGAACGTGCGATTTTTCTCCCTTCCATAATCCGCTGAAATTGGTTGGACCTTTATAAGCAGCAGGCAATATAGGGGCATTCGATTTTAATGCGACAGTCACAGCCCCTTTTTTTAAAGGAACATCTTCACTTGTTCGCGTCCCGCTCGGAAATATGCCTACACATTGGTTCTTTTTCAAGATCTGCATAGGAATTTTTAAAGCACTCGGCCCCGGATTTTCCCTATTGACAGGAAATGCGTTAATAGAGCGGAAAAAACGATCTCTCCATTTTCCCTTAAAGAGCTCTTGCTTCGCCATATAATGGACAGGTATCGGATAAAGAGCAAGAGCCAACATAATGACATCGACCCATCCCCTATGAGAACACGTCACCACAAATCTTTCATCGGATGGAATATGCTCTTTCCCCTTCACCTTTAAAAGGCGAAACATTTTCACTAACAACAATAAGATCGTACTGATCAGTCGATACATGAATTTCCTCCAATCTTTCACAACATCATGATATGGAGAGGCAAAGAATAAGAGGCAGAAGATTCTCTTTTCTGCCTTCGCTTCATTTTAACATACTCTTAGGATGAAAAATTCCTAAGTTCTAAAATATTTATAAATTTTCATAAACCTTTTTTGACCTTCATTCCAAGTGTTATAAATACAGAAAAAATGCCAATATATGTTTTTAATGCCAAAACCATAAAAGTGCTCAAAAAACAGAGCATTCTTAAGATATCTTTTAAACAATCGTTTTCATTTTATTCAAAGCGGATATATTGTTCAGTAATTCACATAACTGCTCTTTTTCATTTGTGAAATACTGAACTATAATGATGTTTGTGTCAAAAGGAATGATGAATAGTTGTCTACATTTAATACTCAGATGACTGCACGATTCTAAAAAATCGAGGTAATCAAGATGAAAAAAGGTTTTCTATATATCATTCTATCGGCTGTTCTTTTTAGTACGATGGAGATTGTGATTAAAGTCATGTCTAGTGACTTTAACTTTCATCCTATTCAACTGAATCTTATACGTTTCTTTATTGGAGCGATGATTTTAGCTCCTCTTGCTATTCAACATATGAGAAAAAGTGGGTTTACTTTAAAAAAAGAACATCTATTCTTTTTCATCATCACAGGTTTTTTATGCGTTGTCGTTAGTATGACGTTTTATCAATTAGCGATTGTTTATACAAAGGCATCAACCGTAGCAATACTATTCAGCTGCAATCCACTTTTTGTCGTTCCGCTTGCCCATTTTCTATTAAAAGAGAAACTGACTAAGCGAACCATATGGGCATTAGTCATTAGCTTGATCGGCATTTTAAGAATTGTAAATCCATTCGAAATTTCTAATCCAGCAGGCATTGTTTATGCACTATTATCAGCCGTTTCATTTGCCCTCTACAGCGTTGTAGGCAAAAAAGGAATTCGACAATATAAATGTGACGGCGTTATCTTAACTTGTTTCAGTTTTGTAACAGGCAGTTTAGAGATTCTTGCTCTCATTCTTATTTCAAAAATAAATGCTGTGTCTAATTGGCTTACAAGCATCGGACTGGATGTGTTTGCGAATGTACCCGTCACCCAAGGAATTACATGGAGTACATTGCCTAGCTTAATTTATATTGGTATTTTTGTGACGGGACTTGGATTTGCTTTCTACTTTTTAGCAATGGACGTCACATCCGCTTCTACAGCCTCTACGGTGTTCTTTATCAAACCGGCATTAGCTCCGATCTTAGCCTTCTTTCTCTTGAATGAAGCTATTTCTGCCAATACAGCAGCCGGAATTGTTTTCATTATGATTGGTTCATGTCTGATTTTATTTGCAGACAAAAAACCAGCAAAACTCAGTGTCCATCGCCCAAAAATTCATTCACATATACGTTCCAATGGATGACAAAAAGAGCCCAATTTCTTTATCAAAATGGGCTCTTTTCTTTCTCAAAATTGGGCTCTTTTTCATTTTTATACTTTGTTATTTACTTTATCCGTTTGGACTCCTACATTTTGTACAACATCATTATTATTCAATCCATAACGTTCTGCTTCAATTTCTTTTAAACTTTTACCTTGAGTGTTTGGAGCAAGAACGATACCAATCACACAATGAATGACTAAGAAGATAATCATCACAATGCCTGCAACTTGAAATCCTAGTTTATCCATTAAGGTCGGTAAAAGGAACGACCAAATCGCAATTCCAAAACGAACTAAGAAATAAATGAAACCTTGAGCACCTGCACGATATTTAGTTGGGAACAATTCACTGGCCCATAACCCGTAAAATGCCTGAGCACCAAACCCTGCTGCACTTCCCCAAAGAATAACAAACGCAAATAACGAGAACCAATTCATACCCGTATAGGTTAAAATTAGCCAAGCAACAATACCCATGACAGCCCCTAAACCAAATAAGAAACGTCGACTGTATTTATCACCTAGTTTCATAAATACGGTATACGTTGTTAGAACCGTCAATCCCCACAAAAAGGCTTGAAGCAAATTCGCTTGTTCTCCTGTAAGTCCTCCGACATTTTGATAAATATACGGCATAAAATACCCCATTGCTCCGGCAGTTAAATTCCAGAATAAATAAATCCCTACTAGTAAATAGAATGCTTCACGATTTACTTTTAGACTAAATAACTCTTTTAAACTACTTCTATATTTTTTCCCTATTATTAACTCTTTTTCCTTCCCTTCTTTCCAAATTGTGGATTCAGACAAACCTTGACGAATGTACCATGTAATAAACGCAATGACTAAGAGATGAAGAAAAATAATACGGCTACCTAATAAACCAAGTGGTGCGAGTAAGACAGCTAACAAGAATGTGATCATTGGACCTGTTGACCAAGCTAATTGAGCAGTTCCTACATGGGCTGCTCTTTGAGAATGTGGAGCTTCTTCGGCAATATACGTCCAAGATGCTGGCACCCCTGCTCCAACAGCAACTCCTGTAATAATGGTACCAATCAAAAGCATTGGAAAATTAACAGAAACAGCAATTAATAAAACACCTAACATATAAAAGAGCAAATCATATGCGTAAATAAATTTGCGGCCATACTTGTCACATAAATAACCACCAAATAGGGCTCCAATAGCGGCACCAAAAGCATTTGCACTTAAAGCGCTTAAAAGCCCCACCGATATGCTGTCTAAATGAAGATATGCTTGCCACATTGTTAAGCTGCTTGCAGCGGCTATAATAGATCCCGCCTCAATATAGTTAGCCATCGCAACGGATATAGTTGCTTGCCATCCCGTAGTCTTTTTTCTCCCAATGTTCCCCATATTTCTCCCTCCCACCTTATTAATTTTATTTTCATAGAAAACTCGCCAATATTGTTACCGCTTACATTTATAGGTATTTCGATATCCCTAAATTAACCGTAATGGGTTACATAAGCTGTTTCAGTTTTTTAAACATCTGACACCACATACATGAATGTGATACACTATTTATTGGTATGCGGTGCCTTACCCCTGTCTTAATCCAAATGGAAAACTTCTTGTAATTCAATGGAAACGGGACTGTTATCTTCGTCAGTTTCCATCAAAGGTTCCATATAAGCCCACCATTTTTTACAAATCTCAGTTTGTGCTATTTTCTCATATAATGCTTCATCTTCTACTTCCAGGTAAGCGAACAGTCTACCTGTTTTGCTATCTAAAAAAATTGAATAGTTCTTAACACCATGAGCCTTTAATTCTTTTTTCATCTCAGGCCAAACTTCATTATGACGTCGTTTATATTCTTTATATTGATCTTTGTGTACAAACATGATGCTTGCTTTTCTAACCAACTTCGTTCACCTCTTTGATTCAAGATTCCAACTCCAACACACCTGGCCTTGGAACAACTCCGAATGCTTTTGCTAAATCATGTAATTGTTGATCAGTTATTGTTTGTTTAACTCCCCCTTGTGTACAAACAATTGTGTAAACTTGTGCGGCTTTTTCTGCAGTTTCAATTAATCCAAAGGTTTCATCCATGGTTGTACCTGCACCGAAAATACCATGATGCGGCCATAATACAAGACGGACATCTTTCATTTTTTCAGCTGTCGCACGTCCAATCGAATCCGTGCCCGGTACCATCCACGGAATGATTCCAACCCCTTCCGGAAAAACAACTATACATTCTGTACACATTTTCCACAAAGTTTTTGAAAATGCGATCTCATCTAAAGGATGAGTAAATGTCATCCCAATTAAATGCGTTGCATGGCAATGTATAATGACACGATGATTTGGATCGACTTTAAGACGTTGGATATGACCCATGAAGTGCGTAGGTAATTCACTTGTAGGAAAACCATTATCTTCAAGCCCCCATAAAATTTCAATAGTCTTTCCATCTTTTGTTACTCGAATGATTCCTAGATTTGACTCAGGATCATCCATCACATTTTTGAAATATTTTCCTGATCCTGTCACAATAAAATATTTTCCAGCAAGTTCAGAAGCATCAAACTTTATTGGAACCCTTCTAATCACATGATTCAAATTTAAATAGGGGCTGATTTCTTCTTCTTTTAGTAAATAAGTAATATTTCCCCCGTTACGCTCATCCCACCCTAAACGATAAAGATTTGCAGTTGTTTTCATCATTTCTTGTAAAAACTTTGCTGATAAAATATCTAATTGAACCACCATTTTTTCACCTTTTTTCGCTTAAAGATTTATTTCTATTTAACAATACTTCTTGTTCATAATTTCGTACTTCATTGAGCCATTCTTCGCGAATAGGCACTCCTTGAGATGCACAATAGTAATCCCAAACTGCACCAAACGGATATGTTTTAAACTCTTCTCGGAGAGCAAGACGCGCTGTAAAATCCCCTTTTAGTTCAAGCTCTTTCAATTGTTCAATAGGTTCTAAATAGGCTTTGAGGATTGCTTTAATCATATTACGCATTCCAATAACCCAAGCAGCAACTCTGTTGATACTACCGTCAAAGAAATCAAGACCAATATATGTTTTCTTAAACAAGTCATTTACTACTAGTTCTCTAGCAATTTCCTGCAATTCATCATCTAAAAGAATGACATGGTCACTATCCCAGCGAACAGGTCGACTAACGTGAAGAAGAATACCTTTGTTGAATAACGAAATAGCAGATAATTTATTTGAAACAACTTCCGTAGGATGGAAATGTCCTGTATCTAAACATAATAATTTATTGCGCGTGAGTGCATAACCCATATAGAATTCATGAGATCCCACCACATAACTTTCTGAACCTATCCCAAATAACTTGCTTTCAACTGCATCTAAATTGTATTGTGGATCGATTTCTTCACTAAATACTTCATCCAAAGCTTCCTCTAATCTTTTTCTAGGTGTTAGTCTGTCTACAGGCAAATCTTTGTAACCATCTGGAATCCAAATATCAGTCACGCATGTTTGCCCCAATTCTTTTCCAAAATACTCACCTACTTTACGAGCTCGTTTGCAATGTTCAATCCAAAAATCACGAATTTCTTTGTTCGGATGACTTAATGTAAAACCATCTTCTGATTTCGGATGAGAAAAACAAGTTGGATTAAAATCAAGACCAATTCCTTTTTTCTTTGCCCATTCGACCCATTTTTTGTAATGACGAGGTTCAATTTCATCTAAATCTACTTTTTCATCCGTATCTAAATAAATAGCATGTAGATTTAATTTGTGTTTACCCGGTATTAATGAATACGCTTTTTCTAAATCTTGTCGAAGTTCTTCAGGTGTTCGCGCCGCACCTGGATAATTACCAGTTACTGAAATGCCTCCTGTTAATTCTTGATCTTTATTCATAAATCCACGAACGTCATCACCTTGCCAACAATGCATAGAAATCTTAATTTCTTTTAATTTTTCTAATATTTCATCTACGTTAATTCCATGCTTTAGATAAACTTCTTTTGCATCATCATAAGCTCGTTGCACTTGAGGTGTAATCATCGTAGACTACCTCCTTGTATTGGTTAAGGATCGCTATGCGATCGACATGATTGGGGTGATAAGTTTGAATGCGAAAAGAATGACGAACTAGTTTGCGAGCGGTTTCTAAATCAGAAACCTCTCCTGTCGCAATCATCTGCATAATCAGATTGCCAATAGCCGTTGCTTCTGAAGGTCCGGCAAATACCGTTCTACCACTAAGATCTGCTGTTAGCTGATTAAGCCATTCATTATTAGACCCGCCACCAACAATATGCAATTGTTCTATCTTCTTTCCAGTAATCATTTCAAGTTCATCAATGGCAATCGCATAAATGATGGCCAAATTATTGTAGATACAATTTGCTAATTCTCCTGGAGTTAAAGGGACTTCTTGATTTGTTTCTCGACAGTAATTTTGGATTTCTTCGACCATATTGTCTGGATTTAGAAAACGCTCATGATTAAAATTAACGAACTGTTTAAACGCTTTTACTTTTTTAGCTTCTTCTACAAATTGTGGAAAAGTATAATTTTTAGGCAAGTTTCTTCTGACTTCTTGAATTAACCATAAACCCATAATATTTTTTAAAAAACGAATGGTTTTGAAAACTCCCCATTCATTCGTATAATTTTTATAAAATGCTTGATCATTTATAATCGGTACCTCATTCTCTATTCCAAGTAGAGACCAAGTACCACTGCTTAAATATGCCCAATTTTCTCCAAAACCTGGAGTCCCAACGATGGCCGATGCTGTATCATGAGAAGCCACGGTAATAACTTGGACATTTGGCAAATCGTATGATGGAAACCATTCTTTTTTTAGCTGTCCAAGGAGAGTACCAGGTTCTACCAATCTAGCGAACTGTTCTTTTTTTACAGAGATCATTTCTAAGAGCTCATCATCAAACTGATGATTGTGAATATTTAATAATTGAGTTGTGGAACCATTGGTTTCTTCGGTCACCGCTACACCTGTTAAACAATAGCCAAGATAATCAGGGATCATTAAAATTTGATTTGTTTTAGATAGCTCATTTTTACTGTCTTCAAACAATTGATAAATTGTATTAAATGGTTGAAATTGGATGCCTGTTTTTTGATAAATTTCTTTTTTGGATCGCAACTGTGCTACTTTTTCAATCGTGTTTTTGGTTCTGCCATCACGATATGAAATCGATTCCCGTAAGCGCTTACCTTTATCGTCTAACAAAACATAATCAACGGCCCATGTATCAATTCCTAGTGTACATTGGTCATAGCCCACTGATTTTACTTGTTCTAATCCTTGTAATATTTGGTCTAATAAATGATCCAGATCCCAATAACAGGTCCCTCCTACATTGGTAAATCCATTGGCGAATCGACTGATCTCTTTCATTTCTAATATTCCATTTTTAATTTCACCTAAAACCATTCGTCCGCTGGAAGCACCGATATCAACCGCAACATATTGCATCGGGTCCTCCCTCCTTTGGAACTTGATAATCATTTCTGTATTTTAAACATATATTAAACCAAAAACAAATAAAAATCAACACGAAACAAAACAAATACATGTCTTATTCATTTTGTTTCGTGTTGCTTATTGCATGTTTTGCACAAAATTTTTTTAAATACACTAGCTTTTATTTTGAATTCCGCATATAATGTTTTTCCTTTTTGTGGTTTTTTGTTTGTTTTATCTTCTTTTTTATCATTCAGATCTTTGGTAAACTCAAAAGTAGCAAAATGATAATCCCTTACAAAAGAAAACATTTAGGAACAAACACAAACTGGATACTTTTTAATTTATATACAAAAACAGGAGACGAGGTCATTACCATGTTACCATTTGAACGTCGTGAAAAAATCCTTAACACCTTATACAGAGAGAAGAAGGTTTATGTATCAAACCTAGCTAACGAATTTAATGTGACTGAAGAAACAATACGCCGAGACTTGGAGAAATTAGAAAAAGAGGGCATTGTCACGAGAACTTATGGGGGCGCAGTGTTGAATATACACACAAACGAAGATTTGCCTTATCATACTCGCAATACTACTAATATTGAAGAGAAACGTAAGATTGCTAGTAAAATCCACTCTCTGATCTCAGATGGAGACACTTTAATGGCTGATGCCAGTTCAACCGTTTTCGAAGCTCTAAAAGAATTAAATAACACAAAAGAAGGATTAACTGTACTGACGAATTCAGTGGAATCTTTACGTGAATTTACACAATCAAAATTAAATATCATCTCTACAGGAGGGCTTTTACGAAAACAATCTGGTTCACTGGTTGGCTCAATTGCTGAAAACACAGTACGAAACTACAATGTTGATGTTGTCCTTTTAAGTTGTAAAGGAATTTCATTAACTCATGGCATCACTGAATCAAATGAAAACGAGAGCGATTTAAAAAAACATATGATACGACAAGCAAATAAAGTTATTTTACTAGTAGACCATACAAAATTTGATAAAATAGCTTTTGTGAAATTCCTTGATATATCAGACATCGATTTTCTCATTACAGATACTAAACCACGTGAAGAATGGCTAACATTTTTGGAACAGAACCATATTGAAGTCATCTATTAACTTAAATTTGCTTTTAAACGGAATCAGAACATCAATCTCTCAGCCTTAAAAAATGGATGTAAACAATTGTTTAGTTTAAAAAGTATTGTTAAGATCTCTTCATTCGCATTCCATATACGAAGCTAATTACTATTGTCTTTATGGCTGGTCCCTTTATAGATTGGGGCATCTAAAATAACCTAAGCCCGTTATTTGGGCTTAGGTTATATAAATACTTATAGGCTTCTTAAAAGAGATAACCGTTATTCAGGTCATTTCCGGATAAAACAGAACCTTTCCGTAAAATCCTTCTTTGTTCGTGATTTTTGCAAAAATTTCCGGGCCTTCTTTAAGCGAAAGTCGATGAGATATTAACGGTTTGACATTCATTTTTCCTTTTTTCATATAATCGATGGTCGTGCTCCACTCCTTGCCTGGAAATGGAGCAGAAATCGCATTCCATGAGCCTAATACGGTTAATTCATTTCTTACAATTTTTTCAAAGTAAAATCGCTCAATGCTTACATCGCCGTAAGGGATTCCCATAAAAACAACTTGTCCTCTTCGTTTGGCTAACGCAAAAACTTGTGCCGATGTAATAGGAGAACCAGCTGACTCAATCGCTATATCTACACCTTTTCCATCCGTCCATTCCATCAACTGATCATAAGCTGGTTTTTCAAGTGAGTTTATCACGACATCTGCTCCTACTTCTTTAGCGATGTTTAATTTTTTTTGATCAATATCGATTGCATAGACTTTGCTAGCGCCAAATATTTTTGCCCATTGAACAGCTAGCAACCCAATGTTTCCACATCCCACCACGGCGATCTCTGCTTCAGGTATCCTTGTTGTGCGATAAAGACTGTGGACAACGACAGCTGAAGGTTCAATAAAGACAGCCGTATCAAAATCAATCGTATCCGGTAAAGGAAGAACATTTTCCTCAGGAAGTTTTACATATTCTGCAAATGCCCCAGGATATCTCGACCCGATCACGGTCAATTTTTCACACTGTGATAATATTCCTTTTTTACAGCTGTCACACTTTCCGCAATAAAATGTAGGACATCCTGCTACACGATCCCCTATTTGAACATGATGGACATCAGAACCGATTTCCACTACTTCTCCACAGAACTCATGCCCCCATATCATTCCTTCAACGTAAGGGCCTAGTTTGGCATATCTTGACACATCAGAGCCGCATATCCCCGCTGCTTTTACTTTTATAATCACCTCGTTGCTTTTTTCAATAACCGGCTTTTCTGCTTCTTCGAATCTTAAATCTTTTTTTCCATAAAGCTTTAGTGCTTTCATGAAAGTGTACTTCCTTTCCGATCAGTCTCCATAACCTCCTGTAGTTTCCGTCGAGTGCTCTTATTTTTTGGATAAAACCTATATACTAGTGCCAAACCCAACACGATAGAGTTGATCAACAGCTGATGTTGAAAATAAAAATCGCTCATTGATCTGCCGTACTGCCCGAGTACAAAATCAAGAAATTTCTCAACCATATACGTTTATGTCGCCCGCCTTCCGTTTCCCCCGAATATCTACCAAAATCATTTTCTATTCTCGTACAAGCTGCAATCGAGCATTCTTTTTTCATCCATTATTCTGTCGGTTTTAATATTACTTTAATGGACTCACCGTTCTTAATGACCTTATATGCTTCGTCCCATTGTGTTATATCAAATTGATGAGTAACCAGCGCTTTGGCATTGACGAGTTTTTCATTCATTAAAGCTAATGACGGTTCCCAATCACTTGGCTTTTGGCTTCTCGATCCAATGAAAGTAAGTTCTTTTTGAATAATTTTTTCAGAATCAATAGGGATTTCCGGGTTTTTAAAAATACCGACCTGGACAAATTGTCCTTTCTTTTTCAACAAGTCCAGTCCCATATTCACAGCAAGAACAGCACCGGTACATTCCAAAACAATATCAGCACCATATCCATCCGTTAAACTTTGTACAAGAGCGTTGATATCTTCTTCTTGAATATTGACAGCATAATCAATCCCTAGTTCTTTTGCTTTTTCCAATCGAATTTTATCGTTGGATAAACCCGTGATGACAACGGTTGTTCCATAAGTTTTCGCTATTTGAGCAGTAAGCAAGCCAATCGGTCCAGGTCCTAACACAACGACAACATCGCCTTTTTTTATCGCCGATTTCGAAACAGCATGATGAGCACATGCAAGAGGTTCCGTCATCGCTGCAGATAAATAATCTACATGTTCAGGCAGTCTATGAACGCTCTCTTTTCTAGCAATCACATACTTAGTGAAACTTCCATTTTGTTGCGTTCCCAATCCTTTTCGACTGCTGCATAAATTGTAATCTCCTGATTGGCAGTACTTACATTTGCCGCAAATATAAAACGTCGTTTCGGATGTCACTCGATCTCCAGGTTGAAACTCCGTGACATTTTCGCCAACCTCAACTACTTCACCCGAAAATTCATGTCCTAAAATAACCGGTGCACTCACTTTATAATGCCCTTGAAACGTATGAATATCGGTACCGCATATACCAGAATATTTCACCAATATTTTGACTTGATCTTTTCCTACTTGTGGTTCTTCTACTTCTGCCACTTCTAAGTTTCCGGGACCAAGTTTTGTTTTTAACAGCGCTTTCATTAAAATTCCTCCTTGCTCACGATCAATAAAGACAGATTAATGGATCCAGAAGAATAGCTTATAAATCAAGTAGTTAATTAAGTTTCCACCTTGGTCAATGCTAGATATTTTACTCGCTCCATGAGGCATATGGAATTTGGCATCGATAGCCATTTGCGTATGAAGAGTCGCTAGATCTGTCGCCATGTAAAGAGATAAAGCAATCAGAATCGTTCCTACAATCACCGAATGAATAATGTTCCCTCGAGAAGCGCCAACGATAAATGCAACAATAAATGGAATAGTTGCTAAATCCCCAAATGGGAGTACGTTGTTGCCTGGCAAAATAACAGCTAATACAACCGTGATCGGTACGAGAATCAACGCAGTTGAAATGACGGAGGGGTGGCCAATGGCAACAGCTGAATCCAGGCCAATATAAATATTTTTCGCTCCGAACTTCTTTTGAAGTAATTCTCGTGCCGATTCTGAAATAGGCATAAGTCCTTCCATTAAAATTTTCACCATTCTAGGCATGAGAACCATCACGGCTGACATTGATATGCCGATTTGAATCGTTTTACCAATTGAGTAGTCAGCCAATAATCCCAACACGATTCCAAGAATAAGTCCCATAAAAATCGGTTCACCGAATATTCCGAATCTTTTTTGTATCGTTTCAGGATCGGCGTGTAGATTTTTAACTCCCGGAATCTTTTGAATCAATTTCACCAACGGAATCCCAAGCACAGCATAAGAGATGGTACTTCCTGTAGCGACCGATATGCCCGGTAATCCAAAATAATCTTCTAGCATAGGTGCAGTCCAATCGGCGACTTTTAAACAAACAATTTGGAATAAAATCGCTGCTATTAAGCCTTGAATCATACTGCCTGTTAGAGTATAAACAATCGCTCCCGTAAACGCGTAATGCCAAAAGTTCCAAATATCTACGTTCATGGTTTTAGTTGTTTTCGTCACAAGCATCAATATATTCACTAACAGCCCAAGCGGTATAACAAACGCCGCAATCCTAGAAGCCCATGAGATCGAAGCTGCCGCCGGCCACCCGACATCAATTACATTTAACTGAATTCCAAACCTTTTCACCATCCCATGAGCCGCTGGACCAAGATTGTTAACGAGTAAATCTACTACCATAAAAATTCCTACAAAAGCTACACCGATTGTAAGACCCGCACGAAAAGCTTTTCCCGGTTTTTGTCCGAACAATAGACCCAATAAAAAGATGACGATAGGCAATATAACGGTAGCACCCAGGTCCAAAAATGCTTGTATAGCATCAAAAAATCCCTTCATTTCATTGTCCTCCCGATGTCAACTGGTTAGATTTCATGGGTTCAACATGAAATTTATGTCCTTCATACTCTATTTTTTTAATTCCTCTAAAATTTCTTTTTTCGCCTCGTCTAATCCAATTCCGGTTAAAAACGCTCTTGCATTGATGACCGGGAACGGATATTCCTGCTGCACGATCGTTGTACTAATTAATAAATCCGCCGAATCAACATACGATCCTACTTCGGTAATTTTGATTTGGATAATATCGCAATCAATATGATTTTCTTTACAAATTTCTTCAAGCGCCTTATTAACGATCGTAGATGTAGCAATTCCCGCACCGCATGCAACCAATACTTGCTTTTTCTTTTTCACGTTTATTCCTCTCCTTTTTGTACTCGTAAATCATGAATTAATCGATTTTTAATATTGGTTTTATTTTCTTCTGATAATAAATAATTCAATTCTTCTTCGTTTTGAAATATTTCCATTAATTTTTGAAGAAAGGTTACATGTGACCTTTTCTTATCGATCGCAAGCATAAACACTAATTTAACAGGAGTTTCGGCATTCTTCTCTCCCATGATGCCAAAATGAACTTCCTTTTTTAATATCGCTAGACTAATAGCTTTTTTATTTACATGTTCAGGATCTGTATGAGGGATCGCTACAGATACACTTTTCGTCGGTAAACCAGTCGCATAGTTTTTTTCCCTTTCGATGATCGCTTTTATAAAACTTTCTTTTACTAATCCTTTTTCCATTAAATTAGTCCCCATCATTTTCAATAATTCTTCTTTATCCGTAACCTCCAGATCCGTTAAAATTAATGATTCATCCAAATAAACTCCACACACTCATTCTCTCCTCCAGACTTTCTGAAAAACTATTTATTCGTCTATTGCATATTTCTTCATAATCGCTTGTATCTCTTGAACGGACTGGGCGTGAATGATTTGCTCACGATCGCGGTCATTCCTTACTAGCTTCATTAGCTGCATTAATGCTCTAAGGTGTTGGTCTTTGTCTAACGCAGCAATAATGATGATTAACTGGATAGTATAATCAATGGCGAATGATACTCCTTTTCTTAATCGAAGCATACTCATAGACAGTTCATTGACTCCTTCCTCTGGAGCTGCATGAGGAATCGCGGTATTAGGACCAATGACAATATAAGGATCAGAGTGGCAGCGTTGAATCATGGATTCGACATATTGATGGGTAATATGTTTGCTTTTTAATAATGGCTGAGAGGCCAGCCTGATAGCCTCCTCCCAAGAATGAACAGAATGACGAAATGTAATCGTGGAAGGAGTGATTAATTCATATAAATTGGGATTTCTGTCATTCCACCCATAATCAAAGTAAGAATGGTCTTGACGGATATACTCCATTAACTGCTTAGACAAATTTCTTTTATCTTTGATAACGCAATATTTTTGGATGATTTCCATCATATCTTCTATATTTAATTCGTTTGGCACATATCCGTACAATTCATGCATGACTTGCTTCCGCAGTCTTTTTTTCTCGTCATGTCCAAGAAAAGAATTCACATAGAAAAATTTCTTTTTCGTTTCTACAAAAACTGGTGAAAATACAATGTCATAGTCCATCGGATATTGTTGAAATTCTCGAATGGATAATGAATCCAAAAATATAAATTCCGGAAACAAGTTTCTTAAAGTACTAAACATATATCTGGAAACCGAAACCCCTTTTGGACAGACGACAACAGCTTTCATTCTTTTTCCAATATTTTCTCCTTGCCGTATCATCCATCCCCCTATCAACATCGTGAAATAAATGATTTCGTTTTCCGGAATATCACATCCGATTAGGTGAACTAGCGGTTGGATAGATTTTTTCACAAGATGATGGAGTTCTTTAAAATCCTTGTTCACAACTTCATGCATATTATTCGCTTCAGTTAAGCGATATTTAATACGGTAGTAAGCAGGCTTCATATGAAGAAGCAACTTCTGAATCAACTGTTCCCGGTCTTTTAAAAAAATACATGTATTCTTTTCAAACAATACAAGCATTTCATCTAATGCCTGAACTAGATCAGGTATGATTTCTTGTGTTAACCCTTCTGACCAATATACATTCGTTGTGAGTAAATATAGCGTGATAAAAAGACGTTCCTCTTCCGGCACATCTTTAAAATCATGAAGAATTTCCTCAGTCGCCAAATATTCCTTTGTATCCGAAATTTCTTCATAGTGGATATAAAAGGAATCGATTTGATTCCCTTGCTTAATTCTTTTTAATATAAGCAACAAAATATAGGGCATTAATATAACTTTTTCATCCGTAAATTTTAAATTCAACCGTTTTTCCACTCTTTCTATTTTCTTTTGGAATTCTGCTATTTCTTCATCCGTTATACAAGCCATTCTCTTTATTCTTTCTTTACTTTCATCCATTTTTATAACTTTATCAATCGTCGATACCAGCAATTTACGAATGTTGAGCTCTTTTCCTTCGATTAAATACCCAAATTTTCGTGAATAACGAAACTCAAGACCGTATTCAGAAACAATATTCTTAACCCGTTTCAAGTCATCCAAGGCCGTATTCTTACTTACCTTTAATTCACTCGTAAAATGAATTAATGATAACAATTCATCGCAACATAACAGCATTAATAAAATGATGTTCACACGTTCTATTTTTGATAACTCATTTACATTGCCACATTCCCATTCTTCATCTAGACGAAACTTAGATTTTAAGCCTTTATCTACAAGAAAATAGCCTTTATTTGTTCTATCAATTTCGGGAAGATTCCGACTTTTAAGCCAACCATTAATTTTTTCAATGCTATATCCAATCTGTCTTCGACTTAATTGATATTTTTTCTCTAATTCCTTGCTGCTAATATTCGGGTTTGTCATCACCTCTTTTAGGAGATATCTACTTCTCCCGTCAAGCTGCATTGTATACCTCCTTTCTTTTCACACACATTGTAGCACCAGCAAACATAAATATGGATGCGCTTTCATTCCTTTTTTTGAATATATGCAATACAAAATTGTGATTTACCTTTGGATTGAAGTTTTAGTCGTTTTTGTTTTTGCGAATGAATCAATATGAATATGAGCTCACTTCAAATGCAAGCCACTTAATCAGCGTGAAACTTCCTCTCTAATGTAATAAAGGCAGAGGCAGCGAAGGCTGATTTCGCTGCCATCTGCCCATGAAATTATAAGGTGTGTTTAATACCTGAGAATATAACAGGATGTTGTAGTTCAACTATTACAAGTTGTGTAGCTTTTGGTCAAAAGCACTCATTGAGGCGGAATAAATATAGAACAGAGCTGTTCCAAAATCATCTCAGGCGTATAGCCACGCACCTCTCTTTGAAACAAATAGGAATCGCTGCTTAAAGCCGCCAACAATATATCCGCTCTAAAGACATTGTGAAGATGGGTATGCTCGGCTGCAGACATCTCATCAAAAAGTTCGACAAATAGTTGATGCAATTGGTCATATAGAGGACTTCGAGTTCGGTATCTAAGTCGATTGGTTGGTGCGGAGTCCTCGACTCCTTTAAGCAACTGTGCCTTTTTCTCACGAAAACGGATAAATAAGCTGAGGATCCCTTTCAATCGTTTACTTGGCGGCTCTGTCCGGTTCTGATTCAAGTACGCTTCCATATCTTCAAAAAGCAGGGAAATGTTGTCCTTGATTAAATCCAAACATAATTCACCTTTGTTTCTATAACGACGATAGAGCGTTCCCGAACCGACCTGTGCTTCTGTGGCAATTTGATTCATACTGACTTGTTCAACCCCATATTGCTCAAATAGCCTACGAGCCGCATTTAATATACGCTGACGATTCTCGGCAGCATCACGACGTTCAGAACGAGTGTGGTTTGCATCCGCATCATCCACTATACCATCACTCCCTAGAATATAATACTAATCGCTCTTGACAAGCGGAGAACTCTCCGATTAATATTAAGTGGAGAATTCTCCGTTTAATATTAACATAATGAATAGGAGTGTACAATATATGCAGAATCATCACAATAAAACTGCTCTGTTGGTCATGGATGTGCAAAACGGCATCGTATCGCGTTTCGCCGAAAATGAGAAAGTGCTGCTCCCGTTCCAAAAAGCCGTGGAAGCTGCTCGCCGGCACAACATCCCAGTTATTTTTGTGCGAGTCGGATTTCGCGAAGGCTATCCCGAGATCAGTCCACGGAATAAATCGTTCTCAGCCATTGCTGGACTTGGTGGCATGACCGTCTCAGACGCATCAACGCAAATTCATGAATCGGTGCAGCCCCGACCAGACGAGCCCGTTGTGACAAAGCTTCGCGTGAGCGCGTTTGCCGGCAGCGACCTTGAAGTCATACTACGATCCCGCCAAATCGACACGCTGATTCTCAGCGGTATTGCCACAAGTGGAGTCGTTCTATCGACATTGCGGGAAGCAGCGGATAAAGACTTTGCGCTTACGGTGCTTTCAGATGCATGTCTTGATCATGATCCTGAGGTTCACCGTGTTCTCATGGAGAAAGTGTTCCCTCGTCAGGCAGAGGTGCTGACTGTCGACGATTGGATTGGTACCTTGGATTAAAAATATAGCACCCGCGTCCGCGGGCCCTGACGAAAAAATACAAGCATGGTTCAATGATCATTGTTCATGATTGATTCGCTAGCAATGAAAAAGAGCAAGTATAGCAAAAGGAAGGCTTATATTCATGCCGATTTGGAAAAGGATCGTTTGTTGGTTTGGAATGTTTGTAACCAGTATAGGGATGAGTCAAATTGCCCCTGTTTTACCTCTCTACATATTTTTCAATGGGATATTTTTGTTCGTTTTTCTTTATTTTCTCTTTAATGGCTTCCTCTAAATCAATTTCTAATTCATGCGAAAGCAACAGTGCATAAATGACTACATCGGCTATTTCGTCTTTGATGTTTTCAAAGTTCACTTCTACGGCTTCCTCGCTGCTTTTCCATTGAAAATTCTCCAGCAACTCCCCCGCTTCTAAACTCAATGAAATCGCTAAATCCTTTGGATTATGAAACTGACTCCAATTCCGAGCATCGCGAAATTCAATAATTTTTTGCTGTAAATGTTTCAATACCGTCACCTCTAAATAATGAAATGATTTCATTACGAATTGTATCAAAAGACTAGACAGCTCTGTTGCCTTACCAACTCCAACGTTTCATCGGTATCATCTTGACACACTTTGAGCACCAACGATCTGTTGATGTGATGTGCCGTGTTATAATCACTATACCTTATGGTTTTATCCCTTTACGGAAGGAGATCTACTTTTGAATATCATGAAAGAACTATTTTCTGTCAAAGAAGTCGATGATTTTGTTGACCGTCACGAGTTAGCGTTTTTATATATATCCAGAGATCATTGTAGTGTGTGCCATGATTTATTGCCAAAAATTCAAAATGTCATGGCTGATTTCCCTGATATTCAACTGGCTCTTGTCAATGCCGATCACGTTCCGGAAGTTGCAGGCGTTTTACCATTTTCACCGCCCCCGTTTTGTTGTTATTTGTAGATGGGAAAGAAGTACTTCGGGAAGTGCGATTTGTTCATGTCGAGCCGTTTCGGGAAAAAGTGAAAAAAATTTATTGGTTAACACAAAAAAGAGGGTGACTCATAAAGGCATTCTCAAGTCATCCTCTTTTTCGACTATGAAAATTACTTTTATTAGATATTTATTTTATAAAGAGATATCTAGCGTTGTCTGATATGGCCGGAATTAGAAGTCATTAAACCGCCATTAAAAATTGTGTCTCTTCACATATATTTTAACTATCAACTTAATGCCCGAAGCATAAAATCCTCAACATCTTTTTCAGGACCGATGAATTCAATATTTGTACCGATTGCTTCAAAATGTTTGCGGGCAAATTCAATTTTTGCTCTTTCTTTTGGACGTAAGAATTCCTCGATTTCCGTTCCTTTCGTTTCGAGAACGAAGTATAGTTTTTCTTCACCATCTTTGTCCACGACAAGGGCCCAGTCAGGATTGTAAGAGCCTATAGGAGTGTCGATTTTAAACCAGCTTGGCAGCTTAACATATACTTTGACGTTTTCATCGTTTTCAAAACGCTGAGCGAAACTCGCTTCAATATCCGAATCATAAACGATATGGTCATAAGGTGACTTTTCGCTTTGTATGGCATTATCATTTAGGTACGCAATCAGTTCTTCGCTTTGGAACAGCTCCACCGCATAATACGAATTCTCCCCAATTTTGTAATATTTTACACCGTCCTTTAAAAGCAGCTTCATTTCACGTTGAATAATATTTGTCACTGCCTCAATAAACTTTTGAGGATTGTTTTTAAAATCTTCTAATCGCTTGCAGTTAACCAAAATTCTAACAATCGTTTTTCTTGTTAAGTTCGTACGATTTTGTAATTCTGTAATAACATCTGGCAATGTATGATGAGCGGTGACGTAGTCTTCTATTCGTTTACTCACTGTTTGTCCTTGAATTCCTTCTACTTTGTCCATGGTCACTTTTTCTTTTTGACTTAAAATACGAACCTTGTCAATACGCGGCATTTTTTGAATACTTTCAACGCTTTTCTTAATCAATTGTTCGCTATCGATTTTCACTGAATAAACCGTTTTGTATTTAATTTTATCCCATAACTCAAGGAACTCTTTACTATCTAATATCGCTTTATTCAACTGTACTTTTTTCTTTTTACTTCCGTCTTTTATTGGCAATTGTTTTAAATAATGGTTAATTTCTTTATAAATGGATGACTGCCAAGGTTGAAATTCATCGCTTAGTTTTAAATTATAGTTTTCAAGATCTTCTTTTAATTGCTGAGTTGCCTTACCATGATCATCAATGTAATTCTTTTGTTTCAATTCTTCATATAGTTTCGTTGATAAATCATACCCCATCTGTACAGGTTCTTCAGTATTTTCATCAATATAGACTAATTTAGAAAAGACATGTTTTTCGAATTTACCAAATGTGACTCCTGTCTCTTCTTCCATCTCTTTTTGTAAATTGGCTACAAACTCTTCGTACGATTCATTGGCCATAACTGTTAACGTATTGACGTTATAATCTTGAACACGTTCACCGTTTTGATCAACCGCTAAGCGCAAGCCGCGTCCAATCTCTTGTCGTCTTGACACATACGTTCCTGACGAATCTTTTAACGTACAAATTTGAAACACATTCGGATTATCCCAGCCCTCGCGAAGTGCAGAGTGTGAAAAAATAAATCTTAAAGGCTCGTCCAAACTTAACAAGCGCTCTTTATCTTTCATAATCAAATTATAAACATCGCTATCGGCTTTCGTGTTTCCCTTTGTATCTTTTAATTTTCCTTTTTTATCTTGGGCAAAATACCCGTTATGTACTTTTTCTACGTCCATATTGACATCGATATCATTAAATAATGTATGATATTTTGGCTTTTGAATTAATTTATTGTACTCTTCTTCAAACATAATGGCATATTTTCCTTTTATGGGATTGCCATCTTTGTCATAATCCCGATAGTTTGCCACTTTGTCAATGAAGAAAAGACTTAATACTTTTATTCCACGTGGTTTAAGGCGTAATTCTTTATCTAAATGTTCTTCAATCGTTTTGCGTATTTGATATCGTTTCATTTCATCATCGTCAATATCGCCAATGACATCGCCTATACGCAAATGATGACCGTTTACTTCAATGGATTCATTTCCTTGCGTCCAATCAATTTGTTCAACAATATAACCACGGTATAATTCACGTTCCCCCGAAATATCGTATAAGTCATCTCCATATTTGACCGTTTTAGTTTTCCGCTTCACTTTTCCACGTGATTCAACATCAATCTCAATTTTTGCTTTTCCTTCTTTTACTTCGAGTAATTTAATATAAGGTAAATTATAGGACGGTTCTGAACGGATAGACATTACTTCTATTTTCTTCACAAGTTTTTGATTATACGCATCAACCGCATCAAGACGGTAGACCATATTATATTTGTCAACATGGGTAGCAGAATAACGCAACGTACATAACGGATTCAACGACTTTATCGCCATTTTCGACTTTGGCGTCGTATCGACACTTTGCGGTTCATCAATGATAACAATCGGATTTGTTTGTTGAATAAATTCAATCGGTTTATAACCGTTTAAACGATCGTTGGTTCGGTGAATAACATTCGCTTTATCCTCTTTTTCTGGGTCTTCAAAACTCTTGCGAAACGCATCGATATTAATAATCATCACTTGAATGGTTGTCGCAGTAGCAAAGTTTCGAACTTGATCTAGCTTTTGTGAATCATAAATAAAATACTCTAATGGAGTATGATCATACAATTCGTTAAAATGCTCTTTTGTAATTTGCAGTGATTTATATACCCCTTCCCGAATCGCCACAGAAGGCACAACAATGACAAACTTTGTAAAACCATAATGTTTATTTAATTCGTAAATCGTCCGTAAATACACATATGTTTTTCCTGTCCCTGTCTCCATTTCGACCGTAAAATTCATTCCATCGAGGGTCTCACTTCGCGGTAAGCCGTTTTTCATTTGGATTTCTTGCACATTTTTTAAGATTTCATAAGACGTTAGATCCAAACGATTTCCTATGCCTAATGCTGTTTGAATCATACCCGCTTGTTCTTGGGTTCCATAATAAACGGTAAAATTGGACTGTTTCATCTTTTGTCCATTAAATATTTGCACAACGGAATCAATGGCTTGTTTTTGATAGTCTAAGTCAGAAATAAACTTTAATTTCATGTCTTATACACTCCTAACATCTGTGATTCCGTTCTTTTTCAAAGTTTGAATGGCGTTTGTTTTTACTGAATCGTTGATGAAACCAGATTCTTTGAATATGACTTTTGGCTGCATATGCTCTGACTGATATTTCATCATCTCATTCACTATATCTAAATCAATTTCATTTTCCAGGCATAATAAAACAGAACCAAAGCCGACGTTGTAAATAGTTTTACCATTATAGTCGATCTCTTCAATTGGCGTAGTGAGCGGCAAGCCGATTTTTAGCAGAATTTCATACAACAAATCTTCTTTTGTACGGTCTTCTTTAATGTTTTCTTGCAAGTCAAAAAGGGTTTTCTCCAATTTTTCAAAATCAGGATCCCACGTTTTGACGTTAGAAGAATCAAGCTTAAACACTTTAAAACCAATATCTAAATCCGTTTTTCCTGTTTCTTGAACGATTTTTTCTCCAGCGCGACGAATGCGTTCTTTCCCGATTTCACAAATATTTTTATATCCCGCTTTATACGCCTCTGATTTTTCGTCAGTTAACTCAGGCAATTGCACCATGATAAATTTGCGATTACCTCCGTCTTCTGCATTTAGCTGCAAAACAGCATGGGCGGTGGTCGCCGAGCCAGAGAAGAAGTCTAATACTATATCATTATCTCTTGTAGATAACTCTAATATTCTTCTTATCAATTTTACTGGTTTAGGATAATCCATTACCGACTGATTATCAAATAATTCTTTTAATTCCTTTTTAGCATCTTGTGAATGTGATACTTCTTGATATGTCCATACAGTCAATGGAGTAATAGTAGATTTTACCTCACTTAAAAATCGTTTTAAACGTGGGACATTGTTACCGTCTTTACCGAACCAAATTCGATTATCTTTACGATATTCTTCAAATCTTTCCTTTGTTAAGACCCAACAACGCCCCTCTGGAGGTAAAACTCTTCTTCCGCTTGGTGTAACTATTTCATATACTTTCTCTTCAACAACTGGACCTACCGATAAATCTCCTGACATCCAAGGTCCTCTAGGATCATTATCAGGATTAGAATACCTTCCATCAGCATCTTCACTCCTTGATAGACCATAGAGTAATAAACTATCAATTTTTTTCGCGTAACATAGAATAAAATCATGGTTACGAGAAGCAAACTTATTCATATTAACAGGTGCAAAAGCTCTTTGCCAAATAAAAGTTGTTACAAAATTGGTTTCACCAAACACTTCATCACAGAGTTTTCTCAAATTTGGAACTTCAGTATCATCTATTGATATAAATATTGCGCCATCTTCTCTTAGTAGATTTCTTGCCAGTTTTAACCTTGGATACATCATATTTAACCAGTCAGTATGATATCGTCCATTAGTTTCCGTATTTGCTTTCATTGTTTGTTCAGTCAGTTCTTTATAGTTCTTAATATTATCCCGGAAATCGTCTTTATACACAAAGTCTTTCCCCGTATTATACGGTGGGTCGATATAAATCATCTTAATCTTGCCAAAGTATGATTTTTGCAACAGCTTTAGTACTTCGAGGTTGTCTCCTTCAATATAAAGGTTTTCCGTTGTATCCCAGTTTTTGCTGGATGCTTTATCCGGTCTAAGGGTTCCAGTGGATGGCGTTTGAGCCATTTTCATTGCTTTGGTTTTACCATGCCATGTAAATTCATATCGTTCGTTCCGTTTTTCGATTTCTTCTCCAAGCACTAGTTTTAACTTTTCAAAGTCAATTTTTCCTTCTGTGACGACTTCCGGGAATAGCTGCTTTAATGTTTCAATGTTCGTTTTCACTAAATCCAATGATTTCCCATCCAGTCTATTCATAGTTGTTCTCCTTTCACAGCAATTGTTGTTTCAAATGCTCCATTTGTTTTGTTAGTCGTTGAATTTTAATGTTATATTCTACTTTTCTATTAAACTGAGTTTCTTTCTTCATTTTATATTTACAACTTTTTATTTCATTTTTTAATTCTGTAATTTGCTGAATGAGTTGTTGTTGCTTCTCATACTGCTCTTCATTTTTGATCACATGAAATTGACCTGTAATGGCCGTATGCTGAAATGCTTGTACAGCTAAATCTATTTCTTTATAAAATTCAAAGAAATTATAAAATGGTATGTTCGTAACATGGATTGTCTTTATAAACTTTACTACTATTTCATCATGAGATTCTGGGTCAAACCATGGAGTATAATGAAGCTGTTCTAACACGACTTTCGAGGAATCCACTTTATTTAAACGTTTCATACAGGTGCCAACTTGAATATGACCTTGTTTTTCAAATACAACCACAACGGGGTTAGGAAGCGATCCTTGGATGATCTCTCCAATGACTGGGAGATGATTGTCTTTTGCTTCCTCTCGCATTTGGATAGTGATAAACATAACCCCTTCATAATGGAATTCTTTGTTGATGAATGGCTGGATATTGATCGTACTAGGGGTTAATAAATAAGTTAATTCGATTCGTTCAATATATTTTGTAATGAAGTTTTTTTCTTTCTTGTTTAAATCGGCGAAATCATAAAACATCTTTTTATCTAATTTTTTATAGAGCGGACGAACTTTATCGTCCAGCCCAATCATACGGTAAAACATTAATCCAGCCATCGCTCTCACCCTTTTATAATGAGATAAGAAATGATTTCAAAATCCTGCAAGCTTGTATTTGCACTTGTCGCAAGGCTGTCTAAGTTTCCTAAACTAAAAATATTTAATGTCAATTGCTGATCTATTTTTCCCGAAATATCTTCAACTGCTTTTTCTAATAACGATTTATATTTTCCCATTTCTTTTCCGTTGTTTGTTTCTTCATAAAACGTAGCATATAAGTCTTCTTCTACATCCTTTTGTCCATTACATAACGAACGATAGATATCGAGAATTTTCTTGATATGGACTTGGTTATATAACACTTCACCGTCTTCTTTCACATAAACCAAATAATATGGATGAAGCGCATTTTGCTCACTAGACGCTGTGAAATTATTGATTTGTTTCAAGCAGAAAATAATCCCGGGCTTAATTTCTTCTCGCAGTTTTTCATTTTTATTCGTTGTAATGCTAAATAAACCTAGAGGGGCATTCTCGATTACATCTTTGTTTTTCTTCATGAAATTTAATAAATCCATTCGAAAATCATCCATCGTGAAATCGGTTAATGAAATATTCCCAGAAATATCTTCTAAATCAATGACTTCGTTTTGTAATTTTTCTAGTTGTTTACGGCGATATTCGAGATCTTTCATTTCGTTGCTGTTATCGGCGATAACGTTTTCTTCGCCCGTGGAAGAAATATCAAGAATGGTCATTCGGTCTTTGACCCTGCCGACTAGATTAATATATTCATCTAACTCCATCGATGGCCAAAAGTTCACTAATTGAATACATTCATTTTTACTTCCTAGCCGGTCAATTCTTCCAAATCGTTGAATAATGCGCACTGGGTTCCAGTGGATATCATAGTTGACGAGATAATCGCAATCTTGCAAGTTTTGCCCTTCCGAAATACAATCTGTTGCAATGAGAATATCAATCTCTTCCGTCATATTCGGCATGACTTTTTCTCTCTCTTTAGAAATGGGTGAAAAGTTCGTTAACACGCTATTGAAATCGACTTTTTTCATCTTCAATGTTGTCTTTGGATGATCAGAACCTGTAACAACAGCAGAGTGCAGCCCGAAATTATGTAAAATCCACTGATGTAAATTCTCATATAAATATTTTGCTGTATCAGCAAACGCTGTAAAAATTAATAATTTCTTATTTTGACCATTAATTGGATTCTCAATTTTCGTTTGAATAATTTCTTTGAGAGCCAATAATTTTTGATCACGATCAGGAGTGATTCGCTTAGCACGTTTTAACAGCTTTACTAAAATGTCTCGATCATACAATAAATCTTCTTTCCAACGAATTAAATCAATATCTTGAAGCAAAATTTTTACTTTTGATCCAATTAAAGCATCTTCAAGTTCAGGATCGTCCAAATCAATATCATCATCGTTTTCAATGGGTTCAAAGGATGAATGATAATTTTCGATTTTACGGATATGTAAATCAATTTTCTTGATAATGCTTTCTAAGGTTAACGAAAAAGAATGAATACTGCTCTCGAGCCGTTTCAGCAAATTCGTTTTCATTAAGTAAACCAGGTTGTTTTCACGGTCGGTTTGTTTCAAAACACGCCCGTTTGACACTTTTGTATCGTACTTCTCATAATAAAACGATTTCCTATGTGGTAAAATATATTTCATCGGTGAATAGATCGCAAAATGCAACCGTAAGATATCATTATTGATCACTGAAAGAGGAGGAAATTCATTTTTAACGTCGATCGTCTTTTTAATATTTATCGGCTTTAATCGCTGTGGAAATTTTCCGATAGCTTTTATGTTATAATACTTTTCAATGTGACGACGAGAACGAGCAATAGTCAGCGAATCAAGCAATGCAAAATAATCCCAACTCAACATATCCAGCAGTTTCTCAGTAGTACGCTCATTTTCCGGAAGATCGCTCCATTTGTTGAATTGTGATTGCGCACGCCGAATCGTTTGGCTAATGAGTTTAATATTGGCTGTCTCTGCTAATGCTTTGTCATTACCTTCTGTAATAAAGGCAATTTGATTTTTTAAATCATCAAGCTTATTGTTGACTGGAGTGGCAGAGAGCATAAGAACTTTAGTCTTAACACCGGATTTTATAATATCATTCATTAACCGAGTATAGCGAGTAATGTGGCTCTTGCGTGGGTCATTATTGCGAAAATTATGTGATTCGTCAATGACCACCAAATCGTAATTTCCCCAATTTACATGTTCTAAATTAATTGCACCACTGTATCCACGCTCTCGCGATAAGTCTGTATGGTTTAAAAGATCATAAGAAAAGCGGTCATCTATCAGGATATTTCTTTTATCATTTAAACGGTAAACTTCCCAATTTTCCCTTAACTTTTTTGGAGCCAACACGAGAACACGATGATTTCGTAATTCATAATATTTAATGATGGCTAACGCTTCAAACGTTTTCCCAAGACCAACGCTATCAGCAATGATGCAACCTCCGTACGTTTCAATTTTATTAATGGCACCAATTACGCCATCACGCTGAAAGTCGTATAGTTTATTCCAAATTACTGTATTTTCAAATCCAGTTTTTGTTTGCAATACCTCGTAATTTTTTGTATCCTGTAAAAAATCTTTAAAAAGATTGTAGAGAGTGACAAAGTAAATAAACTCGGGCGAATTTTCTTTATATAACACTTTTAAACGCCGTAGTATTTGTTCTTTCACATCTTGTAAAACATATTCATTTTGCCAAATGTCATCAAAATTACGAATTAATTGCTTATTTGTTTCTAAGTCGTCAACAATATTGTTAATGTACATGCTTGAGGAGTTGCTATATCCTAATCCCGGACTTGAAAAGGGCGCTCCACCAACTAGCCCAATTTGGGTACCATCTTTATTTTTAACATGATAAAATCCCCCTTGAATGCGCTTTGTTGTAACGGATTTGATTTGTGCTTTTCTCTTTAACCATTTTGCAAACTGTTTAGCTATATATGCCTGATTTAGTTCAATTTTATATTTTCTCTCTTCTTCGACGCCGTATAAGAATGCTTCATTTTTTTCAATTTGTTCTTTTAAAATATTTTCTCCTTCAATAAAAGCAGGCTCTGTAAAAATAAAGCGAAATTCATCTAATAGTGAAAGTTCTTTTTTTAATTCGACAAATGCGTATAAAGTTAAGTGAGCAGCTGCTATCGATAGTTTACTGCCCTTTGTAATACAATCTTTTAAAACATCTCCTACAAGACCACTTTGTTTATTATCAATAATTCTTGCCATTTTTATTAACTCCTTTATTTGAACACTCCGCTCCAACATACCAACTTGTAATAATCGTTCGATTGTATAGAATAATTATATTGTACTAAAATAATAACCAACAAATTGTCGAATAATGTCGAAAATGTACAAGAGTTATAAAAAACTTTCTAAAATTCTCCACTGTAATGAAATCTTTTTACTAGTCTTGATGACATAAGAATTAACTCTAGCTCCATATAGTTACCTCACAAAAAAATAAAAGCCTCGACTCTTTTTTCGATCTGGAGTTTATTCTGATGTTTATAGGAAATTAGTTCGATCAAAGATAACGGATATTCCAAGTTCCTAATCTCCTACTGTTTTTTCATACTAGCATGCATTAATAGTACTTCGAGAAGCACGGTTTGTTCATGTCGAGCCGTTTCGGGAAAAAGTGAAAAAAATTTATCGTTTAATACAAGAATAGGCAGCCAAATTGGGATGGCTGCCTTTTATTTTAATGAAAGCGCCAATGGTATTCATAGAGATAGTAATTCCTAAATGAATAATGAAAAAAGATCTTCATTCCTTTTTTGCTCATCGTTTTGTCTGATCCGGTTCACAGGAAATATGAACGGTATATTTTATTTACAACGTAACATTGTTATGTTACACTTTTTCGTGTGAAGGAGGTGCCAAGCGGTGGAACAAGAACTGATTTCTAAAAAAGAGTTGCTCGAATTAACCGGAATTTCTTACGGACAGCTGTATCGTTGGAAACGAAAAAAGTTAATTCCCGAAGAATGGTTCATTCGAAAATCGACTTTTACCGGACAAGAAACGTTTTTTCCGAAAGAAAAAATATTAACAAGAATAGAAAACATTAAAAATATGAAAGACGATTTATCATTGGATGAATTGGCGAGTATGTTTTCTCCTAACCCTGCAGATATCACACTCAGCAACGAGGAACTTCTTAATCGTAACATTGTTTCGTTAATGACATTGCGTTTTTATAAAGAACAAAAAGGGGAACATGATACATTTTCATTTGTTCAACTGTTTCAACTCTATGCGCTGGAAAAGCTTCTCCAATCCGGAGACATCAGTTTGGAAGAGGGTAAAATCATCTTGAATGTATTAGAGACCCATTATCCAAAACTTCAAAGTCGAAGTGGTGAATTGATTTTGATACGCAAAATGGGAATATCCACCTGTATGTTAGTGGCGAGCGGAAACGACGTGTATTTTGAAGAGGATGTAAAAGTAGTGGCCCGTCTTCATTTATCAAGCTGCATGGAGGAATTAAAAATGAAAATACTGGAGGGATAACGGGTGGAAAGACAGGATTTAGTGATCGCAGGTTTCGGAAATGCTTCTGGCGGAAATTACAACCTAGTAAAAATTTCCGGAAATGGTGAATTGCAAGGCGATCTTGATTGTATCGAATTGAACATTCAAGGAAATGCCAAAATTTATGGCAATGTGAAATCAGAAACAACCTATGTTGCCGGGACAGCGAATATGCACGGAGCGCTGCACTCAGAGAAGATAAAAATCCAGGGCAAAGCTAGCATTGTCGGAGATGTGGAGTGCAAAGAAGTTCGTTTTAACGGAAGCGGAAAAGTGAAAGGAAATGTACAGGCGGAAGAGTTGCGTATTCACGGCGGAGCGACGATCTCAGGTGATTGTGCATCAGAAGTATTTGAAACAAACGGGAGTTTCCGTGTCGGTGGATTATTAAATGCAGGAAAAATTCAAATTCAGTTGTTTGGAAATTGTCAGGCAAAAGAAATTGGCGGCGAGAACATTGAAGTGAAAAAACAAAGAAGGATATTTTTTAAAAAGTGGTTCTTCAATGCCGTATTAAACGCTGAAAGCATTGAAGGAGACGAAATTTATTTGGAGAATACAAAAGCAAAAGTAGTGAGAGGAAACCGAGTGATACTTGGTCCCGGCTGCGACATAGAATTTGTGGAATATAAAAATCATTTTCAATGCGATAAAAGATCAAAAGTCAAAACCAGCAAAAAATTATAGAGGAGGGAGACTGAGGGTGGAAAATGATGTGCTGCGTCATTTAACGGTGAACGGTACTGGTATTACTTCTGGAGGAACTTTCAACAAAGTAAAAATTCGCGGAGAAGGCACCATTAATGGAGACTTGCATTGCGTTCAATGGAAAGTGTTTGGAACTGCCGACGCAAACGGGCTCGTCAAGGCAAAAACGATTGACATTTTCGGTCAGGCAAATATGAAGGGAAATGTAGAGGCAGAGTCCATCAAGATTTTTGGAGAAGCCGATATACAAGGTCATGCCACGATGAAAGATTTAAACCTTCGCGGAGCCGTTCATATAAAAGAACGTTTAGTCGGAGGACATATTCATGGTTATGGCGAATTGAAGATTGAAAACGATTGTGAAGCGGATTCTATTTCCTTAAAAGGAGCCGTTGCCATTGGCAGAACGTTAAATGCAGAAAAAGTATCTCTCTATCTTCATTTTGAGGATAGCCGCATTGCGGAAATTGGCGGAGAAGTCATTCGCGTCACCAAAAGCAAAGCATTTAATGTCATCAATTTTCTAAAACGATTTAGACAGGATTCCGCCAAGCTCGTTGCAGAAAGTATTGAAGGAGATGACATTTATTTAGAATATACGAAAGCAAAAGTTGTCAGAGGAAAAGAAGTGACAATTGGTCCAGGTTGTGAGATTGATCTGGTAGAATATCAAACCAGCTTTCAACAAGATGAAAAAGCGATTGTAATAGATAGTAAAAAAGTATAGAATCGAATCGTTCCATTTAAGGGGAGGTGGCTTTCGGTGAAAAAGAAAGAAACGAACATAGCGTGGGTTGTGGCAGGTTTATTATTAGGAATTTTCGTTGCGGCAATCGATAACACCATTGTGGCAACGGCTATGGCGACCATTGTAGCGGATCTTGGAGGACTGGACAAATTTGTTTGGGTAACATCCGCTTATATGGTGGCCGAGATGGCTGGGATGCCGATTTTTGGAAAACTTTCGGATATGTATGGTCGAAAACGGTTTTTCATTTTTGGGCTAATCGTGTTTTTAACTGGTTCGATGTTATGCGGCGTTGCCCAAAACATTGTTCAGCTCAGCCTTTTTCGGGCGATTCAAGGAATTGGCGGTGGTGCGTTAGTTCCTATTGCCTTTGCCATTATGTTTGATCTTTTTCCTCCTGAAAAACGCGGAAAAATGGGAGGTTTTTTTGGAGCGGTATTTGGTTTGTCGAGCATATTCGGACCATTGCTTGGCGCTTATATCACGGATTACTTCGATTGGCGCTGGGTATTTTATATTAACATCCCTATTGGTCTTCTATCGTTCTTTTTCGTTACCTTTTTTTACCGCGAATCGCCTGTTCATGCGAAGCAAAAAATTGATTGGTGGGGAGTCGTTACACTCGTTCCCGCGATCATCTGCCTAATGTTTGCTCTTGAACTGGGCGGAAACCAATTTGAATGGAGCTCCAAAGTCATCATCGGTTTATTTTCCGCTTTCGCTGTTTTATTTTTGCTGTTTCTTTATGTGGAGACAAAGGCAAAAGAACCCATTATTTCCTATCATATGTTTAGAAAACGTTTGTTTGCAGCAAGCAATCTTGTAGGGTTCTTTTCCGGAGCCACCTATATAGTTGCCACCGTGTACATTCCAATTTTTATCCAAGGAGTGATCGGCGGTTCAGCAACGAATTCAGGGCTGGTTTTACTGCCGATGATGTTAGCGACGACGGTATCCGCTCAATTAGGCGGTTTTTTAGCCAATAAAATGAGTTATCGAAACGTCATGATCATCTTTACATCGATTTTCATTATCGGCATGTTTCTATTAAGCACAATAACAGTCCATACTTCTCGCCTTATGATTACCTTGTATATGATTATAACCGGATTAGGGGTAGGTGCTTCTTTTTCCGTTTTAGGTATGGCGGCTATCCACCATTTTCAGCATAAAGATCGTGGGGCGGCCAGTTCAACCAATTCCTTTTTGCGTTCGCTTGGAATGACGATCGGGGTCACGGTGTTTGGAATCATTCAAAGAAATCTTTTTAAACATAATTTAACGGACACATTCAGTGGCATGTCGCAAGCACCACAAAACTTGAATTTCAAAGATCCAAGAGCGATACTATCGCCGGACACGCGCTCCCACATTCCGGAACCAGTGCTTGATAAAATCACATCAGCGTTGTCATCTTCCATTGCCCATACCTTTGTGTGGAGTCTTATTCCAGCGCTGCTGACATTATTATTTGTAATGTTTATGACGAATGATCAACTATCCACCAATTTCAGAGCACAACCAGTTAAAATCAATGAAGGAAAATAAGGTTGTATTCTAGGGCAACAAAGCCGATATTCTCTTCATGAATGTTACAACAGATGTTTTAGATCTATCATTTTTCAACAAGACAATTGGCAACACTTTTCGTGTCCAGCATTATTAAGACACTTTGCCAGCAAAATAATAGACTATAAACTTAAGAAAGAAAACATAGTATTCTATCCCCCTTCCGTCATCGTGATGGTTAGGGGGATAAATTTATATATGCTGTTTCTGATTTTTAGGCCAATACAAGCCTTTTATTACCCCTTATAATCTATCTTGAAGGCTTCGTCCATGTCGAATAGAGCCTCGTTTATGCCGTAGCAAGTGTTCTTTTATTGAGTCTGTTTACGCAAAAACAGTATAAGAGCGGTTCCCGCACCAACAACTGGCAGCAGAAAAATAAGCGTGCCAAATGAAACCCCAAACATTTGGTAAACACTATCTGTAATGGCTACAGCAAACACCAATCCTACAAATAATCCTGCAAGTAAGACCACCGTCACTAAAATCGTTTTATTCATTCGAACCATCCTTTCTTCCATTTTGACGAAAAACGCAGCTCCAACACAAAATATTTTCATAATATCTCATCTTTTCACTACGCCTATAACAGACTGCAAGGACCTAAGCGATGGCGCTCCTCCATCCATAGGCCTTGGCTAACTGCTTGAAAGGGAATTTCATATCCATTCAAAAAGATTGCCTATTTGAATAATTTCTGGGTGTTCCCCAATATTCTCTCATTGGGAAATGACCATAATGCTGACGAAACTGATTTCTTTGCCATATTGACGAATCGGATTTTAGTGTTTTTGTCTATCCCCCTTCTTTCCCACCCATATTCTTTGGATTGGTGACGTTCTTATCCTACCAAGACAATGTTGCAAACTTTTGAAGATCTATTACGGATTGGATGAATTTTTTAAAATCACCAAAACAAGAGGGTATAATGAGTAAGAAGATGATAAGAAAGGAAAGGATGTATGACACATACATTGCTGCTGGTCGATGATGAAGAAAAAGTGCTCGAATTTATGGAATCATTTTTGCGTCAGGAAGGGTTTCGAATCATCACCGCCAAAACTGGAAAAGAAGCATTAAAGAAAGCCGAGGAACATAGGCCATCTCTAGCCATACTGGACTGGATGCTTCCAGAAATGAGCGGCATAGAAGTATGTCGTAAACTTCGTCAAAAAAGTCGCATGGGCATTATTATGGTAACCGCTCGAACGGACGAAGCCGACAAAATCGTCGGATTGGAAGTCGGGGCCGATGACTATATGACAAAACCTTTTTCATTGAGAGAATTGGCTGCGCGGATTCGTTCGGTACTTCGACGAATTGAAGAGAAAGAATACGATGAGGAAATGATGCAACGCGGAGAATTAACCATTTCGGAAACGCAATGCCGCGTGTGGAAACGAGGAAAAGAAATTTCGCTTACCCCAACGGAGTTTAAACTTCTTCTCACACTGGCCGCTAAGCCCAATATCGTTTACAGCCGACTGCAGCTATTACAAGCAGCATTGGAAGATGATATTTTGAATGACGAGCGGACAGTAGACGCTCATATTAGCCGTCTCCGCAAAAAAATCGAAGACGATCCATCTCACCCTGTCTACATTCAAACCGTCTATGGTTTCGGCTACAGATTTGGTGATGGGACATGACTGTTGGCCGCAAACTATTTGTCGCGATGGCCTCCTTTATTATAGCGATGGGGTTGTTATTCTCCTTTTTAACTCAGTTTGTTGTCAGAGGAATACTTGAAAATATGTTGGATGTGGACAGAAGCAAAGAAATGAAAGGATTATCCACCCTATTTGTGGATTACTATCAAAAACACGGGGATTCTTGGGACGGCATCCGGCAAGTGAATATCAATAAAACAGACTGGAACAGCCATGAAAAGGCAAGTTTTGTATTATTATCCCTAAAACACAAACAATTGTATAAGGACGGAAACGCTAGCTATGGATTTATAACGAAATTAGGCATTCGACAAAACGTACAATTAGATGGAAAAACGATTGCTTATTTATATTATTACGACCAAGAAGTCGGCAATATTGCGAAATTGCGCCTCGGTGTAAGCAGTTCAGTGACTTTTCTTTTGATTGCGGGTGCCATTATTTTCGTGCTGCTCTCCCTCCTAGTCGCCTATTGGTTGTCGAAGCGGCTAACCGCACCGCTTCGTAAACTGGTTCCCGCTATCGATCGTTTAGGAAAAGGCGAATTCGGATATCAAATACCCGTCGTAACAAACGATGAGTACGGAAAAATTGCCGAAGCATTCAACGAAATGTCTAAGCAATTGCAGCGAGCCGAAGAAGTTCGAAAAAATCTGGTGGCGGATGTGGCCCATGAATTGCGGACACCGTTAACGATCATTCGAGGTAAACTGGATTTCATCCAGCAAAGTGGTTATTCCATCAAACCCGAAAGCTTGCTTCCTCTACAAGATGAACTAATTCGTTTAACTCGTCTCGTTGACGACCTTCACCAGTTGACGCTTGCTGAAGCGAAAAAGCTGCCGCTCGAACGTAAACCAACCAATATTCCTGTACTTCTACAGCGGGTCATTGATCGCGTCACTCCCGACTGTGAAAAGAAAGGAATTCACATTACACTGAATTGTTTTAGCGATACAGCCACAGTTCTTGTGGATCCGAATCGAATGACACAAGTTTTCCTCAACTTGGTTGTCAATGCCGTCCGCTATACGCCCTCGGGTGGTTCTATAACCATTACGATTGATGAGGAAACGACAGAGAACGAAAAGAGTCGTGTTCTTTGCGTTGCGATTTCTGATACTGGAATTGGCATTGAACCTGAACAACTCCCTTTTCTTTTCAATCGGTTTTACCGTACAGATGAAGCGCGAACACGCAACAATGGCGGTATGGGATTGGGGCTCGCTATCGCCAAGGAATTCGTATTAGCCCATGGCGGCACAATAGAAGCAGAAAGCCAACCAGGCAAAGGCACTACTTTCATCGTCAGATTGCCTTTCATGGATTGAAAAGGGGTTGTCTCAAAAGCCCCTTTTAAACAAGAAAAACCCGTCGAGATAAAATCATTTTTCTCGTCGGGTTCTCTCTATTTCGTGATCTTCTTTTTAAAGCAGGCGGTTCTTTTCCTTCTGTTTCAGAAAGTTATGGGCGATGACAGCCAGCTCGAATTCGATGTTTACCTTGGCCAGCCCTTTTGCTTTCATTTCTTCAACACCTCTCTTTTTCCGTTTACCGCAGTTCGATTTCAGGATTTCGACTCGTCGGACTGGTTTGTGGCTTGTAGTTTCCTTTGAGTATAGAAGCGCTGATTTTATGCCAATGTTCCATAATGTACGGTCGTTATTCGGATACACCATCGTCGTTTATGTAAATAATTTTTTCCCCATTCCTCTCCTTAAGATTTAGAAGATGTTTATAAATAAAAATCTCAGCTTTCGCAGTCCAAAATCTTGTTTAAATGCTTGATGTAAATGGTTTTGGGAAGTACAAAATTATCATTTGACATTTTTTAAAACATAAAGAAAGACACCTATTCTTTTGGTAAAATATTGGTGACGAAACCAAATCCAAAAGAAAGGTGTCACCACTATGATAACGAATAAAGACTACTTTGCGCAATTACCAAAAGAAATTAAACAAGGATTTTCCGAATTAAATATTGGATATCATTTAAGAAAAGCGAATATTACGAAACTTTCCGGGTATTCTTGTCTTACTGTTTTCAAACTGATTTTTCTTTTAGTCTTCCAATATAAGAACTGGTTTCGTGCTTTTATGAGTAAACGATCTCAGGATCTGCCCGGAAAGGATACAGTCTATCGCTTTTTAAATACACCAACCTATCATTGGAGAAAGTTTCTGCTTTCATTAAGCAGTGAAATGATCCGTCTGCTTCAACCATTAACTTCAAAAGATCGTGTCACAGCTTTTGTGATTGATGATTCTGTCTTTTCAAGAAACCGTAGTAAGTCGGTTGAACTGTTGGCTAAGGTTTTTGATCACTCTACCCATCAGTACTTGAAAGGGTTTCAAATGCTTACCCTTGGCTGGACCGATAGTTTTACTTTTATTCCCGTTGATTTTGCTCTTCTAAGTTCACCGAAAAAGGAAAATCGCCTGCAAGAAATCAATACCAATATTGATAAACGAACATCTGGCTATAAGCGTCGCCAGGAAGCTCTGAAATCAAAACCGGACGTGGCTTCAGCTTTACTTGATCATGCGCTTGAAAAAGGGATTATAGCTGACTATGTTCTCATGGATTCCTGGTTTACACAAGCGCCTTTAATTGAGAAGATTACGAACAAAGGGTTATTTGTCATTGGCTTGGTGAAGCAATTAAAGCAGCGATACGTTTACAATGGTGAACGTTTCACACTGAATCAACTTTACAAATTGGCAAAACCTCACATGGGTAAAAAAGACATTCGCGGATCCGTTTATGCTACTTTAGACAATGGAATTCCAGTAAAAATTCTATTTGTACGAAACCGTAATAAACGGAGCGAATGGCTTGCCATTCTCAGCACAGATACAACATTAGAAAATGAAGAGATCATTCGTATTTACGGCATGCGTTGGGACATTGAAGTCTTCTTCAAATGCAATAAATCCCTTTTAAATTTAGAGAAAGAATTCCAGGGACGTTCCTACGACATGTTAATTAGCCATACAACCATTGTTTTTACACGATATATTCTCATTGCTTGGCAAATGCGAAAAGAGGAGGATCCTAAGACGATTGGCAACCTTTTTTACATCCTTTGCGAAGATGTAAAAGACATAGATTTTATTACTGCCCTTCAATCACTTATTGACCTTTTCCAAACTTTGGCGGAAGCCGAGGTTTCTTTGAACATGGACATCTTTAAAAATCAAATGAATAAATGGTTGGCCACTATACCTAATTATATCAAGCAATGCTTAAATATTTCTGTGTGCGAAAGTTGAGTAAAAATCTTTTAGAAAAACATCAGTTCTTTTTCCATTGCTCGTTCCTCGATAATCTCGCCGTTCTTAACAACATAAATGTACACTTTATTCAAAATATCAGCTAAATCTTCAAGATGTTCCTCTGATGGCATATAGTTTGGATCGTTCGTTAGGATGATATAGCGTTCTTCGCCGTTAAAGCGTTCGCTATAAAAATCGACTAACGCTAGGCAATCAAACATTTTTATATTTATCCGTCCGTTTTCTTTTTCGTATTTTTCCACTATATTTTTATAGTCAATAGACATGACTCTCTTACTACGTCCTGAAGGTGCAAGTTGTAAAGAAAGTATTTTCTTTGGTGGCTTCATGCTTATATTCTTTTGGCGACGAATGATGTTTAATCGTTCTTCTTTTTTCATATCTAAGTCAATTAGATGAGCGTTCATTTGGTTAATAAGAGCACTATTGCGATTTTCTATATTTTCTTGTTGGTATTTTTCTAATTTCTCTAGCGCGTTACGATATTGATCATTAAAAGATTTCTCTAGGAACGCTAGAAGCTTATCTAATTGTTTTTGACGTTTGGTTTGAACTTGATCTCTAATGAAAGATGAGTGCTTTAGAACATATCCTGTAAATTCGCTTGTCGCATTATCATTTAATTCTATAAAGTTTTCATGAAAATGGCCAACAAATAACCAGTATGGATCTAGCACAATAATTTCACCATTTTCTCGTTTTGCTAAATGAATATAATGATTCTCAAGTTCTTTTCCTGTTCCATCTACAATGCTCATATTGTATACCTCTACCATTAATGGTTCTGGAATATCACAAGTGATTAAGTATCTCCCCCAAGAACGCTTTTCATTTTCTTTTTTCATTAAATCCATGCTTAATTTAAAAATTGGATGATCACTATTTAATAATGTCACTTCCTCGGATTCATATTCACGAATACCTGTAAAACGGTAGCTTTCTCCTTGATAACGCGAAAATTCATGCAGGCTATCTCGAATAAATTTTGGTAAGCGTTCAATTCGTTTTACTTTGCCATCATTTGTTTTATAAACTCGCACTTTTTTCTTTTTTTCTTTTCTAAAATATAAGTTGCTAAATCTGTATATGCCCGAATTGGAATACGCTTTACTGTCAGATCATTTTGTTCCCGTTTTAAACTAGATAAATCGAGCGGATCTCCTGCCATTCGTTCTTCCTGCATAAGTTTTATCAACTTTTTATGCTCTTCAGACAATGTTTTTTCCATGTTTGCAATGACATCATCTAAATGTTCACGATTTATAATGGCTTCCTGCATCAAGTTTGCTAAACTATCAAACTTTTCTTCTAAAACCTCTCCGATAAAATTATAAACCAAGTCAGCTCCTAGATCTTCTTTCATCCGCTCCATTTTTTCCAGCAAGCGAATCATCACATTACCTTCTCGAGTATTTTCTGCTACTAAATTAAACACAAACACTTCGTTCTTTTGCCCGATACGATGAATGCGCCCCATTCGCTGTTCTAATTTATTTGGGTTCCAAGGAATATCGTAGTTAATAATTTGATTACAAAATTGGAGATTGATAGATTCTCCACCCGCATCAGTTGCAAGCATAATTTGACACTCGTTTCGGAAAAGCTCAACTTGTCTTCGACGCTCATCCATTGAAAAACTACCAACGATTTTTGCGATTTTTGGTACATGCTCAAGAAGTTTTCTTTCTAAATAATTCAACGTATCTGTAGACTCCGTAAAAATGAGAATCTTCTCGTTTTGCTGAAGCAGTCCATTGGTCCCAAACAATGTTTTCTCTAATTCTTGATACTTTTTCTCTACCGCGTAAAACTTAAGATTTTCCGTTTGTTCAATTAATTTCTTTAACACTATTATTTCTTTTTTTAATTCCGTCATATCAACTGTATCGATAGCTTTCTCCAGCTTTTTCTCAATTAATTCTTGTTGATCATTTGCCTCCTCCAAATAATTTTCTAACTCCAGTTGTCCTAACTTCTTAATATAATTTTGTCTCTCTTGTTCTGTTTGCTTGAATAATTTAACTAAGCGTTTATATCTTCTTTTAAGGGATAGATGAATCGCTTCCAATGACGAACTTAAACGACGCTGTAGGAGCATCATCGCAAATGCAGTACTATTGTTTCCGTTACTTATTGCTCGGTTAAAATGCTCTCTTACATATTGCGTGACTGCATCATATAAAGCTAGCTCTTCGTCTGTCAAAGTATATTTAATCGTTTTTGTTGTTCTCTTCGGAAATAACGGTGTTCCGTCAAAATTTTTCATGCTCTCTTTTAGGCGTCTAATCATAAACGGATTCGTTTTCTCACGTAAACTTTCATTCCCACTTATATTAGAAAAAATATCTTCATCAATTAATTTCATTAAATGGCGGAAATTCTCCATGTCTCCTTTATGCGGAGTAGCAGTCAGCAACAAACAATGCGGTGCTTTATGTAAGATTGATTCCCCCAATTGATACAATTTTGTTCTTGTGGTGCGCTTCTTTATTGTTCCATGTGTATAAGCCGCCATCTTATGTGCTTCATCAACGATAATTAAATCAAACTCTGCTTCTTGAATTAATAGTTTAATGTTTTCCCGCGAAGCCCAATACATAGAAGCTAGGCATAAATCGTTAACAACAAACGGATTTTTTCCACCATACTCTTTTAACACATTTCGATTAATAATATGAAAGTGTTCATTAAACTTTTCTAACAATTCTTCTTGCCATTGTCTCACTACTAAAGGAGGGACTAAAATTAAAACACGTTCCACACTATATCTGGCTTTTAATTCTTTAATGAGCATGCCGGACATAATCGTTTTACCAGCACCTGGATCATCAGCAAGCAAGAAACGAATTTGTGGGACTTGGAGCATTCTGCCGTAAACTGCTTCAATTTGGTGTGGTAAAGGTAATAACTTTTTGTTTCCTAATGCTCTTGTTCGTGAGTACTTAACCTCATTGTGTAGCATTAAATATTGTAAATATTTTTGAATGTCATTCGCTTGGATATTACCTTCGCCTTTATTTTCTTTTAACCTTTTTAAGTCAGTTAATTTCTCTTTTTCTAGCATAATTTCATAAAATTGATTGGTTTCTCGCCCGATTGCTTCGATAATATAGAACTCGCCAAATAATTCACAACGCTTAATTTCAACACTTTCTGGGAAATGCGGCCCATATACGATTTCACCAATGTTAAACATAAATTTTCAACCTCCACTGAACACTATAGAAGCCATCTAATCTTCACATAGACAATTCCACCGTTAACATATCCATTCCTTGTCTATTTAAACGAAATTGTTGATTGTTGCGTAATTCTCCTGCACTTATATCAAATGAAAACGGAAAAAATAGAAAATGACTTTGAAGTAGATCAATCGGAATGGCCGTAACATTGGTCGCCCGAAGAATGACTTCCGTAATAAACATATTGAGTTCGGTTGATGCTATTGCCAGTTTAGTGTGTAACTTATATGAACGACCTTTCAACAGATCAATGATTCCCCATGTTTTTATACTTGTTAGTACCGCACTTGTTGCTACTTCTACTCGTCTACGATCGCCATACAACTCCTTCATTTTTCTTCCGATTACTGCACTAGGAACGTCATCTTGTAAGCGGAACAGCCTCCCCATTTCGTATACTAAGTCTTTAAAAAATGGATAAGCGAGAACCGTCATCCCCCAATGAACAAGTAATCGCTCTTCTTTTGTCAAATAAGGAAATATTTCAAGCGCTTTGTCTCGTAACGGAACAATCTCATCGTCTACTAAATACCATATTTTCATTAACATCGTGATAGCGTTTTTTCTTGACTTTGCCCCTTTAATATCACTCCGTAAAAAATAATCTAAAACTTCGTACATTTCCTTTCTTGATAATTTTCTTGCCTCATTCGCAGTAAAATCTAAATGATGTAACATGATTTTCTGATCAAAACCGACTGGTTTAACCATTCGTTATCCTCCTAAAGACGGTATCACTTTCACGAAAGGTACGATGACTTCCTCAATACTAATACTACCATGGCTTACAATCCGCTCATTTTTATTCACAAATGCTTGTCCATATGGAGCTAATAAAGCATAATAATCCTTCGGCAATCCCACACCAGTCCAAGAAATGCCATCGATTTTTTTGGCTGCATCTTTAAATAAAATAGCATCTGTATAAACTCGAACACGTTCTCCTTTTTGTTCTACTAGTATGCCTTCTGATATTCTTCCAATACCTATGCTTTCAGTATTCCCGTGGTCAGATGTAATGTAAATGGTGAAATTTTCTCTGTGCAAATCTGTTAGTAATCGTGCTAAATAGTCAGTATTTAACCACAAATGTAGTTCAGACATCAAACTTTTTTCACCTTGTACGGCTCCATGAATAAATTGATCGACCATATCAATAACAGCGCCATATATTTTAATGTTTGGGCGTTTAAACGCTGCAATTCCTTCCTTTTCATAATCTTCTTTTCCTAATCCTTTTTGAAAAGAAACATATTGTTTAAATACTCCGCTATTTTCCCAAAACGTTTTCCAATGGCTTTCTTCTTTTGCCGTTGTACTAATACTTTGTGAAAATACAGCTGGAAAATTACCAGAGAAAATAGCTTGGCGAGAAACAGATGTTAATGTTGGAACCCAAGCATAAACGCTATTTTCTTCAAAGGAAAAACCTTTATCTTTTAAATAATTCTTTATTTTATTCCATTGAACATAGCTCATTCCGTCCATTACTATTAAGGCAATTTTTTCATTTTGTCCGCGCTTCGATGCAAGAAATTGAGGAATATGATGAACCATTTTCGGTTTAGGAATCGGCGGCAGACTTGTTAATGAATGATAGCTTTCCATCATCCATTTTTCGAACTTTTCGTTTACTTGACGGAATAGATCATTTACTTCGCTCTCATATTCTTGTTTGTTTGTGTTTAAAACGGAGCACTTGTATTCAGCCATCAGTTCCATTATGTTCATCCAATCTTTATAGCGAGAAGCAGAAGTAATTTGCTCCATGATTTTTCCGTGAAGATGACGAAATTTTTCATGCAGAGAACCATCTATATCCACTTCTACACCGTGCTTCATCCAAGTTGGCAAGGAATATGATACGTTCGTTTTTACTTTTCTAATATAGCCTTCTGCAAATAAATCGTTCATTAATCTTCTAACATCTGGATCGGAAAATGGATGAGCTAAATACAAAGGACTTTTCTCTAATACACTTCCTTCTTTCAATTCCATGAGTTGATGAACAAATGTAGCCCATTGCTTCTCTATATATTGAAAAAAATAACTAGAGGATGTAATCAAACCTTTAAGGGGTATTCCTACAAACACGTCCTTGTCTAATAACTTTTCGATTAAAAACTGTTGAACAATCAAAGGTAATTGTTTCTGCTCGTAATGAATCGAAAGAAGTAATTTATATAACTCGACTTCACTATCGATTAGCTCATGAACAATTTTATAAACATGTGTAACGATGTATTCCAACGTTTCCTTATCAGAAGGAGAGCCTTGATAATGTTTATGAGCAGAATATAAATCATCGAACACTTCTTTATCTAATTGTTTAACTATTCCTGATGAAAACTTTGGAAACAATTCGTTAATCTTTAATTCAATATAATACCCATTTTGTAAAAAATCATATGGAAAATAAGTATGATTTTCTTCATTGCTAAAGAAAATTAATTTTATTTGATTTTTCTTTACTTTCTCTTTAAGTTGAGACTCATACAAATAACGAATAAATATACTATCGCTAAAATGAATGACTTCATATTCATTCTCTCTTAATTGTTGTAAAATTTCTTCATCGTTCAATAAAAAATCCCGATCATTAACTAGTAGTAATGAATAAGGCTGGTTTACAAATTTTTTTACAATTTCATCACGCCAAGTTCTCATGTTCTCACCTTATTGATTTTTTCCTTGTATATACCATCATAATTTCAATTATCACAATGTTAAATCGAGTAGGAGGGAGCGATTAACTCCCGTCCTCTCACACCACCGTACGTACGGTTCCGTATACGGCGGTTCAATTAAGATAATTGACGCAAGTCTTTATAACTTCCGTGAATAGCTGTTCTCTTTATGCCAGTGGTCACTCCACCCTCCAAGAGGTCTCCCACGGGATTCACCGCTTCCTCCCTCAAGTGAGGTACTACGTTTTCTGTGTTCATCATGACTCACTGAATACCAAGGGCTATTCTCTCTTAATTGTTCGGTCCTTCTTAGTTGTTCTAGACCAACTAATACTATGACCTCTGCTGACTTCTGACGGTTCAGCTACTTATCACTAAGTAGGTTATGAAGAGTACTTCACATATCCGCCAGACCTCCCCGGGTAAGTACATGCACTTTCACACCATCTATCCGCCTCATTTACTCGATATGACCTTCGACAGAAAGAGCTTTGTTTTGTTATGCAAACTCACTCAATCATACCTAGCCTTATATGAGGTTCGTGTTCCTCGGACCGGTGTTTTGCCTCCAGCTTCCTTCAGATTCCGCGTCACCACGGACACCCTTGCTCTTGGCTAACCTCTACTTCTGTCTTCGGGGTTCGGGACTTACACCCTATAGTTCATGTACATGCCGGGCGCACATAATGGAAAGCCTGATTTTGGGAAAAAATCAGGCTTTCCATTGATTATAATCCTAAGCGTATTTGGGCGTTATCGTAATACATTAACAGCTTATCGTCCTCTTGAATAACTTTCTCAGGTAATCGATCTCCTACTTTGACAATCTTTTCGTAATCTTTATCGCTCCATGCTTTCTTAAATCCGGCACGAATGGCTTCTGTGCGGAATTGTTTAAGCTTTTTCTTGCTCTTTTCTAATTCTTCTAAGTAACCTTCAAATTCACGCAACAATGCTTTTTCACGAAGCTTCTCTAAATCAGCTTGTTTGTTTGGATCTGGTACGTACCAACGGTTCATCGCTTTTTCTTTTAGTTTTACATCATCGTTTTCTAAACCGCGTAAATCTTTATAATTTCGGCGAAGATAACTAGCAATTTGATCTGGTACAGGACCGTCTCCTTCATATTTCAAGAAGTTTTGATGCAATAAGTCATCCAACTCAGGCAACTTCTCATGCTTCGCGATATGCTGGATTTCTTTCATAAAGTTTGGATGAATATCTTGCCGAGTTTGCGGTTTCTTCAATAACTGCTGTCGTAGCCATTCGATGGCACTGTTCTCATCAGACACAAACAAATTCATTTGCACGAATTCTTTGACCAACAACCGTTTTTTATCATACTCCGGTACTTGACTTTCTAAAAACACCATTCCATCACGCATAGGGAATCGCTGTGCCACTTTTTCCTGAAACTCTGCCGATGAAATCGGAACAGGCAAACCGTTTTGGACGTGGTAGGCAACCATTCGGTCAAACAAGATACGTGGTGTACGCTCCGCAATAATTTGTGCCTCGCCTTTATGCCCCATAAATACCGGTAACTGTTCAAGATGCTGACGAACAAACGTCCAAGCAGACTCTTCTGTGTTTTGCTCTCGTCGCATTTTTTCAATATGTTCGGTTTTAGGTTTATAGGCGGAGATAACTAGATCTTGTTTGACAGCGGTTGTAGTTGTTACTGCTTTGAAACTCCCCTGTTTTTTGTCGAGCACAGAAACATTAGCAATAACAAACCCCGTTCTCTGCATAGCCTCTTGTATTGAGTTCCACACACTTGCCTGTGAATTGCTAAACTCAACAGTAATCCAATTTCCAGGCTTCAACACTTTATAATAGGTCTCAAAACATTTTTCAATTAACTCCTGATACTCTAACAAACCTTTTCTCTGAAAGGAATTAATAATAGCTTCTTGTTTGTTATTTGTAATGATTTTTAGCCATGATTCCCAAATAAAGCTTAATTCTGAATACATAATGTTGGATCCAAAAGGAGGATCGGTAAAAATATAATCGATAGAATTCGGTTTGATATCTAAGCTAGATGTTGTACAACAAGATACTACTGCCGCCCTGTTTTTAATAATAAATGCATCAATAAACCTTTTTAATTTATTCTCATATGCATCAAAAACATTTGATTCACTAATTTGAGAACCAATATATAAAGTGCCATTTAACGGATTATATGGAAAGGATACTTCAGGTCTAAAACGATTTAATTTTGAAATATTTATTAATTGACTACTAAATAGTAGTTTCAATTGGTTTGAAAATTTACTTTTAGAAATTTCATTAAATAATTCAGACAATATTATTAATATTCTACGTGTATAGAAATGGTGTACATGTGTATAACCGTGACTGTTTATCGGCTGCTTAGTATTATACCCTTCAGGCAACCTGTTTGTAGGAAACCAGGTGTCTATTTTCAAATTATTTACCTTTTCAAGTAATTCAAAATCTCGCTTATCAGGCTTTTTAAATATTTTCTGGTTATTGTAAGAGTAATTAATAAGTACTAACTCTTGTTTTGCCTGTTCAACAACTTCATGAATAGCATCATCATAATAGGAATATTTAACTCTTTCTAAATTATTTTTAGAAAGTTCAGCTTTACAATGAGGGCATTCAAAAGTTTTCTGAACCTTGCCAGTCTCCTTATCAGCGGCAACTTCCCAAAAAACAAGTTCATTAGTACAGCTAGGACAAGTAAACACATCGCTCCATACAAAGTAATTTACTTTACACTCTATTTCTTTACCAGTTGAAGGATCAATATGTGTAGTTGTAAACATCCAATTAAATTTTTCTTTTATCTTTGTCAAAATTCTTTCTGCTTCTTCCTTAAAGTTATATACATCAACAGGTGTACCGAAATTGTAACCAATAAAGCTAGCTTGTGGAGATAAGTCATTGATTATTGAATATCTCTCTCCTAAAATACTTACTTTCTCATTTTGCTCATTTAAAATCAAATTATTTTCATCAATGGTATATCCTAGACTTTCAACTTGTTTTCTATCACCACATAAACTAGCAGCTATAGCTGTCATTCCTGTTCCTGAAAAACCATCGAGCACTATATCTTTGGGATTAGTGTAATGAAGAATATATCGCATTATTGCCTTATGTGGAACTTTTGTATGGTACATGTGTGCATTATATATTGGATCTCTTTTACCTTCTGATATATCTGCAGTGAATGGTTCTTTATTATATTCATATTCGAAATTGCTAGAATCTCTTCCCCATTCTTCAATAAAATCGTTAATCCATGGATTCGGGCATGCTGTATAGTACGGCGGGTCTGATAAGGCGATGATATCCTCATCATCCCCGATTGGGAAGCCTTCGATTTTCTTTAGTTCCGGCAGTTTTTTGCGTAATTCATTTCGGAAATATTCCCGTCGTTCTTCATCATTTTTAAATGTCATACCTAAGCAGACAACGGGACCGTTGTCTGCTTCTTCATGATCATCTAAAAAAGATATTTGTTTTTCGTCCAATGCTGTTTCCTCCTCTTACTTCTTTACCATGATGCGTACACGATGTGGTTGGTTGTTGCCAACAATTGCCCTCATCAACATTTCAAAGTTTTTTCTCACTTCGCCGACTGTTAATGGGTTGCCATCGCCCATCATTTTTACTAGCTGGTCAATATGAATTTCTTCTTTATGGATTCCTTTTAGTAAGTCATTCATAACTTCAAGAAGGCGAATGTCAATTGGTAAATCAAACTGTTTCTTTTCAATAAAATCTTTTACGAGTTGTTGCTGATCAGCACTTAATAGTGAGATTCCTTCTTGAATAGCTGAATCGTTAAAGTTGGTTAATAATGTCTCTGTCCACGTATTTAACAAATCATCTAACCGTTCTTCTAATTGCTCTAATGAAATTCGTTGTACCATAGCTTCGTCACGCGGATTGAACTTACAATATGGACAAATTGGATCATGTTGCAAGTGCTCGCGTGTCAATTGATAACACGACTTTAATGATTGAATGTTTTTATTCCACTCATCTAGTGCTTGACGAGGTAATAAATCAATTCTTGATACCAACTCTTTTAATGCAAGGTAACGTTTGTCATTCAATAATGCTTTTTTCTTGTTTTCTTCGGTCGCATTTAAACGCGCTTGATGGTGTAACTGTAAATAATGTTGAATATATTCTTCTTTTAATTTCTCTAATACACGCATCTCGCTTGAGCAATCGCTATTTTCTTTTAATGCAATCGCTAAGTTGTCTAACGCTACGTCAACGCTTTCGAGCCACTCTCGATTTGTCGACATGACTAATTTCGCTTTTGATAAGTAATCCGCTACTTTCGTGTATTCGTGGATTTTTTGTTGTAATTGTTCAAGCTTAGCAACAATCTTTAAGTTTTTGTTTTGTTGTTCAATATCGGACACGCTATATTTTAAGTTTGTCATTTTTGCGCGCGTGTTATAAACTTGAAGACCTTCTAAAAACGTTTTTAAGCTTTCGAGTTTTGCGATGTATTCTGCACGTTCGTCACTTGAGAATAACGGACCATCCCAAATATGGAAATTATTGCTGATATCGTTTATCATCTTTACCGTTTTTTCAACTGCTTGACGAGATTGGCTAATTATTCGTTGAATGGCAAAATCAAGCCAACCTTCATCGGTAGCATTTCCTTTACCAACGTCAAACATTTCAATTAAAGCGTTAATTGCTGGGATTGGCAACCCACTCGGTTTTTTAATATGGCTAAAATGAGTTAACTTACTTAAAGGAAGTTTGATAAACTCGCCAAAGTTCATCGCTTCGTATGTTTTATTGTCTACTGTGACAACAATTTCCCCTTGTTGGATAAGAGCACCTAATAATACAACTAATAACTCTGGCTCCATTCGGAACTCTTTTGTCAATCTAATATCTTCTGTCCCTTGAACAGTGTACACAGTTTCGATTAATTCGTTTTGATTAAGTACCTGTCCTCGCCCTTTTTCTTCAAGTTTTTCAATGACCCAACGCGCATATCCTGAACCGCGAACGTTTAATTTACCTTTTTGGTCTAATAATACTAATCCGTTTAAAATCGCTTCCCCTTGACTCGTTATCTTTCCGTTTAAATAAGAAAGTGCATCACTGACATAAGTTGCTATATTGTCTTTCGTTAAATATCCTCTCTCTATTTTTCTGAAAGAAGGATAATCTTTATATTTTTCTTCAAACCACTGACTAAGTAATCCGTCAGCCACTGCGTCAATGATTTCAATTAATGTCGCGTTTCCCGGAAGAAACATACCAAATTCTAATACAGAACCTTTTTTACCGCGATATTGAATTTCAAATGCTTCTACGAAATTCTCTTTTAACCAAGTAGTAAGACGTTTTAAGTACATCTCTACCTTACGATTGTATAAATGCTTTGTTGTAGAAGCGTCATTGCTCATTTCACGTGCTCCGCCGTATAGACGCAATAACCGTATAAATTCACCATCCTTTTTTGTCATACGGAAGAACACTTCATCTGCTTTTTCTTCATCTTTAAATTTTGGTGGCTCAAATGGTTGTAACATATAAATATAAAAGTCTCGCTCAGGTTGAGCAGTCGAACGTTCATTTGGCGCACCAAAGAACAAATAACCTTGACGTTTAACGCGGCGGTCTTCCCAAGGAATTTCATGCAACCAAATTTTATAGCCGGTTACATATGTGTTATCAGTTACTTCGGTTGCTTGTTTTAATATTTCAAAATAGTAGCGATCCAGTTGGTTGTCCGTTAACTCTTCCCCACGTTTTTCAATTAACTCATCTACAGCGATATCTTTTTTTACATCAAGGTAATACTGACCGTTCTCTTGGTTCGCAGAAATATATTGGAAGCTAACCGCTGTCATGATTTCTTTTAACACAGATTCAATCGTTGTCTTTAAGAAATCGGCAGCTTCATCCCCCAAATCTAGTAACATTCCAATATTTAAGAATAACTTGTCCCTTAATTCTTCGGAAGTAAGACCCACTGGGGCATTAATATCATCTGTCGCTAGACGATAGACTGCAAGAGCATTGACAATTCGTAACGCCGCTGGTTTATAGGTAGGCCGTTTTAAGCCGTTTTGCACCCGATCTTTTAGTGTCTGTACTTTGCCCATCACTTCTTTTACATCAGGATTACTTTTTAGTGATGAGTCTTCTTCAATATACTGCCAATAGTTGTCAAATGAAATCATCCCTGTTTCATTATCAGGAACCTCTTCTGTCAAGAGCTTGCGAATTTCTTTACTAATTGTTTGCAATACAACACGTTTTTCTGCAATATTTACTTTTTCAAATGTTTCTAAATAGGCCGGATGGATGGGGAAAAGGTTAACATAAGTCTCCATATCTTCCCCAAGGCGATGGTATAATGATGTAAATTTACTTAAATGCTCACGAATGAACGCTTTTTGCTTTTCATCCTTTTTCAATAGACGTTCCGATACAACATAAGCAATGTCTTCGCGGATAATTCTTACTTCTTGGAAACGTTCTTTTACGCGGCGTAATGAATCAGCCACAAATTGAAATTTGGGGTTATCAAATAACATTTCTTGGATCCCGGCGATAAAACGTAAACGAGTTTTACTACAAACTTCTCCGAATTCGCGTAAAAAACCTAAATCTAAAGTCAAATCTTGCTCTTTCCTGCTGCGTAAATAATCTAATAACTCGTCTACTACTAGCATAAGTCCTAGATCTGGATATTGATCATGGAATAATTCCATCATTTCATACAGCATATCTTTATTATTTGTAACTTCACTTGCTTTTGGAAAAGTATAATCAATCCCTAGATTCGCTAAACCTTGCTGAAGAGCTTGACAAATAATATCACGCAGAGACATCGCAACAGCACCGATCTCTGTACGTATTACTTTAAACTTTCCTTCAATTTCTGTTGCTTTTTTGGCAACACGTTCATTTTTAATATGTTTGCTCGCCCCTGGTTGTTCAGCAATCGTCGAAATCACACTCATTAAGTGCGATTTACCTGTACCATAATTCCCGACAATCAATAAACCTTTATTATCTACTATACGATCAAACTGAATTTGTTCGATGATAATATCATCTAATTGCTCGGCCATACGATCGGAAATAACATATGTATCAAGTAAGTGAAACGCGCGTTCTTTATCATCCGCATCGCGTAATTGCACGACGGATTCAATCGGTTCGAATTGAATTAAATCACTGTAACGCAACATGATGATTCTCCTCCATTTATAAAGTTACTATTTTCCCTTCGAATTCACTATATTTAAAGTATTCCGGATGGTCAGGAGTCGCGTAAATTAAAGATTTACCGTCAAACTGTCCTGGCCAAGATACTAGGAGTTTAAATCGTTTACTTAAATGTTCAAGTAATCTTACAGGATGTTGTTGTAATTGTTTGTCAAACAATATTTCAATATTTCCTAGCCAAATTATTGAATCATGATATAGGTTCAATATCTCATTCAGTATTTCTCCAATTTGTAAAGGAATATTAGATTTAGGAATATTCTGCAATTTTTTGCTTAATTGTAAATTGAGATTTATGTATGGAATAGATAAAGTACTTGCAAAGTGTCTATCTTCATCTTCCTTAAATCCAACGATAAAAATAATCTTATTCCAGCGAAATTCCAACGAATCAATCTCAGAGGTAATTTTATGAAGGCTCATGGTCTGTGCACCTTCCATTATATACTATTCACTAATACCAACAGATGATTATTTAACATATTACTATTTTACTAAACAACAAATAAAAATATGCACCATTTTGTCGATAAATATTTCCTTATAATACTATACTCATAATCTGCACTAACTATCAAATGAAAATGTACAATATAATATAGAAACTTCTTCTTTCAAGTACATATCCTATTTCATGTCGGAGGCCTATATATTTAAGAAAACTGTTTCTTCACTATTTTCTGTGACTGAGACTCGATCCATATTCCTGTTAGCTAGATTTGGTGGGTGGGGGTCCTTTTAAGAGTAAAAAATCAACAATATGGAATAAAAACATTTAGTGGTGTCTTTCTTGACGGTCACCAATACGTCAACTATCATTTGAGCAACATTACACACTTTTCGCCAAAGGGAGGAAATAAAAGTATGAACCTTTCGTCGATATTACGAGAAGCGCTTGATCAAATCGGCGACAAAACAGCGATCGTCCAATGCAAAAGCGTATCCGGCGGCGATATCAACGCTGCCTATTATGTAAGAAGTGAACATCGTTCCTATTTTGCCAAAATCAATGAGCGTATTCCTCCTCGCTTTTTTCAAAGTGAAGCAGCTGGTCTTGAATTGCTGGGGCAAACGAATGTCGTTCGTGTTCCAAAAGTATATCATTGCGTGGAAGCCGAAGACGGATCTTATGGTTTGCTGTTGCTTGAATGGATTGAAGGTGAAGAAACGGATCAAACTCCGGTTTTGCTAGGTCAGGCACTAGCTCGCCTTCATCAATGTTACGGTCAGTATTTCGGATTAGCCGAAGATAGCTTCATTGGCCGTCTTCCGCAAAAAAACGGACAATATGAAAACTGGATCGATTATTTTCGGGAACGTCGGCTTCTTACGCAAGTTCAATTGGCAGAACAAAAAGGAAGAATGCCAACATATAGACGAAAGAAAATGGAAGCATTGTTAGAGTCGCTTGATCAATGGCTACCACAAACATGCCAGCCTTCTTTATTGCACGGCGACCTTTGGGGCGGAAACTGGATGGCAGGCGAACATGGAATTCCTTATCTCATTGACCCTTCAGTATTTTATGGGCATTCAGAAATGGATATTGCCTTCACGGAACTGTTTGGCGGATTTCCAAATGCTTTTTATCGCGCGTACAACGAAATTCAACCACTTTCTCCGGAATATGAGGATCGAAAAGAGCTGTATCAACTGTTTTACTTGCTCGTTCACCTGAATCTGTTTGGAGAAACATACGGATCTTCCGTCGATCGAATCTTGCAAAGGTATGTTGGATAATTTAAAGGCGAACAGTGACCATTCCTGTTCGCCATTTTCATTGCTTTTTATTTGATATGTAGATCCGATACAGAGACTGAAGAGACTTCTTTTCCATGCGCTTCTCCGCTGACATTTAAGATAATCACACCGGCAATAATCATCAAGATAGCCACCATTTTTAAGAAAGAAAAGTGCTCTTTGAAGTATAAAATGCCTATGATGGCAATAATTGCAGTACCAAGTCCGGACCATATGGAATAAGCGATGCTTACATCTATCTTTTTCAGTGCCAATGTGACTAACGTAAGGCTGGCTCCATAAAATACAAACATGAGTACAGAAGGAATGAGCTTCGTAAATCCTGCTGACATTTTCATTGAAGTTGTGCCTAAAACCTCCGAAAGAATTCCTAATAAAAGCAAAATCCAACTCATAAACGTTCCACCTCCCTTTTTCAGAAATACATATCATGAAAGGATATTATGAAATTTTCATCACATTGATGCCTTTACAAAGAAGGGTACCATAATACATGTGCAATCGCGATAAATCTCGTCTTGGCGCTTCGGTTTGAGATTGAAAATCGGTCCTTGTCAAACTCTTTTCCCAGTTGTTAAAGATAAATGATCCATACATGATGGAAATGATGATCATAACACAACGAATGGAACCTAAAAAGGTTCCATTCGTTGTTCCAATGATATTGCTTAATATGGACGATCCCCAACGATTGCAACGCGTTCAGCCTTACGCGGATTTGGATAATAGTCCGATACCGCATAATGTTGGGTTGCACGATTATCCCAGAAAGCGATGGAGTCTTTTTCCCAACGAAAACGTACTTGATATTCAGGAATGTGAGCTTGACGGAACAAGTACTGAAGCAGCTCTTCACTCTCATCAGGGTCCAGACCTACGATTCGAGTCGTGAACGATGGATTCACAAACAAAGTCTTCCGTCCAGTTTCCGGGTGGGTTCGAACGACCGGGTGTTCAACAGGCGGAAATTTTTCTTGTTGAACCGCTAACTCTTCCGGTGTCAGTAAATCGCTGAAAGCAGGAGTAAAATCGTGAATGGCGGTAAGGTGATCAATACGCTCCTTCACTTCATCAGGTAAATTATCATATGCAGCGGCCATATCTGCCCATAACGTGTCGCCCCCTACAGGAGGAACTTCTATTAATCTTAATATCGCTGCTTTCGCAGGATTGGGGCGAAAAGTGACATCCGTATGCCAAATATTTTCTTTTCCAGTTTCTTTCTTCCCTTTGGAAAAGCGAACAATTTCCTCAGATTGATCATCTTCAACAGGATAAAATGGATGAACTTCTAATTCACCCCATAACCGAGCAAACGCCCGCTGCTGTTCACTCGTGATTTTTTGGTTGCGAAAGAAGAGAACCTTCCATTCCAATAATGCTCGGTTCAACTCTGCTTGCAACTCCGGAGAAATCGGCTCTCTCAAATCAATTCCGATAATCTCGGCACCTATGATGGGAGTTAACGGCTTGACTTCAAATAACGAGTACGGCCGCTCCTCTACACCTTCAGGCAGACGGCGTAAAATTCGTGGACCTACATAATTATCGCGATTTTCAAACTTAAGTGGTCGTGAAAAATTCGTGTGAATTTCAGACATTGATATTCTCCTTTCATAATGAAATAAAAATAGATAGAGAGTGTTGAAAAGCGCTGTTGGCTTGCGCCTTTCAAACAAGCTAATATATTTCATTCAAAGCGTTTTTTGCATTGAAATGACCTCTTATGGCCGAAATTAAATAATGCCGCAGATCGTTAAATTCCTTTAAATGTTTGATTTCTTCGACTGATTGATTAGGTTTTGATAATGGATTCGGCAAATCGACAACGATTCTTCCCGGTTGAGAATTCATCACTAAAATTCTTTTTCCTAACAAAATAGCTTCTTCTACATCGTGAGTAATAAAAATGATGCATTTCTTTGTTTTTTTCCAAATGTCAAGAAGATGAATTTGCATGTTTTCTCGAGTTAAAGCATCTAATGCGCTAAAAGGTTCATCCATTAAAATGGCTTGTGGATCCGCAGCTAATGTTCTGGCGATGGAGGCTCTTTGTTTCATTCCTCCTGACAGCTGATAAGGCAACATCTTGGCAGAATCCACCAGCCCTACGAGATGCAAATAATAGGAAACGAGTTTTTTTCTTTCTGATTTTGGGACAGATTTCATTTTTAAACCAAATTCAACATTTTTTTCGATGGTCATCCACGGAAAAAGGTTATGGTGCTGAAAGACGACTCCCACATCGGAACTCGGACGAGTGTGGGGTTTATCGTTGATCATGACTTCACCGGCAGTTGGTTTCTGGTAACCGGCTAAAATATTTAATAAAGAAGATTTTCCACATCCCGACGGACCTAATAAACAAACAAAATCATTGGCATCCAATCGAAGATTTATATGGTCCAATACAGGAAGATCGTTTTTCCCATTGGCATATTGCAAGCTAATGTTTCTCAATTCAATTAGCGGGCGGTGTTGAGCTCTCTCTGAATCTTCTTTGATCGAAGCAATTGCCATGATATCCCTTCTCCATTCGTGTTATTTGTATAAATTGCTTAATAGACCTTTTTGATAAGTAGCTAGGCTCGGGGAGGACGGTATATTTTTCTGTTTCACCATAAAATCTCCCGTGTCTTTTAAGATTTTGGCTAATTTGCCCGGCTTCTCGGCATCTCCGAAATATTCCTTTTGCTGCGAAGCATCTAACCATATAATTTGTCTCATGGTTTTTAAGCTTTCCTCAGGCGAGAGCCCTAGTTCTTTCGAAAGCACTTTTGATGACTCTACTGGTTTGCTCCGATAATAATGGACCGCCTGATTTAAAACAGAGATATACCCTTTTACAATTTCAGGATATTTTTCTGCAAAATCTTTATTCACAATGCCGAATTCTCCCGTGGCAATTCCTTTTTTCGCCAAATCTTTTGATGAAATGATGACTTTTCCTCCATCATCGATCAACTTTGTTTGTACCGGCTGCCAAATATACGCTCCGTCGATATCCCCGCGTTTCCAAGCTGCATAAATGTCAGGAGGCTGCATGTCAAGTAGAGTGATATTATTTTTCTTAAGGTCAATCTTCTCTTCTTTCAAAGCTCCCAGTAAACTATAATGGGATGTTGAACTGAATGTTGTAGCAATTTTCTTATTTTTCAAATCTTTTAAAGAGGAAATTCCGGAATCTTTTTTAACGACCAGCGCCTCGCTTTCACCGATAATATCGTGCAGATAATAAATTTTATAAGGCAATCCACTGGCAATGCCAATGGATCCGGGTGGAGTTCCAACGAGTCCAAAATCAATGCTCCCACTTGCCATGGCATTATTGATATCTCTGCCCGAATCAAATTTAATCCATCTAATGTGAATGTTCGGGTATTTTTTCTCCAGCAGCCCTAATGCCTTGGCTAAAAGTTCTCCATTTGGAGAAACTTGGTATCCCAATCGGATCTCTTTTGGCACATTGCTATTAGAAGCGGAAGCCGATGATCCCGCCTTTTGGGAAGAAGCGCTTTGACTAGAACATCCGCTCAAAAGACTAAATATACTAAATAGTAAGATAATTATAATGCTGTTTATGTTTCTCTTCAGCGCCACGCAATTTTCCTCCTTTATCATACTTTATGAGTCTTGTTTTCCAACCCAAGAGAATCGAAAATGCCAATACAATCGAATAAGGCTATCTATAAAAATGGCGATGAATCCCATTATAAAAATTCCTACAAAAACGATATCGCTTCTTAAGTATTTACTTGCGTCCAATACCATCCATCCAATCCCCGAGGTAGCCGCTACCATTTCGGCAGCCACTAATGTACCGTAAGTCACACCGATAGCTGTGCGAAGACCCGTAATGATGTCCGGCAAACTAGACGGAAGAATGATATAGAAAAAGACTTTCAGTTTGGAAGCGCCTAAAGATAATGCACCGTTGATCCGATCTTGCGGAATACGTCTTACGCCCGATACTGTCGCAATAAATAAAGGTGCAAACGCACTTAAAAACAATAAGGCGATTTTCGATCGATCATCGATACCGAGCCATAAAACAAGCAAGGCATAATAGGCTAAAGGAGGAAGCGGTCTATAAAATTCAATAATAGGATCAAATACGGCGAGTATGTATCTTGACATGCCACACAACATTCCCAATGGCACGGCAGTGAAAAAAGCTAAAATTAAAGCGAATAATAATCTGTACATACTATCTAGAATGTGCGTACTTAATGGAGTCCCTTTATATCCATCTCTTATTAATTCCACAAATGCCGTCCAAACGGATTGAGGAGTCGGAAGAAGCAACGGATCGATCCATTTTAAGTTTGTACTCACGGTCCAAAGGATGAACAGCAGGATCACGCAGATCAATGAAATCCCTCTAGTGAGTATATGATTTTTAAATACAAATTTTGGCACCATCTCACATCCCTCTCACCATGAATTGTAGCTGGCCGGAAATTATTAAATTCTCATATGATTACTTGGAAATATGGTAACAAGCGTTTTTTTATTTGTCAATCTTTTTTGAATATTGTTTTTTCAATTATCACGATCAACAGCACCACAAAGCGATATATAACGAAAAAATTCCTTCTACTTGACTTTGGATTTATCGCGGATTTAATTAAAATCCTTCAAAAGTTGAAAATTCCTTTATTTTTACAGCGAAAATTTCTACACAAACGGATTCATCCTCACCTGCGTCATTTCTTGTCATCTTTCCTGTTTTATGATTATAATAAAATGGAATAGCATAAAATAAAAAAGGACATTGGCGGTCACCAATGCCCTAACATACACAGCTTACTGCAAGAAGTGCAGTGGCCCTCGTATTTGCGGATATGACCCACCCTTACTTAGGCTCGGCAGGGTGGGTTACTTTTTGTCTTTCGACACAGAAATGACGGCAACGATTAAGGCCGCAAACGAAATCATTAACGTCAACGCATCGGAAACCGTCATCATCAGTGATACCCCCCTTTCTTCAAGGGAGTAATCACTGCCCACCCTGCATGCAGCTGTACAAGTTTATTATATCTTACATAATTTCCAATTTTTTATTTTTAATCCAAATGATGTAAACTTTCCCCATGGCTGGATTCCGGAAAAACAATAAAAACGCTCTAACCTAAATCACTAAGAACTGCATTTCAAATACCCTTTCACGGGAAAGCTAAACATCCTTATCCGTGTATTGACAACGATGACTTAAAAAATGATCTTCGTTCTTGTTTTGGTCCTGCCCTCCCATTTTGCGATGAACGTTTTTCGCCTGATCTACGCTTCCTACCCTTCTGCCCACTCAGTTACGTTTCTTAATTCCCGTTTGCCTTATTTCTTTATTTTCGAATCTTACCGGCTGTGCTTTCATAAAGTCTTCATCATTTATTTTCAAAGCACGTAATAAGATGATCATATACACATCTCGTTTCCATTGGTATGACCTCTTTAGATTATCTATTTTCCATGTATTCAAGACTCAGTGGACTTCGTTTGGAACACTAAACGTCACACTTGCCATCCCTTTCATTTAACAAAATGTTTTGTTGAGGGAGGGGAGACATTTTGGGGCTGATAAAGAAAAAGAAAAAACGGAATACACCCCCATTTCTTCTTGAAATCAATGAGGAGTTAAAGAAAAAGGGCAAAGGTTTCAAAATGGCCGCGGTAAATGAAGCTGATTTAACGATAGAGGAAAGAAAACTCATCCAACAAATACTCATCCAAACCGAAATCAAAAATCAAAACAATATCACCAGAACGAAAAGCTACTTGGATGTTTATTTGCGTCATCCGGAAATTCATTGGGCGTTTTTGGGACATATGGTTTCCAGAAACGGCGGCTGGAATATGACTGACTTAAAAGGAGATCTCTTGTCCCATTTATTGACGGAACAGGAACAACAATTTTTCTTTTCCTTTTTGGAACGTGGAAATTGGCTTATTTTTCAAGATATATACCCGCAGTTTTTGCTTTATGAAGAAAGTATAAAAAGAAATAAACCGCTTTTTTCCCTTCTCCCTTTTTTTCATGTCTCTACTTTTATGGAAACGATCTGGAACCACTTTTGGAAATATCGTGACCCTTATATTCTCGCCATTGCTCTTGTCATAAATGAACAAAGCTATTTAGAAAAGCGAGTCATTCAAAATGCCCTTTTTCAAAAAAACGTCTTTCATACAATAGAGTTTAAGCTTCAAGATTTTCTTCGATTAAACCATATTTTGTTTCCTTACTATAAAGAAAATGAGAAGCGAAGTATCGGTCTTATGGGGCAAACATTGCAACGTTTCGATTATCTTCATGAACGGATTTTATTAGGAAAACGGTTATATTCCTTGCTTTTTTATAATAAAGAGGGGGTAGACACGTTCATTCGTTGGGCCGTTTCTTGCCCTCACACTGGATCTCGCAAAGATTACTGGCCCCACCTATTTCATGACGTTCGTGAATCGATTCCGGGCCGGCCCTATCGACGCCGTATGAAAAACGGCCAAATACAAAAAGGGGTCCCTCGAATCTATAGTCCAAGATTAGAGTACGCATGGAAAAACGTTTCACATGAGAAAGCAGACATTGGAGATTGGTTCTATGACTGGACGATTACGGATTATTTCAACAAGCTAGATGAAGAAATAAACGGGGAGATTGCCGATGAATATTGTGAGACGATCGAAAAAATGGAACTTGCGGTTATCGCGAAAAAAGCCATTTTCCGTTAAAAGCAAAACCATTGCTGCCTATATTTTGACCGCTTTGTTCGCCTCATGGATAGGAACTTATTTGGATCTTTATTTTGTCGGAAACGAGTGGTACAGCTTTCCGTTAAGACCCTATTCAGCCATTTTCACCATCAACATTGTATTTACTCTTATCGGCTTGCCCATTTTCACCTTTTGTTTTCTATATTTTATGGATAAGTTAAACATTTGGAAAAAAGGGGCTTTTATCATCATGGCAAGTCTAGCAATGTCATTTGTTGAAAAACAATCAGAAGCATTCGGGTGGTTTGTTCATCATAATCAATGGAAACATTCCTATTCTTTTTTTGGATATGGTCTTTTTATGATCATCGTTTGGAAGTTCTTTCGATGGATGAATTCAATCATGAGTTAAATAATAAAATGTCTTTTCAAAAATAATGGTTTTGTGGCTCTCTTCCGCATGTAATCTTTATAACAGTACACTATTAGAAAAGGTTTGCAGTCGAGAGCCGTGGACATGAATTTTGCTTTAATAAAATTTGAGTGCGGATTAGCGACGTTTCCGTCCTCCGACTCATTCTTTACCCTGGCGTCCAGTCGAGATATCTGTATTTCGGATGCATTTGTAGTAATTCTGATACGGTCACAAATTTATATCCTCTTTTTTGAAGTTCCGGTAAAATTTTTTTTAGTGCTTCAATTGTTTGACGACGGTCTCCGCCGTTATCATGAAATAAGACAATATCCCCATTTCGGGCGTTAGATAAAACCTTTTTTACAATATTATGAACGCCCGGTTTTTTCCAATCATACGTATCTTGATGCCATGACCACATCACAACCGTATAACCTTCTTGGTTCGAAACATTAATAATGGTTTCATTGTAATAACCTCCTGGCGGGCGAAACAATTTAGGAGAATATCCAGTCAGTTGCGTAATCGTTTGTTTTGTTTTTCTTAATTCATTTCTAATTTCTTCCTCGTTCAGCCCCCTAAAAACGGAATGATGGTATGTATGGTTCGCTAATTCATGTCCATCCAAAATTTCTCGTTTCACTACATCAGGATGAGCTTTTACACAGGTCCCCACCACAAAAAAAGTTGCTTTGGCGTGATATTGTTTTAAAATATCCAGAATTTGCGGAGTATATTTTGAACTAGGTCCATCATCGAATGTCAATGCAATGACTTTCTGTTTGGTCGGTATTTCCCAAATGGCTTTTCCGTGTTCTTCGTAAAACTTTCGGCCTCTATTCAAATCGTTCGCTTTTACGAAAACTGTACAAATAAACGACAGAGCAACCGAACAACCTATAATCAAGATACACCATAGGACGAACTTTTTGTTGATCATCAAGCAACAACACCTTTTGTGTAAATTCGTTGTTTAGGTTAGTATGTTTCAAAATCATGTCTGCAAGAATGATTCTTCCATTGTTGTTTTTCACATCCATTCAAATGGAAAAAATTCAATCGACGTTTACATACGATGCCAACAAAGAATGGAACTCTCTCCCAATTCACATCTGTCAAAAGCGGAGCAATATCTATGGACTTAGACCCTTCAACAAGAAACGTTGAACAGAAGGGAGTTGAAACAAACGAAATAACACCGGACAGCAAGACTCATGTTTATACGAACAGACGGTTCATGGAAAACAAATGGAATGATAACAGGTTTTACACTTTCAGATAATGGAAACGTTCTTTCGTTCGCTATTCACATCACGCATCTTTTACTCATTTTTCGTCTCCCTTATTTTGTCCAGATGATTAATTTTTATCGAAAACAGATTATGCCAAAGCAAACTGGACAAGCATTGTTGCCCTACATTGACAGAAGTGCATTTCATTAACGAGTCATTTTTATTCCATTCCTTTATTCAAACAGTTTTTTTTTGAGAGAGAGGTGGTTTCCCCTGACCTTTACATCAGAAAGAACCAGAGCCGGTTTTGCTCTGGTTCTTCGACTTTCATCCATCTTATATAATCTTGTTAAAATCCGCTCTGCATCCGTTCTCAAACGGGTGTAGACAAAAGGTCCTTCAGCTGGGCATCGATGTAATTTTTGTCTTCTTCAAAAAATCCCATCATGGTGAAGTGTCCCCACAAGCTTGGAATGACTCGCAGTTCGCTGTTAGGAATCATCTCTTGTTCGGCTTTGCAGTCTCGGACAGGGAAGAACATGTCTTCTTCAAACGGCATAACATATACTTTCGCTTGAATCCGTTCTAAAGCCGCTTTTAAGTCTCCGCCGGTGTTGCGGCTCACGTCTCCCCGCTGCCATTTCCAAGCCATACACAACAAATTGTTTGGATCCATCGGCAAAAACCAATTGTCCCAGTATCCTACCAAAAAGTCGTCCAAAGAGGAGAAGCCGAGACGACGCCACTGTTCCTGCTTGTAAAACTCGGTACATAGCCCCATCACTGCCCAAATTCGGGAGTGGCGGCGCAAACCACGGTGGACTTGTTGATGATCTTCATACCATCCGTCTTGAAATGCAGGGTCAGAAGTGATTGCCTCGATTAAAGTTTCGGTAAAAAGAAAATCATGAGGTGTATTTTTAGCCGTCCCGCCAATCGGAGCCGCTCGCTTCACCATTTCCGGATACCGCACCGCCCATTCATAGGTCTGCTGAGCCCCCATGGACCAACCGACCACCAACTGCAAAGTGTTGATTCCGAATTTTTCGGTGACCAGTTTATGTTGAGCCCGGACATCATCGCTGATCCTCACCTTTGGAAAGGCACCCCTGCCGAATGGAAACGGAGTATTGTGAGGTGAACTGGATAAACCATTGCCAAGCTGATTCGGTAGAATAATGAAATATTTGCTTGGATCTAACGCCATCCCCTCTCCAATATAAATTTCCATCGCCTTGTGGGTTCCGGAATACATGTGGGGAAACAGAATCGCATTATCCTTCGCTTCATTCAGCTTGCCGAACGTTTTGTAGGCCAGTTTACAGTCTCGAATAGTGCCTCCTTCTTCCAACTGAAAGTCTCCCAGTTCAAAGATTTCATATTCACCGTGAACTTCATGAGTATAATAAGCGTTTTCAATCGTTTTCAAAAGTGACGCCCCCTTTGTTTATTCAATATAAAAAAGAAATGCTGCTGAAAAACCGTGAAAAATTTTAGTTGTTTCATAGATGAAAAGATATATGTCTCCCTTTCAATGAGCATGAAGAACAACAGCCCACTAAACCTTTGTGAAAATGTCATTCCGCTGTTTCTGTTTTTATTGATGAAACTTCAATTTTCTAGAACTACGAATGAAGTATTTACTGAACAAATAACAAATCCGGTTCGCTTAAATATTTTTTCAGTTCATTTAAAGCTTTTTGTGCTAAAACGCCGTCGATCAGGCGATGGTCGTAGCTGAGGGACAAAGCCATCATCGATGCAATGTCAATCGAATCATGAACTACAATCGGTTTTTTCTCCACTCTGCCAATGCCTAAAATGCATGATTCCGGATGATTGATAATTGGAGTAAACCAAGAACCGTCTACCGATCCGATATTGGATATTGTGCAAGTGGCTCCTGTCATTTCATCAGCTTTGATCGATCCATCTCTTGCTTTTTTCGCAAGTTCTTGGATTTCTTTAGCGATTTGGAACAACGACTTTTTGTCTGCATGTCGAATGACCGGAACGACAAGACCATGATCGGTGTCCGCTGCAAAACCAATATGGTATTCATCCTTCAAAATGATTTCATCGCGTTCATCGTCCAACGAAGCATTAAGCATCGGATATTTTTTAAGAACGGCCGTTAATGCTTTAACTGTGTAAGCTAAATACGTCAATTTGATGCCTTCTTCTTCCGCAAACGGTTTTACCCTTTGGCGGTGAGACACAAGCTTTGTGACATCGGCCTCGTCGAAATGAGTGACATGCGGGATGACGGATTTCGAATGAACCATGGCTTTTGCGATCACTTTTCGTATGCCGGAAAGCGGTATTCTTTGCTGGCCTTGCGGGATGGCTTCCTCTTTCGTTGTTTCCTTGCCGGCCGCCGCTTCCTGTTCCGCCTCTGCCTGTTGTAATTTTCGATTGGCTAAGACCGCTTCAATATCACTTTTTATGATTCTTCCGTTTGGCCCGCTCGGAGTCACTTCCTCAAGGTTCACATTGTGTTCTCTGGCAAATTTGCGTACAGACGGAGCCGCGATAAAGAATCGGTTGGACGGCTTTTCATCGGTGCTTTTTTGTACTGCGTTCCTAATATCTTCTTCCGTGACTTTACCGTTCGGACCGGTGGGCGTGACAAGACGCCAATCCACTCCAAGATCTTTCGCCAACTTTTTGACGCGCGGAGTCGCTTTTTTCTCTACATGAACGTCTTGTAGAGACTTTTGCTGTTCCTCTGTTGAATCAGACTGAACCGTTTCTTCGACGGTTTCAATGATGGCCAATATATCCCCGATGGCGGCAGTGTCTCCTCTTTTTTTCCTGATTTCTTTTATAATCCCTGACTCCGGAGCTTGAATTTCCGAAACGGCTTTTTCGGTTTGAACTTCCACGATCGTATCGTCTTTTTTGACTTCATCCCCTTCTGAAACATGCCAAAAGGTGATCAAACTTTCATCATGAGTATCGGATAGTCGAGGCAATTGAACTGAGATTGACATGGCTACCTCCTGTATGGAAAATCCATTTTATTCATTTACTAGCTTGATGGCTTCGTGAAAAATTTTATCGGCATTTGGCAAAACAAATTGTTCAAGCGGGCGGCTGTATGGAATGGGCACATCCGGAACGGCCAATCTTTTGACTGGTGCATCCAAATCATATAAACCGTCTTCTGCCGCAATGGCTGCAATTTCTGAAGTCATGCCATATGATAAATAATCTTCATCAACGACCAATAAGCGATGTGTCTTTTTAAGCGACTGAAGAATCGTTTCGCGATCTAAAGGTACGAGCGAACGCAAATCGATGACTTCTGCCTGAATTCCTTGCTGCTCCAACTTTTTCGCTGCTTCTAAAGCGTGATGAACCGTCATTTGAATGCCCACAATTGTGATGTCGGTTCCTTCTCTTACCACTTTGGCTTTGCCGATCGGAACTGTATACGCTTCTTCCGGGACATGTCCGACGGATGCGTCCAATTGATCCATCCAGCCCAGTCCTTGCAATGTTTTATGAAACATAAAGACGACCGGATTATCGTCCCGGATGGCGGAAATCATCAAGCCTTTCAAGTCATACGGAGTCGAAGGCGCCACCACTTTCATTCCCGGCAGATGGGCAAAAGTGGCGTATAAGGTTTGGGAATGCTGAGCAGCATCGTTGTATCCTCCGCCGACACCGGTCATCAGCACCATCGGAAGCTTGATTCGACCGCCTGACATATACGGAATTTTGGCCATATGGTTATAAATTTGGTCCATACAAACACCAAAGAAATCGACGAACATTAATTCAACGATCGGCCGCATTCCATCTGCAGCAGCTCCAACGGCCGCTCCGATAAAAGCGGTTTCAGAAATCGGTGTATCCATGATTCTTTCAGGACCAAACTTTTGAAATAATCCTTCCGTTGCTCCAAATATCCCTCCGTATGCGCCCACGTCCTCTCCCATCACAAACACGTTCGGATCTCTTTCCAACTCTAACCGAATCGCTTCTGCCACTGCTTTATTTCCTGATAACAAACGCTGTTTTGTTTTTTGCATTTTGGACCGCTCCTTTCTTTCCATCATTAGACAAATAAGTCTTTTAAAGCATCTTCCGGTTCAGGATATTCGCTTTCACGCGCGAATTGATAAGCAGCATCGACTTCTTGTTTCGCTCTTTGCTCCAATTCCGCCAGCTGCATGTCTTCTATTCCGTGTTCTGTCAATAAGATGGAGCGCATTCGGACAATCGGATCTTTTTCCCTCAGTAAAGTCACTTCGTTTTTATCTCTGTAAACTTCAGGATCTCCTTGGAAATGTCCTAAATAACGGTACGTTTCAATTTCAATGATGGCTGGTTCTCCATTTTTTCTTGCTTTTTCTACCACTTCTTTTGACACTTTATACATTTCGATCGGATCATTCTCTTCCACATAATATCCCTGAATTCCATAAGCGGCGGCTCTTATAGCGTTGGAGGAAACGGATGTGGATGATGACTTTGGAACAGAAATTCCGTATTGATTGTTTTCAATGACAACAATAAGAGGCAAATTCCACAATGCCGCCATATTTAATGACTCATGAAAAGCCCCTTGGTTGGCAGCTCCTTCCCCAATAAAAGCCACCGCTACGGAATCCGTTCCTTTTTTCTTCGCTGCAAGGGCCGCCCCCAATGCATGTGGAATGCCGGCTCCTACAATTCCTCCGCAAGAAAATTTCACATTCGGATCAAATAAATGCATGTGTCCGCCTTTGCCTTTTCCGAGCCCAGTTGCTTTTCCAAAAATTTCAGCTGTCATTCTATTCAAATCAACCCCTTTTGCGATGGCATGATGATGCGGACGATGTGGAGACGAAACAGTGTCTTCTTTTGTTAAATGAATACATATACCAACTGCGGCCGGTTCCTGCCCTGTTGCCAGATGCATTTCACCAGGTACAGGCCCTGCACCGATATTAAAGACAGGATTTTTTCCTTCGGCATAAGCTTCTGCCATTTTGTCCTCGTAATAACGAATCTTGTACATCGTTTCATACATCCAAATAAGATGTTCCCTGGAAATCGTCAACTCGCTCTCCTCCTTTGCGAAAATAAAACGCTTTCATTGTTTGATAGTGCAATAAATGTGCCAAAAAATAAGAAAAAAACGCATATTGTCGAAAAATCCGAATTTTTTATTATTTTCCCTGAAATTAATGGAAACGATTTTTTCTTGATATTCCGTTTTCACTCTTATTTTTCAAACAAAGTGTTCCAAAATGGAACACTTTGTTGCAACATATTGAAACAATTTGATACAAAATGAAACAGTCGCTTTAATAAGTAATGTGAAATTTTCTCATTTGTCTGTAAAACGTGCTTCTGGAAATGCCTAAATGCTTGGCTGCTTTTGTGACATTTCCATGAAATAGGCATAACGCCTGAAGAATGGCCTGTTTTTTTATATCCTCTTTATGCATGAACGACTTTTCTTCTTTTTGCCCGGAAAACAGATGGAACACTTCCTCCGGCAAATCTTTTGCCGATAAAACCGGCTTTGTCTGTCGATTTAACGTTCTTTCTATAATATTTTGCAATTCTCGTATGTTCCCCGGCCAATCGTATTGAAGTAGTGCTTGCAAAAAATCCGGTCTGATGTCCGGAAACGGCTTGTTTAATTTTTTGCTCAGTTTATCAATAAAATGGCGGATCAGAAGCGGGATGTCCTCTTTTCTTTCTCGTAAAGGCGGCAAGGTGATGGGCATGACATGGAGCCGAAAAAATAAATCTTCTCTAAAGCTCCCCTTTTGGACTTCCTCGCGAAGATTTTTGTTCGTAGCGGCGATAATTCGGACATCTACCGGTATGACTTTATGGCCGCCGATCCGCATCACTTCTTTTTCTTGGATAACCCGTAAAAGAAGAACCTGCATTTCCAAAGACATTTCTCCTATTTCATCTAAAAACAGAGTGCCGCCGTCGGCCAGTTCAAATTTTCCCGCACTTCCTCCTTTTTTGGCCCCGGTAAAAGCACCGTCGACATAGCCAAATAATTCACTGCCCAGAAGATCACGGGGAATTCCGCCACAGTTGATGGCAATGAACGGTTTGTTTCTTCGATCACTTTCATGATGAATGGCTTGTGCGAACATTTCTTTCCCCGTTCCGCTTTCTCCCAATATTAAAACGTTTGAATCCGTCTTGGCCGCTAATTTCGCTTCTTGAATTTTTTGAATAAAAAGGGGATGCTGCCCAATAATATCATCGAATGTAATTTTGGCTTGATTTCCGGATAAATGATTCACAAATTGACGCACTTTATGAATTTCTTTCATCATGATCATCGAACCGATCCATTGTTTGTCTTTATAAATGGGGATTTTATCAACCATAACATGATAGTTTTTTCTTGATGGCCGGACTGCAACATGCAGTTCTTCATTTTGAAGATAGATGGGACCATTGGAAACGATCGTTTGATTTGTAAAAAGTTCTTGGATCTTTTTTCCTTCCAAACCGGATGGGTCAAGATTCAGCAGTTTCTTCAGTTGTTCGTTCGCTTTAATAATGTTTCCTTCCGTGTCGGTGATAAGAATGCTTTCTTTCATATTGTTGGTGGTCGCTTCAAGAAATCTCTGCATCATAATATTTTTTTCCGCATTTTCATTCAATGCCATTTGATACTCTATCGCTTTAACCGCTGAAACGACCATTCCCAATGTGTGAGGGTGCACTTTTTCATAAGGACCGGATACATTTAATACGCCGATAATATTGCCTTTTGAATCATGGATCGGCGCAGCGGAACAAGTCCAAGATTGACAAATTTCGGAATAATGTTCCTCTGCAACAATTTGAATGGGCTGATCCATGACAATGGATGTGCCAATCGCATTGGTGCCGACGGATTGTTCGCTCCAATCGGCTCCTTCCACAAAACCGATTTGTTCAGCCATTAACAACGTGTCCGGGTCACCGATCGATTTTAACAGCTGACCTTTTTCGTTGCAAAGGATGACTAAAAAGCCGGAACCCTTTACGATGGAATAAAGCCCTTCCATTAACGGCATGGCCCAATCAATAAGAGATTGATATCGTTCGATTTCGATTTTTTTGATAGGACCGAACGCTTGAAAAGGGTTGACTTTCCATTTTTTTGATCGAATCCATGACTCTTTCACTATGGGAGAAAGTTCATCATCTAATTCATTTTCAAAAATAAAGCGCTTCCATAATTCTTTGACCCCTTCCCGCCGTATCTTCACCCGAAAACACCTCCGAAACTTTTAAAGAATGGGGACTGTCCATGAACCATCTGACGATTTCTTTTGCTTCTTTAATCAAAATTCCTGTCAGCGTTTCGAACGTGCCGTGTAAATCATTTGTTTTTTATATTGTACCATTGAAAACAGATTTCGTTAGAATTTTTCGAAAAAACGACAAAAAGAAGCATCATCTTCAGAAAAGATCAGTAAAAAACTGCCAATACCTATGTTTAGAAAAAAGCTGACTCGGTTGGAGCCAGCCTTTTCGACCATATTCGAGATCTTTTTTGCAGTTGACCGCACAAATGAACGAGTACTTTCTCTTTTTATTTTCTTCCATATACTGTTATAATTTATTTGCCATATTTTTAAAAAGGCAACATGTCTTTGTAGATTACATAATAATCGAATATTTCAAAAATACAGGATGCTTATTCTCCGGAAATGTTTTTCGACCAAATGAAAAGAAAAAGCCATTTCCTAATACTTTCTCATTCAGGAAACACGATTCTCACGTTTTGACCATATTTCTAACGTATTCTCAAAGAAATTTCGAGAAGTAAGACTATCCACTTTGGTCTACCTTCTGACCCGTCTTTTTACAGAAAAAAAAGATGGGAGATCATTTGACTACCCTTCCAAAGATCCCAAACTCAACATTTTTTCAAAATCATTCTTTTTTAAATGACAACCACTTTGTTGCGTCCCGTTTCTTTTGCTTGATACAAAGCCTGATCCGCTTTCTCCGTAAACTCTTTCAAGTCTTTCTCTTTGCTGTATTTTGAGACCCCCACACTGATCGTTACATATATCCGTTTGTCTTTATATACAAAGTCCGTCTCTTCCACTGTCTTTCGAATGCGCTCGGCGAGTTTAATGCCTTGTTCTAATGAACAATCCTGCAAAAAAATCAGAAACTCTTCTCCACCCGTTCGAACAAATATGTCAGATTCACGAATGATTTCCTTAACGACTCTACATACTTTTTTTAAGACCATATCTCCTGCATTGTGGCCAAATGTGTCGTTAATGGCTTTGAAATAGTCGATATCAAACAAGATCAACGTCATCGACTGTTCTTTGTTTGGAAACAAACTGCTCTTTTCCAAATTCAAATCTAAATATCTGCGATTATAAATTTTAGTGAGCGGGTCTGTTAATGCAAGATTTCCCAATTCCGCGATCATCTTTGCAGTTCTGATTTGAAAAAAAGAAGCCGTCATGAATATAATCCATTCCACTGCTCCTGTGATCATAAGATGAACCGCATCCCGAAATGAAGGTTGTAACGGATGAAATACAAATTCGGTTATCACCATTAAAATGAAGCTTGAAAATCCAACCGTTATGGCTGCTTTCCACGTTGGGCATAAGATGACGGTCGTAACAGCAGGGATCAAGATAAGCATCCATAACGATTCCAAAGACGAATAGTAATTCACCACCAAAACGATTGACAAAGACAACAAAATAAATGCATACATGAACTTTCGTTTTATCATTGTTCTTCCTTTAATCCAATTATTTTAAGCCCTTACCCTTTCTTTTATTAAGATTTTTGACTGTTTGGCATCGTCTTACAATAGTGACTGTCCGTAATGAACTTTCAATGATTTTGCAAAATGGTTCATTACATTAGCAATCCCCTTATTATTCCAGAAATTATTTTTTATACTTTGATCATTTTAAACCTATTGCTTCGATAAGAAAAGAAAAATTCTCTTGAGTTTTAGCGAAAATTAAAAAGAAGGGGGGCAAAAGAAGAAAAAATTCATCCATCATTTTATCCGTGACTTAATGAAGTCACGATCACAGAACAACTATAACCGTCTTTTCATTGGCGCCGTCATTTTCCCGCCCATCAAATTCAACTTCATATCCTTACACTTGCCCATTCATTAGACATCATTCCGACATTCTTCTCTTACAGCATCTCTATGCTGTCCTTAAAAGAATTCTGATTGTTTTGGGACCAAAATAAATTGCACCCATACCATCATTTGAAATTCCATTTTGGATCAAGATATTTAAGAACAAAATCATGGGTGGATATGCCTAAATTCTAATCATTTCGACGTCATTCGACATGGTTTCTACATAAAATAGGCATCTCGTCCCTTCCCAGAAAATACTATTTATAGTATATCATAATTTATTTTGAATATCTATGGTATCTTGGGAAGCTTAATGATTAAAGCTACAGTTACCTAAGAGGTGGTAAAATATGAGTGAATTGCCAAGGATTATTGGAGAGCGGATTCGAACTTTTCGAAAAGAAAAGGGATTGAGCCAGGAAGAATTAGCTGATATAGCCAATCTACACGCTACATATATAGGACAATTGGAAAGAGGTGAAAAGAATGCCACTCTGGAAAGCATCGAAAAGGTTGCTAAGGCTCTGGAGATTTCTTTAGAAGACCTCTTTCGTTCAATCCACCCAAATCCTAACTCTCAAGAATACACACTGTCCCAAATCATCACTCGCTTACAAACACAGAGCATTGAAAATCAAAAAATCTTTCTCCATTTGCTGGAAGTATTGCTTGAATGGAAAAATCGATGAAAAGTCATTCAATTCATAAGTATTCTTGATGATGGCGGAAGTTTCCATTCCGCCCTTTTTTATTTCAAAAATGACTATTTACATTTCACGAGGCATGCTCGTTACGTATAACGTTCCCTTGAAAACGTGGACGCTATAATTGAAGCAAAACCCACTTTAACCATGCCGGTATTTTCCATGATGATAACTGTTTTAGCATCAACGGAAACATTCGATAAAACTTGATCGAACCCCAAACAGCCAACATCATCCATATAAGAACAAACACCCCACCGACAAACCAGTTGGATGTTTTTTCGATGGATTCTCGTTCCTCCTGCCACTTGCCATCTTCCAACGCACCTGCTTGCCATCATTTTTAACGCAGGAACGATTCCAATAGGAACGATGATCAGATCATCTGTATACTAAAATCGGAATGAATATCAGGTATCAAGTAGCTAATACAGCACACGACGTTCTCTCCTTATCCGCCTCGCACTCTTTTTCCATCTTTCTATCATTTTGCTTCCCTCCACCCTCTCCCCCCGCCGAAAACTTGTTTAAAAAAATTCTGCATTCATTCTGTTGCTCTTATTTAAACATCCTGTTCCTTTCTCCCAGGCCAATTTATTCAATATTCCCTTTATACAACAAAAAAGTGTAAATAATCCATTTTATTACAACTAAACCGTCAGTCATTTAATGAAGCATTTGGAATAAAGAATAATCGTCTAAAATATATGTTTAAGTATATAGAAGATCCCTTACAGGGATATTTCAGAGTGTAGACAAAAGGCATCCGAATGTGCGCTTTCGGATGCCTTTTGTCACTTTTATGCTTTCAAATGTTTGGAATAGACCCCTCCAGGGGTCTATTTTATGTTATTGCTGGACTTTTCCATGTCCAGCAAGCCATCTTTTTCAAATTCATTGCAGCAAAAGTTAGCATCGCCTGCATGGACAATTTTTTTAGACCTCTTAAGGTTGTCCAACGCATACCATGCTTTTCCTTTGCATCAGCAAAAACACGTTCAATGGTTTCTTTCCGTCTTGCATAAATGCTCTTATTCTCTTGTGTATGCCGAAGATGATCAGCTTCCTCTAAATAAAATTCCCATACATGTCGCTGAATCAGTTTTTTATGCTCCTTACTTTGGGTGCACTTCGAAAGGAATGGACAATCTTTACACTGGACTGGATCAGAAAAATATTGACGATAGCCTTCCTTCGTCGTAGTTGCATATTTTAACACTTGTCCTTGCGGACAAAGATAACAATCGTAGTATTCATCGTAAACATACTCATGTTTTTTGAAATAACCATCCTTTGTACGAGGGCGAGTATAAGGTAAAGCAGGGGTCATATCATTTTCAAATATGTATTGGGCAACGGCGGGAGTTTTATATCCAGCGTCAGCAGCAACTACAACCGGTTTTCCATGTTTTTCTATGACTTTTTCAAGAAGTGGCTCCAATACGGAACTGTCATGAATATTCCCTGGCGTTACAATAGCCCCCAAAACAAAGCCATTTCGATCCGCAGCAGCATGGAATGAGTAAGCAAACTGTTTTGTTCGCTCGTCTTTTACGTAGTAACCACTTTCCGGATCAGTGGTACTTTCTTTTATTTCTTTATATTCTTCTTTCCCAAATTTATCTGGAGGAAATGGCTTTTTTCCATGTGCTTCTCGATCAGCATTTATCTCATCTTGTAGACGTGCTTGATAGGCTTTCGTTTCTTTTCGAACCACTTTCTTCACAAATTTATGCTTATTCGCACTCGCTTTGACATGAGTAGAATCAATAAAGACATGCTCACTGCTTATCAGCTTCTTATCTGCAGCTTCTTTCAAAATGCGATAGAATATCTGTTCAAATAAGTCTGTATCCTTAAAGCGTCGCTCGTAGTTTTTCCCAAACGTTGAAAAGTGAGGTACCTTATCATAAAAACCAAATCCAAGAAACCAACGGTAAGCCAGATTCGTTTCGATTTCCTCTATAGTTTTTCGCATGGAACGAATACCGAAGGTATATTGGATGAAAGCCATTTTAATCAATACAACTGGATCAATACTTGGTCGACCTCTTTCCGATGAATACATGTCTTGAACAAGCGAATAGATAAATGAAAAATCAATAGCAGCGTCGATTTTACGAACCAAATGATCTGCAGGTACAAGTTGGTCTAAAGCTATCATTTCTATTTGATCACGATTCATCTGTGTATTTTTTGTTAGCACTTCATCCACCTCAATTCATTACGGTATCTTAATTATACAAAAAAAGACTGTCGGCAAATCCGATTTTTTCGGATTTGTCGACAGTCTGGAAGATCCCTTACAGGGATATTTTTTTAAATTGAAATGGGATGAGTTAAACCTTTTATTCCATTCCCCTTCCCCATTTTCCTGCAATAAAAAAAGATTGATCGGACGATTATCAAAACAGGTTCATATATTCAGAAATTCAATGACCGTCAATATTCAGAAGAAAGGTGGAAAAGCAAATTGAATATCATCGGTAAAAGCATTTACCGAAAAGAAGCCCTGGATAAAGTTTCAGGAAAAGCAAAATATACAGCGGATGAACAATCAACGGACATGTTGCATGTCAAAATGGTGATCAGTCCTTATGGCCACGCAAAAATAGAAAAAATTGATACGTCAGAAGCTCAAAAAGCGCCAGGTGTTCGAGCCATTCTAACCGGATCTCCCGAACTTCCGCTTATTGGTGAAGAGATACAAGACCGTCCTCCCATTGCTGTTGGAAAAGTCCGTTACTACGGAGAACCGGTAGCCCTCGTCGTTGCCGATCATCCGGTTTTGGCCAAGCGAGCAGCGGATTTAATAAAAATAACCTATAAACCTCTTCCAGTAGTTAATTCCCCATCCGAGGCACTGAAAAGCGATGCGCCCCTTGTACACGAAAAACTCGATACTTATCAGCGAACCCAAGGTGTTTATCCGGAACCAAATACGAATATCGCCAACCGAACCAAAATACGCAAAGGTAACATGGAAAAAGGCTGGCTGGAAAGCGATTTGATCGTTGAAGAAAATTTTTCATTTTCTCCATCCGATCATGCGGCGATGGAAACGAGATGTGCCATCGCCGAAATTCACCGTGACGGCTATGTGCATATCACTTCTTCCTCTCAAGCTCCCTTTATGATTAAAAAATGGATCAGCCGATATTTCAATATAGACCTCGGCAAAATTGTTGTAAATACTCCATTAGTAGGAGGGGCCTATGGCGGAAAAGCCTCCGTCCAATGGGAGATACTGGCATTTCTAGCTTCTAAAGCCACAGGAGGCAGGCGAGTAAAACTCATTTATTCACGAGAAGAAGATATATTAACGGCCCCATGCCATATAGGGCTCGATGCCCGCGTAAAACTCGGCTGCACCCGAGACGGATTACTGAAAGCCGCGGAGATTGTTTATTTATTTGATGGCGGTGCTTATTCTGATAAATCAACGGATATCAGCAGAGCCGGTGCCGTTGACTGTACAGGTCCTTATCATATTGAAAATGTATGGTGCGACTCTTTGTGCATGTATACCAATCATCCTTACGCCACAGCCTTCAGAGGATTTAGCCATTCCGAGGTATTATTTGCTTTTGAACGAACCATGGACATTCTGGCGGAGAAACTCGGGATGGACCCGCTTGAGTTGCGTCTAAAAAACGCTATACTTCCCGGACATAAAACACCCACTCAAGTCCTTCTTAATAACAGTAATCTAGGAAATTTGCCAAAATGCATTCACCGCCTAAAAGAATTAATAAATTGGGACGAAAAACCAATAATGGAAATCGATGAACGAAAAGTTCGCGTGAAAGGTGTCAGCTGTATTTGGAAAACGTCTACCATCGACCTCGATGCCAGTTCGGGCGTTATTTTAACGTTCAATCGAGATGGTAGCATAAACCTCATTTCTGGTGTGGTAGAGATTGGAACAGGCACGAAGACGATCTTGGCTCAAATTCTTGCTGAACGCATGAAAATGAGCATAGATCAAATTCATGTTCAAATGAAAGTTAATACACAAACGACTCCCGAACATTGGAAAACGGTTGCCAGCCGGGGGACATTTATGGCAGGACGGGCAGTTTTGGCAGCAGCTGACGATGCCATCCGACAGCTAAAAGAGATCGCTTCCTGTATTTTGAGATGTTCTGCTGAAGATCTTGAGGTTGGGTTTGGAAGAATATTTTTAAGAGATGATCCAAAAGTGGGCATTGATATAAAAGACGTGGCGTACGGCTATCAATATCCGAACGGAAATGCAATCGGAGGACAAGTGATCGGAAGAGGAAATTACATTTTAAGACATATGACTCATCTGGATCCTTATACGGGTGCAGGTCAGCCAGGTCCTGAATGGACGGTAGGGGCACAAGGAGTAGAAATTGAATTTGATAAAAAAGATTTTACCTATCGAGTGATCAAAGCGATTTCCGTGATTGATATCGGAAAAGTATTAAATGAAAAAGCAGCCAAAGGCCAAGTGATGGGCGCCATGAGCATGGGACTATCTTTTGCCGGCAGAGAAACATTTATTTTTGACCGCTATGGAAGAATTCAAAATTCTCAGCTTCGAACATATAGACCGATTCATTACGGCGAAAATCCAGAATATATAGTAGATTTTGTTGAAACTCCTCAGCTTGATGCTCCATATGGTGCACGCGGCATTGGGGAACATGGAATATTAGGTATGCCGGTAGCGCTAGCCAACAGTTTATCCGTTGCCGCTGGAGTCCAGCTCAATCAATTGCCGCTTGTCCCTGAATTCATTTGGAGAAGAAAGAAAGGGGTACAAAATGATTTCGTTTGACTTTGAATACTATAAGCCCTCCACGCTTAACGAAGCAGTTCAATTATTTTATACATTACAAATTCAAAAAAAGAGGCCGATCTACTTTTCAGGGGGAACGGAGATTATTACGCTCGGTAGATTGAATCTCGTCACTCCCGGAGCAGTGATCGACATTCATGACATTCCTGAATGCAAGGTGCTGCAGTTGGACGAATACCATCCTGTGATGGGAGCTGCACTCACTTTAACCGAAATAGAAAAAGCGAATGTGTTTCCATTGTTGAGCAAAACAGCCAGTGAAGTGGCTGATCATACAGCACGAAACAAGATTACTTTAGGAGGAAATATTTGCGGGAAAATTTTTTATCGTGAAGCGGTTTTGCCTTTTCTGCTAACGAATAGCCAAGTAGTGATTGCAGGTCCATCCGGAATAAAGCGTGTTCCTATACAAGATGTTTTTTACAAACAACTTCGCTTGCAAACAGGAGAGTTCCTTGTGCAAATCGTCACCAACCGGAATGATCTTTCAGTACCATCTGTCAGTATAAAAAAACGAAGGCAATGGGATACCGGCTATCCACTTGTGACCATTGCAGCGATGAAAACGAAAGAAGGTATACGGACAGCTTTTAGCGGATTATGTCCCTTTCCTTTTCGATCTAAACAAATAGAGGATGATTTAAATCAAACACAACTACCTCTCGAAACAAGAATCGAGCATGCCATTCATCATCTGCCAACCCCCATTCTTAATGATACAGAGGGGTCATCGGAATATCGGATATTCGTTTTCAAAAATACACTTCAAGAAATATTCACCGCGCTGGAGGGGGAGGAGCATGCACAATGATCATATGTTTCAAATAAGCGCTACTTTAGATGTGAATGGAGAAAAAAGAATGGCCACTTTTAGACCCGCGGATACACTGCTATATGTTCTCCGAAGTCAATTAGGATTAACGGGTGCAAAACCTGGATGTCTAAACGGAGATTGCGGGGCTTGTACGATTAATGTAGATGATATGCCAATGAAATCTTGTCTTATGCTGGCCATTGAGGTTGTTGGCAAAAAAATGACAACGATTGAAGGATTAGACGGCACGCCTATACAAAAAGCATTTGTTGAAAAGTTTGCTTTTCAATGCGGATACTGTACTCCAGGATTTATTATGAATTGTCATGCGCTATTGAAGCAGCACCCGGATGCAACCGATGAAATGATAAAAGAATGGCTTGAATCCAATATATGCAGATGTACAGGCTATCAAGAAATCGCAGAAGCCGTAAAGTCTGTATTGACTCGTTATCGAAGTAAAAATAATCCGTAAGATATTTGGCAGTGTAATGTTAAAAGTACGCACGGATAGAAAGATCGGTTAACACTGCTCCTTCGACACTTGCCATACACAGAAAGCCTAAGAGGCCAAAATAGAACGATGAAAAGCTAAATAAAAAGGGAGATACCCATCCTTTCTTTTTTTAATTCTAGTATCCTTTGTTAATAAATTGTAAATGTTCGAGTAACGAATTGACAATTCAGAATTTTCGGAATAGAATTGGGTTGATCCTAATATTTGAAGAAGGAGACAATTATGGGAAAAATTAGAAACGAAAAGTTGAACAAATCCGTTTTCGGAGGCCATGAAACAGTGCGTGTAGCGGCAGTACAAGCCCCTCAAATTGTATTCAACAAAGAAAAATCGATTGAAGTAGCCTGTAAAAGAATCAAAGAAGCAGGGGCGAACGGAGCGAAATTAGTAGCGTTCTCAGAAACCTATATTCCCGTCTTTCCCGCCTATTACAAAGCTGGTTACGCCAGCCAAATAGATGAATGGGCTGAGTGGAATATTGCCCTTCAAAACAACTCTGTTGCCATACCAAGTGAAGACACGGAAATCATCGGAAAAGCTTGTCGGGAAGCAGGGGTCTATTGTGTAATGGGAGTTAACGAAATCGATGATACGGATGGAGCACGCACATTATATAATTGTCAAATCCTTTTTGGTCCTGATGGCTCCATATTAGGACGTCACCGTAAATTAATGCCTACTTACACTGAAAGGACTTACTGGGGACGGGGCGACGGCAGTGATCTCAATGTGTATCAAACCGATATTGCACGAATCGGATCGCTTATTTGCTGGGAACACCATACGATTTTAGTAAGAGCGGCCCAAATGTTGATGGGCGAAGAATTCCATATCGCCAATTGGCCTGGAACTTGGACGTTCGGACAAAAGACCAATAACGGTGAAAGAAAAGGTCGAATATTCCATTCTACAACAGAACCTGGAGATCCTTGTGATTTGCAGTTTGCCATTCGAGAATACGCTTTTGAATCGGGAAGCTTTGTGATCAGTGTAGCCGGTTTGTTGAGAGAACAAGATTTTGAACCTGAACATAAACATTTCATTGATAGTCCAGAGATGGATTTTAGTTGGGCTGTAGGCGGAGCTGCCATTGTCAATCCATTTGGCGAATATATCGCCGGACCCGTTTATCACGATGATACGATTGTTTACGCCGATTGCCATGCCAATGAGATTAAGGCTGCAAAAGTAGTCTTTGACGGATTAGGTCATTATTCAAGACCTGATTCAGTTCAAATTTTATTGCATGACCATGAGCAAAAGAATCTTCTCCGCAGTTCAAAAGGACTTTCCTATCAAGATTTGAAAAATATTTCAGAAAGCACAGAAGTACCGCTTGAAAAACTAGAAAAAGTTCTTGAAAAGATTGAATCCAGACTAAGCAAACCAAAAACAGAAATAACGATTTAACCAATCGTTCCGGGAAAAAGAAGACAGCCATACCGGTCAGTTAATGATTCAGGTGCTGATGATTTGAAAAAATTCAGATTCGATAAATAGAAGCTTATTGCAAAGCCATTCTTTTTAAGAATATTTTCTGCGGTAATGGAATGGGCCTTCCAAAATGATTATCATACACCCACTTTTCTCATTCTTTACCCAGAAATATTCTTGCCTTTTGCTTATCATCTGGTTTTGTGAAATTAAAGGATAAACCCATTGAATTCCCAAATGAACGATATCCTTTTTCTCAATTTTTTTGGTTTATAACAAATCGGCTTTGAAGACATGATAAGTAATGCACACCATTATGAAATCTAATATTAGTAGACGGGTTCAAACAGAATCACCCATTATTTTTTGTTCTTATCTGCAAAAATGCGCATGGCATCACGCATAAATTCCGCAAGGCCTTCACCATACTGATCAATATTTTTCGTGAATCGTTCATCCTCGACATACAGCTGACCTAATCCTTTAAATACATCAAGTGTATAATATTGATTGAAGTGGTTGTTCAAAAAATCATGCCATTCTTTAATGGCCGCTTGTGCTTCTTCGGATTCTGGCGACTGATGACGGAGAGCCGCAAGTTTTTGATAAATCGATTCCATTTCTTGCGACAACGCTTTTTGTTCTTCTTTAGTCATGTTCCGCACTTTCGCATTCGCTCTATCCACCGCTTCATCGCCCCAACGTTTCCGCGCTTCCTCTTCGTATGGATGATGACGAAAGTCAAATCCTTCAAATTTTTCTTTGTTGGACATTTGTATTTCTCCTTTCATATGTTTAATCGTTTTCTCAATTGTGGCGATCATTTGATCAAGCCGCTCTCGTTTCTCCATCAACATTTGTCGTTGCAGCTCCAACGCTTCTTGCCGATCAAAAGAAGGATTATAAATGATGTCCTTAATTTTTTTTAATGGAAATCCTAGTTCTTTAAAAAATAAAATTTGCTGCAGTGTTTCAAGATTTTCATCCGAGTACAAGCGATATCCTGATTCGGTTGTCTCCTCTGGAACTAATAATCCGATTTCATCATAATAATGCAGCGTACGAACACTAATCCCCACTAAATCCGCTACTTCTTTCACTTTCATTCCCATCGACTTGCCTCCTTGCTACTCAATATAAAGTATCACGCAACGGGAGAGTCAACCAAAACTTCAATACTCCACCATGATTTGTTTTTCCGTTTATGAATCTTTTTCCAATGTAAACCAATTGATAAAATAAATTGAATGGCTATTATGCCATCATTTACAAAAAGATAAAATCATAAAAAAAGAATGGAAGCTTTTTTACTCCATTCAACACTTCCATTCTAAATTTTGAACGGTTTTTATGGCTCCGGAATATATCTTTTTGCTCCAGACAATTCGTCATAATAACCTGGTGTATGGACAGGAATTATTTCTACGTTCTTTTTAGAATTGGGAGAATGAATCATCATACCATTTCCGGCATACATCGCCACATGATGAACTTTCCCTTTCCCCTCATCGTATGCGAAGAATAGCAAATCACCCGGTTGTAATTCGTTTAATGGCACTGATTGACCATATTGTGCTTGTACGCTTGAATCTCTAGGTATTGTAATGCCATGAGATTGATAAATGGTAAAAGTAAATCCTGAACAATCAAATCCAAACCCACTCATGCCTGCCCATAAATAATGGAGGCCAAGAAATTTCTTCCCTGTATTCACTAACTCTTCACCCGTAGGCTTTGGTATGGCTTTTTCAGATTGATAAAAATGACTATCCGACTTAGAAATCCATGCATATTTTCCATTAGGCTGCAGAACTTTAAAGGCTTTCTTTGTTTCCGTGACATAAGGCAATCTTGTATTAAAACTAATTTCCATTCCTTTCTTTTTCAAGGAAGCATTTTGATAGAGAAAGGTCGTTGGCGATTCTACCATCACAAACGGTTTTTGTTCACTTCTTGCAAATTTCTTGTTATAAGTCAATTGATGAACAGACATCCATCCCGGATATCCAAGTTCATTTCGAGGGGTTGGTTGTCCCTCGACAGCCACTTTCACCCAGTCTCCGTTTCTTTCAAGAATCGTCACTTTATTTCCGTACAAAGCTTGGGTCTCCAGCATACCATCATCTGATAATTGCAGCTGCTCCTCTAAAGTCATAGAAGATGTCCATTTTCGCATGTCAACAGGATTAGTGGCAGAAGGTAAATCAACTGGCCGTAAAATATTGGGCGCCGTCCATAAGGTGGCGACTGACACATCAATATAGGCAGAATTTCCAACAACCGGGTCTTTTTCTTTCGCCTGTACAGTTTGACTAAATCCAACCGCTAATACAAATAAAATGACCAAATAAATCACGGCTCTTTTCATTTCTCCTCCCCCTTTTCACTAGGAAACGGTTCCAATGCCAGGTTTATTTGGTAATGTAATATTTTCCCCCTCGTATATTAAATATTGAGGTTCCGTGGATAACCAAAGCGGAGCATCCAAATCAAAATATTGAATATTTGGATGAGCAGCCGCTAAATGAGCTGCTGCTCCTACTGATTGAGGCGACTCTATCATACTTCCAATCATACAGGCTACTCCTGCTGCTTCGGCCATACTGGCTATTTTGATCGCCTCACTGATCCCACCGCATTTCATTAATTTTATGTTCAATAAATCTGCATAATGGCCGGATACAATTTTTAGAGCATCTCTTGCAGAAAAAACACTTTCATCCGCCATAATCGGAATATCTACCCGCTCCGTTACAAACTTTAGTCCTTCTAAATCCTGCGCCTTTACGGGTTGTTCGATAAATTCGATAGGAAAGTCTTCTTGTTGTAATTCGCGAATAAGCTTTACTGCCTGTTTTGGCGTCCATCCTTGATTGGCGTCTAATCTTAACTTAATATCATCTGAAACAGTCTTTATAATGGCTTTGATTCTTGCCATATCCAGCTTTGGATCTTCTCCGACTTTCAATTTTAAAATACGGAATCCTTCTTTCACCTTCTCCAACGCGGTTGCTGCCATGGCCTCTGGTTCATCAACACCGATGGTCATACACGTCTGAATAGGCTTTTGATCACCAAGGAACGAAAACAATGGTATATTCCATAATTTGCAATAAGCATCAAATAAAGCTATATCGGCTGCCGCTTTTGCGCTTGTATTTCCAACGCAGCATGCTTGTATTCGTTTTAGCGCCTCCTGAAAATGGAAAATATCCAATCCAATGAGCGCCTCACGAATAGGGCCATTTAAAGCAGCTTCAATGCTTTCAGTAGAATCACCCGTAATCACATATGTCGGAGATGCTTCCCCTCTCCCCTTTATTCCGTTATGGAGCGTAATTTCCACCTGAATACAATCTATCTCAACAGCTGTTCTTAAAGCGGTTTTAAAAGGGGTGTGCAATCTGGTCTTTTCGCGACTAATCTTCAAACTATCAATCCGCACAAAATCTCTTCCTTTCTATATGCCTGATGGTTCCATTAGATCATGGCCAAAACTTTCGCTACCAACATTCCAAAATACGTTCCTATAAAAGCACCCAATAAAGCCATAATCACCCCTATAGGAATTAACGCTCGATTGTATGCCGCGGCTAGCATCGGGGCAGAAGCCATCCCCCCAATATTGGCTAAGCTAGCGACTCCTAAAGTAAATAAGTCATATTTAAATAATTTACCTAATAAAAGCATGATTATAAGATGGATCAACATAATGAAAAATCCTGAAATGATATAAATTGGAGCTTGTGTTAAGTTTGAAAAATCGGAACGTGATGCGATCAATGCCACAACTATATAAAGCATCACATTCGATACATCCAAAATTCCAGGTATTTTGGCAACAGGAGTGACAGCTAAAATGAGGCCAACAACAGAAGCAATCATAATGGTCCAGCTCGTAGCGTTGATCACCGCTCCCACTTCCGGCAAGAGATTGCCTAAATAAGTGGACAAAGCAGAAACAAGCAAGCCAATTCCTAATAAGTACAATAAATGATGAAATTGCGTTCCTTGCGCGTCTTTTTCGTCAGTAGCAGCGACTTCATTAAAACCTTTTTGAATAAAACTCACATCAGCCTTTGTCCATCTGTTAAAAGAATCAGCAAATGGAACAAGCCAAAACATAAACATCACCCACACCGCATAATTAATCGTATCCATCATTAATGCATATCCAAAAATATTTTCAGGAACATTGAGAATTCCTTGAAGGGCCACCATATTGGCTGAACCACCCGTCCAACTACCCGACAAAGCACCAAATGCTTTCCAAGTATCAGCCACATAAAATGGCTTAAAGAGTGCATATACGATGACGAAACCTAAAAAAATACTGATAACGGCAACGACGAAACCTCCTAACATTCTAGGGCCTAATTTTGCTATACTTCGAATATCACATTTTAACAGCATGAGCATAAGCATCGCGGGCAATAATGCCCCTTTGACTTGATTGTAGACTCCATCAATCGACTCATTATTAGCAAAGACGCCAAACGTTTGCATGAGTGCTGCTCCAATATAAATCAGTACAATTCCCGGAATAAATTTCAAAATACGATTCCCTTTGAATCTTCTTTCAATACCAACCATAAGAGCCGCAAATGCAACCAACACACTTAAATACATAAAGCCGTCTTTGATCACCCATTTCGCCTCCTTAACAAAATAAAAACCAGCCCAACTTTTCGTCAGGCTGGATTTTGTCTAGGTTTATGTAGACAAAGCAGCTACAATTTGCTTATATTTTTTCTGCGCATCTTGAAAAGCAACGATAAGCGCCTTTTGTGAGGAACCAAAATAACGTTGACTAATTTCTTGTATTAATACAGGATCTTCTATATTTCTTCCGACAAAAATAGATTTAAGGAACTGCACGGTTAATCGAATGGTAGCGGAACATTCTACATCCACAATTTTTCCACTCGTACGATCTACCACTAATCCTATAAAATATTGATTAAAATGTTTCGTAATGGGGTTATTTAGAGGTGCCTTAGCATCCCCGATAATGTAAATGGTATCAGAATCATAATGCATTGGATCCTTCTCCTTAAAGCGCAATACAGGCAATACAAATGACTCACAAGCGGTCACTTGGAGATTTTTGTATCGAGTATCCGCTTTTCTAGGATTAGTAGATTTATATTGAAATATATCATGAAACAATTTATTTATCAATAGAAAGATTTTATATTTTCCGAAATTTCCAATAATAAATCGAGCAAAAAACTTCTTTCTACTTATTCCACTTTCTAAGTGATTTCCCTGTTAAAAACCCACTTCCATATGCCGACGAATCTCTAAAGCGAAAGTAGTTTAAGCATCACCACTAACATAAATAAAAACTTGCCGCTCCCTCGATTTCAGACTTGATCTGTTTGAACCCCACAAACATCTAATCTATCAAAAGGAAGCGGCAAGTTGTATCTCTATCTCTCAAAGAACAAAAACACTTTTCCTTATTTTTCGAGACCTTTAATCGTCATCTCTTTTACTGGCAAAAATAGTTCTCCTGTATTTAAATATTTCACATTTACTCGATCTCCCGGCTGCAAGTAAATAGCGAGCGGAACAAGTTCTGAGCTGACAACAAAATTCTCTTTATTGTTCAATAAGAATGATACGTTCGTATAATCACCCACTCTTTCTTTAAATACACGTACAACCGTGCCAGCAACGGTTTTAGCATCTGCTTTTGAACTGCCGTTTACGGTGCTGTCGCTGCGTTGAAGAGCCGTTTTGTACATTTTTAGTGCTTCATTTGGTGTGTCTGCGTATACAGATACTTCAGGGTTGGCAGCAGAGACGATGAAATATTTTTGCAAAAAGCCGTTCGAATCTAGCACAGGTGTTAACCAACTTGCTTCACCGTAAAAATTATAAAGAATCGGCATCGAACCTTTCCATTTTTTCTCAATAAATTTTTTCTCGATAATTTGCAAATCTCCTTGTGAATCCATATACGATTCCTGTAAGTTCCCTGTATAATACGTCGCTTTTCCCGTTCTGCCATTGGTCAATGAATAGCCGAGCATGGAGTCAACATCTTTTTTAGGACTTGTGAAATCGGTAAAGTAGTACATATTTCCATGATCATCAAAAACAGGACTTACATTGGCTTCGGTTCCTTCATCAGTTGGTAATTTGACATCTCTTTTTCCGAAAATACTGTTCCAAAAACCATGAACGTATTTACCAAAATAACGATTTTGCAAACTGACAGCCTCAGGAGATACTGCGCCATCTATAAAAGCCGGCACTTTCTTCAAAGAATAAGATTTTGTATCACCCGTTGCCGGATCGACGACAACGACTCCTGTTGTTTGAAAACCATTCCGTGCCGAGATAAAATGCCCGTACGTACGAATGTAATAAGGTTTTCCCTCATCGTCAATTTCTAACTGCGGGTCGCCATAAAAAATTTTCGTCGGGTATTTTAAGCGCATATGCCGTTCTACATTTTTTTGAAAGAAAGAAGATGGTGTATACGCCATTTCTCTTTTCACAAATTTCGGATTATCGTCTGCATTGGTCGCGCTCATCATAAAGTAGCCGGGGGTCACTTTCCCTTTCCACCATTTAAAAAAACCAGAAAACTCTACCGGTGCGATATATACATATTCGCCCTTTACTTTTTGAATTTGCAAATTTCCCAGCTCATAATAGCTCGCATTCGGAACTTGCCCAAACGCTTTTTTCATTTTATTCCGCGCAAATTTAGGCGGAACACTGGCTGGCTTCTCTTTTTCATCAAACGGTTCTATATCTACTTTTTGATCCATTTTGGCAACTTTATATTTTTCATTCGCATTCCATAATGGCGCTGAAAGCATATAGACAGCCACGATTAAACTTCCTAAAAAAAGAACCCCTTTGATGAGCCGTTCTTTCCCATCCGCCAAGAAAAACCCGAATAAAGTCGTTATCATGAACAACGGCCATAAAGCCGTCCAGTTGCGGTCGATGTTCGTCACATAATACACGATAACGGCCACGATAAAAACAACTGCGACGATGCTTATAAAGAACTTCCCTCTACCCGTTATGTATGGCTTTCCTTTTTCATTTCCCCCCGTTAACGGTACAACAAGCACCGCTGTACCAAATGCAATGATAATGGATAATAGTATGATCGATCCCATTTCCACTCTCCTTTCCCTTATCATATTTCTACGCATATACTGGAAAATGGTTTCATTTTACCCGATTGAAGTTATAAAAGTGAATATTTTACAGTTTGGTTGAACAAAAGAAACTGTGAGGGCGGATAAAATGCGGGTTTGTGCTTATCTCGTAAAGGCTAATCATTCTGCAAAATAATTGATCTAAAAATGAAGAGGGTGCCCCATCTTTCCACTTTCGGGGCGCCCTCCTCTCCATATTCTATTGCCGTGTCCATCACAACTATATTCCAAAACTCAAACTTTATTCTTCATAGATCATTTTGATCGTCATGCCACCGTCTATAACAATGTTTTGTCCAGTAATAAAGTCATTCTCAGGATCGGTTAAATAAAAACAGCCTTTCGCAATGTCAATAGGTCGGCCCACTCGCCCCGCAGGATGTTGAGAGTGATCGATTTCGTTCAAATTCTCGTAATTTTTCGTTTCAATCCAACCCGGACTTATGGAATTGACACGAATATGATAAGGGCTAAATGAAACAGCCAACGCATGAGATAATGCAACGATTCCACCTTTCGTCGCCGCATAAGCTTCTGAGTGAGGCTCCGACATAAAGGCGCGAGTCGAAGCCATATTCACAATCGCACCGCCATTTTCATTCTTTTTCATATATTTTGCCGCTTCACGTGAACAGAGAAAGACACTCCTCAAATTCGTATGGATGATATCTTCCCACTCTTCCACTGTCAGCTCTAGCGGATCTTTCCATCGAGAAACTCCGGCATTATTAATTAAAATATTCACCTTGCCGTACATTTCATTGGTTTTCTGAAATAAGTGGATAATATCATTCGGTTCACGCACATCGATTTGAATAGAAACCGCTTCTCCGCCTTGCGTTTTGATTTGTCTGGCAACTTCATTTCCTGTCTCTACATTCAGCTCAGCGATGACCACTTTTGCCCCTTTTTTCGCATATTGTTCTGCGACGGATTTGCCGATTCCACTCCCCGCTCCCGTTACAACCACCACTTGATCTTGAAAGTTCATGGAATCTCACTCCTTTTTCGTATTCAATTAATGACCCTGTTTTCCCCATTGCAAAATATGTCACTAATATCGGTTTTTTGTCCATATATTCCGGACATTCAGTTTCGTTTTTTCAAAAAAATGGATACACCTAAAAGCGTGAACATTTCAAATAAAAAAAGCTTATGGCCACAATCATTATACAAAGAATTTAAACTAATGAATTTTTCTTATTATAGCGCAAAGAGCCCTTTTACTACACTTTCCGGACTATTCTTTTTTTCACCGTCGGCATAATTTCCCATATATACGATCTTCTACACAATTTAATAATAGGTGATCATAAAGACAGTACCTTCATATCTTTTTAAAAAACCTTCTAACGCTTAATCCAAAAAATGGGTCGTCACATAAAAACCCGGCATCGCATCTCCAAAAATATGAACAACCCCTAAAGAGCTGAATAATTTCATGTTCTCGAGGGGAAAATGTCTGTGGGACTACAATCCACTTTAGGAACACCAAATAGGAACACCTAACCTGGTTAGACCAGCATGGGACGACCTTTAATTTTTGTCACCGCAGGCAAATTAGCGAATGAAAACTTAGGAGGAATGTTGATGAAAGCACTTGTATTCCATGGACCGAAAAAAAAATCGAGTGGGAAGAGAAAGACAAGCCGACGATTCAGAATCCAACTGATGTCATTGTAAGAATCACCAAAACGACGATTTGCGGCACGGATTTGCATATCTTAGGCGGGGATGTACCGGCGGTAACAGACGGTCGAACATTGGGACACGAAGGAATTGGAATAGTTGAAGAAGTCGGCACGGGTGTCAACAATTTCAAACCCGGCGACAAAGTGCTGATTTCTTGTGTCACTTCCTGTGGAAGATGCGATTATTGCAAAAAAGCGATGTACGCCCACTGTGAAAACGGCGGTTGGATTTTAGGGCACTTAATCGACGGTACCCAGGCAGAATACGTTCGGATCCCTTATGCCGATACAAGCATGTATCATCTTCCTCCGGGAACCGATGAGGAAGCACTTGTCATGTTGAGCGACATTTTACCGACGAGTCTGGAAATCGGGGTGATCAACGGTGAAGTTCAGCCGGGTGATGTCATTGCGATTGTCGGCGCAGGACCGATTGGAATGTCGGCACTCTTAACGGCACAACTTTATTCACCGGCGGAGATCATCATGATCGACCTTGACGATAATCGCCTAGAGATGTCTAAAAAGTTTGGTGCCACTCAGACAGTGAACAGCTCTAAGAGCGATGCGGTTAAACAAGTGATGGAATTAACGGATGGCAAAGGTGTTGACGTAGCGATTGAAGCCGTCGGTTTCCCGGTAACCTTCGACATCTGTCAGCAAATCCTAAAGCCGGGCGGACGTCTAGCCAATGTCGGTGTACACGGCAAGCCTGTCGAATTGCACCTAGAACAATTGTGGATTCGAAATGTGAAGATCTCAACCGGACTGGTCAGTACAAGTACAACACCGATGTTGTTAAAGACAGTGGAATCAGGGAAGATCTCGCCGCAGCAGTTAGTCACCCATCGCTTTCCTCTGGATCAAATCATCCAAGCATATGATGTATTTGGCAATGCAGCCAAAGAAAAAGCGATGAAAGTGATTTTATACAACGATTAACCTTTTGATTAAGAAATGGCTCGAACCCTCTTAATATGGGCCAATTCATTTTGAGATTGCTTACCTGCTGCTTTTCTGAACGGAGAAAAGAATACAGCTTCTACACAAAGTCGTTTGCCAAAAGACAAACGACTTTTTTCAATAACGCAAGAAAAGATAAATGATATATAAAATTTGTCCTTTATGCACGAAAAAAACTCTGGCCGGCATCCACAATGAAACTATTATTTTACCCGCAAATGAGGTCTAACTTAGTTTCTTAATTTTAGTTGTTGGTTTTCAATGACATATATATGATCTGCTACACGTTGAATAAACATGTGATCGTGTGATACAAGTAGGACAGTACCTTCATATCCTTTTAAAAAGCGTTCTAACGCTTCAATACAGAAAACATCCAAAAAATTGGTCGGCTCGTCTAAAACCAGCACATTGTATCTTCCCAAAAACAATTGACACAATACTAAACGGATCGCTTCTCCACCACTTAAATGGCGGACATTTTTTCTCAAATCATTTCCAGTAAAATTCATTGCGTGTAGGACAGCACGGATCTTGCTTTCATCATAGTCGCTCCGTTCTTTCATAAATGCAAGTACAGTTTCATCTTTCTCAAATTCATAACCCATTTGTTCATACGATCCGATGACAGCTTTAGGAGATACGATAATCCCTTCTCCTTGTTGGATGATATGGCGAAGGAGTGTTGTTTTCCCTGAACCATTTTTTCCTGTAATCACGATGGTGCTGCCTAATGGGAATTGGAAACTAGCTTCTTTGAGCAGGATTTTATTTCCTGCCTTTAGCGTTAATCGGTCTGCCATAATCGGAAACTTATTGTGTAGCTTGAGAGCCGTTGGCTGAGGAAAATAAAGTGCTTGTTCCTTTTTTGGCGCCTCCACTGCTTCGAGTTGCTCCACTCGCTGCTCAATCGCTTTTGCTGCACGTTGGATCGCCTTTTGGCTTGTATCTTTTGATTTCGTCATAAACATTTTATTTGCCTTTGCTTTCGTTTCCTTTTTTGACATACGATTATTGGCCTTGGTCACTTTTTCGGCCTTGGTCATCTTTTCTTCCGCCGCTTTTAAAAGACGTGTTTTTTCTTTCACGTATTTTTCGTAATCCTTAAGCTGTCTATTACGAGCGAGTTCTTTTTGTGCTGAGTAGTCGGAATAATTCCCTGTATATTCCGTTACACGCCCGTCTTCGACTTCCCAAATTTTTGTAACGAGTTCATCTAACACATGACGATCATGGCTAACAAGAACAAGCGCACCGTAATAATAGCGCAGCTCATCGATGAAAAACTGTACACCGGCCTCATCTAAGTGTGTTGTCGGCTCATCAATCAATAACCCTTCATGGTAGGTGGAGAAAATTCCCGCTAACTTCAAACGTGTTTGTTCACCGCCGCTTAAATTTTCAACTTCTGTCTGAGGTATAGAGAGCTTTCCTAGAAGATCAAAATCTATTTCTTTTTCAATCGGTCTTGACAGTTGATCGAAATAAGCAAAATCCGCAAAGCGATTTACTTGGCCTTTATCTGGTGTAATTTGACCGTCCAAAAGTTTCAATAACGTACTCTTTCCAGCCCCATTTTTTCCAACAATCCCGATACGATCAAATTGGTGTACTGCTAATCGCGGGATATCTAATACTAATTTGCCTAAAAAGGAGACTTCGATATTTTTTAATTCAATATATACTTTTTCCATTATTCACTGCCCCCCATTCGATTGTGCGATGATAACTTTCTTTTCAAGCCTTTATTCATACCAACTAAAATATCTAGATCAACTGTGATCCGAGCGGAGTCCCGATGAATAAACGCATCAATACGTGCTTTATCCGCAGACCAAGCAAGAGGGGTCATTTGAACCAAATTTTTTAGTTCCGTTTCATTAAGGTTCTTTGAATAACATAAATGGAAAACATCCAGTAGTCGGAGATGTTTTTTAAAAAGGGATACTGTTTGATCATTTTTATAGACCCTTTTTTCCTTGTGATCATAGAATGCTTCTCGTAGCTCCTTTAGATAATTAGGTCGAGGAACAACCTTAATGACTAGCCCATCTTCCACTAAAATCCTCTTGAATTCCTTGTAGTTGGAAGGAGATAAGATATTCAAAATCACATGAAACGATTGATCTTCCAATGGTGATTTAGCCAAGTCTCCTACTAGCCAAATTTGGTTTTCGTACCTCTTAGCAGCCATGGCAATGCCTTCCTTTGAAATATCAAGACCCACACCAGTCATTGCCGGAACCTTACATTCGTCCAAAATCCTTTGTAAATGAGAACCTTCTCCGCAGCCTAAATCTACAATCATAAAAGGTTTAACAGAAACATCCATATATTCCGTTATCACTTTCGAAATCATTTCATGTATGGGAGTATATAAATGACTTTCGATAATGATCTTGTGTCTGGCTTTAAACAATTCTCTCTTGTAATGACTCTTCGAGGGATGAGTCATCAAATTTACATATCCTTGTTTTGAGAAATCAAAAGTATGGTTTTTAGAGCATATTAAGCTTTTAAAATCAACAACCTTCATCGAACTTTTACAGAGTGGGCATCTGAATGCCTCTACAAATTCACTGACAAGTTCCGCACTTTTTATTTTTTTGGTCATGTGATCTCTTCCTTTCGAAATCGAGTAGGAGGGAGCGATTAACTCCCGTCCTCTCACACCACCGTACGTACGGTTCCGTATACGGCGGTTCAATTAAGATAATTGACGCAAGTCTTTATAACTTCCGTGAATAGCTGTTCTCTTTATGCCAGTGGTCACTCCACCCTCCAAGAGGTCTCCCACGGGATTCACCGCTTCCTCCCTCAAGTGAGGTACTACGTTTTCTGTGTTCATCATGACTCACTGAATACCAAGGGCTATTCTCTCTTAATTGTTCGGTCCTTCTTAGTTGTTCTAGACCAACTAATACTATGACCTCTGCTGACTTCTGACGGTTCAGCTACTTATCACTAAGTAGGTTATGACGAGTACTTCACATATCCGCCAGACCTCCCCGGGTAAGTACATGCACTTTCACACCATCTATCCGCCTCATTTACTCGATATGACCTTCGACAGAAAGAGCTTTGTTTTGTTATGCAAACTCACTCAATCATACCTAGCCTTATATGAGGTTCGTGTTCCTCGGACCGGTGTTTTGCCTCCAGCTTCCTTCAGATTCCGCGTCACCACGGACACCCTTGCTCTTGGCTAACCTCTACTTCTGTCTTCGGGGTTCGGGACTTACACCCTATAGTTCATGTACATGCCGGGCGCACATAAAAAAATCACAGGCGATCTGCCTGTGATTCAGAGTAAAGGGAAGAAGACCCATCCTTATTAGATTAGGGGCTATTAGAAGCCGTCACCAAATAAAGTGAAACTTCCATCAGTGGGGGGCAACGCACAGGATGTGCAAGTGCAGATGAAGACATGGGGACACGGTGCTTTTAATAAGCCTTCATCTGCCACTGATGGTTAGTTGAACTAATCGGGCTTTTACGAGCAGTTATTCCCCACTTGACTTCATTGTTTCCGCTTAAGTCTTGAAGCGGGGACTTACTGCCCGTTGAAGCGGGATAAACCTTCCTTTTGCTAAACAAAAGAAGGAGAATGATACATAAATAAAAAAGACAGAACGATCCGTCTGCCTTCTTCACATTACATATTTTCTATATGAAACGAAGATTATTAAAAAAGGACAGACTGCTCCCGTTTACTCTGCATACACAAACAGAGCCTTTGAACGTATTTAATTACTGGTTCAAAGCCGGGAATCGCAATCTGATAAAATACATTTTTTAATAATCCTCCTCTAAATTTAAAAGTACAGAAATTATTATAGAAATCCTTTTAGAAAAAGTCAAAGAAAACCAACTTATTCCTAATGAATTTTTATAAATCAGCATTAAGCTTGCCCACTTTATCTCATTCTTCAAATCCATTCATATTTGTTTTGATTAAAATCGTCTTAAAAATAAATTTCTCTAATCGGAAGATCTGTACCGTTTACTATGTAGCTGCCAATGGCCCGAGCTTTGTAAACTGTTGGATTATGCGAAGCAATCGTGCGTATGTTTCTCCAATGTCGATCCAATTTCGCCGATTGTCTTGTTGCTGAAGCCCCGCCAACTTCGAAAAGCAGGGTAGCGGCTTTTAAAGCAAGATCGTCTACTACCACCTTAGCTTGTGCGGCTCGAAGCGAAGCCTCATGGCTCAACGAATAATCGATCACACCGTCAACGGCTGATCTCACAGCAACATCAAGTGCTTCTGCAGCAGTTAGCACAATCGCTTCTGCAGCAAATGCCATGCTGGAAAGTTGGCCAATCACCTGTTGAAGCTGCGGATCATCTGTCGGTTTATCTGCTGCCGCAAAAGAAAATGTGCGTTTACGACGATGTACTAAAGAAGAAGCATCCGTTACTACATTTCGCAATATTCCAGCAATGACTGCATGCAAAAAGAGCTGTAGATAGGAATTAAACGGAGTCTTTGTACCGTCAATAAACGTTACTTCATCTTTAAATACATACACATTGTTCAAACGGGTCGTGCCGCTTCCCGTTAATTTTTGCCCGATGCCGTCCCAATCGTCTTCAATAATGACTCCTTCCCGGTTTGCAGGAATGATGACCGATACTGTTTTCCCATCGTGGGTGGACGCCGTCACAAAAACCCAGTCAGAATACATCGTACCTGTACTAAAATATTTCGTCCCATTTAATCGATATCCGTCACCGTCAGGGGATAAAGTGGTCTCAAAAGCATATTTTCCAACATTTTTGGACGAAAGTTCGGTAAATGCATTACCGATAATATCGCCGTTAGCCACCCTCTTCAGCCATTTATCACGTTCTTTTTTATCCGGATTTCGAAGATATTCTTCCACCTGGGAATAATGTGAACGAAGGCTGTGTGCTACATCCGGATCTGCTTCGGCTAAGCGTATGATCACTTGGAAAAGATCCCGAATGCTGGCGCCGCCTCCTCCCTCTTCAATCGGCAAACGCAACGCGCCAAGCTTGGACTGCTTGATTAACTTGATCGCATAATCAGGTCGGGCTTCACTATTCGTATTCCTTCGTTCCTCCGCATCCCGGGCAATTTCCTCAATCAATTGGTCCAGTTCACGGGAATTTGGTTTAACCGGCTCAGAAAATGCCGCAGAGGAAAAGGGATCTTGATCTTTTTTTGAAATTAATTGTTTGGAGCTCATCTTACAAAATTCCCCCTTTTGTTTAAAATAAATTATTCGCATCTTCTTAGTCATATTAATGATAAAAACGGCGCCTTTATATTCGATCATTCTTATTATTGTATTGTACTTTTCGCAGCAAATGCACCTCTATATTTGGCTGCAGGGTGACGTTCATTCAGAAGATCTGATCCAAACAATTTTTTTCGGAAGGTGCTTGGCTCGGAATGGCCTCCACGGGCTAAACCACGTCTTCGTAATACAGGCATCACCAAATCAATAAATTCTTCATAGGAACCGGGAATGACAGCATTGATCATATTGACCCCATCGATTCCTGCTTCCCTCCAAATCTCCAGTTGATCTGCAATGGTTTCAGGGGTTCCAACAATGCGAGACGATCTCGTTCTCAGTTTGGCAAGGTCTCGTACTGTAGGGGTGCGCCCGGGAGTACTTTGCTTTAGCCACTCGTATGTGCTTCTTACTCCCTCTGTTTCAATGTGTTTAAGAGGTGTATCTAAACTGATATTTCCAAGATCAATGCCCATTCCGCCTGCCATATGGGCGATCATCATATCTAAATCAATTTTTTGATCCAGCTCAGCTTCTTTACGTCTCGCTTCTTCTTCCGTCTCACCAATCACAAAAGACAACCCTTGAAAAACGAGAATATCATTCTCATCCCTGCCATTTTGTTTAGCCAATCGCCGGATTTCATTGATCAATTGTCGGGCATTTTCGGGATCAGGTGCTACAATAAAGACAGCCTCTGCATTTCGGGCCGCAAACTCCCTTCCTGTAGAAGATGCTCCGGCTTGAAATAGCACCGGGGTGCGCTGAGGGGATGGTGAAACAAGGTGCGGGCCCTCCACTTTATAACGCTCTCCGATATGATTAATTTTGTGAACCTTTGCCGGATCTGCATGAATGCCGCTCTTGACATCTTGCAACAATGCCCCATCATCCCATGAACCTTCCCAAAGTTTATACAATACATCTACATATTCATCCGCCCAGCGATATCGCTCATCGTGAGGAACTAGACCATCATAGCCAAAATTTCGAAAAGCATTTGCCGAATAGCTTGTAACGATGTTCCATGCAATACGACCTTTGGAGATATGATCCAATGTTGAAACGCGCCTTGCAAAATTAAACGGATGTTCCTGAAGCGGAGCCGCCGTAAAAGCTAATCCTAAATACTTCGTGTTTACGGCCAGTGCAGACATAAGAACCATGGGATCATTGCTTGGTATTTGCAGGCCCGTTTTAACATGATACTCCCAGCCGCCGCGATGATTGCCATATAATCCAATCACATCCGCAAAAAAGATGGCATCAAAGCCACCTTCATCCAATTTTTTGGCTAGGGATACCCAAAGCTCAACATCATTAAAGTTCTTCTGATGCCCATTTTCATCACGCCAAAGACCGTGAATGATGTGAGAAGCTGTATTCATAACAAAAGCTGAAAATGACAGTGGTTTGGACATATTTCTTCATCCCCGTTTAAATGTTTTCTTTTTAATATATTTTTAAAAATGAACGAATTAAAAAACAAAAATTCTAAATTTTAAACATTTATTGTTCTTGAAATAACGACCCGTCAACTGATCTTCATTTCGTTAATCGGTTGATTAAGTCTCCCAACGTTTAAAATGCTGAGTTTTATGGATGCAGACCAGCTTTTGGACTGCCCTTTTCTCAAATTCAAATTAGATTACTTACCTTCATTCCAAAGATTCAACGGCAACCCTACTAAAATTTTGCCAATTTGGTCTCGTCCAATATTATTCGATGGAGCCATTGGGATCCCTGCACGCGCATCCCGATAAAGCCGTTCAAATATTCCTTCAGAATATCCATAACCGCCGGCTACATCCATTGCGACCCGCGCGGCAAAATCCGCCGTTTCAGAAGTGTGAATTTTAAACTCTACCACTTCTGATCCAAGTAAACTCAACGGTTTACCCTCCGCCAAAAATTCATCAAAATGTCTTGCTAAATCTATCTGCCATGCTTTTAATGCCGTAATTTGTATTTTCACTTCTGCCAGTTTTTGACGGATCACTTGGTGGCCAGCTAAACTATTATCAAAACCTTTATTTACTGTTTTCGTAACATGATCAACAGCTGCTTTTAGCGCACCTTGTGCTACTCCAAGCCAAACAGAAGCAATGCCGAGCAAATAAATAGGGTTTCCTCCTTCTTCCATTATCTCTTTTCCTAATCCTTCACGTCCCACCAGATCGCGATGATTTACTTTTACATTACTGAAAGTAATGGGTCCGCTATGATTTCCTCTAACGCCTAGTGCCTTCCACGGCTTTGCCGTAATCCCCTCATTATGTCCGTCAACAATAAAATAACTAAAATCACTTGGGTCTTCCGAATCCGGAGTTCTCGTTTGTAAAATATAAAAATCAGCGTATCCTCCACTAGTCGTAAAGGATTTTTCAGCATTAATGATATAATCCTTTCCATCCCGTTTAGCCTGGCTCAAGTTAAACCATACATGCCCTCTTGTCGCTTTTTCACTTGTAGAAAAAGTCCCAATGGCGCCTTCCCGTACAGGCAATAGCCATCGTTCCTTTTGATCGTCATTTCCATATAGAACAATAACCTGCGTTGCCCCCACATGCATGGCATACACTAACCCTGTAGAAGCATCGACCTTTCCGATTTCTTCTGAAACAATGGAAAAGCCTAAATAACCCAAATCTAATCCGCCCCATTTTTCAGGAACGGTTACAGAATTCCACCCTTCTTTAGCCAGCGCCAATAAATTTTCTCTTGGGAATTTTCCTTCTCTATCAATCGCTTCCGCATTTGGTTCAATGACATTTTGAATGATGGGTTGGACTCGCTCTCTGATTTCTTCCACATAAGTTCTTGAATAAATATTTTGATCCGTTTTTAAAATCCCCATTCTAAATACCTCCTAATATCAGTCAAGATCAATCACTTATTAACAATAGATTTAGCTAGTAAGGCAGAAGGACTTAAAAGTAAACTTCTCTGATTGGAAGTTTAGTATTGTTTACAACGTAGTTCCCTATGGCACGAGCCTTGTAAACGGTTGGGTTATGGGAAGCAATTGTACGAATATTGCGCCAATGGCGGTCGAGATTTTCCGATTGCCTTGTTGCAGATGCCCCTCCAACTTCAAAAAGCAATGTAGAAGCCCTCAATGCCAATTCATCTACAATCACTTTGGCTTGAGCCGCCCTCAATGAAGCTTCATGACTAAGATCAAAATCAAGGTTTCCATCAACAACTGAATCCACCGTGGCGTCTAATGCATCTGCGGCTGTCAACACAATCGCCTCAGCAGCAAACGCACTGCTCGAAAGCTGGCCAATCACCTGCTGCAAAAGCGGATCATCCGTCGGCTTATCAGCAGCTGCAAAACTGAATGTTCGCTTACGACGATGAACCAACGCGGCTGCATCTGTTACTACGTTGCGTAATATGCCCGCAATCACCGCATGTAAAATAAGTTGCAAAAATGAATTAAATGGGGTTTTATTTTCATCAATGAATGTTACTTCATCTTTATATACGAAAACATTCTCAAGACGGGTTGTTCCACTCCCGGTCAATCTTTGTCCAATTCCGTCCCAATCATCCTCAATAATGACGCCTTCCCGATCTGTCGGAATAAGTGCGGACACCGTTGAGCCATCAGGAGTAGAAGCCATAACTAATACCCAATCAGCATATAGAGTTCCCGTACTAAAATATTTCGTGCCATTTAAACGGTATCCGTCGCCATCAGGGGTTAAAGTCGTTTCATAGACCGAATTTCCTACATTATTAGATGAAAGTTCAGTATAAGCATTACCAATAAGATCTCCTTCCGCTACCCTTTTCAGCCATTTATCACGCTCTTTGCCAGCAGGGCTTTGAAGAAATTCCTCCACTTGGTAATAATGAAAACGAAGACTGTGAGCAACATCCGGATCTGCTTCTGCTAAGCGAATGACAACATAGAAAAGATCACGAATACTGGCCCCGCTGCCGCCTAATTCAACAGGTAAACGTAGGGCACCAAGTCTTGATTTCTTGATTAACTCCATTGCATAAAATGGCCGCGCTTCACTACCAGACTTTCTGCGCACTTCAGCATCTTTTGCAATGGCAGAGATCAGTTGTTCAAGTTCATTCGAATGAAATCTTACCGGTTCTGTGAATGTCAATGTATCAGAAGTTAAATGTTTTTGATTAGACATTTATCCATCTCTCCTTTTTCATTAATAGATCCATCTATATTTAGCCGCATTTAAATCTCGTTTAACCTATACTTTTGAGTGTACGTTCGTGTTGTTCGGCAGCGGTCGATTTTATATCTCCGCCGAATGGGCTAAGGAACGTCCGCTGATTGGAAGCATCCTTTTGATTAACCGGAAGTTTCGGAAATAATAATTCCGCTGTTCTATAGGCTTCTTCTAAATGTGGGTAGCCTGATAAAATAAAGGTTTCGATGCCTAAATCAGCGTACTCTTTTATACGGGCGGCAACCGTATCGGGATCTCCTACAAGCGCCGTGCCCGCACCGGTACGCACTAATCCAATACCTGCCCAAAGATTTGGACTCACTTCTAATCTGGTACGGTCACCTTCATGCAAACTCGTCATCAAACGCTGGCCTTCTGAATCCATCCGCTTAAATACTTTCAGCGCCTGTGCAATGGTTTCTTCATCCACATGTTCGATGAGATGATTGGCAGCTTCCCATGCTTCCTCTACCGTTGGACGGACAATGACATGCAGCCGGATGCCAAATTTTAACGTTCTTCCTTGGGCAGCAGCGAGCTCCCTCATTTTATTAATTTTTTTCTCAACTTGGGCCGGCGGCTCTCCCCACGTTAAATAAACATCAATGTGTTCTGCCGCCACCTTCATCGCAGCAGGAGAAGATCCTCCAAAATATAGTGGCGGATATGGTTTTTGAACCGTTGGGTACGGCAATTGCCCCCCTTCAATTCGTAAATATTTTCCTTCTAACTTCACTTCTTCTTCCGTAAACAACTGCCGCCATATCGTTAAAAACTCGTCGGTTAACTCATAGCGTTCATCGTGGTCTAAAAACACACCTTCTCCTGCAAGTTCGACCGGGTCGCCCCCCGCCACCACATTAATTAACAGCCGACCATCGGAAAATCGATCCAATGTCGCCGACATTCGCGCAGCAAAGCTTGGCGACATTAATCCCGGGCGTACGGCTACGAGAAATTTTAGATTTTTGGTTACGGGTGCTAGCGTTGAAGCGACAATAAATCCTTCTTCACATGTTTTTCCTGTAGGAATTAAGACGCCGCTATAGCCCAAGTCATCGACGGCTTGTGCAATTTGTCTGCAATAGTTATAAGTTGCAGGGCGTGAACCCTCTTGTTGATTTAGTTGACGAAAGTCTCCATTTGTCGGAATAAACCAAAAGATTTCCATTTATAATTCCTCCTTGAATATGTCTGTCTATGGGAAGCTTAAATTAAAAAAGGAGACTCCCTTAAAAATGAAAGGAAGTCTCCAGTGGTCCGGTCGACTAAAACACAGATTGCTATTGTCTTTTATCATTGATCCATATGAGAATTGCAGATGATGGCCTAAGTGATTATTTTGCTTCTTCCGCTGATAAAGGTAAAGAAGCACCACCTTTGATTCAGACATCTTTTCAAAATCGATGTTCGCCATAAATGAGAGATTCGAATATCTTAATTGATTTCATTTTAAACCTTTCCTAAAGAGGAAACGGGATTCAAAACATCTTTTTTATTTAAATACGTTTCCTTTAAAGGTGGTTTTCTTGCCGGTTAACAGTGATTTTCACAATCATCGCTGTTCTCTTTTCACATCCAGTGATCTGGTCTGTGTTTATTCATTTAATTTCCCAAATTATTTTCCTATTAATCCTATTAATTTAATATGAATTGTTTCCATAAAATTAACATATTTTTGTTTACACTGTCAACGTATTTTTTCATAAAATGTTATGCTGCCTTAGTGAAACTCTAAATGAAAGTATGATCAAAAACATTTCGCAAGCCTCCATTTTATGATGAAATAATTAGAAGCCTTTTGAAAGATTTTTTCTTATGACGCGCTTTTTAATGGAATAAAATAGGAATTCTGTTTGCTGATCGAGTTAAATGCATTTTAAATATTATCATCCTCTAGCTGCTATTCATTAAACCTTCCCATTAAAATGGTATTATAGTAGTTGCCATCTGATAAAACTCTGTCTTTTTTTAAAATCCCCTCTACTTCAAACCCATATTTTTTATAGAGTTTTATAGCTTTTTCATTGGTTTCGAGTACACTTAAGTTTATTTTTTTAATGCCATTTGAGTCAGCCCAATGAATCGATTCTTTTAGAAGATTTTTTCCTATTCCATATCCCCAATATTCTTTTAATACACAAACGCCAAATTCGGCTTTATGAGAAAATCTTTTTAATTTGTTTCTTTCACATCTGGAAAAACCTACTATCCTCTTATCAACTTCCGCAACTAAAAATAAGTTGCTACTTTCTGCATCATCTTTTATTAATTGATTAAAACCTAATTCGTCTATGTACGCCTCGCCCTTTTCTCTATCTAGATTTTCCGTTTCACCATCTATCTGCAATCTTATTTCAGACAATATTTTGGCATCCTTTTCTATTGCAGGCCTTATAATATAACGTAAATCATTCATCAAAAATTCTTTTGGATTAACTTTCATTGCAGTTCCCACCTTTACTGCATCACCCTGCAAAATATGGATCGAGTGACTATAAAACGCGCTTTTCTTTCGAACAAATCCGAAAATTAAAAACAACCTCTCGCGGATATATTACCTGAGAGGTTCAACCTTATTATAAAAAATAAGGCATGCTTTGAAAATGGAGCGAGTAACTTCTTTATGAAAAAGTTTATTCATTTTAATAAGTTCTTATGAACTAAAGCATCTGTTAATTTTATTATAAATTTCACAATCCAGCTTTTAAAAGAAGTTGCTGTACCACTAAGAAAAAGTCAACAATAATGGCAGCCGTGAAATTTCTTTATTTAGATACCATACTGACTTTTAAATTCGAAAATCTCATCAACAGCTTGGTGATACCCACCCGATTTTTGAAAGGATTCCCTAATATTTGCAACAGCTTGATGAAAAGATGGGTGGTTTAACACATGATCTGCAGCTTCACGTAGTTGATTTGCAGTCAAGCTTTGCATTTGTAATTTAATACCGGCTCCGATATTGGCAACTTGCCCGGCAATGATCGGCTGATCCGCGCTTTGTGGAATTACAATGAGCGGAACCCCATAATAGAGACCTTCATTGGTACTGTTCATTCCACCATGTGTAATAAATAATTTACTGTATTTCAGCACCTCAGTTTGCGGAACATAATTTTTTACAATGAAGTTTTTAGGAATCTCCCCCAAATCAGATATTTGATTTTGTTTCCCAATAGACATGACAACAGTATGATCAGTGTTCCCAAATGCCTTAAAACAAAGCTTATAGAAATCCATTGCTTGGTTAAAGACCGTACCCAGTGATATGTAAATCGGGCTTTTCCCCTTTATTGCAGTAAGATCGAAGTTTTCTTCCATTGATCGTGAAGAGATGGATGGACCTACAAATTTGTAAGTTTGGTCGAATGTTTCTCCAAAAGGTTGAAACTCCCTAGTTGTATAAACGATGGTAAGTGGGGCAGGATTACAAAAAACTTCGTAAGGAGAATGGATCTCCACATCATATTTTTCCTTCACCATATCCGTCAGGCGTTGAAATTCACCGTATAAAGGATTAACTATTTCTGCAGGAATTTCTTTAGAAAGCTGTTCCAACATTTTATCGAATGATGCTTTGGTCTGCGCAAAAGAAGTACAAGAATTGATTGCGGGAAGCTTAAGGATTTGGGCAAGTAAACGTCCACAACTAAACATGGAATCGTGGATGATGTAATCAAAATGCTCCCCTTTGATCTGTTCAAGAACGCTAGGTATGACGATATCTGCCGTATGTAAAAGACCGTTGATTCTTTCAAGTAAATAATTTCTTCCACCTGAAAGAAAGGCTTTTATAAATTTTTGACCGTCAAATGTTCGTACAGTAGCTCCCGTCTTCTCAATACGCTCTCTAAACGCTTCAATCGTAAAGTACACGACCTCTTCCCCGCGCGAAATAAGCTCTTGCACAACTCCAATAGTCGGATTGATATGTCCTTCTGATCCACCATTAATAAATAAAACACGTGCCATCTCTACCACTCCTTAGGTAAATTGTGTAAGAACAAGGGACACTGCTCTCTATACCATTGCTCAACTCAAATAATGGAATTAAATTTATCATAGTACAATACTTGAAAATCTCAAACTTTTAATCACCCTTGTAAATCTATTGATATCGCATCAAATGTCATTTAAAATAGTGCCATTTTCAATAAACCGCGAGGATGTAAGAGGTTTTGTGTAACTGAAACTTACCATTAATAAGATGACCATTGATGCAAAGCGAAAAGGCCACATTGATTCAGGAATTAGCGAAAAATTGTAAAACAGTTGAAGATGGTATTCCATTTACACCATATTATTGATACTCCCAATGTGAATGACACTGGCCCCTTTTCAAGCAAAAAATACCAAAGGCCGGCTGAAATTGGATTCAGCAAAACCTTTGGATCAGGAACGTTAATGTTTATCCTAGTCATGTGGATTTTGTTTCTTTTATTTGATTTTCTTTTTTTCCATGATGGCAAAGTAATTTCCTTCATTATCCACAAAATTAAAAACTCTGCCGCCGGGCATGCTTACAATTTCTCCAACTGTGATGCCTTTATCCGAAAAATCTTTATATAATTGATCGAGATTTTCTGAGTAAAACAGGAGCGAAGGTGAATGAAGATTTACTTCCGGATGCATCTTAGCAATTAATTCCTTATTGTGGAGAACAATACTCGTTTCAGCTTCCTTTGTTGGAGCAATTTCGATCGATCTCAGTCCTTGGCCATTATTTTCTTCAGAAACTACGCAAAACCCAATTTTTTCTGTCCAAAATTTCAATGCCTCATCTTGATTATTGACATACAGCATAATCTGACCGACTTGATGAATCATTTGCTTCTCTCCGTTCCTGCCAGTTCAATTCATATTTATATGTTTTTCTATTGTGTATTCCAATATACTTTCCATTTCAATCATATAACTGCTTAATATTGTACCAAATGCAAGTGCCGCACAAAAAAATTTTCCTTCTAACCTTCTCCCTAATTTTAACAATACATGTGGAAAACTGAGTCTAGTCTTTCACCCTTTTTGATTAAAAATGGATTTTTCTCTTACAGATTTGAATTTATTTTTTATAAAAATGGTGGATTAAGATAATCCAAAATAAATAATAAAAAACACCCCCTCTTGGCATAAGAAGATCTCAAGTGATGCTTTGAAATAAAGTTTAATCAAAAATATCTTACAAACCTGTATTTATAATAAATAAAGAAGAATCCATTTTAAAAAAAGATTAATCAAATGGATTCTTATCTAGCTGTTTTAAGATTTGGCTTGTCCTTCAATGCGCCCTTTTTCGTTACCGGATCGGACATTACAGAATTCCCTGGTGGACCTAGAAAAAAGATTTCTCTTTTCGTTTAAGAAGTGATCGTTGATATACCGAATGGCATGGACATGGAAAAGATCTTTGATGATATTAGATAAAAGTGGACTGGCCCCACACGGGAGGTCCAGTCCAGGTTTGAAATGACCGGCCCCGACCAGTCTCGCATTAACCCTGGATCAAAAGTAAACTTTCCGGCGCAACGTTGCTCAAAAAGGGGCTCGGTTCGCCTACACTATAAAGCTCCAAATGATGCATAGCCCGTGTACAGGCGGTGTAGAACAATTTGCGCAGGCTCTCATCGCCGTATACTTGAGCCGATGCGTCATAAATGATGACGGCGTCGAATTCGATGCCCTTGGCCAAATACGCCGGTATGACGACAACGCCCTGTTCATATTCGGCAGAGCCGCTCTTCACGAGCTTCACTTCTTCAACGCTCTTCAGTGCTTCGTATGCAGTGGTGCTTTCCGCAGCAGATTTGCATATAATTGCGATCGTATTATACCCTCGATTCCGCAAATCCTTGATTTTGGAAACAATGCAACGGTGCAGTTCTGCATGATCGGAAACTCTCGTCAGCACAGGCTTATCACCGTCGCGCTCAAAAGCGACAATCCGTTCGCCGTCGGGCACGAGTCCGCGCGTAAATTCGACGATCTGTCTTGTGGATCTGTAGCTGCGATTCAAGGTGATCACATCCGTTTCATCCGTTCCGTATAAGTCGGTCAGTGTTTGAAAATCGCCCGTTTCGCTGGCATGGGCGAAGATCGCCTGGTTAAAGTCGCCAAGCACGGTCATCCTTGCCGAGGGAAACAAACATTTCAAATACTCGAATTGAAACGAAGAATAATCTTGTGCTTCGTCTACAAGCACGTGTTTGATCGAGATGTTCGTCTGAAAGCCTTGAATCAGATCTTTCAAGAATAAAAACGGAGTTGCATCTTCGTAAAACAGTTTGCCTTCGTCTAGCATTTTCACCGTCAATCGGCAAATATCCTCCCACTCCCCAGGGGTTTCCCCCTCCAACCACAGTTTGATCTGCGTCGGATCGGAGAAAAGCTGCTTGTATATCCCTTTAAAGTCGATGAAACGAAGCGCCCGGATCCGTTTGCGCAACGGCTTCATTTTTTTGCGGACGATCAATTCGCCAAGCGCTTCGGTCTCAATCTCATAATTGTCTAACGATTCTCCTTTAAAGCGGCGTTTTTTCCGTAAATGAGTGTAAGCTTTATGGTAATCCTCGTCGCTAAGCAGCTCGATTTCTTCTTGTACCCATGGCTTGGTCCGCTCAAGTTTCTCCGCTTCATCGATTTGCTTGTTTAGCCATTCCGTCAGCTTTTCAATTCTGTTGTGAAAGCGGAGCGAGGTGTAGCTGCTGTAAAACCTTTCCGCGATTTGTTTAGCGGTGACGATCGGTTTTCCTCTAAATAGAATATCTTTGAATAGCATGCCGGAGGACGCCAGCGACTTCCAGTATGCTTTGATCGCCTCAAAAAAATGGTTTGATGCCTTGAATCGGATGCTCGCCATCCTAGTCCGGTATGAAGGGTCATCCGCTGCAGTCAACACATATTCCAGTTGCTCGTATGGACCCTCGACTTGAAATGCTTTGCTCAGCCGATGGTCCAAGTATTCCTGAAATGTGACCTGCTGCATATTCTCTTCGCCGAGTTCGGGCAGCACATTGGACACGTAGCTATTAAACATCGAATTCGGTGAAAATAAAATGATTTGATCGGCCTTCAGCCTGTCCCGGTACTTGTAGAGCAAGTAAGCGATCCGCTGAAGGGCGGCAGATGTCTTGCCGCTGCCAGCGGGGCCTTGCACAATGAGCATCCTCCCGCGATCATGCCGGATAATCCGGTTTTGTTCCATTTGAATAGTAGCCACGATATTGTGCATATGTTTGTCCGTGACTCTGCCAAGCACCTGCTGTAAAATCTCGTCTCCAATGGTGAGACTGGTATCGAACATCGATTGGATAACGCCGTTGCGGATGATATATTGCCATTTTTTCTCCAGCGTGCCGCGAATTACGCCTCCAGGTGTAGCATATTCGGCCGGACCGGGTGCGTAATCGTAGTAGACACTCGAGACCGGCGCCCGCCAGTCGTAGATAAGGATGTTCTCTCCGCTTGTATCCGTGAGCGTGGAAATACCGATATAGATTCGTTCGGCGACGGAATCCCCTTCTTCAATGAAATCGATCCGTCCGAAATAAGGCACCTCCTGCATGCGGCGCAGCGTGGCCAACCTCTTGAAGGATTGTCTGTGGGTGCTTTGGCTGACGGACAGATTCTGAGCCTGTTGTCTCAAGGCGATGATCGTCTCAAGATAATCGTCGAAAGTATCTGTATTCACCTTGACGTCATCCCAAAAATGTTTGCGCGTATCAATCACTTCTTTCCTGCGCCTAAGGGTTTCATCTTCCAGCATGCCGATTTGCTCCGCAATGATCTCCATTATGCTGTCCAATCGTTCTTGCTCCCGCCGAAGTTCTGTATTCAATATCAATCACTCCTTTAAAAAATGAAAAATGGGGATTGACTAAAGAAAAAATATGATATATAATTATAATGGGATATTATAATTATAAAAAATAAATAAAATGTGTTTCTAACTTAATTTATCATAATTTCTCAATTTTATCAATGTATTTAACACTACCGCCTCTATGATGTAACAGAACTGACTAAAAAAAGGATATCCATATGTACAATTCAGTGAAAGTAAAGTTGGACGAATCATATTTATTGAGAAATCCGTCAGAGAACATATCAAGCATAATCCCGTTATCACCCCATAACAGAGCCTAATAAAAGGGAAGCTAACGCAATAAGTTGGATAGCTTCCCTTTTTATTTTTGGTTCTATACTAAATTTTGGGGTTAAGGATTTTACAGGCAAAATAAAAGCACTTACGAAGATCTCCCTTTAAAATGATAGTTGTCCGACTACATCGAAATGGAGATTTCGTAAATGCATTCTCATTTTATCACAAAACTGCTTGGGTTAGAAGATGTTGAAATCACTCATGTAGAGGATCAAATCACTCACTTTGAAATCCATATTCAAACGCCTGTAAAAGTTCAAAAATGCCCCTGCTGTCAGAAGGAAACTTCCTCTGTCCATGATGATCGGATTCAAAAGATTCGGGATGTAAAGGTCTTTGAAAAATATTGCTTTCTCATCTTGAGAAAGCGCCGATACAAATGTAAGTCCTGTGGAAAACGGTTCTACGAACCCTATTCTTTTCTAGAACGTTACCAGCGCCACACGAAACGACTCCTCCAGCACTTTTGGTTAAAGTGAGGGAGTATAACTTTAAGCAGGTTGCCAAGAAAACAGGACTTGGGCATTCCACCGTCATTCAGCTCTTTGACAAGTACTATTCCTATGACAATAAGGCCCTCCCGAAAGTTCTGGCCATTGATGAATTGAAAGGGACTTCTGAAACGGGCAAGTTCCAATGTATCATTGGCGATCCTGTAAACCGAAGGGTTTACGATATCATTCCTAACAGGAATTTATCCACCCTAAAGGAATACTTCCGTACACTTCCAAGGGAGAAAGTACAGATGGTGGTCATGGATATGTGGCAGCCCTACAAGACGCTCGCTTTGAAAAGTTTTGATAAACCGATTCTGGTGGTCGATCGATTCCATTATGTTCGGCATAATGTATGGGCATTGGAACGAGTGATGAAATGAAACAGCTGAACTGGGAATATAATTAAAATCGTTCGTTTTTTCTATTTAATTAGCTGAAATAATAAGGGCTGCTTTTAGCTTTGTATATAACATTATAATTAGCAGAAAAGACCGACTCATTAAAAAGACGGTCTTTTTATTCAAAATATTAATCTTCCACTAACGCACCCGTTATTTTAAGTGTAATTCTTCACAATCCGTGTAGTAAATCAAACAAGCAAAAGGCGATACCCTTATTCAAACATCGCCCTCAAAAATTATAGTTTTTAAAAACATGTAAACGAAATAATTCTCCTTGTATCAATACCAAATATCATCCAGGACCAACCATTCCATCTGAAACCAGCAACAGATCTTGGACCTACGAAAACGGGATAAAACCAAAACCCTTCACCATTGTTGAGCCATATAAAAGTATTACGAAACAGGCACAACCTAATTGCTCCTGGATCAACAGCAAATGGTGAAGCACTTGCCTGTTGAGGAATAAATGGTGGAGGAGGAGCAGTTGGAGCTTGTGGAATTTGTGATCCGGGTAGACCTGGTAAACCTGATGGTCCCGGAAACCCAGGTCCTGGTAAACCCGGTAAACCTGATGATCCCGGAAACGAGGGCACTGGTAAACTTGGAAATTGACGCTCCAATTGCTGATCATAATTTATATAGGAGTATACTGTCTGATTATACATTTTAAAGTTCACCACCTTATCTTAAATAACTCTCAAAAGTAATAGTATGTTGTACTGTTCTTTTATGAAGCTTATTCGCAGTCTAAAATACTGCCCATTGGCTTCCGAAAAATATACAATAAGAGGCACCGCCACATGCCCATCTAGCTAACAACAAAGTATAACTTTAAGTTGTCCTCCTAACTAATAACTCAATATTGGTGGTATTCTTAAACTACAGACAAAATTTTTATTCAGAGTGCTGTGATGAATGAGAGGAAAAAAGCCCGGCTTTCCTATAAAAAACTTATTGAAGATAAGCCCCCGGTAGTGAATCATAAAAAAAGGTTGACACATCAACCATTTTTTCTATGAAAGCACCCAATGACGGAAAAAAGAAAATTAGTATAAAGATAATCCTACATAAATCTAAACAATATGGAATTTCAGACAAGTCGATAATATTGTCCAGTGCTTTGATTAAGCAAATCGGATGTTAAAAAGACTCCAACAGGTGGTAGAGCTCCGTTTTTAATTGGAGGTCCAGTCAGTTCTCTATTCGTGGTGGCAATCCAAGAGCCGCTCTCTCCTGCCTGAGGAGAAGGAGCTTTCATAACAAAACGTCCACTTAAGATTAAATGACGAATTCTAATTGCCGCACCATCAAATATTTGTAATTGACCAGAAAACGTTGCATAAGGTGTTTCAAAACTTAGTTGTTTGGTATTTTCATCCCAGGTTCCATGGATAGGGACAGGCGTACCTCGAAAATTGGCGATACCGATTACGGTTCTCCCTGAGACCGAGTGAATGTTCAGTCCCCCCTAACAACCGGTCTTCCCGCAATTTCAGTGCTTAATCCCCAGCTTGATTGTGACGGTAAACTCAGTGAAATGTTTTGAGCACTTTGCACATTAATCCCTCCCTCAATAAAGTTTATTTTTCTCCCGAATACTCGCTTTTTCTCAAAATTTCATAGACACTTAATAGAATACACACCTCATTTAATGGATATATGTTGAATTTTTTTAAATAATTTACATGGTAGGGGGCATCCTATCAACCAAATTGTATTTATTTGGTAAAAATAAGGTATAACCGTGCTTCATCATCTCCACATCACTCACGGTCGCTAACCCTCCCACATCTCTCCGGATTGAATTCCATACATTCCTTCGTCCTGCGTATCCATGAGGTGGAGGTTGGATATGCTCCTTTGCTGGGTCACATGCCCGTATGGAATAAATAAGCTCCAACTCTGCACTATTGGTGTTTGTCATTTGAGATAATTACGGTATTCTGAAATGATTTCATGAACTTAATAAAGCCTTAAGCTGCCTGTAATGAATCGATTTGAGGCAAACCTCTCAATAACTTTGAACCATCAAATTCACACTGTTTTTGACCAATGACAAATAAGACACGTAGTAATTTACAACACAAGGCAATCAGTGACTGCTGTTTCTTCAAAGGTCGATCAGGACGCTTTGTGTAGTATTGATGCAGGGCTTTAAACGTTGGATTATGGGCAACGAGTGGACGAATGGCCAAGTATAAAGCTCTTCGCAATCGACTTCGTCCTCGTTTTGTGATCTTGGTTTGCCCCTTAAACTTCCCGGAACTATGTTCACGTAATGACAGCCCTGCCAGATTTACTAATTGCTGGGGATGACTATACTTTGTTATATCCCCGACCTCAGCGAAGAATAGCGCGACTGTTGTAGGACCTAAGCCTTGAATATTGATCATTTCCTTCGCTCCAGGTATCGTTACTACAAGTGCTTCCAGATCCTTATCTAACTGTCCTAATTGCTCTTTGTATAGCTCATATTGATCGAGTAAATAATCCAATTCACGTTTAGCAAACTTGATACCAATTTGGATACCAATGCTCTTTTTCGCTGCTTCTATTAACTTTGTAGCTCGTTTGATTCCTACACCACGGTTTACTTCTTGTTTCCATTTCGCAAGAACTTCTTCTGATGTCATTTCTTTAATCTGAGAGGGGAATGGAAAGTTTCTTAATGTACAAAGAGCTGCCTTTCCTTCCCAGTCTTTAAATACATCGAAAAACTCCGGAAAGTAACGCTGGATGTGATTTTGAATACGACCTTCTGTGATCATAAGCTGCTGGATGAGCTGATCTCTTAATTTGACGCCTTCTCTTAGCTCTGCATAGATGCCATCTAAGAGATTTGGTACGGAGTATCGCCCATCTTTAATCAGCTGTGCAATCACACGTGCATCTTTCGTATCGTTTTTAGTTGGAGAGTTATCATCCAGCTCTTTAGTTTTTTTGACATGCATAGGATTGACCAAGACAAAGTCATAACCTTTAGCAGTCAAGAAATAGGCCAGACTCAGCCAGAAATGACCGGTCGGCTCAACACCAAAAATGACATGTGTTTTTTGGTGTTCCTTTTGATGCCTCGAAACCCAATCAAGCAGTTTTTGATAGCCATGTATGCGATTTTCAAAGATCAGTCTTTTTCCAAATTCGATTCCTCGATCATCCTGAGCTCGAGCGACGTGTTTGTCTTTGGCGATATCAATGCCTACAATTAATGTTGATGGTGTAATTTGCGAGATTTTACGATTTTGCGTATAATTCATCTTGAGTCCTCCTTGGTAATTATTAATTCGGGGTCAATGCATTGACACCCTGTACTATACCAAGAGGGCTCTTTTTGTTTCAAACCTCAAATTTCTTCATTACAGGAATAGCTCCTTTTGTAGTGTATAGGAAATTATATGCAGTTGACGATTATTTGGGTTTGACATCAATTTGGTGATTCATTAGTACTTACCGACAACAAATTAAATAAACCTAAATCGATAGTCCGGAATGTTTATGTTTTTAGAATTTATGCAGGCACAAATTTTTACAAGCAGAGAACACACCATTCGGAACTATGTCCTGAATGTGTATAAATGCAATTTAAATGTAAATTTCCTTTGAATACTTTATACAAAATGTTGAATAAGATTGGATTGAAATTTATGATGGTAAACCGAAAAATGGATTTGTAAAAGAAAGAAAAACTGGAAAATGAATTGGTGGTGAAGGTGGAAGTGGTGGTCAAATTTCAGAAAGTAAATTTAATAGATGATGGAAAAAAAGGGGAGGCATAAAAATGAAATTTACCGACCCCAAACATATATATCCCCCTAATAACTTCTCGTATTAACGCTATCCTTTCTAACAAATTATCTACTTACTCATCTTGACAGCGAATTAAAAAACTTTTCTATATTCGATTTAGATCTTTCTCCTAAAAAATATAGCCTCTTTCGTTAAAACGTTAGAGGCATGACATTACTAAAATCGTTACCCGCTTTTTCCTCATTGGTATAAAGAATTTGCACTGAATTTAACTATGTTCCTCATTAGGAAAAAGGTCAAGGAATTCAGGTCTTTCTTTTCCTCCTTCTCCTCTTTCCAATTAATCCTCTTTATGCCTTGCTATACTTGTTTTCAGGTGCTTATTCGGGCTTTTCCTTGCTCTTTTTCGGACATAAAAAACCGAAGGTAGAATACCTTCGGTTTCGAAACGTTATTTTATTTCAGGTTCCAATTTTTCTAGACACTAGGTCACAACGAACAAAACTTATTTTATTCCACCGTTACGCTTTTTGCCAGGTTGCGCGGTTTATCGACATCGCAGTCGCGATGCAGAGCTGCGTAGTAAGCAATAAGCTGTAACGGAACAACAGAGATAAGAGGTGTTAACAAGTCGTGAATTTGCGGAATGACGAAACGGTCTGATTCCATTTCCAGTCCTTTCATGGAAATCACGCAAGGGTTAGCGCCGCGAGCAACGACTTCCTTGACATTTCCGCGTATACTTAAGTTCACGTTTTCTTGTGTAGCCAGTGCGATAACAGGCGTTCCTTCCTCAATTAAGGCAATCGTACCGTGCTTCAGTTCACCGCCGGCAAAACCTTCTGCTTGGATATAAGAAATTTCTTTTAACTTTAAGGCGCCTTCCAAGCAGACAAAATAGTCGATAGAACGGCCGATAAAGAAGCAATTGCGTGTAGTTGCCAAATATTCCCGAGCGATTCGTTCCATTTCATCTTTGGCATCGCAAAGAATTTCCATTGCGTTGGCTGCGATTCCTAGTTCTTTCACTAGATCAAAATCAACTGCAATATTGCGTGCTTTCGCTGTTACGTTCGCCAAGATAGCAAGTACAGCAATTTGTGCTGTGTACGCTTTTGTCGATGCTACGGCGATTTCCGGACCGGCATGGAGAAGCAATGTATAATCAGCTTCCCGTGACAATGTCGAACCCGGTACGTTGGTAATCGTCAACGCCGGATAGCCCAATTTTTTCGTTTCAACTAAAACGGCACGGCTGTCTGCTGTTTCACCGCTTTGGGAAATGAAAATAAACATCGGTTTTTCAGATAAAAGCGGCATATTGTAGCTAAATTCGCTGGCAACATGAACTTCCACAGGAATTTTTGCCATTTTTTCAATCAATTGTTTTCCAACAAGACCAGCATGGTAGCTCGTACCGGCCGCTATAATATAGAGACGGTCCGATTGATTCAAGGCTTCTACGATTTTAGGATCAATTTCTAATTCCCCGTTTTCGTTTTGGTAAGCTTGAATCAATTTGCGGATAACTAGCGGCTGTTCGTCAATTTCTTTCAACATATAATGAGGGTAAGTACCTTTTTCAATGTCGCTTGCATCAAGTTCAGCTGTAAATGGAGCGCGTTCGATTACTTCTCCATCAAGATTTTTGATCACTGCACGATCTTTTGTTACAATGACCATTTCTTGGTCCATCAATTCTTTAAATTGATTCGTTACTTGAAGCATTGCCATCGCATCAGAAGCGACTACATTAAAGGATTCGCCGATGCCGACAAGAAGCGGGCTTTTATTTTTCGCTACAAAAATCGTATCCGCATTTTGTTCATCCAACACTGCAATTGCATAGGAACCTTTAATTTGTTTCAATGTTTTTCTAATGGCTTCTTCGACTTCCATTCCTTCGTTGACGAACAGTTCAATTAATTGAACAACGACTTCCGTATCCGTATCGCTTTGCAAAGGAACATCTTGCAAATATTGTTGTTTCAATTCTTCATAATTTTCGATTACACCGTTATGAACGATCGTAAAACGGCCTGAAGCACTTTGATGTGGATGGGCGTTCCTTTTGCTTGGCACTCCGTGTGTAGCCCAGCGAGTATGCCCAATTCCGATATTCGCTTTCACACTATTATCCACACTGTTGCGCAGATCGGCAATACGGCCTTTTTCTTTGAACACATGAACGCCTTCGCCATTATTCACAGCAATTCCAGCAGAATCATAGCCTCTATATTCAAGTTTTTCCAGACCTTTTAACAAAATTTCTTTCGCATCTTGATTACCAATATAACCAACAATTCCGCACATGGTGTTCTTCCTCCCTTTAGACAAGGGGGCAAGAAATCGCGGGGGCGTTTCTGCCCCCTTATCTCCGTTTTCAATTTTATCAACATTCGTCAGTACATCCGACTGCTATCTTGAAATCGCATTTCCCTTCCTTTGTCCACCAGGTCGCCCTGATGTTTTAAGAAGAGAATTCACGGCTGTGCGTTCAACCGGGAGGCATCCGCCGAAAACTCGATAAACCTCCTCCTCGTCAACTAAGCCTGTTTTCTCCGCTCTGGGCTTAGTTCGGGCGCTATTATTATCAAATCAACGTGCTAAACCTTGATCCCCCTTTCCTTTTTGGAAACTTATTCAAAACACGTTAATCATACACTATTTTTTTGGATTTCGTCAACTAAAAACATCAAAGATTACGAAGAAATACACATTCTTTATAAAAAATATGCATAAGGAATCAAAATGTTTCCTTATGCATATCATATATCTATATATTAAATTAATCTAACCCCATTTCTTCTTTTACCACATTGACGATCTTTTCAACATAGCGATTACATTCTTCTTCTGTAGGAGCTTCCGCCATCACTCTGACAAGAGGTTCCGTTCCCGACGGCCGGACAAGGATACGGCCATTTCCTTTCATTTCTTCTTCCGCTTCTTGAATCGCTTTTTTCACCTTTTCATTTTCCAACACTTTATGTTTATCGGTAACACGGACGTTTACAAGTTTTTGAGGAAATTTTTTCATTTCTGCAGCTAACTCGGATAACGGTTTTTTGGTTAATTTCATAATGTTCACCAGCTGCAGCCCGGTCAAAAGGCCATCCCCCGTTGTATTATAATCAAGGAAAATGATATGTCCCGACTGTTCGCCCCCTAGGTTGTAGTTGTTTTTCTTCATTTCTTCCACAACGTAGCGGTCGCCGACAGCCGTCTGCACACTCTTGATTCCTAACTCTTCCAGTCCTTTATGGAACCCAAGGTTGCTCATAACGGTTGACACAACGGTCGACTGCTTTAAACGGCCTTCTTGTTGTAAATACTTTGCACAGATGTACATGATTTGATCGCCATCGACGATTTGGCCGTTCTCATCCACTGCAATAAGACGATCGCCGTCACCGTCAAAGGCCAAACCTACATCCGCGCCTTTTTCTTTTACGAATTGCGCCAGCGCTTCCGGATGAGTAGACCCTACTCCGTCATTGATATTTAATCCGTTTGGAGACGCACCCATTGTCGACAGATCGGCTTCAAGATCCGCAAACAAATGAGTGGCCAGCGAGGAGGTTGCGCCGTGAGCACAATCCAACGCAATATGTATTCCTTCAAAATCTTCATCCACAGTCTGTTTTAAATACTGAATATATTTTTGCACGCCTTCAAAATAATCCGTTACTTGTCCAAGTTCTTTTCCAATCGGGCGAGGAAGATTGTCTTCATTCGCATCTAAAAGCTTTTCAATTTCCAATTCCTCTTCATCAGAAAGTTTAAATCCGTCCGGACCAAAAAATTTGATGCCATTATCAGCCACCGGATTATGAGAAGCGGAAATCATGACACCCGCTTGAGCTCCCATTACTTTTGTCAAGAAAGCAACACCCGGAGTGGAGATAACACCTAAACGCATCACTTCCGCTCCAATCGATAACAGACCTGCTACGAGCGCTCCTTCCAGCATGTGGCCGGAAATACGGGTGTCTCGCCCAATTAATACTTTAGGTCGTTTCGCGTTTTTCGTGAGCACATAGCCGCCAAAACGCCCTAATTTGAAAGCTAACTCAGGCGTCAACTCCGAATTAGCCACCCCTCTAACTCCATCCGTACCGAAGTATTTTCCCATTATCTTCATCGCTCCTTTATAAACTATCCATCCAGGTATACTAACGTTTTTTTACCGATAATTGAACGTTTACTTGATCATCCGATAGTTTCCAATCTGTATTGTTGGGTCCGTCTCCTTCAATCTTTAGCTGATGTTCCCCCACTGTCAAACCGGAAAGGTCTATGAACAGGGAAAAATCGTCTTTGCTCAATTTGTCGACGACGCTCTCTTCCCCGGTTACCTCCGCATTTACAGTTGAGGGAGACATCGAATCAAGAACGTAATCATCGCTTAACCCTCGAGTTTCGATCGGGATATCAGCAATCGTTTTGGTTATGACGGAATTCGGTGAATTCGTGTCGTTTGTTTGAGTTTGATTGTCATCAGGCGTAATCTCAGCAGTTCCGTTCTCGTCCTCTTTTGGCTTGGTTCTTTTATCCACTGAAACGACAATTTTTACTTTTTGAGGCGAAACATAATTCAAGCCTTCTTTCAAATGAATTGGAACCTCTTTTACCGTATCCCTTTTTATTTTACTTAAATCTATATTGATTTCCACATTATTTAATTTATCCAACGCCGATTCTTTGCCGTAGACGGTTACTTCTTTTGGATCTATGTCAATATCCTTAATGCTCACGCCTTCCGGAGGATTCCCTATTTCTTTTACAGACACAGGCACTTTTTTATTTGGATTTTTGACTTTTACTGTTACTTCCACCGTCTCGGGATCGACAGCTACATCCAATTTATTCAACTCGCTGTCCAGTACACGCACCCTTGCTTTTCCTGTAAATTCACCATCGATCAGCTCATCGCTGTCAAGGGTTGCTTTCACATACGCAATTTGATTAATTACGTCTTTAGCCCCGGTGATTTCCACTGTTTTAGGACTGACAGACAAACTATCCACTTGGTAGCCGTTCCCCAGCATGCCATCGCTGATTTCCGCTCCCACTTTAAATTCTTTTGTCACTTTTTCTTGAATGGAAACCTCTGCATAAGCAGGTTCAATTTTCACTTTTAATTGATTCGATATATTGTCATATTTTATAGGAACATCATGAGTCCCTACCCCTAGATTGGATAGATCCACATACACTTTAAAATCTTTCAGCGCTTTTGTGGACTGTACAATGCTTTTTGGACCCTCGATCGTTACACTTACTGTTTGTGGGACTCCGGATACCACAAGATTATCCGAATCGTAATATACATCCACCGGCACATCTTCTATCGTCGCAACATTATCGTTAGGAACATTTTCCGTTTTTTTCTTCAAATCCACTTCTTCCACGTTAACTGACATATATAATAATATTGCCAAAAACAGCGCTAAAATTCTCAATACCCAAGGGCTTTCAATCCATCTATCCATTTTTTCGTTTTCCCCTCCAGCTCCACAGAGTCGAGGATCCATGTTTCGATTTTCCCAGGAGCAGTTCTTTTTCCAAAAGTTGTTGGAAGTCTTCTGCAGATAGATCTCGATGCAGCTCTCCATTTTTCGTGACTGAAACGGAGCCTGTCTCCTCTGATACCACGATGGTTAAACTATCGGTCACTTCGCTGATACCGAGGGCAGCCCTGTGTCTAGTTCCTAACTCTTTAGAGATAAAGGGACTTTCAGACAACGGCAGGTAACAAGCAGCAGCTGCAATTTGATTTTTTTGGATAATGACCGCCCCGTCATGTAGTGGTGTATTAGGGATAAAAATGTTAATCAATAATTCGGAGGATACTTTAGAATTTAAAGGGATCCCCGTTTCAATATAATCGGTCATCCCCGTTTCCCTTTCTATGGAAATGAGCGCGCCAATTCTACGCTTAGCCATATAGTTCACCGCTTTGGCCATGGATTCAATGAGATGCATTTGCTCTTCATCTTCTTGTGCTAAACTGCGGCGCGAAAAGAATCTTCCCCGCCCCAGCTGTTCCAGCGCTCGCCTGAGTTCCGGTTGAAAAATGATGATGACGGCTAAAAAACCCCATGTCAAAGCCTGTTCCATCATCCAACTTAAAGTATGAAAGCCAAGGACGCCGCTGAAACCTCGAACAATGATAATGACGAAAATTCCTTTCAGCAGCTGAACAGCTTTTGTTCCACGTATAAGGGTCAGTATTTTGTAAATGACAAACCAAACAAGCAAAATATCTATAATATTGGATAAATAATCCAGTATTGAAAAATTATCAAAATTCCTTAAAAACGGCATATTACATCCTCCAATAATGTAATGAAAAATAGCCGTATAGGGGCCTCTTTCCAATGAATTTATTATATCATACTTCAGACATCGAACTTAAATCAAACAATGGGACAAGATTGGAATTATTTTAAGAGCTTAAGATGCCTTTCACTGCGCTACCAATTCTTTCATATGAAACCAAAGCCATTCAAACATCTGATGAATCTCTTCTATATTCCCGGTCACTTTTCCGGCAGACGCCATGTATTTTTCACCATTAATGACCGTAACATCCCCATCCACTTCTCCCTCAATTCGGATGTCTCCGTTCCGAACAACAAGATCTCCCTTCACTGTTTTCCCTTTTGGAACAATGACCGTATTTCCTTTCACAACAAGATTGGGCTGCTTCGTAAATGAAAACTGTTGATCTTGCTCCCATAAAGCGACAAACGACCCCATCATAAACACAAAAAATATAGCGCAAGCAGTCAAAAATGGATGGAGATGGAACCATCTCTGCAGTTTTATCGTTCTTTTTTCTTTTGGCAACAGAGATAAAACATTTTCGGTAAAATGCTCAGGAGCTTTCACGCTATTGGAAAGACCCCTCACAAACATAATAGACTGTTTCAATTCTTGAAAATGCTGATGGCAATCTTGGCATTGCTCCAAATGTTCCCTTAGTTTGACAACTTGTTCTTTTGGCAGTTCACCATCTAAATACTCATGCATATAGCGCGTTATTTCTTTTTGGCAGTCTGCGTTCATCTTGTAGCTCATCCCCTCGCTATAATTTGCGCAAATGTTTTCGAAGAGCTTCTCGGCCCCTATGTAATCTTGTTTTTACCGTCCCAACCGGCATATCCAATATTCCTGCGATTTCTTCGACAGATAATTCTTCCATGTATTTTAATATTATGACCGCTCTGTATTTTTCAGGAAGCTTTAAAATCGCTTGCTGAATCGACTCTTGTAATTCCATATGTTCTACTTCTTGCTCCGGCAGGTGGCTGGATGAAGCAATTTGCGAATACAGCGTTAAATTTTCAGATCCTTCTATATCTGCATCTAAATGGTAGTCCGGTTTTTTCTTTCTTATTCGATCAATGCAAAGATTGGTCGTAATTCGATACAGCCAGGTTGAAAATTTTCGATTTTCATCATACCGTCGAATGTTGAGATAAGCACGTAAAAACGCTTCTTGTGCTACATCTTCTGCCTCATGCCGATTTCCCAGCATCCGATAACAAAGCTGATACACTTTATCTTTATAAATTTCCACAATCTCTCCAAATGCGTTCTGATCGCCCTTAAGCACTTGCCTTATTTTTTTTCTAATAAAAACATCCATTCACTTGTACCCCCGCTCCAGCGGCAATATATAAATACGAATCAACGAAAAAGAAAGTTTCAAAAATCTTCTCTTCCATCATAACAAATATTGACCTAATCAAGTTTGCACATTTTTGAAAACGGATATGATAATAATAAAAATCAGCAAAAGCGGTGATAGACAATGTCAACAACAGAACATGACTTGCTTCTTCAAATTGAAAACTGCCGAGTTGAAATGATTTCCCAGGCAATGAAAACTTCTTTTGCAAATGATGAAGTGCTTGCATTAAGTGTAAAGCTGGATCAGCTTTTGAATCTGTATGAATCTCAAAGTCCAAAATAATCGCAGCAACCTCGTAAGCAGGAGGCTGCTGTCTATGAAATGGACATAAATGCAGCCGCTGCTATGGCCGCTTTATATTTTGAAGAGATTTTTTGAATTTCAAGTACAGCAGAATCTTTCCCACTCTTCGAACAATTTTGTTTGTAAACAACATCCGCAATGCGAAAGTTCGTCCAAACGAAAGTCTATTAGATTAAAATCAAGAATATCATTATTTTGTCTTAAAATTAGAAACATTTTCTTCCTACTTAAATTAAGAATCAAATGATAATGTATCTAGAGCTGATCCAAATAGAAAAAGCCTCAAACCTAACGGTTTAAGGCAAAAAACGTAAGCTTCCTATCTGAACTGAAAATGGAGCCTAGCGGGATCGAACCGCTGACCTCCTGCGTGCGATGCAGGCACTCTCCCAGCTGAGCTAAGGCCCCATATCTTCCGGCAAATAGAGCGGAAGACGGGACTCGAACCCGCGACCCCCACCTTGGGAAGGTGGTGTTCTACCACTAAACTACTTCCGCAAATACAAAAAAATGAGCCATGGAGGATTCGAACCTCCGACCCTCTGATTAAAAGTCAGATGCTCTACCTACTGAGCTAATGGCTCATCAAAAAACAATAAAAAAATCCTTCAAAAGGATCAACAATAATGGCTGGGCTAGCTGGATTCGAACCAGCGCATGACGGAGTCAAAGTCCGTTGCCTTACCGCTTGGCTATAGCCCAATGATGAATGAACATTATTAGGATATCCAACGATACAAAAACTATTCAAAATTAAATGGTGGAGGGGGACGGATTCGAACCGCCGAACCCTGAGGGAGCGGATTTACAGTCCGCCGCGTTTAGCCACTTCGCTACCCCTCCGCTGCTGGTGCCGGCTGTAGGACTTGAACCCACAACCTACTGATTACAAGTCAGTTGCTCTACCAATTGAGCTAAGCCGGCTTGTTTAAGTATGGTGGAGGTTGACGGGATCGAACCGCCGACCCCTTGCTTGTAAGGCAAGTGCTCTCCCAGCTGAGCTAAACCTCCATTGAGGATGACCCGTACGGGATTCGAACCCGTGTTACCGCCGTGAAAGGGCGGTGTCTTAACCACTTGACCAACGGGCCAAAAAAATCACAGGAAAGCTTCCAACCGGGCTCGAACCGGTGACCTCTTCCTTACCATGGAAGTGCTCTACCTGCTGAGCTATGGAAGCATGGCTCCGCAGGTAGGATTCGAACCTACGACCGATCGGTTAACAGCCGATTGCTCTACCACTGAGCTACTGCGGAACGATATCGCCTGGCGACGTCCTACTCTCGCAAGGGGAATCCCCTCACTACCATCGGCGCTGAAGAGCTTAACTTCCGTGTTCGGGATGGGAACGGGTGTGACCTCTTCGCCATTGTCACCAGACGTTCAAGACAGGTAATATTATAACATAAATTATGCAGATTGCAATAACAAATGGATATTTAGGAAAAAATTATTCCTTCAAAACTAGATAGAAGAAGCAGTTTCACCGATTTCGCGCTTTCTTTTGGTTAAGTCCTCGATCGATTAGTATCCGTCAGCTCCACGTGTCACCACGCTTCCACCTCGGACCTATCTACCTGATCATCTTTCAGGGATCTTACTTTCCGAAGAAATGGGAAATCTCATCTTGAGGGGGGCTTCATGCTTAGATGCTTTCAGCACTTATCCCTTCCGCACATAGCTACCCAGCGATGCCTCTGGCGAGACAACTGGTACACCAGCGGTGCGTCCATCCCGGTCCTCTCGTACTAAGGACAGCTCCTCTCAAATTTCCTGCGCCCGCGACGGATAGGGACCGAACTGTCTCACGACGTTCTGAACCCAGCTCGCGTACCGCTTTAATGGGCGAACAGCCCAACCCTTGGGACCGACTACAGCCCCAGGATGCGATGAGCCGACATCGAGGTGCCAAACCTCCCCGTCGATGTGGACTCTTGGGGGAGATAAGCCTGTTATCCCCGGGGTAGCTTTTATCCGTTGAGCGATGGCCCTTCCATACGGAACCACCGGATCACTAAGCCCGACTTTCGTCCCTGCTCGACTTGTAGGTCTCGCAGTCAAGCTCCCTTCTGCCTTTGCACTCTGCGAATGATTTCCAACCATTCTGAGGGAACCTTTGGGCGCCTCCGTTACCTTTTAGGAGGCGACCGCCCCAGTCAAACTGCCCACCTGACACTGTCTCCCACCCCGATCAGGGGTGCGGGTTAGAATTTCAGTACAGCCAGGGTAGTATCCCACCGGCGCCTCCACACAAGCTGGCGCTCATGTCTCTCAGGCTCCTACCTATCCTGTACAAGCTGTACCAAAATTCAATATCAGGCTGCAGTAAAGCTCCACGGGGTCTTTCCGTCCTGTCGCGGGTAACCTGCATCTTCACAGGTACTATAATTTCACCGAGTCTCTCGTTGAGACAGTGCCCAGATCGTTACGCCTTTCGTGCGGGTCAGAACTTACCTGACAAGGAATTTCGCTACCTTAGGACCGTTATAGTTACGGCCGCCGTTTACTGGGGCTTCGGTTCGCACCTTCAAGCAAAGCTTTAAGCGCTCCCCTTAACCTTCCAGCACCGGGCAGGCGTCAGCCCCTATACTTCGCCTTACGGCTTCGCAGAGACCTGTGTTTTTGCTAAACAGTCGCCTGGGCCTATTCACTGCGGCTTCTCGGGGCTATGCACCCCAAAAAGCACCCCTTCTCCCGAAGTTACGGGGTCATTTTGCCGAGTTCCTTAACGAGAGTTCTCTCGCACACCTTAGGATTCTCTCCTCGCCTACCTGTGTCGGTTTGCGGTACGGGCACCTTTTTCCTCGCTAGAGGCTTTTCTTGGCAGTGTGGAATCAGGAACTTCGGTACTATATTTCCCTCGCCGTCACAGCTTGAGGTTAGTGGCAACGGGATTTGCCTCGCTGCCCCTCTTACTGCTTGGACGCACATCCAGCAGTGCGCTTACCCTATCCTCCTGCGTCCCCCCATCGCTCAAACGGAAAAGAGGTGGTACAGGAATATCAACCTGTTGTCCATCGCCTACGCCTGTCGGCCTCGGCTTAGGTCCCGACTAACCCTGAGAGGACGAGCCTTCCTCAGGAAACCTTAGGCATTCGGTGGAAGGGATTCTCACCCTTCTTTCGCTACTCATACCGGCATTCTCACTTCTAAGCGCTCCACCAGTCCTTCCGGTCTGGCTTCTCTGCCCTTAGAACGCTCTCCTACCGCGGACACCCGAAGGTGTCCACCCGCAGCTTCGGTGATACGTTTAGCCCCGGTACATTTTCGGCGCAGAATCACTCGACCAGTGAGCTATTACGCACTCTTTAAATGGTGGCTGCTTCTAAGCCAACATCCTGGTTGTCTAAGCAATTCCACATCCTTTTCCACTTAACGTATACTTTGGGACCTTAGCTGGCGGTCTGGGCTGTTTCCCTTTTGACCACGGATCTTATCACTCGCAGTCTGACTCCCAAGGATAAGTCGCTGGCATTCGGAGTTTGTCTGAATTCGGTAACCCGATGAGGGCCCCTAGTCCAAACAGTGCTCTACCTCCAAGACTCTTTCCTTGAGGCTAGCCCTAAAGCTATTTCGGAGAGAACCAGCTATCTCCAAGTTCGATTGGAATTTCACCCCTACCCACACCTCATCCCCGCACTTTTCAACGTGCGTGGGTTCGGGCCTCCAGTAAGTGTTACCTCACCTTCACCCTGGACATGGGTAGATCACCTGGTTTCGGGTCTGCGACCCCATACTCATGCGCCCTGTTCAGACTCGCTTTCGCTGCGGCTCCGTCTTTCCGACTTAACCTCGCATGAGATCGCAACTCGCCGGTTCATTCTACAAAAGGCACGCCATCACCCGTAAACGGGCTCTGACTACTTGTAGGCACACGGTTTCAGGTTCTCTTTCACTCCCCTCCCGGGGTGCTTTTCACCTTTCCCTCACGGTACTGGTTCACTATCGGTCACTAGGGAGTATTTAGCCTTGGGAGATGGTCCTCCCAGCTTCCGACGGGATTCCTCGTGTCCCGCCGTACTCAGGATCCACCAGGGAGGGAACGAAGTTTCGACTACAGGGTTGTTACCTTCTCTGACGGGCCTTTCCAGACCTCTTCGTCTACCTCGTTCCTTTGTAACTCCACGATTGGTGTCCTACAACCCCAGAAGGCAAGCCTTCTGGTTTGGGCTGTTCCCGTTTCGCTCGCCGCTACTCAGGGAATCGCTGTTGCTTTCTCTTCCTCCGGGTACTTAGATGTTTCAGTTCCCCGGGTTGCCTTCCTTACCCTATGGATTCAGGCAAGGATGCTGCCCCATTACGGGCAGCGGGTTTCCCCATTCGGAAATCTCCGGATCAACGCTTACGTACAGCTCCCCGGAGCTTTTCGGAGTTAGTCCCGTCCTTCATCGGCTCCTAGTGCCAAGGCATCCACCGTGCGCCCTTTCTAACTTAACCATGTTGGTTTTATCCTAGATGGCGATACTCGGTTTATGCTGCTTCTTTTTTCTATCTAGTTTTCAAGGAACAACTTGGAAGGATGAAATCCTTCAAAACTGAACAAAACGAAAGCGTACTTAAGAATATCCTTAGAAAGGAGGTGATCCAGCCGCACCTTCCGATACGGCTACCTTGTTACGACTTCACCCCAATCATCTGCCCCACCTTCGGCGGCTGGCTCCCGTAAGGGTTACCTCACCGACTTCGGGTGTTGCAAACTCTCGTGGTGTGACGGGCGGTGTGTACAAGGCCCGGGAACGTATTCACCGCGGCATGCTGATCCGCGATTACTAGCGATTCCGGCTTCATGCAGGCGAGTTGCAGCCTGCAATCCGAACTGAGAATGGTTTTTTGGGATTAGCTCCACCTCGCGGTTTCGCGACCCTTTGTACCATCCATTGTAGCACGTGTGTAGCCCAGGTCATAAGGGGCATGATGATTTGACGTCATCCCCACCTTCCTCCGGTTTGTCACCGGCAGTCACCTTAGAGTGCCCAACTGAATGCTGGCAACTAAGGTCAAGGGTTGCGCTCGTTGCGGGACTTAACCCAACATCTCACGACACGAGCTGACGACAACCATGCACCACCTGTCACTCCGTCCCCCGAAGGGGAACCCTCTATCTCTAGAGGTAGCGAAGGATGTCAAGACCTGGTAAGGTTCTTCGCGTTGCTTCGAATTAAACCACATGCTCCACCGCTTGTGCGGGCCCCCGTCAATTCCTTTGAGTTTCAGCCTTGCGGCCGTACTCCCCAGGCGGAGTGCTTAATGCGTTAGCTGCAGCACTAAAGGGTGGAAGCCCTCTAACACTTAGCACTCATCGTTTACGGCGTGGACTACCAGGGTATCTAATCCTGTTCGCTCCCCACGCTTTCGCGCCTCAGCGTCAGTTACAGACCAGAGAGCCGCCTTCGCCACTGGTGTTCCTCCACATCTCTACGCATTTCACCGCTACACGTGGAATTCCGCTCTCCTCTTCTGCACTCAAGTCTCCCAGTTTCCAATGACCCTCCACGGTTGAGCCGTGGGCTTTCACATCAGACTTAAGAGACCGCCTGCGCGCGCTTTACGCCCAATAATTCCGGACAACGCTTGCCACCTACGTATTACCGCGGCTGCTGGCACGTAGTTAGCCGTGGCTTTCTGGTCAGGTACCGTCAAGGTACCGCCCTGTTCGAACGGTACTTGTTCTTCCCTGACAACAGAGCTTTACGATCCGAAGACCTTCTTCGCTCACGCGGCGTTGCTCCGTCAGACTTTCGTCCATTGCGGAAGATTCCCTACTGCTGCCTCCCGTAGGAGTCTGGGCCGTGTCTCAGTCCCAGTGTGGCCGATCACCCTCTCAGGTCGGCTACGCATCGTCGCCTTGGTGAGCCGTTACCTCACCAACTAGCTAATGCGCCGCGGGCCCATCTGCAAGCGGCAGCTTGCGCCGCCTTTCAACCTTCCTTCATGCGAAGGAAGATATTATCCGGTATTAGCCCCGGTTTCCCGGAGTTATCCCCGTCTTGCAGGCAGGTTGCCCACGTGTTACTCACCCGTCCGCCGCTAACTTTCAAAAAGCAAGCTTCTTGAAAGTCCGCTCGACTTGCATGTATTAGGCACGCCGCCAGCGTTCGTCCTGAGCCAGGATCAAACTCTCCAAAAAGAAATTTGACTTGGCTTGTTTCGATTGAAACATTGGTTTACGCTTCGTTTTGTTCAGTTTTCAAGGATCCATGTCTGCCGCCTGTTTTTAACGAGCGACTTTTCTATTATAACATCCCACTAAGGGAATGTCAATAACTTTTTCTTGTTTAATGCTGTCCATCAAGGACAAGTAATAATATATCAGCATAATGATGGAGTGTCAACATCTTTTTTTAAAAAAATTTATTCTCTGCTTTTGGTTCTTTTTCCTACTCTTAAATATTTCATACATTCATGATGACTCGCAACTCTCTTAAATAAATTGAATAAAATGTTATACCTCTCCTTCATCGCCCTTTTCACAACATGATCAATTCTGTGATCATTAAGATCAAACAGAATTTCGTCCATTTCCCTTTTCAACAAATAATAGATCTCTTCTTTTTCCTTTTCATTTATTAGTATTCCGATCATGTAGGTCACTCCTTTTGATAAGTGTCTCATGCGCTGCGAAAAAACCCGGGAACTGGTTCTAACGTTTGCAAGGCCGTCATACAAATAGAAGCAAAGACTTGTCTAGTGGAGGGCCGAAAATGAATTTTTGGTATGTGATAAAGGATAAAAGAGTGAAACAAACATTATTGATTGTTATTATTTCATTTTTTACTGCATTATTATTGTTTACTCAAAATATACTCCATATTCCTGTTTTGGCGGGAAAAGAAGGTCCTCAAGCGATCTACAGAGGCGAAAAAGGAATTGCTTTAACGTTTGATATCGGCTGGGGAGATGAAAGAGCAGAGCCGATTATCAATACCTTAATTAAAAACAAAGTGAAGGCGGCCACTTTTTTTCTTTCGGGTTCTTGGGCAGAAAGACATCCCGATTTAGTCAAAAAAATAGCCGATCATGGATACGAAATTGGAATGTTAGGTTACAGTTACAAAGATTATACCGCCTTGGAAGATGAAGAATTGAAAAAGGAATTTTTAAAAACGAAAGAAACATTTAAAAAACTTCAGTTGAAAAATGTTCATTTATTCCGTACACCGACCGGCCACTTCGACAAGAGAGTGATTAAAACAGCCGATCAATTCGGATTCACGATTGTTCATTGGAGCGTTAACTCTGAAGATTGGAAAAATCCTGGAGTAGATCATATTGTCAAAAATGTTTCAAAGGCGAAAAACGGTGATATCATTTTGCTTCATGCTTCCGATTCCGCTAAACAAACCAAAAAAGCTTTGCCTTTAATCCTCAAGACACTTCAGCATAAAGGAAAATTTGTGACCATTTCGGAAATGATTGCAAACGGCAATGTCGATACTACATTAATCCCTTAATTCTTCATTAGCACCTTCAACAAACTGTCTGAAATCGGAAGATAATAGAAATAAAACAGGAGAATAAACAGAACCGCTGAAAAGAAAAGAGAAAGAGGAAAAAACATGAACAGCATTCATTAGACTTTAAAAATTAGCGGGAGCATTGGAAAAAGCTCCGAATATACATATGGCATTTGCGGGTAAACGACAGGTTTGGCTTCCTTCATCCAAAAGGAAGCCATTCCTTTTTATCAGTGCTACGAACAAACGACAGTAAACATCCGCTCGTTCTTTTTATTTTAAGAAAATTCACTATTTCCCTTTTGCGGCAGGGTGATTTTTTTCATTTGGCGGATAGACGATAGCCTTCTTTTTTCGGGAGATCTCTTCTTGGGATCTCTCAATGTATTTAGGCAGCATAAGAAGCTGGTAAGCATTGCAGAACAGGAGAGCAAACAGCATTAAATACAGCCAGCTTTTTTCATTCACCGTTAAAACCGGCAGCCATTCCAGAACGGTGGCCACTACCATAAAAAAGAGAGCAGAAGCAAACATTTTTTTATTGGATTGTTTTGTTTTGATCCAAGCGACCACAATCGCAAAGGACAATAAAAAAGCCGCCAATCCAAAATAAGGGATAAGTGATTCTCCTTTATCCGCAAAAGCTTGAAAGCGAAAATACACCAAATCAAACAATACAAACGCCACTAAAATCATTTGAACAGCATTCCAAAGAGAATTGGAACGAAACATGCGCAGTCCGAATTGATGAATGGTCAAATAGGCAAAATACCCCATTTGGCTGATAACACTAAACGTGAATCCTACACCGACAAGCCATATAAATACCGAGAAAATGTTAAGAACATCCCCTTTTTGAAACAAAGGAGCAAACTCATCCCAACGAATTATAAACCCCATAATTCCGCCCGTTATTCCCCCAATAAACAGCGTATGTATAAAAAAACGAACCCAATTTCGAATCGTCACGCCGAGTTCCCCCATTTTTCCAGTATTGTATTGATTTTACCAACAGAGGAGCAAAAAATCCAGTTGATAAATCCTTCCCAAAGAATAAATTTTGGCCCTTAGATTATCCTAACGATAAGAAAGTTCTTAGAAAGGAGCTTTTTTTCATGAGAATTGTACGGCCTCTTCTTCTCGTATTTTTTTTATTAACGGCCTGTTCTGGCGATGAACAAATTAGCAGCCGCATGAATTATGATGAGACGAAAAGAATGGTCATTGACATATTGAAAACCGATGACGGCAAAAAAGCCATAAAAGAGGTATTGAAAGATAAAGATTTGAATAAAAATTTAATAATGGAGCAACCGGAAATCACAAAAACGATCGAACAAACACTAACATCGGAAAAAGGCAAAAAATTTTGGGAAAAGTCTTTTCAAGACCCTAACTTTTCAAATTCTTTTGCGAATGGCGTAAAAACAGAAAACGAAAAGTTATTAAAAAGTTTAATGAAAGACCCTGAGTACCAAACGATGATGCTGGATATTTTAAAAGATCCGTCCTATGAACAAGAAGTCATGAAGCTTTTAAAAAGCAAAGATTTCAGACAACACCTTCAAAAAATCATGCTCGAGACGTTTGAGAGCCCTTTATATAAAAAGAAAGTAGCGGATTTGCTGGTGAAAGAAGCTAATGATCAGCTCAGCGGCAAAAACGATCAGCAAAACCAAACAACGAGCGGCGGCCAAAAGTTTAGTCCATAGAAAAAAGCCGGCCCCGAAGTTGCCGGCTTTTCTCGCTTAATTTTGGCTGACCAGTTTTTGATCCACTTTCTTTGCAATATCCATGTAAATTTTTCCGATCGGATGATCTTCTGAATAGACTGACGGAGCAAAATCTGCTTCATTCCAGTCAGGCTGTTGAAGCGGAATTTGGCCAAAAAGATCGGTTTGCAATTCTTCGGCCAGCTTTTCGCCGCCGCCTTTGCCGAAAATATATTCTCTTTCGCCTGTTTTTTTACTTTCAAAGTAAGACATGTTCTCAATGACACCAAGTATTTCATGCTCGGTCCTTAAAGCCATTGCTCCCGCTCTGGCCGCTACAAAGGCTGCTGTCGGATGAGGAGTCGATACGATAATTTCTTTACTGTGTGGAATCATCGTATGAACATCCAATGCCACATCTCCTGTTCCCGGAGGTAAATCCAAAATCAAATAATCCAGTTCTCCCCACTCCACTTCTTTAAAGAAGTTGTTGAGCATTTTCCCTAGCATCGGCCCCCGCCAAATGACAGGCGCATTATCCTCTACAAAGAATCCCATTGAAATGACTTTGACCCCAAATCGCTCCACAGGTATAATCTTATTGCCTTTGACGAGCGGGCGATGAGTGATCCCCATCATATCCGGAACACTAAATCCATAAATATCGGCATCAACAAGTCCGACCTTTTTGCCGAGGCGGGCCAGCGCAACGGCTAAATTAACCGATACCGTGGACTTACCTACTCCCCCTTTACCGCTCGCGATGGCAATGAACTCCGTTTTACTAGAAGGAGAAAGCAAATCATGTCCGGAATCCCCTGCTTGCCCTTTGAATTTTTCCAGCACCTCTTTCGGGAGTTCCGCAAAGCGAATCCCAACCGTTTCTGCCCCGGCATTTTTCAGTAGATTGACAATTTCCATTTGGAGCTGTAATTGTTCAGAGGTTCCCGTTTTGGAAATAGCCAACTTCACACTTACATGTTTCTTTTCTTCTTTTATTTTGACTTCCATAATTCCATTGGTCTCTTCCAACGTTTTATGTAAAAATGGATCTTGCACCTTTTTTAGTAACTCCCGCACTTCTTGTTCGCTAATCACGCTCTACACCTTCCTTTTCATTCCTTTTCAATAGTATAGCATATATTCAGACAATCCATAAAACTTCGCTACTATGTCTATCTTCCCGTATGGCCGTTTACCTTAATGTACTTTCCACCATCCGCAATTATCGCCGCCTTCGCTTTATGATTCTCTAAGTGGAAAGCAGAAAGGTCAAAATAAAAAGCCATTGGATTCTCCCCCCTCCGGCTATTCGGTAAAATATCTTAAAACTCCTTTATAAATGGATGCTGCCACCTTTTCCTGATAGTCATCCGTTTTTAATTGTTCTCTTTCTTCTTGATTGGATAAAAAGCCGATTTCCACTAAAGCTCCTGGTTTTTTCGCATATCTTAAAATATATACATGGTCAATGGCTTTCGCTAAACGATTGGTGTTTTCCAAGTTTAAAACTAGTTCGTCTTGGATTAATTTTGCGACTTTTTGATTTTCTTTATAATGCGGGGAAAAAAACGTCTGGGCTCCTCTCCATTGCGGGGAAGGGATAGAATTTAAATGAATGCTTATAAAAAGGTCGGCATCCGATTTATTAATGAGATCCAGTCTTTTTTTCAAATCTTCTGTTTTGCGTCGGCTTAGTCCGCTCGTGTCTTGGTTTGCTAAGTCCTTATCCTTTTCTCGTGTCAGCACGACGAGCGCTCCCTGCTGTTGTAAATAATCTCTCACCTTTTTGGCTACATTTAAAGCAATGTCTTTTTCCTGCGTACCGTCTTTTGTAGCGCCGCCGTCGGGACCGCCATGCCCAGGATCCAAATAAATGATTTTTCCTGATAACGGCAAATTCCAAGGTTTCCATGAGTGGTTTTCTAAAAATTTAAACTGGATTATTAAAAAAATGAGCACACAGCCTAATATATAAACTCCCCACTTTAATCTCCGGTGCATAGAGCGCCCCCTCCTTGTTCTCTCTACTTTTTAACATATGGGACAAGGGGGGATTTTAGACCAACTCGAAGGCCATTTTCTATGACCGAGTTAATGAAGCCGAAGTTTTAACCGTTTCTTTCCCTGGGAGTATCCTTCATTCCACCAGTAATCAACAAACTGGCTGCAATTGTAGAAAGTGGATTCATCGACGTTATCAGCCACGCCGATTTTCCACCAATACAGCCAAAAATGATATAACGTATCCGTCAAATACTCGATTTCATGCTGACATCTATTTTTCACCACATTGGTGTCTTCACCATAAAATCCAAATTTGCTGTACCTTCCTCCTAATAAGTAGGATTCGATCCCCACATCGAAACAAGCATCCTCAAATCCCGGATCATCCATCAAAACATTTCCAAAAAGATGGATCGTGCCAAAGTACATTCGAATGCTGTTTTGCAAATTTTGGATAGAAAGTTCCTTTAACAGACTTCGTTCAAGTTGAATTTCCTTTTTTCGCAATCGTTCTGTAAAGGAAGTAATAACAGTCATCGATAGAATCCTCCTTTGTCCTATTTTTCGACAAAAAAAAGAAACTATACGATGCTTGTTATCTTGGCGTAGAAGGGAGGATCATTACTGCCATCTAGAGTGAATACAATTTCTTCTAAATAAAAAAGACCCCCAACCATAAAGATTGAGAGCCTTTGATACGTACAATTAACGTTTTGAGAATTGTGGTGCACGACGAGCGCCTTTGAGACCATACTTCTTACGTTCTTTCATGCGTGCATCGCGAGTCAAGAGTCCTGCACGTTTTAGTGGTTGACGATATTCCGGATCAGCTTGAAGCAGCGCACGAGCGATTCCGTGGCGAATAGCGCCTGCTTGACCAGTATAACCGCCGCCTTTTACGTTTACTAATACATCATAATTTCCAAGCGTTTCTGTAATCACTAAAGGTTGTTTAATCACTTCACGTAAAGCTGCAAATGGAATATAATTTTCAACATCGCGGCCGTTAATGACGATACGTCCATCGCCAGGAACTAAACGAACGCGAGCAACTGAGCTTTTACGACGACCTGTTCCGTAATATTGAACTTGTGCCAAATTAATACCCTCCTCTTTCAATTATCCGCGAAGTTCATAATTTTCCGGTTTTTGCGCTTGATGTGGATGTTCCGGACCAGCATAGACATGCAATTTTTTAAACATTTGACGTCCAAGGGAGCCTTTTGGAAGCATTCCTTTAACGGCTAATTCAAGCATTTTCTCAGGATAGTTCGTCCGCATTTCTAAAGCTGTACGAGCTTTTAATCCGCCTGGATGTTGAGAGTGGCGATAATAAATTTTGTCCGTTAATTTTTTGCCAGTTAATTCAATTTTTTCCGCATTAATAATAATTACGTGGTCACCAGTATCAACATTCGGTGTGTAAGTTGGTTTATGCTTACCGCGCAAAATAGATGCTACTTCACTTGCAAGACGTCCCAAAGTTTGGCCTTCGGCGTCTACAACGTACCATTTACGTTCGATTTCATTTGCTTTCGCCATATACGTCGTACGCATGTTTTTTACCCTCCCATATAATCAAAGTCGTTTCATATGATTTATTTAAAAACACGAATAAGTTTCCGGGGCTTATCGTGGGGCTAAATAACATACCGTATCTATGATAAAGGTTTCTAAAAGCAATGTCAAGAAAATGTTACGCCTGGATTAGTTGTCATAGAATACGTTCCACAAATACAGTCCCTCTGGCGGAACGGTTTTCCCGGCTTTCGATCTATCCTTCGCTTCTAAGATTTCAGGGATTTCCTCTGGAGATCGTTTTCCTGTCCCACATTCCAAAAGAGTGCCGACGATAATCCTGACCATATTGTACAAAAAACCGTTTCCGACCAGCTGAAAAACAATCTCCTCCCCTTCTTGGACAATCGCTATTTTGCGGATGGTTCGTACTTTATCCTTGACCTCCGTCTTAGCTGAACAGAAGCTCGTAAAATCGTGCGTTCCCGTTAAATAACGAGCTGCCTCTTCCATCGCCTCTATATTTAATGAATGAGGGAAATGATAGGCATAAAACCTCTTTAAAGGATCGCGGTGGGGAGTGGTATACAGTCGATAGCGGTATTCTTTGCCCGTTGCAGAAAAGCGCGCATGAAAGGCATCGTCGACCGCTTCTACTTGAATGGCTGCAATATCTTCAGGAAAAATGCTATTTAACACTTGCACCCACTTTGTTTCCGGAATCGGAAGGGACGTATCAAAATGGATCACTTGACCGCGAGCGTGAACGCCAGCATCGGTCCGACCCGATGCTGTCACTTTTACTGCTTCTCCTTTATGTAGGACCTTTAATGCTGATTCTATTTCCGATTGGACCGTTCTTTTAGCCGGTTGAATTTGATAACCGGCAAAGCCTGAACCATCATACGAAATCACACATTTCATTCTAACCATATAGGACACTCCGTCTAGCTTCTTAATAGCCATAGCACCACAGCAAAAATAACGATGATCACAAGAACAAAAGTATCGCGAAGTTTCCAAGTCAACAGACGATATTTGGTACGTCCTTCTCCGCCTTTATAGCCTCGCACCTCCATGGCCACGGCAAGATCTTCCGCACGTTTAAAAGAACTGACAAACAGCGGAATTAATAGCGGTACAACCGCTCTGATCCTTTCTTTAAGTGGCCCTCCGGAAAAATCAGTTCCTCTAGCCGTCTGCGCCTTCATAATTTTTTCTGTCTCATCCATAAGAGTAGGGATGAACCGCAGTGCTATCGAGATCATCAACGCCAGTTCGTGGACAGGAAGCTTGATTTTTTTAAACGGTCCAAGAAGGCTTTCCAGCCCGTCCGTAATCGAAATTGGTGTCGTCGTCAGCGTCAATAAAGATGTGACCAACACCAGAATGAAAAAGCGCAACGAGATAAAAACTCCCTGCTGGATTCCCACTTGATAAAATTTGATAAATCCCAGCTGAAAAACGAGAGGCCCTTCTCTTGTAAAAAAGAGTTGAAGTAAAAACGTAAACAAGATCAACCATAAAATCGGCTTCAACCCCGCCAGCAAAAAACGAAACGGAATGCGGGACAAAAAGATAAGGAAAACCGTAAATGCGGTTAAAATGCCATAGGTCGCCATATTATTGGCCAAAAACACAATACACACAAAAGCAATCACAAAGACAAGTTTTGAGCGCGGATCCAGCCTATGTACAATGGAATCTCCCGGTACATAGCGTCCAAAAATCATCTTTTCCATCATGGCTGACCACCCCGCTTGTACAACCGCTCCAACTCATCAGCTAATTCTTGAACGGATAAACACGTTTTTCCTAAACGGATTCCTGATTTTTTTTCAAACATGTATTGAAACTTCACAACATCAGGCACGTTTAATCCTAAGCCAAACAATTCCTCGGGGGAAGAAAAGATCTCTTCTGGCTTTCCTTTTCTGGCCAGTTTTCCTTGATGCATAATGACGATTTCATCAGCATATAAGGCAGCATCTTCCATACTGTGGGTGACTAAAATGGTTGTCATTTTTTTCTCTTGGTGAAGCTTGTAAAAGAGATCCATGATTTCCCGCCTTCCCCGCGGATCCAAACCGGCGGTCGGTTCATCAAGAACGAGCACTTCCGGTTCCATCGCCAGTACGCCAGCAATCGCCACTCTTCTCATTTGGCCGCCTGACAGGTCAAATGGAGATTTCTGCAGTACATCCTCCGGCAGCCCTACTTTCTTAGCTGCCAGACGCGCTCGCCGTTTCGCCTCTTCTTCCGGCACTCCAAAATTGATCGGTCCGTAACAAATATCTTTTTCAACGGTTTCCTCAAACAATTGGTGTTCCGGAAATTGAAAGACAATCCCTACTTTTTGCCTTATCGGTTTTAAATTCTTATTTTTTTTGCCTGCCTCAATCACGTTCTCCCCTATTTTTACTTGCCCGCTTGTCGGTTGCAAAAGAGCATTTAAATGCTGCAAAAGAGTTGATTTCCCGGAACCGGTATGGCCGATGACAGCAAGAAATGTCCCTTCCGGTATATCAAATGAAACATCCTTGAGCGCAAAACGTTCAAATGGAGTTCCGGCCGAATATCGATATTCTACATGTTGAAGTTTAATGTCCATAAATCATTCACCAACTCATCTTCTGTCAAATGATTTTGGGGAATATGAAGTCCCCGTGAACGTAGCTCTTTGCTCATTCTGACCGAAAAGGGGATATCAAGACCGAGCGCTATCAGCTCTTCGTCCATTTGAAAAATTTCCTCAGGAGTTCCCTCTTTATAAACCTTTCCTTTATTTAAAATGATCACACGATCCGCTTTTGCCGCTTCTTCCAAGTCATGTGTAATCGACACAACGGTGAGATTGCGATCCTCCTTCAATTCTCTTACCGTAGCCAAAACTTCTTCTCTGCCACGGGGATCCAGCATAGATGTAGCCTCGTCTAGGAGAATAATATCCGGTCTTAACGCCAGAACGCCGGCAATCGCCACACGCTGTTTTTGCCCTCCAGAAAGATGATGCGGTTCTTGTCTGGCAAAAGCGCTCATTCCTACTTTCTCCAAGGATTCTTGCACTCTTATGACCATTTCATCATGATCTACACCATTATTTTCTAAACCGAACGCGACATCATCTTCCACCGTTGTACCTACAAATTGATTGTCAGGATTTTGAAACACCATCCCCACTTTTTTGCGAATGTCCCAAACGGTTTCTTCCCCTAACAAAATGTCGCCCACCACAATTTTCCCTTTTTCAGGAAAATGAAGACCGTTTAGTAATTTGGCCAAAGTAGATTTCCCGGATCCGTTATGGCCGACGATCGCCAGCCATTCCCCTTTCACGATCGATAGACTTACGTCTTCAAGAGCATATCTCGGTTGTTCAGGATAACGAAAAAATACGTGCTCAATCTGAACAACTATTTCTCTTTTCAATTCGAATCCCCCCTAAACGAACCCGTCCCTGCTTTCTTTTCCTTTATACCACAGTTTGACAAAACGATGAAGCAAAAGTCGGACACATATCGACATCATTAAAACGTGCCATAAAAAGCTGGCGCGCCCAAGGTAGATATTTGGTTCATTTAACACGATTCTAAAGAGACGAAAAGCGCCCTCAGATTGCCGCACAACCGGCGAAAAACAGAACCTTGCAAAATAAACCAAACATCCACTGCTAAGTACTTCTTTAACAGGCTAAGCATTATCTCTTCTCTGAAGATCAGCCCGCCATCAAACCGTTGTTTTGCAGCCCGCAGAGCAGCATGATCTTATTATAATTTTCGAAAAATACAAAAAAAGCCCGCGCCTCTTTTCACGAATGTCGAATGAAAGAGGCGCACGAGCTAGACGAGTCTTATCATTGCTCATCATAACGCTCAAGCTTTGTTGCAATCGCGTACATCAAAAATATAGAAAAAGGGCAGTGGTCAGTTGCTGTCAACTGTCCCGCCCCAATGGTCTACCTTCGTCATTAAACTAATTCAATAACGACCATAGGTGCACCGTCGCCACGACGAGGTCCGATTTTCATAATGCGAGTGTAACCGCCTTGGCGTTCTTGATAACGAGGTGCAACATCGTTAAACAATTTTTGCAAAGCGTAAACCGGTTTTTCCTTTTTCTTTCCATCTGCACCTTCTACTTCAATAGTATCTGCTACTTCATGACGCAAGAAGGCGGCTGCTTGACGGCGAGCATGCAAATCTCCGCGTTTGCCAAGTGTAATCATTTTTTCTACGACAGAGCGCAATTCCTTTGCACGCGCTTCTGTTGTTTCAATGCGTTCGTTAATGATTAAATCTGTTGTCAAATCGCGAAGCAATGCTTTCCGCTGATCGCTTGTACGTCCTAGCTTTCTATAAGACATGAAGATTCCCTCCTTTGTTGAGCTATCTATAACAAAATCGTATGATTAATCGTCTTTACGCAAACTTAGCCCAAGTTCATTTAACTTGGCTTTTACTTCTTCTAATGATTTTCGTCCAAGGTTTCGGACTTTCATCATATCTTCTTCCGTTTTATTTGCCAATTCTTGTACTGTATTGATGCCCGCACGTTTTAGACAGTTGTAGGAACGAACGGATAGATCCAATTCCTCAATCGTCATTTCCAGAACTTTTTCTTTTTGATCTTCTTCTTTTTCGACCATAATTTCAGCATTTTGAGCCTCATCGGTCAAATTAACGAAGATATTTAAATGCTCTGTTAAAATTTTGGCGCCAAGGGAAACGGCTTCCTTCGGTCCAATACTGCCGTCAGTCCAGACATCAAGCGAAAGTTTATCGTAGTTGGCGACTTGACCAACTCTCGTCTTTTCTACTTGATAGTTCACTCTTGAAACTGGAGTATAAATAGAATCTATCGGGATCACGCCGATTGGATGATCTTCGCGTTTGTTTTGATCAGCTGGAGTGTAGCCGCGCCCACGCCGCGCTGTTAACCGCATGCGCAAACTGCCGTTTTCCGCCAATGTAGCAATGTGTAAATCAGGGTTTAAAATTTCCACATCGCTGTCATGGGTAATATCTGCAGCGGTCACAACACCTTCACCCTGCACATCAATTTCAAGCGTCTTTTCTTCATCAGAATATATTTTTAAAGCTAATTTTTTTATGTTCAAAATGATGGATGTTACATCTTCAACGACGCCTTCAACTGTTGAAAACTCGTGCAAAACTCCGTCTATTTGAATAGATGTGACAGCGGCACCTGGGAGTGAGGATAATAGGATACGACGTAAGGAGTTACCCAAAGTTGTACCATATCCACGCTCAAGTGGTTCTACGACGAACTTCCCATAAGTGGCATCATCGCTGATCTCAACCGTTTCAATTTTTGGTTTTTCAATCTCGATCATTCAATTATACCCTCCTTTAAAACGTCGAAACCCCGGCTAGAACAATCACCGAAATTCCCCATGTTTTCGTTCCCGATTGTGCACAATGAAAAGATTTTTTCTGTTTAAACAAAAATATCATTAGTATCCCATTATTGACAGAGATACAAATAATATACAGAAAAATTAAACACGGCGACGTTTTGGCGGACGGCATCCATTATGAGGTACAGGAGTCACATCTTTAATTGCTGTAACTTCCAGTCCGGCAGCTTGAAGTGCACGAATCGCAGCTTCACGTCCAGCACCGGGTCCTTTTACTGTTACCTCAAGAGATTTCATTCCATGTTCCATGGAAGCTTTTGCAGCTGTTTCTGCTGCCATTTGTGCTGCGAATGGAGTGGATTTACGGGAACCTTTGAAACCAAGAGCCCCTGCACTTGACCAAGCGACAGCATTCCCATGGACGTCAGTAATAGTGACAATCGTATTGTTAAATGTAGAGCGAATGTGCGCAATTCCAGTTTCAATATTCTTTTTGACACGACGTTTACGAGTAGTTGTTTTACGAGCCATTGTTGGTGTTACCTCCTTTACCTATTATTTTTTCTTGTTCGCTACAGTTTTGCGCGGACCTTTACGTGTGCGGGCATTGTTTTTCGTATTTTGTCCACGAACAGGTAAACCGCGGCGATGACGAAGTCCACGATAGCTGCCGATTTCCATTAAACGTTTAATGTTCAGCGATACTTCGCGGCGAAGATCTCCTTCAACTTTTAATTTATCGACAAGATCACGGATTTTGTTCACTTCTTCATCTGTTAAATCACGAACGCGAGTATCTTCAGAAACACCAGCTTCTGCCAAGATTTTTTGAGCAGTAGATTTACCGATACCATAAATATAAGTTAAAGAAATCACAACACGTTTATCACGCGGGATATCTACACCAGCAATACGTGCCATATAAGAGCACCTCCTTCAAAATTAACCTTGTTTTTGTTTATGTTTTGGATTTTCACAGATTACCATAACTTTTCCCTTTCTGCGAATGACTTTGCATTTTTCGCAGATCGGTTTAACAGACGGTCTTACTTTCATTTTCCAAACCTCCTTAATTATTTCGGAGTGCAAAACTATTTATAACGGTACGTAATTCTACCGCGTGTCAGGTCGTACGGAGATAACTCAACCGTTACTTTATCCCCGGGCAAAATCCGGATGAAGTGCATACGGATTTTCCCAGAAACGTGCGCAAGCACCGTGTGACCATTTTCTAATTCCACTTTAAACATCGCATTTGGCAAAGTCTCAGTAACGGTACCTTCTACTTCAATAACATCGTCTTTCGCCATCGTATCGTCTCCCTTCTTCCTTCTTGTAGGACCCGCTTCACGATTCATCGTCTAGGCATTGCTCGAAGCTGCAAAAAACATGCTGACATCCACAACCATCTATATGAAGTAAAACCACTTAAAAAAGGGTATGTTTAAGCCGTTTGATCAGGTGGTCAAACAAAACAGCAACCGCCTAAAACAGATTCACTCATTAAAATGAAACTACAAGGCGATCAAACACTTATTTTATCACCCAATTCATCACAAATCAACTCTTATCGCAACGGTCAATAAAAGCGATCTTTCCTGTAAAACACAACAGGAAGCGGCACCATCCTAGTGGAACCGATCTTGAAAATGTTCATTTTCATTGTTGACCACTCCACTATCAGCTACACATGATGAATTCATCTTGATGACCAATTTGAAAGACGTTTCATAGCCGATAAACGGGTCGCTTTTCAACAAGAAACTTGTGATCAAGCCTAAACAAAAATATATTAATCAGCAAGCTTGCCTAGCAGTTGATCAATATCTTCAAATACCTTATTTATTTTCTGCGTGCCGTCAATATTTTTCAAATAGCCTTTTTCACCATAAAAATCAAGCAAAGGTTTTGCTTGTTTTAAATTGACATCCAAGCGGTTTTGAACCGTTTCCGCATTGTCGTCAGCCCGTTGATACAGTTCTCCTCCGCATCGGTCACATTTGCCAGCCACTTTAGGAGGATTAAAGACTAAATGATAGGTGGATCCGCAGCTTTTGCAAATTCTGCGTCCTGTCAACCGTTCCAACAGTAAATCTTTATCGACATCAATGTTGATCACATAATCGATCTTTTTTCCAAGATCGCTCATAATGGACTCTAACGCTTCAGCCTGAGCAACGGTTCTTGGAAATCCATCTAATAGAAATCCTTTTTTGCAGTCGTCTTTGCTTAGACGTTCGCGAACGATGCCAATAGTCACTTCATCGGGAACTAGCTCGCCTTTATCCATATAAGACTTGGCTTTTAAACCCAGCTCCGTACCCTCCTTCATAGCTGCACGGAACATATCTCCAGTAGAAATATGAGGGATTTCGTATTTCTCGACAATTTTTTCGGCTTGCGTACCTTTTCCGGCACCCGGCAGCCCCATTAATACAAGATTCACTCTTCTACCCCCTCAGGTTAAATAAGTTCATATATATCATCGAAACAAGCTATTTGATAAACCCTTTGTAGTGACGTTTTACAAGCTGCGTTTCTAATTGTTTCATCGTTTCCAAGGCAACCCCGACAATGATCAACAAACTGGTGCCTCCAATGCGTGATGAAGGGGGAAGTCCTACAATATCAACAAAGAAAACAGGAAGTACAGCTACCACTGCAAGGAATATGGACCCTGCAAAGGTAAGACGATACAAAACGCGTGTTAAATAATCTTGCGTATTTTTGCCGGGCCGAATACCCGGAATATACCCGCCTTGCTTTTTTAGATTATCTGCTAATTGTTCTGGATTCACTTGCACAAAAGCGTAAAAATAAGAAAACGCAATGATCAATGCGACATAAATCAACATGCCGACAGGTTTTGTATAATCAAAAATATTATGGATCGTACTTGTGACTTTCTCGTTTCCAAAGAAAGTTGCAATCGTTTGAGGAGCAATGAGAAACGAGATCGCAAAGATAACCGGGATTACTCCGGCTGCATTAACCTTTAACGGCAAATGCGTAGATTGTCCTCCAACAGGGCTTCTTCCAACAAGACGTTTAGCGTATTGAATAGGAATTTTTCGCAAAGCCTGCTGAACAAAAATAACACCGACCACAATCGCTAAGACGGCGACAGCAATCAGAAGTAGGACAATAATTTTTAAGAACAATTGATCTCCAGCATTTTGAAGTTGCTGCGCATAAATTTGGTTAATACCGTTTGGAATACCTGCTACGATTCCCGCAAAAATAATGATTGAGATTCCGTTGCCGACCCCTTTAGCGGTAATTTGCTCTCCCAGCCACATTAAGAAGGCGGTGCCGGCCGTCAATACAAGAGCAATCAGGAGATAGGTGCCAATGCCATTACCTACAATTAACAGCCCTCCATATAAACGATTGAATCCATACGACATTCCCAGAGCTTCAATGAAGCCTAGTACAATCGTAAAATAACGAGTAAACTGAATCAGTTTTCTTCTTCCTACTTCACCTTGCTTCGACCATTCCGTGAATTTCGGAACTACATCCATCTGAAGCAATTGAACAATAATGGAGGCAGTAATGTAGGGCATGATCCCCATTGCAAAAATGGAGAAGTTTCTCAATGCACCGCCCCCGAAAGTATTTAAAAAGCCAACAAGTCCGGCCTGCTCTTGCATTTTAAATACATCGGCATTAACGTTCGGCACTGGGATAAAGGTTCCGATACGGAACACAATCAACATAAGAAGGGTGAATATAATTTTTTTTCTTATATCACCCACGCGCATAAAATTGGAGACTGTACGAAACATTAAATCACCTCGGCTTTACCGCCGGCAGCTTCAATAGCTTCTTTAGCAGCAGAAGAGAACTTATGAGCTTTTACCGTTAATTTTTTCTCAATAGCACCCTTCGCTAAAATTTTGATACCTGCTTTTTCTTTGCTGACAACCCCTGTTTCAATCAGAAGTTCTGGAGTTACTTCTGTACCGTCTTCAAAGCGATTTAATGCTTCCAGGTTCACAATAGCATATTCTTTTCGATTGATATTCGTAAAGCCGCGTTTTGGAAGTCTTCTGTATAAAGGTGTTTGCCCACCTTCAAAACCTAAACGCACACCACCGCCGGAACGAGCGTTTTGTCCTTTTTGACCTCTTCCGGACGTTTTTCCGTTCCCTGAACCAATACCACGGCCTACACGATTGCGTTTTTTGCGAGCCCCTTCAGCAGGTTTTAACTCATGAAGTTTCATTTTTCGAGCACCTCCTTATTCAATGATCGATCCTTATTGTTCTTTCACAGTTACAAGATGAGACACTTTGTTGATCATACCACGAATGGCTGGATTATCATCATGTTCAACGGTTTGATGCAGTTTACGAAGCCCTAATGCTTTAACTGTTTCACGTTGATCTTTTGGACGACCGATCAAGCTGCGAGTGAGGGTAATTGCTAACTTGTTTGCCATTTTACTCCCTCCTTATCCTAACAGTTCTTCTACTGATTTACCGCGCAATTTCGCTACATCCTCAGCACGTTTTAATTGTTTCAATCCGTCTACTGTTGCACGAACCATATTGATCGGCGTGTTGGAACCTAGGGATTTGGAAAGGATATCTCCTACACCTGCTAGTTCCAATACGGCACGAACAGGACCGCCGGCAATAACACCCGTACCTTCAGATGCAGGTTTTAAAAGAATTTCCCCTGCACCAAAGTGTCCGATTACTTCGTGAGGAATCGTCGTTCCTACTCTTGGTACTTCAAAAAGATTTTTCTTTGCATCCTCAACCGCTTTACGAATAGCATCCGGAACTTCTTGCGCTTTTCCAGTTCCGAATCCAACATGGCCGTTTTTGTCACCTACAACCACAAGAGCAGAAAAACGGAAACGGCGACCACCTTTTACAACCTTCGCAACACGGTTTACGGTAACAACGCGTTCTTCTAATTCAAGCTTGTTTGGATCAATGCGACGCATTCAAGTTTCCCTCCTTTTATCTTAAAATTGCAAGCCATTTTCGCGTGCAGCATCAGCCAATGCTTTTACACGACCATGATATAAATATCCACCACGGTCAAATACAACAGAAGTAATTCCTTTCTCAACAGCTTTTTTAGCGATAAGTTCTCCCACTTTCGCTGCAGCTTCGACATTACCAGTGGATTCTAAATCAAAATCCTTTTCTAATGTTGAAGCGCTGGCAAGAGTTACTCCTTTCGTATCATCGATCAGCTGAGCATAAATGTGTTTATTGGAACGATAAACATTTAAACGCGGACGAGCAGAAGTACCGGAAATTTTCGTACGTACACGTGCATGTCTTTTTTTGCGCACTTTGTTTTTATCTGGTTTTGTAATCACCAAAGCTCACTCCTTTCTTTACCTAAGCGGCATTACTTCCCTGTTTTACCTTCTTTGCGGCGTACATATTCTCCTTCATAGCGAATACCTTTTCCTTTGTAAGGTTCAGGTGGACGAACATCGCGGATATTGGCAGCAAGGGCGCCTACACGCTCTTTGCTTACCCCTTTAACGACGATTTTCGTATTAGAAGGAACTTCGATTTCGATGCCTTCTTCAGGTTCTATTTCTACTGGATGTGAGTAACCTACGTTTAAAACAAGTTTTTTACCTTGTTTTTGCGCACGGTATCCAACCCCGATCAATTCAAGGGATTTTTCAAATCCTTTTGAAACACCTTCGACCATATTGGCCAGAAGTGCGCGAGTCGTTCCGTGGAGAGCACGGTGTTCTTTTGAATCAGAAGGCCGTGTTACAATAATTTCTTTTTCTCTTACTTCAATGTTAAAATCTGGGTTAAAGGTCCGGGTAAGACTTCCCTTCGGCCCTTTTACTGTTACGGTATTTTTTTCAACGGTAACAGTAACGCCTGATGGAATTTCAATAGGTTTTTTTCCGATACGAGACATTTAAGCTGCACCTCCATTCATAAAGAGAATTATTACCAAATGTAAGCTAAAACTTCTCCGCCCACTTTTTTAGCACGTGCTTCTTTGTCTGTTAACACACCTTGAGAAGTGGAAACAATTGCGATTCCTAAGCCGTTTAAAACTTTAGGCACTTCGTCCGCTTTTGCGTAAACACGCAAACCTGGTTTACTGATTCTTTTCAAACCAGTAATTACGCGTTCGTTGTTCGGTCCGAATTTCAGAAAAATACGGATAATGCCTTGTTTATTGTCTTCAATGTATTCAACGTCACGAATAAAACCTTCACGTTTTAAGATTTCAGCGATTTCTTTTTTGATTTTTGAAGCCGGAAGTTCTAATTTTTCGTGACGAACCATATTCGCATTACGGATACGAGTCAACATATCTGCAATTGGATCTGTCATTACCATAGGTTTTTACCTCCTTCCCTAATTCGGGTATTACCAGCTAGCTTTTTTCACGCCAGGAATTTGACCTTTATATGCGAGTTCACGGAAACAAATACGGCAAAGTTTAAATTTGCGATAAACGGAATGTGGACGTCCGCAGCGTTCGCAGCGTGTATATTCACGCACTTTAAACTTTTGAGGCCGTTTTTGTTTCACGATCATTGATTTTTTAGCCACGATGTCGCCTCCTTTTTGTATGTTAAGAGCGATTATTTTTGAAATGGCATTCCAAATTCAGTCAACAGTTCACGTGCTTCTTCGTCTGTATTGGCAGTCGTAACAATAACAATATCCATTCCGCGCACTTTGCTTACTTTATCGTAATCAATTTCAGGGAAAATCAATTGTTCTTTAATTCCTAATGTGTAATTGCCACGGCCGTCAAACGCTTTTTTAGAAACACCACGGAAGTCTCTTACACGAGGTAGAGAAACGGAAATTAGTTTATCAAGAAATTCATACATGCGTTCGCCGCGAAGGGTAACTTTCGCACCAATCGGCATTCCTTCGCGAAGACGGAATCCAGCAATTGATTTTTTTGCACGGGTAACAAGAGGTTTTTGTCCAGTAATAAGTGACAATTCTTCTACAGCATTGTCTAATGCTTTAGCATTTTGTACAGCGTCACCTACACCCATGTTGACAACTACTTTTTCGATTTTAGGTACTTGCATAACAGATTTGTAGTTGAATTTTTTCATTAATGCAGGAGTAATTTCTTTAAGATATTTTTCTTTTAGGCGGTTCATTTAGAATACCTCCCTTCATCTAAAAACTATTCATCTAATGGTTGACCAGATTTTTTAGCAATTCTAATTTTCTTACCGTCCACAATTTGATAGCCTACTCGGGTAGGCTCATTCGTTTTCGGATCTAAAGGCATAACATTTGATACATGTATAGGTGCCTCTTGGCTGATGATACCGCCTTGAGGATTCAATTGAGAAGGCTTCGCATGTTTTTTAACAATGTTTACTCCTTCCACAATCACGCGGTTTTTCTTAGGAAATGCCGCTAGGATAACCCCAGTTTTTCCTTTATCTTTACCGGAGATCACCATTACTTTATCGCCTTTTTTTACATGCATTTTGTAGCACCTCCTTGAAAGGCCTGAAAAATATTTGGATTATTAAATTACTTCTGGAGCAAGAGATACGATTTTCATAAAGTTATTGTCGCGCAATTCGCGTGCCACAGGTCCAAAAATACGAGTTCCGCGAGGGCTCTTGTCATCACGAATAATGACACAAGCATTTTCATCAAAACGGATGTAGGAACCGTCAGAACGGCGAACACCGCGTTTTGTACGCACAATTACCGCTTTTACAACGTCGCCTTTTTTGACAACGCCTCCTGGTGTTGCTTGTTTAACCGTACACACAATCACATCACCAATATTAGCGGTTTTGCGTCCGGAACCACCTAAAACTTTGATCGTAAGAACTTCGCGAGCTCCAGAGTTGTCAGCAACTTTTAATCTGGATTCTTGTTGGATCATTTGTGTAACCTCCCTTCGGAATGAGCATCAATCCGAACAAATTAATTAAATGATAACAGCTTTTTCAACAATTTCCACTAAGCGGAAACGTTTCGTAGCAGAGAGCGGGCGAGTCTCCATAATACGAACAATATCGCCTACTTTTGCTTCATTTAATTCATCATGAGCTTTATATTTTTTCGAGTATTTAACCCGTTTCCCGTAAAGTGAATGTTTTTTGTATGTTTCCACCAAAACGGTAATAGTTTTATCCATTTTGTCAGAAACAACGCGTCCAGTATAAACTTTTCGGTTATTACGTTCGCTCATTAGGCAAACCTCCTTTCAATTATCGATTGTTAACACCGATCTCTCTTTCGCGAATAACAGTTTTCATACGAGCGATCGCTTTACGTACTTCACGAATACGAGCAGTATTTTCAAGCTGACCAGTCGCTAATTGAAAGCGAAGGTTAAAGAGCTCTTCTTTTAAAGACTTGATTTTTTGTTCAATTTCGGCAGTGGTAAGTTCACGGATTTCATTAGCCTTCATTTGATTCACCACCAATTTCTTCACGTTTTACAATCTTGCACTTAATCGGCAGTTTGTGAGATGCAAGACGAAGCGCTTCGCGTGCAACTTCTTCTGATACACCGGCAATTTCAAACATGATTTTGCCTGGTTTTACAACAGCTACCCATCCTTCAGGAGCCCCTTTACCGGAACCCATCCGTACTTCCAACGGTTTAGCCGTATACGGTTTATGAGGGAAGATCTTAATCCAAACTTTACCGCCACGTTTAGTATAACGAGTCATCGCAATACGGGCAGCTTCGATTTGACGGTTTGTGATCCAAGCCGATTCAAGAGCTTGAAGGCCGAATTCTCCGAATGAAACTTCTGTACCGCCTTTTGCTCGTCCGCGCATTTTTCCGCGATGTTCACGGCGATATTTAACACGTTTTGGCATTAACATATTAATTTCCTCCTTCCTCAGATTTCTTCTTAGCAGGAAGGACTTCTCCACGATAAATCCATACTTTCACGCCGAGTTTTCCATAAGTTGTATCAGCTTCTGCATGTGCATAATCAATGTCAGCGCGAAGAGTATGAAGAGGAACAGTTCCTTCACTGTAATGTTCAGAACGAGCAATATCAGCCCCGCCTAAACGTCCTGAAACCATTGTTCTGATTCCTTTAGCGCCTGCACGCATAGCACGACTGATTGCTTGTTTTTGTGCACGACGGAAAGATACACGGTTTTCAAGTTGACGAGCGATGTTTTCTGCAACTAATTTAGCGTCTAAATCAGCTTTCTTAATTTCGACAATGTTGATGTGAACTCGTTTTCCGGTTAAATCGTTTAAAGCTTTGCGGAGAGCTTCAACTTCAGTACCGCCTTTACCAATAACCATTCCAGGTTTTGCAGTATGAATCGTGATGTTGATACGGTTTGCCGCACGTTCGATTTCCACACGGGAAACGGATGCATCTTCTAGGCGTTTTGCAATATATTCACGAATTTTTAAGTCTTCGTGTAAAAGGTCTGCGTAATCTTTTTCTGCGTACCATTTCGAATCCCAATCACGGATTACACCAATACGCAAACCGTTAGGATGTACTTTTTGACCCACGAATTATCCCTCCTTTTTTTCTGATACCACGATCGTAATGTGGCTTGTGCGTTTATTAATTTGGCTAGCTCTTCCCATAGCGCGAGGACGAAATCTTTTTAAAGTCGGACCTTCATCCACATAGGCTTCAGAAACCACAAGATTGTTTACGTCCATGTCATAGTTATGTTCTGCATTCGCAACAGCAGATTTTAATACTTTTTCAACGATAGGAGATGCTGCTTTTGGAGTAAGACGTAAAATCGCAACAGCTTCACCTACTTGCTTTCCTCGGATCAAATCAACCACTAAGCGAGCTTTACGAGGAGCAATTCGAACTGTTTTTGCAACAGCTTTAGCTTGCATTAGGATAACCTCCCCTCATTAACGTCTTGTTTTCTTGTCGTCACCGGCATGGCCTCTGAAAGTACGAGTTGGTGCAAATTCTCCCAACTTATGGCCTACCATATCTTCAGTAATGTATACAGGCACATGTTTACGGCCATCGTAAACAGCAATTGTATGTCCGATAAAAGATGGAAAAATCGTTGAACGACGAGACCAAGTTTTAATTACTTGCTTCTTATCACTTTCATTCAATTTTTCAATCTTTTTCATTAAATGGTCATCAACAAATGGTCCTTTTTTCAAGCTGCGACCCATATTGGTACCTCCCTTCTTGATTGTTCTACGGCTCTTAAATCGAACCGTAGTGCAATCTTATTATTTTTTGCGGCTGCGTACGATAAATTTATCGCCTTTATGGTTTTTCTTGCGAGTTTTATATCCAAGAGTCGGTTTACCCCATGGCGTAACAGGAGTTTTACGTCCAATTGGAGCACGTCCTTCCCCACCACCGTGTGGATGGTCGTTCGGGTTCATAACAGATCCGCGAACAGTTGGGCGTTTACCAAGCCAACGAGAACGTCCGGCTTTTCCGATATTAATTAATTCATGTTGTTCGTTACCAACTTGGCCGATTGTAGCACGGCAAGCAGCTAAAATCATTCTTACTTCACCGGAAGTCAAACGAACAAGTACATATTTTCCTTCTTTCCCAAGTACTTGCGCAGATGTTCCGGCAGAACGAACTAATTGTCCACCTTTACCTGGTTTTAATTCAATATTGTGAATGATTGTACCAACTGGGATATTAGCAAGCGGCAATGCATTTCCGACTTTAATATCCGCTTCAGGTCCAGACATTACTTCCATGCCGACCTTTAAATTTTTAGGAGCTAAGATATAACGTTTTTCTCCATCTACATAGTTGATTAAAGCAATATTGGCGGAGCGGTTTGGATCATATTCGATCGTAGCAACGCGTCCTGGTATGCCATCTTTATCGCGTTTAAAATCGATAATGCGGTATTGGCGCTTATGACCGCCGCCTTGATGACGAACAGTAATTTTTCCTTGGTTGTTGCGGCCGCCTTTTTTATTTAAAGGCGCGAGCAAGGATTTTTCTGGGGTATCAGTCGTAATTTCAGCAAAATCAGATACCGTCATGCCGCGACGACCGTTGCTGGTTGGTTTATACTTTTTGATCGCCATTCTTGATTCCCTCCTCTTCTGCTAAATTAAGCTTCAAATAATTCGATTTCTTTACTATCAGGAGTTAATGTAACAATCGCTTTGCGACGTTTGTTTGTATATCCAGCGAAACGTCCCATGCGTTTGAATTTTCCTTTATAGTTCATAATGTTGACTTTTGCTACCTTCACGTCGAAAATTTCTTCGACAGCTTGTTTCACTTGAGTTTTGTTCGCTTTTACGTCAACTTCAAAAGTATATTTCTTTTCGGCAGTTTGTTCCATTGAACGTTCAGTAATAACGGGGCGCTTAATAATATCACGAGCATCCATTATGCAAGCACCTCCTCTACTTTTTCAACGGCAGATTTCGTCATGATTAATTTGTCATGACCAAGTACGTCCAATACATTGATGCCGTTCGTATCAATGACAGTCACACCAGGAATGTTGCGAGCTGACAGAACCACGTTTTCGTTGGAACCGTCCGTTACAACAAGTGCTTTAGTATCTACGGAAAGGTTTTTAAGAACTTTAGTGAATTCTTTTGTTTTTGGAACATCGAAATTCAATGCATCCACTACTACGATGTTATTTTCATTCACTTTAGAAGAAAGTGCAGATTTGATAGCCAAACGGCGAACTTTCTTCGGAAGTTTATAGCTGTAGCTGCGTGGTGTTGGTCCAAATACGGTACCACCTCCGCGCCATTGTGGTGCACGAATCGAACCTTGACGAGCGCGACCGGTTCCTTTTTGACGCCATGGTTTGCGTCCTCCACCGCTAACTTCGGAGCGATTTTTCACTTTATGTGTGCCTTGGCGCAATGAAGCTCTTTGCATTACGACCGCTTCATGCAATACATGTTCATTTGGTGTAATACCAAAGATGGAATCATTTAATTCGATATCTCCTACTTTAGTTCCGCTTTGATTGTATAAAGCTACTTTTGGCATTCCTGTTTCCTCCTTTCTTTCGTCAGATTTTATAATGATTTAACCGCAGTTTGGATTTTTACTAACGATTTTTTCGGTCCAGGAACATTGCCTTTAATAAGGATCACATTACGTTCAGGATCCACTTTTACGATTTCAAGATTTTGAATCGTTACTTGTTCTCCGCCCATGCGTCCAGGAAGTTCTTTTGATTTAAATACTCTGTTCGGAGCAATTGGACCCATCGAACCAGGGCGACGATGATAACGAGAACCGTGAGCCATTGGACCGCGAGATTGTCCGTGGCGTTTAATAGCCCCTTGGAATCCTTTTCCTTTAGTTACTCCTGTAACATCTACTACATCGCCTTCAGCGAAAATATCAACTTTGACTTCTTGACCAACTTCATATTGGCTGAGATCAACCCCGCGAATTTCACGAATGAAGCGCTTAGGAGCAGTGTTTGCTTTTGCAGCATGGCCTTTTTGCGGTTTGTTAGCTAATTTTTCGCGTAGATCTTCAAATCCTAATTGAATAGCTTCGTAACCGTCCGTTTCAACTGTTTTCTTTTGCAACACAACATTCGGAGTTGCTTCAATAACAGTTACCGGAATTAAATCACCATTTTCTGCAAACACTTGCGTCATGCCAATTTTTCTTCCTAAGATTCCTTTTTTGGTCATCAGTCACACCTCCTAATAATGATCTGCTTTATCTTTACAATTTAATTTCAATGTCAACACCAGATGGAAGGTCTAATCTCATAAGTGAATCAACCGTTTGTGGTGTTGGATTCACGATATCAATCAGACGCTTATGAGTGCGCATTTCAAATTGTTCACGAGAATCCTTATATTTGTGCACAGCACGAAGAATTGTATAAACCGATTTTTCCGTTGGCAACGGAATCGGACCAGATACTGCAGCGCCAGAGCGTTTCGCAGTTTCCACAATCTTTTCAGCAGATTGATCTAAAATTCTGTGATCATAAGCTTTTAAACGAATGCGAATCTTTTGTTTTGCCATTATTTTCCCTCCTTCTCCGCCTATTTTCAAATAGACATTCTCCATGGAAATTTCCTCACACACTCGCCATGGCAAAGCGGCCGGGTGTGTCAGCAACCTTCCACTTCATCACAGTCAAAAACCAACATTGTCTATTATACATAAAAAATGGTGCAAATGCAACACTATTTAAACAGACAATAGAAATAGCCTCCACTATTATACTGGGGTATTGCCGCAAATTCAAGATGGTGGATAATCAATGGCCGCAGATTAACTTGTAAGGATAAAAACGATGAAACAAAAAAAGCAACAGCACGACATTAGTCGTGCTGTCAGAGTGTAGACAAAAGGCATCCGAATGTGCGCTTTCGGATGCCTTTTGTCACTTTTATGCTTTCAAATGTTTGGAATAGACCCCTCCAGGGGTCTATTTTATGTTATTGCTGGACTTTTCCATGTCCAGCAAGCCATCTTTTTCAAATTCATTGCAGCAAAAGTTAGCATCGCCTGCATGGACAATTTTTTTAGACCTCTTAAGGTTGTCCAACGCATACCATGCTTTTCCTTTGCATCAGCAAAAACACGTTCAATGGTTTCTTTCCGTCTTGCATAAATGCTCTTATTCTCTTGTGTATGCCGAAGATGATCAGCTTCCTCTAAATAAAATTCCCATACATGTCGCTGAATCAGTTTTTTATGCTCCTTACTTTGGGTGCACTTCGAGAGGAATGGACAATCTTTACACTGGACTGGATCAGAAAAATATTGACGATAGCCTTCCTTCGTCGTAGTTGCATATTTTAACACTTGTCCTTGCGGACAAAGATAACAATCGTAGTATTCATCGTAAACATACTCATGTTTTTTGAAATAACCATCCTTTGTACGAGGGCGAGTATAAGGTAAAGCAGGGGTCATATCATTTTCAAATATGTATTGGGCAACGGCGGGAGTTTTATATCCAGCGTCAGCAGCAACTACAACCGGTTTTCCATGTTTTTCTATGACTTTTTCAAGAAGTGGCTCCAATACGGAACTGTCATGAATATTCCCTGGCGTTACAATAGCCCCCAAAACAAAGCCATTTCGATCCGCAGCAGCATGGAATGAGTAAGCAAACTGTTTTGTTCGCTCGTCTTTTACGTAGTAACCACTTTCCGGATCAGTGGTACTTTCTTTTATTTCTTTATATTCTTCTTTCCCAAATTTATCTGGAGGAAATGGCTTTTTTCCATGTGCTTCTCGATCAGCATTTATCTCATCTTGTAGACGTGCTTGATAGGCTTTCGTTTCTTTTCGAACCACTTTCTTCACAAATTTATGCTTATTCGCACTCGCTTTGACATGAGTAGAATCAATAAAGACATGCTCACTGCTTATCAGCTTCTTATCTGCAGCTTCTTTCAAAATGCGATAGAATATCTGTTCAAATAAGTCTGTATCCTTAAAGCGTCGCTCGTAGTTTTTCCCAAACGTTGAAAAGTGAGGTACCTTATCATAAAAACCAAATCCAAGAAACCAACGGTAAGCCAGATTCGTTTCGATTTCCTCTATAGTTTTTCGCATGGAACGAATACCGAAGGTATATTGGATGAAAGCCATTTTAATCAATACAACTGGATCAATACTTGGTCGACCTCTTTCCGATGAATACATGTCTTGAACAAGCGAATAGATAAATGAAAAATCAATAGCAGCGTCGATTTTACGAACCAAATGATCTGCAGGTACAAGTTGGTCTAAAGCTATCATTTCTATTTGATCACGATTCATCTGTGTATTTTTTGTTAGCACTTCATCCACCTCAATTCATTACGGTATCTTAATTATACAAAAAAAGACTGTCGGCAAATCCGGTTTTTTCGGATTTGTCGACAGTCTGACAGCACGACATTAGTCGTGCTGTTGCTTCATATTATAAATACTAACTGACTATCGATTATTCAATGACACTAGATACAGAACCAGCGCCTACTGTACGTCCGCCTTCACGGATAGAGAATTTTGTTCCTTCTTCAATAGCGATTGGCGCAATCAATTCTACTGTCATTTCAACGTTATCACCAGGCATAACCATTTCTACGCCTTCTGGAAGAGTGATAATTCCCGTTACGTCAGTAGTACGGAAATAGAATTGAGGGCGATAGTTTGAGAAGAATGGAGTATGACGTCCACCTTCTTCTTTAGACAAAACATATACTTGCGCTTTAAATTTTGTATGAGGAGTAATGGTTCCTGGTTTTGCTAATACTTGACCGCGTTGAACTTCTTCACGGGAAATACCACGAAGAAGGGCACCGATGTTGTCACCAGCTTCTGCATAGTCAAGAATTTTACGGAACATTTCAACCCCAGTAACAGTCGTTTTCTTAAGTTCATCAGATAAACCGATAATTTCTACTTCGTCTCCGATTTTCAATTGACCGCGTTCTACACGACCAGTTGCAACAGTACCGCGTCCAGTGATAGAGAACACGTCTTCTACTGGCATCATGAACGGTTTGTCAACTTCACGTTCTGGAGTTGGGATGTATTCGTCTACTGCATCCATTAATTCAATAATTTTGCTTTCCCATTCAGGATCTCCTTCTAAAGCTTTAAGAGCAGATCCTTTGATGACAGGAATGTCGTCACCAGGGAATTCATATTCAGAAAGAAGATCGCGAACTTCCATTTCAACTAATTCAAGTAATTCTTCGTCGTCAACCATGTCGCATTTATTTAAGAATACAACGATGTAAGGAACACCTACTTGACGAGAAAGAAGAATGTGTTCGCGAGTTTGAGGCATAGGACCATCAGCTGCAGATACAACAAGGATAGCTCCATCCATTTGTGCTGCACCAGTGATCATGTTTTTAACATAGTCAGCATGTCCTGGACAGTCAACGTGCGCATAGTGGCGTTTGTCTGTTTCATATTCAACGTGTGCAGTAGAAATAGTAATACCGCGTTCACGTTCTTCAGGAGCACCGTCGATTTGATCATATGCGCGAGCTTCTGCTTTACCTTGTTTAGCAAGAACAGTGGTAATAGCAGCAGTCAAAGTTGTTTTACCATGGTCAACGTGACCGATTGTACCAATATTAACGTGTGGTTTTGAGCGATCGTATTTTGCTTTACCCATTAGGGAATCCTCCTTTTACAAAATAAGGTTAAGTATATATATGGGGCTTTGAAGATAGAAGTGTCCCTATCTTCAAAGATACCATAACTTACAATGTTATTTATACTTTATTGCTCACTATAAATCAATTATTCGCCTTTATTTTTTTTAATAATTTCTTCAGCGATGCTCTTCGGAACTTCTTCGTAATGATCGAAGTGCATAGTGTATGTTCCGCGGCCTTGAGTGTTGGAACGCAAGGATGTTGCGTAACCAAACATTTCAGCGAGCGGTACAAACGCTTTTACAACTTGAGCATTTCCGCGAGCTTCCATGCCTTCCACTCTTCCGCGTCTGGAAGTAACATCGCCCATGATATCTCCTAAATATTCTTCAGGAATAACAATTTCTACTTTCATGATTGGTTCAAGAAGAACCGGATCACATTTCGAAGCAGCGTTCTTCAACGCCATAGACGCCGCAATTTTGAACGCCATTTCACTGGAGTCGACATCATGGTAAGAACCATCAAAGAGTTTTGCTTTGATGTCAATTAAAGGATAACCAGCTAAAACACCGTTTTGCATAGCGTCTTCCAAACCAGCTTGTACAGCTGGGATATATTCACGAGGAACAACTCCTCCGACAATCGCATTTTCGAACTCGAAACCTTTTCCTTCTTCATTTGGCGAAAATTCGATCCAAACATGTCCGTATTGACCACGACCACCGGATTGACGAACGAATTTTCCTTCCACTTGAGCAGATTTACGGAACGTTTCGCGATAAGCAACTTGAGGAGCACCTACATTCGCTTCTACTTTGAATTCCCGTTTCATACGGTCGACGATAATATCAAGATGAAGTTCTCCCATACCTGCGATAATGGTTTGACCTGTTTCCGTATCAGTATGGGCATGGAATGTTGGGTCCTCTTCTTGAAGCTTGCTTAATGCGATGGACATTTTATCTTGGTCGGCTTTTGATTTCGGCTCAATAGCAACCTTAATAACCGGATCCGGGAATTCCATGGATTCCAAAATAATTGGGTTCTTTTCATCACATAGAGTATCTCCAGTTCCAGTATCTTTTAAACCAACAGCCGCTGCAATATCTCCCGCATAAACGGTTGAGATTTCTTGGCGGTGGTTAGCGTGCATTTGAAGAACACGTCCAACGCGTTCACGTTTATTTTTCGTCGAGTTCAATACATAAGAACCAGAGTTCAACGTTCCAGAATAAACACGGAAGAACGTTAATTTACCAACATAAGGGTCAGTCATTACTTTAAACGCCAAAGCAGAGAATGGTTCGTCATCGCTTGCATGGCGTTCTTCTTCTTCGTCTGTATTCGGGATCGTTCCTTTAATAGATGGAATATCCACTGGAGACGGAAGATAATCGATCACACCGTCCAGCATTAGCTGAACACCTTTGTTTTTAAAAGCAGAACCACAGAACACAGGGAAGAATTCAACATTGACTGTTGCTTTTCGAATAGCTGCTTTTAATTCTTCGTTTGTAATTTCTTCACCTTCAAGGTATTTCATCATTAAGTCTTCATCCAGTTCCGCAACAGCTTCGATTAGTTTGTTACGATATTCTTCTGCTTGTTCTTTGTAGTCATCTGGAATTTCACGTTCTTCGATACTAGAACCTAAATCGTCAGCATAATAGTATGCTTTCATTTCAATCAGGTCAATAATCGCTTCAAATTGATCTTCCGCACCAATTGGAAGTTGGACAGGATGCGCATTTGCTTGAAGACGCTCATGAAGCGTTTTAACAGAATATAAAAAGTCTGCTCCGATTTTGTCCATTTTATTGACAAACACAATACGGGGAACTCCGTATGTAGTAGCTTGGCGCCAAACAGTCTCTGTTTGCGGTTCAACCCCGGATTGGGCATCAAGAACAGCTACGGCACCGTCAAGTACGCGCAAGGAACGTTCAACTTCTACAGTAAAATCCACGTGCCCAGGAGTATCGATGATATTAATACGATGACCTTTCCATTGAGCAGTCGTAGCGGCAGAAGTGATCGTAATACCGCGTTCTTGTTCTTGCTCCATCCAGTCCATTTGGGATGCACCTTCATGGGTTTCCCCAATTTTATGAATGCGTCCCGTATAGAAAAGAATACGCTCAGTTGTTGTTGTTTTACCGGCGTCAATGTGAGCCATGATACCGATATTGCGAGTCTTTTCTAAGGAGAACTCTCTTGGCATGTTGTCTTTCTCCTTCCTTCACAAAATAATAAAATAAATCCCGCTAGCAATCTCCCGATCATCTCGTAAGTTTCAAGGAGATTCAGAACAAAAATTCAGGTCCAACACCCTTATCCATCATAAGGGGATAAATAAATCCCCTCTGACGAAATTTCAAGAAACAGCAAGTGTCGGTCCATTCTTACCAACGATAATGTGCAAAAGCTTTGTTAGCTTCAGCCATTTTGTGAGTATCTTCGCGTTTTTTCACTGCTGCACCTGTGTTGTTGGCAGCATCCATAATTTCGTTGGCTAAACGTTCTTCCATTGTTTTTTCACCACGAAGACGAGCATAGTTCACTAACCAACGAAGTCCTAAAGTGGTGCGACGTTCTGGACGAACTTCAACCGGAACTTGATAGTTGGCTCCACCAACACGACGTGCTCTTACTTCTAATACAGGCATGATATTTTTAAGTGCTTGATCAAACACTTCCATAGGATCTTTGCCTGTACGTTCACGAATGATATCAAATGCAGAGTAAAGAATTTTTTGCGCTTTTCCTCTTTTTCCGTCGATCATAATTTTATTGATCAAACGAGTGACTAGCTTTGAATTGTAAATGGGATCTGGCAAAACGTCTCTTTTTGCCACTGGTCCTTTACGAGGCATATGATTTCCTCCTTTCGATACTGATTATTTGTGCATTATTTTTTCTCTTTTGGTTTTTTCGTACCGTATTTTGAGCGGCCTTGTTTGCGGTTTTCAACACCCGCAGTATCTAATGCTCCACGAATAATATGATAACGAACCCCTGGTAAGTCTTTTACACGTCCTCCACGAATGAGCACAACGCTGTGTTCTTGGAGGTTATGTCCGATACCAGGAATATAAGCAGTAACCTCAATACCGTTTGACAGACGAACACGAGCGTATTTACGCAATGCAGAGTTCGGTTTTTTCGGAGTCATTGTACCAACACGTGTACATACTCCGCGCTTTTGAGGCGAAAATACATCTGTTTGTACTTTCTTAAAGCTGTTTAATCCTTTATTAAGCGCCGGAGATTTAGATTTAGTTATTTTAGATTTACGAGGTTTGCGTACTAATTGGTTAATTGTAGGCATGAAATTTTCCTCCCTTCGTTTTTGTTTAAGCCCACACATCCAGGTGGTTCATTTTTTGGCAAAAACAAAGTTTTTGTAGTCATCTACAAAAACGCTATTCATTGACAATAGCAACAGCCGCTGCACCAACATCGATCCCACAAGCTTTTCCGAGCTTTTTCATCGAACTGACATAAGTAATAGGTACATTCGATTGTTTCGCTTCTTGAATCACTGCTTCGACGACTCTGCTATCAGCGTCGGAAGCAACGACTACTTCTAGGGCACGATTATTCTTGATGGCTTTTGCTGTTTGTTTTGTTCCTATAATCACTTTTTTTGCCTGTGCTACTTTTTCATAAGACATATTGAAACATCCTCCAAAGTAACAAGGTATAGATAGGAGCACCTTGAATATAATAACACTTTCAATTTTTAATGTCAACGTCAGAATGAAAATTTTCATCCGGCACCGGTGAAGACCGGCGCCGGATAGGTGATTAATTTTGTGCTACAGGCTGTTCCTCTTTTTCTTTAGCTTTTTTTGTAACAACCGGTTCTGATTTGCGATAACGCTGCATTCCCGTACCTGCTGGAACAAGCTTACCAATGATGACATTTTCTTTCAATCCAAGCAATTCGTCCCGTTTGCCCTTGATGGCAGCATCTGTCAACACGCGAGTTGTTTCTTGGAACGAAGCTGCGGATAAGAAAGATTCTGTTTCCAAAGATGCTTTTGTGATTCCTAACAGCACCGGACGACCGGTTGCAGGGGTCTTACCTTCCAATAATACTTTTCGGTTTGCTTCTTTAAATTGATGTATATCCAGTAATGAACCTGGAAGTACATCGGTATCACCGGCATCAATGACACGTACTTTCCGAAGCATTTGTCTTACCATAACTTCAATGTGTTTATCGCCGATTTCAACCCCTTGCATACGATAAACTTTTTGAACTTCTTTCAACAGATATTCTTGAACCGCGGACACATCGCGAACTTTGAGCAATTCTTTCGGATCGATGGATCCTTCCGTGATTTCCTGTCCACGTTCTACTTTATCATTCACACTTACTTTTAATCTTGCGGTGTAAGGAGCTGTATAAGTTCGAGTTTCAACTTCGCCTTGAACCACTATTTCGTATTGACGATCTCGACCTTCGTTAATCGCTGTAACGACACCGTCAATTTCAGAAATAACCGCTTGCCCTTTCGGATTACGGGCTTCAAACAACTCTTGGACACGTGGCAAACCTTGCGTGATGTCGTCTCCTGCTACACCACCTGTATGGAATGTACGCATTGTTAATTGCGTACCAGGTTCCCCGATGGATTGAGCAGCGATAATACCGACAGCTTCGCCGACTTCCACTTCCTGTCCAGTCGCCAAGTTGCTTCCGTAACATTTTTTACATACGCCATGGCGTGTGTTGCAAGTGAAGGCAGAACGGATCCAAACTTGTTCAATTCCAGCATCCACAATCGCTTTTGCTGTATCTTCTGTAATCAATTCGTTTTCGCGAACAAGAATTTCTCCTGTTTCCGGATGTTTCACCGTTTTTCTGGAGTAGCGGCCAACAAGACGTTCTTCTAAAGGTTCGATTACTTCTGTACCATCTTTGATCGAAGAAATTAACAAACCGCGATCCGTTCCGCAATCTTCTTCCCGGACAATGACATCTTGCGCAACGTCGACCAAACGTCGTGTTAAATAACCAGAGTCGGCAGTTTTCAACGCCGTATCAGCAAGACCTTTACGAGCACCGTGAGTGGAAATGAAGTATTCGAGTACGGTTAAACCTTCACGAAAGCTGGATTTAATCGGCAATTCAATAATCCGGCCAGCCGGGTTTGCCATTAAACCGCGCATACCAGCTAACTGCGTAAAGTTCGAAGCATTACCACGGGCACCGGAATCACTCATCATGAAGATTGGGTTTGTTCTATCTAAGTGTTCCATCAATCTGCCTTGGATTTGATCTTTGGCAGCACTCCATATGGAAATAACCCGATCATATCGTTCATCTTCTGTAATAAGACCTCGTTTGAATTGTTTCATGACCGTATCGACCTTAGCTTGAGCTTCTTGCAAAATTTGCGGTTTTTCAGCCAATACGACGATGTCGGCAATACCGATCGTAATTCCTGCTTTTGTAGAATATTTGAAACCGAGGTCTTTCATCCGGTCAAGCATCTTCGAAGTTTCCGTGATTTTGAAACGTTTAAACACTTCCGCAATGATGCTTCCCAAGATTTTTTTCTTAAACGGTTGGATAAGCGGTTGTTTTTTAATATGTTCTTTCACATCCACCGTTGGATCCACAAAATATTTTTCCGGCGTTTTACCTTCCAAATTTTCTTTTGTTGGCTCATTAATGTATGGGAATGTGTTTGGCAAAATTTCGTTGAAAATAAGTTTTCCTACAGTCGTAATCAATAATTGTTTATTTTGTTTTTCTGTAAAGGTTTGGTTATGAAGCGAACCGGCATGAACCGCAATACGAGAGTGCAAATGAACATAGCCATTTTGATAAGCGATCAAAGCTTCGTTCGCATCTTTGAAGACCATTCCTTCTCCGACTGCATTTTCTCGTTCAAGCGTTAAATAATAGTTACCAAGCACCATATCTTGAGATGGCGTTACGACTGGTTTACCATCTTTAGGGTTCAAGATGTTTTGAGCAGCCAACATCAACATCCGGGCTTCTGCTTGTGCTTCTGCAGACAAAGGAACGTGAACAGCCATTTGGTCTCCATCGAAGTCCGCATTATAAGCTGTACAAACAAGCGGATGAAGACGAATGGCGCGACCTTCTACCAATGTTGGTTCAAACGCTTGAATTCCTAAACGGTGAAGCGTTGGGGCACGGTTCAGCAATACAGGATGTTCTTTAATGACTTCTTCTAGTACATCCCATACTTCTGGTTGAACTCGTTCAATTTTTCTTTTAGCGCTTTTAATGTTGTGCGCTAATCCTTTTTCAACAAGCTCTTTCATTACAAAAGGCTTAAAGAGTTCAAGCGCCATTTCTTTCGGCAGTCCGCATTGATACATTTTTAAGTTCGGACCTACAACAATAACAGAACGACCAGAATAGTCAACACGTTTTCCTAGCAAGTTTTGACGGAAACGACCTTGTTTCCCTTTCAGCATATGAGAAAGAGATTTGAGCGGGCGATTTCCAGGTCCAGTTACAGGTCGACCGCGACGTCCGTTATCGATAAGAGCATCGACTGCTTCTTGCAGCATTCTTTTTTCATTTTGAACAATAATATTAGGAGCACCTAAATCTAAAAGACGTTTTAACCGATTGTTTCTGTTGATAACCCGCCGGTACAGATCATTTAAGTCGGAAGTAGCAAAACGTCCTCCGTCAAGTTGAACCATTGGGCGCAGTTCAGGAGGAATAACCGGAAGAACATCTAAAACCATCCATTCCGGTTTATTGCCGGAATTACGGAAAGCTTCCAATACTTCCAATCGTTTAATAGCACGTGTTCTTCTTTGCCCTTGAGCTGTTTTTAATTCTTCTTTTAATGTTTCTACTTCTTTATCCAAGTCGATGTCTTGTAAAAGCTTTTTAATAGCTTCTGCACCCATTGATGCTTGGAATTTATTTCCGTATTTTTCTCTATACGTACGGTATTCTTTTTCAGAGAGGAGTTGTTTTTTCTCTAATGTTGTTTCCCCAGGATCCGTCACAACGTAAGAAGCAAAATAAATAACTTCTTCTAGGGCTCTAGGCGACATGTCCAAGACAAGTCCCATGCGGCTTGGAATTCCTTTGAAATACCAAATGTGGGACACTGGCGCAGCCAATTCAATATGGCCCATTCTTTCCCGACGAACTTTCGATTTAGTGACTTCCACACCGCAACGATCACATACAACACCTTTATATCTCACTCTTTTATATTTTCCGCAATGGCATTCCCAGTCTTTTGTTGGACCGAAAATACGTTCACAGAATAAGCCGTCTTTTTCTGGTTTGAGAGTTCGATAGTTAATCGTTTCGGGTTTTTTTACTTCACCGTAAGACCAAGACCGGATTTTATCCGGAGACGCTAGACCGATTTTCATATACTCGAAATTATTTACATCTAGCAAGGGGCCTACCTCCCTTTTTATATAGAGCTTTGCAAGTTTTAAATCGTTCCTCCCTATTTTGTCATCCGGGAGGAACGACCTATCTGCCAAAAATCTTTTCTGAGTCTATAGAACGACCGAGCATCATTCTTTAGTGCCGACTTTTTCCGATTCTTCATTGCCTTCCGTCACAATGTTTAAAGAGTCAACTTGCTGAATATCGTCTTCATCTTCCAGCTCTTTCATTTCAATTTCTTTTTCATCACCTGAAAGAATTTTGACATCTAAACCTAAACTTTGAAGTTCTTTGATCAATACTTTGAAAGATTCAGGAACTCCCGGTTCAGGAACATTTTCTCCTTTAACAATAGCTTCGTATGTTTTTACACGGCCGACTACATCGTCGGATTTCACCGTGAGGATTTCTTGTAGCGTATAAGCTGCACCATATGCTTCCAGCGCCCACACTTCCATTTCTCCAAAGCGTTGCCCACCAAACTGTGCTTTCCCACCAAGTGGTTGTTGGGTGACGAGTGAGTATGGTCCTGTTGAACGAGCGTGCAGTTTATCATCGACCATGTGAGCCAGTTTGATCATATACATGATACCAACTGATACACGGTTATCGAACGGTTCCCCAGTCCGGCCATCGTAAAGAATGGTTTTGCCATCTCTAGGCATTCCTGCTTCTTCGATCGTTTCCCATACGTCATCTTCACGGGCACCATCAAATACAGGAGTTGCAACATAAATTCCCAATTTTTTGGCAGCCATTCCAAGATGAAGTTCTAACACTTGCCCGATGTTCATCCGTGATGGCACCCCTAATGGGTTAAGCATGATATCGAGAGGGGTTCCGTCCGGTAAAAACGGCATATCTTCCTCAGGCAAAATGCGTGAGATAACCCCTTTGTTACCATGGCGTCCAGCCATTTTGTCTCCTTCATGGATTTTCCGTTTTTGAACGATATAAACACGAACCAACTGATTGACGCCAGGTGGTAGTTCGTCTCCATCTTCACGGTTAAAGACTTTTACATCCAAGACAATTCCGCCGCCGCCATGAGGCACTCTTAAAGAAGTATCTCGGACTTCGCGGGCTTTTTCACCAAAAATGGCGTGCAGCAAACGTTCTTCAGCCGTTAATTCTGTAACGCCTTTAGGAGTTACTTTTCCTACTAGAAGGTCACCGTCTTTTACTTCAGCGCCAATGCGGATAATTCCACGTTCATCTAGATTTTTCAGCGCATCTTCCCCAACGTTCGGAATATCGCGGGTGATTTCTTCCGGTCCAAGTTTTGTATCGCGTGACTCGGATTCATATTCCTCGATGTGGATCGATGTATAAACATCATCTTTTACGAGGCGTTCACTCATGATAATAGCGTCTTCATAGTTATAACCTTCCCAAGTCATAAATCCGACCAAAACATTACGACCTAACGCTAATTCACCTTTATCCATGGACGGACCGTCAGCTAAAATTTCACCTTTTTTCACTCGATCTCCGACTTGGACAATAGGACGTTGGTTGTAGCACATACCTTGGTTAGAACGAACAAATTTCAGAAGACGGTATTTATCCAAGTCGCCTTTTACTTCTTGGCCATCCACTTCTGATACACGACGAACCCAAATTTCTCTTGCCTCTACGTGTTCAACAATACCGTCATGCTTACAGATAACAGCAGCCCCTGAGTCTCTTGCTGAAACATGTTCCATTCCTGTTCCAACAATTGGTGCTTCAGGCTGAATGAGCGGTACTGCTTGACGCTGCATGTTGGCTCCCATTAAAGCACGGTTGGAGTCGTCGTTTTCAAGGAACGGGATACATGCCGTTGCCGCAGACACAACTTGTTTTGGCGAAACATCCATGTAATCAACACGTTCTTTCTTGACGACCGTGTTTTCGCCTCTGATACGCGCAACGACTTCATCATCAACAAACGCTCCATTTTCATCTAAACGGGCATTTGCCTGTGCAACGACATAATTATCTTCTTCATCAGCCGTTAAATAATCAATTTGGTCAGTCACTCTTCCGGTTTCCGGATCTACGCGGCGATACGGAGTTTCAATAAAACCGAAACGATTGACTTTTGCGTAAGTAGAAAGAGAGTTAATCAACCCGATATTCGGACCTTCAGGGGTTTCAATTGGACACATACGACCATAGTGGGAATAGTGAACATCCCGTACTTCAAAGCCCGCACGTTCCCTCGTCAATCCACCTGGTCCCAATGCTGATAAACGACGTTTATGTGTTAATTCTGCAAGAGGGTTGGTTTGATCCATAAATTGAGACAGCTGAGAACTTCCGAAAAATTCTTTGATCGACGCGATGACTGGTCGAATGTTAATTAATTGCTGAGGCGTAATCGTATTGGTATCTTGAATGGACATTCTTTCACGAACAACACGTTCCATTCTCGATAAACCAATGCGGAATTGATTTTGCAGCAATTCACCTACCGAACGCAAGCGACGGTTTCCTAAATGGTCAATATCATCAGTATGTCCCACACCATACAGCAAATTAAAGAAATAACTAATAGATGCAATGATATCAGCTGGAGTGATGTGTTTTACATTCTCATCCGGCACCGCATTGCTGATAATGTTGATTACTTTGTCTTCATCACTGTTGGGGGCATAAACTTTTATGGATTGGACCACGATATCGTCTTCCAAGACACCGCCCGTTTGGCGATAGGTTTTAAAACCAATACCATTTTCGATGTTAGGCAAAATTTTGTCTAAAGTCCGGCGATCTAAAACGGTTCCTTCTTCGGCAATAATTTCTCCCGTCTCAGGATCAACAAGTGTTTCTGCCAGACGTTGACCGAAAATGCGGTTTTTAATATGAAGTTTTTTGTTAATTTTATAGCGTCCTACATTGGCCAAATCATACCGTTTCGGATCGAAAAAGCGGGAAATTAATAAGTTTCTAGCGTTTTCAACCGTCGGCGGTTCGCCCGGACGCAGGCGTTCATATATTTCAATAAGAGCTTTTTCCGTATTGTCTGTATTATCTTTTTCTAATGTATTTCGAAGATATTCGTTGTCACCAAGCAACTCGATGATTTCTTGATCAGAGCCAAAACCAAGAGCCCGTAGAAGAACCGTAACAGGCAGTTTTCTTGTCCGATCAATACGTACATATACGATATCTTTGGCATCTGTTTCGTATTCAAGCCAAGCTCCGCGGTTCGGTATAACAGTTGCTGTAAATCCCTGTTTTCCGTTTTTGTCCATTTTACCGTTGAAGTAAACGCTTGGCGAGCGGACCAATTGGGAAACAATGACCCGTTCAGCACCGTTAATGATAAACGTTCCCGTTTCCGTCATAAGCGGGAAGTCACCCATGAATACTTCTTGATCTTTCACTTCGCCTGTTTCTTTATTGACTAAACGCACCTTTACTCGAAGAGGAGCAGAGTAAGTTGCATCTCGCTGTTTCGCTTCTTCCACCGAATACTTTGGTTCACCGAGACTATAGTCGATAAATTCCAAAGATAAGTTTCCAGTGAAATCCTCGATCGGCGAAATATCCCGGAACATTTCTCTTAGTCCCTCATCAAGAAACCATTGATAAGAGGATGTTTGAATTTCAATAAGATTCGGCAATTCCAAAATTTCTCTAATACGCGCGTAACTTCTACGTTGGCGGTGTCGTCCGTATTGAACTAGTTGACCTGTCAACTGATTCACCCCTCAAATCAAGCGTTTTAGTTGCATCTATCCTTTTATGTCGGGGATAGCCCCTAACAACTAAGGCAAAAAGAAAAAGGTTTTTTCTTAGAAAACCTCAAATTCACAAGAACTAGTTATTATATTATCTTTTCCATAATACCCAAAATTTAACCATCAGCTTATTTTTTCAATTAAGACTTGGATAATATATTGGCATTTTATAATATTAACACAACCATTATTTGTCGTCAATGTTTTTCTGCTTTTAAAACGTAGTAACCTTTCTTTTTCTCTTCAACGGAAACGGATTGAAACAGTTCCTCCAGTTTTCTCATTGCTGATGGGGCGCCCTGTTTTTTTTGGATCACCGCCCAAAACTCTCCTCCGGGTTGAAGTTTATCATAGCTTTGCGAAAAAATTCTATGGACAATCGCCTTGCCCGCTCTTATCGGGGGATTGGTCAGTATAGCAGCAAAGCCATACTCTTTTACGTTATCCAAACCATCGCTTTCATAAATCTGTACATTTTCAATGCCATTCATATCTGCGTTTTCCTTTGCAAGCGACAAAGCGCGCAAATTGATATCGACCATATGCACCGTTCTTTCGGGACAATAAGCAGCAACCGCCAACCCAATAGGACCGTAGCCGCATCCGACGTCGAGTACCGGACCTTCTAAACGAGGCGCTCGAAAACTTTCAATCAGTAAACGCGAGCCAAAATCGACTTCCTTTTTAGAAAAAACTCCGGCATCGCTTTTAAAATGAAAGGAATGATTTTTTAATTGATAATCCCAGTAAATCGGGTTGCTTTTGATTTCGGGGGAACGCGAAAAATAATGATCTGCCAAATTGTATCCCCTCCAAAGGAGTGATTGCGAAGAATTGGTTTAAGAAGAAAAAGTGCAAAAAAGCCCGCTGATTCAGCGAGCTTTTTCATAAAATTGTAATTACTTAACTTCAACGCCAGCTCCAACTTCTTCAAGTTTCGCTTTGATTTCTTCAGCTTCTTCTTTAGAAGCGCCTTCTTTAATTGGTTTTGGAGTATTGTCAACAAGTTCTTTTGCTTCTTTAAGTCCAAGACCTGTGATTTCACGAACCACTTTAATAACTTTGATTTTTTGTGAACCTGCATCAGTCAGAATTACATCGAATTCTGTTTTTTCAGCAGCGTCAGCGCCACCAGCAGCAGCACCAGCGATAGCCACAGGAGCAGCAGCCGTTACGCCAAATTCTTCTTCAATAGCTTTTACTAAGTCGTTTAATTCAAGAACGCTCATTTCTTTGATAGCGTCGATGATTTGTTCTTTCGTCATCTTTATTTTCCTCCTTAAATTATTTTATCACAATGCAGTCATATAATCATAGCAATAAGGATTATGCGCCTTGTTCTTCTTTTTGTTCAGCCACAGCTTTAGCCGCAAGAGCAAAGTTGCGGATTGGTGCTTGAAGCACGCTAAGCAGCATTGAAAGCAGACCTTCGCGAGACGGAAGTTCAGCCAACGCTTTGATTTCTTCTACGGAAACAACTTTTCCTTCGATGACCCCAACTTTAATTTCAAGCGCTTCGTTTTCTTTAGCGAAGTTGTTTAAAATTTTAGCCGGAGCTACAACATCATCGTTGCTGAAAGCGATGGCGTTCGGACCTGTCAACACATCGTTGATTTCCGCCAATTCAGCCGCTTCAGCAGCACGGCGTGTTAAAGTATTTTTATATACTTTAAATTCCACACCTGCTTCACGAAGTTGTTTACGAAGTTCTGTAATTTCCGCAACGTTTAATCCACGGTAATCTACCACAACGGTCGAAACGCTGTTTTTAAATTTTTCCGTAATTTCTTCCACAATTTGTTTCTTTTTTTCGATTGCAGTGCTCATCTTTACACCTCCTATATATGGCAGATGAACATTTATACCGCGCGAGCCAATAAAAAACCTCCATGCGTAGACACGGAGGCAAAGAAGACAATGTCAAAAGGACATACATCTATCCAATCTTACCTCGGCAGGAAATTAAGCTTTGAAGAAAGCACCTGCTGTCTACGGTACAAATGTTATTCGTTTTTCAAACGTGTTTCATTATATTATAATTTATACAAATTGTCAATTTGATTTTACAGCAACGGAAGCTGGATCTACTTTAATTCCAGGTCCCATTGTAGAAGTAACGGAAACATTTTTCATGTACGTTCCTTTAGCAGCAGCTGGTTTTGCTTTTAATAAAGTTTCAAAGATCGTTGCAAAGTTTTCAACAAGCTTTTCATTATCAAATGAAACTTTACCAATAGGAACATGAATGTTTCCAGCTTTATCTACACGGTATTCTACTTTACCGGCTTTAATTTCTTGAACTGCTTTCGTTACATCAAAAGTAACAGTGCCGGTTTTAGGGTTTGGCATTAAACCTTTAGGACCTAAAATACGACCTAGTTTACCAACTTCACCCATCATGTCCGGGGTTGCCACAATCACGTCAAAGTCAAACCAGCCTTCGCTGATTTTGTTGATATATTCTGTATCGCCAACGTAGTCTGCGCCTGCCGCTTCCGCTTCTTTTGCTTTTTCACCTTTCGCAAACACAAGAACTTTCGCTGTTTTACCAGTTCCATTCGGAAGAACAACAGCTCCGCGAATTTGTTGGTCCGCTTTCTTCGGATCAACGCCAAGACGGAAAGCAGCTTCAACCGTAGCGTCGAATTTGGTATAGTTCGTTTTCTTTACTAAATCAATTGCTTCTTCAATAGAATAAGCTTTCGAACGATCAACAAGCTTAAGAGCCTCTAAATATTTCTTTCCTTTTTTAGCCATTTCAATATCCTCCTTATGTGGTATTAACGGAAATCCTCCCACTAATAAAGGCTGCGAGTGAAAGTAATCCAATACATTCAACTTCGCAACCTTGTCAACAATCACTTAAGCGTTAGTCTTCAATCACAATGCCCATGCTGCGTGCAGTACCTTCAACCATTCGCATAGCAGCTTCCACGCTGGCTGCATTAAGGTCCGGCATTTTCAATTCAGCGATTTCGCGTACTTTGTCGCGTTTAATTGTTGCTACTTTGTTGCGGTTTGGCTCACCAGAACCAGATTCGATACCGGCTGCTTTTTTAAGCAATACGGCAGCAGGCGGTGTTTTGGTGATGAATGTAAATGAACGGTCCTCAAAAACCGTAATTTCAACCGGAATGATTAAACCTGCTTGGTCTGCTGTACGAGCATTAAATTCCTTACAGAATCCCATGATATTGACACCAGCTTGACCAAGCGCAGGACCTACTGGCGGAGCAGGATTTGCTTTACCTGCAGGGATTTGCAATTTAACTACTTTGATTACTTTTTTAGCCACGAGACACACCTCCTTAAGTCCGTGATGTGGTACTTGGAGAATCCAATCTCCTCCCACTCATGCAGTCATCTATCAAAATCAGCCTCCCAATCGAGAGACACACTGACTTATGAAATAGTACCATTTTTTTAGCGAAAATTCAAGTTGGTTACAAAATTATTTCTCGACTTGATCAAAATCAAGTTCAATTGGCGTCTCCCGACCAAACATATTTACCAGAACTTTCAACTTTCCTTTGTCATAGTCAATTTCTTCAATGGTTCCGGCAAAATTCGCAAACGGACCTTCTTTCACCGTTACCACTTCACCAATTTCAAAGTGAACGTCAAGCCGTTTTTCCTCAATGCCCATTTGTTTTAAAATGGCCTCTACTTCTTCCGGCAAAAGAGGAGTCGGCTTGGATCCAGAACCAGAAGATCCGACAAAACCGGTGACACCAGGAGTATTTCGTACTACATACCAAGAATCGTCAGTCATGACCAGCTCCACCAGTACATAACCGGGGAAAACTTTTCTTTTTACTACTTTCTTTTTCCCGTTTTTTACATCCGTTTCCTCTTCCTCCGGCACAATCACACGGAAAATTTTGTCTTGCATTCCCATTGATTCAACTCTTTTTTCTAAATTTGCTTTTACTTTATTTTCGTAGCCTGAATACGTGTGTACTACATACCAATTTTTCTCCATTTCCAAGGGACTTAGCGTCCTTCCCTCCTCCAAGTTATACAGCTCTCTGTGGACAGCCACGGATCATTTTTCATTGCAGGAAAATCATTTTCTACCGATCTGCCACATTAGCTTATTAGTGCGTTCGATTGAAAACCGCAAAGAAATATCTGTATCTTCATTGTTTTAGACTTTCGATGAAAACACATGTGGTCAGTTCGCTCTTTTTATCCAAATGAAAAAACCCGAATATCCCGGGCTTTTTCTGCATCTTGACTATTTTGTTTTCATTATACCATGTATGAAGAAGGTATATTCAAGGGAAATAAAAAGATTTTACCATCATTTTAATATCCAGCGAACGATCGAAGAAATTCCCAAGTCCACGACCGCGAAAAAAACGGCCAAAAACGCGACGGTCGCGATAACTGTTATGGTGTAGTTCGTTAATTCTTTCCGATTAGGCCAGCTGACCTTTCTCATCTCAGACGTGACGTTACGGAAAAATTGGGCAATACGTGACATGTCGAAACCTCCATATAATGCTTGCTCTTACGATTATTTCGTCTCCTTATGAATCGTATGTTGATTGCAATATTTGCAAAACTTTTTCACTTCTAAACGCTGAGCAGAGTTGCTCCCGTTAACAGAATAATTTCTTGAACCGCATTTTGAGCAAGCTAAAACGACTTTTTTTCTCATTTTTGGTCACCTAATAAGATTATAACGTTGAAATGTTAAAAAAATATCACTATAATTGTAAAATGTCAAACAAACGTTTAAATAGATAATTGTTTTATTTCAAGATAGCGCTCAAGTTTTCTTTTTACCCTTTGTAAAGCATTATCAATCGATTTGACGTGGCGGTTCAGCTCTTCGGAAATCTCTTGATAAGACTGACCGTCCAAATACAGTGCCAATACCTTTCTTTCAAGATCGCTCAATAGCTCATTCATTTTTTCCTCGATGCTGTCAAATTCTTCTCTGTTGATTAACAGCTCTTCCGGATCAAGCATTTTTGTCCCCGAAATGACGTCCATAAGCGTCCGGTCTGATTCTTCGTCATAAATCGGTTTATCAAGTGATACATAAGAATTTAAAGGTATATGTTTTTGCCTCGTAGCTGTTTTAATAGCGGTTATAATTTGTCTTGTAATGCAAAGCTCCGCAAAAGCTTTAAAGGTTGTAAGCTTGTCCTCTTTATAATCACGGATGGCTTTGTAAAGGCCAATCATTCCCTCCTGAACAATATCTTCCTTATCGGCGCCAATCAGGAAATAAGAACGAGCTTTGGCCCTTACAAAGTTTTTGTACTTGTGAATCAGAAAATCCAATGCTTCACTATTCCCTTGATGAACCAATTCGATAATTTCTTCGTCATCCATCTTTTCCAATACCCCGCCGTTTAAGCTCCGATTATTCAAGCTCACACCATCCCCTCGACCGCAAAAACATAGATAGAAATATTATACAGTAGAAATTTTTTGAACGTCAACGAATCATTTTTGACCACGGCGCCATTTTTCAAAAATTTCCGCCACTTCGTCACTAAGAAAGATTTTTGAAACAGATTTCGCTTCTTGCGTTTTCTTCACTTTCTTTTTTATTTTTTTCTCGATTTCTTTCATCTCGATCAGCAATTCCCGTGCTGAAATACGAAGCGCCCCTTGCCCGAAAATGGCCCATTGTTCCGTATAATCGGATGTTGCTACATATACTTGATTGCGAATATTCGTCAATTCAATCGCCTTTTTTTCAATCCATTCATCGGCAGATTCATTTTCTCTCGTAAAGACGACTTCGACTTGATAATTTTGATATCTTTTTTCAATCCCCTTTACATAGTGGGCATCAAACACGACGATCACTTTAAATCCGCTGTATCCTTGATATTCTGCCATTTTTTCAATTAAACGGTCCCTTGCTGCCGCTAAATCTTTTTTCTTCAATTCCTGAAGTTCCGGCCAGGCTCCGATAATATTGTAGCCGTCGACTAATAGGATGTTCATCTTAATCCCCTAAAGGATAACGATTTCTAAAAATCTCATACATGAGCAATCCGGCTGCAACCGATGCGTTTAATGAGGTTACATGGCCTCTCATCGGAAGTCGATAGAGAAAATCGCATTTTTCTTTTAACAGCCTGCTCATTCCTCGCCCTTCACTGCCAATAATTAAACCAAGCGGAAGCTTTCCGTCAAGACTTCGATAATCCTCATTGCCTTGAGCATCTGTCCCCGCAATCCAAAGGCCTCTCTCTTTAAGCTCGTCCACTGTCCGGGCCAAGTTCGTAACGCGGGCAACAGGGATATATTCTATGGCACCGGTGGAAGCTTTCGCTACCGCCGTCGTCAGTCCTACCGCTCTTCGTTTCGGAATGATAATTCCATGGACACCGACAGCATCGGCCGTTCTCATGATAGAGCCTAAATTATGCGGATCTTCGATTTCATCTAAAATTAAAAGAAAAGGCGTTTCCTTTCTTTCAGCGGCCACTTGAAACAATTTATCTATATCTGCATACTTGTATGCTGCCACTTGTGCGACAACACCTTGATGGTTTTCGTTCACTAGTTGATCAATCTTTTGTTTCGGGACAAATTGAACGAGAATGTTCGCCTTTTTTGCTTCTTTAATGATCGGCGTCATAGATCCTTTTTGAGCACCATCCGCAATCCATATTTTATTGATCTCCCGCTTGGATCGAAGGGCTTCCAACACAGTGTTCCTGCCGGCAATTAATTCCTTATCCAATGGGGCTCCTCCTCCTTTTAATCTGTTGGTATTTGCAAAGATTGATCGATGATGTCATTCAATCGGGATGACTGCCCCGTTAAAAACAAATAGCCGATCAGTGCTTCAAAAGCAGTGCTGTAGCGATAGGTTTGCACATCGGTATTTTTCGGAACCGTGCCGGATTTTGCATTTCTTCCCCTTTTTACTATAGACAACTCCGTTTCGGAAAGAACGTGATCATCGATCAATTTTTTCAAAATCATAGCCTGCGCTTTGGCTGAAACATAATGAGTGGCAGCTTTGTGCAGACGATTCGGTTTTACATATCCGTTTACTAAAAGATGTCGGCGAACATATACTTCATAGATCGCGTCGCCCATATAAGCCAGCGCCAGTCCATTTAATTGTTCAGCGTCCTCCATTTGTTCAAATTCCATCATTCTTTTATCCTCTTTTCCATCTCGTCCCTTGCGGCGTATCTTCCAAAATAATATTCATATTCTTTAATTGATCCCTAATTTCATCCGCCAGCTGAAAATTGCGCTCCTTGCGTGCTTGGTTCCGCTTTTCAATCAGCTGCTCGATCTCTTCATCCAGCCACTCATTCACTTCCAGCTTCAATCCCAAGACGGAAAAGAGATCTTCGAATTCTTTCATAAACGTGGAAATGACTTTTTCAGACGTATGTTTCTCCATCAAATAGTAATTGGCTTGCCGAGACAGTTCAAACAAAACCGAAATGGCGTTCGCCGTGTTGAAATCATCATCCATTTCCTTCACAAACTCATCGTGAAGCTTTTGAATTTTTTCCATCCATTCATGATCATTTTCGGTTAAATTGGTACTGGCTTCTTTCCTGTGTTTTAAATTTTGATAAGAAGTTTTCAACCGTTCCAGCGATGTTTTAGCGTTTTCCAGCAATTCTTCGCTGTAATTGATCGGATGGCGGTAATGGACAGACAGCATAAAAAACCTCAATGCGTCGGGATCATGCTTTTGAATAATATCATGGACCAAAACGAAATTTCCTAGCGACTTGGACATCTTCTCATTATTAATATTAATATAACCGTTATGCATCCAATAACGAGCAAATGTCTTGCCGGAAAGAGCTTCTGATTGAGCAATTTCGTTTTCGTGGTGAGGGAACGTTAAATCTTGCCCGCCCGCATGAATATCAATAGTATCTCCTAAATAATGGCGAGCCATCGCCGAACATTCAATATGCCATCCGGGACGTCCTTTTCCCCACGGGCTATCCCAAGAAATTTCGCCTTCCTTTGCCGCTTTCCACAACGCAAAATCAAGAGCGTCTTCTTTTTTCTCGCCAACCTCGATACGGGCTCCCACTTTCAATTCATCAATGGATTGATGGGAAAGCTTCCCGTAGTCTTTAAACTTTCTCGTGCGGTAATAAACATCACCGTCTACTTCGTAAGCATAACCTTTCTCTTCCAACGTTCGAATAAATTCAATGATGATGTCCATATTTTCCGTAACTCGAGGATGAATGTCCGCCCGTTTGCAACCGAGGGCTTCTACATCTTCAAAATAAGCGTGGATAAACCGATTGGCAAGTGTTGGGACATCTTCTCCCAGTTCTCTTGCCGCCCGTATCAATTTATCATCCACGTCTGTGAAATTGGAAACGTATTGGACATCGTATCCACGAAATTCCAGATATCTTCGCACTGTATCAAAGACGATCGCGGGGCGGGCGTTTCCGATATGAATATAATTGTATACGGTCGGACCGCACACATACATTTTCACTTTTCCTTCTTCCAGGGGAACGAAGGTTTCCTTGCGTCTGGTGAGCGTATTATAAAGTTGAATTGGCATTTTCTTTTTCCCCTTTCCGCAGGTTTTCGATTTCCTCTCGAAGTCTTTTAATTTCCTGTTCCATTTCATGTATTCGATCAGAAATTGGATCCGGCAAATCACGGTGATTTAAATCTTTTTTGATCTTCTTTCCATTTTGGACGACAATTCTTCCGGGGATACCAACCACCGTGGAGTTCGGGGGAACATCTTTTAAAACAACCGAACCCGCCCCAATTTTAGAATTCTCACCAATCGTGATCGAACCGAGGACTTTTGCACCTGTGGCGATCAACGCATTATCTTTAATGGTTGGATGGCGTTTTCCTTTTTCCTTCCCTGTGCCGCCGAGAGTAACACCTTGATAAAGTGTCACATTATCACCAATTTCACAAGTCTCGCCAATCACAACTCCCATTCCATGATCTATAAATAATCTGCGGCCAATTTTGGCTCCAGGATGGATTTCAATTCCGGTAAAAAAACGGCTTATTTGCGAAATCACTCTCGCAAGAAAATAAAACTTTCTTTTAAACAAAGCATGCGCAATTCGATGAGCCCAAATGGCGTGCAAGCCAGAATAAGTCAAGATGACTTCAAGATAGCTTCTTGCAGCTGGATCTTGTTCGAAAACCACTTCAATATCTTCTTTTAATGTTTTAAACATTCAGCTCTCCTCCTTTACATTCATGATTTTGTACAGCTAATTACTGCTCTTGCTTCCTTATCAAGATTGGCAATAAAAGCAGATCCTGTATTCGGCTATGACTTTTATTGTCGTTTATTAGGTGCTTTTTCTTCATCCCGATTTTTTATTTTCATGCAAAAAAGGAGACTAATTTGGCTAAGCATTCAGCTTTTTAAATAGCCAGCTGCAAACAAGAAACCCCCTCCCCTTTATGCAAAAAAGCGTCCCTGTAAAAGACAGAGACGCTTTCAGCGCGGTTCCACTCTGTTTGAGAACATCAGCCGACTGGCCTGTTCCCCAAACTCAATTCCTGTAACGGAGGCTGCCGCCGCATCTTACTTTAACCTTATCAGGCATTTCAGATGCGGACTCCGAGGTGCATTTCGAAAACCGAGAGGTTTAAACCACTTTCAGCCGATGATGGTTCTCTCTGTCAAACATCGGTTTCTACTTCTCCTCATCAACGCTTTATCCTTTATGGTATTCAATATATTGTTTTTCGAAAAATAATGTTAACGAAGAAGATTTTCAATTCGTTCAACCACTTTGTCTTTTCCGAGAAGCTCAATCGTGTTCGGAAGTTCAGGACCGTGCATTTGCCCCGTCACAGCCACACGAATCGGCATGAACAGCTTTTTCCCTTTATGGCCTGTCTCTTTTTGAACAGCCTTAATCGTCTTTTTAATTTCAGCAGCTTCAAACACATCGAGTTCACGAATTTTATTTAAAAAGGATTCTAGGACTTCCGGCACTTGCTCTTCGGAAAGAATGGCCTTCGCGTCTTCATTATACTCAATTTTATCTTTAAAGAACAGCTCGGATAGCTCTACAATTTCCGCTCCATAACTCATTTGTTCTTGATAAAGAGCGATTAATTTTCTTACCCATTGTTCTTCATCCGGAGACAAGTTTTCCGAAACGCGACCCGCTTTAATAAGATGTGGAAGAGACAACTCCACTACCTTGTCCAATTCCAGCTGTTTCATATATTGGTTATTCATCCACATAAGCTTTTGCTTGTCAAAAACAGCAGGAGATTTAGAAAGACGGGCCGGGTCAAAAATTTCGATGAACTCTTCTCTTGAGAAAATTTCTTCTTCTCCTTTTGGAGACCATCCCAATAATGCAATGAAATTAAACAACGCTTCCGGCAGATAGCCAAGTTCTTCATACTGTTCGATAAACTGAATAATGGATTCATCGCGTTTGCTCAATTTCTTGCGGTTTTCATTGACGATCAAAGTCATATGACCAAATTTCGGCGGCTCCCAACCAAAAGCTTCGTAAATCATCAATTGTTTAGGCGTATTAGAAATATGGTCATCACCGCGGAGAACGTGAGTCATGCCCATTAAATGATCATCGATCGCAACCGCAAAATTGTATGTCGGCATTCCGTCTTTTTTCACAATGACAAAATCGCCGATTCCGTCCGATTCAAAAGACACATGGTCTTTGACAATATCATCAAATTCATATATTTTTCCTTCTGGCACGCGAAAACGAATGCTAGGCTGACGTCCTTCCGCTTCCAAAGCTTCCTGCTGTTCTTTTGTTAAATGGCGGCATTTACCCGAATATCTCGGCATTTCTCCTCGGGCAAGCTGAGCTTCCCGTTCTGCTTCTAATTCCTCTTCCGTACAATAACATTTATAAGCAAGACCTCTTTCTAACAGGTCTTCATAATATTTTTTGTATATATCCGTGCGTTCCGACTGACGGTATGGCCCATATGGACCGCCGATATCAACGCCTTCATCCCAGTCCATTCCAAGCCATTTTAGATATTTTAGCTGACTTTGCTCGCCGCCTTCTATATTCCGTTTTTGGTCGGTATCTTCAATCCGGATCACAAACTTTCCGCCTCGGCTTCTGGCGAATAAATAATTAAACAATGCGGTGCGTGCATTTCCAATATGCAAATGTCCTGTCGGGCTCGGAGCATATCGCACACGTATTTCACTAGCCATTATTTGAATGCCTCCTCTTGAATTCAAACGCTAATCGATTCGATGTATGTTTCTGCCGCCGTTGTTTCGACTCTTTTGCTGAAAAAGCAGAAAACAGAAACTGCCATCTATCCTGATCAATAAAAATTCTCTATACGTTTTCTTCCTGTAGTATTTTATCATCTTTGCCTTATTGAATAAAGGTTATTCTCATTCTTTCTCAATCAGGACCACAGCCAAAGAAGCAATCCCCTCGCCTCTCCCGGGGAATCCCAGTTTTTCCGTGGTCGTAGCTTTGATATTTACTTGGCTGATTTCTGCTTCTAAAATTCTTGCAATGTTTTCCCGCATTTGTCCAATGTAAGGGGCCATTTTAGGCTTTTGAGCGATGATAGTGCCATCGACATTGCTCAATCGGAACCCCTTTTCTTGCACCAATTTCCATACATGGGAAAGCAAAAAAGATGAGTCAGCATCTTTAAAAGCAGGATCTGTATCAGGAAAATGGGATCCTATATCTCCTTCTCCAATAGCCCCTAAACAGGCGTCTGCTATGGCATGCAGCAAAACATCCGCATCTGAATGGCCCAGCAGTCCTTTTTCATAAGGAATATGGACACCGCCTATTATCAAAGGCCGGTTTTCCACCAATTGATGAACATCAAATCCTTGTCCCACTCGAAACATTTCTTTTAACTCCTTTGTCATTGTTCATTCAAACGTTTGTTTAAAATAGCTTCAGCAAAAAATAAATCTTCTGGAGTCGTCAATTTAATATTATCATAATCTCCTTCGACAATTTGAACCGGAATTCCAAGCCTTTCTACTAAGGAAGAGTCATCCGTGCCTAGAAAAGAATCCCGTTCTGCCGCTTCGTGTGCCTCTAACAAAATTGGCACACGAAAAGCTTGTGGCGTTTGTACTGACCACAAGCTTGATCGATCAATCGTTTCAGACACCAAACCATCTGCCCCTTTTTTGATCGTATCTTTCACAGGAACAGCAGCGATCGCAGCAGGAAACTCCGTTAACCGATCCACTAATCGATGAATGACGTTGATGGTGATAAAAGGACGGGCTCCATCATGGACAAGAACAGCCTTGCAGTTTTTTAACATATTCAAGCCGCTTCGAACACTATGCTGTCGTTCTCGCCCGCCCGCAACGATGGACTGAACCTTTGTAATTCCGTGTTGTTTCACCAATGATAAAAATATTTCCTTTTCCTCTGGTTGAGTGGCTAAAATAATCCCTTCACACCAAGGATCGCTTTCAAAAACTTTTAAAGTATGAACAATCACCGGCAAGCCGCGCAATTCCATCAATAATTTGTTCTTTTTGGCTCTCATCCGTTTTCCTTGCCCGGCTGCCGGAATGACTACTTGATAATTCATACTTATCCAACTCCATTATCGCTTATAATGCTTTTTCTAATAATTTAGGTTTGGCAAAAATCATTCGTCCCGCAGATGTTTGCAAAACGCTTGTGACTAGAACGTCAATTTGTTTTCCGATAAAGTCTTTTCCTTCCTCTACCACAATCATGGTTCCGTCATCTAAATAAGCAACGCCTTGATTATGTTCTTTCCCATCTTTAATCACTTGAACGTTAATTTCTTCACCCGGAAGAACAATTGGCTTCACGGCATTAGCTAAATCATTAATATTCAAAACCGGAACTTTTTGAAATTCACATACTTTGTTTAAATTATAGTCATTTGTGACAACGATTCCGTTCATTACTTTTGCCAGTTTCACAAGCTTGCTGTCCACTTCTTGGATTTCTTCAAAATCTCCTTCGTAAATCTGAACTTCAATTGGGAGTTCTTTTTGAATTCGGTTTAATACATCCAGCCCTCTTCGTCCCCGATTTCTTTTCAGCGCATCCGCCGAATCGGCGATATGCTGAAGCTCTTCGAGAACAAATTGAGGGATCACGATCACACCTTCCAAAAATCCAGTCTGGCAAATATCCGCAATTCTGCCATCAATGATGACACTCGTATCCAAAATTTTAAATGTTTTCCGTTCAGGCGATTCGGGCTCGCTTTCCTTTCTTCTGCTTACTCTATTCGACGTAAATAATGCTTTGATTTCATCTCTTTTCTTAAAACCCACTTGAAAACCTAAATACCCTAAAAGCAAAGTCAAAAAAATCGGGGCAACTGTATTAATGATGGGAATTTCAATTTTGTTGAGCGGGATCCCTAATAAATAAGCGACAATCAACCCCACAATCAGCCCAACACATCCTGATATCATATCCACAACCGGCATTTTAACCAACCGGTCTTCGATCCATTTTACAAAATTCACAACATAATCCACAGCCCAGAAAGTCAATAAATAAAATATAATGGCTCCTAAAACAGTAGTTGTGTATGGATTGTACAATAATCTTGCCTCAGGCAATTTCAATAAATGAAATAATTCCGGCAAAACAAACAGACCTAATGTTCCACCCAAAATGATAAAAATGGCTTGCACAATACGTCTTAGCATGTACAACATTCACCTCCTCTTTACCATTATAAACACTTTTCTTTTATTATAACCTTTGCAAAGAGAATAATTTTTTATTATAACATAGATGAAAAATTTTCTTTACATTTGAAAAATTCGCCGGCTAAATTAAGGAAAATCTTAGTAACTTGAGAGTAACATCCTACAATGCAACTGTCAATTTAAATGAATGCCTCTCTCTATAATTGACGATCAGCTAACATTTGATCCTTTATTAACTTTAATCCTTCTTTTATTTTTCGCGCCCGCACTTCTCCAATCCCTTCTACGTCATCCAGTTTATCGACATCCGCTTTCACAATTTCCGGCAGCCATTTAAACTTTGAAATTAAATTTTCGATGATGACGATAGGAAGGCGCGGAATTTTTCTTAAAGCGCGATAGCCTCTGGGACATATTCCTTCTTCGATCGGAACGTGGCCCGAAAAACCAAGAAGCTTTAATAAAACCGAATCATCCAGCAGTTCATTCGTCACCAACTCTTGAAATTTGGAGAGCACTTCAAACGGTTTAACTTGACGGTCTTTTGAATAGTCGCGAATAATCAGCATGGCTTCGTCTTCCATGTCAGACAGCAATTCATTCATCTGCAGTTGTATCAGACGCCCCTCCACACCAAGCTCGTTTAAATAAGCCAACAATTCTTTTTTAATCCGCAGAACCATTTCAATTTTATGGAGAACTTGCAAAACATCGCTATATGTAACCAATTCCTCAAATTCCAGCATGGTCAAATTGGCAATGGCTTGATCGAGGACCATTTTATATTTTTCCAAAGTTTGTATGGCTTGATTCGCTTTAGTCAAAATGACTCCAATGTCTTTTAGCGCGTAACGGAACTTTCCCTGATATAAAGTAATGACATTTCTTCTTTGTGAAATCGCAATGACTAATGAATTCGTTTGCCTGGCGACTCTCTCAGCCGTCCGATGGCGCATCCCCGTTTCCGATGAAGGAATGGACGAATCAGGAGCAAGATGGGCATTCGCTAAAATGACTTTCGTACCCGTTTCATTCAAAATAATCGCTCCATCCATTTTGGCCAATTCATATAAATTGCTCGGTGTGAAATCACAATCTATATAAAAGCCGCCATCCACCAATTCTTTCACTTTCTCATTGTAGCCCATGACAATTAGGCCGCCCGTTTTGGCTCTTAAAACATTGTCTATCCCTTCACGAATAGGTGTTCCAGGAGCCACTAATTTTAGAATATCTGAGATGGTTTTCTCCTTTTTATCCTCCATTCTCTATCCTCCCAACGCATACTCCAATGCTTCTTCTACTGTTGAAACTCCAATCACCTCTATTTTCCCTGGAGTATTCCAACCACCAAGATTATGGGCCGGAATAATGACACGGGAAAATCCCAGCTTTTCTGCTTCTCGCACTCGCTGTTCAATTCTCGTTACCCTTCTGACTTCACCGGTTAATCCTACTTCTCCAATTATACAATCTGTTGATCGTGTCGGCTTGTCGCGGAAACTGGACACAATGCTGACAGCAACCGCTAAATCAATGGCAGGTTCATCAAGCTTGACTCCCCCAGCCACTTTTAAATAAGCATCTTGATTTTGAAGAAGAAGGCCGACCCTTTTTTCCAATACCGCCATTAAAAGAGACACTCTATTATGATCGATCCCTGTGGCCATTCGACGCGGATAATTAAAACTGGTCGGTGCTATCAATGCCTGTATCTCAACCAACACGGGGCGTGTCCCTTCCATAGAAGCAACTACCGTTGACCCCGATGCACTTTGCGCACGCTCCTCCAAAAAGATTTCCGACGGATTTTCCACCTCTATGAGTCCGGTTTCTTTCATTTCAAAAATTCCCATCTCATTTGTAGAACCAAAGCGATTTTTAACCGCTCTTAAAATGCGGTAAGAATGATGCCGCTCCCCTTCGAAATAAAGAACTGTATCAACCATATGCTCCAAAATTCTAGGACCGGCAATCGAGCCTTCTTTCGTTACGTGCCCTACAATAAAGATAGCCATTCCTTGGACCTTCGCCATTCTCATGAATTCGGCCGTACTTTCCCGCACTTGGGAAACGCTGCCCGGGGCGGAAGTAACTTCAGGGTGGTAGACAGTTTGAATCGAATCAATGATGACAAATTCCGGATTTAATTGCTCGATCGCAAGGTTTATTAATTCCAAATTGGTTTCTGAATAGATATAGAGATTGCTAGAATCCACATTCAAGCGATCCGCACGCAGTTTGATTTGTTTCGCCGATTCTTCTCCGGATATATATAAAACTTTATGGCCCCCGCTCGCTAGCTGGCTGGAAATTTGCAGCAACAATGTCGACTTTCCGATACCCGGATCTCCTCCGATTAAAACAAGAGAGCCAGCGACGATTCCTCCGCCTAAAACACGGTTGAATTCTTTCATATTGGTTGTCGTTCTAGGCTCTTCCGTTGATTGTACTGTAATGAGCGGTGATGGCTTCGAAATCCGCGAAGATTCGGAATGAATAAATGTTTTCTTTTGTCGCCCCGTCATATCCACTTCTTCCACCATTTGGTTCCATTCCCCGCATCCGGGACATCTCCCCATCCATTTCGGCGATTCATATCCGCATGATTGACAAATAAATTTTGTTTTTTTCTTTACCATATGGATCCTCTTCCTTTATATTATGAACACATTTGAACATTCATGTGAAACAATTCATATTCTCTGGAATTTGCCTTACAAATGTGTGAGATTATTATAACAATCCAAGATAAAAAAGAGGTACACGGATGCTTATCATACGCGTACCTCTTGTTGATTTCCCCCTGGACAGACATCATCCTCAAATTTCCTTGGGAAAAGGTCCTTTATTCAAAAGCCTGATAACTCCCTGACCTGCTAACTGATAACTTTAACGAAGCCAAATAACTTTCGATATCTCCGGGCATCAAAGGGAGGTTGTAACGGCTTTAGATCCGAATTCTTCCAGAATCGGGATAGGGTACTTTTTAGATGTCATTCCATTACTCCAATTGACGGTTGTTTTGTTTTTACGACGAATTCGTTATTTTCCACGTCAATCACGACATTTTGTCCTGGATGGATATTGCCTTTTAAAAGTTCTTCCGACAGCCGATCTTCAATATGTTTCTGGATCGCCCGACGCAACGGACGAGCTCCATATTCAGGATCGTATCCTTCTTCGGCAATTTTCTCTTTTGCTTTATCGGTCAGTTCAAGCTCAATATGCTGCTCTTTCAAACGTTTGGTTAATTGATCAGACATTAACGAAACAATCTGTTTCAATTGATCTTTTTCCAACGAATGGAACACAATAATTTCGTCAATTCGATTTAAAAATTCAGGACGAAATGCTCTTTTGAGTTCTTCCAGCACTTTCCCTTTCATATCTTTAAATTCCTGCTCGCCGTCCTGAATATTAAATCCAACATACTTGTTTTTCTTCAACGCTTCAGCGCCCACATTGGACGTCATTATCAGAACTGTATTCCGGAAGTCAACCGTTCTACCTTTTGAATCAGTTAAACGGCCATCTTCTAATACTTGAAGAAGAATGTTGAAAACATCCGGATGCGCTTTTTCAATTTCGTCTAGCAATATAACAGAATACGGCTTGCGTCTAACCTTTTCTGTCAATTGTCCGCCTTCCTCAAATCCGACATAACCAGGAGGAGAACCAACTAAACGGGAAGTCGAATGTTTCTCCATGTATTCTGACATATCGATTCGGATCATAGCATCTTCATCGCCAAACATAGCTTCCGCCAATGCTCTAGCCAGCTCTGTTTTCCCAACTCCGGTCGGTCCGAGGAAAATAAAGGAGCCGATTGGACGTTTTGGATCTTTTAATCCTGCCCGTGCACGACGAACAGCTTTAGCCACCGCTTTTACAGCTTCTTCCTGGCCAATGACCCGCGAATGTAGAATTTCTTCAAGATTTAACAATCTTTCTGTTTCAGTTTGTGCCAATTTGGAAACAGGGATTCCTGTCCAGCTGGAAACAACTGTCGCAATATCTTCAACCGTCACTTCGCTGTTTTCTTTTCCTTGTTTTTCTTTCCAAGATTTTTTCGTTTCTTCCAACTGCTCGCGCAATTTTTGCTCAGCGTCTCTTAAAGAAGCTGCTTTTTCAAATTCTTGGCTTTGTACAGCTGCATCTTTTTCTTTTCTAATTTCTTCAAGTTTTTGCTCCAGTTCTTTTAAATTCGGAGGAGTGGTAAAGGAGCGTAATCTTACTTTTGAGCCTGCTTCATCAATAAGGTCAATCGCTTTATCCGGCAAGAAACGATCCGAAATATAACGATCCGATAATTTAACCGCCGCTTCAATCGCCTCATCTGTAATGGATACACGGTGATGTGCTTCGTAGCGATCTCTTAGCCCTTTTAAAATTTGAATCGATTCTTCAATGGTCGGTTCATCTACTTGAATAGGCTGAAAGCGTCTTTCCAAAGCAGCATCTTTTTCGATATATTTGCGATATTCATCTAATGTTGTTGCTCCAATGCATTGCAACTCGCCTCTTGCCAATGCCGGCTTCAATATATTGGATGCGTCAATGGCGCCTTCTGCTCCTCCCGCACCGATTAAAGTATGAAGCTCGTCGATAAACAAAATAATATTTCCAGCTTGCCGGATTTCATCCATGACTTTTTTCAAACGGTCTTCAAATTCTCCTCGATATTTCGTTCCGGCTACAACGGTCCCCATATCCAATGTCATAACTCGTTTATCACGAAGAGTTTCCGGCACTTCATTATTGACAATTTGTTGGGCTAATCCTTCCGCAATGGCTGTTTTCCCAACACCCGGTTCACCAATCAATACTGGATTGTTTTTCGTTCTGCGGCTTAACACTTCAATCACACGTTGAATTTCTTTACTACGTCCGATCACAGGATCAAGTTTTCCGTCGCGAGCAATAGCTGTCAAATCTCTAGCCAAGCTATCCAGTGTCGGCGTATTGGCATGGGCGGACGATCCTGATGCATGCCCATTCGTTTCATTGCTTCCTAAAAGCTGCAGCACTTGTTGACGAGCTTTATTTAAACTAATTCCTAAATTGTTCAATACGCGGGCCGCAACACCTTCGCCTTCTCGGATCAACCCGAGTAAAATATGCTCGGTTCCAACATAAGAATGTCCCAGTTTTCTGGCTTCATCCATTGAAAGCTCAATTACTTTTTTAGCCCTTGGCGTATAATGAATGGTTTGGGCGACTCCTTGGCCTTTCCCAATTAAATTCTCCACTTCATTCTGAATTTTTTCAGGGCTCAAACCTAAACCGTAAAGAGCCTTCGCCGCAATTCCTTCGCCTTCCCTTACCAACCCTAATAAAATATGCTCGGTTCCGATATTATTGTGTCCAAGACGGATTGCCTCTTCTTGAGCTAATGCCAGAACTTTCTGAGCCCTTTCGGTAAATCTCCCAAACATCATCTCTTTTCTCCTCCTTTAATATCCATGTTCCTGTCTTAATTTTTCCCGAATCAATGTCGCTCTGCGTACATCTCGTTCCTCGGGGCGAAGCGAAGCTCCTGCATACTGTTGCAAAAATCCCGGCTGAGTTAAAATCAATAATTCATTTAAAACATTCTTAGAAATAGTATTAATATAACCTAAATCTATACCTAATCTAACATCGGAAAGACATTGAGCTGCTTCTTTTGATTCAATAATACGCGAATTGGCCAACACTCCATAGGAACGGAAAATCCTGTCTTCCAATTGTATATGATTTGTTTTGACCAATGCTTCTCTAGCGGATCTTTCTTGATCAATAATTTGGGAAACAACGCTTATTAAATCGTTAACGATTTCCTCTTCTGATTTCCCTAATGTCAGCTGATTAGAGATTTGGAATAAATTCCCCACTGATTGGCTTCCTTCACCATAAATTCCTCGGACGACCAGCCCTAATTGATTAATTGCCGGAATGATCTGATTCATTTGTTGAGTCATGACAAGTGCCGGAAGATGAACCATGACGGATGCGCGAAGGCCGGTGCCAACATTTGTGGGACAACTCGTGAGATAGCCGATTTTTTCGTCAAAAGCATATGGAACTTTTTCTTCGATCAAATCATCAATTTGGTTGGCTTTAACTAAAGTTTCCTTTAATTGTAATCCAGAAGCCAGGCATTGTATACGAATATGATCTTCTTCGTTCACCATAATGCTGATATCTTCATTTTCTGACAAAAAAACAGCTCCGTAATTGGTACCTTCTGCGAGAAGAGGACTAATGAGATGCTTTTCTACAAGCACTCTTTTTTGAAGCGGCTGCAGTTCATTCATTAACAGCAATTCCAGAGGATTTTCATTCATCCCGGGAAACCTTTTTAAAGCTTCTCCCACTTCATGCACGACTTTCATCGCCTCATCGCCAGAAAAAACGGTAGGAAATTGATGATTTTCTAAATTCCGAGCCAGCCTGATTCGGGAACTCAATACGATGTCAGAGTGAGGGCCTTCGTTTTTCATCCAAGAACTTACAGCATGATTAATAAATTTCTCAAGAGACATGATTTTCTCCTCCCTCTTGATTGATTTGACTTTCAAGAGAGCGAATTTCATCACGGACTTGCGCCGCTTTTTCAAACTCCTCTTTAGCTACTAACGACTGAAGTTGCTGCTTCAAATGGGCAATTTTCTTTTTTAAGTGCAGGGCTCCTCCTTTTCGTTTAGGGATTTTGCCATGATGAGCATTATTTCCTCCATGTAGTCGTTTTAATATAGAATCTATATGGTCCGCAAACGTTTTGTAACAATGCGAACAGCCAAATTTCCCTGTATTCACAAATTGTTGAAACGTCATATGACAATAGTCGCATTGCAATTCATCCGGCTGAACAAAAGGATTCTGATCTACCTTTTGAAAAACAGGCTCAACGTTAAACAATCCCGCTAGAAGGTTGTTAATGGAAAACCCTTGGCTTCCTCCAAAAAAAGAAAATTCCCCTTTTTCTTTTGCACAATGCTCACACAAATGAAATTCTGTTTTTTCTCCGTTAATGATCTTTGTGAAATGAAGAGTGGCTGGGCGCAGATGACATTCCTGGCATATCACAATATTCACCTCTCCATTACTTGAATTTTAAAGTTAAAAGCATCGCCTTAAGCATTCTCGCTCTTAACTCGTCCCGCTCCGGCAAATCAATATATAAAACAGAGCGATCCATAACACTGATCATAATTTTGGCTTCCCTTTTGGAAATAACCTCTTCTTCCACTAATCTATATACAATCTGTTCGGCGTTCGCTTGAGAAATTCGATTCCCGACTAAGGAAATCAACTGGTCTATTAAGTGGGATTGATCATGAGTCTGAACTTTCATGATGCGTATATATCCACCGCCGCCTCTTTTGCTTTCCACTAAATAGCCTCTTTCAATCGTAAATCTTGTGTTTATCACATAATTAATTTGAGAAGGGACACATTGAAATTTATCGGCAATTTCACTTCTTTTTATTTCTACAATTTCACTTTCGCTCATTTCTAAAACTTTTTTTAAGTAATTTTCAATAATGTCCGATATGTTTCTCACCAAGCCTCCTCCTCTTCTGACTTTGACTATATTTGACATTAATTATAACGGAAATAACTCTTGTTTGGCAATTTTTAAGTATGTATGATCCGCTTTTTCATAACAAAAAAAATGAATGCTGCAAATCGACTTGCCGCAAAAGCCAAGAATCCCTTCACGACATTTCTCTTTTCAATTATTTTATTCTTACGATCAATAATGTTAACAATTCTCGGCCATTTTATTCTTTTTTGGCGCAAAAAGAAAAGAACAAATTAAAAAATACTAGATTTTGCTCGATAATCGAGTAGGAAAAAAGGGGATTAGCCCCTCCTGTCCGATAGACGGCGTTTCAATGAAATTTAACGCAAATAAATTGCTCCCATTCTTGGTGCACAAAAAAACCCATTACGATTGTAATGGGATTTTCTGCCTGGCAGCGTCCTACTCTCGCAAGGGGAATCCCCTCACTACCATCGGCGCTGAAGAGCTTAACTTCCGTGTTCGGGATGGGAACGGGTGTGACCTCTTCGCCATCGCCACCAGACGGTATGAAGTTGTCGGAACGATTGTTCCTTCAAAACTAGATAGAAGAAGCAGTTTCACCGATTTCGCACTTTCATTTGGTTAAGTCCTCGATCGATTAGTATCCGTCAGCTCCACGTGTCACCACGCTTCCACCTCGGACCTATCTACCTGATCATCTTTCAGGGATCTTACTTTCCGAAGAAATGGGAAATCTCATCTTGAGGGGGGCTTCATGCTTAGATGCTTTCAGCACTTATCCCTTCCGCACATAGCTACCCAGCGATGCCTCTGGCGAGACAACTGGTACACCAGCGGTGCGTCCATCCCGGTCCTCTCGTACTAAGGACAGCTCCTCTCAAATTTCCTGCGCCCGCGACGGATAGGGACCGAACTGTCTCACGACGTTCTGAACCCAGCTCGCGTACCGCTTTAATGGGCGAACAGCCCAACCCTTGGGACCGACTACAGCCCCAGGATGCGATGAGCCGACATCGAGGTGCCAAACCTCCCCGTCGATGTGGACTCTTGGGGGAGATAAGCCTGTTATCCCCGGGGTAGCTTTTATCCGTTGAGCGATGGCCCTTCCATACGGAACCACCGGATCACTAAGCCCGACTTTCGTCCCTGCTCGACTTGTAGGTCTCGCAGTCAAGCTCCCTTCTGCCTTTGCACTCTGCGAATGATTTCCAACCATTCTGAGGGAACCTTTGGGCGCCTCCGTTACCTTTTAGGAGGCGACCGCCCCAGTCAAACTGCCCACCTGACACTGTCTCCCACCCCGATCAGGGGTGCGGGTTAGAATTTCAGTACAGCCAGGGTAGTATCCCACCGGCGCCTCCACACAAGCTGGCGCTCATGTCTCTCAGGCTCCTACCTATCCTGTACAAGCTGTACCAAAATTCAATATCAGGCTGCAGTAAAGCTCCACGGGGTCTTTCCGTCCTGTCGCGGGTAACCTGCATCTTCACAGGTACTATAATTTCACCGAGTCTCTCGTTGAGACAGTGCCCAGATCGTTACGCCTTTCGTGCGGGTCAGAACTTACCTGACAAGGAATTTCGCTACCTTAGGACCGTTATAGTTACGGCCGCCGTTTACTGGGGCTTCGGTTCGCACCTTCAAGCAAAGCTTTAAGCGCTCCCCTTAACCTTCCAGCACCGGGCAGGCGTCAGCCCCTATACTTCGCCTTACGGCTTCGCAGAGACCTGTGTTTTTGCTAAACAGTCGCCTGGGCCTATTCACTGCGGCTTCTCGGGGCTATGCACCCCAAAAAGCACCCCTTCTCCCGAAGTTACGGGGTCATTTTGCCGAGTTCCTTAACGAGAGTTCTCTCGCACACCTTAGGATTCTCTCCTCGCCTACCTGTGTCGGTTTGCGGTACGGGCACCTTTTTCCTCGCTAGAGGCTTTTCTTGGCAGTGTGGAATCAGGAACTTCGGTACTATATTTCCCTCGCCGTCACAGCTTGAGGTTAGTGGCAACGGGATTTGCCTCGCTGCCCCTCTTACTGCTTGGACGCACATCCAGCAGTGCGCTTACCCTATCCTCCTGCGTCCCCCCATCGCTCAAACGGAAAAGAGGTGGTACAGGAATATCAACCTGTTGTCCATCGCCTACGCCTGTCGGCCTCGGCTTAGGTCCCGACTAACCCTGAGAGGACGAGCCTTCCTCAGGAAACCTTAGGCATTCGGTGGAAGGGATTCTCACCCTTCTTTCGCTACTCATACCGGCATTCTCACTTCTAAGCGCTCCACCAGTCCTTCCGGTCTGGCTTCTCTGCCCTTAGAACGCTCTCCTACCGCGGACACCCGAAGGTGTCCACCCGCAGCTTCGGTGATACGTTTAGCCCCGGTACATTTTCGGCGCAGAATCACTCGACCAGTGAGCTATTACGCACTCTTTAAATGGTGGCTGCTTCTAAGCCAACATCCTGGTTGTCTAAGCAATTCCACATCCTTTTCCACTTAACGTATACTTTGGGACCTTAGCTGGCGGTCTGGGCTGTTTCCCTTTTGACCACGGATCTTATCACTCGCAGTCTGACTCCCAAGGATAAGTCGCTGGCATTCGGAGTTTGTCTGAATTCGGTAACCCGATGAGGGCCCCTAGTCCAAACAGTGCTCTACCTCCAAGACTCTTTCCTTGAGGCTAGCCCTAAAGCTATTTCGGAGAGAACCAGCTATCTCCAAGTTCGATTGGAATTTCACCCCTACCCACACCTCATCCCCGCACTTTTCAACGTGCGTGGGTTCGGGCCTCCAGTAAGTGTTACCTCACCTTCACCCTGGACATGGGTAGATCACCTGGTTTCGGGTCTGCGACCCCATACTCATGCGCCCTGTTCAGACTCGCTTTCGCTGCGGCTCCGTCTTTCCGACTTAACCTCGCATGAGATCGCAACTCGCCGGTTCATTCTACAAAAGGCACGCCATCACCCGTAAACGGGCTCTGACTACTTGTAGGCACACGGTTTCAGGTTCTCTTTCACTCCCCTCCCGGGGTGCTTTTCACCTTTCCCTCACGGTACTGGTTCACTATCGGTCACTAGGGAGTATTTAGCCTTGGGAGATGGTCCTCCCAGCTTCCGACGGGATTCCTCGTGTCCCGCCGTACTCAGGATCCACCAGGGAGGGAACGAAGTTTCGACTACAGGGTTGTTACCTTCTCTGACGGGCCTTTCCAGACCTCTTCGTCTACCTCGTTCCTTTGTAACTCCACGATTGGTGTCCTACAACCCCAGAAGGCAAGCCTTCTGGTTTGGGCTGTTCCCGTTTCGCTCGCCGCTACTCAGGGAATCGCTGTTGCTTTCTCTTCCTCCGGGTACTTAGATGTTTCAGTTCCCCGGGTTGCCTTCCTTACCCTATGGATTCAGGCAAGGATGCTGCCCCATTACGGGCAGCGGGTTTCCCCATTCGGAAATCTCCGGATCAACGCTTACGTACAGCTCCCCGGAGCTTTTCGGAGTTAGTCCCGTCCTTCATCGGCTCCTAGTGCCAAGGCATCCACCGTGCGCCCTTTCTAACTTAACCATGTTGGTTTTATCCTAGATGGCGATACTCGGTTTATGCTGCTTCTTTTTTCTATCTAGTTTTCAAGGAACAACTTGGAAGGATGAAATCCTTCAAAACTGAACAAAACAAAAGCGTACTTAAGAATATCCCTAGAAAGGAGGTGATCCAGCCGCACCTTCCGATACGGCTACCTTGTTACGACTTCACCCCAATCATCTGCCCCACCTTCGGCGGCTGGCTCCCGTAAGGGTTACCTCACCGACTTCGGGTGTTGCAAACTCTCGTGGTGTGACGGGCGGTGTGTACAAGGCCCGGGAACGTATTCACCGCGGCATGCTGATCCGCGATTACTAGCGATTCCGGCTTCATGCAGGCGAGTTGCAGCCTGCAATCCGAACTGAGAATGGTTTTTTGGGATTAGCTCCACCTCGCGGTTTCGCGACCCTTTGTACCATCCATTGTAGCACGTGTGTAGCCCAGGTCATAAGGGGCATGATGATTTGACGTCATCCCCACCTTCCTCCGGTTTGTCACCGGCAGTCACCTTAGAGTGCCCAACTGAATGCTGGCAACTAAGGTCAAGGGTTGCGCTCGTTGCGGGACTTAACCCAACATCTCACGACACGAGCTGACGACAACCATGCACCACCTGTCACTCCGTCCCCCGAAGGGGAACCCTCTATCTCTAGAGGTAGCGAAGGATGTCAAGACCTGGTAAGGTTCTTCGCGTTGCTTCGAATTAAACCACATGCTCCACCGCTTGTGCGGGCCCCCGTCAATTCCTTTGAGTTTCAGCCTTGCGGCCGTACTCCCCAGGCGGAGTGCTTAATGCGTTAGCTGCAGCACTAAAGGGTGGAAGCCCTCTAACACTTAGCACTCATCGTTTACGGCGTGGACTACCAGGGTATCTAATCCTGTTCGCTCCCCACGCTTTCGCGCCTCAGCGTCAGTTACAGACCAGAGAGCCGCCTTCGCCACTGGTGTTCCTCCACATCTCTACGCATTTCACCGCTACACGTGGAATTCCGCTCTCCTCTTCTGCACTCAAGTCTCCCAGTTTCCAATGACCCTCCACGGTTGAGCCGTGGGCTTTCACATCAGACTTAAGAGACCGCCTGCGCGCGCTTTACGCCCAATAATTCCGGACAACGCTTGCCACCTACGTATTACCGCGGCTGCTGGCACGTAGTTAGCCGTGGCTTTCTGGTCAGGTACCGTCAAGGTACCGCCCTGTTCGAACGGTACTTGTTCTTCCCTGACAACAGAGCTTTACGATCCGAAGACCTTCTTCGCTCACGCGGCGTTGCTCCGTCAGACTTTCGTCCATTGCGGAAGATTCCCTACTGCTGCCTCCCGTAGGAGTCTGGGCCGTGTCTCAGTCCCAGTGTGGCCGATCACCCTCTCAGGTCGGCTACGCATCGTCGCCTTGGTGAGCCGTTACCTCACCAACTAGCTAATGCGCCGCGGGCCCATCTGCAAGCGGCAGCTTGCGCCGCCTTTCAACCTTCCTTCATGCGAAGGAAGATATTATCCGGTATTAGCCCCGGTTTCCCGGAGTTATCCCCGTCTTGCAGGCAGGTTGCCCACGTGTTACTCACCCGTCCGCCGCTAACTTTCAAAAAGCAAGCTTCTTGAAAGTCCGCTCGACTTGCATGTATTAGGCACGCCGCCAGCGTTCGTCCTGAGCCAGGATCAAACTCTCCAAAAAGAAATTTGACTTGGCTTGTTTCTATCGAAACATTGGTTTACGCTTCGTTTTGTTCAGTTTTCAAGGATCCATTTTCGATCAACTTTTTAAGTATAGCTTAAAAACATAAAAATGTAAATAACTTTTTAAAATTATTTGGTGGAGCCTAGCGGGATCGAACCGCTGACCTCCTGCGTGCAAAGCAGGCGCTCTCCCAGCTGAGCTAAGGCCCCATTACTTTTATTTCAATCGGGAAGACAGGATTCGAACCTGCGACCCCATGGTCCCAAACCATGTGCTCTACCAAGCTGAGCTACTTCCCGTATGGCGCGCCCAAGAGGAGTCGAACCCCTAACCTTCTGATCCGTAGTCAGACGCTCTATCCAATTGAGCTATGGGCGCAAATGAATGCCGAGGGCCGGACTCGAACCGGCACGGTGGTCACCCACCGCAGGATTTTAAGTCCTGTGCGTCTGCCAATTCCGCCACCCCGGCATGATAATGGAGCGGAAGACGGGACTCGAACCCGCGACCCCCACCTTGGCAAGGTGGTGTTCTACCACTGAACTACTTCCGCATTTACATATGCGGGTGAAGGGAGTCGAACCCCCACGCCTTGCGGCGCCAGATCCTAAGTCTGGTGCGTCTGCCAATTCCGCCACACCCGCATAAAGTGAGCCATGGAGGATTCGAACCTCCGACCCTCTGATTAAAAGTCAGATGCTCTACCGACTGAGCTAATGGCTCATAATGGAATTATTTTGTTTTCTTTTCGTACTTATGAATATATTGGAAAATGAATAGAAAAATAATGGTGGAGGTTGACGGGATCGAACCGCCGACCCCTTGCTTGTAAGGCAAGTGCTCTCCCAGCTGAGCTAAACCTCCATCATCGCCTGGCAGCGTCCTACTCTCGCAAGGGGAATCCCCTCACTACCATCGGCGCTGAAGAGCTTAACTTCCGTGTTCGGGATGGGAACGGGTGTGACCTCTTCGCCATCGCCACCAGACGGTATGAAGTTGTCGGAACGATTGTTCCTTCAAAACTAGATAGAAGAAGCAGTTTCACCGATTTCGCACTTTCATTTGGTTAAGTCCTCGATCGATTAGTATCCGTCAGCTCCACGTGTCACCACGCTTCCACCTCGGACCTATCTACCTGATCATCTTTCAGGGATCTTACTTTCCGAAGAAATGGGAAATCTCATCTTGAGGGGGGCTTCATGCTTAGATGCTTTCAGCACTTATCCCTTCCGCACATAGCTACCCAGCGATGCCTCTGGCGAGACAACTGGTACACCAGCGGTGCGTCCATCCCGGTCCTCTCGTACTAAGGACAGCTCCTCTCAAATTTCCTGCGCCCGCGACGGATAGGGACCGAACTGTCTCACGACGTTCTGAACCCAGCTCGCGTACCGCTTTAATGGGCGAACAGCCCAACCCTTGGGACCGACTACAGCCCCAGGATGCGATGAGCCGACATCGAGGTGCCAAACCTCCCCGTCGATGTGGACTCTTGGGGGAGATAAGCCTGTTATCCCCGGGGTAGCTTTTATCCGTTGAGCGATGGCCCTTCCATACGGAACCACCGGATCACTAAGCCCGACTTTCGTCCCTGCTCGACTTGTAGGTCTCGCAGTCAAGCTCCCTTCTGCCTTTGCACTCTGCGAATGATTTCCAACCATTCTGAGGGAACCTTTGGGCGCCTCCGTTACCTTTTAGGAGGCGACCGCCCCAGTCAAACTGCCCACCTGACACTGTCTCCCACCCCGATCAGGGGTGCGGGTTAGAATTTCAGTACAGCCAGGGTAGTATCCCACCGGCGCCTCCACACAAGCTGGCGCTCATGTCTCTCAGGCTCCTACCTATCCTGTACAAGCTGTACCAAAATTCAATATCAGGCTGCAGTAAAGCTCCACGGGGTCTTTCCGTCCTGTCGCGGGTAACCTGCATCTTCACAGGTACTATAATTTCACCGAGTCTCTCGTTGAGACAGTGCCCAGATCGTTACGCCTTTCGTGCGGGTCAGAACTTACCTGACAAGGAATTTCGCTACCTTAGGACCGTTATAGTTACGGCCGCCGTTTACTGGGGCTTCGGTTCGCACCTTCAAGCAAAGCTTTAAGCGCTCCCCTTAACCTTCCAGCACCGGGCAGGCGTCAGCCCCTATACTTCGCCTTACGGCTTCGCAGAGACCTGTGTTTTTGCTAAACAGTCGCCTGGGCCTATTCACTGCGGCTTCTCGGGGCTATGCACCCCAAAAAGCACCCCTTCTCCCGAAGTTACGGGGTCATTTTGCCGAGTTCCTTAACGAGAGTTCTCTCGCACACCTTAGGATTCTCTCCTCGCCTACCTGTGTCGGTTTGCGGTACGGGCACCTTTTTCCTCGCTAGAGGCTTTTCTTGGCAGTGTGGAATCAGGAACTTCGGTACTATATTTCCCTCGCCGTCACAGCTTGAGGTTAGTGGCAACGGGATTTGCCTCGCTGCCCCTCTTACTGCTTGGACGCACATCCAGCAGTGCGCTTACCCTATCCTCCTGCGTCCCCCCATCGCTCAAACGGAAAAGAGGTGGTACAGGAATATCAACCTGTTGTCCATCGCCTACGCCTGTCGGCCTCGGCTTAGGTCCCGACTAACCCTGAGAGGACGAGCCTTCCTCAGGAAACCTTAGGCATTCGGTGGAAGGGATTCTCACCCTTCTTTCGCTACTCATACCGGCATTCTCACTTCTAAGCGCTCCACCAGTCCTTCCGGTCTGGCTTCTCTGCCCTTAGAACGCTCTCCTACCGCGGACACCCGAAGGTGTCCACCCGCAGCTTCGGTGATACGTTTAGCCCCGGTACATTTTCGGCGCAGAATCACTCGACCAGTGAGCTATTACGCACTCTTTAAATGGTGGCTGCTTCTAAGCCAACATCCTGGTTGTCTAAGCAATTCCACATCCTTTTCCACTTAACGTATACTTTGGGACCTTAGCTGGCGGTCTGGGCTGTTTCCCTTTTGACCACGGATCTTATCACTCGCAGTCTGACTCCCAAGGATAAGTCGCTGGCATTCGGAGTTTGTCTGAATTCGGTAACCCGATGAGGGCCCCTAGTCCAAACAGTGCTCTACCTCCAAGACTCTTTCCTTGAGGCTAGCCCTAAAGCTATTTCGGAGAGAACCAGCTATCTCCAAGTTCGATTGGAATTTCACCCCTACCCACACCTCATCCCCGCACTTTTCAACGTGCGTGGGTTCGGGCCTCCAGTAAGTGTTACCTCACCTTCACCCTGGACATGGGTAGATCACCTGGTTTCGGGTCTGCGACCCCATACTCATGCGCCCTGTTCAGACTCGCTTTCGCTGCGGCTCCGTCTTTCCGACTTAACCTCGCATGAGATCGCAACTCGCCGGTTCATTCTACAAAAGGCACGCCATCACCCGTAAACGGGCTCTGACTACTTGTAGGCACACGGTTTCAGGTTCTCTTTCACTCCCCTCCCGGGGTGCTTTTCACCTTTCCCTCACGGTACTGGTTCACTATCGGTCACTAGGGAGTATTTAGCCTTGGGAGATGGTCCTCCCAGCTTCCGACGGGATTCCTCGTGTCCCGCCGTACTCAGGATCCACCAGGGAGGGAACGAAGTTTCGACTACAGGGTTGTTACCTTCTCTGACGGGCCTTTCCAGACCTCTTCGTCTACCTCGTTCCTTTGTAACTCCACGATTGGTGTCCTACAACCCCAGAAGGCAAGCCTTCTGGTTTGGGCTGTTCCCGTTTCGCTCGCCGCTACTCAGGGAATCGCTGTTGCTTTCTCTTCCTCCGGGTACTTAGATGTTTCAGTTCCCCGGGTTGCCTTCCTTACCCTATGGATTCAGGCAAGGATGCTGCCCCATTACGGGCAGCGGGTTTCCCCATTCGGAAATCTCCGGATCAACGCTTACGTACAGCTCCCCGGAGCTTTTCGGAGTTAGTCCCGTCCTTCATCGGCTCCTAGTGCCAAGGCATCCACCGTGCGCCCTTTCTAACTTAACCATGTTGGTTTTATCCTAGATGGCGATACTCGGTTTATGCTGCTTCTTTTTTCTATCTAGTTTTCAAGGAACAACTTGGAAGGATGAAATCCTTCAAAACTGAACAAAACAAAAGCGTACTTAAGAATATCCCTAGAAAGGAGGTGATCCAGCCGCACCTTCCGATACGGCTACCTTGTTACGACTTCACCCCAATCATCTGCCCCACCTTCGGCGGCTGGCTCCCGTAAGGGTTACCTCACCGACTTCGGGTGTTGCAAACTCTCGTGGTGTGACGGGCGGTGTGTACAAGGCCCGGGAACGTATTCACCGCGGCATGCTGATCCGCGATTACTAGCGATTCCGGCTTCATGCAGGCGAGTTGCAGCCTGCAATCCGAACTGAGAATGGTTTTTTGGGATTAGCTCCACCTCGCGGTTTCGCGACCCTTTGTACCATCCATTGTAGCACGTGTGTAGCCCAGGTCATAAGGGGCATGATGATTTGACGTCATCCCCACCTTCCTCCGGTTTGTCACCGGCAGTCACCTTAGAGTGCCCAACTGAATGCTGGCAACTAAGGTCAAGGGTTGCGCTCGTTGCGGGACTTAACCCAACATCTCACGACACGAGCTGACGACAACCATGCACCACCTGTCACTCCGTCCCCCGAAGGGGAACCCTCTATCTCTAGAGGTAGCGAAGGATGTCAAGACCTGGTAAGGTTCTTCGCGTTGCTTCGAATTAAACCACATGCTCCACCGCTTGTGCGGGCCCCCGTCAATTCCTTTGAGTTTCAGCCTTGCGGCCGTACTCCCCAGGCGGAGTGCTTAATGCGTTAGCTGCAGCACTAAAGGGTGGAAGCCCTCTAACACTTAGCACTCATCGTTTACGGCGTGGACTACCAGGGTATCTAATCCTGTTCGCTCCCCACGCTTTCGCGCCTCAGCGTCAGTTACAGACCAGAGAGCCGCCTTCGCCACTGGTGTTCCTCCACATCTCTACGCATTTCACCGCTACACGTGGAATTCCGCTCTCCTCTTCTGCACTCAAGTCTCCCAGTTTCCAATGACCCTCCACGGTTGAGCCGTGGGCTTTCACATCAGACTTAAGAGACCGCCTGCGCGCGCTTTACGCCCAATAATTCCGGACAACGCTTGCCACCTACGTATTACCGCGGCTGCTGGCACGTAGTTAGCCGTGGCTTTCTGGTCAGGTACCGTCAAGGTACCGCCCTGTTCGAACGGTACTTGTTCTTCCCTGACAACAGAGCTTTACGATCCGAAGACCTTCTTCGCTCACGCGGCGTTGCTCCGTCAGACTTTCGTCCATTGCGGAAGATTCCCTACTGCTGCCTCCCGTAGGAGTCTGGGCCGTGTCTCAGTCCCAGTGTGGCCGATCACCCTCTCAGGTCGGCTACGCATCGTCGCCTTGGTGAGCCGTTACCTCACCAACTAGCTAATGCGCCGCGGGCCCATCTGCAAGCGGCAGCTTGCGCCGCCTTTCAACCTTCCTTCATGCGAAGGAAGATATTATCCGGTATTAGCCCCGGTTTCCCGGAGTTATCCCCGTCTTGCAGGCAGGTTGCCCACGTGTTACTCACCCGTCCGCCGCTAACTTTCAAAAAGCAAGCTTCTTGAAAGTCCGCTCGACTTGCATGTATTAGGCACGCCGCCAGCGTTCGTCCTGAGCCAGGATCAAACTCTCCAAAAAGAAATTTGACTTGGCTTGTTTCTATCGAAACATTGGTTTACGCTTCGTTTTGTTCAGTTTTCAAGGATCCATTCTGCTCGCAAATCAGCGACTTTTATATATTATCACTCTTCTCACACAACGTCAATACTTTTTTTTGAAAAATCTTTGATCGTGCGTGATTTAACAGCGACAACGAAAATAAATATATCACCTGTTCAGAAAATGCGCAAGTATTTTTTTAATAGAGCATTTTGCAAAATTAGATTTTTATTAAAAAGAGTTTTAAAAGAAACCCAAATAAATTGGGGTATTTTGTATCTTTGGTTTACAAATATTCTGTTTGTCCTTTTTTGGGCGTACTTGCAGAATTTTTCGCTTTAAAAATTTTTTAAGCGGTTTGTTGCTTTTTACTCTCTTTTGCCATTGCGAGAGCTGAAACCAGTAATACGATGGCGTTCAAGTAAATATGAGTTTTTACTTTATCGATTCCCCACACATGCAGGGAGTTCGCTGTAAGATAACTTTTCATTCTTGAATTGCACCGTTCTACACTGGTTCGCTCATTGTAAAGTTCTTTCCAACGTTTGGAATCGCGGTGTGGATTAGAGTACCGGCGAAGATCCTTATTCACGTTAATTTTTACTACCATTCCATAGTTGGAGGATGAACAGGCTGCCATTCCTAATGGGCAATCCACTTTTCCGGTTGCGTGTGGACATCTGAATTTGAGCTGATCCTTATTGGCTCCCCAATAAGTCATTTCGTACCCCATAGAACAGCGTGGGGTTCCATTGGAGGCAATTCCTTCGGGAGGCTCCTTTTCATTACGCAAATTGAGTGGAATAATAGCTTGAGCCCCAATGTTCTTGGCGGATTCGTAGTTTTTAAGCTGGTCGTACCCACCATCCATTATCAGGAAATCAATTTTAGAGTTTGTACAACTCTTTACTTGTTCAATTAATTGTGGTGCGACATCCCCATCGTTGATATGAGCAGGGGTTACTTCAATCGCCATTGGTAATTCACTTTTGGTGTCAACGGAAAGATGCATCTTATAGCCAAACCAAGTCATTTTATTACCGAAGGAATCAAACTTTGCCCCCCAATTGGCGTTGCCTGTTTGTTCACTTCGCTTCTTAGGCTGCTTCTTTTCGTAAGCATCAATGGCGGCACTGTCGATAGCCTGATGTTTTCCATCAATTACTCCTTCCTCTTGAGCTAACTGGACGAGATCTTGAAAGATTCTTTTCACGAGTCCAGTTTTGGTTAGTGAAGAAAATACTCGGCTAAGAGTAGAGATGGATGGTGCAGGCCTGCTAATATCTAAACCACATTGGTAACGAAAACGCAGGTCATTTTTCAATCGATTGTGAAGAGAAGTAAAAGTATCAATACCTTCTAATGGGGCAGCGATAAGAGCCCTTAATATCCCTTCTTTGGAATGTCCTTCAGCCCCTTGGGGTGAAGAACTTTTCAATTGTTTAGCATAAGGACGCAAATCTAGAGCACTAAAAAAGATCGGTAATTTCTCTTTTGACTCTAAAATTTGCAATTCTTCAAAGGAAAATAGACTTTCTTGTAGAATATACAAAGTGACTTCCTCCTTGTGGATTTTTGTGGTTTGGTCACTTCAAAATTCTACAAATAAGGGGTGAAGTCCTTTTTTATGCTTTAGAAAACCTTATGGCTCTTGGGTTGAAAAATGTGCAAAATGCTCAATAAAAAACGGCTGCTGAAACTAATGCACGCAGCAGTTTCAGCAGCCACAGTCTCTCTTAATCTCTTTGACGCATTAATGGGAAAAGCAGCACATCCCGAATGGACGGTGAGTTGGTTAACAACATAACCAAGCGGTCTACACCGATTCCCAAACCGCCTGTAGGCGGCATTCCGTATTCCAGAGCTTCCACAAAATCTTCATCCATCATATGAGCTTCATCATTGCCTTGTTCGCGTTCTTTTAACTGAGCTTCAAAACGCTGACGCTGATCAATCGGGTCATTTAATTCCGTAAATGCATTGGCATGTTCGCGACCAACAATAAACAATTCAAAGCGATCCGTAAATCTTGGATCTTTTTCGTTTTTCTTAGCCAAAGGAGAAATTTCCACAGGATGGCCATAAACAAAAGTAGGTTGAATGAGTTTGTCTTCCACTCGTTGTTCAAAAAATTCATTAACAATATGACCGAATTTCATATTATCTGTTATCTCAATATTATGTTCTTTCGCCAACGCACGAGCCTCTTCATCGCTCATTTGTTTCCAGAAGTCAACGCCTGTATATTCTTTAATAGCATCGACCATGTGCAGACGTCTCCACTCAGGGGTCAAATCAACCGTATGTTCCCCATACTGAATAACTTGAGTTCCCAGCACTTCTTGCGCTATATGAGAGATTAAATTTTCTGTAAGCTTCATGATATCCGTATAATCAGCATAAGCTTCATATAACTCTATCATGGTGAACTCGGGGTTGTGACGAGTTGAAATTCCTTCGTTTCTAAAAACTCGTCCGATTTCATATACCTTTTCTAACCCTCCGACAATTAGGCGCTTTAGGTGAAGCTCAATGGCAATGCGCATATATAAAGGCATGTCCAAAGCGTTATGATGAGTAATAAACGGACGAGCAGCTGCTCCTCCGGCAATCGCATGCATCATAGGCGTTTCTACTTCAAGGTAGCCGTGGGCATCCAAATACCGACGCATTGATTGAATGATTAAGCTTCTCGTAATAAACGTTTGTTTGCTTTCAGGATTGACGATTAAATCTAAGTAGCGCTGGCGGTAGCGTTGTTCGACATCTTTTAATCCGTGGAATTTATCAGGGAGCGGGCGAAGAGATTTGGTTAACAGTTCAAAGTGGTCCACTTTGATCGATAATTCACCGACTTTTGTTTTAAAAACAGTACCTGTAACGCCAACGATGTCTCCTAAATCTGCTGTTTTAAACAAATCGTATTCGCTGTCTCCAACATTATCTTTGCGTACATAAATTTGAATTTGGCCGGTCAAATCCTGTATATGAGCAAAACCTGCTTTCCCTTTGCCGCGTTTTGTCATAATTCTTCCAGCCACCGCTACTTTTACGTTTTTATTCTCTAATTCTTCATTTTCCAGAGCTTCATATTCAGATCTTATTTCTTGAGATAGATGCGTGCGCTCGAAGCGTTTGCCGAACGGATCGATTCCTTTACTGCGAAGAGATTCTAATTTTTCTCTTCTTACCGCAAATTGATCATGTGTATCTTCATGACTCATTTTTTTCACTCCTACATTGATATTTATTTATTGATGGGCCGCACGTTTATACATTTACGATTGTGCATGTTCTTCATATATAGACATCCCTATTATTTTATAATTTATTTGTCCCAAATAGCAATGTTTATGGAAAACTTCCCTACAAAAAAACTGCCAGAAAGTTGGCAGTTTTCCTATTCATCCTGCTTGAACAGATTGTTTTTCTTCTAGTTCTTCCACAAAAGAAGTCAGCAGATTGACGAGTTCGTCTCGAGTCGTGCAGGCATTAATCGCATTTCTGACTTTGGCGTTTCCGCGAATTCCTTTTAAATACCATGACGCGTGTTTTCTCATTTCTCTAACAGCAATTTCTTCATTTTTCAAAGCAATCAAACGATCCAAGTGAAGGATGCAGACATCGATCTTCTCTCTCGGGGTAGGTTCACCAATTAACTCTCCAGATTCGAGATATTTAACGGTCCGATAAATCATCCAAGGATTTCCTAGTGCGGCTCTCCCTATCATGACGCCATCGCAGCCGACTTCTTCAAGCATTCTTTTTGCATCCTGCGGCGTACTGACATCGCCGTTACCGATGACAGGAATGCTTACAGCTTGTTTTACTTCACGGATAATGTCCCAGTTTGATGTGCCTTCGTACATTTGAGCTCTTGTTCTTCCATGAACGGCAACCGCTTGTCCGCCTGCGCGTTCTACTGCTTGCGCATTTTCCACTGCATAGATATGTTCCTCATCCCAGCCTATTCTCATTTTAACGGTCACCGGTTTTTCCACTGCGTCAACAACAGCAGCTACCATTTCATAAATTTTATTGGGGTCAAGCAACCATTTTGCCCCAGCATCGCATTTTGTAATTTTAGGCACTGGGCATCCCATATTGATATCAATAATATCGGCGTTCGTATTTTTATCAACGAACTTGGCCGCTTCTACGAGAGATTCTTTTTCTCCGCCGAAAATCTGCAAACTGAGCGGTTTTTCGCGTTCATCGATATAGAGCATGTTCATTGTTTTTTCGTTTTTAAAAATAATTCCCTTGTCACTCACCATTTCCGCATAAACAAGCCCTGCGCCAAACTCTTTTACTGTCAATCGAAAAGCCGAGTTGCAAACGCCAGCCATCGGCGCAAGAACCACCGGGTTTTTCATTTCAATATTTCCTATTTTAAGCATATGCTCTATCCCCTTTTACGTTTATTTAGTCGGAAGGGTTAAGCTCTTCCATTGAAATTTGCAGGCATTCAGCCACTTGCCTTAAAAATTCTTCTGTCGGCAAGCGGTTTCCTCTTTCGATCTCTCCTAAAACCGAAACCGAAATTCCTAATTCATTCGCCAATCCCTCTTGAGTATATCCCTTTAGCTTTCGAAAAGCGCGTATACGTCTTCCCCATTTATCTGTTTCCATAACCGTACCCCTTCTTTGTTTGGAATTTGTTCTAATATGTCAATTAAAGGTTTATCTATTGTCGGGATCTTTAAAAAAGGATCGATTTCTAAAATCGGAATAAGTACAAACAACCTTTCGTGCATTCGTGGGTGCGGTATGATCAAACGATCTGTTTTCCTATTTTCATTATTATAAAGCAAAATGTCAAGATCGATCGTTCTTGGCCCCCATTTTGTTTCTCTTACTCTCCCTAGCGACTTTTCAATTTCCAGGCAAGTTTCCAGCAATTCTTCGGCAGCAAGCGATGTTTCTATTTTGACTGCCATATTTAAGAACTTCCCTTGATCAGTATATCCGACCGGATCAGTTTCATAAATGGAAGAAATAGCCAGAACGTTTATCTTCGGATGACAAGCCAATGCCTGAATGGCATGTTTCAAATAATTCATCCGATCGCCGAGATTTGAACCAAGCGATAAATATGCAATATTATTCATGATTTTCCCTGCCTCTAGTAATCTCTACCGCTACATAATTGTAATGGCCCGGGATGGGAGGATTGGGTTTCACCACCTTAATGGTGCATTCATTTACAATCGGAAACTTTTCTAATATTTGTCTGGCGATTGTCTCCGCAGCCGTTTCCACCAATCGAAAAGTCTGTTTCTCCATGATTTCTTTACAAACCGTGTAAACTTCCGCATAATTTACCGATTGAGTTAAATCGTCTGTTTCTCCTGCTTTTTTTAATGATAACCGTAATTCTGCGTCCACTTCGAACCGTTGTCCTAACCGGTTTTCTTCGGGATAGACCCCGTGATAGGCGTAAAATTCCATCCCGTTTAAGATCACTTTATCCAATCCTCTCACCTTTTCCCATTAGTGCATCCATCATTTTCACCATTCGGCTGATCGGTTTCACATCGTGTACACGTACGATATGACATCCTTTTTGCATGCCAAATAAACAAGTTGCGCCTGTCCCTTCCATCCTTTCTTCTACCGGAAGGTCCAGCACATGCCCAATTACTCTTTTTCTAGAAGTAGCTAAAAGTACAGGATAGCCAAGAGCCACAATTTTATCGAGATTTTGCATCAACAGCATATCTTGATCTCTATCTTTTGCAAAACCAATACCCGGATCCAAAATGATTTTATCGTCGGGAACACCCGCTTTTTTCGCTATCTCAATACTTTCATATAAATCAAACAAAACATCTCTTACAAAATTTTCATAATCCATATTAGGGCGGTTATGCATCAAAATGATCGGCACTTTTTTTTCCGCTGCCACATCCGCAATTTCCGGGTCTTGTTTGGCTCCCCAAACATCATTAATTATATGGGCACCTGCTTCAATCGCTTCCGCTGCCGTCCTCGCCTTAAAGGTGTCAATGGAAATAGGCGCATCTACTCGCTTGGATACTTCTTGAATGACCGGAATCACCCTTCGCAATTCTTCCTCTACCGAAACAGGCTTATGGCCGGGACGTGTAGATTCTCCTCCTACATCGATAATCCCTGCTCCATCTTGTACCATCTCGATAGCATGAGATACTGCATCCTCCACCGAATAAAACTTGCCGCCATCCGAAAAAGAATCAGGGGTTACATTTAAAATCCCCATAATATACGTTTTTTTATCAAAATCGAACCGAAAGCGCCCCGCGAGCATTTTCATATGAATCATCCCCTTAGCACGTTAGAACTTCTCTTTTGGACTTATTGTAGCATAATTTTTGAAAAAACGATGGCAAATCAGATGCAAGCGGCGCGGGAGTTTTTTATGAACCAAAAACAGCCCGTAATCAACGAAAAACTATTCATTGCTACTATTCATGTAAAGTTGTGGAAATCGATTCCGGAAGGTTTTTAGAAGGAAAATGATAGACTAATGCCCCGCGTTGTTATTCCAACGAGCTTAAGGGGAGATGATGGATGCAAGGAAATACAGGGATCGAGTAGGAGGGAGCGATTAACTCCCGTCCTCTCACACCACCGTACGTACGGTTCCGTATACGGCGGTTCAATTAAGATAATTGACGCAAGTCTTTATAACTTCCGTGAATAGCTGTTCTCTTTATGCCAGTGGTCACTCCACCCTCCAAGAGGTCTCCCACGGGATTCACCGCTTCCTCCCTCAAGTGAGGTACTACGTTTTCTGTGTTCATCATGACTCACTGAATACCAAGGGCTATTCTCTCTTAATTGTTCGGTCCTTCTTAGTTGTTCTAGACCAACTAATACTATGACCTCTGCTGACTTCTGACGGTTCAGCTACTTATCACTAAGTAGGTTATGAAGAGTACTTCACATATCCGCCAGACCTCCCCGGGTAAGTACATGCACTTTCACACCATCTATCCGCCTCATTTACTCGATATGACCTTCGACAGAAAGAGCTTTGTTTTGTTATGCAAACTCACTCAATCATACCTAGCCTTATATGAGGTTCGTGTTCCTCGGACCGGTGTTTTGCCTCCAGCTTCCTTCAGATTCCGCGTCACCACGGACACCCTTGCTCTTGGCTAACCTCTACTTCTGTCTTCGGGGTTCGGGACTTACACCCTATAGTTCATGTACATGCCGGGCGCACATAAAAAAAGCAAGCCATTTCGGCTTGCTTTTTCAAAGCTTAGTCTTCAAATTGATAAAGCGGTGTGCTTAAGTAGCGTTCCCCATTGTCTGGAACAATCGCCAAAACTTTTTTGCCTTTTCCTAACTTTTTGGCGACTTGAAGAGCCGCATAAATGGCAGCGCCAGCGGAAATGCCTCCGAGCACTCCTTCATTCAGTGAAGCTTTTCTTGCAGAATCGAATGCTTGTTCAGTAGTTACCGTAATCACTTCGTCATAAACATCGGTATCTAAAACTTTAGGAACGAAGCCTGCCCCAATTCCTTGAATTTTATGTGGACCAGGTTGTCCTCCGGATAAAACCGGGGAATCTGCTGGTTCTACTGCATAAATTTTAATATTCGGATATTTTTCTTTCAGCACTTGGCCCGTTCCCGTTATGGTTCCGCCTGTACCGATACCGGCCACAAATGCGTCCAGTTGTTCATCACCGAACTGTTCTACAATTTCTTTACCGGTCGTTCGACGATGAATTTCCGGATTAGCAAGGTTTTCGAATTGTTGAAGCAACAGATAGCCGTTTTCTTTAGCGAGCTCTTCTGCTTTTTTGATGGCGCCTTTCATTCCTTCGGGACCTGGAGTAAGAACAAGTTGAGCTCCATATGCTTTCAGAAGATTGCGACGTTCTAAACTCATCGTTTCCGGCATAACAAAAATCGCAGGATAGCCTTTCGCCGCAGCTACCATAGCAAGCCCGATCCCTGTGTTTCCGCTTGTAGGCTCAATGATCGTTCCGCCAGGTTGAAGTTTTCCTGATTTTTCAGCCGCTTCGATCATGGCCAACGCAATACGATCTTTTACGCTGCTGCCCGGATTGAAATACTCTAATTTTAAATAAACATCAGCTGAATCGGCATCAACAATTCTGTTCAGCTTTACAATCGGCGTATTCCCGATCAATTCTGTAATGGAATTCGCAATTTTTGCCACTTCGATCACCTCAAAACCGAGTAATTTTATTGGTATTATCGTAAATAATTTACCAATAAATTATCAAAATGTCAATTGATAATGTCTGAAATTTATAATAAAACAAAAATAAAACAAAAAAATCTTTGGATTTAAACGGAAAATATATTATTTTAAAAAAATATGATCTAATAGAGAATTCTATCTTAAGTATCCAAAAAAGGAACAACAGCCCTATTATCAAAACGGGCGGGAAAATTTCCCGCCCAATAGATGGTCTTTATTTTGCTTCTTGCAGCATGGCTTCCAATTCGTCTTTAGTAAATACATATTTCTCATTGCAAAAATGACATTGCGCTTCCGCTTGGCCATCTTCATCGATCATGTCTTGAATTTCCTCTTTTCCCAGCCCAATAATGGCAGTCGCAAAACGTTCCTTAGAACAATTGCACTTAAATTGAACAGGTATTTTATCCAGTATTTTTACTTGGTCTTTCCCAAGAATTTCAAATAAAATTTCTTCCGGAGTTAATCCATTCTGAATGAGCTTTGAAATGGGCGGAATCGTTTTGAGTCGTTCTTCTATCCTGTCAATCGTATCATCATCGGTGCCAGGCATCAATTGAATAATAAATCCTCCGGCAGCCAGAATCGAATTGTCAGGATTCACCAAGACTCCCACACCGACAGAAGAAGGGATTTGTTCAGAGGAAGCAAAATAATAAGTAAAATCTTCACCAAGTTCACCGGATACAATCGGAACTTGTCCGGAAAAATTTTCTCTTAATCCAAGATCTTTCACGACTGTAAGTGTTCCTGAGGTCCCAACAGAACGGCGGACATCAAGTTTTCCATGTTCATTTAAATCGAAATGGGTTTGAGGATTGGTGACATAGCCGCGGACATTTCCGTTCGCGTCGCTGTCTACTAAAATAATCCCGATAGGGCCTCCGCCATCCACTTTAATGGTCACTTTGGCGTTTCCTTTCATCATGGAACCCATCATGACCCCGGCTGTCATAGTACGCCCTAATGCTGCAGATGCTGTAGGCCATGTGTAATGTCTTCTTTGTGCTTCTCCGACTGTGTTGGTTGTATTGGCAGCATAAGCACGGACCTTGCCATCAAAAGCAAGGGCTTTTATTAAATAATCACTCATATGTTTCTCCTTTCCTATTCAATGTTTCGCTTATAAATGAGTCTCAAGCCTTTCAACGTCAAAAACGGATCAACGTGATCGATGGTTTCCGACTCGTTGGCAATAAGCGAGGCCAATCCCCCGGTGGCAATCACTTTCGGCTCAATTTTGCTATATGCTTTCATTCGACTGACGATGCCGTCAACCTGTCCTACAAACCCATAAAAAATCCCGGACTGCATGGCTGCAACCGTACTTTTTCCAATGATATGGTCGGGTGCCGCAATTTCTATCCGGGGCAGTTTTGATGCCCTAGTATATAAAGCTTCCGTGGAAATACCAATGCCCGGGGCAATAGCTCCTCCCATATACTGTTCCTTCTCATTGATATAACAATAAGTAGTTGCCGTACCAAAATCGACGATAATTAACGGACTTCCGTATTCGTGTATCCCGGCAACCGCATTCACAATTCGATCCGCTCCTACTTCACGCGGATTGTCGTATTTAATATCCAGCCCCGTTTTAATTCCTGGACCTACAATCAGCGGGTTCACATGAAAATACTTTTGACACATTCTCTCTAAGGAAAACATAATAGGAGGGACTACCGATGAAATGATAATACCATGAATATCTTCAAAGCGAATCCCCACATGCTCAAAAAGAGATTTCACCAACATGCCGTATTCATCTTCCGTTTTACTCCGGTTCGTTTCGATTCGCCAATGGAATTTTAATTCGTCCTTTTCATATACCCCTAATACTGTATTAGTATTTCCAACATCCAATACAAAAATCAACCCACTCACCACACATATTAATCTTAAAAATTCCTGTCAACATCATATCACAGAATATCCGATTTTCGTAAAGATTGGCTCTTGCAGAAAAGTTTCCGAACATACCCGTTGATACTAGCCGTAATCTAAACGAAAAATCCAACTTGTTGAAATCCATGTTCATCTACTGCAGAGACGTATCCATATTCGTTCATCGCAAACATCCAACTCAAAAAAGTCGTTAAAAATCCATTCTGCTCTTTTCCCATCTGTATTCATGAAACAAGTTTGCCGCGAAAGTTTATCTGCTTCATTTCAAAAATAGCCTCCCGGCATCAAAGCTGTTCCATCTTTGATATCCGGGAGGCTTTATATCATTGTCGTCTTACTTTATGCCCAAAAATGCTTCCAAGCAAGCTTGCTTTTCTCTTGAAGGAGTCGATCTTAAACTGTTTTGTCCCCATCGTTCCCTGAATTCGGGGGATTTTTATCAGAATTGGAAGCCGATTCACTCTGATCTGTTGAATCATATTGATTCGATTCTTCCGTCGGCGACTCTTCTTTTTTCTGAATATTTACCTTTACATTATCATTGTTTGTTGCCTTTTTGTCAGTTGAAGCGGAACGGTCCGGTAAAGTGCCGTGTTCCACTAAATGTTTAATTTGAGCCGCATCCAGCGTTTCTACTTCCAACAGTGTTGTAGCAATCAATTTCACTTTATCTTGGTTTTCAGTCAGAATCTTTTTAGCGCGCTCATAACACTCTTTAATAATACGCTGAATTTCAAGATCAATTTCGTAAGCGATTGCATCTGAATAATTTTGCTCACTGTTTAAATCACGTCCAAGGAACACTTGGCCATGAGATTGTCCGAACTGAAGCGGACCCAATTTATCGCTCATTCCAAATTCGGTTACCATTCTGCGAGCGATACTTGTAGCGCGTTGGAAATCATTATGAGCACCAGTCGACACTTCTCCGAAGGTAAGCTCTTCCGATACACGACCCCCGAGCAATCCTGTGATCTTATCCAGCAATTCTGGTTTTGTCATAAAATAACGATCTTCTTTCGGAAGCATAACCGCATATCCACCAGCTTGACCGCGCGGGACAATCGTTACTTTATGAACCATTTCCGCATCATCCAGTACTAGTCCAATCACTGTATGCCCAGCCTCGTGGAAAGCCACAATTCTTCGTTCTTTTTCTGAAATCACTTTGCTGCGTTTGGCCGGTCCGGCAATGACGCGGTCTGTTGCCTCATCAATATCGGACATATCTATTTTTTTCTTGTTTGCACGGGCCGCAACAAGTGCCGCTTCGTTCAACAAGTTTTCCAAATCTGCTCCAGAAAAACCGGGAGTTCTTTGCGCAATCGCCTTTAAATCTACAGAATCATCTAAAGGTTTATTGCGGGCGTGAACTCGAAGAACCGCTTCTCTTCCATTCACATCAGGACGATCTACTGTGATTTGACGGTCGAAACGTCCCGGACGCAACAATGCTGGGTCGAGAATATCCGGACGGTTTGTTGCTGCAATGATGATAATCCCCTCATTTGCGCTAAATCCATCCATTTCAACAAGCAATTGGTTTAACGTTTGTTCTCTTTCGTCATGTCCGCCACCAAGACCTGCACCGCGTTGACGGCCAACTGCATCAATTTCATCTATAAAAATAATACAGGGGGCATTCTTTTTGGCTGTCTCAAATAAATCCCGGACACGAGAAGCACCGACCCCAACAAACATTTCCACAAAATCGGAACCGCTAATGGAGAAAAACGGGACTCCCGCTTCGCCCGCTACAGCTCGAGCAAGCAGAGTTTTCCCTGTTCCTGGAGGTCCGACTAAAAGCACACCTTTCGGAATACGAGCTCCTAATTCGGAAAATTTACGCGGATCTTTCAGGAATTCAACAATTTCAACCAGCTCCTGCTTTTCCTCATCGGCTCCAGCTACATCCCGAAAGCGCACTTTTTTCTTCTCGTCATTATACAACCGGGCTTTGCTTTTTCCGAAGTTCATGACACGACTTCCGCCGCCCTGCGCTTGGTTTAATAAGAAGAAAAATAGTATAAAGATAATCAAAAATGGAATAATTGTAGTAAAAAAGGAGACCCAACCGCTAGTTTCCTTAGCAGGCAGCACTTCCACTCTGGCGTTCTTTGCAGCATTGTCGATGCGGTTAAGAAGAGTGTCGCTGTTCATGACATACGTTTGAAAATAATTGCCATCGTCGCCTTTTAATTGACCACGAACTTCGTAAACGCCTCGCTCAGGCTGCATGGAAAAAGACTTTACATCATTATTTTCCAAGTGAGATATAAACTCGTTATACGTTATATTTTTAGTTGGCTGGTTGTTGTTATTAAAATAACCAACAACGCCAATAATCACTAAAAAGACTAGCAAGTAAAATATGGTATAGCGAAAAATGCGATTCATCCCTTACCTCCTCCCACCATCAAGAAAACTATATACAATAGTATCACATTGAATCTTAGTGTTACAAACAATAATCATCCCTTGAATTCGTTTTTTCATTCGCGCAACCCACTTTACCTATTTGCTTTCATTATTCCTATAAACTTCAGGTTTTAAAACCCCGATGTAAGGTAAATTCCGGTATTTTTCAGCATAATCCAAACCGTAACCAACCACAAATTCATCCGGAACGATGAAGCCAACATAATCCGCTTCAATATTCGCCTTGCGTCCTGTCGGTTTATCCAGAAGGGTTACGATCTTGATCGAATTTGCTTTACGGTAACGGAAAAGCTCGACTAAATAGCTTAAAGTCAATCCGCTGTCGATGATATCTTCAACGATTAGTATGTCCCGCCCTTCGACAGAAGTATCAAGGTCCTTCACAATTTTCACTTCTCCGGATGAAACGGTGGAATTGCCATAGCTGGAAACATCCATAAAATCCATTTCCAAATAGGCGTCCACCCGTTTCAACAAATCCGCCATAAACGGCATGGCTCCTTTCAAAACGCCGATCACAAGCGGAAACTTGTCCTTGTATTCTTCTGTCAAATAGCCAGCCAATTCTTTAATTTTTTCTTGGATCTCTTCTTCTGTGATTAAAATTTTTTCAATATCCTGATTCAGCACTTTGTTTGCCCCCCAGATGATGTTTGCTTAATATAAATTAAAATATCATCATTCTCATTTTCGTTTTGTTTTTCAAAGATCGATTTCCTAAGACCCGGGATCCATAAAACTTTCCCTTTGGAATCGGCCACAATCGGCCAATGATCACGATAAGAACGCGGTACTTTCAAATCAATAAAAAGCTTTTTCACCTTTTTGAATCCATCCATCCCTTTTAATGCGATGCGGTCGCCCGGTTTTCGCGTACGGATAATCAACGGCATTGCGACTGCCTCTCGATTCAGGCAAAATTGGTCATCTTTTGATGGGAATTTGTCTGCGTTCTTCCTTTTTGTCAGGATCAATTGGTCACCGTTCGGAAGGACAACTTTTCCTTCCGTTTTTAATTCATATGAATATTCTTTTGTTTCATCCTTTATGAAACCGAAAAAACATTCCTGATACTGCCGAATCACTTTCAATCCTTCCGGAAGATCAAGGCTTCCAGAGGGATGGTGATGTTGGATCAATTGCAAAATTTGACGAATATGTACATTTGTAAATGGGGTTTTTTTCTTATAAAGATAGTTTAATATTAGATGAATCCCTCTTCTTTGTAAAGACAAAGGCATTTTTTGAAACTCTTCAATATCCAAGGAAATTCCGTCGTTTTTGTGCGTCCATATGTTTTCCATTCTTTCATAGGTCAATTTTAGCAAAAAACGTTCATCTTCCAGCATTTCCTCACTAAATGTTTGAAAATGTTCATGAACTTTCGGATTTTCTGTTTTCAAAAAAGGAAGCACTTCGAGACGAAAACGATTGCGTGTATATGCGCCTTTCGAATTGCTGGGGTCGATTCGAGGATTCAGTCTGTAAAAATCACAGTAGGCTAAAATCTCCTCTTTCGTTATGCCTAACAACGGACGGATGATCCATCCATTGTGGAAAGGCCTCAAATAAGGAATCCCTGCCCTTCCTTTCCCGGATGTTCCTCTTGTCAACCGCATTAAGATCGTTTCTACCTGGTCATCCCCATGATGCGCAAGCGCTAATTTATTAGCCGCAAACCGGGTCATTGCCTGTTGAAAAACTTGATAACGCACCATTCTAGCGGTTTCTTGAAGCCCTGTTCCATTGTCTCGAATGATCTCACTAACGTTGATCCGCTTGGATAAGCACGGAATATGAAATTCTTTACAAAATTCTTCAACAAACAGAAGTTCTTCATACGATTCCTGCCCGCGAAACATGTGGTCAAGGTGAACGGCAAACAGATCGATCCCATAAAATTCTCGTTTTCTCGCCAAATAGTGCAACAAAGATAAAGAATCCGGCCCCCCTGATACCCCGACGACTATTTTATCGCCCTTATCAATCAATTGATGTTTCTTAATAAACTGTCTGACCTTTTCTTCATACTCAAGCATCGCAATTCGTCCTTTATCTTGAAAGCAGGTGAAAGGTTTCACCATGTGGGATATTCGGAATAGAAACCTTTTTTTGTTATGCAATAAAAGGCTCGCTAAATAAGCATGAACGTGGTGAACGTAAAAACAGCAATGCAGTTCCTATTAGACACTGCTTTTGTCGACTTAAAAACAAATGAGGCTTAGGCCTTTTTTCCGTAAAATAGCATTCCTCCGAAATCTCCTCACTAGATAAAGCCATAAAGCACCTGTTCAAGTTTATCTTTTATTTACTTATAATAGTATCATTTAACTTTATTGATCACAAAAATGTTTATATTTTGAATAAACATTTTCAAAGTCGAATGTATGATACATGATTTAGATCAACTGGAAAAACAAGTAGACTAAATAAAGGAAGGACAAACTCACGATGATCAAAAAAGTTTCAAGCAGCTTCCTGTTCTTTTTCTTTTTATGGATGGCTTTTCTGGACGGAAGCGGTTTTGCCGCGGCCTTCGCTGCCGAATTGGCCAGATGTTCATTTTTTTCAGACTTTTTCTGATTAGCTGGTGAAGATAGTGCTAACAGCAGTTCTTTTCTCATTTCTTTAGCTGAAGAATAATGCCCGTTGACAGCTTTCAGCAATACGGGTTTCATCAACTGTAATTCCGGTCTTTTCGTCATCATCTGCACAATTTCCGCTTGACCGTTTACCCGCTTCTCAAATTTTTTTAAATAAGCAAGATTTAAAGCAATCATCGCCACTGAAAAAAGGTCATACGACGGTTCAGCTCTTCTATTCCCCATTCCCCAATAACCTCTGTCGAAAAATTCAGTAAACTCTTTGATAGCCCTCCCTTGGATGGTTGCCCCACCCACATCTATACAACGAATGCGATAAGGAGGACCGGCAACAATTAAATTTTCAGGCTTTAAATCACCAAATACCCATCCTTGTTCATGCAGCGATTCTAAATCTCTTAACAATTGACTGAGCAAAACCCCTATCCAAGAATGCCCTTTTTGCTTAATAAAATCAAGAAGATTAGGCCCTTGAATATACTCCATTACATAAAAAGGGATGGCAGACCCTTTTATGATCCAATCATCAACATCTAATAAAGAAGGCCCCAGGGAAGACCCTTGGACCCTTCGAAAAGCCTTTAGAACATTTACCTCCGATGTGATGGACATGCTGTTTTTGCTCATTTTTAAAGCCGCATACCCATTTTCATTTTGAACTAGATAAACCGTTCCGTTTGCACCATATCCAAGTTCTTTTAACAGAACATACATTTTTTGATTCCATTTTCCCTTAATGACTGTGCCTTTTGGAAAATTAAACGGATTCTTCAAAGAATTCATCATCACTTGACAGCAAACTCCTTGCCGAACGTTTTTTCATAAATTGTCCTAATGCTTCCCGAATAGCAGGACCAGTTGGAGTCATTCCACTCGGGGTCAGTTTTGAAAAGATGCTGTTGAGCGATTCCATCTTAGGAGTCCAATCCAGAATTCTTTCAACTTCTCTTTGTTTCCCGGGAAATATATAGACAGAAAACAAGTTATTTCCCATTCTTGCATTCATGCTTAAAGAAAGATCCAAAAGAGCTTCCTTCACGATCGGCAATTTCTCTTTCATGCTTGCGCTAGTATCTACCAATATCAATACTTCTAAATTAGCCTTTTCACCAAGGTCTTCTACCACTTCCATTACCTCTCCGCGTTTTTCGGGGGGAAGTTCTTCCATGGAAATATCCCTGTTCAAAATTTGTTTTAATTCTTGATTTACCAATCCTTGCAAAGTTTGCGTCATCGCTTGACGCGTCACCATTTGAACGGTTTGCGATAACTGAGCTGCATATACAATTTGGCTGACCCCGCCGCCCGATTTGGCAATTCCCTCAATTTCTTTCATTCCCCTATCATCCATCGCATCGTTCGTTAGCACTCCAATGACATTGACGGTTATCCCTTGCTCGTTTGAAAGAGCCGCCATGGCAATAGGATCTTCTCCATAATTGGAACAGCCGTCTGTAATCAGCAAAATTTGCCGCAGCGTACCTGTTTTCATAAGGTCCCCTCCAATCTTGCACTATCGTTACCATTTTTTCCAACCGGAGGGGCGATTATACATTTCAAGAAAAAGTCATGAAGCATTCTTCTTCTTTTTCAATTTTGTTACCGGAATGGCGGCCCATTTTGGCATATTATGCTCAATCCTTGTAACGACGACTGTCATATCGTCTTCTATGCCGCCTCCCCCTGCACGAATGACTTTTTCCATAATTAAATCCGCTACTTCTTGAGGATCATTTGTTTCAATTTCTCCAATTTTTCTTTTCATCCACAAATCATGATTTTCAACATGCTTCGCTCCTTCAAAAACGCCGTCGCTCATCATAATGAGCAAATCTCCTGCTTTCAGCTGTTCCGAAACGATATCTACATCCACCTCCCGTAAGATGCCCATAGGCAAATTGCCTGCTTCGATTTTTATAATTTTGTTTCCCCTTTTAATAAAACTCGGAGATGACCCAATTTTCAGAAATTTTGCTGTTGCGTTTTGCAAATCAATAATCGACAAATCCAACGTCGAAAAAATTTCATCCGTCGTTCTTAAAGACAAAACGGAATTAATAGACTTGATCGCCACCTTTTCATCAATGCCGGATTGGAGAATTTTTTGCAATAGATTTAACGTTTCATTGCTTTCGTGATGGGCCCTTACGCCATTTCCCATACCGTCGCTGATGGCAACGGCATATTTTCCAACCCCTAAGTCGATCGTTGAATAGCAGTCTCCTGAAACCAAGCCTCCCCCCTTGGCCGCAAAGGCGACTCCTGTTTCTACAACAAATGCTTTTGCCGAACGAAAAGTCGCATAACAATAGCCTCCCGGGAATCCAGTATATTCTTCATTTTGCACCAAAATCGTTTCTCCTAAAATATCCGAAAGCATGGGCGCTACCAATTTTTCACATTCACCGTGACCGCCCGCATAAGGAAAGACCATATCTATATCTACATTTCCTTTTTGGAGGCTGTAAATATCAATCTTTTCCACCTCCAGTCCAAAGGATTGCAGAGCTTCATGTATTTGCTCTTCTTGGTTATGGTGATTTTCACGCTCTTTCTGGATCTCTTTCGCAAAATCGTCCATCACCTTAGAAACGCCCAAGAGTTGATCGGCAACAAGCTTTCGGCTTTCCTGAACTTGCTGTTTTAACTTTTGATTCGCCTGAAGATGAGTGAGCTCCTGCTGAATCACTTCTTGAACCCGTTTAGCCCGGACGCAATGCTTTTCCATTTCTCTTGCTACGGAGCCGGACAGCGTTCCTTCCTCCAAATCCATCGTAGCCTCCCTCATTAATTCGTACGTTTTATGAAAATTTTTGGTCCAGCACTGTTCTTTTTTAAAGCATGTCTGACAAGTCTTTTCCGTTACATTGCCCAGAAAATAATCCAACTCGCGCTCTTCAGATGTTTCTTCATGAAGCCGTCCGGACTGGGCAAAGCTTTTGGATAGAGCCTGAAAGACAGAAGAAAATTGCTCCACTCGATTCGCCGTTACATCACGGATCTTTTTCAAATACTGCTGCTGGTGATGGGAATGTTCCGGAGTGCCGGGAATATGCTTCGCAACTCGTTCTGTTAAATTTCTGGGCGTTAAAAAGAGCAGCATAATAGCAGCCAGAGTTTCATAAAGAGTGGGTATTAAAGAAACATTTTCTTCCCCGTACATCCCTATCAACAACGTAGCCACCAGCATTCCGGCTGCAGCACCGAATTTTTTCCCTTCTTTCAAAAGACCGCCTAGCAATCCGCCAAAAGCCAATAAACTCATTTGATAGAAGCTCGAAACGTTAGCTAAGCTAAAAATTAACCCGGTCACGACTCCTACGGTCGATCCTACAGTGGCACCGGCAACATATGCGAATAGCAGCACCAAATAACGTGAAAAGATATGTTCAACGGATAATCCATATAATCTCCAACCGATGGTTCCTGTCAAAATGGATGCTAATAAAATGATAAGACTGACAATTTCTTCTGTTTTTAATGAAGTTTTTCGTTTATGAATGGATAATAAGGGGATGCTTTGCATAAAAATTAAAGTAAGGATAAAGGTCAAGCCCGCCTCAATCAGTGCCATAAGACCATCATAGAGGCTTAACGTTTGCTGCTGATTGACGTAGGTAAAAGCCAGTTTAACTGTTATAGTAGTAAAAAACACAAAGAACGGCAAAGCATTTAACTCTTCTTTACGAAATTGTCTAGACAGCCGAAAAGCGATTAAAAACAAAGAGATGACGGCAAAGGTGTAGACTAAGTTTCCTATCGATAATGTTAAAGCACCCGATAATAGTCCAATAAAAACGATCGGTGCCCGGTCTCTTCGAATCATGAAAACAGACGCAAAAAATGGCAAAGCAAACGGCGTTAAATGGGATAAAATGAGAGCCCTTCCTAACAGAAAACCTATTAAAAACAACATCATCCCTTTTTGTTGAAGAGCCAATTCCAGTTTAAACAGAAATCTTTTAAACCTCCTTGTCACTTCCAATTTCGTTTCTTCCAGATTGACGTTTCCTACCGGCTCCATTACGTTTTGCTCTACTCTTTCCATCAAATCCATCAAATAATCCTCCCCAACTCGTATTATTGAAGACATTATAAAGGGGACAAGCATAAAACTTTGTCAAAATGACCAGTTCCCGTTCAAGAAAAGTTCGACTATTTTCAGCCTAATCTTCAAAAAGGAAACAAATTGATCACGCAGAGAGGTGCTGCAGAGCAAAACCTGTGAATAAACTTCAAAGGAATTGTAAAAACATCACCCTTTTTCCCTTACGATAGGATTAATTTATCTGATCCGTAAAATGATTGTCGGAAAAAAAGATGATCTTCGCGCCAGCTGAAAGGGATCCATCTCGATGTCTCATTTTTTTGACAAGGAAAAACAAAAAGCCGCCATTCTACCTCTTGACATTTTTTGATGTTGCCATTAATATATTCATTGTGTTTCAAATCACATACTTTGGCGGCGTAGCTCAGCTGGCTAGAGCGTACGGTTCATACCCGTGAGGTCGGGGGTTCGATTCCCTCCGCCGCTATCGATCGATTAAGTAAAAAAAAGCCAAAGAGGGATTAATCTCTTTGGCTTTTTGTATATAAAAAGCGATGCTTTCATATTAAAGCGTTAAATAAATCCTATTTTCCTCTTCAAAATAGGGATCCAGTCCTTTTTCAAACTCTTTTCCATTCTCATTTAGAACGGGTGTTTGAAAAAAGGATCTGACTTTGAAAACCGTATGTCACCGAAACGACACAAAGTTCATTCTTCCAAAGATTCAACAACAGCACGTAAAATGCCTCATCATAAAATGAAGCTGATTACCCCGTTATGGAAAAATAGGTTTATTTATAAGAACAATATAAATCTTACGGCCCCTGCTTGAAATAGACAGCAAGTTAGCCTCTTCTTGCCCCCCTGCCTCCACGACGGGATTCGGTATGACGTTTTAAAGAAGACAGACGATCTTCACTTTCTTTTAAAAAGCGGGCCATCTTCTGTTCGAAACTTTCTTTGGAACGATGATCATTTCCTTTGTTGTGCCGCTGTGGACGCTGGTTTCCATGATGATTATGGCTTGAATGTTGGGGCTGATCTTTTGCTTTGCGGATCGATAACCCTATTTTTCCGTCATTCTCAACGTTGAGCACTTTTACTTCTACTTGATCACCGACATTTAAATGATCGTGGATATCCTTTACATAATTATCGGCAACCTCGCTAATGTGCACCAACCCCGTGGAGCCATCAGGCAATTCAACAAACGCTCCAAAATTCGTGATGCCTGTTACTTTTCCTTGTAACTTGCTGCCTACTTCAATTGACATAAAAAAATTGTTCCTCCTTAAAAAATATCAAGCTTATCTTATATTATATATCGGAAAAAAGGAGTGTCAATAAGACTACTCCACATCCTTTTCTTTCTTTTTCTCCTTGGGGAGATAAAAAATGATCTCACCTTTATCCGACAAAAAATATTTTTCACGGGCTAGCTTGGCAACATAGTCGTCATCCTTTAATTTTGCCAATTCTTCTTTCAGTAAAACCTGTTTTTTTTCAAGTTTGGCCAACGAATGTTCCAATTGTGCTTTTTGCCGCTGTTTTTCTTCCAAACGGGAAGTTTGAGATATAAGTGTCGAAACTAAAAGGATGGTGATGATTAAGAATAAGGAGGAAAAAGCAATCAATCTTCTGTATAGTTTCTTTTTTCGTTGCTGCATCAAATATTGTTTCTTTTCTTCGTTTTCCACATATGTGTTTCTAATGGAAGTGATTCCCTTTACGTTTCGAACCGCCATTCCAAACCTCCCTTTCCAGTATTTACTTCTTTCTGCGTACTCCGTCCATTAGTTTAGTAATAGTATTCTTTATTTTTCCAAAAGTTCCTTTTAAACGTGCCAAGAACTTATCGACGAATATTTTAAACGATTCCGGCAATAACTTCCAAAATCCTTTAAGAATCCAATGAAACGGTAATGCAACGCCTTTTAAAAGCCAAAACAATACTTTCCATATGGCAAGCGTTAACATCAATATTGATTTTCCCATTATTATTATAGCAGTTTGAGTAAACAAAAAAATATACTTTACTGGAATATAAATGAAATTGTAAAGAGTTTTTAACATAAATTTGTAAACAGCTGCTACAAAGGCTATGACGCTTTCCAATATGGCTAAAAATCCTCTTTTCAAAAGGGCCTGATAAGCGGCAAAACCGCATAATAAAGCAAGAAAAATATAAAATCGCATTTCCCCATAATTCACAAGAAATAAAATGTAAAAAATAAGAAGCCCTTCCACCGCCCAAAAAAGCACATCGTGAAAAAAGACGATCCACCTATTCCGCTTGCTTCTTTTTAAAAATCGGTTGTACGTATCAAACGATGCACCAAAAAAGCTTCCCATTGCAATCATGGCAAGCATAGTATAAAACTGAGTTGTCAAGCTCATCGAAACAACTTGCTAAAGAACCCTTTAGCTTTCTCCCCATGCTGATCATCCAAATAAATAAGGTCATATACCCTCCCTTTGATCGATACAATTCCTTGATCGACATCCAAATTTTTCATCTGAAGATTTTCACCTCGAATAGACAAAAAACCCATGACTGTTTCAAGCAAAAACTCCTCATTATCAAAACTTTCTACTTGCTTTACGCCTGTGATATCAAGCAATTTTCTGCCCCTCATAATGACATCGTGTTCTTGATATGATCCATTATTTTTAGACTCTTGAAATTGCGCCATAGTTTCTCCCACGCTTCCTTTCATCGCTTTTTAAAAGGCTTTGTCCGTCATCGTCTTGGTCATTTGTATTTGTTTTTTAGTCTGAACCAACTGAGAAACCAAAGGGATCTACTTATAAACGGAAGCCTTGAAAAAGTACATGCTTTGTAACATACATATGCACGCAAGAGAAGAAATAGAACAAGCCTGTTTTTTATGGAAGGAAATGTTTTCGGGGAGCGTTGACAATCGAGAATTTCACTTGATTTCCGCGGACGGTCCGCAAGACTCCCGTACCTCCGCTGGGAGAGCTGGATTGGTACAATCGAATCAGGCTGATTGCCATCTCCCACAATCTTCTGAAACAAGCGGAGGAAAAGAATCGCCTGCTTCAGAAAGAAAGCCATCCAAAAGAAAAAACCGTCGAGATAAATAGATATATCTCGGCGGGTCTTCTTGTTAAAAAGGGGCTTTGGAGAAAGCCTCAGTTCATTCTTCTATTTTTTCTTCGGACAATACGGAATAGAGACTCGCTGCGTCTTCTTTCCGGGTAGATTCCTGAAGGCTTTCAACACGAACCTTTATGATTTTTTGTCCAAGACGGATGGTCAATTCGTCTCCTGCCTTTACGTTCGTGCTCGCTTTTGCTTGCTGTCCGTTCACGAATACCCTGCCTTGATCCGCCACTTCTTTTGCTAACGTTCTTCTTTTAATAATGCGCGAAACCTTTAAAAATTTATCCAACCGCATCGTTTCCATTGCTTCTCCCCCTTTTCAAGAGTGTTTTCACATTTAGATGGTTTGTTGTAAAAGATTTGCTATTTTCAAAGTCCTTTTTCTTTTGCCTCATTCCAAAAACGGTCAAGTTCCGTTAAGGAGAAATCTTGGAAAGATTGACCGCTTTCCTTCACTTTCTGTTCCACATAAGAAAACCGCCTGATAAATTTATCATTTGCTTGAGCAAGGGCTTCTTCCGGATGAATGGAGAAAAAGCGCGCTGTATTGATTAATGCAAATAACACATCCCCCAATTCATCCACTTGTTTCTTTTTGTCGCCGCTTTTGACTTCATCTAAAAATTCCCGCCATTCTTCTTCCACTTTTTGAGCTGCTTCGTCCGCTTTCTCCCAATCAAAGCCTGTTTTTGCTGCTTTCTTTTGAATTTCGTACGCTCTAATAACGGCCGGAAGTCCTTTTTCGATTTCATCTAAAATACCGCCGCCTTTAGCGCTTCTGCCCTTTTCGCTCTGTTTAATGGCTTCCCAGTTTTTCACAACCTCTTCCGCCGTTTTAGCGGTTTCATCTCCGAATACGTGTGGATGCCGATGCACCATCTTTCGGGATATGGATTCCAGTACATCTTCTATCGAAAACAAACCTTCGTCCTCGCCGATTTGAGAATGAAGCATCACTTGAAGAAGAACATCTCCCAACTCTTCAATCATATTATCAATGTCATCATGATCGATGGCGGATAAAAGTTCATAACATTCTTCGATTAAGTATTTTTTTAACGACTGATGAGTCTGCTTTTTATCCCAGGGACAACCATTTGGTCCCCGCAATATGCGAATGATTTCCCTCAATGAAGAAAATTCGCGGTAAACAAAGTCATCCTTCACCGGCGGTACATAAATGGAGGTTAGGTTGTTGACGGAAGAAATTTCATGATCCAATTGGTAAAGAGGGACTTTCGCTATTTTTTCCTCGCTCGATCCTGCCGCCTGAACGATATAAATCGGATAGTCGTCCGGGTATTTTTCCATTAGTGTCAGCTTCACATCGGATGCTACGAAAGAATCGTACACCTGCCCAATGATGATATGCCCGCGGACATGTATATCGTCTCTATGCAGATCAGTCCCGTCCAAAAATTGAAATCCTTCTACAGGATCGATTTTCAGAGCAGCAAACAACGAATCCAAAAAGCTTTGCCCGCCGCCGATCACCACGTCCACATCCGCATCTTTTCCCCTTTCAAGCAAAAGCTGGACTGTTTTTTCAGCCACAAGGGGATGCCCCGGAACAGCATATAGAATATCTTCCTCTTTTGCTTTGTTCAACAAACGCTCGACTATTTCTTCGTACACTTGTTCAAATTGGTCGTGTTGTTCGTAAACAGAATCAAAACTGATAAACGAAACACCTTCTTCCTCCAGCTGTCGGACGACAGGATGCTCCTTTGTCCGCAAAAAGACGAAAGACTCTTTTTTCAACCGTTTATAGACTCCTAATGGGAGCTGGTCTATATCACCTGCTCCCAATCCAACAATCGTTATTTTATAAGCCATTATACATTTCTCCCATTCAGTTTTTCACTTATTTGAACCAATTTCCCGCCAAACGGAAACAAAACCAATTCTTCTTTGGAGAATATCTTCATTTTTAAGATAAGCACTAGAAAAACAGTGCCGCCTAGAAAAACACCACCGACTGCTTCCAGCGCCGCTTGCATGCGGGTGCCGGAAAAATCCAAGCATCGGAAAAGAAACGACCATACTTGTAAAAGAACAGTCATAGCTGCCGCCGCTAGAAGACTTTGACCAACGGATGACCATGTCAGCACTTGAATGCGCATTAATGTTTTGATTTTCAAAAACAAAATCAAGGATGTCAACATCAATGAAAGAACCGTGGAAAAAGCTGCTCCCACTGCTCCACACATATGGACAAGATATAAGTTCCCGACAAATTTAACGACAAGACCGATGAAAAGAACGATAGCAGGAAAATACGGCGATCCTACCCCTTGCAAAATTCCCGAAAAGGTAAGCGCCATCGAGCTAAGCAATATGCCGGCGCTAAAAAACGCCAAAATATTGGACCCAAATCCATTCTCAAACAGCATGATATTGGTTGGAACAAGAATATTTAACAACCCAACCATGGCAGCAAGGCCTATGACAAAACTGATTTTTACGGCAATGCGAACGCTCTTGTGAACAGACTCATAATCGCTTTCTTGATAGCTGGCGCTAATAAGCGGCACAAGCGTCAATGAAAAGGATGTGGCGACCACCGTTCCCAATTGCAAAAGCGGCTGCCCTCGGTCATAGACGCCTTTCGCAACTTTTGCAGCCGATTTCGATATCCCTGAATCAACTAGCGACGAATATAAACTTAAAGCATCCATAAATTGAAAGAGAACAAGCATCATGCTAGATAAGCAAATCGCAACGCCTTCCAGCACTAAAGTTTGGATCAACCGTCTTTCCATTTCTCCAAAAGAAAAGCGGTGAACATAAAAAATGGACTCTCTCCTATGCTTTAAGAAAAAAATCAACACGATAGAGGAAGCCAATCCGCCCATAATCGATCCAAAAAGAACAGCCCCGCCGACCGTATACAAATTACTGTCTAAATGGATAAACCAATAGGAAAAGCCTAATATCGCCCCAACTCTTATCAATTGCTCAGTCACTTGGGAAACGGCAGTCGGCACCATATCGCCTTTTCCTTGGAAAAGTCCTCTTGCAACGGATAAAAACGGCATCAGCAAAAAGGATAGTGAAATGATTTGAATGAGCCTTGCCAATTTTAGATCGCCCATTACCGCTGCGATCGTTTTTGCTTGAAAATAAAGTGCTAAAAACAATAGCACTCCCAGCAGCGACAAAAATACAAAAGAAGCAGTTAATATTCTGCTTTTGTCCTTTTCTTCTCCTTGCGCTATCAATTTTGAAACAGCCACAGGAAAACCATAAGTAGAAAAGGCAACCGCAATTCCATAAATCGGATATACTTGTTGATATATGTAAAAGCCTACATCCCCGACAATGTTTTGAAAAGGAATTCTATAAACTGCACTGAGCACTTTGACAGCAAGTGCTGCAACGGTCAGCGTTAGCGCTCCTTTCATAAATATCTGTGATGATTGATTCGACAAAAGAACGCCGCCTTTCTTCCATATAATAAGCATCTATAGTCGAATGTATTATATCAAAATGAGAGGTTTGCAGAATACCAATAATTCTCTTTTCTTTTTATCTAAAGCAAAAGCGGCGTTCCTGATTCACGATGCGTCAAATTCGTATGTTTTCTCCTGCTTATGAAAAAAGAACAGCTTTTTCAAGCTGCTCTTCCCGTTCTTATTGTTCCATTTGCCGTGCAAGAAATCCTGAAGCAGTTTCCGCGGCTTTTTTCTCCACTTCGCCTATCGTTCGATCAGTGGAAAAGACAATAACGGCTCCAATTGGATCGCCATTAGCGATAATTGGGGCAATGGTGTATGATTGAACCGTTTCTTCGTGGCCATCAACAAAAGAGACCTCACCTTGGTTTGTTTGGATCACCGACTGTCGTTCTTCCATAGCGTTTTCAATCAAATCACTAATGTTTTTATTTAAATATTCTTTTTTCGACACCCCGGCCACAGAAATTACTGCGTCCCTGTCACAAATGAGGATCGAACATCCTAGGCTGTCATATAATGCTTCTCCGTATTCTTTAGCAAAATCACCCAATTCACTTATCGGGGAATATTTTTTTAATATGACTTCACCATCCCGGTCCACAAAAATTTCAAGCGGGTCTCCTTCGCGGATTCTAAGAGTTCTGCGAATTTCTTTCGGAATGACTACACGTCCTAAATCATCAATACGACGAACAATACCTGTTGCTTTCATCTTTGCTGCCTCGCTTTCATCAGATGATATTTTGGCAATCCATTATTTGCTTGCCAGTTTTACAATCATTCTTTTTGTTGATGTTAGTATCTAACAACTTAGAAGTTCTATTCACTTTCAGTGAGAATTTTCTATTGAAAAAAAATATTTCAAGCGAGGCATTATTTTCAGTTTATACTCTTTTCAACAGTTATCCATAAAAATTTTTCATCATTTTGCATAAGAGGAACGGATCAAAAAACAGCATTCACTTCACGGCAAACAGGTCAATGGCTCCTTTCGGGTGCCGACTTATTCAAGAGGCTTTCTTTTTTGCTTCTTTTAAATTTTGAATAATGTTGTAAGCAATAGAAAACCATTTTTCTACAGGAACATTTTTAATATTCATCGTAATTTTTAATTTATACCCGTCCATTCCATATCCCATCATCCGACCGTATGTTTGGCATAATTCTACCACTTTTGATCCGTCTAAAAGCGGTGTCCCTTTTTCACTGACTAGAATCGTCACTTCATTTTTTGTCTGCTTAATGGACTCTAAATGAACGTCTTTCGCAAAGATTTTCATTTCCGCCACTCGGAATAAATATTCTACTTCTTTCGGATATTCACCAAAACGATCGACCATTTCCTCTTGCAATTCAGCCACCTCTTCCAACGTTTCAAGAGCACGGAACCGTTTGTACATTTCAATTTTTTGCTGTCCGTCTGGAATATAAGCATCCGGAATATAAGCATCGATATCCAGTTCCACTTCAAAAACAGGCGGTTTTTCTTCCACAGTGATTCCTTTTCTTTCTTCAATCGCTTCTTTCAACATTTGCGAATATAGATCGAATCCCACTGAATCAATGAATCCATGTTGCTGAGGGCCTAATAAATTTCCTGCTCCCCGAATCGACAAATCGCGCATTGCGATTTTAAATCCCGACCCCAATTCCGTAAACTCTTTGATCGATTGCAGACGCTTTTCTGCCGTTTCTGAAAGAACTTTATCTTTTCGATACATAAAATAAGCATAAGCGATTCGGTTGGATCGGCCCACTCGGCCTCTTAATTGGTATAGCTGCGATAACCCCATCCGGTCGGCATCATATACAATTAGTGTATTGACATTTGGGATATCGACTCCCGTCTCAATAATGGTTGTTGTCACCAACACATCGTATTCGCCTTCCAGAAAGCTTAAAATGACATCTTCCAGCTCAGACTCGGTCATTTGTCCGTGGGCATACGTAACGCGCGCATCCGGCACAAGTAAAGATATTTCCTCCGCTTTCCGCTCAATATCTTCTACTCGGTTATAAAGGAAGAAAACTTGTCCGTCCCGCGCCAATTCTCTTTCAATCGCTTCTCTGACAACCGTTCCGTTATACTCCATCACGTACGTTTGAACCGGGAACCGGTTTTCAGGAGGAGTCTCGATGATCGATAAATCTCTTACGCCTAACATCGACATATGCAGTGTTCTAGGAATAGGGGTAGCCGTTAGCGTTAATACATCTACATTCGTTTTTAATTGCTTGATCCGCTCTTTATGCGTCACTCCGAAACGTTGTTCTTCATCGACAATCAGCAAGCCTAGATCATGGTATTGAACATCCTTGGACAATAGCCGATGCGTGCCGACTACAATATCAATCGTTCCATTTTTAATTCCTTTAATGGTTTCTTGAATTTGTTTTCGTGTTCGAAATCGGCTTAACATTCCAATATTGATCGGATATCCTCGAAAGCGCTCTTTCATCGTTTCATAATGCTGCTGCGCTAATATCGTGGTGGGAACAAGCATAGCCACCTGTTTTCCGTCCATAATTGCTTTGAAAGCCGCTCTTAGAGCTACCTCCGTTTTTCCATATCCAACGTCTCCGCACAACAATCGATCCATCGGCCGTTCTCTTTCCATATCCCGTTTAATTTCTTGAATAGAGCGCAATTGATCCTCCGTCTCCTGATAAGGGAAAGCCGCTTCAAACTCCCGCTGCAAGTCGCCATCAGGAGAAAAAGCATATCCTTTTGATGCTTCTCTTTCTGCATAAAGCTTGATCAAATCGTCGGCTATATCTTGAACAGACGATTGTACTTTCTTTTTAACCCGCTTCCACTCGCTGCCTCCTAGCTTGTAAATCTTCGGTTCTTTTCCTTCGGAAGCAATATACTTTTGAACTAAGTCAATTTGATCAACCGGTACATATAATTGATCCGTTCCCTGATACTTAATATGGAGATAATCTTTATGGACTCCGTTGATCTCCAATGTTTTAATCCCCAAATATTTTCCGATCCCATGATTCACATGGACCACATAATCCCCGACGTTTAATTCCGAATAGCTTTTTATCCTCTCGGCATTCGAAAGTTTTTGCCTTCTCTTGGACTGTTTTACCTTTTTATTAAATAATTCTTCTTCTGTAATCACGGCAAGCCGCAAAGAAGGAAGTTCAAACCCCGTTTGCAAATTCCCATATAGAATTTGATGATTGCCGATAAACAGATTCTCTTCTTCCTCCAGCAATGAAGCTTCAATCTCATACTCTTCTAAATCACTTTGGAATTTTTTCATTCGTTCTTTGCTGGAACACAAAAAGACAACTGTATATTTTCCATGTTTCCATCGTTCCGTTTCCGCCTTTAAGACATTCATTTGGCCATGAAAGTTTTGCATTGGTTTGCAAGACAAATTCACAATATTTTGCGGATTGGTATGAGGAATATGCCTTAAAAACAAAGAAAAATAGAGCCGTGGCATCTTTATCGATGACAAGAGATCCGCTAGCGAATGGGACACTTGCAAGTCATGTACCATTTGACCTTCTTCAATGAGTGACGTATACCATTCTGCTTCCTCTTTTTCCAGCGAGTCATTCATTTCATTAATTCGGCTTAACTCATCAAAAAACACGATTCCTCTGTCCGAAAGATAATCTATTAAACTTGCAGGATGTTCATAAGCAATCGCTATATATTTGGCCATTTGATCTGGAAGGCTGCCTGTTTTTAATCTCTCAACATCATTTCCAATATTTTGAGTGAGAAGTTCTTTTGTTTTTTCATTCTTCACCTTTTTCAAGCTGTTTGCCAGCGCTGTTTGAAGCCTATCGCCCACTATCACCAATTGATCACGATCGAGCGGCATTTCGGAAAACGGGCCAATGCTGACTTCCTTTAAATTTTCTATGGAACGTTGGTCTTCAATGGAAAACGTGCGAATCGAATCAATTTCCGTGTCAAAAAATTCGATCCTAATGGGATCAGGGGTTGTCAACGGGTAGATATCTAATATGCCTCCCCTTAAACTAAACTCGCCTGGGGTGTTCACCATATCGGCTCGTTCATAACCCATTACGACCAATTCTTGCAAAAAGCTGTCTAAATCTACTTCATCCCCGACAGAAAGCATCTTTTGAAATCTCTTCCAAACATCTTTTGGAGGCAAGATCTTTCGCAAACCGGCTACCGGTACGATATACACACCTTTAGTGCTTGTCGTTAAATGATTCAACATTTCAATCCTTTGGGCTTTTAACTCTGGACTCGCAATAGAGATTTCCGCCGCAATCAGTTCATTGGCCGCATATAAATACACTTCGTTTTCAGGGATGCTTTGAATAAGATCGTCATACAGTTTTTGCGCTTGCAGCAAATTATGGGTCACGACCAATGTCGGACGGTTCGTCTTGTGATATACGGAAGAGATGAGCAAAGAGCGCGCAGAGCCTGATAATCCGGCAATAAGCTGCTCTGAAAGCCCTATTTCTACACCTTGAGTGATGGATTGAATTTCATCATTAGTAAGAAGTAAATTTTCTAAATTTTTTAACATTATTCTCCCCTCCTGGCGTCCAAACAAAAAAACAGAAAAATGCTTTGGACCGCATCCAAAGCTTGTTCAATCAATGTATAAGATAATCATTTTGGTGAAAATCCGGATATCGTTCAAGCGATTCCTGGCAATCTTCACAAATAGATTTTATAGAAATATCGCCATTACTTTCATATTGAACCATCTCTTTTCGTTCATGGTCCGCAAGTTTATGAAGACCTAGCTTTTCACTGCTAATAATATGTTTTTCCAAACTGCCTAGTTTAATGCCGCAATGCCGGCAATAATAATGAATAGCCATTACGTCCTCCTCCGTGTGCACATCTTATTCTTAGTATGTACACATCGAAACGAGGATATTCATTCTTCAGGAGTTAAACTGGTTCATGACTTCGGGAAATGGCTTCTCTAACCATTCAAGGCAAGCATCCGCACTCTTTTTAACGGCTTCATTCATGATCAACTGCTGCTCTTTGTCAAACTTTCCTAATACATAATCAATAACCGTATTATTTCCGTCAGGGCGTCCAATGCCAATCCGAATCCTTTTAAATTGTTCTGTACCTGTATGTTGTATGACTGATTTTATGCCATTATGCCCGCCTGCGCTCCCTTTTTGGCGCAAGCGAATTTTTCCGGGCGGAAGATCTAAATCATCATACACAACCAATAAATTCTCGATATCTATCTTATAGTAACGCATGACTTCGGCAATGCTTTCCCCTGACAAATTCATATAAGTAAGAGGTTTGAGCAGCAAAACTTGATGCCCGCCTGACCGTACAATCGTATAAATTCCTTTGTGTTTCGCAGTTGTCAATGGAGATTGCAATCGATGTGCAAGCTCATCTATCACATCAAATCCAATATTATGTCTTGTTCCTCTATACTTTTCACCGGGATTTCCAAGCCCCGCTATTAATTTTATCATCCAAAAACACCTCAAGTTCCTTCTTTACATTCTAACATATTATGCAGTATGTACAAAAAAAGCGAGGCAACCGCCCTGCTTGAAAAAATAACATTTTTCGTAAAAATTTCTTTTCTTTTTCTTATCTTCAACTGAAGATTCTCTATTCAGGCAAAATAGATGCTTGAAATGGGAAGCGGATAAAAGCATAGAACCCCTTATGATTTTCATCGTAAAAAATTTTTGCCAACACAGTTATATTTCAGTAATAAACACAACTATGAAAGAAAGACACAGCCTTTCATGCTGTGCCCTTACACCTATTAACCTTCGCTTTCTTTGCTTGCCGGTGTTTCCCTTCCTTCTTCATTTTCCGGTATGCCAGGCTCTTGTTGTTCGCCGGTGCTGATTTCTTCTTCTTGACGCGGAGCCAAGATAGAGACAATCGTCTCTTCATCGCCGTGCTGAATCTCAAATGGATAATGTTCTTTTATATCTCCTACGGTAATCGTATCACCGACTTGCAATTGGGAAACGTCCACTTGAATGGCATCCGGTATATCGGTCACTTTGCCTTTTACAGTCAATTCAAATAACGGCTGCTGCAAAACACCGCCATCTTTTACACCTGGAGCTTCCCCTTTTAATTCCACCACAACTTCAGCGGAGATTTCCGTGGAAGGATCGACAGCAAAAAAGTCAGCATGAATCATTTCGCCTGTGAGCGTATCTTCTTGATAGTCGTGTAAAACAGCGCTCTGCTCACGATCATCAATATTTAAGGTGATTATTCCATTCCTTCCCACTTCTTTAATCGTTTTTAGCAAATCTGTTCTGCTTACGTAAACCGCTTGATTTTCTAATCCCTTTCCATATATAACGGCCGGTATGTTTCCTTCACGCCGAAGTTTATTTAATGTCGATTTTCTCAAGTCATTCCGTCTTTTCACTTCTAGTACTGCACTCATATTAGACATCCTCCCGTTCTAGTTTTTTAATGTAAAAACCCTTTTATATGAATTGCCTAAACAGGCAATCTTTAAACATGGTCATTACATGAAAAACATGTATGGAAAGCCGCCCATTATTGCTTCGAACACACCCTTCATTCTTTTGCTCCTTATTTTTGGAATCCATACCATCCGCAAGACCTATTTTCGATGATGGATTAATCAAACAGCATGCTGACAGATTGATCTTCATGAACACGAATAATGGCCTCACCCATTAATGGTGCAACGGAAAGTTCCACGATTTTATCGATTTTCTTTTCCTCGGGAAGAGCAATAGAGTTGGTTACAACAAGTTCCCGGATATTGGAATTTTGAATCCGATCAATCGCCGGCCCGGATAATACCGGATGTGTACAGCATGCATACACTTCTTTAGCCCCGTTTTCTACAAGGGCGTTTGCTCCTAATGTAATTGTACCAGCTGTATCAATGATGTCATCTATTAAAATAGCAATTTTCCCTTCAATATTTCCCACGATATTCATGACTTCAGCAACATTTGGTTTTGGACGACGTTTGTCAATAATGGCAATCGGTGCTTTCATGCGTTCCGCCATTTTTCGAGCGCGTGTAACACCGCCATGGTCAGGGGAAACAATCACAATATCGTCGTCGAACTGTTTCTTTTTGAAATAATCGGCTAAAATTTTAACTCCCATTAAATGATCGATAGGAATGTCAAAGAATCCTTGAATTTGCGGGGCATGCAAATCCAATGTGATGACACGGGTCGCACCGGCTTTTTCCAATAAATTTGCCACTAATTTTGCTGTAATCGGTTCACGAGCGCGCGCTTTTCGATCTTGTCGTGCATAACCGTAATAAGGAATCACAAGATTCACCGTTCTGGCAGAAGCCCGTTTTAAGGCATCGATCATAATTAACAGTTCCATCAGATTATCATTCACCGGAGAACTGGTTGACTGAATGACATAGACATCGCATCCACGAATACTTTCCTCAATATTAATTTGGATTTCTCCGTCGCTGAAACGTTTAACAGAACACTTTCCAAGCTCCACTCCGACAAAATTGGCAATTTCTTCTGCCAATGCCCTGTTGGAATTGAGGGCAAAGATTTTCAAATTTGGATCTAAATACTGGTTATACATGATGGACCTCCGAAATTATTTGTTATGGTTTAATTTTTGAACATAGCCATCCTTATTGATTTGGCGGGCGCGCGCTATCGCTAAAGCATCCCCAGGGACATCTTCCGTAATCGTGGAGCCTGCAGCTATATAGGCGCCTTTGCCGATTGTCACAGGAGCAACTAGATTTGAGTTACAGCCGACAAAAACCCCGTCTTCTATTTTCGTCTTATGTTTATTCTTACCATCATAATTTACGGTAATGGAGCCGCAGCCGATGTTCACTCCTTTGCCCACTTCTGCATCTCCTATATAACTTAAATGTGAAGCTTTGCTTCCGCGGCCAAATACCGTCTTTTTAATTTCAACAAAATTCCCGATCCTTACTTCATCTTCAATTTGGGAATCTGGGCGGATATGCGCGAACGGGCCAATCTTCACATCACTGCCAATGGCACTATCGTATGCAACCGATTGGCGAATCGATGTTCGATCCCCTACGGTGCAATCTTTTATCTCACTATTAGGCCCAATTTCACAATCTTCTCCAATTACAGTGTGACCTGTGATCATCGTGCCTGGGTAAATGATCGTATCTTGTCCGATCACTACGTCCGTTCCGATATAGGTGTGGTCGGGATCAACGATAGTGACACCATTTTTCATATGACGAAGGTTGATTCTTCTTCTCATAATTTTCTCTGCTTGGCTTAAAGCAGCTCGATCATTGACTCCGAGCGTTTCTTCAAAATCATCGATTTGATAAGCGGCAACGGTTTTTCCTTCCGATTTCATAATTTCAATGACATCCGGCAAATAATATTCTCCTTGAGCGTTATCGTTGCTTACTTTCTTTAATGCTTCAAAAAGAGCTTTATTGTCAAAACAGTAAGTGCCAGTATTAATTTCTTGTACTTTTCTCTCTTCTTCCGTTGCGTCTTTATGTTCAACAATCCGCTCAACAAAGCCTTCCTGATTGCGGATTATCCTGCCGTATCCATCCGGCTGATCCATATGAACCGTTAAGATCGTAGCGCTTGATTGATGCTGTTGATGGTGTTCGATAAGCGCTTTCATTGTATCAGCCTGAATAAGCGGCGTATCACCGCAAATCACTAATGTGATTCCTTCTTTATCACCTAAAAGCCCTTCCGCTTGCATAACGGCATGAGCTGTACCTAATTGTTCTTCCTGTACTGCAAACTCCGTTTTTCCATCCAACTGCGCTTTTACTGCTTCCGCGCCGTGGCCTACAATAGTAACAATCTTATCTGTATTCAAAGTCGAAACTTGATCGATTACATGCTCTACCATTGGTTTGCCGCATACAGGATGCAATACTTTATAAAGCTTAGACTTCATTCTTGTGCCTTGGCCGGCAGCCAAAACAATGGCATATATATTTGTCATACAGGGTCCCCCAATAACCTTTTTATCCATATTGAATGATATCCTAAATACACAATCTTTTCAAGGTTGCTTGGGAAACTCATGCTTTCAGCGTGGGAAAGAAAAGGATGGTAAATGATGGGGGGTAGAAGCGCAAAAAAAGAGCCTTACTTATGAAGTAGGCTCATGCTGTTTCATATGTGATTAGGAAGCTCCGGCTTCTTCTAATTCTATTTCTTCTAATTCTCCCAACCGATGATATTCGCTCAATACTGCGTCTTGAATTTTACCGCGAGTATTGGAGTTAATTGGATGAGCAATATCACGGAACTCACCATCCGGTGTCCGTTTGCTCGGCATGGCGACAAATAAGCCATTATTGCCATCAATTACTCGAATATCATGAATAACAAATTCGTTGTCCAGAGTGATGGAAGCGATTGCTCTCATACGACCGTCTGTGTTGACACGGCGGAGTCTAACATCTGTTACTTCCACTCTGTTCACCACCCTTCCTTTGTGAAAATCTAATAAATATATTCAACAGTATTTCTAATTTTCCTTCTTTTAATAGGAAAATTTTTTAAAAATTTTTAGTAGTCACTCCTTTTCTCTTAACGTCTCCAAAATAATTTTGTAAAACAGCCGGTAAAAAAAATGAGGATGATGGATGAACCCATCTCTATTTCCAACCATCAAAGAAGCTGAATCATTATGTGTAAGGAGTCCAATCGAGTAGGAGGGAGCGATTAACTCCCGTCCTCTCACACCACCGTACGTACGGTTCCGTATACGGCGGTTCAATTAAGATAATTGACGCAAGTCTTTATAACTTCCGTGAATAGCTGTTCTCTTTATGCCAGTGGTCACTCCACCCTCCAAGAGGTCTCCCACGGGATTCACCGCTTCCTCCCTCAAGTGAGGTACTACGTTTTCTGTGTTCATCATGACTCACTGAATACCAAGGGCTATTCTCTCTTAATTGTTCGGTCCTTCTTAGTTGTTCTAGACCAACTAATACTATGACCTCTGCTGACTTCTGACGGTTCAGCTACTTATCACTAAGTAGGTTATGAAGAGTACTTCACATATCCGCCAGACCTCCCCGGGTAAGTACATGCACTTTCACACCATCTATCCGCCTCATTTACTCGATATGACCTTCGACAGAAAGAGCTTTGTTTTGTTATGCAAACTCACTCAATCATACCTAGCCTTATATGAGGTTCGTGTTCCTCGGACCGGTGTTTTGCCTCCAGCTTCCTTCAGATTCCGCGTCACCACGGACACCCTTGCTCTTGGCTAACCTCTACTTCTGTCTTCGGGGTTCGGGACTTACATCCTATAGTTCATGTACATGCCGCGCGCACATGAAAAAAAACTGCCGACGATGTCGACAGTTTTTTATCCATCATGATTTCACGAGTGCAACCACTTCTATTTCAATTTTTGCGTCTTTTGGCAGCCGAGCCACTTCCACACAAGATCGAGCCGGTTTATGGTCCCCGAAAAACTCCGCATAAATGTCGTTTACAACGGAAAAATCATTCATATCCTTTAAAAATACCGTTGCTTTTACAACGGTTTCCAGCGACGCTCCCGCCTCTTGCAATACAGCTTGCAGATTGCGGAACACTTGCCTTGTCTGTTCTTCAATGCTTCCTTCCACCAATACTCCCTCAGGCGTCAACGGAATCTGACCTGAGCTGAAAAAGAGGTTATTGACAATGATTCCTTGGGAATAAGGGCCGATAGCAGCAGGGGCATTCTTCGTAGCAACTTGTTTCATCCTTCTTTTCTCTCCTTAAATAAAATGAATATTTTTAGTAAAATAATTCCCTTCATCTACCTTTATTTCCTTCTTTTTTACATCAACATCCCGCAATTTTACAAGTGAAATATAATCTTCCACCAATCGTTCCTCTGCATGCTCGGACTCAACCAAAACGGCGATGCCTGCCACTTCGGCATTAAATTCAGCCAGCATGCTTTTCATTCCGTTGATCGTTCCGCCGGCCTTCATAAAGTCATCCACGATCAACACTCTTGATCCCTCTTTTAAACTTCGTTTTGACAACACCATGGTTTGTATCCGTTTTGTCGAACCGGAAACATAGTTGATGCTTACAGTGGGTCCCTCTGTTACTTTACTGTCGCTTCTGACAATGACCACTGGCACATTTAAATGGGCAGCTGTAGCGTAAGCGATTGGGATACCCTTGGTGGCCACCGTCATAATCACATCTATTTCGATTTCAGAAAACGCGGATCCTAATAGTTTCCCAATTTTGTGTATGATTTGCGGGTTTCCAATGAGATCTGTCATAAATAAATATCCACCGGGAAGAAGCCTCTCAGGTTTTTCTAATTGCTGACATAATTCTTTAATAAATGCCCTTGCATCCTCTTCTTTTACTTTTGAAAAAAACTTGACCCCACCTGCAGCGCCGGGAATGGTCTGTAAAGTGCCCATCCCTCTTTGCTCCAGCGTTTCTTTCAAAATTCCCAAATCCTCACTAATGGAGGATTTGGCGGAACCGTACCTTTCCGAAAAAAAAGTTAAAGATACTAGCTCGCGGGGATGTTCTAATAAATAATAAGTCATATCAATGAGCCGTTCACTTCTCCGAAATTTCATATAATCACCGCGCCTCCTTAAAACCGAATATTTTCTTTTAAATATACATTAATATACGGTTTTACACAATGGTCGGCGGTCCGCCCAGCATTCTAACCGCAAAAACTTGGCCGCAGAATCCTCTCAACCCATTGTAAATCCGATTCATTCGTGAATCATGCTGTACAAGAGCGAAAACAGTAGGCCCGCTTCCGCTCATTAATACTGCATCCGCTCCCGATCGAATCATTTGTTCTTTGATTTGCGCCACTTCCTTATGCATTTTTAAAGTGACACTTTCCAATACATTTCCTACATTTTGGCACATTTTTTCATAATTTTGCTCGACAATCGCTTCAATCATTGCTTTCGTATTCGGATGTCGAACCTCTTCCAATTTCAAATTTCGATAAACTTCCGCGGTAGAGACCCCTATTTGGGGTTTGGCCAAAACCACCCAGCAATTCGGCGGTGTTGGAAGCGGGGTAATTTTTTCCCCTCTACCGGTTGCAAGCGCCGTTCCTCCAAAAACACAAAATGAAACATCAGATCCAATTTGAGAACCTAGGTCGGCCAGTTCCTCTAGAGAGAGACCTAATTGCCACATTTGATTAAGACCTTTAAGCACAGCCGCGGCATCGCTGCTCCCTCCTGCAAGTCCGGCCGCTACCGGAATCGCTTTATCAATGGAAATGGAGACGCCTTTTTTGATGTGATACGTTTCTTTTAACAACTTAGCCGCTTGAAACGCCAAGTTGCGATGATCGTCGGGAACAAAACGGTTATGAGAGTCAATTCTAATTTCATCTTGTCGTAATTCTTTTAACTCTATTCGATCTGCCAGATCAATGGTCGTCATTACCATTTCCACTTCATGATAGCCGTCAGGTCTCTTATGAAGGACATCTAAAGATAAATTGATTTTCGCCGGTGCTTTTACATGCAATTTCATTTATTCACCTACTCTATTGAACCGAAGAATGATGGTTTGATATTGGAAACCGCCCTGAGCAGTTTGAAATCGGAAGGTATTTAGAGACAGAAAAGAACACCCATGTGCCTTTCCTTCATCCCAATCGATCGTTCGATGTATTTGTCAATCAATCATTTACTAAAGAAAAAATAAAACGTTGTTATGCAAATGTATGTATTCTTTCACATTATAGCCATTCAAGTATGTTATTTTACCATTTTCAAAAAACAATGAAAAGACCGGGTTCATGAACTCTATCACTTAGCTGATATCATTGTGAAGCTTTTTAATAAACAGTAGACAAAACGAACGGATAAAATCCTCGTAAACATGCATCATGAATAATTTAAAAACACGGACAGTTCCTATTCAATGCAAAAGAGTCGTTTTACTTCACACAAAACAAAGGTTTAGATGAAGAAAAGTCGATCTCATTTCATTAATTTTTACTTTCCCTGTATCGGAAAATCCGTCTATCATGGTTGTCGCTTCATCGAAATTTTTCTGTGATCTTTGCGTGTTCTTTATTTTGAAGTGATAAAGAGGACACAGTCGAGGAATAAAGAGGATCTCTTCTCTGCATCGAGTAGGAGGGAGCGATTAACTCCCGTCCTCTCACACCACCGTACGTACGGTTCCGTATACGGCGGTTCAATTAAGATAATTGACGCAAGTCTTTATAACTTCCGTGAATAGCTGTTCTCTTTATGCCAGTGGTCACTCCACCCTCCAAGAGGTCTCCCACGGGATTCACCGCTTCCTCCCTCAAGTGAGGTACTACGTTTTCTGTGTTCATCATGACTCACTGAATACCAAGGGCTATTCTCTCTTAATTGTTCGGTCCTTCTTAGTTGTTCTAGACCAACTAATACTATGACCTCTGCTGACTTCTGACGGTTCAGCTACTTATCACTAAGTAGGTTATGACGAGTACTTCACATATCCGCCAGACCTCCCCGGGTAAGTACATGCACTTTCACACCATCTATCCGCCTCATTTACTCGATATGACCTTCGACAGAAAGAGCTTTGTTTTGTTATGCAAACTCACTCAATCATACCTAGCCTTATATGAGGTTCGTGTTCCTCGGACCGGTGTTTTGCCTCCAGCTTCCTTCAGATTCCGCGTCACCACGGACACCCTTGCTCTTGGCTAACCTCTACTTCTGTCTTCGGGGTTCGGGACTTACACCCTATAGTTCATGTACATGCCGGGCGCACATAAAAAAGGCCGGGAATTTGATTTCCCGGCCTTTGTGCGGCTTTTATTCAGATTGTTGCTTATTAATGAGCTGATGTTCGGCCATTTCGATAGCTCGTTTAACCATGTTTCCTGCGTCTCTTGCCGTTATGCCGCCCCAACCATCTCGTTGGACGACATCATAAAACCCAAGTTCTTTGGCAAGTTCTTCTTTGAAACGATCGGACATAACTCCTCGTCTTTTGCCCATATAAGCATCCCCCTTTTATCTTGCTTTAACGAACCCCTACTCTATACAGAGAAAAGAGCTCGAAAAAAGCAAGATCGGTTCACTCATCGGTCATAAAGAATCGATGAAAGTTGTAGCTATGCCGCATATTTATTTTGTTTCGAAGTACTTTATTTATAACAGGGGGCTGCCGCCAATATTGGAAAACAAAAAGCAGCAAACATGATGTCTACTGCTGCCCTAATGCCATATTCCCTGTTGAATCTTCGTAAAATTTTAACTCCACTGTTTCTGTCAACACATCCGCATAGCTGTACGACACTCTTTCAAAAGAGTTTTCGTCTTGATCCAATTCAACGACGAACACAGCTGGATACGTTTCAGCTAATATACCGGATCGCTCGATGGTCTTTCTTCGACCACCATTTGCTCTTAGCAAAAGTCTTTTTCCAAGATTGGAATCAAGTGCTTTTTTAATGTCGGCTAATGTTTTCGGCATTTGCTTCCACCTCACTGTCCTTTATTATAGCACAGCTTGTACATGTGGTCAAATAAATTAATAATTTTATCAACGAAAACCCTTACTGTCAACATTTTTATTTTTTCAAAATATTTCTTTTTTCTACAGTTCTAATATGCCACTTCACTGATGTTTTATGTAAACACCGCTTTAATTTTTTCATCCAATCGAGTAGGAGGGAGCGATTAACTCCCGTCCTCTCACACCACCGTACGTACGGTTCCGTATACGGCGGTTCAATTAAGATAATTGACGCAAGTCTTTATAACTTCCGTGAATAGCTGTTCTCTTTATGCCAGTGGTCACTCCACCCTCCAAGAGGTCTCCCACGGGATTCACCGCTTCCTCCCTCAAGTGAGGTACTACGTTTTCTGTGTTCATCATGACTCACTGAATACCAAGGGCTATTCTCTCTTAATTGTTCGGTCCTTCTTAGTTGTTCTAGACCAACTAATACTATGACCTCTGCTGACTTCTGACGGTTCAGCTACTTATCACTAAGTAGGTTATGAAGAGTACTTCACATATCCGCCAGACCTCCCCGGGTAAGTACATGCACTTTCACACCATCTATCCGCCTCATTTACTCGATATGACCTTCGACAGAAAGAGCTTTGTTTTGTTATGCAAACTCACTCAATCATACCTAGCCTTATATGAGGTTCGTGTTCCTCGGACCGGTGTTTTGCCTCCAGCTTCCTTCAGATTCCGCGTCACCACGGACACCCTTGCTCTTGGCTAACCTCTACTTCTGTCTTCGGGGTTCGGGACTTACACCCTATAGTTCATGTACATGCCGGGCGCACATATAAAAAGCTGTAATGAAACTCCTTCATTACAGCTTAATCATCTAAATTCCAATGGTACGGCATTCCGGTCCTTAAAACTCCCCTCGTTTCTACACCGCCTAACCCTTTATTGCCAGTTAATGTATTCTTAAGGACATCTAACACATTAACCGATTGATGAAAAGGGGTGTAACTGATTTTAGCTACAATATAGACAGGATCCAAGGCATGAATGTTGACTCGAAACGGCGAACTGGCAAAATTGGCGCCGGCCCTAATTAATGATTCAAAATGGGATTGACAAGCACCCGCAAAAATAATTAACTGATCAAGACTCGGTATTTTTTTTCGAGCTTCCTTTACGGTTTGAACAAAATATTTGGAATTTCGATAAGCATTTAAATCCGATTTTTTCCCTTTTGACTTTGAATAGGAATCATGTCCCGTAATGACAAGAATCTCCGGCCGATGCCGTTCCAAAAGCTCCAACACTTTTACCGGCATATCTTTCTCACTGCAATGTACGCCTTTGACGGGAACTCCAAATTGACCATAGACAGCCAGACATTTTTTTAAAAAAGCCGGATCTCCGTCTAAATGCAACACTTTTCCAGGTAGCTGAAATATATTGGATCCTTCCTCGTTGTAGCCCCCTGTAACTTCATATTCTTGCCTTTCCTTCAGCAAATGGAGGTCTCGTTGAAAAAGCTCAAATGATTGTTTTTCCAGCGTTCTGATCTGGCGAGCCGCTTCCAGCTGTTCTTTTTGTTCGATGACGATCAAATCCTCAATCGGGGCGTCTGCCATTAATCGAAAATCCTCACCGTATAAAATCGCCATCTCTTTTCCGTTTATATTTGTGAAATCGATAACCCGAAACAACAAATCGCATTTGTAAGACTGCCGGCCGACCATATCATTGATTTTGATCCCCATAACCGTCATCTCCACAGGCAAAAATAAATATTTCCTTGCCAGCATATGCAATCGCGGAAGGAAGCGTGTATGAGGGGGACCGCCACAAAATTTGCCTCTTTTACAAGAGTTGGAAATCCAAATGATGAGTTCTCCTTGTTAAGAAAATAACGGATAAAGCAAATTGCTTAAACGAGCAAATTCTTGTATGGATAAAGATTCACCCCGGCGGGAAGGATCAATCTCCGCTTCAGCAAGAATGTTGAGAATTTGTTCTTTTTTTTCTTTGCCATTGGGCATTTGCGAAGTTAAGTTATTGATTAACGTTTTTCTTCTTTGCGCAAAAGCCGCTTTGACGAGAGAAAAGAAGAAAGATTCATTATCCACTTCCACGAGGGGCTTTGTTCGTCTTTTTAAATGAATGACAGCAGAGTCGACATTAGGCTGAGGGATAAAAACGGTTTTAGGTACGACAAACGCTGTCTTTGCTTCCGTATAATATTGTACGGCGATGGATAAAGAGCCGTACTCTTTCGTACCTGGTTGTGCCGAAAGCCGATCAGCGACTTCCTTTTGCATCATAACCACCAGCCCTCTAATCGGCAAACATTCTTCCAATAATTTCATAATAATTGGAGTGGTGACATAATAAGGGAGGTTAGCCACCACCATAATATCGGAATATCCGGAAAGCTCTTCTTTAATGACCTCTTTTACATTCGCTTTCAAAACGTCTTGGTGAATAATTTCTACGTTCTTATAGGGGGAAAGCGTGTCCTTCAAAATAGGCAATAGCCGCTTGTCAATTTCAAATGCCACCACTTTTCCCGCTTTTCGCGCCAAATGCTCGGTTAAAGCGCCAATACCCGGGCCGATTTCAATGGCAGCTGTTTCCTTCGTCAGACCGGCGGCTTCAGTGATCCGATTTAACACATTAGGATCGACGAGAAAGTTTTGCCCTAAACTCTTTTTGAACGCAAAGCCATATTTTTTTAAAATTTCTCTCGTTCTGGACGGTGTCGCAATATCTTTCATCGTTTTTCCTCCTGCAGCACTTCCTCCATGGCTTTCAAAAACTGTTCTCTTGTAATTTGAAACATCTTTAGCCTGTTATAAAGCTGTTTTCCGTTTGTGTAGCCTATTTTTAACTTAATCCCTAATTTTTCTCTTCTTTCTCTGGCATTTCCTCCACCGATTAATCCGGCAGTGATCAAATCTTCTTTCCTTATTTGCTCTTCTGCTTCTTTTTCCATCCATTGCGCTTCTTTTAGCGCTTCCCTGATACTTTCAGGACTGGCATGTTCGACTCCGATTCCTTTTCCATTCTTCGGCTTCGCTTCGTCCTTTGGCAAAAAAGCATGCTTGCAATTGGGAACCGCTTGAGAAATAATGTGCCTGATCCGCTCGCCGGGATAATCCGGGTCTGTAAAAACAATGACTCCTCTTTTTTCTTGTGCCAGTTTAATCTTTTCGATCGTCTCTTTCGAAACAGCAGATCCGTTTGTCTCAATTGTATCGGCGTCAACGGCACGCCGGATCGCCGTTGTATCATCTTTCCCCTCTACAACGATCACTTCTTTTATTTTCATGCATTTCCTCCATAAAAATGATTCTTATCCGCCCAATCCAAATGAGGCGGGCAAACCAATTTTTCAAAGCTGCGGAAATGAAAAATATTCTTAAAAAATCATCTCCGTCAGCCGCTTAAGTATTTTTATCATCCGATGAATACTTGTCTATTATATTTTATATAAATAGAAAAAGCGAGGTTCCCCTCGCTTCATCAAGAATCAATCGATAATCTGAATCTTGACTTGTTTCCGGCCCCATTGTGCTGCTGCGGATTGGGAAGGCATAAGAATGTCAATCCGGTTGCCTTTGATGGCTCCACCCGTATCCGCCGCAACGGCATAGCCGTATCCTTCCACATATACCCTAGATCCAAGGGGAATAAGCCCCGGATCGACAGCAATGATTCTCATATTAGGGCTGGAATGTATATTTATGCCTGTCGCTGTAATTCCTGAACAGCCGCTGCAATTGGAGGTATAGGCAGTGGCCGTTACCAAAAGCTCTCTTCCTCTAGTGCCAGCAGCCGACGCCGTTTCAGCTGCAAATTGACCATCTCTCTTTTTCGTGCCTTCCGCAATAATTTTATTTCGACCTTCCACTATCGTCCTTTGCTCTAAAAGTTTTTTAGAGATGAGCCGACCATTTTCATAGACAGACTCATATGTGTTTATCACTGTACCGTTTCGCCCTTCCTGAAGAACCTTTCTCTCTCCTTCCATAAGACTTGGGTCTTTTTGGATGGTGATAGCAAATGCTTTAGACTTTTCCACTACATCGGTGGTTTTTTTAACTCGAACGATTTTCACGGAGCTGTTTGAATGCAAGTAGTCGTCGAATCCAGGCTTTACCTTGTCCCATTTGCCAAAAGTGATCCCCTGTTGTTTTAAAAAATCACCGACAGTAGTCGAAGCAGTCCATACTGTTTTTTTCCTGTTTCCGTCCACTAACGTCACCGGAAACGCCTTATTGATTTTGACATTCATATGATTTTGAAGGGCTTGATTGAACGAAGGAGCCACTTTGTCGAATTGAGAAATGGACAAATGTTCTTCCTTCAGAAAGTCCTTCACCGTATCGGCAGTTGTCCAAACCGTCTTTTTCTTGCCTTCGATCGTAAGATGGATCTGCTTGGATGGCTTCCATTCAATATTCATTCCGTCTTTTATTTTGGTCTGTTTTGAAGGAACTAAATAATCTTTTGGTTTGACAGGCAGCTTGAGTTCTTTCACCACCTCTGCCACGGTGTCGGCCCTTGTTTCAATCGTTTTCTCCCGGTTGTTGATTTTGACCTCAACCGTTTTCTCTGTGCTTTCATAATAAGAATAAGCACTTGTAGATGATAGAAGAACAACTCCAGCTGCCAATAAAAAACTTTTTCTCGACTTAAACCTTGAACGATCCTGTTTAAATTCGTTTACTGTCATTCAAAATAGGCCCCCTTTGTCATCCTTTCCTCAAACAGAGAATCTATCGCTCTGTCCTCTCTCTTTTTCCAACTATTATGCATAGCTGGATAAAAAAATGATAGAAAGACTTATCGACAGGCTTAGTGTATGAATGAAAGGAGGCTTGTAGAACTTTCAAGAAAATCGAAAGTTGACAACAAATTGTAAAGCAATGCGACAAAATTTGCCGTCAGACAATGCCGAATAATTTTTGGGCATTTCCCGTCGTTTTCCGGGCTACCTCTTCATAAGGAATGCCCTTTAATTCGGCAATTTGCTCGGCAACGAGTTTTACGAGTGCAGGTTCATTTCGTTTGCCGCGGTAAGGATGCGGAGCTAAATACGGACAATCTGTTTCGATTAATAGTTTTTCTAAAGGAATTTCAGCAGCAACTTCCTTTGGCTTTTTCGCATTTTTAAATGTTACCGTACCGCCCAAAGAAATATAAAAATTCATATTGATACATTCTCGTGCTGTTTCAACGCTGCCGCTGAAGCAGTGCATAATTCCTCCTACTTCATGCGCTCCTTCTTCTTTCAAAATTTCTATAGTGTCTTGTGTCGCTTCTCGAGTATGGATAATAATCGGCAATTTTACTTTTTTGGCTAGTCGAATTTGTTTGCGAAACACTTCTTTTTGAACCTCTTTTGGGGACTTATCCCAATGATAATCCAACCCTATTTCTCCTATTGCTACTACTTTTGGATGAGAGGTCAATTTTTCAATCCACTCCAAATCAGCCTCTGTCATATCGATAGCATCCACCGGGTGCCACCCTATACTGGCGTATAGAAAATCGTATTGATCTACTAGTTTCATCGCTTTTTCAATCGTAGGCCGGTCAAAACCTACCACCACCATCTTTTCGACACCGGCTTCTTTTGCTCTGTCTATCACCTCGTCCAAATCATCGGAAAATTGTTCATCGTTCAAATGAACATGAGTATCAAACAACATCTTTTGCTCTCTCCTTTACTCTACGTTGTTTCCTTTCAAAAAAGACATGTCAAATAGATTACAATTTTCCCTTTACGCCAAAAATCCAGAACACGCCCATCATCATAGGTAGTTTTCCTCAAAATACAGAGGAAGATGTGTCTTCTGGTCCTTTGTCCATCCTTTCCTTTTCTTCCATCCATATGACAAAATGATGACAATAGCGGTTCATTTGTCATCATAATATCATGTATATTTTTCGATTCCTATTTTTTAAAGCATATACCTTTCAATCAAATTCCTTGATCAGCGGTTTAGCGGAAAAAGAAAAATAGCCAAAACGGAAGACTATACATACTGGACAGTTTTACTAATGAATGGATTTAACGTCTAAGAAAAAAGAAACATAGAAGTTTCCGTCGAATCTTGTTTCACGTGAAACATTCTATGTTTCTTAGTCTTATTATTTAACCTTTGCACCGTTTGGAAGATTTTCATCGACGCTCGCCAATGATAATACGCCGTCTTTTTCTCCGGCTAAAATCATTCCTTCTGATAATTCTCCTCTTAATTTAACTGGTTTTAAATTGACTACGCAAATCACTTTTTTACCGATCAACTCTTCCGGCTTATAATATGGAGCGATTCCTGAGATCACTTGGCGCTTATGGTCTCCTAAATCAAGGCGCAGTTTTAACAGCTTATCCGCTTTTTTAACCGGTTCAGCCTCAATGACTTGAGCGACTCTTAAATCAATTTTCATAAAATCATCAATTGAAATTTCTGCAGAAGAGTCATTTGTTTTTTCTTTTTTCACTTCAGCGGGTTGCGAACCGCCTTGCATTTTCGATTTAATAAATTTCACTTCTTCGTCAATATCCAGCCGCGGAAAAATCGGCTCTCCTTTTTCCACTACTTTTGTGCCATCTGGAATGACGCCGAATGTTTCTAAGCTTTCCCAAGATGTAAACTGTTCCGTAGAAAGGTTCAGCTGCTCAAAGATTTTTTTCGGAGCCGTTGTTAAAAATGGCTTAAGCAGAACAGCTACACGACGTAAAGATTCTGCCAAGTGAACCATGACACTGGCCAGCTCTTCGCGTTTATCTTCCTCTTTTGCCAAAATCCAAGGCTGAGTTTCATCAATAAACTTATTCGTTCGACTAATCAGCTGCCATACGACCGTCAATGCAACGGAAAATTCCATGTTTTCCATCGCTTCTTCGTATTTTTCTACCGTTTCCTTATTGGCTTCCAGCAACTGACGTTCATACTCGCTTTCGGATCCTTTATAAGCCGGAATCCGCCCATCAAAATATTTATTGATCATAGCAACTGTCCGATTGAGCAGGTTTCCGAGGTCATTTGCCAAATCATAGTTGATCCGTTCTATAAACCCTTCTGGTGTAAAGACGCCGTCTGATCCAAAAGGAACTTCGCGCAGCAAATAGTAGCGCAGCGCATCAAGTCCGTAACGGTCGATCAATGTTACCGGATCGACAACATTCCCTTTTGATTTAGACATTTTTCCATCTTTCATCAGCAGCCAGCCATGGGCAAATACTTTCTTCGGCAGCGGCAAATCCAGCGCCATTAGTATGATCGGCCAGTAAATAGTATGGAAGCGGACAATTTCTTTTCCGACTAGATGGACATCAGCAGGCCAATATTTTTTGAATTTTGATTCATTTTCGCTTCCGTATCCAATGGCGGTAATATAATTGGTCAAAGCATCAATCCAAACATAAATGACATGCTTTGGATCTCCCGGCACTTTAATCCCCCAATCAAAGGTAGTGCGGGAAACTGCTAGATCTTCCAATCCCGGCTTAATAAAGTTATTAATCATTTCATTTTTTCGGGATTCAGGCTGGATAAAATCAGGATTTTCTTCATAAAACTGCAACAAACGGTCGACATATTTGCTCATTTTGAAGAAATAGGATTCTTCTTTCACTTTTTCAACCGGCCGGCCGCAATCAGGGCATTTACCGTCTACAAGCTGTCTTTCAGTAAAGAAAGATTCACACGGTGTACAATACCAGCCTTCATATTGATCAAGATAAATATCGCCTTGATCTAATAATTTTTTAAATATCTTTTCAACCACTTTTTTATGGCGGTCTTGTGTCGTGCGAATAAAGTCATCATATGAAATGTCGAGTTTTCTCCATAATTCTTGGATGCCGGCAACGATTTCATCGACATATTGTTGAGGGGTAACCCCTTTTTCTTCCGCTTTTCTTTGAATTTTTTGCCCGTGTTCATCCGTCCCCGTTAAAAACATCACGTCATAGCCGCGCATCCTTTTGTAACGTGCCATCGCATCACCGGCTACCGTTGTATAAGCATGCCCAATATGTAAATTTCCGCTTGGGTAATAAATTGGCGTTGTCAAATAAAAAGTTTTTTTCATTCATATAACCCCCTTTAACAACATAAAATGTGCACCTTGCCATGAGAGAAGAGGTTGCCTCCTACCGATTGCATTCGAGATCGATAGGGCATCCTGCATAAAAAGCGGGGTCGTCCATCTCTCCCATCAAAATGCTTCATAATCAATCGTCACGATTTTTGCTTGCCGTACGCTGATCTCACAGAAGCTGAAAAAAACCGAAGCGGAAATTCCTAACACGGTAATAGCATCCGATCAGTCCATTTGCATGAAAAGACCATTTATGCTACATCATTTCCTCTTATAACATCAAAATATACATAATCTGATAAGCTTCTGCAAATAATCGAATCCTCTTTTTATTTTCTCGCATTCTTTCCTTAATGTAAATACAAAGGGACAAAAGTTTTCCATGATTTCGTCCCGAGATTTTAAAAATTCTTACTTAAAAACAGCATTTATCAAATCCCCTTTATTTACAAATGATAGTAGTTACTAGAAGTCTGACATTTATTAGAAAAATTTCATTTTTCTTGTTGACTACTTTTGGCAGCATTGGTATTATTAAAACATAAACAAAATTTGTCGAAATTTGACGAATCAGAGAGAAATATAGAGAACAAAAAATGAAATGAGAGGAGAATTGACAAATGAAATCAACTGGCATTGTTCGTAAAGTTGATGAACTAGGCCGCGTGGTTATTCCTATAGAGCTTCGTCGTACATTAGGCATTGCTGAAAAAGACGCTTTGGAAATTTATGTAGATGATGATAAGATTATTCTAAAAAAATATAAACCGAGCATGACCTGCCAAATCACTGGAGAAGTTTCTGATGACAACGTAAAATTGGCAGGCGGAAAATTAATTTTAAGCCGTGAAGGCGCCGAATTGTTGTTAAAAGAAATCGAAGAAGCTTTTCACCTGTCCGCAGCGAATAAATAATTTTTATTAGAAAATGCAAAGAGGCCGTATCGACACTGGATTATGCCGATACAGCCTCTTTTATTTTGCCTGATTCGCTTCCTATTTTTATGTATTATGATACATTTGGTATACTTCCCGCTTTGGCATATTTCTGTCTTTTGCCGTTTGTTTCACCGCTTCTTTTGCATCCATTTTCTTTGCGTCAATGTAAAAATTGACATGATCCACAATCGACAGCGACTCCCACCATTTTTCCCCTGTTTCAGCCTCTTGTTCTTTTGCCCCTTCTAAAATTAGACAAAATTCTCCCATGACTTTTTCGTTTTCTACCCAATTCAACGCTGCTTTTATGTCTCCGCGCAAAAATTCTTCAAATTTTTTGGTCAACTCTCTGCATAATGTAATGGGACGGTTGCCAAGAATATCAAGCATGTATTCCAACGTTTCTTTAAGACGATGTGGAGATTCATACAAAATAATCGTATCCGTGATATTTTTTAACCTGTTCAGCTCTTCTTTTTTTTCTTTTTTTTGCCGGCTCAGAAACCCAAAAAAATAAAACGGCTGTGTTGGAAGCCCTGAAGCAATTAATGCAGTAAGAGCAGCATTGGCGCCGGGCAGCGGCACAACAGGAATCTTTTCAGCAACGGCTGCTCTTACCAGTTCATACCCCGGATCGGATATCGTTGGCATACCGGCATCGCTCACTAATGCAACTTGCTCTCCTTGTTTTAACCGTTCTATGATTTGGCGTCCGCTCGCTTCTTTATTATGTTCGTGGTAGCTCATGAGAGGAGTGTGGATGTCATAATAATGACAAAGTTTTCTTGTATTCCTTGTATCTTCGGCAGCAATGACGCTGCTTTCTTTTAAAATGCGAAGCGCCCGAAACGTAATGTCTTCCAAATTGCCGATTGGCGTCGGCACTAAATAAAGAATTCCCCGATTCTCTTGTTCGACATAACTGCGTTGTTTACTGATCATCTCGATCACCTGCCAGCCCCAAAAACTTTTCCTTTTGTTTTCTCGTCAACTTCTTAAAACGATATTCCGCCCTCAACGCTTCTCCTTTTGTCTCAAAAGCTTCCGTATAAATAAGCTTAACCGGACCTTTGCTTCTCGTATATTTTGCCCCTTTTCCGTCGTTGTGCTGGCGAACTCTTCTTTGAACGTCCGTCGTATACCCGCCGTAAAACGAACCATCGCCGCATTTTAAAACGTAAAAATAATGTTCATTTGCTTTCTCCATATAAAATCTTCCTAACTTCTTCCGTATATTCATTATTTTCGTGATAAACCGTCAAAGGCGGCAAAATTTTCATTCCCGGTTTTCCGTCCTTAATCGCCTCAAGCAAAATGGTATTCGCATCTTTTCCCGGTTTAGGATAGACAAATTGCAATCGTTTCGGCTCCAATCGATACTTGCGCATAGCTGTCACCAAATCGAGCAGCCTTTCAGGCCGATGGACAAAAGCTGCTTTTCCGCCTTGTTTCAAAAGCTCGCTGCTCGCCTTCACACAGTCATCAAGCGTGCACATAATTTCATGGCGGGCAATGGCGAAATGTTCATTGAGGTTCGTTTCCCCAGAAGGAGGAGTTGAAAAATAAGGAGGATTGCAAGTGACAACATCATGTTTTTCATATCCAAGCACTCGAGGAGCATCTTTTAAATCGCCGTGCACCATTTGAATTTGATGTTCCAGGTGGTTGTATTCAATGCTTCGCACCGCCATGTCGTATAACTTTTCTTGAATTTCGACACCAACGATCGTTCCTTTCGTCCGCTTGCTTAACAACAGAGGAACAACTCCATTCCCCGAACATAAATCAACCAAACTTCCTTTTTGAATGGGAACGTATACGAAGCGGGCAAGCAACACAGCATCAAGGGAAAAGGCAAACACATTTGGACTCTGGATGATCCGCATATCCTCAGCAAGCAAAAAGTCCAAGCGTTCGTCCTCTTTTAACATCAATGAAAAACCTCCGCTTCCAAGTAGTATCTCAAATAAACTCATATTCCAAACCAGAAGGCCACACGATCATCTCCACAAAAAAAGAAAACAGCACCAATCGAATGCCGTTCTAATGTCTTATTTTATCGGGGGATGAAATCCAAATGGAAAGATCACTGACCGTTAAATTTTTGAGAGCATCGCTTATTTCAATTGTTAAAACTTATTAAATCAATGCTGCCATGCAAAGCTTAAATCGACATTCATCTTTGGAAAAATTCCTCAGAGGAAATTCGCTTCTTTATATATTGGCAGTCTGTCCCCATTATACTGGTTATAAAAGACAACGTACAACGAAAGCTTTGATTTATTTTTTATTCAAAAAGGATAAACAAAATAAACAATCTTCATTTTGACGAGGGCTTCCAAAGTGGACGTTGCAAATATGAAAACCTTCGTGATAAAGTCGGGCAAGGTTATCGTATCCTTCCCCGATATCCATTGTTTTGGGAGAAAAACGGCTGTTTTTTTCAGACGATGCGGTTTGTTCACCAGAGTTCTCCATTTGCTCCAGTCTCCGGCGCAAATGTTCATTTTCCAGTTTAAGGGAATTGTTTTCCTCCAATAACTCTGCCAGTTTTTGTTTCAATTCCCCCAGTTGTTGATACAAATTTCCGATTTGAATTTCCATATGGCTGACTGAATCAAAGAACTCTTTTTTATCCACTGGTTCCACCTCAATTACTCTGTGGCTTGCGATGAAAAGGCACCTTCATTAAAAATTTCTTCCAAAGTAAACTCCAACACCCGATCGTGTTCAGCCAGCTCTACTTGAAGCACCCGTTCCAAAATGTTTAGTCCCACTACTTTGCCGACTCCACGTGGCGTCTTAATGACTTCCCCCAAGTCAGGGAGTTCTTCTTTCGCCGTTTCGTACTCATCATTTTCATATTTTAGGCAGCACATCAACCGTCCGCACAAACCGGAAATTTTTGTTGGATTTAAAGAAAGATTTTGATCTTTTGCCATTTTAATGGACACCGGTTCAAAATCTCCTAAAAATGTGGAACAGCAAAGCATTCTTCCACACGGCCCGATCCCGCCCAACATCTTGGCCTCGTCCCGAACTCCAATTTGCCGAAGCTCGATTCTCGTCCGGAACACTGCCGCTAAATCTTTTACAAGTTCACGAAAGTCCACTCTGCCGTCAGCCGTAAAATAAAAAATCACTTTATTGCGGTCAAACGTATATTCTACATCGACCAGCTTCATTTCCAGCTGATGATCCATAATTTTTTCATTACAAATATGGTACGCTTCCTGGGCAGCTTTTTTATTTTCTTCCACAATATGATGATCTTTTTCATCCGCCGGCCGAATGACTTTTTTCAACGGCAGAACAACGTCATTTTCATCCACCGTTTTGCGGCCTACTACCACATGGCCATATTCGATCCCTCTAACCGTCTCTACAATAACCGGGTCTCCTTTTTCAATCGAAAAATCGCCCGGATCAAAATAATATATTTTGCCCGCTTTTTTAAATCGGACACCTACTACATCATACAAAGGTGAACCCTCCCTGTAATTTTAGCACAAGCTGTTCCATTAACAGCTGAGAATTCATATTGGCTTGCAGCTTGCGCTTCGCCTCAAAAATGGCTTCCATACATTCCGTAAGACGCTTGATCGATAGTTGAAGGGACCTGCTTTCAAAATGTGCACGTTGATCAGGATAGGCTAAATGGTCACTTTTGCCTATTTGGATGGATAATAAATCTCTATATATAAGGAGCAATAAATCCAAGGCTCTTTCTATCTGCTGCTTATCTTTAAAATGTTGATGAAACTCTTCTTGAAGTTTGATCATGGCTTCTAGAGGTTGTTTATTAAGCGCTTCATATAATTTTAACACTATTTTACGCGCTTGCGCAAACCACTCATCTGCGCTCAACTCCAGCGCATCTTGAAGGTTATTCGTAAGACGAGCGGCTAAAGCAGCCATATTGGCACCTACCTGCTCTTCCCTCAGACGAGTTTCAAGATAATCAATCGGCAATGGTTTAAACGTAATCGTTTGACAGCGGGATATAATGGTTGGAAGTACTCGATGATACTGTTCAGTCAACAAAATGGCAGTTGTTCCTGGATGAGGTTCTTCCAAAAATTTCAATAAACTGTTCGCGGCACTTGTCGTCATTCGATCTGCATGTTCGATTATATAAATCTTGCGTTTTGATTCTACCGCCGTTTTGGCAAATTCCCTTTGCAGTGCTTCAATTTGTTGTTTCTTAATCGATAAACTGTCCGTTTCTGTTTCAATCAAATGAAGATCAGGATGGTTGCCATTTTCAATTCTGCGGCAATTGCTGCATTGTCCGCAAGGCGTATAATCAGGAAGAGGCTGTTCACATAATAGGCTTTTGGCCAAAAATAGGGCAGCTTGTTTTTTGCCGGTCCCTTTTTCTCCTTCAAAAAGGTAAGCGTGGGCTATGCGTTCTTTTTTCAAACTATTGTGCAGCATATTGGCTGCCTGTGGCTGTATGTTTTTCCACTCATCCCAATTTTTCAACAACACTAATCCCTTCCTACGCATATAAATTGATAAGCAAGCCTTTAATTTCCCCTATTTTGCCCAAAATATCAATCGTCAACTTTTCTTTATTCACTAGATCCTCGGCCAATTCCACTAATTTTTCATCTATCGTCTTGACTACTTTCAGCTGCCTGCCTTCGCCGTATAAGTTCCAGGAATGGGAACTGCTCAACTCCATTCCATAATCGACTGTTTCCTTTATAAATTTTTTAATTAACGTTTTATATTTTACTAAATCTTGAAGATTTCTGGATTTAGCCAACCGTTCTCCAGCTTCATCAATATTGGCCATTAGCTGTTTGAGCTGCTCATCTTTTAATTTTTGATCATATTGTTGTACCAGATTTAAAAACTGGCCATGAACAGCTGGTGTTCTCTTTATGTCTCCTCGAAAATTTTCCGCTCCGATCCGAAGATCTTGATTTATTTTCATCCTGTACAACCTCCGTTCAAATTGATGAAACTCATCTGCCGAAAAGGATATAACAAGAAAGCGTCATTCATGAATGGCTTTTCCGATTTTCATCAGCTAAAGCAAGTTTCATCAAGAGGCCTCTTTAAAAAGCATTTTCTTTTATTATACCAAGATTGATCATGCTTGTAGAATAAACGAACAGAGAGAAAAGATACAAACGCGGAGAATGGGGGTGCGCTTGCTGGAAAAAGCAGAAAATCTTTGAAAACCAAACCGTATTGGAACGACTGAAAGGGACCAACATACGGTGTTAGGCCGCCTTTCCGTTCCATTGAACTTTTGAGTATAAAGAATCAGCAAGAAACGCTGGTAATTTTGAGAAATGTGGGGAGGAGATTCTCAACGATTGAGGAGAAACTTCAGAACCGTTTTCCAGCTGTCTTGAAACACTGATTCAATTGGCTGTTCAGCATTAATTTTGACCATTCTTTCCGGAAACTGATCAAGCAACTGCCAATATCCTTTTCTCACTCTCTGATGGAAATCGAGCGTTTCAAGATCAAGCCGATTCACTTCTCTCCCTTTGTTCTGTTGAATTCGACGCAAACCAATTTCAGGAGAAATGTCGAAGTATAGCGTTAAATGGGGCATGGCATCATCTACGGCAAATTCATTGATTTTATATACTTCCTCTACGCCAAGCCCTCTGGCATACCCTTGATAGGCAAGAGAACTGTCAATAAATCGATCGCATACTACAATGGTTCCTGCTTCCAGCGCTGGAATCACCTTCTCTACCAAGTGCTGACGTCTGGCCGCTGCATAAAGAAGCGCTTCTGTACGGCCATCCATTGCAGTATTTTGGCTATTTAAAAGAATTTGTCGAATTTGTTCAGAAATGGAAATGCCTCCTGGCTCTCTTGTGTACATAGCCTGGTAGCCTTCTCGTTTTAAATTTTCTACGATCCTTTGGGCGATCGTCGTTTTTCCGGCGCCTTCAGGACCTTCTACCGTAATAAAAATACCATTATTTATCATCTTTCGAACCTCCGGATTCTTATACCTCCAAACACGTACTTAAGTATACCTGATCGAACCGGAAAACAGGAAGGTATCGTACCGCGTTTATTTTTCCAGTTGATCCAACCAAAACGATCTCAATAGTGAGATGAATCACGCTTTTCAAAGGGCTTCATGATGTTAATTTATAAAAAACAAAAGCTTCTCTACAGGAACTCTAATTTGTAGACGAAGCTTTTTCAACATAAATATCGTCCTTTCTATTCTACTGGTTTTCATATGTTAGGAAAATAGCAAAAGATAAGGAAAACCGAAAAGAAATTTAGCTTTCACTAAGAAAAGGATTTGCCGCCATGTTTTCTCACTAATATACAGCGATGAATTCCTCATTCAGCTGATGATCTCCTTGTATATGAGCACCTCTTGCTACTAATTCTTCAATAAAATCGATTTTTTCCTTCGTCACTCTTTCTCCCATCATTAAGAGCGGTATCCCCGGTGGATAAGGAATGATCATGGCGGCGGATATGCTTCCTTCCGCTTCGGAAAGCTTTACCCACCTCTTATCATTTTCCTTCCAATTTTCGAAAGAAACGGGAACAGATGATACTTTAGAATGGGAAAGTGCCGGCAACTCCACAGGTCGTACATTTCGTTCTGTTATTGTCACTCTGGCGATTGCTTCTTTTGCTTGCTGATAAAAAATACGATTTCCTTCCTTTAGTAATGGCAGCGTAAAAAGAATTTGATAAGGATCGGCCAGTTCAGGAAAAACTCCTGCCGTTTCAATATCCTTTTTCAGCTGAAAACCATCGCTGTTTGGACTCCGCACTATTAGCTTCAATGGATCATACGGGAACTCAGACACCGCTACTTGCAAGTCCTTTTCTTTTTGAAGCCATTCCACAAAACGCTCTCTTTCCTCCAACGTAAAAGCCACATCTTCTTCCTTTATCAATGCTAAATACTGTCTGGCAGCATCTAAGGAAGCCATAATCGGATAAGAGGGACTGCTCGATTGAAAAAGCGATAAGTAGAATTCCACTTTTTCTAACGAAGGTCTCTCCGTGCCGACATGAAAAAAAGAACCCATTGTCATCGCCGGAAGCATTTTATGCGCCGATTGAACGACCATATCTGCTCCCATGCTCAAAGCCGATGGAGGAAATGGATCCCCGAGAACGAGATGAGGCCCGTGAGCTTCATCGACCAATACGATACAATCCTTTTGATGGGCATAATCGATCAGTTCCTTGATCGGGTAAGATACGCCGTAATAGCTGGGATAGATTAGAATCAGTCCTTTGGCATTTGGAAACCGCTCCAATGCAAGCTTCAATGTATCCAAAGAAACACCTGCAGGGCTTTTTGTTTTTTCATCATATTCCGGCTCCAGGAAAACAGGGCGAATGTTGGCCAGCATCAATCCGTGGATGATGGATTTATGGCAGTTTCTTTGCACCAATACAATATCCTCTTTCTGAAAAGAACTGGCAATCATGGCAAGGTTGCCGGCGGTGCTTCCGTTTACTAAAAAATAGCTTTTCTTAGAACCGTATAGTTTGGTTAAAAGAGTCTGAGCCTCCAGGATCGCTCCTTCGGGAGAATGAAAATCGTCAAGGCCGGTAATTTCGGTAGCATCATAAGATAAAATCGTCCGAAAATCGTCTGGAATCTCTCCTATTACTGTTCCAAATTTATGACCGGGTACATGAAAAGAAACAGGCCGTTTTTGTTGATGTTTGATTAACGCATCCATAATAGGCATTTTTTCTTGTTCCATCTTGTCTTTTTGTCCTTTCTTGTTTTCTACTCACCATTATACAAAAAGACCCCGTGCAAAAAATCAACCACGGGACTCCGAAATATTTGAAATAATCCATCTTAAAATAGCAAATTGGTATATCGACCGTTCCACTCTATTGGACTAGCCGGCGATAGAAAGAACACTTGCTGCTGAAAAATTGATTCCAATCCTCATACTATAAACAGAATGTTATTTTCAATGAAAATAGCAACATAACGGTACTTATGAATAGACATTGGATGATTTTATTTTTTTTAATTTTTGTACATAGTAGGAGTAATCCGAATGTGTCGTTTCAATAGAAGTCATCTTTTTTTCGCAATCCGTACAAATAAAAGACTCCAATATATGAATGCCTTCCGTTTTTTGATTTTCGCAAATGATACAAATCTCCCCGCTGTCTCTCTGATTCTTCATTTCATCCACCTCCCCTTCTCTATCATTCTGCCCTTTTTCTCCCTTTTTATACGAAAATAGAATATACTTCCGTTGTGGATCACTTTCGCATTATGCAATCGTTCTGATAAAGCATATCTAGCGATGGTCTTTTTTATAGTGAAAGGAACTGGGCGACCAAGGGTCATCATTTTTTCAAACCTTAGCGTTTTAATCCAAAGAATCGCGCCGCTTCCATTTGCTTTTTTGGGACGGAATTTAAACCTTCTAGGACTATTTGCTGTCATTGTTGATTCAAACACGGTTAAAGCCTCTACTTTAAGAGAACAGCTTTTATTTCTAACAACACCTTTATAGAAAAGCGTTCAAGAAAAAAGAGACTTTGATCTTCTAAGAAAGATTGTTTTGACGAAAGATCACTAATTAGACGAAGTAGATTTTTTCAGAAATGATGTCCCTTTCATTCATTAAAATAAGAAAAGAATCTTAACAGCCATCCGTTAAAGCACACCATAACAAGCCAAAACTGTATATCGCTTCTTTCAAATCGAGTAGGAGGGGGTGATTAACCCCCGTCCTCTCACACCACCGTACGTACGGTTCCGTATACGGCGGTTCAATCAAGATAAATGACGCAAGAATTCATAACGTTTCTGTAGACTTTTAAGCCCTTGGTTACTCCAATAGGAGTTTCCAAGGGTTCTGTGTAATATGGGACTTTTTGAGATTCGCCAATAACCTTTGCGACTGTTCCCCCATTCATAAGCTTTCCATTCAGGAACTCCTAGTTTTATGAGGTTGCGTATCCTGGTCTTTGAGGTCTTCCAGTTTTTCCATAAACACATCCGGAGTCTTCGTCGAATCCAGCCATCCAAATCTTCAAAGATACTCTTTGTGTCTGCTAATGCAAAATATCCACACCATCCAAGTAGATATTGGTTAAGTTTCTTAATCCGATATTCCATTGGGTATGGTATTTTTCTTGACGTGATTTCTCGCACCTTTTTCTTCATTCGTTTTAGACTTTGCTTGGCAATCCGAACTTTTGGCTCTTTTGAAGGTGTAAAACTAAATCCTAGAAACTTTCGTTTCCATGGTCGGTCAACCGCAGATTTCTTCTCGTTGACTTTTAGACGAAGTTTTCCCTCAATAAATCGTTTGACACTAGCCATGGTTCTTTCACCAGCCCGTTTTGACTTCACGTAAATATTACAGTCATCGGCATAACGAACAAATTTATGCCCTCTTTTCTCTAATTCTTTGTCTAGTTCATCTAGTACAATATTCGAAAGTAAAGGGCTTAGGGGGCCACCTTGCGGCGTCCCTTCTTCTGTCCTAGATACCACACCATTAATCATGACACCAGCTTGTAGATATTTGCGGATTAGCTTCAATAGTGGCTTTTCTTTAATAGTCTTGGCTAATGTACTCATCAGCCTGTCATGATTCACTCGATCGAAGAACTTTTCTAAATCCATGTCTACTACCCATCTATAACCATCTCTGATATAGCCTTTTGCTTTCCTAACTGCGTCATGAGCACTTCGATTTGAACGAAACCCATAACTATGTTCGGAGAACATAGGGTCATATATCCTCGATAATACTTGGGCAATTGCTTGTTGAATCAAACGGTCTGTTACGGTTGGAATACCTAGTAACCGAACACCGCCATCAGGTTTCGGGATTTCGACTCTTCGAACAGGCATTGGTTCATAGGTACCCTTGAGAATTGCCTCTTTCATAGATATCCAGTTTTCGACTATGTGCTGACGGAGGTTTTGTACGGGCATCATATCTACTCCATGGCTACCTTTGTTCTTTTCTACTCTTTGTAAAGCTAAAAGCATATTCTCCCGTGACAGGATTTGATTCAAAAGCATTGTTATTCTTCCTTCCGTGAATAGCTTATCTTCTTATGCCAGTGGTCACTCCACCCTCCAAGAGGTCCCCCACGGGATTCACCGTTTCCTTCCTCAAGTGAGGTACTACGTTTTCTGTGTTCAACATGACACACTGAATGCAAAGGGCTATTCTCTCTTAATTGTTCAGTCCTTCCGAATTGTTCTAGACCAATTCGTACTATGACCTCTGCTGACTTCTGATGGCTCAGCTACTTATCACTAAGTAGGTTATGAAGGCTACTTCACGTATCCATCAGACCTCCCCGGGTAAGAGTGTAATCTTTCCTTCCATCCATCTGCTTCATTTACTCTGTATCACCTTCGGCAGAAAGGGCTTTGTTTTGTTGTGCAAACTCACCCAGTGATACCTAGCCTCCTATGAAGTTCGTGTTCCTCAGATCGGAAGTTTGCCGCCCGCTTCCTTCAGATTCCGCGTCACCACGGACACCCTTGCGTTAATCTAACTGCTACTTCTGCCTTCGCAGCTCGGGACTTTCACCCTATAGATTACACCCATGCCGGGCGCACACAAAAAAGGACTTGTTCAACAGGGATCTGTTCAACAAGTCCTTCTCTATTGCCTGGCAGCGTCCTACTCTCGCAAGGGGAATCCCCTCACTACCATCGGCGCTGAAGAGCTTAACTTCCGTGTTCGGGATGGGAACGGGTGTGACCTCTTCGCCATCGCCACCAGACGGTATGAAGTTGTCGGAACGATTGTTCCTTCAAAACTAGATAGAAGAAGCAGTTTCACCGATTTCGCTTTCTTTTGGTTAAGTCCTCGATCGATTAGTATCCGTCAGCTCCACGTGTCACCACGCTTCCACCTCGGACCTATCTACCTGATCATCTTTCAGGGATCTTACTTTCCGAAGAAATGGGAAATCTCATCTTGAGGGGGGCTTCATGCTTAGATGCTTTCAGCACTTATCCCTTCCGCACATAGCTACCCAGCGATGCCTCTGGCGAGACAACTGGTACACCAGCGGTGCGTCCATCCCGGTCCTCTCGTACTAAGGACAGCTCCTCTCAAATTTCCTGCGCCCGCGACGGATAGGGACCGAACTGTCTCACGACGTTCTGAACCCAGCTCGCGTACCGCTTTAATGGGCGAACAGCCCAACCCTTGGGACCGACTACAGCCCCAGGATGCGATGAGCCGACATCGAGGTGCCAAACCTCCCCGTCGATGTGGACTCTTGGGGGAGATAAGCCTGTTATCCCCGGGGTAGCTTTTATCCGTTGAGCGATGGCCCTTCCATACGGAACCACCGGATCACTAAGCCCGACTTTCGTCCCTGCTCGACTTGTAGGTCTCGCAGTCAAGCTCCCTTCTGCCTTTGCACTCTGCGAATGATTTCCAACCATTCTGAGGGAACCTTTGGGCGCCTCCGTTACCTTTTAGGAGGCGACCGCCCCAGTCAAACTGCCCACCTGACACTGTCTCCCACCCCGATCAGGGGTGCGGGTTAGAATTTCAGTACAGCCAGGGTAGTATCCCACCGGCGCCTCCACCGAAGCTGGCGCTCCGGTTTCCAAGGCTCCTACCTATCCTGTACAAGCTGTACCAAAATTCAATATCAGGCTGCAGTAAAGCTCCACGGGGTCTTTCCGTCCTGTCGCGGGTAACCTGCATCTTCACAGGTACTATAATTTCACCGAGTCTCTCGTTGAGACAGTGCCCAGATCGTTACGCCTTTCGTGCGGGTCAGAACTTACCTGACAAGGAATTTCGCTACCTTAGGACCGTTATAGTTACGGCCGCCGTTTACTGGGGCTTCGGTTCGCACCTTCAAGCAAAGCTTTAAGCGCTCCCCTTAACCTTCCAGCACCGGGCAGGCGTCAGCCCCTATACTTCGCCTTACGGCTTCGCAGAGACCTGTGTTTTTGCTAAACAGTCGCCTGGGCCTATTCACTGCGGCTTCTCGGGGCTATGCACCCCAAAAAGCACCCCTTCTCCCGAAGTTACGGGGTCATTTTGCCGAGTTCCTTAACGAGAGTTCTCTCGCACACCTTAGGATTCTCTCCTCGCCTACCTGTGTCGGTTTGCGGTACGGGCACCTTTTTCCTCGCTAGAGGCTTTTCTTGGCAGTGTGGAATCAGGAACTTCGGTACTATATTTCTCTCGCCGTCACAGCTTGAGGTTAGTGACAACGGGATTTGCCTCGCTGCCCCTCTCACTGCTTGGACGCACATCCAACAGTGCGCTTACCCTATCCTCCTGCGTCCCCCCATCGCTCAAACGGAAAAGAGGTGGTACAGGAATATCAACCTGTTGTCCATCGCCTACGCCTGTCGGCCTCGGCTTAGGTCCCGACTAACCCTGAGAGGACGAGCCTTCCTCAGGAAACCTTAGGCATTCGGTGGAAGGGATTCTCACCCTTCTTTCGCTACTCATACCGGCATTCTCACTTCTAAGCGCTCCACCAGTCCTTCCGGTCTGGCTTCTCTGCCCTTAGAACGCTCTCCTACCGCGGACACCCGAAGGTGTCCACCCGCAGCTTCGGTGATACGTTTAGCCCCGGTACATTTTCGGCGCAGAATCACTCGACCAGTGAGCTATTACGCACTCTTTAAATGGTGGCTGCTTCTAAGCCAACATCCTGGTTGTCTAAGCAATTCCACATCCTTTTCCACTTAACGTATACTTTGGGACCTTAGCTGGCGGTCTGGGCTGTTTCCCTTTTGACCACGGATCTTATCACTCGCAGTCTGACTCCCAAGGATAAGTCACTGGCATTCGGAGTTTGTCTGAATTCGGTAACCCGATGAGGGCCCCTAGTCCAAACAGTGCTCTACCTCCAAGACTCTTTCCTTGAGGCTAGCCCTAAAGCTATTTCGGAGAGAACCAGCTATCTCCAAGTTCGATTGGAATTTCACCCCTACCCACACCTCATCCCCGCACTTTTCAACGTGCGTGGGTTCGGGCCTCCAGTAAGTGTTACCTCACCTTCACCCTGGACATGGGTAGATCACCTGGTTTCGGGTCTGCGACCCCATACTCATGCGCCCTGTTCAGACTCGCTTTCGCTGCGGCTCCGTCTTTCCGACTTAACCTCGCATGAGATCGCAACTCGCCGGTTCATTCTACAAAAGGCACGCCATCACCCGTAAACGGGCTCTGACTACTTGTAGGCACACGGTTTCAGGTTCTCTTTCACTCCCCTCCCGGGGTGCTTTTCACCTTTCCCTCACGGTACTGGTTCACTATCGGTCACTAGGGAGTATTTAGCCTTGGGAGATGGTCCTCCCAGCTTCCGACGGGATTCCTCGTGTCCCGCCGTACTCAGGATCCACCAGGGAGGGAACGAAGTTTCGACTACAGGGTTGTTACCTTCTCTGACGGGCCTTTCCAGACCTCTTCGTCTACCTCGTTCCTTTGTAACTCCACGATTGGTGTCCTACAACCCCAGAAGGCAAGCCTTCTGGTTTGGGCTGTTCCCGTTTCGCTCGCCGCTACTCAGGGAATCGCTGTTGCTTTCTCTTCCTCCGGGTACTTAGATGTTTCAGTTCCCCGGGTTGCCTTCCTTACCCTATGGATTCAGGCAAGGATGCTGCCCCATTACGGGCAGCGGGTTTCCCCATTCGGAAATCTCCGGATCAACGCTTACGTACAGCTCCCCGGAGCTTTTCGGAGTTAGTCCCGTCCTTCATCGGCTCCTAGTGCCAAGGCATCCACCGTGCGCCCTTTCTAACTTAACCATGTTGGTTCTATCCTAGATGGCGATACTCGGTTTATGCTGCTTCTTTCTTCTATCTAGTTTTCAAGGAACAATCAGATTTGGTGGAGCCTAGCGGGATCGAACCGCTGACCTCCTGCGTGCAAAGCAGGCGCTCTCCCAGCTGAGCTAAGGCCCCTTCATTTCTATTGGGTTTTCACATGGTGGGCCTGAATGGACTTGAACCATCGACCTCACGCTTATCAGGCGTGCGCTCTAACCAGCTGAGCTACAGGCCCCCACCAGGAAGGATTGATCCTTCAAAACTGAACAAAACGAAAGCGTACAATTGATATCTGTCCAGCTCCGGCTCCTAGGTGCTCGAGGTCACAATCCATCTTGCTGCGGTGGTTGAAATACTACCTCCTCGCAAGCTGTCTTGTGCTTGTCGCACCTGAACAGTCGCCTCTGCTTTTCTTCTTCCTTAGAAAGGAGGTGATCCAGCCGCACCTTCCGATACGGCTACCTTGTTACGACTTCACCCCAATCATCTGCCCCACCTTCGGCGGCTGGCTCCCGTAAGGGTTACCTCACCGACTTCGGGTGTTGCAAACTCTCGTGGTGTGACGGGCGGTGTGTACAAGGCCCGGGAACGTATTCACCGCGGCATGCTGATCCGCGATTACTAGCGATTCCGGCTTCATGCAGGCGAGTTGCAGCCTGCAATCCGAACTGAGAATGGTTTTTTGGGATTAGCTCCACCTCGCGGTTTCGCGACCCTTTGTACCATCCATTGTAGCACGTGTGTAGCCCAGGTCATAAGGGGCATGATGATTTGACGTCATCCCCACCTTCCTCCGGTTTGTCACCGGCAGTCACCTTAGAGTGCCCAACTGAATGCTGGCAACTAAGGTCAAGGGTTGCGCTCGTTGCGGGACTTAACCCAACATCTCACGACACGAGCTGACGACAACCATGCACCACCTGTCACTCCGTCCCCCGAAGGGGAACCCTCTATCTCTAGAGGTAGCGAAGGATGTCAAGACCTGGTAAGGTTCTTCGCGTTGCTTCGAATTAAACCACATGCTCCACCGCTTGTGCGGGCCCCCGTCAATTCCTTTGAGTTTCAGCCTTGCGGCCGTACTCCCCAGGCGGAGTGCTTAATGCGTTAGCTGCAGCACTAAAGGGTGGAAGCCCTCTAACACTTAGCACTCATCGTTTACGGCGTGGACTACCAGGGTATCTAATCCTGTTCGCTCCCCACGCTTTCGCGCCTCAGCGTCAGTTACAGACCAGAGAGCCGCCTTCGCCACTGGTGTTCCTCCACATCTCTACGCATTTCACCGCTACACGTGGAATTCCGCTCTCCTCTTCTGCACTCAAGTCTCCCAGTTTCCAATGACCCTCCACGGTTGAGCCGTGGGCTTTCACATCAGACTTAAGAGACCGCCTGCGCGCGCTTTACGCCCAATAATTCCGGACAACGCTTGCCACCTACGTATTACCGCGGCTGCTGGCACGTAGTTAGCCGTGGCTTTCTGGTCAGGTACCGTCAAGGTACCGCCCTGTTCGAACGGTACTTGTTCTTCCCTGACAACAGAGCTTTACGATCCGAAGACCTTCTTCGCTCACGCGGCGTTGCTCCGTCAGACTTTCGTCCATTGCGGAAGATTCCCTACTGCTGCCTCCCGTAGGAGTCTGGGCCGTGTCTCAGTCCCAGTGTGGCCGATCACCCTCTCAGGTCGGCTACGCATCGTCGCCTTGGTGAGCCGTTACCTCACCAACTAGCTAATGCGCCGCGGGCCCATCTGCAAGCGGCAGCTTGCGCCGCCTTTCAACCTTCCTTCATGCGAAGGAAGATATTATCCGGTATTAGCCCCGGTTTCCCGGAGTTATCCCCGTCTTGCAGGCAGGTTGCCCACGTGTTACTCACCCGTCCGCCGCTAACTTTCAAAAAGCAAGCTTCTTGAAAGTCCGCTCGACTTGCATGTATTAGGCACGCCGCCAGCGTTCGTCCTGAGCCAGGATCAAACTCTCCAAAAAGAAATTTGACTTGGCTTGTTTCTATTGAAACATTGGTTTACGCTTCGTTTTGTTCAGTTTTCAAAGATCAATTTCCTGTCAACTTTTAAAGAATATCACAAATCTAAATTTATGTCTACTGTTTTTTCTTTTTTTCAAGAACTAACAGCGACGAGATATATATTATCACCATTAAATATAGCTGTCAATACTAATACTACATTTTTTTAAAGTGTAAAGAAAATTATTCGGTCCAATATGGTAATATCATCATCTTACTTAAGTTACAGCTCTTAATAACGAAAACAAAGAGAATGAAATCTAGTTTCACAAGTCCATTCGATCATATCCAAAAGATTTTTCAAAAGCATGCCTTCACTTTGAACAAGAAGCCGTGTAACAAAAAGATAATCGTAAAAAACAATTGGGATAAGCAAAATGAAAAAGCAAATCAGCGCCACCCGCATAGCAGGTGGTTTATTGTTTCGCACGCTATCGCGAGCTCAACTTACTAAAGTCATAACAAAACAGAGTCGCCCTTGTTGGACGTCTCTGTCTGGTTCAACATACCTTTCAAAAACATTTAAAGAAATTCCAAATAAATGATGATTTCCATTACGAAAAGAAAATATCTCAAATTCCAACATACCCGCCCTGCAAACAGCTCAGCTGAAAAGCAGGTATCGATTCAATCATCGTACAAACATTACGAAAGAATCCATAACTGAATGGCGGCAAGGGCGCAAACTCCAGGAATTCCCAAAAGACCGGCTATAAAAGAAGTTGCTAGGTTAATAGGGACATGCAAACTATACTGGTTGCCGAACAAATTCAGAAGAAATAAGAATAGAGCACCGATGGCCCCCTTTATAACAATGTTGCCTAAAAATTTTAACGGTTTGACATTTGCTTTAAAAGCAATCCACAACAAAAGCAAGATCGCCAATATCCCCAATGAATAAGCAAATTCCAAAAAAGCCCCTCCAATCTCATAAGTTTGTCCACTTAGGAGATCTTATGAACCAGGCTATCTTTTTATGATAATTTTTCTTTTTTTAGCTTCTCGATAGAGAAAAAAATATTTGGCTTCAGCGATTTTCTTTCGCGTGATCAAATCGAGGCTTTGCTCCATGCTTAGTTTTAAAAAATTGCTTTGCTGCAGCCATTCTTGCCGCGCCGCTTCCATCTGTTCAATAAGTTTGTTGTCAAATTCCGCTTTTAATTTATGTTTCTTCCGAATCAGCACTTACCTTCACCGCCTATATCTCTCTTCTTCCTTCCAGTGCTTTCGACAACGTTACTTCATCCGCATACTCCAAGTCTCCTCCAACCGGAAGTCCGTGAGCAATTCTCGTTACTTTGATACCGGTCGGTTTTAGAAGACGAGAAATATACATTGCCGTTGCTTCTCCTTCGATATTGGGGTTGGTGGCAAGAATCACTTCTTGAACCGTTTCATCTTGCAGCCTTTTTAGCAAACTAGGAATATTGATATCTTCCGGTCCGATGCCATCCATAGGAGAAATAGCCCCGTGAAGTACATGATACAATCCGTTATATTCTTTCATTTTCTCCATGGCAATCACGTCTTTTGGATCTTGGACAACGCTGATTACACTTCGGTCTCTTCTTTCATCCTGACAAATATAACACGGATCCTGATCCGTGATGTGCCCACAGATGGAACAATATCCAAGATTTCGTTTAGCGTCGACAAGCGCTTTGGCAAAATCCAATACTTCATTTTCCTTCATGTCGAGAACAAAAAATGCCAGTCGGGCGGCAGTTTTCGGCCCGATTCCTGGCAGTTTCATAAAACTATCGATGAGTTTTGTAATCGGTTCTGGATAATGCATAATTTCCTCCTAGAACAACCCTGGGATGTTTAACCCTTTTGTAAATTGCCCCATTGTTTCATTCGTCAATTCATCTACTTTCTTGAGTGCGTCATTTGTAGCAGCAAGCACTAAATCTTGCAGCATTTCAACATCTTCCGGATCCACTACTTCTTCTTTTATGATTACGTCCAGCACTTCTTTATGGCCAGAAACAACCACTTTTACCATGCCGCCGCCTGCCGTACCTTCTACTCTTTTTTCACCGAGTTCTTCTTGTGCTTGCTGCATCTTCTTTTGCATTTTTTGCATTTGCTTCATCATATTCTGCATATTGCCCATTCCACGCATCATTTTTATCATCCTCCATTTTTATCTGCTCCATGACCTGCTTTAGAAAGGTAATTATTCAATGAGCAGGAGCATTCCTATCACTAAAAATAAGCTGACCAAAATACATATTTCTTAAAAAGACTAAGCCAGGATGTGATATACCATGAATATTAATCTTTAATCTCTAGCAAGTCTTCTCCCACAAGCTTCACTGCTTCGGCAATTAGAGGATCTTCCTCATTACGGCTGCCGTCATCGGCGATGTTCTCCTTTTGTTGTCTGATAAAATTTTCGCGAATGATATGCCATTTTTCTTCCGGAATACCCACCGGCACATAGCGAACTCCCGTCAATTCCCCAAACACCGAAGAAATCGCTTCTACAAATTTTGCATTTTCCATCGCCATTTTACAATGAATGTCATATTTAAATTTTAATACAAACGAATCCGGCGAAGCAGCTACTGGTTCCGCATCGTTCAGTAATGCCGCCTGTGACCGCATTTGGCGTTGATTGAGAATTTCGAGCATTTCTCCCCACCGGCTTTTCAATAATTGCAAATCCTGTTTGGTCGCCTCTTTTAAAATATGCTCGATCTTCTTCACTGGCACTTTATAGTCATGGTGCGACCGTATTGGATTCTTTGGCGGTGTTTTCACAGGGGAAGTTTCTTCCGGGGAAAGTCCTCTGCTTCTCAATTCATGCAACTCTTGCTCTAGTGTTTCGATCCTGCTAAGCAGTTTCGACAAGTCCGGCTGAACTTGCGATGTGACTGGTTTCGTTTCCGCTTGAGACATTTTCACGAAAGCTACTTCCAAATATATTCTAGCATGATTCGTGAATTTCATTTCTTGTTGAGTTTGATTTAAAATCTCTATGCAATCATAGATGAAATCAGTCGGAAACTCTCGAGCCAAAGAAATAAATTCTTCATCAGCAGGGTGCTCTAAAGTATCTTCGAGCTGAGGGGCTGTTTTATATAAAAGGAGATCTCGAAAATAATGAATGAAATCTTCCGTAAATCTTGAAGGGTCTTTCCCTTTCATGAATAGACTTTCCAACCCTTCCATTGCTGCTGCAATATCTTTTTCCAAAATAGCCCGCCCAAGATGATTCAATGTGCTATGTCCAACGGATCCGGTGACTACAAGGGCATCCTCTTCCGTCAACTTTTCATTGCTGAAGGAAATCGCCTGATCCAATAAACTTAAAGCATCCCTCATTCCGCCTTCCGCTGCCCGAGCTATGATCCGCAGAGCATTTTCTTCGTACGAAACGCCAGACTCATCTGCGATCAGCTTCATTCTTTCCACAATCGCTTGGGTTGTAATACGCTTAAAATCAAATCTCTGACATCTTGAAATAATGGTCAGCGGAATTTTATGAGGCTCCGTTGTAGCTAAAATAAAAATAACATGTTTCGGCGGTTCTTCCAACGTTTTCAGCAAAGCATTGAAAGCGCCAATCGACAACATGTGAACTTCATCAATAATGTATACTTTAAAAGGAACCGCACTCGGCGCATATTTGACTTTATCTCGAATATCCCTAATATCATCCACTCCCGTATTGGAAGCGGCGTCAATTTCTATTACGTCCGGTATCGATCCATCCGTAATTCCTTTGCATGCGCTGCATTGATTACAAGGCTCCATAGTTGGTGCATGCTCACAATTGACGGCTTTTGCCAAAATTTTAGCCGCGCTCGTTTTTCCCGTTCCTCGCGGGCCCGTGAACAAATAAGCATGAGAAATTTTTTGTTGAAGGAGGGCATTTTGCAATGTCTTCGTCACATGTTCTTGGCCTACGACATCAGCAAAAGTTTGCGGACGCCAGACACGGTATAAAGCTTGATAACTCATGATTCCCCCTCCGTAAAGTTATGATTCCATTATCTGATCAGGCAGAAGAATCTCTCTTATCGATTGAAATGAAATTTCCAGCAAAAGAGTTCTATCATCTCCACTGATGATTAATGAACCTATCAGACATTTAGAGACAGTCAGCACCGCCAAACGATCATTTTTGCTTCGAATCCTTAATGCAGGAGTCTTACTGGCCCCAAATGAAAAAACATAAATTTTCTGCCTGAGTATGTCTGATTGAGCCAACGAATCGCCACTACAATATACGATTTCCAAATAATAAAAGCTTCACTTTATTATAACCTATAGAAAAAACTTTTTACACCAATACAAAGAGACGATTAGGTAATCAAAAGCGAAAAAGCCCACCCCATGAAAGGATGGACTTTTTTTATTATGTATGAAACTGCCGTGCACCTTCCTTTGACCGACTCCCACAAGCGTTACTTAAGCAGTTAGCTCGGTTCAGGCACCCCTGCGGCACATGAGATGGTCCACTTAATGCTGCTTCCTTCCGGACCTGACATGGTTCGTGGATTCTCATTGCGCAGGACCCAAACGTCAACACCACTTGCTTAAGGCAGACCCTGCAGAATATCGACCGGGGGAAGGGATTCAGTCCCGCTAGAGCGGATTGCGGGTACAGGGCACCGCTACCTCCCCACCTAGCACGGCATAGTTGATACCATATTAAGCACCTTATTGGTGCATATATTAGTATACTAGGTCGACTATAAAAAAGCAACCGATGTTAAGATTTTCATCCTATCATTGATATTTTATATTTATCCCTTATTTTTCTTTTTTTCTTCTCTTAATTTTCGAAAAAAATCCGTCAATATTGCCCCGCACTCTTGTTCAAGCACTCTGGCGGTCACGTCGCATTGATGATTAAAGCGATCTTCCGTCAATAGATTCATCAGCGTGCCTGCGCAGCCTCCTTTTGGATCTTTAGCTCCGTATACCACACGTTCTATCCGTGACAATACAATCGCCCCGCTGCACATGGCACATGGTTCCAACGTAACATACAATGTCGCTCCCTCCAACCTCCAAGAGCCAACGTTTCTGCAAGCTTCTTGAATCGCTAACACCTCTGCATGGGCAACAGCATTTTGGGACGTTTCCCTTTTGTTATGAGCTTTGGCTATGACTTGATTGTTCATAACAATGACTGCGCCTATCGGAACCTCGCCGATTTCTTCCGCCTTTTTTGCTTCTTCGATCGCTATTTTCATAAAAAAAAGATCTTGTTCTTTCATGTGGAACAACTCCTCATATTCGTTTTCGAGGGACAATCATTTCGATCATAAACACTTTTCACCTTAAACAGGGAAAAATCACATCCTCATAAAATACGAAAGGCAAAACCCAATAAGCGGCGCGAGGAAGAATCTTCTTTTCGCACAGAAAAATGAACATATGTACAGTCAATCATATTTTATATTGCACAGGAAAAGCGGATCCGAATGAATAGCCAAAACTTTCGAATATCTTGCTCGTCTCTGTCATAAACATTTACTAATGAATACATCTAGAGGGGGAATCGGATTGCAAATTCATGTGGTTAGACAAAATGAGACATTAACTAGCATTGCCCGAGAGTATAACATAAACGCAAATGCTATTGAAACGGCCAATCAATTGCCGAATCCCGATCATCTGGTAATCGGGCAAGCGATTGTCATTCCTACTTCTGGGAGCTTTTATACTGTTCGTAGGGGGGACAGCCTTTGGTCCATTTCCCGCAGATATGGCTTATCTCCTGAAGAACTTGCTCGCGTAAACGGAATTTCAGTAAACACAGTGCTAAGAGAAGGATTGCGCCTGTTTATCCCCCCATCGCGGAAACGAAATGCAGAATTTAACGCCTATGTTGAGCCTTTTGGAACCTCTGTATCGCCAGAACTCGAATCCAGCGCAAGAGAAGCCGCTCCTTATTTGACTTTTTTGTCTCCTTTTAGTTTTCGAGCAAAAAGGGATGGAACTTTGGACACGCCTCCCCTGGGCAATTTGGCGGCCATTGCTTCACAATACCGCAATATTCTCGTGATGGTCATTACGAATCAAGAACAGGGCCAATTCAGTGCCGAGTTGGGTCAGATTTTGTTGAACGATCAACAAATTCAAAACCGCTTTCTCCAAAATATTATCTCCCTTGCCAACAGATACCACTTTCGAGACATCCACTTTGATTTTGAATACCTTCGCCCCGAAGATCGGGAAGCCTATAATCAATTTTTAAGAAAAGCAAAAGACCTCTTTTCTCGCCAAGGATGGTTCATTTCCACTGCTCTTGCTCCAAAAACAAGTGCAGACCAAAAAGGGAGATGGTACGAAGGACACGACTATAAAGCCCACGGAGCCATCGTTGATTTTGTCGTCATTATGACATATGAATGGGGATACAGCGGCGGCCCTCCAATGGCCGTATCACCTATTGAACCTGTACGTCAAGTTCTTCAATATGCTGTTTCATTAATTCCTTCGCAAAAAATTTTAATGGGGCAGAACTTGTACGGTTATGATTGGACTTTGCCGTTTGTGCCGGGAAGAGATACGGCAAAAGCCATTAGCCCGCAGCAGGCTATTCTCTTGGCAGTGAAATACAACGCCGCCATTCAATATGACCAACAAGCTCAAGCCCCGTATATCGACTACATCGATGAACAAAATCGAAGGCATAAAGTATGGTTTGAAGACGCTCGTTCCATTCAAGCAAAATTTGATTTAGTGAAAGAACTCAATTTAAGAGGCATGAGCTATTGGAAACTAGGTCTTTCTTTCCCTCAAAATTGGCTGCTTCTAGCTGACAATTTCAATCCCGTCAAAAAATAAAAGCGTCATTGAAAGTGTGGCTGCCTGCATTCTTCGGTACAGATCAGCTGTGCCTCCAATAAAAGTCTAAACGGATGAAAGATTCTGTTTCAAGAGCGGGACAAAAAGACATAAAAAAATTCGCTACATAGTTGTAACGAATTTTGTACAATATCTCCAATATTATGCGCTTGTGAGTGATGGCGGAGGAGGAGGGATTCGAACCCCCGCGCGGTGTAACCCGCCTGTCGGTTTTCAAGACCGATCCCTTCAGCCAGACTTGGGTACTCCTCCATACGGACAAAAAATAATTTATCACAATCAATGAATAGTGTCAATAACCAAAAATATAAGAAGAAGGCAGAAGTTTTTTTCCTTCTGCCTATAAAGTTCCGATGACCCGTTGAAAGCATCTTTTCAATCAGGTCCCTTTCCTTTATTTTTCCGGGCGGATCGCTTCTTTTCCTCCCATATAAGGACGGAGTACTTCCGGAATGATCACACTTCCGTCCGCTTGCTGATAATTTTCTAAAATGGCTGCTACGGTACGTCCAATAGCCAAGCCAGATCCATTTAACGTATGGACATGTTCCGGCTTTGCATTTTTTTCTCTGCGGAAGCGGATATTCGCTCTTCTCGCTTGGAAGGCCTCAAAATTGCTGCAAGAAGAAATTTCGCGGAACGTATTGTAGCTTGGAAGCCATACTTCAATATCATATTTTTTAGCCGCTGTAAATCCTAAATCCGCCGTACACATGCTCATGACTCGATACGGAAGTCCTAAAAGCTGCAAAACTTTTTCTGCATGCCCTGTCAATTTTTCCAATTCTGCATAAGAATCTTCAGGTTTGACGATGCGGACAAGTTCGACTTTATTAAATTGGTGCTGACGGATTAATCCCCTCGTATCTCTTCCCGCCGAACCCGCTTCAGACCGGAAGCATGCACTGTATGCAGCAAATGCAATGGGCAGCTGGTCGCCATCCAAAATTTCATCCCGGAAGTAATTGGTGACAGGCACTTCAGCTGTAGGAATGAGGAAATAATCCTCTTTTTCAATTAAAAAGGCATCTTCTTCAAATTTCGGCAATTGTCCAGTACCTGTCATACTGGCGCGATTGACCATATAAGGAGGGAGAATCTCTTCGTATCCGTGCTCTTCCACATGAAGATCGAGCATAAAACTGATTAACGCTCGTTCCAGTCTGGCGCCTAACCCTCTATAAAACACAAACCGGCTTCCTGTCACTTTAGCCGCTCTTTCAAAATCTAAAATACCTAATTGATCAGCAAGATCCCAATGCGGTTTCGGTTCAAAATCAAAGGTTTTGATATCTCCCCACCTGCGGATTTCCACGTTGTCATCCTCAGAATCGCCAACCGGTACGCTTTCATGTGGAATATTCGGAATGGATAACAACAACTGCTGAAGTTCTTCTTCTACAGTTTTCAATTGATGGTCCAACTCTTTAATTTCGTCCCCGACTTCTCGCATCTCTTGAATCAAATGGTCAGCATTTTGCTTTTCTCGCTTCATTTGAGCAATTTGTTGGGACACATTATTTCTTTTGCTTTTCAATTGTTCGCTTTTCGTAAGAAGCTCTCTCCGCTTTTGATCTAGCGTTTCAAACTTTTCAAAATCAGATAAATCTTCTCCACGGTGCTGCAGACGTTCTTTTACTTCTTCAAAATGATTGCGTAAATACTTGATGTCTAACATTATCGCCACTTCCTTTCCAACGTTTTTATATCCATGAATTCGAACAATCAACTAGACGTTGAAGCTTCCAGGCTCAACCGGTTTCTCTGAATCCACAAAAAAACTCTCATCCCTGTATAAGGGACGAGAGTAACCCGCGTTGCCACCCTAATTGAAAGTTGCACACTTTCCACTTCATCTGGATAACGGCGAGAACCGGAAATGCCTACTCATTTTTTCAGCATTCCACTCCAGGATGGATTCACAAGCATCCCGGTTCGATTTCCACCGACCATCGACTCTCTATGCCAGGGATGTCCTGCTACTATTTCCTGTCATTGCTTTGATCTTCTTTAATTTTCAAGACCAATTTACTATAATTTTTGTTCTCTCGCAAGTTGTTTATACGCGAGCTTGTTTGGCTTCTTTTACCATGTTCAAAAAATACTTCGTAAACCGATAATCATCCGTTAATTCCGGGTGGAAAGAACATCCTAATAGATTGCCTTCCCGTGCCGCTACAATCCGATCTTCATGTTTTGCGAGCACTTCGACATTAGGGCCGACTTTCACAATATGCGGAGCACGAATAAATACTGCCGGGAAAGACTCGCCAACGTCTTTAATATCAAGTTCAGCTTCGAAGCTTTCCCGCTGTCTACCAAATGAATTTCGTTCCACCGTCACATCCATGAGTCCTAAGTGCGGTTGTTGATAACCGACAATTTCTTTCGCCAGTAAAATAAGGCCGGCACATGTTCCAAAAATCGGTTTTCCGCTATTGGCCAATTCTTTAATAGGTTCTAAAAATCCATAGCGGTCGATCAGCCGTCTCATTGTAGTGCTTTCTCCCCCAGGAAGAATCAGCCCGTCCAAATCTTTCAACTGATCGACTTTTTTAATTTCAAACGCTTCTTCGCCGCATGCTTCGACAGATCGAATATGTTCACGAACAGCACCTTGAAGTCCTAGTACTCCAATTTTCATGTTGTTTAACCCCTTACCAACCGCGCTCTTGCATCCGGTTTTCCGGAGAAAGCGTGGAGATTTCCATTCCTTTCATCGGAATTCCTAAATTCTTCGATAATTCTGCAATTAATTCATAATCTTGGTAGTGAGTCGTTGCTTCTACAATCGCTTTTGCAAATCTTTCCGGATTTTCAGATTTAAAGATACCAGAACCGACAAATACTCCGTCCGCTCCCAATTCCATCATAAGCGCTGCATCAGCAGGTGTAGCAACCCCACCAGCCGCAAAGTTGACAACTGGAAGACGACCTTCTTTTTTAATTTGAAGCAATACTTCATAAGGAGCTCCTAATTTCTTGGCTTCCGTCATGAGCTCGTCTTCGCTCATATGAACTACTTTTCGAACTTGCGCGTTGACTTTGCGCATATGGCGAACTGCCTCCACAATATTTCCGGTACCAGGTTCTCCTTTTGTCCTTAACATAGACGCTCCTTCCCCAATTCGACGGGCAGCTTCTCCAAGATCACGGCATCCGCATACAAATGGAACCGTAAATTCTTTTTTATTAATATGAAATTCCTCATCTGCCGGTGTCAATACTTCACTTTCATCGATATAGTCTACACCCATCGCTTCCAGCACACGAGCTTCCACAATATGACCAATTCTTGCTTTTGCCATGACTGGAATGCTAACAGCATTCATAACTTCTTCCACAACGCGCGGATCTGCCATTCTTGCTACTCCACCGGCTGCTCGGATATCAGCAGGGACTCTTTCCAATGCCATAACAGCCACTGCTCCTGCTGCTTCAGCAATTTTGGCCTGTTCAGCATTGACAACGTCCATAATGACTCCGCCTTTTTGCATTTCGGCCATTCCTCTTTTAACCCGATCTGTACCTGTACTCACTTGTAATTCCCCCTTCAGACAAGGACGTCTATATGATTATTTGTTAAAAATTTTGAAATATCCGGGTTTTCCGATATGATTGGAGGATCATATGATTCCCTTGAATTTAAATAAACAACAAAAAAAACCTCCTGTCAATACAAGGAGGTCAAAAACTATCAAAACCAGCTTTTAACTGTGGAAAACATTCCATCGAAAAGATCCCCAATACTTCGTAGTGAAAGGATGAACCAGTTCGCTTTATCCACCGCTTTTGCCGTTACAACCGGGATGCTAGCCTTTTTTTCTTCCTCTTTTGACAAGTATCCCAACGGATTGTTGGTTTCAGAATGGAAGGTTAAATAGCCGACTGTTTCACCTTTTTGAACAGGTGCTTTCAAAGCGCCGTTTTTATCAATCTTTGACCTATCTGGCGTGAAAGAAGCGGTATATTTTTTAGGTTCACCTTTTTTTACGAGGTCATAAAAAGGCTTGTTTGTATAAATGGTCACTTCTTTGTCTTTTCCTTTTTCAACCTTTATCGTTTCGTATCCTTTTAATTGTAATTTAGCCGGATAAATTTTTTGTCGAGAGAACTCATTAAACCCATAATCCAACAGTTTTTTCGTTTCGGTAAATCTGGCATTATAAGAACCTTTTCCACTTGGATCCTTTGCATTCATCACAACAGAAATAAGACGTACATTTCCTCGCTTGGCCGTACCTGCAAAACAATATCCAGCAAAATCGGTTGTCCCTGTTTTTAAACCATCCATTCCTTTGTAAGCAAAAACTAATCCCGGCAACATCCAGTTCCAATTTTCCATATTGATTTCATCGGCTGTTCCAGGGCGAAATTTCTTTTTGGGAATGCTGGCTGTTTTTAACACTTCCGGATAATCTTTTATAAGTCGATAAGCTAATTTTGCAGTAGATCTTGCTGTCATCAAATTTTCATCGTTTGGCCCTGAATTTTTCGGATACATTCCTTTTAAATCTTTGTTGCTTAAACCGGTTGCATTCACAAATTTGCACTGCAAGCCAAGTTCTTTCGCTTTTTGGTTCATTAATTTCACAAAGTTTTCTTCGGAGCCAGCAATGGTTTCGGCGATAGCTATTGAAGCAGCATCGGCAGAATAAATTGCCATGGCTTCATATAATTCTCGTATTTTATACTTTTCTCCTAATCGCAGTGGGACATTTGAAAAATTTCTTTCCTGGGAAATTTTATAAACACGATCACTTACTCGATATTCCGTATCCCAGCTGACCTTTTTTTCTTTAATCGCTTCCAAAAGCAAGTATTCTGTCATCATTTTAGTCATACTTGCAATTCCCAACATTTTATCAGCATTTTTTTCGTATAAAATTTTCCCGGTATCTCCATCTATTAGAATTGCAGCTGCAGCGTTAATATTTGGAGTTTCTTCCGCTTGAGCTTGAACGGGAGATTGAAGTAAAACGGTCAATAGCAACAAGCTGACTAAACAGGCGATACTTTTGTAAACCTTCTTCTTTCTCACTCAATAGCCCTCCATCTTTATATGTACACCTTCGATATTTTATCATACTCTCAAGACAAAAAGTAGACAGAGGATTGGACTACTTTTTATTTTCGAAACGATCACAATGGGCCCATAGGCATGACTATATCCGTAGAATCTTTTTTCCTTTCAGCTTATTTGAAATGTATTAAGTAATCTGGTTCATTTCGTTTTACGGCAAGAATGAAAACTGATTTTATGATTTTTAAAACTTGAATTCTATTAGATTACTAAAGGACTCCCTTTCATTGTGACCTACTTTTAGACCAGAAAAAATAAACGGCGGCAGGGCTATTTCCCTACCGCCTCGAGATTTGTCATGTTGACATCAAAAGCAGATTTCAATCATTAAGACAAAGAATAATTTGGGGCTTCTTTCGTAATTTGGACATCATGCGGATGGCTTTCTCTTAATCCAGCACCTGTCATCCGGATAAATTGAGCATTTTCTCTCAATTCTTCCAAATTTTTGGTTCCACAGTATCCCATGCCCGAACGGATTCCGCCAACCAGCTGATAAATCGTGTCAGCAAGCGGTCCTTTATAAGGAACACGACCTTCAATCCCTTCCGGAACTAATTTTTTGGCATCTTCTTGGAAATAACGGTCTTTTGAACCACTTTCCATCGCACCGATCGAACCCATTCCTCGATACACTTTAAAACGTCGTCCTTGATAAATTTCCGTTTCTCCAGGGCTTTCGGAAGTTCCAGCCAGCAAGCTTCCTAGCATAACAGCATGCCCTCCGGCAGCCAACGCCTTGACAATGTCTCCGGAATATTTGATTCCACCGTCCGCAATAATCGCTTTTCCGTATTTTCTTGCTTCCGTTGCACAATCATATATCGCTGTTATTTGCGGCACGCCTACTCCAGCCACAACGCGCGTCGTACAAATCGAACCAGGTCCGATCCCAACTTTCACAATGTCTGCCCCTGCTTCAATTAAAGCTCTTGTCGCTTCTGCAGTTGCAACGTTACCGGCAATAATATTGAGTGTCGGATAAGCGGCCCGTATTTCTTTCACGGTATTAATAACTCCTTGCGAATGGCCATGCGCGGTATCAATGACAATGACATCGACATTCGCCTTTACCAACATCTCCACACGTTTCATCGTGTCTTTCGTAACACCTACAGCAGCACCCGCTAAAAGCCGTCCTTTCTTATCTTTCGCAGAGTTCGGAAACTCAATCACTTTTTCAATATCTTTAATCGTAATTAATCCTTTTAATACACCGTTCTCATCAATCAATGGCAGTTTTTCAATTTTATGCTTCTGAAGGATTTTTTCAGCTTCTTCTAATGTCGTCCCAACCGGAGCCGTTACTAAATTCTCTTTTGTCATCACTTCAGAAATCTTGATGGAATAATCTTGTACAAACCGTAAATCCCGGTTCGTAATAATGCCGACTAATTTTTGTTCTTGTTCATTGTTTACAATCGGGACCCCGGAAATTCTATACTTGCCCATCAAATGTTCAGCATCATACACTTGATGTTCAGGCGTTAAAAAGAAAGGATCCGTAATGACGCCGCTCTCTGACCGTTTCACCTTGTCAACTTGCTCCGCCTGCTGTTCAATGCTCATATTTTTATGAATAATCCCCAATCCGCCTTGACGAGCCATGGCAATCGCCATTTCCGCTTCCGTTACGGTATCCATACCAGCGCTGATAATAGGAATATTTAACTTCAATGTTTCTGTTAAAGAAACACTTAAATCCACGTCTCTTGGCAATACATCCGACTTTGCAGGCATCAACAGAACATCGTCAAAAGTTAGTCCTTCTTTTACAAATTTGGTTTCCCACATTTTTTCTCGCCCTCCTAGTCCAAAATATTATTAGTAGGTTATCAATTGGATAAAATACTGTCAAGATATCCACAATAAGTTTGATTTTTCAAACATTTTGGGAGGCAGTTTATCATGATAGAGAACCATTTTGATCCATTCCAAATTTTAAATTATTTTCAGTCCGCTTCCACCTCTCAAAAATATCTATATCAATGCTATAAATCCTTAAATCGTGAACAAGCCACTGCCCTCAGTTTTCATAATAGCACCCGATTTATGCACTTTATCGAACATGGAACATCCTATTTTCAACAAGTACGACAGTCGCCTGTTTCTTTGCAGCCTATTTTGCTTTTTTACGGCACCATTCAATTCATCAAAGCTTGTTTATTAACAGTAGACCCTTATTATCCGGAAAATACATCTGTGCTTGCACACGGCCTCTCCACCAGAAAAAGAAAAAAACAAAATTATCAATTTCTAGATGATGAAGTGAAAATCCAAAAAAACGGTTTATTTATGCATTTTGCCAATAAATTGTTTCACGTGAAACAACTAGAAGGAGAAAAGTTTGTTATGAAACATCTATTGCTTGAAGTACCTGAACTATCGAATGCCTTCAGATTTCTTTTCGGAAAAAACAGCTTTATTCTTCTTGAAAAGAAACAGCACCAATCTTTCTTATTGACAAAAAATATATTAAACGGTTTTCATATGACCGAAACAAGATTCATCGATTACCTGAACAGTAAAATAAGAGAAGAAATGAACATTGAACAACATGATGACCATTATTTTCAGCTTACCTTTCAAGGGAATAAATTAGAGTATCCTCCGATGCGATACCACTTTGAAAATCAAACACTCGCCTTCCCTATAGAAAAAAGGAACTTTTTTCTACCAGAACTAATGGTTCACTATGCCTTGTTGTACAATCTTAGTATGATCGCGAGATATGAAACAGAGTGGTGGCTTGAACTGATAAAAACCAACCCCAATGAAGACTATCCCTTTATTACCCAATTCATGTCAGTATCTTCTCACAAGGTGCCAATTTTTATTGCTCACTACTTGCAGCAATGGCCAATGGAAAAATAGGATTATCTTCTTAAGATTTTTTATTGAAATATTTAGCATACCATTCTTTTTTTCACATCTTTACTCGATTTCTTCTTTTTTCAATTTCACCTTGAAATCCCGCTATGCTAAGTGCGAGCAACTTGGGAAACATGCCTGATTAAAAAAATGGAACAGTCGATCAAAAGTAAACGCAGTCGATTGTTTTATTTAGAAAAAGAGCCACATTAGTTCCTCTCATTCAAGCGGCATCACAACAAGCCAAAACGGTATATCGCTTTCTTCAAACAAAAAAGGACTTGATCAACAGGGATCTGTTCAACAAGTCCTTCTCTATTGCCTGGCAGCGTCCTACTCTCGCAAGGGGAATCCCCTCACTACCATCGGCGCTGAAGAGCTTAACTTCCGTGTTCGGGATGGGAACGGGTGTGACCTCTTCGCCATCGCCACCAGACGGTATGAAGTTGTCGGAACGATTGTTCCTTCAAAACTAGATAGAAGAAGCAGTTTCACCGATTTCGCTTTCTTTTGGTTAAGTCCTCGATCGATTAGTATCCGTCAGCTCCACGTGTCACCACGCTTCCACCTCGGACCTATCTACCTGATCATCTTTCAGGGATCTTACTTTCCGAAGAAATGGGAAATCTCATCTTGAGGGGGGCTTCATGCTTAGATGCTTTCAGCACTTATCCCTTCCGCACATAGCTACCCAGCGATGCCTCTGGCGAGACAACTGGTACACCAGCGGTGCGTCCATCCCGGTCCTCTCGTACTAAGGACAGCTCCTCTCAAATTTCCTGCGCCCGCGACGGATAGGGACCGAACTGTCTCACGACGTTCTGAACCCAGCTCGCGTACCGCTTTAATGGGCGAACAGCCCAACCCTTGGGACCGACTACAGCCCCAGGATGCGATGAGCCGACATCGAGGTGCCAAACCTCCCCGTCGATGTGGACTCTTGGGGGAGATAAGCCTGTTATCCCCGGGGTAGCTTTTATCCGTTGAGCGATGGCCCTTCCATACGGAACCACCGGATCACTAAGCCCGACTTTCGTCCCTGCTCGACTTGTAGGTCTCGCAGTCAAGCTCCCTTCTGCCTTTGCACTCTGCGAATGATTTCCAACCATTCTGAGGGAACCTTTGGGCGCCTCCGTTACCTTTTAGGAGGCGACCGCCCCAGTCAAACTGCCCACCTGACACTGTCTCCCACCCCGATCAGGGGTGCGGGTTAGAATTTCAGTACAGCCAGGGTAGTATCCCACCGGCGCCTCCACCGAAGCTGGCGCTCCGGTTTCCAAGGCTCCTACCTATCCTGTACAAGCTGTACCAAAATTCAATATCAGGCTGCAGTAAAGCTCCACGGGGTCTTTCCGTCCTGTCGCGGGTAACCTGCATCTTCACAGGTACTATAATTTCACCGAGTCTCTCGTTGAGACAGTGCCCAGATCGTTACGCCTTTCGTGCGGGTCAGAACTTACCTGACAAGGAATTTCGCTACCTTAGGACCGTTATAGTTACGGCCGCCGTTTACTGGGGCTTCGGTTCGCACCTTCAAGCAAAGCTTTAAGCGCTCCCCTTAACCTTCCAGCACCGGGCAGGCGTCAGCCCCTATACTTCGCCTTACGGCTTCGCAGAGACCTGTGTTTTTGCTAAACAGTCGCCTGGGCCTATTCACTGCGGCTTCTCGGGGCTATGCACCCCAAAAAGCACCCCTTCTCCCGAAGTTACGGGGTCATTTTGCCGAGTTCCTTAACGAGAGTTCTCTCGCACACCTTAGGATTCTCTCCTCGCCTACCTGTGTCGGTTTGCGGTACGGGCACCTTTTTCCTCGCTAGAGGCTTTTCTTGGCAGTGTGGAATCAGGAACTTCGGTACTATATTTCTCTCGCCGTCACAGCTTGAGGTTAGTGACAACGGGATTTGCCTCGCTGCCCCTCTCACTGCTTGGACGCACATCCAACAGTGCGCTTACCCTATCCTCCTGCGTCCCCCCATCGCTCAAACGGAAAAGAGGTGGTACAGGAATATCAACCTGTTGTCCATCGCCTACGCCTGTCGGCCTCGGCTTAGGTCCCGACTAACCCTGAGAGGACGAGCCTTCCTCAGGAAACCTTAGGCATTCGGTGGAAGGGATTCTCACCCTTCTTTCGCTACTCATACCGGCATTCTCACTTCTAAGCGCTCCACCAGTCCTTCCGGTCTGGCTTCTCTGCCCTTAGAACGCTCTCCTACCGCGGACACCCGAAGGTGTCCACCCGCAGCTTCGGTGATACGTTTAGCCCCGGTACATTTTCGGCGCAGAATCACTCGACCAGTGAGCTATTACGCACTCTTTAAATGGTGGCTGCTTCTAAGCCAACATCCTGGTTGTCTAAGCAATTCCACATCCTTTTCCACTTAACGTATACTTTGGGACCTTAGCTGGCGGTCTGGGCTGTTTCCCTTTTGACCACGGATCTTATCACTCGCAGTCTGACTCCCAAGGATAAGTCACTGGCATTCGGAGTTTGTCTGAATTCGGTAACCCGATGAGGGCCCCTAGTCCAAACAGTGCTCTACCTCCAAGACTCTTTCCTTGAGGCTAGCCCTAAAGCTATTTCGGAGAGAACCAGCTATCTCCAAGTTCGATTGGAATTTCACCCCTACCCACACCTCATCCCCGCACTTTTCAACGTGCGTGGGTTCGGGCCTCCAGTAAGTGTTACCTCACCTTCACCCTGGACATGGGTAGATCACCTGGTTTCGGGTCTGCGACCCCATACTCATGCGCCCTGTTCAGACTCGCTTTCGCTGCGGCTCCGTCTTTCCGACTTAACCTCGCATGAGATCGCAACTCGCCGGTTCATTCTACAAAAGGCACGCCATCACCCGTAAACGGGCTCTGACTACTTGTAGGCACACGGTTTCAGGTTCTCTTTCACTCCCCTCCCGGGGTGCTTTTCACCTTTCCCTCACGGTACTGGTTCACTATCGGTCACTAGGGAGTATTTAGCCTTGGGAGATGGTCCTCCCAGCTTCCGACGGGATTCCTCGTGTCCCGCCGTACTCAGGATCCACCAGGGAGGGAACGAAGTTTCGACTACAGGGTTGTTACCTTCTCTGACGGGCCTTTCCAGACCTCTTCGTCTACCTCGTTCCTTTGTAACTCCACGATTGGTGTCCTACAACCCCAGAAGGCAAGCCTTCTGGTTTGGGCTGTTCCCGTTTCGCTCGCCGCTACTCAGGGAATCGCTGTTGCTTTCTCTTCCTCCGGGTACTTAGATGTTTCAGTTCCCCGGGTTGCCTTCCTTACCCTATGGATTCAGGCAAGGATGCTGCCCCATTACGGGCAGCGGGTTTCCCCATTCGGAAATCTCCGGATCAACGCTTACGTACAGCTCCCCGGAGCTTTTCGGAGTTAGTCCCGTCCTTCATCGGCTCCTAGTGCCAAGGCATCCACCGTGCGCCCTTTCTAACTTAACCATGTTGGTTCTATCCTAGATGGCGATACTCGGTTTATGCTGCTTCTTTCTTCTATCTAGTTTTCAAGGAACAATCAGATTTGGTGGAGCCTAGCGGGATCGAACCGCTGACCTCCTGCGTGCAAAGCAGGCGCTCTCCCAGCTGAGCTAAGGCCCCTTCATTTCTATTGGGTTTTCACATGGTGGGCCTGAATGGACTTGAACCATCGACCTCACGCTTATCAGGCGTGCGCTCTAACCAGCTGAGCTACAGGCCCCCACCAGGAAGGATTGATCCTTCAAAACTGAACAAAACGAAAGCGTACAATTGATATCTGTCCAGCTCCGGCTCCTAGGTGCTCGAGGTCACAATCCATCTTGCTGCGGTGGTTGAAATACTACCTCCTCGCAAGCTGTCTTGTGCTTGTCGCACCTGAACAGTCGCCTCTGCTTTTCTTCTTCCTTAGAAAGGAGGTGATCCAGCCGCACCTTCCGATACGGCTACCTTGTTACGACTTCACCCCAATCATCTGCCCCACCTTCGGCGGCTGGCTCCCGTAAGGGTTACCTCACCGACTTCGGGTGTTGCAAACTCTCGTGGTGTGACGGGCGGTGTGTACAAGGCCCGGGAACGTATTCACCGCGGCATGCTGATCCGCGATTACTAGCGATTCCGGCTTCATGCAGGCGAGTTGCAGCCTGCAATCCGAACTGAGAATGGTTTTTTGGGATTAGCTCCACCTCGCGGTTTCGCGACCCTTTGTACCATCCATTGTAGCACGTGTGTAGCCCAGGTCATAAGGGGCATGATGATTTGACGTCATCCCCACCTTCCTCCGGTTTGTCACCGGCAGTCACCTTAGAGTGCCCAACTGAATGCTGGCAACTAAGGTCAAGGGTTGCGCTCGTTGCGGGACTTAACCCAACATCTCACGACACGAGCTGACGACAACCATGCACCACCTGTCACTCCGTCCCCCGAAGGGGAACCCTCTATCTCTAGAGGTAGCGAAGGATGTCAAGACCTGGTAAGGTTCTTCGCGTTGCTTCGAATTAAACCACATGCTCCACCGCTTGTGCGGGCCCCCGTCAATTCCTTTGAGTTTCAGCCTTGCGGCCGTACTCCCCAGGCGGAGTGCTTAATGCGTTAGCTGCAGCACTAAAGGGTGGAAGCCCTCTAACACTTAGCACTCATCGTTTACGGCGTGGACTACCAGGGTATCTAATCCTGTTCGCTCCCCACGCTTTCGCGCCTCAGCGTCAGTTACAGACCAGAGAGCCGCCTTCGCCACTGGTGTTCCTCCACATCTCTACGCATTTCACCGCTACACGTGGAATTCCGCTCTCCTCTTCTGCACTCAAGTCTCCCAGTTTCCAATGACCCTCCACGGTTGAGCCGTGGGCTTTCACATCAGACTTAAGAGACCGCCTGCGCGCGCTTTACGCCCAATAATTCCGGACAACGCTTGCCACCTACGTATTACCGCGGCTGCTGGCACGTAGTTAGCCGTGGCTTTCTGGTCAGGTACCGTCAAGGTACCGCCCTGTTCGAACGGTACTTGTTCTTCCCTGACAACAGAGCTTTACGATCCGAAGACCTTCTTCGCTCACGCGGCGTTGCTCCGTCAGACTTTCGTCCATTGCGGAAGATTCCCTACTGCTGCCTCCCGTAGGAGTCTGGGCCGTGTCTCAGTCCCAGTGTGGCCGATCACCCTCTCAGGTCGGCTACGCATCGTCGCCTTGGTGAGCCGTTACCTCACCAACTAGCTAATGCGCCGCGGGCCCATCTGCAAGCGGCAGCTTGCGCCGCCTTTCAACCTTCCTTCATGCGAAGGAAGATATTATCCGGTATTAGCCCCGGTTTCCCGGAGTTATCCCCGTCTTGCAGGCAGGTTGCCCACGTGTTACTCACCCGTCCGCCGCTAACTTTCAAAAAGCAAGCTTCTTGAAAGTCCGCTCGACTTGCATGTATTAGGCACGCCGCCAGCGTTCGTCCTGAGCCAGGATCAAACTCTCCAAAAAGAAATTTGACTTGGCTTGTTTCTATCGAAACATTGGTTTACGCTTCGTTTTGTTCAGTTTTCAAAGATCAATTAAGCGACTTTTATATATTATCACATTCAAATTAGTGAGTCAATATTTTTTTAAAAGAAAAAACATGACCAAAAAACTTTCCGCTAGATATGATAACAATGATCTTGAAAGATTTCAACCCCTATTTTCGTATAATGTCTGTTTTTGTTTTTTTGTTTTTTCAAAAGTATAGTTTAAAACAATAGTTAAACTCCTATTTTCAATGAACTGCGAAACAGCTCGAATTTCAATCATCCATTAAATGTAATTTGATTAAAATAACATAAAAGAATATAGGCCTCCGTGATTGAGCTTTAAACTCTTTTAAAGAACCTTATCAATGACCAAATCTCTTTTAGCCGCCATGTCAATCACTTCGTTTGTACCCTCTATTTTAATAATCGGTCTTGTTTTTTCATTGTCATTTACAAATAGAACCGTTGCGATCCTTTGATCCATCAGCTGGATTCTTGTGCCAATCGATAGACGAGCGAAAACACTTAAAAGAGCATTAACAACTTGAATATCAAATTGTCCGAACAAATCATGACGAATCGTTTCGAGCACTTTAAATAACGGTTGTTTTTTCTCATGAACTCTTTCTGAAACCATATGATGAAAAAGATCCGCAATACCTACTATTTGTGAAAGTAAATGGATTCTCTTACCTTTTTCACCAAGAGGATAACCGCTTCCATCTAGTCTTTCATGATGCTGGAGAATGCTAAGCTTCGTTTCCGTCCTCAATAGATTAATGTTTTTGACCATATTATAGCTATGCATGACATGCTGCTTAATGTCATTATATTGAGAAAATAATTGTTTGTCCGGCTTCAAAAGAGTACCATTGATTTTAGCCATGCCGCAATCCGCTAATAAACCCGCCAGTCCCACTTGAATGGACGTCCCATTTCCAAGCTTCATTTCTTGGGCTAAGGAACTGCTGATCATGCCTACAGATACTGCATGATGAAATAAATATTTCTCTTTTGTGGTAAAATCAAGAATTTCAATCAATTTATCTTTTTGAAATTCGATCGTTTTTATTAAAGGCAGAATAATCTTTCTCACAGCATTTATGTCAATTCCCAATCCGGACTGCCATTTTTTGAATTCTCTTTCGTACGACACTACCCCATTCATATACAAATCAAAAAGGTTTGTTTGCTTATTCGTATTTTTTTCAAATTCTTGCGTTCGAACGGCTGACACTGGCGATTGATTTTTGGATTTAGTGAATGAATTCTTCCGTTCCTTGCCTTTTACATCGACAGATGATACGGAAAAGGCTTTCAAGATCTCGATATGCTCATCTGTTAGTACTGTATTTTTAGGAATAATAGGGTAGCCTGAAAGACCTAAAACATCGCTGTTTAAAGTCAGACCCGCTTCCAGCTCTTCCACTCTTACCTCCATTAAGAATCCCTCCATCATTATCTATTACCAATTTACCAAAAAAACTCCAAAATGAAGAGGGAATTAAAAAAATATTGCAAAAAATTATCAATTTTTTCAATTTTTCCATTCATTTCTAATCAATCTAAAATAGTTCTTTTTTTAATCCCAGTATCAAGGAATTTATACAAAAGAAAAAGGTCTATCTTCTCTTTCTTCAATTGAGAGAGAAGATACACCATTTTTAAGACCACCTAATGAACATATATAAATCGATTAGCTTATATGTTTCTCACATCATTACAGTTAGCGGGAAATTTAATGAAGTGTCCTGAAGAAGAAATTTGACCTATTCTTCCGTTTCTTGATCTTCTTCTTTGTCGCTTTCTTCTTTTTCAACAACGGCTACGGTGGCGACATATTCATCTTCGTCAAGGCGAATTAATTTTACTCCTTGTGCATTTCTTCCCGTTCGAGAAATGTCTTGAACATCCATCCTAATTAAAACACCGCCAGCAGTCATGAGCATGATGTCTTCTTCACCAGAAATCGTTTTTATAGCGACAAGAGGACCGTTTTTCGGAGTGATTCTGCAAGTGCGCAATCCTTTTCCTCCGCGCCCTTGAATTCGATATTCAGCTTCATGCGTTCGTTTTCCATAACCGTTTCGAGTAACGATCAGAACTTCTTCGCCATCATGCAGCAATTCCATTCCAATAACTTCATCGTCATCATCCAACGTAATTCCTTTCACACCAGTAGAAGTTCTACCCATCGACCGAACTTCCGTTTCTTTAAACCGAATCATCATGCCGTTCTTTGTTCCAATGACAATATCTTGGTTTCCATCTGTCAATTTAACCGAAATGAGTTCGTCATTTTCCCTTAATGTCAAAGCAATCAAGCCGTTCGTACGAATATGAGCATACTCTCTCAGCGGCGTTCGTTTTGTAATCCCATGCTTGGTCGTAAAGACTAAATACCAATTTTCATGATATTCTTCCACGGCTATCATGGTATTAATCCATTCATCTTTCTCAATTCCAAGCACATTGATGATTGGAATTCCCTTTGCGGTTCTTCCTAATTCCGGTATCTCATACCCTTTCGTTTTATACACTTTTCCTTTGTTAGTGAAAAATAAAATCGTGTCATGGGTCGACGTCGTAATGAGATGTTCCACAAAATCATTTTCGTTCGTTCCCATGCCTTGAATGCCTCTGCCGCCGCGCTTTTGGCTTTTGTAAGTAGAAAGTGGAAGGCGTTTAATATAACCGTTATGAGTGAGCGAAATCACGATATTTTCCTCGGGAATCAGGTCTTCATCTTCAATTTCGTCGACTCCGCTATCCATGATCGCTGTACGGCGTTTATCATTAAAACGTTCTTTAATTTCTAAAAGTTCGTCGCGGATAATTTGCAGTACTTTCTCTTCATCGGCAAGAATCGCTTTTAGTTCAGCGATCAACCGAATCAGATTTTGATATTCTTCTTCAATTTTTTCCCGTTCCAAACCTGTCAACCGCTGCAGCCTCATATCAAGAATGGCTTGGGCTTGTTTTTCGGTCAAAGAAAAACGTTGCATTAAGCCTTGCCGGGCAATATCCGTTGTTTGAGAGGAGCGGATAAGATTAATAATTTCATCAATATGATCGAGTGCAATGCGCAATCCTTCCAGAATATGTGCACGCGCTTCTGCTTTTCGCAAATCAAATTCCGTTCTTCTGCGAATGACAACTTTTTGGTGCTCGAGATAATAATGCAGGCATTGCTTCAAGTTCAATACTTTAGGTTGACCGTCTACAAGAGCCAACAAATTGATGCCAAAACTTGTTTGCAAAGCTGTATGTTTATATAAATTATTAAGCAATACATTGGCATTGGCATCTTTGCGCACTTCGATGACAATTCTCATACCGCGACGGTCTGATTCATCTCTTAAATCCGTAATGCCATCTATTCTTTTATCACGAGCGAGTTCTGCGATTTTTTCAATTAATTTGGCTTTATTGACTTGATAAGGAATTTCAGTGATGATAATGGCTTCTTTTCCGTTGGATTTTGTTTCAATTTCCGCTTTCGCCCGTAGTGTAATCGACCCTCTGCCGGTTTCATACGCTCTACGAATGCCTCTTCTTCCCATAATAAGTCCTGCTGTTGGGAAATCAGGCCCCGGAATGTACTCCATTAACTCTGAAATCGTAATGTCCGGGTTTTTGCTTAATGCTAAAATGCCATCAATGACTTCTCCCAACTGATGAGGCGGGATATTGGTTGCCATTCCAACCGCAATTCCTGATGATCCGTTTACAAGCAGGTTGGGGAATCGGGATGGTAACACTTCAGGCTCTTTTTCAGATCCATCATAGTTATCTTTATAGTCAATCGTGTCTTTGTTTATGTCCCTTAATAATTCCATCGAAATTTTGGACATACGGGCTTCCGTATAACGCATAGCGGCAGCGGGATCACCGTCAATGGAACCGAAATTTCCATGTCCGTCCACAAGCATATAGCGGTAGCTGAAATCTTGAGCCATACGGACCATCGTTTCATAAACGGCGGCATCACCGTGAGGATGGTACTTCCCAATGACTTCGCCGACAATACGAGCCGATTTTTTATATGCTTTATCCGGCGTCATTCCAAGATCGTTCATCGCGTATAAAATACGGCGATGCACCGGCTTAAGACCATCGCGGACATCGGGGATAGCACGGGAGACGATGACGCTCATGGCATAATCAAGAAAGGAAGAACGCATTTCCTGGCTGATATTCACTTCTTGTACTCTAGAACTAGGCATATCTGCCATTTATTAAGAACCTCCTTCATACACACAGTTCCCGGCGTGTCAGCCGTAAGAATCTGTTTTCTTTACGAAGGCAGGATAGACTTTTCATCTATCCTGCTGTATTAAACATCTAGATTTTTTACGTGCAAAGCATTTTCTTCAATAAATTGTCTGCGCGGTTCTACTTTGTCTCCCATCAGCATTTCAAATGTTTCGTCAGCTTCTATGGCATCTTCCAAACTAACTTGAAGCATTGCTCTTGTTTCAGGATCCATTGTTGTTTCCCATAATTGTTCCGGATTCATTTCCCCTAAACCTTTATAACGTTGAATGCCTGGTTTTGGACTTTCTGGAAGACTGGATAAAATTTCGTCCAATTGCCGATCATTATATGCATACTCAATTCGCTTTCCTTGAGAAACTTTATATAAAGGAGGCTGTGCTATATAAACATAGCCCGCTTCAATGATTTGGCGCATATAACGATAAAAAAAGGTTAATAATAACGTACGGATATGAGCACCGTCTACATCGGCATCCGTCATGATGACCACCTTATGGTAGCGGGCTTTTGAAATATCGAATTCTTCCCCGATTCCGGTGCCTAAAGCGGTAATGATCATTCTGATCTCATTGTTGGATAAAATTTTATCCAACCGCGCTTTTTCCACGTTCAAAATTTTTCCTCTCAAAGGCAAAATGGCTTGGAAATGACGATCGCGGCCTTGCTTGGCAGATCCTCCTGCCGAGTCCCCTTCCACAATAAACAATTCGCTGATGGATGGATCGCGTGAAGAACAGTCGGCAAGTTTTCCCGGTAAACTGGAAACTTCCAATGCACTTTTTCTTCTTGTCAATTCACGTGCTTTTTTAGCTGCCAGCCGCGCTCTCGCCGCCATCAATCCTTTTTCTACGATTTTTCTGGCCACGGATGGGTTTTCAAGTAGGTAGGTTTCAAAATGCTCAGAGAAAAGAGCGTCCGTAACGGTGCGAGCTTCTGAATTTCCTAATTTTGTTTTCGTTTGACCTTCAAATTGAGGATTTGGATGTTTAATGGAAACAATGGCGGTCAGCCCTTCTCTGACATCTTCTCCTGATAAATTTTGATCCGAATCTTTTATCAGTCCGTTTTTGCGGGCATAATCATTGATTACTCGAGTCAAGGCTGTTTTAAAACCAGATTCATGAGTTCCGCCTTCATACGTATGAATGTTGTTGGCAAATGAATAAATATTGCTGGAAAAACCTTCGTTGTATTGCAAGGCAATTTCTACTTGAATATCATCTTTTAAACCTTCAACATAAATGGGTTCTTCATGAAGTACTTCCTTGGTACGATTTAAATGAGCGACATAAGACTTGATTCCGCCTTCGTAATGATATTCATTTTTTCTTTTTTGCCCTTCACGGCGATCTTCGATGGTAATCTTGATATTCCGGTTTAAAAAAGCAAGTTCACGAATTCTTGTCGCTAATACGTCATAATCAAACACGGTGGTTTCCGTAAAAATTTCCGGGTCTGGCTTAAAATGAACGGTTGTTCCCGTTCGATCGGTATGACCGATCGTTTTCAAATCTTCTACTGGGACACCGCGCCGGTATTTTTGATAATAAATATTGCCATCCCGATGGACAAACACTTCCAGTTCAGTGGATAAGGCATTAACAACGGAAGCACCAACTCCGTGAAGGCCCCCGGATACTTTATATCCGCCTCCGCCGAATTTCCCGCCGGCATGAAGAACGGTCATAATGACTTCTACTGCCGGACGGCCCATTTTTTCTTGAATGTCCACTGGGATACCGCGGCCGTTGTCAATCACCGTTATACTGTTGTCTTCTTCAACAATGACATTGATTTCACTGCAATATCCGGCAAGTGCTTCGTCAATACTATTATCAACGATTTCCCAGACTAAGTGGTGAAGACCTTTGCTGCTTGTTGATCCAATATACATACCAGGTCGTTTTCTTACAGCTTCCAGACCTTCTAATACCTGGATTTGGCTAGCATCATACGATTGAGAATTTTGTTCGTTCTTATCTATCGCCAAATTCAATCACCTGCTCTTTCTTCAATGCCTTTTCCTGCTTTCACTGCTCGTGCAGCCCCGCCAAAAAACGGGGAAATAACCGCAAAAGCCCGACACAACATAAGCGGGCATCCAATGTTGATTTATATAAACGATCTAAAGATCTGTATACTTCGCATAAATGAGCCGGGTCGAGTGGATCAGGAGGAAATTTCTCCATTTCGTCGGAAGTCGGAAGTTTGTTGAACATACCTTTCCGGACAGCAAATCCCGAATCCGTTCTTGTTAAGGAAATTAAAAATTAAAAACTGAATGACCATTTATGCGGGTTAAATGTTTTTTCAGAGTACCTGAGGCAAACGGTGAAAAATAGATTTGCTCCGTTGTAATGACGATCGATTTACAGTCAGGAGGCAAAACCGATGATTTCGGGATCTTCCCCGTTCTATTCCAATACTGCAAAAGGCTGGGAATATCCGAACCTTTCCGATCCAAAATGGCCACAATATCTTTTGCATGTATTATGCAATCATCTCCTACATGCAAATACATTCTTTTAACCTCCATCTTGTTTTGACACCCTGCCGGCCATCACATGAAAAGTATCTGCTTCTTTCAACGTTTGATGATGAATGCCGTCTGTACTAGTTGTAGTGACAAATGTCTGAACTTTTTCGCGAATGGTGTTCAGCAAATGCGACTGTCTAAAATCATCCAATTCCGATAAAACGTCATCCAAAAGCAGCACAGGGTATTCGCCGATTTCCGAGCAAATTAACTCAATTTCCGCCAATTTTACAGAAAGAGCTGTCGTTCTTTGCTGTCCTTGCGATCCAAAGGTATGAACGTTTTTTCCATTCACCATAAAAACCAATTCATCCCGGTGAGGGCCTATCAACGTGACCCCGCGCTCAATCTCCCGCTCCTTTTGAGAAGAAATTTTTTCTTCGAATACTTCTACCATTTTTGACCAATCGTCATCTTCTAATACATCGATAGACGGACGATAATCGATTTTTAATTTTTCAAGTCCTCTGGAGATTCCGGAATGAATCGGCTGAGCCCATTCTTCTAAAAGCCGGATAAACTCAAAACGTTTTTGAACAATCTTTACCGCTAACGTAATTAACTGTTCATTCAAAACTTCCAGCATCGTTTTGTCGTGCTGCTTATTAGCCTGCAGCTGTTTTAAATAATGATTTCTTTGCTGTAAAACTTTTTGATATTGACTAATATCATGTAAATAGACAGGAGAGATTTGTCCGATCTCCATATCAATAAAACGGCGTCTAACTTGCGGGCTTCCTTTGACTAAATGAAGATCCTCAGGAGCAAACATCACGACATTCAAATTTCCAACATATTGACTTAATCTTTGCTGCTCAATATGATTGGATTTCGCTTTTTTCCCTTTTTTTGAAATCGTTAATTCTAATGGAATCGAGGTATGCCGTTTTTCCACTCTACCTTCTATTTTAGCATACTCTTCATCCCAGCGAATCAAATCTTTATCGTTTGACGTGCGATGGGATTTAGCCATCGCCAATACATAAATCGCTTCGAGTACATTTGTTTTTCCTTGGGCATTTTCCCCGAGTATCACATTCACCTTATTGTCAAAAGTTAATTGCAAAGATTCGTAATTTCTAAAATTTTCCAATACCAGCTCTTTCATGTACATTTACGCGACACCCTTTTTAAGTTCGTGTAATGACAAATTCACCGACGGAAGGAATGACAACGGTATCGCCTGGTTTTAATTTTTTCCCTCTCCGTTGGTCCAGTTCTCCGTTTATATACACTTCGTTTTCACTCAAAAACCATTTAGCCATTCCACCCGTAGAAATCACATTGATCAATTTTAAAAATTGTCCAAGAGTAATGGTGTCTGTATCGATAAAAACCTTTTCTGCCATTCGTGCTCACTGCTTTCCGATTTTAGTATCTAAAATTTAATTTTACTAAAATAATCAGGTAAATTCAAAATCATACTTGTCTCAAAACACCCAAATCCAAGAATGGAATTAAATAGAGATGGCCGCAACTGATTTTCTCTTTCGATCATCCAATAAAAAACTGACCCTTTTAAAGGCCTGCCTTCGCCATAAAATCCACTATAGAAGGAAGAACCTTAAGAGTCAGATACCAGCAAATAGTGAAAACTCTGTATCAAAACCTTTAAACATTTTGTTTGCAGTGATTTAATCTCAAGCCACCCTATAGCATAATGCTTTAAACAAAGATCCGCCTTGCGGTAATCGTTGAGGCACCGCAAAGCGGACAGCTTTCAAATGGATCGAAAACAGTTTAATTACGAAATTAATACGTTCTCACCGGCAAAATAAGCTGCAAAATTGAGTCATCCATAATAGGTCTTATCACAAAGGGGCGCATAGCTCCCGTAAATTGAATACGAATTTCGGTGCCTTCCAACGCTTTTAAAGCATCCATCATATATTTGGCGCTAAATGAGATTTTTAGCTCTTCCCCTTCAATTCGCTGGCTTTTTACCAATTCAATGACCTTCCCGATTTCAGGAGAATTAGAAGAAATTTCAATTTCATTTTGTTCTACGGTGGATAGCTTGACAACATTATTTCGTCCTTCTCTTGCAAGGAGAGAAGCGCGGTCAATAGCTTGCAAAAACTCTTTTGTATTTAATTCAATGGTGGTTTTGCTTTCGGTAGGAATCAGTCTAGATGTATCCGGATAATTCCCTTCCAGCAATCTTGAAAAGAATAAAATATGTTTCATTTTGAATAAAACTTGATTCTCCATAAACACAATTTCTACTGGATCCGATGAATCATCTAAAATTTTGCTTAATTCGCTTAAACTTTTTCCCGGGATCACCACGCTGTATGCTTCTTCAAATTCAGTTTCTACAGCCGCTTTTCTCAGCGCAAGCCTATGGCTATCCGTGGCTACGCAAATAAGTTCATTTCCTTCCACTTTCCAGTTGACACCTGTCAAGATTGGACGTGTTTCTGACGTGGACACTGCAAAAACAGTTTGCCGAATAATGGTTTTCATTAAATCCGCCGGCAATTGAAAAACATTGCCATCTTCAATTTGCGGCAAATGGGGATACTCATCAGGATCCAATCCATTTAAGTTGAACTCTGTTTGTCCGGATCGTATAACGGTTTGGTAATTGCTTTTATTGGTTACTTCGATTTCTACTGTATCGAGTGGCAATTTTTTAACGATTTCGCTAAAAAATTTGGCCTGAAGAACGACAGCACCGCTCTCCTGGATGGTTGCAATTTGAATATCTTCTTCAACGGTAGGAATAAAGGATTTAATCGAAATGTCAGAATCACTTCCAGTTAAGGAAACTCCTTGGTCATCCGCCACAATTTTAATTCCTGTCAATATGGGGATCGTTGTTCTTGAAGATACTGCTTTCATTACATCTTGAACGCTTTGAACAAGACGATCTTTTTGAATGACAAATTTCATTTTCATTGCCTCCAATGAGAATAATTTTATGTTCAAAAACATATATTATTATTTTAAAAAGTCGTAGTAGTAATAATAGTGGCTGTGGATATGTGGATAAACCTGTTAATTATACGAAAACACAGCCTATCCACATGTGGACAGACTGTGGCTAGCCCTAGTCATGTTATTCACAGTACTCCCATTTAGGATTTAAGTTTATTTTTAATTTCAGCAATGCTTCTTTTCAATTGCTCATCCGTTTGCAGCAGCTTGGAAATTTTTTCATGCGCATGAATAACGGTTGTATGGTCGCGGCCGCCAAACTCTTCCCCTATTTTTGGAAGAGAGGAATCCGTGAGCTCCCTTGACAAATACATGGCAATTTGCCGAGGAAACGCAATGGATTTTGTTCTTTTTTTGGCTTTAAAGTCTTCTAACTTCACATTATAGTATTCGCCCACTACTCGCTGAATTTCCTGGATAGTAATTACTTTGGGCTTAGAACTTGGAATAATGTCTTTTAATGCTTCTGCCGCTAAATCAGCATTAATGTCTTTATTGATAAGGGAAGAATAGGCAACAACACGAATAAGAGCTCCTTCCAGCTCCCGAATATTTGTATCTATTTGATTGGCTATATAAAGCATGGCTTCATTAGGGATGTCCAAACCTTCTGCTTTCGCTTTTTTGCGGAGGATGGCAATTCTTGTCTCCAAATCAGGCGGGGTGATATCCGTAATTAATCCCCACTCAAAACGCGATCGCAGCCGATCCTCCAAAGTTGGAATTTCTTTAGGAGGACGGTCACTGGAGATGACAATTTGTTTGCTTTCCTCATGCAGCGTATTAAAGGTATGGAAAAATTCTTCTTGTGTTTGTTCTTTTTTTGCTAAAAATTGAATATCATCAATTAAAAGAACGTCGACATTTCGATATTTATTGCGAAATTCATCGGATTTGTTATCGCGAATCGAATTAATAAATTCATTGGTGAATTTTTCGGATGTTATATAAAGAACTTTCGCCGCAGGATTATGCTCTTGAACGTAATGTCCGATCGCATGCATAAGGTGGGTTTTTCCCAATCCAACTCCCCCATAGATAAACAAAGGATTGTATGCTTTAGCAGGTGCTTCCGCTACTGCAAGAGAAGCGGCATGAGCAAAACGGTTTCCGGATCCAATAACAAATGTATCAAATGTATACTTCGGATTTAACATGCTATGAGGAAAGTCATACTCTTCATCTTTAGATTGGACTTTTTTGGGAACGGGTATGTCATAATCATTTTCTTCCTGATTTTGAGGGATGATAAATTTAATATCGAGTTCTTCGCCAATCAACTCATAGATGACTCCCGCAATTAATTGCGAATAGCGTCCTTCGAGCCAATCCCTAGCAAATTCATTGGGAGCGATAATGATTAGTGTGTTGCCTTGAAGCGCATGGGCTTTGGTTGACTTTAGCCATGTTTCGAAGCTTGGCTTGCTGATCTTTTTTTCAATACTGGCAAGCGCTTTATTCCACAAATCCTCAATATTCTCCAT